>CAWHSI010000008.1:0-25041 GCA_963831995.1 uncultured Solirubrobacterales bacterium | reverse complement strand
ACCCAAAGCGATGCGACTGCGGTCACAGAGGCCGACCGGCACGGCGCAGATCGCCTCGGCCAGCCGCTGCGCGCGGTCGCTCGCCGCCTCCGCGCCCTCCCCCGCGATGAGCGGCGCGACCACGTGCGGCGACATGAAGCTCGCTGGCAGCCCACCCGCCAGGCCGCCGTCTGGGTCAAAGCGACGGTGCAGAAGATCAAGCAGCTCGGCGCCCGCGAGCAGACGACCGGGAACGCCCATCGCCTCGAGGTCCGCGCGGACCCCTTCGCAATGACGCAACGAGTCGCGCCGTGCCCGCTCGTGCGCATCAGCCTTCACCCGAAGCGCCCGCCCGCGCGCGAACGAGGGCACGCGGCTCGCCGGCTGCCACGGGCAGACGACGAGATAGCGAAGCGCAAGCGGCGCGACCGTCAGCGCGTGGGTACGGATGGACTGCTCCTGGGCGATCCCAAGCCGGCGGATCGCCTGCGCACGCTCATGCTCGCCGATGTCTTCGCCGGCGCCCGCGGCCTGCTCGCAGTGGTGCGTCTCCTCCGCGAGAAGCTCATCGAGCGCCAGCGGCGTGCCCTGCACATAGAACTGAAGCGACTGGCGGTCGGGCAGCCGCGCCGCTACCTGCCCGAACGCAGCTGACACGCGCTCGCCCTCCGCCGGTTCGAGCACGAGCGGGTTGACAGCGCCGACCTCCAACGCCCGGACATAGGTGCCGTCCTCGCGCACAAGCAGCCCGTCCGGCTCGATCGCCGCTACCCCGAGCAGGTCTCCCGCGGTGGCCGTGCCGGGCATCAGCCCCAGCGCTCCTCGGACAGCAGCTCCGCCAAGGACGGATCATCGTGCGCTCCCTGTGCTTGACGACCGGGCTCCTCGAGACTGGCGAGAACGACCAGTCCGCGGGCACGCGGGCGCTCCGGTGAAGCCGGCGGCAGCGCGTGCCGGCTCCAGCGCCAGCGCCACATCTCGCGCAGCAGCACCCCCAGCTGCAGGCCCCCGCTCTCCGACACATAGGTCAGAGCCGCCGGCAGCCCGATCACGAACACGCAGAGCGTGATCGCTGGCTTCGTCGGCAAATGCGACAGGTGGATCAAGCCGAGCACCGCCGCGCTGCCGACGATCAGCACCGCCCACTGCTTGATCGTGAACGCCACCAGCCGCGGCGCCTCATCCAGAGACCGGAACGTTCGGTGAATCACCGTGCCCTCCCCCCTCGCGGCTTACGCGTCGCCGGCGCCCGCTGACCTCCGGCCGGTGGCACCGTCGGCGGCCTCGGAGCCGGCGGCACCGGGGCGCTCGCGTTGCGCTGTGCGCTGCTCGTCACCTTGCGGCCCGGGTGCGTCGTGCTCTGCGCCGCGCCGGCCGAGCGTCCTGGGCCGGCGGCTGCAGTCCGAGGTGGTTGGGGGCGCGGCACCGTCCGCGACGCAGGCGACGCCCCACCCGATGCACGGCGAGGGGCTTTCACGGCGACAGAGCCACCCGCGGCACCCGGCGGTTTCCGAGCGGCTGCTCGCGCGGGCGCTTTGCCAGTCGCAGTGGCGGCCGAAGCGCGAGCTCCGCCAGCTCGAGCACCGCTCCGCGCTGACGCTCGGGCCGCCCTACGCGAGCTGCCCGCCATCGCCGCCCGCGCCTCGCGTGGGGCGCTGGCGATGATCGTCCGCGCGCGCGCCAGACGCTCGCGCACCCCACCCCGACCGCCCGCCGCCCTCACAGCCGCGCCAGCTGCGCCACCGGCCGCCATCCCGCCGATCCCGCCGGCCGCGCCCGGTGTCACGCCGGACACCAGCCCAGTGCGGCGTGCTGCGCCGGCCAAGCCTCTGCGCGCCGCGCCAAGCGGCCCGCCCTCCGGGGCGCCCATCGCACCAGCGGCACGACCCGCGCTACGCCCCAGCGAAGGGACTCCCTCGGAGGCGACGCTGCGCAGCCGCGCGTGCGCCGCGCGCACCCGCTCCGCGCCCGGCATCGTGCTCTGACCCTGCGCGCCACTGGCACTGCCGCCACCGCGCAGAGCACCGCCGAGGATGTGCCGCAGCTCCCCGAACAGCATCAGCGGCAGCTTCACCGCAAACACGAACGTGATCAGCCCCGCAAACGCCGCGGCGACATGACCCGGTAGGCCCGCCGCGCCGCCGGTGAAGCTGGTCGCGTCGAGCGTCAGCGCGCCCGCCGTGGCGAACAGAATCGTCCACCCGATCGGCACGAGCACGATCGCCATCAGCGCATGACCCCACACTCTCGCCAGATGCGACAGCTCAGGAATCGGCGCAAGCGCAATCAACGGAGGCCCCGCGCAGAACACCAGCGCCAACAGCACCGTCAACGCCTCTGCGGAGGCGAACAGTCCGGCAGCGAACACGACGCCGACGATCACCAGGAACGCGCCGAACACCCCGCCCGCGCCGAGCAGCAGCGCGCCGCCGAACAGGACGGTGATGATGCTCGCAAGGCCGTTAGCGACGACCGGGAAGCCGAGGATCGCGTGCGTCAAAGTGTTCGTCGCCGCGACGACCTGCTCAACCAGCCAGCGGTAGCCCACGAGCACCCCGGTAGCCCACACGCAGCGCGACAACGCGCTCACCGGGTGAGCCGCGCCGCTCAGGCCCATCATCCAGTAGCGCAGCGTGCAGACCGCCAGCGTCACCGGCATCAACGACATTCCCAGGTAGGTCATGTCGCTCTCCAGTTCGCTTACGTGCCCCCAGCTCGCGGGGTCCGGCAGCGCCACGAGATGCTGGATCGTGGCGACAGTGCCGTGCTTGAGAAACCCAGGCACCAGGGCGCCCGCCAACGCCGAGAAGAAGCCCTTGGCTATCGCTTCGATGATGCTGTGCAAGCTCGGCAAGCCAAGGAAAGCCAAAGGTGCAACCTCGCCGCCGCCGGACGCGGCATAGGCTGCCGGCGCGAACACGAGCAACAGGCAAAGCGAGCCCGCAACCGCGGCCGGCAGCGACCGTGCGTGTTGGCGAAAGAGCACCCGCCCACGCCCCTTACGCGACGATCCCGCTGATCGACGCGAGGATCGCAAGCCCGACGAGCGTCTTGATCGCCACGTCGTGCGCCCGCGAATGCCCAGCCATGAACATGATCCCGACGACTGCAATCACCAGGCTCATCGACGTGCCGCCCAGCCATACCAGGCTGCCCTTGATCTTTTCGACGAAGTTCTGCACCCCGGTGATCGGTGTCCCTTTAAATGCACCTGCCGCGTTCAGCGCGTGCGCGTGCGAGTCGGGGAACACCACGACCACGGCGACCCCGATCACCAATCCGCCCAGCACACCGACGGCCAGCAGCAGACCCGCCTGCCTTCTCTCTCGACAGGCGAGCGCCCATCTGAATGTGAGCGCCATCACTGGCCTCACCTCCTTTGTGTTCGATTGCAAGCTCATGGCGAGAACGGACCCCCTCCCGTCTGTTCCGGGGCCGCCGCTGGCGGATCGCTCGCGGGAGGCGCCGCCGCCGGTGGCGCTGGTGCCGCGGCCGGTGGCGCTTGAGCCACGGGCGCTTCTCCGACTGGCGCGACGGGCGGCGCGACTGTCTCTCTGACGGGAGCCGCTGCCGGGCGCCGCCGCCGGGCGCGAAACACAGGACGTGGCTGCGCGGTGCGAGCCGGGTATCGCGGCGCCGCGCGCAGCGTCCTCGAGCTGGGCGCAGGCGCTCGCTTCGACGCCTGCGTCTGATGAATCGTGGCGGGCCGCTCGCTGCGCGTGATCGCGCTCCGAGCCGGGGTGTGCGAGTGCTGGCCGTCCAGGGCAGAAGCGAAGCCGACAATCGCCCACAGAAGGATCGCCGCGCCGACAGCGGTGCCCGCCAGGCGATGCTCGCGCAACCATCCACGAACACTGCGGCCAGCGCCCAGCTCGCGGAGCGCGCGAGGGCGCGGATACACCCCGCGCCACCGCACCGGGCCGCTGCGCCCGGCCAGCACATCCTCCACATGCACCACGAACTCCTCGTCCGCCGCCGCCTCCTCGCCTAGCTCCTCTGGCGCTTCGTCGCCGAGCGGCTCGCCATCCGGCCCGCCCGGCTCCGGCTGCCACTCCGACGGCGGCTCAACCGCCGGCTGCGCGAGCACCACCGTAGGCAGCTCGGACGCCGAAGCGCGATCGAGAGGCGCGGGCGCCGGCGGAGCATCGACCACTGGCGCAGCTCGCCGGGCACGGCCCCGCTTGCGTCGCCGCACTCGCGCTGGCGCGCTCGCAGTCTCGGCCTGCTCCACCTCGACCGACGCGACC
The DNA here is from genome assembly GCA_963831995.1 of uncultured Solirubrobacterales bacterium. Classification (GTDB taxonomy): domain Bacteria; phylum Actinomycetota; class Thermoleophilia; order Solirubrobacterales; family Solirubrobacteraceae; genus Palsa-744. Next base: position 20,815 of record CAWHSI010000008.1, on the reverse strand, counting down.
GCCGCCGGCTCTCGGCCGCCGCTTTCGACCTGCGCCGCGTCAGTCCCCTCGTCGATTGGCTCGCTTCCCGGTGCGGCGACGTACAGCGTCACCATCCCGTTGCGAGCCATGCTGCTGCCGGCCGCCGGCTCCTGCGCCACGACGAGCCCGATCAGCTCCTCCGCACACCCGAACGAGCGGTCGAGACCCGGGCGCAGCCCAGCGCGGCGCACGGCCTGGGCGGCATCGCCGGCCGGCTGCCCAACATAGTCGCCGACCGCCTGGCGACCCGATGGGCCGCCGCGACGAGCGGACTTGGAGCGCTCGACCACGCGGCCTGACGATGTGGTTCTGTCGGTCATCGATGGTTACTGACCTCAACCACCGCAAACCGGCCAACGAATTTCTGCAAGGCCGCGCGGCGGCGGCCGACCAACGCGCCCGCCAGCGTTCAAGCCACCGCACGCTCGCCGACAGGCTCGCGAGGCCCGTGTCGTCTACCTACGGCTGCTGCATCGGCTCGCCCGGCGCCTGCTTCGCGTGAAATGCGAGAGCGAGCGCCAGGCATGGAGGACTCTCGTTGCTCGTCCTAACCGGGAGCGCTGACTTCAACATGAGCTTGGCTGCTTGCCTGCAAGAGGAGCGCTCTCCCTCATTCGGTTCATCCCGAATGGCGTGCGCCGGCGCCGCTGCCCAGTCGGGCGGCAGGCGCCACGCCGTTTCTTGATAGCCGCTCACGGTGAGTCGCATAGGGGTCGCAGAATGGACAGGCATGTCAGTCTGACCTTCTGGAACCTCGTAGACGTGCTCGACCCATTCCTGTGAGACGCCCATCCCCAGCTCGAGGTCTAGCTCCACGTCGACTGGTGTGATTGTGCTTCGGATCGCGCTGTCAAAGGCCGTCGGCCGCTTCGCGGCGGACGGTCCATGCCCGGTCGCTTGCAGCCGCCGCGAGGAGCTCCTGCAGCTCCAGCTCGCGACAGCGCTTGGCGGCGATGACCACCTGTTGGCGCAGCCTCCGCGTCGCGCTCTCGTAGAGAGCTACCAGGCGCGCTCGCACGACCGCGTTCGCGTCGCTGCTCGCGCCCTCGGCGAGCGTGTAGCCGTTGATCGCTCTCGCTGCCACCTCGTCACTCGGGTCGAACATGCCGCTGACGAGCGTCCACTGGACCGCGGGGATCCCCAGGTTGCCGATGTCTGCGAGCGCCGCGATCGCTACGAGGCGGCACTGAGCATCCGGGCCCCGGGCGCAGGTCGCTAGCCACGCGATGTCCTCTCCGAACAGGCTGTCCGCGAGGACGCGGAGCTGCGCCGCATGCAACAGCGAGGCGCCGATGTCCTCTCCGAACAGAGCCCGGCCCGGTGCGATGTCGAGACCGCGAACGCGATGAAGGTCCTGTTGGTCGAGGTGTCCGGCGTGGCGCAACAGCATCAGAGCCTCGAGCGCACCGAATTGCCACGCAGCCGCGGCATGCTCGCTGCGGCAGACCTCGAGCAGCAGGTCGATCACGTCCTCCCGGCGGCTCGGCAGGTAGGAGGCGAGGTCTCCCAGGAGATGTGTCTGCCCGTCGCCCATGTCCCACGCGCCCTCCGCCGCCTTCTGCAGGGTCGCCCGCACTGCGCCCGCGACGGCGTCAACGAGCTTGGCGATCGCCTCTGCGGGCAGGGCGTCCCTCCGCCAGCTGAGCAGCTCGAGCGCCGCGGGCGGCGAGAGCTTGGGCTCGCCCACGAGCCCCTCGTCCGTCACTATCGCGAGCGCCGCGTCAAGCGGTCCCTCCTCAGAGTGCTCGCGGCGGTGCGCGATCACCGAATCCCGCAGCCGGGCCGGCATCGCATCGACATGCTGCGGATCCAGTGGCTCGAGCATTGCGCTTCGCACCGACCCGTCGGCTGCCGCGAACGCCGCCGCCCAGTCCCCGGGTGAGCGCCACAGAAGGTTGGCGATCAGGCCCCCGATCTGCGGGGTCTGGGGGGCCGGCAGCGAGGCCACGAGCACTTGCAACAGCTTGGACGCACCATCGTCGTCGAGGAGGTCCCACACGGCAGCCGCAACTCCCAGAAATGCCCGCTCGTCGCTCAGACCTTCCTCTCGCACTTCTCTGAGTAGTGTCGCGGCGCCCGCCGCGTCGATCTTGTCCTCCGAGACGTTGACCGCCGCGGCCACCTGCTTACCCGGACCGCTGGTCGCCCATGCCTTCAGCGCCCAGCGCGTGCGGGGCGGCGGCTCGTTGCCGGCGAGCAGCATGTGCGAGGAGGCGAGCTGGGCGATCGTGCGTTGGAGCTCAACCGAGCCGCACCATTCAGCCTGCGCGAGGGCCGCAAGTAGATCGTCGAGCTTCGTTCGCCCGATGTGGAAGCTCGAGTCCCAGACTCCCCTGAGCTCGTGCTCGAGGCGCTCGGCGGATAGCGCCGCCGCCGCCTCTAGTGCGTTTGAGCGCACCCACGGCAGGCTCAGCAGCTGATCCTCGGGCGTATCCGTCGCCGACCAGGGATTGAACTCCGGCACCTCGATACCCTGCGCGGCCGCCGCACGGCGGGCGACCACGCCGAGGCGGGTGCTCGTGTCCGTGACGGTGATCATCGCCACGAGCGCATCCCGGGCGGTATCCGGCATGGCTGCGCGGCGGGCGAAGGCACTGAGGCGCAGCAGCAGGCGCGCCCTTACATCCTCGTCCTCGACCCGGTCGATCAGCTGGCGGACCTCCTCGAGCGTCCCCGCGGTGCGATCACGGTCCTCGAGGTCGAGCCACAGCGAGATGAGGCCCGCCAGCAACCGGCCGGTGTCGCCGATCGCCTCCAGTTGCGCTCTCAGCGACCGCGCGGTCGCTGCGTCGTCGAGCATGCCAGCGCGCGCGAGATGGGCGGCCAAGGACAGCGCGTCCTCGTGCTCCAGCATCCCGACGCGCGGGAATTCCAGGCGCAGTACTTGGAGCCACTGCTCCGCACCGCCGTCCTGCGACCACAACCACGGTTCCTCCCACAGCAGCATGGCGCGGAGCCGGGCATCGATGAGGATCGGGGGCTCAGCGCTGCTCATGCACGAGCACCTTCCGATCGAGTCCGGCGGCGCCCAGCGCCGCGTCGAGCAGCACCTTGAAGATCGCGACCGCGGGCCCGTTGCCGCCCAGCACGCCGGCGCGGTCGGCGAGGATTTCCTGCTGGCGTTCGCCGAGCCACTGGCCGGCAGGCGTCCGTGGCCACTCCGCCTCACGCTCGACACACCAGATCACCGACAGCTGCACGTCCTCCTTCGCGAGCACGGCCTCGAGCTCCTCGCGGGTACCCTCACCGAGCTTCTCGTGGAGCAACCCGAGCACCAGATGCGAGGCGCACGCGCGACCGACGAATTCGGTGTTGACGGTCTCCCCCGGCGGCACACGGTGGGCAGGCGTGCGATCCCAGCCGTCGAGGTCCAGTCTGACCGGGATTCCTCGCGTTCTGAGCACCGGGTTGACGGCGTCTTCGACCGTGCGGTAGACGAGTTCTCGCAACTCGAGCACGTCATCGCCGCTCGAGAGGAACACGAGCAGCAGGCTGGCGGGCTGAGTGGTCGAGATGTGCATTTGATCCGCCGGGCGGTTTCAGTTCGCAACATTTTCCCCGATCGTCCTGGCCTCCACCAGCCCCGACGGGAGTTGTCAGGTCACGTCTTCACACGCGCGCGCTCGCGGTGGGCGAGATCTCAGACCCTAGCGCTCGCCAGGGCCTCCTCGACGGAGATTTCGCCGCGCTGGAGGCGGTCGATCGAGAGGGACAGCTCGCTTGCGCTCGGGAGCCCGCGCACGTCGAGGCGCCCGAGTCCGAAGCGACCGAGGAGCACGTTCAGCGCGGCGAGGATGTGCTCGCGCAGCAGCGCCTGGGCGCGGTTCCATTGCAGACGCCGCGCGAACAAGTAATACTCGGTCGTACCGTTCACGCGCTGGAAGCTCGGGATCGTTCCCCAGCGGCGCGTGGCGCGCTCGACTGCGACATCCATCGCGCGGCGACTCGTGGCGAAGTCGAAGCCAGCCTCGGCGCCGAAGTGATCCGCGTCCAGAGCGAAGCCAGGGACCGGCATCCCGAGTTGTTCGAGCTCGCGCAGCAGCTTGCGGTGCTCCTTGGGGCTGCCCAACGCCGGTGGCAGCGTAATGTGCCACATGCGCTTGGCGGGGATCTCGATCTCGGCCGGCTCGCCCTCGTGGCGGTCGGCCTCCGGTATGACCTGGAGGTAGCTCGCGCCACGACGGCGGATGATTCCCGGGGGGAGGATCAGCAGCGTGCGTGCCCCCTCCGAACCCTCTGGGTCGGAGACCTCGAAGTAGCACTCCCCGGAGAAGGCGATGTCCCGCGCGAGCGTCTCGACGAAGTCGACGACCGCTTCCTGCAGTCCGTACCGCGAGAACTGGCCGATCTCGAGCAACGCGATGATGCGTTCCTGCAGCACGGGGTCCGACGGGTCGAGCGATACTGCGAAGTCGCCGTCGTCGTGGCGACTCGGCATGATCCCGAGTGGCACGTCGCGCACGAACATGAACGCGTTGCCGCCTGGCGGGGAGAGCTGTCCCTCCCGGCTCGGGAAGTACGCGCGCGAGATGCGGCCGGCGCCGCGTGCCGCTTGGCTCACGGTCCCTCCTCTCCCTCGAGCTCCCGCAGGTCCTCTCTGACGCTCCCGAAGTCGAGGTCCTGCGCGCCCTCAAGTCTCCCCACATACCGCGCGATGAACACATCCGTCGCGTGCACGGTCATACCGAGGCCACCGAAGGACGGCGTCAGGCGCCGGATCAGGGCGCTCGGGTGCTCGACCGTCCCTTCGCCGAAGCTCGTCGTCGGCGCCTGCCGCGGCATCTCGGAGAGTAACTGGGTGAGCCTCATCTCCCAGCGGGTGCGAAGCGTCGCGCGCGGAGAGATCGAAAACATACGGGAGTGAAACGCGCAGGCAGCGGCGAGCACGCGCAGGCGCGCGGATCGCTGCTCACCCTGCAGGTAGCGATCCCAGGCCTCTTTGAACTGGTCCCACAGCTCCGGGCGCCGGTAGTAGGCGGCGAAGATGATCGCGTAGCCGCTCAGATCAACCAGGTCCATGACCGGCTCGGTCATCCACGCGAAGGCGGTACTCACATCGCTCCACTCGGCGACCTGCGGGCGCAGGCGATCGACGGTTCTGAGGACGCCGAGAAAGTAGGGCCGGAAGATGGCTTCCAGCAGCTCGTCATTCCCTTCCTCAAGCGCCTCGAAGCAGGTTTCGCCGGAGCGGTGCACCGCCTGGCCGAGGTAGTCGGGAACGTCTGCCCGTGTGCCTTGGTCGAGCAGATTCGGGATCGAGGCCGCCATGCGCCGGAGGATCGCGCGGCGAAACTGCTCGATGCGACCCTGAAGCGACCCCCAATCCCACTCCGGTCGGGTCAGCCCGATGAGTGGGCTATCCGGCAGCAGGGCCTTGGCGTGCTCCTCGAAATGCGGCAGGTGGCGGGCGAGCTTCCAGGCGTGCTCGAGCCCGCGCGCGAGGATCGCCCCGGCACAGTCGGGGGCACCGGCCTCGGTCAGGCGGTCGGCGGCGGCGAAAAACCACGCCTCGGCGAAATCAAGACAACCGTGGAGCTGCTCGTACAGCGCCCAGGCAAGGCTATTGAACGCCAGTTCAGCCGCGTACCACCCGGGAGTACGAACGGCGCCGCCAGCGTCGCGCTCGAAGCGGGCGCTTTCGCCGACTTCCTCGAGAGTCTCGGTGACACGCAGCGGAAGCCCGGCGGCGTAGGCTGCCCCGTCCTGCGCCCAGTCAGTTGCGCTCCAGCGCGCATGGAGAGCGGCCGCGTGGAGGCCCGTCACGCGCTTGTAGAGGCCGAGCTCCAGCGCGATCGGCAGGTATCCAGCCGTGTCGATGGCGGCTAGCACCACCGGAGGGCTGGCCTGCTGGGCCGAGGGCCGGGCGGTGAGCTCGTCGATCACGATCGAGGTGATCCGCTCGGTCCAATGGGCACCCTCGCGCGTCATCCAGCTCCACCCGAACGCTTCCCAGGGCACGGCGAGCTGACCGAGGACGGTCGTCGCGTCGGCGTCACGTTCCTCACGCAAGTCGTCGGCGAGGCACTCGATCGCCGCGTCGAGCAGCGTGCGCTCGACCCACTCGCGGTCCGGGACTACGCGGGGCTGCAGCTGCGTTTCGTTTTCAGTGGCCATCGTGACCTCGGTCGATTCGGTCAGGAACCACTGCTTGTGCTCGTAGCGCTCGCCGAACCAGCGGCTACGCGTGGGCAGCGAGTCCTTGCGTTCCAGGTAGAAGCCGAGCACCAGGCCGATCCGCTGCAGCACCCTTGTCTGCGGCGCGCCGCGGAGGTGCGCCTGCGCGGCAGAGAGCGCCAGCAGCGAGACGATCGTGTGGACGTCCTCCTCTGCGCGGGAGCGGCACTGTTCCTGAACGCTCGCGTCGAGCGCCCGCCAGCTGTTCGCGCGTGCTTTACCGAGCGATCGTGCGAAGCTCTGCGCAGGTTGATCGACGAGCACGGTGGGGTCGGCGAAGTAGAACGCGCGTTGCCCGAGCCGGATGAACGCGAAGATCGCGAACGCCGAGAGAGCTGCGATCAGCGGCAGCGCGAGATGGTACGGGCTCGCGCCGCTCGCACGGGCGACGAGTAGGAAGACCGCAAGGGCGGTGAGGTAGGCGACGGTCCGCACGTAGGCGTTGCCGAGGCGATCGCGAACGATCAGGCTGCGCACATCGTGGGGCACGGCCACGTAAACGGTGGCCGCTACGGTGTTGATCGCCGTGAAATAGAGGGCGAGGAAGACTCCGGTGACGCCGGCGACGGTCTCGAGCAGGACGGCGTAGACACTGGCGTTGACAGGTCGGGCCAGCTCGTCGCCGAGCTGCGTGTCCGCGAGGCCGAGATCGCCGATGAGCGGGCGCCACTGCGGATCGAGGAAGTGCAGCGCGAGAACCGACGCCGCCGCGAGAACGCTCGGCAGCAGGATCTGCCGAGTGAGGAGGCGCAGGCCGCTCAAGTTCGCCCGCCCGGCGAAAATGAGCTCGCGAAGCTGGAACGTGCGCTGGCTGACCGCGACGGATGCTCGAAGGAGACTCGTCCGGGTACGCCAGTAGCGCTCCTTGTCCCCGAGCCTGACGGTCAGGAACTGTGAGAGACGCGGCAGTTGCAGTCTGTTCATGATTGTTCGTCACGCTCGGCCGGGGTGCTCCGCGGGCTCGGCCAGTATCGATCGACGGGCGGATGTGTGCTCTAGGCGCGTGAGCGCGCCCCAGAGCGACCTACTCCGCGTCTGCCTGGGCTCGTCGCTCGGCGAGGAGCTCTGCGGTCAGTATGGGTACTGGGGTCGAGCGGATCTCAGCGCCAGCGAGTACCGGATTCTCGCTCACGGCGCGCTCTACGCGAGCGAGCAGCTCACGGCTCCAGCCTACGAGCGTGATGCGCTCGAGCAGGGCGAAGCGCTGCCGAGCCAGGTCCGTGCTGTTCGTCGCTTCAAAGCTCAACCGCAGCGTCCATCGGCGCAAGGCACACACAGCATCAAGAGTTCGATTCGCCGCAGACCCATTCTCGGAGCATTCGCGTGACAGTGAGCGTTCCAGCACGGCCGCGGTCACGCTCGCGTGAGACTCATGGCGAGAGGTCTCCGCTGGTGTCGTCGATGTCCACAGACGCCTCGTCGCTCCTGCTCACAGACGCGAACGGGCGCGGCGGCGGCCAGCCCCAACGCGACTACTTAGGACGAGCGACGACAGCCCTTCCCGTCTCGCAGGTCGCTCTTGCATCCCATGTGAAGCAGGCACCCGACGGCGCGATGCCGAGAACTCAGGTTGACGGCAGAGCGTCAGCCGTGTGCCGCGAGCAGCCGGGCGTAGGCGGCGAAGCGAGGGTCCTCGAACCAGCCGGGCGCGCGTACGATCGCGGGCGGCAGGTCGCGGTAGACGAGCACCGCGCGCCCGCGGGCGATCTGCCTCAGCCACGGCGACGGTCCGGCCTTCTGATGACCAACGCTCAACGTGTGCCGTGCCAGCCCGCTTGAACTGGAGGCGTTGGCGACCGGCTCCTCGCCGAGCAGCTCCGTGAGATAGCCCGCGCTCGTCGGCTCAGCCAACGGCGGGATGAACACCTGCGCTGTGGACGCCGCGCAGATCGCGTCGCGGGCCGCGCGTCCGTAGCGCTGGTCAATCTGTGCGATCGACTGCCAAATCGTTGCGATCACGATGCCGTGATCGCCGCATTGCGACAGCCACGGTGCGAGGTTTCGCACCGGCGCGATGTTCGCCGCCTCATCCATCAGGATGAACAGCCGCGGGTCAAGCACGCCGTCTCTGCGCGCCTTGACAATCGCCGCCTCGTACATCGCCGCGACGAGCGCGAGGATCACAGGCCGGAGCGCGTCCTGGTCGTGTCCGGCCGCGACGACGTAGATCGTGTTGGCGTTGCCATCGAGGAACCGCTCGGGTGTGAGATCCCCGACGGCGCGCGCGGCCACTTGGGGGTAGCGGTAGGCGCGCAGCAGATTCAGGGCGCTCATCACGGTCGTCTCGCGGTTGCGCTCGTCGCGGCGGCTGACACCCTCAAGCTGATCGGCGGCAGCCGAGGCGCCCGCGCCCTTCAAGCAGGCGATCGCGTCGGTGAAGTCACGCGCGTCCAGCCAGCGCACCAGCTCGCTCATCCTCTCGCCGGCTATCGCAGCCGCGTGCAGCAGCGGCGCCAACATGCTCGCCGCCTCCTTGTCCCAAAACTCGTTGGCAGCGTTGCTGCTGTCCGGGTGCGCAGCCGAGGCCAGCGCTTCTCCGGCGCGGATCGCGCCCGGCCAGGTCCGCGCCGGCACGAGCGGCGTGAAGCCCGCGCTCGAACGATCCCCGAACGGGTCATACACCCACACGCGCCCGAGGCCACGGCGGTAGGGCGCGGTCGCGTCGTAAATGTCGCGCTTCGTCGACAGCACCAGCGCCGGCCCGTGGTGATCCAACAGCCACGGCACCACATAGCCACTGGACTTCCCCGCGCGCGGCGGCGCCACGACCATCGGCTGCACCTCAAGCTCCGCAGCGAGCGTCCGTGCCGGCACTCTGCCGATCACACCCAGATACGGGCGGCCCGACACGGGCCCTTGGACCCACAGTCGCCGCACGTCTGCTGGCACCGCCCAGGTGCGCTGGCGCACCCATCCACGATCGACCGCGCGACGCGCGACAGTGCGCTGCTCCTTGCCAAGCGGCGAGCCAGCGCGCCACGAGCGCATCCGCCGGTAGACGCTCCAGACCCCCCAGCCGAGCAATGCCAGGAGACCGGTCGCGACGAGCACGTATGCAGGCGCTGCCGGTGCAGCGGCGCGCTCAGCCGCCGTCGGAAATGCACGGTATGGCGTGCTCCAACGGCCTCGCATCACCAGCCGCCACATCGCTCGCGCGGCGTCCCCAGCCGGCAGGCGCATCGGCGCGTGCAGCGAGATCAGACGCGCGGCCTGCGTCCAGCACCAAGGCGCCACGCCGCTGACGAAACCCGCCAGCGCGAGCACGGCCACGGTGCAGATGAGAAGCCTCATCGCAGGACGACGCCCAACCGCATGAATCCTCATGCCGCTCCCGTCGATCGAAGGGCTCGCCCCCGCCTCAGCGGGCGGGCGCGCGGTGGGTCTGTGTCTGTCATCGGGGGTACTGACCCCCAGCGGCTCAAACCGGCCAACGACTTTCAGGACCTCGACCCTCGGCTATCCGCGCGAGCCCTCCACACGCGGATACGCACCAGGGAGTCTCCGGCGCCGCGGCGCCCATGCGGCCGCCTGCGCAAATTCGTTGGCCGGTCGGGGCTGGTTGTGGTCAGTAACCCACGAAGGCCGCCGACAGGACGCGGCCCCGATACGCAAGGAGACACAGGCGATGCCGCTCAAACAGCGGCCGAGAACGGGCCACGGTCACTTCAGAAAGCGTGAGGCGACTGGCTGTTCAAGCAGTCCCCGCTGGTTGTCGGCACGTCGTGTCTTGCCCCATTTTGGACACCGCCGGACTAGCGCTTCGGCCCCCTGTCGGGGGCTTCCCTGCGCCCTTACGGGCTCCGGCTCCGCGCGCCGGTCGGCGTCTTTTTTGGGCTGCGTCACTAGCACCAACAACCACCAAACAGGAGGACCAGCAATGAACAACATCAACCGAGTCGTCATCACCGGCAACCTCACCGCCGATCCCGAGCTGCGCTCGACCCCGAGCGGGACGTCGGTGTGCAACCTGCGGGTCGCCTGCAACACGCGCCGCAAGGACGGCGAGGAGTGGGTCGACAAGCCCAACTTCTTCAACGTCACCGTGTGGGGCGCCCAGGGCGAGAACGTCGCCCGGTATCTCTCCAAGGGCCGCCCGGTCGCGATCGACGGGCGCCTGGAGTGGCGCGAGTGGGAGGCCGAGGACGGCAGCAAGCGCCAGGCGGTCGACATCATCGCCGACTCCGTTCAGTTCCTGAACAACGGCAACGGCAACGGCTCCAGCGACGCAGCCGAGCCGGTGGCGGCAGGCGTGGGTGCCGAGGAGGACATCCAGTTCTAGGGCCAGGCGGCCCGCGCTCCGACCGGGGCGCGGGCCACAAGCCCAACGGCCAAGGACACGACCATGAGCCAACACCTTCTCATCGACCACACTCTCGAAAGCCTCAGAGCCCGCGACGAACGGCTGCGCGCCCTGTGGCAAATGACAGTTGCCCAGCGGATCTCGGCGATGCGCCGCGGCGAGCTGACGCTCGAGCAGTGCTCGGCGTGGGCGGCACGCTACCCCGAGCAGGTGCCGCTGCTCAACGGCGAGTTCGAGTACCTCGCCCTTCTCAGCCCGGAGGTCTGCGAGTGAGCGCACACCCCGAGCCGCCCGCCAGCGAGCTGCTCACCTATCTACGGATGCTGGCGGGCGACTCGCAGCCCAGCCAGTTCTTTGACCTGCGCTACGCCGCACCGCAGGGACTGATGCGCCAGCGCTTCGTCTCCGTCCTGCGTATCCGCCAACTCGCCGGCCGCATCACAGCGTTGGCCGGGCGTGCCGACGTGTATGTCGGCGTCGCGCTGCGCGACCGCGCACACGGCGACAAGAGCGCGATCAGCGGCTCGCACATGCTCTACATCGAGTGTGATGACCCCGGCGCCCGCGAGCGCGTGGGGAACTTCGCCCACTCGCCTTCGATGATCGTCGCCTCCGGCTCAGCTGGGCACCTGCACGTCTACTGGCGCTTGCGTGAGCACGCGAGCAGCGCCCAGGTCGAGAGCACCAACCGCCGCCTCGCGGTGCTCCTCGAGGGAGAGCCCGGCTGCGCGGACATCGTGCGAGTGCTCAGGCCGCCGACCAGCCTGAACCACAAGCACACACCGCCAGTCGCGGTGAGGCTCCTACAGCACAACGCCAACGCACGTCACGCCCTGCCGGAGCTGACCGCCAGCCTTCCAAGCGACCCCCAGCCGAGACAGTCGTGCGCCCCACGGGCGTCGCACAGCCGCACCGACCGCGCCGCGCTGGACCGCGAGCTGCTCGCGATCCCGGCCGCCGAGTACGTCCGCGTCCTGGCGAGCCTCACTCCCAACCGGGTAGGCAAGGTGCTCTGCCCCTTCCATCAAGAGAGCAGGCCGAGCCTCCAGCTCTACCCCGACGGCACCTTCTACTGCTTCGGCCGCCACAGCAAAGACCGCGCCTGCCACAAGGGCGGCACGATCTTCGACTTCGCCGCCGCCATGTGGTTCTCCGGCCAATCTCCGGACATGCCGCTGCGAGGGCGGCAGTTCATTGAGGTTCGCGAGCGTCTGGCAACGACGTTCGGCATCACACAGCGACCCAACGGAGGTTCTTGATGTCAACGCCACAGACCGCTGACCACGGACGCCCGGCAGAGATGCAGGCCCCTACACGATGAGGGGATCACGCTTGGCGCCCCTCGCTGTGACGGTAAGCGTGCTGGCCGGCTGCGGCTCGCCACAGCTCCAGAGCGAACCATCGAGTACCCGCCCGGCGGCTGGCCAGGGCCGCTGCGTCGAGCGTGACGGTCTGCCCGATCCTCGCTGCACGCCAGGCGCGATCCGCTCCGGCGTCCCGCTCGCCACGATCTGCGCCTCCGGGTACAGCCGCTCCGTCCGCCCGCCTGAGAGCTTCACCGAGCCGCTGAAGCTCCGCCAGATGCGGGCCTACGACCTGCCAGGGTCTCCGCGCGACTATGAGGAGGACCATCTCGTGCCGCTGTCGATCGGCGGGGCGCCGCGCGATCCGCGCAACCTGTGGCCCGAGCCGCGCAGCGGCCCCAACAATGCCGAGCAGAAGGATCAGCTTGAGACCTGGGCCGCGCGGATGGCCTGCTCCCGGCGCATACCCCTGGGGCGCCTGCAGCGCGGGATGGCGAGCGACTGGCTGGCGCTCTACCGCGAGGCCGGCGGCGAGCGCGTGCTGCGCGACTACCCGCCCGGCGGCTGAAGCCTCCCCGCTGTCAGATCGTCCCTCCGATGCGGGAGACAGGACTCGAACCTGTGGCCAAGGGATTATGAGTCCCCTGCTCTAACCAACTGAGCTACTCCCGCCTGATGCGGTAGCGAAGTGTAGCCCCGAGCCCCATCACCGACCAAGAGCTCCACGCGACAGGCGAGCGATCAGGGCTCACGCAGGTGGCGCCTCGATGATAGGTGCTGCTCGTCCCGTGGCGATACCGTGAGAGGCTGTGAGTGAGCGGCGCACAATCGCACTGGCAGTCACGCTCGACGGCCGCCAGGTCGGCAGCGAGACGACCTGCACATGGGCAGGACCCTACGTGCTCGTGATCGCCACCGCGCTGCCCGACCACGGGCTCGCGGTCGAGGTCCATTCCACGTTCGTCGGCCACGAGGGGGTGCCGACCTGCGTGACGCACCTTACGCTCGGGCCTGTCGGCCATGACCCCGTGATCTTCCCCGTCGAGCACGAGCGCGCGAACCTTGACCCGATGCTGAAGGCGCGCGAGTGCGCCTACGAGCATGTCGAGATCGTGCTGGAGACCCTCACTCGCCTGGGTTACGACGTCGGGATCGACGTTCCCGACGACGCCTTCGAGGAGCTGGAGCGAGTCGAGCGCTGAACGCCGCGCCGGGGTCGACCGCCCACGCTGTTCTCCCTAGCGATCCGCCCTGTCGGTCGCGGGCTTCGTCCCCTCCGAGTGTCGCACGCTACGCGTGCGGGTTGGTCGGGGAACGGCTCCGCACCGGGCGGGGTCGCCTATCGAAAGGAAGCGTGATGGCGCTCGACACCACCAGCTCGCCCTCTCAGGCGCCGCCAGCCTACGCCGGCATCGGCTCGCGCGAGACGCCGCCTCCCGTGCTCGACCTGATGACTCGCGCGGCTCGTGGCTTGCGGCCGAGGGATGGGTGCTGCGCACGGGCATGGCCGCCGGCGCCGACCAGGCGTTCTATCGCGGCGCCCGCGCGCACGGGGCGTTCGAGCTTTACCTGCCGTGGCCAGCCTTCGAGGCGGGTGCCCGCACGCTCGCCCGCGGCTTCCAGCAGCTCGTGGTCGGCCAGCCGACCCCGGCGGCTTACGAGCTGGCGGCGCAGTTTCACCCGGCCTGGTCGCGGCTGACCCGAGGTGTTCGTGCTCTTCACGCGCGCAACTGCCATCAGGTGCTCGGCGCCGACCTGGCGAGCCCGGCGCGCTTTGTGTTGTGCTGGACGCCTGACGGCAGCCTCGACGGCCGTGGTCGACGTGTCGGCGGGACCGGCCAGGCGCTGCGCATCGCCCACCACCACGGCATCGCCATCTTCAACCTCGCCCGGCCTGAGCACGTCGAGCGCGTCTCACGGCACTGCATCTCCCCCACGCGCTGACAGCGGCGCGACGCCGCTACCGCGGAGTCACACATTCACCACTGAGGAAGCATGGACGGTCGGGCGCCGGCAGCCCCATTATCGCACCCCTACGGGGTGCGTACGGCTGCCACCGGCACCCGCACTGGAGCGGGAGCCCGACAACAGAAAGGCCGCTCGCTATGAACGAGTCCTACAACGCCACTCTCACTCTATGGCCAGCCACGCCGCTTCCGGCGAACGTGGCACACGAGCTGCACGAGCTGGGAGTCAACCTCTCCACATTCACGGTGAACGACGGATGGCTCACCGCATCGCGCACCGGCGACGACACGCTCGTTCTCGACCTCTCATTCGGGCGCCGTCGCTGCGGGCTCACCGATCTCGAAGCGGTCCTCGCCACGCTGCGGCTCGCCGGCATCTCCTACGTTGCCTGGGACATCAAGAAGGGCGAGGTCGCCGGCACGGGTCGCTCCTTCGACCCCGCCACGCGCATCGAGAGCCAGTTCACCGTGATGACCGACGGCGAGCCGGTGCTGACCGCCAGCGACCTCGAGGAGTTCGAGGGTCGCTACGGCACCGCCGAGGCGCTGATCGACGGCATCCGGGACTGGCTGCGCCTGCCGATACCCGACAGCCTCACCGAGCTGAGCGTCGAGGAGCTTGCGATCGTGATCGCGCCCGACGACGAGGAGGACGAGGACGAGTCCGTCGAGATCGTCGGCGACGTGGACGGGCCGCCCGGCGCCTGCCTGCGCGTAGGGCACGAGGGGAGCCGTTAGACATGGCCACACACGACGCGATCCCACACGAGATCATCACTCCAGGCACCATCCTCTATCGGTGTGACGCCGGCCCCGGCGACGTGGTCGTCATTCACGCGATGGGCCGCTTTCGAGCCGCGCGAGTCATCCGCGTCGGACCCAAGCGCGCATACCTGATCCACCCCGCCGCGAACCCCGACCAGCTTCCCCACCGGCCAACCAGACCGCGAGCAGAGCTCTACGCGCTCGTGGGGACCGAGCCAGCCGGAATGGTGAAGGCCGGAGCGCGAGGACGAGACGGACACTCGCTCGCGCCGATCGCCACCCAGGCAGCACCCGCGGAAGCCGGTGATGCGGCGTGACGACACCCCTCCGCATCGACGACCACGGCGAAGACCAAGCCCGAGAGCTGCACGCACTCGGCGAGGCCGTTCAGCACGAACGCAGCCGACGCGGCCTCAGTGTCGAGGCGCTTGCCAGCGCGGCCCGCGTGCACGCGAGCCGACTCCAGGCTCTTGAAGCCGGCCAGATCGACCCCGACTATGACCTGCTGCTCGCGCTCGCGCAGGCACTCGACATCCGAGCGTCGGCATTCGTCATACGCGCGGAAGCACGGAGGAACCCCGGCGCTTAGCGGTAGGCGGCCGATCCCTCCCAGGATGGCACGCCCTACCGGCGTGCTCAGGGGTCGGGAGCGCCCGCCCACCGGGGCGGGCCAGCGACCAAACAGGAGGCATCATGGGCTGGACCGGCGGAGAACTACAAGGACCATTCACCTGTCGTGCCGCAATCGAGTTCGACCTCGGCACCGAGTTCGCCGCGCGCGTGATCGACACCGTGCGCTACGGCACGGTCATCTACGCCGCCGTACGCTCGCGCAACGAAAAAGAGGTATTCGGGCTGGTGCTCCTCGCCGAGCGCCGCGACGGCATCCTCTACACCAAGCCGATCAGCGAGGACATGGGACCAGCAGAGGACCGCTGTCCAGCCCGCATCCTCGACCTGTTGACCGAGCCCAGCAACGATTGGGCACGCAAATGGCGCGAGCGCTGCCGCGCTCGACTGGCCAAGCCACGTCCGCACAAGGGCCAGACGGTCGCCTTCGCCAAGCCGCTCACGTTCACCAACGGAGCGACGCACAGCTCATTCACCTACCAAGGCGGGTCGCGCTTCCGCGCCGAGAACGGTTGCGAGTGTCACATTCGCTGCTGGCAGGAGCTTGACTTCACCGTCGCGTAGTACCCGCAGACCGCTGGCTCGCCGGGGCCTATGAGCCGCTTGCTCCGGGTCGGGGTCGAGCCCACCCCTGTAGGCCAGCAGACCGGCTCTCACGGCGCGTAAAGCCCTGCGCTTCGCGTCGCCTGGCGGCGATCCCTCCGGGACAGGGCTTGACACGCCTAGCCGGCCCGCTCAGGCCGGGGCGTGCTCAACCCCAACCTCAAGGAGACAGCGATGAACAAGCAGGCCCGACGAGCAAGCGGTCTACTCGTCCCGGCGCATGTGCAGCTCGGCGAGCCGCGTGCGGTTCACTGCAAGCGCGAGCGCCACCACGTTTATGTAGGGCGCAACCCGAAATGGTTGCCCCCCTCGAAGTGGGGCAACCCGTTCGTGGTCGGCACGCACGGCGCGCGGGGCGAGTGCATTGGGCTGTACGAAGGTTGGCTGCGCGAGAACGCGGCGCTGTTCGCAGCTCTGGACGAGCTGCGCGGGCTGGTGCTCGGATGCTGGTGCGCGCCGCGCGCTTGCCACGGCGATCTGCTGGTGCGGTTGGCGAACGCGAGCATGGTCGAGCGCGAGCGCTGGCTCGCACTCGCTGCATGAGCGCGGGACGGAAGTGGTGCGTGTCGTTCGGCCGCTTCGTGGTGCCTGCCGGTGGCGCCCACGCCTAACACGAGGGTCCTATCACACCCCTCCCTGAGAGATCGGCTTACGCCTTCAAGCAATTGAGAATCACCCCCTGGCGGGGGCGCACTGATTTCACATTATCAATTGCTTGACTCTCCTTCCGAGGCGTGATGAGCAGAGGGCAAGTTCGCAAGCTCACAACCACAGAAAGGCATATCGCTCCATGAGCCCTCACGCATCAGCACCCAGCGCAGCAAGCCCTAAGCAGCTTTCATATCTCAAGGCGCTCGCTCAGCAGACCGGAACAACGTTCACATTCCCCAGGACTCGACGGCAGGCGAGTTGTGAAATCGCGCGGCTGAACGGACTCAAGGCGACGCGGGGGCGCTATCTCGAAACTCCCCGGCTCGACCTGGACCCGGCCGAGCAGCCCTACGCCACCGAGCAGAAGCCCGGAGAGATCAGCGGCTACGGGTCAAGCGCACGGCGCGGAGACCCGGCCCCGCGGTGCGCCGCGCCAGCGCCACGGCGAGCGGAGGCCGAGCCGTTCGAGCTGGGGCGCTATGAAACGAAGTCGGGGGAACAGCGGGCGCTGTACGGCATCCGCGTGAACGGCAAGCCGCGGATCATCGACGCGGCGGCCGATCAGGCGGGGCGCATCTACACAGTCGAGGAGGAACTGTGCGAGAAGGGCGGCGCGGGCGAAGTCAGGGCGCTCGTCGCGGATTACATCATCCAGGCCGAGCAGCTCGGGCGTATCCCGATGGCGAGGAGCCGTCGCCGGCCCGAGCAGGTGGCCGCGGGTGCCTAGCGTGTCCGCGGCGCTGGCCGTGCCCCCGTGGGTGACTCGATCCGCGGGGGCCAGGTCGGAGGCCGTCGCCCTCCGCATCGTGGCACGCCCGCAGGGCGTGCCTGGGGTCGGGCTCAGCGGCTCCGCACCCGG
This sequence comes from uncultured Solirubrobacterales bacterium, assembly GCA_963831995.1. Classification (GTDB taxonomy): domain Bacteria; phylum Actinomycetota; class Thermoleophilia; order Solirubrobacterales; family Solirubrobacteraceae; genus Palsa-744. Next base: position 3,541 of record CAWHSI010000008.1, on the reverse strand, counting down.
CGGGGCCAGAGTCCAGATTGGAGGACCGGCAATGAGCAACAGTCCCGAGGTGATCCTCGTCATCGGCGAGGGTCCTGTGAACGATTCACTTGCACAGGAGCTTGCGCTTGACGGCTACCGGATGCTTCGCACCGCCCAGCCGCAGCGACTTCGAGCGTCGTCGCCTGCGGGCGAGATCGACCTCATCATCCTCGGTCCGACAGCCGAGCACGCCAAGCGACTTCACACAGTACGCGCGCTGCGCGCGGGCGAGCTTGATCCTGAGATCAACCCAGGGGCGCGCGTCCTGTGGGTCAGCTCGACTGACGAGGTAGCCGAGCTGCTGCGCGCGTTCCAGGCGGGCGCCGACGACGTGATCCGCTCGCCGTTCGTCCACGCAGAGCTGCTTGCGCGCGTGCGAGCGTTGCTGCGCCGCAGCATCCTCAGCGCGGCCGGCGTGATCCAGTTCGGAGCGCTGCGGATCGACACGAGGACGCATGAGGCGACGTTCGGATCGGCCCCGCTTCATCTGCGCCGTCTCGAGTACGCGCTGCTCGTTCATCTCTCGCGCGACCCCGGCCGTGTCTACACCAAGCAGGAGCTGCTGCGCGAGCTATGGGGCTACCGCAGCGAGGGCTCCACGCGCACGGTAGACACGCACGCTTGCCGCCTGCGGCGCTCGCTCGCTGACGCCGGCGCCGGCGGCTGGCTTACCTCCGTGCGCGGCGTCGGCTACCGCCTGGCGCCCGACGGGCACGGCGAGCTGCGCGTGCTGGCCGGTGGACGTAGCGCCTGAGCGCGGCCGGCGGACCTCGCCCCTCCCGATGATCGCACGCTGCGCGTGCGCGGGAGCGGGGCAACGGCCCGCGCCCGGCGGGCTCATACCCCTGCGAAGGAGAACCATGAGCACCACCACCACAGCACCGCCTCCCCACGCCGGAGAGGCAACTCCTCTACAGCCCGGCGCGGGCACCCGTCGCACCCGAAGCCTCGGCAGCTACATCGCGCTTGACACTCAGCAGACGCGCGAGGTCGTCAGCCTCCAGCGACCTGACGGGAGCACTCTCGTCGTCGACTACCAGCTCGGCACCCTCAGCGATGGGCGCCTGGTCGCGCATCTCGCACCGGACGAGCCTCCCGAGAACGCGCAGATCGTCTGCGAGCTGTACCTCGCCGACGACACCAAGGGCCGCTGCCGCGCCGTGACGCGGGAGGACTTCGACCTCACTCGCCACGCCACTCCGCCGCCATCGGGCGCCGATGCCCCAACGGCCGTCGATGCCGTGAAAGACGCCGACGGCCACGTCTACCGCATCCGCGAGCTTCCGACGCTCGAGACGATGGGGGAGCTGCGCTGGACGCGCTCTCGCGAGCCAGGCCGCGAGTTCGGCTTCGATGCCGTGTCGTTCCGCGATGTCGTCGCCGCCGTCGAAGCCTACGAGCCGGCGCGATCCCTCACCACCCAGGCGCTCACCCGCTGCGCCACGAACCTCTCCACCCGACGGCTGCGGGAGGAGTACGAGCGCCTGATCGGCAGCCCGATCGTGCTCAACCGCGGGCTCCGCGAAGCGGTCCAACGCGAGCTGCGTGTTGGCGTGCTGAGCATGAGCGAGATCGCGCTGCGCTGCGGCCGCGTCAAGCGCGACACGCGCGGAAACATCAGCGGGGAGACGAGCTGGCTCGCCCGCCGTATCGGCCAGATGCCCGAGGGTGGCGAGCAGAAGCCCGGACCTTGGATTCACAGCGACGTGCTCGCGCTGATCGCGCGAGACGGGCTCGGGGTCTGCCCGCGCGAGGTCGAGCTTTGACCACCCACGCTGAACGCTCGAACGCCGCCCGCAAGGCAGCCAGCCGGCTGATGCGCTCGGGCCTCGACTGCGGCCGGGACCTCAAATCGCCGGAGGCGATCGACTGGCTCGCCGACGTGTCACTCCACATCGGCAGCCTCGACCCGATCGAGATAGGTGCCGGCGCGATCCTTGAGAGCAGCGGCCACGCCCGCGGCCATGAGCAGTTGACGCTGGGGGCGTGCTGATGCTGTTGCTCGCCACGCAGGCCGAGCCGCAGATGGTCGAGCACGCTCACCCGAATCTCGGGCGGCTCATCCAGCCGCGGCACTACAACGCGCTGCCGGCGACGATCGCGCGCGGCGTGCCGTGGGCCGCCGACAACGACTGCTTTCAGCGCCTCGACGCGCACGCCTACTACGCGATGCTCGACCGCCTGCACCACATCGGCGGGCGGTGCCTGTTCGTTGCCGTCCCCGACGTGGTGGCCGATGCCTACGCGACCGCGCGACAGTTCGAGCGCTGGTGGAGTGGCCCCGCACGCCGTGGCCTGCCCGTCGCGCTGGTCGCGCAGGACGGCCTTGAGCACATGGGCCGGTGGATGAGCATGGTGTGGCCGCGCATCGACGCGCTGTTCATCGGCGGCTCGACCGAGTGGAAGCTCGGGCCGGCGGCGCGCGCCTTCGTGCGCGAAGCCAAGCGCCGCGGCCTGTGGGTTCACATGGGTCGCGTCAACAGCGTCAAGCGCATCGCCTACGCCGCCGAGATCGGCTGCGACAGCATCGACGGCACCGGCTGGATGCGCTGGCGCAACATCCGACTACCAACAGGTCTGCAGGCCGCGAGCGCACCGCCACGGGTCGCGCTGCCCGGCCTCGGTCACGACTCGATCATCTTCTCCGGCTCGGGTCTCGGCGGGGGCGAGGACTGATGTGGGTTCGAGACGACGGCGGCCGACAGGCCGCCGGCTTCAAGGGCGCCACCGGCGACTGCGTGGTGCGCGCCATCGCCATCGCCGGCGAGCTGCCCTACGCCGAGGTCTACGACGCGCTGCACCTGGCCACGCTCGCCGACCCCTGGCTGCGACGCAAGCTCGAACGCCGGTACGGCGCTCGCGCACCCGTTCACGCCAGCCCACGCGCCGGTGTCCACCGCCGCGTCTACGACCGCTACCTGGTCGACCACGGCTGGACGTGGACGCCGACCATGAAGATCGGCCAGGGCTGCACCGTCCACCTGCGCGCCGAGGAGCTGCCGAGCGGCCGGCTCATCGTGCGCGTCTCACGGCACATGTGCGCAGTGATCGACGGCGTGATCCACGACACCCACGATCCCAGCCGCGAAGGGACGCGCTGCGTGTACGGGTACTGGAGCCACCCGACGACGCCCTGATCGATGCCCACCACCCTCCGGGCTGGCGGGCTTACCCGTCCTTCCTCGGCACAGCCCGCACTCCGCCTACCTGACGCGAGCGGCGGGTGCGGATCGCGGCGAGGCGTCGATCGGTGCGCCGAAGCCGCGCGAGCCGCGGGGTTGCCTCATACTCGGCCAGCGCCGCCCGGTGAGCTTCGATCACGTTCTCGAGCACCGCTCGCGCCTCGCGCGTCGGGGCAGGCGGTTCGCTCTGCATCTCCGCCAGTCGCGCCCGTACCTTCCTGACCTCCCAAGGCCGCAGCGGCAACAAGTCGATCGGCTCTTGTGTCGGGTCGAGTGTCACGTTCACGGTCGCGCTGCTCCCTCAACGGGACATCCTTTCAGCCGTGACGGCTGGCCGA
>CAWHSI010000007.1:0-5373 GCA_963831995.1 uncultured Solirubrobacterales bacterium | reverse complement strand
GCTCGATCTGAACATGCCGGGTGGCTCGAGCCTCGAGGCGATCCCGATCCTGCGGGAAGAGTCTCCCGACACGCAGATCGTGGTGCTGACTATGCAGCAGGAGCCCGCGTTTGCCCGCGAGGCACTCGGCGCCGGAGCGCTTGGCTACGTGCTCAAGGAGGCCGCTGACGACGAGCTCGTCGAAGCGGTACGGAACGCCGCCGCCGGGGAGAGCTACCTGAACCCCAAGCTCGGTGCCCGTATCGCCTCGGAGCCTCCCCCCGGCCCACCGGATGATCTCTCCGAGCGCGAGGTCGACGTGCTGCGGCTGATCGCGCTCGGGCACACCAACTCTGAGATCGCCGAGCAATTGTTCCTCTCAGTGCGGACCGTCGAGACTCATCGCTCGCACATCCAGCAGAAGCTGCGGCTCTCCACCCGCGCCGAGCTCGTCAACTACGCGCTGAAGCGCAAGCTGATCAACACCGACGACTGAGCTCGGCTCCGGCTCAGGAGCCCGACGCGAGCAGGAACAGATCGAAGATGGCGAGGACGGTGCAGGCAAAGGTCAGAACGATCACGATCATGGCGTTCGCGCGTTCGCTGCGCTCCCGGATCGCCGACTTGGACATCGGCGGCGGCAGGTAGGACGGCCTGTCAGGTGCAATCCATTTGACGTCCGGTACACCGCTCGCGGGCGCGAACCCCACGCGGCTGGACTGTCCCGCGCTCATGTCAAAGGGGCTCATAGCCGGAACCTCGTCCCTCCCCGCCCCCAGCCCCACCCAGAGCCGCATGCGTAAGCCGCTGCATCAGACCGGCATCCGCGTCGCGGCCCGGCCCTAGCAGCTCGAGCACCATCAACCCCTGGCGCACCAGCACCAGCGCGATCAGTGCGAACGCCATCAGCCACGCCGTGCGGTCGAGGTGATGGCCTAGCCTGATCTCCACGGCCGCGACGCCCAGCGCGAGCAGCACCGGCAATAGTGGGGCTATAAGCGACGCGAGCGATGGCTTTGCGAGTCCTCGACCGCCGGTGCCACGGCACCGCTGGCCGTGAGCTGAAGGCGGCCAGTGCGATCCCGAGATATGCCGCGATCCAGCCGGTATCTATCAGGTGCCCGCTCGAGCTCTGTAGCTGGCGACATCGCTCAGGTAGGTGAAGGTGCTGTCCGATAGCGCCATCACCAGCAGGGCGCCGAGCAGGCACCACAACGACAGACGGCCTTGACCGGTCATGCCGCGGATCGCGAGCACGATGAAGAACACGATCACCACGTCCCCAAACGGATAGGCCAGGTTCACGACGCCCGCCCATGTGCTGAGGTCGGCGCTGCGCCACAACGGACCGAGCACGAGCGTCCAGCTGAGGAACAACAGCGCGGTGGCGATCACCAGCCCGTCGAACACCGAGCGCGCCTTGCGTGTTCCGCTGCCTTTCGTCGCCGGGTGCACGACCAGCGCCGCGACCGTGAGCGGGATCGCCGAGAGATAGCCGAGATCCGCCCAGGATGGCGCGGGCACTTCCACGTCGAGAATCAGCGCGTAGTAGCCCCAGAGGACCTCGGCAAACGTCCAGCAGGCAGTGGCGCACCCCAGCAGCGTCCAGAACAGACGCATCCGCCCAACTATGTCGAGCGCGGGCGCGAAAGCACAGCACACACGCGATCAATGCCGCCAGCGGCGTGGCCAGGTCGTCGACCCACAGCGTCACCCGGGCGCCGCCGACGCGCAGTCCGATCCAGAGCCCGCACATGCCGGTCAGGAGCACGACCGCAGCTACTGCTTGGAGAAAGCGCCGATGAGGAAAGCCTCGTTCCACCTATCGGTTATCGGCGAAAAGTTCCGACTCCTTGACCAAGGCGCGGATACTCGCGCTGTGCCCGCTTCGCCGCCGGGTGCCCACCTGCCGCGCGCCTTACGCGCCGCTCAACTCGTGCGGTAGTGCTCTTTCCAGATCAGCTTGTAGATCGGGATCTTGCGCGGCAGGGTGTTGATGCCGGGGATGAAGGGGATGCAGATGAACGCGAGGCTCAGCAAGCCCATGATGAGAAGCACTTGGATGTCGGCGTTCGAAGATGACTTGATCGGTTCGACCTGATACCAGAGGGCATACAGCCACAGCCACGGCTGGCCGGGGTAGCTGCCGGTCTCGTTCATCAGGCCCCACTGCTCGCCCAGCAGGTGTTGTTGTTCGGCACGTTCGGTCAGCAGCCCGCCGTCGGCCATGAACAGCAACGGCTTGGTGTAGTCGGTCTGGAAGAACTGGCTGCTGGAGACGAGGCCCCCTTCGAGGCCGCCGCTCTGGGCGAGGCTCTGCAGGGCGGTCATCATCGTCGGCACCGGGCCGGCGCCGCTGGTATGCACAGTCACCGCGCCCGTGGTCTGATCGACCGACACCGTGCTCGGCGGCGTCTTCTTTTCTTCCGCCGCCGCCGCGTATTCTTCAAGCGGCTTGGCGTAGGCGGCGGACCATTCCGCTTTCTGCGTCGCGGGCGCGGCCTTGTATTCGGCGAGCGCGCTGCGGAGCGCCGGGTCGTTCGGGATCGTTTCCAGCGGTTTGACCACATAGTCGTCGGCCGTGTCGATCGGATGGCTGACGCCGAGCCAGCGCTGGGGGTGCAGGAAGAGGAAGTGCTGCACGCTCCCCGAGCTGTGGTTGTACGGGGGGCCGTATTCGGCGGTGTCGCTCGTCCCGTTGAGCTCCAGCGCCGCCGTGGTGGCGAAGTCGGCCGGCAGTTCGTGCGACCACTGCGCGATCGTCGAAGGCTTGTCGTCGGGCGAGGAGAACAGGACGGTGAGCAACACAGCCAGCAGGGCGATGACGGCAACCGCGATGCACAGCTCTTTGACCAGGTCGTAGGGCGCGTAGGGGCCTTTCCAGGGCTTGGTCTCGTCCTTCGGACGCAGAAAGCTCATGACCGCCCCCCGCTCGAAGTCTGCGAGGGGGATGGCGGCGAGGGCGGGGGTGAGCCGCCGGCGCCGGGACTCGTCGCCGTCGCGGCGAGCGCCGCTTTCCTCGACTCGATCTCAAACGGCGGCACGACCCCGTTGCGGCGCACGAGCAGGACATGCAGGCCCACGAGCGCTACGACCGCGATCGGCAAAAGCAGGATGTGGTAGCTGTACATCTGCCCGAAGTTGGTCAGGTTGAAGAACGCGCCGACGCCGACCGAGTTCATCGCGTCCTTGGCCTGCGTGGAGATCCACTGCGCGTCGAAGTTCTGCTGGGACACATACCCGGTCAGCGCGCAGGGCACCGCGACCAGGAAGACGATCGCGCCCGTAACCCACACCCGGCCACGGCCCCCGCGCCAGGCGGCCATCCAGTACTTGCCCCACAGATGGACGACCATCGCGAAGAAGAACAGCTCGACGCTCCATAGGTGGATGCTGTTGAAGAAATGCCCGACCCCGGTCTCATGCCACCACGCGGGTCCCTTCAGGGCGAGGATGCAGCCGGAGCCGATGATCACGATCAACGAGGCGATGCTCGCCACGCCGAACACGTAGATCCAGGAGGCCACGTACGTCGGCTGGCCATCGGGCAGGAGCCTCTCGGGCGGCAGCGCCTCAACGCCTTTTTCGCGAACTTTGACGGTCCACGATTTCTCCGGTGCTTGCGTGGCGGGCTGGTCCGGTGCGACGCTGCTCATGAGGAGACTCCGCGCCTGCGCGCCGCCTGCCGGCCGGCCGCCCCGGGGAACGGAAGCAGGATCGCCAGGACGAACACGATCAACATCAAAACGATCACCACGACATTCGCCACCGACAGGTGAACGAAGCTCCAATCCACCGTATGGGCCGGGTGATTCAGGTTGAAGACAGCTGCTGCCAGCACGCCCACAGCACTCAAGACCAGCCTCCCTCGATCAGCTTGCCCACCATCTGCCAGGCGAGCCTAACTGCCGACCGCGCTCGCTCGCATCCGTATTTTTCGGCAATCGACGTGCGGGAAAGTGCGAGCTACCCACCCGTGATGTTCTGGTGGCTCTGCAGGTAGCCCGCCGCGCGTAGCTGCTTGATGACGGTGTTTTGGTGCTTATCGAGTGCTTGTAGCTCTTCCTCGAGCTCGTGCGCGGTGGCTGCCATCTGGTGCTCTGTGCGGCGGATCGCCATGCGCTCGCGGCCTTGGGAGTCATGCAGCAGGTCTTTTGACTGTGGATGAACGGCGAGTGTCAGCCTCTCGCTCATCGGGTCGCTGTCTGGCGCCGGCACGATCACGGGCAGCCCGTTTGGATGCCAGGGGATCTCCGCATGAACGGCGTGGTCGTGGGTGTGGGCCCACCGCGCGAGGTGAGCTCCAAGAGCTTCCTCGGGCGGCCACCACAGACATCTGCTCGCCATCTGCTCGTCGTGGAGGTGTTCGGAGTTGGCGTCCCACCAGCGCTGCTCGGGGGCGTCGACGAGGATGCCGTGAAGCGCGGGAAGCGACGCCCCTGACGGTTCGCCCAGACCGAGCGTCTCAATGATCGAGCTCGCGACGGCGTCCGCTTCGGCGGCGGTGATGATGCTGTGCTTCAGAGCTCTCTGAGTCGCGTCGCCGAGCGCCCACACCCGGTCGCTGTCAACGACGCGCCCGTCGACGCCGGTCGGCAGGAACCCATGCGGCGCACTCGGCAGACCGGACACATCGGGACCGAAGCTCTCCGGGACGCAGAGCACACGGTCGACGGTGATCTCGTGGGCTGGATCGCCCAGGGTGACCCGGACGGTATGGCCGCCGCCGCGGTCATGGGTGTCCTGCTCTGCGGTGAAACTGTGCGTCACGCTCGAACTCAAGACTTCTACGCCTGCGTCGGCCAGGGTCCTGCTCACCCAGTCGGCGGCCTGCGGACCGAGGCCGCTAGCGGGCCGCTCCTCGGCCGTGATGACCGTTACCGAGACAGGCGCGGGCGCCAGGTGTGACGCTGTCCAGGCAAGGATCAGCGCCGCCTCGTAGCCGGCGAGCGGCCACCCCGCTCCCGCGGGGATGTTACCGCGACCGACTTCACCGTACCGGCGGCCAGATCGTCGAGCAGCGCCCCGAGTTGGGCTTGGTCCGGATACTGGCCCCAGGTGATCAGCGGCGGGGCCAATCCTCGCTCGTGCGCGCCGACGGCGATCACAAGCGCGTCGAAGTCGACCAGCTCGCCATCGTGCGTCAGCACCCGACACTCGTCGTCTTGCACGTTGACGAGCTCGTCGAGCACGACCCGCATGCCTCGCTCAGCGGCCAGATGGTGGACGTCGATCGTGCGCGCCGGCTCTCTGACGAACGGAGCGCCGCTGGAGAGGGGCCTGTAGGTGAGGTCCACCGCCGGCGTCAGGAGCGTGATCTCGACTCGCTCGGCGAGCGCGTCCTTGAGGGCCAGCGCCGTCTCCAGGCCGCCATACCCGGCGCCGGCGACCAGC
>CAWHSI010000006.1:0-33406 GCA_963831995.1 uncultured Solirubrobacterales bacterium | reverse complement strand
GTCTCGCGGGCGCGGAGCTCGTGGAGCCTGACCGCCTGCTGTGAAGTCGGGGTGAGGATGATGAGGTCCACCCCACGCTTTCCGACGAGTGTGCGCCCCGCTCCAGGCGCGGCGCGACAGCAGCCGGTAGCCGTCAAGGAGAAGCTCGTGCGCCAGCGAGTCCTCGCTGGCGCACTCAGTGATCAAGAGGATGACCTCGGGATCGCTACTCATGCTCGCGCCCTCTAAACACTCGCGGTCTCCCGCCCGCGCCGACTGCTGATGTGAGCCATCGGGATGCGCCCCAGCTGCTCAGCCTGCTCCAGGTAATCAGCTACCAGCGCCTTGACTTCGCCATAGCCGCCCTTCTCGTGGAGTTCCTCCTCCACGGTGTAGATTCGCCCCGCCCGCTCGGCCGCAGCGTCGATGATCCTCGGCTTGCCGTCTACGCGGATGCCGTACAGCGCCCGCTGTTCACCTGAGCTCGTCGTGTAGCGCCCCAGCTCGAAGGGCTCCGCCTCGGCCCGCCGCGGCGCTGGCGCGCTGACCGGAAGGACCGGCTCTGAGCGGCGCGCGGTGGCTCCGTAGCCGATGATCTCGCCCGGCTTCTGCTCGGTGGCGTAGGGAAGTTCGGCCTCGTCGAGCTCCTGCCTGGGGGTTTCCAGATACCGTCCGCGCCGCGCCTTGAGCGCCGTCAGCCGTTCGATTTCCCGACCCGCCCGCCAGCCGCTGCGCGGGAAGGTGAAGGTCGTGCCGGTCTGCGAGGCGAGGTCCTTGAGGTAGTTGATCTGCGCCGGGGACGCGCCGCGTGATCTTGTACGAGGGCTCATTGTGTGAATGTCCTTTCTGTGTGGTGAGCTTGTGAACTTGCCCTCTGCTCATCACGCCCCGGAAGGAGAGTCAAGCAATTGATAATGTGAAATCCGTGCGCCCCGCAGGGGCGATTCTCAATTGCTTGAAGGCGTAAGCCGATCTCTCAGGGAGGGGTGTGATAGGACTCTCGTGTTAACTCCTCGAAGCTCGCCCGGCATGGATGCCCAGGGCTGCGTTCAGCTCACTGGCCATGAACTGCAGCGCTTCTTTGACGAGCCCGCGGTCGTTGTCGGGCCGCGGATCACCTTCGGCGCATACGATGTTCTCGACATCGCGCCAGCCGCAGGTGGCACCCGCTGACCCATGCGTCGGATAGGCGGCGAGGATGAAGCCGCCGCCATCAGCGTCGTTATCGCCGCAGCACTCGGCGCGCAGCCCCTCGGGGATCACGAGAGCGCGCGCTGTCTTGGCCTGCTCGAACAGGGCCGCGGCGACGTTGCTGGGGCAGTCGTCAGCTTCCAGCGGGTCGTTGCGCCCGAGGTTGGGGACGTACATTTCGCGCGTGATGCGTCGCCCGTCGACTTTCACGGGCGGGCCGCCGTAGCTGATGTTGATGGGTGAAGCCGGCGCGCTCATACGAGTGCACCGTTTGCGTGTGAGATGGAGTGGCTGTCGAGGACTTCTTGTGAGAGCCGCTCGGCGTCACTGGTGTTATCGAGCAGGTAGCCGTGGCCGGCGAAGGGCTCGCGGCAGCACTCGCAGCGTGACGGGAGCTGGTCGCGCGAAACGGGCTGAATATGCCCGCAGCACATGCAGATGAGATTTGTGTGACTCTCGTTGTGCCTGATTGCGGCGGTGCTCGTGGCGTTCATGTTCACCTCTTTCTCGTGGCTGTGGCGCCCGCGGTGTGCGGGTGCCGGTGGCGCCGTCGCCGCGCCCCGACAGGGGTGCGATCATTCGCGGCTGCCGGCAGCCCGATCCGCGCCAGCCGAGCTATGCGGCGAGCGCCAGCCACTGCTCGCGCTCCACTGCGCTCGCGTTCGCCAACCGCACGAGCAGATCGCCGTGGCAGGCGCGCGGCGCGCACCAGCATCCGAGCACCAACCCCCGCAGCTCATCCAGCGCAGCGATCAGCACCGTGTTCTCGCGCAGCCACGCTTCATAGAGCGCGATGCACTCGCCCCGCGCGCCGTGTCTGCCGACCACGAACGGGTTGCCCCACTTCGAGGGGCGCCCGATGTAGAGGTGGTGGCGCTTGCGCTTGCAGTGAACCGCGCGTGGCCTGCCGAGTTGCACGTGCGCTGGGACGAGCAGGCCGCTGGGTCGTGTGGACTTGTCCATCGCTGTCTCCTTGGGGTCGGGGTCGGGCACGCCCCGGCCTGAGCAGGCCGGCGAGGCGGGTCAAGCCAGGTCCCTGTGGGATCGCCGCCAGGCGACGCGAAGCGCATGGCTTGACCCGCCTCAAGAGCCGGTCTGCTGGCCTTCAGGGGTGGGCACGACCACGGCCCGAGCAGCGAGTGAAGCCCTGAGTGCAGTCTCAACGGCGGGCGGTGGCTACGCGACGGTGAACTCGAGCTCCTGCCAGCAGCGAATGTGACACTCGCAGCCGTTGGCGGCCCGGAACCGCGACCCGCCGTTGTAGGTGAAGGAACTGTGTGACTCCCGTTGGTGAACGCGATCGGCTTGGCGAAAGCAATCGTCTGCCCTTTGCGTGGTCGACCCTGCGCGAGACGAGCGCGACAGCGCTCGCGCCATTCGTGAGCGTAGGTGTTGCTCGGCTCGGTGAGCTGGTCGAGGATGCGGGCCGGGCAGCGGTCCTCGGCTGGTCCCATGTCCTCGCTGATCGGCTTCGTGTAGAGCATCCCGTCACGGCGCTCGGCGAGCAGCACCAACCCCCAGACGTCTTTGCCATCGCGCGAGCGCACGGCGGCGTAGATGACGCTGCCGTAGCGCACGGTGTCGATGACCCGTGCTGCGAACTCGGCGCCGAGCTCGAACTCGATCGCGGCGAGCGAGGTGAACGGACGCTGTAGCTGTCCTCCGGTCCAACCCATGATCGTTTCTCCTGTGAGACTTGAAGATGACCGCCGTCGGCCCTGCACGGCGCTGGCAAGAGAAAGCGGCGTTCGGCGGAGCACCACGGGCGCCCCGCCGAACGCTGTGCTTGCTCAGGCGGCGAGCGCCACCTCGGCGTGCGCCTCGGGCGACTCCTCGCCCTGCGGTTCGTCCGCAGGCTCCTCCAGGGCGCCGGGCTCGGGGAGCTCCATCAGCCGCCGGCCTACTTCGGCGGGCACCGCGAGGAACCCGTACTCGCTGCGCAGCCGCTGGATCTCCTCCTGGCGCTCATCGCACGTGAGGCTCGGCGCCCGCTCGGTGAACGCGGCGACCACGGTGTCGCGCTCGCGCTCGCGGCGCTCCTCCTCTGCCCGCTTGGCTTCGCGGTCTTCCTTAGCCTCCCTGATCGAGTCGCTGACGTCCGTCGGCAGCTTCTCGATCAGGATCTCGTCGAGCAGGTCCTCGACCTCCTCGCCCCACGGGACGCCTCGCTCCCCGGTGTAGCTGGTGAACCGCAGCGAGTAGTTGCTCGCGTGGGTCCTCGCGATCGCGTTGTCCTCGTCGGCCCAGCGGGCGGCCGCGAGCAGCGCGGGCGGCGACCGGCGATCTCGCTGGCGGTGTTCGCACCGGCGAGGTACTCGCGTGCTTTGCCTTCAGCCTGCTGGTGGTTGGGGTACTCGGCCTTGATGGCTTTGCTTTTCAGCGTGGTCAGCTCCGCCCAGCCGGGGAACGCGAGCGGCGCCCGGGCGGCGATCTCGCCGAGGTTTCCTGCGATCGGCGCGGCGGTGAGGATCTTCAGCACCCGCTCGTCGACCTTGACCTTGGCGAGGTTGTTGACGAGCGTCGTGCCGAGCCGCTGGTTCCTGGTGATCGTCTCGTTGCGCAGCTCGCGGCTCGCCTCGCTCGCGGCCAGCTTGGCGGCTTTGATCTCGACATCTGACAGCGGCTCGGTGTCGCCCTCGCCCTCGCCGTCATCACCGGGCGCGCCTTCGACGGCGCCCTGCGTGGCGGCGTCCTCGCGCGCTTCGCGCGCCTGCGCACGCTGCTCTTTCAGGGCCGTCTGGATGCTGTCGGCGGCGAGCTGGCAGGCGACGTCGGCGCCGACGATGATCGCCTCGGTCTTGTTGGCGGAGCGATGAGCGGCGTTCAGCGCGAGCGCCTGGTCGAGCAGCTCGCGATCGAAGCGCACGCTGAACTGCTCCGGCTCGCAGGACAGGAACTCGCACAGCTTGGCCAGGTTCGCGCTCGCCTTCTCCTCGAGCTCGAACCGCGCGATCGGGTAGCTGGCGCCGGCGACGAACACGTCATCGGGCAGGTCTTTGAGCTGCTCCTCGTATTCCCCGATGAGGACCGAGATCGGGTCTGCAACCAGGTCCTCCCATCTCGTCGGCCCGTCCCACTCATGAACGGGTCCGTCGAGCACGCGCCTGGCTGCGACCGCGGCCAGATCGGCGTGGATCTGCGCGAGCGCGGCGAGCGTCTTGACGGCCATCACCGGCACGACGCCTTCGGCGACCTGCAGACGCAGCTGCTCGGGCAGGTCGAGAATCAGCAGCCGCTCACGGACCCGTGCGAGCGGGACCTTGAACGCCTCGCTGATGCCCTTGCGGGTATAGCCGTGCTCGCTGATCAGCGTCTGGTAGCCGAGCGCCTCCTCGAGCAGGTCGAGCGAGACGCCGAGCCCGTTGGCGAGCATCGCGTCGAGCAGGTCCGCGCCGGGCGCCTCGGGCTGTGCCTTGACGAGCGCGGGCGCCACCTCGACCTCGGCGAGCTGGGCGGCGCGCCAGCGCCGCTCGCCGTCGACCAGCTCGTAGTAGCCGTCACGGTCGGTGGGCTTAACGAGCAGCGGGTGATCGAACCCGCGGGTCTTGATCGCGTGCGCGAGCCGTTCGAGCTCCTGCTGGTCGAAGTGCTTGCGCGGGTTGTTCTGCGAAACGACGATGTGATCGATCGGGATCTCACACAGCGCGTAGGAACTCTGCGCGCTCTGCTGGTCGTCGGTGTTGATCTGGGTGTCGCTGGTCATCTGGTCCTCCATTGAGGGTCGCGAGCCCAACCGCGGTGGCGGGCCCTGTGCGACCCCTCAGCACGCCGGTAGGCGTGCCAGCATTGGGGTCGTCAGGGCTCCGCCGCCGCGGGAGCGCACGACCGGCCGTTCTCGCGCCGGCTACTTCGGTGAGAGCTGCGCGCGGGGCTCATCCGCCAGCGCCCTCTCAAGCATCGCCGCGACGTCCTCGATCGTGCCCGAGTGCCACTCGTACATTTCCACGTCCTCGTAGCGCTCGGGAAACAGGTGACGATGCAGAGCAAGCAGAGCCCGCCGGGCCCCGCCATCGTCGGGGTGCTCACGGGTGGCGTCGCTCTGCTGCTCGACCTCGCGCAGAAACGCGCGGGCGTCGCCGAGCGTGCGTGCGTGAACGACGCCGCTGCCGTCGGGGTCGGGGCCGGCGAGCTGCCAGGGCGTGTCGGGCATCGTGGTCTTTTCGACCTCGACGCCAAGGCGACCGTGCCGATAGCGGCCGGTGCCGACGCGGGTGAGCGGACTCATGCGCCATCACCACCGTTTGCGCCTGATGCCTGCGCGAGGGCGAGCTCGGTCTCGCTGTCTTCTTCGTCGTCGGGCACGATCGAGATGCTCAGCTCATCGAGGTCGAGGTCCGTGAGGTCCTCCGGCGTCGGCAGGCGCAGCCATCCGCGGATGCTCTCGAGCAGCGCCTCGGCGGTGCCGAAGCGACCCTCGAACTCCGCGAGGTCGCTGGCGGTGAGGATCGGCTCGCCGTCGGCCATCACGCTGAAGTACCGCTCGATCCCGCGATCGGGCTCGAACGCGCGGCCGGTGCCGGCGATCTCGCCCTCGCGCACATCCCAGGCGACGTAGGAGATGCGCGCGAGTCGCAGCCTGGCGAGCACTGCTTCCATACCGTCGAGCCCCCACTGACAGGACTCGAACGTGACGTCGAGCACGACATCGCCCTCGGGTGTGCGCTTCGCGGCGAGCCGGCCGTTGTTCACCTTCTTTGCGGTGAGGTCGACACCGGCGCTGTGCAGCTCTGCTGCGAGGCTTGCGGGCAGTGCTGTGGCGGGCCAGAGGATGATCGCGGCGTTGTAGGACTCGTACACGGCGAGTGTCCTTTCGAGACATGGCTCCCGCTCGGTGCGGGTGCCGGTAGGCGGCCCTCCGCACCCCGGTAGGGGTGCGATAATCGGGGCTGCCGGCGCCCCCACCATTCACACTTTCGTTTTAGTGAATATGTGACTGTGTGAGGAGCGTGGTGTCATCGCATGGCGTCGGCGAGTCGCCGCAGGTGCTCTGGACGGGCGAGGTTGAACACGGGGATGCCGTGATGGTGAGCGATGCGCAGCGCCTGGCCGGTCCCACCGACGCGCCGCCCGTGACCGTCAAGGCTGCCGTCAGGGGTCCAGCACAAGACGAAGCGCGCTGGGCTTTCCAGGTCAGCGCCGAGCACCTGGTGGCAGTTGCGTGCGTGCAGTGCGCGGACGGCCCGCGTCAGCCGATCCCATGCGGGGTGAAAGCTAGCCGCAAGCTGGCAGGCTGCGGGCGTGGGCTCGCCGAGCACGAGCTGCTCTGCGCTGGGGATCGCTGCGCGGGCGCGAGCCTCGAAGCTCGGCCACGGCAGATAGAGCTCAAGTGGCCCGTGCACGCTGGCGCCGCGGTAGAACGCCTGGTCGGCGCCGGTGGCCATGCCCGTGCGCAGCACCCAGCCCCGAGCCGAGAGCCAGCGCGCAGCGCGCGTCATCTGCTCGAGCACGGCGGGAGGTGTGGCGCGGGAGCCGATGCCGGCGTAGGTGCGCTGGGTCTGTCGGGGCGAACTGGTGGCTGCGGGCGCCATCGCGCGTGTCCTTTCGGTAGGCAGCCCTGCCGGTGCAGAGAGCCGTTCCCCGACCGTCACGCACGCGCAGCGTGCGATCATCGGAGGGAACATCGGCTCGGCGATGAGAGCTGGCAGTCTCGCAGGACACGCAGCGCCCGGAGGTCAGCGGGGCTCTACGCGCTCCAGGTCCTCGAAGGCGTCATCGGGCACGTCGATCGCGGCCTCGTATCCGAGGCCCTTGAGCGTCGAAAGGACGATCTGGATGTGCTCGTAGGCGCACTCCCTGGCTCTGAGCACGGGGTCGAGGCTCGCGTGCGGGTGCTCGACTTGCGCGATCACGGGGTCGTGCTCGACGGGCCCGAGCGTCAGGTGGGTGACGCCCGTCGGCACACCCTGGTGGCCGACGAAGGTGGAGTGAACCTCGATCGCGAGCGCATGGTCGGGCAGCGCTGTGGCGATCGTCAGCACGTAGGGTCCTGCCCAGATGCAGGTCGTCTCGCTCGCGAGCGGGCGACCGTCGAGGCTGACTGCGAGTGGGACTGTGCGACGTTCGCTCATGCTCGGCGAACCGTAGCGCGGGCGGTACTCGTACTCCGGCACTGATCGTCAGGCTGGCAGGCGGATTACTCATGCGCCAGTAGGTGCTGTGAGCCCGAAGGTGCGCGCGAGGCGGCGGCGCAGCGCCAGGAAGTCGCGGTCGCGGGTGCCGGTGCCCCACAGGGCGGCGGCGAAGTCGAAGATCGTGCCGCCCTTTTTGCAGCGCGCGCCGAAGCAGTAGAAGGTGCCGTCGGGGTAGAGCTGCAGGCTCGGCCCGGTCTCCTCGTGAAACGGGCAGAGCACCTTGCCGATCCTGTCCGGCTCGCGTCCGGTCAAGACGCGCACGTAGTCGGCTGCCGGGATCGCGAGCAGCCCACGGTCCAGGGTGGTGCGCCCGACACGATGACTCGCCGAGAATGCGGGGGGCTCCGGGCGGGGCTCTGGATCGTGGGGAAGCTGGGCGAGCACGTCGGCGAGCGCATGGCGTGCGCCGTGATCGTGTTCGAGAAGCCTGACGGGCGCCGGCGGCGTGTGCTTGTGGTTGAGGCTTTCGGGCGGGCGGAGCATCCGCACGATGTCGGCGCAGCCGGGCTCGCCGCGCAGGCCGAGCGCGAGCCTTCGGTTGGCGCTCTCGACCTCGGGAGCGCTCACGCGCTCGCGCAGCTGCCAGTAGATGTGCAGGTGCCCTGGCGAGCCGGAGGCGATCACCATCGCGGGCGAGCACGCGAAGCCCTCGAGCCGCTCGCGAGCCACTGGATCGTCGCACTCGATGTAGAGCAGTTGAGAGCCGCCGATCGCGGCCTTGCCGCCGCGAGCGCGGTCGCGCAGCGCAGCGCCGACGAACACGTCGGCGGCGGGCGCCAGCGCCGTGATCCGCTCGGCGATCTGATCGAGGCGCAGCACCGAGACGTAGCGGCGACGCATCACTCCCGCGGGCGGGCTGTAGCGCATGTCGAAGAACTGGTTCGGACGCGAGCCGTCCGCGAGGATGCGCAGATAGGTCAACAGCTCGCCGGGGTGATTCTCAGGGAGGCTCAATCGCGGACCTCCGGGGTGAAGGCGGCGAGGTACTCGAACTCGCCGTTGACGATCGGCACCTGCTCGGGGTGGCGCGCCGCCCAGGCGGAGCACTGCTTGAGCGTGAGCTCGCCGCGGCGCATCGCGGCAATCCGCTGAGCGACGGTCATCTCCCATAGCGCGCGCAGCCGCGCGTCGCTCGCTCGAAGCCCCTCGAGGGCTTGGTCGAAGACGGTGGTCTGGTTCATCCTCGTGTCCTTTCTGTGAGAGCTTCGGCCCGCGCCCCAGTTGGGGCGCGGGCCGTTGAGCCCTAGAACCCTGGGTCCTCGCTGGAGCCGGCGCCGGCGCCGACCAGCTCCCGATCGGGCTCGCTGGTGGAGCCGTTGCCGGAGGGCAGGAACTGCACGGAGTCGGCGATGATGTCCACGGCCTGGCGCTTGTCGCCGTCTTTGGTCTCCCACTCGCGCCACTCCAAGCGCCCGTCGACCGCGACGCCGCGGCCCTTGGTGAGGTGCTGGGCGACCGCTTCGCCCTGGCCGCCGAAGACGGTCACGTCGAAGAAGTTGGGCTTGTCGACCCATTCCTCGCCGTCCTTGCGGCGGGTGTTGACAGCGACCCGCAGGTCGCAGACCGCGGTGCCGCTGGGCAGCGAGCGCAGCTCGGGGTCTCTGGTCAGGTTGCCGGTGATAACGACTCGGTTGATGTTCATTGCTGTTCCTCCGTTTGTTGGTTGGTGGTGCTAGTGACGCAGCCCAAAAAAGACGCCGACCGGCGCGCGGAGCCGAAGCCCGTAAGGGCGTAGGGAAGCCCCCGTGAGGGGGCCGAAGCGCTAGTCCGGCGGTGTCCAAACTTGGGCAAGACACGACGCGCCGACAACCAGCGGGGCCTGCTTGAACAGCTAGTCGGTTCACCTTTCGCAGCTGGGGTGTGATCGGTGCTCGACCGCTGGCTGAGCAGCATCCGCTGTCTCTCCTTGCGTGTGTCCCGGCCGCCTCAGATTGGCGGCCTTTGTGGGTACTGACCGCAACTGCTCGCGAGCGGCCAACGACTTTGCGCAGCGCTCGATCTCGCTAGTGATCTCCGCGGACGGGGCTGGCTCTAGCGCTGCTTGAACGGGATTGAAAGTCGTTGGCCGGTATCGCCCGGTGGAGGTCAGTAGCAGCGATGACCGAGATCGGATCAGCGCGCGCAGCGCAGCTTCACGCGCCTGCAGCAAGGACGGGGCCATGAGGGTTCACAGCGTTGGGCGGCGCCCTGCGATGCGGATGCTCATCTGCCTGCTGGGCCTCGTCGTGCCGGTGGGCCTCGTCAGCGGCGTGCTGCCGTGGTGCTGGACACAGGCAGCGTGCCTCCTCTCCCTTCACGCACCGATCAAACTGTCAGCCGGGGACGCCGCGGCTGCGATGTGGAGGCTCGTGGTCCGCGGCGGCTGGAGCACGCCCTACCGTGCATTCCCGACGGCGGCAGAGCGCGCGGCGGCGCCCGCCGCGCCCGCTTACGTGCTCGCCGGGAGCTTCGTGCTCGTCTGCCTCGGCTGGATTGCGTGGCGAGTGCACCGGCGGCTGCGCTCGTGGCGCGCTGGGTCTCCGCTGGGCAAGGAGCAGCGCACGCTGGCGCGGCGTGCACTCGATCGCGGCTGGGTGCGCTCGCGCACGTGGGCGGTCCCCAGCGACCTGCAACGCCTGTGGGTATCAGGGCCGGCTGCTGGCCGTCCGTATCTCGGGTTGATCGGGCGAGCCCCGGCGAGGATGCTCGCAGCCGAGCCCGAGATCCAGCCGATGGTCGTCGCGCCGCCGCGCAGCGGCAAGTCGAGCGGGTTCGTAGTGCCGTGGCTTTTGGAACACCGCGGGCCGGCGTTGGTGCTCTCGACCAAGCGCGACATCTACGACGCCACCGCTCCGTTGCGGCGCGGCCTTGGCCGGGTGTGGGTGTATGACCCGTTCGGGGATCGCGCGAGCGCGGGCTTCACCCCGCTGGTCCCGGCGCGCAGCTGGCCCGGCGCGATCCGTGCGGGTGAAGCGCTCGCTTCGGCGGCGCACCCGGACAGCAGCAACGCCGCCAACGAGTTTTGGGACAAGGAGGCGGCGAGCATGTTGGCGCCGCTGCTGCACGCCGCCGCGATCAGCGGCCAGAGCATGAGCGAGCTGGTGCGCTGGCTCGACGCTCGTGACTTCACGGACGCGATCGCCTGCTTGAAGGCGGCTGGCGCCTCGGCGGCATCCGACCAGTTGGAGGGTGTCAGCCGCCGCGATGAGCGCAACCGCGAGACGACGGTGATGAGCGCCCTGAACTTGCTGCGCGCCTACCGCTACCCGCAGGTCGCCGAGTGCGCGGTGGGTGATCTCACTCCTGAGCGGTTCCTTGACGGGCAGCCGAACACGATCTACGTGGTCGCTGCCGGGCACGATCAGGATGCGCTGCGGCCGGTGATCCTGGCGCTGGTCTGCGCGATCTATGAGAACGCGATCGTGAAGGCGCGCCGGTTCGGTGCGCTGGACCCGCGGCTGTTCATGTTGTTCGATGAGTTTGCGAACCTCGCGCCGATTCGCAACATCGCCTCGTGGCTTTCGCAGTGCGGGGATCACGGCATCACGATCGCGACGATCTGGCAGAGCATCGGGCAGATCGACCAGCGCTACGGCCGTGCGGCCCGCGACGCGATCTGCGCGGCATCGACAGCGCAGGTCTTCATCCCGCCGTTGGCTGAGCCGACGACCGCGGGGTATCTCTCTGAGCTGCTCGGCGAGGAGCCGGTCGCCAACGCCTCCAGCTCGACCGGGCTGGCACGGCACACGTTGAGCGTCGCCCATCAGAAGGCGGCGCCGTCGCCGTGGCTGCGACAGATCGGCCGTGGGCGCGCCGTGCTCATCTACCGCGACCTGCCGCCGGCGGTCGTGCGCGCGCCCGGCTGGTTCGAGGACCCGCGGTTCGCGCGCTACGCGCAGCTGCTGGCGGCTCGCAGCTAATCGTCTGCCACTCGCTCGTCTGCCACTTTGCTGACTGCCACTCGGCTGTCTGGCACTCGTGCATCTGCGAGTTGGCAGTCAGCACGGCGCGTGCATTTCGGTCGCTGACGCGGCGCTCGTGAAATTGGTTGGCCGGTCTGAGGCAGTTGCGGTCAGTAACGCCGATGACCGAGAGAACGGCAGTACCCGAGCGTGTGACGCGCCGCGTGAAGACCGCCCGCCAGGGCAGCTCGGGCGCGCAGGCGGTCGGCGACTACGTGGGACAGCCCGCCGGCGAGGCGGCGCAGGCTGTGCGCCGTGCGGGGCTTCGCCCTGGGCTCGATCGCTCGTTCGGCTGCCCGGCGGAGCTGGTCGGTCTCGTCGTCGCCCAGGAGCCCGCAGCGGGCAGCGACATGGCTCGCAACGGGATGGTGACGCTGTACGTCGCCGCGCCGGGCATCGAGCCCGCCGAAGACGACGTTACCCCGCCCCGCAGCGTGGACTCGCAGGGCGAGCTGCGTGCATCAGAGTCAGCCGACGCTGCACCGACGGTGCAGCCACGGCGGCGACGCAAGCAGCGCCTCTCCCAGCGTGCGCCCGCGGCGGTGGAGCCCGCACCGCCGCCGATCATCCCCGCTGAAGCGGCGAGCGAGCCCGTACTCGCGTCGCCTGCCGAGCCGCTGGGCGAGTGGCCGCCCGCGATCGACGCGCCGATGGGCGCGCTCGAGGACGAGCCCACGATCGAGCTAGGCGAGGCCGAGCCTGCGGGCGAGGAGTTCGTCGTGCGGGTCGAGGATGTGCTCGCCGGACACAGCGGTCCTGCGAGCTGGCGCGGGGCGTATCCGCGACGTCGAGCGGCGTTGCGCGGTCGAGGTCGGGTGCGCGGGTGGCTGGGAGAGCATCGGTTGCTCGCCGGCGTGCTCGCCGGGACGCTGGCGCTGTGGCTGTTCGTCGGCGTGCTCGCCGCGACGGATGGCCACCACGCCCGCACACGGGCGTCCGCGAGCGCGCCAGCTGTGAGGCGTCGCACGCCCGCGCCGAAGCGTCGGGCAGCAGAGCCGCCGAGCTCGCTGAAGACCGTGGCGCGACCCACGCGCCCGCATATCGCTCAGCCTTCGACTCCGCGGGCTGAGCGACCGCGGCGACGTCACGCTCCTGCACCGCCGCGTGCGCACCGGCAGGCGCCTGCAGCTAGGGAAGCGCCGCCCGCAGCGACACCGGCCGCCACGCAAGCAGAGCAGCCGTCGGCGGCTGCAGTGCCGCGGTCGAGCGCGCCGCCTACGCCTGAACGGAGCGGAGGGGGCCTGTTCTCGCCGTGAGCTTGCAACCCAACACAAAGGAGGTGAGGCCAGTGATGGCGCTCACGTTCAGGCGGGCGTTCGCCCGTCGAGATCAGGGGCGGGCGGCTCTGCTGCTGGCCTTGGGAGCGGCAGCGGGCACCGTGATCGCGGTCGCGGTGCTGACGGCGTGCCCCGACTTCTACACGCACGCGCTGAACGCGGCAGGGTCCTTTAAAGGCACGCCGATTCCCGAAGTGCAGGTGTTCGTGGAAAAGCTGAAGGGCAGCCTCGTGTGGCTGGGGATCACGCTGACGAGCCTGGTGGTCGCGGTGATCGCGCTGATGTTCCTGGCTGGGCACAGCCGGGCGCATGACCTGGCGATCAAGACCGGCGTCGGCCTGTTGATCCTCGCGTCGATCAGCGGGATCGTCGCCTAGAGGGCGTGCACGAGGTGGTCTTCCGGCGACACGCACGATTGGTGGCGGCGACGGCGGCGGGCTCGCTGTGCGTGCTGCTGGTGTTCGCGCCGGCAGCCGCCGCCAGCACCGGCGCCAAGCAGCCCTTGCCGCTGGCGTTCCTGGGCCTGCCGAGTCTTCACAGCATCATCGAAGCGATCGCCAAGGGGTTCTTCTCCGCTTTGGCGGGCGCGCTGGTGCCTGGGTTTCTCAAGCACGGGACCGTCGCCACGATCCAGCATCTCGTCGCGCTGCCCGACCCCGCGAGCTGGCCGCATGTAGACGAACTGGAGAGCGACATGACCTACCTGGGCATGTCGCTGATGCCCGTCACGCTCGCGGTCTGCACGCTGCGCTACTGGCTGATGGGGCTGACCGGGGCCGCGCATCCGGTCACGGCGCTGGGCCGCTGCGCGTGGGCGACGGGAGCGCTGGTGATCTATCGCTGGCTGGTCGAGGAGACCGTCGCAGCGACGAACACGATCACGCACGCGATTCTCGGCTTCCCGGTCGTCGCAAACGGTCTGGCGAGCATCATCACGGTCCTGTTCGGCGGCGCGCTGCTGCTCGGCGCTGGCGGTGTCTTCGGCGCGTTCCTGGTGATCGTCGGCGTTGTCTTCGCCGCCTCGTTGTTCGCCTGCTCGGAGGCGTTGACGGTGCTGTTGGCGCTGGTGTTTTGTGCGGGCCCTCCGTTCATCGCGCTGGCGCCGATCCCCGAGCTTTCGCATCTGGCGCGGGTGTGGGGCCATGCGCTGACGGCGATCGTGCTCGTGCCGATCGGCTGGACGATCTTGTTCGCGACCGCCGGCGCGCTGACGCTGGATGCGACGAGCGTCACGCATGGCGCGGGCGGGCTGCCTGGGCACATCGCCGCTGCGTTCGCGGGGCTGATCACGTTCATCCTCGCGGTGAAGCTGCCGCTGATGCTGTTCGGGGAGCTGCGGCACATCCTCGGCGGCGCGCTGCGTGGAGGGGGCTCGGCGGGTGGCTCGCAGATGGCGAGCTCGATGCCGGGTGCGGAGCGGATGCGCGCTGGGCACGCGAGGTTGCGCAGCTTCGGCCTCGAGGGGATGCCCGCGCTGGGGCGCAGCGCGGGCCGCGCTGCTGGCGCATTGGGCGCCCCGGAGGGAGGGCCGCTCGGCGCGGCTCGCCGGGGTCTGGGTGGCGCGGCCAGGCGCACGGGTCTTGTTTCGAGGATGACTCCGGCCGCTGCTGGCGCTGGGGCCGTCGGCGGCGTGGCCGTCGGCGCGGCGGCACGCGCAGGCGGGCGAGCAGCCGCTGGGAAGGGCGGGGTCCGCGAGCGGATGACACGGGCACGCGCGATCCTCGCGGGCGCGCCGCGCGAAGCGCGAGCGGCGATGGCGAAGGGCTCGCGCGCAGGCTCCCCTCGAGCGCCGCGCGGGTCTCGTGGCGCGAGCAACACAGCGGGTGGGCCAGCAGCTCGTATCGCAACGACCAGGACCCCCGGCTCCCCTGGCAGGCAGGCAGCCGCACCGGGCGGCACCGGCTCGACAGTGCCCTCGAGCAAGGGCGCTCCGAAAGTAGTGGTCACGCCGGCGCCTTCTGGCGCGCCGGCTGGGACGAACCCGGCTGGTGGCGGCGGTGCTCATCCGGGGCGCAAAGTCGCCGCGAACGCTCGCAGCGAAGCGCAGCGGCCGGGCAAACCGGCGAAACCGTCGCCGAGCAAGCGTGGTCCTGCGCCGGGCGGAAAGGCCCAGCCGGGCAAGCCCTCGCCGCCGCCACAGCCGCGTGGGAAACGTAGGCCGCGCCCGCGGAGCGGGCCGTGATCCACCGCACCTTCCGCTCGCTGGATGAGGCGCCCAAGCTCGTCGGGTTCACCGTCAGGCAGTGGGCGGCGCTGATCGCCGGCAGCGGCCTGCTGCTCGGCGTGATCGATCTCGCGCACGTGCCGACGAAGCCCGCGATCACGCTCTGTGTGTTCGTGATCGGGCTGCCGGCCGCGATGACGTATGTGTCTGAGAGCGGCGGGCTGCAGCTCAGCGTGCTGCTGCGCTCGATGTGGGGCTGGCGCTTCAGCGTCCACACGCTGTCAGCGTGCGCGGCGGGCGAACCTCCGCAGGCGCGGGGAGTGGTGATCCTCGCCGAGCACGAGCAGCTCGCCGTGCCCTCCGGGGAGAGCTCGCCGGAGCCGCTTGAGGATGTCGCTTGGGAGCGCTGGGGCTGATGCGCCGCCGACCTCGCGCGTCTGAGCTGCTTGGCGTCACCGCGATCGAGCCCGACGGGCTGCTGATCCGTGAGGACGGGACGTATGTGCGCTACCTGGAGGTTGGAACCGTCAACCCGCTCGCCGTCGATCAGTCCGAGGGCGAGCAGCTCTCCAGCGCGTTCGCGCAGATCGCGGCAAGGCTGCCCGATCGTCAGTCGCTGCAGCTGTATGTGCAGGGCACGCCCTTGGATGTGGAGGCGTTGCTGGCGGAGGAGACCTACCGCTGCGAGCGTGCGGCGGGCGCCGCCGAGGATGCCGGCGAGGACGAACGCGCCACCGCGATCCGACGGCTGGGGATCGCTCAGGAGCA
The DNA here is from genome assembly GCA_963831995.1 of uncultured Solirubrobacterales bacterium. Lineage (GTDB taxonomy): Bacteria > Actinomycetota > Thermoleophilia > Solirubrobacterales > Solirubrobacteraceae > Palsa-744. The sequence goes on along the minus strand of CAWHSI010000006.1, from coordinate 17,955 downwards.
GTCGATCCGCAAGACCGCCAGGTCGATCCGTCCACTGCGGCTTCGCTACCTGGTGGTGTGCCCGTGGCAGCCCACGCGCCGCACACTGAAGGGTGCTCGGCGCGGGCGGGCGTTGCGCATCCGTGAGTCGGTGCATCTGCGGGCGATCCGAGACTCGCTGCGCCACACCGAGGGGATACGCACAGACCTCGACGCGATGGGCCTCTCGGCACGGGCACTGTCGGGCCACGAGGTTCTGGACCTGCTGCACAGCCGCTTTGACCCCGAGACGCAGCACTCGGGGTCGCTGCCGGCGAGCTTCATGCACGGCGAGGCCGTCGCGCCCGTCAGGGTCGACGAAGACGAGGACGAAGCCGCCGTCTCGCAGCCAGCTGCTCGGGGAGGCGATCTGCACCGCGGAGATCGACCTCTCAGACCGCAGCCGCATCCAGGTCGGCGAGACGCTCGAGCAGGTGTCCTATGTCTCGCTCGCGCCGGAGCAGACCTGGCTTGGCTGGCTGCTTCACATGATGCAGTCGCCCAGCCCATTCGTGCTGAGCGTGCATATCGAGGCGACCGAGCGCTACCGCGAGCGGATGGCGCAGAAGCGCCGCTACAAGCGCCTGTACGGCGTGAACCGCGGCGTGGAGGGCAACGGCCGCCCGCTTGACCCCGACGCGCGGGTCCGTGAGCAGGAGGCCGCCGAGCTGGTCGACGAGCTCGCCACGAGCGTCGGCGCGGGCATCTACCGCGTGAGCATCTACCACGCCACCAGCGAGCAAGACCCCGAGCGACTTGCCGAGGTCTGCCAGGCCACGGCGCGGGAGGTGACGATGGCCAGCGACGCGCGGGTCAACCACGGCCTGTTCGCCCAGCGTGAGCTGTGGCAGTCCACGTTGCCGCTTGGCCGCGATGTTGCCGCGCGCAAGCGCAAGTACGTCAGCCGCAACGTCGGGGACACCTTCACGCTCGTCGGCACTAGCTGCAGCAGCCCTGGCGGAATCCCGCTCGGCTACGCGCTGCCCGGCCGCACGCTGGAGCGGATCGACCCGTTCGACCCGGCCCACACCAATCACCTGATGGTGGTCTCGGGGATCACCGGCTCGGGCAAGACGATGGCGACGATCATCCTCTTGATCCGCGCGCTGGCGCAGGGCGCGACCGGATTCATCATCGATCGCGCCGGGCACTTCGCGTTCCTCGCCTCGCTGATCCCTGGCGCGGCGTCGGTCGAGATCGGCGCTGACGCGCACGCGATCAACAGCTGGGATGTCGAGGACCCCAGCGGGGTCTCACCGGAGAAGATCGACTATCTGCTGGCGCTGCACGCGCAGCTGCTCGGCGAGCACCATCCCGGCCAGGACTCCTACGGGCTCGACCGACCTGGAGAGCAACCTGCTCGGCCTGGCGATCGCCGAGGTGTATGAGCGCTGCGCGCTGACGGGAGAGGAACCGCGCGAGCTGCTGTTGCAAGAGGAGCTCGAGCGCCGCTACCAGCTCGAACGTGACGAGGGCTCGGCGGGGATCGCGGAGGCGCTTCGCAACCTCTCGATGCGGTTGAACAACTACGTCGGCGATGGCCCCTACGCCTACCTGACAGACCGCCCGACGACGATCCTGCCCGACGCGCCGCTGATCGTGTTCGACACCAAGAGCGTGCCGGAGGCGAAGGCCGCGGCGGTGCTGTTCGTGCTGTGCGAGCACGTCAAGCGCAGGATCGAGCGCACCCGCGCCGAGTATCTCGCCGGTGAGGGCCCCAAGCACGCTTGGGCGGGCCGCACGATCCTGGCGATCGACGAGTGCTGGAAGCTGACCGAGCGCCCGGCCACGGGCCGCTGGTTCAACGAGTTCTGCAGGCGTAGTCGTCATTGGGCGACGTGGGTGATCGCGATCTCCCAGCAGCTCACCGACTTCGACAACGAGTACGGCAAGGCGCTCGTCTCAAACGCCCGGATGCGCGTGTCAGGGCGCCAGGAGTCGCGGGAGCTCGCGCGGATGCGCGAGGCGCTGAGCAACACCGAGGAGCGCGAGGCCGCGATGACGCAGCTGCGCACGGTCCCCGGCGAGTACGCGCTCGTGTATGTGGAGAACGGTGCTCGCGGCGAGGCGATCGTGCAGGTGGTTGTCGCCGAGCTTGAGTATTGGATCGCGACGTCGAGCCCTGCGCGCGATGACCCGGTGCGGCGCCTGGCGCTGCGCCAGACCGGCGATGAGACCTGGGAGGAGCGCTGGCAGGCGCTGTTGCTGTGCGCGGATGAGCGCTGGCGCGCGCAGGCGATCGCAGAGCTGGAGCTGGCTGCGTGATGCAGGCGCGCATCGCGATAGCGCTCCTGAAAAACCGGCAGGTGCAGACGGTGCTGCTGGTAGGCGTGCTGCTGGTCGTGATGCTGCCGGTGATCGTGGCCGCCGGGGTCGCTGGCTTGTTCAGCGAAGAAGCCGAAAGCGCGTGCGGTGGCGCTGGCGTCGGCGTGGTCAACCAGCCGGCGGGCGGCGGGCCGCTGGCGCAGGGCCTGTATGCCGCGCCGCTGGAACTGGCGCCGGGCCGCTGGTATGAAGTCGGCGCGACCGAGTATGGCGGGCCGGGCGATGGGACCTCCGAGTGACTTCGGCTCGATCCCTGAACCCGGCGAGTCCTATCTGCCTTCGCACCCGGACTCGTTTGCGGAGTTGTCGGTGCTCGACAGCAATCCGGCTGACGGTGGTGGCTTCACGTTCGCTGACGCGAACGCGCTCGGGAACCTGCCGTATCTCGCAGGGCTGCGGGTCGCTCACGATGGCCGCGAGCGCCTGCTGCTCAAGCGCGATGTGGGCTATGGGCAGGGGCCGGGCCAGTTCATCGCCAACGGCCAGCCCTACCGGCTCGACGTGTGGTGGCAGGCTGCGCACAGCCATTGGGGTCAGCAAGAGCGCGGTGCGGGTGCAGGTCGCGCCGGGCACGGGCGCGGCTTCCACGCTTGGTGCGCTGCCGTCCTCAAACGAAGCGAGCGGCGCTGGCGAAGCGGGCGCGGCCTGTCAGGCGGTTGAAGGCGTGGGCAGCGTTCCGCTGCCACTGACGCCGGGCGCGCAGACGAAGATCCTGCGGCCGAGCGGGCTGGCGGCTGCCGGTGAAGAAGCGCCGCCGCGGTGCGGCGCATGGTCGCGGCCGGCAACCGTCTGTTTCGACGCGGCGTACCTCTACGGTGGCGCGCACGGCACATCGCTCAACCAACGTTGCAGCCGGCCTATGACTGCTCCTCGGCCGTCTCTACGTCCTGCACGCTGGCGGGGTGTTCGGCGAATACGCCGAGGGCTCGGGCGAACTTGACGTCTTACGGCGAACCTGGACCCGGCCGCTACGTCTCGGTCTACGCCAACGCCGCCCATGCTTTCGTGTACGTCGGCGGGCTGCGCTTCGACACCGTGGAAGCGAACCGGATTATGACAGCGGCCCGAACTCTGAAAAGCCCGGCCCGAAGTGGCGCGTCTCGGCGTCTGTCCCGAGCTGGTCGACGTGGGTCGTGCGACACCCGCCTGGGCTATGAGCAGTCGCGCTCCGAGCACTGCGGTCGCGGTGTGCCTAGTGGCGCTCGCGCTCGTGCTGGCTGCAGCAACCCTGACGCGCCGGGCGCTGGGCCGAAGACGACCTCGACGAGCTCGCCGCAGAACGTGGGCGAGCCGCCGGCGCCGGCGCCTTCCTCGGCGGCCTCACAGGCACCGATGGGGGTGCAGAGCGCACCGGCGGCGGCGCTTTCGGCGTTCAGCCGCTTGTACTCGAACTGGACGTACAGGACGCTCACCTCAGATCAGCGCAGGCTCGCGGCGATGTCGGTCGGCGCAGCGCGGCTCGCCGAGCGCCAGGCGGCGGCATCGAGCGAGGCGGATACGACGATCGCCCGCGGGCACATCTGGAACAGCGGGCAGATCGTGAGCATCGCGGGCGACTTGGCGCAGCCTGGGACGTGGGCGATCGTCACCCGCGAACAGACTGGCGGCTCGACGCAGTACGAAGGGCTGCCGGCCTCTTACCACGTCACGCTGGCGCGGCTGGCGCACGTGCCAGGCGGCTGGGCGGTGACTGAATGGCTGCCGCAGAGCTGACTCGTCCAGCCGGCCACGCCGCGCGCCGCCGCTGGCTCCCTGTGGGTCTGCGTGCTCTCTGGGGGTCGGCGTATCTCGCGGTGTGGACGTTGACGCTCGTGCCAGCGGCGGTGATCGCGCTCGCTGGGCACCCGCTCAGCCAGCCGGCGCGTCAGTGGCTCGGGCTCACGCTGACGGCGCAGAACAACGCGCCGCCGCAGCTCGCGCAGGTTCTCGGGTTGGCCGCCCACAACATCCCGATCGTGTCCTGGCCGCTGCTGCTCGGGGTGCTTGGCGCGCACCGCAATCGTCTCGCGCGGCATGTAACCGACGGCTTCGTGCTGGTGTGGCTGGTTGCGAACACGCTGCCTGTCGGCGCCGCGCTGGGCGCCTATGGCGTGGCCGTGGTGCCCTATCTCCCCCACCTGCCGCTGGAGTGGGGTGGCCTCGCGCTCGGCGTGAGCGGCTGGCTCGCACAGCGGCGAAGGGCGCTCACGGTCAGGGAAGGGATCGGCGTGTTCGCGCTGATCGTGTGCGTGTTGTTGTGCGCGGCTGCGCTTGAGACGTTCGCGGTGCCACACCGATGAGCGCGACCGTGCTCATCCTGGGCTGGTTTCGTCTTGTGGGACTGTGCGAGCGGACGGCCGGAAGACGACGCTTGCACAAAGCGTTGCAAGTACAATCGTGCTCAGCGGAACTGTCCTGGATTGCAGGACCTTTTCGCTGTGGTCACGGCTGACCTGGAGGTCGCAGGATGGAGGTAGGAGAGCGAGGGTCGAGGGCTGGATCGCCCGGTGAGGCACCGGGGCAAGGAGCCTCGCTCGCGCCTCGTGCTGGCCGGCGCCCGTTCGACGCGCAGCGGGTGTGGGAGATCCTTGGTGAATGGCAGAAGGTGGAGCTGCGGATCGCTCGTGGGTTCGCGGAGTGCCGCGGGCTGAACGAAGCGCAGCTCGAGGACATCTACCAGAACACGGCGCTGGCGCTTTATCGGCGCCCCTACGTCGGCGAGGAGCATCTACGCAACGCGCTGCGGGACGGAATCAAGCGGCGGGCGCTGCGGGCGCACCGCGACGAGCGGCGCCATAGTGAGATCCTCGCCCGCAATGCTCCGAGCTTCCATCGTGTAGCGGAGGCTCAGGAGGGGCAGAGCGCCCCGGAGCCGTCGGTGCTCGCCCACGAGGATCGCCTGATCGCAGGCGAGTTCCTGACAGAACTGACCGAGCCGGAGCGCCGCGTGTTCGGCGGGCTGGTGGAGGGCCTCGCCTACCGTGCGATCGCCACAGCGCTCGACATCCCCGTCAACGAGGCTCGCAACACGGCGCGAGTGTGCGAACGCAAGCGGGAGCGTTTCCAGCTGCTCTATGACACGGGGCGCCTGTGCGGCTACCGGGCGCAGACGATCCTGGCGTTGCAGGCCGGGGAGAGCACGAGCGAGGAGCTGGCCGAGCGTGCCTTCGCTCATCTGGAGAGCTGTGTGCACTGCCGCCTTCAGCACAAGACGAACGCCAAGCGGCTGCGGCGCAGCTTCCGCGACCAGGCCGCCGCGCTGCTGCCGCCCGTGGCCTTGGGTCATCTCGGCTGGCTTTCACGGCTCGCCGTGCGCGCGAGGCTGCTGGCCCACCGCTTGGGGATCGACACGGCGCCGCTCGGGCAGGGCGGCGTGCGCGAACGAGCGGTCGCAGTGCTGGCGGGCGGCGCGGGCGCGAAGGTCGCCGTCGGCGTCGTGGCCCTGGGCGTGCTCGCCGGCGGCGCGGTTGCCACGCACGTCCTCGAACAGACCCCGCGGTCTCCCCACAGGCACCTGGCGCACAGCGCGGCGGTCGCGCCACTGCCGACGTCAGCGGCTACACGGCCCCTGAGCAGCTCGCCGTTCGTCATCCACGCAGCGCGCGAGTGCTCACCGCGGCGTGAAGACCTCCAAGCGCTCTGACCGCCGGCGGGCCAGCGCCCGTCGCTCGTCAGGCACGGCGCGATCGAGCGCTGCGGGGCAGCGCGAACCGGGCGGCTTTGCCTACCTCGGCGTCCCGACGACGCCCAGCACGCCGGCTGCGCCGGCGCGGTCGGCGAGCAGTTCCGAAGACCAGCACGGCGGCGGGCAGTTCAGCCCATGAGCACCCCCGGAAAAATCCGTTGGCCGGTTCGGCGCGCTCGGGGTCATAGACCCCTGAAGCCCCATAAAGCGGGGCCCGGACACGGAATGAACGCGATGAGCAAAAAGCACGATGGGTCTTGGCGGTGCGCGCTGACGCTCGCTTTGTTGACGATTGCCGTGGCGGCCGGGTGGCTGACGGCTGAGCGGCGCCTACGCGGGCAGCTGGATGGAGGTCTCGTGCGTGAACCCGAGCCAGTCGGCGGCGCCGAGCGAAGGCTGGTCGAGCTTCGCGGGCGGCGGCGGATACGGCTCGAACGTCGGGACGGGCTGCGGGCCGGGCAGCCCGATGTTCGCAATCCTCAGCACTGACGCCGCCGTGGGGGTGGGTGCGAACGAGACTCTGCAACTACACGCCGCCCGGAGGATCGACGCTGATCGGCGGCTCGCTGGACGTGAGCTTCTTCGCCGACGGACGTGGCTATGGCGCCTCGGGCACGGCAGTCGCGTACACGCCCGAATACGCCTACAACAGCTCCAACGTCTTCTACCAGTGCGCTTCGGGGCTGCCTCCGTGCGCCAACGGCACGTATGACTACTCGGGCGTCCTCGGGATTCCGAGCGGCCGCGGCGGGAATCTCTACCTGAGCGCCGGCTGCGGCGGACAACCGGAAGCCGGGAGGGTCTGCAACGAAGGCGGCAGCGAAGGCGCATGGTCGCTGGTGCGGCTGTGGTGGGCCAACCTGCTGCTCTCAAATGAAGCGACGCCGACGGGTAGCGGTGTCAGCGGGACGCTGCTCAGCCCGAACGCCGAAGGCACAGCCGAACTCACGCTCGACGCCGGCGACCCCAGCGGCCCCGGCGTGTACCTGGTGGTCGTCCAGATCGACGGCAAAACGCTCTACTCGGGCACGCCGAACAGCAACGGCGGGAAGTGCGTGCCGGTGGGCTCGAGCGGCGGCGCGTTGATGTTCGACTACAGCCAGCCGTGTCCGGCGAGCGAGTCGGTGGATCTCCCGATCAACACGGCGAGCTTGCCAAACGGCCAGCACACCTTGAAGGTGATCGTGCAGGACGCGGCGGGTAACTCGGCGGTCGTCTACGACGGCAGCATCTCGACCAAGCAGCCGGCCAGCAACTCGCTCGGAGCGCTGCCCGGCCCTGGCACGGGCGCGACCAGCTCCCAGGCCGTCGCGGCTGCGGCGCCGAACGGCACGACAGCGAGCCGCACGGCGCGGATCACGCTCGGGCTGGCGCGCAGGATCACCCGCACCTACGGCCATCGCGCGTTGCGGGTCAGCGGGCGCCTGCTCGACGGGCATGGCCATCCGATCGCCGGCGCGACACTCGACGTGCTCCAGCACCTCGACGGCTCAGCGAGCACGAGCGTGATCGGGCACACCCGCACTCGCGCCAACGGGACATTCCTTGCCAACGTGGCGGGCGGGCCGACGAGGACTGTGCAGATCGCCTACCGCGCGTTCTCGACGGACGCCGGCTATGCGGCGGTGGGCACGATCGCCGAGGCAGTCGACGCTGGCGTGAAGCTCAGCGTGACACCGCGCAGGACTGCCTCGGAAGGCACGATCACCCTCAGCGGCAGAGTGCTCGGCCCGATACCCGCGCAGGGCGTGGTTGTCGAGCTGCTCGTGCACTACCGCGGCCGGTGGGAGCCGTTCCGGGCTCCGCGCACCGACTCGCGCGGACGCTTTCAGGTCGTCTACCAGTTCCAGGGCGGCATCGGGCGCTTCCCGTTCAGGGCGCTCGTGTTCGGCGGACAGGGTGGCTTCCCGTTCACCAGCGGCGAAAGCAAGGCGGTCGATGTCACCACGAACTGACATGGATCTCGCTGGCGTGCAGCGCGTCGGCGCTGTCCTGTCGCTCGCAGCGCTCGCGTGCATCCTGACGCTGGCGTTCGCAGGCGAGGCTCACGCGGGGACGTGGATGCTGCTCTCCTGCCGCCAGCCCAACGGTCAGCCCGCGCCGACCGATGGCTGGAGCACAGGCGCCACGGGCGATGTCGGGCCTGACAGCGGCGACACGAACTCCTGCGCTGAAGGCGGGGACCTGAGCGCGGTGACGAGCGGCGAAGCGCCGCAGGGCGCCTATGAAGGACCCGAGTGGGTGTTCACCTCGCCGACCGGCTCGACGATCGCCGGCGGCTCGATCACCGCATCGCTGAGCGCACCGCACGGGCAGGCATGGCTCGCAACGCCGGCCGCGACCTACGACTCGGCAAATGTGCTGGCCAACTGCCAGCTCAACCTCCCCTGCGGCGCGGATGGCACGCTCACCGGGTCGTTCCCGATCACGCACGTCGGCGGCAGCAACCTGTATGCGGTCGCGGTGTGCGTCGGCCCCTATGAAGGCGCCACCTCTTGCCCGGCGACGGGCGGGATCGACGCAGCCATGAACCTCAGCAGCGCCGCGATCGAGCTCGCAAACGATGCGACGCCCGCGGCGAGCGGCTTCGGCGGCACCCTGCTGAACCCGAACGCGCACGGCACCCAGGAACTGACCTTCCAGGCCAGCGACCCCGGCGGCCCAGGCGTGCGCCTCGTGGTCGTGCAGATCGACGGCACCACGGTCTACTCAGGCACGCCGGACAGCAACGAAGGGCGATGCGTGGTGCTCGGATCGAGCGAAGGCGCGCTCGAGTTCGACCACAGCCAGCCATGCCGGACCAGCGAGTCCGTCGATGTGCCGATCAACACGACGACGCTGCCGAATGGTGCGCACACGCTGAAGGTCACGGTCGTAGATGCCGCCCAGAACGCAAGCGTCGTCTACGACGGGCCGATCAGCACCTTGCAGCCTTCCGATGGCTCGCTCGGCACGCTGCCGGGCCTCGGCGCGGGCGGCGCGGCGTTGGCTGGAACACCGAACGGGGTCGCGGCGAGCGAGGGCGCGCGCCTCGAGCTCGGCCAGCACGGGCGGCTTTCGCGCTCGTTCGCCAAGCGGGAGCTGCGCGTGTCGGGCAGGCTGCTGAACGCACAGGGCGAGCCGATCGGAGGCGCAGCGCTCGAAGTGCTGCAGCAGGTGAGCGGCGCGAACAGCTGGAGGGTGATCGGGCACGCGCGCACGAGCGCGAGCGGCACGGTCGCGACGACGGTGAGAGGCGGACCCTCGCGGACCCTTGAGCTCGCCTACCGCGCTTTCTCGACCGACGCGGGCTATGCCGCGGTGGCGAGGATCACAGAGACGGTCAGGGCGGGCGTGCAGCTGCACGTGAGCACGCCCAGCACCAGCTCGGAAGGCACGATCACGCTCACCGGGCGGGTGCTCGGGGCGGTGCCGCGCCAGGGCGTCAGCGTGAACCTGCTTGTCCACTACCGCGGGCGGTGGGAGCCATTTCGCACGCCACGGACGGACGCCGCCGGGCGCTTCACCGTCGTCTATCAGTTCGAGGGCGCGGTCGGGCGGTTCCCGTTCCGCGCCGAAGTCCCGCCGAGCCAGGCTGATTTCGCCTTTGGCCGCGGGTTGAGCGAGGTGGTCGACGTTGACACCAACTAGCCGATTCCCCTGCCGGCGCGCCGTCCTCGTGGCGATCGTGCTGCTCGCCGCTGGCTTGTTGTTCGCCACCGTTGCGAGCGCGGGCACGTACCCGATGTATCAGTGCGCGGCGGGCGTGCCGGCGGTCTCTGCGGGCTGGAGCGTCTTCGGCTTCAACACGCAGGCTGACACGGTGCTGTCCGACACGTGCTCGGCTGGCGGCAGCATCGGCGTCTACGTGTTCACTGAAGAACACGGCGGGATCGTGACCGAGAACGGACACAGCGGCAGCGAGGTCGGTCTGCGCCTCGACGTGCCCGGCAGCGTGCCGGGCGTGGCGATCCACTCGATCAAGGCGCAGGTCATCGGGTCTCCCGTGACCGGCGATGACGCCTTCCTCGAGTTCACCTCGGCGGGACAGTCGCTGCCCGGCGGCGCTGAGCTGCCCTACGGCGGCGCGAGCCCGTACACGGCGAGCGAAACCTGGACGCTGCCGCAGGGCGCACGCGACTTCGAGGCGTCGGTCAACTGCTCGACCGACGACAGCTCGCCCTCCTGCGACTTCGCCGACGCGACCGACGTGCCCGCGCTCAACGACATCACGTTGACGCTGGAAGACGACACGCCACCGAAGGTGGCGAGCGTGAGCGGCCCGCTTGCCACAGCGGCTGCCGGCGGCTCGTCGGTGACGGGTGCGCAGTCGATCACGTTCACCGGCAGCGACGCCGAAAGCGGCATCCGCAGCGCAGCGTTGACGCTCAGCCCGCTGGGCGGCGGCGCGCCCTACATTCACACATTCAGCTTCTCGAGCGAATGCGCCTATGACTCGTGGAACGCCTGCCCGCTCACACAAACAATCAGCGGCTTCTCGCTCGACACCGATGCGCTGGCGAACGGCGCCTACGCGGCGAGCCTGACGATCACGGACGCCGCGGGCAACGTGACCAACGACGCGCTCGGCTCGGTCACGGTCAGTAACCCGAGCGCTGTGGCCAGCTCGCTCGGGGCGCTGCCGGGAGCCGGTTCGCTCGCCGCGTCGACAGGCACGGGCACCCCCAACGGTGCTGGCGCCAGTGAGGGTGCGCACCTGCAGCTCGGCGTGCGCGCAGCGATCTCGCGCCCCTACAGCAAGCGGGCGCTGCGCATCTCCGGTCGGCTGCTGAACGCTCAGGGCCTTCCGATCGCGGGCGCAACGCTCGATGTCTTGCAGCAGGACAGCGGCGCAACCCTGGAACTGGTCGGCCATGCCCGAACGGGTGCGGATGGCACATTCGTCGCTGCTGTGCCCGCGGGGCCCTCGCGGATGATCGAGATTGGCTACCGGGCATTCTCGGCGGACAGCGGCTACGCGGCTAGCGCGAGGCTGCATGAGTCGGTGCGCGCGGGGGTGCAGCTCGCGGTGAACCCTCACAGGACCGGCTCGGAGGGCACGATCGCGCTCAGCGGCAGGGTGCTCGGCCCGATACCGCCGCAGGGCGTCGTCATCGAGCTACTCGTCCACTACCGCGGGCGGTGGGAGCCTTTCCGCGACCCACGCACGAACAGCCAAGGACGGTTCCATGTCGTCTACCAGTTCCAGGGTGGGATCGGGCGCTTCCCGTTCCGCGCGCTGGTCTTCGGCAGCCAAGGCGACTTTCCGTTTGCACCTGGCGAAAGCAGGACGGTGAATGTCACCACTCGTTGAGAGAGTCCCGCGCGCCGCGGCCAACCGCGCCTGCCGATCGTTGCGCAGGGTCGCCCTCGTGTCGGTCGCCGCCGGCGCGCTGGCGCTGACGCTCGCCTCGGGCGCGAGCGCTGGAACGTATGTGATCGACAACTGCCCGTCGGCGGGGTCTGACGATGCTGGCTCTTGGGCCGTGTTCGGCAGCCCTCAGAATGTGAAGGGGACGTGCAGCGGCGGCCCCGGCGACTACATCGGGCCGAGGGGCGGCAGCATGAGCCCTGGCAATACCGCAGGGGTACAGATCGGGGTGCCGGCAGGGAGCGGCATCACGATCATCGAAGCGAAGGTGTGGTGGCAGGCGGCTCATCAGATCGGCGGCGCCGACACATTTGCGATCGCCGCCGACAACGACGGCGCAGTCGGTGAAAGCACGACCCCGATGACGGGTAGTGAACCCAGCACCTATGTGCTGCCGTCCACCACCACCGAGATCACGCTGGCGAACTACTGCTCCAACGACGACGCCGGCGCCGGTTGCACCTTCGGGTCTGGCGAGAACAACATCCTCGAGCTGTACGGGTCGCGGCTGACGCTGCAGGACACGACGCTGCCGAGCGGCACAGTGATGGGCGGCGCGCTTGCGAGCTCAGGGACGGTTTCGGGCGCGTCCTCGATCAGCTATCAGGCGGCGGACACGAGCTCGGGTGTGCGGCTGGTGCAGTTGCGCGTGGACGGTGAACCTGTTGCCGTGAGGGACTACCTGGCGAGCTGCTCCTACACGAACTTTCAGGCGTGCCCGCCGAGCGTGTCGGACACCGTGAGCTGGAACACCGCGACGGTCGCCAACGGCGAGCATCGAGTCGAACTCGTCGTCGAGGATGCTGCGCAGAACACGAGCGTGATCTACAGCGGCGAGGTGACGATCCAGAACTCCTCGAAGACATCACCGTTGGGTGCGCTTCCCGGCCCCGGCAGCACCGGCTTGCAGACGCTCGGGATCGGCAACGCGAACGGGATCAGAGCGAGCGAGAAAGCCGAGCTGCAGCTCGGCTTGCCGGCCACGATCACCCGCAGCTACGCGCACCGCGCGATCGTGATCTCCGGTCGACTGCTCGACGGGCAGGGCCAGCCGATCGCGCACGCCAGCCTGGATGTGCTGGAACAGATCGACGGCGCAGCGGCGCCGGCGGTCATCGGCCACGCCACAACGGGTGTCGATGGCACGTTCAGGGTGCGTGTAGGCAGTGGACCGTCGCGGCTGATCGACGTCGGCTACCGCGCGTTCTCCGGCGACGCTGGCTATGCGGCTCTCGGGCGCGTCAGGGAGACGGTGGCCGCCGGGGTCCGGCTGCGCATCAGCCCGACGCGCACCGGCTCGGAAGGGATGATCGTGCTCTCGGGGACGGTCGAGGGACCGATCCCGCGGCAGGGCACGATCGTGGACCTCCTCGTGCATTACCGTGGCCGCTGGGAGCCGTTCAGGACGCCTCGCACGAACGGACGTGGGCGCTTTCGGGTGCTCTACCAGTTCGAGGGTGGCGTCGGGCGCTTCCCGTTTCGCGCCGAGGTGCCTGGCGGTCAGGCGGGGTTTCCGTTCGGCAGCGGGGAGAGCCGGGTGGTGAATGTCAGCACTGGCTAGGCGTGGTCGCCGAGGATCTTGCTGGATGTGCATCGTGGCGATGCTCGTCCCGCTGGCGCTGCTGTGGCCATCGACGGTGAGGGCCGAGACCGCGATCACGGCGCAGGCCGTCGCCGACGACGGGGCCTTCCTTCCCTACGCTCCGGCGCCGGCGCAGCCTGCGGGTCTTTGCCTTGTTGATACTGGCGTGAACCTGAACCCCGACACGGAAGGCGTCGTGGTGGAACGCACCGCGCTCGACAGCGGCTCGGGCGGGGATGTGTCGCCGACGCTGCATGGCACTGTGCTGGCGATGATGGCGGCGGCGCCAGCAAATGGGTGGGGCATGGTCGGCACCGCTCCGCACGCGATCCAGATCGTCTCGGTGCGCATCCTCGAGCCCAGCCGGACGACGTTCCCATACAGCGCCTACGCATCGGGAATCACAGAATGCCTTGAACTGGAGCACAAGTACAACATCCGCGTAGTGAATCTCTCGCTCGGCACATCGGAAGGACGCTCAGCGGAAGCCACTGAACTGGTAGGAAACGCGGTTGAACGCGCTATCAACAACGGCATCGCAGTAGTCGCGGCAGCGGGAAACGATGACGGCGGTCCCGTTGAGTATCCCGCGGCGTACCCCGGCGTGTTGTCTGTCGGTGCGAACGACACGCAGGGCGGCGGCTTCTGCTCGTTCAGCAACCGCGGGGAAGGACTGCGGCTGCTCGCGCCAGGCTGCGACCTCGACGGGGCCGAACCGACGAGCGGCACCCCGAGCTACAACTACTGGCAAGGCACGAGCGAGGCATCTGTGATCGCAGCGGCGGCGCTGGGTGCACTCGACTCCTATCAGCCGAGCTTGTCGCCGGAAGCGGCCGAGAAGGACCTGACGGAAGCCGACAGCGGCGTCCTCAACATCGCGCAGACATTCCGCAACGCGGGCCTCGGAGCCATCGTCTCCGCAGGCGAAGCAGGCGAGCCGGGCGCACGGCCAGGCGCGACCGCAGAATCGTCTCCCCAGCAGGTGGCACCATTGACGGCGATGGCGCTCACTCGACCGTTCGCACGCCCACGGGCGCACCTGAAGCGAGTCAGGCACCGACTCGTGCTCGCACTGACCGGCCGCCCGCAGGAAGCCGAAGTCCAGGTCCGATACCTCGGCCACCGTCGGCGCTCGCGCCAGCTGCACGTCCTGCGCACCCTGCACGGCGCCTTCTCGAGCTTGACGCTGCCGAGGTCTGGCGTGGCAGAGGTGTGGGTGCGCTACACCGATCCCTACGACGTCCAGCGGGCAAGCCCGTGGATAGCGCTTCGCATTGCCGCATCACCGAGCACCGCGAGCAAGGCACGGCGCGGACGATGAGAGCATGGAACGCAACGATCGTCGCGATGCTCGCCGTGCTGGCTTGGGTGTCGCCGGCTCCCGCGCTCGCGGCGGGAAGCTATGAAGTCAGCGCGTGCAACTTTGCGCCGGAAGCCGCCAATAACTCGTGGATGTGGGCGACGAATGATCCGGCCAACCCGCCCCATTACGCCGAGCACGTCAACTGCCCGTATCGGCTGGGAGGCTCAGGCGGCAAGGCCGACCAGGAAGGCGGCCTATCGACAACCGACGCGCTCGGTCTGTCGAGTGACGCCGCGCCTGGCACGAGCGCTGGCTGGACGTTCACCGCGCCAGCAGGCACCACGATTACAGCGCTCACCTACGAACGCTACATCGGCCACTCCCTAGATCCTAAGAACTCTTGGTCCCCGGCATTGCGCGCCGACGGAGCCATCGTGCCTGAAGAAACCTGCCTCGATACGGTCGAAAATAATGAGACGTGTTCCATCGGTGGGCCACCGGGCACGGGAGGCGAACCCGCGAGGATCACCGGCCTCTCTGCGCACGAACTGTCACTTGGCATCGTGTGTCAGCCGCCCACAGGACGGGAATGCGTTACAGGGGCAACGCAGCACGCCGTTTGGGCGACGATGTACGGAGCCACGGTGACTCTCTCCGATCCGACACCACCGACGCTGAGCGCGCCCTCGGGCGCGCTGTGGGGACCAGGCGAAGGAGGCTTTCACAAAGGCACCGAAAGCATCGCCGTCTCCGCGCAGGATGTCGGTGGCGGCGTAGCGAGCGTCACTCTGTCGGTCGACGGGCATCCGACGGAGACTTACTCCGCGCCGTGCAACTTCACCTTTTCGCAGCCGTGCCCGTCCTCGACGGGCACGCAGACGTTGAGCCTGGCGACGAGTCAGCTCGGCGACGGCAAACATAGCCTCACGCTGGTCGCAACTGACGCCGCAGGCAATCAGTCGACTGTCGCCTCCGAGGAAATCACGGTAGACAACAGCGCGCCACCGGCGCCAGTCGGGCTCTCAGCGACGCCCGTGCGGAGCGGCAGCTCCACGTTCACGCTCACTTGGGGCGAGCCGCAGAGCCAGATCGCCCCGATCACCGGCGCGCTCTACCAGGTGTGCCCGGCAAGCGGATCGGGTGCGTGCAGCACTCCACGGCCGCGCCCGCGGCTGGGCCGGCGACCGTGACCGTGCCCGGCCCCGGTGACTGGAGCATCGCGGTGTGGCTGAGCAACGCGGCGGGCAATGCGAACCCTGCCAATGCCGCGCATGCGAGCGTCGTCGTTCCGGCCCCAGGCTCGGGAGGTCCTGGGCCAGGGACCACGACGACGAGCACGCCGAAGATCCATGTCACCGAGACGCTGCACGGGCGCGAGCTGATCGTGCATGTGAGCGGACCTGGCAGCGGAAGGGTCCGCGTCGGCTTCACCGGCAGGCTGAAGGGCAAGCTCGTCGCCTCCGCCGCCAAGACCGTAGCGCTCAAGCATGGGCGGCTGACGGTGATGTTCAGGCTCGGCCCGCGGACGGCGGCGCAGGCGCTGATCCGCGTCAGCGCGAGGCTCGATCACGAGGCCGCGGTGACGAGCACGCTTCACCGGCAGCGCCGCTCCGCTCGATAGCCGCTATTGACCGGGCTGCGTTCCAGCCGAGACGTCAGCGAGCGGCGGTGGCCTCGTCGATCAGCCGTTCCCAATCGTCGCGGAGTGGCTCGACGCCGAGCTCGACGATGGCGAGCGCGATGACTTGCTCGAGGCCGACCACGCCCGTGGGCAGATGAACCTTTCCGAGCCACTGATCGCCGATCTGGACGGCGGCGGCGACGTGCATGTGCGGCTGGGTGATCGGGCTCTTGCCCTCGGATGCCAGTGGTAGGAGACGAGCTCGCTGGCCTTCGTATCCGATGGCGTAGAGGTAGCCGACGATCTCGACATGCCAGCCTGCGGTGCTCTGGCGAACCTCGTACTGCTCGGTGACGAGGAGCGTGAGACGTGGCTCGGCGTGCAGCCGCGCAGCGTCGCCGCGGGCGAGCAGCAGGCGGTGCGGGTGATCGGCCGCGTGGTAGCCGCTGACGGTGGTGTGGGCGCTGGTCAAGCAAGACAGCAGCCGCACTGTTCGGCCGCGATAGTGCTCGACGGCCTCGGCGGGATTGTTCTACTTGCGGGTGCCATTGAGCGGGAGCATCATTGCGACGCGCGTGACCTCGGGGCTGTCGTCTATGTCGATCTCGCCCGAGTTCAGACGCCGCTCGAACTCCTCGCCGCTCATGCCCAGCAGTGCGCGGGCCTTCTCATCGACTCGCTGAGCCCATTCCTCGGGGCTCAGCTCGCGGATTTCGTTGTCGGTTCGAGTAGCCATTGCAAACGCTCCTTGAAGAATCGGCCGCGCGGGCCGGCTCCTTGATCCTGATTGTAGGCGAGGACGCGGGTGAGCTTCGACGGCGAGGTCCTGGGGGGCTCGGCGAGCCTTTACGCACGCCGAGCCCCCCACTTTCAGGCGGCGGCGACGAGCTGCAGGGCGCGGGTCTTCTCGGGTCCGTCGTCGAGCGCGCGGGCGAAGCGCTGGCCGCTCGAGCGCAGCGGGCGCAGCCAGTCGCCGTACTCCACGATCGCGTTGACGGCCGCCCACTTCGAGCCGGGCGCGTTGCCCTGCGTGTCGCCGCGCAGGAACAGCTCGGCGATGCGGTCCTTCGTCTGCTGGCGCGACTTGCGCGTGCGGCCGCTCACGGAGTCGCTCGTGCCGTTCGGGTAGAGCTCGTCGAGGACCGCGCGGAGCTGGCGTTCGGTGCAGCGCTCGGAGGCGAGCTGGTCGCCGAAGCGCTTGAACTGCTCGTAGTAGTCGATGGAGAGCTCGAGGACTCGGCGAGCCTCGTGGACGCGCTGCGTGACCGCTTCGGTGTGCCGGATCGAGAACTTCTGCAGGGCGTTGGCGAGACCCCAGTTGAGGGTGTTCTGGCAGACCACGCGGATCGGCGTCGTGGCGGCGACCACGGCTGTCGAGCCGTCGTGGCTGTTCATCAGCAGCACGTATGGGCGCACGTCGTCGCCTCCGACCTCGACGTGATCGGGCAGCGTCGCGAGCACCCACACGCGCCGGCCGCCGTGCAGGCTGCCGGCCGTCTCGAAGTGGATCGCGCTGCCGAGAAGCTGGTCGATGAACGTGAACGCTTCGTGGTTCTGCACGATCCGGTAGCGCTCTCCGACGATGCCCAGCACCTCGCGCGTGTCCTGGCGGACGGTCGCGTAGAAGCCGGGGATCTCCTCGCAGCGCGGCGCCGGCCACTCGTCGGCGCATCGCCGCGGTCGACGGCGATCGGCTCCTTGGCGACGCTCCAGCCGAGGCCGGACGCCTCGATCGCCTCGGCGACCGTCGCGGGCGGCTGGTCGAGCACGGCCCCGAGGCCGTGCCAGGGCGTGTCGCGAACCGAGAACATGGTGTCCGAGTCTGTGAGTCCTGCGGGCATTTGAGCCTCCTTTTGGATGGTGGCCCCGCCCGGTGCGGGGCCGGTCGCAGCCCCGGCCGCATCCCCGTCAGGGGATGCGACAATGGCCGGGCAAGCCGGCTCCCGCATCTGGCGCCCAGCGTTGTCGAGCGCTAGCGCGGTGCGCATAGTGAGAGGCGTCGGCGAGTTGCCGGCAGACGAGGGGTTCACCATGACCTGCCGGGCCTGCGCCGCGCTGAGCCCCGCGCGAACGTCGTCGTCCAGCTCGGCGA
>CAWHSI010000005.1:0-2127396 GCA_963831995.1 uncultured Solirubrobacterales bacterium | reverse complement strand
TCGCTGGTGCGGCTGTGGTGGGCCAACCTGCTGCTCTCAAATGAAGCGACGCCGACGGGCAGCGGGGTCGGCGGGACGCTGCTCAGCCCGAACGCCGAAGGCACTTCCGAACTGACGCTCGCCGCCGGGGACCCCGGCGGCCCAGGCGTGTACCTGGTGGTCGTGCAGATCGACGGCAAAACGCTCTACTCGGGCACGCCGAACAGCAACGGCGGGAAGTGCGTGCCGGTGGGCTCGAGCGGCGGCACGTTGATGTTCGACTACAGCCAGCCGTGTCCGGCGAGCGAGTCGGTGGATCTCCCGATCAACACGGCGAGCTTGTCCAACGGCCAGCACACCTTGAAGGTGATCGTGCAGGACGCGGCGGGTAACTCGGCGGTCGTCTACGACGGCAGCATCTCGACCGAGCCGCCGGCCAGCAACTCGCTCGGAGCACTGCCCGGCCCTGGCACGGGCGCGACCAGCTCCCAGGCCACCACGGCTGCGGCGCCGAACGGCACGACAGCGAGCCGCACGGCGCGGATCACGCTCGGGCTGGGGCGCAAGATCACCCGCACCTACGGCCATCGCGCGTTGCGGGTCAGCGGGCGCCTGCTCGACGGGCATGGCCATCCGATCGCCGGCGCGACACTCGACGTGCTCCAGCACCTCGCCGGCTCAGCGAGCACGAGCGTGATCGGGCACACCCGCACTCGCGCCAACGGGACATTCCTCGCCAACGTGGCGGGCGGGCCGACGAGGACTGTGCAGATCGCCTACCGCGCGTTCTCGACGGACGCCGGCTATGCGGCGGTGGGCACGATCGCCGAGGCAGTCGACGCTGGCGTGAAGCTCAGCGTGACACCGCGCAGGACTGCCTCGGAAGGCACGATCACCCTCAGCGGCAGAGTGCTCGGCCCGATACCCGCGCAGGGCGTGGTTGTCGAGCTGCTAGTGCACTACCGCGGCCGGTGGGAGCCGTTCCGGGCTCCGCGCACCGACTCGCGCGGACGCTTTCAGGTCGTCTACCAGTTCCAGGGCGGCATCGGACGCTTCCCGTTCAGGGCGCTCGTGTTCGGCGGACAAGGCGGCTTCCCGTTCACGACCGGCGAAAGCAAGGCGGTCGATGTCACCACGAACTGACATGGATCTCGCTGGCGTGCAGCGCCTCGGCGCTTTCCTGTCGCTCGCAGCGCTCGCGTGCATCCTGACGCTGGCGTTCGCAGGCGAAGCTGACGCGGGGACGTGGATGCTGCTCTCATGCCGCCAGCCCAACGGTCAGCCCGCGCCGACCGATGGCTGGAGCACAGGCGCCACGGGCGATGTCGGGCCTGACAGCGGCGACACGAACTCCTGCGCTGAAGGCGGAGACCTGAGCGCGGTGACGAGCGGCGAAGCGCCACAGGGCGCCTACGAAGGACCCGAGTGGGTGTTCACCTCGCCGACCGGCTCGACGATCGCCGGCGGCTCGATCACCGCATCGCTGAGCGCACCGCACGGACAGGCATGGCTCGCAACGCCGGCCGCGACCTACGACTCGGCAAATGTGCTGGCCAACTGCCAGCTCAACCTCCCCTGCGGCGCGGATGGCACGCTCACCGGGTCGTTCCCGATCACGCACGTCGGCGGCAGCAACCTGTATGCGGTCGCGGTGTGCGTCGGCCCCTATGAAGGCGCCACCTCTTGCCCGGCGACGGGCGGGATCGACGCAGCCATGAACGTCAGCAGTGCAGCGATCGAGCTCGCAAACGATGCGACGCCCGCGGCGAGCGGCTTCGGCGGCACCCTGCTGAACCCGAACGCGCACGGCACGCAGGAACTGACCTTCCAGGCCAGCGACCCCGGCGGCCCAGGCGTGCGCCTCGTGGTCGTGCAGATCGACGGCACCACGGTCTACTCAGGCACGCCGGACAGCAACGAAGGGCGATGCGTGGTGCTCGGATCGAGCGAAGGCGCGCTCGAGTTCGACCACAGCCAGCCATGCCGGACCAGCGAGTCCGTCGATGTGCCGGTCAACACGACGACGCTGCCGAATGGTGCGCACACGCTGAAGGTCACGGTCGTAGATGCCGCCCAGAACGCAAGCGTCGTCTACGACGGGCCGATCAGCACCTTGCAGCCGTCCGATGGCTCGCTCGGCGCGCTGCCGGGCCCCGGCGCGGGCGCCGCGGCGTTGGCTGGAACCCCGAACGGGGTCGCGGCGAGCGAGGGCGCGCGCCTTGAGCTCGGCCAACACGGTCGGCTTTCGCGCTCGTTCGCCAAACGGGAGCTGGGCGTGTCCGGCAGGCTGCTAAACGCACAGGGCGAGCCGATCGGCGCCGCAGCGCTCGAAGTGCTGCAGCAGGTCAGCGGCGCGAACAGCTGGAGGGTGATCGGGCACGCACGCACGAGCGCGAGCGGCACGTTCGCGACGACGGTGAGAGGCGGACCCTCGCGGACCCTTGAGGTCGCCTACCGCGCGTTCTCGACCGACGCGGGCTATGCCGCGGTGGCGAGGATCACAGAGACGGTCAGGGCGGGCGTGCAGCTGCACGTGAGCACGCCCAGCACCAGCTCGGAAGGCACGATCACGCTCACCGGGCGGGTGCTCGGGGCGGTGCCACGCCAGGGCGTGAGCGTGAACCTGCTTGTCCACTACCGCGGGCGATGGGAGCCATTTCGCACGCCACGGACGGACGCCGCCGGGCGCTTCACCGTCGTCTACCAGTTCGAGGGCGCGGTCGGGCGGTTCCCGTTCCGCGCTGAAGTCCCGCCGAGCCAGGCCGATTTCGCGTTTGGCCGCGGGTTGAGCGAGGTGGTCGACGTTGACACCAACTAGCCGATTCCCCTGCAGGCGCCTCGTCGTCGCAGTGATCACTTTGCTCGCCGCTGGCCTGTTGTTCACCTCTGCTGCGAGTGCGGGCACGTACCCGATGTATCAGTGCGCGGCGGGCGTGCCGGCGGTCTCTGCGGGCTGGAGCGTGTTCGGCTTCAACACGCAGGCGGACACGGTGCTGTCCGACACGTGCTCGGCTGACGGCAGCATCGGCGTGTACGTGTTCACTGAAGAACACGGCGGGATCGTGACCGAGAACGGACACAGCGGCAGCGAGGTCGGTCTACGCCTCGACGTACCCGGCAGCGTGCCGGGCGTGGCGATCCACTCGATCAAGGCGCAGGTCATCGGGTCTCCCGTGACCGGCGATGACGCCTTCCTCGAGCTCTCCTCGGCGGGACAGTCGCTGCCCGGCGGCGCTGAGCTGCCCTACGGCGGCACGAGCCCGTACACGGCGAGTGAAACGTGGACGCTGCCGCAGGGCGCACGCGACTTCGAGGCGTCGGTCAACTGCTCGACCGACGACAGCTCACCGTCGTGCGACTTCGCCGACGCGACCGACGTGCCCGCGCTCAACGGCATCACGTTGACGCTGGAAGACGACACGCCACCGAAGGTGGCGAGCGTGAGCGGCCCGCTTGCCACGGCGGCTGCCGGCGGCTCGTCGGTGGCGGGTGCGCAGTCGATCACGTTCACCGGCAGCGACGCTGAAAGCGGCGTCCGCAGCGCAGCGTTGACGCTCAGCCCGCTGGGCGGCGGCACGCCCTATGTCCACACCTTCAGCTTCTCGAGCGAATGTGCCTATGACTCTTGGAACGCCTGCCCGCTCACGCAGACGGTCAGCGGCTTCTCGCTCGACACCGATGCGCTGGCGAACGGCGCCTACGCAGCGAGCTTGACGATCACGGACGCCGCGGGCAACGTGACCAACGACGCTCTCGGGTCGGTCACGGTCGAGAACCCGAGCGCTGTGGCCAGCTCGCTCGGGGCGCTGCCAGGAGCCGGTTCGCTCGCCGCATCGACGGGCACGGGCACCCCGAATGGTGCTGGCGCCAGTGAGGGTGCGCACCTACAGCTCGGCGTGCACGCTACGGTCTCGCGCCTCTACAGCAAGCGAGCGCTGCGCATCTCCGGTCGGCTGCTGAACGCTCAGGGCCTACCGATCGCGGGCGCCACGCTCGACGTCTTGCAGCAGGACAGCGGCGCGACCCTGGAACTGGTCGGCCATGCCCGCACGGGCGCGAATGGCACGTTCGTCGCTGCTGTGCCCGCGGGGCCCTCGCGGATGATCGAGATTGGCTACCGGGCGTTCTCGGCGGACAGCGGCTACGCGGCAAGCGCACGGCTACACGAGTCGGTGCGCGCGGGAGTGCAGCTCGCGGTAAGCCCTCACACGACCGGCTCGCAGGGCACGATCGCGCTCAGCGGCCGGGTGCTCGGCCCGATACCGCCGCAGGGCGTCGTCATCGAGCTGCTCGTCCACTACCGCGGGCGGTGGGAGCCCTTCCGCGACCCGCGCACGAACAGCCTAGGACGGTTCCATGTCGTCTACCAGTTCCAAGGTGGGATCGGGCGCTTCCCGTTCCGCGCGCTGGTGTTCGGCAGCCAAGGCGACTTTCCGTTTGCACCTGGCGAAAGCAGGACGGTGAATGTCACCACTCGTTGAGAGAGTCCCGCGCGCCGCGGCCAACCGCGCCTGCCGATCGTTGCGCAGGGTCGCCCTCGTGTCGGTCGCCGCCGGCGCGCTGGCGCTGACGCTCGCCTCGGGCGCGAGCGCTGGAACGTACGTAATCGACAACTGCCCGTCGGCTGGGTCTGACGATGCTGGCTCTTGGGCTGTGTTCGGCAGCCCTCAGAATGTGAAGGGGACGTGCAGCGGCGGCCCCGGTGACTACATCGGGCCGAGGGGCGGCAGCATGAGCCCTGGCAACACCGCAGGAGTACAGATCGGCGTGCCGGCAGGAAGCGGCATCACGATCATCGAAGCGAAGGTGTGGTGGCAGGCGGCTCATCAGGTCGGTGGCGCCGACACGTTTGCGATCGCCGCCGACAACGACGGCGCGGTCGGTGAAAGCACGACCCCGATGACGGGTAGTGAACCCAGCACCTACGTGCTGCCGTCCACCACCACCGAGATCACGCTGGCGAACTACTGCTCCAACGACGACGCCGGCACAGGCTGCACGTTTGGGTCTGGCGAGAACAACATCCTCGAGCTGTACGGGTCACGGCTGACGCTGCAGGACACGACGCTGCCGAGCGGCACAGTGATGGGCGGCGCGCTGACGAGCTCAGGGACGGTTTCGGGCACGTCCTCGATCAGCTATCAGGCGGCGGACACGAGCTCGGGTGTGCGGCTGGTGCAGTTGCGCATCGATGGCGAACCCGCCGCCGTCAAGGACTACCTGGCGAGCTGCTCCTACACGAACTTTCAAGCGTGCCCGCCGAGCGTGTCGGACACCGTGAGCTGGAACACCGCGACGGTCGCCAACGGCGAGCATCGAGTCGAACTCGTTGTCGAGGATGCTGCGCAGAACACGAGCGTGATCTACAGCGGCGAGGTCACGGTCCAGAACGCTTCGACGACATCATCGTTGGGTGCGCTTCCCGGCCCCGGCAGCAGCGGCTTGCAGACGCTCGGGATCGGCAACGCGAACGGGATCAGGGCGAGCGAGAAGGCCGAGTTGCGGCTCGGCTTGTCGGCCACGATCACGCGCAGCTACGCGCACCGCGCGATCGTGCTCTCCGGTCGACTGCTCGATGGGCAGGGCCAGCCGATCGCACACGCCAGCCTGGATGTGCTGGAACAGATCGACGGCGCGCCGGCACCGGCGGTGATCGGCCACGCCACAACGGGTGTCGATGGCACGTTCCGGGTGCGCGTAGGCAGTGGACCGTCGCGGCTGATCGACGTCGGCTACCGCGCGTTCTCCGGCGACTCTGGCTACGCGGCTCTCGGGCGCGTCAGGGAGACAGTGGCCGCCGGGGTCCGGCTGCGCATCAGCCCGACGCGCACCGGCTCGGAAGGGATGATCGTGCTCTCAGGGACGGTCGAGGGGCCAATCCCGCGGCAGGGCACGATCGTCGACCTCCTCGTGCATTACCGTGGCCGCTGGGAGCCGTTCAGGACGCCTCGCACGAACGGACGTGGGCGCTTTCGGGTGCTCTACCAGTTCGAGGGCGGCATCGGGCGCTTCCCGTTCCGCGCCGAGGTGCCTGGCGGTCAGGCGGGTTTTCCGTTCGGCAGCGGGGAGAGCCGGGTGGTGTATGTCAGCACTGGCTAGGCGCAGTCGCCGAGGATCTCGCTGGATGTGCATCGTGGCGATGCTCGTCCCGCTGGCGCTGCTGTGGCCATCGACGGTGAGGGCCGAGACCGCGATCACGGCGCAGGCCGTCGCCGACGACGGGGCCTTCCTTCCCTACGCTCAGGCACCGGCGCAGCCTGCGGGTCTTTGCCTTGTTGATACTGGCGTGAACCTGAACCCCGACACAGAAGGCGGCGTGGTAGAACGCACAGCGCTCGACGGCGGCTCGGGCGGGGATGTATCGCCGACGCTGCACGGCACCGTGCTCGCGATGATGGCGGCCGCGCCGGTGAATGGTTGGGGCATGGTCGGCACGGCGCCGCACGCGGTCCAGATCGTCTCGGTGCGCATCCTCGAGCCCAGCCGGACGACGTTCCCGTACAGCGCCTACGCATCGGGAATCACAGAATGCCTTGAACTGGAGCACAAGTACAACATCCGCGTAGTGAATCTCTCGCTCGGCACCGCGGAAGGACGCTCAGCGGAAGCCACTGAACTGGTAGGAAACGCGGTCGAACGCGCCATCAACAACGGCGTCGCAGTAGTCGCGGCAGCGGGAAACGATGACGGCGGTCCCCTTGAGTATCCCGCGGCGTACCCCGGCGTGTTGTCTGTCGGTGCGACCGACACGCAGGGCGGCGGCTTCTGCTCGTTCAGCAACCGCGGGGAAGGACTGCGGCTGCTCGCGCCAGGCTGCGACCTCGACGGGGCCGAACCGACGAGCGGCACCCCGAACTACAACTACTGGCAAGGCACGAGCGAGGCATCTGTGATCGCAGCGGCAGCGCTGGGCGCACTCGACTCCTATCAGCCGAGCTTGTCGCCGGAAGCGGCCGAGAAGGACCTGACGGAAGCCGACAGCGGCGTCCTCAACATCGCACAGACATTCCGCAACGCGGGCCTCGGAGCCATCGTCTCCGCAGGCGAAGCAGCCGAGCCGGGCGCACGGCCAGGCGCGGCCGCAGAATCGTCTCCCCAGCAGGTGGCACCATTGACGGCGATGACCCTCACTCGACCGTTCGCACGCCCACGGGCGCACCTGAAGCGAGTCAGACACCGACTCGTGCTCGCACTGACCGGCCGCCCGCAGGAAGCCGAAGTGCAGGTCCGTTATCTCGGCCACCGCCCGCGTTCGCGCCAGCTGCACGTGCTGCGCACGCTGCACGGCGCCTTCTCGAGCTTGACGCTGCCGAGGTCTGGCGTGGCAGAGGTGTCGGTGCGCTACACCGACCCCTACGACGTCCAGCGGGCAAGCCCGTGGATAACGCTTCGCATTGCCGCATCACTGAGCACCGCAAGCAAGGCACGGCGCGGACGATGAGAGCATGGAGCGCAACGATCGTCGCGATGCTCGCCGTGCTGGCTTGGGTGTCGCCGGCTCCCTCGCTCGCGGCGGGAAGCTATGAAGTCAGCGCGTGCAACTTTGCGCCGGAAGCCGCCAACAACTCGTGGATGTGGGCGACGAATGATCCGGCCAACCCGCCCCATTACGCCGAGCACGTCAACTGCCCGTATCGGCTGGGAGGCTCAGGCGGCAAGGCCGATCAGGAAGGCGGCCTATCGACAACCGACGCGCTCGGTCTGTCGAGTGACGCCGCACCTGGCACGAGCGCTGGCTGGACGTTCACCGCGCCAGCAGGCACCACGATTACGGCGCTCACCTACGAACGCTACATCGGCCACTCCCTCGATCCTAAGAACTCTTGGTCCCCGGCATTGCGCGCCGACGGAGCCATCGTGCCTGAAGAAACCTGCCTCGATACGGTCGAAAATGGTGAGACGTGTTCCATCGGTGGGCCACCGGGCACGGGAGGCGAACCCGCGAGGATCACCGGCCTCTCTGCGCACGAACTGTCACTTGGCATCGTGTGTCAGCCGCCCACAGGACGGGAATGCGTTACAGGGGCAACGCAGCACGCCGTTTGGGCGACGATGTACGGAGCCACGGTGACTCTCTCCGATCCGACGCCGCCGACGCTGAGCGCGCCCTCGGGCGCGCTGTGGGGATCAGGCGAAGGAGGTTTTCACAAAGGCACCGAAAGCATCGCCGTCTCCGCGCAGGATGTCGGCGGCGGCGTAGCGAGCGTCACTCTGTCGGTCGACGGGCATCCGACAGAGACTTACTCCGCGCCGTGCAACTTCACCTTTTCGCAGCCCTGCCCGTCCTCGACCGGCACGCAGACGTTGAACCTCGCGACGAGCCAGCTCGGCGACGGCAAACATGCCCTCACGCTTGTCGCAACTGACGCCGCAGGCAATCAGTCGACTGTCGCTTCCGAGGAAATCACGGTGGACAACAGTGCGCCACCGGCGCCAATCGGGCTCTCGGCGACGCCCGTGCGGAGCGGCAGCTCCACGTTCACGCTCACTTGGGGCGAGCCGCAGAGCCAGATAGCCCCGATCACCGGCGCGCTCTACCAGGTCTGCCCGGCAAGCGGATCGGGCGCGTGCAGCACTCCCACGGCCGCGCCCGCTGCCGGGCCGACGACCGTGACCGTGCCCGGCCCCGGCGACTGGAGCATCGCAGTGTGGCTGAGCAACGCGGCGGGCAACGCGAACCCTGCCAATGCCGCCCGCGCGAGCGTCGCGGTTCCTGCCCCGAGCTCGGGTGGCCCAGGCTCAGGTCACACCACAACGACTAGCACGCCGAAGATCCACGTCACCGAGACGCTGCACGGGCACGAGCTGATCGTGCATGTGAGCGGGCCTGCAAGCGGAAGGGTCCGCGTCGGCTTCACCGGCAAGTTGAAGGGCAAGCTCGTCGTCTCCTCCGCGAAGGCCGGAGCGCTCAAGCATGGGCGGCTGACGTTGATGTTCAGGCTCGGCC
Organism: uncultured Solirubrobacterales bacterium; assembly: GCA_963831995.1. GTDB lineage: Bacteria > Actinomycetota > Thermoleophilia > Solirubrobacterales > Solirubrobacteraceae > Palsa-744. The sequence continues at coordinate 2,118,470 of CAWHSI010000005.1, read as the reverse complement.
CGCGCACGGCTGCGCAGGGGCTGATCCGCGTCAGCGCGCGGCTCGATCACGAGGCCGCCGTGACGAGCACGCTTCACCGGCAGCACCGCTCCGCTCGATAGCCGTTATTGACCGGGCTGCGTTCCAGCCGTGACGTCAGCGAGCGACAGCATCGTCGATCAGCCGCTCCCAATCGTCGCGGAGTGGCTCGACGCCGAGCTCGACGATGGCGAGCGCGATGACTTGCTCGAGGCCGACCATGCCGGTGGGCAGATGAACCTTTCCGAGCCACCGATCTCCGATCTGGACGGCGGCGCCGACGTGCATGTGCGGCTGGGTGATCGTGCTCTTACCGCTTGGATGCCAGTGGTAGGAGACGAGCTCGCTGTCTTCGTATCCGATGGCGTAGAGGTAGCCGACGATCTCGACATGCCAGCCTGCGGTGCTCTGGCGAACCTCGTACTGCTCGGTGACGAGGAGTGTGAGCCGTGGCTCGGCGTGCAGCCGCGCAGCGTCGCCGCGGGCGAGCAGCAGGCGGTGCGGGCGATCAGCCGCGTGGTAGCCGCTGACGGTGGTGTGGGCGCTGGTCAAGCAAGACAGCAGCCGCACTGTTCGGCCGCGATAGTGCTCGACGGCCTCGGCGGGATTGTTACTTGGAGGCGCCACTGAGCGGGAGCATCATTGCGACGCGCGTGACCTCGGGGCTGTCGTCTATGTCGATCTCGCCCGAGTTCAGACGCCGCTCGAACTCCTCGCCGCTCATGCCCAGCAGGGCGCGAGCCTTCTCATCGACGAGCTGCGCCCATTCCTCGGGGCCCAGCTCGCGGATTTCGTTGTCGGTTCGAGTAGCCATTGCAAACGCTCCTTGAAAGATCGGCCGCGTGGGCCGAGTCCTTGATCTTGATTGTAGGCGAGGATGCGGATGAGCTTCGACGGCGAGGTGTTGGGGGGCGCGGCGAGCTTGGACGCACGCCGAGCCCCCCAATTTTCAGGCGGCGGCGACGAGCTGCAGGGCGCGGGTCTTCTCGGGTCCGTCGTCGAGCGCGCGAGCAAAGCGCTGGCCGCTCGAGCGCAGCGGGCGCAGCCAGTCGCCGTACTCCACGATGGCGTTGACGGCTGCCCACTTCGAGCCGGGCGCGTTGCCCTGAGTCTCGCCACGCATGAACAGCTCGGCGATGCGGTCCTTCGTCTGCTGGCGCGACTTGCGCGTCCGGTCGGTCACGGAGTCGCTCATGCCGTTCGGGTACAGCTTGTCGAGCACGGCGCGGAGCTGGCGTTCGGTGCAGCGCTGGGAGGCGAGCTCGTCGCCGAAGCGCTTGAACTGCTCGTAGTAGTTGATGGAGAGCTCGAGGACGCGGCGAGCCTCGTGGACGCGCTGCGTGACCGCTTCGGTGTGGCGGATCGAGAACTTCTGCAGGGCGTTGGCGAGACCCCAGTTGAGTGTGTTCTGGCAGACCACGCGGATCGGGGTCGTGGCGGCGATCACGGCCGTCGAGCCGTCGTGGCTGTTCATCAGCAGGACGTATGGGCGCACGTCGTCGCCTCCGACCTCGACATGATCGGGCAGTGTCGCCAGCACCCACACGCGGCGGCCGCCGTGCAGGCTGCCGGCTGTCTCGAAGTGGATCGAGCTACCGAGCAGCTGGTCGACGAACGCGAACGCCTCGTGGTTCTGCACGATCCGGTAGCGCTCGCCGACGATCCCGAGCGCCTCGCGGTTGTCTTGGCGCACGGTGGCGTAGTAGCCGGGTATCTCCTCGTGGCGCGGCGCCGGCCACACGCTCGACGCATCGCCGTGGTCGATCGCGATCGGCTCCTTCGCCACGCTCCAGCCGAGGCCGGATGCCTCGATCGCCTCGCCCACGGTCGCGGGCGGCTGCTCAAGCACCGCTCCAAGGCCGTGCCAGGGTGTGACGCGAACGGAGAACATCGAATCTGAGTCTGTGAGTCCTGCGGGCATGTCGCCTTCCTTTTGGATGGATGGCCCCGCCCGATGCGGGGCCGGTCGCAGCCCCGGCCGCATCCCCGCCAGGGGATGCGACGATGGCCGGGCAAGCCGGCTCCCGCAACGGGCGCCCAGCGTTGTCGAGCGCTAGCGCGGTGCGCATAGTGAGAGGCGTCGGCGAGTTGCCGGCAGACGAGGGGTTCACCATGACCTGCCGGGCCTGCGCCGCGCTGAGCCCCGCGCGAACGTCGTCGTCCAGCTCGGCGATGCGGATGTCGGCTCGGTGGCCGCGCAACACGCCGCGTTGGGCCAGGCCCGACGTGGCAAGCAAGCGCCATGCCGTTGCAAGTTGTCCGAGAAATTGTTCCCCGTTTGTTCCCCGTGAGACATCTTTCCCGATAGAGCCGACTGCTGCTTTTGGCTCTATCACTTGCTTTTCCTCTAGTCGGGGAGACAGGATTTGAACCTGCGACCGCCCGGCCCCCAGCCGGGTGCGCTACCAGACTGCGCCACTCCCCGTGGTGCTCTTCGATTCTACGGACAAAGCCCACGAGGCACCTGCCCCCTGGATCATGCCCTCGAAGGCAGCTTGGCGCGAAGCTTCGGCAGATGCACCCCGAGCAGACCGCGCACCAGACCCTTGTTGAAGTCGATGAAGTCGAAGTAGTCGCGCCACAGCACGATCTGCCCGTCGCGAACGTCAAAGCGCCCGCAAACCCAGAGCTGAATGTGGAGCTTGCGGAACGTCAGGAAGTCGGTGCGCTCTGTGAGGACCGACGCTCCGTTCGCGCAGATCGTGTGGATCACGACGTCGAAGCCAGCCCCGCCGTCGTATGCCCTCCCGAACATGCGCCGAACGCGCTCGCGTCCGTGAACGGTGGGCAGTCCGACGTTCTCGTAGCGCACGTCCACCGCCAGAAGCCCGACCGCCGCATCGGCACCGCCCTCGCGCAGAAAGTCCATGAAGCGCTCAACCACGCGCGTGGGCGAGGAGTCGGTCGGCAACCGATCCGCAGTTGTAACTGCTTCGCTGGGCGTCAGGTCGTCCACGATCGAAGCATAGGCCACATTTCTGACGCCTGATACCACGCTCCCGAACTCAACCGGTCAGAGCCGTCTCGGCCACGACGCGAGGATGCGCGCCGATCAAGCGGGCGACGGGAATCGAACCCGCCCTAAAAGCTTGGAAGGCTTTTGTGCAACCACAACACTTCGCCCGCACATGGGCAATCATCGTACCGTCCCAGCCGCCCACTAAGCTACCCACGTGCGCCCGAGGGCCCTGCTCTTCCTGCTCGCCCTATCCGCCGGCGACTACCTGCTGTGGCAGTGGTCGATCGCGGGCGGCCACGACATCGTGTCGCTGCTCGCCGGCTGCACGCTCGTGCCACTCGCCGCCGTGAGCGCCTATCGCCTCGTGCTTGCCGGCGCGAGCCTGCTGTCCTTGGGCGCCCGGCTCAGCCGGGGGCGCTCGCGGGCGAGCGCCCCCGCCAAGCGAGTCTCGCGCGGCGCGCAAGCACCGCCCCAGGCCCGGCGAGGCTCAGACGCGGAGGCCGACTCGTCGTCCGGCAAGCTCGCCGCCTGAGCCTGACGAGCGAGTCGTGACCGGCGCGCGAGGGCCTCGACTGCTGCCCCGCTCCACCCGTGGCCGGCTGGCGCTGAGCGCGATCGCGGTGCTCGCCATCGCCGCGGTCGCGCTCGCGGGCTATCTCTATGAGAAGCACCGCACGGGCAGCGTCTACCACCCCCACGCCCGCTTCGTGCCCCAGCCCACGCCGACGCTGCCGAAGGTCAAAGGCCAGGACCACTTCGCCTGGCCCCTATACGGCTACACGAAGAACCACACGCGCTTCTTCCCGGCCTCGCCGACGATGAGACCACCGTTCAGAACCGTGTGGACACACGCCGGCGGCGCCCTGCTGGAGTTCCCACCCGTGACGTGGGGCAATCGCATCTTCCAGCTGGCCGACGATGCGACGCTTGACGCGATCGACAAGTACACCGGCCACGTCCTGTGGAGCCGGCGCCTCGGCGCGCTCTCGGCCTCCACTCCGGCCGTGTCGGCCACAACCGTCTATGTGACGATCCTCTCGCGCTCGCCGGGGTCGCAGTCCGGACGGGTCGTCGCGCTGAACACGCTCAACGGTCACATCCGCTGGGTGCGCGACCTGCCGAGCCGCGCGGAGTCCTCTCCCCTGCTCGACGACGGCAGGCTGTTCTTCGGCTCCCAGGACGGCACCGTCTATGCGCTGAACGCGAGCAACGGCGGCGTGATCTGGACCTACCATGCATCGGGCGCGGTCAAGGCCAGCCCGACCCTCTCGGGCGGCGTGCTCTACTTCGGCGACTACTCCGGTGAGCTTCAGGCCGTGGGCGAGCAGCACGGCCACCTCTTGTGGCGCAGCGGCTCGGGCGGCGCGCTGCTTGGCAGCGGCACCTTCTACTCGACCCCGGCCGTGATGTACGGGCGTGTGTTCCTCGGCAACACAGACGGGCGCATCTACGCCTACGACGCCGCCTCCGGCGCCCTCGACTGGGCGGTTCAAACCGGTGCCTACGTGTACGCCTCGCCCGCCGTCACCAACGCGCCGGGCCTCGGCCCCACCATCTACCTGGGCTCCTACAGACGGCACGTTCTACGCCCTCAACGCGCGCTCGGGACGGATCGAGTGGCAGTACGACGCGGGCGGCAAGATCTCGGGCTCGGCGACGATCATCGGCAACATCGTGTACTTCGCCGACCTCGGCACGCACCGCACCATCGGCCTCGGCATCTCCACCGGCAAAATCGTGTTCTCGATGAACACGGGCTCCTTCGACCCGGTCATCAGCGACAACCACTACCTCTACCTGTCGGGCATAACGGGCCTGTATGCGCTCGCGCCGCTGGACGCGACACCGCAAAGAGCAGCCACGCCGGCGCACGCGCCGCACGCCACGGCGGCCTCCACAGCCAGGACGCGAGCGAGCGTGCCCGCCGAGAGCGCCGCGAGCAAGCACGCTCTGCTCATCCACAGGAGCCGGCAAACCCCAGCGCGCGCCCCAGCGAGAAGCGCGCCTGCACGCGCACGACGCCGGGGGAGCTGACGCTCACCAGCGTCCACCCGCCGGGCGCTTCGCTGACACAGCCCGCCCCGCGCACCGGCGTCCAGTAGCGCGTGTAGTGCAGGCGCACCAGCGAGCGCCCCGCCGTGGCGAAGCGCAGCGTGAAGGAGTCGTGGTCCAGCCCGATCAGCACGGCCGGCGCCGAGGCGATCGGCGTCGGCTCGAGCACCCTGAACACCCGCCAGTGCCGACTCCTGAACACTTCGCGCAGGTAGGGCAGTCCTTTGCGGATCAGCGCCGCCTCTTCGTCGCTCGATCCGTCCAGGCGCACATCCGGCAGCGCAACGTAGCTGACAGCCAGGTTCTCCAGCCAAGCGCGATAGGCGGAGGCGGTGAGCGTGGCGCCGAAGAACAGCGGGTCGTACTTGGTGTCGAGCTGGCGCTCCCAGCCGCGAGCGAGCGGGAAGCGCAACGCGAGAAAGTCCGCCTCCCAGTGGGAGTGCGTGAACGGCACCTCCACACGCACGAGCGAGCCGCCGTGCGCGTCGAGGAAGCGTTCGAGCGGCTTGTAGTAGCCGGCACCGGTCGAGGGGTCGCCGATCACCCCGGTGCTCTCGCGAACAGGGCCCCAGCCGGTCCACACGACGATCGCGCCCACGGCGAGCACGACGCTCGCGAGCGGACGACCGGGACGACTGAAGCCGTCGCGCCCCAGCACGCACAGTGCGAGCGGCCCGGCCAGGATGACCACGTAGCGAGCGATGTTGGCGCCCATCGGCGTCGGCGCGATCGAGAGGAAGATCACGCCCAGGTAGATCCACCCGCCGATCCACAGCAGCCGCTCCCGCGGCGGCACGACATACAGGAACGCCAGCGTCACCGCGACCGTCGCGATCACCGAACTGGCCGCAAACGGCTCCCACCCGCCCTCGGGAAACAGCGCCTCCAGAGGCAGCACGAGAAGCAGCGCCGGCAGCACGAGCGTCAGTCCGGCAAGCGCGCGACGGCTGACGAGCACGTGCGTTGCACCCGCCAGCGCCAGCAGCAGCCCCGCAACGGGACTGCTGGCGGCACACAGCACCGTGAGCAGCACCGCAAGCCAGCGCCGCTCGCGCACGAGCGCGAGCACGGCGAGCACGGCGAACGTGACGCCCAGCGCGAACGTGACACGTCCGATCCACAGGTCGCCGGCGGCCGCCAGCGCGAAGCACGCGGCGCCCCAGCGCGCGCGCGGCCCATACACGCCGAGCACGATCCGCTCGAACGCGAACGTCGAGACGAGCACGGCGAGCGCGCCCGCGAGGCGAATCCCGAGCACCAACGCAAGCCATGGAAACACCAGGCTGTAGCCCGGCAGGTGATGGCCGGCGTACCAGTTGTCGTCCCAGATCGTGAACCCGAAGCGTTCGAACAGCGTCGCGCGATAGGTCTGCGCGGCGAAGTCCGGCGAGCGCGGCGCAAGCAGCAGCCAGCTGCCGACGAGCACGATCGCGGTGGCCATCGCGAGAGAGATGCGTGTGCCCGCGGGCGAGCTCCGCGTATACCCCGATCGGCGCCGCGGCTCGGCGAGCGCTTGCGTGTCGAGAGAACCCAAGCGGCCCAGTATGGCGAGGCGGGCGGGCGGGCTCGCCGGCTCCCGCTCCGCGATGGCGCCGCCGAGCTGGATGGAGGAATCGCGAGAACCGCGCCACCTGCAGACCGGCGAAGTGTGCACGCACGGCCGAGCTCATTGGCCGGAGCTCGGCTCGCTACCCAGCCAAGCCCCGGCACACACGCGAGTCGAACTCAAGTGGACGAGTCGCGCGCTTGTACCTGCATCAACCGGCGAGCCCGCAAGAAGTCGCGTTGCGCACCGCAAACGTCCGTAGCCGATAATCAGCGCCGATGAACGCCGCCCCGACCTTGCTCGCCGATGAGACACAATACCCGCCCGCGCGCTCCAACCGCCCGGACGACATCGCGACGCAGGTGGTGGCGGCGAGCGCCCCACAGGCCATGCTCACGCTCATGCTGTTCGCCATGGCGGCCCTCGCCTCGGGCTGTGGCACGACCCACCCGCCGCCGCTCGGCAGTGCGGCGCTCGCACAGGCGGAAACGTTTCCCTACTACCCCCTGTACTGGACCGGTCCGCACTTCGCCGGTAGCCCGCTGGCGGCAGTGGATGGCCTTGAGAACTACAGCGCGGGCATCGGCGACAGCGTGTACTACGGCGACTGCGTCAGCGGCAAGGGACTGCTCGGGGGCGGGGGTAGCTGCCTGCTGCCACTACAGGTCACGACCGTCATCTATGGCCTTCACTCCAACAGCGCGCTCGGCCCGCAGCGCAACATCCTCGTGCGTGGCGTGCCCGGGACGCTGTACGACGAAGAACGCTCGCTGGAGCTCTACAGCGGCCGCACCGCGATCGACATCTTCTCCGACACCCTCGCCCACGCGCTGCTCGCCGCACGGCAGCTGCGGCCACTGAACGCGCCCGGCTCGGCCAGCGGGAACCTCCCCCCTCCCGTCTACTGTCCCGGTCTCTCAGGCCCCGAGTCGCCACAGCTTCGACGGGTCATGGAAGCGCTGCCCGGCCACCCCTGTCAAACGGCGAGCGCCGCGGTGGCCGCGGCCGAACGGCTGGCGCGCTCCTGAGCGCAGCGCCGGCCGGTCGAACGGCTCGCGGCCGAGCGCCGGACCGGCGCCTGAGCTTCGAGCCGAGCTTCAGGCGGCCACTCGGTTGCGTGGCCGCTTCAGCTCGGCGCCGGGCTGCTCGGAGTCGTGCTTGCCGGCTCGCCGATTTCGCGGCGCATCCCGAAGAACGCCGCGGAACCGATCAGCGCCGGCACCCACAGCGAGATCGCGCGGTACACCACAACCGCCGCCACCGCCTCCTTGACCGGGCGGACGTGGAACAGCACGAGCATGCCGATCAGCCCCCCTTCGACCGCGACGAGTCCGGCCGGGATCGGGATCGAGTTGCCCATCAGGCCGACGAGGTAGGCCATCGCCACCACCCAGATCGTCGGCGCGGGGCCGAACGCACGCAGGCTCACGTACAGCACGAGCGCATCGAACAGGCAGTAGCCGACCGCACCGAGCAGACGCCAGTCGTGGCGGCGGATCAGCCGCAGCGCGCCAAGCACCCCGTCGCTCACCGCCACGAGCGCCACATGCAGCCTTCCGCTGCTCAGGCGTCCGCGCGCAAGCCGACCCGCGAGCGCGGCAACCGCGAGGGTCGCAGCGATCGTCGCTATCGCAAGCGCTGCGGGCAGCAGCGTGAGCAGCGGGTCGCGCGAGCCCGGCAGCACTCCCAGCCACATCAAGAGGCCGATCCCCGCGACCGCCGAGACGTTGACCGCGCTGGTGAGCACGAACATCAGCACCGAGCGCCGTGCGATCCGCTGCACCGACACGCCCTTGGTGCGCAGCACCCACGCGCCGAGCGCGATCCCACCGATACCGCTCACCGACACCACGGAGTTGACCGCAAGCTCTGAGAGCGACAGCCGGCGGCTGAAGCGACGCTCCATCTTGAACACGAGCTCGAACAGCACCACGTAGCCGGCGCACGAGAGCAGCTCCAGGCCGATGCCGGCGATCACCCATGCGGGGCTGGCATCCGTTATCAACTCGCCCGTCGAGCGCAGTTTAGGCACGGCAAGCAGCAGCGCGACGATCAGCGCGAAGAAGATCGCAAGGCTGATCAGACCGTTGCGCAGCTGGCGCGACTGGTTTGCGATACCGCCATTTGCGAGCGACGGCGCCGGTTCGCCCACGTGTGCGCGAACCGCCCGGGCGCTGTCATCTTCGGCGATTCTTCGCATCCTCTTCGGCCCCCATCGTATGTTCGCTGCGCTACCGTCACCATAGCCCGCCTTCCAATGTCCGAGTCGGTGGACAATCAAACTCACATGGCAGAGCCCGCGCGCATACTGGTCGTCGACGACGAGCCCGCCGTCCAGCACGCACTCTCGCGCGCACTCACGCTGGAGCGCTACGACGTGGCCCTCTCCGGCGATGGTGGGGACGCGCTCCAGCGCATGTCCGAGGACTCCTACGATGCGGTGATTCTCGACGTCTCGATGCCGGTGCTCGACGGCCTGGAGGTTTGCAGGCGCGTGCGCGAGGGCGGCGACCGCACGCCGGTGCTGATGCTCACCGCGCGCGAGCAGGTGGACGACCGCGTCGCCGGCCTCGACGCCGGCGCCGACGACTACCTGATCAAGCCATTTGCGCTGCGCGAGCTGATGGCGCGCGTGCGCGCCCTGCTGCGCAGGGCCGATGAGAGCGAGCAGGAGGAGGCGCTCGTCTTCGAGGACCTGCGCATGGACCGGCTCGCGCACGAGGCGTGGCGCGGCGAGCGCGCGCTGACCCTGACGCGCACCGAGTTTCTGCTGCTCGAGCTGTTCCTGCGCCACCCCAAGCAGGTGCTGACACGCTCGGTCATCTTCGAACACGTGTGGGGGTACGACTTCGGCTCCAGCTCCAACTCGCTCGGCGTATACATGGGCTACCTGCGCCGCAAGACCGAGGCCGGCGGCGAGCCGCGCCTGCTGCACACGGTGCGCGGCGTGGGCTATGTGCTGAGATAGCGATGAGCGCGGCGAGCACTATCCCGGGAGAAGCGGGGATATGAGCTTCCAGCGACGCATCACGCTCGTCTCGGCGGCGGCCGTGGCGATCGCTGTGGTGCTCGCCTCCGCGCTCACCTACCTGCTCGTCTCCCACCAGCTGCGCGGGCAGATCGACAGCCAGCTGCGCACTCGCTCGGACGGACTGCGCCTGATCGCAAGCGACGCGCGCGGAGGTTTCAGCGCGCGCGACGAAGCGTATTTGAAGCGAGTGCTGGCGCATCCGGCACGACGGCGCCCGGCGAGGACCCGAGACGGCACCGGGCTCGGAGCGCTGCTCGCTCCGCCGGCGAACGCCGGCGACCTCGCGGGCGCCGGAGGGCATGGCTCGGCATCCAGCGGCAGCGAGACGTTGTCACACGACCCGTTCGCCAACATCTCCCCCCACCCCGGCGAGGTGCGCGGCTATCAGCAGCTGATCGACTCCTCCGGGAGGGTCCTGTTTCGCTCCTCCTCCAACGTCACGCTCCCGATCGACTCGCAGGCACGCGCACTCGCGAGCAGGGGCGGGCATTCGTTCTTCAGCGACGCGCGCGTGGATGGCGTCGAGCTGCGCATCCTCACCGAGGCGCTGCGCCCCGGCTACGCCGTCCAGTTCGCCCAGCCGCTCACCGAAGTCGACCACCTGCTCAGGCACCTGCGGCTGATCCTGCTGTTGATCGCGCTCGGCGGGATCGCGCTGGCCGCACTGCTGGGACGGCTCGTCGCACGTGCCGTGGCACTGCCCGTGCGTCGCCTGACCCGCGCCGCCGAGCATGTCGCGCGCACGAGCGACCTGTCTGAGCGGATCGAGCCGGTGGGCGAAGACGAGATCGGGCGCATGGCGGAAAGCTTCAACGCGATGCTGAACACGCTGCAACGCTCGATGAGCGCGCTCGACGCCTCCGTGCACGCCCAGCGCCAGCTCGTCGCCGACGCCTCGCACGAGCTGCGCACCCCGGTGACGAGCTTGCGCACCAACATCGAAATCCTCGAGCAGGAGCCCCACATGGCGCCCGAGGAACGCCAGCGGATGTTCAGCGACGTGGTCGAGCAGATCGAGGAGCTGACGCTGCTCATGAACGACCTGATCGAACTGGGCCGCGGCGAGCAACCGCGCTCCGGACGCGAGGATGTGCGCCTTGACCTGATCGTCGAGGAGGCGCTGGAGCGAGCCCGTCGCCACTCGCCCGACACGCCCTTCAGCGTCCAGCTCGACCCCGTAGTGCTCACCGGCGAGCCGACGCGACTCGGCCGCGCGATCAACAATCTGATCGACAACGCCGTCAACTACAGCCCGGCGGGCCGGCCCGTCGAGATCGAGCTGCACGGCGACACCCTCACCGTGCGCGACCACGGCCCCGGCATCGCCCCCGCCGACCTGCCCCACGTCTTCGACCGCTTCTACCGGGGCGCGGAGGCGCGCGGACGCCCCGGCTCAGGCCTGGGTCTGGCGATCGTGCGCCAGGTCGCCGAACAGCACGGCGGCCGGGTCGGCGCCGAGGCCGCGCCGGGCGGCGGCACGCTGATGCGCCTGCGCCTGCCGGACGCCAGTCCAGTCGAGTCGCTGCCCGAGCTGGACGCGACGGTTCACGCGACACGCTGAGCCGGCGCCGTCGCGTACCGCCGCACCTCCGCGGTCGGGCGTGCCCGAACCTCCAACGCGACGCGCATACGCTCGCCCCTCCGCCCTGAAGGCCGCCGGCGAAAGCCCGTAGCGTCGCCGAAACGCCTTGGCGAAGTGCGGTGCCTGGCGGTAACCCACCAGCCGTGCGATGTCGCGCACCGAGATCGCCGGCTGCTCGATCAAGAGTTGCGCGGCGATGGCCATACGGCGCGCGAGCAGGTCCTCGCGGAATGTCGTCTCGCCGAACTGCGCATAGGCGCGAGTCAGCTGGCGCGGCGAGCTGGCGAGAGCGCGCGCGACCGCGTCAAGCGTCAACGGCTGGCGGTAGTGGCGGGCGATCACGACGCGAGCCTGCAGATACAGGCGCCGGCGCTGTTCGATCGTCGAGGGGCGCATACACCCCTATCCGACCTGCCCGCACGAGCGGGACGCTTCAGCCGGCGCAGCTCTCAGCCACGCGCTCGGCCGCCGCGCGATAGGAGCCGCCGAACAGCACACACCACGCCTCGTTGATGTCCCCGCCGCCGACGCGGACCGGATCGGTTGCGGCGGCGGGGAGAGTCATTGCTCCAGGATCCCGTCCGCGGGTTTATTTTTCGGCGCGAGTGCCGGGCGCCCGAGAAGCTTCGACTTCGCACACAGCGGGCCCGCCATGCTTGTGTCGGGCCTGTTCGCGCACCCGGCGTGCGCAGTCACGCTCGCGCTTCTTCTTCAATGCCTCAAGCTTCGCGTCGGCGATCGTCTTGCGCGCCGGCGGTGCGGTTACAAGCACCGGTACTTCGGTGGCGAGCACATCGAGGGTCACTGTCAGCGACTGGCTGCCAAGACCCGCAATTACAATCGTGCGCAGCGGCAGGCCGTCGGGCGCAATGAACACGTCCAGCTTGAGGCTTGTCACGTGCGGCTCGTTCGCGCTGGATGTAACCGTTCCCGCCAGTCCGCTCAGCGCAGTCGTGGGCTTGAGGGCTATTTCAAACTCGCTTGCCTGCTGTCCGTTGACGACCTGCGGACCGACCTGCACGTAGCTTTCCGCTTCGCCGATCGTCTTGATCAGGCGTGCGAACGTCGAGGCACCGGGCGATTCGGGTTCTTCCACGGTATCTATCGGAGCGCCGATCGTGCTCTGGAGCGTCTTGCCTGTCGAGCGCACCCACGGGCGCCCGCCATCGTATTCGGCGATCGACTTTTCGTAACGATAGGTGACATTGCCAATCGTTCGAAATTCCTCTTCCGCACCAGGCAAGCCGACTGTCATGATGGCTTCTCCGGGAGACACGCTGACGAGTCCCGTTCCGCCGATGATGAACGGAAACCCGAGTCCCTTGGCGAGTTTCAGATACATCGAGATACTGATGCCGAAGCGCTCGCTCTTGACGTGCAGTTGCTCCATCCTCTGCTCGAGTAGCTGCAATTCCGGTGGAGCTGCAGCCTGACTTTGCACGAGTGACTGTTCGGCGCACGCCGGGGAAGCCGTCGCCAGCAGCGAAACCCCACCAACCAACGATGCAGCAAAGCGCAACCTCTTCATCTCTTTCTCCCGTCCTCAGCTCGTCCCCGATCCGTGCGAGAACGATTCCAGGCGCACAATACCGGACGAGTTCGATTATCGGCGACACGGCCGCGCGTGGGGATGGCTATGAGCGGCGCAAGCTCTCCAGCAGCCCCGCGCAAGCCGCTTGCACCAGGTCGAGCACGATCTCGAAGCCGCGCTGGCTGTCGTAATAAGGGTCGGGTACGTCGAGGTCGTGCTGGCCGGCGCTGGCGGGGTCGTACTCGCGCAGCAGCCTGACCTTCTCGCGCGCCTGCCCGCTGGGGGCCAGCTGACGCAGCGCGTGCTGGTTGGAGCCGTCCATCGCGAGGATCAGATCGAAGCGCTCGAAATCCTCGAGGCGCACCTGGCGCGCGATGCTGTGCAGCTCGATGCCGCGCGCTTGCGCTGCCGCGCGGGCGCGCGGGTCGGCGCGTTCGCCCACGTGCCATGCTCCGGTGCCGGCGCTGTCGAGCTCGATCTCATTGCCGAGGCCGGCTTCCGCCACAAGCTTTGCCATCACACCCTCCGCGGTCGGCGAGCGGCAGATGTTGCCAAGGCACACAAACAGGACTCGCATCTACGCGCGGCACCCAGCGGGAACGACCCCAAATCCAAAAAAATAAACACCGGTCGAGCGGCGCGGGGATCGGATGGGCGAGGCGGGCCGGCTATTCATCGCCGATCTCCAGCACCGCCAGGAACGCCTCCTGGGGCACCTCCACGCGGCCGACCTGCTTCATGCGCTTCTTGCCCTCCTTCTGCTTGCCCAGGAGCTTCTTCTTGCGCGAGATGTCACCGCCGTAGCACTTCGCGATCACGTCCTTGCGAAATGCCTTCACGGTCTCGCGCGCGATGATGTGCGAGCCGATCGCCGCCTGGATCGGCACGTCGTACTGCTGGCGGGGAATGCGCTTGCGCAGCTTCTCGGTGAGCGTGCGCCCCATGTCATACGCCTTCTCGCGATGCACCACCATCGACAGCGCGTCGACCGTGTCGCCGGCGAGCAACACGTCGAGCTTGACGAGGTTGGCGGGCTTGTAGTCGCTGAGCTCATAGTCCAGGGACGCATACCCGCGCGTGCGCGACTTCAGCTGGTCGAAGAAGTCGAGCACGATTTCCGCGAGCGGCAAGTCGTAGCTCATCTGCACCCGCTCGGGCGAGAGGTAGTGGATGCCGGCCGGCTCGCCGCGGCGTTCCTGGCAGAGCTCCATCACCGCACCCACGAACTCGCGCGGACAGATCACCTGGGCCTTGATGAACGGCTCGCGGATCTCGGCGATCGTGCCCGGGTCGGGCATGTCGGAGGGGTTGTGCACCTCGATCCGCTCGCCGTTTGTGAGCGTCACGTCGAACTGCACGGAGGGCATCGTGGCGAGCAGCTCCAGGTCGTACTCGCGCTCCAGACGCTCGCGCACGATGTCCATGTGCAGCAGTCCGAGAAACCCGCAGCGGAAGCCGAACCCGAGCGCGTCGGAGGTCTCGGGCTCCCAGGAGAGCGCCGCGTCGTTGAGCGTCAGCTTCTCAAGCGCGTCGCGCAGGTCGGGGTAGCGGTCCGAGTCGATCGGAAACAGCCCGCAGAACACCATCGGCTTGACCTCGCGATAGCCCGGCAGCGGCTCTGCGGCGGTCTGGCGGCCGCGCTCGGCGGTGGTGAGCGTGTCGCCGACGCGCAGCTGCGTGACGTCCTTGATGCCGGTGATCAGATACCCCACCTCGCCGGCCGCCAGCTCCGTCGACCGGCGTCATCGTCGGTGAGAAGAACCCGATGTCGTCGATCTCCGCGTGCGTGCCGGCGGCCATCGCGCGAATCGCCTCGCCCTTTCGGAACACGCCGTCGACGACGCGGATGTAGGCGATCACGCCCCGATACTGGTCGAACTCGGAGTCGAAGATCAGCGCACGCGGGGGCGCGCTGGGATCGCCCGAGGGCGGCGGCACGCGCCTGACCAGCTCGTCGAGCACCGCCGGCACGCCCGCGCCCGTCTTGCCGCTGATCTCAAGGATCGCCTCCTCGGGCTCGCCGATCAGCTCGGCCACTTCGCCCGCGACGCGCTCGGGCTCGGCGCCGGGCAGGTCGATCTTGTTCAGGCACGGGATCAGCTCCAGGCCCGCCTCGACCGCCAGATAGGTATTGGCGACCGTCTGCGCCTCCACACCCTGAGACGCATCCACGACCAGCAGTGCGCCCTCGCACGCGGCGAGCGAGCGCGACACCTCATAGGTGAAGTCGACGTGCCCGGGCGTGTCGATCAGGTGCAGCTGATACCTCACCCCATCCGACGCCTCGAAGAACACCCGCACCGCCTGCGCCTTGATCGTGATCCCACGCTCGCGCTCCAGGTCCATCGAGTCGAGCACCTGCGCGCGCATCGCCCGCGCCTCCACGGCGTGCGTCAGCTCCAGGATGCGATCGGCCAGCGTCGACTTGCCGTGGTCGATGTGGGCGATGATCGAGAAGTTGCGGATGCGCGCTTGGTCCATGAGCCGCTACAGCGTAGAAGGACCGTTGGGGATTGGGTGGGAGACAAGATCCGCAAGCGCACCGCAGCTCGGCTCGGCTCGCCGGTCGCCACGCCCGCCGGAGGAGACCGCGGCGCGCTAGCCTTGAGTGGTTCGGCGGATCGCCCACTCGACCAGAGCCTTGCGGCTCGAGCCGGCAACGCATCCCTTCCGGGGGTGGCCAGTCCGGTGGTCGGGAGTGTCATAGCCGCCCAGGCATACGACACAAGTCCTGGGACGTAGTAGTTCAGTGGCGATCTATGACCGGATCGGGGCCGGGAGGGCGAGAGCCTTCTCGGCCCTTCTGCTTGCACACCACCCTGCGGCGCTGGCGGGGCGCGAGGCGACGCGCGCAGTTCAGGCCCGGCCGAGCTGGGCCATGACCAGACGGTGCACCTGGTGGGCCTCGGGGACGCGCATGACCAGCACCGCGCGCGAATACACCCACAGCCCCGCAAGCGCGGCCGCTCCCACGCTCACGATCTGCGCCGGCAGCGACACGCCGAGCAGCTTCTCCAGCGCGTACCACACCGCGTAGGACACAGCCGCCAAAAGCGCCGAGGCGGTGCACACCCGCACGGTTATCATCGTCGTGCGCGCTCCATCGAGACGTCCGTTGAAGCCGGTGCGCACCCGGGTAGCCAGCAGCACGGTCATCACGACGTTGGCAACCAGCGTGCCGATCACGAGCCCCGCGATCCCCAGCGGCTTGTAGAGGCTGACGCTGACGACGATGTCAACGATGATGTTGATCCCGGCCAGGCGCGTGGGTATCCAAGGCCGCTGGACCGCAAAGAAGGTGCGCGTCAGCAGCAGGTTCAGCCCGCCGAAGGGCAGGCTGAAGGCAAACCAGAACAGCGCGATCGACACCAGATGCGTGGACTGCGCGTTGAATTCGCCGCGCTGGAAGAGCAGCCGCACGATCGGGGTAGCCAGCACCGCCATGAAGGCGGCCGCCGGGATCAGCAGCAGGTTGATCTGGCGCATGCCCGAGGCGACCGTGCTGCGCATCGCGCCGACGTCGCGGCGCGATGCCATGCGGCTCATCGTCGGAAACAGCACGGTCGCCACCGCCACGCTGAACATGCCCTGCGGCAGCATGTAGACGCGGAAGGCGTTTTCGATCGCGCGCGGCGCTTCGTAGGAGACGAGCGTGCCGAACGCAGAGTTGATCAGCTGATCGAGGTTGACGATGCCAAGGCCGATCGTGACCGGCATCATCAGGATGAAGACGCGGCTGACGCGCGGGTCATGCCAGTCGATCGACAGCTGCAGGCGAAAGTCGATGCGCGCGAGCGCTCCCAGCGCCATCAGCATCTGCACGCCGGTGGCCACCAGCACCCCGATCGCAAACGCATAGATGCTCGATTCGCCGTGGAAGTGGGGGTGCAGCACGACCAGGAACACGATGATGATCACGTTCCAGATCGCCGGGGAGACCGCCTGCAGCGTGAAGCGGTCGTAGGACTGCAGGATGCCCAGCAGCAGCCCCGTGAGGCCGAGCAGCAGCACGACCGGGAACAGCACCTGCGAGAGCCCAACCGTCAGCGCCACCGTGGCGCTTTCGAACTTCGGCCCGGTGAACAGCGGCATGATCGTGCCAGCGGCGAGGATGAAGAAGGCCGTGATCAGGCTGAGCGCGATCAGCAGGATCCAGAACAGCGTCGAGGCCAGACGGAACGCCTCGCGCCGCTTGCCCTGCTGCAACAGGTCGGTGAACACCGGCACAAACGCCGCCGACAGCGCCGCGTTGGCGAACAGTTGCGCGACGAAGTTTGGAACCAGGAAGGCGATCGTGTAGGCGGAGGCGGCGGCGCTCGTGCCGAAGTAGCTGGCGAAGGCGATCTCGCGCAGCAGCCCGACGATCCGCGAGAAGCCGGTCGCGACCGAGAACATCGCGGTATTGCGCGCGATGCTGTGCGGAGGCTCGATTTCCGCCGGTTCCCCTCCCATCTCTGAGCTCACCGCCACGGGCCGCTATAGTACGGCGCTGCGCGGCGCGCCCCGGCAGTTCGAGCGGGGCGCGAGGCGCCTATCATCGAGGGTGGCGCAGGCGGACCGCAGGTCCGCCGAGCCGGGCCCCTCGTTTAATAACTTCATGGCCAACATCGCATCCCAAAAGAAGCGCATCCTCCGCTCCGAGCGCGAGCGCATCGAGAACCGCCAGTACACCTCGGCGATCAAGACCTACTTCCGTCGCCTGGAAGCGCTCGTGAAGGACGGCGAGCGCGCGGCGATCGACGCCGAGCACAGCCGGCTCGTGAGCACGATCGACAAGGCCGTCAAGCGCGGCGCCCTGCACCGCAATACGGGCGCGCGCAAGAAGTCCCGTGCAGCACGTACCGTTGCCAAAAGCGGCTCCTGAGCGCCACCAGTTCGGCGCCCTGTAGTCGGCGCCGGCCCCGCTGGAGACGAGAAGATCGAAGGGGGCGCGTGTGGTGTTCTCTCTTTTTGTATCTCCTACTATAGTTACTACATATCGTAGTCGCTATAGTAGCCAACAGAAAATCGAACATACATGTCAGTTAGCGATCGCCAAGATCGCCCGCACTGCGAGCGTGTCCCCCTCCAATGACGAGAGCGCCGTACGCGACTGGGTCAGCTCGGGCCCGCCGCGCGTGTCCAGTTCCAGATCGGCGATCCGGCAGATCGCCGCGCGCAGGCTCTCGGGCTCGGTACGCGCAACGTCCGCGATGAAGCGCTCGGCGGCGCGCGGAGGCATTCGCAGCGTGCGCTTGATCTCCACGGGCGCCTCGCCGGCCTGAATTCGCACCGATACGCCCTCGGCGTCGCGCAGGCGCTGGGCCATCGAATACAGGAGACCCGGCAAGCGCTCACCCTGGGCGCGCAGGCGCAGGTAGGAGCGCGTCGCTTCGCTCGCGTCGCCGCCCACGAGCGCGTCGGCGAGCGTGAACGCCCGATGTGCGCTGGAGCACGCCGCGTCCCGTTCGATCTCCTCGGCGCTGACCCTGACCTGAGCGTCGCTCTCATCGGCGGCGAGTGCGAGCTTCTCCAGCTCGCGCAGCAGGCGCTGCTGGCGCTCTCCGACCTGCGCGACAAGCGTCTTCGCGGCGAACGCATCGAGCGACAGGCCGAGCCGCTTGGCCTGCTCGCGCACCCATCCGGCAAGCTCCCACGGCTTGATCGTCGCCTCGGCCACGATCTGACCCTTGGCGGCCTTGACCGCCGCGTGCAGAGCAGCCGGCGCCTTGGCCCTGCCCTCCTCGCGCGCGAAGAACGCGATCGTCGTATCGGGCGCCATCGCCGCCATCGCGGGCACGATGTGCTCGGCCACCTCAGCCTCCTTGAAGCGCTCCGCGCCATCGACCACGATCACGCGCTGCCCGATCGCGAAGGTCATCGTGGAGAGCACGATCCCCACGGCTTCGGGCGAGCCCGCATCGCCCGAGAGCACCTCCACGCTCGCCGCATCGCCCTCCGATTCGGCCAGGGCCTTCAACCGCGCGCGACGCTCGGCTACGGCGCCGTGATCGTCGCCGTGGATCAGGTAGGCGGGCTTCAGCGCGGACACGAGTTCGAGTCTAGGCGAGCGCCCCGACAGGCTCATCCTCGGCGTCGATGGCGCGATCCCGCCAGACATCCGCCTGCGCACCGATCAAACTCGACGATCCCAGACCGGTAGGGGAAATCCCCTATATGTGCGCCGGGTCACACTACGTAATCTCCTGAAGCAAGAGACTGGCTGGACAGCCAAACCGCCAAAACGCCGGGAGGGCCCATGCAGACCTTCATGTTGAACCTGGACCGCTGGTTGCGCCGCCGGCGCGGACTCGTGATCGCAACCTGGCTCGTGCTGGTGCTGGCGGCGGTGCCGTTTGCCGCGAAACAGAGCGAACACCTTTCCGGCGGCGGGTACACGATCCCGGGCTCGGACTCCCAGAGGGTGCTGGCGCGGCTGGCGAAGATCGCGCCCGGCGCGCAGGCGGCGCGGCTGGCCGGGGTGCTCGCGCCCACAAGCGACGCAACGGCGGGCGAGATGCGGGCGGGGCTGGCACGCCTGGACACGGCAACGCAAAGCACCGCGCACGTGAGCATCTCCCCCACGGTGCGCGCGCAGATCGAGCGTGAGATCGCCGCCGCGGGCGCCCACCAGCGAACGCTCGTGGTGCCGTTCGATATGGCCGTAGGCGAAGAAGGCGCGACCAACGTGGCGACCGCGCTGCGGGGGAAGCTCGACCTCAACGGACCGGACGACGGCCCCGTCGCCCTGCACCTCGTGGGCCAGTCGGCGCTGTGGGCGGGGCTTCAGGCCCTGTCGAAGAAGGATCTCGCGACCGCCGAGCAGACCGGGTTTCCGATCGTCGCGCTGATCCTGATCGCCGTGTTCGGCTCGCTGATCGCCGCCAGCCTGCCGCTTGCGCTGGGACTCGTGTCGGTGCTGATCACGGGCGCGATCATCTACCTGCTCTCGCTGACGATGGAAATGTCGGTGTTCGTGACGAACATGGCGTCGATGATCGGCATCGGCGTGGCCGTCGACTACTCGCTGTTCGTGCTGGCGCGCTACCGCCAGGAGATACGCGCGGGCGCCGATCCGCTCGAGGCGCGCGCGACGGCGCTGGCGACCTCCGGCGTGGCGGTGATCTTCTCGGGGTTGACGGTGGTGACGGCGCTGCTCGGCCTGTATGTGGTGCGGGCGGCGGCGATCCGCTCGATGGCGCTGGGCGCGATCGTCGTGGTGGGCGTGTCGGTGCTCGCCGCTTCGACCCTGCTCCCGTGCCTGATCTCTCTCCTGGGCGAGCGCACACACACGCGCGGGCGCGTGTTTGCGCGGATCTCCGCGCGGATACCGAGCCCGAAGGGCTTTTGGGAGCGCTGGACCGCGCGCGTGACCCGCCGGCCGGCGCTGACCGCGGCGACTGCGGCGATCGCGATGCTCGCGCTCGCCTCGCCCGCGCTTCGCCTGAAGACGACCGACGGCGCGCTGCGCCAGTTTCCGAAGGGCAACGAGACGCTGCGCGGCTTCCAGGCGGCGGCCACGGTAGCCGGAGCGGGCGCTTCGACCCCCTTCGAAGTGATCGCACCGGCATCGCAGGCGGCGAGCGTGCGGCGCGTGCTGGCGGCCGATCCCGAGGTGTTGAGCGTGGCGCCGACGGTGCTCTCACGCGCCGGTCGGGAAGTGTTGATCCGCGCGACCCCCCGCCACGACGGCGAGTCGCCCCAGGGCCGGGAAGCCGTGAAGCGCCTGCGCTTGGCGCTACCCGCCGGCGCGCTGCTTGGCGGCGACCAGGCGTATCTGGCGGACTACCACTCGGAAGTGATCGGCTCGCTGTGGAAGGTCGCGCTGTTTGTGATGACGGTGACGTTCTTCGTGCTGATGATGCTGCTGCGCTCGATCGTGCTGCCGCTGAAGGCGGTCGTGATGAACCTGCTGAGCGTGAGCGCCGCCTATGGCGTGCTGACGCTCGTGTTCGGCTCGGTGGAAACGCTGATCCTGCCGCTCGTGCTGGCGGTCGTGTTCGGGCTCTCGATGGACTACGAGGTGTTCCTGCTGAGCCGCATCCGCGAGCGCTATGCCGCGACCGGCGACACTCGCCGCGCGGTCGTCGACGGGCTGTCCTCGAGCGCGCCCACGATCACAAGCGCCGCGCTGATCATGGTGTGCGTGTTCAGCGTGTTCGCGCTGACCGGGGTGCCGTCGATCAAAGAGCTCGGCCTCGGTTGCGCGCTTGCGATCGCAATCGACGCGACAGTCGTGCGGCTCGTGCTCGTGCCGACGGCGATGGAGCTGTTTGGCAAGTGGAACTGGTGGCTGCCGGGCGGCGTGGCGCGCATCCTGCCGGACACCTCGATCGAGGCGCTCGGGCAGCACGCGGTGGCCGCTGTGGCAAAGGCCGAGCGCCGGCCCGTGGCAACCGACATCGCCTGACCCGCTTGCACAGCGTGCTTGCCGCGAGCCCCTGCGACCCTACCTGACCACCAGGTTCACGAGCCGTCCCGGCACCACAATCTCCTTGACGATCTCGCGGCCCTCGATGTGCGCGAGCACGTTGGGCGCCGCCAGGCACAGCGCCTTCAGCTCCTCCTCGCCGGCGTCGCTGGATGCCTGCACGCGGTCGCGCAGCTTGCCGTTTACCTGACACACCAGCTCGTACTGCTCGCGCTCGAGCATCGCCGGGTCGGCCTGCGGCCAGGGCTGCTCCCACACGCGCGCGCCGGTGAGCATCTCATAGATGTCAGAGCAAACGTGGGGGGCAAACGGGAACAAGAGCGAGGCGGCGGCGGAGAGTCCGAAGCGCAGCGTCTCCACGTCCAGCTGCTCGCGCATCCGCGAGCAGTCGTTGAGCAGCTCCATGACGGCCGCGATCGCGGTGTTGAAGCCGAAGCGGCGCATGTCTTCGGAGACCTTCTCGATCGCCCAGTGGACCTTGCGCACGAGCTCCAGGTCGATACTGGAGTCCTCGTCTGCTGTTCGGGTCGGTACATGTACCGACCCGCCTGGCCGCACATGTGCGGCCAGGGGCAGAGCCGCATGCGGCTCTGCCGCCCCCGCCACATGTGGCGGGGGCTCCCCAATCCTCTCGGCCACCTCGGCCGCCAGCCGCCACAGGCGCGAGAGGAAGCGGTGCACTCCCTCCACGCCCTCATCCGACCAGTCGGCGTCCTGGTCGGGGGGACCCACGAACAGGATGTAGCAGCGCGCCGTGTCGGCGCCGTAGCGCTCGACGATCGAGGCCGGCGAGACGACGTTGCCGCGCGACTTGCTCATCTTGGCGCCGTCCTTGGTGACCATGCCCTGCGTGAACAGCGCGCTGAAGGGCTCCTGGAAGTGCAGCTGACCGAGGTCGGCGAGCGCCTTGCAGAAGAAGCGCGCATACATCAGGTGCAGGATCGCGTGCTCGACCCCGCCGATGTACTGGTCGACGGGCATCCACTGGCGCAGCGCCTGCTCGCTCCACGGCGCCGCTTCGTTGCGCGCGTCGCAGTAGCGCAGGAAGTACCACGAGGAGTCCACGAACGTATCCATCGTGTCGGTCTCCCGCCGCGCCGGCCCGCCGCAGGCGGGGCACTCGGTGGACACCCAATCCTCGGCTGCCGCCAGCGGCGAGCGCCCGTGGGGGGCGTAGTCCTCGATGTCGGGCAGCACGACCGGCAGCTGCTCGGCGGGGACGGGCTGCATCCCGCACCCGTCGCAGTAGACGACTGGGATCGGACAGCCCCAGTAGCGCTGGCGGGAGATCAGCCAGTCGCGCAGGCGATAGTTGACCGAGGCGTGGCCCTTGCCCTCGCGGTCGAGCCACTGCACGATCGCGCGCAGCGCCTCGCGGTTGCCCATGCCGTCGAAGTCGGGGTGGCTGTTTACGAGCGGACCGTCGCCCGTGTATGGAAGCCCCTGCTCATCCCCCCCACTCTCTGGCGGGGTGGGTGGGCCTTCAATCACACGCCGGATCGGCAGGTCGAAGGCGCGCGCGAACGCATAGTCGCGCTCGTCGTGGCCCGGCACGGCCATGATCGCGCCGGTGCCGTACTCCATCAGCACGTAGTCGGCGACATACATCGGGATCCGCTCGCCGTTCACCGGGTTGACGACGGTGCGCCCGAGCGCGACGCCGGTCTTGGGCTTCTCGAGCGCGCCGCGCTCGGCGCCGGACTCGGTGAGCGCCTGGTTTACGTAGTCGCGCACCGCCTGCTCCTGCGGCGTGCCGGCGACGAGCCGCAGCACGTCGGGGTGCTCGGGCGCCATCACGAAGAAGGTGGCGCCGAACAGCGTGTCGGGGCGGGTGGTGAAGACCGGGTAGTCGATCGGGTGGGCGGGATCCAGGTCCTCGCAGCGGAAGACGACCTCCGCTCCCTCGCTGCGCCCGATCCAGTTGCGCTGCATCGTCTTGACGTGCTCGGGCCAGGCGATCCCGTCGAGGTCGCCGAGCAAGCGCTCGGCGTAGTCGGTGATGCGGAAGAACCACTGCTCCAGCTGCTTGACTTCGACGAGCGCCCCGCAGCGCTCGCAGCAGCCGTCCACCACCTGCTCGTTGGCGAGCACGGTTTGATCGTGCGGACACCACTTGACGGCCGCCTCGCGCCGGTAGGCCAGGCCCGCCTCGTACAGCTTCAGGAAGATCCACTGCGTCCAGCGGTAGTAGCTGGGTTCGTGGGTGGCCAGCTCGCGCGACCAGTCGATCGAGATGCCCCACGAGCGGAACTGGCGCTGGAAGCTCGCGATCGACTCGGCGGTCGAGTCGCGCGGGTGCACGCCCGTCTTGATCGCGTGGTTCTCGGCGGGCAGACCGAACGCGTCGTAGCCCATCGGGTGCAGCACGCGGTGGCCGGTGCGCCGATGGAAGTGCGCGATCGCATCGCCGACCGCGTATTTCTTCAGGTGCCCGATGTGGGGCTCGCCGCTCGGGTAGGGCAGCATCTCGAGCACATAGGAGCTTAAGCCCTTCCCCGGGAGCGGCTCGTTGCTCACCTCCCAGGTGCGCTCGTCAGCCCACAGCTTCTGCCAGCGGGGCTCTATCTCGTGCGGGTCGTAGCGGCGCTCTGCCATGGGACAGGGCAGGTTAGCGGTCGACCCCGGACGGTTCTCCGAAAACCCGGCCCACGCGTGCGCCCGGGCGCACCGAACCGGGTGACTCCCCCGCGCCTCGCGCGCCCTCAGCCGACCTGCTCGAAGCGCGCGTGCGCACGTACCGCCGCGACGATCTGCGCGGGCGCCTTCTCGGGCGAGCCGGCGTCGAAGGGCGGTTGCGGGTCGTACTCGATGCCGAGCTGGATCGCCTGCGCGACGTCGGGCCCCGCGATCCGCGCGGCCAGCGCGAGCGCCATGTCGATGCCCGCGGACACGCCCGCGGCGGTGACGATCTTGCCGTCGAACACCACCCGCTCCGGGACTGCCTCGACGCCGAGCGCGCGCAGCTGCTCGAGCGCCAGCCAGTGGCTGGTGGCGCGCCTGCCGGCGAGCAGGCCCGCGGCGGCGAGGATCAGCGAGCCTGTGCACACCGAGGTTGTCCAGCTGGAGCCGGCGTCGGCGGCGCGCAGCCACTCGTGCACGGGACCGTCGCCCATCAGCTGCGCCTGCCCGTGTCCGCCGGGCACGACCACGATCTCCGGGCTTGCAAGCTCGTCCAGCGTGGCGTCGGCGAGCACCGCGAGCGCGCGGGTGTCGGTGCGGTAGGGCCCCTCGCGCTCGGCGACGAACGTCACCTTCGCGCCGGGCAATCGGCTGAGAACCTCATACGGCCCGATCGCGTCGAGCGCGGTGAAGCGGTCGTATAGGAGTATCGCTATGTCCATGTGTGCTGCCTCTCGTGGTTGGGTTGGATTTGCGGGGCGTGCCCGCGGTCCAAACGACGCGAGGATTCAAGTCCCGATCGTAGCTGAGACGCCGAGCACTTGGCCTTGGGCGCCGAGCGCCTGCACGGCCACGTAGGCCGGCATGGTTGAGGCTTCGATCGCCGTCTCAAAGCCGCTCTTGGGCACGGTCGCAATCGGCGCGAGCGATTGCGGAGTAACTCCCCCGAGCAGCCGCCACTGTTCAACCCCAGTGGCGCCGTTCCAGCTGGCGTAGACGACGATGCCGCCTTTGGAGCCGGCGCGCACCGCGAGCCGCGGCGGCTCGGTGGGGCTGCCGACCCAGGGGAACTTCAGCGCGGTGAAGGACTGGTAGAGGGACGGCAGGTGCCCATCGAGCAACACCTGCCCTTCAGGCGAGTATTCGGTGAACCACGGTTCCTGGCCCCAGCCGACGAACCAGTCGCCGTCGGGCTGGGGCTGGAAGTCACCCTGGCTCGGGGACACGAGCGGGGTTGGGTGGTGGAAGCTCGAGACCAGCGTGGCGGTCATGTCGGCGGTGTCGAGCTTCAACACGATCACGCGCGTCTGCGGGTGCACCTTCGGGGTGGCGCCGTTGTCGAAGAAGGAGATCGTGTCGCCAGGTCCCAGCCGCGCGTCGTGCTGCCACGCGGGGCGCGAATCGGGGCCCATCGTGAAGCTCGAGCGCTTGCCGCCGACGCGCCAGAGGATCTGGCCGCTGCGCCCGTCGAGGTAGTAGGCGGCCCACGTGTTGCGCGAGTCCACCAGAAGGTTTTCGCCGTAGCGGGCGGCGACGTTGATGTGGAACCAGTCCCACGGTTCGTGCGCAGTATTGCCGCTTGCCATCGGCATGTAGGTGTCCGCGAACGCGACGTGGTCGAGCGCGTGCCATTCATAGCGCACGAGGCCTGTGCGCAGATCTATTTCCTGCAGTACGGTGTCCGCGACGGCGCCTTCGCGCGGACCGCCGTAGGGCGCCAGATCGCAGCGGATCGCGTCGTAAACCGTGAACACGGCCGTGCCCCGCGGGGTGATCTGGAACGCGTGCAGGTCGGGCTGGTAGCCGTTGCCGGCGCGCACGATCTTGATGTCCCGGTAGGAGCTGTCGGCGATCACGATGCCGGCTTCGTGGCGAGCGCCGTAGACGAGCGGGTCCTGCCACCAGGTGAGCACGGGCTGGCCTTCGTAGCTCTGCACGCGCAAATCCGCCGCGCGCGCGCCGCGCGGGACCGGCTTGAACCACACCAGTTCGCCCGCTTCGTTCAGGATCGTCGGCCCGTACTGGCCCGGCCCCGCGTAGGGCGCGAGGAAGATGTCCCCGGGCGCGTGCTGCCCGGTGTTGGCGTCGATCGCGACGACCGGCGGACGCAGTTCCGGGCGCGAGACGAACCGCTGCAGTTCGCTCGGCTTGGGCGGCGGTGGCGGCGGCGGAGGCGTCTCCAGCGATTGGCTCCTGGCGTCGACTTCGGCGACGGTGAAGTGCCACGCAAACGGCGTGCTGCGCCCGGCGCGGCGCAGCAGCGCGTGCACCGTGACGGTCTCGCGCTGATCGAACGGCCGATCGGGCAGGAAGCTGGCGCCGTCGCCCTGCGAGTAGGCGAGCAGCCGGCCGGCGTGCGCGCCGCTGCGGGAGCCCACGACGCTTATGTCGGCGAGCTGGGCGACGGGCACCCCCACGAAGCTGATTTGGGTGCGATAGGACGCGTCCAACGAGTCGGGGGCCGGCGTGACGGTCACCGCGCCGCCCGCGAGCGCCGCGGAGGTGTCGAGCGTCGAGGGCTGGCACGGCGGCGCCGGGCCGGCGCCGGCGGCGTGCGGAGACATGGCGAGGAGGAGCGCGGCCGCGGCCGCGAGGACGACGAACGCGCCCGTCCAGCGGACTCTGGCGTTGGCGGACAAGCGCAAGAGCATACGCGGGCGGGCGGAGGCATGGCGAGGTATGTCGAAGCTTGGGCGGCGAGCTTGATGTAGCCCGTCCACGTTGCCATCCCGGACATGATCACAGGCGCGACATGGAGCACGAACACGATCGCGGGCCGCCCGGCCCCACGCCCACGGCGGCGAGAGGACCAGCCCGACGACGGCATCGCCACAGGCCACGCGCGTTTACCATGCGGGCATGGAGCCCGGCGACACGTCAGCGCAAGTGCAGGGCATCCTCGACGCGGCCGAGCGTGCCGGGCGACAGTTGCGCGACCGGGCCGAGGAGCTGGCCGAGGAGCGCATCGCAGAGGCAGATCGGGCGGCGGCCAATCGCGTGAGCGCTGCTGAGCAGGAGGCGCAGGACATCCTCGCGCAAGCACGGGCGCAGGCGGAGCAGACGCTGACCGTCGCGCACGGACAGGCCGAGGAGACCCTTGCCGAGGCGCGCCAGCAGGCTGAGCACACGCTCGCCGACACGCACCAGCAGGCCGAGCGAAACGTCGCAGAGGCGCGCCAGCAGGCTGAGCACACGCTCGCCGACACGCACCAGCAGGCCGAGCGAAACGTCGCGGAGGCGCGCCAGCAGGTCAAGGAAACACTCGCGGAGGGAGAGCGCCAGGACGCGGTGTTGCGAGCGCGAGCGCAAGAGCATGCAAACGAGCTGCGAGCGAAGGCCCAGGCCGACGCCCGCGGGATCGTCAGCGATGCCCGCTCGATCGCCCAAGAAGTGCTGCGGGACGGCAGCGAGGTGTCGCAGAACCTCAGCGACCTGTCGGTGTCGCTGCGAAACAACGCCGAGCGCCTACTCCGCGACGTGCGGCTCACCCACGGCAGCATGACCGCAAGGCTGGACCAGGCCGCGCCGGGCGAGACCCGTCGCGGGACGTCGGCGGCCGAGCGAACCCGAGGCGAGAGGCTTTCCCGCCCGCGCCCCGCGAGCGGCGGCGATCCGGACGCCGATCTGGACGTGCCGGAGTTCATTCCGCGAGGGTAGGCCGGGGCGATCCGCCGAGCGCTCGCGTAGCCCGAGGCGTATGGCGTAGCGCGTGTGGCAAAATCGGCACCCAACCGGCATAAGTTGGCCACAAACTGGCGCGTTGCGACACATTTCGCCGAATAGGCTGGGCGCATGCTGGAGCTGACACCGAACCAGAAGGGCTGGTACCAATCGTGAGGCCGAGGGCATGGCGTCAATCAGCCTCCGGCTAGCGCCAACTCGGAACAACCAAGATGCGAATGTTCGCTGGGCACGCGACTACGAACTCGACGTCTCGCTGCGCCGAAACTGGCGAGCTGGCCCACATGACATCGTCCTTGCTGGAGCCGACGGACCGGCCACGCAGAAGTCGATAAGATGGCCCAACCTGGGGCTATAGCTCAGCTGGGAGAGCGCTACCGTGGCACGGTAGAGGTCGTCGGTTCGAGCCCGACTAGCTCCACTGCTCTCGGACAAGTGTCTCATCCGTCTGGGCTTCTTGGTCGCTCAGAACGCGACGGCGATGTCTCGCCATTGCTCCTGGGTCGGACGTTGAGCGAGCTGGCGTTCGACGCCAGCGGCTATCTCGGCGAACTGGCTGTGGTCGAGCGTCCATATGAGCATCAGGCCGGCATGCGACCTTTGGGCTTCGGCCCACTGGCGCGCAAGCGGCGCAAAGTCGCGACTGTTGCGGGTTATGAGGACGCGTTGCTCAGCGGTGGCCAACTCGAGTACCCCCGGATCAGGCAGGCCCTCGTAGGCAGCGTCCTCGGCAAGCGCGAGCACGTCGTGTTTGCTCTGGCGCAGCCGCGAGACGACGCCGCGCGGCGAGAGATTCGCGTCGAGCAGCAGGCGCAAACTCGCAGTTATGTCGTAGTCGAAAGTTCGACAAACGGATACAGCTCGTGCCACTCCTCGGGGGCGCGGCGGTTCTGTGCGATCGCCTCGGCCACCTCATCGGGGTAGCTCTCGCGATAGGCCAGCGCGAGGCGCACCTGGCACTCGGCCAGCTCCGTCTCTGCCAGGAGCCGCTCGATCGAACCGAAGTCCTCGACCATCTGGACGATCTCCCAAACGTCCAGGCCGGAGCCGATCACCCACGGGCGGCGGCCGGCATCCTCGCCGCGGAAGCCGATGCCGGCGAACCGGCGCGTACGCACAGCCTCCTCCGCAAGCAGCTCGACAACGGCGCTCTTGGAGCGATGGGTGCGTCTCGCCTCCTCCGCAACCACACGATCTGTCGGCAGCGTGAAGCGAACGCTGAACGGCTCGCCCTTACGAACCTTCCGGCTTTGCGCGAAAGACATATCCCGAAATAGCGTGACTGTTCAGGTCGTGCAGGGGTGGGGTTGGTGAGCGCGAACTTGGTTATGTGTCCTCGCGGAGGCCGTCGTATGAGCAGTTGGCGGTGCTTGTCGTTGAGCAGGCAGCCACGATCCGGCGGTTGGATGGCGAGGTCGCTGAGCTGCGTGCGGAGGTCGCTGATCTGAAGCGTCGGTTGGCGGCGAACTCGCGTAATTCGTCGCGTCCGCCGTCCTCGGACGGGCTCTCAAAGCCGCCGGCGAAGAGTCTGCGGCGTCCGTCGGGTCGTAAGCCGGGCGGTCAACCCGGTCATCGCGGCGGGCGGTTGGAGATGGTCGCAGTGGCGGATGAGATCGTCGATCACGTACCGTCGGTGTGCGCGGCCTGCGACGCGGATCTCGCTGATGGTGAGGATGCTGGGTTCCTGGTCCGGCAGGTGTTCGACCTTCCGGAGATCCGGTTGCGCTCGGTCGAGCATCGGGCGCAGAGGCGACGATGTGCGTGTGGGCATGAGACTACGGCCGCGTTCCCGGCCGCGGTCAGCGCGCCGACGCAGTACGGGCCGCGTCTGCGGGCGTTGGGGATCTACCTGGTGAGCTTCCAGCACCTTCCCTATCAGCGGGCCGCCCGCCTGCTATCGGACTGGGCCGGGGTGCCGATCTCGACCGGGACGCTGGCCGCGTTCGTCGCTCGCGGCGCGGAGGACCTGGCGCCGTTCTTGGATGAGGTGCACCGGCAGATCACTGCGGCGCCGGTCGCGCACTTCGACGAGACAGGCGCTCGCGCGGAAGGGAAGTTGCGCTGGTTGTTCTCTGCCAGCACCGAGCACGCGACCTTCTACTCGCTGCACGACAAGCGCGGGTTTGACGGTCTCGATCACGGCGGGGTGCTCCCGAACTTCACGGGGATTGCGGTCCACGACGGGTTCAAGCCCTACCGCAAGTACATCGAGATGCGGCACGCTCTGTGCAACGTGCATCACCTCCGCGAGCTCCTCGGCATCATCGAGCCGGCACCCGAGGATCCCCAGCAGGCATGGGCGGTGCAGATGGACCAACTGCTGCGCGAATTACACACCCTCGTCCGTGACTCCCGGACGGCTGGACAAGACCACCTGGATCCCGAAAAGCTCGCTGCCCGGCGCGAGCGTTATGAGCAGATCATCGCACTGGGCTATCAGACCAACCCTGCCGGCACGGTCCCGACCGGCAAGCGCGGTGTGATCCGCCAGACCCCCGCACACAACCTGCTCGTCCGCCTCGATGTCCACCGCGAGGATGTCCTGCGGTTCGCATACGACTTCCGGGTGCCGTTCGACAACAACCTCGCCGAGCGCGACATCCGAATGGTCAAGCTGCAGCAGAAGATCTCAGGCTGCTGGCGCACACTCACCGGTGCCGAGCAGTTCCTCGCAATCCGCGCCTACCTCAGCACCGCCACCAAGCAACACCAACCAATCGCGCACACCCTCGCCGCCCTCGCCGCCCGCGACCCCTGGATCCCGCACGCCGCCAGCCCATAAGCCCCGCGCGACCTGAACAGTCACAAATAGCACACAAAACTTACGGCGTGCCGAACATCATGTATGCCGCCTCGCGCCAACGCAACCCGTTCGCGTTGACTTCGGTTGGCTCCGGTGAACTCGTCTATGCGCAAACCACGGGTGCGCCGACGCGATGACGCCTGAACGAGTCCGCTGGTGGCGTGGGGCGGTCTTCGCTCGCCACTCCCCTACGACGATGTGCGCTTCCGTCAGGAGCGCGCGTGCTTCGGGGTGGTGAACTCAAATCGTGGACGCGCCGGATCGAGGGAAGCTCGCCCGACAGCCTGCGCCGGGACATCGCAGAGGCTTGCGTCCCGGACGTCTGTTGCCAGCCGATCGTCCGAGGCGAACGCATCGTCCTGATGCGGCAGCCGCTCGCGCATGACACGTACCGCCTCAGGGTTGCAGTCGATCAGCACGTAGCGTCTGTCCAGCTTCGCCGCCACGGCGCCCACGGTCCCGCTGCCCGCGAAGAAGTCCAGACACCAATCGCCGGGACGTGTCGATGCTTGGATCATCCGCCTGATGATGCCTTCGGGCTTCTGCGTCGGGTAGCCCGTCTTCTCGCGCCCGTTCGTGGGGACGATCGTGTGCCACCAGACGTCCGTCGGCAACTTCCCCTTTGCGGCCTTCTCGGCCGTCACGAGACCGGGCGCCATGTACGGCTCGCGGTCCACCGCCTCCGCGTCGTAGTGATAGCCGGCGGGGTCCTTGACGTAGACGAGGATCGTGTCGTGCTTGGCGGGCCAGCGTCGCCTGGATCGCGCGCCGTAGTCATAGGCCCAGATGATCTCGTTGAGGAAGCACTCGCGGCCGAAGATCTCGTCGAGCAACAGCTTGCAGTAATGCGCCTCTCGATAGTCGATGTGGAAATAGAAGGTGCCGCTGGCCGAAAGCAGCCTGTGTGCTTCGCGCAGACGGGGATCGAGAAAGGCGAGATAGTCCTCGAACTCGTCGAGGTAGGACGACTCGGCGAGCAGGCGCGTCCTGTAGCGACGGCCCATGAACCCCGTGCGGTCGCCGTCCTGATCGGGAACGGCCTGGAGTGTCTTGCGCGTTTGCGCCTTGCCGGTGTTGAACGGAGGGTCGATGTAGATGAGCTGGTACGCCTCGCTCTGAAGGCGCGGCAGGACTTCGAGGTTGTCGCCGAGGATGACCTGGCTGTCGCTGTGCATGTCGGCAATCTAAGCGCCGAGTCGGACACGGCCAAACGCCTGGAGTGTCGGTGAGGGGCAGGCTCATGAGAGCGCCTCCCGGAGGCTGCGCGACACACAGTTCGTCGACGCGCCGCACCGGGGCTATCGAGAGCAGCGAACTTGCTGTAGAGTTCCGGTGCTCCGGACGAGCCCGATTAGACTATGGCTGAACGAACGACAAGCGGAGAGCCCAAGCTCGACGGCAAGTCGCCGATTCGAGCTGCGATCCTGGCGGCGTTGATCGAAGCGCCCGGGCACGGCTGGGACGTCGCCCGCCGCGCCCACCTGCGCCTGGGCTCGTCCTGGGGCGTCGACGCCAAACACGTCTATTCGTATCTCAAACGACTGCTGGCCGACGAGTTGGTGCGAGTCGAGCGCGAGCCCTCAGACCGCCCGCCCTATGCGCTGGATGTCTACTATCCGACCGAGAAGGGCAAGCAGGCCCGGCGCGCATGGCTTGCGGCTCCCCCTCGGACGAAGGTTGTGCGGGGCGACCTGAATGTGCGGCTGGCGTTCTCGACCGAAGAGGACATCCCCGAGCTGTTGCGGGCGTTCGCAGAACGCCGTCTCGACGTGCTCGAGGAACTCGAGGAGAACGCGGCGCTCGAGACGCCCCAGGTCTCATATGTGGGGACGGTCATCAGCCTGCAGTGCTCGGCCGCGGATAGGCGATTGAGGGCCGAGAAGGATTGGATAGACGAAGCCTGTCGCAAGCTTGAAGAACGGCGCGAAAAGCGGCCGCGATGAGCCTGCTCGCATTCCGGCAGGTGAGCAAGCGCTTTCCTGACGGTGGAAGCGAGATCGCCGTTCTGGATCGCGTCTCCTTCGAGGTCGAGGTCGGCGAGACGGTCGGCCTGCTGTGCTCGCGCCGGGGCGGCAAGACCACGCTGCTTGAGATCGCGGCAGGTCTGATGGCACCGGACGAGGGCAGCGTCTTATGGGACGACCGCGAGCTTGTCGAGATGAGCGACAGCCAGACCGCGCACGCTCGCCGGCATGGCGGGATCGGACTCCTTCGCGGCGAGTGGCGTACCACCCGCTCGACGTCGGTCCTCCAGCACGTCTCGATTCCGCTCTACAGCGGCACGCCGAACATGGACGACGCAGAGGATCGCGTCTCCCGAACGCTCGAGCTGGTCGGCGCGGCGCACCTGGCGCGCCGGCGGACGTCAGAACTCGGTTTGAGCGAACGAATGCTCATCGAGCTGGCGCGCGCGATCGTCAACGAGCCGCGTCTGCTGCTCGTCGACGAGCCGGCCGTGTTCCGCAAGCTGGAAGACGCCGACGCCTTCTATGCGCTACTTCGCTCGCTGCCCGAGAAGATCGGGTGCGCACTGTTGATCGCCTCCGAAGAGGCCACACCGCTGCGCGGTTGCAAGCCGATGATGAGCTTGGCGCACGGGCAGCTGAGCTCCACGACTTCGCGACGGAAGGTCATCGAGTTCCCAACCCCTCCCGGCGGTGTCAAGAGCGCCTCGTGAGCACCCTTGAGCTGCGGAACGTAGTCAAGCGCTACGAGAGCGGGGGCGAGACAGTCAACGCCGTCGATGGCGTCTCGTTGAGCGTCGCGCCCGGAGAGTTCGTGGCCTTGTACGGGCCAAGCGGCTCGGGCAAGACAACGCTGCTGATGATGGCCGCGACGATCAAGCAGCCGGATTCCGGCTCGATCGCGTTCGGCGGCCGGGAGCTGACCGGTCTCACAGCACGGGAGAGCGCTCACTTTCGCCTGGAGACGGTTGGCATCGTTTTCCAGTCCTTCCACCTCATGCAGGGCGCCAGCGCGCTCGACAATGCGTCGCTGAAGCTCTTTGGTCTCAATATGAGTTTGAGCGAGGCTCACGATACGGCCCGTCCGTGGCTGGAGCGGTTGGGACTGGGCCACCGACTCGAACATAGGCCCTCGGAAATGTCGATGGGCGAGCGACAACGAGTCGCCATCGCCCGAGCCCTCGCCAACAAACCGAGCGTATTGATGGCTGATGAGCCAACCGGCAACCTCGACTCCAGACGCAGCCGCGAAGTGCTCGGCCTGCTCAGCGAGATTTGCACAGAGGAGCACATCCCAGTTCTACTCGTGACGCACGACCCGCAGGCGACCGCGTTCGTCACGCGCGTTCATACGCTCCGCGACGGAACGCTCAGCGACGGATTGGACCTCGATCTCCAGGCCACCGTTCAATGAGCAGAAAGCGGCGCTCGCGGCGCTTATCGTTCAACCCGACCATCTTGGGGATGGGCATCCAGGGCCTCTATGCGATCTACCGCGATCGGTGGCGCTACTACAGAGGCCCCGAGCTCATGGCGGGCACCGGAATCGCCATCGGCGTATCGCTCGTTTTCGGTGTACTGGTCGCCAACAGCAGCATCCTCGGCTCGACCCGCGAAGCGATCGACGACGTCAACGGCACGGCGTCGCTGCAACTGGTCGCCCGTTCTCCCAGCGGTTTCAACCAGGAACTTGCCGTGCGTGTATCTGAGCTGCCCGGCGTGGAGACTTCGGTGCCGATCCTGCGCGAGAGTGCGGTCATCGAGGGACCCAGCGGGCAGATACTTGGCCAGCTGGTCGGCGTCAGCCCCCGCATCGTCAGTCTGAAAAGCGCCGCCACGAAAGACCTCGGCGCCGGCGCCCAGCTCCTGCAGGGCGGCGTCGGCCTTCCTTCGGGCGTAGCGAACGCTATCGGTGCGCACACCGAAGGCCAGGCAACGCTGCTGGTGAGCGGTAGCCGCCATACCGTGCCGGTTCAGGCCGTGCTCGATGCCGGCGCCATCGGCTCGCTGGCGTCCAGTCGCATCGTCGTCACGCTCCTGAGCACGGCACAGAACCTCGCGGGCGAGCACGGCCGGGTCACACAGGTCCTCGTCAAAACCTATCCCGGCAAGAACAAGCTGGTCGAAGCCGGTTTGCGGCGGATCGCGGCGGGACGGCTCGACGTCGAGCCCGCCAACTACGAACTGGGTTTGGCGCAGACCGCGCTCAAGCCCACCAACCAGTCGACCAGCCTATTCGCGGCGATCTCGCTGATGGTCGGATGTCTGCTGGCGCTCAACGCCATGCTCCTGACCGTCCCCGACCGCAGATGGCAGATAGCTGAACTGCGCGAACAGGGCTTTGACTCACGCCAAGTCATCGCCGTGCTCGGCTCGCAAGCGCTGGTTCTGGGGCTCGCCGCATCGGTCGTCGGCGTCCTGGTCGGCTACGTACTGGCACGCACCATCTTCGACGAAGTGCCGACCTACCTCGCGACAACCTTCCCGATCACCGGCCATCAGAAAGTCAGTCCCGTCGCCGTGCTCGTTGCCATCTCCTGCGGCGTGCTTGCGGCGTTCGGCGCTTCGATGCTGCCAGTCCTCGATCTGCGCAAGAAGCGAGGGATCAACGCCGCACTTCAGGCTCCCGGGGAGCCGGGGCAGAACATCAGCGATTACATCGTGCGCAACACGGCTGTGCTTGGCTTGGCGATCGTCGCTCTCGCCTCGCTGATGGTGCTGGTCAACCCCGGACTGACGATCCTCAGCGGAGTGGCCTTGGCACTTGCCGCACCGTGTTTCATACCGATCCTATCTCGTGTAGCTACCAAAGTGCTTGAGTATATTGCCCGCAAATACCATGGGAAAATGGTGGCCATCGCAACGATTGAATTGGAAGCGACAGCCACGCGCTCTGTTGCCCTTGCCAGTATCACGGCACTCGCAATCTATGGAGCCGTCGCGGTCGGCGGCGCTCGCCGCGATCTTATCGGAGGCATCGACAAGGGCATCTCGCAAGAGTGGAGCACCGCCGCTGTTTGGGTGACACCAGATCAAAACATTTTCGACACCGACAGCTTCCATGCTCCGGACATCAAGACCATCATCGCCAGGACCCCTGGCGTCGCTTCGATAAGCGCGCACCAAGGTGTTTTTCTAGATGTCGGCATGCAACGTCTGTGGATACGCGCAGCACCGCCAGGCAACCCATCGATGATCCTCTCGAGCGAGCTGCTGCAGGGCGATCTCGCACAAGGGAGGGCGCTCATGCAACAAAATGGCTGGGCGGCGGTTTCCAGTGGGTTTGCCGGGGAACACAGTCTCAACGTCAACAGTGCATTCGTCTTGCCCACACCGTCAGGACCGGTTCGCTTCAAGGTCGCCGCGATCACCACGAACATCGGCTGGCCACCGGGTACGATCACGCTCAACACCAACGACTACAGCCGCTACTGGCGGACCACCGATCCCACCACGCTCGCCGTTGACTTGAAGTCTGGGACGACCCCGGCAGATGGCGCGCGCGCGATCCGCCGCGCGCTTGGCAGCACAAGCGCTCTACGGGTCCAAACATCTGCCGAACGCATCGCCGAGGTCAAGACCATCGGTCGACAGGGCCTGAGCGTTCTTGGCGACATGGCCGATCTTCTCCTGCTGATCTCGGCACTAGCACTGGCCGTTGCGTTCTCAGCAACCATCTATCAGCGACGCCGCCGACTGGCCTCGCTGAAGGCCCAGGGCTTCGATAGGCCACAGCTATGGCGCGGCGTGCTGATCGAGAGCGCCGTGGTGCTCGGCATCGGCGGTCTCGACGGGGCGATTCTCGGGCTATATGGACACGCGCTCGCGGATTACTATCTGCGTGTCAGCACCAGCTTTCCGGCGCCATTTAACGTCGGTCTTCTCCAGATCATGCTCACGTTGCTGATCGTCGGCGGCGTTTCGCTCGCTGTCGTTGCGATCCCGGGCTATTCCGCCACCGGCGTCGCCCCAGAACTGAGCTTTCAGGAATGAGTGTCCGGATTAGGCACACGCAGGACTGTGCGCGTAAGGCTGTCTGTTGTGAGCCCACGATCCACACGCACAGCGATTGCCTTCGCTTCGGCCGCTCGTCGCTACTGGATTGGGGTGTTCCCTATCGTACAACGCGAGATTCGCCGGCTGCGCAGATGCGCACGGGACATCCCCGATCCGGTTCTGCGCAGCCTCGCGCTCGACGCACAACAGCGTAAGTGGGCAAGCCTCGAGGGTGCGGCTGCATTCGCGGCTTTTGCACCGCGAGGACAGCGCGCGCGGGTCACGCGTCTGCTCGTGGACCTTCAGGGTGTTTTCGACTACGCCGATACCTTGATGGAGCAACCAAACAAGCAGCCGGCGGAGAACGCTCGTCAACTGCACCGCGCGTGCATAGAGGCGCTACAACCGGCCCAACCACACCACGACTACTACGAACACCATGCTCGCCATGAAGACGGCGGCTATCTCGCTGGGCTTACCGATGCCTGCCGTGCCTGTATTCGCCAGCTACCTTCCTACGCAGGCGTCGCACAAATCGTGGTAGGCCATGCTCAGCGAGTCGTCTTCTACCAAAGCGACATCAATCTTGCCGTCGCTGCCGATTACGACGACCTTGCTCGATGGGCAAGCAAACAAGTCGCAGGCGGCGAGTTGAAGTGGTGGGAGCTTGGAGCGGCCTGCGGCTCCTCGCTCGCCATCTTCGCTCAGCTTGCCGCAGCTGCCGATCGTACCCTCACGTCAAGCGAGGTCGACGCGATCGACTCCCTCTACTGGCCCTGGGCCGAGGCGCTGCACATCCTCCTGGACAGCCTCGTCGACCGTGCCGAGGATCGAGCAACTGGACAGCCAAACCTGCTCGACCACTACTCCTCACAAGACGAGATGACCGAGCGCCTGGCGTTGCTCGCAAACGAGACGGCCGAGCGCGCCCGTGAAGTGGCGCCGCAGCATCGGCTGATTCTGGCGGGCATGGTGGCGCTCTATCTCTCCGATGAGCAGGCGTGGACCGCATTCGCTCGTCCAGCCACCGAACGCATCCTTCAAGCAACCGGGGCATTGGCCAAGCCTGCTCTACTCATGCTCCGCGCCCGTCGTCTCGCGCCGAAAACTCGACGCCGGTCGCTGGAGTCGCCATCGGGCGGATAGCCGCGTGTGTACTAGCCGCGTTGGTACTAGTACAACTGCGGTCTTTCCAAAGATTGGCATTCACGAAAAGATCGGGGGCGTGGCGTCCAGGAAACCGGATGCGAGACGGCAGTCGAGGACTCGACAATTCGGGCTCCGCGCCACGCGACCGTGGACGGCGCCGGCGGTTGGCAGGGACATGCCGGCGCCGTCCACGGGGTACGCGAGGGGTGCGGGCAGCCGACGCCCCCGCGAGCGAGCCGTTGCGGGTCGGCGTCGGGCCGAGGTAGAACGATGAGACCGAGACGCCGAGACGAGTCCGAAACGGAGAGACCAGAGACGTCCGTGCCGCTTGCGACGCTGCACGAGCCGAAGTATTCGCAATCCTTGGAGCGCGGACTGGCGATCCTTGGCTGCTTTACGCCGCAGCGTTCGGTGCTGGGTATCGCCGACCTCGCCGATCAGCTCGGGATGAGCCCATCAACCACGCACAGGTACGTGATCACGCTCGCCGCCCTCGGCTATCTGGAGCAATGCGTCTCCCGCAAGTACAGGCTGGGGCTGCGCGTCACCGACCTGGGCATGTCGGCGCTCAACTCGACGGGCTTGCGCAAGGCATCGCGTGCGCCCCTGGAGGAACTTCGCAGCCTCACCTCCTATACGGCGAGTCTGTCGGTCCTCGACGGAGCGGAGATCCTGTATGTCGAACGGGCGCGCAGCTTCCGACCTGGCCGACATGAGATCGACCTCGGCCTGCGCCTCGGCTCGCGCCTGCCCGCACATTGCACCGCGATGGGCAAGGTCCTGCTCGCCAATCTGCCCAAAGCCGAGCAGCAGAGACTGATCGCCGGCATCACGCTCACGCGTCGCGGCCCGAACACGATCGCCACCAAGAGGGCACTGCGGACAGAGTTGGACCTCGTGCTCGACGAGGGTATCGCCATCGACGACGAAGAGCTGGCGCCGCGTCTGGTAGCGGTCGCCTGCCCGGTCCGCAACGCACACGGCGAAGTCTTAGCCGCGATCGGCCTCACCGCCCACACGTCGATGGTCGCCGCCGAGGACCTGGTCGACCGGTTCCTGGCGCATCTCCTCGCCACCGCCGACGAGATATCCACCGGCCTCGGATACAGGCGCGGGAACCCACATTGACCCCAGTTGCCCTAACACATCCCGGCTGTAAGCCTGCTATCCGGCGTCTTTCTAAAATCTTGAATGTCGGAAAGATATGCTACTATCGAACTGGTCTGGCACCCGTCCGGAGTATATGCGCTTTCATCCGCTCCCCATACGTGTCTCGTGGGCGCTCGGTGTCTCGGTTGCACTGCTGGCGCTGGCCGTCCCGGCGGCCGTGCTGGGGGCTGCCACGCCGCACCCGAGTCGCCCGCCGGTCACGACGCTGGGGGCACTCGAGCAGTTGTCCGGCGCAGGCGGGTGCCTGGTCGACCGCTCCAAGCCGCGTGCGGGTTGCAAGCCGGTGCGGGCGTTGGCCGGCCCCGCCCCCTTCCTCGGCTCTGAGGCGATCGCGATCAGCCCGGATGGAAGCAGCGTCTACGTCGCCTCCTCGACCAGCAACGCGATCGCGGTCTTCAGACGCAACGCGCGCAGCGGCCACCTGACCCAGAGTCCGGGCACCGCCGGATGCATTGCTTCACAGGGCGCCGGCGGTTGCGCAACCGGGATCGGCCTGGAAGGCCCCAACTCTGTCGCCGTCAGTCCGGATGGACGCAACGTATATGCCACATCCCTGAACAGCAACGCGATCGACGTCTTCGCCCGCAACCCGTCAACCGGCGCACTCACACAGGCAAGCAGCGGCGGCTGCATCGCCGACGTCCCGACCTCTGGCTGTGCCGGCGGCCGCGCGCTCTACGGCCCCGACGTCGTCGTCGTCAGCCCCGATGGTCGCAACGTCTACGTGGGCGCCTTCAAGGGCAGCGCGATCGCCGTGTTCACACGCAACCCCGCGACCGGCGCACTGGCCCAGCCATCCGGTACGAGCGGCTGCATCTCCTATGCCCCGCTCGCCGCATGCGCCCCCGGAGTCGCGCTGGCGGCTCCCGAGGGGATGGCGATCAGTCCCGACGGAGACGACGTCTATGTCGCGGCCGCGCTCTCCAGCGCCCTCGACACATTCACGCGCAACCCGTCCACCGGCGCGCTCACCCAGGCTGCCGGCGGCGCCGGCTGCATCGTCGAGACCCCGCTCGCCGGCTGCAGCACCGGCACGCAACTCGGCGGCGCCGACGCCGTGGCGGTCAGCCCCGACAACCGCGACGTCTATGTGACATCGGTATTGAGCAACAGCGTCACATCGTTCACACGCACGCCGAGCACCGGCCAGCTCGCCCAGCAGGCAGGCACCTCCGCTTGCATGATCTACGTGCTGGCGGTCGGCTGCTCGCTCGGCCAGGCGCTCAACGCTCCAGAGGGGCTCGCGATCTCCCCCGACGATACGAACGTCTACGTGACGGCATTCGCCTCAGGCGCGATCGACGTGCTCGATCGTGGCGCCGAATCGGGCGCGCTCATGCAGAAGCCGCGCCGCCCCGGCTGTTTGGCCGCGGGCATTCCGCAGAGCTGCTTGCTCGGGCGCGGACTGCTCGGCGCCAGCTCGATCGCGGTCAGCCCGGATGGGAGGTACGTCTACTCGGCGGCGTTCGCAAGCAACTCCGTCGGTGTCTTCGAGCGAGTCACCAAAGCGGCCGCGAATGGGCGGCGCTGAGATCAAAGGAGCAGACAATGACCAGATCGGACAGTGATTCAGGGCCGAGCAGCGCGCCCCGGAAAGACGGCGAGGGCGCTCAGGAGAGCGAGCAGGAGGGGATCACCCGTGGCGATCTGCTGAAGACGGCGGCCGTCTCCGCCCCGGGCATTCTGCTCGGCGGACGTGCAGCCGCGGCCGCCGCCGCGACACGCCCGCGACCCCGCCGAGCAGCGCCGGCCGGAAAGCTCGCCGGCATGAACATCCTGCTCTTCCTCACCGATCAGCAACGGGCGATCCAGCACTTCCCTCCCGGCTGGTCGGCCCGCAACATGCCCGGCGCGACACGGCTGCAGGAACACGGGCTGACGTTCGAGAACGCGTTTACGAACGCGTGCATGTGCTCACCGGCCCGCTCCACCTTGATGTCCGGCTACTTCCCCGCTCAGCACGGTGTGAAGTACACGCTGGAGACCGACATGCCGTCCCCCGAATACCCACAGGTCGAACTCGCGACGAGCTTCGAGAACCCCGCGACCGTCGTCGCCGCCGCCGGCTATACACCCGTCTATAAGGGCAAGTTCCACTGCAACAAGCCGGCCAACGGGACGACATGGGTCCCAAGCGACGTCAACAAGTACGGCTTCACCCGCTGGGACCCGCCGGATGCGGGCGCAAACCAGGACATTCCCGAGGAGGGCGGCGGGATCTACGACAACGACGGGCGCTTCATGAGCTCCGTAGGCACAGCGCAAGCGGGCACCGAAGGTGCGCTTCAGTATCTGAGCTCAACCGCCGCGCAGAGCCAACCGTTCTTCAT
The DNA here is from genome assembly GCA_963831995.1 of uncultured Solirubrobacterales bacterium. Taxonomy (GTDB): domain Bacteria; phylum Actinomycetota; class Thermoleophilia; order Solirubrobacterales; family Solirubrobacteraceae; genus Palsa-744. Next base: position 2,077,629 of record CAWHSI010000005.1, on the reverse strand, counting down.
GGTCGTCTCACTGGTGAACCCCCACGACGTTTTGTTCTACCCCAAAACCTACACCGAAGGTGGCTATGACAACTCGTGGCTGACGGGCGAGATCGAGCTGCCCGCGACCGCGAACGAGGACCTGTCCACCAAGCCCTCTGTTCAAGAGCAGTTCCTGCGCCTGTTCAATGCCTCGGGGCCGATCCCGACGCCGCAGATGAAGCGCAATTACCTGAACTTCTACGGCAACCTGATGAAGTCATCGGACGCCTATCTGGTGAAGATCCTCAACACGCTCGCGAGCACCGGCCTGCTCGAGAACACGCTCGTGATGGCGACCTCCGATCACGGCGAGATGGGCACCGCCCACGGCGGCCTGCGCCAGAAGAACTTCAACTTCTATGAGGAGTCCACGCGCGTCCCGCTGGTGTACTCCAACCCGCGCCTGTTCAAGCGGCCGCGCACGAGCGACGCGCTCGTATCGCACGTCGACTTCCTGCCCACGCTCGCGAGCCTCGTCGATGCGCCCGCCTCGGCTCGCTCCGCGTGGCAGGGAATCGACTACTCCGAGCAGATCCTCAGCGCCTCCCCCGCCTCGCCGCAGGACTACACCGTCTTCACCTACGACGACTGGCAGTCCGGACAGGCGAAAGGCCCATACCCGAAGCCGCCCAACCACGTCGTCAGCATTCGCGAACAGCGCTACAAGCTCGCGCGCTACTACGACGCCGATGGCAAGGTGCCCGACCAGTGGGAGATGTACGACCTCAAGGCCGACCCCCTGGAGCGCACGAACCTGGCCTACAGGCATCACAAGCGCACCCCCACGCAGGAGCGCGAATACAAGCGACTGCGACGCAAGCTGGCGAAGGTCGAACAGACACGCTTGCAGCCCCTGAGCTGAGCGGCTGTCCGGATCTGCGGTCTTCCCTGCGGAGCGGGCCCGCGAAGCCCAGCTTCGGTTTGTACCGCCGTTCGAGCAGCGCGCAGCACATCGCCCGATAATCGGCGACTTTGGCGTGGCCGCGATCGAACTTCACGAGCAGATCGGCTCGCTCGCCGTCGATGCTGCGTCGCCGGGGGCGAGCCGCGACGGATGTCCGACCCCTCTGCCCAGTCGCTCGGCGCACTCTGTCCGAGCCTCGGGTGCGTGGATGACCAAGTGCCGCTAGGACGCAGGACCGAAGGCTTGGCGCGGCGCCAGGTCGAGGTCCGAGGACAACGCGGCACGCCGCATCGGGTGCCCGCAAGACGCGTGCGCGAGTTTTCGGACAGACTCTGGTGCACGCATGGACTACATCCCCCCACAGCAGATCCTCGAGCGCTACGCCTCCGTCCTGGTCGGCTTCGCCCTCGGTAGCGGCGACGGCATCAAGCCCGGCGAGGTCGTGCGCGTGGCGGCACCGGAGAGCGCCAGGCCGCTGTACGGCGAGCTGCAGAAGGCCGTCTGGCGCGCGGGCGGCCATGTGATCGGCGCCTATCAGCCCGACGACGATCACCAGCTCAACCTCTCGCGCGACTACTACGAGCTGGCGAGCCCCGCCCAGCTCGACTACTTCCCCGCTCGCTACACGCGCGGCATGGTCGATGAGATGGACCATCAGGTCTCGGTGCTCGCGGCCGCCGATCCGCATGCGCTGGACTCGGTCGACCCGGCGAAGATCATGCGCCGCGGCGAGGCGATGCGACCGCTGCTCGACTGGCGCGGGGAGAAGGAGAACGCGGGACGGTTCACGTGGACGCTGGGGCTCTATGGCACTCCCGCGATGGCCGCCGAGGCGGGCATGAGCCCAGAGCAGTACTGGGAGCAGATCGTGCACGCCTGCTTCCTGGACGAGGAGGATCCGATCGCGCGCTGGCGGCAGGTCGGGCAAGAGCTCGACGCGACTCGCGAGCGCCTTGACGCGCTCGAGATCGAGCGGCTGCACGTCGAGGGCGAGGACGTCGATCTGTGGATAGCGCTCGGCGAGCGGCGGCGCTGGCTCGGCGGGCGGGGTCGCAACATCCCGAGCTTCGAGATATTCACCAGCCCCGACTGGCGCGGCACAGAGGGCTGGATCTACTGCAACCAACCGCTCTACCGCTACGGCAATCTCGTCAAGGGCATCCGGCTCGAGTTCGCGGACGGCCGGATAATCAAGGCGGGCGCCGAGCAGAACGAGCGCGTTCTCACCGAGATGATCGCCACTCCCGGGGCCGACCGGGTGGGCGAGTTCTCCCTCACCGACCGGCGCCTGTCGCGCATCTCCCGCTTCATGGCGCAAACGCTCTACGACGAGAACGTCGGCGGCGCCTTCGGCAACACCCACATCGCCCTCGGGCGCGCCTATCAGGACGCCTACACCGGCGACCCCAGCGAACTCTCTCCGGAGCAGTGGGAGCAGCTGGGCTTCAACAACTCAAGCGTGCACACCGACGTGGTGTCCACCACCGACCGTACGGTCACCGCGCAACTGCGGGGCGGCGGCGAGCGCGTCATCTACCGTGAAGGCGAGTTCCAGCTCGACTGAGGCGCGTGCCGGCGGGCCTGGAGCCGGCGGGCTCCTCGGCGCCACCCCGCCCGCCGGCACCGCGCGGCGCGTCAGCGCCCCACAGGCCGTGCTCGCCGTGGCCGTGCTGGGGACGTTCATGGCGTTCGTCGACGCCACGATCGTCAACATCGCGGTGCCGAGCATCGCCCAGCAGTTCTCAAAGCCGCTGTCGAGCATCTCCTGGGTGCTGAACGCCTACAACATCGTGTTCGCGGCGTTCCTCGTCGGCGGCGGCCAGCTCGCCGACCTGCTCGGTCGCCGCCGGGTGTTCGCGTCGACGATCGCGGTGTTCACGCTCGGCTCTGTGATGTGCGCGCTGGCCCCCACGCTGGGTCTGCTCGTCGCCGCCCGCGTGGTCCAGGCGGTCGGCGCCTCGGCGCTCGTACCCAGCTCGCTCGCGATCGTGCTGGAGGCACACGACGAGCGCGAACGCGCGCGCGCGGTCGCGATGTGGTCGGCCGTCGCCGCGCTCGCCGCCGGCATCGGCCCGCCGCTGGGCGGACTGCTGATCACCGCCTCCAGCTGGCGGCTGGTGTTCCTCGTGAACATCCCGGTCGGGGTTGCGGCTTTCCTGCTCGCCCGGCGCGTGCTCGTCGAGAGCCGCGCTCCGGGGCGCAGGCGCGTGCCCGACCTGCTGGGCGCGCTGGTCCTGAGCGTGGCGATCGGCTCGCTCGTGCTCGCGGTGGTCAAGGGCCAGGAATGGGGCTGGAGCAGCGCCCGCGTGATCGGTGCGTTCGCGGCGGCGCTGCTGCTGGGCGTCTACTTCGTGCTGCGCTCCACCCGCCAGCGGGTGCCCGTGATCGACCTCTCGCTGCTGCGGGTCCGCGCGTTCTCGCTGTCCAACGGCGTCACCGTGGCGATGGCCAGCGGCTTCTACGCCTACACGCTGTGCAACGTGCTGTTCCTCACCGGCGTGTGGCGCTACTCGATTCTCAAAGCCGGCCTCGCGCTGACGCCCGGACCACTGGTCGCGCTGGCGGTCGCCGGCCCTGCCAGCCGTCTGGTGGAGCGCGTCGGTCATCGGGCGGTCGTCGTACCGGGCGCGCTCGTGTGGGCGGCCGGCATGGCGTTCTTCGCCACCCAGCTCGGCGTCTCCCCGGACTTCCTCGGCGGCTGGCTGCCGGGCATGGCGATCCTCGGGGTCGGAGCGGGATTGACCTTCCCCACGCTCAGCGGCGCCGCCGTCGGCTCGGTGCCCGGTCCGCGCTTTGCCGTCGCCACCTCCCTGAACTCGGTCGCACGCCAGATCGGCGCCGCGCTGGGAGTGGCGATCCTGATCGCGATCATCGGCAAACCCTCGCCGCTGGGAGCGCTGCACGCATTCGAGCACGGCTGGCTGTTTGCCGGCGCATGCTTCCTCGGCGGCTCGCTGGCGTGCCTGGCGCTGACCCTCCCCCGTCCAAAGGCAGTCGCCGTCGAGGAGCGGGACCCGTTCGCGAGCCGCAACGCGCGCGATCCCGTCCATGACGCCCCACTGCCGATCCCGCAGCTTGCGACCCTCGAGCAGTCCGGGGGCGAGCAGGCGATCGTCGAGCCGCAGAGCATCGCGGAGTTCTTGCGCAAAGTACCGGTCTTCGCCGCGCTCTCACCCGCCATGCTCGAGCGTATCGCGGCGTTTGCCGAGGAGGTCGGCCTTGCGCGCGGCGAGTGGCTGTTTCGCGAGGGCGATCCGCCCGACGGCGTGTACATCGTGCGCCTGGGACACCTGGAGGTGCTGCAGGGGTCCCAGCCGCCGCAGGTCATCAACACGCTCACTCGCGGCGCCGTGCTCGGCGAGCTGGCTCTGCTGAACGACTCGCCTCGCAGCGCCTCGATCCGCGCGCTGCGCGACACCGAGCTGTTGCGAGTCGAGAAGGCACGGTTCGACTCGCTGCTGGGCTCGGAGCCCGAGCTGGCCCTCGGCCTCACACACGCGCTTGCCACCCAGCTGCAGGCCAGCCGCGCGATCCCGCCGGCACGCCGCCCGCGCCCGGTGACGATCGCACTCGCGGGCGCCCATGCGGGCGCCGACACGATGGGGCTCGCCGAGCAGCTCAGCTGCGCGATGTGCTCGTGGGGTACCACCGCCGTGCTCTACCCATCTGCGCAGGACACACCCTCTGGCGAGACGCGGGCATCGGCGACCGACACGCTCACCGTCGGCACCGCCGCCTCGCGCGCCGAGGCGACGGCTCGATACGCCCCGCTGGTGGAGCGCTGCGAGCTCGAGCACGACCAGGTGCTGCTCGTGTGCGGCTCAGGCGAGCGCCCGAGCGCCTGGGAGGAGTTCTGCCTCGCCCGCGCCGACCGCGTGCTGGGGGTCGTCGACGCGGCGGCATCGCGCGGGTCGCACTCGCCAACCGTGGGCGATGGCGCAAGCGTCGCCGAAGCACCGGGAGCACGGGACTGGGAGGCCGCCCTGCGCGGGTGCGACCTTGTGGGCTATGGCATACAAGCAGGCTCCGGCGGGCTTGCCAACTGGATCGACCGGCTCGCTCCGGCGAGCATCTTCTCAATCTCCGGCGGGGAGGACCGCAACCACGACATCGCCCGCATGGCACGCCGGCTGTCGGGCAACGCGATCGGCGTCGTGCTCAGCGGAGGAGGCGCACGTGCCTTTGCCCACCTCGGCGTGCTCGACGTGCTGCTGGACGCCGGGTTGTGCATCGACCGCGTCGGCGGGGTCAGCATGGGCGCTTTCGTGGGCGGACTGCTCGCGGCTGGCCACGACAGCGCCGCGATCGACGCCTGCTGCTACGAGGAGTGGGTGCGGCGCAACCCGATCAACGACTACACGCTCCCGCGCCACGCGCTGGTCAAGGGCCACAAGGCCGAGGCGATGCTCTATCGCGTGTTCGGCGAAGCGCGCCTGGAGGAGCTTGCGCGCACGTTCTACTGCGCGTGCGTCGATCTGCGTGGCAACCGCCTCGTGATAGATCGTCACGGACCGCTGGCCGTAGCGGTCGGCGCGAGCATCTCGCTGCCGCTGATCGGACCCCCGATGCGTCGCGACGAGAGCCTGCTGATCGACGGCTCGCTGCTGGACAACCTTCCGCTCGCCCCGATGAGCGAAAGCGGCGAGGGTCCCGTGCTCGCGATCGACATAAAGGGAGGTGAGGAGCGCCCACTGTCCACCACCGGTACGCCCCCAGTTGAGCCGGAGGCTCAACCCATCCATAAAAAGCGCCTACCTTCACTCCCGGAGACGATGGCTCGCATCGCGCTGCTCTCGAGCGCCAACACCGAGGAGTCGGCCCGCCGTCACGCCGACCTGACGATCGCCGTGCGCGTCCCCGGCGTCGGCCTGCTCGAGTTTCACCAAATCGACCAGGCGCGCGAGGCCGGCAGGCGCGCCGCGCTCGCCGCGCTGGGCGACGCCCCCGGATGGCTGACCGGAAACCGGCCGGCGCCGAGCGGATCCGGCCGGCGCACGGTCATTCGGGTGTAGATTCGTCGCTCAGGGGGCCTTCGCGAGATAATGGCGCCCGGTCTTGACCTCGACGTGCTTGTGGTTAACCAGATTCGTGACGGCGACCTTGTCGCGGGTAACGCGGATCAACGTGCCTTCGCACAGGTCCTCGGTCAGCCATTCGGTCCCCTGCACCGCGCCGGCAGCGTAGTTGCCCTTCGTCGAGAATTTGCCGTGCGCGTTGGCCCACAGCTTGCGCACGACGTGTTTGCCCGACGCGGCCGTCTGCGCGAGCGGCCCGTGCGCGCCGGCGACGTGCGCGCGCTCGCGTGCCGTCGGGCACACCGAGAAGTTCCCGCCGCTGAGCGTCGCGACGATCTGCCCGTCGCGTTCCTGGCTAAGAATGAACTGGCCTTCGAAGAACACGCCCGTCTGGGTGCTCCCGTTGGGCTGCGCAGAGGTAACGCTCACCTTCCCGTGCGTCGCTTCGATAACGGTTCCAAAGGGGATCTGCTTCAGGGAGGACAGCGGCACGAACATCTTGGTTCCCGGCAGCTCGACCAGCACCTGGCCCGATACGGGAGCTACGTTGCCGGTTTTCGCCAGAACTGGTGGGGGTATTACGATCGGCTGCGGGGTCAACACATCTTCGCTCGCCAGTTTCGCCAGCGGTTGCAGGACTCCACCCCCACCACCGACTTTGCTTTCAGCCACCGGCACCTTTTCGTAGCAGTTCCACGAAAAAGCGGTGTTGGGTTCGCTCGCATACCCGAAGGCCGCAACTCCGTACTGCGCTTCACAAAGCTTTTCCATGCTTGGGGCAGGACCCGTGGTCGCGATTTCCACCTCGTGCCCATTGTCTTCGACACAGGCCCAGTTATTGTAGGCATATTCCGGACCATTGACTTCACCCTTCAAATATGCTGCCGCGCTCCCGCCGTCTCCGTCGTCGCCAATACTTTCGCAGTAGCCGGCGATATTCATACCGCCGAGTTCATGCGGCGGCACGTACACATACTTGTATTCGTCGCCTTTGGTCACCGCCGAGGTTCCGTAGGGAGTGCCTACCCTCACGTTCACCGTGCCGACGCCCGGCGGGCTCGTTGCCGTTATCTGTGTGCCCGAGTCGACGGTGACGCTCGCGGCTTCGCTCGATCCAAAGTAAACCCTCGATCCGGCCACGAATTCACTGCCGATGATCGTTATCTGAGCGTCGCCCAGTTCGTTGCCGTACGTCGGCGCTATCTCGCCAATCGACGGTTCGACCGGCGTTGTGTAGGTGAATTCGTCCGCCAACACAGGGGGCGAGGTACCCGCCGGGTTTGTGACGGCCACCTGCAATTTGCTGCCGCTTCCGGCGGGCACGGTCGCCGTGATCGACGTTGCGGAGTTGACGGTCACGCTGAGCGCCGACTTCGTGCCGAACATGACGCTCGCGCCTTCGGCGAACCCTGAGCCTTCAACCGTTACATTTATGCCGCCGGCTTCCGAGCCGGTGTTCTGGCTGAGCGACGTGACGGCCGGCGTGACGGTACGCGCCAGCTCGACAATCGCATGAGAACTCTGACCCGCAACATAGAGGTTGGTGCCGTCGGGAGACACGGTGACGCGCCGCGCTTCGCCGAGACCAGTCAGTTCGTTCGATCCCAACCCGCAGCCGCTTGGTTTGGACGTGACACATTCATATGGACTTACCAGCTGCTTGAGTTCGCCTTCCGCGGGTTCACGAGCGAAAGCCGCCTCGCCGTCGGCGAATGACCCGCTCACATAGACGTTGTTACCTTCCGGACTGATCGCAACACCGAGCGCTCCTTCTATGCCCACGGCCGACGAGCAGCTTGCCGTCTGTCCAGTTATCGCTTCCGTGGTCACGCATGCGTTGGGCGCGTGATTCTGCGTCAGACCACCCGTGGACACGTTGCGAGTCAACTCGATCACCGCGTTGTCCTTGTACGAGTTTGCATAGATGTTCTTGCCGTCGGGGCTGATGACGAGATCCTCCGGGCCATCGATCGCTTCGCCGGGCAGGCATTCTGCGTTCGAGGTGCTGATGCAGGCTTCGCTCCCACTGAGCTGGATGAGTTCGCCTCCAGATTCACGCTTGAAGGACACGATCGCCCCATCCCCTTCCTCCCCGCCCGCGGCGACGTACACGTCATTGTTTTCAGGACTCACGACCACGCCGATTGCGCGTTCCAGTCCGATGGCATTCGTGATGCCGCACCCGCTGGCCGAAGTGCTGCTGATGCAGTTGTTTGGAGACGCCAGCTGCGTCAGTTCCCCAGTAGTTGTGTTGCGAGAGAACTCGGCGACCGCCTCGTCCCCGTAGCTTGCCACGTAGACGCTTTCGCCATTCGGACTGACCGTGATTCCGTAGGGGATGTTGAGACCCTTGGCTTCCTTTGTTGCGCAGGTGCTGGTGCTTTCGTGACTTATGCAGCCAATCTCGCTGAGTAGGCCCGTTTCCGTGTTGCGACTGAACTCGACAAGATTGTTGGCACCCTGCGTGACGACATACACGCTCTTGCCATCCGGGCTGATCGCAAGCGCCGCCGGTTTGAGCATGGCGGCGACTTCCTTGGTCTCTTCTTTGGGTGCGCATACAGTCGTTTCGCTCGTCACGCAACCTATGACCGCAAGCGCCCCTGTGGCCTGGTTGCGCGAGTACTCGACCAGAGCGCCGTCGATCGCAACCGAGTAGGCGTCGTTGTCTTCGGGACTGACCTGCACCTCGTAGGTGGAGCTGAGCCCCGAAGGCACCAGGGTGGTGCAGGCAAGCGTCCCCCCGGCTTCTTCTTCGCTCACACAGTTGGAGGCGGGTAGCTGAGAGAGCGAGCCACTGGGAACGAAAGCCCCAGCCCGCCCCGGAGTCGCCGCCGACACGCCCGCCAGCAGCACCAGCGCTAGCGCAATCGAGAGCCCTGCGATTAAGGATCGCGACGTATTCCCTGCGGTGTCGGCTCGAACGGTTAGCATCGGCGCGTGTTGAGGCGCGGATTATGACAGGAGACGGATAGTTGGGGCGCACGGCCTGGCGTAGGCGCAAGACGCTGATGCTGATCGTGGCGGCCGCGCTGGCCGGCGGCATCGGGGTGCTGGCCTACGCTACCAACCTGCTGCGGCGCAGCGAACTGCAGACGATCGACGCGCGCTTCTCGATCCGGGGCACGCAGGCGCCGCCGTCGGACATCGTGTTCGTGGCGATCAGCCCGGAAGCCGAAGCAGAACTTGAGGCACACCACCTCCAGGCCAGATCTCCGCTGCCGCGCAAGTATGACGCGCAGGTGATCGACAGGCTTCGCCGCGCGGGAGCGAAGACGATTGCGATGGACATGGAATTCGTGCAGGAAACGACGCCCGCGGAAGACAATGCGCTGATCGAAGCCGTGGGTCGAGCACACGGGAAGGTCGTGCTCGGGACCGTCAACGTCACACCCAACGGCGCCACGGACATATTCGGTGGAGAACCAACGCTCAAAGAAGTCGGCGCCAGGCCTGCCTCAGTCAGGCTGACCCTGGACTCAGACGGATCGGTCAGACGCTTCGCCCACGAATACAACCACCTGGGGAGCTTCCCGGTTGTGGCTGTGGAAGCGATGACCGGACACTCGATCCACGCATCGACCTTCGAAGACGGAACGTTGCCGATCGACTATGTCGGACCGCCCGAAACGATTCGCTCGATTTCCTACACCCGGGTGCTGCTGGGCCACTTCCCGGCCGGCATGTTCGCGAACAAGCTCGTGATAGTCGGTGCCTCATCTCCGATCCTGCAGGACTTACACGCAACGTCCACAACCGGCAGCGTCGAGATGGCCGGCCCCGAAATCTGGGCAAACGCCGCATCGACCCTGCTGGGAGGCGTGCCGCTCAGATTCGCCCCCGGCTGGCTGAACATCCTCCTGATCGCGATCCTCGGCGCGGTCGTGCCGATCGGCAGCCTGCAGTTGCGTCCGCGCCGCGCGATGCTGTCGTCGCTGGCGCTGGCGGTGGTGTTCACGATCGCGGTGCAGGTCGCGTTCGACAGCGGGTTGATCGCGAGCTACGTGTACCCGCTGCTGGCGCTTGCGATCGGGACCGTGGGGACGCTTGCGATCCTGTACCTGAGCGAGACGCTGGAGCGCGAACGCGTGCGCTCGATCTTCTCGCGCTTCGTGCCCGCCGAGGTGGTCGATCAGGTGCTCGCGAGCACCGACGAGAACCTGCGCCTGGGGGGCGTGGAGCGCGACTGCACGGTGCTCTTCTCGGACCTGCGCGGCTTCACGAGCTTCTCGGAGACGCAGCCCGCCTCGCGCGTGATCGAGGTCGTCAACTACTACCTGAACGAGATGACCGAGGCGATCCTCGCGGCCGGCGGCACCCTGATCGCCTACATGGGCGACGGGATCATGGCGGTGTTCGGCGCGCCACTGGAGCAGGATGACCACGCCGACCGTGCGCTGAGCGCGGCGCGGGAGATGCTGGGACCGCGCCTGGATCACTTCAACGCGTGGCTGAAGGAGCAGGGCCACGACCACTCCTTTGCGATGGGCGTGGGGCTGAACAGCGGCACGGTGATGGCGGGCAACGTCGGATCGGAGCAGCGTGTGGAGTACACCGCGATCGGCGACACCACCAACACGGCCTCGCGCCTGGAGAGCATGACCAAGGGCAGCGGCACGATGCTGTTCGTCTCCCAAACCACGCGCGAGCGGATGCGCAACGCGCCGGCTGACCTGGCGCCGTTCGGCGAGGTGCAGATCCGCGGGCGGGAGGCAAAGCTGACCGTGTGGACGATCGTGACCGAGGGCAAGCTCCCGGCGGGATAGCGGCGGGCGACGACTTGGCGGCTGATCGCGATGGTAAGCTCCCGCGCGATCTGTAGCGGTATGCGCCATCAGAGCAAAATCACCTCGCTGTCGTGGATCCCCTCCGAGGCGGTCGAGGGCAGCATGCGCATCCCCTTCGACGCGGGCATGGCCCACTACGATCCACCGCCGCCGGAGCGGATCGAGGACTTGGAGGCGCTGCGCGACGCCGATCGCTTTCGCTTCGCCAACGTGCTCGAGGCGTGGGTGCAGACCGACGCGAAGGGCAAGATCTCCGACTTCGGATACAGCGGCGGCGGGATGATGGGCGCCACCACCGTCAAGCTCGGCCCGGTCGCGAGAACCTTCGAAGCGGTGGGCCTGCCGATCATCCAGAAGAAGCCCGAGAGGGGCCGCGACCAGGTGCGCTTCGTGCAGACCACCGGCGGTCGCACGGGCGTGCCGGCGCCGCGCCGCGTCAGGCGCAAGCCGTTCGTGCAGTGGCAGGCGCCGCTCGTGTGGACGACGCTGTCGCTGACAGTCCACGCCGACGGGCGCGCCGAGGGCGCGATGGAGGGAGCGAGTCGCTTCCCCCGCCACTGGGTGTACGACGAGAACGGCGAGCTATCGCACAAGTCGGGGCTGGCCGACTTCAAGGACTGGTATCGCAAGTCCTTCGGTCGCCACACCCCGTGGGGCGATCAGGACTCCAAGGCACTCGTGACCGCTGTGGAGAGCGCGCTGGAGCGCCGGCTCTCAGAGCAGTTGATGCGCGGTGCCGCCAAGCCGAAGATCAGGAAGCTGAAGGCCGGCGCGACGCTCGTCAGGCAGGGCGACACCGGCAGCGAGGTTTTCCTGCTGCTCGACGGGGTACTGCGAGTCGAGCATGACGGAGAGAGACTTGCCGAGTACGGTCCGGGCGCGATGCTCGGCGAGCGTGCGCACCTGGAGGGGGGCGTGAGGACTTCGACGCTGGTGGCGGTGACCGCGTGCAGGGTGGCGGCGGTCGAGGGATCGCAACTGGAGCGCGGAGCGCTGAGCGAGCTGTCAAAGGGTCACCGTCGGGAGGGGCAGCGCCGCAAAGAGTCCGCGCGAGGCTGAGCGGCTTCGTGCGCGTGCATCTCTGCGGAGTGCGAGGCTCGACGCCCGCGCCGGGCGCCGACTTCCTGCGCTACGGCGGACACACCTCGTGCGTCGCGCTCGCCCACGACGGGGCGCCCACGCCCAGCTTGATCCTCGACGCGGGAACGGGCATCCGCACGGTGACGGGACTGCTCGCGGGAGAGCCGTTCCGGGGCACGATCCTGCTCAGCCACCTGCACTGGGATCACGTGCAGGGGCTGCCGTTCTTCACCGCCGGCGACAACGCCGGGGCTCGCGCGACGCTGCTGCTGCCGCTGCAAGCGTACGGCCAGGACGCCGAGACGGTGCTGGAACGCGCGATGTCCCCGCCGCACTTCCCGATGACCCCGAGCCAGATGCGCGGGTCGTGGAGGTTCGACACGGCGAGTCCGGGCGCGTGGGAGAACGAGGGCTTTCGGGTGCTGGCGCGCGAGATCCCCCACAAGGGGGGCACGACCTTCGGGTATCGCGTGAGCGACGAGCACTCGACGCTGACCTACATGCCCGACCACTGTCCCACCTCCCTCGGCGCGGGTCCGGAGGGCTGTGGGGAATATCACGAGGCGGCGCTGGAGCTTGCCCATGAAACCGATCTGCTCATCCACGATGCGCAGCTGCTCAGGCCCGAGGAGCTGCGGGACGAAGCGCGCTTCGGGCACGCCGCCGCCGACTACGCCGCGGGACTGGGACGGCGGGCGGGCGCGCGGCGGGTGCTGCTGTTTCACCACCGGCCCGACCGCACCGACACGGAGCTTGACGAGCTTGCGCGGCGCTTCGACGCGACGTCGGTCGCGCCCGCCGCCCAGGATGCTGTACTGGAATTGTGAGCGGGGAGCCGACGTCGGCGAGTGGGAGCGGCGCACCCGACGCGGTCGTGGTCGGCTCGGGGCCGAACGGCTTGGCGGCCGCGCTGACGCTGGCGCGGGCAGGGCTTGCGGTCGAGGTGTATGAGGGAGCGCCGACGCTCGGCGGGGGCTGTCGCAGCGAGCAGCTCACGCTGCCCGGATTCACCCACGACGTGTGCTCGACGGTGCACCCGCTGCTTGCCGCCTCGCCGTTCTTCGCACAGGCTGCCCTGAAGGACGTGACGCTCCAGACGCCAGAGGTCGCCTTCGCCCATCCGCTTGACGGCGGCCGCGCGGCGTACGTGGTGGCCTCCGTCGCGGACACCGCACAGGCGCTCGGGCCAGACGCGAAAGCCTACCGTCGCCTGTTCGGGCGGCCAAGCGAGCAGGCCGCGAAGATCGTGCCCTCGGTGCTCGGACCGCTGCTCGCCCCTCCCCCGCACCCGCTCGCGATGGCCCGCTTCGGACTCGTCGGGCTGTTGCCGGCGGCCGCGCTCGCGCGCCGCTTCGAGGGCGAGCCGGCGCGCGCGCTGATCGCCGGACTCGGTGCGCATTCGATGCGACCGCTGAGCGCCCCCGGCACGGGTGCGTTCGGGCTGCTGCTGGGCGTGCTCGCACACGCCTACGGGTGGCCGGTCGTGAGCGGCGGCAGCGCGCGCGTGGTGGACGCGCTGCGGGCGGAGCTCGAGACACGCGGCGTGCGGTTTCACACCGAGCATCGAGTCCAGAGCCTTCGGGAGCTGCCCCGCTCGCGGGCGACGCTGCTCGACGTGGCACCCCGGCAGCTGCTGGAGCTCGGCGGGGAGCGCCTGCCCGCGCGCTATCGCCGTGCGCTCGATCGCTTTCGCTACGGGCCGGGCGTGTTCAAGATGGACTGGGCACTCGACGCGCCGGTGCCGTGGACGGCCGAGGTGTGCCGCTCCACCCCGACGCTGCACATCGGCGGCGGCTTCGAGGAGATCGCGCGCAGCGAGGCCGACGTGAACGCGCGGCGCCACAGCGAGCACCCCTTCTGCATCGCGGTGCAGCCGTGTGTCGTGGACCCCACCCGCGCGCCACCGGGACAGCACACCTTCTATGCCTACTGCCACGTGCCGTCGGGGTCGCAGCGCGACATGAGCGCGCAAATCGAGTCGCAGATCGAGCGCTTCGCCCCCGGCTTTCGCGAACGCATCCTCGCCCGGCACGCAACGTCGGCGGCCGACACCGAGCGCCACAACCCCAACTACGTGGGCGGCGACATCAACGCGGGCGCCGCCACGCTGCGCCAGACGATCTTCCGCCCGACCGTCAGCCTGCGCCCCTACCGCACACCGCTACAGGGCGTGTACCTGTGCTCGTCCTCCACCCCTCCCGGCGGCGGCGTGCACGGCATGTGCGGGCAGGGCGCAGCGCGCGCCGCGCTGGGCGAGATGGGGCTGTAGATCGCGCTGGGGGCCCGGTCCATCCACCCACCCGATACGTCCGTCGGCCCGGGTAGCCTGTCATCGTGTCCCACTCGCCGACCATCTGGACCATTGGTCATTCCAACCATACGTTTGAGCGATTTGTCGAGCTGCTTGAAACCGAGATCGTCGAGTTCGTCGTCGATGTTCGCTCCCATCCCCACTCACGGTTTGCCGAGCAGTTCAATCGCGAGCGCCTGGAGGTCGCCCTCCCTGCGGCCGGCAAGCGCTATCTCTTCATGGGCGTAGAGCTTGGCGGCCGACCGGCGCGAGAGGATCACTACGACGAGCGGGGCCGGGCCCTATACGATCGAATGGCCGAGCAGGCCGGGTTCCGGATGGCCGTTCAGCGCCTCGTCGACGGCTGCCAGAGACGCCGCGTAGCGCTGATGTGCAGCGAGGGCGAGCCACGAGACTGCCATCGTCGACTGCTCGTCGGCAAGGTGCTGGCCGATCGTGGGGTCAGGCTGCGCCATATCCTCCCCAGCGGCGCGATCCTACCCGAGGACACGGTTACCCTGAACAGCTGGGATCCACAGGTGAGCTTGTTTGGCGAGGAGACGGTGTGGAGATCTACACAATCGGTTTCACACAAACGACGGCTGAGCATTTCTTCGGCCGCCTGAAGGCAGCCGGAGTCAGACGCCTGCTCGATGTTCGCCTGAACAACTCGTCTCAACTGGCGGGGTTCGCCAAGGCACGGGATCTTCCCTTTTTCCTGCGCGAGCTGGTGGGCGCCGACTACCAACACGACCCTCGCCTGGCGCCGACGGCGGAGCTGCTGGACGAATACAAGAAGCGCAAAGGCGACTGGTCGCGGTACGAACGCGACTTTCTGACCCTGATGGCCGAACGCCAGATAGAGCGCGCCGTCTCGCCCGTTGAATTCGACGTCCCCACCGCGCTGCTCTGCAGCGAGGCCACCGCCGAGCGATGCCACCGAAGACTCGTGTGCGAGTATCTCGCTCAATATTGGCCCGACGTACGGCCGATACACCTATGAATGCAGATCGTGCTCACCCATCTTACGCGCATGGATGCGCCGCGGATATGCATCGCTGGAATCGACCCTCACACGGGCCGCCACATACGACCGACGACGGGGCCCTCCAATCCCTTGACCCGAACGTTTCTGACTAGAGAGGCCAGACCGTTCGCACTTGGCTCGCTCGTCGAGCTTGGCGAAACCAAACCCAATCCGGAGCCGCCCGAGGTCGAGGATCACCTCTTCCGGCCGGAGCATGCGCGGGTGCTCGGTCGCCTCAGCTCGCAGCGCTACCTGGATCTTCTTCGCGCCAACGCTCAGCACAGCCTCCTCGCGATCTTCGGAAATGAGCTCGAGCGACAAAACCGAACCTATGCCGTCCAGAAGGGACGAGGAATAGCTTCTCTGGGCATACTGCGAGTCCGCCGCAAACCCGATATCGACATCGATCGCTACGGCAAGCTTCGTCTGCGGCTGCCATGCGCTGGAGAAAGCCCCGCCTCCCTACCCGTAACGGATTTGCGATTTGTCGAGTCCGACCACAAGACGATCAGGCAGGAGGTCCTTGCGGATGTGAAGCGGCGCATGAAGCATGGGATCGACGTCTATCTGATGCTCGGTCTCACCAGAGCCTTCTCGAAGGACGGCGTTGACCAGGAGCGCCACTGGCTCCAGGTCAACGGGATCTGCCTCGCCGACCGACCGCTCGGCGAGCGACCCTGAGAGCTGATTTGCGCGCCGCGGCTATAGCCCAAGCCGAACCTGCTCCCCCGCCGCCGCGGGGCGGTGCGCCGCCTCGTGCTCGAGCAGCCATACCTTGCGCTCCAGGCCGCCGCCGTAGCCGGTGAGGCTGCCGTCGGCGCCGATCACGCGGTGGCAGGGCACCACGATCGCGATCGGGTTGCGCCCGTTGGCAAGGCCCACGGCGCGGGAGGCTTTGGGGTTGCCGACCCAGCGCGCGAGCTCGCCGTAGCTGATCGTCTCCCCGTAGGGGATCTCGCACAGGCTCGCCCACACGCGCCGCTGGAACTCGGTGCCGTGCATGTCCATCTCCAACTCGAAGCCCAGCCGCTCGCCGGCGAAATATGCGCCGAGCTGCTCCACGACGTGCGCGAGCGCCGCGCTGTCGGGCCTGGCGTCCGCGGGGATCTGCGGGAAGTGTCGCTGCTCGTGCATGTGCACGCCGGTGAGCACTCCTCCGGCGGCTGTGATCGTGAGCGGGCCGATCGGGCTGTCGATCAGGGCCGTGGCGATTGCCGGCGATGCTGTGGATGCCGGGGTCATGCTGCCTCCTTCTCCGGCGCCGCCGTCGGCGCCGGCTCGTCGGTTTGGCGGCCGCGCGGCGGCGGCCATTTGTTGATCGGGTGGGGTGTGGCCGACCACAGGTACTGGACCGCGTAGGCACGCCACGGACGCCAGCGCTCGGCGCGCGCGGTGAGCGCGACCGCTGCGGCGGGCAGGCCGAGCGCTTCGGCGCCGCGGCGCACACCGAGGTCTGAGGCGGGAAACGCGTCGGGATCGCCGAGGGCGCGCATCGCGATCACCCCGATCGTCCACGGGCCGAATCCGGGCAGCGCCGAGAGCGCCGCGAGCGCCTGCGCACGGTCGCAACCGGGATCGAGCGAGAGGCGCCGCGAACCCAGCGCCTCGACCAGCGCGGCCAGCGTGCGCGTGCGAGTGGCGGGCATCGCCAACCGGACCTGCGCCAGCGCCTCGGGGGCCGGGAAGAGGTGGGTGAGCCCACCGCGCGTGTCGCTCACAGCCTCACCGTGGCGGGCGACGATGCGTGCGGCGTGGGTGCGCGCTGCAGCGGTCGACACCTGCTGTCCGAGCACCGCCCGCACGGCCATCTCCGGGCCATCGACACAGCGCGGCACCCGACGTCCGCGCCCGCCTGCAAGCAGCCGCGCAAGCGCCGGGTCGCTGCCGAGCAGCTGGTCGACCGCGACCGGGTCGGCGTCGAGATCGAGCAGCCGGCGACAGCGCGCGGTCGCGGTCGTGAGGTCGCGCAGATCGGCGAGCATCGCCCGGCAGGCGACGTGGTCGGCGGCCGGGGTCAGCTCGACGATGCCGGGGCCGTGCGGCAGGCGCAGCGTGCGCCGGTAGGCGCCGTCGCGGATCTCCTCGACCCCGGGCACGGCGGTCGCGGCGAGGTGGCCGAACAGGTTCTCCGGACACAGCGGCCTGCGGAACGGCAACCGCAACAGGATCGCGCCCGGCGGGCCCGCACTCGACAGCGCGCCCTGCTCGGCAAGGCGACCCCGCGAAGAATGCCTGCCGGCATCCGCCCGCCTGTTGGCGCGGCGTCGCAACTCCGTGGGCGCGGTCGCGAACACGACGCGGATAGTGTCGTTGAACTGGCGCACGCTGGAGAAGCCGGCGGCAAAGGCGACCTCCGCCATCGACAGCGTGCTCGTCTCGATCAGCACGCGCGCCGTCTGCGCGCGCTGGGCGCGGGCGATCGCGATCGGACCCGCGCCGAGCTCGGCGCTGAGCATGCGCTGCAGCTGGCGCACGCTGTAGCCGACGCGCGCAGCGAGGCCGGGCACCCCCTCGCGGTCCACGACGCCGTCGGCGATCAGGCGCATCGCCCGCGCCACGACATCCGCGCGCCCGTCCCACTCCGGCGATCCGGGCGCGGCGTCGGGACGGCAGCGCTTGCAGGCGCGGAAACCGGCCTGCTGGGCCGCCGCGGCGGAGGGGTAGAAGCGCACGTGCTCGCGCTTGGGCGTCATCGCGGGACAGCTCGGCCGGCAGTAGATGCCGGTGGAGGTGACGGCGGCGAAGAACCATCCGTCAAAGCGCGGGTCGCGCGACTGTGCGGCCTGGTAGCAGCGCTCGAAGTCCTCGATCACACCCCCAGTCTTATCCACTCGCCGGCAAATGTCTGGCGGTATTGCGACACGATCGTGACCGTTGGTGTGTGGGACGAGGAGGCGGTGAGCGCCGAACCCACGAGCGAAACGCGCGCGAAACTTCCCACAGATCGAGATTGCTCAGCGGCTCTCGGCGCGGCGAACCGGCGCCTCGCCCCACAGCTGCTCAAGGCGATAGAACTCGCGCGTGGCGGGCGTGAAGATGTGCACGACCACATCGAGGTAGTCCATCAGGATCCAGTCGGCGCCGGCGAGCCCCTCGACCCTGCGCGGGCGCAGGTCGTGCTCGTGCTTGAGCCCCTCGAGGATGCCGTCGTGGATGGCCTTGGTTTGGCGCTCGGTGTTGCCGGTGAAGATCGCAAACCAGTCGGTGTAGCCGAGCACTCCGCGCAGGTCCAGCTCGACCGGGTCGCCGGCCTTCTTCTCATCCGCGTAGCGGCAGATCTCGGCGAGCAGCTGCTCAGAGCTCACGAAGCGGCCCCCTGTGTGCGCGCGACCGGCTGACGACCGTAGAGCTCATGCTCGGCGATGTAGCCGGCAACCGCCGGCCCAACCAGCTCCTCGATCGGCTCGCCGGCGGTCACGCGGCGACGCACGAGCGTGGAGGAGACGTCAACTCGCGCCATCTCCACGAAGGACACATGCGCGCGGGCGTCGAGCGGCGACAGCGCACCGAGGACCTGCTCCCGGCTCGTGTTTTCGCGTTCGGCGACGGCAAGGCTCGCGAGCGCGAGGATCTCGCGCGGCTCGCGCCAGGATGCGAGCGTGCAAGCCACGTCGGCGCCGAGAATCAGGGTCAGCTCCGCGCTGGGGTCGCTCGCATGGATGGAGCGCAGCGTATCGACCGTGTAGGACGGCCCGGGCCGCTCGAGCTCCAGCGTGCACACGCCGAGCCGCGCCTGTCCGCGCACGGCCAGCCGGCACATCGCGAGACGATGCTCGGCGCCGGGGTCCCAGCGGGCCGGCTTGTGCGGCGGCACGAGCACCGGTGTGAGCAGCACCCGCTCGAGCTCCAGCTCGCGTGCGGCCGCGCGTGCGAGCGCGAGGTGGCCGACGTGGGGCGGGTTGAACATGCCCCCGAGGATGCCGATGCGCTCGGCTGGCAGGCGCGCCGGCCCGGCGGCGTCGTGCCCGGCGGCGTCGAGCACCGACTCGGCGTCCTCGCCGTCGGCCCGGCTCACGCCGTCACTCGCGGACGTGGCCGCTGCCCTCGACCAGGTACTTGAACGTGCACAGCTCGCGCAGGCCGATCGGGCCGCGCGCGTGGAGCTTTTGCGTGGAGTTGCCGATCTCCGCGCCCATCCCGAACTCGCCCCCGTCGGTGAAGCGCGTGGAGGCGTTGACGTACACGCAGGCGGCATCGACCCCGAGCTGGAACTCGCGTGCGCTGGCCGCGTCTTTCGTGACGATCGCCTCGGAGTGCCCGGAGCCGTGGCGGGCGATGTGCTCGATCGCGTGCTCGAGCGAATCGACCATGCCGATCGCAACGGTCATCGCGAGGTACTCGGTGTCCCAGTCCTGCTCTGAGGCGGGCTGCGCCAAGCGTCGGATCGCCGCGGCGGACTCTCGCTCGCCGCCGGCGTCGAGTCTCGTCGCGAGGCGACCCGCGCACGTGAGCGTAGTTTCGTCGCAGCGCATCGTGACGCCCGCCCCCGCGAGCGCGCACAGCAGCGAGTCGAGAACCTCGGAGTCGGACAGTGCGCTCACGAGCACCGTCTCGGCCGCGTTGCACACGCCGGGCCGTTGTGTCTTGGCGTTGAGCACGATCGCCACCGCCTCCCGCTCGTCGGCGGACTCGTCGATGTAGATATGGCAGTTGCCCGAGGCCGCATAGATCACGGGCACGGTTGCCACCTGCTTCAGCGCGGCCTTCAGGCCCTCGCCGCCGCGGGGGATCAGCAGGTCGATCGAGCTGTCCTGGGTGGCAAGCTCGGCCAGCTCCCCGCGCCCGCCGCCGGCGAGGTGCCCGATGCAACCCTCGGACAGCCCAGCTTGCACGGCGGCCTCCGCCGCTATCGAGCAGAGCACGGCGTTGGAGCCCGCGGCGCTGGAGGAGCCCCGCAGCACGATAGCATTGCCCGACTTCAGGCACAGGGCGGCCGCGTCGATCGTGACGTTGGGACGGGCCTCGTAGACGACGGCGATCACACCGAGCGGTACGCGCACCTTGCGCACGTCAAGGCCGTTGGGCAGGCGGTGGCCGCCGATCACCTCCCCCACCGGGTCGCCGAGCGCGACGATCGCCTCCACGGCGCGGGCGATGCCCTCGATGCGCTGCGTGCTGAGACGCAGGCGGTCGAGCAGCGCATCGCCGATGTCCGCTTCGCGCCCGGCCTCCAGGTCGCGCTCGTTGGCGCTCAAGATCTCCCCCGTGCGCTCACGCAGAGCGGCCGCGATCGCGCGCAGCGCGGCGTTCTTGGTGGCGGTGTCGGTGCGCGCGAGCACCCGCGAGGCCGCACGCGCGCGAGCGCACACCTCAGCTACCGATGAAACCGCGACCGCCATTCAGCTAAGGGTACGACAGCACCGCCGCGCGCGCGGGGGCCAGGCTCAGGCAAGCACCATGTAGTCGCGGTGCACTGCCTCCTCGGTGGCGCGCGGAAGGACCTTCTGCACCGCCCTCGACTTCATGCCGGCCACGCGCCGCAGCTCGTCGGCCGAGTAGCTGCAGATGCCCTTCGCGAGCACCCGCTCGCGCGTGTGCGACACACGACCCTCGCCCTCACGCTCGACGATCTCGACCGCGTCGCCCGCGCTGAAGGAGCCGAGCACCTCGACGATGCCGACCGGCAGCAGGCTGGTGCCGTCCTCGCGCAAAGCCCGGGCCGCGCCCGCGTCGACGACGAGCGTGCCATGGCTGGGCTTGGCGTAGCGCAGCCACAGCTTGAAGGAGGAGTGGCGGGCGGCGCGGGGTGGGAAGTTGGTGCCCTCCATGTGGCCGGCGAGCACCGCTCCAAGCGCGCCCTCGCGCACGCCGTTGCAGATCACAGCGCGGATGCCGGCCGCGGTGGCCATGTCGGCGGCCACGACCTTGGAGCGCATCCCGCCGGAGCCCAGCGGCGAGGTGGTGTGGCCGACCTCGATGCCCTGGAGCGCCTCGAAGTCGGTGACCTCGCCCACGATCTGCGCGTCCGGGACCAGGCGCGGATCGGCCGTGTAGAGACCGTCGATGTCGGTCAGCAGCACGAGCAGGTCGGCGGAGATCAGGATCGCGACCTGGGCGGCGAGGAAGTCGTTGTCGCCGAAGGAGATCTCATCGGTGGCGGTTGTGTCGTTCTCGTTGATGACGGGCACCACCCGCCAGTCGAGCAGCTTGCGAAGCGTTTGGCGCGCGTTCAGATAGTGGGTGCGCGCGCTCATGTCCATGAACGTGAGCAGCAGCTGCGCGCTGACCAGCTCGCGCTCGCGCAGCAGCTCGTCATAGACGCGATAGAGCTTGCCCTGACCGACGGCGCTGGCGGCCTGCAGCTCCTGCACCGCGCCGGGACGAGCTCCCAGGCCCATGATCTGCACGCCGCGCGCGATCGCGCCGGAGCTGACGATCGCGACCTCCTTGCCCTCGCCGTGCAGCGTGGCGACCGTGTCGCAGATGCGCGCGAGCACATCGGTGCGCAGCTCACCGCCCTCATCGGCAACGATGCTCGACCCTAGCTTTATTACCACGCGCTTCATCGAGGGCAGCCTAGATGGTGCGCCGTGAGAACGTGTCTCGAAAGACGATGCATTGCGTGCCGTGTGCATCTTTTGGGCTGAGCAAGCCGGCGCGACGGGTCGAGCGCGATGCGGGAGCTGAATCTCTCGATCCGACCGCGGAGGACGGCGCCTATCGCGCGGGCTCGCCCGGGTCCAACTCGAACTGGACTCCCGCGATCTCCAGCTCGTCGCCGGCCTGAAAGCCCTCCGCCTCCAGGGCTCGCAGCACCCCGATCTTGCGCAGGCGACCCTCCAGATAGGCCATCGCGTCCTCGTTGTCGATGTCGTAGCGCGCGAGCAGACGCTCGATGCCACGGCCGGTGACGGCAAAGGAGCCGGGAGCGACGCGCTCGACCACGAACCCGGTGGAGGCGGCGGGGCGGAACACCATGTGCTCGGCGAGCACGACCTCGCCCTCCTCGGAGGTCCCGCCGCTCGCCGCGAGACCCTCACTGGCGGCACTCGCGATCCCGGAGCCTTCTCGGTTGGCGCCCCGACCACGTTCTGCGCCTGCACCAGGATTGGAGGGCGGGCGCTCCACCTCCGGCACGAGCCGCAGCAGCTCGCCGGCCAGCTCGCGCAGCCCGGCGCCGGTGGCGCTCGAGGTGGCGATCACGGGGACGTCGGGACCGAGGCGCTCAGACCACTCTGCGACGGCCTCGGCCGCGTGCTCGGACGACACGAGGTCTGCCTTGGAGAGCGCGAGCACACGCGGTAGACGCGCGAGGCGCTCGTCGTGGGCGGCCAGCTCACGCTCGATCGTAGCGTGGTTGGCCAGCGCCTCGGCGCTGGCCCCCGCCGAGAACTCCGGCGCGATGTCGAGCACATGCACAAGCAGCCGCGTGCGCTCGACATGAGCAAGGAAATCGTGGCCCAAACCGGCCCCCTCGCTGGCGCCCTCGATCAGGCCGGGGATGTCGGCGATCACAAGCTGACGCTCGTCGCTTCCGTGTGCCCCGAATGGGGTATCGAGCACCCCAAGGACCGGGGAGAGAGTCGTGAACGGATAGCTGGCGACCTTCGGCGCGGCGCGCGTGAGGCGGGCAAGCAGCGAGGACTTGCCGGCGTTGGGGAGCCCGACCAGGCCGACGTCGGCGAGCAGCTTGAGCTGCAGCTGCAGCCATCCCGCCTCGCCCGGCAGGCCCCGCTCGGCAAAGCGCGGCGCCTGGCGCGTGGGGGTGGCAAAGCGCTTGTTGCCCCGCCCGCCCGGGCCGCCCCGGGCGACCACCGCCCGCTGGCCCGCCGCAAGCAGCTCCCAGCGACGCCCGAGCAGATCGCCCTCCACACCTTCTATGACGGTGCCAGGGGGGACCCGCACGACCAGCGCCTCCCCGTCGGCGCCATGGCGCAACGCGCCTTCGCCGTTCCCACCACGCGCGGCTCGATAGTGCGGCCTGCGCTTGAAGCTCTGCAGGTCGCGCAGCGAGCCGTCGCAAACGATCACAACCTCCCCGCCGCGCCCGCCATCGCCCCCATCGGGCCCGCCGCGCGGGACATGGGCTTCGCGACGGAAGCCAGCGGAGCCATCCCCGCCGGCACCGGCACGGACTTCGATTCTTGCGCGGTCGTAGAGCATTGGAGCATCCTGACAGCTGCCGCCGACCAAAGACACCAGAAACCAGCTAACGTTCTTCCGATCGCCTCTCTAATACGAGCCGGCTATGAACTAGACCGGTCGACTCGGCTACTCAGACCGGTGCCTCATCAGCCGGTTCGCTCTGAGTCTCGTCTCTAGCCCTCACAGTTGCGAGGCGCTCATTTAGAGCCGCCACAGTGTTCTGTGCAAAACGAGTGGCGAGCGCAAATTGCACCCCTGTCATCGGTATTCGGTCACCATTCTTGAGAATCACGACGCCAATCATCGGCCATGAAGCATAGCGAGACAACTCAAATCGTTCTATCTCATTCCAACCCAACGCAAAAGTGCGCGTGATGTTACGAACCCTGACATAAGTGTCGGTGACAACAACACCATGGAAAGGCACGCGCAACGCCGGTACCAAAAACACCACCATAAACAATATGGCCAAACCAATCAATACAGCAGATGTTTCCCTTTCTTCTAGCGCTTTGATAACCCTTGTTAGAAAATATAGAGCACCAAAAGTCGTAAGCATCCAGACGGCCGAATTACTTACTTGATTACGGTAGAACATTCTTTGGACATCACGATTGCGATTCATCTTAGAGCGCAATAGATATCCTCCTCTAGCAAGGCAAAGGCAACGTCTGGCGCCTCAAGATAGGTATTAATAAGAAGTTGAATCTCGGCCGGTGATTTCTCAAGCAAACTAGCGACCGGCGAACTCAAGAGAGGAAGTCCAGGCACCGCACCCGCCCCTGCTACGGCCGTGGATAGTAGCTGCTTTTCGATGAATTCTTCGGGAGACAACCGACCGTCTCTGTAAGCTGCAATATTATTGCTAGTCGCTATTCCGTAACTGAGAGTAATCGCGGCGACACATGCCTCGGGACCAGCCAATGAGCCAACCGTACAACCGACCGCACTTATAACTATGGGATTTTTTACTACAAAATCTCCAGCTTCTTTGATTCCTTCACCGGTCGCTTTGATGCCTTCGTCAAGGCAACCATTCGATGAGAAAGGGTCGATACTGCAAAGGCCGGTGGGATCAGCTGCATTTACAGGATTATCGTAGGTATATGCGTAGGGTGAAAGGGTAACGTCTACAACAGGGTCAACCGTAAGGAATTGTGCTGTCGCGGGATCGTACACCCGGGCTCGCAGGTAGATCAGTCCTGTGTCGGCACTTGTGTATTGGCCGTCGTAGCCGAGCGGGGTGGTCGCGGTCCCTTCGCAAGTTGGCGTTCCGTACGCGCCGTAGGTGCACTTGCCTTCGACCGTGCCGGCGCTCCCGGTGATTAGCCTTGTCGAGCTTGCCTGGTCGTGGTGTAGGTAGAGCGCTTTTTCTGCGCTGTTGATTTGCTCGACAGGCATGTTGTTGGGACCGTAGATGAAGCTACTGCCCCGGATCACGCCGCGCAGACCTGGACCAACGAATCGGACCCCACTTATGATCGTACTTCAACCTCAGAGGTTCGAGGCCCTGACTGCCATTTGGTCGCCTGGCCTGACCCTCCAGCTGCACGCGCTCCCGCCAAGCATCAAACCGCTTTGGACTCATGGGCGGGAGTTGTCCAGCAGTGATCTTGACCCCGAACCATTCTGATACTGCCGCAGCAATCTTGCGCTGACAGCTGATGAAGGTCGCCAACGCGCCTACCATCCCCGCCAGTAGTACGACGCCTAGAGCCTTATCAAGCGTATCGCCTCCGAGTGCGATACTGGCAGTGGCCGCAAAGACCACGCCTGCCACGATTGCGCTCATGCCAATCAGACGGCAGCGGCGTAGCTCAGCTGTGGCCTTTTCGCCAATTCGCGGGATCCATGTAGCCTCAAAGTCGGGATTCGTCATTATCCACAGCCGGTCGTTGTCGCGCCGTTGAAAGATTCGGGTGTTGCGAAGGCACTGGCGACATCGCCCAGAAAGCCGATCCCGCCTGCGGTAAGTCCGATCGCCGTTGCTCCGCTAGCGACCTCACCTGTGACGTATCCGAGGCCGACGGCACCGGCTCCTAGGGCTCCGAGGCCGCCCACGGTCGCGCCAATACAAGCAACGCTGTCACCGGCGACACATTCCTTAGTATCTGCCACAGCGCCAAGTGCACCGGTAGCAGCTGAAACCGTGCCCAGCGATACCGTTGCATCCCCTATGACGACGGCAGCCCCTACAACCTCGCCGACGCCGGTTGCGACGGCTACTCCGCCTAGGACGATCCCGCCGATGCAGACGAGTCCGCAGCGCCCGCTCGGATCGGCCCTGTTGAGTGGGTTATCTTCGCCGTAGCTGTAGGGTTCGCCTGTAAGCGCGACGAATGGGTCGACGGTGAGGAATTGTGCCGTGCTCGGGTCGTAGGTGCGGGCTCGCATGTAGATCAGTCCGGTGTCCGAGCTTGTGTATTGCGCGTCGTAGCCGAGCGGCGTCGTAGCGGTCCCAGTGTGTTCGGGGGTGCCGTAGGCGCTGAAGCTGTAGGAGCCTTCCGTTTTGCCCGTCGATCCGGTCAGAAGCCGCGTGGAGCCTTGCTGGTCGTGGTGGAGGTAGAGGACGGTGCCGGTGGTGTTGTTGATTTGCTCGACAGGAAGTCCGCCTGGACCGTAGACGTAGGTCATTGCTCTCTCGGAGACCCTGCGGAAGCGTCTTTGGAACGCTCCATGCCCATCTCTGAGTAAAGCCAGTGGTCGAAGTAACGACGCCACGCAGGCTCTTCGTCAGGTAGCTCTAGCCACTCCTTCGCTGCCCGCCGCATCAGCTTCACGGCCTCAGATCTCTCGTCCGGCCTTTGCTCTACCCAATCGGTCAGGGCACCCCATAGGAGCCACAATGCCCAGCACTGTTCGGCGTCTGGACTATCTCCGCTTGCTGCCGACATCGCCGCGGAATGGATATTGCGTCCTATCTCATAGGGATCAGGACAGCCGGCGACCAGCTCTGCGTCCAGTCGGACAGCAGCCAGCGCCTTCTGCGGTGCCGTTTCGACGTGTCTTCTCTCGTTGGTCACGATCGCCTCATTCGCTCGATAGGTGAATCTTGACGACGAGCTGGCCCGGTCGATTGATGTCTATCGTCGGCCCGCCGGAGCTCGATGTGTTACGAAGACCGACTCGCGTTCCGTCAGGCAACTTCACCATTTCACCGTCATAGCCAGTAGGAGTCGCGGGCTCGCCGCCGGTCGATAGCTCGTCATAGAGGGTCTGAAGTTCCTCTGAGCTACCAACTTCGTAGATGTTCGCCTTCGACTCCTTGAGGCCGGCGAGCGTGTCCTCGATCGCCGTGGACCCCTCCACGGCACCCTCTGCCGCCGCACCCTCCTCGCCAGCTCCGCTGGCATCCAGAACACCGACGACAGCTCCCTCAAGACCATGTGCGACGGACGCGAAGTACCCGCACCCATTTTCGTAGGATTCAATCTCTTCTTCGTAATATTTGACCGGGTTCAGCGGTTCGAGGAAGTGCCCGATTTCGCCGAGCAGGCTTTCCTGGCCAGACGGGTCAGCCTCGTTGAGGGGGTTGTCGCCCGCATAGTTGTAAGGAGCATGTGTCTGCCCGACCAGCGGATCAACGGTCAGGAATTGCGCGGTCGCCGGGTCGTAGACGCGCGCCCGCATGTAGATGAGCCCGGTATCGCTGCTGGTGTATTGCCCGTCGTAGTCGAGCGGCGTCGTGGCAGTCCCGGTGTGTTCTTGCACGGCGCCGTATGGGGTGTAGGTGTAGGCACCTTCGACTTTGCCCGTTGATCCGGTCAGTAGCCGCGTCGATCCTTGCTGATCGTGGTGGAGATAGAGGACTTCTCCGCTGCTGTTGTTGATTTGCTCGACCGGGATCCCGCCCGGGCCATAGATATAGCTGTTCGTACCGTCGCTCAGGATCAGCGGGGTACCTTCGGACATGTCCCAGGCGAGGTGGGTTGTGGTGCCGGAGATTGTCTGCGATATGCGCAGGCCTTCGCCGTTGTAGGCGTAGCTGTCTTCGATCTTGGGCACGGATTCTTTTTCTGGACGTTCGACCGACGTTAGATCGCCAGCCTGATCGTAGCCGTAGGTTGTCGCCGGTCCCGTTTCCGGCGTTCTTTTTGTGCGGTCGCCTCTTTCGTCGTAGGTGTACGTCACGCCCGTGCCTTTTTCCAGCTCATCGCCTTCATTATAGGTGTTGGTGGTCGATCCCTCGGTGGTCGGGTTGTTGTCGCTGTCGTATTTGTATTCGGTGCTGCCGTATTTCGTTAGGCGATTGTTTTCGTCGTATGTCGCTTCCGTGACTTCGGTCCCGGGCAGGCCTTTCGCGGTGGTCTTCTTGACCTGGCCGTCGCTGTCGCGCGTGTAGACGAGTGACGCGAGTACTTCCGAGCTCTTGTCCATCTTCGTTTCGGTCATCTGGTCGGCGTCGTTGTACGTGTACTTGTCTTCGTCTTTTGTTTCGCTCGGAAAGACTATCGCCTTCAGATCGGAGTCTTCGTCGTAAGTGAATTTTGCTGCGTGCGTCAGCCAGTCGGTGAACTTTTCCAGACGCCCGTCTTTGTCGAACGTGCGCGTTACTTCCTTTTTATTTGGGTACGTAATCTTGGTCTGCTCGTTGCCAATATTGTATTCGTACTTGGCGACTTCTTTGTTGCCGTTTTCGGTTTCGGTCAGCCTGTCCAACTGGTCGTACACGTATTTTGTCGTTCCGGTCCCATCGGTCATCTTAGTCCGGTCGCCGTCTTTGTCATATTCGTATTTGATCGTCGACGGTGTACCGGTGGAGTAGCTGACTTCCGTTAGTCTATTGGCTGGATCGTAAGTATACGTCGTCGTGTGGCTTTCCGGATCGGTAACTTTGACGAGATTACCCGCTCCGTCATATTCCTTGAGCGTTTTCTTCCCGAGCGTGTTGGTTTCTTCCGTGACCTCCTCGACGGCGTTCCGAACGTATTTCGTTTTATGTTTATTGCCGTTGGTTTGACTGACCACCTGCCCATCGCCGTCGTATTCGGTTTCAGTAATCGTTTTATTTGGCTCTTCGACCTTGATCGGCTCGTTGTTGCCGTTGTAGGTGTACTTGGTTGTGTGTTTATTTCCATCAGTGACTGTTTCGACGTTGCCATCGCCATCGTATTTGTATTCGGTCACGTGGCCGAGGGGATCGGTAATCTTTAGCGGAAGTCCCCTTGCGTTTCTTTCGAATTTGGTCTTAAACGATTCCGGTTTTCCGCCGGCTATGTTGCCGCGCGGACTGACTTCAGCGATGACTTGCGAATCTTCGTTGTATTCCCAGGTCCGCTTGTTGCCTTCGGGATCTATTTCCGCCGTACGATCGCCCTTTGAGTCGTATTCGTATTTCCATACGTTTTCAAGCGGATTGGTCACGCTTTCCAGTTCCCCGTGCGCCGTGTATTTATACTTGGTGATCTGAGTTTTGCTTTCCGGCGCGGGCCGTTCCACGGTTTCCGGGTTACCGTGGCTTTCGCGTTTTATCGTGGTGGTCTCGCCCTTTGGCGTGGTTTCTGTTTCCACATCGTGAGTCGAGTCGTATGTCCATTTTGTTTCGTCGCTGTCGGGATCGACCATGCTCGTGCGGTCGTTCGCGCTGTCATAGCCATATTTGGTCGTATGACCGTCGCCGTTTGTCACGCTCGTCACGTATCCACCCGCATTGTATGTAAAGGATTCTGTGGTCGCGCTGGCCGTACCGTACCCGTGGGTGATCGACGAGGGCTCGTCGTTGCTAGTGAAATACTCGCTCGTCACGCTTCCGGTCGTTTCGTTGGTGATCGTCGTATGGAACGCTTCGTATTCGAACTTCAGCTTGTGACCGGCGGGATCTTCCTGTTTGACGACCTGATTGGAACCGTTGTATTCGTTGATCGTTTTGCCGCCCCGACCATCGACCATTTCGGTCATGCGATGCGAACCGTCGTATTTGAACTGCCACCGCAATCCCGCTTCGGCCGGTTGCGTGACGCTCTTGAGGTTCCCGCCTTCGTACGTATATTTGACGACGTGTTTCATGGGATCTTCGGCGCTTTCGATCAAACCTTCGCCGTTATACGTCAGTTTGATCGTCCGGCTGACGGGATCGGTTATCGTCGTAAGCTGCCCGCTTTCGTTGTAGGTTAGCGTGGTGGCGTTGCCGTCGCGATCGGTCACGCTTTCAAGGCGCCCGCTGCTGCCGACGAACTTGTATTTGGTCTGGTTGGCGAGGGTCAGGGTATACCCCGTGCCTTCCGTACCCGCGAGCGTGTCCTGGGTCCACACCGGCGCTTTGAACGCCCCGCCGCCTTCTTCGGTAAAGGGCACGGTACTCCCATTCGCCTGATAGAGCGTCGTGACTTTGCTCGTTTTGTTGACGACCAAGTGGTCGCTGAAGGAACTGGTCCACCCGTAGCCAAACGGTCCTTTGATCCCTTCCGCAGCCGCCTGCGAGTTGTAGTAGCGCGTCAGGTCGAGACCCACACCGCGGCCACCGATCGCAAAGTCGGCCTGCGACTCAGTGAAGTTGCCCGTCGCGCAGCTCACTGGGTCTCCGCATTCCGAGTAAAGCTTGTCAGGGTTTGAGGACGAGCCTCCCCATTGTGTACTGCCTTCCACCAAAATAGGATAACGAACTATCAGCTTACCGCTCGTTGTTATGATGCTGCCCTGATTATCAAAGTTGACACCCACACCACCTTCATCTCCTACCCCGAGTTCCACGTTTATGGTGCCCGTGTTGGTAATCGTAGAGGCAGTACCTCCGCCGTTAGCGATAGATTCATGCCCAGTACCGCGTTCGCATACAGGATCCCACGAGTCCACGTTGAACCTGTTTTCGTTGTTCAACTGTGCCCCGTTCTTCATGACGATTGCGCCGTCCGGCGCTCCGCCACTAGCGCCAAACGTGACGGTGCCTTCATTCACGAATGTTGCGCCTTCTAGGGTTGGATGTACGGTGCAGGTGCCGCCGTTGCCGATTGTCCCCGTCGCCCCTGACTGCAAGACCAGCTTTCCTGAACCATTTATTACGGGCGAATTCTCAATCGACAACGAGGAGCTGACCTCCAGTTCGCCTTCAATGCTAACTGTACCTCCGGAAAGCGACAGCAGCGGGATGATACTTGGGGACCCCGCTGAAATTGTCAACGAGCCAGAATAACTGATACTAACGTCGGTACCGGAGCCGACGTGCAGACCAGCACTAGTGACATTCCCGCTCGAGATGCCAAAGGTGCCCGCACCAGACCATTCTCCTTCACTTTGGGAATACGAGCTATTGGCAAACCCGATTGTCGTACCCGATTCAGCTGACCAGATGCCTTTTGTCGAGGAGCCGCCGCCTGAGATGTAGACCGTACCGCTTTGTGTATCGACTGTACCGTTGTTGACAAAGCTTGCTTTGATTCCAGTTTCGGTGCCACTGCCAAGATTGATGTTGAACGTGCCCGTGTTCGTGACGACAGGCGTGGCCCCGCCAACGTTTGCGATCGATTCACCCTCCGTGTGGTGTTCGCATCCAGGATCGCGGGAGTCCATGTTAAACGTGCCCATATTGTTCAGCTGGGCACCGTTTTCCATCGCGATCGCTCCGGCTGGCGCTCCGCCACTTGCCCCAAACGTAACTGTGCCTTCGTTCACGAACGTGACGTCATCTAGCGTCAGGTGTACTGAGCATGTGCTGCTGCTACCGAACGTACCCGTCGCGCTTGACTCAACGGTCAGGTGCCCAGAGCCGTCGACTGTCGATTCTTCCCCCACCGAAAACAACGAACTTACATCCAAATCGCCGACCACGCTCACGGTAGCCTCAGTGAGCGTGAGAGTCGCGATTCGCGATGCTTCGAGCCCATTAGCTATTTCGAGGGTCGCGCGGTAAACGACAAGCTTTCCTTCGCCCTGAACCACCCCCGTCTGATAGGTCCCTTCCCTGGCTTCGACCGTCTTGCCAGACCCGATGCACGCAACGTCGGCAGATGTCGGCGCTTTTCCGGCCGACCAATCGGCCGCGGTAGTCCAGGTCCCTTCGCTTGGCCCTGTCCAAGTGTCCGTGCACAGCGATTCGGCCGAAGCGCTCGCGGCGCCCAACACCATGACTGCGGCCAACGAGGCGAGAAGTGCGACGAAGCACCCCATCCCGAGCCCGCCGGCACGGCTACGAACACGTAGCCTTATACAAGCCTCCGCATGCGTCCTACCGAACCGTGTCCAGCGCATGTGCCCGTCCTCCTCGCGTGTTCTCCGTGGCCGAATCCCTGAGAATTGAATCAGATCCGGTATCCGGATGTCGGCAAATATGTCCCGCTTTGGACGATTGTTCGACTGAACGGTCGGCCAGAGGCAGCCTTGCCGCAGGTGCGCAGGACGTAAGCGGTCGTCGTCGACCGCCGCGCGGACGTAACGAGGCTCTGATCCGGCCCACGCACGACGAGCGTCTCATCCGGCCCACCGCGCGGCCTGGATGAGATCGGGCGCAGGCGACCGGACGGCCGAGGCTTATTCGCAAGCTAAGATCACGGAACCACGGGCGCCCTCTGGTGGCCGAGCGCCCCAGCGGCCCAAAAAAACTACCCGTCGGCGCCGACTACGTTCACGACCCTGCCGCGGCGGCCGGTTGTGAACTGGACGGTGCCGGCGGCGCGCGCGTAGAGCGTGTCGTCCTTGCCGATGCCCACGCCGGTGCCGGGCTTGAAGCGGGTGCCGCGCTGGCGCACGATGATCTCCCCGCCGGTGACGGTCTGTCCGGCGAAGGTCTTCACGCCGAGCCGCTGGGCGTTTGAGTCGCGGCCGTTGCGGCTTGAGCCGAGTCCCTTCTTATGAGCCATTGGGCACCTCCTGCGCCTCTCCGCCGCCTGCGGCGGCGGCAGGGTTGGCGCTGGTGGGAGACTTCCCCGTCGCGGGCTTGGCGGCGGGCTTCGGTGAGGTCGTGGGCTTAGCCGGGGCGACCCTGGCGGCGGCCTTGGCCGGCTCGGCCTCGGATGCGGTCGGCTTCGCGGCGGCCGGCTTGGCGGTGGCCTTGGCGGCCGCGGGTGCGCGGGAGCCCATCTGGATGTCGGTGACCTCGATCCGCGTCAGCTCCTGGCGGTGGCCGGTGCGGCGCTTGTACCCGCGCTTGGGCTTGAACTTGAACACGCGCAGCTTCTCGCCGCGCTCGTGCGCCACGATCTTCGCGGTGACCTTGACCTTCTTCAGGCTGTCGCTGTCGAACACCATCTTCTCGGAGCGATATAGGATCGGCTCCAGTGCGACGCTTGCGCCCTCCTCGGCGGGGAGGCGCTCCACGAGCAGGGTCTGACCCCGCTCGACGCGGTATTGCTTGCCGCCTGTCTTGACGATCGCGTACATGTCTACTCCGAGGTTGCCTGAGCCTTTGCAGCCGAACGGCGCCGTCCGCCTCTGCGGCCGCGGCGCCGAGGCTTGGATTGTAGCCCGTCCTGGTCCTCCTCGCCCTGCGGCTCCCCCGCGCCATCGTCTTGCGGCTCGATCGCGGCGGGCGCCTTGACCGGCTTGGCCGGCTCGACGGGCCTCGGGGCGCGGCGGCGCGGGCGTTTGGGGGCTGGGCGCGGCGCCGGCTTGATCGGCTCGCCCGACTCGTCGAGCAGCAGCGCCGAGGCGGCGGTGCGCCCCACGTTCTCGATGCGCACCATGCGCTTCTCGCCCACGTTGCGAGCCGCGCCCGCGATCGAGATGATGTACCCGTCGAGCTTGGCGACCGCGTCGTCCACGTCGTACATGTGCGGCTCGACGATGTCCACCAGCACCTCGTCGCCCTCGCGGAACGGCAGCGCGCGTTCTTCGACCTCCTCGCGCGTGCCCATGAAGGTGATCGCGAAGTGCTCGAGCGCGAGCCCTTCGGAGCCCTCGAAGTGAAACGAGCGCCCGGTCTGCGCCTCCAGCGCGTGCAGCACGCGCGAGCCCTGACCCGTGAACTGGGCGGTGACGCGCGGGTTGATCTGCACCAGAAACGCTTCCGCGTCGGGATGCTCGGCCACGACGTCGCGCAGCCTGCGCTCGAATTCGATCGCGATCGTCTCCTCCGAGCGGATCACGCCCTCTCCCTCGCAGGTGGGGCAGGGGCGGCTCATGATCTCGCGCACCCCCTCGGTCACGTTCTGGCGGGTCATCTCCACCAGCCCGAGGCGCGAGAGCTCGGCCGTGAACGTCTTCGTGCGATCCTCGTCCAGAGACTTGCGCAGCGTCTTCATGACCGCGTCGCGGTTGCGCGCGCGCGCCATGTCGATGAAGTCGATCACGATGATCCCGCCGATGTCCCGCAGGCGCAGCTGGTTTACGACCTCCTCGGCCGCCTCCAGGTTGGTCTTGGTGATCGTGTCCTCGAGACCGGCGCCCTTGCCGCGTCCGATGAAGCTGCCGGAGTTCACGTCGATCACGGTGAGCGCCTCGGCGTAGTCGATCATCAGATACCCGCCGCTGGGCAGGTCCACGCGGCGGCTCATCACCCCGTCGATCGCCTCGGTCACCTTGTATGCCTCGAGCAGCGGCTCGGGGCCCTCCCACAGCTCCACGCGCTCGACCAGCTCCGGCGCGGTGCGCGCGAAGAACGACACGAGCCGCTTGTGCTGCTGCTCGTCGTCGACGATCGCGCGCTCGAAGTGCTCGGAGAAGATGTCGCGCACCACGCGCACCGACAGATCGGCCTCCTGGAAGACCATCGCCGGCGCCTGCGTGTCCTGCACGCGCTTCATCAACACCTCGTGCAGCTTGTGCAGGTAGAGCAGCTCGCGCTCGAAGTCCTCGCGCCGCGCGCCGTGCGCGGCTGTGCGCATGATCACCCCGCCCTGGCCGATCTCCAGCTTGGCGGTCTGGCGGCGCAGCCGCTCGCGCTCTTTGTCCTCCAGGCGCCGCGACACGCCGACACCCTCGCCGGTGGGCGCGTACACCATGTAGCGCCCGGCGATCGTCAGCTCCATCGACAGGCGCGCGCCCTTGGTCTTCAGCGGGTCCTTGACGACCTGCACGACGATCTCCTGACCCGGCTTGAGCAGGTCGGAGATCTTGCGCCCCACCGCCGCGACCGCCGCGCTTGGGCGCCTCCACGCCGGGCAGCACGATCTCATCGACGTGCAGAAACCCGTTCTTCTCGAGGCCGATGTCGACGAACGCGGCCTCCAGTCCGGGCAGCACGTTGTCGACCTTGCCCTTGTAGATGTTGCCGACGATGGAGCGCCCTCCGCGGCGCTCGATATACAGCTCAGCTATGCGATACCCAGCTCCCGGGCGAGCGGCGGCACGCTTGCGCGAGCGCCCTGCGGGACGCGACGCCCCGCCTGTGCGATTCGGGGCACTCAGGGCGCCGGGCGTTCCGGCGGCCTCCAAGAGCGCGACGCGCGTCTCTGCGCGATCGACGCTGACAAGCACTTGCTTTCTCAATTTGATCCAGTCTTTCGATATCTGTAATGGGCATGGGCCCTGGGGCCCGTATGCTCGGGGCCGTCGGGCGGGGGGCCGTCTCCCGTGCGAGCCGGCAGAAACCGAGCGGTGCCGGGGCTGGTTGGGGGGAGATTTCGGCGTACATTTCGATAGCTAGCGGACAACGCGGCCCTTGAGCGCCTGGGAGGCGCGTGCCTGGAGATAGATCGATTGCAGTAGACCCAACGCCAGAAGTGTCGTTATGACCGATGATCCGCCATAGCTCATGAGCGGCAGCGTGACGCCGGTGATGGGCATTATCCCAACGGCCATCCCGACGTTCACGAAGACCTGAAACATCAGCATAGCCACGATCCCGGCGGCGAGCAGCGCGCCGAACAAGTCCTTGGACATCGCCAGGATGCGCAGGGTGCGCCATATCAACAGCGCATACAGCGACAGCACGAGCGCCGCACCGACGAACCCGTACTGCTCGCCGACCGCGGCGAAGATGAAGTCGGTTTCGTCCTCGGGCACGTATTTGCCTTCGATCTGGGTCGATTCGGCGCCGCGCCCCGTCTTCTGGCCGGAGCCGATCGCAACCTTCGACTGCAGCTGCTGATAGGCGCCTTCCCCCGTGCCCGCCGAGGGATTCAAGAAGGCCGTCAGGCGTTCTTCCTGGTAGGGCTTGAGCACGTGCACACCGGCGGCGGGCGCCGCCACCAGCACGATCGCCGCCGCGGCGATCACGAGCGCCAGCAGCCCCGTCAGCTGCTTCCAGGAGGTGCCCGCGACGAACAGCATCACGAACGCGATCGTCATGTACACGAGCCCCGAGCCGAGATCGGGCTCGGCGATCACGAGCATCGCCGGCAGCAGCGCGGCCAGCATCACGCGCGCGGTCGTGTCCAGCTCGCGCAGGCGCCGCGAGCGGCCGACCACGAATGCGGCCAGCGCGAGTATCAGCAGCACCTTGCCCAGCTCGGAGGACTGGTAGGAGAACAGCGGGAAGCTGATCGCGCGCACCGAACCGTTGGCCGCGTGGCCGAGCGCGAGCACCACCAGGATGCTGAGGATCAGCACCCCATACAGGGGATACATCAGCTGGCGCAGGCGCACGTAGTCGATTCGCGACAGCGCCACCATCGCGGCGAACCCGACGACCAGATAGATCGCCTGGCGCTCCACGTAATAGTGGGGGTCGCTTGGGATCAGATTGCGAGTGGCCACCCGCAACGTGAGGATCGAGCAGGCCCCGAGCCCCAGCACGGCCAGCGTGAGCAGCGGGTCGAGCGGCAGGCGGCGAGCGCGCGCGGTGCTGCGCGCCTGGGCCTGTCGGTCGGTTGCGATCGGGCTCAGTGACGAGACGGACACGGGCTCCTCAGTGGTCGGGGTTGGTGCCGGCCTTCAGCATCAGCGGCTTGTGGAACCACTCGGATGCGATCAACCGCGCGATCGGCGCGGCCGCTTCGTCGCCGAAGCCGCCCTGTTCGACGGTCGCGGCGATCACGATCGGGCGCTTGGGGTCGGGCAGGAAGCACATGTACCACGCCTGTTCGACCTGGCCCGCCCGTTCCGCGGTGCCGGTCTTGCCGTACACGGGGTGTTCGGACTGGTTCCAGCCCGACCACACGTCCGCGGAGGTGCCGCCCGACTCGAAGGTGGCGTCGTGGATGCCTTCCATCACGTCGCTGAGATAGGTGTCGTCGAAGTGCACGTGGCGGATCGGCGGGAACGACAGCGTCTGCACCAGCTCGCCGCTTGAGTTGTCGATCTCCATGCCGAGGTGCGGGCGCACGACCGTGCCGTCGCCGCCGTTCATGTAGGCGTTGGCAAGCGCCGAGTAGGCCACCGCCATCTGCAGCGGGGAGGTCAGCAGTTCGCCCTGACCGACCGCCAGGTGCATATCGTCGCCGACCGTCCATTCTTTGATTTCCGAGACGATGTGGCATTCTTCGGCGCCGTGGCGGTGGGTGCGTTCGCACTCTTCCTGCAGCTTGTTCTGCTCGCGCCGCCACGCCGGGTCGGGGACCGTGCCTTCGATCTCGTTGGGCAGGTCGATGTGGGTTTCTTTGCCGATCCCCAGCTCGCGCGCCATTTTCTGGATGACCAGGCCGCCGTGTTCGTTGGCGTACTCGCCGACGGTGAAGAAGTACGTGTCCGAGGAGACCTTCAACGCTTCCACGAGCGGCACGGCGCCGTAGTCGGTATGGCCGGCGTTGCAGAACTGCTCGCCGCCCGCGCCCGCGGTGATGCACGCGCCGGCGCCGAGCGCCTCGGTGGGGTTGATAACGCCCGCTTCCAGCGCCCCCATCGCGGTGATCGGCTTGAACGTCGAGCCGGTCGGGTACTGGCCTTCCACGGCGCGGTCGAGCAGCGGCGCGGGCGGATCGATGCCTTCGTTTGAGCCGGCGCCCGCGAGCGCCTCGTATTCGGCGTTGGTGAGCGGTTTGGCAAACAGGTTGGGGTCATAGCTCGGGTAGGAGCCCATCCCGTAGATGTCGCCGTTGAGCGGGTCGATCGCCACGAACGCGGCGCCCGAACCCGGGTTGCCTTTGGCCTGCGCAAGCGCCACGCCTTCGCGCAGCGCGCGTTCGCCCTCCTGCTGCAGCGCCAGGTTGATCGTCAGGCGCAGATCGTAGCCCGCCACCGGAGGCGTCTCGGGCAGCGTGGCCCGCTGCGCCTGGCCTTCGGAGTTCACCTGCACGCGCCGCACGCCGGGCTTGCCGCGCAGGTAGCGGTCGTAGTAGTACTCAAGGCCCGACTGCCCGACGACGGTCCCTTGCGTGACGCCCGCGAAGGCCTTCTTCTTCAACTCTTCGGTGCTGACCTGGCCCACGTGGCCGAGCACCTGGGCGGCGAGGTCCTTGTAGGGGTAGTTGCGGATCGCCACCTCTTCCTGGCGCACGCCCGGAAAGTCGTTGTGGCGCTCGCCGAGCACCGTCAGGGCGGCGAGGCCCGCATTCGTCTTGACCGTCACGGGCGCGTAGGGAAGCTGCACGATGCCCGACACGATGCGTTCGTAGGTCAGCCGCGGCGAGAGCTTGATCACGGGCGCCAGATGCCGCAGCAGCTCGCGCAGCCCGACCGCCGACGCGGGGATCGCGGGGATCGGCACCACCCGCAGACGGTGGGCGGCGGCGAGCGCGTGCAGTTCGTGCAGCTGGGCGCGCGTTGCCTTGCGGTGGTCGCGCAGATGGATCGAGCTCAGGTAGCTCTCGTACGCCGTCAACCGCTGGCCGGCCTGCACATAGGCGGCCTGCGCCTTGGTCACGCGTTCGCCGTATTCGGCGGCCTGCTTCCTGACCGAGAGCGGCAGCGAGCTCGGCAGGATCTGCACCGCATTGGTCACCCGGCTGGTCACGATCGGCTGGCCTTCGCTGTCGAGAATGTCCCCGCGCGGCGCCGGGATCACGATCGGCCGCTGATCGTTGGCGCGTGCCTGCTGGACGTACTGTTCGCCGTTGAGCACCTGCAGGTACCACAGCCGGAAGAACACGATCCCGAACATCACCAGCGCGAAGGTGCCGAGCATCGCGACCCGCAGCGCAACCTGAGGGGACGACGGCCCGCCCGCCCCGCCGCGCGGCTCGCTCGGTCGCAGTCGCTCGATCGTGCTCACCGACCGCCCCCCCGGGTGCGCGAGAGCGGACTGAGGCCACCGGTCGTGTAGGCGCGCCGTCGCCGCCGGCGCGGATCCTGCGGCAATCCCCCGACCAGACAGCGGCGCACCAGCGCCCACATCGGCAGGGCGAGGATCGTGTCGACCAGCACGCCGAGCACGATCTCGCGCAGCAGCTCGAAGCTCACCGGCGCATCCACGCCGAGCGAGAACTCGATCACCGAGTAGCCGATCATCGCGGCGCTTGCACCCAGGGCGCCGACGAGCAGCGGGGTGAGCGCGGCCTGCGGATCGCGCAGCTCGCGCAGACGCCCCGCCCAGTAGCCGATCACGGTGAACGTGAGCGAGGTCAGCCCCAGCGTCTGCATCAGCGTCAGGTCGATGGCCAGACCGACGCAGAAGCCCGTGATCGCGCCGATCGTCGAACCGCACAGCAACCCCACGAACGCCACCAGCAGCGGCGTGAGGTCGGCGCTGACCCCGAACACGGGCGTCTCGGAGACGATGCTGATCTGCACGAGCACGACCGCGAAGGACAGCAGCGCCACGCGCCACGCGAGCGATCCAGGCAGCCAGGCGGAGCTCGGTTGAGCCGCGCGGGCGCCGCGGGCCGATCCCATGACACTCACGGGCGAGCCTCCCGTCGCACGACGGCCGAGCTCGCCGCGCACCCCACCGCGTGCGAGACGGCCGCGCTCATCCGCTTCCTCCCGCCTGCGCCAGCTGACCGGTCTGGGATTCTTCTTCGGAGCCGCCCGCGGGTGCGGTCGAGAGCCCGGCAACGACATTGTCGAGCGCCGCCGCGCGCGAGTTCGCCGCGGCGCTCAGCACCTGGACGGTTTCGAGGCTGTGCAGGTTGGCGATCGGCGAAACGCCAACCGACTTGAACCCGTTCTGTTCGTTCACCGAGGTGACCTGCCCGATCGGTATGCCCTTCGGGTACAGCGACTGGCCCGGACTTGCGACGGTGCCGGATGTCACCACGTAGTCGCCGGGCTGAACGCCGGCCGTCGATTCCAGATAGCTCATCAGCAATTTCCCCGGTTCGCCGACCTCCGGCTGCACCATCCCCACTGTGCCAGTGGCGCTGATGCGGGCGGTGACTTCGACCGCGCTGTCGGTGATCAGGCTGACCTGCGCGGAGTCCGAGGACACTTCGGTGACCTTGCCGAGCAGCCCTTCGCCGTCCACCACGGGATCGTTGACGCGCACCCCCGAGGATGAGCCCTGGTCGATCACGATGATCGAATACCAGATGTTCGGCGACTGGTACACGACGTCGGCGTCGACCGGAGTGTAGTCGGCGATGCTGAGCTCGCGGTCGAGACGGTCGAGCTTGAGCAGTTCCCGATAGGAGTGTTCGTTGGCCTGATTGGCCGTGTACTTCTCGCGCAGCCGATCCAGCTGCCTGCGCAGTTCGGCGTTCTGGCTCTTGGCTTTCAGCGTGCTGTCGAACCAGCCGAACAGGTTGCGCACGGGCTTCAGCGCCTTGTTCGCGCCATCCTGGATCGGCGAGACCACCGTCATGAAATCTCGCTGCACCGAGTGCAGACCCCCGCTCGGGGCCTCCCCGAAGTAGGCGGTCAGCAGTATCAGGGAGAGCACGACGAGCAGCGCGAGCACCGCGCGCCGACGCCGGACCGTCTTGTCATACACAGGTAGCGACCTTCCGAAGACTTCATCGAACAGAGTACCCGCGGACAGGCCGGGTGGCGCCGGG
Organism: uncultured Solirubrobacterales bacterium; assembly: GCA_963831995.1. GTDB lineage: Bacteria > Actinomycetota > Thermoleophilia > Solirubrobacterales > Solirubrobacteraceae > Palsa-744. The sequence goes on along the minus strand of CAWHSI010000005.1, from coordinate 2,037,741 downwards.
CAGCGCCGGCGCGATTGCCCGCTGGCGCATGGTCGTCGAGCCAGACGCCGCTCATCGACGCCGGCGGCTGCGCGAGTTGCGGTTGGAGCGGTGGATCGCCTCGAACTCCTCGAGCGAGCGTCCCGACCCGACCGCCACGCACGTCAGCGGCGACTCCGCCAGGTGCGCCGGCATCTGCGTCTCCTCGCGCAGACGCTGATCGAGCCCCTGCAGCAGGGAGCCGCCGCCGGCGAGCATGATGCCGCGATCCATGATGTCCGAGGCCAGCTCGGGCGGCGTGCGGTCAAGCGTCTCCTTGACCGCCTCGATGATCTGCGAGAGCGGTTCGTCGAGCGCCTGGCGGATCTCCTCGCTCGTCAGCACGACGGTCTTCGGCAACCCTGCCACCATGTCGCGACCGCGAATCTCAGCCTGCAGCTCCTCCTCCATCGGACAGGCGGAGCCGATCTCGAGCTTCAGCTCCTCGGCCGTCTGCTGGCCGATCAGCAGCTTGTACTCCTTCTTGGCGTAGTTGATGATCGCCTCGTCCATCTCATCGCCGCCGACGCGAATCGACTCCGAGACGACGATCCCACCGAGCGAGATGACCGCCACCTCGGAGGTGCCCCCGCCGATGTCGACCACCATCGAGCCGGTCGGCTCCCCGACCGGGAGTCCCGCGCCGATCGCCGCCGCCATCGGCTCCTCGATCAGGTAGGCGGTGCGCGCGCCGGCGGACAGGCACGCCTCCTCCACGGCGCGCTTCTCCACGCCGGTCACCCCGGAGGGCACGCACACCACCACGCGCGGGTGCGCCCAGCGGTTCTGATGGACCTTCTGGATGAAGTGGCGCAGCATCTCCTCGGTCACGTCGAAGTCGGCGATCACACCGTCCTTCAGCGGACGAATCGCCTGGATCGTGCCGGGCGTGCGACCGAGCATCCGCTTGGCCTCGATGCCGACGGCGTGCACCTCGCCGGTGCGCGAGTCGATCGCAACCACGCTAGGCTCGGACAGCACGATGCCCCGCCCGCGCACATACACGAGCGTGTTGGCGGTTCCGAGATCGACCGCCATGTCGCGGCCGCCGAATCCGGTCAGGTAGGTGAGGAAGCTCATAGATAGGGTGTGGGCGCGCTCTGCTTGGGCTGTGCCTCACCGGTCATCCGGCAGCCGATGGCCGGGGCGCGCTTCGCGGGCAGTCTAGCGAACACCGCCGCCCGCTCCGCAAGTTTGACAGCGCATTTGCAGGCACAATGCGCCTCGGCACACTCGGATGCCGACTGTGGGGAAAGGATGACGGGCACGTTCTCAGCGACGATCGCGAGCATGCTCGCTCAGCAGGTTCGGGTACAGGTCGAGCAACGCCGCGAGCGGCAACCCGACGACGTTCTCATAGTCGCCTCGAATCGCCCTCACCAGCGCGGCGCCCATCCCCTGGATCGCATACCCGCCGGCTCGCCCGCGCCACTCGCCGCCAGCCACATACCAGTCGATCCGGTCCTCGCCGAGCTCGCGAAAATCGACCTCGGTGCGCGCCGAGGCGAGGCGCTCGCCGCGCGTGGAGATCAGCGCCAAGCCGCTGAGCACCGTGTGGGTGGCGCCGGAGAGGGCGCGCAGGGTGGCGCGCGCCTCGCGCTCGTCGGCGGGCTTGCCGTAGATGCGCCCGTCGAGCGCGACGAGCGTGTCGCACCCGAGCACCGTCTCGCCCGTGCCGGCCTGCCCGCCCCCATCGCCCTGCGCACCCGTGCCGGCCTGGCTGTCCCCATCGCCCTGCCCGCCGGTGCCGGCCGGCATCCCGTACGCCGCACGGGCCTTGCGCAGCGCGTTCTGCACCGCCACCCGCTCGGGCTCGCCCCGCTGCAGCTCCTCCACGTGCGTGGGGCGCAGCTCGAACGCCACCCCGAGCCGCTCCAGGATCGCCCGCCGCTGCGGCGAGGCGGAGGCGAGCACGAGCGTGGGGGGCTTCGCCACACTCGCCCCCAGCGGCTCAGCCGGCGAGATCGGGAAAGAACAGCGCCGCCTCGCGCGCCGCGGACTCCGGCGAATCCGAGCCGTGCACCATGTTCTGGCCCATTTCGATCGCGAAGTCGCCGCGAATCGAACCGGGAGCCGCCTCCAGCGGGTTGGTCGCGCCGATCGTCTGCCTCGCCGCCCTGACGGCATCGGTGCCCTCCAGCACCATCGCGACGATCGGCCCTGAGGTGATGAACTCGACGAGCTCGCCGAAGAACGGCTTCTCGGCGTGCTCGGCGTAGTGACGTTCGGCCACTTCGACGGTCACGGTCATGTGGCGCAGAGCCACGATGCGCAGCCCCTTGCGCTCGAAGCGAGCGATGATCTCACCCGTGAGCGAGCGGGCGAATGCGTCCGGCTTTACGAGGATCAGCGTGCGGTCCATGTGGTCCTTTGGTTTGGATTGTGGGTGTCTGCCGGCTAGCCGCCGGAGCGCGGCCGCGCGGTGCGGCGCGCGGACTCGCCGCCGGTCGGTGCAAGCTCTGTGGGATCTGTCGCGGGGTCCTCGGGCGTAGCCGGCTGCGGCGCCCTCCGAGCGGCTCGTTCGGCCGCGCGCATCCGCGCCGGCGAGACGGGCTCGGAGGCAACCGCATCGGTCTGGATCTCCACCTCGGCGCCGGCGCGGCCGCGCGCCGGGGAGCTCGGGGCGGCGACGCTCTCCACCTCGACGCCGGGTGTGCGCTCGCGGCGCGCCGTGCGCCGCGCCGGCTTGGCCGCCGCCACCTCCGCCTCGCAATATGGGCAGATCGTCCACGCGCGATCGAGCGGACGCGAGCAGCTCGCGCAGCGCTCCTTGAGCTTGCGCAGGCAGCTCGGACAGCGCAGGAAGTCGCGCTCGACCCGGTAGTCGCAGTGTGGGCACAGGCCATGGTCGAGATCGTGCAGCCGCGCTTCGGCGGCCTGCAGCTCCAGTTCGCGCTCGCGCACGTCCTCCAGGTACTCGGGCGGTCGCAGGATCATGTAGACGATCGTGCCGACGAACGGAAACAGCGACGCCGCCGTCGCGCAACCGACGAGCATCGGGTCGACGATCCGCCGGCGCGCGTCGGCGTAGGTCCAGTACAGCAGCGAGAAATACAGCACCACCGCGAACAGGATCAGCAGGTCGATGACGAGACTCAAGCTTTTGCTTTCGATTCCGAAGTAGGCAAGTGGTGGTGACATCGATGTCCCTATACGGCTCCGCCCAGGGTTTTCCCTGCAAGCACGCGTAGCGCGGGGCGCTGCGATCCTCGATGGCGCATCGGGCGGACGAGTTTAGTGGCTATCGAGCCGAAAATCGGCAATCGAGCCCGGCGGGGGCATGTTGTTGCAACCCGCAAGCCTCACAGGAACAGCCGCCCGAAGCCGTATCCGGCCGCGAAGAACACGAGGATCACGAGCGCCACGATCACCGCCACCGCGCCGATCATGGCGAGCACCGAGGGGCCGTCGTCGTTCACGACCCTCCCCCGCTCCCGCTCCCGGCGCCGCGCGCCGCTCCCGCGCGATCCTCGCCGAGCAGCTCCCCCACGAGATACACAGAGCCGGTCGCGAGCACCGCGGCGCGATCGCCACGCTCCCGGGCCCAGCCGACGGCCTGCTCCAGCGCCCTCCGCGGCTGAGGCTCGCACCGTGTGCGCTCGCAGCCGAGCTGGCGCGCGAGCGACTGCAACGCCGCCGGAGAGAGCGCGCGGGGGCTCGGCGGGGCGGTGAACCATGCCTGCTCGCACAACGGCAGCAGCCTCGCCAGCATTCCGGCCGCGTCCTTGTCCTCGAGCACGCCCAGCACCAGCGCAAGCGGGCGGCCGCCGAGCAGCTCCGGCAGCGACTCCACGAGCGCCGCCACGGCGGGCGTGTTGTGTGCGCCGTCGAGCACGGTCAGCGGCTCTCGCGCCACGACCTGCATGCGACCGGGCACGAGCGTGCGCGCCGCCGCCTGGCGCACGAGCCGCTCGTCGGGCTCGATGCCGGCCTGGGCCAGGTACTCGCCGGCCGCGGCGCGAGCGAGCGCGAAGTTCTCCCGCTGGAAGCTGCCCTGCGCCGCGAAGCTCAGCTCGGCGGGAGCGGGCTGCGCGCAGAGCAGGCGCGCACGCTGCTCGGCGACCGCTTCGCGGGCCACCCGCATAACCTCCGGCTGCAGACGCCGGCCGAGTGCGAGCACCGATCCCTCGCCGAGCACGGCCAGCTTCTCGGTCGCGATGTCGCGCAGGGTCGGCCCCAACCAGCGTGTGTGCTCGAGTCCGACGTTTGTGAGCACCGCGACCTTGGAGTCGATCACGTTGGTCGCGTCATAGCGGCCGCCGAGGCCGGCCTCGACGACCACGACCTCGGCTTCGCGCCGCGCAAGCTCCCAGAACGCGGCCGCCGTGAGCAGCTCGAACTGGGTGACGTGGTCGTCCTCGGCGAGCGTGCGATTGACCCGCTCGGCGGCCCACGCCGCCCGCGCGATCGCGCCCGCGAGGGCGTGCGTCTCGATGTCCCGCCCGGCGATGCGAACCCGTTCGGCATAGGAGAGCAGGTGCGGCGAGAGATAGCATCCGCAGCGCAGCCCGTGAAGGTCGAGGATCGCCGCGATCATGCGCGTCGTGGAGCTCTTGCCGTTGGTGCCGACGACATGGATCGTGTCGAAGCTGCGCTCGGGCGAGCCGAGCACGGTCATCATGCGTCGCATCCGGTCCAGGCCGAAGCGCATCCCGAACAGCTCCAGCGAGCGCAGGTGACGCTCGGCGTGCTCCGGGCTCCAGCGCGAGGCTCATAGCGCGGCGAGCTCCGCGCGCAGGCGGGCGAGCCGCTCGCGCTCGCCCTCGACCACCGCGGCCGGCGCCTTCTCCACGAACCCCGAGCGCCCGAGCTTGCCCTCCACGCGCTCGATCTCCGCGAGCAGCCTGCGCTCGGCCGCTTCACGTCGCTTGCTTGCAGCGCCAAGATCGACCCCCTCCCCCGACAACACATCCACCGTACCCCCCGGGATCGGGATCGAGGCGACCGGCGTCTCGCCACCATCGACGGACGCCGACGGCTCCAACCGCGCGAGCCTTGCAAGCAGCGACGCCGTCTCCTCATAGCCCTCGGCGCTCAAGCGCACCGGGATCGCCAGGCCCGCGCGGGCACCGACGGAGTCGCGCCAGCCGCGGATGAGCGTGACCGCCTCGATCGTGCGTGCGAGCACAGCCTCGGCCTCCGGATCGAGCGACTCGGCGGCGTTGCCCGGATAGCCCGCGCCGGCGAGCAGGGTGCCGTCGTCGTCGAGATAGCTCCACAGCTCCTCGGTTACGAAGGGGATCAGCGGGTGGGCCACGGCAACCGTCTCGCGCAGCACGAACAGCAGGGTAGCCGCCAGCGCCTCGCGGTCCTCCGTGCCCGCGCCGGCCCCGCCGTCTGCCCCGGGAGGGTGCGCGGCGAGGTCGGGCAGGCGATGCTTGACCATCTCCACATACCAGTCGCACAGCTCGCCATACACGAAGTCGTAGATTCCGAGCGCGGCATGCGAGAAGTCATAGCCCTCGATCCGCGCCGCGGTGCCCGCCCGCGCCCGCGCCAGGCGCGAGAGGATCCAGCGATCCTCGACGGTGCGCGGGCGCGGCGCCGGCTCCACCGCGGCCGCCCGCGCCTCGCCGAGGCTGGCGTCGATACGCGTCAGCGCGAAGCGGGTCGCGTTGAACAGCTTGTTGGCCAGCGCCTGTCCCTGCTGCACCTTCTCCGCCGAGTAGCGCACGTCCTGGGCGCTCGACATCGCAAGCAGGCCGAAGCGCACCGCGTCGGCCCCGTGACGCTCGATCTCATCGAGCGGATCGATGCCGGTGCCAAGCGACTTCGACATGCGCCGCCCGTCCGGCGCCTGGATGACCGAATGGATGTACACGTCTGAGAACGGCACCTGGCCGGTCAGCTCGATGCCCATCATGATCATGCGCGCCACCCACAAGAACAGGATGTCCCTGGCGGTGGAGAGCACGTTCGTCGGATAGAACGCGCTCAGCTCGGGGGTCTGCTCGGGCCAGCCGAGCGTCGCGAACGGCCACAGCGCCGAGGAGAACCAGGTGTCGAGCACGTCCTCCTCCTGGCGCAGGTGCCCCCCGCACTCCCCGCAACCGTCGGGTGCCCCGAGCGCCACGTTGACGTGTCCGCAGGTCTCGCAGTAGTACACGGGCAGGCGGTGCCCCCACCACAGCTGGCGGGAGATGCACCAGGGGCGAATGTTCTCCATCCAGTCCAGATAAACGCGCCGCTGGTTCTCGGGAACGATCCGCACGCGCCCCTCGCGCACCGCCGCGATCGCTGGCGCCGCCAGCTCGTCCATCGACATGAACCACTGCAGGGAGATGAGCGGCTCGATGCGCTCGCCGGAGCGGTGCGAGTAGGGCACCTCGTGCTCGTAGTCCTCGAGCGCCACGATCCGGTCTTCGCGCTGTAGCTCCGCGACAACCGCCTCGCGCGCCTCCATCACGGTCAAACCGGCGAAGCGCTCGCCGGCCTCGGCGGTCATGCGGCCGTCCTCGCCGATCACCGACACCTGATCGAGATCGTGACGGATGCCGATCTCGAAGTCGTTGGGATCGTGCGCGGGCGTGATCTTCAGCTGACCGGTGCCGAAGTCCATCTTCACGTAGCTGTCGGCGATGACCGGCAGGTGGCGGCCCACGATCGGCAGGATCGCGGTGCGCCCGACGATGTCGCGATAGCGCTCGTCCCCGGGGTGCACGGCCACGGCGGTGTCCCCCAGCATCGTCTCCGGACGCACGGTCGCGATCGTGACGCTGCCGCCGCCCTGCAGGTCGTAGCGGATCGAGTACAGCACGTCGGTCTCCGCTCGCTCCTCGACCTCGAGGTCGGAGATCGCCGAGCGGCTGCCCGGGTCCCAGTTGACGATATAGCGGTCGCGGTAGATCCAGCCCTTCTCATACAGCCTCACGAACACCTCCGCGACCGCGCGCGCGTATGAGTCGTCGAGCGTGAAGCGCTCTTCGGAGTAGTCGCAGGAGGCTCCGAGCCGCTTGAACTGCTCGACGATCGTGTGGCCATAGTGCTCGCGCCACTCCCACACGCGGCCCACGAACGCCTCGCGGCCGAGCTCCTGGCGGCTCGTGCCCTCCCCGAGCAGCGTCTTCTCGACAACCGCCTGCGTGGCGATCCCGGCGTGGTCGGTGCCGAGTATCCACTTGGTGCGCGTCGGCGGTGTGCTCGCCGTCGACTTCATGCGGTGATAGCGGATCAGCGTGTCCTGTACCGAGCCGTTGAGCGCGTGGCCCATGTGCAGCGAGCCGGTCACGTTCGGCGGCGGGATCGCGATCGAGTAGTTCTCGCTCGCCCTGCCCTCGGGCTCGGGGTGAAACAGCCCGGAATCAAGCCAGCGCCGCAGGATCCGCGACTCGACCTCGGCGGGCTCGAACCGGGTCCGGGCCTGGAGCTCTTTGATGCGCTCGCTCATGGAGCGTGAGTGTACGCAGCGGAGCTGTTTCTACTGCGCGAGGCCGCCGAAGAACGCGAACGGCCCCGCGGGCGCGTTGACCGCGATCCACGCGTCCCAGGCCGCGCCCTCGACGTCGAGTCTCGCGCCCTGTGGCGCCTCGGCGCGCAAGCGCTCGGCAAGCGCATGGGCTTCGTCCTCGTCCTCGGTGCCCAGCGTCAGATGGCGCCAGTGGCGTTGCACCGGTATCCCCTCGCCCGCAAGGCGCTCAGCGAATTCGCGCGCGTCGCGATGCGTGGGCAGCGTGACGCGCACTTCCCACCCCGGGCGGCCGGCGCGCTCCGACGCTTCTGTCTCCTCCTGCTCCAGACGCTCGTGCTCGGTCTCGTGCTCGGCGGCCGTGCCGGGCAGTGGCAGCGCCGCGTCCTCCCAGCGGTCCTCCTCCGGGTGCCAGCGAGAGCAGCTCAGCGTCGCCGCCCCCAGACCCTCTTGCGCAAGGATCGCCTCGACCACCGCCCGTGCCCGCGCCGCCTCCTCGCTGGAGTCGGCATACAGGAACACGTGCCCGCCCTCGTGGCTGACGGCGATGTGCTCGGGACTGGGCGTGGACCCCGCGCCGCCACGCTCGTGCGCCTGCAGAGCCGACAGCAGCCTGCGCGCCTGCTCCTTGGGCACCTCCACCGCTATGCGGAAGTCGTCGTGCACTGCTCAGCGCTCGGTGGGCTCGGCCATGGAGGTGGGGATGCTAGGCGATGCGCGATGCGCCGGTCGGCCGCTACGCCGACTCCTCGCGCAGCGCGCGCTCAGCCGGTTCCTCCGGCGCCGCTTCGGTTACGAGCGTCGGCGTGGTGCCTTTCTCGACCGTGTCGCGCGTGACGACGCACTTCTTGACGTCGCGGCGGGAGGGCAGCTCGAACTGCACCTCGAGCAATATCTCCTCGATGATCGAGCGCAGCCCGCGTGCCCCCGTTTCGCGCTCCAAGCCCTTTTCGGCGACCGCCCGCAGCGAATCTTCGGCGAACACCAGCTCGATGCCGTCGAAGGAGAAGAAGCGCTGGAACTGCTTCACCAGCGCGTTGCGCGGCTCGGTCAGGATCGAGACGAGATCCTCGCAGGTGAGCTGGTGCACGGCGCTCATCACCGGCAGACGCCCGATGAACTCGGGGATCAACCCGTACTCGATCAGATCCTCGGGCAGGCAGTGCTCGAATATCTCGCCCGTGTCGCGCTCCAGCTTGCTTTCGATGGCGGAGGCGAAACCGATGCCGTTGTGGCCGATGCGCCGCTCGATCACCTTGTCCAGATGCGCGAACGCGCCGCCGCAGATGAACAGCACGTTGGTCGTGTCGATCGTGAGGAACTCCTGGTGGGGGTGCTTGCGTCCGCCCTGCGGCGGCACCGAAGCCTGCGTGCCCTCCAGGATCTTCAGCAGCGCCTGCTGGACCCCCTCGCCGGAGACGTCGCGCGTGATCGAGGGATTGTCGGCCTTGCGCGCGATCTTGTCGACCTCGTCGATATAGATGATCCCCGTCTCGGCCTTCTTGACGTCGTAGTCGGCCGCCTGGATCAGCTTCAGCAGGATGTTCTCGACGTCCTCGCCGACATACCCGGCCTCCGTCAGCGCGGTCGCGTCGGCGATCGCGAACGGCACGTTGAGGATGCGCGCGAGCGTCTGCGCGAGCAGCGTCTTGCCGCATCCCGTGGGGCCGAGCAGCAGGATGTTGGACTTCTGAAGCTCGATGTCCGAGTCGCCGGACTGCATCATCTGCACGCGCTTGTAGTGGTTGTAGACGGCCACCGAGAGCGTGCGCTTGGAGGCATCCTGGCCGACCACGTACTCGTCGAGCACGTCGTAGATCGCGCGCGGCTTGGGCAGGTTCTCCAGGTCGAACGCGGGCGGCGCCGCGAGCTCCTCGTCGATGATCTCGTTGCAGAGGTCGATGCACTCGTCGCAGATGTACACGCCGGGGCCGGCGATCAGCTTCTTGACCTGCCGCTGGGACTTGCCGCAGAAGCTGCACAGGAGCTGCTCGTTTGAGTCTGTTGGCCGGGCCATCTCGCGTCGTTCCCCTTGCCTTGCCTCGCCCCTACAGCCTAGTGTTCTGAGATGACTCGGTCGATGATTCCGTACTCCTTGGCCTCCTCGGAGCTCATGAAGTAGTCGCGCTCGGTGTCCCTGCTGACCTGATCGAGCTTCTTGTGAGTGTGCTTGGCGATGATCTCATCGAGGCGTTTGCGCACGTCGATGATCTCCTTGGCGTGGATCTCGATGTCGGTCGCCTGACCCTGGAAGCTGGAGGAGACCTGGTGGATCAGGATCTTCGCGTTGGGCAGCGCCATGCGCTTGCCCGCGGCGCCCCCCGCGAGCAGCAGCGCGCCCATCGACATCGCGATGCCGACGCAGATCGTCTGCACGTCGGGCTTGATGAACTGCATCGTGTCGTAGATCGCAAGGCCGGCATAGACCGAGCCACCGGGCGAGTTGATGTAGAGCGAGACGTCCTTGGTGGGGTCCTCGGACTCCAAGTGCAGCAGCTGGGCGACGATCAGGTTGGCGATCTGATCGTCCACGGGGGTTCCCAGGAAGATGATCCGCTCGTTGAGCAGGCGGCTGTAGATGTCGAACGCTCGCTCGCCTCGCGAGGTCTGCTCGACCACCATCGGTACAAGTGGGCTCATGATCCTCGCTTCAGTTTCGCTTCACGGGCCGGATTCCTTCAGAACATTCTTGCCTGGAGAACATCAAGGCTAGCGGTCCGGCGTCCACAGTCTCGCCGCTGCGGGCTCGGCGGCGGCCTGCTCGGTCTCGGACTCGGGCGTCCACAGCTTCTCGCGCGCCTGCGCCCGCTCGAGCGGGATCGGCTTCGCCTGCGCGGCGATCAGCTCGACCGCCTGGCGCGCCGCAAGTTCCTCGCGAACGTCCTGCAGGCGCCCGGACTCGCGCAACTGCTCGCGCAGCTTCTCGGGCTCGACCCCCTCCCGCTCGGCCGTGGGCGCAAGCGCTTCGAGCAGCTCCTCCTCGCTTGGAGCGATCTGCTCGGCCGCGACCACCGCGGCGATCACCGCTTCACGCCGCAGCGACTGCGCGGCCTCGGGTGCGAGCTCGGCGATCAAATCCTCCTCCTCGCGCCCGGTGATCTTCAGATACGCCTCCGGCGTTATGCCGCGATGGGAGAGCGAGTGCAACATCCGGTCCCACATCTCCTGCGCCTTTGCGCGCACCAGCGTCTCGGGCGTCTCGATCCGAGCGCCGGCGACCGCCGCGTCGAGCGCGGCCTCGCGAAACTCCGCCTCCACGCGCTTGGCGTCGGCCTCGCCGAGGCGCGTGCGAATGTCCTCGGTCAGCTCCTCCACGGAGTCGAAGCCCATGTCCACGGCGAAATCCTCGTCGACCTCCGGCAGCCGCCTGTGCTTGACCTCCTTGACCGTCACCGCAAAGGAGGCGTCCCTGCCGGCCAGCTCGGGGTTTGCGTAGTCGGCCGGGAACGGCAGCTCGATCGTGCGCACCTCCCCCGCGCTCGCGCCCTGCAGGCCCTCCTCGAAGCCCGGGATCAGGTTGCCGGAGCCCAGCTCGATCAGCTGGTCGCGCCCCTCGCCGCCCTTGAAGGGCTCGCCGTCGATCGAGCCCTCGTAGTCGAGCACCACGAAGTCACCGCTCGCGGCCGGCCGCTCGACCGTGTCCAGGCGAGCCAGGCGCTCGCGCAGCCCGTCGATCTCGCGTTGCAGCTGCTCGTCGTCGATCGCGACCTCGCGCCGACCGACTTCGAGTCCCTTGTATTCGCCGAGAGCGGCCACCGGCAGCACGCCGATCTCGATCGAGAACTCCAGCGCGGAGCCCTGCTGGGGGAGATCGGCGAGGTCCAGCTGCGGATCGCCGACGGGGACGATGCCGGCCGTCTCGATCGCGTCGGCATACCAGTTGCCGAGCGTGTCTCTGACGGCTTCCTCGAGCACCGCCTCACGGCCCATCTTCTGGATCACAAGCGGCGCCGGCACCTTGCCACGACGGAAACCGGGCAGTCGCATTTCGCGGCCGAGCTGGCGAGCCTTACGCTCCAGGCGAGCGTCGATCTCGCTCGGGGCCACCTGCACCTGCACGCGCACCCGCGACTCGGGCAGCTCGGTGACGGTGGTCGTCAGCGCTGTCGGCATCGCTGCCACGATACCGTGCCGTCCCGTGCCCCCACCCCCCGGCCGCACAGCTCGACTGCAGAGATGGCTCTGGACCGGTCCGCTCGGTCATCTGATCGGCGGCTCGCTCGACTTCGCCCAGGCGCTCACCCGCTATGCGCGCGCGCGGCTGGCGGGCCGCAGGTCCGGCTGAGCTCGCCGCGGCCGCGCGGCCTCCCCTCCGCGCGGCCCGCTCGGCGAGCTTTGCTACACCGCGACGGTCGTGCCGCCGAAGGCGAGCGCCCTGCCTCGCGGTACGACCAGCACCGGGGCTGTCGCGATCTCGATCAGGTTCTCGCTGGCGGCGCTGAGCGACACGCATCCCTCCTCGGCCTCGGGACGAGAGCCGACGACCAGCAGGTCGGCGCTCTGCTCTCCCGGGGCGCCCAGCTCGGCGCCAAGCGCGCCGGCGAGCGCGGCGGCGGTGCTCTGGGCGCTGCCGTCGCCGACGACCCCGACCTTGTGCACGCGGGGACCCTCGCTCTGGGCGAAGGCGGCGGGCGCGATCGCGACCGCGAAGCGACCGCCGTTCAGCAGCCGCTCGGCGGAGTTGCCGACGGCGATGTGGCCCCTGGCGGTGTGCGAGTCCGAGCAGAACACGATCGCGTCGGCCCCGAGCTTGGCGGCCAGCGCGCTCAGGCCCTGCGGCGTCGAGCGGTCGGTGACGACATAGCGCGACGCGTCGGTGTCGCCGAGCAGCTCGGCGCCACGCACGAGCAGCTCTTCGGCCTCGTGCTGGGCGAGTATCTCGCGGCTTGTGTCCTCTTCGGGAGCGTGACGCACGTAGGCGAGCGAGACATCGGCGCCCGCGCTCGCGAACAGCCTCCCGAGCGCGACCGCGTCGTCCTCGTTGTTGGTTCCGTCATAGGAGATGATGATGTTGGCGGACATGATGGCTCTTTTCTCTCGTGTCTTTCGCCAGGCTTTGCGTGACTTGCCGGGCTCCTGTCGCAGTCCGAAGATCGCTTTGCCTTGCGATCGGTCTGGGCTTCGATCACAGGTTGGCACTCTCCTGCCATCAGTACCAGTGAAATCCATAATCTGAGCTATAAGGACAGCTGATGCTCAACGTCGCCCGTCTGAAGGTGCTGGTCGAAGTCGCCGCGCGCGGCTCGTTCTCCAGCGCGGCCGACGCGCTCTCCTACACCCAGTCGGCCGTCTCCCAGCAGATCGCCACGCTCGAGGCCGAAACCGGCATGACGCTGCTGGAGCGCCACGCACGCGGCGTGCGCGTGACGCCGGCAGGCAGTGCTCTGGTCGAGCACGCCGAAGGCATTCTCGCCCGCCTGGACGCGGCCGAAGCGGAGCTCTCGGCAATCGCCGGATTGCGCGCGGGCCGGCTGCGGATGGCGTCGTTTCCGACGGCCGGCGCAACGCTGATGCCACTTGCGATCGCGACGTTCCGCTCTCGCTATCCGGAGATCGAGCTGACGCTCGCCGAGGGCGAGCCGGAGGAGATCGCGCCCCGGCTGCGCGCGGGCGAGTTCGACCTCGCGCTGCTGTTCGAGTTCGACGAGCCCGAAACCGACGTCGAGGACCTCGACCGAGTCGAGCTGCTGCACGACCCGATGTATCTCGCGCTGCCGAGCGCGCATCCGCTGGCGACCAAGGAAGGGCTGCGCCTGCAGGAGCTGCACGGCGAGGCATGGGTGCAAACCTCGCACGCCAGCCCGTGTGCCCGCCATGTGGTGCGCTCCTGCCACGCGGCCGGCTTCGAGCCCAACGTGTCCTTTGAAAGCGACGACTACCAAACCGTTCAGGGGCTCGTGGCGGCCGGCGTCGGGGTCGCGCTGATCCCCGAGCTTGCGCTGTCGGTCGTGCGCGAGGACATCGTCATCCGCGAGCTCTCCCCGCGACCTCCCGTGCGCCAGGTGATCGCAGCGGCGCCGAGCGACGCACGCCTGAGCCCCGCCACGCCCGCGATGCTCGAGATCCTCTCGCGAGCGGCGGAGCGCTACGACTCCCAGGGAAAGCGCACAGCGCCAAGCGTCTGAACCTCGGGCTGGAGCTCAACCCCGAAGCGCTCGATCACGCGCCGGCGCCCCTCGGCCATCAGCGCCAGCACGTCCGCGGTCGTGGCGCCACCCGTGTTCTCGACGAAGTTGGCGTGCTTGGGCGCAAAGCGCGCTCCGCCGACGCTCAGCCCGCTGCAACCTGCCTCGGCCAGCAGCAGCCCCGCCGTACGACCCTCCGCACGGGGGTCGCCCTCCGGATTCTTGAACGTCGAGCCGAACGTCTTGATCCCTTGCGGCTGAGCCTCGTGGCGCTGGGCTCGCATCCGCGCTAGCGCCGCCTTGACCGTTGCGCTGTCGGCCGGCAGCAGCGAGAACGATGCGCGCGCCACGACCTCCCCAGCGGACAGATTGGAACGGCGATAGCCGAACCCCAACTGTGCGGTCGTGCGGCGCTCCGCGCCCTCCGCGCTCACGACATCCACCCACTCCAGTGTGTCCGCGAGCTGGCCGCCGTAGGCGTTTGCGTTCATACGCACCGCACCACCCACACTGCCCGGGATGTTGACCGCGAACTCGATCCCCGCCAGTCCCGCCTGCGCGGCCCGGGCGGCGACCGAGGGCAGGCGCGCGCCGCCACCGCAAACGATGCGCGTGCCCTCGTGCTGGATCAGCGCCAGCTTGCGATCCAGCTTGAGCACCAGACCGGGGACGCCCTCGTCGGCGATCAGCAGGTTCGAACCCGACCCGACGACCTCCACGGGGATCTCGATCGCGCGCGCCCACCCGAGCAGCTCGCGCAACTGAGCGTTGCTGCCGGCACGCGCGAAGTACTCGGCGCCGCCGCCGGTGCGGATCGTCGCCATGCGCTCGAGCGGGAAATCGCGTTGCACGATCGACGGTGGTGTGGTCGGGGAGGTCCTAGACACCGTCGCCCTCCACCAGCGCTCGCGCCAGCGAGCTGACATCGCCGGCACCCATGACCACACACAGATCGCCAGCCTCCAGCAGCGTGCCAAGCACCCCCAGCGCGGCGTCGAGCCTCGGCAGCCAATACACGGGCCGTCCGCCGGCCCGCTCGCTGGCAGCGCGCGCGATCTGCAGGCCGCTCACCCCGGGATGGTCCTCGGCGCGCTCCCGCGCCGGATACACCTCGAGCACGGCAACCGCGTCCGCGCGCGCCAGGGCCGCGCCGAAATCGCGCGCGAAGATCGCCGTGCGCGAGTACAGGTGCGGCTGGAACACCGCAACCAGTCGTCTCGGCCGGAGGGTGCGCGCCGCGCTGAGCGTGGCTGCCACCTCGCTGGGATGGTGGGCATAGTCGTCGATCACGATCGCACCGCGCGCGCTTTGCCCGACACGTTGAAAGCGCCGGGCCGCTCCGCGAAAGCCCGCGATGCTCGCAACCGCACCACGCTCTGAGACGCCGGCCAGCCTGGCCGCCTCGAGCGCGCCGGTGGCGTTGAGCGCGTTGTGGGCGCCCGGCACCATCAGCCCGACCTCGTGCCCACGCCAGAGAAAGCGCGAGCTGCCCTCCCATACCAGCGGCGGCTCGCCCTGGCGGGTACGGGCGGGCGCGTCGTAGAACACCGCGGGACCGGCGCGCAGCGAGCGCAGCTCCGGTCGGTCCCAGATCACCGCCTGCGGCGCGCCGGCCAGGAACTCTCGAAACGCCTCGCGCAGCTCGGCAAGCGAAGAGAAGGTCGCGTGATGGTCAAGCTCGACATTCGTCAACACGGCGATCTCGACGTGCAGGCTGAGCATCGAGCGGTCGGACTCGTCGGCCTCGACCACCAGCCATTCGGGCGAGTCTCCCGCCGCGCGCGGCGGCGCCCAGTGCGAGTTCTCGAGTCCCGCCCCAACCGCGCTCCCGATCAACCAGCTCGGATCGAGTCCCTGCTCGCGCAGCACATGCACGATCATCGAGGAGGTCGTCGTCTTGCCGTGCGCTCCGGCGACGGCGATCGTCGGGCGCAACGCCGTCAGCTCAGCCAGCAGCTCGGCGCGGGGGTGCTCGGCGAGACCGCGCCCGCGCGCGGCGAGCCGCTCGGGGTTCTCCTCCGGGATGGCGCTGGAGTAGACGATCTCGACGTCCCTCCCACTCGGAATGTTGGCGGCCTCGTGTCCGATGCGCGTCTCAAGCACCCCCTCCTCGGACAGGCGCTGCGAATAGACGCTGGATGCGCGGTCAGAGCCGCTCACGCTCGCGCCCAGGGCGTGGGCGGCGCGCGCATAACCGCTCATACCGGCTCCACCCACACCGACGAAGTGCAGGCGACGCCCGATCCACGGCCGCTCGCTCGCGTTCATCGCCCGAAGCCCGACTCGGATGGCCGGCTCATGCCCTCGGCACGGCACGCGCGTTTCACTGCAGCGGAGATCATCGGCCGGCCGCCTGCAGCAGCTCCGCCGCGATGTCGTTCGCGGCTCGCGGGCGGGCAAGCGCTCGCGACGCATCCGCCATCGCCGCCAGCCGGGCCGGATCGCCAAGCAGCTCCTCCACCTCGCGCGCGAGTCGCGCAGCATTCAGCCGGGAGTCCTCGATCTCGATCGCCGCACCCGCCTGGCACATCCATCGTGCGTTGGCGCGCTGGTGATCGGCGGCGGCGTGCGGGTAGGGCACGAGGATCGCGGGCAGCCCGTGAGCGGCAAGCTCGAACACCGACCCTCCGGCGCGCGCAACCGCCAGGTCGCTCGCCGCGAGCGCCTGCCCAAACTCCTCGATGTCGAGATACTCGCGCAGGTCATACCCGTCGCGCAGCGCGCGCCTGGACAGCTCGGGGTAGTCGCGTCGCCCACACACGTGCAGGACGCGAAAAGCACCGGAGGAGAGCGCCTCGATCGCCGCACGGTTGATCGTGCTCGCCCCGAGCGACCCGCCGAAGACCAGGACGCACAGCTCGCGCCCTTCGATCCCGAAGTGCCGGCGGGACGCCTGGCGCTCGGCGCGAACGTGCGGGATCGGACGCCCGGTGACGCGGTAGCGCGATCCGCCGCGACCCTCGATCGCAAACGCCAGACAGACGCGGCGAGCAAACGGAGCCAGGACACGATTGGCCAGCCCGAGATGGCTGTCGGCCTCACTGAGCACGAGCGGAATACGGCGCGTGAGCGCCGCCACGCCAACCGGTCCCGCCACATAGCCGCCGCCACCCAGCAGCGCGTCGGGGGCGAGCGCGGCAAGCAGCGCGCGCGAGCGCACGACCGCCCGGCCTGAGAGCGCAAGCGCGCGGGCCGCGCGCAGCGGACTGCCACGATCCATGCCCTGCACGGAGATGCTCAGCAGCGGGTATCCCGCGGCGGGCACGAGCTCCGCCTCGGCGCGCTCCCCTCCGATGAACGTCACCTCGGCGCCCTCAGCGCGCAGCGCGTCCGCCACCGCGAGCGCCGGCACCACGTGCCCGGCCGTTCCCCCCGCGGCTATCGCGATCCTCGTTTTCACCGCCCCATCGTGCCGGTTCGCGCGGCGGGTTGTCGGCCCCGCGCCGAGCGGCGATCCTGTCCGGGCGCGCGCGCGACTCCGCGCCGGCGCGCGAAACCGCGCGCGAGCGCCTGGAGCGCGCCGGCGCAACGGCCCGCACGTGCGCGGAGCCGCCGGCGGCGACGTTCAGCAACAGGCCCATCGCCGCGAGCGTCACGATCAGGCTGCTCGATCCGTATGACACCAGCGGCAGGGGCACTCCGGTGAGTGGCGCCAAGCCGAGCACGGCAAAGGTATTGAGGATCGCCTGGGAGACGATCAGCGAGGTCATCCCGACCGCGATCAGCCCGCTGTGCAGGCTGCGCGCCGCCCTGGCGACTCGCAGGCCGGCGTAGGCGATCATGCCGTAGAGGAACAGCAGCGCAAAGATGCCCACCACACCCAGCTCCTCGCCGATGACCGCGAGGATGAAGTCCGTTTGCGCCTCGGGCAGATAGAAGATCTTCTGCACCGACTGGCCCGGGCCGACGCCGAACAGGCCACCCGAGCCGATCGCGATCTGCCCCTGCACGGCCTGAAAGCCGCTGCTGGAGGCGTGCGCCCACGGATCGACGAACGACGTCAGGCGGCTGCGCACATATGGCAGCACGATCGCCGCCAGTGCGACCGCGCCCAGCGTCGAGCCGGCGACGATCGCCAGGTTGCGCAGGGGGATGCCGGCCGCGACGAGCAGCGCGCATGTCGTAAACGCGATGATCATCGCCGTGCCGATGTCGGGCTGGCTGATCACGAACAGGCACGCGATCCCGACGACCGCAAGCATCGGGTTGCACAGGTCGCGCAGATCGTGCACGCGCCCGGGCCGATGCGCGAGCAGCGTCGCGCCGTACAGCACGAGCGCGATCTTCAGCAGCTCGGACGGCTGGAATTGAAGCGGCCCCGCGCCGATCCAGCGCCGCGCGCCGTTGACGCTCACACCGACGTGCGGAATGTGCACCGCAAGCACGAGCACGAGCGACACGACGAGCAGGGGCGCGACCAGGCCCTGCACGCGGGCGACGCCGTCGCGCGCGAGCACCCTCATCACGACAAGCCCCGCGGCCCCATAGATGACGAACTTCACGAGCTCGCCCGTGCCGCTGCCGCCGCCTTCCAGCACGCTGCTGGCCGAGGAGGCGCTGTAGACCATCACGGCGCCAAACGCGAGCAGACACAGGGTTGCGGTCAGCAGCAGGTTGTACTCGAGCGGCTGCGCGCGCGCCGCGCCGGCGCGAGGAGTGCCGCGAGCCGAGCCGCCCTTGTGCGACCTGCCGGCCCCGACGGTCTTCTTGGCCCGTGCTCTGCTGGCCGGCGCGGATGCTGACATCGAGGCTCACTTCGACGCCCGCGGGTAGAAGCCTCCATACAGGCGCTCGGAGGCGGCCGCGATCGGGGCCGCAGGCCGCAGGCGGGCGCAACCGCAGGCCGCAGGCGGGCGCAAACCACAGGGGCAGGCGGGCGCAAACCGCACGCCCCCGAAACCCCGGCGCCCCCTCAGCCGAGGCTCTGCCGGTAGAGCGTGAAGCCGATCGCGCAGCAGATCGCGGCGACGATCCAGAAGCGCAGGATGATCTTCGTCTCAGACCAGCCCTGCAGCTCGAAGTGGTGGTGGATGGGCGCCATCAGGAAAACACGCTTGCGGGTCATCTGAAAGGAGATCACCTGGATCGCGACCGACAGCGCCTCGATCACGAAGATCCCGCCGATCAGGATCAGCAGCACCTCCGTCTTGGTCATGACCGCGAGACCCGCGATCGCGCCGCCGATGCCGAGCGAGCCGGTGTCGCCCATGAAGATCGTCGCGGGAAACGCGTTGAACCACAGAAAGCCGATACACGCGCCGACGAGCACCCCCGCGAGCATCGCCAGATCGGAGTCTTCGGCTATGAACGTGATGCCGATGTAGGTGAGCAGCACGATCGCGCCGCAACCGGCCGCAAGGCCGTCGAGACCGTCGGTGAGATTGACCGCGTTGGTGGTGCCCGCGACGACGAGATAGATCAGCACCGGATAGAAGAACCCGAGATCGATCTGATAGTCGACGAAGCGCAGCCGCAGAGTGCTCGCCAGGTGCGCCTCATGGCTGGCGACGAACCACAGCCCGAGCGAGATCGCGATCGTGACGATCAGCTTCGTGCGTCCACGCAGGCCAAGCGAGCGGCGCTTGACGAGCTTGACATAGTCGTCGGCGAAGCCGAGCAGCGCACAGGCGATCGCCGTGCAGAACACCCCCACCGAGCGCCATTCGAAATCGGTCAGGATCAGATAGGGGATCGCGACCGCGAAGAACACGATGATGCCGCCCATCGTCGGCGTACCGGCCTTCTCGTGATGGCCCTGGGGACCGTCCTCGCGGATCTGCTGGCCGAACTCGCGGTTGCGAAGAAACTCGATGAACTTCGGACTCAAGAAGATGCAGATCAGCAGGGCG
This sequence comes from uncultured Solirubrobacterales bacterium, assembly GCA_963831995.1. GTDB lineage: Bacteria > Actinomycetota > Thermoleophilia > Solirubrobacterales > Solirubrobacteraceae > Palsa-744. Next base: position 2,018,344 of record CAWHSI010000005.1, on the reverse strand, counting down.
GCGGTGCCGCCGATCAGGATGCGACCCATCAGCCGACCAGCGCGCCCAGCGCTTCGCGAGCAACGGCGACATCGTCGAAGGGGAGCTTTACGCCGCCGGCGAGCTCCTGTCCCTGCTCGTGCCCCTTGCCGGCGATCACGAGCACGTCTCCCGCCTCCGCGAGGGCGACCGCGCGCTCGATCGCCGCGCGCCTGTCGAGCACGGCCTCGACCGGAGCGGCGTCTTGGGCTCGGGGCGCCTCGCGGACCCCCGCCATTATCTCCGCGACGATCGCGCTCGGATCCTCCGAGCGCGGGTTGTCGGAGGTCACCACCAGCACGTCGGCCAGACGCGCGCCGATCTCCCCCATCAGCGGTCGCTTGCCGCGATCGCGATCGCCGCCGGCCCCGAACACGCAGATCACGCGCCCGCGAGCCGCTTCGCGAGCCGTGCGCAGCACGTTCTCAAGCGAATCGGGCGTATGCGCATAGTCGACGAGCACCGCGAAGTCCTGGCCCTCCTCGACGGACTCCAGGCGTCCCGGCACCCGCACGCCGCGCTCCAGCGCGGCGAGCAGCGTGTCGAGCTCGCCTCCGAGCGAATGCACCGCCGCCAGCGCCGCGAGCGCGTTGGACACGTTGAAGCGACCCGGCAGCGGAAGGCCCAGCGCTCGCTCGCCGAGGGGCGTGCGCAGTCGCAGAGTCGTGCCGGCGAGCTCGGCGTGGAGGTCGTACGCGCGATAGTCGGCGTCGGTGTCGATCGCGAAGGTGACGACATCTCCCAGTTCCTCGGCAAGCCGCCGGCCATATGGATCGTCGAGATTGACGACCTTCACCGCGGGCGCACCCGCAGGCAAGCGTACGCCTACCCGGTGCGCACCCGTGCTCGCGGTCGGCCTCGCGCTGACCGCGGCGGGCGCGAACAGCAGTCGCTTGGCCTGAAAGTAGTCCTCCATCGTGTGGTGGAAGTCGAGATGGTCCTGGGTGAGGTTGGTGAAGATCGCCGCGGCAAAGCACACGCAGTCGGTGCGCCCGAGCGCCAGCGCATGCGATGAGACCTCCATCGCACACCAGCGCTCGCCGCCGTCGAGCATCGCGCGAAAGTCCGCCTGCAGGTCGATTGCCTCGGGGGTGGTGCGATCGGCGGGGCGCCGCTCGCCGGCAACCACCGACTCCACCGTTCCCAACAGCCCGCAACGCTCGCCGCCGGCTTGCACGAGCGCCCGCAGGAGATGTGCGGTGGTCGTCTTCCCGTTCGTGCCGGTCACCCCGACGACGTGCAACTCTCTGCTCGGCCTGCCATAGAAGCGAGCCGCGAGCGGACCCATCGCCGCCCTCGTGCAGTCGACCACAAGTTCGGGCACACCCAACCCGAGCTCCCGTTCCACCACGAGCGCCGCCGCGCCTGCGGCAAGCGCCGCCTCGGCGAAGTCGTGGCCGTCGGAGCGCAGGCCCGAAACGCAGAAGAACATGTCCCCGGACCCCACCCTGCGGCTGTCGTAGGCGAGGCCGGCGATCTCGACAGAGCCGGAACCCGGCGAAACCGATCGCAGACCGGGAATCTCAGCACCGGTCAACTCATCCAAGCTCATGGCTTTGCGCCCAGTCGATTGCAAGGGTGGAGAGTCTAGGGCTCGCGCCAGCGGGGACGGCGCGCCCGGGAGGCCCTACCCCGACGGGATGTTGAGATATGGCAGCGCGAATTCCATGATCTGGCCGAACGCCGGAGCTGCCACCACACCGCCGTAGATCGAGTTGTTCTGCGGTTCGTTGACGATCACCGCGCACAGCAGCTTCGGATCCGACGCCGGCGCGAACCCCACGAATGAGGCGACATAGGCGGTTTTCGAGTATTCGCCGGTCGCCGGGTCGATCTTGTTGGCGGTGCCCGTCTTGCCCGCGAGCGTGTAGCCAGGTACCGAGACCTCGCTTGCGGTGCCTCCGGGCGCAAGCACCCCGGTGAGCATCGCGCGCACCTCTGCGGCGGTGCTCGCGGAGATCACGCGACGACCCGCGGGCACGGGGACCGCGCGACCGCCGACCTGGGCGAGGATGTGAGGTCGGCGCAGAATCCCTCCGTTGGCGATCGCCGAGTACAGCGTCGCCATCTGGATCGGCGTGACGAGCTCGCCCTGGCCGATCGGCAGGTTGCCCATCGAGGAGCCCGAGTAGTTGCTCGGCGAGAGCGTGGCGCCGCTTTCCTCGCCCGGCAGTTCGACGCCCGTCGGAGCCCCGAAGCCGAAGCGGTGCACCCAGGCGTTGAACTTTTCGGGACCCAGCAGGCTCGCGATCTTGATCGCGCCGACGTTGCTGGACTGGGCGAGTATCTGCGCGGCGCTGAGCGACTCCGTTTCGTGTTCGGTGTCGTCGTGGATCACGCGCCCGCCGAGTTCGATCTGGTCGGGGATTTCAAAGCCGCTGCTCGGCGTGATCAGCCCTTCCTGCAGCGCCCCCGAGACGGTGACCGCCTTGAAGGTGGAGCCGGGTTCGTAGTTGAAGCTGACCGCGAGGTTCTGAAACGGTTCCACCGGTTTTGGACCGGGATCGTTGCTGTTGACCAGCGGCCAGCTGGCCATCGCCAGGATCGCGCCCGTGCGCGGGTCCATCACGATCGCGGTGGAGCTCTTGGGGTGGAACACCCGGCCGACGGCGGCGAGCACGTCTTCGGTGCGCTGCTGGATGTTCACGTCGAGCGTCAGCCCGATCGAGGAGCCGGCGCGCTCGTGGCTTGCTTCGGCGATGGCGATCGGCTGGCCGATCGCGTCGCTGACGACGCGGCGCTTGCCGGCGCGACCTTCAAGCTCGGAGTTGCGCGAGTATTCCAGGCCCATCAGGCCCCTGCCTTCGGTGCCGATGAAGCCGAGCACCTGAGCCGCGAGCGTCCCACGTGGATACACACGCCGCATCACCGCCGTGCCCTGCACGCCCGGGATCTTCAACGCGAGCACCTTGCGGGCGCGGCGATACGGCAGCGCGTTCGCGAGTACCACGAAGCCGGTGTGCTCGCTGAGCTTGCTCAGCACCTGCGCCTGGGTGAGGCCGAGCGGCGGCGCCAGCAGCTGGGCGACTTCCAGGGGGTCCTTGACCAGGTAGGGGTCGGCCGACAGTTCCTGCGCCGGTTCTGAAATCGCCAGCGCGACGCCGTTGCGATCGGTGATCGTGCCGCGCTGCGCGGGCACTGTTTCGTAGGTCACCTGCTGGGTTTGGGCGGCTCGGCGCAACGTCGCGCTGTGGGGTCCGCCAAGATACAGCGCGCGTACGCCGGCAAGGCCGAGCAGGAACACGAACCCCGCGAACAGGTACCCGACGCGGCGTTGCAATCCGGCCATCGGCTAGCCTCGCGGACCGGCCTGCGTGCCACCGGCCGACGCGCTCGCGCCGCCCGCCGAGGCGCTCGATTCCCCGCCCGTCGCCGTCGGCGCCGCCGCGGCGGCGCCTTCTGTCTGCTGGGCCCCGGTGGAGCCCGGCGCTGCGCCTGAGGACGGGGCGGCGGTCGGGCTGCCGGTGGCCGCCGTGGACGCGCTCGCTTCGCCGCCCGCGGCCGAGGATTCGCTCGCTTCGCCACCGCTTTCGCCGCCGGCACCGCTCGACGAGCCCGCGGAGGCTTCGCTCGAGCTTGCGGTTTCGCTTGGTGGCGCGCTTGCCCCAGAGGCGGAGGCGTTGCCGGTGGCACCGGCGCCGCTCGCTTCGCCCGCGCCGGGCTGATCGGCCGCGGACGCCTGAGCGGCGCTCGCGAGCACGCTCGCCGCGCGCGCCACGTCGGCGCCGCTGGACGCGACGAAATGAACCGTGCCGGGTGGCGCGAACGTCATCCCGGTGGCGGCGGCGAGCGGCGCGATCCTGCTTTCCGCCGAGTACGCCGAGTTTTCGATTCCGAGTTCGGCGTTTTCACGCTGGAGCAGAACCTGGCGTTGCAAGGTGCGACCGATGCCCGTGTTGAGCTTGAGAACGACGAGCTGCATCGCGACCACTCCGATCAGTGCGAACGCGAGCAGCGCGATCCAAGCGCGCCCGAGGATCAGCCGGTCGAGCAGGCTGGCTGCGGAGAGGCGCTTGAGCGCACCCGCGGTACGCGGCGCGATGTGGCGATCGCGGGCGGGTACCGCCGCCGAGCGCCCGCGAGCAGGCCCGGAGACCCGCCGGGGAGCGGGCGGCGTGCGGCGACGGTGAGCGGGGGCACGATAGTCGAGCGCGCTGGAAGCGCCGGCGCTTGGCGGGGTCATGCGTGACCTCCTGGTTGTGGTGGTGAGCTGAGCGCAAGCTTGGTGGCGGCCCGCAGGCGCGCCGAGGAGGCGCGGGGATTGCTTGCCTTCTCGGCCGCGGAGGGCACGACCGCCCCGCGCGTGAGCAGCGCGGCCTCGGGCTCGCGGCCGCACCCGCACACCGGCAGATCCGGCGGGCAGATGCAGCCCCGGGCGCGCTCGAGCAGGAAGCGCTTGACGCGCCTGTCCTCGAGCGAGTGGAAGGAGATGGCGGCCAAAACGCCCCCCTGCGCGAGCAGGCCCCACGCGAGCGGCAGCGCCTGCTCGAGCTGGCCGAGCTCGTCGTTGACGGCGATGCGCAGCGCCTGGAACGTCCGCTTGGCCGGGTGCCCGGAGCCGAACCTGGCGGGCGCGGGAACCGCCGTGGCGATGACCTCCACAAGCGCCATGGTCGTGTCGATCGGCGTCTGCGCGCGGCGGCGCACGATCGCTCGCGCGATCGCCGAGGCGTGGCGCTCCTCGCCGAACTCGCGCAGGATGCCGGCGATGCGGCGCTCGTCCCACTCGGCCACGATCTCGCGCGCGGTGAGCTCGAGGCGCGGGTCCATGCGCATGTCGAGCGGCGCGTCGTATGAGTAGGAGAAGCCGCGCTCGCGCGTGTCGATCTGCATCGACGACATGCCCAGGTCCAGGTAGGCGATGTCGGCCCGCAGACCTTCTTCTGTGAGCATGCGCAGCGCCTCGGCATAACCGCCGCGCACGAAACGCGTGGCGCACGCGAAATCCTCGGCCAGCTCGACGAAGCGCTCCTCGGCAAGTGGGTCGCGGTCGATCGCTATGAGCGTGCCGGCGGGTCCGAGGCGCTCGGCGAGCAGGCGCGCGTGTCCGCCACCGCCGAACGTGCAGTCGATCGCGGTCTGGGCGGGTTGCGGATCGAGCAGGTCGAGCAGCTCCTCGGCGAGCACCGGGATGTGGGTTGCGCTCATGTCAAGCAGGATGGTCAACGCGCGCCGTGATCTCGGCGACGCTGCCGAGCAGCGCCGGTCGGTGTTCGTCCCAGCTGGTGCGGTCCCACAGCTCCAGCCGCTCGCCGGCGCCCACGACGACGACCTCCTTGCTGAGCCTGGCGTGCTCGCCGAGAAAGCCGGGCACCATGATCCGTCCGGCCGCGTCGAGCTCGGCGTCGTGCGAGCTGCCGTAGAAGAAGCGCTCGAGCTCGGTCAACCGCGAGGACAGCGGCGGCAGCTCGGCGAGCGAGCGCTCGGTGTAGCGCTCGTAGTCCTCGGGACGCCAGACGCCCACGTAGGGCTTCAGGTCGACGGGCATCGCCAGCACCACGCCCTCGGAGAGCGTCGCCCGATAGCGAGCCGGAACGGTGAGCCGGTTCTTGGCGTCGAGCGTGTGGTCGAAGGTGCCGCGGAAGGCCACTGGGGGACTCCAATCAAGTAGATCGAGCCGGAGTGGAGGAGTGGGAGGAGCCCCTCCACCCCGGCTCGCTAACGCGAACTTACCCCACTTTCCCCCACAATGCAACCCTAATTGCACATTTTCTCCCACAATCCCCGCCCAAGGACCCAAGAAAGCACGAAAGTGCCTGCTCGGCGGGTTGTTTTGGGGTGGGAGGCCCGTGCCGCCACGCACCCGACGGCTGCACGCAAACGTGCAGAGCCCGCGCGTGTAACGTTCGTTGCGAGAACTCTGACCGGAGTCCGCAGGAGAAAGGAACGCGTTGTCCACTGCCACGAGCCGTCCGCACCGCCGTCGCAAGCCCCCGGCCAAGCTGGAGTCCCCCCGCCCCACGCCGTCCTCGCCATCCGACGCCCGCTTGGGCGCCTGGCCGTCGCGTCGTCGCTGCTCGCGGCGACGATCGCGCTCGCCGCGTGCGGGTCAAGCTCCTCCCCCGACGCCAACCCGGCGACCGTAACGCCGGCCTCGGCTCCCCTGTATGCGACGGTCGCGATCAAGCCGAGCGGCGGCAGCAACGGCCCCGCATACCTGGCGGCGAAGAAGCTCTCGCACCTCGCCGAACCCTACGGCAGCATCGCGCAAGCGCTCCTGAGCACCGAAAGCTCCCACCTCGAATACAAGCGCGACATCGAATCGTGGATCGGCAACACGGCGGGCGTGTTCATCTCCTCGCTCAGCACGAGCGGGTTGCCCCAGAGCTCAGGCTCGGCGCAGGCGCTGCTCGAAAGCGTGCTCGCGGGCAAGCTCTCCTCGCTCGGCGCCGGCGAGTTCTCCTCCAAAGGCGCACAGGGAGCGATCGTGCTCGCGACCTCCAACCTCTCCGAAGCCCGCTCGTTCCTCTCCAAACGAGCCCAGGAACAGGGCGCGCACACAACCAGCTACAGGGGCGTCTCCTTCCAGGTGGCCCCCAGCGGAGCCGCCGAGGGCATCGTCAAGACATTTGCCGTGCTCGGCAGCGAATCGGGGCTGAAGAGCGCCATCGACACCTCGCTCGGCGGAGCGTCGATCCTCACCGCCTCCCACTACACGCCGCCTCCGGCGAACGCGATCGCAAGCGCCTATGTGCGACCCGAAACGCTGCTCGGCTCGGTTCACGGCTCAAGCGGCGCGCTTGGACAGGGCATCGCGCTCCTCGGCCAGGTGTTCGCGGGCGCGCAGACGGCGTCGGTGTCGGTGACGCCGACGTCCAACTCGATCTCCGTGCAGGGCGAAGTGCACTCGGCGGGCACCGCCAAGCCGCTGTTCGGTCGGGAAAGCGCGAAAGCGCTCGGCGAGATGCCCGGCACGGCATGGTTGGCGGCGGGCGTCGAAAACATCGGCGCCGATCTGCCCCGCGCGTTCGCGTTGCTGCACGGCGTCGCCTCGCTCGGCACCGCGACGCTGTTCTCCTCGCTCGGAGGTCCGAGCATCGAAAAGCTGTTCGCCGGCCTTGACTCGTCGAGCGCCAAGCTGCAACAGAGCTTCTCCAGTTGGGCGGGATCCGGTGGAATGTTCGTGAGCGGCACCGGGCTCTTCAACCTCGAAGCGGCGCTCGTGATCGACTCCAGCAATCCGAGCGCCTCAGACGCCGCCGTCGGCACACTCGCCGACACGATGCGCAGCTCCGGAGCGATCGTGGAAAACACGTCCATCCCCGGCACCGACAAGGCCGTGAGCGTCAAGCTGCAGGGCTTTCCCTCGGTCATCTTTGTGGCCAGCGGTCAGGACAAGTTCGTCCTCGGCCTGGGACAGTCCTCGGTCCAGGGCGCGCTGAGTCCGTCCAGCACGCTCTCGACCGCCTCCTCATACGCCTCGGCGAGCTCGGCGCTCGGCGGCGGCATCGAACCCAGCCTGATCGTGGAATTCCCGACGATGCTCGGCTTCCTCGAAGGACTCGGTCTGACACAGAGCCCGGGGATCTCCAACCTCGTGCCCTACCTGAAGTCGCTCGGCACGCTCACCGCGGGCTCGGTCACCCAGTCGGGAGTGCAGCACCTGCGGCTGGTGCTCGGTCTCGCCTGAGAGGCAGGTTCTCCGTCTCGATCACGACCCGGCAGGGACGCTTGCTCAACAGATAGGCGGCGGTCGGACCGATCCGCTGCTCGCCAACCGGCGCGTGGATCGTCGACCAGTAGATCACGTCGGCGTCGACGCGCCGCGCCTCGTCCACCAACGCCGCTCCCGGATTGCGGGTGCGGATCAAACCCGTGCGCACCTTGATGTTGGAGCGACGGGCCTTGATGCGCGCGCTCTCGAGCGCGGCGCGGCCTTCGGCCTCCTCTGCTTCAAGCCCCGCCTCGAGCGACAGCTGGCTTGGAACCGGCAGCACGAACACCGCGTAGACCACGCCCGCGTCCCCGATCAGCTTCGCCGCGCTGGAGAGCGCGCTGGCGCTGACATCCCCCCCGAAGATCGGCACCAGCGCCGTGCGATAGCCCAGCGCCTCGAAGTCCGCCGGACGCTCGGTGCGCTCGATGCGATAGGCCGTGCGCAGGTCCAGGCCCTGCCGGCGTCGATAGATCACATAGCCGACCATGCCGAGCACCATCCACGGGATGCCCACCAGACGCGCCTCGGGGTGGGTGATCACGACCACCACCCACACGGTCGCCGTTCCGATGCAGCCGATCACCGCCGTCATCGGGATCGCGGCGCCGCGAACGCTCACGTTCCACGGCAGCCGGTAGGGCCGCTCGCGCTCGGGATCCTTGACGCGCAACGCGATCACGGCGACGTGCGCGATCGTGAACGACAGCAGCGCGCCGAAGGAGTAGAGATTGCCGAGCACGTTGGTGTTGCCGTAGAGCACCAGCAGCCCCGCCAGTCCGGAGAAGAAGACGATCGTGAACCACGGCGTGCGATAGCGCGCGTGCAGACGCGAGAAGATGCTCGGCAGCTGCCGGTGCTCGGCCAGCGACCACGACAGCCGCGAGATCCCGATCATGCCCGCGTTGGTGGCGATGAACAGGATCGTGGCGGCGAGCAGGCCCACGTAGTAGCGGGCGATCGTGAGCACCGTCCCGTGCAAGCCCAGACGCGAGACGATCCCGAGCACGGGGTCGTTCTGAAACCCGCCGTGGCCTTCGACGCCCAGCAGCGTCTGGTAGTGACCCGGGTGTCCGGGCACGGCGGTGACGGGCAGCGCCGAGAGCGCGATCAGCGAGATCCCGAGATACACCCCGAGCACCGCCAGCACGACGAGATTGACCGCCCTGGGTACCTGCTTGCCGGGATCGCGCGCCTCCTCGGCCATGTTGGAGACCGTCTCGATACCGGTGTAGGCGAGCATCGCCAGCGACAGCGCGAAGATCAGTTCGTGCCAACTCGGCACCCTGCCGAGGTGGACCTGGTGGATCAGCAGCGATGGGTCGAACACCAGCACGGCACCGACGGCAACGAGCAGAATCTGCGTCGAGAGGTCGATAATCGCGAGGACGAAGTTGAGCTTCGCCGACTCTCCCAGGCCGCGGATGTTCAGGGCCGCGAGCACGATCACGACGGCCAGACCGCCGAAGATGTCGTCGGGGTTGTGGTTCAGGCCGCCCAGGCCGGGGAACGCGCTCAGGTAGTGAGGAACGAAGAACGCGGAGATCGCGATCGTGAGGATGTAGTCGAGGCTCAGCGCCCAGCCGGCGAAGAAGGAGACGAGCTCGTTGAAGGCGTGGCGCGCGAACGACGAGGACCCCCCGGCCTCGGGAAACATCGAGGCGCCCTCGGCGTAGGTCTTGGCGGTCAGGGCGAACAGACCGCCCGCGAACACGAACACCAGCGGCGTGAGCCCGAGCGCGTGGGCCGCAACAAGCCCGAGCGCGTAGTAGATCGAGGAGCCGACGTTGCCATAGGCGGTGGCAAACAGGCCCGGGACCCCAACCGACCTGCGCAGACCGCGTTCGCTCAGACGTGCCATCTAGGCGCAGCGTATACAGCCGGCTCGCCGCGCACACCTCATGCGGGCTGCCGATGTTCGCCTCGCCGGAATGCAATATCGCGTGCAGACACGACATCGGGGCAGGAGGCCGGCATATGATCCCGACGTCCTGGTGCCGATAAGGACCCGAGCCCCAAATCAACTCCCACGGAACCTTCAGTCATGGAAAAGACACGTCGCGGCAACTACAACTCCGGCGAGGACTTCGTTCTCGAATACGGCGACCTTCGCTTCACCTTCAACGAGCGCGACTTCGGCGAACGTTGCGAGCAGGCTGCCCTCAAGCTCGGCTTCGTCGGCGGGCGTCTCGGCGAGGACGAGCTGGAGGACCTCGTCAACCTCGCCGTCAACGGCGACATCCAGGATCCCGCCTCCGCGCTCGGCGAGCACGTCAACGACTGCTGGCCGGAACTGGTGGGACCGGCCGAGCGCTCGCTCGTGCACTGGCTGCGCCGCCTGGTCTTCCGCGGAGCGTGGCTGGACCAGCGCGTGAACGAGGGCGAGTTGACGTTCCTGTTCATGGAGGAGACGGGCAGCTTCCTCTACGTGCAGCACGACGGACTCGGCGAGCCGATCGAACTCGCCCCCGAGCCGTCCTGGGGCCGCGTGGCCTACCGGGGCTAGCGCAGCCACCGGCTGCAGCCGAGTTCAAACCCCGAGCGGCGCTAACCTTCGGCAGCCGTCGCGCGAGCGTGCAGGATCGCCTCGGCGCCGTCCTCGCCGACGAGCAGCTCCGCCTTCAGCGTGCCACTGCTCACCAGCTCGAGCGCCGGCAGCCGCCCGGTACTCGTACGGGCCACGTCGAGCGCGATCACGGTGCTCTCGCCGCCGAGGGGCTGCGCGGCCGTCGCGATCACGGTGAGCGAACCGCCGTCGGTCAGATTGCGCGCCGCTGCTAGCGCCTTGCGCGCGGTGTGCGGGTGCAGCCCGTCGAGACCGTCGATCAACACGATCGCGTCGCCGCCGCGCGTCGCGATCCGCCTGGCCGCCTCGATCACGGACTCAAGCGCCCGTCCCTGAGCCTCGGCGGAGGCGGCGAAGGTGAGCGTCGCAGCCGGTGCCAGCGGCCCCTGCCGCCAACCGGCGATCTCCTCGGGCCGCACCCCGACGAGCACGAGCTTCAGCTCGACGTCCTCCCTGCCCGCCAGCGCGCCGAGGATCAGCCGCAACGTCTCGGTCTTACCGGAGCGAGCCGCGCCGACGACGATCGCGCGCGAGCCGAGGCCGAGCGGAGTGAGCCACTCGATCGCCTTGAGCGTCGGGTCCTCGGAGTCGAATGCGAGCCGCTCGGTTGGATATGAGACGGGCAGATCGTCATAGCGTGTCGCCTCCGCGAGCGCATCGACCTCCTCGCCGTTGACCCTCTCGACGCGAATCAGGGAGGGATAGCGCTCCGAGCGCCTCGGGGCGCGAACCGGACCGCTGACCCTGTCTCCGGAGACGAGCTCGCAGCGGCGGACCTGAGCGGCGGAGATATAGACATCGGCGTCGGAGCCCTCCGAGGGATCGCCGCGCAGCAACGCCGAGCCGTTGGCGAGCACCTCCACCACACCTGAGATCGAAGACTCCGCCTCGGCCGAGCTCTCGCGCTCCCCGCCGCCGCGCTTCGCATCTGTTCTCTGAGCGCGACGCCTGGAGGGAGCCGAGTCGCGCTCGGTCTCCTCCTCCGCCGGCTCCTCGAGCTCCCTGGCCTTTGCCGCACTGCCGGACCCGCGACGCGAGCGGGTCGGGCGCGCGCGACGCGAACTCGCCCGCCGTCCCGTCGGCTCGGGGGGGCCCTCCTCGCCATCGCGGCCGCTCGGCTGCGCAGCTTCGACGCCCCTCTCGCCGTTTGCCTGCCCCCGACCCTTCTCGCCGAGAATCGCATCGATCAGATCGGCCTTGCGCAAACGCCTGAAGCCCTCGAGTCCGATCTGGTCGGCGATCACGTGAAGGTCGGCAAGCGGGCTGGCCTGCAGCTCGGAGCGGTCGAGCACTGTCATCTGGTCTTCTCCTTGGGTCGATACGGGCGGTTGGCGTCCGATCGCGTTGGACAGCGACCGGCACCCATTTGCACCGGACAGCCTAGCCTGCGGCGCCGTCTGAGGAAACCTCGGCGAGGCTCCCGTCGTGTCGCAATTCCTCGGCCAGCGTCAGATCCCTGCTCGGCTGGAGCTCCCGGGCGAGCGCCGCGCGCACCGTCAGGTAGTCGGTGGCGGCGGCGATGTCGTGCAGACGAAAGATGTGCGCTCCGGCACCCAGGCCGTGGGCGAGCGCGGCGAGCGTGCCCGCCAGCCGCTCGCGCGGCGGGCGCCCGGTCAGCGCACCGATGAAGTCCTTGCGGGAGATCGCCATCAGCAGCGGGTAGCCGAGCGAGTGCAGACTCGAAGCGTTGGCGAGCAACTCGATCGTCTGCGCCGGCGTCTTTGCGAAATCGGGCCCGGGATCGATCGCGATTCGCTCGCGCGGCACGCCCGCCGATTCGGCGAGCGCCGTGCGCTCGCGCAGGAAGTCGATCACCTCGGAGACGATGTCCCCGTACAGATCGGGGTGCTGCATCCGCTGCTTGGGCGCCGCGCGCGTGTGCATAACCACCAGCGCCGCACCGCTCTGCGCGCACACCTGCGCCATCTCCGGATCGCGCAGCCCGCTGACGTCGTTGACGATCGAAGCGCCTGCGGCGATCGCGGCGCGGGCGACCGCAGGCTTGTAGGTGTCGACCGACACGATCGTGTCGAACTCGGCGAGGATGCGCTCGATCAGCGGCACGACCCGCTCGATCTCCTCCTCGGCGCCAACCGGCGCTCGATTGGTGCTGGCCGACTCGCCGCCGATGTCGAGCATGTCGGCGCCCGCGCCCAGCTGCTCGGCCGCCAGGCGCAGGCGCTGCTCGATGCTCCGAAAGCGCCCGCCGTCGCTGAAGGAGTCGGGCGAGGCGTTGACGACACCCATCAACAGCGATCTTGCGCCCAGCTGGAGCAGGTGCCCGCCGGCGATCAGACGGCGGGGGATCGCTTCCCCGCTCATCGCCGCGCGGGCTCGGCGTCGGCAACGAGGATCCCCTCCATGCGCGCCTCCTGAAGGAAACCCTCGACCTCGACCGCCACACGCCGCTCGTCCCAGCCGAGCTCGCGACCCAGCAGCGCGGCGACGCGCTCGACGGGCGAGGCGCCGCGACCATGCTCCCCCAACAGCTCACGGGCGGCGAGCAACCCGAGGCGTGTGCGTCGCAGGAGCACGTCGCCGACGCTGCGCGCCTGCTCGCGACGGGCGGCGATCGCCACCTCGGCCAGCACGTCGGGAAGGCCGGGCACGATCGGATCGGCAAGCTCGGGGCGCTCGGAGATCAGGGCGAGCACCTCGTGCGCTCCATACCCGTAGCGGCTGGCGAGCGCCGTCCGCGCCGGCTCGGACATCCCGGCAGGCGAGGGCAGCCGATCGACACCGACGGGCTGCCCGAGCGGTATTTCCGCGGTACGGCAGGGCGCGTCGCGCGCCTCGCGCTCGACCAGACGGTCGACGGCCATCTTGGCCATCCGCCGCCAGGTCGTCAGCTTGCCGCCGGTGATCGTGATCATGCCGTCGGAAGTCTCATACAGCTCCGCCCTGCGCGAGATGTCAACCGATTTCTTGTTGTCGCCCGTCGAGATCAGCGGGCGCACGCCGGCGTAGGCCCCTGTCAGATCGCCGCGCGCGAGGTCGGTTGCGAAGAACTCGTTGATCGCCGCGAGCAGGTAGTCGACGTCCTCCCCGGAGGGGGACACGTGCGCGAGCGAGCCCTCGTAGTCGTTGTCGGTCGTGCCAACGAGGGTCCGTCCCAGCCACGGCAGGGCGAAGATCGAACGGCCGGCTCCGGCGGGCACGATCGCGCCGCCGACGAGCGGCAGGTCCTCCTGGCGCAACGTGATGTGGGTGCCTCTGCTCGGGCGGATGCGCGGCAGCTCGGACTGCTCGTGCCCGGCGGTGCGGGAGCCGTCTCGGGGGCGCAGCTCATCGGCCCATACCCCTGTGGCGTTGATGACGTTTGCGGCTCTCACGTCGAAGATCTCGCCGCTCTCCTGGTCTCGCACCCGCGCTCCGCCGCTGTGCCCGTCCGCTTCGAGCAGCGCCGTGGCGTCGAGCCGGTTGGCGCAGACCGCGCCGAAGCGCTCGGCCTCGCCGAGCACGGTGAGCACCAGGCGTGCGTCGTCGGTCTGGCAGTCGTAGAACAGATAGCCGCTGCTGGGCGCGCGAGCAACCGAAGATCCGCCGGCAAGCGCCGGCAGCAGCTCGAGCACGTCCTCGCCGGAGATGACGCGGTGACGCTCGGGACTCCAGGACTCCCCCTCTTCATGCGCAACCGCCGGGGCACGCGAGGGCGACTCGCTCGCCGTCGAGTCCGAGCGGCCGCGACGCGAGCGGCGATTGCGCAGACGCTCGCCGGCGGACCTGCGGTCGGTGACCGACATCACGTCGTAGAGGTTCAGCCCAACTCCCATCAGCCGGTCGGGGCGGGCGCCGTCGAACGCGGGCACGACCAGCGGCAGCGGGCGCACCAGATGCGGCGCGAGCGCGACCAGCAGTTGTCGCTCCAGCAGCGCCTCCCGCACGAGTCCGAGATCGAAGTGCTGCAGGTAGCGAAGCCCGCCATGGACAAGCTTGCTGGAGCGGCTGGAGGTGCCGGAGGCGTAGTCGGCGCGCTCGACCAGCGCGACGCTGTAGCCGCGACTCGCCGCGTCCAGAGCGACGCCTGCCCCGGTTATGCCGCCACCGACCACGAGGAGATCGAATTCGTTCTCCGACAGGGCGGCAAGCGCGTCTTCGCGTGAGATCACCCACCCAGTGTTCCAGAGGACGCGGAGGGTCAGCTGCGATGAGGCCTGCGCTTGCGGCGCCTCCTGTGCTTCTTGCGCTTCTTGTGCTTGGCCTGCGTGCCGACCGGTCCCACCAGATGGCCGCCACCCGAGGTCAGGAAGCTCACCACCGCGGGGCTTGCGATGCGCGTGTAGACCCCGGCGTAGCCCGGTTGTGCGCAGCCGTTGCCGAAGTCGACGAGCCCGATCAGCACGTAGTCCTGCGGGGGGTGCGCGGGCACGTCCCTGTCGACGAGCAGCGGCCCGCCGCTGTCGCCATAGCAGGTGTCCACATGCGATTTGCCGCCACCCGCGCAGATCATGCTCGAGGTGATCGGCTGTTCGATGACCGCGTATTGTTCTTCGCAGAGCGATTCGGAGACGAGCGGCATCTGCACCGCTCGCAAGCTCGTGGGATAGCTCGGCGCGTGGCCGGGCGCCGGGTTCGTGTCTCCCCAACCGCTGGCCGTCGCGACGATCGCCGGGGTGACGTTGGGGTTGCCATAGACGAGCGCCGCTTCCGGGTCCAGCGGCAGCGGGGCGATCGTGTTCGTGCCGTTGACGCTGGGCGCCGCGGGTCCCTGCCACAGCGGCCGCGCGAGCGTCAACAGCGCGACGTCGTCGTTGCTGCTGGCGGGGTTGTAGCTTGAATCGGACGCGCTCGATTGGACGGGATCGCGCACGCTTCCCGGACCTGGGTAGGCCAGCGAGGTGGAGCCGGCGAGAACCGCGATTTCGCCCGGAGCTCCGGGGTTGCCGGCGACGCAGTGGGCGGCGGTCACGACGTGGGTTGCGTCGACGATCACCCCGCCACAGAAGAAGCCCGCGGCCGGCGAGCCCGCCTGCGTGTCATACAGGGCGACCTGGAAGGGGAAGTCGGCGATCGAGGCGCCTGCGCCCCCGACGATGCTCGCTCGTGCGCGTGGCGCGGGTCGCGCCACCGAACCGGACCGTGGTGCGCGACGCACGACTCGCGCCGGCGCCAGGCCGCGATCGATCCGGGGCGACCCGCTGCCTGCGCCGGCAGGAAGAGCCGCCCCGGCGATCGACACGGCGCATACCAGCACGCCAATGACCGGCATGAACCGCGATTGACCCGAAGATGCGCGGCGAACTGAAATACCAGACCCCTCAGATGACTACGTTTCCTCTCCTCAGTTGAGTGTAAGATACGATGTACATCATTAGCAATGCATGTGTTGTCTGCATCGCGTACCAAATTGGCACGTGCGGGGGTGTGCGCACCAAGAACGCCTGTGAGCACGCGTAGAAACCCGCGCTTCTCTCTCGCGCGCGGGTCCTGGGACCAACCGGGAGCAGCCCGCCGGGCCGTCTCGGAGGAGCCGCGTCGGAAGGACCGTCTCAGAGGGGCTGCTTCAGCAGAGCCGCGTCAGAGGGCCGAGAGCTCGGCGGTGATCTCGCCCACAGCCGACTTGGCGTCGCCGAAGAGCATCGAGGTCTTCGGGTCGAAGTACAGCTCGTTCTCGATGCCGGCAAAGCCCGGGTTCATCGAGCGCTTGATAACGATCACCGAGCGCGAGTCGGACACTTCGAGGATCGGCATCCCGTAGATCGGCGAGGAGGGGGTGTTCTTGGCGGCCGGGTTGGTGACGTCGTTGGCGCCGATCACGAGCGATACGTCGGTGCGCTGGAACTCGGGGTTGGCGTCGTCCATCTCCTTGAGCTGGTCATAGGGCACGTCGGCCTCGGCCAGCAGCACGTTCATGTGACCGGGCATGCGCCCCGCCACGGGGTGGATCGCGTAGCTGACTTCCACACCGCGGTCCTCGAGCTCCTTGGTCAGCTCGCGCACCGCGTGCTGTGCCTGGGCGACGGCCATGCCATAGCCGGGCACAACGACGACGCGGCTTGCGTACGCCAGCTGGATCGCGGCGTCGGCGGCGCTCGTGGAGCGCACCGTGCCATGGTGCGCGCCGGCGCCCTCGGCGCCGGCGATCGCGCCGCCGCCGCCGAAGCCGCCCGCGACGATCGAGGGGATCGAGCGGTTCATCGCGACCGCCATCAGGTTCGTGAGGATCGATCCCGAGGCGCCCACGATCATCCCCGCCACGATCAGCGCGGGGTTGTTGAGCGCCATCCCGGTCGCGGCCGCGGACAGGCCGGTGAAGGCGTTCAGCAGCGAGATCACGACCGGCATGTCCGCGCCGCCGATCGGCAGCACGACCGCGTTGCCGAGCAGCGCCGCGACGATCAGCATGCCGATGAACAGCAGTTCGGAGTGCGCGCCCGCGACCAGGTCGATGCCCGCCGCGAGCGCGAGGATCGCGAGCACGAGATTGACGACCTGCTGGCCCGCGCCGAGCGTGATCGGGCGACCCGGCAGGATTTCCTGGAGCTTGCCGAAGGCGATGTTCGAACCCCAGAAGGAGATCGAGCCGACGATCGCCGCGAAGACGGAGAAGATCGCGACGTAGGTGGGCGGCCCACCGACGTGGGCGACCACGCGTTCGAAGTACACGCCACTAGTGAACGTACGTTCGACCGCGTGCGAACCGTAGGTGGAGCCGCGGTTGCGGAACTCGACCCACGCGATGATCGCCACCGCGCCGCCGCCGACCCCGTTGAACAGGGCCACCATCTGCGGCATCGCGGTCATCTTCACCTGACGCGCGGCGGGCACGCCGACAGCCACGCCGAGTGCGATCCCGAGCGCGATCAGACCCCAGTTGCCCTCGCCCGGGTTCAGCAGCGTCGCGATCACGGCGATCGCCATGCCGACCGCGGCGATGCGGTTGCCGCGCACGGCGGTCGTCGGGCCCGAGAGTCCGCGCAGGCCCTGGATGAACAGCGCGAAGGCGACGATGTAGAGGACGTAGATGAAGCTTTCGCTCTGCAGCACCGAGGTGGCGAGGGGAAGGCTCGTCATGACCCCGCCTTTCCACCGGTCTCGTCCTCGGTCTCGCCGGCGGCGGTCTCGCGCTCGCCGGGCTCGGGCTTGGGGCGCGACTTGAACATGTCGAGCATCCTGTCGGTGACGAGAAAGCCGCCGACGATGTTGATCGTGCCGAAGGCGACCGCGATCACCAGCAGCGCCTTGCTGAAGGAGTCCAGTTCGGCGAGCCCGAACAGCAGCAGGCCGCCGAGCAGCACGATCCCGTGGATCGCGTTGGTGCCGCTCATCAGCGGGGTGTGCAGCGTGTTGGGCACCTTGGAGATCACCACGAAGCCGATGAAGCCCGCGAGCACGAGGATCGCGAGGTTCGTTGTGAGCACGCTCGCGAGGATCATGCGCCGGCCTCCTGTGTACCCGCATCCGATCTCGGCGCACCGGGGCTCGACGGGGCCAATCCTCCCGCCTCCACCGCCGCCTTCGCGCCGGCGTTCACGATCTCCCCGTCGCGCACCGTGCACGCGCCGGCGACAATCTCGTCCTCGAAGTCCAGCTTCAGCTCGACCTCGCCCTCCGCGCCCTCCTTGGGGGCCAGCAGCAGATCGAGCAGCGCCAGCACGTTGCGGGCGAACAGCTGCGAGGAGTGCTCGGCCATGCTCGCGGGCAGGTTCAGCGGCGCGAGGATCTTCACGTCGTGCTTGACGACCGTCTTCCCTGGCTCTGTCAGCTCGCAATTGCCGCCCGACTCTCCCGCCAAGTCGACGATCACAGAGCCCGGCTTCATCCCCTGAACGGCCTCGGCGGTGACGAGCTTCGGAGCCGGGCGACCGGGAACCAGCGCGGTTGTGATGACGACGTCGAAGCCCTTGATCGCGTCGGTGAGCGCCTGTTGCTGCTGTGCGCGCTCCTGCTCGGTCAGCTCGCGCGCATAGCCGCCCTCGCCGCTTGCCTGCAGACCCAGGTCGAGCCACTGCGCGCCGAGCGATTGCACCTGCTCGGCCACCTCGGGGCGCACGTCATAGCCGGTGGTGCGCGCGCCGAGGCGCTTGGCGGTGGCGAGCGCCTGCAGGCCGGCGACCCCGGCGCCCAGCACGAGCACCTTCGCGGGCGGGATCGTGCCGGCGGCGGTCATCAGCATCGGATAGAAACGTCCCATGTTCTCCGCGCCCAGCAGCGCCGCCTTGTAGCCCGCGATGTTGCTCTGCGAGGAGAGCGCGTCCATCGACTGGGCGCGGGAGATGCGGGGGATCGACTCCATCGCGAAGGCGGTGGCTTTGGCCGCGGCCAGCGCGCGGGTCGTCTGCGGGCTGCTCAGCGGCGCCAGGAAGCCGACCAGGACGGAGCCGGCCGCGAGCCGGCCGATCTCCGCCTCGCTGGGCGGGGCGATCTTCACGACGACATCGGAGCGCCACACCTCGGCGGCGTCGGCGGTCATGCGCGCGCCGGCCTGCGCGAACGCGTCGTCGGGCAGCAGGGCGCCTGCGCCCGCGCCATTCTCGACCAGGACCTCGACGCCCTTGGCCTTCAGCTTGCCAATGACCTCCGGCACGAGCGCAACCCTGCGCTCGCCCTCGGCGGTCTCCTTCGGAACACCTACCCGCATGAAGGCCGGGAAAGTATCCGATCTGCCCGACGCCACGCAGTGCGACTGCTCACACGAGGCCCGCAAGCAGCCACCTCCCCACCGCCGAAAGACCCCCTCGGCGCTGCCGAAAAGGCCGCCCCCACCGTTCGCGGACCGTCGCTGGGGTCGGCGCCGCGGGGGGCCATCTGCGAAACTCAAGCGGCCGTGACGGTCAACTTGACGCGCATCTACACCAGGGGCGGAGACGGCGGCGAGACCCACTTGGGCGACATGAGCCGCGTGTCCAAGCTGCACCCGCGCGTGGAGGCATATGGCACCGTGGACGAGCTCAACGCAACGGTAGGGGTGGCGCTGCTCGCGCCCGGCCTCCCGGAGAGCTTCGCGCGCTGGCTGGAGCGCGTGCAGAACGACCTGCTCGACGTCGGCGCCGACCTGTCCGTGCCCGCCCCCGCGCAGGGCGCGCCCGACGCGACGCGCAAGGGTCAGGTGCGCCTGCGCGTCACCGCCGACTACGTGGCCTGGCTGGAGAAGGTCTGCGACGAGGTCAACGGCAAGCTGGCACCGCTGCGCTCGTTTGTGATCCCGGGCGGCACCCCCGCGGCCGCGCACTTGCACGTCTGCCGCACCGTCTGCCGCCGCGCCGAGCGCCGCGCGATCGCGATCGGCCCCGAGTGCAACCCCGAGGCGATCCGCTACCTCAACCGCCTCTCGGACATGCTGTTCATCCTGAGCCGCGCCGCGAATGACGATCCGGGCGCCCCCAAGCCAGAGACCTCCGAGCTGCTCTGGGCCCCCGGCGAACACGCCGGCTCGGCCGGCGGTGAGGAGTAGGGAGCGGGCGCGCGAGCGGAGTCCGGCGAGTCCGACTTCGCGGCGCAGCTCCGATGCCATGCGTCTCACTCGCCGAAGATGCGACCGCACAACACCGTGACGCTGCACACGATCCGGCTTCCAAGCACCCCCGAATACTTGTTACTATCCGACCTGATGGAATGCCTCGGTCGGACATGGTCAATAGCGCCGCGGTGAAGCCGTTGGTCGCACTGCTGGTGAGCGCGCTGCTGAGCACGGGCGCGAGCGCCTGCGGAGGTGCCGCCACGGGTGGCCACACCGCCGCCCACCTATCCACGAGCGCCCCCGCAAAGGACCCCACGATCGCGACAAGCGGCGAATCGCCGCTCGCCCACACCACGGCCGACGGGGACAGAGACAACGACGTCGGCGCTGCCGACGACGACACGCGCAACACCAGCACCCTGGACTTCGGCCACGCCGCCGACGCATCCGAGCAGCGGACGATCACCGCGCTCGTCAAGCGCTACTACGCGGCGGCCCTCGCGCAGGACGGCGCGGCGGGCTGCTCGATGATCTATTCGACGCTCGCCGAAGCGATCCCGGAAGACTACTCCCAGACGCCGGGCGTTCCCTACATGCGCGGCGCCAAGACCTGCGCGGCGGCCATGACGCTGTTCTTCAAGCACTACCACCCGCTCCTGATGCTCGAGGTCCCGAAGCTCGACGTGAGACGCGTTCGCCTCGAAGAACACCACGGGCTCGCGCTGCTCAGCTTCGGGGCACTGCCCGAACGGGCGATATCCGTCAAGCGGGAAGGGCGCACGTGGAAGATGAGCGCGCTGCTCGACGTCGAACTGCAGTAGGGGTTTTGGGCCGCGAGACTAGGGGCCCCTCACGGCCCCGACCGTGCGACACGGCGGCTCGCCCTGGCGATACCTCTCCGCTGCTACGAAATCCGTGAGCTTGATCGAGTCCCAGTCTGTAGAATAGCCCTGGAGACGTAGGACCCAGACCAACCCTCGGGAGGACACACAATGTTACAGGCACCCTTGGCCGCGCTCGCCCTTGCAGCGACCGCGCTCGTAACATCCGGCTGCGGCGGATCCTCGAAACCGGCCGGCACCGCCGCCGCGACCACGCCAGCCACGACGACGAGCGCGCCGGCTCCGACACCCCCGCCCACGACCGTCAAGCTCGCGACGGGCAAGCCTCTGACGCGCGCCCAGTGGATCGCTCGGGGAGACGCGATCTGTGCACACGTGAACACAGAGGTCGCGGCGATCTCCGTTAGGACTGTCTCCGAAGATGCCCGCCTTATCCCTCAGATCGCCGCCTACTACAGCGCGGAGGCAGCCGCTCTGAGCAAGCTCGTACCGCCGGCGTCGATGGCGGGCGACGACTCGCGGATCGTCAACGGTATCCAGCTCGTAAGCGAATACCTCTCCAGGTCCGCTCAGGAGCTTCAAGCGGGTCACACCAGCACCGGGGGCCAGACGCTCCAGGCGGCCGTGGCGGTCCAGAAGCAACCGATAGCGGTGGCCAGGCGTGACGGCTTCAAGAAGTGCACAGACACAAACTGAGGACGCACAATGAAGCCGCTGCTCGCGCTGCTGACGATCGTGCTGCTCGGACTGGGCGCCGCGGCTTGCGGGAGCACGAGTGGGGCGGCGGGCTCCGCATCTCCGCATGTCATCAAGAGGGACCGTGACAACGATGGCGACAACAACGACGACGACGCGCACATCCTCAACTACGGTCACGCGCCGAGCGAGAGGGAGAGGGAGCAACTCACGTCTCTGGTCAGGAGCTACTACGCGGCGGCCGCCGCGGAGGATGGCGTCAAGGCATGCTCGATGCTCTACCCGCTTATCTCCGAAACCCTCGCCGAAGACTACGGCCACATTCCCGACCTGCGCGGCACGACCTGTACCACGGTCATCACGAAGCTCTTCAAGCAGCGCCATCACCTGCTCGTCGGCGAGAGCGACACGCTCAAATTCTACAGGACTCGCGTGAAGGGCGAAAGGGCGTTAACGCTGCTCACCTTCGCGATGCTGCCGGAAGTACGCCAGATGCTTGAGCGTCGCGTGGGTGGCACTTGGAAGATCGCCGCCGTCTCCGACAATATATTGGAATGAGCGCGATCGTGCCACCGCTCGCCGTGCTGGCCACCGCGCTGCTCGGCCTTGGCGCGACGGCGTGTGGCGGCGCCACGGCCACGACTCCAACCTCCCCGCCCTCCCACACCACCGGGACGACGAGCAACGCCAGGGCGGGCCCTCCCGCACACGCCGACTCATCCACCGGCTACCTGAAGAACGACGGCGACAAAGACTCCGACGACGCCGAACGCGACCGTGCCAGCCCCGAAGGCGACGCGTCAATCCTGTTCGCGCCCTTTGGCCACAGGGCGAGCGCGGCAGACGCGCGGGCGGTGACAAACCTCGTCAAGAGCTACTACGCGGCCTCCGCCGCGGAGGATGGGGCGAAGGCCTGCTCCCTGCTCACCGCTGGCCTTGCTCTTGGGGTCGGAGCCGATCAGAGACCCTCCGGCCTGAACGCGCCCGAGAGATGCGCCGCATCGATGGCGGCGCTGCTCGCACAGCAGCACCGACAGCTGATCGCCGACGATGTTGCCACGATGGTTGTGACAAGCGTCCACGCGAAGGGCAACCTCGGCGTGGCGGCACTGGGCTTCAGGACGATGCCCGAAAGCGAGCTGCTCGTCGAACGCGAAGACCACGCCTGGAAGATCGACGCGCTCTTTGCCGGCCTCATGCCGTGATACGCCGGTGTCAAAACGCAAAGTCAACGATCGTCCTCGATCCCCTGATCACGCGCCATCCGAGGCGATCCGACCCGGCGCAGCGCCGCCAGGGCAAGCGCCGCCCACAGCGTGGCCAGCAGATAGCCCCCGAGCACGTCGCTCGGCATGTGCCACGCCAGGATCAGAAGCGAACAGCCGACGGCCAGCGCGAGCACCGCTCCCGCGACCGCGACGAGCCGCCGTCGTGCCGGCGGCGCGGCAAACAGCGCACACCACGCGAGCGCGGCGATCGCGGTCGCGTGGCCGCTGGGCCACGAGGCGCTGGCGATGTACAGCGGGGCCACCTGAGCGTGCACGTGGGCCGCCAGCGGCTTGAGCAGTTCGGCGCTGAGCGGAGCGAGCGCAAGCACGAGCGCGACGGCAAGCGCCACGCGCGGGCGCCCGCGCGATAGCGCGAGCACGATCAGCACGAGCGCCCACAGCAGGTAGAACGCCGGTTCCAGGAGCGCCAGCAGGAGGTTGGCGGGCACTTCCACGAGCGGACGGTCAAGGCGCGTGAAGTCGTAGAGAACGAGCGCGTCGCGCACATGCGTGGCGGGCACCAGCGCCTCGAGCACCCAGGTGAGCGCAAGCCCGACGGCGCACAGCGCGGCGAGCAGCAGCGCCGGGCGCAGGCCGCGGCGCTCAGCCGGGGCGGTTGCGTAGCTGGCCGACATCCATCCAGGGTAGGCACACACGCTGGCGGGGAGCGACGGTGGTCGTGCTCAGCGACGATCGGCGATCGGCCGGTCTGGGCGCCCGTTCAAGGCCAGAGAGCGTCGCAGCCGGCCCTTATGTGATTGTCTACCGCGGCTCCATCAAAAGCCGCGGCGCAAACTCGCGCCCGCGACCCGCAGAGCATCCTAATAGATGGACTGCAGCAAATCCAGTGGCGTTTCCCTCTCTGACAAGAACCCCTTTATCGCTTCCGCTTCTTTCGGGACTTCTTCTTGCGCTCATAGCGCACGTGCCTTGCGCAGCCCGTGACCGCGATCGGTGTGGACTGGTGGATCACGAGGCCATTCTGAGCGGTGAACGCCGTCGGCATATGCAACGTGCCCTTGCACAGGTTGCCGTTCGCCGCCAGCGCCGAATCGGGTCCTTGGGGCAGCGTCAGTTCGAAGCTGCCGATCGGATCGTCGGGGACGGAGCGGAACGTCGAGCTCGTGATCGCATTCTTGATGAACGTTTCACCGTGCAGGTCCAGTGTCAAGCCGTAGCCCTGCAGCACGACGATCAGTTCGGGGAACTTCGCGCCGCCGTGGCTGACGAAGTACGCCGGACCAATCAGCGGCACGGGCAGGATAGGTGTGATCGCCGTCGCGCGTCCCACGATCGACGCCGCCGGGCACGCCGCCGGGTTCGCGTTGAACACGCTGTCCGGACATGCCTTCTGCAATGTCGTCAGGCGCGAGGGTAGCTGCCTGGGGAGGTCCACCTTGACCGAGCGGACGTTCGCCTGGGTGCCCTGTGGGGCTTTCGGGTAGGCGAGCTTTACGGACAGGCTGGCGCCCTTGCTTCTGGATGTCTTGCCCGAGGTTGAGACCTTGAAGGCCGGTTTGAACGCGAGGCTCGAGCAGTCCGCGGCCTGGAACGGGGTGGTAACGCTCACCGGCGCCTGATCGGCGGGGTTCGCGGGGTTCGCGCCCGCCCCGGTGATCGTGTCGAGGATCGACATCGGGGCGCAGTTGGTTGGATTGAGGATGAACTTTTCGCGGTCCATGTAGACTCGGATTTCGCGGACGTGCACGACGATCCCCTCGATGATGTGCGGTATCGGATCAGAGCCGTTGGAGTCCACTTCGGGCTGCGCCGTGATCGGGTTGATCTGCAGTGCGAAGCGGATCACGACGGTGCCGAGGTCGAATGGACCGACCTTCGCCGAGGTGATCGAGACGATCGACAGCGGCGCGCCGTGATAGGGGCCGGCGAGGTAGACCTTGCCGGGGGTCTGCGCGAGGACGGTGCCGACGCCCGCGCTTACGATCGTGTGGCCGATTTCGCTTGAGGCGGGGCAGGATGGGTTGGTTTCCTCTTCGGCGCCGGTCACGGTCTTGGCGGCTTCGATGTCCGCCTCCGGGCAGAACGGTATCCCCGTCAGGTTCCCCGTCAATCCCGGTGGGAGCACCGTCGAGAAGCGAGTGATCTCCTGTTCGCCGTCTTCACGGACGATCCGTAGATAGAACGGGCTGTAGGAGCCTCCGGCGTTGTTCTGCGTGCCGGAGATCACCTGGGGGTGGAACGGCGGCAGACCGCCCGTGGGGCAGGGGCCTTCGTGGACGCCCTGGGTGATCTGGAACGGCTGGCTTGAGACGAAGCGCGGTTCTTCAGGCGCCGACCACGGCGTCAACTGCGCCTGAACGCCGTAGCCGCCGCACACGGGCGGGCTGACCAAAGGCGCGGTCGCGCCCGGACGGAACCTCAACGTGAACTTGCCGAATGGCTGCTGGGGAGTGTTATCGAACGTCGTTACGAGTTGCCCGGTTTCCCTGTTGGCTTCGATCTTGCCCGCAACCTTGATCAGGATCCCGCGTTCGGGGTCCTTCGCGACGATATACAGCGCGAGCAACGACCCGCCGGGGTGTTCGGCGTCACCGAATTCCGGGACGTTGTCGTAGGGCTTGGCGATATACACCGCGCCCTTGATCCGTTCGGCCAGCAGCGGCGTTTCAATTTCAATCGAGCCGATCTTCGATTCCGGCGGACACCCTTCCCCGGGCAGCGAGGAGGATGTTTCCGAGGCGTACTGCGCGGGGGTGCACGCCCCCAGGCCGGCCGCCAGCGAGGGGTTCGCCGTCATCCCTTCGGGCAGCGTGACCTTCGTGTCCCTGAGGTTCGCCGTCGCGGTCGCGAACTGGTTTTCCCAAGTTTGCGGGACCACCAGCGAGACTTCAAGGCCGGTTGGGGATTCCGCGGAACGCGTCGAGGGCTGCGCTTCGATGGAGGGTTCGAACAGAACGCGGGCGCATTCGCCGATCGGGCCGACCTGGGCATCGCTCGCCTTCGCCGGCATGTCGCCCGGCACCCCGGGTTCCTCCCAAGATTCCGCTTCCATGCTCGCGGTGAACGTGCCGCAGCTCGTCGGGTTAGAAAGAAATGGCTTCACCGCTATCTTCGCTTCCTGCGGAGCGCCGTATTCGTTGCGACAGACCGGCGGGATTTCTCCGTTGCCGCCACAGATCGCGCCGCGCTGCGCGTCGTGTTCGTGGGCGGCGGGAAGACCCCAGATCGTGAACACCACATGGTGGACTTCGCCGGTCTTGGGAATGTTGGGCGAGATCGCGGTCAGACCCTCATCCCCCGGACGCACCTGCACCTGCACCAGCCCCGTGAAGGCGATCGTCTTAAAGCCGAGCTCGGCGGTGACGCCGAAGCTCGTGACTTCCATGTTATAAACCGGGACGGTGAGCTGCCACGGAGCGCCTTTAGTCGGGACGATTTCGGCGCTGAGCTGCCCGACCTGGCTCGCGACCGGACATTCGGGCAGCAGCCCCGACGTCCCGATACGCCCCGTCGCAAGGAGCTTGGCCTCGCTGCAGGTCGGCACGGCGGTACTGCTCGCGTCAAATCCCGCCGGCAGATTCACGAGGATGTTACGCGCATCGTTATACGTCGCGCCATCCGCTTCATGGGCCAAATCAAACGATGTCACCCAATCGGCATGCGCACCCGCCCCATCGCTCGACGGGACGAAGCTGAATGAACCGGGAACGATTTCAAACGGATGTTCACTCGGCTTCGCCCATGCCGAGCCGACCAACACAAAAACCACAGCGCCAACAGCCATCGATACGTACAAGGAGAGCTTTCCCACAATACGCATCATCGCTCGCCTCTCCGCTCGCCGCTCTTCCCAGCTTTCTTCCCTGTCTTACGTCTTTTCCCCTTACCCTTTTTCGCCTTCTCCTTTTTCGCCTTCTTCTTTGTTTTTTTGCTCACAACCTTCTTCTTTACCGGCGTCGGCGTCGCTCCGGGCACGACGTTGCCCACACCGCCGAACGTGAGGCTCGACGGTGTCTGATCGTCGGGCGCGCTCGGCGGTGTCGAGCACGCATCTCCTTCGCATTCAGTTGGACGCGGCGGCAGGGGCGCGAACCCACCGTCCACACGCGCATCGTAGATGTTGCCTTCACCGATACTGCCTTCCGTACCGTGAGCAAACGGCGACAGCGCCGACCTTGAATAGAAAAACACGTCGCGGCCTTCGTCGGCGCTGCCGAGCAGCAGGTTCAGATAGCCGCCGCGACCGTCGGTGATGAGCGCAAGACAACCCTCCAGCTGCGCACAACCATCCACGCCCTCCTTGCGCCACTCATAGATATCGCTCGACGGCGATGTGCCACCACCGATATCCAGGTATTCGCCGGTGCGCTGATTACTGTTGTCTTCGGGTTCGACTTCGCCGTCGTCGTCCTGCGGTACAAGAGCCGCCGGCGTGGTGAAGAAAGCGAAGTCGCCGTCAGCCGCGATCGGCGTATATGCGGTCACCCCCCCGGGGACGACGTTGGCGACACCCTGACCGGTGTAAAGCGAAGCGTTCAGCCTTGGTTCGGGGTCAAAGGAGGAGGCGCAGGAGATGCACTCAACGACATGTTCGGCGCTGTCGTAGCGATAAACCTGCGCCGTCACCTCTCCCGCGGCCGGTCCTTCCCTGTAGGTTCCGCCACCTGGGAGGCCTCCAATTTCTCGCGCCGCGAAGTAGGCGTAGCCGCCGTCCGGGCTGAGCGCCAGCCCGAATTCCCCGTTGGTTCCTCCCCCGGCACCCTCGACAAGGAATTCCAACGCGCCGGCGGGCGCACCCTCGGCGGGAATCTCATAGCGGTACAGGCTTCCCCCACCGACGAAATACAGCGCGCTCAGGTCCTCGGAAACACGGAGTTCATCATCGCCGATGGTGGGGTTGGCGCTGTGCGTACTGAAGAGCGCCGTCAGCGCTTTGCTTTCCGTTTCATAAAGAAGAACTTCGTGGGTTTCGCCACTGCGCTTCTCGAGCAGCAGCCGGGTGCCTTCGCTGTTCGCGGCGAGGAAGCGATACGCGCCGATATCCACTGTTTCGGTGCCGTTCACGCGCATATACAGCTGCTTCGGTTGCGAGCATAGTTTCCCGGGGACCGCTTCGAAGAAGACACGCGAACCATCCGCGGAGAGGCTGTGAGGACCGCTCTCGGTGTGATATTGGGCGCCTTCTTCATAGCCGTGGACGACAGCGGCGCCGCAGGTGCCAAGCGGTTCACCTTCGCTGTTAACGTTGAGCTGGCGCAACCCCGCCCGCGCGGTGTATTCATAGAGATCGAAACCGCTCTTGGTGCCGGTCGCCGCTTCGCCGAGCAGGGTACGGTCTTCGCTCTGCAGGACGAGCTTTGAGAAATCGGCGGAGGACGCTGCCCAGCCACCGCCGGGGCCCACCTGCGCACGCGGCACGGACGCGACGGTGACATACGGGCCGCCCGCGGGACCGCTCTTGTATTCGATGTCGGGCGACTCGCTCACTTCCGAGGTTCGGTATTCCGAGGCGAACGCGAGCTGAGAGAGATCCCCGCTATAGAGCTGCGGTTCTACATGATCGACACCCGTTTCCGGCTGCGAGGCGCCCGCGAGCAACCGCCACGCGCTCCCTTCCCGCGAGAAGAAATACGGGCTCTGCCCCGCATCGGGACCCGAACCCCAGCTGACCGTTTCCGTCGCGAGCGCGACGTGCCCGCCGTCTTCGCCGACAACGACGCCGCCACCGGTTTCAAGACGATAGTTGAACGGTTCCTGCGCGCCTTCCTTGTCGGCCGGGGTCAGCATCTCATAGGCGCGGCAATCGGGCAGGCGCGCCGAGAGGCCCGTGCGGAGCGCTTCGTTGGGACACGCCGCCGGTGCTTCCGCGGGCGGCGCAGCTGGGACGACGAGGGTCTGTTCGGAGCTTTCCACCACCGCCGGGAGCGTGCTCGTCACCACCATCCGGTACCGATAGGTTTCGCCCGCCGTCAGGCCCGAAGGCAGTTCATAGCCAACGATCTCCTCGCCATTACCCGAGCCCGCGCTGGCTTCCGGCGAGTGTGCCGCATTCGCGAAGCCGCCTTCGGATTCGAACTGCTTTTGCGAGACGTACTGGAAACGATAGTGGACGTCGTACGCTTCGCCGCCCCGATAATCCGTGACGACCGTGACCGTGCCCGGCGGTGTCAGCCCCGCGCCGCTCGCTTCGATCTGCGGCTCGCTCACCCCCCTATCGGCGCCCGTGAAGAAGACGGTGTAGGGGCCGCCGGCGGAGCCGTCAACCTCCACTTCGGGCCCGCCGGCGAGGGTTTCCAGCGCACCCCGAACGCCGCCCGACCCTTCCGCGGGCGCGTCGAACGCGATCGGAGCGGTCGTCTGACCCTTGAACGTCAGCGTGAACGAGCCGCCCGTGGGAGCGCCTCCGACCGTGATCGTCTGTTCGGCCGAAGTCGGCGCGCTTTTTGGGCTCACGGCGCCGAGCAGACGCACCGATTCGCCATGCAACGCATGCACCATGAAAGCCATCGCGGTCGGCGGACCCTCGGTTTCGAAGCTGCCGATGCCTTGCGTCTCGGTTAAGATCGATTCACCGTAGCTGTTGACGCCTTCGCCGGCTTTGTTTTCGGCGAACATGCGGACGTAATAGACGGTGGTTGGAAGCAGGCCACTCAGACGCGCGTCGACATGGATCCCTTCGGCGTAGGGCAGCGCTTCGGCCTGCGCATTGGAAATAGTACCCGCCGCATCCGGAACATCCTGCCACGGACCGCTCGCCGACGTCGCGTATTCCAGACGCCAAACGGTTTCCAAACCATGAGGTACGACACCCACATCGACGATCTCCGCGGTGCTCGCCGTCACGTTGCGGAACCCCTGCGGTACATACGCCGCCGGCTTGGCGGTCAGGGTCGTGAATGAATTGGCGACGGACTGCGTCGTTCCATCGTAATGTTCGGTTTGTACGATTTCGCCCTTTTCGTTGTTCGCCCTGAGACGAACGTAGTAGGTGGTTTCGGGGGTCAGGCCGGCAAGGTTCGCTTCGACTATCGCGTAGTCTTCGGCCACAGTGACGGAGCCGCTCGAACCGGAGGTGAATGGTTTCCAGGAAGCGCTGTTTTCTCCGGGAGCGTGGCCATCTTCCGCAAGCGAATATTCGAAGCTGTAGCCAGTCGCGGCGCCGTTGGTTTCGATCTTGGCTTTGAACGACGCGGTGGTGTCCCCCGTCGCACCCCCCTTAAAACCAAGGTAGCCAATGACGCCAAGTGACGGTCTTTGCACCGGAAGGGTCGTGAACGCGATCGTTTCTCCGAGTTCGCCTTTTTCGTTGAGCGCTTCACCGTCTGCGTTCCTGGCCAGAAAGCGGACGAAGTAGGAGGTCCCGGGCTTGAGGTGACGCAGGATCGGCGGTGGTTCCGGTCTTCCGTTTGTGGTGACCCCGATGTCTTCGGCTCCTATGTGGACGGTGGTCGCGTTTTCACCCGGCAATACACGCGGTTCCTCTTCATTGACGACGGTCCAGGCGGGACTGCCCGCGGGCGGCGCTTCGCCGCCCGGTTCGGCGGGAGCATATTCCGCCGTCCACCTGGTGGCAAGCCCTCCATATTCCAAGCTCTCTTCAACCCGCACCCAGGTCGAATGGACTTCCATGTCAAGGCTCTTGGTTTGAAAACGGGGGATTTCGGCGGCGAAGGCCGACGGGACCGCGAACAGCACCATGCCCGCAAGCACGGCGGCGATGCCGGCGACGCTCAACGCGCTGCGCTCTGTAAGTTTCACTGTCGTGCCTTTCGCTCGGAAGCTGCGCATATGTCAACTTGTGTCGTTTGATGTGGTGAACGGGGTACCCGTCCGAGCCGCGGCCCGGACGGCGCCATGACCGTCCGGGCCCGATCGGCCGATCTGGTGGGCTATCCCGCCGTCACCGCCCAGGTGCCGCTGGCGTTCACAAGATCCCTTTCTTTGGCTACGCCCACCACACTGAAGCCAAACGGATCGGCCGACGGTTCATACGATCCGGATGCCCCGAGAGCGCAGTAAAGCATCGATTCCTTGCCTCCGTTGGCACAGATCTCGACACCGGCCTGCTGTTCTTCCACTCCGTGGGTGACCATACCTTCTTCTTCGTACACGAAGATGCAGAGCTTGCCGTCGGCGGCGCCTGGGCTCCCGACGGTGCCGGTGCAGCCAGCAGGATCTTTCTCCTTGACTTTCACACCGTTTATTTCCAGTTCTTCTTCTGCCCAGTCCGCTTTGGTGACGTAGATCGGTTCAGGCGCCGCGGCGAGCGGGATGCCGAAGCTGACGCTGCTCGCGACGAGCCCTTCGGTCCCGCCGGCCTGCTCAAAGCCCAGCAGGCTCCAGTCGCCCTTGAGCGTCTTGCCCTTGGGGAGGGTGGTGTCGAAGCTCCCTTCCGGACCCTGCGGGCCGGTGGGGCCCGCCGGACCCTGTATCCCCTGACCGCCATTCGTGCCGTTTTCACCTTTGGCGCCCACCGCACCAGCCGCGCCAGTCGCGCCGGCGGGACCAGCGGTGCCGGCGACTCCGTTCTTGCCGTTTGCGCCTTTGAGCGCCTTAAGCACCTTCGGGCTGATCTGCTTCGTCGAGGTGATGAGATAGTGACCGGCGCCATACGCCCCGCCGGTCATCGCGAACACCAGCGCGAGCGTCATCGCGACGTTTGCGTAGGCGAAGCGTTTACGTATCGCTGAGAACATCTGGTTCCTCCCGTTTCGATTGCCTGGTCTGTTGGGGCGCGTCACGGCGCCGTTCTGTCGATGCCCACGTGGGCGCGGTTGGTTCGTGTCACCTGCACGCTCTGCACGTCGGACACCGCTCTTTAGGAACAGACGAGTACCAGCCAACATCGATCCCCTGCTCAAACGAACGACAAACCCACCCCATACGATTCAAGCGCTTCATTCCCACACCCCCCTTCACCACGAACCGACTACATGTATCGCCCGAGCGAGGCCAAAGCGCCCCGCCCGGACGATACGCTCCTACGTCACTACGAACTCAACAGCTACATCACGCTTCCGAGGATTCAGATGAGGCATTGAGTGTTTCGCCTGACACCAGTTTTATAGTACCCGGAGCCATCGGAGGTGATACTACGTGGCCCGACGCTTCTTTGCTCTGCGTGCAGGTCGCCAATGGCACTCCTACTAATTCCCTGAACGGTTCATTGAAGCTCGCGGTAAGCGTCGTGCCTTCTAACCCGAGTTCGATGATCCCTTCACCTGTGCATTCGTCGACCGGTTTGGTGATCGTTTTCATGCATTCCACCTCCCAGCCGGGGTTTCCGCCGCCCGCGTGCGCGTAGAGTAAGACCCCGAAGAAGACACTGCCTTCCTCTTCCACTAACTCCAGTAATGTGCTCCATGGAAGGTTCACCGGCCAGACTAAGGCTTCTTCGCAGACTTTCACCTCTGTGCATGAGAGCGCCGTACCAGTTAAAGGCGCTCCAATGAGTTCTTTAGCTAAGTTTAACACTTCGGTGACTGTATCTGCTCCGTCGAAACCGACCGTCCCGATCAATATGCCGCTGCACTTGACAGTGGATTCGCCCAGGAGGGTTTTTAAGTCTGTGAGTTCCAATTCGCCCGTGGATTCCGAGGCCAGGTTCGTACCTTCCGGAATGGCCACGCCGTTGACTAACCATTCGGCTAATAACGTCGTCACCGTGGCGGACGCCGACCCGGCGACCAGCGCTCCGAACGCGAACACCGCGACCAGCGCGATGCCCAGTATTTGCAACTTCTTCATCTTCATCGACCTACCTTTCCCTCAGAGAGACTCGTTGAGGCTCTCGTGAGGATTGAGATCGGCCGGTCTGGGCACCCGTTCAAGGTCAGAGAGCGTCGCAGCCGGCCCTATGTGATTGTCTACCGACACCATCCAAGCCACAGCGCAAACTCGCGCCCGCGACCCGCGGAGCATCCTCGCAGATGGACTGAAGCAAATCCAGTGGCGTTTCCCACTCTGGCAAGAGCCGCACTCTGGGGAGCGCAGCCCGTGCTGTGCAAACACGCCTCCGGCTACGTGACGCTGATACCGTCCGGAGCCATCGCATCTTTGCCTGTCTCCTGTCGAGGCCTCCGATCCGCCGTGAACGACCCGTTTCACCAAGCCTCACGACCGGTGGATGGTTTCCCTACGGCCCTCCATCTCAATTCGGGATATTGGGCCTGACCGCATACTTGCATAGAATCCCGTCGTTGTCAAACGCAAAGTCAACGATCGTCTTCGATCCTCTGATCACGCGCCGTCCGAGGCGGGCCGACCCGGCGCAACCCCGCAAGCGCGAGCACCGCTCCCGAGAGTAGGCACCCGGGCGGGCGCGGAGCGGCGGTGTCTGTCGCTCAGCGAGACACGGGCGCCACCGGAAACGGCTTGCCCGCGAGCGCCGTGAGCGCCTCGGCCGTGACCCACACCGGCGACTGGGCGCTGGTGCGGGAGTAGCGAACGCTGCCATTGGGAGCGACGAGGCTTTCCAGATAGGCCAGCGGCGAGCGGCTGCCCGAACGCCTGACGGCGCCGACGTTCACGCCGGCGGCGTCCATGCCCTGCACCGCCCACGCCGCCGATTGAGCATTGGATTCGCCGCCCGGCTGCTCGGGGAAACCGCCGTCGGGGTTTTGCGCTCGGCGCAGGTAGGCGATCGCACGCGCGACGACCGCGCCTCCACGCTGGCCGCTCGCGTCGATCACGGCCTGAAGCGCCGCGGCGGTGTCGTCGACGTCCTCGCTCCCACCGCGCCCGGCGAAGCCGAAGCCGCCGTCTGAGCCCTGCTGGGCGGCGAGCCAGCGTCCGGCGTCGCCGACGATCGCGTTGTCCGCCGTGGTGCCGGCGACGCGCAGGGCGAAGATCGCGAACGCGGTGATGTTGACGAGGTTGCCGAAGGAGCCGTCGCCGGAGCGTTCGCGCATGAGCCTCCCGAGCAGGCTCGCGCCCGGGAAGTCGGAGGCGGGCAGGCCGCAGGCGTGCAGGGCGAGGATCGTGCGCTCGACGTCGCCCGCGTCTTCGAGCGTGGACGCTTCGCCGCGTAGCGCGTCAAGCACCGAGTGGCCGTCGCGCGTCAGCGTCAGCGGGTCGCGTCCGGCCGCCGCCAGGCCGATCGCGGCCCACGCCGAGTACAGCTCGCTGCTGTGCGCTCCGGGCGCGGGGCCGAAGCCGCCGTCGCTGTCCTGGGCATGCTGGAGGTAGGCGACCTCGCGCGAGGTGCCGGCGCGCGCGCTCGAAGCGCCGAGCAGGCACAGCAGCAGGACGGCGGACGCGACACCGGCCGGCTCCCAGCGAACGTCCATACGCGCGCGCATGCGTCCGAGCAGACGCGCGAGCTCGGGGCCGAAGGCGAACCCGAAGAGGAAGCTCGCGACCGTGTCGGTGATGTCGAACGGCAGCGCCTGACCGGCGAGGAGCAGGAACGCGGCTGGCGTGTGGGCGGCGCCGAGCGTCCACGTGTAGAGGTTCATGATCTCCTTGGCCACCAGCGCCATCGCGGCGCACGCGAGCGCCAGTCCGACGCGGCCCACGCGCCTGGCGCTGAGGCGGCCGAGCAGCGCGCCGGCGAGGCCGACCAGGCCCCAGGCGGCCATCTGCCATGGCGTGTAGGGACCCTGTCCGAGCACCATGTTCGACGCCAGCATTCCGATCGCGCCGACGGTGAAGCCGGGCAGCGGCCCGAGCGCATAGCCGACGACCAGCGCGATCGCGGTGATCGGCTTGACGTCGGGCAGCGCCACGAACGCGTCGCGCCCGAGCGCGGCCAGCGCGGCGAGCGTCGCCACGATCGCGACCATGCGGGCGGGGGGACGCGAGCGCTCGTATACAAGCCAGCCGGCCAGCAGCACGGCGGCGACGATCGCAAAGCAGGCAAGCGGCCAGCTCACGTGTGCGGCTCCCCCGCGGCGTGGATTACCAGTTCGGGTGTTTCTTGGGATTTTTGGGTCGTGCTTCGCGGAGAGCCGCGCGCCCGGCGGTGGTCCCGATCGTCGGCGTCGGGCCCCTCCGAGCAAGATCCGAGCTCCCCGGCGCGGACGCAGCGCAACAGCTCGGCACCGTCCTCGGGGCGCAGAGCGCCGCCCGCCCCGCCGAGGATGCGAGCGGTCTCGGTGGCGAAGTACCAGCCGCCGGCGAGCAGGTCGGCCGCGGGGCCGTCGGCGATCGCGCGCCCCTCGGCGAGCAGGATCGCCCGCTGCGCGCAGCTTGCCGCGAACTCGGGGTCGTGCGTGGCGACGATCACCGCCTGGCCCTCGCTCGCGCGGCGATGCAGCTCCTGCGCCAGCTGCGCCTTGGCCTCGCGGTCCATGCCGCGCGTGGGCTCGTCCAGCGCGACCACGGCGGGGGGCTCGCCGCCATCGGCCACGATCGCCAGGGCGAGGCGCTGGCGCTCGCCTCCTGAGAGGTCGCGCGGGTTGCGCTCGGCCAGCTGCTCGAGCCCCGCGCCGCGCAGCGCCGCGGGCGAGAGCTCCTCGCACACACGCTCGTGCAGGAAGTAGTCGTTGGGGTTCTGCAGCAGCAGCGCAACCCTGCCGGCGCGCTCGATCCTGCCGCGCGTCGGGGCGAGCAGGCCGGCAGCATGTCGCAGGAGCGTGGACTTGCCGGCGCCGTTGCGGCCCATCAGCGCGACGCGCTCGCCCGGGGCGATCGTCAGCTCGATGCCGCGCAGAATCGCCGGGCCGCGGGGAATCTCACACCACACGCCGCACAGCGCGAGCGCGGAGGCGGCGATGCCCTCTCCCCCGCCCCGTTTGGCAAATCGCGTGCGATGCGGCTGGCCAAGCTTGGGCTCATCCCGACAGTGCAGGTCGCGGTTGGCGGCTCTGGGCGCGTTGGCGTGGACCGTCGGCTGCCCGTCGTGCGGATCGGGCTGCAGGGGGAGCAGTGCTTCACGGCGCAGAGCGGCGCGCGCCTGCTTGACCCCGACGGGCGGTGGGCCGATGTCGGCGAGCGCGAACAGCTTTGCGCCGGGCGTTTGCAGCGAGGGCTCACGCTCGGCCGCGAAGCGCAGGAACGAGCCCGGCGAGCCGTCGTGGACGAGCGCTCCCCCGTCGAGCGCGATCACCCTGTCGGCGGCCGAGAGGCAGCGCTCCAGGCGGTGCTCGGAGAGCAGGATCGTCGTGTCCCACTCCTGGTTGAGCCGGCGCAGCAGCCCGATCAGCTCGTCGCCGGCGACGGGGTCCAGCTGGGAGGTCGGCTCGTCGAGCAGCACGACGCGTGGGCGGCCCACGAGCGCCGCGCCCAGCGCGACGCGCTGCTTCTCACCCCCGGAGAGCTCGTGCGTGGAGCGCTCCAGCAGGTGGTCGATGCCGAGCGCGAGCGCGACCTCCTCGACGGCCCGCGCGACCGCGGTGGCGCCGTACCCGCGGCTCTCCATCGCAAGGGCGAGCTCCGCGCGCACCGAGCTCATCACGAGCTGTGTCTCGGAGTCGCCCTGCAGGACGCCGACGTGGGCACCGAGCCGGGCCGGCGGATGCTCGCGCGTGTCGAAGCCCGCGATGCTGACGGCGCCGGCGAACGTGCCGCCGTGGAAGTGCGGCACCAGCCCGCAGGCGGCGCGAATCAGCGTCGACTTGCCCTGCCCGGAGCGACCCGCCAGCAGGCACAGCTCGCCCTGCTCGATGCGCAGGTCCACATCGCGCAGCGCCGGCTCGGATCGCTCGGGGTAGCGATATGTGACACGCGAGAACGCAATCGCGGATCTCACAGCTCGATCCCCCTGCGATCGGCGAACGGCGCGAGGACGGCCGCCGGCAACGCCGCGCACAACAGCAGAGTCGCGGCCGACACGGGCATGCTCAGCAGCGGGTAGGCATCGAACGGGGCCGCACCCGCCAGTCGGCCGAGCAGCGCGAGCGCGAACACGGCGGCGGCGCTGACGGCGAACGCGCGGTCGTGGCGGGAGAGCGGCCGCCGCGGCGCGCGCGCGCCGCGCGAGGCGCTGACCGCGAATCCGCGCAGCTCGAGCGTCGCGGCCACGTCCATCGAGCGATCCAGCGAGGAGCCGACGATCGCGCTGAGCAGGCGGATACGCGCACGCGCACCCTTTGCGCCGCCGCCCGGACGTGTGCGCTGCGCCTCGGCCAAGCGCTGAGAGTCGGCCGCGAGGACGCCGATCATGCGCGTCGCAAGCGACGCGGTCAGCGCGGAGCGAAACGAGTGGCGGCGAAACACCGCAAGCAGCTCGTCCGGGTCGATCGCAAGGCTCGCAAGCGTCGTGACGAGCATCAGCAGACCGACCTTCAGCGCGATCACCGCCCCGTACACGAGCGCCTCGACCGTCAAATCGCCCTGGCCGAAGGGCCCGAGGTCGCCGAGACGCGCGAACACGGTCAGCCCTTCGTGGTAGACGAGCACGTTGACGAGCACGATTGGGATCGCGACGATCAGCACCGTGCGCAGGGTGCGAGCCAGCTCGCGCCATAGACCCGCGCCGGCGCCGGCGCCGAGTACCCCGAGCAGCAGGGCCGCGAGCACGAGCGGACTTTCGCCGAGCAGCGTCGCGGCGATCAGCGCGGCCGCCCACGCGCTTGCCACCGTCGCGCGCGCTGCGTGAAGCGGACTTGCGCGGCGACGGTAGAAGAGCGCGGCGCCCATCGCCATGGCTAGCTCCGCGCGCTCACGGCTGCGCCACCGGCACGGGTTGCGCTGTCCCGGAGGGTTCGAGCGCGAGCGCGAAGCGGTTGCGCAGCTCGCTTTCGCTGAGCGC
Organism: uncultured Solirubrobacterales bacterium; assembly: GCA_963831995.1. Classification (GTDB taxonomy): domain Bacteria; phylum Actinomycetota; class Thermoleophilia; order Solirubrobacterales; family Solirubrobacteraceae; genus Palsa-744. The sequence continues at coordinate 1,981,247 of CAWHSI010000005.1, read as the reverse complement.
GTCGGCCGCCCGGTTCGCGCCGGCCGCGTCCGTGCCCGTGATCAGCCACACCGGCGCCTGTTCGCCGTAGCGCGTGGCCGCGACGAGGCCCGCGCCGGCGCCGAGCGTGCGCACCGGCCGGCCGGCCGCGTCGAGCAGCGTGAGCGTGCCCCCGTTTGCCGAGAAGCGCGCATACACGCCGCTGTAGCGAGGCCCGGACGCGACGTCGTGCACGCTGAGGGAGCTGCCCAGCGCCGAGTAGGGGCCGACCACGACGCGCAACGTCAGCTGCTCTTCTTCGCTCGAGACGGCGGCGAGCGCGACGGGCACTCCGAGCGCGCTCAAGCGCTTGCGCACCGTGGCGCACGCGGGGCCCGAGGGTTCGGCGCATTCCTCGCGCAGTGGATAGCGCTTGCCTTCGACCCCGCCCAGGAGCGGCTCGGGGTAGGAGCCGACGACCGCCGGAATGGTGTCGGTCTGGCTCCAGTCGTGCAGATCCCACCAGATGCGCTCGCCCTGCGCGACGTTGGTCTCGGCCGCCCCCTTGGGCGCCTCGACCCCGTTGACGTAATAGAACCAGTCGACCGGTTCCCCAGCCTGCACTCCCCCCGAGTGCCCGTTTACGCTCTCCACGAAACCGCCGCCGAAGCGGGTCTTGACGCTGTAGTTGCGCTGCAGCAAGCTCATCACAGTCTCCTGCCCCTTGATCTGCGGAGAGGTCGAGTAGCCCAGCACGTGCGCGCCAAAGCCTTCGCTGACCGCAAGCCGAACCCCGCCCGGCGTCGGCCCCGGCCCCAGGCCGCAGCCCGCAAGAGGCAGCATCGCCAGCAGCGCGCAGCCGAGCGCGACACCAAATGGACGCGGCCCGAGTGCGCGCGAGACTCGCACGCGCACCCGCGCCACACCGGTTGTGTTGCTACTTGACATAGAAGACGACATGGCTGACGCCGGGAGCGAGCTTGGTGGCCTGTCCGGCGTCGTCGATCGCCTCAATGTCGTAAACGTAGCTGCCCTTCGGCAGCGACGCCGGCAGCAGATAGCTGAAGGACTCGCTAGCGCCCACCGAGAAGAACCGAGTGACCCCGCAGCGAGCGCGCACGAACGTCTCGGTGATGCCATTGAACGCGAAGCACCGCTTGCCGACGCGACGCTGGAGGCTGATGCGCACCTCGCGCAACGTGCCGCCCTCCGGCACCTTTACGAGCCCGCCGAGGATGCGCGGGCCTTTGCGGCGAGGGTAGTGGTGGCCGTTCTTCACTCCGCCGACAATCGGTACGTCCGCAGACGGAGTAGTCACAGGCACGATTTCCGACCCACCTTTGACGATTGGGACACTGGGACGGGTCGTCCCGCAGTTCCCGTCGTTTCCTTCGTGAACACAGATCGTCGTCTCGGTGCGAATCGCCGGCGGCCCTTCGAAACCACCTGTGGCACGCAGTGTGAAAATCCCATCGCCGGCGAACTTCAGGGTTGCGTGGCCCTGCGAATCGGTCACCGCGCTTGTGCCGCCCCCGCCCACATTCGCGTCAACCGCAGGAGTGGGTTCGCCCTTGGAATTGTATTGCTCTACGGTAACATCGACCTGTTCTCCCACGTTCGCGGTCGCGGGCACGTAGAGCGCGAGCGGAGTTGGTTCGGGAGTAGGGCAGGCGGCGCCGTAGCAGGCGGGAAAGAACAGCACTTGATCTCCGGCTTGGAGTTCCGCGTCACACGCGCCAACCGTCGCTTCCTTATTGTCAAGCCAGAAGGACCAGTAGTAGTTGGCGTTCGAGCTTGCTTCGAATTCGTGCGTCTCGCCCTCGATCGTGTAGATCGCATACTGGTTTTCTTTGGCTTCCCACGGGCCGCTCCAGTCGCCGCCGGTAGCGAGTTGCAGAGCACCAAGGGCACTCGTGCCAGGACAGGAATCAGCTGAGTTTCCGTCATTGGAGACCGGCGTGGTGGTTGTCGTCACGGATGTCGGAAGGAGCTTGGTTTCAGTCAGCCCCTCCACCCGGACCGTGACGGTCGCAGGGCTCCCGGCAAATGCAGAGGCGGGCACGAGTAGAGAGAACAACGCGCCAATCAGAAGGAATGCGCGCAAATAGATACGACGTGTGAGCATGAGCCACCCCTTTCCACGAGGGCTTGTGGGCTTGTGGTCGGAGGCAGGTCTCCTGGCTCCCGGGCCCACCCTCCGCGCCTTCCCGACCCGCCGAGCGGCCGATCAGTGGCTGCGCTTGCGCGCCGCGGCTGGCATCCCCGGTCACAGTGGCGGGTCCGCGCCGGATTCGCACCGGCTTCCCTTCGCCACCAACCGTTATCGATCCCGCGATCCTACAGGCTTGCGAGGTCGGCGTCGAGGCTGGCGAGCTGAACGCGCACAACCGGGGCTCAGCTCGGGAACGTCAGGACCCTCAATGCCGTGTGCCGAGCGATGACGTCAAAATCGGCGTCTGCGTGTAGAAGTTGAGCTTTATGGCGGATCGCGACCGCTGCGATCAGGCAGTCGCTGAGCTTGCGGGGTGTCTCGCCACCGCGACGACAGGAGCGATAGAGCTCGGCCGCTTGCTCGTAGTCGGAAGGGCCATCGACGGCCAGCAGTGTGCGTCCGTAGAGCAGGCGACGCAGGCGATCCCGGTCGGCGTCGTCGCGGGCACCGGCGAGAATCTCCATGAGCACGACATCTGTGCTTGCCAGCTCGACTTTTTCTGCGAGCGCGGCCCGAACCCGGAGATGGACGGAGCTGTTGGTACGACGCAGGAACTCCACCCAAGCGGAGCTGTCAACAAGAATCACCGCGGCGGGAGCTCGTCGGGAGCGCGTATCCGATCGAGACTGCCGCTCCACCCGCTCCCCTCCATTGCAAGCGCTTCCTCATCGTCCATCGGTTCGCTGACAAGCCTGCGCAACGCCAGGTCAACGGCCTCACGCTTACTGCGCAGCCGGTAGACCCGCATCGCACGTCCCACGAGTTCGTCGTCTATCTCGATATTGGTTCTCCCCACACACACCATCATACACTACGAGGTGTATGGCGATGGGCGCGGGCTCGCTCTCGTCCCAGCGAACGGGCGGGGATTGTCGCGAGGTGTAGGTGGGCTCAGCTGCCCACGGCGGCGAGGTCGGCGTCGAGGCTGGCGAGCGCCGCATGCTGCTCCTCGCCGAGAACCGGGCGCTCGGCGATCAGCCGGCGTGCGTGATCGAGGTCCTTGGCGCGCCCGAACGTGAGCGCCGCCACCACGCGCCCGTCCTGCAAGTACCAAGTGGTGAACCGGCCGTCCTCGTAGGACCCGCGCACGACCTCCTGCTCCCACTCGTACGCGGGACCGACGTATTCGAGCTCGCCCCAATCGCCGAGCACCGAGTAGAAGTAGGGCATGACCTCGTGGGGCACGTCGCCGCCGAGCATGTTCAGCGCGGCCGTCTTGCCGTGGTTGAAGGCCACGTCCCAGTGCTCGATGCGCACGTGGCCGTCGTGCAGGGACGAGTCGTACTCGGCGATGTCGCCGGCGGCATACACGCCCGGCACGGGGGTCTCGAGCCGCGAGGAGCACAGCACTCCGCCGCGCTGGCCGATCTGTAGGCCCGCGCGCGAGGCAAGCGCCACATCGGGAGTCACGCCCGCGCCGACGACGACCGCTTCGGCGGGCAGGTCCAGGCCGCCTGTGGTGATCACTTTGCCGACGCGACCGCCGACGCCCTCGAAGCGCTCCAGCTCGTCATGGCCATGCACCACGATGTCGTGGGATTCCAGCAAATCCTGGAAGAAGCGCCCGGCACGCCCGCCAAAGCCTCGTTCGAGCGTGGCCTGCTCCTGCATCACGATCGTCGCCTGCTTGCCCATCAAGGTCAGCGACGCGGCCACCTCGCAGCCGATGTAGGAGCCGCCGATCAGCACCACCCGCTCTGCGTCTGCGACCCCCTCGCGGATCGCGTCGGCGTTGCCGAGCGTACGCAGATAGTGGATCTGCTCCAGCTCGCACCCCGGCACGTTCAGACGACGCACGTTCGCGCCTGTGGCCAGCAGCGCCTTATCGAAGGCGACCTCTTCCTTGTTGGAAAGCTTCGCGACGCGCGCACCGACGTCAAGCGCGGTGACGCTCGTGCGCGTGAGCAACTCCACGCCCTGCTCGGCCCACCACCCCTGCGGCCTGAACGACGGCTCCTCGCGCGTCTGCTCCCCGCGCAGATACCCCTTCGAGCACTCCGGACGGTTATACGGCGGGTCGGGCTCGCGTCCGACGAGCAGGATCTCCCCATCGGCGCCGGACTCGCGCAGCCAGCGCGCGCAGTTGGCGCAGGCGAGCCCGCCTCCGATCAGCAGATAGTCGACCTGGCGAATGCTCATCCGCGCAACCTCATGCCGTGACCCTACCCAACCGGAACACGCGATACACGGGCCGTTTGCGCGACGCGCGGCCACTGGCAAGCCTACAGCCCCGGCGGGTGGCGCACCGACCAGTGGGCCCATGTGGGGATGTGGGGCAGGACGCGCCAGCGCGGGCCGCTCTGGTTTCGGTTGGGGCCGATGTCGGTGCCGTTGTAGCTCGTGTCCAGGCGCAGGCCGGCGATCGTCATGAACACGTGCGGCGTCGGCAGGTCGGTCGCATAGATCGTCACCCAGCGCCCGGGTCCGGGTTCGCCCCAGTCCACGTAGTTCTGGGCGAGCGGGTTCTCGCGCAGGATTTCCGCGAGCGGGCGCACGCCCGAGCGGTAGAGCACGTAGTTGACGGTGCTGGAGCAGTCCTCGTCGGGCGCGCCGAGCGGATCGGGGTGTCCGTCGGGGCCGTAGGGCAGGTCCTGCAGCTCGTTGCCGGCCATCAGCATCGCCTGCACGAGCGGCGGCACGCCGGTTGGGATCATCGCCACGTGCCCGTCGCCGGGCGAGAGGCGCGCGCGTTCGCCTTCGATGTACTCCACCGGCGCCGTGCTGCCGGTGACCGCCCCTTCGTAGGACACCTGCATGACCGGTGGACCCGGCGAGCCGAGCGAGCCTCGATACAGCGCCGCCCAGTGCTCGACCTCATCGACGTACCACTGAGCATGGTTGTAGGCGTAGATCGCCCCGCGATAGTCGCGCGGAGCACCGGAGGCGCGCAGATAGTTGGCGGCGCCGTAGATCGCGTCGGCCGGGTTCCAGCGATCCGGCCGCCCACCGTCGACGGCCACGCCGTACTCGCTCCAGGTTGAGGCGAGGAACTGCATCGGCCCTCCCGCGCCGGCCGAGTTGACCGCTCCCTCGTGCGTGCATGATGGCGCGGGGTCGCGGCCGTGATCGCACTCGACCTTGCCAATACCGGCAAGGATCGCCCAGTCCAAGCGGTAGCGTGCAGCCGCCCGTTGGTAGAGCGCCAGATACAGCGGGGGGATTTCTCGCTCGGCCAGCGCCGAGACACCCTCGCTCCAGCCACCCGAGCCGGGCGCCTCGCTCGGGACGTTCAAGGCGATCCCGATCACAGACGCGGCGACGAGCAGGGCGAGCACAAACGCGCCGATCGCGAGCCCGACGCCCATGCGAGCGGCGAGGCGCAAGCCCTTGACGCGCGGGCGCCTCCTCGCCGCCGGCGGGGAGAGCGAGAGTGAGCCCGCGCTCACTCCTCCGGCTCCCAGCCCAGCTGGCGCTTGCGCCGTTCGGCGACAGCGCGTGCATCGTCCATCACGCGCGAGTGCGGGCGAGCCGGCTGGGACTGGGCTTCGCTCGCCTGGCCGTCCGCGGGCGCACCGGGGCCGTCCACGGGGGCACCCGGGCCGTCCGCGGGCGCACCGGCACCGGCACCGATCGCCCGGTTTTTCTGACCGAGCCGCCCACGTGCCATCGCCGCCGACATCACCTCGCCAACCTCGACCTCCGGATCGAGCATCCCCACGGCGAGCATTTGGCGGCGAAGCAGCTTGCGTTCGACGCGCTGTTCGCGTTTTTCGAGTTTGGCCGCGCGGCGCGTGTTGCCGCTGGCGAGCGCTTCTCGGCGCTTGCGCCGCGTACGTTCCAACCGCGCGTGCGCGGGCTGGCCGGGGCCCTGTGCGGAGCCGCGCGCTGCTTGTAGCGCTCCGGCTGGACCCGCGATCCGGCGGCTCCCCGAGGTGCTCATTGCGCCTTCATGCCGGTGCCGGGCAGGATCGTGCTCGTGTGCGGGCGACCCCACGCCAGAGCCGTGCTTGTCATCCCGGTGCCGGGCGGGGTCGTGTTCGAACCCCACGCCGAAGCCGTGCTTGTCGTGCGGCTGTCCACCCGACTCGCCCGGTTTTCCGGGCAAGGGCTGCCCGGACGGTTGCTCGCTCGAATGTGCGGTTGCCCGGCCTTGCTGGATGGGCACCGCCTTGCTATGCCGATGGTGTTGCCCAGCGGAGCGTCCGCGGCGATCGGCGCCCTGCGCTCCCTCCTGCCGTCCGCGCTCACGATCGCCCCCGTCGCTTGCGCTCGCCGACGCCTGCGAGAGCTCGCTTGGGAGCGACGATATGTCCGGCGATGACGGCGTATTGCTCCTCGCCGAGCCGCCCCTGGGCAGCGCTGGCGGCTCTGGCGCTCGCGGGAACGATCTGTGCTTGAGCGTACGACCGAGGTGCAGCAGCGCGCGTGGCGTCTCAAACCTCTGCGCCATCCGGCGGACAATCGATTGTGGGTGGCCCGCGGGCCTGCCCGACACACCGCCCGCCGCGGCGGCAAACAGCTGGTCGCGCTTGAGAAACGCGCCCCACCAGAAGGCCGAGATCAACAGCCACTGTGCCCACCAACCCAGCTGCGTGAGGCCGAGCAGCAGTTTCATCGTCATCAGCACGACGCCGAGCAGAAACGAGTAGACGAGCTTCGCGATCGCCGCTCCCATCAACTTCAGCGCCCACGAGCGGAACGCGGCGCGGCCCGCCTCGCCGAGGGCGGGCGCAAGCACGGCGGCGGGCGCAAGCAGTAGGAAGAACACGCCCATCAGCGCCGCGTACAGCAGGCGCAGCGCGAGGAAGCCGAGCAGCAACAACATGCCGAGCGCGCCAAACCAGATGAACAGCAGGCCGAACAGCCGCGAGCCCGTGCTCTTCTCGGTGCGGAATTCCGCCTCGGGCGCCGTCGGCCCGCGGCATTTGTCGGCCGAGTCGCTGCCCCCGCAAAGCACTCTCAGCAGCGTGCCTTCGTCTTTCGCCGAGTTACGTTCCGGTTCGTTCGCCGGCAATGCGAGAAACAGCTCGCCATTGCTCTGCGCTTCGCGCAACAGAGCTGCACTCGCGGCCAGTGTGCGATCTCCCGGGCTTGCCCCGGCGTCGCACAGACCCTTACACCCGCTCCTCTTTTCCTCCGTCTTGGCGATCGCGAGGGCGGCGTCGCGCAGTTCGCCGTCGAGCCGCGCACTGTCCTCGCACCAGTCGACGTTGCCGAACTCCATGTAGCACCAGGGCGTGCCCACGACGCTCGAGAACACCGTCTGCATGCTCTGCGCGAGGGTACGCCGGGGATGGCTCGGCGTACCGCTGGCGACGGCAGCCATCGTGTCGACACCAGCCTCGTTTGCCCACTGCTCGACCGCCCCGACGCTGCCCGCGGGATCGGCTATCGCCCACAGGCCGCACACCATCATCGCCGTCGTCGCCGCCGCCGCGCCGAGCGAGTCGGCGACCTGGCGGCGGATCAACCCGCGATAGACGAGCATCGCCGAGGCGACCGCCAGCACGATCGCAAGCCACGGATCGGTGAACGTCAGGCGCGCGCTGTGCAGCGCCGCCGTCACCTCTTCCAGCAGAGAGCCGCTGAGCAGGTTCAGCGAGTAGCACCACTCGAACATCACCACCAGCGCGTGTGTCGCCGATACGAGCGCCATCCACCCGAACTGCGCGAAGTTCTCGAGCGTGGCAGACATGTCGTTCCCCCACTTGGCGACGCCGGTGTCGATGTTGACGTCGAACGCATAGTTGTTCGTGGGGTCGGGCGCCGCCACGAAGTCGGCGGTCTGGCAGTTGCGCTGCTGGGCGGCCGACAGTTCGCCGGGGGCGCGGCACAGAGGGCTGTTCAAACCGTTGGTCGTGAGCGCATCCCCACCGCTGGCCGGCGCGGACGCGGAGGCTTCTTCGCTTTGAGCTTCGCCGACGGCGAGTGGCGGGAGACTCGGCGCGCGCGCGGGCGATCGGGCCGCGGCAGCTGAGCCGGTGGAGCGGGCCGGGCGGGCGGGGCGGGCCGGGCGGGCGGAGGAGAAGCGCTGTGCGCACGCCGGCGCGCCCGAGGCAAGGCACACGCCCAGTGCAAGCGCGCTCGCCGGCGCTGCCATCCACGCGCGCCTCACGGACCCGCCGTCTGCTCAGCAGGCCGGCGCCGAGCACCATCCCCAGTCGAGGAGTGCGGCGCACCCGGCGTGGTGGAGAAGGCGCGCAGCAGCGACGGCGCGACGACCTCGACCTGAATCGCCTCCACGCGCCCGCGATGGTCGCGCAGCAGGCAGCGGCCGGCCTGCATCTCCAGCAGTCGCTCGCGCGCACGCCGGTCCTCGGGGTCGAGGCCGAGCAGGGAGAGGGCGCGCGCCGCCTCGATCTCCGAGCGCATCCCGAACACGAATGTCGCGCCCAGCAGGTTCTCGAGCGACTCGCGCTCGCCCACGAGCGCATCGGTGAGCAGCTGGGTGCTCACGATCGGCACCGCCAGCTCCGAGCGGCCCATGCGCTGAAGCGAGGCGAGCAGCGTGCGCCCGACGGGGTCGCCGAGCAGCCGCCAGCCCTCGTCGAAGCTGAAGATCTTCAGGCGGTCGCGCTCGCGCGAGACCAGGTGCATCGCGAACATCGCGATCAGGCGCACGATCTGCTGGCCGACGCGCTCGGCCTGGGAGTATTCGCCTCGCGGCGTGCCCGGCTCGGGTCCGGGGAGGTCGCGGATCGGGATGTAGGTGACCTGCCGCTCACCCACCGGCGCGAGCTTCACCTCGGGGTCGGCGAAACCGAGCTGCGTCAGCCCGGAGCGCGCGTATACCTCGAGGGCCCTGCCGACCTGCTCCTCGGCGCCGCCAGCGTCACACAGCGCGCGCACGACCTCAAAGCAGGTCGGCTCCGCACAGCGGCGCATCACGCGATCCACCGCGCTCACGACCGCCGTCTCCCAGGCGGCGTCGGCGCGCGAGGGCAGCAGGTCGCGCAGAAACGACACCGTTACGTCCTGGCGCAGGTGCGCGGGCGCGACTCGCAGCGGATCGAGCATTCCCCGCAGCGCCGGATCGGGGCGCAGCGCGATCGTCTCGACGTACGGCGCCACCTGCTCGAGCAGGTGAAAGCGATGATCGCCCTTGGGATCGCAGTCGATCACGCGGGCGCCCTGCAGGAACCCCTCCCACTTGAGCTTTTGCGCGAGCGTGGTCTTGCCCGAGCCGAGCGCGCCGACGCTCAGGATCGCCGTGTTGCCGTCGCGGTCGGAGCCCTCGCGCAGGTTGAAGCTCACCGGCTGGCACGAGCCGGTGAGCGTGTGGCCGAGATAGAAGCCGGCGCGCGAGCCGACGGCGTGCGTGGCGGTTGGCATCGTCGCCGCCACCTGCTGGGTGGTGAGCGTGTCGTCGTAGCCGACGACGCGCGTGCGCTGGCCGGGCAGGTGTTGCAGGAACAGCTCCAGCTGGTCGCCGAGCGGACGGTGCAGGCGCACCTCGCCATAGGCACGGCGGCACATCTCCACCCGCTCGGAGAGCTCGTGCTCGCTTCCGGCGCCGATCGCGAGCGCCAGGGTCGCGCGCAGCAGCGGCGGGCGGCTCGCGGCCTGCAGGTAGCCGAGCAGGTCGCGCGCTTCCTGGGTGCGCTGGTAGCCGAGGTCTGAGATGCCCTGCTCGCCGTCCGACTCGGCGCGCGCGATCTGATCGGCGTCCTGCACGCGCCGGCGCGCGATCCGCAGCGCCAGCTCGTTGGGCAGAAAGCGCGCGTTCAGCGACAGATCGACCGCGAACGGCAGGCTTTCCAGCGGCGCGAACATCAGCTCCACGCGCGCGCCCGGGAACGTGGCGCGCTCGGGCAGCGCGCCGAGCACCAGCTGCGCCTGCCAGCTCACGCCGAGCTCGGACTCGATGCGCAGCGCGCGCGGGCGATGCTCGACGTAGCCGTCCATCCAGCGCAGCACGTCGCCCTCCAGCGGCGCGAGCACGGCCTCGCCGTTGCGCTCGAAGGCGAGCGCCCGCGGCTCGTGCAGCCCGTCCAGCAGCGGCTCGCCGAGACCGCGACAGAAGGCGCGGCGCACGAGCCACTGCAGCTCCACCCCGCGTGCGGGACGCACTGCCAGGAAATCGCCGAGGCGCGCGTGCACCTGGTCGGCGCGCACGCGGGCGCTCTCCAGATCCCGCGCCCCGAGCAGGCGCCGGTCGCGCATCGACAGTGCCCGGCCGATCGCCCCCAGCCACTCGCGGGGATGCTGCTCGGCCGTCTTTGACACGTAGGAGGCGATGTCGCGCTCGGGCTCACGCAGGCTGACCAGGAAGAACACGGTGGGCCGCGCCGCGTCGAGCTCGCGCAGACGCTCGGCCTGCTCGCCGGCGTAGACCTCGCAGGAACGCGGATGGGCGTGCGGGCCGGCGCTCAGCACACGGCACCGCTCGACATACCCCTCGACGCTCAGACGCCGTGTCACGCGCAGGATCTGCACGTCGGCCTGCAGCGCCTGCAGGGCCGCGAGCAGCGACAGCAGGCGGCTGCGCTTGCCCTCCGCGGGCAGCCACTCATAGGATTCGCTGGACACCGCAAACGCCGCCCACACGTCGTCGAGGCTCGACCCGAATACGAGATTGCCGTAAAGGAAGGAGATCGGATCCTTCACGAGGCGCCCCGCACCTCGAGCCGCACGCCGGGAGCCAGCGCGATCACCTGCCCGCGCGCTGGCGCGCGCCTGCCCGCCAGCGCATGGAGCGTCATCCGCGGCCGCCCGAGCGCGCCTCCGCCGTACTCGGCGCGCGCGTGTGCGACTCCCACCCGCACGGCGCCGGCGCCGGTGTAGCGCAGCCGCCGCAGCCGCGCGTCGGAGCCGTCGGGCAGCACGAGTAGCTCGCCGGGATGCCAGCGCGCACCCGCGGCGGCGCATGGACGCAGCCCGGCGAGCTGCCGGGGAGCGACGCCGTAGCGCAGGAGCGCGCGCGCCGCGAGGTGAAACGGGCGACCCTCGACGCGAATCATGCCGAGCAGCGCGGCGCCCCCCGCGGGAATCGCCAGGTCGCGCATGTACCAGGGCAGCACCCGCACCAGCCACCCCAGCAGCGGCGCTTTCGCGCACAGCAGCGCCGCGGCGAGCAGCGTGAGGAAGTACACGAGCCCGCGCAGCGGCACGCCGCTCGGATTCAGGCGCAGCCGGTCGACGCGATAGACGCGCCGCTCCAGGTCGAACACGGTTCTGTAGGAGACGATCTCCACCGTCAGCTCCAATCGATCGGCGGTTGCGCACCGGCCCGCTCAGGAGGAGGACCCGAACAGCGTGTTGACGGTTTCCTGCAGGACGTTCACACCCGTCTTGCTGGCGAGCAGCACCGCGACGAAGCCGACGGCGAAGATGCCGGCCGCCTCCCTGAAGTCGCGCCGGAAGGCGAGCACGATCGAGGCGATCGCAAAGCCGAGCCCGATCATGCTGATGGCGATCTTGCGGCCCGTTTCGCCGGCCTTGGTGGCCGCAGCTTCAAGCGACACGGTTGTTTCGGTTGTGGCGATCAGCGCGTGGATTGTGTGGATCGTGTGCATGGGGTCTCCTTTGCTTGGGTCGAGTTGAGGTGCATCGCCGCGGTCAGCTGTAGGGGTTGGTTTGGATCGCCGACACCTCCCAGCGCCCCGCGTCGGAGACGACGCCGAGCTCATAGGCGAGCGTGTATTGCGCGCCGCGCCGATCGCGTGCGCGAACCACGGCGAGCACCGAGCGGTCGGGGAGCGTCCAGTCGAGGCTCTGCACCGACTGAAGCGCGAGCGAGATCCCCGGCGGCGACACGCGCGCTGTCGCGCTGAGATCGGCCGCCAGCTCCGATTCGGAGCCGCTGAGATAGTTGCGAAGCGCGCGCGTAAGGACCGTGGCAAGCGCCGGTTCTTCGACTTCGCGCAGGTGTTCGGGCATCCTCGCCGGCGCCGAGGCGGGCGGGCCGACGAGCGCCGGGTAGCCCGCCAGCGCGAGCGCGCCGCCGGTCTCGCGCGCGACCGCCACGGACAGGTAGAGCAGCCCCGCGGCGTCGGTTTGCGCGGCGACCGTGTACAGGTGCTCGCCGGGCCCAATTTCGCGGGCCTGCACGATTTCTGTCCACAGCACCTGCTGCTCGCCGCTCGGGGGCGGCTGCAGACCCGCTTCGGGTTCCATCGAGGAGCCCAGGAGCGGCGCGAGCGCCAGCCGGCGCGCTTCGGGGTCCTGGGAGCTCCAGCTCAAGTAGCGGCGCGCGAACAGCGACGCGAACCCTTCCGCAGCTCGATCGAGCAGCGCCGAGGTGGGCGTCGAGGAGCGCACGAACGTCGGGCGCGGCGGGTCGATCGCGAAGCGTAGGCTCGCCAGCAGCCCCGCCGCGGCCAGGCCCCGCAGCAGGTAGGACGGCAGTTCGCGCGAGAGGCGTATGCGCCACATCGGGCGCGCTTGCACGAGGACTGTGGGGTGAGAAGATGGGCTGGTCATCTGGCTAGCGTTCGAAGCCGAACTCGCGGTTGACTTGCACGGCCGGTTCGAACGACGATTCGCCGACGTAGCGCTCGGCCCCGGCCGCAAGCGGAACCGAGCGCGCGGCGGGCGACGAGATGGCCCAGACGCGACGTGCGTGCACCGTGAGAACCGCCGCGGACCGACCGGCACGACGCTGCAGGGATGGGGATGAGAGCTCGCTCGACACGGACGAGCTCGATGTGGATGTTCTGGATATGGGCACGTTCGAGCCGGAAGCCACAGAGCGCAGCGGTCTCGCCGGGGCGCGGCGTACCGCGCTCGGCGCCGACCCGGAGCGATGGGAGACTTCGAACGCGACGAGCCCGGAGGCGCTGGCTGCGACGACACAGAGCACGGTGAGGGCGAGCACCCTTCCCTGACGCCCGCGACGGGGGCCCGCGCCGAACACCTCTCGCGAGTCGCTCCCGTGCGTCGCAGGCGACACCCCGGAGTGCTCAACATACCCGGCGTCGATCTGCCCAGAGCCACTGTCGGGCGCGTGCGATTCCCGACCAGTCCCGACCTGCTCGCCATCGTCGGCGTCCGGGCCGCGGAGATAGTCGACCCCGGCATACTCGCCGGTTTGCGTGTCCGACGCGGACAGGTAGTGGTCCTCGTCGTACACGCGATACACCGCGCGCGGCTCTCTGTGCCAGAGGCTCATGAGCGCTCCCCCCTGCGGCTGAAGGCAAGCACGCATGCGGCCGGGAGCGATGACGGGGAGGCATCTGCCTCCCGGCCGCCGGCGTGCGGATGGGAAGCGCCGCGCGATCGTCTCGGCAACCGATCGGCGGTGTCCCAGGGGACAGGTCTATGTGGGGGGCGATCTATGTTCATAGCCATGTCCCTGCTCTCTAATCCGACTGTCCCGCGGGAACGGGACACGACATTTCGGCGGAGAGCAAACGAGCTAGTCGCCCACGTGCGCGCTGGGCGACCTTGCGGTACTTCTCAGCCGACCAGCCATGCGTGCGACAGAACTCGGCGCAACCGCCCTCGCCCCCGAGCTGGCTGGAGAGCACGAGCCGCTGGTCGCTGGAGAGCTCGTGTGAGAGCTCGCCGATCCGCCGCAGCTCGTGGCGCAACATCGTCAACCGCTCGACGTCCGCGCGCCCATCGGGAATCTCGATCCCGACGTCCTCACAGCCGGCGAGCGGCATCGCGCGCGCGATCGCCGTCTCGATCGGACTGCGACCGTTGAGCGCGCGGCGACGGTCGTACACGCGCGACAGCAGGCGTTGCTCGAGCGCGTTTGCGATGTGGGTGTTGCCGGCGAATGCCTCGCCGCGCTCGGCGCGCACCAGCAGCTCGAGCGTCGCCTGGCTGTAGCAGTCTTCGAGATCCTCGCGGCTGAGGCGGCGACGGTGGATCGCGAGCAGCTTCTCGCGCCGCGAGCGCGACACGAGCGCGACCGCCTGCGCGCCGTCGAGCGCGCCGCGGCGGGCGGGCCCAAGGGCCGAGACGGGCCGAGCGTCGGCTGCGTTGGAACTCTCCCGTCGGGTAGACACGTAAGCATGTCGCAGACTGTGGCCCGCACACCCCCCTCCCAATTCGTGCGCACGCGATTGAACGCGCTCGACCGCTTCCAGCAGCGCAGCCCGCGTCTCGGCTTCGCGGTCGCGGTGTTCAAGCGCTACAGCGAGCAGGAAGGCTCACAGATGGGTGCGCTGATCGCCTACTACGGGTTCTTCTCGCTGTTTCCGCTGCTGCTCGTGTTCGTCACGATCCTCGGCTTCGCCCTCGAAGGCGACCGCGCCACCCAGGAAAGCGTGCTGCACTCCACCCTCAGCCAGTTCCCGATCGTCGGCACGCAGCTGGAGCACAACGTCCACTCGCTGAAAGGCAGCGTGCCGGCGCTCGCGATCGGGCTGCTCGGCGCGACCTGGGCGGGCCTGGGCATAACCGGAGCAACCCAGAGCGCGTTCAACAGGGTGTGGGAGATTTCGCGCGCGCACCGTCTCGGCTTCTTTGCGTGGCGCCTGCGCGGGCTCGGTCTGCTCACGGTTTTCGGCCTGCTGAGCATCGTCTCGGCGGTCGCCGCCGGATACGCGACGGCACAAACCACCGGCTTGTTCTCCGTGCTCGGCGGCGTGGTCGTGGCGCTTGCGGCAAACCTGCTGCTGTTCTTCGCCGCCTTTCGAATGCTGACCTCAGAGGAGGTGCCCACGCGCGATCTGATCCCGGGCACGATCCTCGCGGCCGTGCTGTGGCAGGTGCTCGAGCACGTCGGCGGCTTCTACGTCGGCCACGTCGTGCGCCACGCCAAGGAGACCTCCGGACTGTTCGCGTTCGTGCTCGGGCTGCTCGCCTGGCTGTATCTCGGCGGTCAGGTCACGGTGCTCGCCGCGGAGACCAACGTCGTGCGCGCGCGACGCCTGTGGCCGCGCAAGCTCTTTTGAGCCCACCCGACAAGACCCGGCTCTATCGACACCGCCGTGTCGCGAAGCGTTGCGAGGCCGTGCGGTGGCCTGTTCGGGGCGCTGCACACCGGCCCTTGAAGATCGGATCGAACGTGCCTATACTAACTATAAATTCGTAAGCTCATATGGAGCGTATACCGATGGCATCGACGACACCACCCTCATCCCCAGCATCATCACAGCAACCCGACGAGAAGCCCAACCCCGTTCTGCGCCTGATACCACTCGACGACACGGTCGTGTTCCCGAGCATGGGCATCACACTCACCGTCGACGTCGGCGAGGACGAGCGCGTAGTGCTCGTGCCGCGCCACGAGAGCGAGTTCCTGGAGGTCGGCACCGTCGCCGAAGTCTCCGAGCAGCTGCGCCTTCCCGGCGGCGGCCACGCCGTGGCCCTCTCCGGCGAGCACCGCGCGCTGATCGGCGCCGCCCAGACCGGCCCCGAAGGCGAGCTGCGCGTCGAGGTCGACGAGCGCCCCGACGGCGTGCCCGTCGACAAGCGCACGCGCGAGCTGGAGCGCGAGTACCGCGCGATCGTCGAGGAGATCCTCGATCTGCGCGGCGACGACGGACGCATCGCCGCGTTCCTGCGCGCGATTGTCGAGCCCGGCCCGCTGGCCGACTCGGCCGGATACTCGCCCAACCTCAACTACGAGCAGAAGGTCGAGCTGCTGCGCACGCTCAGCGTCACCGACCGCCTGGAGCTGGCCGTCAAGCTGCAGCGCGACTCGCTCGCCGAGCTGCAGGTGCGCAAGCGCATCCGCGAGGACGTGCAGGAGGGCGCCGACAAGCAGCAGCGCGAGTACTTCCTGCGCAAGCAGATGGAGTCGATCCGCAAGGAGCTGGGCGAGGACGAGGGCTCGATCGTCGAGGAGTACAAGGCCAAGATCGAGGCGGCGAAGATGCCCGAGGCGGTGGCCGAGCAGGCGCTGAAGGAGCTCGGACGCCTGGAGCGCATGGGCGAGCAGACCGGCGAGTCCTCGATGATCCGCACCTACCTGGACTGGCTGATCGCGGTGCCCTGGAGCAAGCGCTCGGAGGAGCACCTCGATCCGGTCGCGGCACGCGAGGTGCTCGACGCAGACCACGCGGGCCTGGAGGACGTCAAGGACCGCATCACCGAGTACCTGGCCGTGCGCAAGCTGCGCCAGGACCGCAACATCGAGGCCGACCCCAAGTCGGGCGCGATCCTGACGTTGATCGGTCCTCCCGGAACGGGAAAGACCTCGATCGGCGAGTCGATCGCGCGCGCGCTCGGGCGCGAGTTCGTGCGCATGTCGCTCGGCGGCGTGCGCGACGAGGCGGAGATACGCGGGCACCGGCGCACCTATATAGGTGCGCTCCCGGGCCGCCTGGTGCGCGCGCTGCGCGACGCCGGCACGATGAACCCCGTGATCCTGCTGGACGAGGTCGACAAGGTCGGCGCCGACTGGCGCGGAGACCCATCCGCGGCGCTGCTGGAGGTGCTCGACCCCGCGCAGAACCACTCCTTCCGCGACCACTACCTCGACGTCGAGCTCGACCTCTCGCAGGTGATGTTCATCGCCACCGCCAACGTCGCCGACACGATCCCCGGACCGCTGCTGGACCGCATGGAGGTGATCCGCTTCGACGGCTACACCAGCGAGGAGAAGCTCGCGATCGCCAAGGGCTACCTGTGGCCGCGCCAGCGCGACCGCAACGGCCTGCGCGAGGACGAGGTTCAGGTCTCAGACGAGCTGCTGCGCACGGTCATCGCCGAGTACACGCGCGAGGCCGGCGTGCGCAACCTCGAGCGCGAGCTCGGCACCGTGCTGCGCAAGACCGCCACGCGGGTCGCCTCCGGAGAGGTGCAACCGCCAGTGGAGATCGACCTGGAAGTGGTGCGCGACGCGCTCGGACGCCAGAAGTTCTTCCAGGAGTCCGCGGCGCGCACAGCCACCCCCGGCGTTGCCACCGGCCTTGCCGTCACCGGCACCGGCGGCGACGTGCTGTTCGTCGAGGCCACCGCCATGAAGGGCGGCTCCGGCGGCGGAAACGGACTGGTGCTCACCGGCCAGCTCGGCGACGTGATGAAGGAGTCGGCGCGAATCGCGCTCTCCTACGTGCGCGGCCACGCCGAGGAGCTCGGCATCGAGGAGTCGGCGTTCAAGGATCGCGAGTTCCACGTGCACGTGCCCGCGGGCGCGATCCCCAAGGACGGCCCCAGCGCCGGCGTGACGATGGTCACGGCGCTCGCCTCGCTGCTGTCCGAGCGCCCGGTCAAGCACACCGTCGGCATGACCGGCGAGGTCACCCTGCAGGGCAGGGTGCTGCCGATCGGCGGGCTCAAGCAGAAGGCGCTCGCCGCGCACGCCGCCGGGCTGACGGACGTGATCCTGCCCGAGCGCAATCGCGGCGACCTGGACGAGATTCCCGAGGAGGTGCGCGAGCAGATGAGCTTCCACCCAGTGATGAGCGTGCAGGAAGTGCTCGACCTCGCGCTGGAGCCGGCGCCGAAGGTCGCACAGGTCTCCTGAGGGAGCTCGGGGCGATGTCCGCGCGCAGCTCACGCCGATGCCAGCCGGTGCCCGTGGAGGTCCGCCAGGCGGCGGACCTCCTGGAGCGCCGCTGGCAGCTGTCGATCATCTACGCGGCGCTGACGGGCGCGCTTCGCTTCAACGAATTCGCCGAGGCGGTCGCCGGCATCTCCCCCAGGATGCTCTCCGAGCGCCTGCGCGACCTGGAGGCGGCCGGGCTGATCGAGCGCACCGTGCTGCCGACGAGCCCACCCACCGTCGAGTACCGCCTCACGCCGCGCGGGCGCAGGCTGGCGCCCGTGATCGAAGCGATGCGCGCCTACGCCGAGGGGATCGGCTGAGCCTCCTGCTCGCCGCGCGCGTGCTCCTGGCAGCCGGAGGCGTCCAGCGAGGCGCCCACGAGCGGTCCGCCCTCACACTCCTCGGCAAGCACGACGCGTCGCGGGTTGCGCACACCCAGCGAGCCAGCCACTCCACCCGCCGCCACGAGCGCCGCCGCGATCGCCAGCCCCAGATGGAAACTGTGCAGCGACGCGTCGTCGGCGGCCGTCGCGATCGCGTGCGCCTGCGCCGGCGGCAACCCGCTCGTGTCGGGCCGTCCCAGCGGCAGCTTGCGCGCCTGCACCGCCACCGCCCGCGCACGCGGGCCGAGCGGGCGGCCCGCGAGATTCGCCTCCAGGCCCGACACGAACGAACCGGCGACCGCGGCGCCGACGGCCGCCGTGCCGAGCAGCCCGGCGACTCGCGCCACCGCGTTGTTCACAGCCGAGGCGATACCCGCCTGTCCCCTCTCCACCCCAGCCAGCACCGCCGCCGTCAGCGGCGCCACCGTCATCGCCAGGCCGAGCGAGAACACCAGCAATCCGGGCAGCACCTCCGACACATAGTGCACGTGTATGCCGACGCGCTGAAACAGCAGCAGCCCGCACGCCGCCAGCAGCGGCCCCGCGCCCATGAACAGGCGCGGGCCGAAGCGGTCGGCAAGCGCGCCGAAGCGCTTGGAGAGCAGGAACATCACAACCGTCACAGGCAGCGTCGCGAGGCCGCTCTGCAAAGGCGTGTACCCGCCGATCTGCTGCAGGAACAGCACGAGGAAGAAAAACAGCACCGCCAGGCCCGCATACATCGCGAGCGTCTCCACATTGCCCGCCGAGAAGTTGCGCCGGGCAAACAGGCCGAGCGGCAGCATCGGATCGCGCGTGCGCCGCTCGTGCGCCACAAACCATGCCAGCAGCAGGAGTCCGGCCACGAGCGGCAGCCACACCGCCGGACTGCCCCAGCCAAGACGCGGCTGCTCGATCAGCGCGAAAACGGGCCCCGCAAGGCCGAGCGCGCACAGCAGCGCACCCGACACATCGACCCGTCGAGCGCCCGCGCGGCGGTGCTCGGACTTCGGGATCACGGTGAGGATCAACGCGACACAAGCGATCGCGAGCGGCACGTTCACGAGAAAGATCAGGCGCCACGATCCGATCCTCAGCAGCTCGCCCCCGACCAGCGGGCCGAGCACAGCCGCGATCCCGCCCCACGCCGTCCAGCTGCCGATCGCGGGACCGCGCTCGGACTCCGAGAAGGTCGCCACGATCACCGCCAGCGCGCTCGGCGTGAGCAGCGCGCTGGCCACTCCCTGCAGCGCCCGCGCGGCGATCAGCGCGCCGATCGAGGGTGCCAGCGCGCACAGCAGCGAGGCCGCCCCGAAGCCGCCGACGCCGAGCGCGAAGATGCGCCGCTCGCCGTAGAGGTCGCCGAGCGAGCCGCCGATCAGGATCAGCGAGCCGAGCGTCAACAGGTAGGCGTTGACCACCCACTGCTGTGCCGCAAGCCCGCCGCCCAGCTCGCGCTGGATCGTGGGCAGCGCGACGTTCACGATCGTGCCGTCCAGCAGCGCGATGCCCGAGCCGAGGATGCAGGCAACGAGCGTGAGCTGCTTCACCTGGGCGCTGTCGCGCGGGGCCATCGATCCACGGTAGCCCGCGCGACGCGCCGGCGCGGTCAGCCGTTGGCAAGCGCGTAGGCTGTCTTGCCTTCGCGCTCTGTCCTCACGACCTTCCCCTCCGCCGCCAGCCGGCGCACGTTGCCGTTGATGTTCGCCGTGCTCATCGCCGTCACCACCGCCAGCTCGCCAACCGTGTGCGAACCATGCTCGAGCGCGCCGAGGATCGCCTCGCGGGCGGCGCCGCGAGCGGCACGGGCGGGCTTGGCCCGCGTCGCGGACGGGGCCTCGACGGGGTTCTTTCGCGGCCGGCCGCGTCCGCGCTTGGGCGTCTGCGGCGCGGCACTCGCAGGCGCGCCCGGCACGATCCCGGCCGCGGCGAGCGCGGCCGCCTCGGCGGCGCCGCCGGCGAGGAGTGCACCCGAGGCCACGAGCAGCTGCTCGTACTCCGCCAGCCGCGGGCGCAGCTCGTTCAGGCGCTCCTCGATTTCGTCGCGAATCGTGCTCAACAGGTCAGGGGCCATGCTTGTCCTTCCGGGTCAGAGGGCCGCGGCTTTGGCCAGCAAGCCGGCGCGCCCGCGGATCGATTGAACGGCGACGGTGAGCGTACCGACGTCATACGCTCCGTGGTGGCGACGACCGTTGATAAAGAACGTAGGCGTGCCCGACACGCCGCTGGCGTCGGCGCTCGCGACATCCTCGGCGATTCGCTGCGCGTGATCGTGGTGGCGCAGCTCGTCCCAAAAGCGCTCCACGTCAAGTCCGAGCTGCTGTGCATAGGCACGCAGCTCGGGCGGCGTCAGCGGCTCCTGATGGGCGAGCAGCACGTCGTACATCTCCCAGAACCTGCCCTGCGCGGCCGCGGCCTCCGACGCTTCGGCGCTCAACTGCGCGCTGCTGTGCACGTCGTTCAGCGGCAGGTGGCGCCACGCGTAGCGCAGGTCGTCGCCGAACGACGCGAGCAGCTCGCGCACCACCGACTCCGCCTGCCCGCAATACGAGCACTCGAAGTCCCCGTACTCGACCAGCGTGACGAGCGCGTCCTCGGCGCCGCGCACGTGGTCGCGCGAGGGATCGACGTCGTCTGAGAGATCGAGGATGTCCTCAGCCGTGCCAACGATCTGACGCGCCCGAACGCGCCGCGGCAGCCGCCTCACCAGCGCGAACACACACCAGGCCAGCAGCGGCGCGAGGATCGCGGAGGCGAGCACGCCGAGCTTTGCCTCCTGGAGGCGCTCGCCGCCGAAGGCAAGGCTCGATATCAGCAGCGACACGGTGAAGCCGATGCCGGCGACCGCGCCGCCGCCGGCGAGTATCGGCCAGCTCAGCATCGGGCGCGCGCCGCCCAGGCGCGGCCGCGAAGCCACCCAGGAGGCGCCGACGATGCCAAGCGGCTTGCCGAGCACGTACCCGAGCGCGATCCCGAGCGTTATCGGCGAGGAGATCGCCTCGCCGAGCAGCCCGCCGGTCAGGTGAATGCCGGCATTTGCGAGCGCGAACAGCGGCACGATCACATAGCTCGTCCACGGGTGCAGCCCGTACTGCAGCCGCTCGTTGGGGGAGATCGCGCCAAGCACGCCCAGCTGGGCCGAGCGCGCGAGCTCCGGCGTCGGCTGCTCGCGGAAGGAGCGCGTCAGGGCGGTCGCGCGCTCCAGGTCCTCGCGCGAGGGCGGATAGGCGCTCGTCACCAGCCCGATCGCCAGGCCCGCGATGACGGGGTCGATGCCCGACTCGAACATCGCCACCCACAGCGCCACGCCGACGATGACCGATAGCTGACGCCGCCAGGCCGGCAGATAGCGCAGCGCGATCAGCAGCGCGAACAGGCCGAGCGCAACCGCCAGCGCAAGCGCCGACACATGCGTGGTGTAGGCGATCGCGATAACCAGCAGCGCGCCGAGATCGTCCACGACGGCAAGCGTCAGCAGGAACACCCGCAGCCTGGTTGCACCCTGCGGGGTCAGCAGCGCCAGCGCCCCGAGCGCAAGCGCCGTATCGGTCGACATCGCCGCGCCCCATCCGCGAGCGCCGGGGCCGCCGGCGTTCAGCGCCAGGTATATGGCGATCGGCACCGTCATCCCGCCGAGCGCCGCGAGGACGGGGATCGTCAGGCGACGACGCTCGCGCAGCTCGCCCATGTCGAGCTCGCGCTTTGCCTCCAGACCGACAACCAGGAAGAACAGCGTCATCAACCCCTCGTTCACCCAGTGACGCAGGTCGGCCTCGATGCTGTGCCCGCCGATCGCGATCGAGAGCTTCGTGCTCCACAGCGATTCGTAGCTGCTCGACCATGGCGAGTTCGCCCACAGCAGCGCCGCGAGCACCGCGCCCAGCAGCACGATCGCCCCGCCCGTCTCGGTGCCGAGGAAGTCGCGCACCGGCGCGCCGAGGTTGCGTGCCCACGCGGTGCGGGCGCTGTAGGGGTTGGCTTGGGCTTCTGGCACAGCGCACGATTATCGCCGTGCGCGGGCTCTGCTCACGGGCCGCTCGGCGCCGATGGAGCATCGGGGACCGGAACGGCCACCACTTCGAGCCCGTCGATGCCGCTGAAATCCGCCGGGTTGCATGTGTAGACGGGCAGGTCGTTGGCCACGGCGGTCGCGGCGATCATCGCGTCATAGGTTCGCGCGGTCGTCTTGCGACCGGCACGCCGCAACGCCGCGGCCACGCGTGATACCAGCGGTTTGGCGATTGGATGGCGAGGCTCCCACGACCGCCGGCGCCGCGACGTAGCGGACTACGATCAGTCCATAGACGCCGGCTGCATCACCGTGAACGAGGCTCCCTGGGGATCGACGATGCCGGCGAAGCGTCCAATCGGCATGTCCATCGGCTCGTTTGTGACGGTTGCGCCCAGCTCGCGGGCCTTGGCGACAGTCGCGTCGCAGTCGGCGACCGCAAAAACCACGCCCCAGTGCGGCGGGAGCTCGGCCGGGAAATACTCCTCGCTCATCTGCATCATGCCGCCGATCTGTTTGCCGTCGTTCTCCCACACCGTGTAGGTGGTCGGCGCGCCCTCGAAGGCGGGTGGACGCCCAACCCAACCGAACACCGCCGAGTAGAAAGCCTTGTTGGCGTCCGCGTCCCTGGTGAGCACCTCGTTCCAGCAGAACGAGCCCGGCTCGTTGACGATGTCGGCCCCCGTGAAGCTCTTGGGCTGCCACACGCCGAACACGGCGCCCGTCGGATCGGCGAAAAACGCCATCCGCCCGATGTCCATCACGTCCATCGGCTCGATCACGACGGTGCCGCCAGCCGCCTTGACCTTGGCGGCGGTCTCATCGGCGTCGGCCACGCTTATGTAGGTGGACCACGCTGTGGGCTGGTCCTCCTGCATGACGGCCATCAAGCCACCGACGTTCTTCTCGTCCTGCTGAAACATGCGATACCCGCCGGTCTCAGCCGGCCCGGGCTCGGTGGCGCTCCAACCGAACAGCTCGCCATAGAACTCGGCGGCGGCGTCGGTGTCTGGCGAGGAAAGTTCAATCCAGGACGGGGTCCCGGGTGCGTAGTCGGGCATGATACTCCTTTCGCAAATGGCGGACTCGACGATGTTCGCAGATGAGAAACTCGGGGCGGGGTCCTACCCCGAGCCTCCGCGATGCTCGTCAGCGACGCGACCATGCTTGGCAGCAATGCCCCGAAATGGCGCGGTGCAGAGTCTCCCTGACCGCAACAGCAATTCAATCGGGGCGATTGGGGGTGATTGGCTCAGGCGCTGGGGATTCGCCGGCGCGTGGGCGGTCTTGTGGGCGATGTGCGGCCGGTCGGCCGATCAGGCGACGCGGCCGATGTACTCGCGCAGCGCGGTTCGGGCGACGTCGCTGACGGAGCGGTGCTCCTTGCGGGCACGGGCGCGCAGGGCCTTCGCGAGGTCTGGATCGACGCGAACCTGAACGCGCGGCGAAGCCCCCCCTGTGCCGAGCGACGGCCGTCCGACCGTCACCTTGATCGCCTTGTCCAGGTCATAGCCGCGCTCGGCCTCGTCGGCCAAGGCCTCGATGTCCTTGTCCGTAAGCACCTCGCCGCTGGCTGTCGTGAACTTGGTCATCTCCGGTCCTCGTAGCGCTTTCGGTACTTGTTGCGCAGCTCCATCGCGTGGATCACCAGCAGCTCGTCGTCCTTGCCGGCGACCGCCATGACCTCCAGCGCGCGCCCGTGATCGTCGTCACCAAGGTAGACGACGCGCAGCGAGCGTGCTCGCGCGCCTCCCGTGTCTGGCGGCGGCTCCTCAAAGCGGACTCGATAGTTGGCGATGACATGGCGGATACGATCCTTGAAGATGCGGTGGCGGGTCGCTGACCGCGCGAACTGCATGTTGGGACCATCCACTTTAGCAATTGTGTCAGACATAATCTAGAGGTGGGCCTGAGGCGTCAGAACAGGCTCTCCTGGGGCGGTGTTCGCGGGGCATCGGGAGATGATCCCGCTCGCTTGGGACGGTTCTCGGCGCGCGTGGCGTCTGCGCCGACGATCCGGTCGAGCGCGCGGCCCTTGTCGCGATGCCCGTAGAGGCGACGGACGAGGTTGCCGCCGTCCTGGTGGCCGAGCGCGATGGCAACGTCCTCGGAGGCCATTTCAAGCTCGTTGACCATGTACCAGCCGGCGGAGTGGCGAGTGGCGAGGCACAGGCTGCCGGTCCAACCGGCGGCGGCCGGCGTGTGCGGTCCGTGTGCGGTTGGGTCGAAAAGTGAGCACATCGGGTAACCCGCCCTCATCGAGCCCAAAAGCCGGAAACCCATTCCCAGAGCCAAAAACTGCCGTCTCAGGAGGCCCCCAGCGTCCCCCTGAGTCCAACGGCAATTCAATCAATCGGGGCGATTGGTGGTGCTTGGCTTCATTGCTGGCGATTGATGGGGCCGTGTGCGGTTTCGGGTGCGGTCTGCGGTAGATCGAACAGGGTGGGCTGCTCCCGTCGCGTCTTCCGACGTGCGGTCGTGCTTGGTGGAGTGGCCGCGTGTCCGTTGGCGGCGTCGGCGTATGCGCCGACAATACGGTCGAGCGCGCGACCCCTGTCGCGGTGGCCGTAGAGGCGGCGGACGAGGTTCCCACCGTCCTGATGACCGAGCGCGATTGCTACGTCCTCGGATGACATTTCAAGCTCGTTGACCATGTACCAAGCCCGCGAAGTGTCGAGTGGCAAGGTAGAGACTGCCTTCCCAGCCTGCGCCGGCTCTGACGGCCTTCCAGTGGTAGGCGCGCGAGCTTGGTGTCCAGTGCTCGCCGCGTAGCGAGACGAAACAGAATTCGCCCTCACGCGCCAGGCTGGAGAGCGCGTCGCGGGCGTGTGCGGTCAGAGGCGCCTCGCGCCGCAAGTGGTTCTTGGGCGTGTCGAACGTACGGGTTGCGGCGCTGAACTGCTCGGCTACGACGATACGGGCGCGGTCGAAGTCGATCCGCTCCCACCGCAGCGCGTCAAGCTCGCCGGGGCGAAGGCCGGTGAACGCGGCGACTTGCAACCACGCCGCGAACGACGGACATGCCAGTTTGCGGGCGTGCGTGATGATCTCCCACACCTTCTGCTCAGTTGGTGGTTGCTGGTCGCGTCGGCCCTTGCCGCGTGAGATGCCGAGCTTCTGAAACGGGTTGCGGTCTATCAGCCGACCAGCCTTCACCGATGCCGCGTCGTTGAACATCGAACACAGCCCCTGGACTGACCCGGCACGGCCACCACCGGCGAGCCAGTCGGCGACGATTTCATCCCCGACTTGGATGATCGGCACATCGCCGTAGCGCTCGGCGAAACTCTTGGTCAGCTCGCGGCAGCGGATGTCGCTCGACTCCTTTGGGCGCGCGAATAGGGGATCGGTTGTCCAGCGCTCCCAGAAGCTACGAACGGTCACGTCCCTTGCACGGACGATCCCCAACCGCTCGCGTGCCTTCTCGCGCGCCCGCTTCGCCTCCGTCTTGGTCGCGAACGTGCCGGGGCCGCCAACGACCTTCGAGACGCTGAGGTTCTTCCCGGTCGCGGGGCCGTAGACTTGTGCTCGCCAGCGGCCTGATGGGAGCCGTGTGACGCTCACGCGGCTCTCTCCCGTTCCAGAGCCCAGGAGATAGCCGCTGATGGCCGGAAACGGCGCGTGCGACGCCCCCACGTCACCGACGGCATCCCGTCGGCGACCATTCGATCCACCGTCGCCAGGCTCACGCCCATGATCGCGGCCAGCTCAGCCCGCGTCACGTAGCGCTCAGGCGCTCCGTGTTGTACGGCGGCTGCTCGGGTCTCCGGGTTTGGGTTTTGTCCCCTCACACGGGTATATGACCGTGAGCGGCCGAAAACGGCCACCGACTTTGCGCTTGACTCCCGAAACAACCAATCGTTGCGCCGTTGCGAGACGCACCTCCTTATGGCGCGCCGGATCGCCGCGTGGACTCGGTGGGTCGATCCCGAACGATCCGGCACAGCCAGGCGAACCACCGTCAGAGCGAGAGGTCGTCCATAGGCACGGCGGCGCGAGTCGCGAATACAAACTCTCCGCAGCGATGGATCAAGCCCGCTGCGTGCAGACTTGCGACTGCATCGACAGTCCCGAGATGCTCGCCGCGCTCGCGTTCGAGCTCCGCAATCGACCAAGGCCGCTGCGAATCGGAAGCCAGCAACAGACTGAGGATTCCTTTCTCTGCCCGCTCCTCGTCATCAGCGGGCATCCGGCTAATCTCATCTTGCATGGGAAGGTCCTTCCTTTCCTTGCCACGCCCCGGGCAGTTCGAGCTGCGCCGGGGCACTTTTTGATTGGGATTCCGTCAAGCTGAGCGCCAAGATGCGATCAGCACTGCGACTTGCCTGTCAGCATACACTAAAAGAATGCTGTAGAAATGTCTGACGTAGACCAGAAGCCCGATCTCCCAGCACTCCACCGCCTCGCCTACTCCCAGGATGGCCTGTTCACGACACGACAGGCCCAAGAACGAGGCGTCAGCGCACAGCTTCTCGCCCACCACGCCCGGTCAGGCCGGTTCCAGAGGATGCGACAGGGGCTCTATCGCCTCAGCGACTACCCAGCAGGCGAACACGATGAGATACGCGCCGCATGGCTCACCGTCGGGATGGAGAGAGCGATCGTCTCGCACGAGAGCGCGCTCGTGCTGCATGGACTCTCCGACGTCCTGCCAAACACAGTGCATCTTCTCGTCTCCCGCGAGCACCGGGGAGTCCGGGCGCCCAGCGGCATCACCCTGCACACCGCTACCGCACCCATACCGGAAGGCGACATCACGACCCGCCACGGCATCCGCGTCACAACCCCGGCGAGGACGATCATCGACGCAGCACGCTCAGGAACCGCACCAGAGCAGATCCAGATGGCCATCCGCCAGGCCCTCCAGGAAGGACGTACCACCCCCGACCAGCTCGCCGAGCACGCCCAGCGAAACGGCGGACACGTCGCCGCACTCGTAAAGCAAACGACCCAGGAAGCTACCGCCGCGTGAAGTACGACACCGCCGAGGCATTCCGAGCCGCGCTCGACCAGCGCATCCGAAACGAAGCAACCACGACCGGTCTGCCCGTCATGCGGCTACGCAAGCGCGTCGCCTTCGAGCGCTTCCTCGCCAGGCTCGCCATCGCAGAGCCAGGAAGCTGGGTGCTCAAGGGAGCATTCGCGCTTGAGCTGCGACTCGGCGTGCGGACACGAGCAACCAAGGACATCGACCTCGCGGGAGCCGAGGACGAGCAGACCGCCACCACAAGGCTCCTTGCCGCGCAGGCGATCGACCTCCACGACCACTTCAGCTTCGATGTAGCGCGCACCGCCGCACTCGACCAAGCAGAAGCATTCCGAGCCGTGCGCTACACAGTGACCGCCGAAGTCGCTGGACGACGCTTCGAGCAGTTCCCCGTCGACGTAGCGCTCAACGAGCAGCCAACCGCCCCATCCGAACGACTGCCAATCCCGAGCCTCCTGTACTTCGCCGACATCCAGCCCGTCGAGATGCCCGTAATCGCCCTGGAGCAGCACATCGCCGAGAAGGTCCACGCATACACCGCGACCTATGGCCCACAAGAACAGCAGAGCACCCGGATCAAGGACCTCATCGACATCCTCCTGATCGCCGACCTCGCCGCCCCACACGCCGACCGACTACACGCGAGCCTCGACACGACATTCAGCCGCCGCGACCGCCAACCCCTCCCCACCGCTCTCCCCCCGCCGCCAACCTCGTGGGCAAGGCCCTACACCAGCGCCGCAGTAGACGTCGGGCTCCCAGCAGACCTCGGAACAGCTCACGCCGAAGCCGCCACCTTTCTAGACCCGATCCTCGCGGGCACCACAACCGGTCGCTGGGACGCCACGCATAAGCGCTGGACCACTCCCTGAGCAGCGAGCACGGGCCCCCCTTGCGAGCCACGCCCAACATCGCACTCAAAAATCTTGCACAGACTAGATGCACGCCCCAGCAATCGCTGTGCAAATGCTTCGTCGGCCCCCTCTAAAAGAGGCTCCGCACGTACTCCGAAAGTGCTGCTTCAGTCCCGCACGGCACGTCCGGCACGTCCGTACGAGCTGGCGCTCATCTCGCTGGCTGACAGATCAGCGGGAATGAGCCGCGCACCCAGAGCGATCGCTCACGCCGCCACAATCGTCACGACGATCGCAATAATGGCAATTGGCACAGCAACCATTGCGGCGATGGCACCCATCTTGGTCCAATTCGGGCCGTCCTCGCCACGGTCCCCTCGCGTAGGCTTATGTCGAATGCGCGAGAACCGATTGCCCCGCTCGGCCGCCGCCTTCATAAAGGTGTCCGCCGACGAATCGATGTCCTCAAACGTAGAGCCTTCGACATCTCCAGCGATGTCGAAGGTGCGACTCTGCGACAACGCAGGCTCCGGAACGTCACCCGATGTCATGCTGCCTTCCCAATGTCATTTTCCCCGTGGCACTCGCGGTATGGCCTGCCGGAGTTGCACCAGCACGTAAGCCCAGAGCCAGTCGGCAAGATCGGCGTTGAACGCGGGCGACTGGTACCCGGCCGATGGACGACCCGACGGAAACTCGAATTCCGAAGGGGACCATCGGCACGAAGGACCGTCGGGGTGTTCGTCACCATCAGCCCATCCACATTGAGCCCATCTATCGGGCCCCTAGTCGCGATGGCCGCCCCCCCACAGTTGTGAACTGCACAATTCTTGATGCTGATCGTCACTACGCACAGTGTATTGACGAGCGCGGCCAACATCGGAACAACCTAGACCGCCAGCACCTGTCCTAGCGTGAGCGGCCTGCCGCTGCCTACGTGTGCGGTTCGTGTGCGGTCGGCTCTAAAGTCGAGTGCATCGCGTAGCCTACCTTCGCCGTCCATAAGAGCCCGGAACCTCAGCACCAGAGCCAACCCTTGCCTTCCCAGGACGCCTCCAGCGTCCTCCTGACTCCAACAGCATTTCAATCGGGGCGGCCGGATTTGAACCGGCGATCTCAGCTCCCCAAAAGCCGCGCGATACCAGGCTTCGCTACGCCCCGATGGCATCATTCTACTGCCGCTCGGACGCAGACAATCCATCCAGGCCTGTAGACATATGCCCGGAGCAGCGGGGATCATGGCGAACGTATGTTCGCATGTCATGCGGACAGATATCTGTTGTGTCCCCTTTGCAGCGCCCCACCCCTGCTGCTAGGGTCGCCCCCGCCATGGCCGACATCCAACCCCTGCGCGCCCTGCACTACGACCAAACACTGGTTGGACCCCTCGCGGACGTGACGGCCCCGCCCTACGACGTGATCGACGCAACCCAGCGCGAGCAGCTGCTGCAATGCTCGCCCTTCAACGTGGTGGCCGTGGACCTCCCCAAGGGAGAGCCGGATCCATACGCCGTCGCGGGCGAGCTGTGGGAGGCGTGGCAGCTGCAGGGCGCAATCGTGCGCGATCCGGAGCCCTCGCTATGGCCCCACACCCAGACCTACACGGGCCCCGACGGCCAGACCCGCACCCGCAGCGGGTTCTTCTGCCGCGTGCGCATCGAGGGCTACGGCCCCGGCCGCGTGCGCCCGCACGAGCGCACCCATCCCGGCCCCAAGGAGGACCGCCTGCGCCTGATGAGGGCGACCCGCGCGAACCTCTCCCCCATCTTCTCCCTCTTCTCAGACCCCACGAACGTGGCTTGGAAAGCGCTTGAGCCGACCACGCAGGACGCGCCGTGGAGCGAGGTCACCGACGCGCAGGGCACGATCCACCGCCTGTGGCGCACCTCGGACCCGGGCACGATCGCCGCTGTGCAGGCCGCCACCCGCGACACGGAGCTGCTGATCGCCGATGGCCACCACCGCTACGAGACCGCCGCGACGTACGCCGATGAGATTGGCGGCGACGGCGAGCACCGCTACATGCTGATGTGCCTGGTCGCGCTGGAGGATCCGGGCCTGACCGTGTTTCCGACCCACCGCCTCGTGCGCGGTCTCGATCGTGCCCGCCAGGAGGCCCTGAGAGAAACACTCCGCCGCGACTTCGAGATCGCCGAGGTGGCACTCGACCAGCTCGCGCCCGAGCCCGGCGGAGGCCCGCTGCAGCTCGGCTACATCGACGCCCACCACCAGACCCCCTACCGCCTCACGCTCTCCGACCAGGCGATCGCCGACGCCGCCCTGCCGGGCTTCTCCGCGGCCTACCGCAGCCTCGACACGGGCGTGCTGGAGGCGCTGCTTCTCAAGGGAGCGCTGGGCCTCTCCGACGAGGACATCTCGCACTTCAACGGCCTGTTCTACGCGCGCAGCGCCGAGGAGGCAGTCGAGATGGTGCGCTCGGGCGAGTACGACGCGGCCTTCCTGATGCGGCCGACGCCCGTACGGCAGGTGCGCGAAGTGGCGGCCTCCGGCGAGAACATGCCACCCAAGTCGACGTTCTTCTACCCGAAGCTCCTCACGGGCCTGCTGTTTAACCCCCTTTCGTAGAGCGATGCCGTCGATACCATGGAAGGAGAGGGTGCTGTGACAACTCAATCGGAAGGTGTTGCAGTCATGAAGGCCAGCGTTAGACGCAAGGATTCGGCGTTCAAACACACCGTGCAGGTGCGCGATCACCAGCTGACGGTGGACGAGCCGCTGGAGTCCGGCGGCGACGACGATGGGCCGGACCCGCAGGAGCTGCTCGCGGTCAGCCTCGCGTCTTGCACCGCGATCACGATGGAGATGTACGCGGCGCGCAAGGGCTGGGACATCGGCAAAGTCGAGGTGGACGTGCAGTACACCCCCGCCGAGCGCGGGTGTCCGACCAAGTTCGACGTGGTGCTGCGCCTGCCGGAGGAGCTGCCCGCGGAGCAGGTCGAGCGCCTGCAGGTGATCGCCGCGAAGTGTCCGGTGCACCGCACGCTCGACGGCGAGGTCATGTTCCAGGAACGCGTCGAGCGCGCCGGCGTGCCGGTCTGAGAAGCTGCCCGGACCAGATGCAAGCTTGACGCTGGCGCCCGCGCTGAGCGCGGCGCTGCTCGACCTGGACACGCACGCCCAGCCACACGCGGACGAGCAGGTGCCGGCGGCGGTGCTCGTGGCGCTCTACCGGGCGGGCGGTGGCGAGCTGCACGTGGTGCTGACCAAGCGCCGCGCCGATCTGCGCCGCCATGCCGGGGAGATCTCCTTTCCGGGCGGGCGCAGCGACCCCGAGGACGCCACGCTGGCCGACACCGCGCTGCGCGAGGCCGAAGAGGAGATCGGGCTGGCGCGCGCGCAGGTCACCCTGCTGGGAGCGCTGGAGCGCACCTCCACGTTCGTGACCAACTACGCGATCCATCCGTTCGTCGGGCTGATCGACGGGCGGCACGCTTGGCGCGCGTCGGCGCGCGAGGTCGAGCAGGTGCTCGAGCCCTCGTTGCGCGAGATCGGCGCGGGGCGCACCCGCACGCAGATCGAACGCCGTGGCTTTCGGTTCGAGACGGACGCCTATGTGTTCGACGACCAGCTCGTGTGGGGCGCGACGGCGCGCATCCTCGAGGGCCTGCTGGCGCGCGTCGCGCCGTTGCTCGATGCATAGCACTGCCGGCCGCCGCGCCTTATGGGAACGCGGCGGCCGGGCGCACCCGGGCCCGAGAGGGGTGGGGCCCGAAGCTGTTGCCGAGGTCGTTGTGCCAGGCCGGCTCTCAGGAGCCCGTGGCCACCGGAACGCCGACGAGGCTGCCCCACTCCGTCCAGGAGCCGTCGTAGTTCTTGACGTGGCGCGAGCCGAGCAGCTCGTGCAGGACGAACCACGTGTGGGCGGAGCGCTCGCCGATGCGGCAGTAGGCGATCGTGTCCCTACCGTCGAGCACGCCCTTTCCGCCGTACAGCTCGCGCAGCGCCTCGGCGCTCTTGAAGGTGCCGTCCTCGTTGACCGCCTGCGCCCAGGGGATCGAGACGGCGCCGGGGATGTGGCCGGCGCGCTGTGCGCCCTCCTGCTCATAGCCGCTCGGGGAGATGATCTCGCCCGCGAACTCGGCGGGCGAGCGCACGTCGACGAGATTGACGGAGTCCTCGATCGCGGCGAGCACCTCCTCGCGCCGGGCGCGAATCCGCTCGTCTCCCGGCCGCGCGACGAAGCTCGCGGGCGCATGGTTGGGGGCCTCGACGCTCGTCGGTCGTCCGTCGGCGATCCACTTTTCGCGCGGACCGTTGAGCAGCAGCACCTTCTCATGGCCGTAGTACTTCAGATACCAGTAGGTGTAGGCGGCGAACCAGTTGTTGCGGTCGCCGTACAGCACGATCGTGTGGTCGCTCGAGATCCCGTGGCGGGAGAACAGCGCGCCGAAGTCCTCCGGACCGAGGAAGTCTCGCCGGATCGGGTCCTGCAGGTCCTGCTTCCAGTCGAAGCCGACCGCGCCGGGAATGTGGGCCTCGGCGTAGAGCCTGGGGTTCTCGTCGACCTCGACGATGCGGATCGACTCGTCGTCCAGGTGCTGCTGCAGCCAGTCGGCGTCTACGAGCACATCGTTGGCGTAGGCGGACATCTCGGCGGTACCTCCTGTGTAGAAGCCTTCTCATCGAAAGCCGATCGGCTTTTGGATGTTTATAAGCTCAGGATAGCGCGCCTACGCCCCACCCCGGCGTCCTTCCAGCAGCGCACCGACGGCTTCGCGCGCCTGTGCCAACCACGTGTCGATCTCCGCGGGATCGGCGGTGAGGATCGCCAGCGGGATCGAGTTGTGCGCCGCTGTCTCCAACACCGCTTGCCGATCGCCGCCGGACTCGCCGGACTGATAGAGGAAGCCGCGCATCGAGCTGTCCACCGAGCGCAGCAGAAACCGCTGCGGCGCCTCGCCCGCCAGCCAGCAGACGATCGCGACGTGTTCGAGCGCGCCTCGGTCGGCGTGCGCGACGACGCTCACAACGTGGCCGTCCCGCGCCAGTGCGTCGGCCAGCGCAGACGAACCGGGGCCGAGGCCGACGATCAGGAATCTCGCCACGCGGCCCATCCTACGGGCCCGGGCCCGGGCCCGGGGCCGGGCGCCGGCGAGACGCGCGCACGTTGGACGGCGGGAACAGTGGGCGCCGCGGTCGGTGGGGACCGCGGCGCCCTGTCGAGGAGACCGGCATGGTCGATCGCGGATGAGGCATGCGCGGGGCGCCGCGGGAGAGGTTGGGTAACGACGCCCTGGTGAACCCCTATGTGCGATCGTGCTCAGTCACTCACGCTCTTGCGTTCTTTCGTCACCTTTCAGACGGAGAGCCGTCCCCTCCGTCGTCTTGTCAGCAAGAGAACAGAATGTATGTAAACACATGTGACGGGATATGTCAAGCCCGGTCTCTTTGTTTGCTCGGAGGCCCCCGCGGCATTCGGACGAACCCGGCAAGGTATCGCCCGCGGCGCCCACGCCCCATGGGACCCGGGGCGCAAGACCGGGCTCTCTGCGTCCTTCGAACCCCCCGCCGAGCAGCCTCCAATACCATCCGGGCCGATGCCCGAGCAATCCCCCGCAGGCGAGGATGTCGTGACGATGGAGAAGATCGTGGCGCTGTGCAAGCGCCGCGGCTTCATCTTCCCCTCTTCGGAGATCTACGGCGGCGTCGGCTCCACCTATGACTTCGGCCACTACGGCGTGCTGCTGAAGGGCAACGTCAAGAGCGAGTGGTGGCGCGCGATGGTGGGCCGGCGCGAGGACATCGTGGCGCTCGATTCGGCGATCCTGCAGCACCCGCGCGTATGGGAGGCATCGGGCCATCTGGCGGGCTTCACCGACCCACTCGTGGACTGCAAGACCTGCGGGCAGCGCTTCCGCGCCGACCACCTGGCCGAGCTGCCGTGCGGGCGCAAGCCCTCCAAGCACCCCGGCGAGACCGACGAGTGCGAGCTGACCGACGCGCGCGACTTCAACCTGATGTTCGAGACCACGATCGGCCCCGTGAAGGAGTCGGGCGCAACCGCCTACCTGCGCCCGGAGACCGCACAGGGGATCTTCATCAACTTCAAGAACGTGCTGCAGTTCTCGCGCAAGAAGCCCCCGTTCGGGATCGCGCAGGTCGGCAAGTCATTCCGCAACGAGATCACCCCCGGCAACTTCATCTTCCGCACGCGCGAGTTCGAGCAGATGGAGATGGAGTTCTTCGTGCCCCCCGCCGAAGCCCGGAAGTGGTTCGAGTACTGGCTGGCGGAGCGGATGAGCTGGTACAACACCCTGGGGCTGCGACCCGACCATCTGCGTCTGCGCGCGCACGACCCCGACGAGCTCTCGCACTACTCCTCGGGTACGAGCGACGTCGAGTACCTGTTCCCCATCGGCTGGTCGGAGCTGGAGGGGATCGCCAACCGCGGCAACTTCGACCTCACCCAGCACGCCAAGTTCTCGGGCGAGAAGCTCGAGTACTTCGACCCGGAAACCAAGGAGCGCTACGTCCCGCACGTGATCGAGCCGGCCGCCGGCGCCGACCGCGCGACGCTCGCGTTTCTCGTCGACGCCTACGACGAGGAAATCGTGGGGGACAGCATGGACGAGAAGGGTGGCAAGCAGCCGGAAACCCGCACCGTGCTGCGCCTGCACCCACGCCTGGCGCCCGTGAAGGCGGCGGTGATGCCGCTCGTCAAGAAGGACGGCCAGCCCGAGCTCGCGCGCAGGATCTACGAGGAGCTGCGCGAACGGATGCAGGCCGAGTACGACGAGGGCGGCTCGATCGGCAAGCGCTACCGCCGCCAGGACGAGATCGGGACCCCGTGGGGCGTGACGGTCGACCACCAGTCGATCGAGGACAACACCGTGACGCTGCGAGACCGCGACTCGCTGAGCCAGGATCGCATCGACATCGACGCACTCGCCGGCGAGCTCGAAAGACGCCTGGCGGCACCCTGGCAAACCCCCAAGCTGAAGGCATGAGGAGAGAGATGGACTTCGACCTGACCGACGAGCAGCAGCTGATCAAGCAGACCGCGCGCGAGTTCACCGACAAGGAGATAGTGGAGCGCGCCAAGCAGAACGCGCGCAACCACCACTTCGACCTCGAGCTCGTCAAGAAGATCGCCGACCAGGGGTATCTGGGCGCGATCGTGCCGCGCGAGTATGGCGGCGCGGGGCTCGACTACCTCTCCTATGGGCTCGTGGTGGAGGAGATCGGCAGGGGTTGCTCGTCGGTGCGCACCGTCATCTCGGTGCAGACCTCGCTCGTGTGCAGCGCGATCCTCAAGTGGGGCACCGAGGAGCAGAAGCAGCACTACCTGCCGAAGCTGTGCTCGGGCGAGTGGCTGGGGTGCTTCGGGCTGACAGAGCCCGACACCGGCTCGGACGCCGCCAAACAGCGCACGCGCGCGAAGAAGACCGACAAGGGCTGGGTCATCAACGGCGCGAAGATGTGGATCTCGATGGGCAACTACGCCAAGGTGGCGCTGATCTTCGCCCAGACCGACCCGGAGAAGGGCCACAGGGGCCTGGCGTGTTTCATGGTGGACACCGACCAGCCCGGGTTCCAGGCGAGCACGATCGAGCACAAGATGGGGTTGCACGCCTCCGACACCGCCTCGATCGCCCTCGAAGACGTGGAGGTCTCAGACGATCGGATGCTGGGCGAGATCGGCGATGGCTTCAAGGTGGCGATGTCCTCGCTGGACTCCGGGCGCTACAGCGTCGCCGCCGGCTGCGTAGGCATCTGTCAGGGGTGCGTGGAGGAGTCGGTCAAATACGCCAAGGAGCGTGAGCAGTTCGGCAGGCCGATCGCCTCCTTCCAGCTCGTGCAGGCGATGATCGCCGACATGGTGCTGAAGACCGACGCCTCGCGCATGCTCGTGTGGCGCGCCGGCTTTCTGAAGGACAAGGGCCGCCCAAACACGCTTGAGACCTCCGTGGCCAAGCTGCACGCGACCGAGGCGGCGGTGGAGTGCGCGAACACCGCGATCCAGGTGCACGGCGGCGCGGGCTACGTCGACGACCACCCGGTCGAGCGCTACTTCCGCGACGTGCGCGTGACAACCCTGTACGAGGGCACCTCCCAGATCCAGAAGCTGATCATCGGCCGCGCGATGACCGGCATCAACGCGCTCGTGCCTTCCTGAGAGCACTCGCGGCCCAGCGTAGGGCCATCGTTATTTGGATTTGGGGTCGTTCCCACCGGCTGAGACAGCTTGGCGACGAAGACCTTGTCCCGCTTTGCGCAGAAGGTCGGAATAGGGAGGGTGACCAATGGACGCGACCAGCCAACTGAGCAGGTACGCACGCGCACCGAACGAATCGTGAACATGGCTTGGGCCACGTTGCCGGCCGCGCATCGACGGCTGTTGGAGGAGGTCGGCGCCTCGCAGTGGACGGTTGTCGAGGAACCCCTCGGAGTGCCAGTTCACAAGCTCCTGCGATCGGCCGGACACCGTGGGCTCGACGAGCGGGCACGTCGACGGCTCGAACCCGCCCTCGCCGTTTGGGTTCCCGACCTGCGGATCGTCGCATTCCACGCTGGGCACCCGGC
The DNA here is from genome assembly GCA_963831995.1 of uncultured Solirubrobacterales bacterium. Lineage (GTDB taxonomy): Bacteria > Actinomycetota > Thermoleophilia > Solirubrobacterales > Solirubrobacteraceae > Palsa-744. The sequence continues at coordinate 1,944,996 of CAWHSI010000005.1, read as the reverse complement.
GCTTGCCGAGCTGGGAGAGTCATCCGTCGAGCAGCTGCTCGCCCGAACGGCATGGCACGAGTGGGGACATGCGCTGAGCATTGCGCGCTGCACCGCCGAAGACATAGCCGACGGCACTAGATTGCTGAACCTGGCGCCGACATCTGTCAGCAAGTCCATCCGAGCGGCAGGGTATCTTCGTTACGAATACACCCATGAGCTGGTGGCGGAGATCTACTCGCTCTTGATCGCACGCCACAAGCGCAAGGAATCGGGGAAACCACGATGGCTGAGCCAAGAGATATACGACCTGGTCGGGAGAGTGACCGCCTGGACGGAGTAGACATGCACCTGGGCTTCCGGCTCGGGCCAAATCAGACCGCCGAGGACTATCTTGCCATCGGCGACGAGCTGCTGCGCAGCGAGGGCATCGACCCGACCTGGCGCGGGTTCGACGAAAAGGACGGCAAGACCGTGAGCGGTAGCGAGCGCTAATCTCTCGCGGCTATGAGCGGCGCCGCGGCGAAAACGATCGGTGTGGTGGGCGCCGGCACGATGGGCGCCGGAATAGCCCAGCTCGCCTGTCGAAGTGGCGCTCGCACGCTGCTGCACGATCCCTTCCCCGAGGCACTGGCGCGCGGCATCGCGAGCGTCGACTCAGGCCTCGCCAAGGAAGCCGAAAAGGGCAAGCTGACGGCCGAGCGGGCGGAGGCGGCAACCGCGTGTCTTGAGCCGGCCGACAAGCTAGATGCGCTGGCTGCCTGCGAACTGGTGATCGAGGCGGCACCCGAGCGCCTCGACGTTAAGCACGAGCTGTACCGACGCCTGTCGGAGATCGTCACCGAGGACTGCGTACTGGCGAGCAACACATCTTCGCTACCCATCACCGCCGTGGCCGCCGGCGCCACTCATCCCGAGCGTGTCGTGGGGATGCATTTCTTCAACCCGGCCCCATTGATGCGTCTGCTGGAGGTGATCGCCGGCGTGCTATCGGACGAGCGCTCTCTGGCGCTCGCCGACGCCACCGGCGAGGCGATGGGCAAGGACACGATCCGCGCCGCCGACGTGCCGGGGTTCATCGTGAACCGCTGCAACCGTCCCTTCGGCCTGGAGGCGCTGCGCCTGCTGCAGGAGCGGGTTGCGGATATCGAGACGATCGACCGGATCGTGCGCCTCGGCGGCGGCTTTCGCATGGGCCCGTTCGAGCTCAGCGACCTCGTGGGCGTGGACACCGGCTTTGACGTGTCAAAGAGCTTCTACGAGCTCAGCTTCGGCGAGCCGCGCTGGCGCCCCTCGCCGATCCAGGCGCAGCGCGTGGCCGCCGGCCTGCACGGGCGCAAGACCGGCCGCGGCTACTACGACTATTCGGGCGAGGGACCCCACCGGCCCACCGACCCCGAGCGGCCGGAGCGCAGAGCCGGCGCGACCGTCACCGGCGAGGGTCCCGTGGCGCGCGAGCTGCGCACCATCGCCCAGGGGAAGGCCGGACCGGAGATCGTCGTGAGCGGGCTTGGCGGAACCGTTGAGGGCGAGCCGTTCTACGCGCTCGCCCCGCTCACGCTCGTCGAGGTCACCGGCGAGGCCGGCGAGCAGGCGTTCGCCGGGCTTGGCCTGCACACTGCCCGCATACAGGACGCGCCGGGAGGCGTGCTGACGCGAATCGTGTGCCAGCTCGTCAACGAGTGCGCGTTCGCGCTCGGCGAAGGCGTCGCCTCAGCACAGGACATCGACAAGGGCATGGTGCTCGGCCTCAGCCATCCGCGCGGCCCGCTCGCCTGGGGCGAGCAGATCGGCTTCGAGCGCGTGCTCGCGCAACTGGAGCTGCTTTGCGAGCACTACCGGGAGGAGCGCTACCGTCCCGCGCCGGCGCTGCGCCGACTGGCTTGCCAACCCCGGGCGACCGACATGGTCGCCGCCTGAGCGCTATCGGGAGGCGCTGTCGGCGGTTGCCGCCGGCGCAGCCCATTGCGTCTCGACCGGATCTCCCACGGGCATACCCTGCGGTGGCGGGATCCCGGGCGTGTCGCGCAGGTACCACTCGGCATCCAGCGCCGCCTGACAGCCCGAGCCGGCCGCTGTGATCGCCTGGCGATACGTGTGATCGACTAGGTCGCCCGCGGCAAAGACGCCGGGCCTGTTGGTGCGCGTCGAACGACCCTCAACCCTCACATATCCGTTCTCGTCGAGGTCGATCTGTCCCGCCACCAGGGCCGACTGCGGCTCGTGCCCAACCGCGATGAACGCTCCCGTGATCGGTATCTCGCGCGACTCGCCGGTGACGGCGTTGAGCAGCTTGGCGACGCTCAGGGCGCCGCTCTCGCCCGGCTGGAAGCGCTCCACCGTGTACGGCGTCAGCAGCTCGATGTTGGCCTGCCGGCGAGCGCGCTCGAGCATGATCTTCGACGCGCGAAACTCATCGCGGCGGTGGACGACGGTGACCCTGCTCGCGAACTTCGAGAGGAAGATCGCCTCCTCCATCGCCGAGTCGCCGCCGCCGACGATCACGGTCTGCGCGCCCTTGAAGAAGGCCGCGTCACACGTGGCGCAGTAGGACACGCCGCGGCCCGCGAGCTCCTCCTCGCCGGGAATTCCGAGCTTCTTGTGCTCGGCGCCCATCGCGAGGATCACGGTGCGCGCGCGATGCTCGGTGTCGCCGACCCACACCCTGTGTATGCCACCCGGCTCGTTGGCGAGCTCGACGCGCTCGACCTGGTCGGTCTCGAGCTTCGCGCCGAAGCGCTCCGCCTGCTCACGCAGCTTGCCCATCAGCTCGGGGCCCATGATGCCCTCGGGGAAGCCCGGATAGTTCTCCACGTCGGTTGTCTGTTGCAGCAGGCCTCCCCACGCAAAGCCCTCCACCACAAGCGGGTGCAGATTGGCGCGCGAGGTGTACAGCGCCGCCGCGTACCCCGCGGGGCCGCTGCCTACGATGATCGTGTTCTCGACCTGCGCCATCTCGCTGACTCTCCTCGTCTTGCTTGCGTGTCTCACCCGCTCGCGCGAGCGAGCGACACATCCACGGTAGCCGATGCCGACCGGCTCAGGCTCCCGCGCTCGCCTTGCCCTCAAGCTGTTCGGCCTTGCTTTACTTTGTAAAGTATAGCTTACTTTAGGCGTGAAGTGGACCGGTGGCTTCGATCCCCGTCGGTAAGGCCGATGCGGGAGCGGCCTGCTCGACCCGCCAGCGAGCGACCGTGCGCCGCAACTGGAAGTAGGCGATCGCCCCAGGGAGCGTCGGTAGCCAGAATGAGATCGCCCGGTATGACAGCACGGCCAGCACAGCCAGGTTGAAATCGACGCCAAACGCAGCCAGCGCGCCGATCATCCCGCCCTCCACGCCGCCCAGCCCGCCCGGCAGCGGCAGCAGGTTGCCGACCATCCCGACGAAGTACGCCATCAATATGACCGGAAACGGGGGCGCGCTGCCGAACGCGTGAAAGCACGCCCACAGCACGCAGATGTCAAACCCCCACCACGCGGGCGCGCCCAGCAGCCCCGGATCGCGCGAGCGGATCAGCTCGATCGCGGTGCGCACCCCGCTTGCGGCCATCGCGGGCACCGTCACCGCGCGCGCCACCCAGTGCGCCAGGCGCCCCGAGCCCACCGCCCACCTCGCCAGCCGCCGCTCGATGTCGCCGGGCAGCAGCGCCATCGCGCCCCCCAACCCGAACAGGATCGCCGCTATCGCCGCCGGCACGATCGTGATCGCAAACGAGCCTTCGCCGGGGAACAGACCGGTGGCCAGTCCGATGCCGTCGAGCAGCACCGCCCCGGCGTAGATCACATACAGCAGCACCATGAAGGCCACCATTCGACAGGCGACCAGCCGCGGCTGCATGCCCGAGCGGCGCAGCGCCCAGGCGGTCAGCGCGATGCCACCCGCGCCGGCGGCCGCGAACAGGCGGGTGGCGGCAAGGCCGGCCATCGTGATCTGATAGCTCTCAGGCCATCCGATCGGGCTGTCGCGCCCGCGCACGAACACCGCGCGAAACAGCACCACATAGCCGGCGAACGAGCAGATCTCCAGCAACACGCCGACCAAGATCCACCACGTGTCGCCGCGCTCGATGCGATGGGCGGTGCCGCTGAAGCCTGCGAGCTTGGGCAGCACGAAATACAGGAACCCGACCGCCGAGAGCACGAACACGCCGAAGGCGATCGCGCCGCGCCGCGTGACCGGCACATGCGGCATCTGCTCCTCTGCGACCCTGCGCTCCACCGTGGGCTCCCCGGGCTCGGCCATCGTGTCCCGATGAGCCGCCGTCGCCTCTCCGCGCGTGGCCTCGATTCCTCCCGAACCGCTCGCCACGCGCTCGCGCTTGGAGGTGTGCGCAGCGCTCATATCATCCCTCGCCGGCTCATCTCGCATCGTGCGCGCGCGCCTCGATCGCCGCGACCGCTCGTCCTGCGCCACGCAGCGCAGGGCCTGCCCGCGGAGCCAGCCGGCGCACCGTCGTGGTGAGCGCGGCCCCCGCGATCAGATCGACCACGTAGTGCTCGCCGAGATACACGAGCGCGAACCCGAGCGTGGCCGTGTAGCCCCAGCCCACCGCGCCGGCGAGCGGCCCAGTCTCCGAGAGCAGCTGAGCGGCCATCATCGATGTGGCGAAGTGAAGCGAGGGCATCGCGGCCAGTGGGTTGCCTCCAAGCACACTGTAAAGCGGACCCCAGCCGTCTTTCCAAAAGAACTCCCCATACTCGACCATCATTCGCCTCACGGCGATCTCGTTCGAGCCTCCGGCGGCACCGTCGAGGGGGTCGTGGAGCGCCGCCCCGACGGCAATCTCGCGCAGGGCCCCGTTGGACACTGTCGGTGCGAGCGGGGGGCGATCGAAATGACCCTCGCGCCCCTCCTGCGCGGACGCGTACCAGGGCGGCGCGGTCGGCAGCACCCAGTAGATCATCGCGCCGATGTCGAACACCGCATAGGTCATCACCGCGGCGCGATCGAAGCGCCGTCGGTGGCGCAGCATGATGTACACAAGCGCGCCATGGGGCACCAGAAACCACGACCAGTGCGCCCACACGAGCACGCGGTCGCCGAGCCGCCACTGGCCGCGGGCCAACCGCCGCTGCAGGCGCACGGTTGGCAGCTCGCCGAGGCCGAGCACGCGATCGACGGCGATCGGGTAGTCGATCAGCACGCGGCTCTGCTGCCCGCGCTCGTCGTCGTGAGGCGCCTTGTAGGCAGCCAGATAGGCCCACATCTGAAGCGCGCACGCCGCCACATCGCGAGCGCGCGAGCGCCGCACCGCCACACACAGGCCGAGTGGAGCGGCGAACGCGACCGTCTGCGCGACGATCGGCGGAGTCGGCAGGCGCTTGCGCACGAGCGGCGCCACCGCACCCGCGACCACAAGGCCCCAGGCGGCTGTCCTGATGGCCCTCGACCCCCGCACGGGACGGGGAGTATATGGAGCTATGCGGCGGTTCCCTCCGCCACGCGCTCGCGCATGCGCTTCTCGGCCTCGGCGACAAGCGCCCCGACGACATGACTTGAGGGATCGGCCTCGGGGTGCCACTGCACGCCCAGCACGAAGCGCCGGTCGGCCATCTCGATCGCCTCGGGCAAGCCGTCCATCGAGGAGCTGCCGCTGATTCGCAGGCCGTCCCCCAGGCGATCGACGCCCTGATGGTGATGGGACTTGGTCGCATGATGGATCTCGCCCGCGGCGCGCGCGGCCAGCGAGCCGGCCGTCAACTCGACGTCGTGGTCGGCGCCGTCGAAGGTGCCGGGGACCCGCAAGTGCTCGTGGTGGCCGAAGCGCTCGGGCAGGTGTTGCAGCAGCGTTCCGCCATAGGCGACATTGATCAGCTGCATACCGCGGCAGATGCCGAGCACCGGCAGGTCGCGCTCGATCGCGGCGCGCACGAGCGCGATCTCGAAGCGATCGCGCTCGGGCACGGTGTCGAGCGTCTCGGGATGGGCGGACTCGCCATAGCTTGCGGGATCGATGTCCGCGCCGCCCGCGAGCACCAGCCCGTCGAGCAGGTCGAGCGCTTCGCCGGGATCCTCGAGCAGCAGCTCATCCGGCGGGAGCATCACCACGAGCGCGCCGGCCTGCTGCACCGCCTGCACATAGCTGCGCGAGAGCAGCACCGCCTGCTGGTCCCACATGCCCCAGCGGGCGCGCTCAAGCGCGGTGCAAATGCCGATCACGGGCCTGCTCATCGCCATACACCATAAACTCCCGCGCCTATGCGGCTCGAAACCGTCAACGTGACACTCCGGGACGGCGCGGCGAAGATCGAGCTGAACCGCCCACAGGCGCTAAACGCGTGGAACAGGCAGCTAGGCGAAGACCTGCTCGCCGCGCTCGATCGAGCCCGCGCAGACGATGCGGTGCGCGCGGTGTGCATACTCGGCGCCGGGCGCGCGTTCTCCTCGGGAGCCGACCTGCGAGACATCAGCGGCGACGACCTCACCCCCGAAGGACGGCCCAACGTCTACAAGGTGCTGACCGAGCGCTACCACCCGATCATGCACGCGATCCGCGAGATGGAAAAGCCGGTCGTGGCGGCCGTCAACGGCCCGGCGGTGGGGATCGGCTGCTCGCTGGCTCTGTGCTGCGACCTCGTCGTGGCCGCCCAGAGCGCCTACTTCCTGCTGGCGTTCGTCAACATCGGCCTGGTGCCGGACGGGGGCTCCTCCCTGTTCGTGCCTGCGCGCGTCGGCGCGACGCGCGCGGCGGAGATGGCGATGCTCGGGGAGCGCGTCTCGGCGGCGCAGGCGCTCGACTGGGGACTGGCCAATCGCGTCGTCGCCGACGCGGACCTGATCGCCGAGAGCGAGGCGCTGCTTGCGCGGCTCGCGAGCGGCCCGACGCGATCCTACGCGGCCGCCAAGCGCCTGCTCAACCAACGGCTGTACTCGGACATGGCCGTGCAGCTGGAGCTCGAGGCCACCCTGCAGCAGCAGATGGCCGGCACCGATGACTTCGTGGAGGGCGTGAGCGCCTTCCTGGCCAAGCGTCCAGCCCACTTTCGGGGACGCTGAAAGGCGGATGCTTTCCCACGCGACACCCACCGCGACCGGGGCTCGGCACCTGCCCAAAGCCCCGTCGCTACAGGCTTTTGCGACCGGGCACGCGCGTTCCGCCCGGTCGTGAATAGAATCTTGCCCGCCTTGAGCCACCTCCTGTCCATACCGCTCGCGTTCTTCACGCCCCAGTCGGGCGGGTCCTCGAACGCCGACCAGATCGACAGCCTCTACAAGATCACGCTGTATGTGGCGCTGGTGATCTTCGCGATCGTCGAGGGCGTGCTCTGCTACGTGCTCTACCGCTACCGCGCACGCAGGGGCGCCGTGGCGACGCAGACCCACGGCAACACACGCCTGGAGCTCGGCTGGACGATCGGCGCCGCGGTGATCCTGCTGGCACTTGCGGCGATCACGTTCGCCAAGCTCTCCTCGATCCAGGATCCGGTGGACTCGAGTCCCGAAGGCGAACACCTGGTCAGCGACAGCGACACCTCCCACCTCTACGCCAGCGACGAAAGGCGGCTGCCCCCGAGCGGCAAGTCCCTTGAAATCCAGGTCATCGGCCGGCAGTTCGTGTGGCAGTTCGTCTATCCGGGCGCAAGCGAACCGGACGGGCTGGGCGCGCCCTACTCCTACGAGGAACTGGTCGTACCCACGAAAACCACGGTCACGCTCAACATCGTCTCCTCCGACGTGGTGCACTCCTGGTGGGTGCCCCAGCTCGGTGGCAAGTTCCAAGCCGTGCCCGGCTACCACAACTACACGTGGTTCAAGATCGAAAAGCCCGGCGTGTTCCGCGGCCAGTGCGCGCTCATCTGCGGTCGCGGCCACGCGCGCATGATCGCGACCGTCAAGGCCGTGCCGCCAGCGCAGTTCGAAGCGTGGCTGGCCTACCAGAAGCAGGAGATCTCGCAGGCCAACGAGGCCGCGGCGATCGCGCGCAACAAGCTCAACCACGAAGTGGGCGCCGGGCAGGTCGAGAACCCGTGAAGCGCGCACACACCATGAACGCCGATCGACCTTCCGACGAGTCAGGACACTAGGAGACCTCGCGATGGCCACCTACGCAGCCCCCATCCCCCAGATCGTCGCGCACGAGGCCAAGCCGGAGCCGAAGGGCTGGGCGAGCTGGATCACGACCACCGACCACAAGCGCATCGGGATCATGTACATGGTCACGACGTTCGTGTTCTTCATCCTCGGCGGCGTAGAGGCCCTGATGATGCGCCTGCAGCTGGGCGTGCCGGAAAACACGCTGATCGCCCCGCAGACGTACAACCAGCTGTTCACGATGCACGGCACCACGATGATCTTCCTGTTCGTCGTGCCGATGATGGCGGGGCTTGCCAACTACTTCGTGCCGCTGATGATCGGCGCGCGCGACATGGCCTTCCCGCGCCTGAACGCGCTGTCCTACTGGCTGCTTTTGGCCGGCGGCATCGTCTTCTACGCCTCGATCTTCTGGAACCCGCCGGAAGCGGGCTGGACCAGCTACGTGCCGCTGTCGAGCATCACCTACTCCCCCGGCGGCGGCCAGGACGCGTGGATCTATCTGATCCACCTCACCGGGCTCTCCTCGATCGTCGGCGCAATCAACTTCTATGTGACGATCCTCAACATGCGCGCCCGCGGCCTCTCCTGGGGGCGTTTGCCGCTGTTCATCTGGGCGATCCTCACTTACTCGATCCTGCTCATCCTCGCGCTGCCGGTGATCGCCGGAGCGGTCACGATGCTGCTCACCGACCGCCACTTCGGCACCCACTTCTTCGATCCCGCCAACGGCGGCTCGGCGATCCTCTGGCAGGACCTGTTCTGGTTCTTCGGGCACCCAGAGGTCTACATCATGGTGCTGCCCGGGTTCGGGCTGGTGTCAGAGATCCTGCCCGTGTTCGCGCGCAAGCCGATCTTCGGCTACAAGGCGATCGCCGCCTCGACCATAACGATCGCGTTCCTGGGCTTCCTGGTGTGGGTGCATCACATGTTCACCTCGCCGATCCCCGAGGCGATCATCATCTTCGCGATGCTCAGCTCGTTCTTGATCGCGATCCCGACCGGCGTGAAGATCTTCGGCTGGCTGGCGACGCTGTGGGGTGGCACGATCGAGTTCAAGACGCCGCTCTTGTTCTGCGCCGGCTTCATCGCACTGTTCACGATCGGCGGGATCTCGGGCGTGTTCCTGGCCGTGTTCCCGGTCGACTGGCAGCTGAACGAAACTTACTTCGTGGTGGCGCATATCCACTTCGTGCTGATGGGGGGGGCCGTGTTCACAATCTTCGCCGCGATCTACTACTGGTTCCCCAAGATAACCGGGCGGATGATGAGCGAGAGCCTTGGCAAATGGAGCTTCTATGTGATGTTCTTCGGCTTCCTGATGACGTTCCTGATCCAGCACGTGCTGGGACTCGACGGTATGCCCAGGCGCGTGTACGAGTACAGCAACGTGGGCAATCTCGCGCTCTACAACCTGATCTCCACGATCGGCTCCTTCATCCTCGGCGCCGGTGTGCTGCTGACGATCGTCAACGTCCTGCACAGCCTCAAAAACGGCGCCGTCGCGGGCCCGGATCCGTGGAAGGCCAACACGCTCGAGTGGTTTACGACCTCTCCCCCGCCGGCCAACAACTTCGACGTGATCCCCACCGTACGCTCGCACGAACCGATGAAGGACATCCGCCGCGAGATCGAGCAGCGGACCTCGGGCGCACCGGCGCCGGGTGGCGCGACGGTGCCCGCGGGCGCCACCCAGATCGGCGTGTAGCGCGTGTTCCGTGCCCACGGGCGCCATCCAGGCGGCGTGTAGCGTGCCCGCGCCGCTCAACGCCTAGACTCACCGCGATGAACGGCTCCCCGACATCGCTTTCCGCGGCCGAAGCGCTCGACGCGCGCGCTCTCGGGCTCGCTCCCCGGACACGACAGCTGCTTTCCGACTATGCGGAGCTGACCAAGCCGAAGGTGCAGTCGCTGCTGCTGCTGACGACGATCGCGACGATGCTCGTGGCCGGCAGCCCCTCGATCGCGCTGATCGCGCTCACTTGCCTCGGCGGCTATCTGTCGGCGGGCGGCGCGGGCGCTGTCAACCACTGGTTCGACCGCGACATCGACGTGAGCATGGCGCGCACCGCCTCGCGACCGATTCCCTCCGGGAGGGTGTCTCCGAGGGCCGCGCTCCTGTTCGGCTGCTCGCTGGCCGCACTGTCGTTTCTCGAGCTGTCGCTGACGGTCAACGTGCTCGCGGCGAGTCTGTCCTTCGCGGGATTCCTCGGCTACGTGTTCGTGTACACGATGTGGCTGAAGCGGCGCACACCGCAGAACATCGTGATCGGAGGCGCCGCCGGCGCGGTCCCGCCGCTGGTCGGGTGGGCAGCAGTCACCGGCTCGGTAAACGGCGTTGCGCTGCTGTTGTTCTTCATCGTGTTCTTCTGGACCCCGCCACACTTCTGGGCTCTGTCGCTGCTGATGAAGGGCGAGTACGAGAAGGTGGGGGTGCCGATGCTGCCGGTCGTGCGCGGCGAGGCCGAGACGCGCCGGCAGATACTGCTCTACTCGGTGCTGCTCTACGCGGTCACCCAGCTGCCGTTCTGCGCCGGCGGCTTCGGCCCGATCTATCTCGTCGCCTCGCTGCTGCTCGGCTTTGGGTTCATCGCGGGCGCGGTCAGGCTCTACCGTCGCGCCGATCGGCGCAGCGCGCTGCAACTCTACCTGTTCTCCCTTGCCTATCTCGCGCTGCTGTTCTGCGCGATGGTCCTCGACGCAAAGCTGTAAGATTCGGCTCGCCATGGATCGTCGTCTCGCTCAAAAGAACATCCGCGCCGGCATCATCATCGCCGGCATCTGCATGTTCATGTTCGGCCTCACATTCGTCGTGGCGTCGCTGTATCTATCGTGAGCCCGCTCGACCCCGAGGTTCCGCCGACTGGCGAGGAGGTTCACCTCCCCGGCCCGACGATCCTGCCACTGCTGACCGCGGTCGGCATCACGCTTGCCGTGATCGGCATCACCATCAGCAAGATCCTGCTGGTCGCCGGGGTGATCCTCACGGTCGTGGCGGTCGTGCGCTGGATCAAAGACACGCGTCGCGAAGTCGACGAGCTTCCGCTGGACCATCACTGAGGCCCGCTGCAGCGGGTTCTCCGCGGTGAGGCGCCGCGCGCGGTGGGCGATTCCCAATCCACGCGCGGCCCCAACGAAAGGCGGCGCCCGCTTCCCCGTGGCGGACGCGCGAGCCTTCCTCTCTCACCCCACGGCTGCGCTCGCCGGAACGGGGCAGACAGCCCCCTCGTCGGTCCAGCAGCGCACGACGTCGCGCACGGAGAGTATCCCCATTGTCTCTCCCCGCTCGACGACGATCAGGTGGCGAAAGCCGCCGCGCACCATCGCGCTGGCGGCTTCCTCCAAAGACCAGCTCGGCTCGGCGTACACCACGTCTCGCGTCAGATGGTCGGCGACCAGCTCGACGTCCGGGCTCTCGCCCGCGCCGATCGAGCTGAGCACATCGCGCTCGGTCAGAATCCCCGGCCCGCCCGCGTCCGGGTCGATCACGACGGCCGCGCCGACCTTGCGCTCGGACATCAACCGTGCGGCGTCGCGCAGCGTGTGACCCGGGCCCACCGCCAGGACCATCGGACTCATTCCGTCTCGTACGTGCATCGCGCCTCGCCTCCCGTAGTCGGAACTGCTTGCAACGATTGCCTCAATGTATTGCTCGGAGGCCCGTTCGTCAAGTACCCACCGCGGCCGCGCGATATGCCAGCGTCTCGCGTCCCGCTCGACCCCCCGCCGATCTACACGCAACCGCCCTCCCCAGTCCCCCACCCGCCCCATCGACCGTCGACCTATTCCCGGGCGCGCTTCGCTAGAGTGCCGTGCGTGAGCGCAAATCAACGCTATCGCCTGCGCACCCCCTCCAGCGGCCGCGAAGTCGTGATCGAGGCGCAACCCGGGCAGGTCTATCTCGATCGCGAATCGGGCGAGCCGATGGAGATCGTCGGGAAGCTGCTGCCGCTCGCCCCCAGCGAATCGCGCCTGCCGTGGGCGGTCGAGAACCTGAGGTTCTGCCCGTGGTGCGAGCAGCCGGCCCAGAAGGACCTGAACGACTGCCCCACCTGCGCACGCCGGATGGGTCCGCTCGGCGCGTGAGCGCAGGCCGGCATCGGACTCGCGTGCTCGCGCTCGCCGCGAGCGCCGTGGTTGCCCTCTCCGGTCTTGCCCTGAGCTCATGCGGCGGCAGCAAGGTCTCCGACGCCGTCCCGAAGAGCACGCCCGAAATCACGCCGCCCACCAACACCACGGCGGAAAAAGACGCGACGGAAACGACCTCGACCTCCACAACCGCCACGACCTCCACCGCCGGCGAAAAAACCTCCTCGACCTCGAGCACCGGCGGCAGCGAAGCGAGCAGCGAAAGCCCTTCCAGCTCGAGCTCAAGCTCTGCGGAAAGCGGCGCGGCCGGAGGCACGTCCGCCGGTGGCGAAGCACCCAAAGAAGCGGCAAGCGAAAAACCCGCCTCTGAAAAAGCCGCGGAAAAACCCGCAAGCAGCGTCGGCTCCAGCGGCGGCGCCAGCGCCCCGTAGATCAACTCGAACAGGCGTTGTCGGACGCACAGCGAGCGACGTACGCCTGCGCTGCGTCGCGCCGGCCGCGACTACGGCGTCGAGATCAGCGTCGCGCTGTAGGTGAGCCGCGCCGTCTGATACAGGCAGTAGTACTGCACGCTCGAGCCCAGCGAAGCCTGTGCGGTTTGGGTGCCGGTGGTCGTACACTGGCCCTTGGGCCGGCTGGCGCGCCAAGAGGTGCCCTTGCCGAAGTTGAGCGCCAGCACCGGCGCCCAGGAGGGCACCGTCAGCGCGACGATATCGCCCTTCTTGACAGGCAGCGTCGTCGCGAGCGGGAACTGGGCGGTCTTGCCGAAATACTTTTCGAGCGGCACGACCGGGCTCTGGGCGATCAACTTGTACGTCAGTTTGGGGCTCTTCTGGGCACGCAGTATCGCGATGCCAGCGGAGGCTGGGCCGCCCTCGTTGGCGTTGAAGTACTTGATCTGGGTCGCGCTTGGCTTACCGAGCGTGACGGTCCACGCCACCACCGTACCTTCGCGCGGCGCCGCCACGAGATTGTTGTTGGTTTCGACCTTGACCTGGAATCCGGTCGTGCGGCTGACCGCCAGACACGACGGCGTGGGGCAGCTCGGGGTGCTCGGCGGCGTCGTTTCGGGGATCACGCCGACTTCGCTCAGCGTTGCGAGCGAGCCCGCGGGGAGCACGAGAGCCAGACCGCAGGCGGTCAAGAGCACTGTGAGGAGACGTTTCATAGCGATCATTCAACCGGAACACGTGTATGGGGACGATGTAGCGGTTCGACGCCCAAAGCGTTATTCCCCCTTTTTGGGGGCAAGCCCGATCGCGGTCGCCGTCGCGGCGATCTCGGCTGGATCCCCCGGGGCCGGTGTCCACGGCAGTCGCAGCGGATCGCCGTCGTAGCGGGGGATCACGTGCAGGTGGAAGTGGAACACGGTTTGCCACGCAACCGCGCCGCACGAGTTGATGATGTTGATCCCCTCGGCGCCAAGCCGCTCCTTGATCCGACTCGCAAGACGCCGCGCCGCGAGCGCAACCGCCGCGAGCTCGCGGGGATCGATGCTGAGCAGGTCGGGCGTGTGGGCGCGCGGTACCACGAGCGCATGACCGCGGGTGGCGGGGTTTATGTCCATGAAGGCGATCGTGCGCTCGTCTTCGTCGACGATACGGGCCGGCAGCTCGCCCGCCACGATCTTGCAGAAGATGCAGTCCGGCTCGGCCATCGCTGGGAAATCCTAGCCGCCCGGCCCGCGCCCGGGTCACCACGCGCGGACTCGCCGCCGCCGCTCTCGCCTCGAGCCCGAGCCTGCTCAGCCGGCGCGAGCCCGCGACTCGCGCCGGCGCGCGAAGGCAAGCGCCTGCTCGCGCGTGGCCACCTCGCCCGCGTACTGTGCGCGAGCCAGCTCGGCCAGCAGCTCCCCGACGCGCGGCCCGAGCGCTATCCCGATCTCTGCCGCCAGCTCGTCGCCGCGCAGCAACGGCGCGGGCGGGCCCTCGGCGCGCCAGCGCAGCGCGTCGGCGAGCATCGCCCGTGCCAGCGCCACGTGCGCCTCGATCGCCTCCGTCGCTTTGGCGCCGCGCGTTGCCAGGCGATCGCACATCGACAACAGCGTCACGTCCGCCCCGACCGGGCCGCAGCGATGCAGGTAGTCGAATACGGTCGTGCGCGCCAACGGCTGCGGCTCGTGCACGAGAAATCCAAGCGCCAGGTGATGGCGAACGAGCGCGGCGACGTGCTCGCGCAAACGCACGCTCGCGCGCAGGCGACCAAGCACGTCACGCGCAAGATCGGCGCCAAGCACGTCGTGCCCGACGAACGTCACGCGCCTGTCCCACGGTCGCACGGCGCGCGTCGCCGGCTTGGCGGCGTCGTGCAGCAGGGCGCCCCAGCGCAGCGCCTCTCCGCGCGTCATCTCATCGGCGAGCGGCTCGGCCAGCAGCTCGTGCACCTGCACGCGATGCTCTCCCAGCAGCTCGACCGCGCCCCTCTCAAAGTCTCCGGCGCGCTCGCGCGCCGGAGAACCGTCCAGGGGGGCGCTGCCAGCGGTCAGCTCGATCGCCCGCTCGAGCACCTCCAGCGTGTGGCCGTACACGTCGCGGTGGTGGTAGCGACTCTGCCCCACCCCCCGCATCGCTTCGAGCTCTGGCAGCACGACCGCGGCGGCGTGGACCTCCCGAAGCATCTCGATGCCGCGCAACGCGCGGTCCGAGGCGACGATCCGCCTCAACTCCACGAACACCCGCTCGGGGGAGATCTCGAGCAGCCGGCCCGCCTGCGCCCGCGCCGCGAGCAGCACGTCGGTGTCGGGGGTCAACTCGAGCTCGACCGCGACCCGCACGAGACGCAGCACTCGCAGGGGATCGTCCTCGAACGCGCCCGGTCCGGCGAGCCGCAGGCGCCCAGCGCGAAGATCCTCAAGGCCCCCGAGCGGGTCGAGCGGCGCTCCGCCCCCAAGCGGCTCGGCAATCGCGTTCACCGTGAAGTCGCGCAGCGCGAGGTCATGCCGCAGCGACTCGCCGCGCAGGGGCTCGACGTCGACCTGCCAGGAACCGTCGCGAGCAACCACGCGCCACGCGCCGAAGCGCTCGGACAGCGCAAAGCACGCCGCCGCGCCTGCGCCGATGCCGCGCGCAGCCGCCGCAACCGCGCGCGCGGCCTGCTCGGGGTCGCCGTCGAGCACGACGTCGAGGTCGCCGACAGGCCGACCCAGAGCGAGGTCGCGCACGGCGCCGCCCACCAGCCAGGCGGGCCTGCCCGCCAAACCGGCACGCACGACCTCCAGCGCCCTCTCACTCATCGGCGATCGACGCCTGAGGGCTGTGCCAGCCACTCGCCGCCACGCTCCTCCACCGGCACGCCGTCGCGATGGTAGACACGCGGCACTCGCGCCGTCAGACCGCAGGTGACCTCGTAGTTGATCGTGCCGATCCGCCGTGCGACCTCCTCGGCGAGGATGCGCTGAGCATCCCGAACACCGATCAGCACAGCCTCGGCGCCGGCGAGCTCGCTCGCCTCTGCACTCTCGCCGAGATCGACGGTGAGGTTGTCCATGCTCACCGTGCCCACGACCGGTCTGCGCTCCCCCGCTATCAGCGCCTCGCCGTTGTTTGACAGCGCCCGGCGCCAGCCGTCGCCATAACCGATCGGGAGCACGCCGAGGAGCGTGTCGCGCTCGGCCACGAAACGTCGCCCATAGCCCGCGCTCTGCCCGGCCGCGCAGCCCTTCGCCTCGGCGACGTAGGAGGTCAGCTCGAGCACGGGATCGAGCCCTCGTGCGAGCGGGTCGATCCCGAACGGGTCCATCCCGTACACCGCGATGCCACAGCGCACCATGTCGAAGTGCGCGCGCTTCTCCCGCAGCGTGGCGGCGCTGTTGGCGGCGTGCACGACGATCTCCGGGTGGGCCGCCTTGACCTTACCGGCCCACTCGGCAAAGGCGCTCAGCTGGCGCTCGAAGAACGGATCGCGCTCGTCGTCGGCGGTCGCGAAGTGCGTCATAACGCCAGCCAACCGGACACCGGTGGCGGTGCTCGCCGCCTCGACCACGCGCGATGCCTGCTCGGGGTCGCGTGTGCCCAAACGGCCCATGCCGCTGTCGAGCTTGACGTGCACGCGCCCCCCGCCCGCCTCCGCCACCGCACGCACAGCGTGCTCGCTCCAGACAACGACATCCGCCTCGACCCCCAGCGCTTCGCGCAGCTCCACCGGGCTGAGCGCGCCCATCACGAGCAGCCGCTCGCGAGCCAGCCCGGCGCGGCGCAGCTCGACCGCCTCGCGCGCACCCGCCACCGCCAGCCAGCTCGCGCCGCCGGCAAGCGCCGCGCGCGCGCTCGCGCCGGCGCCATGACCGTAGCCGTCGGCCTTCACCACGACGCACAGCTCACACCCCTCGGCCAGCTCGGCGCGCAGGCGTGCGCAGTTGCGCTCGATCGCCGCCAGGTTCACGCGGGCGAGCGCGCGGCGCGCGCTCACCGCCGCCTCGCCACCGGCAGCGCGGCGATCACATCGCCGGCGATCACACCCTCTGGCGCGCCGGTCCGGCGAGCCGCCTCGCGCCCGGCGAGCAGGTGCAGATACACGCCGGCGGCAGCGGCCTCGAAAGCGTCCAGCTTCTGGGAGAGCAGCGCCGCGATCGTGCCGCTGAGCACATCGCCGGTGCCCGCGGTCGCAAGCGCCGGGCTGTCCCCCGGGCTGATCGCCACGCGTCCGCCCGGATCGACCACGAGCGTGTCGTCGCCCTTCAGCACAACCACAGCACCGCACTGCTCGGCGGCGGCGCGAGCGCTCGCGAGTCGCTCCCGCCCCACCGACTCGCTGTCGCTTCCGAGCAGCCGCGCGAGCTCCCCCGCGTGCGGGGTGAGCACAGTCGGCGCCCGCCGGCGAGCGAGATCGGGCAGACGACCCGCATGGGCGTTCAGCCCGTCGGCGTCGAGCACCGTCGCGACCGGCGAGGCGCCCGCCAGCTCGCGCGCGAGACAGGCGCTTGCCGCGGCGCGGCCGAAGCCGGGACCGAGCACCAGCGCACCGGCGCGCTCGAGCGCCTCGAGCACCGCGGTGCGACCCTCCGGCACGAGCGCCCCATCTTCGTCTGGCAGCCCGCGCGTCATCGTCTCCATCAGCTGCACGTCGAGCACGCGGGCGAGCGATTGCGGCACGCACGCCGTCACATACCCGGCGCCCGCGCGCATCGCCGCAAGCGAGGCCATCGCAGGAGCGCCGATCAGACCGCGCGAGCCGCCGACCACGACCACGTGGCCGCTCGTGAACTTGTTCGAATCGGCACCGCGGCGCGGCAACAGGCCAAGCACTCGCTCGGAGATCAGGCCGATGTCGGTGTGTGAGGGCGCGCCGCGCGGAACGCCAATCTCGATCGTGCCCATATCCCCGACACAACCCTTGCCGGGATGGATCCAGAGACCTGGCTTGCCCGCGTGGAAGCTGACGGTGCTCCGCGCGTGGGCGGCAACGCCCGCAACCGTGCCGGTCGATGCATCGACACCGCTTGGCACGTCGATGCTCAGCACGGGCGCGGGCGAGGCGGTCAGCGCTTCGATCGCTTCGGCCACGGCGCCGTGCGGCGTGCCGGCGAAGCCGGTGCCGAGCAGCGCGTCGACGAGCACGTCGGCCCGCTCGATCGCCTCCCGAGCGCTCGGCTCCCCGAAGCGCAGCGGCGGATCGCCGGGCAGGCGCAGGAGGTTTGCGCGCGCGTCGGAAGACATCTCCTGCGCGGACGCAAGGCACACCACGCTCACCTCGCGCGCCGCCTCGCGCAGCAGTCGCGCCACGACCAGCCCGTCGCCGCCGTTGTTGCCCTTGCCACACACCACCGCGACCGCACCGTCGGGCGCAAGGCGCTCGAGCTCGCGAGCGACACCCTCGCCGGCGCGCTCCATCAGATCGAGCGAGGGCACTCCCTGCGCCTCGATCGCCCAGCGGTCCACGGCCTGCATCTCAGGCGCGCCGAGCAGCGGCTCACACCAATCGGGAAGGGCGCTCATCACCGGCGATACTAACCCGGCGCGCGCCCACTCCCCGCGCCGCTACTCGACGGTGACCGTCTTCGCCAGATTGCGCGGCTGATCCACATTCAGTCCTCGCAACCTCGCTATCTCATACGCGAGCAGCTGCAGCGGGATCACCGCAAGGATCGGCTGCAGCATCCAGTCGATCGCCGGGATCGGGATCGCGACGTCAACCTGGCCTGCCAGCAGGTCGTCCCCGACGGTAACGATCGCGATCGTGCGCGCGCCGCGTGCGCGCACCTCCTGCATGTTCGACGCCATCTTCTCACGCACCGGAGAGTCGGTTGCGACGCACACCACGGGCGTCGAGTCGTCCAGCAGCGCGATCGGACCGTGCTTCATCTCGCCCGCCGCGTACGCGTCGGTGGCGATATAGGAGATCTCCTTGAGCTTCAGCGCGCCCTCTAGCGCTATGGGGAGACCGATGTGGCGGCCGATGTAGAGGAAGAACTCCTTCTGCCAGTGTTCGTCGGCGACCTGCTTGATCGGCGCGGCCGCGCCGGCGAGCACCTCCTCGATGCAGTGCGGCACGCGTCCGAGCTCGCCCACCAGCTCGCCGAGGCGCTCGGGCTCGAGCGTGCCGCGCAGCTCGGCCAGGCGCAACCCGAGCAGGTACATGACCGCCACCTGACACACAAACGTCTTCGTGGCGGCGACACCGATCTCAAGGCCCGCGCGCGTGAACAGCACACCATCGGCATCGCGGGTGATCTGGGAGCCCATCACGTTCGTGATCGCAAGCACGGTCGCGCCGCGCTCGCGCGCCTTGCGCATCGCGGCAAGCGTGTCCGCGGTCTCACCGGACTGGGAGATGCCGATCACGAGATCGCCCGGGCCGACGACGGGGTTGCGATAGCGGTACTCGGAGGCGACGTCGATTTCCACGGGCAGTCGCGCCCACTCCTCGATCGCGTATCGCCCGACGAGACCGGCGTGATAGGAGGTGCCACAAGCCAGCACCACCACACGCTCCACGTCGGCGAGCAGCGCCTCGCTGAGCGCCCCCTCCTCATCCAGGTCCACCCCGTCGCCGCGCGCTACGCGATCGGCGATCGTCTCGGCGACGGCGTCGGCCTGTTCGTGGATCTCCTTCAGCATGAAGGTCTCATATCCGCCCTTCTCGGCGGTCGCCTCGTCCCAGTCGATCTGCTCGAGCTCGCGGTGCACGGGCGCGCCGGCGGCTGTGAAGATCGCGACCTCATCTGGACGCAGCACCACGATCTCGCCGTTCTCGATGTATTGGATAGAGCGTGTTTGCGCGAGAAACGCGGGTACAGCCGAGGCGATGAACTGCTCCCCCTCGCCCCGCCCGACGACCAGCGGGCACTCCTTGCGGGCTCCGACGAGCGTGTCCGGCTCCTCCAGGCTCATCGCCACGAACGCGAAATGGCCCTCCAGCTCGCCAAACGCCGCCCGCACCGCGGCGGTGAGATCGCCGTCGTAGTGCGCCGCGATCAGGTGCGCGATCGCCTCCGCGTCGGTCTCGGATGTGAATACGCAGCCTTCGCCCGCGAGGCGCTCCTTGAGCGCCATGTGGTTCTCCACGATGCCGTTGACCACGACGTGCAGGCGGTCCCCGGAGTCGTAGTGGGGGTGAGCGTTCTCCTCGCTGACGCGCCCATGGGTCGCCCAGCGCGTGTGCGCGATGCCGGTCGTGGCCGGACGCTCGGCCAGCGCCACCCGCGCACCGGCAGCCGCTCCGCTGAGACCGTCGAGCTTCGCCTGCAGTGCGCTGAGGTTGCCGACCGAGCGCACGGCCTCGATGCGGTCCTCGGCGATCAGCGAGATGCCGGCGCTGTCATAGCCGCGATACTCGAGCTTGGTCAACCCGGCGAGCAACAGCTCGCGGGCCGGGCGCCTGCCAACGTAGCCGACGATGCCGCACACGCAAGCGACGATACCAGCGCCCGGGAGGGGCCTGGACGAATGGACGACTCTCAGGCCAGCTCGCGCTGCACCAGCGCCACAAGGCGCGAGCAGGCAGCGTCGGCCTCCTCATCGGTGGGTGCCTCGACCATCACCCGCACGAGCGGCTCGGTGCCGCTCGGGCGCACCAGTACGCGTCCGCGTCCCGCGAGCGCCTCGTCCTCGCCGCGCACCGCCTCCAGCACCGCCTCGGCGCCCGCCAGCGCGCCGCGGTCGCGCACGCGCACATTGACGAGTCGCTGGGGCAGCTTGCGCATCGCGTCGCGCTCGGCCAGGTCGCGACCGGCCAGCGCCTCCAGCGTGAGCAGCGCCGAGGCGATGCCGTCGCCCGTGCTGTTGAAGCCCATGTCGATGATGTGCCCCGACTGCTCGCCGCCGAGCGTCCAGCCCCTGCGACGGAGCTCCTCCAGGACATAGCGGTCGCCGACGCCGGTGCAGGCGACCTCGATGCCCGCGTCGCGCATCGCGGCGTGAAAGCCGTAGTTGGTCATCACCGTCACCACCACCCCGCCGCCGGGAAGCCGGTCTCGCTCGCGCAGGTGCAGCGCCGCGAGCGCGATCAGCTCGTCGCCGTCGACGACGGCGCCACGGCGATCGACCGCGAGCACACGGTCGCCATCGCCGTCGAAAGCCAGGCCGAGCGAGTGGCCGCCCTCGAGCACCAGCTCGCCGAGCTTCTCGATGTGGGTGGACCCGCAGCCGTCGTTGATGTTGCGCCCGTCGGGCGTCGCGGCGAGCACCGTGACGCTCGCGCCCAGACGCCTGAATATCTCCGGCGCCACCCTGTAGGTGGCGCCGTTGGCGCAGTCGATCAGCAGATCGAGCCCGTCCAGGCGCAACTCGGCGAAGCGCCGCTCCAGCTCGCGCAGGTAGTCCTCGTGCGTGCCGCGCAGCTCACGCACACGCCCGATCGGCCGCGGTCGCGAGGCCGAGTTGCCGGCAACGCCGGGAGCGCCGCTGGCGGCGCCGCCCTCTCCGAGGAGCGCCTCTTCGATCGCGAGCTCCACCTCGTCGGTTAGCTTGTAGCCGTCGGCGGCGAAGAACTTGACGCCGTTGTCCCTGTAGGGGTTGTGCGAAGCGGATATCACGGCCGCCAGGTCAAACCCGTAGCGCTTGATCAGCAGGGGCGCCGCGGGGGTCGGCAGCACGCCGCCGAGCAGCGCTTCGCCGCCGGCCGCGCTCACGCCGGCTGCGAGCGCCGCCTGCAGCATCTCGCCCGACTCGCGCGTGTCGCGCACGATCAACACACGCGGGCTGTCCGCCTGCGTGCCCGTCGTCGCCGCCTTGCCAAGGCCCAGCGCGAGCTCAGCGCTGAGCAGCTCGCCCGCAACCCCGCGGACGCCGTCGGTCCCAAACAGCCTGCCCATCGCCGCGCGCTAGCGCTTGGAGAACTGCGGGCGCTTGCGTGCCTTCTTCAGGCCAGCCTTCTTGCGCTCCTTGGCGCGCGAGTCGCGCGTCAGGAAGCCGCGGCGCTTGAGCTCTCCGCGCAGATTCGGGTCGGCCTCGAGCAGCGCGCGGGAGATGCCGTGGCGCAGCGCGCCGGCCTGCGCGGAGATGCCTCCGCCCTGCAGGCGGGCGACGACGTCCATGCGCTCCTGATAGCCGACCGTCTCAAGCGGCTGGCGGATGTTGCGCTGCAGGGTGACGCGGGGAAAGTGCTCGTCCAGGGCGCGCCCGTTGACCAGATAGGCGCCGGTGCCGGGCCTGAGGATGACCCTCGCGATCGCGGTCTTGCGCTTGCCGGTCGCGTTGTAGCGGGCCCCGGCGGCAAGATCGATCGCGGCGGTCGAGATCGGCTCCACGAGCTGCGCGCCCTCGCTCTCCTCCTCAGCCTGGGGCTCCTCGTCCTCTTCGACCGCGTAGGGGTCGGCCGGCTCGTCGGGGGCGAGCGGATCGACGCCTTCGGGCACGATGTCCACTTCAAGGTGCGCTCCGGGCACAGTCGGCTTGACGCGCGGCGCGGGCTCCTCTTCCTCCTCCTCAGCGTCCTCGACCTCCTCGGCAACGAGCTCCTCGACGGGCAACTCACCGGCCGGCGACTCATCGGCCTGCTTCTCCTCCTCGATGTCCGCCTCCTGCGCAACCGGCTCCTCGACCACGATCTCCTCGACCACAACCTCCTCGACGGCTTGCGCCTCGGACGCATCCGCGGGTAGCTCGGAGGCCGCCGTCTCCCCCGGGACATCCGCGACCGCCTCGGTGGGCTGGACCTCGTCCTCGGACTGCTCGGCGGGCTCGTCAGCCATCAGGCCTCGATCTCCATCGGTTGCGGTTTCTGGGCAATGTGGGGGTGCTCAGGGCCGGCGTAGACCTTGAGCTTGGTGATCTGCTTGCGCGCGAGGCGGTTGCGCGGCATCATGCCCTTCACGGCGAGGCGCACGATCTCCTCCGGGCGACGGTCGATCATCTCCTCGAAGGTGCGCGAGCGCAGCCCGCCAGGATAGCCGGAGTGGCGATAGTAGCGCTTGTCCTGGCGCTTTTTGCCGCTGACAGACACCTTCTCGGCGTTGACCACCACGACGAAGTCGCCCGTGTCCACGTGCGGCGTGTACTCGGGCTTGCGCTTGCCGCGCAGCGCATCGGCGATCTGCGTGGCCAAGCGCCCGAGCGTCTTGCCGTTCGCGTCGACGACGAGCCAGTTGCGCTCGCGATCCGTGGGCTTGGCGACGTAGGTCTTCATGGCGTGAAAAAGGCCGCGCGAACTCAGCGCGCGGCGCGACGCCACATCATAGTCACTCCCACTCGATTGTGCCGGGTGGCTTCGAGGTGATGTCGAGCACCACCCGGTTGACCTCGCGCAGCTCGTTGATCATGCGCGAGGCGATCGTCTCCAGCAGGTCGTACGGCAGTCGCGCCCAGTCGGCGGTCATCGCGTCGTCGCTGGTGACCGC
Organism: uncultured Solirubrobacterales bacterium; assembly: GCA_963831995.1. Taxonomy (GTDB): domain Bacteria; phylum Actinomycetota; class Thermoleophilia; order Solirubrobacterales; family Solirubrobacteraceae; genus Palsa-744. The sequence goes on along the minus strand of CAWHSI010000005.1, from coordinate 1,922,122 downwards.
GCGAATCACGATCACATAGCCATACGTGCGCTCATCGCCCTGCACGCCGACGGTGCGCACGTCGGGGAGCACGCAGAAGGACTGCCACAGCTCGCGGTACAGACCGGCCTTGCGGATCTCCTCCTGGAGGATGTGGTCGGCCTCGCGCAGCACGTCGAGGCGCTCCTTGGTGGCTTCGCCGCCGACGATCCTGATCGCGAGGCCCGGACCCGGGAACGGCTGGCGCCACACGAGCCGCTCGGGCAGACCCAGCTCGGCCCCCACCGCACGCACCTCGTCCTTGAACAGCGCACGCAGGGGCTCGACCAGCTCGAACTGCATGTCCTCGGGCAGTCCGCCGACGTTGTGGTGAGACTTGATCGTCGCCGCGCCGGTGCCGCCGCCGGACTCGATCACGTCGGAGTAGAGCGTGCCCTGCACGAGATAATCGACGCCGGCCCCACCCCCCGCCGCCGAGATCTTCGCGGCCTCCTCCTCGAACACGCGGATGAACTCGGCGCCGATCGCCTTGCGCTTGGCCTCGGGCTCGGTCACGCCCTTGAGCTTCTCCAGGAAGCGCCGCTCCGCGTTCACGGCCACGAGCGGCACCTTGAAGGTGTCGCGGAAGGCGCTTATCACCTGCTCGCCCTCGTCCTTGCGCATCAGGCCGTGATCGACGAACACGCACGTCAGCCGATCGCCGACCGCACGGTGCACGAGCAGCGCCGCCACCGATGAGTCCACGCCGCCCGAGAGCCCGCAGATCACGCGCCCGTCCCCCACCTGGCGGCGGATGCGCGCGATCTGCTCTTCGGCGATCGACGCGGCCGACCAGGTGCGCTCGCAGCCGCAGATCTCGCCCAGGAAGCGGGTGAGGATCTCTTGACCGTATGGAGTGTGGACGACCTCGGGGTGAAACTGGATGCCATAGACGCCGCGAGCTGGATCCTCGACGGCGGCGACGGGCGAGCCGGTCGAGGACGCGAGCGCGGTGAAGCCGGGCGGCGGCTCATACACGGTGTCGCGGTGGGACATCCAGCAGGTCTGCTCCCTCGGCATCCCGGCGAGCAGCACACCGGGCTCTGCAACGGTCAGCTCGGAGCGGCCGAACTCGCCGATCTCGGCCTGCTCTACACGCCCGCCCAGCTCGTGCACGAGCAGCTGCATGCCGTAGCAGATGCCGAGCACGGGCACGCCGAGCTCGAGCAGCTCGCGGTCGAGGCGCGGGGCGCCCGGCGCGTACACCGACGCGGGCCCGCCGGAGAGCACGATGCCGCGGGGTTTGCGCCTTGCGACCTCCTCCAAGGCGACGTGATGAGCGAGCAGCTCGGAGAACACGCCGCAATCGCGGATGCGGCGCGCGATCAGCTGGGAGTACTGACCCCCATAGTCGAGCACCACCACCTCCTCACGGCCCGCCTCGACCCGATCCGGCTCCGCGGTGGGCGTCGCGGGGACCGTGACGGCGGCATCAGTCATTTACGAGTTCGGCCGCCTTGCCGTTTGAGCCCATGCCGACCGACTGCTCGCGCTGCAGCTGCTTGCCCTCGGTTTGCAGCGCAGGCGCGATCACGACCTCGGCGCGGTTGAACTCGGCCAGATCCTTGTGCCCGCACGTGGCCATCGAGGTGCGCAGGCCGCCGAACAGGTTGAAGGTGCCGTCGTTCTCGCGCGCGGGACCGACGAGGATCTCCTCGAGGGTGCCGTTGCGCGTGGTCGCCACGCGCGCGCCGCGCGGGAGCGTCGGGTGGAAGGTTGCCATGCCCCAGTGAAACCCGCGCCCGGGAGCTTCGTAGGCGCGCGCGAGCGGGGAGCCGATCATGACCGCGTCGGCGCCGAGCGCGATCGCCTTGGAGACGTCGCCGCCGTTGCGCATGCCGCCGTCGGCGATCACCTGGCAGTACTCGCCCGTCTCCAGCATGTGCGTGGAGCGGGCGTGGGCGACGTCGGCGATCGCGGTGGCCTGGGGCACGCCGATGCCGAGCACACCGCGGGTGGTGCAGGCTGCGCCCGGGCCCACGCCGACGAGCACGCCGGCGGCGCCGGTGCGCATCAAATGAAGGCCGGTTTGATAGGAGGCGCAGCCGCCGACCACGACGGGTACGTCGAGCGAGGGGATGAACTCCTTGAGGTTCAGCGGCTCGCTCACGGTGGAGACGTGTTCCCCGGAGACGACCGTGCCCTGGATCACGAGTACATCCAAGCCTGCGTCGAGCGCCAGCTCGTGGTACTCGAGCACCCGCTGTGGGGTCAGCGACGCCGCGACCACCACCTTGTGCTCCTTGATCTCGCGAATGCGCTGTGCGATCAGCTCCGGCTTGACCGGCGTGTTGTAGATGTCCTGCATCTCGCGCGTGGCGATCTCCTTCGGCAGCGCCGCGATCCGCTCCAGCTGCTCGTCGGCATTCTCATAGCGAGTAAAGATTCCCTCGAGGTTGAGCACCGCCAGGCCGCCGAGGCCGCCCACGATCGCAGCCGTCTGCGGCGAGACGACGCCGTCCATCGCGGATGCCATCATCGGCAGCTCGAACTGGTAGGGGCCGAGCTTCCAGCTGATGTCGATGTCGTCGGGGTCGCGCGTGCGCCTGGAGGGCACGATCGCGATGTCGTCGAAGCCGTATGCGCGGCGGCCGCTCTTGCCGCGTCCAATCTCTACTTCCATCTGGCAATCCTTACACTCGCGGCGGACGAGCATAGCAATGCCCGGCGAGCGCTCAGGACGCCCGTATCCCCGGGGCCCTTGGGTATGCTCGACCGAGATGAGCGACGGCAACCTCCCCAGCTACGAGCCGCGGGCGATCGAGGCTCGCCGCCAGGCGGCGTGGCATGCCCGCAACGCCTTCACGACGCCGCAGGCGAGCGATGAGAGACCGCACCGATACATCAAGCCCTCGGCGCCGTTCACCTCAGGGAACATCCACATCGGGCACGTGCGCAGCTATTCCATAGGCGACGCCTACGCGCGCTTCTGCCGGGCGCGCGGCGAGGACGTGCTGTTTGCGTTCGGCTTCGACTCCTTCGGCCTGCCGGCCGAGCTGGGCGCGATCGCCGGCGAGGAGTCGCCGAGCGCGTGGGTGGCGCGCTGCGCGGAGCACATGGTCGGACAGCTGCGCCAGCTCGGGTTCTCCTTCGACTGGGAGCGCACGTTCATGAGCTCGGACGCGATCATGTACCGCTGGTCGCAGTGGTTGTTTCTGACGCTGCTGGAGGCCGGACTGGTGTATCGCGGCACCGGCACCGTGGACTGGTGCGAGACCTGCCAGACGGTGCTCGCGACGATCCAGGTCGAGGACGGGACGTGCTGGCGCTGCCACAACCCGGTGCGCCTGATCGAGCGTCCGCAGTGGTACCTGCGAATCAGCAGGTACGTGCCTGAGAACGACCGGCGCCTGTCCGAGCTGCAGGAGAGCGGGATCTGGGATGAGAACGCGCTCGCCTCCCAGCGCTTCGTGCTCGGCCGCGTGGACGGCGCAGAGCTTGAGCTGGGCGTCGGCGAGGGCGAGCCGCTGACCGTGTTCACCCCCCACCCCGACGCGCTGCGGCTGGCGCGATTCGTGGCGCTCTCGCCGCGACACCCGCGTGTGGAGGAGTGGGCGCGGGATGAGGTTTTGGCTCAGCGCCTGGAGGAGCTGCGAGCGGTGGGTCTGGAGCGAAGCGCGCGCGAGGCGCAAACGATGCCGCTCGTGGACACAGGGCGCCTGGCGGCCTCCCCCACCGGCGGCGAGCCGCTGCCGGTGATCGTCACCCCGACCGTCGACGGCCGCTTCGGGCCGACGGCCGTGCTCGGCACGCCCGAGCGCGACCGCACGGACGCGGTCATCGCCGAGCGGCTGTTCGGCGCGCCGCAGGAGCCCTCCGTCGAGCACCCCGCAGCCGCCGACCGCGTTTCCACCGTGCCCACGCGCGAGGCGGTGCGCTATCGGGCGAACGACTTCACGATCTCCCGCCAGCGCTCCTGGGGCACGCCGATCCCGATCGTGTACTGCGAGCGCTGCGGCACCGTGCCGCTTGCGCGCGAGCAGCTGCCGGTGCTACTGCCGCTCGACGTGAAGCCGACCGGCGCCGGCAACCCGCTGGCCGAGCGCGAGGACTTCGTGCAGACCGTCTGCCCGCGGTGCGGTGGGAGCGCTCGGCGCGAGACCGACACGCTGGACTGCCACTTCGACGCGCTGTGGCTGTGGGTGCCCGTGTGCGTGCCGCCGAGCGAGCGCGAGCAGACGCTCGAGCAGATCCTCGCGCTCGAGGACCTGCGCACGTGGCTGCCCTGCGAGCGGGTCGTGGCGGGGTCTGACAGCGGCAACTTCGTGTTCGACCAGCGCACCGTGACGAAGGCGCTGCGCGACATCGGACCGCTCGAGTTCCTGGCCGATGGCGAGCCGTTCGCCGGCTGTCTGTTCCACGAGATGGTGATCAGGGACGGGCGCAAGATGAGCAAGCACCTCGGCAACGTGGTCGACCCCGACGAGCTGGTCGCGCGGTACGGGGCCGACACGGTGCGACTCGCGGTGCTGTATGCAGCTCGCCCGCAGCGCTCGCTGAACTGGAGCGACAGCGACGTCAAGCGCTGTCATCGCTTCCTGCGCCAGCTGTGGGACTACTCGCAGGCGCGCTTCGCGATCGATCCGGAGCCGATCGGGGAGAATGGCGATGCCCTCGCCGGCGGCGCACAGGCCGCCGCCGCGATCGGCCCCGATAAGACCGAGCACCTGCGCAAACGCCTCGAGCAGTGGTGCCAGACGGCTGTGGAGAAGATCACAGAGGACGCCGCCGAGCTCGAGATGCACAGCGCGGTGCGCAACGTGATGCGTCTGTTCGACCGCATCCGCGACTATGAGAAGCGCGTGATCGCAAAGCGCGGGTGGCTGTGCGCGGAGGATCGCGAGGCGCTGCTCGCGGCGCTTGCGCTGCTCGCGCGCGTGCTGATGCCGTTCGCTCCGCACATCGCCGAGGAGCTGCTGCTCGCGGCGGCGCCCGGCGAGGAGATCGACGCGCGCTGGCCACAGGGGGAGCTTGTGCCACGATGAACGACGACAGCCGCAAGCCGAAGTCAACCAACCCGACGAAGAAGGGGTGACCCGATGAGCACCGCTACAGGGCGCGCGCAGAAGAACGAGACGACCCGCTCGTGCGTGACCGAACTGGTGTGCCACAGATGCGACGTCAAACGTCCGATAACCGACACCGAGGCCTTTTGTCCGGAGTGCGGCAAGTGCTTTGACGTCGCCTATAACTACGAGCTGGCAAGAGCTCGCTTGGGCGAGCTGTCGATGGCCGAGCGTCCCGCCAACATCTGGCGGCTGTCGGAGCTGCTGCCGATCCGCTCCGCCCGCGCGCAGGCCGAAGTCGGTCAGGTGTCGGGGATGACGCCGCTGATCCCCGCGAACAGGCTCGGGCCCAGGCTGGGGCTTCGGAAACTGTATTTGAAGGACGACAGCACGCAGCGACCGAGCCTGTCCTACAAGGACAGGGTGGTGTCGAGCGCGATCGCGCGCGCGCTGGAGCTCGGCAAGACCGAGATCGGGTGTGTGTCGACCGGCAACGTGGGTACGGCCGTGGCCGCGCTCGCCGCGAAGGCCGGCGTGACGCCGTATGTGTTCTATCCCAATCGCCTGGAGGCGACCAAGGCGAAGGCTTGCAGGGCGCTCGGGGCGCGGGTGTGCCAGGTGGCGGGCAACTACGACGAAGCCAACCGCGAGTGCAGGAAGGTGGCGGCTGCGAGCGGGCTCGAGTTCGCGAACATCACGCTGCGGCCGTTCTATGCGGAGGGCGCGAAGACGACGATCTTCGAGATCGTCGAGCAGCTCGGCTGGCGGGCACCGGATCACATCGTCTCGGCGACGGCCGGGGGCACGCTGTCCTCGCGACTGCACAAGGGGCTAGTGGAGCTGGAGACGGTTGGGCTTGCCGAGACGAGCTCGACGAAGATGCACATCGCCCAGCCCGCCGGGTGCTCGCCGATCGCCAGCGCGATCGAAGCAGGCGACGAGGAGATTCATCCCTGCACGCCCGAGACGACGGCGCACTCGCTGGCGATCGGGTCCCCCGGCGACGGGTATCTCGTGATCGACGCGGTGCTCTCGCGCAAAGGCAGCGCCGGCACGGCAAGCGACGAGGAGATCTTCGCCGGGATCGACCTGCTCGCCGAAACCGAGGGGATCCTGACCGAGCCGGCCGGGGGCACCACGATCGCGGTGCTCAAAAAGCTGGCCGATTCGGGCGAGCTCGATCCGGACGCGACCGTCGTGGCGATCGTCACAGGCAACGGGCTGAAGACGCTCGAGGATCATCCCGAGAAGCCCTGGCCGCAGACCGAGTGTGAGGTCGAGTCGATGCTGGCGGTGCTGAGCGAGCTGCAGGGACAGGCGGCCTCGGCGCACCAGCCGCTGGCGGTCTAGCGTCGCGCCGCCCATGGGGCGGGTCGGCTCTCAGCCAGGGGCGGCCGCGGCGTCGGCGACGATCAGCGCCTGCGCGCGCGAGACGCGCCCGGCGGGGATCGACTCATCGCCGGCCCGCAGGCGGGCGAGCGCGTCGCGCTTGGCCTCTCCGGCGACCACCCACAGCAGCGCTCGCGCCCGGTTCAGCGGCGGGTAGGTGAGCGTCATGCGCCGCAGCCCCATGTACTCGGCCGTGAGCGCCACGTCGCGATCGGTCACGCCCAGCACGGGGTCGCCTGGCACGAGCGAGGCGGTGTGGCCGTCGGCGCCCACACCGAGGTGGATCAGGTCCAAGCGCTCGGGCAGCGCGGCCGCGTAGGCGCCGGCGGCAACCTCCAGGTCGTCGGCCGTGACGGGCATCGGACGCACCCGGCCGATGGCCTCGGAGGAGAGGCTGTCCCGCAGCAGCGTGAGGTTGCGCCTCGGGTCGCCGTCGGGGGCGATGCGCTCGTCAACCTGGTAGATCGCGGTTTGCTCCCAGGGGAAGTCCTCGCGGCGGGCGAGCTCGGCGAACATCTGGCCGGGGGTGTGGCCGCCGCTGACGGCCAGGGCGAACTCTCCCCGCTCGGCGATCGCGGTGCGCGCGTGCTCGACCACCAGCTCCGCGGCACGCGCCGCCACCGCGATGTCGCCGGGGAGCACCTCGATCGGTATTTGCTCAGGGTTCATGCAGACGGTGTGTGGATGCTTTTCAGGTGAACGATGTTTGGGCGGGTGCGGGTCAAGACACCCAAGGGGCCGCTCATGCCTCGCGCTGGGAACGGTAGCGATGGATCAGCGCGTTGGTGGAGCTGTCGTGCTCGAGCGCCGGCTTGCGCTCGCTTTCGAGCTCGGGCGCGATGCTCCTGGCAAGCGCCTTGCCCAGCTCGACGCCCCACTGGTCGAAGGAGTCGATGCCCCAGACGGTGCCCTGCGTGAACACGCTGTGCTCATACAGCGCGACGAGCGCGCCGAGCGCGTGCGGAGTGAGCTGCTCGGCGAGCAGCACGTTGGTGGGCCGGTTGCCGGGCATGACACGATGGGGCACGATGCTCTCGGGCACCCCTTCGGCGCGCAGCTGCTGCGCGGTCTTGCCGAAGGCGAGCGCCTGCGCCTGGGCGAAGACGTTTGACATCAACAGGTCGTGGTGGTTGCGCAGCGGGTGCAGCGAGCGGGCGAAGCCGATCAAGTCGCACGGGATCAGCCTCGTGCCCTGGTGGATGAGCTGGTAGAAGGAGTGCTGACCGTTGGTGCCGGGCTCGCCCCAGTAGATCGGGCCGGTGTCGTAGCCGACGGGCATGCCCGCGAGCGTTACGCGCTTGCCGTTTGACTCCATCGCCAGCTGCTGCAGGTAGGCGGGGAAGCGCTTCAGGTACTGGCTGTAGGGCATCACTCCGATCGTTTGAGCGCCGAAGAAGTTGGAGTACCACACCGCCAGCAGTCCCAGCAGCACGGGCAGGTTGCGCTCGTATGGTGTGGTGCGGAAGTGCTCGTCCATCGCATGGAAACCGGCGAGCATCTCGGCGAAGCGCTCGGGGCCGATCGCGAGCATCGTGGAGAGGCCAATCGCGCTGTCCATCGAGTAGCGCCCGCCGACCCAGTCCCAGAAGCCGAACATGTTCTCGGTGTCGATGCCGAACTCGGCGACCGCACCTGCGTTGGTGGAGACGGCGACGAAGTGCCTGGCGATCGCGGCGTCCTCCCCGAGGACCGCCAGTGACCATTCGCGCGCGGAGCGGGCATTGGTCATGGTCTCCAGGGTGGTGAACGTCTTCGATGAGACGATGAAGAGCGTCTGCTCGGGGTCGAGGTCGCGGGTGGCCTCGACGAAGTCGATGGAGTCGACGTTGGAGACGAAGCGGAAGGTGAGCTCGCGGGCGCTGTAGTGGCGCAGAGCCTCATAGGCCATCACGGGACCGAGGTCGGAGCCGCCGATGCCGATGTTCACGACGCTCGCGATCGGCTTGCCCGTGTGCCCCCGCCACTCGCCGCGGCGAACCCGCTCGCAGAACGAAGCCATGCGGTCGAGCACACGATGAACCTCGCGCACGACATCGACGCCGTCGAGCAGCAGCGAGGCACTGCGCGGCATCCGCAGGGCGACGTGCAACACTGAGCGATCCTCGGAGACGTTGATGCGCTCGCCGGCGAACATCGCGGCGGTGCGCTCTGCGAGGCCGGACTGCCGGGCAAGATCGAGGAGCAGCGCGATCGTCTCGGCGGTTACGCGGTTCTTGGAATAGTCGAGGTAGATGCCGGCGCCTTCGGCGGTGAGCCGCTCACCTCGGGCGGGGTCGGCGTCGAACAGCTCGCCCAGGGACGTGCTGGCGATCGCGCGATGGTGGTGGGCAAGCTCGGCCCACGCGGGGCGTTCGGTCAATGGGGTTTGGGGATTTGGGGTCGTGCTCATGTGGCCAAGGCGCATTGTGGGAGTCCCGCGTTCGGGCCCGCTAGCCAGGCGGCTTTGCGCTCGGTTCGCAAGACCTCGATCGTCCGCTCAGCATATGGGAGCAAGTACCGATGTGGGGCAGGCCGGGCATAGAAAAGCCCCGCCGGGGCGGGGCTTTTCCTTAGCAGGTCGATAAGCCGGATCCTGTCGTGAGCAGCCATCCATCTGAGCGGCCTACCTGGATCTTGGCGGGCAGCCTGCAAGCGATCCGCTCTGGCCTTGCATCGGGTGGGGTTTGCCCAGCCATCGCGTCGCCGCGACGCTGGTGCGCTCTTACCGCACCATTTCACCCTTGCCGGCCCGCCGTTCACGTGGGACGGCGGACGTAGGCGGTTTGTTTCTGTGGCACTTTCCCGCGGGTTTCCCCGGGTCGATAGCTCGACCACCCTGCCCTGTGATGTCCGGACTTTCCTCGAGAACCCCGAAAGGGGCCCCCGCGGCTGCTTGACCTGCTCTGCCACCGTAGCGCGCTTGCGGCGTCGCGTGAAGGCTTGCACTACGAGAGCCGCGACCCGCAGCAGTCGCACGTGCCGGCCGGCGCGACGCCCTCGTCATCGCTCTCGGCGACGCGCATCATCGGGCTCACGCAGACCGGACACGTGACGGTGCCGCGCACGGCGAGGCCCTCCCATGCGCCGACGATCACGTCGTCGAGCGTCAGCCTGCCGTGCGCGTCCGCCATCCCCGCGAGTAGCGCGCCGTCCAGCCGACGGCGCGCGCCGTGCTCGACACCCTCGTCAAGGGCCGGGGATCGCTCGAGCAGAAGGGTCACTACATGCTCCTCAGCAAGCCCACGACGCGTCCGAGCACCCGGACCTCCTTGGTGCGGATCGGCTCCATCGTCTCGTTCTCGGGCTGCAGTCGAACGTGGTCCGATTCGCGGAAGTAGCGCTTGACGGTCGCCTCCTCGCCGAGCAGCGCCACGACGATGTCGCCCTGCTGGGCGGTGTCCTGCTGATGGACGACAACAAGGTCGTCTTCGACGATACCGGCGTTCTTCATCGATTCGCCGCGTATGCGCAGGAGATAGTCGCCCTCCCCTCCTCCGGCGAGAGCCGGTACCGGCACGTACTCCTCGATGTTCTCTTCGGCGAGAATCGGCTGACCGGCGGCTACCGAGCCGAGCAGTGGGAGGCTGTCAGGGCGAACGATGCTGCGCACCCCCTCCACCGCACTGCCGACAGCCCGGTCGAACAGCTCGATCGCGCGCGGCTTGGAGGGGTCGCGCCGCAGCAATCCGATCTTCTCGAGGTTGGCCAGATGCGCGTGGACTGTCGAGGAGGACGCCAGGCCAACCGCCTTTCCGATGTCGCGCACCGTCGGCGGATAGCCATACTTGGCCGAGTATTTGCGAATGAAGTCGAAAATCTCCTGCTGACGCTTGGTCAGATCCATGTGGGCACGGCTCCCGTGTCGAGTGGAAGGGGACATGAAACGAACATGTGTTCGCACAGTAGCGCGCGCGCTGGACGGAATCAAGGCCGCAGCGTCCAAGCCGGCCCCAGCGGGCTATACTCGCCCGCTCTGCGCTCGTGGCGGAATTGGTAGACGCGCAAGGTTGAGGGCCTTGTGGGCCGTATGGCCCGTGGTGGTTCGAGTCCACTCGAGCGCATTCAGAAAGTCCCGCAAATGCGGGGTTTTCTTGGGCTTGGAGGGCTGGGCCTGGTTGTTCTGTCCGTGTGCACAGTATTCTCACGTGAGAACAATGCACACGCTTCCGCACACCTTTGTCGGCGTGGAGCGCTCGCGATGAGCGTGCAGGCTGATCGCGGACGCTGGGTGGTGCGCTGGCGCGATGAGTCCGGCCGGCAGCGCGGTAGGAGCTTCGAGAGCCAAGACGCCGCGCGCGAGTTCGACAAGGCGCTGGGCGAGCTTGCGCCGCGCGAACGCCGGACGAGCCGCAATCAGCGCTCGGGCGGCGTGTACCCCTACTCCACGACGAACGGCACGCGCTGGTACTTCAAGGCGCGCGGGAGCAGCGGCGTGCAGGTGACGCGGCGTGGCTTCACGAGCGAGCGCGCGGCGCGCGACGCGAAGCGGCGACTGGTCGAGCAGGTGGAGCGCGGCGAGGTGCGCCACACACGCGTGAGCTTCGGCGAGCACTGGGAGCGGTGGCTGACGCGACGCAAGCCCTACCTGGAGCCTGGGACCTGGCGGGGCTATGAGATCGACGGGCGCAAGCGCCTGCTGCCGGCGTTCGAGTCGATCCCGCTCGGACGGCTCGGCGTGGAGCACGTGCGCGCATGGATGGAAGAGCAGGCCGAGGCTGTGGACGCCGGCGAGCGGAGCCCGAAGACCATCAACAACTCACTGGGGACGCTCGTCGTGTGCTTGAACGCCGCTGTGGAGGATGGTCTGATCGCAAGCAACCCGGCGATGCGGGTGGAGCGATTGCCACCGGGGCACATCGAGCGCGAGTATCTGCGCCTGCACGAGATCCCGCTCTACGTGGACTCGTGCTCGGACGTGTACCGGCCGCTCGCGGAGCTGCTGATCGGCAGCGGGCTGCGCATCTCGGAGGCGCTGGCGTTGCTCGTAGGCGACGTGGAGCTTGAGAAGACGGGCGGGATGATTGTCGTGTACCGCTCGCGCAAGCGCGGAGAGACGGTCGGATCAACGAAGTCTGACCGCTTCCGTTCGGTCGAGATTGGACCCGCCCTATCGCGCGTGCTGCGCGACCATCTCGCTCGCCGCGCGGAGATGGCGTCGGGCGACGACGGCAAGGCGCACGTGTTCGTGATGCCGGTGCGTGAGCGCAAGCGTGATCGCGGGCGTTGGGAGGGCGGCGGAGACGGCCAGCCGATGGATCGCACGACCGTCTCGCGCGACTGGCACAAGCAGGCGCTGCAGGATGCGGCGTTGCGCGACATGCCGCTGCACGCCCTGCGCCACACCGCGGCGGCGGCGTGGCTGGCGGCAGGCAACTCGCTGATGTACGTGCAGCGCCAGCTCGGCCACGCGGACATCCGTACCACCGAGCACTACTACGGGCACTTGGAGCGCCACGTCCTGGCCGCCGGGGCCATCGCGACGGAGGAAGCAATCGCACGGGCCGTGAAGCGGCGTTAGAGAAGGCGCTGTTGGCCGCTCGCGGGCGAGCCGACGTCTCGCGAGGGCCGGCGGCGGCAAGGACGGTTTGAGGGCGCAGGATGCCGTGTAGGGACCGTGGGGCGTCCTGGAGTCCACGCGGCGCGGGCGTCGTCGATCCATCGCTGGATGTCTGCCGGGACGAAGCGCAGCGGGCCGTCCTGCCCTCCGATGCGGATCGAGGGGACGCGGCCGGTCTTGGCGGCTTCGTACAGCCATGAGCGCGATACGCCGAGCTGGGCGGCCAGGTCGGAGGGCTTCAAGAGCGCGAAATGCGGGGGAGCGGATTCGGTGCCCATATGTGTATTGACCGTGAGAGGCGCCAAGCGGCCACCAAATTTCGCGAGCCGCAGACAGTTGGCGTCATTTGGCACTTGATGTGGGAGCCGTCGAAGACAGCGCAAACACAGCCAAAGCATGGTCGTGCATCTAGTCTGTGCAGCGCCCGGAGCTGCTGATCGGCAGCCGCAGGGCTGGCGGACAGCGAGCTGAGGACGAGCTGGCTATCGGCGCTCGCGGAGCAGCTTCTCGGCGCTAGCAAGGATCTGCGAGGCGGGCATTTCGAGAGCGGCGGCGATCTTGAGGATGTTGGCAAGCGAGATGTTGCGCTCGCCGCGCTCGACGTCGCGGTAGTCTTCGCCCAAGTGCCTCAACTCCACCATCTACACCTAGTTGACATTCTCGCTCAATGGGCGTAGCCTGATGAGAGGAAAGGAGCACAGATGGCGCAACTCATGCAAGTTCGACAGGTCGCCCGCACCCTCGGGGTTCACGAGAACACCGTGCGCCGCTGGGAGGAACGAGGCTTGCTGCACGCCGTCCGGCTCCCAAGCGGTGTACGGCGCTTCCGTCCCGATGATGTCGAGGCCATACGCGAGCAGATGTTCAGCGGCTTCGCTCTCTTGCAGGCGGACGACGAAATCGCCCCCGTGCGTGCCGACTCGATCAACTGAGCAGCCAGGCGACTGGCATTCTATCGCGGCGGCATTTTGCATCCTTACCGATCAGGTCACGACGCTCCGTAGACCATCTCTGAACACCTGGAACGAGCGCGAGCGATTTACCTCCGGACGCATGTGTTCAGCAACTCTCCGTGCGACCTCAATCTTGGGCATCCCGGTGGAGTAATGGCCCGCACGCTGAAGTACACGCTCAAGTGCCTCCCAGGTACCGCCAACTATCGCATCAGGGTCTCTGTACTTCGTTTGACTCGCCAAACTGGCTGGTACCGATGGATAGGCCGCTCGCAGCGCACCGACATCGCCAAAGAACCACGCCTCAAGCTCCTCAATCGCTATGCGGCACAGCGCATGACACCCGGCAGTGACACACGTTTTGACGAGATCCTGCTTAAGGCTCTGGCAATCCTGGTCATCCCGATCAACGACTACAACGACGCGCAGTTGAGACCAGTTCGACTGCATACCAGCATAGCTGCGAAGACGCGCCTCAAGCTTCCCGAGAAGGTCGGTCTTTCCCTGGTGTGGGTAAACGCCAAACGTGTGGCCTGGGATGATCTGAGGGATCAAGATGTCGAGCGCCTGTGCCATTGACGGCTCCTCGACAAGGATCTCGACATGCATCAGTCGCGAACGACCTGTTCAATCCGTGCATTACGTAGTGGATCGCCAGCCGAGAGATGACCCTCCATCCACAGTGCGCCAAGCTGAGCACCCTGCTCCATGAACTCTTTTACCTTAATCATCTCAGACACCCGAGTCGCTTGAGTGTAGCCCATACCATCTCGCTCTAGAGCCCAAAGCTCCTTTGGAAGTAGCCCATTGACAAAAAATGGCGAGTGCGTAGAAACAAAGACCTGTGAATTCGTCGAAACCTTACGGCACTCCTCGGCAAGACCCTGCAGCAAGAGTGGATGTAGATAATTCTCAGGCTCCTCGATACCGAGGAGCGGCTGAGGCTCCGGGTCATACAAGAGCACCAGATATGCAAGCATCTTGAGAGTTCCGTCAGACGCAAAGCGAGCGAGAAACGGTTCACGGAATGGTGCATCCTTGATGAGCAGTAGAAGACGACCATCAGCGAGGGGCTCCGCCGTTACGCGCTCAAGCCTGGGAACACGCTCCGATAGCACTTCAAGGATCTGCTTAAGCCGCTCGGGGTGGGTCTCACTCAAATACTGGACCACATTCGACAAATTGTCGCCAGTTTGACTCAATCTTTCCATTGGGCCTGCGTCTGGCACACCTCGCGCGTCATTCGACGAGAGATATGAGAGGTACCAGCCCTCGATGAATGTTCGCAGAGCGACAACCCGCGGATTCTCTGCGAGCTGACCTAGTGTTGAGACGGCCAAAAGATCACTCGATGCGAGCGTGGCATCGCGTCGCTGATCTGTCTCCTCGGGGAGCTCACCAGAAACAACTTGACCCGCTCCTTCGGAAAAATCCAGAAAATTGAATGGGTGACCATAGCTCTGACGCTTCCACCTAAGCGTCTCATGTCGTACGATTGGGCGACCTTTGTCATCCTCATCGATCTCCAACCCATAGGTTATTAGGGGCGTTTTTGGCCGCTCCCGGTAACTCAGTTCAAAGGAAATCGGCCCGTTCGCCTCGCGACTGCGAAGCTCGCGTAGACGCCCGCGTTTGTCCCAAGCGGGCCTGAGTCCGCCACGCAGCGATTCGGCAAGAAATCCGAATACATCAAACAGAGTTGACTTACCGCTCCCATTAGGGCCGAGTAGGACAGTGAGGGGCGTCAGCTTGTCCAGACGTACATCGCGTAGCGCACGATAATTCCGAATATGCAGCCGCTCGATGCGGGGGACCTCGATAGCCATATGCGCAGACTAACGCTACGAGCGGCGATACGCTACGCAGACGTGCCGTGCCGACGACGGACGGTGGAAGCGTCTTGGGGCGTCAGGCCGTAACCTCAACTTGGGGCGGCGGAAGCATCCTCAGAAAGTCCGCCGGAAGCTCGCGACTCGCCTCCCAGAACTCCAAGCCCACGACCTCGCCGGTGCTGGGATCAAGTTCCCGCAAGCCCGTGTCCGTCTCCTCGGCCACGACCGTGCTCGGGTCGTAGTTCTCGAAGCGCACCCAGGCGATGTCCGCGTCAGCGTCGTAATGGCCGTCGATTCGCATACCCATAGGCTAGCGCTGCCGCCAGATCGTCACAATGCGGGCCACAAGCGGATCATCGCCGTCCGGATGCTCGTAGGCGATCACGAGGCGGCCTGCCACGACCTGCCACGTCGCCCTCCCCTTGTTGCGCCGCCGTTTGCGGTGCCCGTCGAGCAGCGCCAACTCGACATCGTGGCGAACGAAGCTGAGTTGCTGCGCCTTGTCGAGGGCGTGGTCCGTCCAGCGCACGGAGATCGGGTCGGTGGGCACGGGCGAGCAGGCTACTCGCTGCTCCCGTCGTCCCATCGGGCTTCACGACGCCCAGGAGTGCAGCATCGCTGGGAGCCCGTGGGCCGGTCTGCGCCTCCTCCGTGAGAACACTTTGAGAACATCCACCCCTCCAGACCCATCCGATGCTTCCAGCAACCCCCGCAAAATGGACGATCTGGACGCCCTCGAACCCATATTCTACGGGCGAATCGGGTTGAGGGCCTTGTGGGCTTTACGGCCCGTGGTGGTTCGAGTCCACTCAAGCGCATAGGAAAGCCCTGACTATCTGATTATCAGGGCTTTTCCGGCGTTAAGCTCGCATGGTGGTCGGAGGTCACACGGGCGTCTGACCGCGTTCCGCAACGCGCTGTCCGTAGCGACGGCTTCGCTCCTGGAATGTCTCGCGACCGCCCTCCATGATCTTGATGACGGCATCGACGATGTCGGGGCGGTCGATGTTGCCCGCCGTCTCGACCTGAGCGCTGTGGCTCGTGGCAGCGTCGAGCACGACGACTTGCTCGGCGTCGCCACCGACGACGATGTTGGGATTGTGGGTGGTGAGGATGATCTGGCGGTGTTCCTTCAGGCGCGCAAGGATCGAGGAGAGCGTCTTGCCGACCATGCGGTTGTCCAGGTTGTCCTCGGGTTGGTCGATGATCAGCGGCGCCTCGTCGGAGAGGGCGATCAGCGGCAGCATTGCGCTGCTGCGCCCGCCGGGTGAGAGTTCGTGCACGGGGCGCTCGTCGGAGAGGATCCGGACGAGATCCTCGAGCGGCTGCTCTTGGAGCGTGAGCAGCTCCAGCAGCTCCTGGGCGATGATCGTTACGCCGGCGTCGGCGTCCTCGTCGACCACCGTGAAGGCGCTGAGCAGCCTGGCTGCCTGCCCGTTATCGAGTAGGTCTTCGCCCACAAGGCGCTCGGTGTCGGAGGCGATGATCGCCCAGGCCAGCTCTGTTGGGGTGAGCCGAGTGAGTCGTTTAGCGACGCCTCTTGCCTGGAAGTGCCCGCCACGTTCCTGGTTGAGGAAGCGCTCATCGAGGTAGCGTTGGTAGGCGCTACGGTCGGCGGCCTTCTCGACGGCAATCGTGATCGTGGGGCCGTGCTGGTCGATCGCGGCGAGGCGACCGGCGAGCTCGCGAGCGGTTTGCGCCCGCGCGTCGCCCACATCCTGGACGACAGTCTCGAGTTGTTCGGGGAGCTGACCGCGGCTGGCTGGTGGGTCGTCATGAACGTTGCGCCTGAAACCCCCAGCCATATAGCGGCGAACTCGCGCGGTCGCAGTAGGTCAGTACGATCCCAGCACTCTAAACAACGATCGAGGTCAGGGAGGCGCTCGGATGAACGAGGATGCAGGGTCGGGCACCGGCGAGCCTCAGGCCACGCGCTGGGTGTTCAACCGCCGCTATGAACCCAAAGCCCGGCTCGCGCGCTTCGTCTCAGAGCAGGCGCTCGACGGAACGGAACTGAGGCTCCGTGACACTCCGATCATCCGCCAGCGTGCGCGCAAGGCCGCCGACGGGGATCTCCTCGTCGCCGAGAAGATCTACGAGAGCCTGCTGGGCCGGGGGATCTCCGCGGCGTGGGAGGAATGGGAGCCGCGCTGGATCGCGCAGCCCGTCCGCCATCCGGCGAAGGTCGTCTATGACCGCCACGCAGACTGCTTGGACCTCGCGCTGCTGTATGCGAGTATCTGCCAGGCTGCACGGGTCCCTGCGCTGCTTGCGATCGTGTCTGGTCACGCGTTCGTGCTGCTGGCACCGGGCCGGTTTGCGGACCAACCGTCGACCGACGAGGACGCCGATGCGTCGGCGTTCGTCTGGCCACCGCTGCGCCTCGACGGTGCCGATCCGGGAACCGGGCCTGAAGAGGGTGTGCATTTCGTCAAGGACCTGGAGCCGTTGCTCGCCGCGATCGAGCAGGGAACCTTCAAGGCAATCGACCCGTATGCCGTCGTCTACGGGTCGAGCTTCGCGCAGGCCATCGAGTCGGGCAACACGCAACTGCGGCAGGCCGCCCTGAGGATCCTGGATGTCCCGTGGCTCCACAGCCGCCCCGATTGCGCGCCCGTCACGGCGCCAGCGCGCACGATCCAGATGAGCCCCTACATACCGGGCGGCGATGACCTCTACGAGGACTACCCGGCGCGCGAGCAGTTTGTTGCGGAGGTCGCTGGGATGACGGGCGTGATCGTGCTCCGCGGCGAGTCGGGGACTGGGAAGAGCATGCTCGCCCGGCACCTCGCTGCGACTGCGCCTCACGGCTGCGGCTGGTTCCTGAACGCCTCCGAGGCGGAGTCACTAACGAGCTCCCTGGCGTATGCGCACCTGGCTGGCCGGGAACGTCTCCCGGGCGGCGTTGATGAGAAGAACCGGGAAGAGCAGGCGCAGGCGGCACTCGCAGCGCTGCGGGTCGCACCGCACCCCTGGATCGTCGTGCTCGACAACGCCGACGGCGATCCGGGGCCGCTACGGCGGCTGACGCCGACTCCAGAGCCAGAGCACCAGCAGCTCGTGATCATCACGAGCATCAACGAGCAATGGTACGAGCAGCCCGGCGTGCGGGTGATCGAGCTCGAGCCGCTACCAGAGCGCGAAATCGCCGGCATGATCGGTCACAAGCGCCTGGTCGAGCTCGCTGAAGGCCGCCCCTTGCTGGCGGACGCGTTCGTGAGGCTGCTCCGGGTAGCAGGCGCACAGAAGATCGAGGACGCGATCAATAACGTAACCGCGCAGGGCATCGAGGGCGAGCTGCTTGGCCCGGCGGTAGTGTGGGACGCGATCGAGCACAGCACTAGCTTCACCGTCGAGCAGCGCTGGCTGGCCGTGGTCATGGCGTTCCTGCCGCCCGATCATCAACCGCTAGGAGTCCTCGAGGCGATCGACGACTCAGCGCGACAGGCTGTGGGCGAGCTTTCGCACTGGGGCCTCGTGACGGTCGACGAGCACTCAGGGGAGGCACACATCGCCCGGCTTCACCGCCTGTTCGGCGAGGCAATCCGCCGCACGCTGTGCGACACCGGGAGTCGCTCAGCGCGCGTGGCGGCGATCGACATCACCTCCGAGGAGGCGACTATGCGCTTGGTCGAGCAGCACGGCGACATGAAGATCACGACCCGGCTGCTGGGGGCGATCGCGCCGGCCGGCAACGGACTCGAGGACCCCGGGCCTGAGGCCGCTTCGGGACTTCACTCCCTGGGACGTGTGCTCGAGCTACAGGGCGACTCGCTGGCCTCCGCGCGCGCCTACGAGCTCGCCGAAGCGCACCTACACGAGCCGCTACTGATCGCAGACTGCCTGCAGGGCCGGGCTCGTGCGGTCAACCAGCACGAACCAAAGGCCCTCGGGCGGGTCCAAGAAGCGATCAGATGGTCAAAGAACGCACAAGAGCTGATCGAGGCGCATGCCAGCAATGACGCAGCCGGACGGACGGTCGCGATGCGTGGCCTGCTGCTGCAGAAGCTCGCGGCCTTCGAGTCCTACGCCGAGCAGCGAAGCGAGCTGCTAGACGAAGCGCGTGCACTCATCGAGGATGCCCATCAGCGCCGGTTGCGATACCTCGAGCCCGAAGACCCGGAGCTACTGCGCAGCCTCTTTAACTTCGGCGGGATCGAAATCAACCTCGCAAAGCAGCACCCGGATGTGGCCGCCCAGCACTTGGACCGCGCCGAGGAGACCTACCGTGAGGTCGCCGACGGGCGCCGACGGACCTACGGCGTTGACGTCCACCCGCACATCGCCGCGTGCCACAGCGGCCTCGTCCTCGTCGGCTTCTACCGCAGCACCTTGTTGGGCAGGAGTGAGATGACGCGCAGCGGCTGGCTGCGTGACGCAACCGACAACGGGGTCACCGCAATCCATCAACGGGAGGTACTTGAAGGCCCGAGCGACGGGGCTGAGATCCGCAAGGTCGCCGAACGTCTGACGAAGGCAGCGCTGGCGCGGAGCGTTCGCATGGGGCACGAGCGCGAGGATGCCGAGAAGCTGTTCGCGGAGATACTGTCTGAGCTTCCCGCCCATGAGCACCCCGACGCCTGATTGGAGAGCCGTCCATGACAGAGCCGCCAAGGACGGCAATGCCCCTTGAGGCGCGTTTCCCGCGCGTGCCTTTGCTCGCCGCCACGGATCTAAACGACGGGATCCGCGGCTATGTCGACTCCGAGGCGATGCGAGCGCTGGTCGCGGAGTTTTCAGGCCCGGCACCTGAGCCGATGCCTGAGGGGGACCTAGCGGCAAACCTCGCGTGGCTCGACAGGTTTTCTGAGCGCTGGGACTTCCGTGGCGGCCAGGAGCGAAACCTGGTCACCGACGTGGAGATGTCCGATGCCCGTGCCGAGCTTGTGCTCGCGGCGGCTGATTCGCTCGGGCTGATAGGCCACACCGTCCCGGCACTCTCGGAATACGAGCACGTGCTGATCCTGGGAGGCCTCGTGCGGGCCTGCATCGCGCGGCCTCTCCATTGTGCGCGGCTGATCGAGGATGGGCTGCGTGCCGGGTCGGTCACGGCACTCGGGGGATACCGCCCACTAGGCGGAAACGAGCTGCCGTTGGCCGATAGCTTCGGCATGGCGCAACACGACAATGAGTTCGACGTGATGGACGAAGGTGTACGGATGGCGTTCTCGCTCGGTGAGCCGCTCAATGAGCGAGGCGTCACAAGCGAGGAAGTTGGTGCGAGCTGGCGCGTGCGGGAGTACTCGGGCGTCGACGGGCTGGACGTCAGGGTGATCGCTGCCCCCTCAAGCGAGCCCGGAGTACGACGCGCGAATACCCCCGACACCTATGCGTGGTTCGCGTCGGAGCTCGCTCGCCTGCAGCATGGGCAGCGACTACTGGTGGTCACAACATCGATCTACGTGCCATTTCAGCACGCTAATGCGGTCCGGATGTTCGCGCTGCCGTTCGGTGTGTCGGTGGAAACCGTCGGCGCGGAGCCAGGAGACCTCGATGCGCGGCTGAGTCAGCAATTCCTGCCGCACAACTACCTGCAAGAGATCCGCTCGACGATCCGAGCGCTGCGTGAGCTGTGCTCGATACCGCGGACGGACTAGCGAAGCGGGCTGTTTACGGGGCCGAGCATGATGTGGGTGATGACCTGTAGGCCGTGGCGTTCGTAGAGGCGGCGCGCGTGATCGTTCGAGGCAGTCACGTTGAGCCTTAGCTCGGTGATGCCCTGCGCGACTAGCTCTGCTTTGACGGCGTGAAGGAGCCGGGTGCCGATGCCCTGGCCGCGCTCGCTGGCCGCAACGGCGAGGTCGTGGAGGTCCCCGATCCGGGGCGCGGTCTGCCAGGCGTGCATGCCGAGCCCGGGTGACAGCAGGGCGTAGCCGACAATCTCCGCGTCGTGTTCAGCGACAAGCAGAAAGGCGCCGGGCGTCGCGAGCCATTGCAGATAGCGTTCGCGGCGAGCCTGCCATGACTCCTGCTCGCTGCGGGGCGGACGCCCAGCGAGCTCCGGCGCTATGGCGGCGTAGTGGCGGTGCTGGTCGCGGTAGATCGGCTCGAGTTCATCGACCCGCTCGGTGCCGGCGCGCAGGATGATCGCAGGATGCTGCGCGGCCGCTGCGCCCGGAGGTGTGCTTTCGCGCAGCGCGGGTTCCACGGCGTGCTTGCGCAAGGGCTGTTGGCTATCGGTCGAGGCCCGATCCGGCAGATCGGGCGCAGGCGGTTCAGAGCTGGGCGGTGTCCGTGATGTCTCACCGGGTGGCTCGGTCTCGTTCATGGTCAGCTCACGGTGAATTGTGGCCCTACAGGGCTTGATGCCTGTCGTGTTGCCGAGGATATCCGGCTGCTGGCCTGTGACCGGCGACTTGGCTGGCTCTTTTGGCCACAGGGCTTCTCGAGTCGATCGCTCCAGCGTCGCGCAAGCCGAGCAGGAACCCGAGTGTCGCGATGCAGCTGAGACCGATGAGGAGCAGTTGGCAGGCGTGACGCAGACCGCGAGCCTTACGCTGGCCGAGTTCGCGAGCCGTTACGAGCGTGTCGATGAGACCACCCATTATGGCGGCCTCGATCTGGGGTCGTGATGGTTCGAGGTACTCGTCTGTCAGGTAACGCTGCACCTCGCCGATGGCGAGACTCGATGCTGTCCGGGGACGGAGCACGACCTGGACCACGAGGATCACGCTGGCCAAGAGCGCCAGGAGCGCGACGGCGTATAGGCCGATCGCGATGCCCTTCCAAGGTGTCTCCCAACCGCTGGAGAGCACGGTGTGTCCGAGGGTCGTGGTGAGCGAGAGGACGATCGCGACGAAGCCGGCGAAGCCGACGCCGCGGGTATTGAGGCTCTGTTCGCGTTCGTTCTCCTCGGCGAGCAGGGATCTAACGGTTTCGAGCAGCACTCCAACCTTCTCGGCGGTCGCGGGGTCGGCCCACGGGTCAGGAGTGTGCACCGGCTGGCTGGGAGGGTCAGGCTCGTCCATCACGGCCGAACTTAACCACAACGACTGCTACGCAGCATTGAAACGGTTTCAGACGAGGGAAGCACCGGGGATAGTTCGCCTAGACGCGCTATCCCGATGTTTCTGAATGAGCGGCGCGAGGCCGCCACTATTGGAGCGACTCGAGTGGGTGATGGCGTCTGATGTAGTCGCCGAATAGGGGCGCGGTGAAGTCAACGTAGCCGCGTCGGGGGCTGTAGATGAGGCCCTTGAGGTCGATCAGGTTCTGACGCACGAGCGCGGTGCGGTGCTGGTCGGCGCCGAGCAGCGCGGATGCCTTCGCGGTCTGCTGTGGTCCGTCGCCGAGCTCAGCGATCGCAGCGAGATAGCGGCGCTCTGCTGGGGTCGCCCGGTTGAAGCGAGCGCGGTGAAAGCCACTGTCGAGCTGCTCCTGGGCGATCGTGTCGGCGGCTCGGGCGTCACGATCGGTGATCGGCGAGTCGTCGGCCACCAGCCATGCGTAGCGCCCGTAGGTCTGTAGGAAGAACGGGTAGCGGTCTGCTTGGGCGAGGATGAGGTCGAGCGCGTCCTGCTCGTACGCCACGCCCTCTCGTTGAGCCGGGAGTGTGAGCGCAGCTTGGGCGGCGTCCTCGGTGAGCCGGCCGATCTCGACGTACTGGAATAGGCGCTCTGCATAGGAGCTGGCGTCGGCCAGCCGGCCGGGGAGCTGTGGCAGCCCGGCGCAGACGAGCGCCACGGGCAGCTGGCGCTGGGCGATGCGATGGAAGGCGGCGAGCAACGCTTGTAGGTCCTCCTTCTCGGCGAACTGCATCTCGTCGAAGAAGAATGCGATGCCGCCACCGGCCTCGCGGGCAGTCTCACCCAGCTCGACCAGGACATCCTGTAGATCGACGTCGAGCTGCCCGCTGTCCCCACGTCCAGGTGTCGGGTCGACGTCGACCTTGAAGGTGATCCCGGCGGGCATCGCCGTGATGGAGAAGCTGCTGATGACCGATAGCGACCTGCGCAGCCGCTCCCGGACCTTCTCGCGCCGAGCAAGCGACTGTGCGGCCTGCGCGGCTACCTGGGCGAGCGCCGGGCGTAGTGGCCCGCGCCCGCGCAGCTCGATGTAGCCTGAGCCCCATCCGGCATCTTCAGCCTCCGTGGCGAAGCGGTTCAGCAGGACGGTCTTGCCGACGCCGCGCAGCCCCCACAACGCGAGGTTCTGCTCGGGACGCCCGGCAGTTAGGCGCTTGAGCATCACTCCGAAGCTGGTCTGCTCTCCATCGCGGCCCGCGAGCTCCGGTGGCGGCGTTCCGGCGCCTGGCGCATAGGGATTTAGGACCTCGTCCACACCGCCGAGTATATAGCTTTATTTGGTTGTATTTGGTTGGCGCATAAAACCGCATAGATATGCCCTGTGCGCGATGACTCCGAGAGTGAGGCGGAGCCGGATTCTCTCGATCAAGGGGCTTGCGCCGGTCGTTTTGGCAAGCTGGCGCCTGACGATGCTCAGCCCCACCTCTCGACGAGCTCGCCCCAGCGAACACGCAGCCAAACAAACGTTCGGTGCGAACCCTTGTGCGACATTGGGACGCGCGACATCAACTCGGTGCGACTTGACACAACTCGGCCGTAGCACAAGTTTGGCACAAGTCATTTAGTCCGATGCGTCCGCGATCCCGCACGAAACGGACGATCTGGACGCGGGCGGATGCATATTGCATGGGCGAATGACGTTGAGGGCGCCCGGCGAGGTCGTTGGAGCCGCTGTAGTAGCAGCCGTACACGACTTCGCCGAGCGTTTATCGGCCATCCCGATCTTCTCGGATGCTTCATTTGGTTCAGGCTGTGCTTACTCCTGGTGCCCCGACTTGTGTGGTTTCCTCGGGTGCTACTTGTGTGGATCGCGCGCGCTGACTGGAGCTCGCGACCTGCGCGACCGGGAACAGCGCGACGGCGAGCAGGACGAACAATGGCCCCGCGTTCACATCGGTTGCGTTACCGACCCAGAACGGACCACCGAGGCTTTGTCCGAGCACCCAGTAGGAGAGCGACACGACGATCCCGACAGTCAGCGCGGACCAGCGTAGCGGTACCCACCACACACCGAGTGCGACTACGACCGAGACGATGGCGAGAACGATCGCGATCGTGCTGCCATGACCAGCAGTGTGATTGCCGATCGAATCCTGGATTTTGGCGAGCCAGTGCGGCGATGCTTCGGCCATGCCCTTGATCATTTCGTGCGTCGCGTCGCTTGCCCGATTTACGTTCACCAACCACAAGCCGCCCGAGAGCGCCCACAGCCCCGACCACGCCCACAGCCCGCCCTTATCACCGAGCGGTCCCATGTCCGCCGGGGAGCAACCTTCCCGCTTTTTCGTGGGCCAAACGAGTAGACCGATGATCGCATATAGGATCACTGCGCCCGGCGCGCCCATCAGCGGCGAGGGCAACGTGTTCGATGTCAACCCGCCGAAGCCCTCGCCGAACCACCAGACTGCCGGTGCCCAGGCGAACGAGAGGGCCAGTGCGGCCTTCACGGTCTTCTTACTGATGATCAACCCGAGTCCAATCGCACATTGGATCTCCGCGGCGAGCGTATTCCACAAGGTCAGGTCGTGCCCGTAGAAGGCGTTGATCGTTTTCATCGGGCCACCGACGATCGACCATTGTTTTTCAGCTGCGGGCCCAAACACTTCGGTGATGAGGCCGTGGGTGTACATGAAGCTCTGGAACTGAAGCAGACCGACCAGCAACCAAATCACGCCGAGCGCTATCTGGATACCGCGCGCGGTGATGAGCGGCCGCCCACCGAAGCGGACACTCGCTGTAGAGGCAGTCAGGGCGTTTGCACGATCGCTTGTCATGACATCACCAGCTGCATCGCGGCGAACATGTAAGCCATGCCGAGCGTCATTGCGGCCATCGAGACCCGCAGATCCCTGTAACAAATCAGCGGCTCAGCGACACTCGCCGCCAATGCGCCCTCAGGCGTCACAGTGACAGCCCCGCCAAAGATCGTTCGCTCATCAAGGTTGCGCATCCGATCGGTACCCCACAGGACCGCTTGCCACACGAAATAGGCAACGAGCAGCCACGTAATCGGCGCCTGAAAACCACTCGGGGACCACATGTAGGCCATCGCAGCGAGATCAAACGCCATCAAAAACCACAACATGTTCGTTCCACGTCCCGCGAACGCCTGCACCATCGCCCACAGCACAATCGCGATCGCGGCGTTGGCGAACACGAGCGACCAGAACCCTGTCGGAATATTGAAGTGATCGACCGATCCCGGCGCGTACATCACCGCCATGCCCACCGCCATCAGCACATGGCCCGAATGCCACCAGCGACGCTGCCCCTCGCTTTCGAGCACATGCCGCCCGTGGATCGCGATGATCGCGAAGAACAGGAGCATCCAGAGCACCGCGAGCCAGTTCGGCAGGATATTGGTCGTGTGAGCACCGGCGCTCATCGACATGCTCCCCATCGACATCGAGTGCATCCCACTCATATGCGAGGCGGCCGTTGAGCCCATATGCGCCATGCTTGGCGCGCCCGAGCTGGATGCCGGCATCGTTGAGCCGGTAGTGCTGGTGTGAGTCATGGATGAGCCGCCGCCCATCGTCATACCCCCGGACTTTTCTGCGGCCGCGAGATTGGCAAACCGGAGCGCAGCGGCAAGCAATCCGGCCGCCAGCACAAGCGTGCGCCTGCCACACCTAATGAGTGTTGCAATCATCGTTATGTCCTCCTTGGCTGTTCGCGTACGTGAAACCCTCCGCGGACGTGGGGAGGTGCCCGCGTGGGACACTAGTTCGGCGCTGCCTCAGCGTTGGTTCACCGGCGCCGAGGCGCGACCCCTGAACCTCAAGCCATATTCGGTCGGCATAAACGCCAACCGCGTGGCCGTCAGATCAGAACAGCAGCCGGAGGCGCTCGACCCGCACCGGGCACGGCAAGCGCGGCAACGCGGGCGCCAAGCAAACGCGGCGCGCGAGGAGGGACAACCGAGCGAGCGCGACGCACAGGCGTGACTCGACCGACCAAGCGATGGATGACTCGCTCACCCGGATAATGCCCAAACAGCAAGGGCAACACCAGCAACACCGCCGGGGCCAGCTCCAGGACGCCCCCGATACCTACGACTACGGCAAAGACAACGGCAAAGAGGATGCAAAGAACCAGCCGAAACGCGAGGTGCGGGCGAGTACGATAAGCAGGCACGCGCCAGAATATACACGGGACCCAAACGAGCCGGGATACCGGCGGCGCGCTCGCGCTCGCAGTTGCGTTCACAGCGCCTGCGGTGGCTTGTTGCCGAGGAGAAGCATTCGCTTCACAGACAGCATGTTCCTTCCCCCTCGTTTACCGGTTTCTTGCGGGGGAGTCCTTCTTCGCCCGAGCGAGCGCCCGAGTCCCCGACCGCGGCATGCCCGCCTCAGACCAACACCAGTCGCCAGCGATACCTGCGGTCACGCGCCCGCAACTACCTACGGGAACGAGTACGTCCGGGCCGGCAGCGCGTGCGGCTCCTCGTCGTCCCGGGCGCTCGTGACCAGCGCTGCCGCGGCGCTCGGCGGGCTTTCGCGATACGTTGATGAACATATGGATACGTCGGATATCGCAATCGACCGCGAGGTCGTCGTGATCGGCGCCGGCTTCTCGGGCATCGGGGCGGCGATCAAGCTCGACCAGGCCGGCTTCCGCGACTTCGTCGTGCTCGAGGCCGGGGACGGCGTCGGGGGCGCCTGGCACTGGAACACCTACCCGGGGATAGCGGTCGACATCCCCTCCTTCAGCTACCAGTTCTCCTTCGAGAAGCGCAGCGACTGGTCGCGCGTGTACGCGCCGGGGACGGAGCTCAAGGCCTACGCGGAGCACTGCGTGGACAAGTACGGGGTGCGCGATCGCATCCAGCTGAACACCAGGGTGGTCGGGGCGAGGTTCGACGAGAACGCCCACGCGTGGCGCATCCAGACCGCGAACGGCGAGCAGATCGTCGCGCGATACGTGGTCGGCGCGACGGGCGTGTTCAGCCAGCCCAAGCCGCCCGAGATCGAGGGCCTGCACTCCTTCGCCGGCACGACCATGCACACGGCGCGCTGGGATCACTCGGTCGAGCTGCGCGGCAAGCGCGTCGGGGTGATCGGCACGGGCGCGTCGGCGATCCAGCTGATCCCCGCGATCGCCCCTGAAGTCGAGCAGCTCACCGTCTTCCAGCGCACGCCCATTTGGTGCCTACCCAAGCTCGACGCGCCGATGAGCCCACGCGTGCGCCGGGCACTGCGCTCGGTGCCCGGCGCCGAGCTCGCCACACGCTGGGCCAGTCAGGCCTTCGTGGAGGTCACCTTCGTGCTCGCCGCCCACTTCGCCGGCCAGTTCCCGAGCCTCACCGCCCGCGGCGAAGCCACCGCTCGCAAAATGCTCCGCGAGGTCAAGGATCCCGTCGTGCGCGAGAAGCTCACGCCCAAGTACTCCCTCGGGTGCAAGCGCCCGAGCTTCTCCAATGAGTACATCCCCACCTTCAACCGGGAGAACGTGCTGCTCGAAACCACCTCCATCGAGGCGATCGCCGAGACGGGCGTCCGCACCGGCGACGGGGTCGAGCATCCTCTCGACGTGCTCGTCCTTGCAACCGGTTTCAAGGTGTTCGACTCCGGGAACCTGCCGGCATTCGAGATGCTGGGCGCGGGTGGGGTCGATCTGGAGGAGTGGTGGGATGCCAACCGGCTGCAGGCCTATGAGGGCGTGAGCGTCCCCGGCTTTCCGAACTCCTTCTCGATCCTCGGTCCCTACGGGTTCAACGGCCAGTCCTACTTCGGTCTGATCGAGACCCAGATGCGCCACATCGTGCGCTGCCTGAAGCGGGCGCGCAGCGAAGGCGCCACGCGCGTGGAGATCACGCCCGAGGCCAACCGCCGCTACTTCGAGTCGATGCTCGGGCGCCGCCACAACCAGGTCTTCTTCCGGGGCGCCTGCTCGAACGCGAACAGCTACTACTTCGACAAGCACGGCGACGCGCCGTTCCGGCCCAGCCTCTCGCTCGAGGCGGCCTGGCGCAGCGCCCGCTTCGACCTCGAGGACTACGCGTTCTCACGATGACCGCTCGCCACGCGCGCCGATGAAGGCTGTGAACTGTAAAGAAGGCCGGTTGACGGTTGTCGATCTGCCGACGCCGGCTCCTGAGGAGGGGCAGGTATTGATCGATGTCCTTCGCTGTGGCATCTGCGGATCGGACCTTCATGCTCGCCATCACTGCAACGAGATGGCGGAGGTGGCTCTCCAGACCGGCTATGCGGACTTCATGCGCTCCGACCAGGACATCGTGATGGGACACGAGTTCTGCGGTGAGATCGTCGAACACGGCCCCTCCTGCCGGCGGTCGGTGCCGACGGGGACGACGGTGGTCTCGTTGCCTCTACTGCGTGTCGGGAAGGATGTCCACGCCACCGGTCTGTCGGTGGCGGCTCCCGGCGCCTATGCCGAGCAGATGCTCGTGCAGGAGTCTCTTACCGTTCCCGTGCCCAACGGCCTCGCACCCGCAGTCGCCGCGCTGACCGAGCCGATGGCTGTCGGCTGGCACGCTGTACGCCGAGGCGAGGTCAAGAAGCGCACCGTCGCGGTCGTCATCGGCTGCGGGCCGATCGGCCTGTCGGTGATCTGCATGCTCAAGGCCCACGGTGTGCGCACCGTCATCGCGAGCGACTTCTCCGCGGGGCGTCGCGCGTTGGCGAGCGCATGCGGCGCTGATGTCGTCGTCGACCCAGCACATGAGTCGCCCCACGCCTCAGCCGAGAAGCACGGGCACCTCACCGCGGTTCCCGCCGCCCTCGACCTCGCCGTTGACGGTATCGGCAAGATGCAACGGCTGCCGATTCCCTGGCATCACACCTGGCGCGCGGCCGAAGCGCTCGGACTGGCCAAGCCCAAGAGCCCCGTGATCTTCGAGTGCGTGGGCGTGCCCGGAGTGCTCGACCAGGTGATCGCGAGTGCGCCTCTGTTCTCCCGCGTGGTCGTCGTTGGCGTGTGCATGGGTACGGACAAGATCAGGCCGGCGATGGCGATCAACAAGGAAATCGAGTTGCGCTTCGTCCTCGGTTACACCCCCGTCGAGTTCCGCGACACGCTTCACATGCTCGCCGAGGGAAAGGTGAACCCCGATGCTCTTGTCACCGCCACCGTGGGACTCGACGGCGTCGATGGGGCCTTCGAGGCGCTCGGAGATCCCGAGACCCACGCGAAGATCCTGGTCGACCCGAAGAGCGCCGCCGCCACGCCCTAGCGCAAATGCAAGCGCGTCAATCGACCGCTCCGACCGAGCCCGACCCGCTCACGTGAGCCGCACCCCCCAGCGCGCGCTCAGCGACTGCCCGGGATCGAGTCGTGCGAGCCCGTCGCCGCTCTGCAGGGCGTTGGCCGCACAGGTCATCGGCTCGACCGCGAGTCCCGTCCGCCGGCGCGAGCGGGCGAGCGTGTCGGCGGTATAGACCTGCAGAACCTCGTATTGCTCATCCACCCACAGCTCCACCTTGGCGCCATCGGGTCGATGAAGGCGTGCGGTCGCACGGCCATGGGTGTCACGGTTCAGATCGCGAAAGCCAGCGTCGATCTCGAGCGCGCCGATCGGATGCGGCTCGCGGAAGTCGAACGGTGTGCCCTCCACGGGCTCTCGATCGATCGGAACCCGATGGCGCTCGTCCACCAGCAGGCGGGTGCGTGCGGGGAGCTCCAAAAGGCAATCGTCGACCGTCCCCGCCGCACCGGGTGAGAGGTAGGGGTGTTGACCCGCGCCATAGGGACAAGCGCGCGAGCCGACGTTGACCGCGCCGATCGTCACCTCCAGACCCCCCTCGCCCAGCTCGTAGGCGACGGTGGCGTCGAGCGCGAACGGATAACCGGGCTCGGGATAAAGGCGCGTGGCCATCACGACCCGATCGGGCTCGCGCTCGACCGCCATCCACGCGCGCCAGCGCAGCAGGCCGTGAATCGCGTTGCGCTTCGCCGGCTCGGTGAGCGCGAGCTGGTGTAGCTCACCGTCGAACTCGTAGCGACCGTTGGCGAGCCGGTTGGGCCACGGCAACAGCACCGCGCCATGTGCACCGTCGCACATCTCCCCCAGTCCGTAAGGCTGCAGCACCTCGCGTGCGCCGACGAGGTACTCGCGCACCCCACCTCCAACCTCCACGATCGTGGCGCGCTGCTCGCCGTAGGCGATCTCGAACTGTTCGCCCGAGGGCGCGCGCGTCATCGAGGGCTCGCTTGATGCGCGTGGGCTTGCTGCATCCATCCATCTTGACCCATATGGAAGGCCATGGCACATGTGCCATGGCCCCGGACCGTACATGTACGGTCCGGCGGGTCGGTACATGTACCGACCCGAACAGCACACCCGTAAAGTGAGGCGATCGAGATGACCGCCGCCTCCCCGCCAAACCCCGGCGCCGTTGTGTGCCTGATCACAGCACCGCAGGGTAGCGCCGAGCGGCTCGCCGCGGGGATCGTCGAGCTGCGGCTGGCCGCGTGCGTGAACATCGTGCCGCTGGTGCACTCGGTGTACCTCTGGCAGGGCAGCGTCGCGCGGGAGGACGAGGCGCTGCTGATCGCAAAGAGCACGAGTGCCGCGATACCCGATCTGGAGCGTTTTCTGCGCGACGCCCACCCCTACGACACCTTCGAGCTGCTCGCGCTCGACGTCGCCCACGGGAGCATGCCCTATCTCGGCTGGATCGCCAACTCGGTCGGTCCCGGCGATTGACGCGCTTCGATCCGGGGATCGAGGCGCTTCTATACTCGAAGGCAGGCGCGATCAACCACAGGAGGTGAGCACCCGAGGTGCTGCGCAGGCACATCGAGAAGCTCACCGACGGAGGCGTCGCCGTGCGCCTGTCGGAGGTCGGTCGCACGACCTTCAAGGCGTTCGAGGTACCCAACTACCGCCGCTACATCTCCGGTCAGGCAGTTTCGCTGTGCGGCACCTGGATGCAGATGGCGGCCCAGTCGTGGCTGGTGCTGACGCTCACCGGCTCGGCTACGACGCTTGGGCTGATCGTGGCGCTGCAGACGCTGCCGATCCTGCTGCTCGGCGCCTACGGCGGCGTGATCGCCGATCGCGTGGACAAGCGCCGCACGATGATCTTCCTGCAGGCGATGATGGGCCTGCAGGCGCTGGTGCTCGGCGTGCTCACGATCGCCGGCGAGGTGCGCGTGTGGCAGATCGGCGTGCTCGCGGCCGTGCTCGGCGTCAACAACGCCTTCGAGAACCCCGCGCGCCAATCGTTCATGCTGGAGATGGTCGGCCCCGATCACCTGCGCAACGCGGTCAGTCTGAACTCGGTGCTCGTCAACGTCGCGCGCACGATCGGCCCGGCGATCGCGGGCCTGCTGATCGCCACCGTCGGCGAGGGCGTGTGCTTTCTTGCCAACGCCGCCAGCTTCCTCGCGGTGATCGCCTCGCTGCTCACACTCGACCTCGCCGCCATCCATCCCAGCCCGCCCTCGGGGCGCGAGCCGGGACAGCTGCGCGAGGGCCTGCGCTACATCAGGGCCAAACGCGAGCTGGCGATTCCCCTGCTGATGATGGCGCTGGTCGGCACGCTCGCATACGAGTTCCAGGTCACGCTGCCGGTCATGGCCCGCCAGGGACTGCACGTGGGCGCGGCGGGCTACGGCTTCATGACGGCGGCGATGGGCGCCGGCGCGGTCGTGGGCGGCCTGCTCGTCGCCGCGATCGGTCGCACCGGACTGCGCCCGCTCGTGATCGCCGCCGGCGCGTTCGGCGCGGTGATCGGGCTGGCGGCGCTCGCCCCCACGTTGCCCGTCGAGCTCGCCGCGCTCGCGCTCGTGGGGTGGGCGAGCATCTCCTTCATGGCCACCGGCAACTCGACCCTGCAGCTCGCCGCCGCGCCTTCGATGCGCGGTCGCGTGATGTCGCTGTGGTTCGTGGCCTTCCAGGGCTCCACGCCGATCGGAGGCCCGCTGATCGGCTGGACGATGGCCTGGGCGGGTGCCCGCGCGGGATTGGGTGTGGGCGCCGTCACCTGCCTGCTGGTTGCCCTCGCGGGGCTGATGGCGCTGCGCGGGATCGCACCGTTCGCGCGCGGCGAGGCGGCACCCCGCCCCGCCGGACCCTGAACGCGCGCTAGCCGTCTTCGCCGAGGAAGTCGATCAGCAGCTCGTTCACGCGCTCGGGCGCATCGTGCTGCACCCAGTGGGTGGCGTCGGGGATGCGCTCCATGCGCAGGTTCGGCACGAGCTCGCGCGGCGGTTCGGCAAGCTCGGAGCCGAGATGGCGGTCGAGCATCCCCCAGATCACCATCGTCGGCGCGTCGATCGGCCTGATCGCCGCCTGCGCCCTTCGCGGCGAGCGCCGCAGCGCCGCGCGGTAGTAGTTGACCATCCCCGTCAGCGCCCCCGGCTGCGACCACGCCTCCACATAGCGTTCGAGGTCCTCGTCGGTGAACGCCTTTTTGGAGTCCGCCCGCAGCGAGCGCTTGGCAAACGAGTAGTCCTCGCGCGCGAGCAGGTGCTCGGGCAGGCGGGGAATCTGGAAGAAGAACATGTACCAGCTCTTGCGCAGCTGCCTGAGCGTCCGCAGGCCCTCGAGCATGCGCGCCGTGTGCGGCACATTCAGGATCGCCAGGCGCTTGACCGCCTCCGGATGGAGCATCGCCAGGGTGTAGGCGATCGCGGCGCCCCAGTCGTGGCCGACGACATATGCGTCCTGCCCGCCTGCCTGCTTGCCCGCGCCCGCCAGGGTGCGTCCTTCGGGGTGCCCATCGTCGCGGGGGGTGCCCTCCCGGGTGCCGAGGGCGCGGATCAGTCCGGCGATGTCGCCCGCGACCAGCGACGCGTCATACGCGCGCCACCCGCGCGGCTTATCGGAGAGGTCATACCCGCGCATGTCGGGCGCGACCACGCGATAGCCGGCCTGTGCGAGCGGGCCGATCTGATGGCGCCAGGAGTACCAGAACTCGGGAAAGCCGTGCAGCAGGACGACCAGCGGGCCCTCGCCTGCCTCGACGTAGTGCAGGCGCACGCCCCCGCCCACATCCGCATCGCCATGCGTCGGCTGTGCCCCGACCGTGCTCATCGTGCCATGGTAGACCCCACCGTCCGAAGCCGATGTCACCTTGTATGACGTGACCATGATTGGGAGGGATCTTTGTTCGTTCTCGGTGCAGTAGCCGGCTTGATCGTCGGCGCCCTGGCGGGCGCCGCGGTAGCGATGGCGCTCGCTCGCTCTGCTCGCGAGCGCTTGCGCGAGGAACTGCAGGGCATATCGGCGGAGAACCGCGAGCGCATGCGCGACGAAATGGCGGCGATCTCGGCGGATGTGCTCAAGCAGACCGGCGACTCGCTCTCTCAGCGGCTGATCGAGCAGCAGCGCGCCGAACAGGAGCGCGCGGCGGGCGAAATGGCAAAGCGAGCCGAGGAATGGAAGGGCCTCGTGCAACCCGTCAACGAGAAGCTCGGCAAGGTCGAGAGCGAGATCGGGCGCATGGAGCGCGAGCGCCTGCAAGGGCAGAGCAAGCTTGCCGAGATGGTGCGCTCGATGACCAGCGGCACCGACACGCTGGCACGCGAGACCAGCAACCTCGTGTCCGCGCTGAAGGGCTCCAGCACGCGCGGCTCGTGGGGTGAGCTGCACCTGCGGCGCGTGATCGAGCTGGCCGGGATGGTCGAGCACTGCGACTTCGTCGTGCAGAGCACGATCCACACCGGCGAGGGCCGCCTGCGCCCCGACGTGATCGTGCACCTCCCCGGCGACAAGCTGATCGTGATCGACTCCAAGTTCCCCGGCAGCG
The DNA here is from genome assembly GCA_963831995.1 of uncultured Solirubrobacterales bacterium. Taxonomy (GTDB): domain Bacteria; phylum Actinomycetota; class Thermoleophilia; order Solirubrobacterales; family Solirubrobacteraceae; genus Palsa-744. Next base: position 1,888,646 of record CAWHSI010000005.1, on the reverse strand, counting down.
CGTTCTTCGCCGGAGCCGGCTCCCAGGGCGAGGGCGCCCCCGAGGGCGGGGTGCAAGCGGCCGAAGCCGCCGGCGGCCCCGACATGGCAAAGCACGCACGTCAGATGCGCGAGCACATCGGAGCGCTCGCGTCCAAGGGCTACAGCGGCCAGTTCGACACCACTCCCGAAGTGGTCGTGATGTTCGTGCCCTCCGACGGCAACTATCTCGCGGCGCTCTCCAGCGACCCCACGCTGTTCGAATACGCGGCCGCGCAGGGCGTTCTGATCGCCACACCCACGACGTTGATCGGTCTGCTGCGAGCGGTCCACTATGGCTGGAGCCAGGAGCGCGTCGCGGAGTCCGCGCGTGAGATCGCGGAGTCCGCGCGCGAGCTGCACCGCCGGCTTGCGCGCTTTGCCGAACCGCTTGCGAAGATCGGCCGCCAGCTCGGCTCGGCGGTCGGCGCCTACAACGAAGCGGTCGGGTCCTTCGACGGTCGCGTGATGCCACAGCTGCGCCGTATCGAGGAGGCGGGTGCGAAGTCCGAGCGTGAGCTGAGCGGGCCCGCGATCGTCGAGGCCAGCCCCAGGCCGCTCGCTGCGCAGGCCCCCGAGGAGCCGGCGCTGCTCGCGCTGGTCAACGACGAATCCGCGCCGAAGCCGGAGCGGCGCTCGATGGCAAACGGCTCGACGCGGCTGTCGCCCCAGGCCGGAAGCGGCCACCCAGCAGATTGACTCCGCCGCGGCGGCCCAGCGCAACGACCACCGCGAGCGCGACCGCGATCGGCACCGTCGCCGGCAGCTCGCTGACCGCGAAGAACAGAAGGTCGAACACGAGCGCCAGCAGCATCGCCAGCAGGGCGCCCGTGTCCTGCCAGCGACGCCGACCGGCGGCGGCCAGCAGGCCGCCGAGCAGGCCGGCGACGAACAGATCCCCATAGCCCATCGCGGCCGAGCCGAACAGCTCGGCCTGCAGCTGCGGCAACCCCGCCGCGGGACGCGCTGCATTGAGCGCGTTGTTGGGGGCCTGCAGCAGGTCCGATATGACAAGCGCCGCATCCGCGCAGGCCATCGCGACGATCCCGAGCGCCAGCCAGCGCGCGGGTGTGACAGCACCGATCAGCGTGCCCAGCGCCGCACAGCTGAGCGCGGTCAGCGCGAGCGCGGCGGCCTCTCCGGCAAGCCCACCACGGTCGGCCCATGCGAGCGCGAACAGCGGCGCCACCAGCAGCGCCAGCGCCGGCCGCGCGCCGCGCACCAGCCAACCGAGCGCGAGCACCGCCCCGAGCGGAACTCCGACCAGGGCGATATATGTGAGCGCGTCGGCGCTTGCGTGTTCGGCGATGCGACCGACGAGCACGAACACGATCACCGACAACGGCGGCAACAGCGCCCATGCGCGACTGCGGGCACGCTCAAACCACGCCGGCGACCAGACGCGTGGAAGCGCCACGACCGCCCCCTGGCAGACCGACAGCGAGGCGATCGAAATCCAGAAGGGGAGCATCGCCGCGGCTCTCTCAGTGGGCGAGCTGCACGGTCTTGACGACCAGCAGGATCATCGCCACCAGCAGATAGCCGCGCAGCATCAGCATCCCCGCCTTGCGTCCCGGCGACCAAACCGGTCGCTGCAGCAGAGCCAGCGGCGGCATCGTCCAGGTGGCACGCTCGGGCAGGGGCTCCTCCGCAGCGATCGCGGGATGCCGCGCCCGCCGGCGCAGCATGTAGGCGCCGCTGAGCGCCAGCGCCGCCGCCGTAAGCACGCTGAGGTACTCGAACAGACGCGTGACGTCGATGCTCGGAAACATCGTGCTCGCGATCAGGATCAGCGACAGCTCGACCAGCGCCGCGATGATCACGCTCGCGATCGCGTTCAGCCACGGCGGATTGGACCATGGGCCCAGCACCTCGTGGTCGTTGCACAGAAGCAGCAAAAACACGGTCGCGCTCGGCAGCAGCACTCCCGCCAGCGCCTGCACCGAGGTGGTGATGAGGCCGAGCGGCGCACCCGGGATCAGCACCACACCCGCGGCGCAGGCCACCATCAGGCTGAAGCTCGCATAGAACAGCTTCGCGTCGCGCGGGCCGCGGTTGAGCGAGTGCGACGCGCCGAACACGTCGCCGAATGCATAGGAGGTCGAGAGCGTCACGGCCGCCGCGCCGATCAGCGACGCGTTCAGCAGCACGATCGCGAAGAACGCGCCCGCGGTCGAGCCGAGCGTGTGTCCGAGATCGGTCGCCACCGCACCCGCGTCGCTGAAATGGCCCGCATAGCCGGTCCCGCCGAATGCGAACGCGGTCACCGATATCAGCGCGCCCGCGCCGATCACGACGACGAACGCTCCGATCACGGTGTCGGCGCGCTCGTAGTTGATCCAGCGCGGCGTGATGCGCTTGTCGATGATGTTCGACTGCTGGAAGAACAGCTGCCACGGCGCCACGGTGGTGCCGACGATCGCGATGATCAGCAGCACCGCGGTCGAGGACGCCCCGCCCCGGATCGAGGGCACCACGCTGTCGTGGGCGATCTGTCCGAGGCTCGGTTTTGCCAGCACCAAAAGCGGGATCGCAAGAAAGTTGGCGGCCACGAACACATACATGAAGCGCTCCCAGCTGCGAAAGCTGCCCGTCGAGGTGATCGCGATCAGCGTCAGCGCGGCGACTGGCACCGCGATGTAGGCGCTCACGCCGAAATACCCGAGCGCGAGGCTCACGCCGATGAACTCGGTGACGATCGTGAGGAAATTGAGGATGAACAGGTCGCCGACCGAAAACCAGCCCCAGAAGCGCCCGAAGCGCTCGTTGATCAGGCGCGCGTGCCCCACCCCCGTGACCGCGCCGAGGCGGATCACCATCTCCTGGTTGACGATCAGCACGGGAATCAGCAGCACGAGCGTCCACAGCAGCGAGGTGCCGTAGTTCTGGCCGGCCTGCGCATAGGTGGAAACCCCGCCCGCGTCGTTGTCGCCGACCATCACGATCAGCCCCGGGCCCATGATCGCCAACAGCGCCAGCAGCTTGGCGCGCACACCGCGCCTGGCGGCTGTGTCGTGCAACTTGATCGTGCCAAGCGCCCCGCGAATGTCGCCGATGTGCGCCTCGTCCAGGACGGGCGGCACGCCCTCGGGGCGCGTCGGCGCGGGCGCCGTGCGCAGCGTCGTCTCCTGTGCTGTGTCCGGGCGATCGGCCATTGCCCGGACTCTAGTGGGAGGCTGTGTGTCTAGTCGCGCGCGAGCCCGAAGCGCCGCCGCCAACCGCTTGGAAGTGTGAGCTCGAGCACGTCGTCGACCGTCACCACCCCCACGACACGCTCGTCCTCGTCGACCACGGGCAACATCACCAGGTTGTAGTCGGTCATCGTGCGCGCCACCTCCGGCAGGTCGGCGTCGGTGTGCACCGACTCGGTCTCCTGCTCGGCGACGTCCGACAATGGGGTGTGCGGATCGCTGCGCAGCAGCGTCACAACCGCCACCGAGCCCGACAGCTTGCCCTCGCCGTCGTGCAGGTAGACGGTGGTGAGCGTGGTCGGTGCAGATCTCGCTCGCGCGCACCTTCCCGAGCGCCGCCTCGACCGGCTCCTCGGCGCCGAGCACGATGCAATCGGGGCTCATCAGCCCGCCCGCGGTCTCGGGGTTGTAGCCGAGCAGGCTCTCGATCTGGTGCTCTTGCGCCGGGGGCAGCAGCGCGAGTATCCGGGAGCGTCGGTCCTGCTCGATCTCGACGATCAGATCGGCAGCGTCGTCGGGCGCCATGCGCGCGATCACGGCCGCGACCTGCTCGTCTGGGCGCTCGCGGATGAACTCGAGCTGGTGGTGCTCGTCGAGCTCCTCGAAGACGTCGGCCTCGAGCTCCCGATCCTGGCCGACGGCCTTGATGATCTCCTCGCCCTCCTCGTGCGAGGCGGCCTCCACCAGATCGGCGATCTCGGCCGGATGCAGGTTGGCGAGCTTGCGGTGTGAGAAGCGCAGCCGCGCGGTCGGCACGTGATCGACAAACGGCTCGAGCGCCGTCCAGTCGAGGAAGGCCTGATCTCCGATCCACCCCTTCAGCGGTCGCGGCAGGCGCCGTCGAAGGCGTGCGCGCCTGGCGTTGTCCACGCCGACCACGCGCCACCAGCCCTCGATGCAGGCCAGCTCGATCTCATGGGCGGTGACCAGCACCGGCGGGTCGGCCTCCACATCGACGAGCGTGCGTCCGAGCACGTCCTGGCCGAGCAGCACCTCGCCCGCGCGCCGCTCGAAGCGCTTCAGCGAGAGTTTTTCCCCAGACAGGCGCACCGCGCCGGGCTGCAACTCGGCGACGCGCGCGATCGGCACGAACAGCTCGCGACCCCCGATGCGCGCCTTCAGACCGGTCACGGGCGGGTAGCCGCCGTCGGCGAGGCGCACGATCAAGTCCTCCACGCGCCCAAGCCTCTCCCCCGCCCGGTCCAGCAAGGGGCTGCGCAGGACCGTCGAGAGGTGCATCACCGGTGCTGACAAAGCGTCCATACGTTAATGCTCAACCCGGACCATACCGGGCGCAGGACCTACTCGCAAAGCAGTGCCGCGCCGATCGCCCCGCCGAGGTCGCCGAGACCGGCCATGCGCAGCGCCGGCGGATGGTCGTCTCCGAGCAGGTGCGGTTTCATCGCAGCCAGGATGCGCTCGAGCATCGGCTCGCCGAAGCGGCTGCCCAGACCGCCGCCAAGCAGCACGAGCTCGACGTCGAGCAGGTTCACGGCCGAGGCGATGCCGCTGCCGAGCGCCTTGACGGCGCGCTCGACCAAACGCGCGGCAAGCGCGTCCCCGTGCTGCAGGGCGTGCTCCCAGACGCCGCTCGAGAGCGTTTCGCGTCCGCGCGCGCGCATGATCTCGAACAGGTCGGTGTGGTGGCCCCGCTCGACCATCCGCTTTGCCTTGGCTTCCATCGCACGGCGCCCCGCGTAGGCCTCCATGCAGCCGCGCCTGCCGCACGTGCAGCGCGCGCCTCCCTGCTTGACGACCATGTGACCGATCTCGCCCGCGTCGCCGCGACCATGCCACAGCTGGCCGTCGAAGGCGACGGCGCCGCCGACGCCCGTGCCCCAGAACACGCCGAGCAGCGATTTCGCGCCGCGGCCGGCCCCCAGCAGCAGCTCGGCGGCCGCGGCCACCGATACGTCGTTGCCGAGCTTCACGCTCGGGCCGAGCCGCTCGGAGAGCAGCGCCGCAAGTGGCACGGGATGCTCCCATTCGGAGAGGTTTCGGCGCGCGCGCCAGCGTACCCGCGCGCACATCGACCTCGCCCGGAACGCCCGCGCCGATACCGTCCAGGTGCGCCACGTCGAGTTGCGCCGCGGCTGCGGCCTCGGCCAAGCACGCCGCGAGCGCGTCGATCACCGCCGAGGGGCCCCCCTCGTGCGGGGTCAGGCGGCGTGCCCGCCCGAGCACGGCGTGATCCTCGCCGCGTGCCTGCGCCCCGCCCTCGGGCGTGCCCGTCTGGGTGCGCATCACGATCGTCTGGATCTTCGTCGCCCCCGAGATCGATTCCGCCGTACGTGGGCATAGGCTCGGACTTTAGCTGGGCTTTGAACGTTTCTTCTCCGGCTCTTACAACACGACCCCAAGATCAGAGGTGACGATGACCGAGCGCACAGGACGCCCCTGGCTCAACTACCTGCTGGGCCTCTTGTGCGTAGGCGCGATCGTCGCTGCCGTACTGCTGGTCGGACCGGCCTCGGGGAGCACGAGCGCCGTCACGCGCACGGCCAAGGTCGCCGAAGGGGTCGTGCAGTCGACCGTGTCCGGCAGCGGCAACCTGCAACCGGCCTCGCAGCTGGACCTGGGCTTCAAGACGGGCGGCACGGTCACAAAAATCTACGTGACCCAGGGCGAGTACGTGACCGAGGGCCGGCTGCTGGCCGAACTCGATCCGCAGAGCGCCGAAGTGACGCTCGAACAGGCCAAGGCGTCGCTGCTCTCCGCCGAAGCGAACCTCGTCAAGGAGCAAGAAACCGACGGCGAAAGCGCGACCGGCTCGGGCGGGTCGGGCTCGGGCGGCAGCGCGAGCGCCGCCGCGGCCTCGGTGAATCGCATCGGGAGCGCGAGCGCGGCCGCGCTCGCCGGCGCCTCGCCCGACACCGCCGACGCCGCCGCCGCCGCCTCGCTTGGCGAGGCGACCACGCCGGCGAGCACGACGCCAGCAGGCGATCGCCCCACGCCGGCACGCCGGACACGAACACCGCCACCGCGCCAACCGCTGTGAGCCCTTCCGATACGACCCCCACGACCACAACCCCGAGCACGACATCAACGGAACGGACCGTCACAACACCGGCCAAATCGGCCCCCACAAGCGAACGGCGCGAGTCGCGCTCGCAAGGCTCCTCCGCGGGCGGCGAGGAAAGCTCGTCCTCGAAAGGCCGCGAAAGCTCTGACACCTCCTCCTCCTCGAAAACCGTCAGCGCGGCCACGCGCGAAGCGAACCTCGCCTCGGCCAGGGCGGCCGTCCGCAGCGCGCAGTTGACCGTGCAGAGCGACGAAAAGGCCGTCGGCGACACCAAGCTGTACGCGCCACAGGACGGCACGATCGTCTCGCTCTCCGGCCAGGTCGGCGAAGTCGTCTCCGCCAGCGGCACCACCAGGTCCTCCAGCAGCTCATCCGGACGCGGGCAGCTCCGGCAGCTCGGCCACCGGCGCGTCGGGCGCGAGCGGCCGCGGCGCGACTGGCGCCTCCTCCGTCGACCTCGTCCTCGGCGGACTCGGGCTCCACGGGCTCCTCCAGCTCGGCCTTCGCGGTGCTCAGCGACCTCTCCTCGATGCAGCTGGTCGTGCCGCTCAGCGAATCGGAAATCGGCAACGTGAAGGTCGGCCAGATCGCAACCGTCACCGTCGAAGCGCTCGAAGGCAAGAAGCTCGCGGCTCACGTCAGCGAAGTGGCGACGCTCTCGACCAGCAGTAGCGGCGTCGTCAGCTACGACGTTACCTTCGCGCTCGACCAGATGGAAGCGGGCCTGAAGCCCGGCATGAGCGCGACCGCAGAAGTCGTCGTCAAGCAGGCCGAAGGGCTCAACGTGCCGAGCACCGCGATCACGGCCGACTCGGTGACGGTCGTGCGCGGAGGCAAGGATGTGCGCCAGCGGGTCGTCACCGGCCTGGCCGGCAACACCTCGACGATCGTCCTCAGCGGCCTGAAGGCCGGCGAAACGGTCGTGCTGCCCGCGGCGACGCAGCACCAGCTCCAGCACGAGCCTGACCTCGCGCCTGAGCCGCCTGGCCGGCGGCGGCGGTCTCGGCGGCGCGGCCGGCGGTGGAGGCGCCTTCGTCGGCGGCGGTGGGCCGCCTTCTTCAGAGGCGGCGGCTGATGCCCGGCGGCGCAACCGCGTCCTCGCGAGGGGGCGAGTGATGCCCCGGCGCGCGACCGCATCCCGGCGAGGCGGCGGCTGATGCCCGGGCCGCTGCGCCGGCGCGCGCGGGACGGCACACGCACGCCGCGACTGCGGCCGCTGGTCGAGCGCGCGGGAACCTCGACGCACGCGCGCCGCGGCACACCCGGCGCGCGTGCCCGGCCCCGCCCCCCGGTCATCCAGGTGCACGAGGTCTCCAAGACCTTCGACCTCGGCCAGATCCACGTGCACGCGCTGCGCAACGTCTCTTTGCGGATCGACACGGGCGACATGGTCGGGATCATGGGCAGCTCCGGCAGCGGCAAGAGCACGCTGATGAACATCCTCGGCTGCCTGGACACACCCACGAGCGGGCGCTATCTGATCGACGGCGTCGACGTCAGCCACATGGACGAGGACGACCTCGCCGACCTGCGCAACCGCAAGATCGGCTTCGTCTTCCAGAGCTTCAACCTCGTGCCGCGCACGAGCGCCCTGGACAACGTCGAGCTGCCGCTCGCCTACGCCGGCTTGAACCGCGCCGAGCGCCGGCGCCGCGCCGAAGCGGCACTCGCGGCGATGGGCATGGCCAACCGCCTGCACCACCAGCCCTCCGAGCTCTCCGGCGGCCAGCAGCAGCGCGTCGCCGTGGCGCGCGCGATCGTCACCAACCCGTCGCTGATCCTTGCCGACGAGCCGACCGGCAACCTCGACTCGCACTCCACCGAGGACGTGCTGCGCATCTTCGCCCGGCTCAACGAAGAAGGCCGCACGGTCGTGCTGATCACGCACGAGCCAGACGTCGCCGACCAGACCAAGCGCGTGATCCGCCTCTCGGACGGCGAGATCGTCGAGGACCGCCGCCTGCTCGGGGTGCGCGACGCGCCGCCGGCGCTGCACGAACAGAAGTCCTCCCACCACGTCGCGGGCGCCGGTGTCGGGGAGGCGGGCACATGATCGGTCCGGGCACACTGCGAATCGCCTGGAGCGGGATCACGACGAACAAGCTGCGCTCGGGGCTGACGATCCTCGGCATGACGATCGGGGTCGCGTCGGTGATCGTGCTGATCGCCGTCGGCAAAGGATCCTCCAAAGCGGTGCAGTCGCAGATCCAGAGCCTCGGCACCAACGTTCTGATCGTGATGCCGAGCGGCGGCGGCTTTCGCCTGGGCGCGCGCGCGAGCACCGCGAGCAGCGTATCGCTGACCAAGGCCGACGCGCAAGCGCTCGAGAACCCCGGCCTCGCCCCCGACGTGAAGAGCGCCTCGCCTGTGGTCGACGCCACCGACGTCAAACTGGTGTACGGCAGCTCCAGCTACGAACCATCCTCGTTCGTCGGCACCACGCCCTCCTACCTCACCGCTCACAGCTACAAGATCGCCGAAGGCGCCTCCTTCACCGAAGCCGACGTCAAAGAACACAAGCGCGTCGCGGTGATCGGCCAGAGCGTCGTGGAAGAACTGTTCTCCGGTGTCAGCCCGGTGGGCCAGAACATGAAGGTCAACGGCAGCAACTTCGAAGTGGTTGGGGTGCTGGCCAAAAAGGGCACCAGCGGCACCACCGACGAGGATGATGTCGTGATGGCCCCGATCACCACCGTCCAGAACACGCTCACCGGCGCCGGGCCGATCGACTCGATCACCGTGCAAGCCCTCTCGGAGTCCAGCCTCAATGCCGCCGAAGCAGAGGTCTCGACGATCATCGAGGAACGCCACAAAATCAAGGACACCGCCGAACCGGGCTTCAGCGTGCTCAACCAGGGGTCGCTGCTCGAAACCTCCAGCTCGACCAGCAGCGTGTTCACGACACTGCTCGGCGAGGTTGCCGCGATCTCGCTGCTGGTCGGCGGGATCGGCGTGATGAACATCATGCTCGTGAGCGTCACCGAGCGCACGCGCGAGATCGGCATCCGCAAGGCGATCGGCGCGCGGCGCAGCGACATCCTCACGCAGTTCCTGACCGAGGCCATGCTGGTCTCGCTGATCGGCGGCCTCACCGGTGTGCTCGTGGGCGTGCTCGGCAGCCAGTTCGAAATCGCCGGCGTGCACCCCGAAATAGCGACGTACTCGATCTTCCTGGCCTTCGGCGCCGCCGCGCTCTCGGGCCTGTTCTTCGGCACCTACCCCGCCGCGCGCGCGGCCTCACTGCGACCGATCGAAGCGCTGCGCTTTGAGTGATCGACCTTCCCCCCAAGAGGAGCCCACGATGTCCACCGAGCAAGTGACAGTCGAACAGCAGGATGAGTGGCTGGAGGAGCCGCCGGAGTCCGAGCTGCCGCGCCGCCCGCGGCGCAAGCTCCTGACGCCGATACCGCTCGCGCTGCTCGGGGTGCTGCTGACCGCCTGCGGCTTCATCGGCGGTGTGCTCGTCGAGAAGGGCGAAAGCTCGTCGAGCTCGTCGGGCGCGAGCGCGTCGAGCCTGGCCTCGCGCTTTGCCGCGCTGCGTTCGGGCGCATCCGGGACCTCGAGCACGTCGGGTTCGAGCGCACGATCCAGCTCGGGGGCCGCCAGCCTGTTCGGCGGCGCCTCGGGCTCCGGCGGCTTCACCCGCCCGACGGCCGGCACCGTCGCCTACCTGGACGGGAGCACGCTGTATGTGACCAACGACGAAGGCAACACCATCAAGGTCAAGACCTCGGCGGGCACAACCGTCAACAAGACGGTCAAGTCCTCCGTCAAAGCCATTCATCCGGGCGAAACGGTGACCATAACCGGCGAAACCGGCTCCGGCGGCTCGCTCAGCGCCGAATCGATCAGTGTCGGCGCCGGCGGGGGCGGGTTTGCGTCCTTGTTTGGAGGCTCCGGAGCACGCACAGGCTCCGGCGGAGCGAGCAGCACAGGCGGCGAACCCGCGCTGTTCGGCAAGTAGCTGTGCAACAGTGATGATCGATCATCGACAAAGGAGCTTCATGCCCGACGTAAAAACAGGCAGACGCACAAGCGCGACTGCCGCCCTCTCGATCCTGCTGCTCGCCTGCATCGGCCTGGCCGCCTGTGGAGGCTCATCGAGCACCACCTCCTCCAGCGCCAACGCGGCCTCGACCGGCACCGCCTCGACCGGCTCCACCGGCGGCTCGTCCACCGGCGGCGCTTCCTCTACTGGCGCGAGCGCTCCCGTGCCCGGAGGCGGACGCGGCGCGGCACGCTTCTCGGCGATCCGCGAATGCATGCAGAAGAACGGCATCGCCCTTCCGCAGCGAACGCCAGGCAGCGGACGGCCGGGCGCGGGCGGCTTTCTCGCAGGCGGGGCCGCAGCCGGCGGGCCGCAACTGCCCAAGGGCGTGACGCGCGTCCAGTACGAAGCCGCGCTGAAGAAGTGCGGCGGTGGTGTCGGCTTCCGAGGGACCAGTCGCTTCTCCCAGAACCCGGCGTTCAAGACGGCGCTGGTCAAGTACGGGGAATGCCTGCGCCACAATGGCGTGAACATTTCTCCACCCAACACGTCTGGCAACGGCCCCATCTTCGACACGAAGGGCATCGATACGACCAGCCCACAGTTCAAGGCAGCGACGACAAAGTGTCGCGCCACCCTGTTGGGGGCGTTCAGGAACCTGCATAGAGGCGGCCCGAACGGCGCCGGCAGCACCAGCGCCGGCTGAGTCGCAGGCGGCGTCCGTTTACGGCAATACGCTGGCGCCAAGCCGGCGATTGGCGGGCGCCGCCTGCTTATCGACGATCGCCGAGGAGCTGGGCCTGCTGGAGAGCTTCGACAGTTGCAGAGCCCCGATCTGCTGGACCAATCGCTGCCACTCGGTCGTGTTCAGCACGAGGTTGGTGGAGGCCGAGACGCTCTTGCCGAGCGCCGCCGCGCTCGCAGCGCGCGCATTGCCGGGATGCGAGCCGGCGCCGTTGTCGGCGTGCGCACCGTGCGCTTTGCCGGCAAGCTCGATCCCGATGTAGGTGGAATAGCCGGGCGCCGCCAGCGTGCTCGGCGCGCCCGGGTACTTCATCAGGCTGGCGATCCGTTGCGGCGCGAACTGGGCCGGGATCGTGAGCAGCGTGCGGATCGTGATGTCGGTGATCGTGCCGGCGCCCTGGTGGCCCGCGATCGGGATCCCGTTGATGGCGGCGATATCGACCGTGCCGGGCGCCGGGAAAGTTGTCGTCGGGCCCTTTGCCGTGTAGGCGGTTTGCCCGCAGCGAAGCTCGCCGACGGTCGGCTTCAACCCGCTGCGCGAGAGGAACACGAGCAGTGCCAGCGAGCGGCGGCCGACCTTGCCAGCCGTCACCTGTTCGCGATCGCACGCCCCCAGCTTGATGTCCGGATCGTCGAGCACGGCGCTCTGCAATTCTGCCTTCGACAGCAGGAAAGCGTCGCTGGCGGTGGCGCCCGCAAGCACCGGCCCATCTTTGGCGCCCTGTGGGTGCAGCGCGATCTGAAGCTGCTTCCAGTTGGCCAGTATCGGCTGGGGATCGACCGCGCTCTGCGCGCCGGCCGGGCGAATCGCAAACCGCAGGCTCGCATCGGGTTCTTCGCCGTTTGAGCCCAGGTGGCCAAGCACCGTGCCCTGCGCCACCACCGAGCCGCGCACCAGCCTCGTCCACCCGGGTGCGCTCGCTCCGCGTCGGGCCGCGCGCGCCCTCGCGCGATCGGCGGCGAGCGCGTCGGGGTTGTCGGGATGTGCGTACACCCGCACCTTGCCCGCAGGCGATTGGCCTTCAGGCTGTATCCCCGAGGACGCTCCGGTCGGCCCCGTCCTCGGCGCGTTCTCAGAGCGGGCAGTCGCGTAGCCCCCATGGCCGGTTCTGCTCGCCGCACCCGTCTTCGCCTTGGCCACATGCAGCGTGAGCGGCGGCTGGCTGCCGGCGCTGGCCGCTTGCGTGGGCTTCGGATCGCTGCCCGCTTCCTCGGCGGCAAGCGCACCGTGGGCGACCTGCACCTGCGCGGGCTTGGGTAGACGGTAGGCGGGAGCGATACTGCCGAGACCGGCGTAGGTGAACACATCGCCATAGGTGTCGCGCAACACCAGGTAGCGCCCGAGCTTGCGAGATACGCCGAGCCCGACCACGCGCCCGTCCTCGACCGCCACCACCGGCGCACCCCTGCGCCCGAGCAGCTCCGAGAGCTGCGACGGCGGCGCGGGCGCGTTCAACGCGCGTTCGGCCCGAGCACCGCTCACCGCAGGCGAGGGGGCAGGCGTCGAGCCGGGCAGCGCCGACGCTGCCGAAGCAGCGCTCGCGGCGGGCTGCGACACCGCCGTGGCGCCAGCCGTGGCGCTCGAAGAATCCTGGGCGCCGCTTGCCGCCGCGCCGGGAGCCGTGGCGCCTCCCGGGATGATCGAGTTCGGGGCCAGTTCGGCGCCTGACACCGGCATCCTGCCCTCCGTCAGGCCCGTCAGCGTGGCGATCGCCGAAGCGGGATAGCTGGCGAACAGGCGCGCGCGCAGCAGCACCGATTCGACATACGCTTCGGAATGGTTGTAGGCGAGGATCGCCCCGCGCAGGTCGGTGGAGGCGCCGGCCGCGTGTAGGTAGCGCGCGGCGGCGAAGATCGCGTCGACCGGGTTGTATGGGTCGGCATAGCCCGCATTGAGGGCGTCGACGCCGTACTGCAGCCAGGTTTCGGGCATGAACTGCATCCACCCGATCGCCCCCGCCGTGGACACGGAGAGGTCTGTGCCGAAGTCGGTCTCGACTTCGTTGATCGCGGCAAGCACCTGCCAGGGAACCCCGTACTGGACCGCCGCGGCCTGGTAGATCGGCAGCAGGAACAGCGGTATGCGGTAGAAGTCGAGCGCCTGCGTCGAAGCCGTCGATTCGGCGAGCAGGGCGGCGAGCGCACTCGATTGCGCGGCCGCTATCTGGGGCGGCGGAGCGACGTTGTCCGAGCCGCTCGCGGCAGCCGTGCTTGGCGCCGCGGCCGGGGTGGTCGCGGTCTGCGTTTCGGCTTCTGTCTTGGTCGTCTGCTGCTTTCGCTGAACGACCACCTTCGGAGCGCTCGCGGGCGCACGCGCCGCCCCGGTGGTACTCGGCGCCTCTTCCGGGCTGGTCGCGGCAGCGGTGCTCGTCGTGGGCGTGGTTGTCGCGGGCGTACTCGCCGGCGCCGTCGTCGTGGATGTGCTGGTCGTCGTTGCCGGCGCGCTGGTCGTGCCCGTGGGCGCCGTGCTGGTGGTGCTCGTCTGTGTCGGCGCTTCGGAGGCGGGTGTCGTCGACGTCCCCGAAGGCGGCGCCGTCCCACTCGACGGTTCGGCCGCCAGGGCTCCGCCCGCAAGCGGACCGCCCAGTCCGACCGCCGTCAGACCGCCCCCCGCGAGCGCTGAGACGAACGCCCGGCGTACCCAGAAACGCGCGCCGTTCACCCCTGACATGCTCGGCCCCTGCTCATCGTTGTTCGGTCCCGTGGTCGCTGTAGAGCAGGACGCCGCGCCAGACGTGCGCCCCCTTGACCCTATTCATATCGGCAGGGAACCACACCTTGGTAAAGGAATCGTAATCGGAGCCATAACGGGCTGATGAAATCGTGTCCTGGCACATTTGGGTTCTCTCAGAACGTCCCCCAATCGATCGGCACGCCAACCGTCGATCTTGAAAGAGGTCCATAGCGGCAGAGCGGCTGCACTGTATAGATGGGCAAGGCGTCAACCTCGAACGTGGCCGAATTGGCCAAGCTGGGGCCGTATGCGCACGCTGGATTGCAAAAGCCGGTACGCTTGTGCCGATGGAAGCGATCTTCTCGTTCCTGCAGGTGATCATCGCGATCGTGGTGATCCTGCTCGTGTTGATGCACTCCGGCAAGGATTCTGGCCTTTCGGGCGCGTTTGGCGTCGGCAGCGGTCAGGGTCCGCTCGGCGGCGGCTCGATGGTCGAGCGCAACCTCAACCGCTGGACGGTGTTCTTCGCGATCCTTTTCGCGCTGAACACGATCATCCTGCTCAAGAAACCCTGGTAGCGGGCGCGCGCGCCGGCAAGCGGCTCGCGCGAGAACCTGGAGAGCCGCTCATGAGACCCCCGTCGAAGCGTCTTCCAGCGCGCTCAGCCGGTCGAGGATCGCAACTGCCTCGGCTCGGAGCGTCGCGTTGACAGCGTCGAAGTCCTCTCGCGAGAGCTTGCCGGTGCGGTAGTCCAGTTCTGTATCGCGAATCTCCCGATACTTGGCCTCGCGCGCTGCTTCCAGCTCCTTGCGCGCGGCGACGTCGAGCTCCGTCGGCTCGCCGGCACCCCGACCCGTGTTTTCCTCCCGCTCGCGGTTGGCGTCGCTGCGATCGGGCTGTGCGCCGTTTGGCACGCCGTTGCGGTCGCGCTCGGCCAGCAACGGACGGCTTATCACCGCGATCGCCGCCGCCAGCAAGAGCAGCGTAAGCAGGACGACCGCGACGCTCAAGCGCGCGCCAGCCCGTCGGCTGTGCGTGTGCGTGCCAGCACCCGCACACGACGACGCACCACGCTCGGCGCGGGCCACAGCGCGATCAATCCGCCGCCCGCCACGATCATCCCGCCGATCCAGATCCACATCACGAGCGGCGAGACAATCAGATGAAATTCGGCCGGCGGCGGCGCCTTCAGGTATTCGCGCTCCATCACCGCGAGGGCGATCATGCCCTCGTCGGGGCGCACCAGCGGAATCGTCTTGTCGCCGATTTCGACGATTCGCTTGAGGCGAGGCGTGTCGATCTCCGGCGCGATCGCGCTCCAAACATCGCGCGTAACGCCCGCATCCATGCTCACCTGGCTGACCGGCTGGCCGCCGATCAGGTGGCCCACCGAGCCCTGCGACGGTTCGCCCGAGTCATAGAAGTCCTCCGCCGGGGTCAGCGTCGCCACATATCTGCCGTGCTTGCTGACACGCAGGATTGCGCCGATGCTCATCGTCGAGCCCGTGTGGGCCGGGTCGTAGCGCGGCGTGATCGCAGCGGTGGGCCGCACATAGCGAACCGTGTAGGCGCCGACTTTGGTGGACTGACCGGGTGAGAGGCTCAGCTCGGTGGCATGCTGGAAGGACGAGGAGGCGGCGATCCCGACGAACAGCACGGCGATTCCGACGTGCACGATGTAGCCGCCATAGCGCCGCCGATTGCGCGTCACGAGCGTGAGCAGCGCAAGCGGCGCCGGCTCGCCCGAGACCGCGCGGCGCGCGCGTGTGCCGCGGAAATACTCCTGGCCAATGCTCCCGAGCACGAACGCCGCACAGCAGAACATCGCGAGCGCCCACGGTTTGCCGGCGGCAAGGCCGCTGGCAAGCAGCGCCACAAGCACAATCAGCGCGCTGGACAGTGGCAGCAGGAAGTTGCGCCGCGCGTTGGCGAGCGTGGCCCTGCGCCAGGCGATGACCGGTCCGATCCCGCTGAGCAGCACGAGGATCAATGCGAGGGGCACCGTGTAGCGATCGAACCAGGGCGGCCCGACCGACGCCTCATGGCCAGTCAATGCCTCGGAGATCAGCGGGAAGTAGGTGCCCCAGAAGATCACGAAGCACAGTCCCACGAACACGATGTTGTTGGCCAGGAAGATCGACTCGCGCGAGAGCAGCGAGTCGAGACGGTGCTCGCTGCGCAGCATCTCTCGGCGCGAGGTCACGAGGTATATGGAGCTGAGGATCAGCACCCCGATCAGGATCACGAACGGCACTCCCAGGGTCTGCCCGCCAAAGGCGTGGATCGAGCTGAGGATGCCGCTGCGCACCAGGAACGTGCCCATGATCGCAAGCGTGCCGGTGGCGAGCACCAGCGAGACGTTCCACACCTTCAGCATCCCGCGCTTCTCCTGGATCATCAGCGAGTGGATGAACGCCGTGCCGCACAGCCACGGCATCAGCGAGGCGTTCTCGACCGCGTCCCAGCCCCAATACCCGCCCCAGCCGAGCTCCGAGTAGGACCAGCGCGCACCGAGCATGATGCCGACGCCAAGGAACAGCCAGGCGGCGAGCGAGAAGCGGCGTATCGATTTGATCCACTCGGCGTCGACTTTGCGCGCCAGCAGCGCCCCCATCCCGAATGCGAGCGGCACGATGCACAGCGTGTAGCCCGAGTACAGCATCGGCGGGTGGATCATCATGCTCGGATGGCGCAGCAACGGATCGAGGCCTTCTCCTTCGGCCGGCGCGGGGCTGGTCGTCTTGAAGGGGTTCGCGTAGAACACCATCAGCGCGACGAAGAACCCGCCGAAGCCGAGCAGGATCGCCGTAGCGTAGGCGCCGACGTCGCGCATACGCTTGCGCGTGAGGAACAGCACGAGGCTCGACCACAGCGACAAGAGCCATGCCCACAGCAGCAGCGAGCCTTCCTGGGAGGACCACACGGCGGCCGCCTTGTAGAAGGTCGGCGTCGTCACGCTGGAGGTGTCGAAAACCGTGTTGAAGGCGAAATCGTTGCGCAGGAACGCGACCTCGAGCACCGCGAATGCGACCGTGAGGATCCCGGCCAGCGCATACACAGAGCGACGACCCGATTCCGACCAGGCGGCGCGCCCGGTCCTCACCCCGTACAACGATGCGCCGATGCCATACGCGCACACCGCCAGCGCAAGTATCAGCGCACTGCTCCCAAGCTGAGCCATCAGCGCGCCCACCCCGGCCGTCGCCGCTCACGCTCAGCCATCGCCTCGACCCCGCCCATCAATACGTCTTCGTCTTGGGCTTGCTCGGCGCCACCGTGTACTTGGACGGGCACTTCGTGATCAGCGAGTTGCGTTCGCCCACGTACCCGTCGCCCTGCTTCTCAACGGTCACGATCACCTCGCGACCTTCGCGGAAGGGGTCGGGCACGGTCCCGGTATAGCTGAGCGGCACCGAGGTTTCGCCAGCCCGGTCCTGCACGCTGAAGTAGAGCGTCTGGCCTTCGTGGCGCACCGACCCGGCCTTGACGGTGCCCGTCAGCTGATAGCTGCGGCCCGCGACGGCTTCGCGCACGAGCTGGCTCGGCGTGACGGTGGGGCTGGCGGCGCTGAAGCTGGTGTAGATCAAGGCGCTCGCGAGCAGCACGGCCGCACTCAGCGCCACCACCAGCCGCACCCTTCGCTTGCGTGCGGGGTCCATCGGCAGTCGATTATCCCAGAACCGCGCGCGACCGCGCCGCATCGGCGCCAGTTTGGCCAGAGCAGCCAGGAAATATCGGCCATGCAGCGAAACCTTTGAACGTAAGAATTGTCATAGAAGGCAGAGACCCATGCGAACCAGCCTGCTCCATCCGATCGCCGCCCTACGCCACCACGAGGCCGCACCCGCCGCGCCCGACATCGCGGCGCGCCGCGCCCGCGACGCCGGCGGTCCCGTGGACGAGGCCTGCTACCCGTGCTCGTGCGGCTGCTTCTTCATCGCGCCCGTCTCCACGAGCGTGGCATGCCCGCACTGCGGCAAAACACAGGCTTGGTAGGCGCAAGCCGAGTGGCCGCCTGGACGGGGCGTTTGTCCTATGGGCATACGGTTTTCGTCCTTGGTTGCGCTTTTCGTCGTGGATCGAGCGACCCACGTCTCACCCACGACACGATGACTCCAAGCGCTAACCCGATGGCGCCGCCGGCTCGAATGGTTCGGCGTCGTCTCATGGCGATCCTTCACCCGCCAACTCCGCGAGCAGCGCCTGTGGCGTGACGATCCGCACCCCTTGGTGCTCGCCGACCGGCAGCAGGTGCCGGCGATCGCCCGATACGAGGATCTGGACGCCGGCCGCCACCGCACACGCCACGATCACGTCATCGTCGGGATCGCCGGTGATCGCCTCTGATGTCCCATCGGGCGCCTCGACCCGCTCGCTTGCGAGATCGATCATCAGCGTCTTCAGCTCGCGCACTCGCTCAGGCTCGAAGCCCAGCTCTACCCTCAGTACCCGCTCCAACTCACCGATGACCGGATCGGCCAGCACAAGCTCTATACGATCGTCGATCGCCGCCTCGAGCACGCGACTCGGAGGTCCGCCCGCGATGGACGCCGAGACCAGAACGTTCGTGTCGCAGAGGACGCGCGAAGTCACGCGTGCGTCGTACGCAACTCGTCGATCATCGCCTCCACGTCCTCGGGCCCAATTCCCCGAGCCTCGGCTCGGTCGCGCCCGCAGCGCTGGAGGTCGACGAAATGCTCGTGCTGTACGTGACGGCGCAGCGCATCGCGCACCACTTCGCTCTTGGTCTTGCCGGTTGCCCGAGCCCGTGAGTACCGTCCCATCCCAGTGGGAAGATAGATTGTATGGAGCAGCTCAACCCATGACCCCCGCCGTCGGCACCCACCAGATCGACCTCTTCACGTGGGCGCGCGATCTCGAGCGGGAGAACGCCCGTATCGCCGAGATCAACAAGGAGCGCGCACGCCGTCGCGGCTACCTCGTGTTCGCCACCGACCCGACCGTCTCCCCGGAGGAGCCCGGCTACCGCGAGGTCTATGCCACCGAGGCGAGGACGCCTAATCAGGCGGCGGCCAAGGTCCGGCCGCTCACATCGGGACGGCGCCTGCACACGTACCTGGCTACGGGAAAGTACAGGGACGAGCTGGCGGACGCTCGCTGGGTGGCGTAGGTGGCCCAACGGCCACGGCCGGGCGGCTGTCCTGCGGTGCCAACGAGCCATAGTGTGGCGCTTTGGGACGGCGTCGATCTGTCGCGCCGCACCGCATTGTCTGAGCCCGCGCATAGGATCGCGACGTGCCCTCCGATCCACCACTCGACCGCCTGCGCTCACAGCTGAGCGCCCAAGAGCCGGCGACCATCCAAGGCGCCGTGACACTCAAGACCAGCGGAACGGCGTATGGCGAGCGAACAGTGGTACGCATCGACCATCGCCTCCCTGAGCCCGGCCGGGGTGGTCGTGCGGCCTTTCGCATCACGACCCGCGAGCAGTACCTCCCGCGGGCCCATTTCGACCGCTCGGTTCGGGAGATCGTCAACCGAGCCGCCGCAGAGCGCGGACGACGCATCTACGCAATCGAGCTGCGCGGCCAGGAGGTGATGGCGGTGCTCAGCTACCACCTGCACGACAGCCCCGGTAGGCCGCTGCTGATCACGGCGCTCGGGACACGTGCCGACGCGAATGCCGCGCCCGATCTATACGCAAGGAGCCTTGCTCTGGTCTGGCTGCTCAAGCAGTACGCGCACGCGATCAGCGAGCACACGAAGCGCGGAGGCTACGTGGACATGGATGCCGCGAACCGCCCCGACGTGATTGCCGTACTACGCCAGCTCGGCTTCCGCGACGCTCCACGGGTAAGCGGCCTCAGCCCCTCTGGGCGACATCTGCGTCAGGACGCTATCGGCCGGCGCTGACCAGCGCGGGCGGACGAGCGCCGTGCGACGCGCGGTAGACCCGGCGCACCTGCTCGTACAGTTCTGCGGGCAAGGCTCGCTCGGCCTCCGCGAGAAACTCGCTCTCCGAGAGCACCGCCGGCCGGCTCTGCTCGAAGAAGCGCTCGACCTCCTCCCGCACATGCTCTGCATGTTCAGGAGAGTGCTCCTGGGCACGGTGGATGAGATCAGTGGCCACCTCGCCCAGGGAGCGCTTGCGGTAGACGGCGGCCAGGCGCATCACCTCCCCGGCGGGAACCCGCTTGTCGCGGTCCCCCATCCGCTCGCACACGAGATCGTCCCGCCGCGAGAGCGTCGACGCGCTCACGCTGAGCAGCAACGCCGCCTCCGTGAGCGTCGGATATGCAAGCAGCGAGATGTCGAGCGTCGGGGTCATGGCAAAGCCTCCAACGAACACCCTACCTCATCGCCACATGAAACGCAACATACGCAACGGATGGAATTACGTTCGACGAACTGCGGATCTGTTGGCGATCGACGGACGACCCGGCTCGCCAAGACCACAGGTGGCATCGCGCTTGAAATGGCGATCCGGCTGCTTGCAAGCTACGAGCTCATTGACAAGTAGGGCCGCGCCGGCGGCATCGTGCGCCTCCCCGTCATCGGCGGCACCCCGCCCGGTGCCGACAAGCGCTCCCACGACGGGGGACCGAGGAATCGAACCTCGAGCAAGGGTTTTGGAGACCCCCATGTTACCGTTACACCAGTCCCCCAGAAACGCACGGTTTGCAGGCGATTCCGAGTTGTGCCAAGCGCTTGCGCGCGCCTGGCAGACACCCCACAGACTTTACACGGCAGCGCGCCGGAGCGCTTGTGTCGGCGAGCGCGAGCGGGCCGAGACTGGCGGTCTGCCACTCGTTCTGGGCTACCCTTCAGGGGGGATGTGGAGATGTCTTGCGACAGCTTTGGCGGTACTCGCGGTCACGGCTGTGCCAGCGAGTGCGTCCACGACGCCAGGCGACGCGGTCGCTACCCACGCCTACCTCGAGGCCTCCTACGTCGCGCTTCACGCGGTCGTCGGCGGATGGCCGACGGTCGAAGCCGACATCCACCGGCTCGACCTCGATCTGCGGGGCGAATGTCCGGACGTGGCCGCCGGCTCGCCTCAGAGCGCCGTGGAGCAAAAGCTCAGCGACGAGGTCGTCGGCGCCCTGTGGGTGATTTCCTATCGAGCGGATGCGGCGATCGTGCGACGATTCCTGCACGCCGTGGATCCTTTGAAATGGAGCAATCCAGGGGTCACCCGCGCAGCCCGCGCCTATGCGCGCAACCTGCACGCGATGACGGTCCTGCCCACGCCGAGCCTGTGCGCCGATGTTCGCGCCTGGATCGCCAGCGGCTTTCTGACCGTGCCGGCCGACACCGAACAGTTCGATCGGCACGTGGAAGCGATCGAAATCAAAGAACTGCCGCGCAAGCTGCTCGCGCCGTATCTTGCTTCGGCCGACCGCGCGCTGATGGCGCGCGTCGAACGCGAAGCGCGTAGGTTTGAAGAACTGGAATTCGTGCAGGGCCAGGACGACTGGGACGCACTGCTTGAAACGCTCGGCCTGAATCAGTAGCGCCTCGGCGCAGGCGCCCCGGCCGAGCAACCGGCCTCCGAGTCGAGCGAACGGCTATCCGACCGTCGGAGCCCACGGCTCAAGCAACTCGGCCGCGCGGTCGAAAAGGTGTCCAGACACAACAGGGACACGCTCGTGACAATTCGCACAATCTATCGGGATATCGCACGCCGCGAGGACGGGCTGACGCTGATCGAAGTCGTGATCACGGCGCTGCTTGTCGCGCTGATCGTCATTGCCACGCTGACCGGTTTCCAAGACGTCAACCGCGTATCGGCCGATGAGCGCTTCCACGACGAGGCGGCAATGCTCGCGGCCCAGTCCCAGGCTCAGTTGCGCAGCGATCCGGCGAGCGTCCTCGACGCTCTGGAAGGGGCCTCCGAACACAGGCACAGCTACACCACCAAAGTCGATGGAAACCTCTACACGATCGCCCAGGAAGCAACGTACATCGACGAATCGAAAACGGGCTCCGACTGTCTGGCGACAGCCGCGGCCGAATCGACCAAGAACGAAGGCGACTACCTGCGCGTCACCTCCAGGGTCACCTGGCCGCAGCTGAAAGCGGCCGGCCGCGAAGCTGTGAGCGACTCGAGCATCATCACGCCGCCCGACGGCTCGGCACTCGAGGTGGACGTGACCAACGGCGCAAGCCCCGAAGCTGCCGTCTCGGGTGTGACCTCCGTCGTCAAATACACCGGCGTCGAATCGACCGAAGCGACGACCATCGAAGGAACGACCGGCACCGCCGGCTGCGTCGTCTTCGGCGGGATACCCGCGACGTCCGCGAAAGTGGAAATCAAAGAAGTGCCTGGGTACGTCACGACCAGCGGCGCGGTCAAAGTTCCGCCCAAGGAAGTTACGATCGCGCCGAACATCACCACGCACGACATGGTCGTCCTCAACGAAGGCGGAGCGATCTCGGCCAAATTTACGTACGGCGGCAAAGAAGTGGAAGGCAACACGTTCGTCGCGTACTTTCCGGAAGTGACAAAACCGACGACCGAATTCACGGTCGGCAGCATCGAACCCGAATTCGAATCCGGTGGAGAACACAAGTACAAGGCCAACACCGAAAAGTATGCGTTTTCCGTCACCACGCCGATAAACGCGACGAGCTACTCCAAGGGCGATCTGTTCCCGTTCCCGACAACAAAAAAAGAGTGGGTGGTGTTCGCCGGCGACTGCCAGGAAAACAACGCCCACACCGTCGACAGCTCCGTGAGCGACGGCGAAGCTGTCGTCAGCGCGGGAAAAACCGCAACAACCAGCGTACCGATGACCGACCTGGCGCTCAACGTGTACACCGGGACCAGCACGGCAGGCGGAGCGCTTTCGACCACGGCCTACGAAGTCAAGATCACAAACACAGCATGCGAAAAAGCGTCCACGCCAATCAACGCATCGGCCGCAAACCTGATACACAAGCAGAAGACGAAGGAAGGGCACCTCGAACATGCCTACCAGCCTTTTGGGAAGGAGAAGCTCTGCCTTTACAGCAGTACTGAAAAACACACATATACAGTCGAACCCAACTTGACCACCACCACCGCGCACGAAGACGACATCTACCTCAAACAAGCTGTGGGGACCTATACCTCCCCGGGAAGCAGCGATTCTGTAACAGTCGCGACCGCGAGCTCGTGCTGATGAACCATCTATTCACAACGCTCCGCCACGCTCGCGACGAGCGAGGCTTCACCCTGATCGAAACGCTCGTGGCGATGATCAGCGCCGTGGTCGTCGTGGGAGCGCTATACGCGATCCTCGACATCTCGGTGCAGCAGACGGCGAAGATCACCGACAGCGTGCAGGCCACCCAGATCGGTCGTACGACGATGACGAAGCTCGCCGACGATCTGCACTCCGCCTGCATCTCCTCCGGGTTTGCGCCGATCAAGGAAGCCGAAGAAAACGAATCAACCAAAGAAAGCAAGCTCGTGTTCGTCAACACATACGGCAGCACCGCCGAAATCACCAGTGCCAACGAGCACGAAGTCATCTGGAACCCGACGACCGGCACGCTCACCGACTACATACATAAAAGCGAAGGCGGCACCTGGCCAACCTTTACGTACGCATCGGCAAAGACGACGACGAGGCTAGGCGAAGGCATCTCCGAGAGCACCACCACCAAAGAAGAAAAAACCGTCGACACACCTATCTTTCAGTATTACACGTACAACAAAACGACGCCGAGCGTCAACTCTGAAGGAGCGCTCAGCACGCTGACGCTCCTGAAAGGGGAAAAATCCGGCGGAAAAATTGTGTACAGCAGCAAAGCACTCGAAACGGCGGCGGCGGTGGAAATCACTTACAAACAGACTCCTGTCGACAAATACGCCGGCGAAGACAGAGCGGTCGACCTCAAAAGCCTGGTGACGCTGGCGTTCACCGTGCCCAACGCCGAAACCCCGATCGAAGCCAAGCCATGCGAATAACACGCCTACTCAATCGACTGCTCCACCGCACGCGCTCCGAGCAGGGCTTTACTATGATCATCGCGCTCGGCGTGATGCTTGTCACGGGCCTAATGCTCGTCACCGCCTACACCGCCGTCAACGGCGACGACAGGTTGTCTCGCGACGAAATCATCCAGAAGCAGGCCTACGACGCCGCCGTTGCCGGCGTGCAGGAGTACGAGTACCAGCTGCAGAGCAACCCCGACTACTGGGAGACATGCAAAACACCAGAAGGCAAACTCGTCCCGCAGGAAGCAAAAATCACAAAAGAAGACGAATATAACGGACACTTCGCAATCAAACTGTTGACGGCCTCGACGGCGCCGGCGGGCACCAAAGAATGCAGCACTTCCAATCCATTCGGGACGATGATCCAGTCGGGCGGCTCGATGGCCAATACATTCCGGATCGAATCGGTCGGCTACGCCGGAGCCGAAACGAGTACGCTGAAGGGGCGTTTCACGAGCACGCTGATCGCAACCTTCCACGTGGTCGGCTTTCTCAACTACGTCTTCTTTACACAATACGAAGACGCGGACCCCAGCCTGTTCGGCGAGTCGACAGAATGCGAAAAATATTACGCCGAACGGAAATCCAAAAAAGCCAGCTGCGAAACGATCATCTTCGCCAAGGAAGACAGCGTCAAAGGCCCGATGCACACCGACGACGCGGCCGACGTGACATGCAGCAAAGAACTCAGCTTTGGGCGAACAGAACACAACGACGCGATCGAAATCAACGGCGGCACTTATCCAGAATGCTCTAAAGGCTCGGAACCGACCTACAACAACACAGAAAAAAAGTACACCAAAGGCGAAGAACTCATAGCGCCGCAGAGCGACACGAGCCTACTCTCCTACGCCGAAGCGGAAAACATATTCACAGGCGTCACGCATCTGAAGCTGAACGGAATCACCAAAGAAATCACGGCGGAATATTTCAACGAAAAAAAAGAAGCAGTAAAAAAGACGATCAAATGGCCCAAAAACGGGCTTCTCTACGTGCAGATGGGCAAATCGTGCGGCTACACCTTCAGCTACAAATCGACAGCCGACAACAAAACCGAGGAAGAAGACCAGACCGAATGCGGCACGGCGTACGTGGAAGGCAGCTACAGCGAACCACTGACGATCGCCGCACAGAACGATCTGATCATCGACGGCAACATCTACCCCACCAGCGTCGAAGGCAACCTGGGAAGCGCGCCGTCCGGGACGACGACCCTCGGCCTGATCGCGACCGAATACGTTCGCATCTACCACCCCATCACCGAAGAAGAATGCACAGAAAAAGAAAATAGGTTCACCAAACGCGAGGAACGGGAATGCAGCGGGGGCGGGGAAAACGAAGAAGTCGTCGGGAAAGAGTCGCTCAAAAGCCCCTGGATCTACGCCGCGATCCTCTCGACGAGCCACTCGTTCGTGGTCGACAACTACAACCAGGGCAAATCGCTCGGCGATCTCAACATCTACGGTGCGATCGCGCAGAAGTTCCGCGGTATCGTGGGCACGACCGGAGGCACCGGGTACATCAAGAACTACATCTACGACGAACGCCTGGCCACCGACGAGCCCCCCTATTTCCTGAACCCGCTGAACGCCGGCTGGGAGGTCGAGCGCGAGACGACCCCCACGGCAGAATAGGCCTTGTGGACCAGCTCGCCGCCGAGGCCCATCCGCTGCAGGGCGCGCTCGGGCCCGGGCGAACATCGCCGCCGGCCCCCGCCCACGACGCATCCGACCGGTGCGTCGTGTAGTTTCAAAATGTGGCGAATTCACAAGACGACTGCGCCTCTCGACGTCCGGATGCGCTTGCGGCGGTGGCGCTGCACGTGCTCGTGAGCGAAGGCAGCGACGGCATCACCGCCGCGCAACTCGCAAGCGCATGCGAGCGCGACCCAGCCAACCCAGGCGAGCTGCGCGAAACCGAGGCCGCGCTGGACGTCCTGCTCGATGCCGATCTGGCGGCGCGAGATGGCGATCGATTCAAGCCGACCCGCGCGGCGATACGCGCCGCCGAGCTGAGCTTCTGAGCTCCCGAAGTCCTGCGCGATGCCCGCCTCGCGGGCGTTGCGGCTCTGGCCTGACTGACGTCCTACCGCTCCGCGCCGAGCTGCACCGGGGTGCCCTCGCGACGGCGAGCGAGGAGCTACCGAACCCCCACGAACAGGGCCGCGGGACGAAGCCCGAGCGCGCGCGCGAGCTTGAGCACGGTGCGCAGATTCGGACCGCGACGACCGCGCTCGTACACGCTGATGGCCGCACGATCGACTTCGGCCTCATAGGCGAGCGCCTCCTGGGAGAGCGCCGCGTGAAGGCGCGCGGCACGCAGGTTGGCGCCGAGCAGCGATGCCGGGTCGGTGCCGGTGTGCGGAGCGGGGGCGGGACCGGATGCGTGCGCGCCGGTCGAGCCGATGCCCGCGAGCAGCGCGGCGGGGGCCAGCGCGAGCGCGCCGGCGATGCGCACCAGGGTCGAGAGATCGGGCGAGCGCTCGGCCCGCTCCAGGAAGCTGATCGCTGCGCGATCGAGCTGTGTTGCCTGCGAGAGCGCGATCTGCGAGAGTCCCGCTCGCCGACGAGCAGCGCGCATGTTCTCGCCGAAGGCCGCCACCTGCTCGTCGATTTCTGGGTCGCCTGTGTGCCGCACGGGCGCATCATCGACCCTCGCCTACAGAAACACCACTGTAAAAACACAAGCATCGAGAAGGGTGTCCCAACCGCCCGCAGACTCCCCCATCGCGCGCGATGCCATTTCGCCCTGCTCGCGCGCAGGCGGACCCCGAGCGGAACGCAATGGTACCGTCATGGCGGTGATCCAGGATGTTCGATAGCGCGCCAGACGACGCCGTTACACACGAACGGCGCGCCAAGGCCGATCGCCTGCGCGCACGGGGGGTTGAGCCGTTTCCCCACATCCCCCACACCAAGCGCACCGAGATCGTCAGGCTGCACGAAGCGCACGATCCCGCCGAGCTGAGGGCGGGCGAGCACGCCAACTTCAGCTATCGAATCGCCGGCCGCGTGACCTCGAGGCGCGGACACGGCAAGACGACGTTCATCGACCTGCGCGACTTCTCCGGGGAGATCCAGCTGGCAGTGCGCCACGACACGCTCGGCGAGGAGGCATACGAGCAGACGGTGGACCTCGACGTGGGCGACATCGTAGAAGCGGAGGGCCCGATCTATGTCACCCAGCGTGGGCAGCTCGCGCTGAGCGCCCACCGCTGCACCCTGCTCACCAAGGCGCTGCGCCCACCGCCGGACAAGCGCCACGGGCTTGGCGACACCGGCACGCGCTACCGCTACCGGGAGCTCGATCTGCTCGCCAACGAGAGCACGCGCGAACTGTTCGTCACGCGCTCGAAGACGATCGACGCGCTGCGCGCCTTCATGGCCGAGCGCGACTTCATCGAGGTCGAAACGCCTGTGTTGCAATCGCTCGCGGGCGGAGCGTCGGCGCGGCCGTTTCTGACCCACCACAACGCGCTCGATCAGGAGATGTCGCTGCGGATCTCCGTCGAGCTGTATCTCAATCGCTGCTTGATCGGTGGGCTCGAGAACGTGTACGACCTCGGCAAGTGCTTTCGCAACGAGGGTATCTCCTACCGGCACAGCCCCGAGTTCACGATGCTCGAGTGGCTGATGGCATATGCCGACCACAAAGACGTGGCGAGCTTCACCGAAGAGATGGTGGCCTATGTCGCCCAGCACGTGCTCGGCACGACGACGATCGAGCGCGGCGGCGAGCAGATCGACCTCGGCAAGCCGTGGCGCAACACGACCATGCAGGCGGAGATCCTGCGCGTCACAGGCGTCGATTTCCTCGCGGTCGAGCGCGAGGATCTGGCGGCGCTGCTGGAGGGCAAGATCCATCCCGACGCGAGCTGGGCACAGACGGTTCAGGCCGTGTATTCGAAGCTCGTGGAGCCCACGCTGAACCAGCCGACGCATGTGTATGGGTTCCCACTGGAGTCGTTTCCGATCACCAAGGCCGACGCTGAGGACTCAAGGCTGGCCGAGCACTTCGACGCCGTGATCGGCGGGATCGAGCTGGTCAGCGGCGACACGGAGGTCAACGACCCGGTCGAGCAGCGCGAGCGCTTCGTGGAGCAGCGCAAGCAGCGCCGCGCTGACGACGACGACGCGCCGCATCCTCACGACGAGGAGTATGTGCGCGCGCTTGAGTATGGACTTGCGCCGTCGGCGAGCGGAGGGATGGGCGTGGATCGGCTGCTGATGATCCTCACGGGACACGAGACCCTGCGCGAGGTGGCGCCGTTTCCGGTGATGCGCGAGCTGCCCGGCGGCACGAGCGACTGAGCCCCGGCGCACGCACCGACCGCGGAACGCAAACACTCCCGCCGCGAAGCTCACCCCACCGAGAATCGCGAAGCAGCCGCCGCAAAGCGCGAACGCGCTGGCCGGAAAGCTATAGTCGCCACAGGCCTGAACGATGAGCGAGAGCGATCACAGCTTCGAGCAGATGCACTTCGACCCGGCGCCGTCGCTCGCAGGCGAGGTGCCGGGACCGCGTTCGCGCGAGATGCTGGCCGAGCAGCAGGAGCTGGAGTCGAGTGCGCGCTCCTACCCGCGAAGTGTGCCTGTCGCGATCGAGGAGGGCAGGGGCGCGACGATGCGCGACGTCGACGGCAACACGTTCATCGACCTGTTCGGCGGCGCGGGCGTGCTCAACACCGGCCACAGCCTGCCGGCGGCGATGGAGGCCGCGACGGCACAGCAGAGCAAGCTCGTGCACGCGCTCGACTTCCCGACCGAGCCGAAGCTGAAGTTGATGCGCAAGCTGAAGTCGCTGCTGCCGGGACGGTTGCGCGAGCGTGCCCGTTTTCACTTCGGCGGTCCCACCGGTTCGGATGCGATCGAGTCGGCGCTGAAGCTGACCCGGGCGCACACCGGACGCGAGGGGGTGATCGCCTTCCAGGGCTCCTATCACGGCATGACCACTGGCGCGCTGTCGGTCACAAGCGATGTGGGCTTCGGCGGGCCGACGTCGAGCCCGGTGCACTTCATGCCCTACCCCTACTGCTATCGCTGTCCTCTGGGCCTGGAGCCCGACTCGTGCGAGATGGCCTGCGCGCGGCTGCTCGAGAGCTCCCTGGAGGACCCGCACAGCGGCATACCCAAGCCGGCGGCGGTGCTGATCGAGCCGATCCAGGGCGAGGGCGGCACGATCGTGCCCCCCGACGGGTATCTGGCTGAGGTGCGCAGGATCGCGCACGAGCAGGAGGTGCCGCTGATCGTCGACGAGATCCAGTCTGGGTTTGGAAGGGCAGGCACGTTCTTTGCGTGTGAACACGACCGGGTCACTCCAGATGTGATGACCCTCTCCAAGGCGCTTGGTGGGATCGGATACCCGCTGTCGTGCATCGCCTATGACCTCGAGCTGGATACATGGAAGCCGGGCGCTCACATCGGCACCTTCCGCGGTCACCAGGTCGCGATGGCGGCGGGGCTTGCCGCCATCGAGTTCATGAGCGAGGTCGATCTGCCGGGGCACGCGATGGCGCTCGGCGAGATGACGCTCGCGCTGCTGCGCGACGCGCAGGAGACGCTGCCCGCGGTCGGGGACGTGCGCGGGCGGGGCCTGATGATCGGCATCGAGCTGGTCAAGGACCGCGACTCCAAGCAGCCATGGCCGGAGATGGCGGCGCGGGTGCGCACCGAGTGCTTCCACCGCGGCGCGATCATCGAGGTGGGCGGCCACTACGGCAACGTCGCCCGCTTCCTGCCCCCGCTCGTCATCTCGCGCAAACTGATGCTCACCGGCATCGAGATCTTCGTCGAGTCGGTGCGCGCCGCCGAAGAGGCGCTGGCGCGACCCGCGGCGCTCGCCTCCGGCTGAATGCGATCAGCCCAAAGCGAACGAGGACGGATCTCGGCCTCGCTCTGGCACCTCACGAAACCGCGGGCCATCAAGCGGTTGAGCGGTCATCGGCAGTGCGGGCGGAGGGACTCGAACCCCCAAGGGCCGAAGCCCACTGGCTCCTAAGGCCAGCGTGTCTACCAGTTCCACCACGCCCGCGGGTTGCGCTGGTGCCGTCCAAGATTGTATGGTCATGGGCGAGATGTCTTCAACTTCGGGGAGCAGGACGCCGGCGGGCGTGATCGTGACGCATCCAAATCGCGGCAAGCCGGCCGTGCAGGCGACGCGGGCGACGGTCGTGCTGCTGCTGCTCGTGTCCACCGCGCTGATCCTGGTCGTGACGATCGGGGGGTGGAGCACGCTGGAGGGCGGCATCCCGATCCTGCTGGCATGGGCGGCCGTGTATCTGCTGATGGCCTACTACGCGGCCCGCTGGAGTCGCGGCGTGCTGCCGATCGCCGCCGCGCTCGGGCTGCTGCTGCTGATCTTCGCGCTCGTGGCGGCTCCGGCGTGGTTTGAACGCGACAAAGCCGGTTTTGCCGCGCCGAACCTCAACGCCGGGCTGCTGGGCGTCGTCACGCTGCTGATCGTGCCCGTGCAGATACTGCTGATCGCCTTCTCGATGCGCGGCTTCTCCCAGGGCTGGAACGTGGAGCTCGAGAAGCTCGACCCGGGCGCCGAACAGGGCGCTCTCGCCAGACCCGCATAGAAGCGGCGCATACGCGCCGTATTGAGCGTGTTGGGGCGGCGGCGAAAGCTCGAAGCTGGGGTTGACGGTCCCACGGAACCGTCAACGCGTATATTGGGACTTGTTGCGGCGGTGGCGGAACGGTAGACGCGATGCTCTCAAAAGGCATTGTCCGCAAGGGCGTGTGGGTTCGATTCCCACCCGCCGCATCTCATCGGTATACCGCCGCGGCTTCAGTTGCTCTTTAGCGCTCACCCGACCAGCCCGAGCAACTCACCGGTCAGCGCCGGCACACAGGCCACCACCCCCTGGGGCAGCCGATCGCGCTCGGGCAGCTCGGTGACGGTGAGCCCGGCTCGTTCGCACACGAGCACGCCGGCGGCAATATCCCACGGCTTGGTCGTGCGCTCGAAGTAGGCGTCGTAGCGTCCCGCCGCCGTCCACGCGAGGTCGAGCGCGGCGCTGCCGAAGCGGCGGATGTCGCGCACACGCGGCAGCACTCGCGCCAACACCTCGGCCTGGGCGGCGCGCACCTCGGCGCTGTAGGCGAAGCCGGTGGCGAGCATCGCCTCGGCAAGATTCTCGCAACGGCGCGGGTCGGCGAGCGTCCGCGTGCCGAGCGGATCGAGATACACCTCCGCGCCGACCGACGGGGGCCGACTCGCGGTTGTGGCTGACGCCGGCTGGCCGGGAGCGGTGAGCGACGCCGGCTGGCGCAGAGCGGCGAGCAGCGCGGGTCCCTCGCGCGTGGCGGCGAACAGCTCGCCGCGACACGGGTCGAAGATCGCGCCCGCCAGCGTGCCGTGCTCGTCCTGCGCCGCGACGCTCACACACCACTGGGGGATGCCGAACAGGAAGTTGACCGTGCCGTCGAGCGGGTCCACGACCCACGTGAGGCCGCTCGTGCCCTCCTCTCCCCCGCCCTCCTCGCCGAGATAACCGTCGGCGGGCCGCGCGTCGGCGAGCCGCTCGCGGATCAGGCGTTCGGAGGCGAGATCGGCCTCGCTCACCAGGTCGGTGGGGGTGCTCTTGCTGGCGAGCGCCGGCTCGCGACCCGCCACGAACCGCTCGAGCAACAACGTGCCGGCACGCTGGGCGAGATCGATTGCCAGCACCCGCAACTCCTCCTGCACGGCTGGCTCGCCGACAGAAGCGCTGTCGGGCAACCGGCTGCCCTGCTCGGGCGCTCGCTTCCCGCCGACTGCGGAGGATCCAGACGGGCTTTCCCGCTCCGGCGTGGTGCTCACGAAAACGCGGCGGGGCGATGCTGCGTCCAGGGCCGCTCCGCCTCCAGCTGCGCGGCGAGCGAGAGCAGCGTGGCCTCGTCGCTCGGCCTGCCCACGAACTGCACGGCGCGCGGCAGCCCGTCGGCGGCGAACCCCGCGGGCACCGAGCAGGCGGGCTGGCCGGTGAAGTTCCAGGGTGCGGCGTAGGGCACGGTCGCCGATGCCGCGATCGTCGTCCACAGCCAACCGCGACCCTCGCGCGCGCCGATCTTCGGTGGGGGCGCGGGGGTCACCGGCATCAGCAGCACGTCGTGGTCCGCCAGCGGCTCGTTTACGCGTGCCGCGTAGTCCGCCTGACGGGAGAGCGCCCAATCGACCGCACTCGCCGGCAGCATCCCGCCGAGGCGCGCAAGCATGCGGATGCGCCGTTCCAAGCGCTCGGGGTGGGCGAACGTGGCGGCCTCCTCGTGGATGCTGCGCAGGTAGATCGCGGTGAACTCGGGCGGCGGCACCAGCGGGCCGTAGTCGATCTCGCACTCCTGCACGGTGTGGCCGAGGCGGCGCAACAGCGCGACCGTGTCCTCCAGCGCGGCGCTGTTCTCGGGGTGCAGCTTCGTCAGCGGCGAGGGCGGCAGCTTGCTCGCGAGCGCGATTCGCAGAGGGCGCCCCGACCCCTCGCCGGAGGATGTCTCTTCCCCCGATGCTCGAGCCGCTCCTCCCTGCGCCTGCGCCGCTCCCCCGTCCGCACGAAGTCCGGCCTGCCCGAGCGCTTCCAGGAACGAGCTCGAGGGCACCGGCTCGGTACCAGGGTCGCTCGGCCCCTCGGCGATCGCGTCGTAGAACAGCGCGGTGTCGCGCACCGAGCGCGCAAGCACCCCGTTTACGACGAGGCCATGCCAGGCGCCTACATGCGGTGCCAGCGGCACGCGCCCGCGCTGGGTCTTCAGCCCGAACAGCCCGCAGTAGGCGGCGGGAAAGCGAATCGAGCCGCCGCCGTCGCCGGCGAGCGCGGCGCCCACCAGTCCGGCGGCGACGGCGGCGGCGCTGCCGCCGCTGGAGCCGCCGGGGCTGTGCTCCAGCCGCCACGGGTTGTGCGTGGCGCCCCAGGTGGGCGACTCGGTCCAGGGGAAGGCGCCCAGCTCGGGCATGTGCGTCTTGCCGATCACGATCGCCCCCGCGGCGCGCACGCGGCGCACGATCTCGGAGTCCTCGCGCGCGGGCTCGCCGTAGGCGTTGGTGCCGAACGTGGTCAGCTCGCCCGCGATGTCGAATTCGTCCTTGACCGCGATCGGCACGCCAAGCAGCGGGCGCGTGCCACCCGCGCCTCTGCGCGCGTCGGCTTGGTCGGCTTCCATGCGCGCGCGCTCGGCGAACACGACGCGGAACGCGTTCAGAGCCGGATTGAAGCGCGCGATCCGCTCCAGATAGAGATCGACCAGTTCGCGCGAGGACACCACGCCGGCGGCGATCAGCTCGGCCTGCCTGGCGATGCCGGCGAACGCTAGGTCGGTGGCGTCCATGGCGCGAACGCTAGACGGGTGTGACGGGGTTGTGCTTGGCCGGCCACTCGCGCTGCTTGCTCGCGGCGTGGGCGAAGCGCCGGATCAGATCCTCGCGCAATCGCTCGGGCTCGACCACGGCATCGACGACCAGCTCGGAGGCGAGATGCAGGATGTCGATGTCCTGCGCGTACTCGCGCCGCAGCTCCTCGGTCTTGGCGGCGCGCTCGACGCCGTCGGGGATCGCCTGCAGCTGGTTGTAGTAGACCGCGTTGATGGCGGCCTGCGGCCCCATCACCGCGATCGACGCGCTCGGCAGCGCGATGCAGCAGTCGGGCTCGAACGCGGGGCCGGCCATCGCGTAGAGCCCGGCGCCGTAGGCCTTGCGCACGATCACGCTGATCTTCGGCACGGTCGCCTCCGAGACGGCGCTGATCATCTTCGCGCCGTGGCGGATGATGCCCTGGCGCTCGACCTGCGTGCCGATCATGAACCCTGGCACGTCGGCGAGGAACAGCAGCGGGATGTTGAAGGCGTTGCAGGTCCAGACGAAGCGCGCGGCCTTGTCGGCGGAGTCGCTGAACAGCACGCCCCCCTTGTGCTTGGGCTGGTTGGCGAGGACCCCGATCGCGCGCCCGTGCAGGCGCGCGTAGCCGACGATCAGCTCCTTGGCCCAGCGCGCGTGGATCTCCAGGAACGTGCCGGCGTCGATCAGGGCATCGATCAGCAGGCGCATGTCAAACGGCTTGTTCTCGTCGGCGGGGATCAGCTCGGCGATGCGAGAGTCGGAGCGCCCTGCGCCCGCCAGCTCGCTCGCCGCGGTGCGCACGCCGGCGCCCGCTGCGCCCGCGCCGTTCGCTCCCGCCGCCGGCGCGCGGGGCGGAGTCTGCTCCCAATTCGAAGGCATGTAGGAGAGGTAGCGCCGCGCGAACTCGATCCCCTCCTCGTCGCTCTTGACCAGCTGATGCGCGCAGCCGGACACGCCGGTGTGCATGCGTGCGCCGCCCATCTCCTCCAGGGTGACGTCCTCGCCGATCACCATCTGCGCCATGCGCGGGGAGCCGAGATACATCGAGGCGTTGCCGTCGCGCATGATCACGATGTCGCAGAAGGCGGGAATGTAGGCGCCGCCGGCGGCGGATGGCCCGAACAGCACGCACACCTGCGGCACGATGCCGGACATGCGCACCTGGTTGAAGAAGATCCGCCCCGCGCCGCGCCGCCCCGGGAACATCTGCACCTGCTCGGTGATGCGCGCGCCGGCGGAGTCCACCAGGTAGACCATCGGGATGCGCAGGCTCGCGGCGCGCTCCTGGATGCGCAGGATCTTCTCGACCGTCTTCGGCCCCCACGAGCCGGCCTTGACGGTGGGGTCGTTGGCCATCAACGCCACAGCCCGCCCTTCGATCGTGCCCACGCCCGTAACGACGCCGTCGGCGCCGAGCCCCTCCTCGTTCCAGTTGGCAAGCAGCGCCTCCTCGGAGAAGGACGCCTCGCCTGCCTGCTCGTGCCCGCCGGGTACGCCCCATCACGGCGTGGCCCTAGAGCCCTCCCTCGGGGCCGCCGGGTGTCCAGCAGCAGCGCGACGCGCTCGCGCACGGGGAGCTTGCCCTGTTCGCGCGCCTTCTCGCGGTGGCGTTCGGGCCGCCCGCCAGTGCCCGCGCCGTGCTTGCCAGATCGGACGCCGCGAGCCTATTACGCGCCATCACCTCGGCGTGGGCCTATCGGCAGCGGGCCCACCCCGAATGGCGCGTGCGCCGCAACAGCTCGGAGTACGCTCTGCGGGCATGTCAACCGAGGACGACTTCGACCTCTCCGCCGCCGGTCTGCGCGCCGACGGTTCCGACCTGCGGATCTCGGTGGAGGTGCTGGCCAGCAAGCTGGAGAGCGCGCTGCCCTCCCAGACGCGCGTGGAGCGCCGTGGCGGCGGCCTGCTCGGGACGCGGGGAGAAGCGGGTGCGCCAGCTGAGGTGAATCTCGGCGACACCTCCTATGAGCTGACGGTGGCGCAGCGCATCGAAGGCTTCCGCAAGCGCGAGGTCGGTGGGATAGCGATCAAGCGCGAGGCGCTCGACCCCGGCGAATGGGTGAGCGCGCTCGCCGCCGACCTGCGCGAGGAAGCCCAGCGCAGCGCCGAGGCGCGCACGGCGCTGGAAAGGCTTGTGGGATGAGCGCCGCCGCTAAGCTCAGCAGCGCTCGCGAGCCTGACTCCGAAGCCACCGGAGGCACGCCGGTGACGCTGAACGAGCCACCCATCTCGTCACCTCCAGCATCAGGGACAGGTCGAGGACCGGAGGCACGCGGTGAGCGTAAACGAACCACCCGGCGTCGAAGCAGACGACGAGCCGGCGGACCCCGGCGAGACCGCCGCCGAGCAGGCGCAGTCGCTCGCGCGCGTCGAGCAGGGCGATATCCCGCTCGGCGCCGAGCGACGATTGCGTGAGCTTGGGTGAGACGGAGGCGCGTTTACCTCCGACCTGTCGGTGGGCGACTTCGCGCTGTGCAATCGACTCGGGCTGAAGCCCGTCTCCCAGGTGATGGGCAGCTCGATTTATCAAGTGGGGTATCAGAACACGCTCGTGGCCAGATGGGCGGCGGGTATATGTTTGAGATGCAGGCGCTCTCACAGGGATGGAACGAGGTGCGCGAACGTGCACTGCACCGGCTGGCACTTGAGGCAGGACACGTGGGCGCGGACGCGGTGATCGGCGTGGACCTGCAAACAGGGGCGCACGACTGGGCGGAAAACTCGATCGAGTATGTGGTGATCGGCACAGCGGTGCGCCACGACGGCCGTGCTCGCCAGGATAGGCCGGTGCTCACCGAGCTTTCGGTGGCCGACTACGCGAAGCTGCTGATGGCGGGCGTGGAGCCGCTGGGGATCGTGGCATGGAGCTCTGTGTTTTTCGTGGCCGCGTCTTATGAAACGCAGAGAATGGGCGGCGTCAGCGGCAGGATGCTGTTCCCAGAAAACCAGGAGCTGCGCGAATTCACGCAGGGGATCTACGAGGCGCGCGAGATCGCGGTGGGACGCGTAACCGAGCAGGCCGCCCGACTTGGCGCAAGCGGCGTGATTGGGGTGCGCATCGCACACGGCATCCGCCAGGTGTCGCTTGGCGGCGGCGCCTACACGCGCAGCGGGCTGATGGTGACTTTCCACGTGATCGGCACGGCGATCAGCGAGGACCGCGCAACGATCCCGATACGCCCCGGAGACGACGATCGATCTGACCGCTTGAACAAGCGGATACAGACGGGCAACTCAGTCGCAACCGAACTTCGAAACCAACAATTCAGGAGAACCAACGATGAGCCCACCGAGCAGGAGCGCAAGCATGAGCGAAGCAGAGGAGACAGAGACCGCATACGACCCCACGTCGCTGGAGGGGGTGCCCGAGGCGGGCCGCGCGCGCTTGCAGCAGAACCGCGCGGGCCTGTTTACCTCCGACCTCAGCGTCAACGAGTTCCTGCTGATCAAGCAGGCCGGCTTCGACCCGGTCGGCCTTGTGGTGGGCAGCTCGATCTACCACATCGGCATCCAGTTGGCCGGGCTGGAAGCGCAGCCAGGAGATGACGGTGCTCAGCGAAGCGATGTATGGGGCGCGCGCAGCTGGCGATGACGCGCATGGAGGAGGAGGCCGACCAGCTCGGCGCCGACGGCGTGGTTGGCGTGCGCCTGGACATCGGCCGCTACGAGTGGGGCCAGGACATGGCGGAGTTCATCGCGATCGGCACCGCCGTGAAGCATCGCGAGGGCAAGCTGCACCGCGCCCCCAACGGGCGCCCGTTTACGAGCGACCTCTCCGGCCAGGACTTCTGGACGCTGCTGCGCACCGGGCACCGGCCGGTGGGCATGGTGATGGGCAGCTGCGTGTACCACGTGGCGCACCGCGGCATGCTGAAGTCGATGGCGCAGACGGGGCGCAACGTGGAGCTGTCGAACTTCACGCAGGCGCTGTACGACGCGCGCGAGCTGGCGATGGAGCGCATGCAGTCGGAGGCGCAGACGCTGAGCGCGGAGGGCATCGTGGGCGTGGACCTGCAGGAGAAGAGCCACGGCTGGGGCAGCCACACGATCGAGTTCTTCGCGGTCGGCACGGCGATCGTGCCGAGCGAGGACCACGACGGGGCGATCGAAGCGCCGACGCCGGTACTGGACTTGAGCTGAGCCGCTCGCCCGCCACGCATCGCCGACTGCGCGACAACCCCGCGAGACCACCACACGAGGAGCCAAGCCGATGAGCATCGTCACCACAGAAGACCGCGGCGCCGCCCGGCACATCGTGCTCAACCGCCCGGAGAAGCGCAACGCGATGAGCCAGGAGCTGCTGCGCGCGCTCGCCCGGGCATTGCGCGACGCCGACGCGGAGGAGTCGGTGCACTGCATTGTGCTGCGCGGCGAGGGGCCCGTGTTCTCCGCCGGCGTGGACCTCGGCGAGCTGATGGCCTCGGCCGGCAAGCCGGGCGAGCTGCGCCCGTTCAGGAACACGTTCCTGGAATGCCCCAACCTCGCCGAAGCGATGCCGAAGCCGGTGATCTGCCAGATCCACAGGACGTGCGTGGGCGGGGCGCTCGAGGTGGCGCTCGGATGCGATTTGCGCATCGCCTCCACCGACGCCCAGCTCGGCCTGCCGGAGGTGAAGTTCGGGATCATCCCCGACGTGGGCGGCTCCACACGCCTGCCGGCGGTGGTGGGGCTGGGGCGCGCGAAGGAGCTGATCATGACCGGCCGCACGATCGACGCGCAGGAGGCAGAGCGGATTGGGCTGCTCAACCGCGTGGTGGCGCCAGATGAACTTGAGCAGGCGACGCAGGCGCTCGTGGACGAGCTGCTGGCCAACTCGCACGTGGCGGTCGGACGCGCCAAGCGCGTGATCGACGCCTCCGCCCGCCCCGCGCTCGCGAGCACGCTTGAGATGGAGGTGGCGGTGCAGGAGTATTGCGTGGCGGCGATGCGCGAGCAGGCGCGCGAGGCGCAAGCAGAGGCAACATCATCGATTTCGAATTCACAGAAGTGAGCTACAATATGTAGTTACCTTAGTGAATCGTCCAAAAAGTATGATATCCACCCGCCCCCGCCTACCCCGACGATCCAGATCAGCGCCGACGATCCAGATCAGCGGCCGGATCAGCTCCAGTCCACCGGCCCGGCCACGAGCGTGTGCGAGCCTAGCGGCCGCCCTAGCACCTCCTGAACCCGCCGCGCGCACGCGAGCAGCGCGTCGAGATCGATCCCGGTGGCGATGCCCATCTCCTCCAGCATCGAGACGAGATCCTCGCTGGCGATGTTGCCGGTCGCGCCCGGCGGCACGGGACACCCCCCCAGCTCGCCGAAGCTCGACTCGAAGCTCGCCACGCCGGCCTGAAGCGCCGCCAGCACGTTCGCGAGTCCCTGCCCGCGCGTGTTGTGGAAGTGGGCGGTGAGCTGCACATCGTCGACGACCTCGAATGCGTGCGCGAAGAATTGCGACACCTGCGCGGGGTTGGCCATGCCGGTGGTGTCGCCGAAGCCGATCTCCTGCGCGCCCGCGTCGCGCAGGCGGCGCGCGATGTGCGTCACGTGCTCGACCGGCACATGACCCTCGTAGGGGCAGCCGAACGAGGTGGAGATGACGGCCTCGCAGCGCAGCCCCTCGGCGCGCGCGCGGGGCAGCACCTTCTCGAGCGACGCTCAGCGACTCCTCGACCGAACGGTTGACGTTCTTGCGGTTGTGCGACTCCGAGGCCGACATGAACACGTTGATCTCATCGAACGCGGGCCGCGGGCGCGAGAGGCTATCGCGCACCGCGAGCGCACGGTCGCAGCCCGCGCTCGTTGGGGATCAGCACGCTCACCGACACCTCCCCGGGCACGTCGATCCGCGCCAGCACCTGCTCGGCGTCGGCGAGCTGCGGGATCGCGTCGGCGCGCACGAAACTCGTCACCTCCAGCCGCCGCAGGCCGGTGCGCGCGAGCATCTCGATCAGCTCGACCTTGCGCTCGGTCGGGATCGTCTCGGGCTCGTTTTGAAAGCCGTCGCGCGGCCCGACCTCCCTGATCTGGACTGACTCCGGCAGCCTGCTCATGATTTTTTTGGGATGGGACGCCCTCCGGGCGTCTGCAGGGTCGTACCCGTGGTGCAAGCCGACCCTCGCCATCACCACATCGACAGGCCGCCGCTGACATTCAGCGTCTGGCCCGTCACATACGAGGCGTCCTCGGAGGCGAGAAAGGCGATCGCGGCCGCGACCTCCTCCGGCTCGCCGGAGCGCTGCATGACGGTCTGGTTGACCATGCCCTGCTTGAGCCGCTCGCCCAGCTCCCCGAGCAGCTGCGGCGCGGCGTTCAGCAGCGGCGTCTCGATCGGTCCGGGCGCGACGGCGTTGCTGCGCACGCGATAGCGCGCCGACTCGCGCGCGATCGCCTTGGTGAAGCCGATCACCCCCGCCTTGGCGGCCGAATAGACGGCCGAGCCCTGCGAGCCGACACGGCCCGCCTCGCTGGCGACGTTGACGATCGCGCCCGCGCGCCGCTCCTGCATCCCGGGCAGCACCGCGTGCGTGACGGCCAGCACGCCGCGCAGGTTGACGCCGAGCACGAAGTCCCACAGCCCCTCGTCGCTGTTGACGAAGTAGGAGAACAGGTCGGTGCCGGCGTTGTTGACGAGCACCCCGATCGGTCCCGAGCCGCTCCTCGATGTCGGCGACGGCGGCACGCACCGAGCTCGTGTCGCTGACGTCAAGCGCACACCCATACCCGTCGATGTCGGCCGCGAGCTCGCGCGCCGCGACCTCGTTGATGTCGCCGATCGCCACGCGCGCACCTTCGGCCGCCAGCCGCCGTGCGGTGGCGGCGCCGATCCCAGACGCGCCGCCGGTGACGAGCGCAACCGTGCCCTCGAATCTCATGCCGCCCCCCCGCCGGCAACGAAGTCGACGCCGACCAGCCCCCCGCCCGTGGCCGGCGCGATGCCCTGGAATCTCATGCGTGGAGCGTAGCTGTGCGCGGCGACCGGCGACGCGTGCCCGCCTTCGGATCGCCCGGCGGATCTTGTCTCCCATAAAAATCAGCGGCGGCCGTCCTATACTCCGCCGCCGTGGCCGCTCCCGCAAACGACCCCGTCGCGATCGTCGGAGCCTCGGGAGCGCTTGGTTTCGGCCTCGCGGTGCGGCTCGGACGCGCGGGCGTGCCGATCGTGATCGGCTCGCGCGAGGAGCGGCGCGCGATCGAGACCGCCGACCGTGCGCGCGCGATCGTGCCGGACGGCGAGTTCGACGGGTTCGACAACGAGCGGGCCGTGCGGGACGTCGAGACGATCGTGCTGAGCGTGCCCTTCCGCAGCCAGTCCGAGACGCTGAAAAACGTCAAGGGCTCGCTGCGCGCGGGTCAGCTGCTGATCGACGCGACCGTGCCGCTGGCCGCGGCGGTGAGCGGGCGCGCGACACGGATGCTCGGCGTGTGGCAGGGCTCGGCCGCGCAGGCCGCCCTGGAGCTGGTGCCCGGCGGTGTGCGTGTCGTCTCGGCGCTGCACACGGTCTCGGCGGCATCGCTTGCGGATCTCGAGCACGACCTCGATCAGGACGTGCTGATCTGCGGCGACGAGCGCGACGACAAGCGTCGAGCGGCGCGCCTGATCGAGCGGATCGGCGGCCTGCGTTGCGTGGACTGCGGGCGCCTCGAGATGGCCCGCATCGCCGAGTCGCTGACGGCCCTGATGATCTCGATCAACGCCAAGCACAAAACCCACGCGGGCATCCGTGTCACCGGGCTGCCCGACGACCCCTGGGAGTGAGCCGTGCCCAGCACCGCCGCGGACAGCCCCTCCGAACGCGACTCCAGCACCGGATCTGGGCCCGTCGTCGTGCTCGCCGGCGGCACCGGCGGGGCGAAGCTCGCGCGCGGCATGCTCGACGTGGTCGGCCCCGAGGAGCTGGTCGTGATCGCCAACACCGGCGATGACATCGACATCTACGGCGCCAGCGTCTCCCCCGACCCCGATCTCGTGTCGTTCTGGCTGGCCGATCTGATCGACGAGCGCGGGTGGGGGCTGCGCGACGACACCTTCGCCGTGATGGACGGCCTGCGCGCGCTCGGCCATGAGGTGTGGTTCAACCTCGGCGACCGCGACCTCGCCTGGTGCTTGGAGCGCCGGCGCATGGAGGATGAGGGCCTGCGCCGCACCGAGGCGCTGGCACGGTTGAACGAGGCGATCGGCGTGCGCGCCCGGGTGCTGCCGGTGAGCGACGACCCCCTCTGCACGTGGGTGTGCAGGGACGAGGACGATTGGCGGCCGTTCCAGGAGTTCATGATCAAGGACGGGGCGCATGGCACGATCACCGCGGTGCAGTTTCGCGCGGGAGAGTGCTCAAATCTGTCTCCCCACGCATGGTCGGTTGCGCCGACGGTGGTCCAGCCGAAGGAGATGCTCGAGTACGACGAACGCGCCGAGCCATCGCAGGAGGCGATCGCAGCCCTGCGCGATGCGCGCGCGGTGATCGTCGGTCCGAGCAACCCAATCGTCTCGATCTGGCCGATCCTGCACGTGCTGGACGGCCAGCTCGACGAGCTGGCCGCGCCGGTCGTGTGCGTCAGCCCGGTCGTCGGCGGGGCGATCGTCAAGGGTCCGACGGCGGCGTTCTTGGCCGCATACGAGCAGCCGGTCAGCGCAGCCGGCGTCGTCGCCTTCTACGAGTCGATCGCACCCGGCATGCTCAGCGGGATCGTCGCCGACGAGGACCCCCGCGGCCTCTCGCGCACGCTGCCGGCGCTGCGCCTCGACACGCTGATGGACACCCCCTCCGCGCGAGCCCGCGTGGCCGAGAGCACGCTCGAGTTCGCGCTGACGCTCGCGGGCTGACCGATCTCCCCAGAGCGACGACAGCACGTTCGCCGAGACATGCGCCGGGTAGCCTGAGCGCACATGCGCACCGCCGCGATCCTCCCCGTCAAGCGCTTTCCGCTGGCCAAGCAGCGGCTCGGCGAGAGCGTGGCGGACTCGCTGCGTGCAGACCTGGCGCGAGCGATGGTGGGCGATGTGCTGAGCGCGCTGCGCGAATGCACCGCGATCGACACCACGATCGTCGTCACGCGCGAGCCGGCGGTGGCGGGCGCCGCGCGCTACATCGGCGCCGTCGTGGTCGAGGACGGCGCCGAGGAAGGCCAGAGCGCCGCGGCCGCGCTCGGACTCGCGCGAGCGCTCGCCGAGGGGTTCGAGCGCGCGCTGTGCGTGCCGGGCGACTGCCCCACGCTGGACCCGGGCGAGCTGGTCGAGCTGCTGGCCGCGGAGGCGCCCGGCGTGACGATCGTGCCCGACCGCCACGGCAGCGGCACCAACGGCCTGCTGCTCTGCCCACCCGACGCGCTCTCCCCCAGCTTCGGTCCGGACAGCCGCGCGCGCCACGAGCGGCTTGCGGCCGAGGCGGGGCTCGCGTGCCGCATCGCCACACCGGCGTCGCTGCTGCTCGACATCGACACGGGCGCGGATCTCGCTGTGCTGCGCGAGCGCCTCGCGGACGTGCGGGCCGCCGCGCCGCGCACGCGTGCCGTGCTGGCTCGCGCCCCGAGCGACTCGAACTCCGGCGAGAGCGCGACGAGCACCCCGGACCTCAGCTCGCGGGCGGCACGAGCGTGAGCGAGCTGTGCGCGCGCGCCCTGCGGGGCCTGCCCGAGGTGTGCGCCGGCGACGATCTGGGCGCGCTGATCGCAAGTGCGCTCGACGGCGAGCGCCCGCTGCGCGACGGGCAGATCGTCGCGATCGCGCACAAGGCCGTGTCCAAGGCCGAGGGCGCGGTTGTGAAGCTGGTCGATGTGAACCCGACGGGGCGGGCGATCGAGCTCGCCGCCGCGGACAGGGACCCGCGCGCCGTGCAGGTGGTGCTCGATCAGTCGCGGGAGATCGTGCGCGCGGCGAACGGCGTGCTGATCTGCCGCACCCACCATGGGTTTGTGTGCGCGAACGCGGGCGTGGACGCGTCGAACTCGATCGACAGCGACACCTTGATCTTGCTCCCGCGCGATCCCGACGCCTCCGCCCGCGGGATTCGCGAGCGCCTGCGCGAGCTGACGGGCGCGAGCGTGGGCGTGCTGATCACCGACAGCTTCGGTCGCGCATGGCGCCACGGCCAGTGCGACGTGGCGATCGGCTGCGCAGGCGTCGCGCCGCTGGAGGACTGGCGCGGACGCACCGATAGCGTGGGTCGCGAACTGCGCGCCACCTGGCTGGCGGTGGCCGACATGATCGCCGCGACCGCCGAGCTGGCCCGCGCCAAGGACTCGCGCGAGCCGGTCGTGATCGTGGAGGGGCTGGAGCGCTTCGTCACAGCCGGCAGCGGACCCGGCGCACTTGCGCTGCTGCGGCCGCTGGAGGAGGATCTGTTCAGATAGAGGACCTATGTCGCACGCGTGCCGGGTCGCGCGCTATGCGCGCCGCGAGCGCACGATCGCACGCGCGCCGCGCGCGGGGATCATCGTCACGTTGCGGTGCTGGGCGTGCTCGGGCTCGGGACGGTCGGCCTGCAGGTCGAGCCGGCGCGCCATCGCCTCCAGCACGACGCGCTGCTCGGCCATCGCGAGCGTCGCGCCGAGGCAGCGGCGCGTGCCGCCGCCGAACGGGATCCACTCGTATGTGCCGGGGGTGCGGTCCTCCCAGCGCTCGGGGCGGAAGGCGTACGGATCGGGGTAGAGGTCCTCGCGGTGGTGCAGCAGCAGGATGCTGATGCTCACCCCCTGGCCGGCCGGGACGACGTAGTCGCCGAGTCGCCAGGGGACGGCCACGCGCCGGCCGACGATCGGGATCACCGGGCGCGAGCGCATGCCCTCGACGATCGCGGCCTCGACCTGCTCGGCCGACTGCTCCTCCGAGCGCACCGCGTCGCGCAGCCGCTCATATGCCGCGGGCGTGCGCATCAGCCGCTCCCACGTCCATGCGAGCGAGTTGGCGGTCGTCTCGAAGCCGGCGAGCACGAGCGTGAGCAGCTCGTCGCGCAGCTCCTGATCGCCCATCGGCTCGCCGTGCTCGTCGGTGGCGCGCAGCAGCATCGAGAGGATGTCGTCACGCTCCTGAAGGTCCTCCGCGGCGCGTCGCGCCGCGATCATCGGGTAGACGGCGCGGTCGAGGAAGCGCACGGCCACACGGGTCATGCCGCGCGGGTCCTCGCGTCCGAGGTTGGACAGTTCGGTGAGCAGCGCCACCGGCGAGGTCGAGGCGCCGGCCACCCGCGCGACCGTCGTGCGCAGCCGATGCTCGGGCGTGCCGGGCGCGGGAGCGCCGCCGATGCCGAAGATGCCCGACATGATCACATCCAGCGTGATCGCCTGCATCTCGGGCGCGAGCGCGAACGGTCGCCCGACCGGCCAGCGCTCGATTGCGCGTTCGGCGACGTCGCGAATCATCTGCGTGTAGCGCTCGACCGCATCGCCGTGGAACGGCGGCAGCAGCAGCCGCCGTCGCGGCAGGTGGGCCGGTTCGTTGGCGGTCAGCACGGAATACGGGCCGACGATCGGGCGCAGCGGCGATTCGGCCGTCAGCGACGGCACCAGCGCGGGCTTGGCGGTGAACAGCGAGCGCGCGTGGTCGGGATGGTCGGTGATCACCGCTCCGTCGGGGATCACGAGGAACCTGACCAGGAACGTCTCGCCGAGCTCGCGGCGCGAGCGGAACACGAACTGAATCTGGCGCTGGGAGAAGCGCAGCGTCTGCGCGACCCTCGTAAGCGGCACCTCCGGCGGCAGGCGCAGCGGCTCGCCGGCTTCGGCGGGGCCCGCCGGGGAGGGCGGCGCTTGGGGCGCCGCTTGGGGCGCCGCAGCGGCGGGCGCCGCGTCGAGCGCCCGATCGACCGAAGGAGGCGACGCTTGAGCCATTGCGCGCGAGCCTAGCAGCGTGCGGCGGCTTACCA
Organism: uncultured Solirubrobacterales bacterium; assembly: GCA_963831995.1. Lineage (GTDB taxonomy): Bacteria > Actinomycetota > Thermoleophilia > Solirubrobacterales > Solirubrobacteraceae > Palsa-744. The sequence goes on along the minus strand of CAWHSI010000005.1, from coordinate 1,843,906 downwards.
AAATCCCGTCGCCGCCGCGAACGGGCGGTGCGCTCAAAGGCCTGCCGCGGCGCTCGCGACCGGCAACTCGTAGCGCCGCCTGGTCTCGTACAGCGTCGTGCGCTCGGCCGCGGGACGTCCCGCGGCGTGCGCGGCCGCGACCAGCTGCTCGGGGTCGAGTCTCGTCCCGTGATAGGAGCCGGCCAGGCGCGAGATCGACTCCTCCATGAGCGTGCCGCCGAGGTCGTTGACACCCCAGCAGAGCGCCTCGACGGCGGCGTCGAGGCCCATCTTCACCCATGAGGCCTGCAGGCTCGGGATGGTGCGTCCGAGCGCCAGGCGGAAGACCGCGGTGTGCTTGAGGTTCTCCTCGCGGCCGATCTCCTCCACCCCGTGCGTGCGCCCGAGCAGCGTTTGGAAGGGAATGAAGGAGAGCGGCACGAACTCGGTGATGCCGCCCGTGCGCTGTTGCAGCTCGCGCACGACGCGCATGTGCTCGGCCAGCTCCCAGGGCTCCTCGATGTGGCCGAACATGACCGTGCACGTGGAGCGCAGCCCGGCGTGATGTGAGGCTTCGACGATCTCCACCCAGCGCGCCACGGGCAGCTTGTTGGGCGAGATGCGCTCGCGCACGCCGTCGTGCAGGACCTCGGCGGCGGTGCCGGGGGTCGAGTCGAGGCCGGCGTCGCGCAATTGAGCGAACACCTCCGACGGAGGTAGCCCGCTGATGTCGCACATGTGGGCGATCTCCATCGGAGAATAGGCGTGCAGGTGCAGCTCGCTGCCGGCGTCGCGCGATGTTGTCTTCGCCAGGCGCAACCAGCCCAAGTAGTCCTCCAGCTCCCAATCGGGGTGGATGCCCGACTGGATGCACAGCTCGCTGGCGCCGTAGTCGATCGCCTCGCGCACGCGGCGCACGAACTCCCGCTCGTCGTGCTGGTAGGCGTCGGGCGAGCGCTTGGACTGGCCGAAGCCGCAGAACGCACAGCCGACCGTGCACACGTTTGAGATGTTGATGTTGCGGTTGACCACGAACGTGACCGTGTCCCCGATCAGCTCCGCGCGCAGCTCGTCCGCCGCCACCCGCATCTGCTCGATCGCCTCGGGGCGGGTCTCGGCGAACATCGCGGTCAGCTCCTCGGCGCTGAGCGCCACACCGTCGCGACCCTTCTCGATCGCGCCGCCGAGGAGCTCGGGGCGAATCGGGGCGGGCGGGTCGGTGCGACCGGAGCCCCTGCGGGGGATGAAGCTCCAGTACTTGAGCTTGATCGTGTCGAGCACGCCCTGGGAGACCCACTCGGGGGCGATGTATTGCGGGTACACGCACAACCGCTCGGTGAGCGCGAACCCGCTGGCCTGCAGACGCTTGCGCACCTGATGCGGCGAGGGGAAGGGGTGCTCGGGGGAGATGTGATCGCCGTTGGCCGACAGCCCGCCGAGATCGGTGGCGCCAGCCGCCACCAGCTCGCTCCACCAGTCGGCGAGGTTGGGCGGGACCTGGATGCCGACGTCGCCCATCAGCCGTCGGGTCTCACCGATCAGCAGCTTCATGTCCTCGATCGAGACCGCCCCGGCGCCTTCGGTGGCCCACTTCGGCAATGGCCGAGCGACGCGGCGCGCGTCGCGTCCGTCCGCGCCTACCGTCCGCCCCGCGTCGGGCCCTCCATGCCCACCCCCACGCTGCTCTCGTCCACCCCCGTGCGCCAGTACGCGCGCGCCGCCGCGTCGGCGATCTCGGCGGGCTCCTGGCCGTAGTAGCTCTGATGCGGAACGAAGTTCTGCAGGATCATCTCCTGGATGTGGCCGTGCTCGGCGTGCAGCTCCGCCAGCGCCTCCAGCGAGGCGATGCGCTCCTCGACGGTCTCGCCGATGCCCACCAGAATGCCGCTGGTGAAGGGGATGCGAAGCTCGCCGGCGGCGCGAATCGTCTCCAGGCGGCGCGCCGGGTGCTTGGTCGGCGAGCCGGCGTGCACGGTTTGCATCAGCCGCTCGGACACCGACTCGAGCATCAGCCCCTGCGAGGCCGTGACCTCGCGCAACCGCGTCAAGTCCTCGCGCGAGAGCACACCGAGGTTGGTGTGCGGCAACAGCCCCCGCTCCAGAGCCCGCTCGCACGTCCACACGACGTACGCGGTGAAGTCCTCGTGGCCATATTCGCCCAGGCGCGCACGCACCTGCGAGTTGACCTCGGGCCGCTCGCCGGTGAGCACCAGCAGCTCCTTGACCTGCCGCCTGGCCGCCCCGTCGAGGATCTCCAAGACCTCCTCGGGCGAGTACAGGTGCGCCTTGTGCGTGGCGAACGCGCAGTACTTGCAGTAGCACTGGCACGTCCGCGAGAGCGAGAGCGTGAGGTTGCGCGAGAACGTGACCCGGCGACGCATCGTCTTTGGAGTCTATGAAGCCATCGGCGCATGCTGGCCGATTGTCGATCACATCGATCGACAATCGGTCGGCCCGACGGCACAGGTGCCGTCCGGAACAGCAAATACATTCCCGCGCATGTCCGAAGACACGTTGCGTCGCGCCGTGGCCGAGGCGATCGGCGCCTTCACCCTGACCTTCATCGGCGCCGGGGCCGCGGCCGCCGCCGGTGGCATCCACGACACCGCGCTGATCGGCGTGGCGTCGCGAATGGCCTTGCGATCGGCGTGATGGTGTGCGCGCTCGGATACATCTCCGGCGGGCACTTCAACCCGGCGATCACGTTCGGCTTTCTGATCACCCGCCGGATCAAGCCCGCGCTCGCGGGCGTCTACTGGGTCGCGCAGTTTGCCGGCGCCGCGCTGGCCGCACTGCTCGTCAAGGAGCTGCTGCCGCGCGAAATAACCGAGGCCGTCAACCTCGGCGTGCCCGCGCTCGGGCACGGTGTCGACGCGAGCTCGGGCTTCCTGCTGGAGGCGGTCCTCACCTTCTTCCTCGTGCTGGTCGTGTTCGGCACCGCGGTCGACGAGCGCGGCCCGTTCGGCGCGGTCGCGGGCCTTGCGATCGGCCTGACGATCTCGATCGACGTGCTGTTCGGCGGTCCGTTTACAGGCGCCGCGATGAACCCCTCGCGCGCGTTCGGCCCGCAGCTCGTCGGCGACCACTGGGCCAACGGCTGGGTTTGGTACGCGGGACCGGTGCTGGGAGCCACGGTGGCGGCGCTGCTCTACCAGTACCTGTTCATAGGCAAAGCCGGCGAGGCCGCGCAGCCAGTGCCCGCGGACGGCTAGTGCCGACCGGCCGAGAACGGCTCGACCGGTGCTCGCGCCCCGCCTCGCCAACGATGACTCCGGCAAACGTATACCTGGCCCGTCACGGCCAGACCGCCTACAACCTCGAGCGCCGCTTCCAGGGCCACCTGCCGGTGCCGCTCGACGACACGGGCCGCGTGCAGGCTGTCGATCTCGCCGAGCGCGCGAGCGCCGGCGCCGACGGCGCTCCGTTCGCCGTGTTGTGGTGCAGCCCGCTGCTGCGCGCGCGCGAAACCGCCGACATCGTCGCCGCGCGCATCGGCCTGCAGCCGCGCGAGGACCCGCGCCTGATGGAGACCGACGCCGGCGATTGGACCGACCGCCTGTTCACGGACGTGCAGGCCGAAGACCCCGACGGATTCGCCGGCTTCATCGAGGGCCGCCCCGACTTCGCCTTTCCCGGCGGCGAGTCCTTCGCCCAGCAGGGCGTACGCGTCGCGGCGGCGCTAGCCGATGTCGAGCAGGGCGAGCTGCCGGCGCTGGTCGTCTGCCACGGCGTGGTTATCCGCATCGCGCTCTACCAGCGCGCCGGCCACAGGGTCGCGCTCGCCGAGCGAGTGCCCAACGCGGCACTGGTCCCGCTCGATCCAAGCGAGGCCGAACACGCCGAGCTGGGTGGCGGCGCGGCGTTGCCGCCGAGCTAGAAACAGCAGTCGATCTAAGACGCGGGATCGCAGGACGCGACCCCGGAGCCGTCCACGGCCACTTAGCGCGAGCGACCCAGTAAGACTCCTATCGCTCCACACAGATGTGCAGCAAACGCCACCCGCGCCGAATACCGTCCCAAGCGCGGCTCACAATCGCCGGATGCTCCATGCGGTTGCCAATGCCACACAGCTCACCGACCTGCTCACATTGCTCGGCTCGGCCGGGACAGCCACCGGTGGCGCAACCGGCGCGATTGTCAAAGCGTCCACCTTGCGCCGAAGGTTCGAGAACTTGGCGCTTGGAGCCGCTGCCGGCGGTGCCGTGGGCTGTTTGATCGCGTTCGTCGGATACGCCGCCTACGTTCAAATCCCGAGGTGATAACATGCAGACAATGAGCCACATAGCGCGCATAGTCACGTCGCTGCTGGCCGGCTGCCTGGCGATCGTTGCCGCCTACACGCTGCTCGCACTGGCTGGCGCCGGATCGGCCTGGTATTACGCCGCCGGAGTGTGCGCTACCGGCTTCACGACCTACCGAATACTGGTACCCGCGCTCGGTGTGCCCGCTCGCCCACGCTGGCCCACCAATCGCGGAAATGACAAGGAACGGGAACAGCTTCCGCATCCCCACGCTTGAGCAGCCTGCGACCGCCCTGCAGACGCGCTATTTGGATACCAGGCCAGCTATAAGCGACGCCCCTTCGCGCGCCATGCGCGAGCGGGGGACCACCAAGTCGAATCCTGCCTCCTCAGCCATTAGGCGCACGTCTGCCTCGACATGCGAGTAGAAGGCGAGCGTGCGCAAGCCGGCACGCTCGTCGAGGGGAAGCGACCGGAGCAGACCGGCGCGACGCGTCGGATCGTCGGTGAGATCGAGGATGAGCACGTCGGCCCGTCGTACGCCGCTACGCACACCATCCTCATCCCCCACCAGACTCGACCGAGTGGCCGGCGGCGCGCAGACCCCCCTGCACCTGCGAGCCGAACAGCAGATCCGGGATGAACGCGAGCACGTGAGCCATCGATCCCCCAACTTCCCCCGCCAGTCCGGGCGCCGGCCCAGCGGGCTACTGCGCCCGCAGGCGCGCGAACTCCTCGCGCACCGAGTACGGGCGACCCCACATCTGGGTGACCTCGACGCGGCCGGCGCGCTGCTCGCGCACGACCAGCTCGCCCTCGATGCCGGCTTCGTCGAGCAGCTTCAGCGTGCCGTGCACGGTCGGCGCGGAGGCGGCGTGGCCGAAGCGGTGCGCGACCAGCAGGCGCCAGTGCCAGTCGTGGTGCGAATAGGGCCGCGCGTTGCAGGTCACAAGGTAGACCGACGCGTCGATGTAGCGCGACTCGTCGGCGATGCGCAGGTCGAGCTCGAGGTCGGTCCAGTCGTCGGGGAGCGAGTCGACGATCTGCTGAAAGGTGTCCGCTAGGGCCATCGATGTGAAGCCTAGCGTGGATATCCTCGGAGCTGTGGCAGCGACAGATACCACGGTGTCCGCCACCGAATACGCAACGCTCACCGAACGGTGCGGCTTGGTGGACAGATCCGCGCGTGGCAAGCTCGCGCTGACGGGCTCGGGTGCGGTCGAGTTCTTGAACGGACAGGTGACCAACGAGCTCATCGGCCTACGACCGGGCGAGGGTTGCTACGCCGCATTTCTCACGCACAAGGGCAAGATGCTCGGCGACTTGCGGATCCTTGCCGTGGGCGAGGCGCCGGACATGCAACCAAGCGAACTGCTGCTCGACACCGAGCGCTGCGCGCTGCAGGCTCTGTTCGACATGATCCGCCGCTTCAAGGTCGGCTACGACGTGCAGCTGCACAAGCGCACGTTGGAGAGCGGTCTCCTGTCGCTGATCGGACCACGCTCTGCCGAGATCGCCGCGAGCGCCCTCGCCTGCCCGCAAGACGGCGCTCCCCGGGCGCGAGCACGAACACACCCCATTTGCGCTGCACGGCTCCTCGGACGCGCACGCCGGCCGCCTGATCGCCACCGATGTCGGATTCGACGTGCTCTGCGAGGCCGGCGCGGCGCCGGATTTGCGATCGGCGCTGGTCGACGCGGGCGCTGAGCCGGTGAGCGAGGCGGCGGCTGAGATCGTGCGCGTCGAGCGCGGACGGCCCCGCTATGGGATCGACCTCGACGAGAACACGATCCCACAGGAGGCGGACCTCAACGAGCGCGCCGTAAGCTTCACCAAGGGCTGCTATGTCGGACAGGAGACCGTGGCGCGGCTGTACTACAAGGGCAAGCCCAATCGCCATCTGCGTGGTCTGCAGCTGTCCGAGCCGGTCGCGTCCGGAGCGGCACTGGTGCTCGGCGAGCGGCCCGCGGGAGCCCTCGGCAGCTCCGTCCTCTCCCCCAGTCTCGGCCCGATCGGCCTGGCGCTGGTGCGACGCGAGGCAGATCCGGGCGCGACCATGACGGTGGGCGACGCCGGCGCCACCGCGGTCGTGGTCGAGCTGCCGTTTAGTAGGCTTCGCTGGCCCCCGACAACGATTCGCTGGCCCCCGACAACGAGGTTGAGAACAAAGTGGCAATCGATCTGCAACGAGTTTCAAGCGTCGACACAGAGCCCGGCGAGCTGCCGGCACGATGGCCGCGTGGGTGATCCGCGAGGAGCGCCAGGGAGAACCGAAGGACGCCTTCCAGCTGGAGGAGATCGAAGTGCCCGAGCCCGGCGCGTTCGAGGTGATCGTGCGCGTGATGGCCGCCGGCGTCAACTACAACAACGTGTGGGCCGCGCTCGGACAGCCCATCGGCGTGTGGCGCTACGGCGATCATCCGGAGTACGGCCACCACATCGGCGGCTCCGACGCTTCGGGGATCGTGTGGAAGGTCGGCGCGGGCGTGACGCGCTGGAAGCCCGGCGACGAGGTTGTCGTGCACTGCAACCAGGCCTCCTACGAGGACCCGGAGGTGCACGGCCTCGACCCGATGGCGGCGCCGTCGCAGAAGATCTGGGGCTATGAGACGACCTGGGGGTCCTTCGCGCAGTTCACGAAGGTCCAGGCCCAGCAGTTGCTGCCCAAGCCGAAGGCTCTTTCCTGGTCGGAGTCGGCCTCCTATGGGCTTGTGTACTTCACCGCCTACCGCATGCTGATCACGCGCTGCAAGCTGCAGGCCGGCCACAACGTCCTGATCTGGGGCGCGGCCGGCGGTCTCGGCGTGTTCGCCACCCAGCTTTGCGCGGCCGCGGGCGCGCACTGCGTCGGCGTCGTGTCCTCGGCCGAGAAGGGCGAGCTGGTCAAGCGCCTGGGCGCAGTGGACTACATCGATCGCGCGGAGTTCGCGGGGATGATGCGCAGGGGCGGCGAGAGCCCTGAGGAGGAGAAGGCGCGCTTTCTGGCCTCGCGCGAGTTCTCAAAGCGCGTCAAGCAGATCCTCGGCGACGCGCCCGACATCGTCTTCGAGCACGTCGGCCAGGCCACCTTCCCGACGTCGGTGTTCACGGTAAAGCCGTTCGGCAAGGTCGTGATCTGCGCAGGCACCACCGGCTACAACCTCGACTTCGACGTGCGCTACCTGTGGATGAAGCAGAAGGAGATCCTCGGCTCGCACTTCGCCAACGCGTACGAGTGCATGAAGGCCAACGAGCTGATCGAGTCGGGTCAGATCCGGCCGGTGCTGTGGCGTACGCTCGGCTTCGAGGGCGTGGCCGAAGCGCACCAGCTTATGCTCGAAAACAAGCACCTGGGCAAGATCTCGATCCTCGTCGGCGCGGAGTCCGACGGCGAGGGCAAGACGGCCGACGGTCCAGGCGCCATCCACGCCGAGGTAGGAGGTTGATATGGCAGGCACTGTGATCGTTCCGTGGTATGCGACGGGCTTCAGGGCGGATGACTTCGAAGCGGCGCTGAACGAGCTGGCCGCCGTGGCGCTGCGCTATGGCGCAAGCTCCTATGCGGTGTATCGCTCCAAAGACGATCGCTATCGCTTCCAGCAGCTCGCCCACTTCGAGGCGCACCTCGATTGGGAGCGCTACTGGGATGGCCCCGAGACGACCGACTTCAGGGCCCGCTACTCGAGCTGGTATCAGGTGCCGGTGCTCTACGGCTGGTGGGAGCTCACGGCGGGCGCGAGCATCGAGGGCGAGACCGTAGCGATCGACGCTTCCCGACGGCAACCCGGGCGGACCGCCGAACGGGTATTCCGGCGGCTCGCCCGAGCGCGCCTGGCGATCGCCCAAGCGACGCCCCCGACCGCCAAACTACGTCTGAACCGGCGAAGCCGGGCGATGGGTTCAACGAGCCATAGCCCGCTTGGTCGACTCCTAACGTCGCTACGGCGCATACCGCTGGGGGCACGCTGGATACTCACGGTCCTGCATTTCCTCGTGGCGATGCTCCGCGGTCGGCAACGTCATACACAGCGGCGAAGGCGCCTCCGGGCCCACCCGGCAAGAACTCAAGTCCGAATTCGAAGCCAACCGCGAGGGCGACATCGTCGTGGAAGAGGATCAGGCCCCGCATATCGCGCCCCTGCCCGCGGGCGTGCCCGTCCGCGGCGCGCTGGAGCACGCCATCGCCGCCGACGTGCGCAATCGCATCCAGTCCAGCGAACTTAGCGGGCCCCTTCAGGGCGTGCGCTGCATGGCCTCCGGCGCAGCGCGACCGGGCCGTCAGGCGTATCAGCTGCACGGTGCGCTCGGCGAGCATCGCCTATACGTTCCTGGCCGTGCTGGACGCGCCGGCCCACCGGCTGACGTGGTGCAAGGTCGACCCGCCGGCGAACGGCTCGACCGCGATCCCCTTGAGCGCGCGCTGCCGCGTCTGAACACGAGACTTCTCAAGCCTGCTCGAGGGGCGCCATCGTCAATCCCGGCGCCCTTGAACAGCTCCCAATAGTGCTCGGCGGGCTCCTGGTGGCCGCTGAAGACGATCGCCTGACCGGAGTTGTGGATGATGTTCGCGATCTCGTATCCGCGCGCGATCGTGACGCCCGGGATGAACCGCGCGAGCGTGCGCGCGACGTGGTCGAAGGTGTTGTGGTCGTCGTTGCGGACGATCACCCTCCACGAGTCGCCCATGCCCGTTCCGGGCCCGCCCGTGCGCGGCAGCTCGATGGTTTCGCTCATAGGCCATCAGGATAAAGCCCCCCGGCGCCCCATACAATGACCCTGTGAGCAGCGAGCACCCTCCCCGCCTACCCAAGCGCGATCGCCCGTGGATGATGCGCACCTATGCGGGGCACTCCACGGCAAAGGCATCGAACGAGCTGTACCGGCGCAACCTCGCCAAGGGCCAGACGGGCCTGTCGGTGGCCTTCGACCTGCCCACGCAGACCGGATACGACCCCGATGACGAGCTGGCGCGGGGAGAGGTCGGCAAGGTTGGCGTGCCGGTCGTGCATCGCGGCGACATGGCTGCGCTGATGGACGGGATACCGCTCGGCGAGATGAACACGTCGATGACGATCAACGCCACGGCCGCGTGGCTGCTGGCGCTGTATATCGTCGCCGCCGAGGCGCAGGGTGTCGAGGAGTCCAAGCTCCAGGGCACGACCCAGAACGACATCGTCAAGGAGTTCCTGGCGCGCGGCACCTACGCGTTCCCGCCCGAGCCCTCGATGCGCCTGATCGCCGACATGATCGCCTACACGGTCGAGCACGTGCCGAAGTGGAACCCGATCAACATCTGCTCCTACCACCTACAGGAGGCGGGGGCGACACCCGTGCAGGAGATCGCCTACGCGATGAGCAACGCGATCGCGGTGCTCGACGCCACGCGCGAGCGCCTCGGCGAGCGTGCCCCGGAGCTGATCGGCGAGGTGTTCGGGCGCATCTCCTTCTTTGTCAACGCGGGCGTGCGCTTCGTCGAGGAGCACGCCAAGCTGCGCGCGATGGGCATCCTCTGGGAGGAGCTCGGGCGCGAGCGCTACGGTGTGGGCGACGAGCGCCGCCTGCGCTTCCGCTACGGCGTGCAGGTCAATTCGCTCGGGCTGACCGAGGCCCAGCCGGAGAACAACGTGCAGCGGATCGTGCTGGAGGCCCTCGCCGTCACGCTCGGCCGCGACGCGCGCGCGCGCGCAATCCAGCTGCCCGCGTGGAACGAGGCGCTGGGTCTGCCGCGCCCGTGGGACCAGCAGTGGTCGCTGCGCATCCAGCAGGTGCTCGCGTATGAGACCGACATTCTCGAGTATCCCGACATCTTCGAGGGCTCGAAGGTGATGGACGCGCTCGTGGCCGAGCTGCTGGAGGGAGCCCGCGCCGAGATGGCGGTTGTCGCCGAGCACGGCGGCGCGGTGCAGGCGGTGCCGTACATGAAGGCGGCGCTGGTCGACTCGCATCGCAAGCGCATCCAGCGAATCGAGTCGGGCGAGCAGATCGTCGTCGGCCAGAACCGCTTCACGGAGACCGAGATCTCGCCGCTCACCGACGACGCCGAGGGTGGGATCCTGGTTGTGGACCCCGCGGTCGAGGCGCAGCAGATCGAGTCGGTGCGCAAGTGGCGCTCTGAGCGCGACCAAGGGGCCGTCGACGCGGCGCTTGCCGAGCTGGCGAGAGTCGCGGCCGAGGAGCACAGCCAGGAGAACCTGATGGTGCCGACGATCGCCGCCGCACGAGCCGGTGCGACCACGGGCGAGTGGGCGCGCACGCTGCGCGAGGTGTTCGGCAGCTATCGCGCCCCGACCGGTGTCGGCGAGGCCAGTGCGGCGCCAGCCGACGAGGAGCTTTCCGAAGTGCGCGAAGAGGTCGCGAGCCTGGCCGAGAAGCTCGGCCGCCGGCCGAAGATCCTGGTGGGCAAGCCGGGCCTCGACGGTCACTCAAACGGCGCCGAGCAGATCGCGGTTCGCGCTCGCGACGCGGGCATGGACGTGGTGTACGAAGGCATTCGCCTGACGCCCGCCCAGATCGCTGCGTCGGCGCTGCAGGAGGGCGTGCACGTGATCGGACTTTCGATCCTCTCCGGTTCCCATCGCGAGCTGATCCCCGCGGTGATCGACGCGCTCAACGACGCTGGGGTCAACGCACCCGTGGTCCTCGGCGGGATCATTCCCGAGCAGGACGTCGCGCCGCTGAAGCGCGCGGGTGTGGCCGCGGTGTATACGCCGAAGGACTTCGACATCACGCGCATCGTGCGCGACATCGTCGAGATCGTCGGCGAGCGCAACGGCGTGCCGACCGCCGCGTGAGCACGGGCGTGCCCTCCCGCTCGGGCGGACAGACCGGCATGGAGGGCGCGCCGCCGCCCCCGTCCCCCGGCGCCGACTCCGTGGGCGCGGCGCTGGGAGAACGCCTGCGCGAACGCGACCTGAGCGCGGCGCCGGCCGCCTTGAATCTGCTCGAGAGCAGCGCCGAGGCCGATTGCGAGCAGGCGCGGGCGCTGCTGCGCGAGGTCTCGCCCGCCGCGCTCGGCGGCGAGGCGCCCGGACATATCGTCGGCGTGACGGGACCGCCCGGCGCCGGCAAGTCGACGCTGCTCTCGGCCCTGCTCCACGCCTGGCGCAGACCCGCGCACGGGAAGCCCCGCACCGTCGCGATGCTCGCCGTGGACCCGAGCTCCAAGCGCTCGGGCGGCTCGCTGCTCGGCGACCGCGCGCGCATCGAGTTCGACCCAGCCGACCGGGGCGTGCTGATCCGCTCGACGGCGGCGGGCACTCGGCTCGGTGGCCTTGCTCCCGCGACGCGCACCGCGGCCCAGGCGCTCGCGGCGGCATTCGACGTGGTTGTGATCGAGACGGTCGGCGTCGGGCAGGCCGAGACCGAGATCGCCGATCTCGCCGACACGGTTGCGGTGGTTGTGCAGCCCGGCAGCGGCGACGTACTGCAGTTCATCAAGGCGGGAATCATGGAGACTCCAGACGTGCTCGTCGTCACGAAGGCCGATCTGGGCCAGATAGCGCTTGCCACCCGCCGCGACCTGAGCGCGGCACTGCGTTCGCTCGGCGACCGCGGCGAGCACCCCACACGGGTACTGGCGGTGTCCTCGCTGTCCCCCCGGCAGGGAATCGAGGAGCTGGTGGACGCGCTCGAGCGCCACCGCGCAAGCCTCGACCTACCCGAGCGACGCCTGCGGGCGCGGCGCGCGGGGGCGCTGCTTGACTTTACGAGCGAGCATGGCGAGCGGGGGCTGCGCGTCTTGGGTGGGCGCCGTGCAGCCGAACGCCTGCTCGAAGTGCAGGACGCCGGCCTTGACACCCAGGCGCTCGTGGGCGTGCTCGAGCGGGCGAGCGCGAGCGCAAGCACGGTGAAACCGACGCGATGAACCCGATCGCGCGCGACCTGCTGACGATGTTCGGAGCGTTCGTGCTCGCCGCCGCGCTCGCGGGCGCGCTCGGCGCGATCAACCTCGGCACAGCGCTTGCGTTCGGCCAGATCGCGTTTGCGATCAGCACTGTTTACATAATGCTTAGACGCTGAGCGCACCGGGGCGCCCGTGGGTGCTCGATGCTGGCGCCGGCCACGCCGGAGCCACGCCCCGAGGTCACGACGCATGTTTGTATGCACTTTTTCTTCGATTCACCATAGGGACTACTTTTTGTAGTTACTATAGTAGTCAAAAGAAAAAGTATATATGCACCCTCATCCTCAACGACCAACCATCCCATCCCCGTCCCCGTCCTGTCCCCATCCCATCCCCGTCCCGTCCCCATCCCATCCCCGTCCCGTCCCCATCCCATCCCCGTCCCGTCCCCATCCCATCCCCGTCCCCATCCCATCCCCGTCCCCATCCCATCCCCGTCCCAACGACCAACCTCTCATCCCCAACCACCCGCTCCATCTCGTTCTGGCTTCCATCGAGCCCTCTCCATCCTTCCGGCCTGCCCCGACCGGCCCTTAACGCTCTTCCACGATCTAGGCTCTGAGGTCCATGATCGTTCTGGTCGCCTTCGCCTTTCTCGCCGGTGCCGGCACAGCGCTCTCCCCGTGCGTGCTGCCGGTACTTCCGGCACTGCTCGCATCGGGCGGCGTGGGCGGGCGGCGCAGGCCGCTGGGCGTGGTGATCGGCCTGACCGTCACCTTCACGATCGTGATCGTCGGCGTTGCCAATGTGGTGGACGGTGTGGGCCTCGGTTCGGACCCGCTCAGGGACGTCGCGGTCGCCGTGCTGCTGGCGTCGGGCCTTGCGCTGATCGTGCCGGGCCTGGCCGATCGCCTGGAGGCGCGCATGTCGCGGATGGCCGCGCTGGGGCCGAAGTCGCGCGGGGACGGCTTTCGCTCCGGCCTGCTCGTGGGTGGCGCGCTCGGCTTTGTGTACACGCCGTGCGCGGGGCCGATTCTCGCAGCCGTCATCTCGGTGAGCGCCGCGAGCGGCAGGACCGTGGCCGTCGCGCTCGCCTATTCGCTCGGCAGCGCGGTGGTGCTGCTGGCGCTGACCCTCGGTGGGCGCAAGCTGTTCGATCGCGTCAGGGCGGCGGGGCGCGGACCGGCGCTGCAGCGCACGCTCGGCATCGTGATGATCGTGACGGCGCTGGCGATCGTGATCGGCGTGGACGTGGACTTCGACCAGTATGTGGCCGAAAAGATCCCCGACGTGAACCTGACTGCGGGACTTGAAAAATCGAAGGCGGTGGAAAGCCGCCTGCCCGAGGTCAGCGGACACACGGCAAAGTTCGTGTCGGGCTCGAAAGCCCCCACCGCGCCGCGCAGCGCGAGCCAGGCGACGCTGCTGGCCGACGCCGCGAAGCTGAGGAATCTCGGCCAGGCACCGGAATTCGCCGACACCGAGGACTGGTTCAACACGCCTGGGAATATGCCGCTCACGCTATCCGGCCTGCGCGGACACGTGGTGCTGATCGACTTCTGGACCTACACCTGCATCAACTGCATTAGGACCCTCCCCTACCTGAAGGCGTGGGACGCCGCCTATCGCAAGGATGGCCTGACGATCGTCGGCGTGGAGACGCCCGAGTTCGCCTTCGAGCACGAGGCGTCGAACGTGAAGAACGCGATCGAACAGTTCGGCCTGCGCTATCCGGTGGTGCAGGACAACGAAATGGGGACCTGGAACGCGTATGGCAACGAGTACTGGCCGGCCGACTATCTGATCGACGCCAAAGGCGACGTGCGCTACGCGACCGCGGGCGAGGGCGACTACTCCCAGACCGAATCGGCGATCAGAGCGCTGCTTGCCGAAGCCGGGGCGAACGTCGGCGGGATGGCGCATCCGACCGACGTGGTAACGCCCAGCGAAGTGGCGACACCGGAGACGTATCTGGGCACCAACCGCGCCCAGGGCTGGCGCGACGGGCCGAAGCCGGGGCTGCACGACTATGGCACGAGCGTGCCGAGCGAACTGGCGCTCAACGAATTCGACTACAGCGGCACGTGGAACATCGAAGGCCAGCCCGCCACGGCCGTATCGAACGCGGGGATCGACATGGAGTTCGAGGCAAAGGACGTGTATCTCGTGCTCAGCTCCCGGGGCGAAAAGCCCCGTCAGATACAGGTGCTGCTCGACGGCAGGCCGATACCGAACAGGCTGGCCGGCGCAGACGTGCACAACGGCGTGCTGACGGTGCACAACGAGCGGTTGTATTCGCTGGTGTCGCTGCCGGGCGACGCGCGGCACCGCCTCAGCCTGCGCCTGGCGCCCGGCGTCACCGGCTATGCGTTCACATTCGGATAGAGCCCGAGGACCAAGCGGCATACAATGATGTCCATGGAGGGAGGACCCGCACCCGAGACGACCGCGAGGGCGTGGCTGCGCTGCTATCGCTGCTGGTCGCAGAACCTCGAGGTGCAGGTGCACTACGAGGGCATCCACAAGATCGATGTCGACACCGGCGAGCGCGCGGAAGTGGTGGACGAGCTGCAGGAGGCGGTGGTGCAGTGCCTGGACTGCATGCACGATCAGCCGCACCTCGGCTTCTCCGGAGGGCGCGTGGAGCCGATCGAGGATCGCTGGGAGCGGATGATCGCGGGCACCCCGTGGGTGGCGTCGTGCACCGTGACGGTGGACGCCGACGACGTGGAGATCTGCTCGGGGCCGGAGGCGGGAGACGCGCTCTCCTATGCGGCCTTCGGCGAGTATGGGGTGCGCGAGTTCTTTACGCACGTGCGCTTTCACAAGCACGAGGAGGAGCGGATCGTGGTGCACCTGCTGGTCGAGCTGTATGCGCGCTCGCTGGAGGAGGCAACCGACGTGCTGGAGTCGGCCGCCAGGGGCTCGCTGACGATCACCTCGCTGGCCGAGGAGTCCCGCCCTCCCGCCTCCGCGGGAGAACCCCACGAACACGATTAGCCGCGGGTCCGGTCATCATCTGGCCGGATGAGCACGCTGCTCGCGAAGACCCTGCTGGCGCCTACGTTTGTGATCGCGGCGTCGCTTGCCGTGCGGCGCTATGGCGCGCGGATCGGCGGGCTGGTGGGCGGGCTGCCGGTCGTGGCGGGGCCGATCGTGCTCGTGTTCGCGCTGGAGCACGGACCCGCCTTTGCCGCCGGGGCGGCCGCGGGCACGCTGTTGGGACTGGTGTCGCTGCTCGCGTTCGTGGTTGTGTACGCACGGCTTGCGAGCCGCCTGAGATGGGCTGGAAGTCTTTTTTTGGGATGGGGGGCGTTCTTTGCGATGACAGCGGCGCTGAGCGCGGTCACCTTGGGCCCCGATCCGGCGCTCGCGGTCGTGATCGTGGCGATCGGACTCGCGTTGCTTGTGTTGCCGCAAGCACGTGGCGAGCCGCCAAGGCTCGCGAGGCTCCCGTCGTGGGACCTGCCGCTGCGCGGGCTGAGCGCGCTGGCGCTGGTGCTCGCGCTGACCGCCGTGGCCGGTCAGCTGGGCCCGAAACTGAGCGGGCTGCTGGCGCCGTTTCCGGTGATTACGAGCGTGCTCGCGGTGTTTACGCACGCCCAGCACGGCGAGCGCGAACTGCGCCTGATCATGCGCGGCCTGGTCATGGGCCTGGTCGCCTATGCGCTGTTCTTCTTCGTGCTCGCCGTCTCGCTGGAAGCGCTCGGGACCGCCGAGGGGTTCCTGCTGGCGACGGTAGCCGCCCTGACGACGCAGGCGGTGGCGCTTGCCGTCACCTGGCGTCGCCGCGAGCCGGCGGTCGAACCCGAGCCGGCGACAGAGCCGCTTTAGGTTTAGGGCCGACGACGAGCTGGCCGGTCAGCCTCAGGCGGAGAGTCGCCGCTCGAGCGCGAGCAGCTGCTCGTGCACCTCGGGCGGCAGCCGGTCGAACTTGCCGAGGTGCTCGTGGAAGTGGGGCAGCTGGGCCCTCCACTCGGCGAGGTCGACGCGCAGCAGCTCGGCGATGTCCTGCTCTGAGATATCGAGGCCGGTGGTGTCGAGCCCGTCCGGGCCGACGGGCGGCATCGCCCCGATCGGGGTGTCCACGGCGGCGCCGTGGCCGGCGCAGCGCGCGAACACCCAGGCGAGCACACGCGAGTTCTCGCCGTAGCCGGGCCACAGAAAGCGTCCGCTCTCATCCTTGCGAAACCAGTTGACGTAGAAGATCTTCGGCAGCTTGGTCGGGTCGGCCTGCCTGCCGATCTTCAGCCAGTGGGCGAAGTAGTCGGCCATGTTGTAGCCGCAGAATGGCAGCATCGCGAACGGGTCGAAGCGCAGCTCGCCGACGGTGCCGGCGGCGGCGGCGGTCTTCTCGGAGCCCATCGTCGCGCCGAGGAACACGCCGTGCTCCCAGTCCAGCGCCTCGGTGACGAGCGGCACGACGGTGGAGCGCCGTCCGCCGAAGAGGATCGCCGAGATCGGCACGCCGGCCGGGTCCTCCCACTCCGGTGCGATCGCGGGGTCCTGGTCGGCCGGTACGGTGAAGCGCGCGTTGGGGTGCGCGGCCGGGGTGTCGGAGGAGGGCGTCCAGTCTTTGCCGCGCCAGTCCACGAGGTGCGCTGGCGCCTCGCCGGTCAGGCCCTCCCACCACACGTCGCCGTCGTCGGTGAGCGCGCAGTTGGTGAAGATCGTGTTGGACTCGACGGTGCGGATCGCGTTGGGATTGGTCTCCTCGCCGGTTCCGGGGGCGACGCCGAAGAAGCCGGCCTCGGGGTTGATCGCGTACAGGCGGCCGTCCTTGCCGAACTTCATCCAGGCGATGTCGTCGCCAACGGTCTGCACATCCCAGCCTGGGAGCGTGGGAATCAGCATCGCGAGGTTGGTCTTGCCGCAGGCGGAGGGGAAGGCGGCCGCGATGAACTTGACCTCCTTCTCCGGCGAGGTCAGCTTGAGGATCAGCATGTGCTCGGCCATCCAGCCCTCGTCGCGGGCCATCACCGAGGCGATGCGCAGCGCGAGGCACTTCTTGCCGAGCAGCGCGTTGCCGCCGTAGCCGGAGCCATAGGAGGTGATCTCGCGCGTGGCGGGGAAGTGGACGATGTACTTGTTCTCGGCGTTGCAGGGCCAGGGCACGTCTGCGACGCCGTCGTCGAGCGGCATGCCGACCGAGTGCAGGCAGGGGACGAACTCGCCGTCCTCGCCGAGCGCATCCAGCGCGCCCGTGCCCATGCGGGTCATGATGCGCATCGACACCGCCACATAGGGGGAGTCTGAGAGCTGCACGCCGATCTGGCTCTTGTCCGAGCCCAGGGGTCCCATCGAGAAGGGGATCACGTACATCGTGCGCCCGTGCATGCAGCCGCTGAAGAGCTCTTTGAGGGCTTCCTTCATCTCCTCGGGGTCGCGCCAGTTGTTGGTGGGCCCCGCTTCGCTCTCGCTGGGGGAGCAGATGAAGGTGCGGTCCTCGACGCGGGCGACGTCGCCGGGGTCTGAGAGGCCGAGATAGGAGTTGGGGCGCTTGGCGTCGGAGAGCCGCTTGAAGGTGCCGGCGTCGATCAGTAGCCGGCAGAGGCGGTCGTACTCCTCGGCCGAGCCGTCGCACCAGTGGACGGCGTCGGGCTCGGTGAGCGCGGCGACCTCCTCGACCCACGTCAGCAGGCGCTCATTGTTGGTGTTGGGGGCGGCGGTGGCGGTAGTCTCCATGACGTGCGAGCGGCTCCTTGCGATGTCGCGGTGGCGTGCGCCTGGCGGCGCGGGCGCGGGGAATTGCGCCAGGGAACGGAAAAACGCCCTCGGGGGCGCTCCCGACAGCCTATCGCACGGCTTACTCGACGTTGCCCTCGGCGGCGGGACCCCCGGGATTGCGGCGCGGGACGAGCACGAGCCGCTTGAACTCGGCTACGAGCACGCCGTCCTGGTTGTAGACGCGCGTGTGCACCTTGACGGTGCCGCGGTCGGGCTTTGACTGGGACTCGCGCTTCTCCAGCACCTCGGACTCGCAGAAGAGGGTGTCGCCGTGGAACACGGGAGCGGGGTGCTTGAGCTCTTCGGTGGCGAGGTTGGCGATTGCCTTGCCGGAGACGTCGGAGACGGACATGCCGAGCGCGAGCGAGTAGACGAGCGGGCCGACGACGACGTTGCGGCCCTGCTGCGATTTGGACGCGTAGACGTCGTTGATGTGCAGCGGGTGGTGGTTCATCGTGATCAGGCAGAAGAGATGGTCGTCTGACTCGGTGACCGTCTTGGCGGGCCAGTGCTTGTAGGTGGCGCCGACCTCGAACTCCTCCAGATAGCGGCCGTAGGGGTGGGCGCCGCTTGCCTCGCGCGCGGCCTGCTCTGTCTCGACGGGGTGGGTATCGCTCATGGGTGGGATGGGTCTCCTGTGGTGCGTGGGTGGGCGTTGAAGCTCGCGGGACTCTATTGAGCAGCGTAGGCGAGCGGCCGCGTCGAGCACGAGTGAGCCGCCGGCGAAGCGCTGAGACGGTAGCGTTCAAAGCGACCAGAGCGATCAATGTGAATGCCGCGCCCAAGAGCGCGCCCGAACCAGGAGACAAGCCTTGCGCAACCCCAGAGCCTTTGAGAAGCCCCTCGCGATCGGCGCGCCCGAGCCGGCGCGCGAGATTCCCTTCAAGCCGTCGCGGATGATCCACTTCCTCGACTTCTCCAACGAGAAGATGGTGGCCAAGGTCCCGGACATCGCGCCGACGGTTGACATCCTGCTCGGCAACCTCGAGGACGCGGTTCCCGTGGACCGCAAGGAGGCGGCGCGCGCCGGGCTGATCAAGGTCGGGCGCGAGATCGAGCTGGGCGACACGGCGCTGTGGACGCGCGTCAACGAGCTGGCCTCGCCGTGGGTGCTCGACGACCTGACCGAAATCGTGGGCGAGATCGGCGATCGCATCGAGGTGATCATGGTCCCGAAGGTTGAGGGTCCGTGGGACATCCACTACGTGGACCGCCTGCTCGCCCAGCTGGAGGCGAAGGCCGGGATCGAGCGGCCGATCCTCGTGCACGCGATCCTCGAGACGGCGCTCGGCGTCGCCAACCTGGAGGAGATCGCGGCCGCCTCGCCGCGCATCCAGGGGATGAGCTTCGGCCCCGCCGACCTGGCGGCCTCACGGCGCATGAAGACCACGCGCGTGGGCGGCGGGCACCCCGGCTACCGCACGATCGCCGATCCCGACCCCGACGATCCGGAGCTGCCGCGCGAGAGCTACCAGCAGGACCCGTGGCACTACTCGATCGCGCGCATGGTGGACGCCTGTACCGCGGTCGGCGCGCTGCCCTTCTACGGCCCCTACGGCGACATCAAGGACACGCTCGGCTGCGAGACCCAGTTCCGCGCCGCCTTCCTGCTGGGCTGCGTGGGCGCGTGGTCGCTGCACCCCGTGCAGATCGGCATCGCCAAGAAGGTCTTCTCGCCCGACCCCGAGGAGGTCATCTTCGCCAAGAAGGTGATCGAGGCGATTCCAGACGGCCGGGGCGTGCACATGATCGACGGCAAGATGCAGGACGACGCCACCTGGAAGCAGTGCCAGGTGATGGTCAAACTCGCGGAGCTGCTCGCGCGCAAGGACCCGGAGCTGGCCGAGGCGTACGGGTTCGCTCCCGCGGGCGCGTCCGTGTAGGCTTCCGCGCCGCGATGAGATTCTTCGAGTACGAGGCGCGCGAGGTAGTCAAGCGCGCCGGCATCCCCGTCACCGACTACGGCTTCACGACCGACCCCGCCGAGGCTAGGCGGATCGCCGAGCGCATCGGCGGCCCCACCGTGATCAAGTCCCAGGTGCTCACCGGCGGCAGGATGAAGGCCGGCGGCGTGAAGTTCGCCGACACGCCCGAGCAGGCCGAGGAGTACGCACGCGAGATCCTCGCGCTCGAGATAGGCGGCCACATGCCGCGCGGGGTGCTCGTGGACCCCAAGGCCGAGGTCGCCCAGGAGTACTACGCCGGTGTCGTGTGGGACGGCACGCGTAAGCAGCCGGTGATGATCTTCTCGCCCGTGGGCGGCATCGACATCGAGCAGGTCGCCGAGGAGCAGCCCGAGAAGGTGGGCCGGCGGCACTTCTCCAACATCCTGCCCCTCAGCGACTTCGAGGCCAAGGAGGCGATAGCCTCCACCGGCGTCACCGGGTCGGCCCTCAACAAGCTGACGCCGATCGTGACCAAGCTCGCGAAGCTGTTCGTTGAGAACGACATGACCCTGGCCGAGATCAACCCGCTCGGCCAGCTCGCCGACGGATCGTTCGTGGCGCTGGACGCGCACATGGACATCGAGAACGAGGCCAGGGGGCGCCACAAGAAGCTGCTCGAGGACCTCGGCGTCGGCGAGGAGGAGACGCGCCAGGCGCGCGAGGCCACCCCGTTCGAGCTCGCCGGCGAGCAGGTCGACGCGCAGGATCATCGCGGGGTGGCGGGCAACGTGACCGAGTTCGACGGCAACCTCGGCCTGGTGATCGGCGCGGGCGGAGGCTCGCTCACGCTGTTCGACGCGGTGCGCGCGCACGGCGGCAGGCCCGCCAACTACTGCGAGATCGGCGGCAACCCCTCTGTCGCGAAGGCATGCGGACTTGCCAAGCTCGTGCTGCAGAAGCCCGGCGTGGAGCGGATCGCGGTGATGATGTCGATCGTGAGCAACACGCGTGTGGACATTGTCGCGCGCGGAGTGATCAAGGCGTGCCTGGAGCTGGGCATGGATCCCGCCGAGAAGATCGCGATCTTCCGCATCCCGGGCGCGTGGGAGGAGGAGGGCTTCAAGATCCTCGAGAAGTATGGGGTCGAGTACGCAGACCGCAGCGTCTCGCTCAACGAGGCCGCGCGCAGAGCCGTGGAGAAGATCCAAGGCGTGGCGGCGTACCCGGAGGGCACACAGTGAGCATCCTGATCGACGCAGAAACCACCTTCATCGTCCAGGGCATCACCGGCCGCGAGGCGGTCAACCTCACGCGCGAGTGCCTGGACTATGGCGCCGGCGCCAGGGTCGTCGGTGGCGTCACGCCCGGCCGCCTCGGCCGCGACGTGCACGGCGTGCCCGTGTTCGACACGGTCGCGCAGGCGGTCGCCCACCACGGCGCGCCGATCTACGGCTCGGTTGTGACGGTCCCCCCCGCCTTCACCAAGGACGCCGTGTTCGAGGCGGTCGAAAACGGGATCAAGCTGATCGTGATCGTCACCGAGCGCATCCCGCGGCGCGACGTGGCGCAGATGGTCGAGCTCGCGACGCTCCGCGGCGCGCGCATCATCGGCCCCAATTGCCTGGGCATCATCGTGCCCGACGTGATCAAGATGGGCGGCATCGGCGGCCCCGCGCGCAACGCCGCGCAGGCCTACACACCCGGCCCGATCGGCGTGATCTCGCGCTCCGGCGGCATGACCACCGAGATGTCCTCGACGCTCAGCGCGGCGGGCCTCGGACAATCGACGGCGGTTTCGATCGGCGGCGACGCCATCATCGGCTCCAGCTACGCCGAGCTGATGGGGCTGTTCGAGGCCGACCCCCAGACACAGGGCATCGTGATCTACACCGAGCCGGGCGGGCGCATGGAGGCCGAGCTGGCGCGCTGGGTGACCGAGAATAAATCCCGTCTGCCGATCGTCGCCTTCATGGCCGGCCGCTTCATGGACGAGATGCCGGGGATGAGCTTCGGCCACGCCGGCACGATCGTGGAAGGTAAGGAGGACACCGCCTCGGAGAAGATCGCGCGCCTCGCGCAGGCGGGAATCGCGGTCGCCGAGCGGATCGAGGACATCCCCGGCATGATCGGCGAGAAGATCGCCCGGGGAACGGGCGCAAGGGAAGGGAGCCCCGCATGAGAGCCGACGGGATCTTCATCGCGGTCGAGGTGGATGACCTGGCAGCGGCGGACACGGCGCTGGCGGGCAAGCTCACAGATGCCTGTCCGGTGGACATCTTCGCCCAGCGCGACGACGGCACGCTGAGCATCGTCGAGAGCAACCTCGACGAGTGCGTGCTGTGCGGGCTGTGCCTGGCGGCCGCGCCACAGGGCGCGGTGACGGTCATCAAGCTCTACGACAACGACGCGATCCTCGCGCCGGCCTGAAGCCGCTTGACCCCCGCGCGCGCGGGCACGGGCACTTCGGCGACTTGACGGTCGTGCCTGCGCGGCGCCCCGCGCGCCGCCGGCTCACCAGCGCATGAGCATCAGCCCGACGGTGACGCCGGGACCGACGGTCACCATCAGCCCCAGCTCACCGGGCTGCGGCCGGCGCAGCTCGACCGCGCGGTTCATCACGTAGAAGATCGAGGGCGTGCCCATGTTGCCGCGTTCGGCGAGCACGTCATAGCTCGAGGCGACGTCCTCACGCGATAGCGAGAGCGCTTCCTGCACGCTCTCGATGATGCGCCGCCCGCCCGGGTGCACGAGCCAGTGATCGATCGCCGAGCGCTCCAGGCCGTTTGCCCCCAGGAAGTCCTCGACCAGCTCGAGCAGACCGTCGCTTGCGACGTCGGGCAGCTCGCGGATCAGGTGCAGATAGCTGTCTTGCGGCGTGAGCTCCATCCGTACCGCTCCGAGCGTGCCGGCCACCTGGTGGACCTTCGAGGCCAGCACGGCCGGCCCGGGGACCCCCCCGTCGGGCCGATCCTCGAACTCGATCAGCGCCGCGGCGCAGCCGTCGCCGAAGATCGAGGAGCCGACGGTCTTGCTGCGCTCGTCGTCCTCGGCGGCGCCCATGAGGATGCCGGTCATGCTCTCCGCCGCGACGACGAGCGCCTTCTTGCCCGGCTGCTCGCGCAGAGCCTGGGAGGCCAGGCGCACGAGCGGCACGGCGCTGGCGCAGCCGACGCCGACGACGTGGTACTTGTCGGTCGCGGGGTCCATCCCGTAGTGGTCGATCAGGCGATGGGCGATCGTCGGACCGCCGAGCGAGTAGAGCGTCGCGCTTACGACCACGCCGATCTCGAGTGGATCGACGTCGAGCTCGTCGATCGCCCGCACCGCATAGTCGAGCAGGTGCTGCTCGATCGCGTGGGTCCGTCCCTGCACGGTCGTCGCCAGGAACTCGTCGGTCAGGGTCAGGCTGCGCCGCTGCACGCCACAGCGGCTGAAGATGCGCTGGGCGAATTCGTCGCTTGCCAGCCCGAGCAGGCCGAGCACGTCCTTCTGCGTGAAGGAGGTCTCCGGTCCGGCCAGCGCGAGGCGGCTGATGTGCGCAAGCCGCGAGTTTCGCCCCTCCCACGCGAGCGAGCGGCCCCGCAAGCCGGGGAGGTCGGCTATAGCCTTCAAGATGGACCCCCTGGAGTGTGTTGGTTCATAGGGCGGACTGAATGGGCGGATGTAAAGGCGAGGATACGTGAGCAACCCGTCGGCAACCGCGAAAGAGCGGCTCCTCGCCAGCGTTTCTTCATAGACTCTTCATCCTATCGACATGTTTCTTCACAAACCCTTCGACAGGCGTCCATGATTAGCCTGCAAGGAGCACAACATCCATGGAGCCGGGAGGAACGCATATGAAGGTCATCGGAGCCGGAATGCCGCGCACGGGCACGCTCACGCAAAAGGTGGCGCTGGAGATGCTCGGCTTCGAGCCTTGCTACCACTGGGTCAACGTGATCGCCGACCTCGACCAGGTGGACGTGTGGAACCGGGCGCTGGACGGCGCCGAACCGTGGGAGGAGGTGTTCGGCGACTCCCAGGCGACGGTGGACTGGCCCGGCGGCTACTTCTGGCGCGAGCTGATGGACCGCTACCCGGACGCGAAGGTGCTGCTGAGCGTGCGCGACGCCGAGAAGTGGGAGCCCAGCTTCCGCGAGACGATCGTCGACATGTGCTACGGCGAGTCGCTGATCCGCCTGCTCTCCAGCGCCCGCGCCCAGGTCGATCCACGCTGGGCCCGCTACCTGAAGCTCGTCGAGCGCATGTTCTGGATCGAACGGGCGCCGTTTGCCGCCGGGCACGAGCTGCCCGAGCAGCTGATCGCCGGATTCAATCGCCACAACGAGCTCGTCAAGGCGACGGTGCCGTCCGAGCGCCTGCTCGTGTGGAGCGTAAGCGAAGGCTGGGAGCCCCTGTGTCGGTTCCTGGAGGTGCCGGTGCCGGCCGAGCCGCTGCCGCACGTCAACGACCGCGAGACGTTCCTGGGCCGCGTCATCGACGGCGCCCTGGGGGCGCTGCAGGGTTGGCGCACCGAGCAGACGCAGGCGCTGAGCTCGACGACCGCCTAGATGATCGATCCCACCGCGGTATGCCGGCTTCGCCGGTGCGCACGCTCGGCCCTGTCGGGAGCGCGGCCAGCCCCCGCCGGTGACGCGCCATGAGCGGAGGCCGTCTGGCCATCGCCCTGCTCGCGGCGGCCGTGGCGATCGCCGTGCTCACCGCGCTGGCCACCGGCGCGCTCTCCGGATCGGGCGGCAAATCCACGAACACGAACGCGAGCGCGCCCGCGTGCCTGCCCGCGAGGCTCGTCGGCAGCGCTGAGCTGCCCGCCAGCACGATCGACGTGTCGCCGGCGCCCGGGTCGGTCACCGCCAACCCTGACACCCAGATCAGCTTCCTGGGCCTGCCGCCGGCAGCGATCCACAGCGTGTCGGTCGTCGGACAGAAGAGCGGCGGCCACGCCGGCCGGTTGCTCGCCTACTCGCAGCGCGACGGGGCGAGCTTCGTGCCCGACACGCCGTTCGGCGCCGGCGAGCACGTGACCGTGACGGCGACGGTCCGAACCGGCAGCTGGTACTCCCCCCCACAGCCGACACCGCCGCTGGCGCTGCGCAAGATCTCCTTCTCGTTCCGCGTCGACACGCCCTACCCGACCGCGAGCGTGGGCGAGTTCCCCAACCCCGCCGCCTCGCCCTCCGAATACGAAAGCTTCCGCACGCTCCCGGGGGTGCAGGCGCCCACGCTGACCGTCACCGCGCCCGACCGCGATCCCGCGGCGGGCGACATCTTCACGAGCAACGGGCCCGGTCCGGGCCGCTACGGCGCGCTCATCTACACGCCGCAGGGCCGGCTCGTGTGGTTCGACCAGCTGCCGCGCGGCATCGCCGCCGAGGACGTGAATGTGCAGCCCTACGAAGGCCACGAGGACCTCACGCTGTGGCAGGGCAAGGTGCTCTCGCTCGGCTTCGGCCAGGGCGAAGACGTGGTGCTCGACTCCTCCTACCGGCTCCTCGCGCGCGTGCGCGGCGGCAACGGGCTGCGCGCGGACCTGCACGAGTTCCAGCTCGCGCCGCACGGCGTTGCGTACATCACCGCATACAACCCGATCCGCTGCGACCTCTCCTCGGTCGAAGGCGGCCCGCGCGACGGCGCGATCGTCGACACCGCGGTGCAGGAGATCGACGTCAAGACCGGGCTCGTGCGCTGGGAATGGCACAGCCTCGACCACATCGCCGTGAGCGAATCGGAGACCTCGCCCCCCAAGAGCTCGCCCTGGGACTGGTTTCACCTGAACTCGATCGACGTGGAGGGCGGGAGCTCCAGCGGCACAGGCTCCAGCGGCACAGGCTCCAGCGGCACGGGCTCCAGCGGCACAGGCTCCAGCGGCACGGGCTCCAGCGGCGCAAGCTCCAGCGGCACGGGCTCCAGCGGCACAGGCTCCAGCAGTACGAGCTCCAACCGGGTCGGCGATCTGTTCGTCTCCTCGCGCAACACGTGGGCGGGCTACCAGATCGAAGCCGGCAGCGGCAGCATCCTCTGGCGCCTGGGCGGGGAGAAAAGCTCGTTCGCGATGGGCCCGGGCACGAAGACGGCCTATCAGCACGACGGGCGCGTGCTCGACAACGGCGAAGTCACCTTCTTCGACGACGGCGCCAACCCGCCGGTCCAGCCGCAGTCGCGCGGGGTGCGGATCGCGCTCGACTTCAAGACCCACACGGCCCGCCTGAGCGCGGCCTACACGCACCCCACGCCGCTGCGCGCCGCCAGCCAGGGCAACATGCAGACGCTCCCCGGCGGCAACGTTCTCGTCGGCTTCGGCGGCGTGCCGCAGATCAGCGAGTTCTCCCCGGCGGGCGCGCTGCTCTTCGACGCGCACATGCCCTACGCGATGATCTTCTATCGCGCCTACCGCCATCCGTGGAGCGCGCTGCCCGCAACCCCGCCGGCGGTGCTCGCGAGCCTCAACAACACAGGCGAAGAGACGATCGTGCGGATGAGCTGGAACGGTGCGACCGGGGTGTCGGGTTGGCGCGTGCTCGCCGGCAGCCGCCCGCAATCGTTGAGCGCGCTCGCCACCGTGCCCGCGAGCGGCTTCGAAAGCTCGGCGATGCTCACCAAGAAGTACGCGTACGTGGCCGTCCAGGCGCTCGGCGCGCGCGGGCAGGTGCTCGGCGGCTCGCACGCCAGCAGGGCGATCGGCTACGACGCGTCGCTCGCGAGCGGCGAACGGTGATCGGCCCGACGATGGCCCCGCCGGGCGCACGCGCGCACGAGCCTGCCCCCGGCGCGAGCGCTCCGCCGATCGCGCTCGCGCGCTCACACTGCGCCGACGCGCGGCGCGCGCTCAGTAGCCCGGCGTTTTGGAGGACGGCTTCTTGTGCACGCCAGGGGTCGTGGTGGTGGCGGTGCTCGTCGTGGCGCCGCTCGTCCCGGTGGACGAGCTTTTGCCGCCACACGCCGCCAGCGTCAGAGCGATCGCCACGATCGCCAGCAGCGCAAGCACAGCGGGCGCCAGCGTTAGCATGGCGGCCAGTGGCGCTCGTCTCACCGGCCGATCTTCTGTTGTCGCTCGCCCCATCGAGCGCCCACCCTACCAGGCGGCCGCGGCGCCCAATGCGCCCATGAGCATGGCTACGCCGACACGCCCCGGCCCGCTCACGCGGCCCGCCGGCGGACGGCTGCGCTCGCGCGAGGGCTGGCTGCTGGCGGTCTGCTGTGGCGCGCAGTTCATGGTGATCCTCGACCTGTCGATCGTGAACGTCGCGCTGCCGCACATCCAGTCGGCGCTGTCGTTCACCTCGCCGGAACTGCAGTGGATCGTCGACGCCTACGCGATCTCGTTCGCGGGCTTCCTGATGCTCGGCGGGCGCGTCGCCGACCGCTTCGGCCAGCGCCGCGTGTTCGTCGCCGCGCTCGCGCTGTTCGCGCTCGCCTCGCTCGCCGGCGGGCTCGCGCAGACGCGCGACATGCTGATCGCCGCGCGCGCGCTGCAGGGCTTCGCGGGCGCGTTCATGGCCGCCTGCTCGCTGGCGATCATCACCGCGTCTTTCGAGCCCGGCCCGAAGCTGCACCGCGCGATCGGCACGTGGGCCTCGATGAACGGGGTCGGCGGCGCGGCGGGGGTGCTGCTCGGTGGGATCGTCACCGAATGGCTCAGCTGGCGCTGGGTGCTACTGATCAATCCGCCGGTCGGGCTCGCCGCCGCGGCGCTTGCGTGGGCGGTCGTCAGCGAGCGTCGTCCAAAATCTGCGCGCTTCGACGTGGCCGGCGCGTTCACGCTCACGCTCGGGCAGATCGTGCTCGTGTACGGGGTGGTGGAAGCGGGGCTGCGCGGCTGGGACACGGCGGTCGCGCTCGGCCCGATCCTCGGCGGCATCGCGCTGCTCGCGGTGTTCGGGCTGATCGAGGCGCGCTTCGCCTCGGCGCCGCTGATCCCCTTCAAGGAGCTGACCAAGCCGCTGCGGATCGCCAACAACATCGTGCTGCTGTTCAGCGCGTCGCTGTTTCCGATGTGGTTCGTCAGCTCGCTGTATCTGCAGCAGGTGCTCGGCCTCTCGCCGTTTCACACCGGCCTGATCTTCCTGCCGATGACGCTCGCGATCGTGCTGTCCGCCTCGCGCGCCGGGCGGCTCGTCGGCCGCTTCGGCGTGCGCCCGGTGCTCGGTGGCGGCCTCTCGATGCTCGCGCTCGGCCAGGTGCTGCTCGCGCGCATCGCGCCGAGCGGCAGCGGCATCGTGTACGTGATGATCCCCGGCGTGCTCGCGGCCGCGGGCATCGGCATGTCGATCGTGCCCTCCACGATCGCCGCCACGCAGGGCGCCAAGGAGGGACAGGCCGGGCTTGCATCCGGCCTGGTCAACACCTCGCGGCAGATCGGCGGCGGCCTCGGCCTGGCGATCTTCGTGACGCTCGCCACGCAGCGCTCCAGCCACCTGATCGGCCTGGGTCACGGCGTGCCGGAGTCGCTGGCGGCGGGCTTTCGGCTCGCCTTCCTGATCGGCGCGGGCTGCTGCGCGGCCGCCGCGCTGATGAACTTCGCGCTGGTCGAACGGCCGGCAAGCGCGCACCCCCACGCGGCGCCCCTCGCGCTCGCGGCCGGGGTCGGGGCCGTGCTCGCGGGGTTCCTGGCGCTCGACCTCGCGTTCGCCGGCAACCACGGCGCGCCGGTCGGCGCCCATACGACCAGCGGCACCTACAGCTTCGTCAGCGAGCCGACGCTGCACCCCCCCAAGACCACGGTCGAAGGGCACACCGACACCGCCAAGCTCGCGCCCGGCTACATCCTCACGACGAGCTTCTACAACCTCAACTATCCCCCGCTGGTGGGCCAGAGCGGCCCGATGATCCTCGACAACGCCCTGCAGCCGGTGTGGTTCCAGCCGGTGCCCGAAAAGGTCGTGGCGGGCAATCTCAGCCTGCAGAGCTACCGGGGCAAGCCGGCGCTCGCGTGGTGGCAGGGGCTGATCACCAACACCGGCGCGACCGAAAGCGGCGAATACGTGGTTGTAAACCAGCACTATCAGACGGTCGCCCGCCTCAAAGGGGCCGACGGATGGAAGCTCACGCTGCACGACTTCATCGTCCAGGGCCAGGACGCGTGGGTGACCGCCAACAAGGACATCCCCCGCAACCTCTCCGCCTACGGCGGCGCCTACAACGGCGCGCTGATCGACTCCGCCGTACAGGAGTACGATCTGAAAACGGGCAGGCTGCTCTACAGCTGGGACGCGCTGACGCACATCCCGCTCGGCGACTCCGAAGCGACGCTGCCCACCAACGGCTTCCCCTGGGACGCCTACCACGTCAACTCGCTGCAACTTTTGGCACCCGGCCGGTTTCTGGTGTCGATGCGCGACACCTGGGCCGCCTACCTCGTGAGCGTCCCCAGCGGCCGGATCCAGTGGACGCTCGGCGGGCGCAAATCGAACTTCACGTTCGGCCCGCGCGCGGCCTTCTCCTGGCAGCACGACGTGCGGCTGCAGCCGGGCGGGATCGTCACGATGTTCGACGACCACTGCTGCCAGCTGACCGGGGGCGGCACCTACGTGGAAGCAAGCGCGCCCTCGCGCGGGCTCGTTCTGAAGCTCGACGAATCCGCCCGCACGGCAACGATGCTCACCCAATACGGCTCGGGGTACGGCCTGGAATCGGACTACATGGGCGACCTTCAGCCGTTGCCGAACGGCAACGTGATGATCGGCTGGGGCTCCTCGCCGTACATCACCGAGCTGACCCGCTCCGGGCAGCCGGTGCTCGAAGGCAAGCTGCCCGGTCACAACCTCACCTACCGCGCGACGCTCGCGCCGTGGGTCGGGCTGCCGCTCACCGACCCCGCCGGCGCCGCGCGCACCGCCGGCGGGCACACGGTCGTCTACGCGAGCTGGAACGGCGCCACCGAGGTCGCCTCCTGGCGGGTATTGGCCGCCGCGCCCGGCGGTAAACTCGATCCAGTAGCGAGCGTCGCCAGATCTGGGTTTGAGACGGCCGTGTCGCTACCGGCGAGCTACCGGAGTTTTGAGGTCGAGGCGCTCGACGGCAAGGGCCGGGTGATCGGCACATCCTTGCCGTTTACGGCGCGGAGCAAGCAATGAGCACACCGCAGGGGGGATGATGAGAGTACGCGCGGCGCCGGCAATGGCGAGCACGATCGCAACCCTGACGCTCGGCGCGGGGCTGTCGGCGTGCGGCAGCGGCTCGGGCGCGGCCGCCGGCGCGCTGACGCCGAGCGCCGACCGCGCCGAGGCCGCCGCCAACTCGGTCGCCGTCTCGCCGCTGCCCGGCACCGAGGACGCCTCGCCATACACGCAGATCAGCTTCCTCGGCGATCCGGGGACGACCGTCGCCGACGTCAGCGTGGTCGGCTCGCGCAGCGGCAACCACTCCGGCAAACTCGAGCGCTACTCGACCGGCACGGGCATGAGCTTCGTCGTCAACAAGCCGTTCCGGGCGGGCGAGCAGGTGGCCGTACACGCGCTCGTCGGCGTCGGCTCGGGCACGCCCGAGAAGCCGGTCACGACCGTGTTCACGGTCGCCCACCAGGCCGCCGCCAGCCAGGAGGAGTTCCCCAACAACCCCGGCGACGCGCACGACGTACAGCACTACGCCTCGGCGCCGGCGCTGACGCCCTCGACGGTCGCGCTCACGACCCCCGCACAGGCAGGCGCCTCGCCCGGCTACCTGTTCCTCGCGCCCTACCAGGGAGAGGGCTCGCCGGGGCCGACGATCTCAGAACAGAATGGAGCGCTCGTCTGGTTTCACCCGCTGCCGGCCGGCTATGAGTCGACCAACTTCCAGGTGCAGCAGTACGAAGGCAAGCCGGTGCTCACCTGGTGGCAGGGGCGCATCCTGAAGGTCGGCTTCGGTCAGGGCGAAGACGAGATCTACAACAGCTCCTACCAGCCCGTGGCCAAAGTCAGGGCCGGCAACGGCTACAGGGCCGATCTGCACGAGATCCTGCTGACCCCGCAGGGGACGGCGTGGATCGATTCCTTCGACCCGATCCACATGAACCTCAGCTCCGTACACGGCTCGGCAAACGGGATCCTGACCGACTCGGTCGTGCAGGAGATCGACGTCAAGACGGGGCTCGTGATGTGGGAGTGGCATGCACTCGGGCACATCCCTCTGCGCGACTCATTCAATGCCGTCCCCGGCGGGAGCTACCCGTGGGACTACATTCACGTCAACTCGATCGATCCGGGCACCTCGGGCGACGTGCTGATCTCGGCGCGCAACTCCTGGGAGCTGTACGACATCGACATCAGGACCGGGCGCTTCAACTGGCAGCTGGGCGGCGCGCACTCGAACTTCAAGCTGGGGCCGGGCACGCGCACCTACTGGCAGCACGACGCCGAATGGCAGCCGGGCGGGCTGATCTCCGTGTTCGACAACGGCTCCACGCCGCCGAAGGAGCGCCAGTCGCGCGGAGTGCTGCTGAAGCCGGACTATGCGAACAAGACGGTGTCGCTGGTGAAGGCCTTCACGAACCCGACGAAGACGCTGCTCGCGCCCGCGCAGGGCAACCTGCTGAGCCTGCCCGGGGGCAACTGGCTGATGGGGTACGGCAACCTGCCGAACTTCACCGAGTACAACGCGGCCGGGGAAGTGCTGCTGGACGGCACGCTGGGACCCAACGTGCAGGACTTCCGCACGTATCTCTCGCCGTGGAGCGGGCACCCGACGAGCCCCCCGGCCATCGTGGCGAAACGGAGCGGGTCGAGCACCGTCGTGCTGACGAGCTGGAACGGCGCGACCGAAGTGGCCTCCTGGCAGATCCTCGCGGGCGCCTCCCCCAGCTCGCTGACGCCGCTTGAGACGGTGCCCAGGAGCGGCTTCCAAACCGAGGCGACGATCGCGAGCGCCGCTCCCTACGTGCAGACGCGCGCTCTCGGCGCGAGCGGCAACGTGCTCGGCGGCTCGGCGGCGTACAGGGTCCCGTGAGAGGGGCGGGAACAGCTCTTGCGGCCGTCCATGGCGCTATGGTATGGGGACCATGAGCGAAAACTTCTCGCTGGTCGTGATGTGCCTGTTCATGCTCGCCTCGCTGGCGTTTTTGGCCCAGCAGATCCTCGCCTACCACTAGACGCTTTCAGGCGTGCTTGCGAGCGCTCTTGAGGCGTTCGCGTTCCTGCTGCTTGTCCACGACGGTTGAGATCAGCTTCAAGAACTGCGTGGGCCCGGTGGCCTTGGCCTTGCCGTAGGTGAAAGCCTCGATCCAGTCGGGCACCTTGCCTTCGGCGGCCATCACGTTGAAGAACTCGCGGCGCATCTCGACACGGATGCGGGCGTCGCCTGCGGGGCCCTTGCTGACCTTCACCTCGGGCATCTGCAGGCGGAAGTGCTGGATGTCGCCGCGACCGTGCAGCTCGACCTCGACCACCAGCTTCATCGGCGCCAGCGCGGGCACTTCCTCGACGAAGCGCCGTGCGGCCGTCTCGATCAGCGTCTTCGCGTCGCCGCTCATCGGCCCACGCCCCGCGTTGCCCGCACGCGCCGATCGCGGGTGGCTGCGCACGGAGCGCATCAGATCTTGTGCCTCTGCAACAGCTTCTTGCCGATCACCATGCGCTGGATCTCCGAGGTGCCCTCGCCGATCAGAAGCAGCGGCGCGTCTCGATAGAGGCGCTCGATCTCATACTCCTTGGAGTACCCGTACCCGCCGTGGATCCGGAAGCACTCCTCCACGCAGAAGCGACCGGCCTCCGAGGCGAACAGCTTGGCCATCCCGGCCTCCAGGTCCGAGCGCTCGCCCGCATCCTTCAGGCGCGCGGCGCGCAGCGTGAGCAGTCGCGCCGCGTCGACCTGCGTGGCCATGTCGGCGAGCTTGAACTGGATCGCCTGGTGCTCGGCGATCGGCTTGCCGAAGGTCTTGCGCTCCTGGGAGTAGCGCAGGCCAAGCTCCAGCGCGCGCTGGGCGATGCCGACGCCGCGCGCGGCGACGTTGACGCGACCGACCTCGAGGGCGTCCATCATCTGCGCGAAGCCCTTGTTCAGGCCGGCGTCCTCGCCGCCGAGCACGTTCTCCGCCGGGCAGCGGTAGCCGTCGAAGACGAGCTCGGTCGACTCCACGCCCTTGTAGCCGAGCTTTTTGATCTTCGGCGGCACGTTCAGGCCCGCGTAGGCGCCGGTGTTCTCGCTGACCCCGCCCTCCTTCTCGGCGATGAAGCAGGTGAAGCCCCTGTGGCGCGGCTGCGCATCGGGATCGGTCTTGACGAGCACGAACACGAGCGAGCTCATCAGCCCGTTGGTAACCCACATCTTCTGCCCGTTGATCTCATAGGAGCCATCCGAGCCCTTCTTGGCGCTGGTCTTGATCGCCTGCACGTCGCTGCCCAGCTCGGGCTCCGATAGCGAGAAGGCGGCGCGGATCTCACCCGTGGCCATGCGCGGCAGGTACTTCTGCTTCTGCTCCTCGCTGCCGAACTTCATCAGCAGATAGGAGCCGATGAAGTGGGTGTTGATGACGCCGGAGATCGAGATCCAGCCGCGCGAGAGCTCCTCGACGATCATCGCGTAGGTCGTCAGGTCGAGGCCCATGCCGCCGTACTCCTCGGGGATCGTGACCCCGAACAGGCCGAGCTCCTTCATCTGCTCGACGATCGGCTCGGGATACTCGTCCTTGCCGTCGTAGTGCTCGGCGTTGGGCAGGATCTGCTCGTCGGCGAACTGGCGCACCATCTCGGTGATGGCCTTCTGCTCGTCGGTCTTCTCGGTAAAGGGGGCGGGGGCTACGGCCATTGTGGGGAACGCTCCAGGGTCGGGAATCGGCGCGGGTGTCGCTTTCTCGCAGGATACCTGGGCGGCGCGCCATGGCAGACCGCGGCGCGAGGCCATGGCAGACTGCGGCGCTGTGAACTTCGCGCGCGACGTCCTGCAGGCCCAGCCGCCCGAGCGATTGGCGCTCGTCGAGCTGGCCCGCGACGGCGGGCGCCGCGAGTGGACGTTCGGGCAGGTGCAGGCGGGCAGCGCCGCGATGGCGGCCGCGCTCGCCCGCGCGGGCGCGGGACGCGGCGACGTGGTGATGACCCTGATCGGCAACCGGCCCGAGTGGGTGCTCACGATGATGGCGTGCTTTCGCGTCGGCGCGGTTGTGCTGCCGTGCACCGAGCAGCTGCGCGCCAAGGACCTGCGCCTGCGCTTGGAGGTGGCGAGCCCCGCGTTGATCGTGGCCGACGTGCGCAACCGCGAGGAGATCGAGCGAGCCCGACCGGACTGCGAGGTGTTGTATGTGCCCGACGAGACGCTGTTCGCAGCCCCGCCCGACGCCGGGAAGGCCATTGCGGAGGCCCCCTATGCGGACCTGACCGAGGGCGACCCGGCGCTGATCACGTTCACGAGCGGCACCGCCGGCGAGCCGAAGGCGGTGGTGCACGCGCAGCGCTACCTGCGTGGGCAGCGGGTGCAGGCCGAGCACTGGCTGGGCGCGCGGGCGGGCGAGCTGGTGTGGTGTACCGCAGCCAGCGGCTGGAGCAAGTCGGCGCGCAACGTGTTCATGGCGCCGTGGCTGATGGGCGCCCCCGCGCTGCTGCACGATGCGCGCTTCGATCCGCACGAGCGGCTCGAGCTGATCGAGCGCGAGCGGGTGAGCGTGCTGTGCATGGCGCCGACCGAGTACCGCGTGATCGCCAAGCGCGCGCAGCTGCGGGCGCTGCCGAGCCTGAAAGGGATGGTGGCGGCGGGCGAGGCGCTGAACCCGGAGGTGCTGGAAGTGTGGAGAGACGCCACCGGGCTCGACATCCGCGACGGGTACGGTCAGACCGAGACGGGTCAGATGACGGGCATGGGGATCGGCGTGAAAGCACGCGCCGGCTCGATGGGCAAGGCGCTCAGCGGCGTGCATCTGAGCGTGCTCGCCGATCGGCGATCGGACGGGCCAGCGATCGCGGGCGAGCTGGTCGCAGACCCACGACTGTGCCGACCTTCTTTCTCGGATATCTCGGGGAGGGAGTCCAGCGTGAGCCGGACGGAACTTGGACGGTCACCGACCGCCGCGACGGAGGACCCTGGCACACCGGCGATCGCGTAAGCGAAGACGAGGACGGCTACCTGCACTTCGAGGGTCGCGACGACGACGTGATCGTCTCCGCCGGCTACCGCATCGGCCCGTTCGAGGTCGAGTCGGCGCTCGTCGCCCACCCCGCGGTCGCAGAGGCCGCCGCCGTCGCGGCCCCCGACGAGGAGCGCGGCGCGGTCGTGCGCGCGGTCGTGGTGCTGCGCGACGGGCAGACCCCCTCCCCCGAGCTGGCGCGCGAGCTGCAGGAGCACGTCAAGCGCGAAACGGCCCCCTATAAGTACCCGCGCATCGTCGAGTTCGCGAAGGAGTTGCCGAAGACCGCAAGCGGCAAGGTCAGGCGCGCGGCGTTGCGCGGTCTTTGATGGTGTGCCAATCGGCACATGTGCCGATTGGCGGAGCCTCGACATGTGAGGCTCCGCCGGTCGTGCATGCACGACCGGCCGACCCGTACATGTACGGGTCGGACCGGGCCGCATGCGCGCCCGGTCTTCCCTAAGAATTTGAGGGACTACAAACGATCGCGTCGATCTCGACCAGGGCGCCGCGCGGCAATGCGGCCACGCCGATCGCCACGCGCGCCGGGGGGTCGTCTCCGAAGAAGCCCGCGTAGACCTCCCCCACCTCGGCGAACGCGGACAGATCGGTCATGTACACGGTTAGGCGCACCGCGTCGGCGAGCGCTGCGCCTGCCGCCTCGCAGACCGCGGCCAGGTTCACAAGGCACTGGTGTGCCTGTTCGGCTGCGGTTGCGCCAACCAGCTCACCGCTGAGCGGGTCCAGGGGGATCTGCCCGGAGCAGAACAGCAGCGATCCAGCCGACCGGAGATCGACGCGCACCGCGTGCGAGTAGGGCCCGATCGCCGCGGGTGCGCCGGGGGCGACTATCGCTTCGCGTTCGGGAGGCATGACAGCGCGAGCGTATCGCCGTGCGCGGCCCGATGCTGCGTTCTCGCGACACGCGCGAGTGGCTCGGGCGCAGCTTGACCCCAACGGTGTCGGCGCACGCCCCATCGGCGGTGCGCTAGATTCCGATTGGTGCGACGAGCCGCCAGGACACTCGGAGGCGCATTCCTGGCCGCGACGGCATGCGCGGCCATCTGCGCGGCCGCCGCGCAGGCCCAGATCGTGTGGGCGCCATGCGGGAACTCGAACGTCGTGGCGTGCGGGCACTTGACGGTACCGCTGAACCCGGCCAACCCCGCGGAGGGCGAGATCACGCTCGCGATGCGCCGCCACCTCTCGCCGGTCGGCGACTCCAAGGACGCGGTGATCGCGCTGGCGGGCGGCCCGGGCCAGTCGGCGATTCCGTTCATGGAAGACTTCACCGAACTGCTCGGTCCGATCGTCTCCACGCGCGATCTGATCGCCTTCGACCAGCGCGGCACCGGCCTCTCCCATCCGCTGTCCTGCCCAGCCTTCGAACATCTGACGTCCGACTCGCCGCCGAGCGCGATCGCGATCTGCGCCGGCCAGATCGGCCCCACACGCGGCCTCTTCACGACCGCCCAAACGGTCGCCGACATCGAGGCGATCCGCGAGGCGGGGGGGTATGAAAAGCTCGTACTGTACGGCACCTCCTATGGCACGAAGGTGGCCGAGCGCTACGCGCAGGAGTATCCGAGCCACGTCGAAGCGCTGGTGCTCGACTCGGTCGTGCCGCCCTCGGGCCCCGAACCGCTCGAGAAGACGACCTTCGCGGCGGTGGGGCGCGTGCTGCGCCAGCTGTGCGCGGCGGGGGCGTGCGCACACATCACGCCCGCGCCGGTCCGCGACCTCGCGCGCCTGGTCAGGCGCATGGGCGCAGGGAGCCTGGCCGAGCGGGTGATCGACGGCGGCGGCCGACCCCACACGACCTACAGCACCTCCAGCAGCCTGATCGAGATCCTCGTGGAGGGCGACCTCGATCCCGTTCTGCGCGCCGAATTCCCCGCCGCGATCCGCGCGGCGCTGCGCGGCGACACGGCCCCGCTCGGCCGCCTGCAGCTGCGGGCGGCCGGCGGGGAAAGCGAAAGCGAATCGCTCGCCGAGGGCTTCGACGCGCCGCTGTACTACTCCTCGGTGTGCGACGAAGAGCCGTTCCCGTGGAACCCTGCGGCGAGCCCGCGCACGCGCCTGCGCGAAGCCCGCGCGGCGCTTGCGGCACAGCCCGCGTCGGCGTTCGCGCCGTTCACCGCCGCCAACGCGCTCGCGCTCAGCGACATGCCGGCGTGCGCGCAGTGGCCGCTGACCGAAGGCGCCCCGGAAACAGACGAAGCGCCGCTGCCCAACGTGCCGACGCTGATCCTCAGCGGCGCCGACGACCTGCGCACCCCGACCGCCAACGCGCGAGAGGTCGCGGCGCAGATCCCCGACTCCCACCTCGTGGTCGTACCCAACACGGGCCACTCGGTGCTCGGCACCGAGCCGACGCCGTGCGCGAGCGACGCGCTGCAGGCGATGTTCTCCGGCAAACCGATCGCGCCATGCGCACACGCGAAACCGCCGAGGTCCTACCTACCGACGCCGCTGCCGCCGTTGCGCCTCGCCGAAGTGGCGCCCGCGAAGGGCACCAGCGGCGTGGCGGGACGCACGCTCGCCGCGGTCGTGCGGACGGCCGCCGACTTCGACCGCCAGATCGCGCTGTCGCTGGCCGAACATCTCGACGCGGAAGGCTCGCTGGCCACGCTCTCGGCCAGCACCGGCGGGCTGCGAGCCGGTTGGGGGGCGATCGTCAAAGGCGCGGTTGTGCTGCACGCGTACTCCTACGTACCCGGCGTGACCGTCTCGGGCACGGTGAGCGCGGGTCGCGCAAGCCTTCGGATCGGCGGCTCGGCGGCCGCACGCGGGGTGCTGCACATCGACACACAGGGCGCCCTCTCCGGTGTGCTTGCCGGCAAGCGGGTGCATCTGCGCTCCTTCCCCGGGAGCGTGGCCGAAGCGGGCGGCTCGGCGCTGGCGTTCACGGGAGGCTCCCAGGCGGTGCTGGCAAGCGCGCGGCGGCTGGCGGCGCTGCTGCTCGGCTTCCGCTAGCCAGGAAGCCAACCGGCTCTTCACGTCCGCTTCAGCTGTCCCGGCTAATGTGAGGGCCGATGAGGCGGCGTTTGCAAGCTCTGACTCTCGGCGCGCCGCTGCTGGCGGCGACGCTCGCCGCCTTCCACCCGTCCGCGGCCGAGGCGCTGTCGTTTGCTCCGTGCGCGAGCGCGCCGAGCTTCTCCTGCGCGACGCTTGCGGTGCCGCTCAGCCGCACGGGACAAGCGCCCGGCACCGTCTCGCTGAGCGTCGAGCGCTTGCAGGCCGGCCCCAGTCCGACCCGCACGGCCGTCGTCGGGCTCGCCGGCGGGCCCGGCCAGGCGGCCGATCCGCTCGCGGCGGCGATGGCCCAGGAGATGGCGCCCGCGCTCGGCTCGCGCGATCTGATCGTCTTCGACCAGCGCGGCACCGGCAGCTCGGGGCCGCTGGCGTGCGCGGCGCTCGAAGGCGGGGAATCGCTTGCGAACATCGGGCAGGCCTTCGAACGTTGCGCGCTTCAGATCGGCCCGGCGCGCGCGTCCTACACGACGCGGGAATCGGTCGCCGACATCGAGGCGCTGCGCGAAGCGATGGGCTATGAAAAGCTCGTGCTGTACGGCACCTCCTACGGCACGAAGGTGGCGCTCCAGTACGCCGAACGCTATCCACAGCGCGTCGAAGCGCTGGTGCTCGACTCGGTCGTGCCGCCCGAACGCGACGACCCGTTTCAGCTGGAGACGTTCGCGGCGATGAAGCCGGTGTTCGAAGAGCTGTGCTCGCAGGGCGCGTGCGCGGGCATCACGAGCAATCCGCTCGGGGACATCGCGCGGCTGGTGGCGAAGATGCAAAAACACGCGCTCAGCGGCACGGTGTACGACGGCTCGGGCCACGCTCACCGCGCCACGATGTCCGACGTGGACCTGCTCAACCTGATCGGCGCGGGCGACCTGAACCCTGCCCTGCGGGCGCTGCTGCCGGCGTCGGTGCAGTCGGCGCTGCGCGGCGACCCCGCGCCGCTGCTGCGCCTGGACCTGCTGGCGGAGGGGCTGATACCGAACCTGCCGGGGGTGCCGCTGGCGAGCTCGCCCGCAGCCCGCTCCGAGCGGGCCGCGCAGGCCGGCGACGCGGATGACCCGAGGGTCCCCGGCACGCCGCTGGCCAGCTCCGACGGGCTCGACGAAGCGCTGTTCGCCGACACAACCTGCGAAGAGCAGCCGTTTCCCTGGCAGCGCGGCGCGTCCGCGAGCACGCGCACGGCCGAAGCGCTGGGCGCGTTGCGGGCGCTGCCGGCGGCGGCCTTCTATCCCTTCAACGCGCCCGTCGCGTGGGCCGACAGCCTCGCGCCCGCATGCGCGGCGTGGCCCAACCTGGCGCCCGCGCCGCCCGCGATCGCGCCGCTGCCGGACGTGCCGACGCTGATCCTCTCCGGCGAGCAGGACCTGCGCACGCCGACCGCCGGAGCCGAAGCGGTCGCGGCGCGCATCCCCGGATCGCAGCTGCTGAAGGTCCCCTACACGGGCCACTCGGTGCTCGGCACCGAATTCGGCGGCTGCGCGCAGAACGCGGTGAAGGCGTTCTTCGCAGGCGCGGCGGTGCAGGCGTGCGCGCCGAGCGTCGACCCGCTGCCCCCCACGCCGATCGTGCCGAGCAGGCTCTCGCTGGTAAAGCCGGTCGGTTCGCTGCCGGGCGCCGCGGGACGCACGCTCGCGGTCGTGCTGGAGACGATCGCCGACCTCGAACAGCAGGTGATCGGCGCGACCCTGCAGGCCGAGCAGGAACTGCCGAGCGGGTCGAGCTTCGGCGGGCTGCGCGGCGGCTACGCGCGCCTCACCTCCTCGGCGCTGACGCTGAAGCGCATGTCCTTCGTGGGCGGCGTGCAGATCACGGGCAGCTTCCCGATCGCCGATGGCCGCCTGCGGGCCGCCGACCTGCGCGTCGAAGGCTCGCGGGCCGCTCGCGGCGTCGTGCGCATCGGCGACAGCGCCCACGCCACCGGCACGCTCGGCGGGCATCGCTTCGACGTGAACCTCGCCACGGTCAAGCTCGCGCGCGCCGAGAGCGCGGCGCCGGGCGACGCCGGCTCGACGAGCGACTGGCCGGCGCCGAGCTTGCGATTCCACCAGCCGGCGCTGGCACACACGCCCTGATCTCCAGGCGCGGCGCCCATCGGGACCCCGATGGGCGTGCGCGGCCCTCCGTGTCGTTGCGCCGCTCGCCCCTCCGCGGCCCGCGCCGAGGTCATCCCGCCACTACGCTGGGCGGGTGCCCAACGCACTTGCCCGCGAGAGCTCCCCCTACCTGCGCCAGCACGCCCACAACCCGGTCGACTGGCTGCCGTGGGGGCCCGAGGCGCTCGCCGCCGCGCACGAGCGCAACGCTCCGCTGCTCGTCTCGATCGGCTACAGCGCCTGCCACTGGTGCCACGTGATGGAGCGCGAGTGCTTCGAGGACGAGCGGATCGCCGCGCTCATGAACGAGCGCTTCGTGTGCGTGAAGGTCGACCGCGAGGAGCGCCCGGACGTGGACGCGCTGTACCTGGAGGCGGTGCAGGGCATGACCGGCCACGGCGGCTGGCCGCTGAACGTGTTCCTCACACCGGAGGGCGTGCCGTTCTACGGCGGCACCTACTTCCCGCCGAGCGAGCGCCCCGGGATGGCGTCCTTCCCGCAGGTGCTGCTGGCGGTCTCAGAAGCATGGAGCGAGCGCGGAGAGGAGATCAGAGCGAGCGGCGAGCGGCTGCGCGAGCAGCTGTCGAGCACGGCGCGGCTGGCGCCCGCGGAGGGGTCCTTCCAGGAGAGTGCGCTCGACACCGCCGTGCAGGGGCTGGCGGGGACGTTCGACGCGCTCAACGGCGGCTTCGGGGGCCCGCCGAAGTTTCCCCAGGCATCGGTGCTCGAGTTTCTGATGTGCCGAGCCGCGGAGAACCACGGGCACGACCCATCCTCCCCATCAAAATCGGCCGTGCTCTCATCGCCCGGCGGCGGCGCTGCCAACGCCGACGCGGCCGCGATGGCGCTGTACACCCTGCGCTCGATGGCGGGCGGGGGCATCCATGACCAGGTGGGCGGCGGCTTTCACCGCTATGCGGTCGACGAGACCTGGACCGTGCCGCACTTCGAGAAGATGCTCTACGACAACGCGCTGCTCGCGCGCGCGTATCTGCACGGCTTCCAGCTCTCGGGGGACGCGGGCCTGTTGGAGGTCTGCCACGACACCCTCGACTGGGCGCTGCGCGAGATGCGCGGCCCCGAGGGCGGCTTCTACAGCGCGCTAGACGCCGACTCCGACGGCGTCGAGGGGCGCTTCTACGTGTGGAGCGTCGCGCAGCTGGAGCAGGCGCTGGGCGCGGATGCAGAGGCAGCGATTCGCTGGCTCGGCGCAAGCGCGCAAGGCAACTTCACAGACCCGCACCACCCCGAGCCGGGCTTGAACGTGCTCGAGGACCGCGGGCCTCGACCCGACGAGGCCACCCGCGCGCGGATTCGCAAGCGATTGCTCGAAGTGCGCGAAGAGCGCAAGCGACCCGGACTCGACGACAAGCGCATCGCGAGCTGGAACGCGCTGATGATCGCGGCGCTGGCCGAGGTGGGCGCCCACCTGAAGGGCACCCCGGCCGAGCCCACCGACGCACAGCGTGGCGAGCACTTCTTGGACGCAGCCGTGGGCTGCGCCGAGTTCGTGCTGCGCGAGATGCTGGCCGATCGGCGATCTCGTGGATCGTCGACCGGTGAGCAGGGCCGTCTCCTGCGCTCCTACAGCGACGGGGGCGCGAAGATCGGCGCCTACCTGGAGGACTACGCCTTCCTGCTGGAGGCATTGATCGCGCTGTTCGAGGCAACCTGCGAGGAGCGCTGGCTCACGGAGGCGACGACGATCGCCGGCGCATTGATCGAGCGCTTCTCAGACCGCGAGAACGGCGGCTTCTTCTCGACCGCCATCGACGGCGAACAGCTGATCGCCAGGCGCAAGGAGCTCGAAGACTCCCCCATCCCCGCCGGCTCCTCGAGCGCCGCGCTGGGCCTGCTGCGCCTCGCCCAGCTCACCGGCGATGAGCGTTACGAGCGCGAGAGCGCCGGCGCGATCGCGCTGCTGCAAACGATCGCCCCGCACCACCCGGCCGCGTTCGGGCACATGCTGCAGGCGATGCACTGGACCCTGGCCCCGCCGCGCCCGATCGCGTGCGAGCTGCCTACAAGATCGCCAGATACCGGTCCAGCTCCCACTGGGTGACCTGCACGCGGTAGTCCTCCCACTCCTGGCGCTTGATCTCGATGTAGCGGTTGAACGTGTGCTCGCCGAGCGTGCGCAGCACCAGCTCCGACTCGGCGCTGATCTCGATCGCTTCGCCGAGCGACTCCGGCAGCTGCTCGATGCCCAGCCGCCGGCGCTCCTCGGCGGTCAGGTGGTAGAGGTTCTTCTCCATCGGGTCGGGCAGCTCATACCCCTTCTCGATCCCCTCCAGACCAGCCTGCAGCAGCACCGCGAACGTGAGGTAGGGGTTGCACGCCGGGTCGGGGCAGCGCAGCTCCATGCGCGTGGCCTGCTCCTTGCCGGGGTGATACAGCGGCACGCGCACCAGCGCCGAGCGGTTGCGCCGCGACCACGCCGCGTACACGGGCGCCTCATACCCCGGCACCAGGCGCTTGTAGGAGTTGACCCACTGCGCGAAGATCGAGCAGATCTCGCGCGCGTGCTTGAGCTGGCCGGCGATGAACGCCTTGCCGACGTCGGAGAGGAAGTACTGGTCCTCGGGGTCGTAGAACGCATTCTTGCCGTCCGCGAACAGCGACTGGTGGGTGTGCATCCCCGATCCGTTCTCGCCGAACAGCGGCTTGGGCATGAAGGTCGCATGCCAGCCGTACTTGACCGCGTACTCCTTGACGGTGATGCGATAGGTCATACAGTCGTCGGCCATCTTCAGCGCGGGCGCGTAGCGCATGTCGATCTCGTGCTGGGAGGGGCCGACCTCGTGGTGGGTGTACTCGACGTGGATGCCGAGCTGTTCGAGCGCGAGCACGGTCTCGCGGCGCACGTCGGTGCCCGCGTCGAGCGTGGTCAGGTCGAAGTACCCGCCTTCGTCGAGCACCTCGGTGGACTTGCTGTCTTTGAACAGGAAGTACTCGAGCTCGGGGCCGACGTTGAAGGTGTCGAAGCCCATCCCCCGCGCGCGCTCGAGCGCCCGGCGCAGCACATGGCGCGGATCGCCCTCATAGGGGGTGCGCTCGGGCGTAATGATGTCGCAGAACATCCTGCCCACGCCCTGCTCCTCCGGGCGCCATGGCAGCACCGCGAAGGTGCTGGGGTCGGGCATCGCGATCATGTCCGACTCCTCGATCGCGTTGAAGCCGGTGATCGAGCTGCCGTCGAAGCCCATGCCGGCCTCGAACGCATCGTCCAGTTCCTGGGAGTTGATCGAGAACGACTTCAGCTGACCGAGGATGTCGGTGAACCAGAAGCGGATGAAGCGGATCTCGCGTTCTTCGACGATCGCCCTCACGTCGGCGGCGGTTTGCGGCAGGCTGGCCATGCTCGGCGCAGCGTAGTCGATGGGCCGGCCGCCCGCTATCGACGGTTGGCCAAAAAGCCGGGGTCGGTCAGCGCCCGGCCACGGCGGCCACGAAGTCGGCCACGGCTTCGGCTTCCCTCCCCTGGTAGAGATCGGCCGGCATGTTGCCGAGGCCGAGCGCCCGACCTTCGGTGATCGCGCTCAGCACCAGCGCCCGGCGGGCCGCTTCGGTGGTGAGCTCCTTGCCGACGCGGATGTCGAGGTTGGGACCGATCCGTCCTACCGAGTTGGTTGCGGCGAGCGTGTGGCAGAAGGCGCACGTGTCCGAGAACAGCACGCGACCGTGCTGCTCGGAGGCCGTCAGGTGCACATCGCCGGGGGCCGTGGCCGCCTTGTTTTTGGCGTTGGCGGTGAGCACCAGCACGGGCGCGACGACGCCGAACACGAAGGCGAGCACGACCGCGAGATAGATGGCGCGCCAGCGCAGCTTTGACTCGTTGTCTTGCATCGGCTCGGCACGATACATGAGCAGCCGGCCCGGGTGACGTGCCGAGCATGTTTACGCGGCGCTGGATGAGAACTCTCTTCGACAGCCTTTAGGCAACGCCCAGCTCGAGCGCTACGCTGGTTGGAGTGGGTTTCGCCCGCCAAGCCCACCATCGAAGGACTTTGGACGCCACGTGAACATCCTCCGTCGCCTACCGCTCTCCCGCCTGCTGCTGTTGTGCGCCACGGTCGTGGTCGTCGGCGTCGGGGCCACGGCCCTCGCGCTGGCGGTGGGCGCCGGGCCGACACCGCCCGCCAAGCCCCTGGCCGACGCGGTGCACGACGCGCTGTCGGCGCCGAAGGTGCAAGGGGTCAGCGCACGCATCCAGTTCACCAACCACCTGCTCGAAGGCGCCAACCTCGCGAGCTCGGGCAGCGGCGGCGAAGGCGGCCAGCTCAGCTCCAGCCCGCTGATCGCCGGCGCCTCCGGGCGCCTGTGGATCGGCTCAAACGGCCACGCGCGCCTGGAACTGCAGTCCGAAGAGGGCGACACGCAGATCCTCTACGACGGGCACAGCGCGTC
This sequence comes from uncultured Solirubrobacterales bacterium, assembly GCA_963831995.1. GTDB lineage: Bacteria > Actinomycetota > Thermoleophilia > Solirubrobacterales > Solirubrobacteraceae > Palsa-744. Next base: position 1,799,693 of record CAWHSI010000005.1, on the reverse strand, counting down.
GATGTACGACGCTTCGACGAACACGCTGTACCGCTACGTGCCGAAGTCGCAGTCCGGGGAAGAAACGCCGGGGAGGACCACGGACACGAAGGCTGGACCCGCCGCGGAATCTCCGACCGGCCAGGACGGCGCCACCAAGGTCCCGAGCGTCGCCGAAATCGAAGAAGCCATCGCCAGGGCGGGCAAGCACGCCGACATCTCCGGCGCCACCCCAACCGACGTGGCGGGACAGGCCGCCTACACGGTGCGCGTCTCCCCGCGCGAAAACGGCGGGCTGATCGGCGGTGCCGAGCTGTCCTGGGACGCCACCACCGGCGTGCCGCTGCGCGCCGCCGTCTACTCGACGACCGGCAGCGCGCCCGTGATCGAACTGGCGGCCACCGAAGTCTCCTACGGCCCCGTCGAAAGCTCGACGCTCGACTTCACCCCGCCCGCCGACGCGAAGGTGCAGGAAGTCACGCTCCCCACCAAGCACGACTCGGGGACCTCCGGCCCCTCCGAAGGCGGCGAAAAGCCAAAGCTCAGCACCCACGGCCAGGGGCTCGGCGCGATCGAGCTGCTCGAAAGCCCGCTCAAGGCCGGCGCCAAGGAAGCGAGCGCCTCCGAGCTGGAAAGCCTGCCGAAGGTCGACATCGACGGCACCAGCGCCTCAGAGCTGCCGACCCCGCTCGGCACCGTGCTCACGTTCGAGCGCGCGGGCGTGCGCTACCTGCTCGCCGGCTCGGTCACGCCGGCGTCGATAGAGGCGTTTGCAAGAGGACTCTAGGGTGAGCGACCCCGAGGCCCAGCCCGTAAAGGCGAGAGGCCTTGTCAAGCGCTATAAGGACGTGCTCGCGGTCGACCGCATCGACCTGAACGTGCGCACGGGCGACGTGTACGGCTTCCTCGGCCCCAATGGCGCCGGCAAGACGACCACGCTGCGCATGGCGCTCGGCCTGATAACCCCGACGGCGGGGTCGGTCGAGCTGTTCGGGCGCGACCCGCTGCGCGAGGGCGCACGCGCGCTTGCCGGCGTTGCCGGGTTCGTCGAGGCGCCCCGCTTCTACCCGTACATGACCGGCCGCCGCAACCTCGAACTGCTCGCGGCGCTCGACGGCGATGGCGCCGCGACGCGCATCGAGCAGGTGCTGGAGGTCGTCGAGCTGGCGCCGCGCGCCAAGCACAAGGTGGGCGGCTACTCCCACGGCATGCGCCAACGGTTGGGGATCGCGGCTGCGCTGTTGCGCCGCCCGCGATTGCTGATCCTCGACGAGCCCGCCACCGGCCTCGACCCGGCCGGGATGCGCGACATGCGCGCGTTGATCCGCCGGCTCGCGGGCGAAGGCATCACCGTCCTGCTGTCGAGTCACCAGCTGCCGGAGGTGCAGGAACTGTGCGACCGCGTCGCGATCGTGGACCGCGGCAAAGTCGTGTACGAGGGCGCGCTGGCCGACCTGCGCCGCCAGGGCGGCGCCGGGTATCGCCTGCGCACCACAGACGACGCCCGCGCGCTCGGCATCGTGCGCGAGCAGCCGGGCATCGACCACGCCTCCGCGGGCGAGCACGGCGTGAGCTTCCAGGCCGAGGAGCGGCACGTTGGCGCACTGTCGCTGGCGCTGGGGCGGGCAGGGATTGGCATCCTCGCGCTCACGCCGGAGCTGGCGACGCTCGAGGACCTGTTCTTCCGCCTGACCGAGAGCAACGGCGCCGGCGCCCCCACGCCAGGCGCACACCCCCTCGCAAACCCCGATTCGCTGGTTGGAGCGCCATGAGAGCCGACCGCGACGAACGCCCCGGGCGGCCGCACCGGTGAGCAGCGTGGCCGCCTCCCCGCCCCTGTCCGCGCCCGCGAGCGGCACCCGTGCGCGCCGCCCCTCGACGCTCGTGGTGTACCGCTGGGAGCTGCGCAAGCTGCGCTCGCAGAAGCGCACGTACCTGGGCTTCGCCCTGGCGGTGCTGTTCCCACTGATCTTCATCGTGTTCGAGAACCTGCACCAGCGCCACGGCCACGGCGGCAACCTCTCGATCTTCTCCGAACAGATCACGGCATCGGGCCTCGCCACGCCGGTGCTGACGCTCGAGTTCCTCTCGCTCTTCATGCTGCCGCTGATCGCCTCGCTGGTGGCCGGGGACATCGTCGCCGCCGAGGACGGCAACGGCACGCTGAAGACGATCCTCACGCGTTCGGTCGATCGCGGCCAGGTCTTCGCGGCGAAGGCGCTGGCCGCGTTCAGCTACGCAACGGCAGCCGTGTTCCTCTCCGCGCTCGTGGCGACCGTGGGCGGCGTCGCCTCATGGGGCTTTCACCCCGTGCGAACGCTCTCGGGCACGTTCGTCTCGGCGGCCGAAGCGCTGCTGCTGGTGTTCGTCGCCAACGCCATGTACATGATCCCGCTGCTGGCCGTCGTCGCCTTCGGCGTGCTGCTCTCCACAGCCACGCGCAACAGCGCCGCGTCCGTCGTCGGCGCGGTCGGCTTCGTGATCCTGCTCTACATCGTCTCCGGCATCCCGGGCCTGGAAGGCATCCAGCCCTACTTGCTCACAAGCCAGTTCGCCGGCTGGCACGGCCTGCTGCACACGCCGACCGACTGGGCGCCGATCACCCACTCGCTATGGGTCTGCGCACTGTACGCGGGGCCGTCGCTGATCGCGGCTTATCTTGTGTTCCTGCGGCGGGACGTGGCCGGGGGGTAGCATTTCGACAAGCCAATCAGTCTGCCGCTCGGATCAGCGAGACTCCGTAGTCGGCGAAGCGAGCATCGGCCGTGACGATCGTTAGCCGCTCGCATAAAGCCTGCGCTATCAGCAGGCGATCGAACGGGTCGCGGTGATGAAGCGGCAACTCGGCGACGCGAAGTCCGTGCTCTGGGGCCAACCCGAGTGTCTGCACGCCAGCCGCTCGGACGCGCTCGTCGAGTCTAGCCGGCACGGTCAGCTTCCCAACGGCCACCTTGATGCCGATCTCCGCGAAGGAAACAACGCTGAACCGCAACTCGTCGGCGCCACCGATGGCGTCTGTCGCCTCCGGCGTCAAAGTGCAGGTTCCAGCGAGCTGCCAAAGAACGATATGCGTGTCGAGCAGGAGCCTCAAGCGAGATCGGCGCCGAGCATCTCCTCGACCTCGGCATCTGTGAACTCGAAGCCTTCGGCGATCTCGATCTGCCCGGCGAGCGAACCCCGCGCGGCAAGAAATCGATCGCCGGGCCGCGGCGAGCGATCAAGCTTGACAAGCCGCGCGACGGGCACCCCGTCGCGCGCGATCTCCACCTCCTCCCCGGCCTCGGCACGGGCCAGGAGCTTGGACAGGTCGGTCTTGGCTTGACCAACGTTTACCCTCATTACGCCAACACAATAGCAGAAGCTCTTGGCTAAGATTGGCCAAGCTGGGCGGCAGCTTGGTTAGTGGGCTACCTGCTTGCTGGAGGCGCCGGGGGCGTCTGAGATCGATGCCCATGCAACTCTCTATGTCAATGGCTTGGGAAAAACCTTGCGATCGGGTGTCAGCCGACCTCGGCCGGCAACTCGACCTCGCCGACCTCGACCTCGCTCTGCAGGCGCCGGGCCTCCTTCGGGTCGATCAGCCCGGCTCCGAGCCGCGCGGTGGACTCGGCTCCGCAGGCGACGCCGAAGCGCAGGCACTGGTCGGGCGGGCGGCCCTCGTAGCGCGCGGCCACATAGCCCGCTAGGAAAGCATCGCCGGAGCCGCGCTTGGCGATCGGCTCGCGCGGGGTCATGCGGGCTCGGCGCATGCATGACTTGCCCTCGATCAGCACGTCGGCCACGCAGCCGTCGGCCATCGTCATGATCGCCTCGCGCGGGCCGAGCGCGACGATCTCGCGCACCGCGAGCAGGCGTTCCTCCTCGCTTGCGAACTCGTGGCCGACCAGCTCCTCGGCCTCGAGGATGTTGGGGGAGACGACGTCGGGCTCGGCGCGCACGGCGTGCAGCAGCGGGTCGCCGTCGGTGTCGAGCACCGTGGTCACGCCGGCCTTGTGCAGATCGCGGATCAGCTCCGCGTACAGCTCGGAGGAGACGCCGCGCGGCAGCGAGCCCGCGAGCACCACGATCGCCGCGCCGCGCGCGAGGTAGAGCAGCTTGTCGCGGAACAGCTCGACCTCCTGCTCGGAGACCGACGGGCCGCGTTCGTTGACCTCGGTCTGCTCGCCGCTTGTGGGGTCGAGCACGGATGTATTCGTACGCGACTCCTCGCGGATGCGCACGAAGTCGTTGAGGATCGCCTCCTCGGTCAGCTGCTCGACGATGTGCGTGCCGGTCGCGCCGCCGGCGAGGCCGGTGGCGATCACGGGCTGGCCGAGCGCCTTCAGCGCGCGGGCGATGTTGACGCCCTTGCCGCCCGCCATCGTGCGCTGCTCGACCGTGCGGTGGCGCCGTCCGAGGCGAAAGTTCGGCACCGAGAGCGACTTGTCGATCGCCGCGTTGAGCGTGACCGTGATGATCATCTGCGCGTCATCTCCGTCTTCTTGCGCGGGCGGAGCCGGGTGGCGCCGCTCGACGCTCTCCAGAGGCTAGCGGACGCGAGCGCGCTCAGCCTCAAATCTACGTAAATCCTCCGGACACCCCCAGAGTCCGCCTATTCGGAGATCGACCAGGCCAGCATGCGCAGGCGCTCGGCCTCCGCGCGCGCCGCGCTCGCCGGATCGCCCCCAGCGGCGAGATGGGCTCGTGCGATCGAGCGCGACGCGGCCACCAGGCCGCCGGCGCGCCCGGGCGCGAACGCAGGGGCGAGGTCCTCGACGCGCCCGCCCTGCGCCCCCACGCCCGGCAGCAGGAACACCGCGCTCGGCATCAGCTCGCGCGCGCGCGCCATGTGCTCGGGCACGGTCGCGCCGACGACGGCGCCGACGTCGCTGAGCCCGCTCTCCCCCACGGCCTCCCGGCCGAGCGTGTCCACCAGCGTCGCGATCCGCTCCCATACGTACTCGCCGCCCCCGTCCCGCGGGGCGCTCGCACCGTGCCCGGCGGGTACACCCGCCCGTGTGCCCGCATCCGGCGCGGTGCCCGCGAGGCGCAGGTCCTCGATGTCGGCGGCGCCGGGGTTGGACGTGCGCACGAGCACCAGCACCGCCGCCCGCGACTCCCGCGCGGCCGCGACGAACGGCGCCAGCGCGTCGCTTCCCATCAGCGGGTTGACCGTGGCCATGTCCACACCCAGGCCAGCGACCGCGCCGAAGGGGGTGTCCACCCCGCCGTACAGCGCCCGCGCGTAGGCGGCGGCGGTCACGTCGATATCTCCCCGCTTGGCGTCGGCGATCGTCAGCAGGCCCGCCGCGCGCGCGTGCTCGCAGACGGCCCCGAGCGCCTCGCGACCGGCGGCGCCGAGCTGCTCGAAGCGCGCGAGCTGCGGCTTGACCGCCACGCACGCGGGCCCGGCCGCGTCGATCAGCGCCTGGCAATGCGCGCGCACCGCCGCCGCCGCGCGCGCGGCCGGCGTCGCGTCGCCGGGCAGCGCCTGCCCACCGCGCTCCATCCCCGGCCACAGCGCGCCCGGGTCGGGGTCGAGCCCGAGCACGATCTGCGATTCGCGCTCGGCCACGCGCGCGGCGAGGCGCGCAGCGAAGCCGGCGGGCGATGTGGACGCACCGTTTCGGGCGGCGCCGTCGAGCGCGGACCCAGAAAGGCGCGGGCCGGCGGGCGTGGGAGCAGGTGAGGGCACGAAGGAGAAGAATACGTGCGCAGATGAACCTTGCCCGCGTCTCCTGGTTTGTGACCGTGCTCGTGGCGCTCGTCACCGCGCTGCTGCTGCTGCTGGCCGGATACCAGGGCTATGCCGCGCTGAGCGTGGCGGTCGGCGCCTCCGCCGCGATCAACCTCCTGTAGGCGCAACCTCGCAAAGCGCAGACAGCGCATCGGGCCGCCGCTGCGGCAGCGATCAAGCTCTCGTGAGCCACTCGCCCAGCGCGCGCACGGCGCGGCCGCGATGGCTGATCGCGTCCTTGCGCTCGTCGCTCAGCTGCGCCATCGTCACATCGCCGGGCTCGCGCTCGTACTCGTCGTCGGGGACGAACACGGGGTCATAGCCGAAGCCGCGCTCGCCGCGCGGCGCTCCGCCATGCGCCCGCTGCAGCGTCCCTCGAACATGCGCTCGACCCCCGCCTCCGGGTCCACGTAGGCAAGCGCGCACACGTACGCCAGCCCGCTGCCGGCGGGCGCCTCGGAGATCAGCTTCGCCAGGTTCTGCTCGTCGCTGGCGTGCTCGCCCGCATAGCGCGCGGAGCGCACCCCGGGCGCGCCGCCGAGCGCGGCCGCTTCGATGCCGGAATCGTCGGCGATCGACACGCGGCCGGTGAAGGCCGCGGCGGCGCGCGCCTTGCCGAGCGCGTTGGCTTCGAAGGAGTCGCCGTCCTCGGGCGGCAGCTCCACGTCGTCCGGCAGCGCGTCCACCTCGAAGCCGGGGAGCAGCCGCGCGAACTCGCGACGCTTGTGCTCGTTGCGCGTGGCCAGCAGCAGTCTCACGGCGCGTGCCCTCGGCTCGTGGACACGTCGACCCGGGTGGGCGCGTCCGAAAGCCAAACCTCACCCCCACGGTCGATCAGATCCTCGTCTCCTGGATGCCCCTTTAGGATCTCCTCCAGCCACCCCACCAGTTGACCGATCGCATCGCGACTGAGCGAGACACGAGCCGGCACGCATACCAGGCCGTAGGTCTTGCCTCCGGCTCGCATCGTCTCGCTCAGCAAGGGACGGAAGTCGCCGAGATCCTGCGTGACTATCGCGCGCCGCTCCTCTGGCATCGACGCAAAGTGCACACGGTCGGCTCTGCCGATCAGCTCGGGATGCTCCTTGACCGCAATCGCGTCGTGGCCGCGGGCGCGCAGTCGGCGGGCGATCTCCGGAGAAAAATGCTCATCCAGCAGCATCCTCACGCCGGGGCGACTTCCCGGGCCGCGCGCCACCTGCTCTCCTCGAGCTCGCTGAGCTCGAGCACGCGCGCGATCCAGTCGTCGATCTCCTCGCGATTTGAGGCGTAGTAGCGGATCGCAACGTCCACAAGCCGCGGCTCGATCTCCAGATAAGCCGCCGCCTCCCCCGTCGATCCACTGTCCTTGAACACCTTGACGACCTCCCACACATCGAGACCCGTTCCAAGCAACGCCGGGCGGCGACCCAGCGAGCCGTCGACGAAGTGAATGCCGGGGACTTCGTCCATCAGCAGCCCCTCGTCGAGATAACGCTCGGCGAGAGTTGTCCTAGCTTGTCCCGAAAGGCGCGCCCGCCGGCGAAGGCGCTCGAGCGTCGCCCTCTTGGGACGCATCGACAACTGCCCTCTATTGCCCTCGGACATCGCGCACACAATGTATCACGACGTGTGCGCAGGGCGGCGCCGCCGCGCTGCCCGGCGTGCTGACCGCGAAGTGTCTCGGTGCGCGCGACGTGCCTGGACTCGCTGCGCCGCCACGCTCGCCTCAGACCGCGTCGAGCGCCGCCTGCTGGGCGCCGCGCAGCTGCTCGATCCCATGGGCCGCAAGGGCGAGCAGCTCATCCAGCGAGGCGCGCGAGAGCGGGGTGCGCTCCGCCGTGGCCTGCACCTCGACGAGCCCGCCGTCTCCCGTCATCACGACGTTGGCGTCGACCTCGGCGCCCGAGTCCTCGCCGTAGTCGAGGTCGAGCATCGCGGCACCGCCGACGATCCCGCAGGAGACGGCGGCGATCGTGCCCGTCAGGGGGGTGCGCTCGATCCGCTCTCTGCTCTTCAGCCGCTCGCAGGCGAGCGCCAGCGCCACATACGCGCCCGTGATCGAGGCGCAGCGCGTGCCGCCGTCGGCCTGCAGCACGTCGCAGTCGAGGTAGATCGTGCGTTCCCCCAGCAGGCTCAGGTCGATCACGGCCCGCAGCGAGCGGCCGATCAGGCGCTGGATCTCGACCGAGCGGCCGTCCGGGCGGCCCTTGGCGATGTCGCGCGCCTTGCGGTCGCCCGTGGAGGCGGGCAGCATCCCGTACTCGGCCGTCAGCCAGCCGCGGCCCTTGCCGGTCATCCAGCGCGGCACGCCCTCCTGCGCGGAGGCGGTGCAGATCACGCGCGTCTCCCCCATCGAGATCAGCGCCGAGCCGGTGGCGGTGCGCACGAAGCCCGGCTCGATCTGCACCGGGCGCAGCTGCGCCGTGGTGCGCGCGTAGCTGCGTTTGCGCGCGGTCGGCTCGGCGCTCATGCCCGCGCTCCCCCGACGCGCTCGGTCGCACCGGGCAGTCGATGGGGGCTCGCGGGTCGGTTGCGCGGCGCGCTCGTCACGCGCACCATCATTCCAGAGCGCTACGGTCAGCAGCTGTGCGCGCGCTCGTGGTGTCGAACATGCTGCCCGGCGAGGGCCATCCCGAGCGCGGGCGCTTCGTGCGCGACCAGGTCGCCGCGCTGCGCACGCTCGGCGGGATCGACGTGGAGCTGTACGAGTTCGCGCCCGGCGCGCGCGCGCTCGCCGGCGCCGCCAGGGAGCTGCGCCGGCGCCACGCGGGCGAGCGCTTCGACGTCGTGCACGCGCACTTCGGCCTGAGCGCATGGCCCGCGCTCGCCGTGCGGGCGCGGGGCCGCGCGCTGACCGTGCACGGCACCGACGTGCACCACCCGCGCACGCGCATCGCGACATGGCTGGCGCTGCCGACCGTGGGGCTGCTCGCGGCCGCCTCGCCGGCGCTGGTCGCGGAAATTCCCGGCCGCCGCGCGCGCGCCCGCGCCCGCGTGCTGCCGTGCGGCGTCGACACCGAGCGCTTCGCGCCGATCCCGCGAGCCGCGGCGCGCGCCGAGCTGGGCTTCGACCCGCACGGCCCCTATCTGCTGTTCCCGGCAGACCCGGCCCGCCCGGAGAAGCGCCACGACCGCGCCGCGGCGCTCGCACGGGCGCTCGGCGCGCCGCTGCTGACGCTCGGCGGCGTGGCGCCCGAGCGCGTGGCGCTGTATGCGAACGCGGCCAACGCGGTGCTCGTGCCCTCCGAGCGCGAGGGCTTCGGGCTCGCCGTGCTGGAGGCGCTGGCGTGCGACGTGCCCGTGCTCGCCACGCCCGTCGGCATCCACGCCGAGGCGCTGGACCGGCTGCCGGGCACCCTCTGCGCGCCCTATGAGCTGGAGCGCTGGCGCGCCGTGGCCGCCCCGCACGTGGCCGCCGTCGACCCGCGCGTGGCCGGCCGCGAGCGCGCGGAGCCGTTCTCCGCGACGCGCATGGCCGAACAGGTGGCGGACGCATGGCGCGTACTCGTCGCGAATGCCGGATAGCATGAGGGTCGTGGCAGGAGCACCCAGAGGGCACGGGGCGGACGAAGCTGGGCAGACGCCGCGGGCGCCCGGCGGCGCCCAGCAGAGAGCCGAGCAGGCCAAGGTGGCCGACGGCTCCGAGCCGAAGCCCGAGCAGGGCGCGCAGGTCGCGGCGCCCGCACCCGCGCAGACGCCCGACCCCGCGGCCGAGCAGGCCGCGAACGACGCCGAGCCGGGCGAGCGCAAACCGGGCTTTGCCGAGCGCGGACGCATGCGCCGCCGAGCGCGCTTCCTGCGCAAGGCGCGCGAGCTGGCCTATCGCGACCTCGGCGGGCTCGTGTTCGACCTGCACCGCTTCGGCCAGCGCAACGACCCGCTCGTGCTCGCCAAGCTCGCGATGCTGCGCCAGCTCGACAGCGAGCTGCGCGAGCTGGAAGCAGTGTTGCGCGACCGCCGGCCCGTGACCGTGCTGCGCGAAGTCGGCATCGCGGCGTGCCCGCGCTGCGCCGCGATCCACGGCGGCGACGACCGCTTCTGCCCGGGCTGTGGGCTCGCGTTCGACGCCAACGCCGACCGCCCGATCTCGACCGCGCCGATGGCGCCGCAGGCGCAACCCCCGGCGGCCCCGCAGCCGGCACAGGCGCCCGCGCCCAGCGCGCGGCCCGCGTTCGCCGCGCGACCGGCGCCGAGCGCCGCCGCCCCGACCGGCGCTTCGGTGCCGCCCGCGAGCGCGCCCGCGCCAGGCGCGGCACCGCCGGCGCAACCGCCGGCGCCGAAGCAGACGGCGACGCCGGTGGCCGCCAAACCGGCGCCGTCGACGGCCGACGAGGAGGAACAGACCCAGATCCTGCGACCGCCGGCGCGCGAGCCGTGAACGCGGGCGTGCCGCACGAAGTGTGCCCGCTGTGCGCGGCGCCGCTGCGAGCAGACCAGGACTGGTGCCTGCGCTGCGGCACGGGCGCGCGCACGCGCCTGGCGGCCCCGCCGAAATGGAAGGGTCTGGCGAGCGCCTTCGTGCTGGTCGTGCTGCTGTCGCTCGGGGTGCTGGCGGCGGCGCTGGTGAAGCTCGCGGGGTGAGCCCCATCGACACCCGAACGGGACCGCGCCCCGCCAGGGGGGCACGGATCAAGGAGGATCGGGGGTGAGCGCGCGCGAGCAGGCGGACGTGGCGGTCGTGGGCGCGGGCGCGGCCGGGCTGTATGCGGCGCTGTGCGCGGCGCGCGAGGGCGGGCGCGTCGCCCTGCTCTCGGCGCTGCCGCTGGCGCAGACAGCCAGCTACTGGGCCCAGGGCGGGCTCGCCGCGGTGCTCTCCGCCGAGGACAGCGCGGAGCTGCACCTCGCCGACACCGAGCGCGCCGGTCGCGGCGCCGTGCGCCGCTCCGCGGCCGAGGCGCTCGTCGCGGAGGCCCCGGACTGCGTGCGCGACCTGGAGGCGCTCGGGTTTCGCTTCGACGCCGACCGTCACGGCCAGCTCGCGCTCGGCCTGGAGGGCGGGCACTCGGTCAGGCGGATCGTGCACGCCGGCGGCAGCGCTACCGGACGGCGCCTGCTGCGCGAGCTCTCGGCGCTCGTCGTCGCGCACCCGCGCGTGCGCGTGATCGAGGGCGCGCGCGTGTGCGGGCTGCTGCGCGACCCCGACCCCGCCGCCGGGCGCTGCACGGGCGTGGTGTGCGCCGCCGACGGCAACGGCGAGGCGAGCGCCGAGCGCCGCACCCTGGGCGCGCGCGCGGTCGTGCTCAGCACCGGCGGCGCGGCGGCGCTGTGGTCGCGCACGACCAACCCGCCCGGGTCGGTCGGCCAGGGGCTGCTGCTCGCGCACGCCGCGGGCGCCCCGCTTGCCGACCTGGAGTTCGTGCAGTTTCACCCCACGGCCGTGATCGGTGTGCGGGGCCGGGAGGGGTTTCTGATCACCGAGGCGATCCGCGGCGAGGGCGCGACGCTGCGCGACTGGAGCGGCGAGCGCTTCGTCGACGAGCTGGCGCCGCGCGACGAGGTCTCGCGCGCGATCCAGACCCGGCTGCGCGCACGCGGCGAGCGCTCCGTCGGGCTCGACATGCGCGATATCGACCCCGCGCTGTTCCCCAACGTGGTGGGCGCGCTGCGCGAGGCGGGCCTCGACCCGACCCGCGAGCTGGTGCCGGTGGCGCCCGCCGCGCACTACACGATCGGCGGCGTCATGACAGACCTGCAGGGGCGCTCGGGCGTGGCGGGGCTGTATGCCGTCGGGGAGACCGCCTGCACCGGGCTGCACGGAGCCAACCGGCTGGCATCGAACTCGCTCAGCGAGTGCTTCGTGTTCGGGCGCCGCGCCGCGCTGGCCGCGCTGAGCGAGCCGGCCGCCCGCGACGGCGCCCCGCAACAGCCCGGCGCCACGCCGCTGCCGAGCGTCGAGCAGGCGACGCGCACGGCGCTGTGGCGGCACGCCGGCATCGAACGCGACGCGCAGGGGCTGACGACGCTGCTGGAGGATCCCCATCCGCTGGCGCGGCTGATCGCGCGCTCGGCCCTGGAGCGCGAGGAGAGCCGCGGTACGCACACCCGCACCGACCGTCCCGAGCGCGATCCGAGCCTCGACGGCAGGCACGTGGTCCTGGCCCCGGGCGAGGAGCCGCGCTGGCAGGCGTGGTCCTGAGCCGGCCGAGCGGAATCGAAGCAGGGCGTGTTCGCACCGCGAGAACGCCCCGGGCCGGCCCCGCCGGCCCCTCCCCCAAAACAATCGCCAGGCGAAAAGCTAACCGAGGCTTAATCAATTACTTCTGTGCGCCTTAGAAACCGCTCTGATACTTGAGAAGTCCGGTCTTTTCGTTTGCGACCGGTGTTGTAGGGAGCGGAACATGTATCAGTTCAGTCGAGCAATCTACAGGGACCTGGCTCCGTACGTCGCGGAGTCCCGCCTCGATGCCGGCTGCGCCGCCAACCACCGGCACGTGCTCGACGCGTGCGAGTCGGCGGTCGAGCGGCTCGCGACGGACCGCCACTACTTCGCCAGGCCCGCGCGCACGCTGTTCTGCGACATCAGGACGTACTTTCCGATGAGCGCGCAGGAGCGCGTGCTGCAGACGGTCAACCGCTACATGGACCTCGCGCAGCGCTACCTGATCGAACACCCGATCGAGGCGCACGCCGCCGTCACCGACGAGCCGCCCACGTGCCGCGCGACCACGCGCAAGGGGTCCACCTGCCAGCGCGTGCCGCTGCCGCACAACGGGTACTGCCCCTCCCACCAGCACCTCGCCGACACCGAGCACAACGAGCAGCTGGCCGCCGCCTGAGTAGCCTTCCCGGGCAATGCTGCTCGGGGTAGACGTGGGCGGAACGTTCACCGACGCGGTGCTCGTCGCCGAGGACGGCGCGACGTGTACCGCGAAGGTGCCGAGCACGCCGCGCGAACAGCAGCGCGGGGTGCTGGCGGCGATAGGCGCGGTGCTGGAGCGGGCCGGCGCCCTGAGGGGCGCGAGCGCCGAGCCCGAGCAGGTCAGGCGCTTTGCGCACGGGATGACGGTCGCGACCAACGCGCTGCTGGAGGCGACCCCCGAGCGTCCGCCCTCGCGCACGGCGCTGGTGGCAACCGAGGGGTTCACCGACATCGTCGAGCTGGGGCGCCAGGCGCGGCCCAGCCTGTACGAGCTGTGCCAGGCGCCGCCGGCGCCGCTCGCGCCGCCGGAGCTGCGCTTCGCCGCGCCCGAGCGGTGCGCGCCGGGCGGCGTGCTGCGCGAGCTGGACGAGCACGCGGCCGGCGCCGCGATCGAGCGGCTGGCCGACGCGGCGCCGCAGGCGGTGGCGGTGGTGCTGCTGCACTCCTACGCCCACCCCGAGCACGAGCGGCGCATCGGCGAGCTGATCGCGGCGCGCCTGCCCGAGGCGCATGTGTCGCTGTCGCACGAGCTGGTGGGCACCTTCCGCGAGTACGAGCGCGCCGCCACAACCGAGCTCGACGCGGCGCTGTCGCCGCTGCTTGGGGCATACCTCGGCGCGCTCGGCGAGCAGGCGCGCGCGCTGGGACTGCCGCCCGTGCAGGTGATGCAGTCCTCGGGCGGGCTGACGAGCGCGCGGCGGGCCGCCGCGCACGCGGCGCTGACGGTGCTCTCCGGTCCGGCCGGCGGGGCCGGCGGGGCGCTGCTGCTGTGCGAGGCGGCAAGCGAGCGCAATGCGCTGTGCTTCGACATGGGCGGCACCTCCTGCGACGTGTGCCTGATCGAGGACGGGCGCGTGGCCGAGACAGCCGATCGCACGATCGCGGGGCGGCCGCTGGCGCTGGCGGCGCTCGAGATCCACACGGTCGGCGCGGGCGGCGGGTCGATCGCGTGGCGCGATCCCGGCGGCGCGCTGCGCGTGGGGCCGCAGTCGGCGGGCGCCGAGCCCGGGCCGGCCTGCTACGGGCGGGGCGGCACGCGCGCGACGGTGACCGACGCCAACCTCGTGCTCGGCCGGCTGCTCGCCGAGGACCTGCAGCTGGACCGCGAGGCGGCGGAGCGCGCCGTGGCGGCGCTCGCGCGCGAGCTGGGCATCGACACGCTCGCATGCGCGGAGGGCATCGTCGTGGTTGCCGAGACGGAGATGCGCCGCGCCCTGGCGAGCGTGACGGTGCAGCGCGGCATCGACCCACGCGAGCTCGCGCTGCTGGCCTTCGGCGGCGCCGGTCCCCTGCACGCGGCCGCGATGGCGGCCGAGCTGGGCATCGAGCGCGTGCTGTGCCCGCGCGCGTGCGGCGTGCTGAGCGCGCTCGGCCTGGCCGCGGCGGCCCCGCGGCGCGACGCGTCGAGCACCGTGATGCTCAGCGGCGAGACGCTCACGAGCGGGCGCATCGCGCACGAGCTGGCGGCGCTGATCGAGCGCGCCCGCGCCGAGCTGGACGGCCCGCCCGCCCAGATCGCGGTGCGCTACGAGCTGCGATACGCAGGCCAGGCGTTCGAGCTGTCGGTGGACGAGCACCTCGATCCCGCCGTTTTTTTGGGGGATGGGCACGTTCGTTCGAGGAACGCTCCCGCGGCCGGCTCCGACGGCCTGCGCGAGCCTGCTGCTCTGCGTAGCGCCTTCGAGACCGAGCACGAGCGGCGCTATGGGTATCGCGACGAGCGGGCGGAGGTGGAGCTGGTGAACATGCGCGTGTCGGCGATCGGCGAGCGGCCCCCGCTGCGCCTGCAGGACGCGAGCGTTGCGCGCGCGGCGCGCGCGAGCACGCAGGTCGTGTTCGACGGGGAGTGGGTGCAGGCGGAGCTGTGGCGCGGCGAGCTGGGAGCGGGGACGCGCGTGCGGGGACCGGCGCTGTGCGCGATGGGGCAGTCCACGCTGCTCATGCCGCCCGGGTGGAGCGGCACCGTGGACGAGCGCGGAACCGTCGTGCTGGAGCGCCGCGGCGGGCGGGCGCGCAGCGCGTGAGCCCGTGCGCGAGCATCGCGGTGCCGGCGGCGGGGAGCGGCCCGTGAGCGCGCTCGATCCGATCGAACTTCAGGTGATAGCCGGCGCGCTGCGCGCCGCCTGCGAGGAGATGGGCGCGACGCTCGTGCACTCGGCTCGCTCGGCCAACATCAAGGAGCGCCGCGACGCCTCCACCGCGCTGTTCGATGCCGGCGGGCAGATGACGATGCAGGCCGAGCACATCCCCGTGCACCTCGGGTCGATGCCGGCGGCGGTGAGCGCCGTGCTCGATCGCGAGCACCGCCCGGGCGTCTCGTGGGTGCTGAACGATCCGTTCGAAGGCGGCACGCACCTGCCCGACATCACGGTGATCACGCCCGTGTTCGTGCCCGCCAGCTCGTCCTCCCCACGGCCCGGCGCGTCTTCTCCCCCGACCAGCCCCGCCTCCTCTCCTCCCCCTCCCGGAGCTCGCGCCGCGCACCGGCTGATCGGGTTCGCGGCCAGCCGCGCGCACCACGCCGACGTCGGCGGGCGCCTGCCGGGATCGATGCCGGCCGACAGCCGCACGCTGGAGGAGGAGGGCGTCGTGATCCATCCGCGCGAGCTGACCGAGCAGGCGATCGAGGAGCTGGTCGCGCAGATGCGCCAGCCAGAGGAACGCCGCGCCGACCTGAGGGCGCAGCTCGCGGCCAATCGCATCGGCGCACGGCGGCTCGCCGAGCTGGCGCGGCGCGTCGGTGTCGAGCGGTTGCGCGAGGCAACCGACGCGGTGCTCGACTACGCCGAGCGGCGCACGCGCGCCTGCATCGCGACGCTGGCGGACAGCCTGAAGGGCGCGGGCGGCACGTGCGAAGCGAGCGACGTGCTGGAGGCGCGCGAGGGCGATCTCGTGCTGCGCCTGCGCGCAACCGTCGAGGGCGAGCGGCTCGTGCTCGACTTCAGCGGCTCGGCTGCTCGCCACGAGGGCAACCTCAACTGCCCGCTGGCGGTGACGCTGTCGGCGTGCTGGTTTGCGGTGCGGGTGCTGACCGATCCCGACATCCCGCCGTGCGCGGGCGCGTATCGCCCCGTGCAGGCGATCGTGCCCGAGGGTTCTCTACTGAACGCGAGGCCGCCGGCCGACTCCGCGCTGCCCGCCCCCGCGGTCGCTGCCGGCAACGTCGAGACCTCCTCGCGCGTGGCCGATCTCGTGCTCGGCGCGTTCGGCCGCGCGCTCGGGCAGGGCACGATGAACAATCTCACGCTCGGCAACGACGATTTCGCCTACTACGAGACGCTCGGCGGCGGCCAGGGCGCGTGCGCCGACGCCGACGGCCCGAGCGCGGTGCACGTAGCGATGAGCAACACGCTGAACACGCCCGTCGAGGCGCTCGAGCAGGAGCTGCCGCTGCTCGTAGGCGAGTACTCGATGCGGCGCGGGTCCGGCGGCGCGGGCGCCCACCGCGGCGGCGAGGGCGTCGTGCGCGAGCTGCAGGCGCTCGCCGACATGACCTTCTCGCTGATCGGCGAGCGCCGCCGCCACACCCCGCGCGGCGCGGGCGGTGGGCAGCCGGGGGCGCCCGGGCGCGACATCCTGATCGGCATAGACACCCCGGAGGGTGAGGGCGGCGAGCGGCGAGGCTTGCCGTCGAAGACTACGGGTATGCTGCGCTCAGGCGAGCGGCTGCGCGTCGAAACGCCGGGCGGAGGCGGGTATGGTCCCCCCGCGGCGACACGATCGGGCGGGCCACGAAGCGCAGCGCTGGACGTCGAGGGTCGGGCGGCCGAGGGGCCTGCGGGCCGACGTCTGTGAACGCGTCGTAACCGCGAGAGACCCCAAAAAGCCGCCGATTTGCAGGGGATTTGGGATTTTCGCTCGGATTTCGTATCTTTAAGGGCGGCGGCACCCCGTGCCACCGGCCCAAGGGGACGGCGCGGACGGGTAGTGTCGGCCCCAATTGTCCCTCGTATTCAGGTTCTTACAATGCCAATTGCTCTCAAGGAATGGGCGGTCACCGTCCGCGCCCTCGCCGAAGGCGAGCAGCTTCTCACCCTCCGCAAGGGCGGTATACGCGAGCCGGAAAAGCACTTCAAGCTCGAGCACGACCGCTTCTTTCTGTATCCCACTTTCGACCATCAGCGCAACGACCTCGTGCGCGAGTCCCACCAGCCCGAGCTGCGCAGGGCGCTCGAGGAAGGCGTTTGGAACGACGGCGAGCCGCCGGTGGAGGCGTTCAGCATCGAAGGCGGCATCCAACAGCCCGAGCGCGTGCGCATCAGGGCATGGGCCGAAGTCGCCGGGCACTTCACGATCTCAGACCCGCGCTGCGTCGACGCGCTGTCGCCCTTCTACGTATGGACGACCGACTACGCCGAGAAGCGCCTGCAGTGGAAGCGGCGCCACCCGCTGCACGTGCTGCTGCTGCGCACCTACCGCATCCCCCGGCCGGTGACCGTGAAGGTCAAGGACGAGTACGGCGTGTGCAGCTCGTGGCTCGAGCTCCAGCGCGAACTGCCCTTCGAGGGCACGCCGGTGCTCTCCGACGGCGAGTTCGAACGCGCCGCCGAAGAGATCGAGGCGATCACCCGCGAAGCGGGGCAGCCGCTGGGGCAGCCTGTGCTCGTTTGAGCAACGTCGCGGCCGCGGCTCAGGAGGACTCCGAAGTGGCGAGCACTTCGCGTGCCCGCTGAACGTCTTCTGCGCGAACGAGCACTCCGCATGGACCGATCATCGCTCCTCTGGTCGGCGTGAAGCCGGTGGTGGGCTGGAGCATGCACTTGATACCCTCGGCGCGGAGCAGCCCCTCGATCATCTCACCCTCCATGTCGTTGCTCGCACAGGCGACCTGCTCGAGTTCGAAATGCTCGTGACGCCGGTCGTCACGTGTTTTTGGCGCACTCACCGGCTCGCGGTGCTCAGCAGGCCGTGCCGCGGCCGGCAGGCCGCTCGCGTGGAGTCCATCAGACCCCGATTTGCGCCAGGGAAACCTCACGCACAACTCCTTCCTCGATCAGATACGACCTCACCTCGGGCGCCTGGGGGTCGGCGAGGCCGACGATGATCCACTCGACGCCCGGCCATTCGCGCGAGAAGTTGATGTCGGTCTGAGACGGGTGGGGTGCGGTGTGCGTGTGGGAGTGGTAGATCGCCCCGATCTCCCAGCCCTCCTCTTCGAAGTCCAGCACCGCTTTGACCGCCTCTTTGCCGTCGATCTCAAAGCGCTTCGGGCTCGCGTGGATGTTGCGCGCGCCACGCACGCACATCGCTTGCGCCCGCTCCTGGCCGCGCTCGCCGATCGGCACCGCGACGACCCCGCAGCACTCGTTGGGCGCCTCGGCGCGCGCGTGCGCGACGATCTGCTCCAGCAGCTCAGGCGCGATGTCCATCGGCTCCGGTCCCCGGTCCTCGGCCCTCGCACCCGCGCGCTCGGGAGCGCTCTCCGACAGCACCCATCGAGACGCTCACCACCAAACGGTGGAGTCGAGATTCTCGATCTCCTGCACCGGGAGCGTGTAGATGCCACTCGACAGGTACTTCCAGCCGTCGTCGGCGACGATGAACACGACGTTGCCCTCATCCAGCTCGCCCGCGATGCGCACCGCCACACGCGCGATCGCGCCGCTGGAGACGCCTGCGAAGACGCTCTCCTGATCCAGTAGCTTGCGCGTCCACAGGATCGCGTCGGTGTTGGTCACGAAGATCTTGCGGTCGAGCAGCGAGATGTCGATGATCGGCGGGATGAAGCCGTCGTCGAGCGAGCGCAGGCCCTGCACGGGCTCGCCCTGCATCGGCTCGGCGGCGACGATCTTGCAGGCATCGCCGAAGGTCTCCTTCAGGCGGCGGCCGTTGCCCATCAGCGTGCCGCCCGTGCCGAGGCCGGCGACGAACGCGGAGACCTCGTCCAGCTCCTCGAGGATCTCAAGCGCCGTGCCGTTGTAGTGGGCGTTCGGGTTGGCCATGTTGCCGTACTGGTAGGGCATGTAGTAGGAGGAGTCTTTCTCGGCCATGTCCAGTGCCTTCTCGACCGCGCCGTTGGATCCCTTGGAGCCCTCGGAGTAGACGATCTCCGCGCCGTACATCTTCAGCAGCTGGGTGCGCTCGGGAGTGACGTTCTCGGGCATCACCACCTTCAGGCGATAGCCCTTGCGCGAGCAGATCATGCCGAGTGAGATGCCCGTATTGCCTGAGGTCGGCTCCAGGATCGTCTGTCCTGGAAGGATCGCGCCCTGGCTCTCGGCGTCCTCGATCAGCGCACGCGCGACACGGTCCTTGACCGAGCCGGTCGGGTTGCGCGACTCGAGCTTTGCCCAGATGCGCACTCCTGGCTTTGGCGAGAGACGCGGCAGCTCCACGAGCGGCGTGTTGCCGATCGACTGGACGATGTCGCCATAGCGACCCCCACACGGCTTGTTCTGGACCCGCTCGGCAGCCATTACTTCACGGAATATAGCGCCATACGCCAGCCGCGCCGAATCGACAACTGGCCAGCCAACCAATATGCTCTAAGGGATACCGATGCGAGGGGATTTCGACTACGACTGGCTGGTGATCGGCTCGGGCTTCGGCGGGAGCGTCTCAGCGCTGCGCCTATCCGAGAAGGGCTACAGAGTCGGCGTGCTGGAGTGCGGCCGGCGCTTCGCCGACCACGAATTCCCGGAGTCCACAAGCGACTACAAGCGCTACTTCTGGCGCCCGAGGATCGGCTGGAAGGGCATCTTCCGCCTGACCACCTTCAAAGACGTGTCGGTCGTCAGCGGCTGCGGCGTGGGCGGCGGCAGCCTCGGGTACGCCAACACGCTGTATGTGCCGCCGAAGCCGTTCTTCGAGGACGAGCAGTGGGCTGAGATCGCCGACTGGGAGACCGAGCTCGCGCCCCACTACGAGGAGGCGCAGCGGATGCTCGGCGTGACGATGAACCCCTATGACGACCCGGCCGACCAGCTGCTGCGCGAGCTTGGCGAGGAGCTGGGTGTTTCCGCCACCTACAAAAAGACGCCGGTCGGCGTGTATTTCGGGACGTCCGGCGGCGTGCGCGCGGGCGACACGGCCGATGGCCCCATAGGCGAGGGCGAGAACGGCGGCGGGCCGCTGCCGGCCGTGCGCGACCCCTTCTTCGGCGGCGAGGGCCCCGACCGCACGCCCTGCTCGCTGTGCGGGCGCTGCATGGTGGGCTGCCCGCACGGGTCGAAGAACACGCTCGTGAAGAACTACCTGTATCTGGCCGAGAAGCGCGGGGCACGGGTTTCCCCCGAACGGACGGTGATCGACATCCGCCCGCTCGGCGCCGGCGACGGCAGCGAGGGGTATGAGGTCGAAAGCGTCCGCTCGGGCGCGTGGGTGCGCCGCGAACGCAGGGTGCAGCGCGCCCGCGGCGTGGTCGTCTCCGCCGGCCCGCTGGGCACCAACACGCTGCTGCAGCGCTGCCGCCTCGGCGGCTCGCTGCCACGCATCTCCAACCGGCTCGGCGAACTGGTGCGCACCAACAGCGAGGCGATCCTCGCCGTGACCGTGCCCGAGGACTACCCGGACAATCTGATCAAGCGGGTGGCGATCAGCTCCAGCATCTATCCCGACGCCCACACGCACATCGAGACCGTCACCTATGGCAACGACGGCGATTCGATGCATCGCCTGAACACGCTGCTGACCGGCGACGGCACGCGCGCGACGCGTCCGCTGAAGCTGCTGGGCCAGATCGTGCGCCACCCCAAGCGCTTCGCGCAGATCATGTGGCCGAAGAGCTGGTCGCGGCGCACGATCATCATCCTCGTGATGCAAACGCTCGACAACGCGATCGCGCTGCGCCCCAAACAGGGCCCTTTCAAAACGCTGTGGCTGTCCACCGAACAGGACCCCGAGCGCCCGATCCCGACCTTCATCCCCGTCGCCAACCAGGCGGCCGAATGGTTTGCCAAGCGGACGGGCGGCATCGCGCAGAGCTCGCTCACCGAGGCGGCGCTGAACATCCCCACCACCGCCCACATCCTCGGCGGAGCGGTAATCGGCGCAGACGCCTCGCGCGGCGTCGTCGACGCCCACCAGCACGTGTTCGGCTACGAGAACCTGCTCGTCTGCGACGGCTCGGCGATCCCGGCGAACGTGGGCGTCAACCCCAGCCTCACGATCACCGCGCTGGCCGAGCACGCGATGAGCTTCGTGCCCGCGGCGAGCGGCAACGCCTCGCCGACAGCTCTCGCAGGGGTTTCTTCGGGCGCCTAGAACACCGACGAGAGGTCGGGCGACACCGTCGCGTGCGGGCGCCACGCATCACACTAGGATCGAAACGCCATGGACGCCGACGAGGATCGCTATCTGAGGGAGTTCTACACGGCGGTCACCGACGGGCCGCTCGATCCCGGCTCGCCCGAGTACGTGCCGCTCTACGACGATCCCGGACTCGGGCTGGAGGATCCGGTCAGGCTGCTGGCCCGTCACATCGAATGGTCGCCGAGCAACAGCAGCACTCAACTGCTCTCCGGTTTTCGCGGATCGGGCAAGAGCACCGAGCTGCGTCGGCTGCGCGCGCGGCTCGCCGGCGAGGGCTACCTGGTTCTGCTCTTCGACCTCTTCGACTATCTCAGCCCGTCGCTGCCGCTTGACGTGAGCGACTTCCTGATGGTCGTGGCGGGCGCGATCAGCGACCAGCTCGAAGCCTCAAAGGCAATCCCGGCGGGCGCGACGCGAGACAGCTACTGGACGCGCCTGACGAACTTCCTCAAAACGCGGATCGAGTTCGACGAGGTCGTCGTCGGACTCGAACCACTGCAGGTGAAGGCGAGCCTGAGCGTCGATCCCAGCTTCCGCCAGAAGCTGCAGGCGCGGGCCGCAGGCCATCTGGCCGCGCTGGTCGAGGACATGCGCGCTTACGTGCACGAAGCGGTCGCTGCGATCCCGGATGAGGCCCGCGGCAAGGGCGTTGTGCTGCTCGCCGACTCGATCGAGAATGTGAGCGGTACGCTCTCCAACGCGAGCGAGGTTCAGGAGTCGGTCGAGCGACTCTTCACCAGCCACGCCGAACACCTGCGCCTGCCCGACATCCATACGATCTACACCGTTCCGCCGTGGCTGAAGATCCGAGCGCCCGGGATCGGCGCGAGGTACTCGGGCGGCCTGCAAATGCTCCACCCGATGAAGGTTCGCGAACCGACCGGCGCCCGCGAGCCGGTGCAGCCGGCTCTCGATGCGCTGTGCAGGATTGTGAGCGCACGTGGCGACTGGGAGCGGCTGCTGGGAGACCGGGACGTACTCGACAGGCTCGCGCTCGAATCGGGGGGCCACCTCCGCGACCTGCTCAAACTCCTGACCGAGATCGTGGTGCGCGCCGACCGGCTCCCTGTGGATGGGCGCACAGTCGAACACGCGATCACCCAGATGCGCAGCGAGCTGCTCCCGATCGCCGAAGACGACGCACTGTGGCTGCAGCGCATCGCAGATACGCACGACGTGTCGCTTGCGGACATCGAGCGACTCCCGCGGCTCGTGACGTTCCTGGATTCGCATCTGGTGCTCTGCTATCGCAACGGCGAGGACTGGTACGACGTCCACCCGCTCGTTCGCGAGGAGATCGCGGGCATCGCCGAGCACGCGGCACGCCGCGGGGTCACAGAGCCCTTGCCCATATCCGGCTCCATGTCGCCCCAGTCCGGCAACCCGCCGGCGAACGACAGCGACTAAGCGCCCAATGGAATCGCGGATGCCGACGAGGGGTGCTCCGCGGGATCGCCTGACGCCGGCCGCGGAGGCCGGCTGGGCTCGCTTCCGCAGGCATCTCGAGCTGTCGGATGGATTCTGGCTAGCGTTTGTGTTCACCAACTCGCTCGGCAGCGCGCGCATCTTCGAGGAACGCACCAAGCATGTCCTGCGGACACACGCGCTCCGCCAGGAGGTGATCGAACCCGCCTCCCCCGAGGAACTCGAGCCGGTCGCTTCACGCGTGCTCGCGCTGGGCGACCTCGACACACTCGGTTGCGTGTGGGTCACAGCGGTGCACGCGGACGCGCCGGGGGGCACCGACGGGCGCTGGACGGAAGCGTGGAGAAGAGCGCTTCTCGGCCTCAACCAGGCTCGCCAGCCGCTGCGCAACCGTCTGAATGCGGGCCTGGCGATCGTCGTGCCCGCACAGCTGAAGCCAAGCGTCCGCGAGGCCGCTCCCGACCTCTGGTCGATCCGCGCGCTCGTCATCGATCTCGAGGGGGCGCCGGCGCAGGGCTCGCGACCGATCAAGCGCACGGAGCGCGAAGCAGACTCGATCTCCTCCACGCGCACCACCGGATCCCAGATGCGGCTCGAACCCCTCCCCGCAGACGGCGAGCACGCGGAGATCCAACGGCAACTAGCCGAGCGGTTGCGCGAAGCCGAGCACCTGCGGACATCCGGACGCACCGGCGAGGCGCTGGAAATAGGTCACGAGGCCGTGGCCGAGGCCCGCTTGCTGGACGCCCCCCAAATGCTCGTCCAGGCCCTTGTGGCGGTGGCTGTCACCGAGGAGGCATCGGGTGACCGCGCGGCGGTCGCGCAGCACCTGGCCGAGCTCATCGCGCTCGTGCGATCGGTCGGCCCGGAGACGCTGCACGTACAGCTACTGCGCTGGGCGGCCGATCTGGCGATCGCCGAAGGAGAAATCGAAAACGCGTTGGGGCTGCTCGAGGAGCTGCTCGCGCTCGAACGAACTCTGAACTCGTTCGAAGGCGAGACACAACAGGCGCTGAGCGAGATCGCTGCCAGCCTGGACGATTTCGGCGACATGCACGCCGCCAACGGCGACACCGCCGCGGCGAGAGCCAACTACCAGGAAGCACTCGACATACGCCGCCGCATCATCGACACCTACGGCACCACACCACAAGCACTGCGCGACCTCTCGATCAGCCTCGAGAATATCGGCGACATGCACGCCTCAAACGGCGACACCGCCGCCGCGACAGCCAACCATCAAGAAGCACTCGACATACGCCGCCGCATCATCGACACCTACGGCACCACACCACAAGCACTGCGCGACCTCTCGATCAGCCTCGATCGCATCGGCGACATGCACGCCTCAAACGGCGACACCGCCGCCGCGACAGCCAACTACCGAGAAGCACTCGACATCGACCGCCGCATCGTCGACACCTACGGCACCACACCACAAGCACTGCGCGACCTCTCGATCAGCCTCGAGAATATCGGCGACATGCACGCCTCAAACGGCGACACCGCCGCCGCGACAGCCAACTACCAGGAAGCACTCGACATCACCCGCCGCATCATCGACACCTACGGCACCACACCACAAGCACTGCGCGACCTCTCGATCAGCCTCGATCGCATCGGCGACATGCACGCCTCAAACGGCGACACCGCCGCCGCGACAGCCAACTACCGAGAAGCACTCGACATCGACCGCCGCATCGTCGACACCTACGGCACCACACCACAAGCACTGCGCGACCTCCACATGAGCCTCGACAAGGTCGCAGATGCACTCGATGTGAGCGGCGAACCCGATGTCGCCGCCGAACTCCGCCATGAGGCCGACGTAGCTCGGTTCAGCCTGGCAGAATTAGCGGATCAGGCCGCCGATCATCGCCAATAGGTCCCCGAGCTGGGGGTCGGGATGTTTAGCGAGCGGTGGAAACCTGGACGTTCAGCGCCCGCCGGCCATCGCCGGCAGGATCACGACCGTGTCGCCGTCGGCGACCGCGGTGTCCAGGCCATCCAGCACGCGCACGTCCTCGTCGTTGAGGTACACGTTGACGTAGCGGTTCAGCTCGCCGTCGGCGGAGAACAGCTGGTCGGCTGTGGCAGGGTGCGAGTCGGCGAGGTCGCGCAGGATCTCGCCGACGTTCTCGCCCGAGGCGGAAACCTCGCGCTCGCCGCCGACGGAGGCGCGCAGCACCGGTGGAATCTTGATCGTCGCCATCGAGCGGGAAGCCTAGCCTGCTGCCGCGCAGAATGCCTCGTAGTCCGGGAACACGCCCATCTCCTCGTCTGAGATCTCATCGGGCGGGCGCGAGCAGATCGGGCACTCCGGGTCGCGATGGACCTTTACCTCCGACAGCGTCGCCGCCAGCGCGTCGTAGAGCAGCAGACGCCCGATCGCGGGGTTGCCGACGCCCACGATCAACTTGACGACCTCGGTGGCCTGCAATAGCCCCATCGTGCCGGGCAGCACGCCGAGCACGCCGTTGGCGCCGCAGGAGGGCGCGAGCTCCGCCGGCGGCGGCTCGCGGAACAGGCAGCGGTAGCACGGTCCCTCATACGGCTTGAAGACGGACAGCTGCCCGTCGAAGCCGAGGATCGAGGCGGAGACGACGGGGATCCGCAGGCGCACGGTCGCGTCGTTGAGCAGGTAGCGCGTGGGGAAGTTGTCGACGCCGTCGACGATCACGTCGTAGCCGGAGATGATCTCCATGATGTTGGACGCGTCCAGGCGCACCGGGTACTTGACGACGTTCACGTCGGGGTTCAGCGCATGGATCGACTCCTCGGCGGAGTCGACCTTGGGGATGCCCACGCGCTGAGTCGAGTGGATCACCTGGCGCTGCAGGTTCGAGAGGTCCACGACGTCGTCGTCGACGATCCCGAGCGTGCCGACTCCCGCCGCCGCCAGATACAGCGCCGTCGGAGAGCCGAGGCCACCGGCTCCTAGCAGCAGCACCTTCGCGTCGAGCAGCTTCTGCTGGCCCTCGGCGCCGATCTCGGGGATAAGCAGGTGGCGCGAGTAGCGGTCGCGCTGCTCGGTGGAGAGCGTGCGCGGCACGTCGACCTCGTAGCCGCGGTCCTTCCACAGCGCGATGCCGCCGGTCATCGACTCGACGTGCTCATAGCCGAGATCGTCGCGCAGCGTGCGGGCGCCGTAGGCGGAGCGATTGCCCGAGGCGCAGTAGAGGATCACGTGCGCGGAGCGGTCGGGCACGATGCCCTCGATGCGCGTCTCCAGGTAGGAGCGCGGCACGTGCTTGGCGCCCGGCAGGATTCCCGAGGCAAGCTCCTCGGTCTCGCGCACGTCGACGATCGCGACGCCCTCCTGCAGCAGCTCGTTGACCTCGGAGGGGTCGACCTCGTCTATTTCGCTCTTGACCTGGCGCAGCAGGTCGGCGCTGGTCGGGCTCATGGAGAAACTCCTGAATTGCGGTCGGAATTCATGGAACTTCAGAAAGTATAGCGCCATGCGCGCAACATTTGAATAGCGGCGCCAACCCAGGTCGCGACCGGGTGCGCGCGGGCCGATACCGCTCCTCTACCCTCCCTCCCCGTGCGCACCCGACTTCGCTTCGCGCCGCCCGCGGCGGCGGCAATCCTCGCGATCGCGCTGGTGCTGGCGGTTGTGCTCGCCGACAAAGGCGCCTCCCCGCGCGACTCGACGGCGACGAGCGACTTCGACGGCGCGGCGTTCCCACCGGGCGTGCACGCCGCCGACTTCACGCTCACAAACCAGCAGGGCCGGCGCGTGTCCCTGGGCGCCTATCGCGGCAGGGTCGTGATGCTCGCGTTTCTCTACTCGAGCTGCCACACCTGTGTCCTCGTCGCCCAGCAGGTGCGCGGGGCGCTCGACGAACTGGAGGGCGGCGCCAGCCCGCCGGTTCTGTTCGTGAGCACCAACCCGCGAACAGACACACGCGCAAGCGTCGCCCGCTTCCTCAGCGAAACGTCGCTGAGTGGGCGCGTCCAGTACCTCCTTGGCAGCAGCAGGGAACTGCAACCCGTGTGGAGGGCATACTCGATCTCCCCCGCGAGCGCCGGCAGGGCCGCAGCCGAAGCGGGCATCACCGTGCTGTTGATCGACCGCGACGGCATCGAGCGGGTGGGCTTCGAAGTCGAACAGATCACCCCCGAAGGGCTCGCGCACGACGTGCGCCTGCTCGAGGGCGCTTGATCGGGGCACCTCCCCGCCGGTTCCGCGGCGGCGGGGAGGGAGGAACCTGCCTGCTGATACCCTAGCCAGCAGGTAGGTATTCAGACGATGATGTTCTCGACAAAGGCCGAGTACGGCGTGCGCGTGATGGTGGAGCTGGCGCGCCGTGCCGGCGACACCCCCGACGGCGCCGAGTCCGTGGTGCCGCTCGCGGAGATCGCCGAGCACGACGGGATGCCGCTCGCCTACCTGGAGCACCTGGTCGCGCGCCTGCGCAAGGCGGGGCTGATCGACAGCCGCCGCGGCTCGCGCGGCGGGTACCTGCTGGCCCGCCCCGCACAGGAGATCACGATGGCCGAGGTGGTGGAGGCGCTCGAGGGGTCGATCGCGCCGATCGAGTGCATCTCCCAGAGCCCGGACGGCAGCGTCGTGTGCTCGCGCGAGTCCGACCCCGAGCATGTGCTTGCGCCCCAGAGGGTGTGCCCCACCAAGCTGCTGTGGACGCGCGTGCGTGCCTCGATCGTGCGCACGCTGCGCGACACGACCCTCGCCGACCTGCTTGTGCCACCTGGGGCGCTCGCGTCCCAGGGTGTGCCGCTCCCGCAGAGACCCGCCGTCGCCGAAGCGCCGCCCACCCTCCCTCAAACACCTCGACCGGCCGCGACAAGCGCGGCTTAGCAAAGGAACCATGGCCGATCTCGAAATCAAGAACCTGCACGTGCGCACCGAGGATCGCGAGATCCTGCGGGGCGTCGACCTGAGCATCGACAGGGGCGAGATCCACGCCCTGATGGGCCCCAACGGGTCGGGCAAGTCCACGCTCGCCAACACGCTGCTCGGCCACCCCTCCTACGAGGTGACCGAAGGCACGATCGTCTTCAAGGGCGAGGACATCACCGAGGCCGAGCCGCACGAGCGCTCGAAGGCGGGGCTGTTCCTCGCTTTCCAATATCCGGTGTCGATCCCGGGCGTCTCGGTGGCCAACTTCCTACGCATGGCGATCAACGCCAAACGCGAGGAGCCGATCAGGGTGAAGGAGTTCGGCGAGCAGCTCCAGCACGCGATCGAGCTGCTCGACGTGGACCGGGCGTTCACCTCCAGGCACCTCAACGACGGGTTCTCCGGAGGCGAGAAGAAGCGCGCGGAGATCCTGCAGATGGCGATGCTCTCCCCCGACGTGGCGATTCTCGACGAGACCGACTCGGGCCTTGACATCGACGCGCTGCGCACGGTCGCCGAGGGCGTGCAGAAGCTCCACGACGAGCAGGGGCTCGGCGCACTGATCATCACCCACTACCAGCGCATCCTGCACTACGTCAAGCCCCAGTTCGTGCACATCCTGATGGACGGGCGCATCGTGCTGGAGGGCGGCGTCGAGCTGGTGGAGCGTCTGGAGCGCGAGGGCTACGACCAGATCCGCCAGGAGGTGGGTGCCGGTGCCGCCTGAGGTTGCCGTCAAGCCGGGGCGCCATCGCGAGGCGTCGCTCTACCATGCGCTGCACGGTGCCGGCGCCGGCGATGGCCGCTC
This sequence comes from uncultured Solirubrobacterales bacterium, assembly GCA_963831995.1. Classification (GTDB taxonomy): domain Bacteria; phylum Actinomycetota; class Thermoleophilia; order Solirubrobacterales; family Solirubrobacteraceae; genus Palsa-744. Next base: position 1,771,807 of record CAWHSI010000005.1, on the reverse strand, counting down.
GCTCGCCGAGCTGCGCGCGGCGGCGCTGGAGGCATTCCAGCGCAGCGAGCTGCCGGTGTGGCGCCGCTCCGGCTTCTGGACGACGAGCTTCGCCGAGCTGGATCTGGACGCGGTTGGGCCGCGTGAGCACGCGGCCGGCGCGGGCGTGCCCGAGTTCGTGCTGGAGGCGATCCCCGAGCGTCCGCGCGCCGGGCGGATCGTGCAGCTGGACAGCTCGGTCGTACACGTCGAGCTGGACCCCACGCTCGCCGGGCAGGGCGTGATCCTGTGCTCGCTGGAGCAGGCCGCGAGCGAGCACCGCGAGCTGTTCGAGCAGTGGTACTCCAAGCGCCTGACGATCGACCGGCACAAGCTGGAGGCCGCCAACGCGGCTTTCTGGAGCGGCGGCGCGTTCCTGTACGTGCCGGACGGGCTGCGCGTCGAGAATCCGTTTGAGATCGTGTACGCGATCGGCGGCGGCGGTGTCGCACAGTATGGACGCACACTTGCCATCGGCGGGAGGGGAAGCGACTTCAAGCTGCACGAGCACGACCTGGCGGCGGACTTCCAGGACGGGCAATCGCTGCACGCGGGCGCGTTCGAGCTGTATCTGATGGACAACGCCCGCTGTCGCCTCGCCCAGGTCCAGGACTGGAAAGAGGGTGAGGTCTTCGACGCCTCCACCCGCTTCGTCGGCGTGGGCCGCGACGCCTACTGCCACTGGCTGCCGGCGCTGCTCGGCGGCCATCTCGTGCGCCACCACCTGGAGCTTGCGGTGATGGAGCCCGGCGGGGACATGGCCTTCAGGGGCCTGTTCTTCTGCGAGGCCGAGGAGCACCTGGACACGTTTGCCGTCGACCTGCACGAGACGGGGCCCAGCGGCGGCGACGTGCACTGGCGCGGTGCCGCCACGGGCAAAAGTCGCGCGAGCTTCGAGGGCCTGATCCAGATCGACCCGGGGGCGCAGAAGACGCACACCTACCTGCAGATCCACACGCTGATGCTCTCGCCGAAGGCGCGCCTGGACGCGATTCCCTCGGTGCTCGTCTCCGCCGATGACGTGTCGGCCTCGCACGGCGGCACCGTGGGCGAACTGGACGAGGCGTCGATCTTCTACATGGCCAGTCGCGGCCTCGATCGTCCGATGGCGGTGCGACTGCTCGTGGAGGGCTTCTTCGAGCCGGTGCTCGGGCAACTGGAGGACGAGCCGCTTGAAGAGCTGGTGCGCACGAAGGTCGCGACGAAGCTGGCGGCGGCGCGCGAAGACATCGAGGCATACGCGACGGCGCGATGAGGCGGCGGAGCGGATCGTGAGCGCTGCCGATGCGTGCATGTGATGTTCGTTTTTACTCGATTCACTATAAAAGCTACATATCGTAGTCACTATGGTAGTAGATACAAAAAGTATATATAAGCCCCCCTTCACAACCCCCACCGAGAAGACCGCCACGGGCTTGGCGCTCGACGTGCGTGCGGACTTCCCGATCCTCACGCAGGAATTCGACGGCCGCCCGCTCGTGTACCTCGACTCCGGCGCGACTTCCCAGAAGCCGCGCACGGTGATCGAGGCGATGAGCGCCTACTACGAGGACCGCAACGCCAACGTGCACCGCGGCGTGTACCCGCTCGCGCAGGCGGCCGACGAGGCGTACGACAGCGCACGGCGGCGGATCGCGGCGTTCACGAACGCGCCTGCGCGCACGACGATCTTCACCAAGAACGTAACCGAGGCGATCAACCTGCTCGCCTACGCGTGGGGCCGGGCCAACGTCGGAGCAGGCGACGCGGTGCTCACGACCCAGCTGGAGCACCACGCGAACATCGTGCCGTGGCAGCAGCTGTGCCGCGAGCGCGGTGCGCAGCTGCGCTACCTGGAGGTGGACGAGTGCGGCGAGCTCTCGCTGGAGCAGCTCGACCGCGAGCTGGAACGCGGCGACGTCAAGCTCGTGGCATTCGCGCACGTGTCGAACGTGCTCGCCACGATCGTGCCGGTCGCAGAGATGACCGCCCGCATCCGCGCGGCCGGCGCCGTATCGGTCGTCGACGGCGCCCAGGCGGTGCCGCACATGCCGGTGGACACCGGCGCGCTCGGCGCCGACTTCTACGCGTGGACCGGCCACAAGGCGCTCGGGCCGACCGGCATCGGCGTGCTGCACGGCCGCGCCGAGCTGCTGGAGGAGATGGAGCCGTTCCTCACCGGCGGCGACATGATCGCCTCGGTCAGCTTCGACGGCGCCACCTGGAACGAGCTGCCCTACAAGTTCGAGGCCGGCACGCCCCCGATCGCCGAGGCGATCGGACTGGGCGCCGCCGTGGACTACCTCTCGGCGCTTGACATGGAGCGGGTGCGGGCGCACGAGCGCGAGCTGAGCGCCTACATGCTGGAGCGCCTGACGCAGGTGCCGGGCCTGCGCGTATACGGCCCGCCCGAGCCCTCGCACAGAGGCGGCCTCGCGTCCTTCACGATCGAGGGCATGCACGCCCACGACATCGCCGAGCTTGCGAGCCGGGCGGGCGTGTGCATCCGCGCGGGACACCACTGCGCGCAACCGCTGATGCGCCGGCTCGGCGTCGGCGCCACCGCCCGGGCGAGCGTGGGCGTGTACAACGAGCCGCGTGAGGTGGACGCGCTGATCGACGCGCTGCTCGCTGGCAGGCGGGTGTTCGGGCTCTAGAGGACCGACCCGAACGACCCCATATCCCAAAAAAACGACAGTCAACATGGACGACCTCTACCGCGACTACATCCTCGACCACTACAAGCGCCCACGCAACTTCGGCGAGCTGCAGCCCCACGACATGGAGGGCCTGGAGCACAACCCGCTGTGCGGGGATGAGCTGGGCGTGCACATCCGCGTGAAGGACGGCAGGATCGAGGATCTGCGCTTCCACGGCCACGGCTGCGCGATCTCCCAGGCGGCCGCGTCGATCGCCTCAGAGGAGCTCGTGGGGATGGAGCTGGAGGAGGTGGCCGGGCTCGACGCCGACTGGGCGATCGACCTGCTCGGCATCCCCGTGTCGGCCACGCGGCGCAAGTGCGCGCTGCTGGGGCTGAAGGTCGTCAAGGGCGCCGTCACCGGCGATAACAGCTGGCCGGTGGGGGCGGGCGAGGCTACCGCCACGCCTAATCAGTAGCGAAAAAATATAGATTTTCGCTATCGATCGATACGCTTGGCGGGAGAACCTTGACTCCCTGCGGCACTGCCTTACAGCTTAAACCAAGTGGAATAACACGGTAGTTCCCACCCTGATATTCTGACCCCATGAAGGTGGACAAGCTGAGCGTGTCGTTTGCCCCGAATGTCGGCGACGCCGTGAGGGAGGCAGCGCACGAGAAGGGATCGAGCATCTCGGCGTGGCTGGAAGACGCGGCCGCAGCGAAGTTGCGCTCACAGGCCCTTGCCGAGTACCTGCGCGAGTGGGAAGCCGAGCACGGTGCCTTGAGCGAGGATGAGCTGGCCCGCGCCGCCGCCGAACTGGGCGTGGCCGCGCCCGTCAGCACCGCCGCCTGAGCGAATGGCGGCGCTCGTACTCGACGCCGGTGCACTCCTGGCTGTAGACCGTGGTGAGCGCCCAACCACGGCGAAGCTGCGGCTGGCGCAGCAGAGCGGGATGGATCTGCGTAGTACTGGAGTGGTGATAGCCGAGGTGTGGCGCGACGAGCGCGGACGCCAGGCAAATCTCGCGCGGCTACTGAGAAGCGTTGACGTGCGGCCCGTTGACCAACGCCTGGGACAGAACGCCGGAGCGCTGCTCGGGCGAGCGCGCGCGGAGGATCCCGCGGACGCAACCGTTGTCGCCGTTGCCGCCACCGGCGACCGCATTCTCACCAGCGACCCGCAGGACATACGCCGGCTCGTGGCGGCCTCGCGTCGAGCGATCCACGTCGTGGCCTGCTGAGACGTCGGCGCAACGCGCGGCATCGCCACACCCCAACCTCTCCGAACGCCGGCACCGACCTCGATACAATTCCTAGCTCACAGCACAGGATTCACAAAGGGAGCCCTATGGCGACGCTAGACCGCACCAAGATCGCAAAGCCCAGCCCGATCGTCGAGGACGAGCAGGGACAGCTGCTCGCCCGCAAAGGCATCTCCCGCGAGGTGGTGCGCGAGCTCTCCAGGGTCAAGGGCGAGCCCGAGTGGATGGCGGAGAAGCGCGTCAGGTCGCTTGAGATCTTCGAACGCAAGCCGATCCCGACCTGGGGTCCCGACCTGAGCGGGCTGAACCTGGACGAGCTGGTGCTCTACTCCCCGCCCACCGCCGGGCGCTTCAACTCGTGGGACGACGTGCCCGAGGAGATGAAGAAAACCTACGAGGACCTGGGCATCCCCCAGGCCGAGCGCGAGCACCTCGCCGGCGTCGTCGGCGTCTGGCGCCAGGAGCCGGTGTACGAGGGCCTGAAGGAAGAGTACGCCAAGCTCGGCATCCTCTTCTGCTCGATGGACACGGCCGTGCGCGAGTACCCCGAGCTGGTGCAGAAGTACTTCATGAACAAGTGCGTGCCGCCGCAGGACAACAAGTTCTCTGCCTTGCACGGCGCCGTTTGGTCGGGCGGGTCCTTCCTGTATGTACCCAGGGGTGTGAAGGTGGACCTGCCATTGCAGGCCTACTTCCGCATGGAGGGCGCCGGCGAGGGCACCTTCGAGCACACGCTGATCGTCGCCGACGAGGGCTCGGACGTGAACTACATCGAGGGCTGCACCGCGCAGACGTACAGCGTCAACTCGATGCACTCCGCGGTCGTCGAGATCTTCGTGCACGAGGGCGCCAAGGCCCGCTACACGACCGTGCAGAACTGGAGCAAGGACGTCTACAACCTCAACACCAAGCGCGCCATCGTCGACGCCGAGGGCACGGTCGAGTGGGTCGGCGGCTCGATGGGCGCCAAGTACGTGATGCTCTACCCCGGCTCGTTCTTGATGGGCGAGGGCGCACGTGCCGACCACCTCAACGTGGGCGTCGCCGGCAAGGGCGTGCACAAGGACACGGGCGCGAAGGTGGTGCACCTGGCTCCCAACACGACCTCCAACATCCTCGCCAAGTCGATCTCCAAGGACGGCGGCATCATGGGGTATCGCGGCCTGGTCAAGATGGGCTCGGGCTCGCAGGGGTCCAAGGCCCGCGTGCAGTGCGACGGGCTGATGATGGACGGACAGTCGCGCTCGGACACGTGGCCCGACATCCAGATCCAGAACCCCAACGTGGCGGTCGCACACGAGGCCACCGTCGGGCGCATCAGCGACGACCAGCTCTTCTACATGGGCTCGCGCGGCTTCACCGAGGACGAGGCCGCCGCGATGATCGTCAACGGGTTCATCGAGCCGGTGACCAAGGAGCTGCCGATGGAGTACGCGGTCGAGCTCAACCGTTTGATTCAGCTGGAGATGGTCGGCTCGATTGGCTAGGGCGCGTTTTTGCGGGCCCCGGTAGACACCATCGCCGCGCCGCTGTTCCCGCGCGATCTGCCGTGGGTGAACACCGAGGGCGCAAACCCCAGCATCCTGCAGCGCGGGCGACCGATGCTGGTCGAGTTCTGGGACTTCTGCCGGCCCAACTCGATCCGCACACTGCCCTACGTGAAGGCCTGGCACGAGCGCTATGCGCAGGCGGGACTGCGCGTGATCGGGGTGCACTGCCCGGGCTTTGAGTGCTCGCGCGAGGAGCAGACCGTGCGCGACGCGGTGGCGCGCCTTCAAATCGCCTATCCGGTGCTGATCGACAGCGACTTCGAGCTGTGGCGGGAGTACGAGAACCGCGGCTGGCCCGCGCGCTACCTGTTCGACGGGCATGCCCGGCTGTTCGACTACCACTACGGTGAGGGCGGCTATCTCGAAACCGAGCTTGCGATCCAGGAGCTGCTCGGCATCGAGCGCGAGCCGCTGCAGCCGCTGCGCCCCGAGGACGCGCCCGACGCGCACCTGGCACCCCAGACGCCCGAGCAGCCGGGTGCGTGGTCGGGACCGTACGAAGCTGGGGGTGTATGGGCGGTGCTCACGCCCCCAGGAATACACCCTGAAGGGCATACCCAAAGGGCACACGGCAGGCAGGCAGGCACGGTGGCGGTCAGCGCGGCCACGCGCGACGGCACACCGGTCAGTGGGCGAACCGTGACGGTCGAGCACCCGGGCGCCTACGAGCTGATCGAGCACAAGCGCCACAGCGCCGGCGTGCTAACCCTCCAGCTCGGCGATGGCGTGCAATGCCTGGCGACGTGCTTTACGCCGGGAGTAGCCTAAGCAGCCACGGGCGCCGTGAGTTCAGTCCCCGAACGGTCGTCCAGCAGCCGCAGCAACACCGGCGGGCCCTCGTCCCCCACCAGCACGGCGCCCCCGGGCCAATAGGGGCTCTCACCGGGCGTGTCGCTGACGAAATACGAATCGTAGGTCCAACAGCCCGCGTTGAGCAACCGCGCCCCGCCCGGACCACGCCACTCGCCAGCGACGTCTCCCGGCAACGGCCCGGCGCGATGCGTGTGCCCGAAGATCACGTGCGCGTCGCCGAGCTCGAGCCGCGCGGCGACCTCGCCCATCGCGCGCAAGCCGGCACGCCGCAGCTCGCCCGTGGAGATGTCGGCGTGGAAGGAGCCGATTCCAGCTCGGTTGAGGGCCGCAATCGCCAGTGGGAACGCACCGACGAGGGCGCGAGTGCGCAAATCGAGTCCGTTGCCGCCGGAACGCTTCCCCGCACCCTTTCCCGCACCCTTGCCGCCCGCGCCCGCGCGCTTCCCGGCACCCCCTCCCCTGCCCTTCCCCGCGCCCGCAAGCGCACGCCAAGCACGCACGGTCGTCTGCCCGTTGAGCGTGGACCCGGTCGGCGCCTGGCGCGCCACCGCATCGATCCACGCGAACACGGGTGCGGTAACGGCCTCGTAGTCGCCCACGTCGTCGAACTCGTCGATAGAGCGGCTCTGCACCCGCGCGGTCATGCCGATCCCAAGCCGCTCCATCGTCGGCACCGTCAGGTGGCAATCGAGATAGTGGCCGTGCGTGGCATACACGTCCGGACGCAGCCACAGGCCGGGATAGGCCGCGCTGAGACGGGCTGGACCAGCCCACGACGCAAGCGAGGCGAGCATCGAGGAGGCCTCCTGCGCCGCGAAGCGCTGCTCTGACCCCAGCGGCTCGGGCTCCGCGGCTTCGTCTCGACGACGCGACCACGACTCGATCAGCGCATGGTCGTGGTTGCCGGCGACGACGACGATCTCGCGCCCGGCAAACACCCGTCCCAGCTCTTCGAAGAACGGCTGGGCGGCGGCAAGCGCGTCACGGCGCGGGCCGTGGCGCAGCTCCAGCACATCGCCGAGCAGCACCAGCCGATCGACGCCATCGAGCGCCTCGAACAACGCCGCCCGCGGTCCCGGCCTCCGCAGGACGTCCGCGCCGGCTTGCTCGTGCCCGTCAGGGTGTCCCCGCACGGGGGCGCCGGCACCGAGGTGCAGGTCGGAGACGACCAGCGTGCGTGTCAAGAGGCGGCCGCTACGGCCTCGCGGACCGGCTTGGGCAACATGAAACGAACGTCCTCGCGAACGACGTGGAACTCGGAGACGTCCTTCACCCCGCGCGCGCGGAAGAAGTCGAGCAGGTCCTGAACCAGATCGTCGGGCGCGCTGGCACCGGAGCTGACGCCGACCACGCGCTTGCCCTCCAGCCACTCCTCGCAAATCTCGCCCGCGTGGTCGATCAGATACGCCTCGGTGCCGCAGTCGCGGGCGACCTCGACCAGGCGCACCGAATTGGACGAGTTGCGCGAGCCGATCACGAGCATCAGCTCGCACCTGCCCGCCATCTGCTTGACGGCGGCCTGGCGGTTGGTTGTGGCGTAGCAGATGTCGTCGGTGCGCGGACCGGCTATCGAGGGGAAGCGCTCGTGCAGGCGCCGCACGATCGCGCTCGTTTCGTCGACCGAGAGCGTCGTCTGCGTGACATAGGCGACACGCTCGGGATCGGGCACCTGGAGCTCATCGACATCCTGCTCGCTCTCCACCAGCACGATGCTCTCGGGCGCCTCCCCCATCGTGCCCTGCACCTCCTCGTGGCCGGCGTGACCGACAAGCACGATCGTATGGCCCTCCTGGGCAAAGTGGAGCGCCTCGCGGTGGACCTTCGTCACCAGCGGACAGGTCGCGTCGATCGTGTCGAGGTTGCGCGCCTGGGCGTCCTTGCGCACCTTCGGCGAGACGCCGTGCGCGGAGAACACGGTCAGCGCCCCCTCGGGCACTTCGCATACGTCCTCGACGAATACGGCGCCGCGTTCGCTGAGCAGCTCGACGACATGCTTGTTGTGCACGATCTGCTTGCGCACATACACCGGCGGCCCGTGCAGGTCGAGCGCGCGTTCGACGGTTTGCACGGCGCGATCGACGCCCGCGCAGTACCCGCGGGGCGCGGCGAGCAGGATCTTCTCGACGGTATTTGCCACCGCACCCATTGTAGGGGCGCGGGGCCAGTACCCTTGCACCATGCCACAGCGTCATCTCGACAGACTCACGGCGGTGGATGCGTCCTTCCTGCACCAGGAGGGGCCCACCTCGCACATGCACGTCGGCGGACTGACGCTGCTGGAGGGACCGCCGCCGCCGATGGAGGACTTCCTGGAGCAGATTCGCAAGCGCCTGCACCTGGTGCCGCGCTATCGCCACAAGCTCGCCCACACCGCGCTCGACAGCGGACGTCCCGTGTGGGTGGACGATCCCAGCTTCAACCTCGAGTTTCACGTGCGCCACACCGCGCTGCCGGCGCCCGGCAGCTGGGAACAGCTGCGCAACCTGACGGCGCGCATCTTCTCCCAAGCGCTCGACCGCTCCAAGCCGTTGTGGGAGATGTGGTTGATCGAGGGCCTCGATCCGAACATGGGACCCCACCCCCACGGAACCTCGCCTCCTCACCCCCGCTTCGCGCTGATCTCGAAGACGCACCACTCGCTGATCGACGGCATCGCCGGAGTGGACCTCGCGACAGTTCTGTTCGACGTGAGCCCCGACCCGCCGCCGCTGCGCCACTCGGGGCGAGCATGGAAACCCCATCCCGAACCCGACACGGCCGAGCTGGTGGCGGCTGGGATGCGAGGGGCGCTGCGCGCGGGCACCGAGATGCTCGGCGGCGCGATCGGGGCGCTGACCCACCCCGAGCAGACGCTCGAGCGCGCCCGCGAGGCGGTGGAGGGCATCGGCGAGATCGTGTGGGCGGGACTGAACCCGGCGCCGCCCACACCGTTGAACGTCGACATCGGCCCGCACCGGCGCTTCGTCGGGATCGCGGCTCAGCTGGAGGACTTCAAGCTCGTCAAGAACGCGTTCGGAGGCACAGTCAACGACGTGGTGCTGGCGGTCGTGACGGGCGCCCTGCGCTCGTTTTTGATCGCGCGCGGGGTGCGCACCGAGGGTCTTGAGCTGCGCGCGCTCGTACCGGTGTCGGTGCGAACCGTCGGCGAGCGCCACGAGGGCGGCAACCGGATCGTCGTGATGCGGGGACCGCTGCCGGTGTACATCGCCGACCCGCTGCAGCGGCTGCGCTTCGTCAAGCACGCGATGGATGGCCTGAAGGAGTCAAAGCAGGCGCTCGGCGCCGAGGTGATCGCGGGCGCGCAGAACTTCGCGCCGCCGACGATCCTCGCGCAGGCCTCGCGGTTGAACTTCTCCACGCGACTGTTCAACCTGATCGTGACGAACGTGCCCGGACCGCAGTTCCCGCTCTATGTGCTGGGACGCCGCATGGAGCGCGTGTTCCCGGTCGCCTTCCTGCCCGAAAACCACGCGCTTGCGGTCGCGATCATGTCCTACAACGGCGAGATGAACTTCGGGCTGCTCGGCGACTTCGATGCGCTGCCCGACATCGACTCGATCGGCGAGAGCATCAAAGCCGAGCTGGCGACGCTGGTGGAGCTGGCCCGCGAAAAGCAGTCCACCGAGAATCCGAGGGCTAGTAGCCCAAGGCGAACTTCGCGTCCTCGCTCATCTTCTCGGGCGACCACGGGGGCGTGAACACCATCTCCGATTCGACGCTCTCCACGCCCTCCAGCTCGCCGACGAACCCTTCGATCTGCTCGGTGACCTGCGGACCGATCGGACAGCCGGGCGTGGTGAGCGTGAAGGTGACCTGCACGTCGCCCCCGCTCACCTCCACGCCATAGATCAGGCCGAGCTCGACGAAGTCCAGGCCGAGCTCGGGATCGATCACGTTCGAGAGCGCGTCCATCACGTCGTCGACGGTGACTGTTGTTTCCTCCATCGGCCCAGTTTAGTTGTAGGAGCCGAGTCTGTCCCACTGATATAGCTGGATGCACTCCCCGGCAAGCTCGATCGCCCGCTCGCGCGAGAGTCGCGGGAGCACCGTGCCGAGCGCGTGTTCCTCGGCGATGCCGTCTCGAAACTCCTCTTCGCCGCGAAACCCCGCGGCGATCTTCAGCGCCTCGCGGCGGTTATCGCCGAGGCTCGGGAACACGCCCACGAGAAACGCCGTGTTGGGGATCGGCTGACCGACCTCCAGCGACGCGTGCCAGGCGGCGAGCAGGTGCAGGTCGTCCTGGTCGAGCTCGGCCAGCGCGCGCGCGTAGTGGAAGGACAGCTCCTGGTCGGGCAGATCGTCCACCCATGCCCGCACGATCTCGCCGACGAGCTGCCTGCGGGCCTCCCGGCCGACGGAATCGGCGATCACGCGGATGGCGTCGTGGGGTTCGATGAAGCAGAGCGGCATTGGCCGGGACTTTAGGGCCCGGTGTGGACGTTACTTCTCGCTCAGACCTCGAGCGCGTCAGCGGCCCGTTCGACGGCATGCGCGTCGTTGGTGTCGGCCGGAAAGCCGAGCGTGACACGCTCCCCCGACGGCGTGGGTGGATCCCAGTTGTACAGCGCCAGGTCGAGAGCTTCCAGGGGCACCGAAACCGCCTCCGCAAGCGCCGTCGCGCGGCGCTCGACGTGCAGGGGATCGCCGATCCCGAACACGCGCTTGGCGGCGGACGGCGTTGGGTCGGAGGCGATCGGCGAGGTTCGCGCCCTCGCGGGCACAAGCGAACCGAGGTGCAGAGAGTCGGCGCGCAGCTCATACAGTCCGAGCCGTCCGAGCGTGACGAGCAGGTCGTAGCGGCCCATGCGCCCGAAGCCGGGCAGGGCGAGGCGCTCGAACACGCGCTCGAAGCGCCGTTGCGGGGTCCACTCGCCCTCGCCCGTGAAGGCGCGCTCCTGGGAGCCCGCGTGCTCGGCAAAGCGCCGATAGGCGATCAGCGTCTCGCCCCCGCGCGCCGCATCGTGCGATGTGCGCGGTCCGAGCGGCACCTCCTCCAGGTCGGGGATCGTGCCCGAGTCCCACGAGGAGAGCAGCGCTTGGCGAATGCCGACAAACGACTGCTCGCCCTGAAGCGGGGAGAGGTAGGCGGCCAGGAAGCACATCCAGGTGGCCTGCTCGACGTCGCCCTGGTCGCGCGCCTCCGCGTACAGGCTGGGCGGCGCCGCCGTAAGCGTCAACAGGCGGCCGCTGGCGAACCCGATCTCGCGCACAAGCCGCCGTGCATCCTCGCTTGCGTGCAGGCCGGGAACGAGCTCGCAGCGGTAGCCGTCGTCCTCGGCGCGCTGCACGCGGTGGACGCGGACTTCCTGGGTACGGCGCGCGTAGGCGCGTCCGTCAGGCTGCGCGGCAGGCGCTCCGCCACGCGACGCGACCGCGCCGGCGGGGCGACCGTTGACGCGAGCACCGGCGCTCGTCTTGCGCTTGGGCCTGGGCGCCGGCTTGGGCTTCTGCCCGGGCACGGTGTCGCGACAGATCGGACAGCGCTGCACGAAGCGGTTGTGTCTACAGAACGTTTGTGTCACGCCTTAACGCTAGCGATCCGGAGCGCTTCTCCCGTCGCTATGCGACAGGCACCGCGGCGTGCGCCGGAATCGGCAGCGCATAGCCGCGCTCGCGCGCCCGCTCGGCCCCGGCGCGACGCTCGGCGTCGAGCGCGTACAGGTAGTCGTCGAAGTCGACCTGGATCGTGTGGCGCTTGGAGGCCACGTAGCGCTTGCGCATCGCGGCCTGGTCTGAGGCGATCTCGCGCCTGAGCTGCGCCGGAGACGGCAGCGCGTAGCGCCCACGCAGGTAGTCGCCAACCCATGCGGCCTGGGCCTCGGCGAGCGGCATGATCGCGCCCAGCGGCTGCAGCAGCCCGATGAAGCACAGGCCGGAGATGTCGGGGTGAAAAACGCGGCGAAACAGCTCGATGTGGTTGTCGGGCGCGGCCAGGAAGTTCTCGTCGAAGAAGGGGAAGCTGATCTTGTACCCGGTGCAGTACACGACCACGTCGGCGTGCACCTCGCTGCCGTCCACGAAGCGCACCGTATCCGTGCCCAGCGAGGCGATGTTCGGCTTCGGCGCGATCGTGCCGTGCGCGATCCGGTCGAGAATGCGCCCCGAGACGGTCGGATGGGCCTCGCCGAACTTGTGATCTGGCTTGGGCAGCCCGTAGCGCTCGGGCGGACCGGTCAGCGTCTTGATCGTCTGGTGGATCATGCGCTGGCGGATCGCGAACGGGATGCGCGGGTTGTTGGGCAGCTGGTCGACCGGCCTGCCGAACACGTACTTGGGGATGATCCAAGCGCCTTTGCGCGCCGCCAGGTACGTGTTGGCGGCGACATAGGAGGACTCCACCGCGATGTCCATCGCCGAGTTGCCCATGCCGAGCACGACCACGTCCCTGCCGGCGAAGATCGAGTTCTCCTCGTAGGAGTGGGCGTGCAGCTGGGTGCCCTGAAACGTGTCCGCGCCGGGAAACGCCGGTTCCGGCCAGCGCGGGTCCCAGTGATGGCCGTTGGCGACGATCAGCGCGTCGTACCGGCGCAGCTCCCCCGTGTCGAGCCGGACCTCCCACGTGCCGTCCGCACGCTTGCTCGCGTGCTCGACGCCCGTCTCGAACGTGATGTGGGGGCGCAGCCCGAAGTGCTCGACATACCCGTTGAAGTACTCCTTGATGTGCGTGTGATGCGGGAAGTCGGGATAGCTGACCGGCATCGGGTAGTCCGAGTAGGCCATCCGCTCGCGCGAGACGTTGATGAACAGGTCGCGATAGGCGGCCGACATCCCGTTGCGGTTGCCGAACACCCAGTTGCCGCCCACCTGATCGGACTTCTCGTAGCAGTCGAAGGGAATCGCGCGCTCCAGCAGCGCCTTGACGACCGCGATACCGGAGGAGCCGGCGCCGATCACGCATGCTCGCGGCAAGGCAGTCGCTGCCTGCGCGGCGCCGGTGCAATCGCTGCTCGAGCGTGGATGCCCGTTCTCAGAGGGGTTGGCCACGTGGCCAGTCTAGCGCTCCACCGCGAGCCGACGGCATGAGCGAGCACGACGTGCCGGAGCCACGCACGCGCCTGGTTCAAGGCTTTCCCGCGCGGAATGGGCTCAGCTCTTCCTCAGAGGTACCTGACGTCAATGCCGAGGCGATCGTAGGTCACTGCGGCCCGGCGGTCGCAGCTGATCAAGCAACGACCGTGGTGGTCGGCCGTGACGGCCACCAATGCGTCGTAGACGGCGCCGCCGGAGATCGACAGACTGGCGAGTCGCGCGATCAAGGCGCGCTGTGCGGACTCGGCGAGCAGCAGACGCTCGCCGGAGAAGTCCTCGCGGAGATACCGTGCCACGAGGGACGGCTCGGCCCGCAACGGCTCAGGTAGACGCGTCAAGACGGAATATGTCTCCAGCTCGACATGCCCAATCAGGTCCCGCACCTCACCGAGAGCCTCGACCGCCGCGTCGTGATGCTCGTTCCAGCTCGAGAAGGCAGCGATCACCACGCTGCTGTCTGGCGTCAACGACGAGCCTGCTCGAGCGTCTCGCGCACGATCTCAGCCGTGAGCGTCGGCATCTCGCGGTCGGTGACCGCTACCAGCCGCCGTCCGCGTCGCTCGAGCCGCATCGGCGTGACGGGATGCTCGATCTCGAGACGCCCATCGATCGCGCTCAACTCGAGCTGCTGACCAGGCTTGAAGCCAAGCTCATCGCGCAGCGACTTCGGAACAACGATTCTTCCGGCAGAATCGATGGTAGTAACCATGGCAGGATTGTACCATCGACAAGAGCTACCCTGCCGAAATGCCAGGCCCGACGTGCTGCGGCGGACCCTCCGGGCCTTCGTCGGCACTTGCGTGACCGGCAATGCCCTCGTCGCGTGGAAACGCAGCCGATCCGCCGTCGCAGAGCCCCGCCAGATAGCGGTCCACCATCCGCGCGCATTGGCGCCCCTCGTTGATCGCCCACACGATCAAGGACTGCCCGCGCCGTGCGTCGCCGGCGGCGAACACTCCCTCCACCGAGGTCGTGTAGGGCCTGACGGCCTTCACGTTGCCGCGAGCGTCCTTATCCACGCCGAGCTGGTCGAGCAACCCCTGCTCGGGATGCAGGAAGCCCATCGCCAGCAGCACCAGCTGCGCGGGCAGCTCGCGCTCGCTGCCCGGCACGGGCGCAAACGGCGGCGCCGGCTCGGCGCCGGCGATGTGCAGCGCGGCGACGTTACCGGCGCCGTCGTCAGAGAAACGGGTGGTGGTGACGGAATAGTCCTGCTCGCCGACAGCCGCTGTGCGCGCCTCCTCCATGGCATAGGAGAGCCGGTACTTCAAGGGCCACTCCGGCCACGGCGTGCGCGCGTCGGGACGGTGCTGGGGCGGCTCGGGCAACAGCTCCAGCTGCACGATCGAGCGCGCGCCCTCCCGTAGGGAGTTGCCGACGCAGTCCGCCCCGGTGTCGCCGCCGCCGATCACAACCACGTGCTTGCCGGCGGCGCTGATCGGCTCGGCGACAACGACCGCCGCCGCGCTGGGGGCGGCCACGCTCGGCTCTGGGCCATATTCGCCGGCGACGAAGCGGTTGCGCTGGTAGAGGTAATCCATCGCAAAGTGAATCCCCCCCAGCTCTCGGCCGGGCACCGGCAGGTCGCGCGGCACACGCGAGCCCGTCGCCAACACGACTGCGTCGAAACGCTCTCGCAGCTCCTGCACGCTCACATCCGTGCCCACATCCACCCCGCAACGGAGCTCCACGCCCTCCGCGACCAGTTGCTCCACACGCCGTTGCACCACCGTCTTCTCGATCTTGAAGTCGGGCACGCCGAAGCGCACGAGCCCGCCCGCGGCCTCGTCGCGCTCGAACAGCGTCACGCTGTGGCCGATGCGGCGCAGCTGCTGAGCGGCCGCCATCCCGGCGGGACCGGAGCCGATCACCGCGACCGACTGCCCCGTCTCGTGCTTGGGGGGCTCAGGTCCCACCCAGCCTTCCTTGAACGCGCGATCGACGATCGCGTGCTCGATCTGCTTGATCGTAACCGAGTCGCCCTCGCGGATCTCGAGCACGCACGCCGCCTCGCACGGCGCGGGACACAGCCGGCCGGTGAAGTCGGGAAAGTTATTGGTCGCGTGCAGCTGCGCGATCGCCTCCCGCCAGCGGTCGCGGTAGACGAGGTCGTTCCAGTCGGGGATCAGGTTGCCGAGCGGACAGCCGTTGTGGCAGAACGGCACGCCGCATTCCATGCAGCGAGCGCCCTGCTCGCGCAGCTCGGCGTCGGGGCGCTCGACGACAAACTCCCTGTAGTCGTGCGCACGCTCGCGCGGATCGCGATAGACGATGCCGTGGCGCTCGATCTGCAGGAACCCGCCGAGCTTGCCCATCAGACCGATTCCTCCTCCGCCGCGGGCGCCATCCCGCTAGCGGCCACCGCGCCGAGCGACCCGGCGAACGCTCCGCCGTTGCCGGCCGCGTGGGCCTGCGCCCGCGCGACCTCAGCCGCCGCCGGCTCGCCCGTGCCCGTGAGCGAGAGGGTGCTCAGCACGCGCTTGTAGTCGTGCGGCATCACCTTCACGAACCCGCCGGCGGCGAGCAACTCCCGAAAGCGCGCGAGCACGTCGCGCGCGACGGGCGAGCCGGTGCGCTGCTCATGCTCCTCGATCATCGCGCGCAGCTCGATCGCGTCCGCCTCAGAGATCTCTTCGAAGCCCACCATGCCCATGTTGCAGCGCGCCGGAAAGGCCCCGAGCTCGTCGAGCACGTAGGCGATGCCGCCGCTCATGCCCGCGGCGAAGTTGCGGCCGGTGGGCCCGAGCACGACCACGCGACCGCCCGTCATGTACTCGCAGCCGTGGTCGCCGACACCCTCCACGACCGCCCACGCGCCCGAGTTGCGGACCGCGAAGCGCTCGCCGGCAAGCCCCCTGAAGAAGGCGCGGCCCGCGGTGGCGCCGTAGAGCACCGTGTTGCCGACGATCACATTCTCCTCGGCGAGGAAGTCGGCGCTCATCTCGCGCGGCGGGCGCACCGACACGACCCCGCCGGAGAGTCCCTTGCCCGTGTAGTCGTTGGTGTCGCCCTCCAGTTGGAAGGTGACACCCGGCGCGAGCCAGCCGCCGAAGCTCTGCCCGGCAGACCCGCGGAAGCGTACGAAGATCGAGTCGGGCGGCAAGCCCTCGGCCCCCCTGGCGCGCGCGATGTGGCTGGAGAGGATGCCCCCGACGCAGCGGTTGACGTTGCGGATCGGCAGGTCGATCTCCACGCGCGGACGCCCCGTGCTCTCGCTGCTCGTCGTGTCCGTGCGCGCCGGTCGGCCGTCTCTGTTCGCGAGCTCGGCCAGGGTCGGCTCGCCTGCCTCGATGACAGCGCGCGAGCGCTCCACGAGCTCCCAGTCGAGCGCGTCCTCGAGCACCGAGGGAGGCGCCTCGATGCGATGGCGAGGACTTCCCTGCGGCAGCTCTACCTGGGCGAGAATGTGCGTCAGGTCGACGCCACGCGCCTTCCAGTGCTCGATCGCCCGCTCGGCGGAGAGCAGATCGACGCGGCCGATCGCCTCGTCGAGCGTGCGCAGTCCGAGCGAGGCGAGGATCTCGCGCACTTCCTCGGCCACGAAGAAGAAGAAGTTGACGACGTGCTCGGGGCGACCCTCGAAGCGCTTGCGCAGCTCGGGGTCCTGAGTTGCGATCCCAACCGGACAGGTGTTCAGATGACAGGCGCGCATCATGATGCAGCCGGTCGCGATCAGCGGCGCGGTGGAGAAGCCCATCTCATCCGCGCCGAGCAGGGCGGCGATCACGACGTCGCGCCCGGTCTTCAACTGGCCGTCGGTCTGCACGACGATGCGCGAACGCAGGTCGTTGAGCAGCAGCGTCTGCTGGGTCTCGGCCAGGCCAATCTCCCAGGGGATGCCGGCCGCCTGAATCGAGGAAAGGGGCGAGGCTCCCGTGCCGCCGTCGTGGCCGGCGATCAGCACGCGGTCGGCGTTGGCCTTTGAGACGCCGGCGGCGACCGTGCCGACGCCCACCTCGGAGACGAGCTTGACCGACACCTGCGCGCTCGGGTTGGAGCAGCGCAGGTCGTAGATCAGCTGCTTGAGATCCTCGATCGAGTAGATGTCGTGGTGGGGCGGCGGGGATATCAGCCCCACACCGGGGGTTGTGTGGCGGATCGAGCCGATGTAGGCGTCCACCTTGTGGCCCGGCAGCTGCCCGCCCTCGCCGGGCTTGGCTCCCTGTGCCATCTTGATCTGCAGCTCATCGGCGTTGACCAGATAGTGGATCGTCACGCCGAAGCGCCCCGAGGCGACCTGCTTGATCGCCGAGCGCCGGCGATCGCCGTTCGCGTCGGGCCGAAAGCGCGCGGGGTCCTCGCCGCCCTCGCCGGTGTTGGAGCGCCCACCGAGGCGGTTCATCGCGATCGCGAGCGTCTCGTGCGCCTCGCGGGAGATCGATCCGAGGCTCATCGCCCCGGTGCAGAAGCGCCGCACGATCTCCTTGGCCGGCTCGACCTCCTCCAGCGGGATCGGCTGGCGGCCCTCGGCGTCGAAGCGGAGCAGGCCGCGCAGGGCGGCCCTGCGCGCGGCATCGTCGTTGACGGCCGCCGCATATTCGCGGTACTTCTGGAAGGCCGGGCTGTCGCGCGCCTCGGCGCCGGCGCGCGCGTCGCCGCCGAGCGCCGCTTGCACGCCGTCCTCCGCCGCTCCTCCCCGAATGGGGGAGCGCACCGCGTGCTGCACGAGCGCGATCGTCTCCGGGTTCCACATGTGGTGCTCGCCGTCGCGCCGCCACGCATACACCCCGCCGACCGGCAGCAGCGAGTCCACCGGCCTGCCCGCCTCGGGATAGGCGCGCGCGTGGCGCTCGAGCGCCTCGACCGCCAGGACCTCCAAGCCGACCCCGCCGATGCGCGAGGCGGTGCCCGTGAAGTGACGGTCGATCAGCGCGCGATCGAGACCGACCGCCTCGAAGATCTGTGCGCCGCGGTAGGACTGGATCGTGGAGATGCCCATCTTCGAGATCGTCTTCAGCAACCCCTTGCCGATCGCCTTGACCGTGTTGTTGGCCGCCTCCACGGGGGAGAGCGCGGGCGCCTCTCCGCTGCCTCCGGGACGAGCGATACGCCCCTGCGCGACGAGCTGGTCGAGCGTCTCGAGCATCACATACGGGTTGATCGCGCTCGCGCCGTAGCCGATCAGCGTGGCGAAGTGGTGCACCTCGCGCGGCTCGCCGGACTCCAGCACGATGCCGGCGCGCAGGCGCGTGCCCTCGCGCACCAGGTGGTGGTGGACCGAGGAGACCGCAAGCAGCGAGGGGATCGGCGCCTGCGCGGGGCCGAGCAGGCGGTCGGAGAGGATGATGATGTTGACGCCCTCGGCGATCGCCTCGTGCGCCTGCTCGCACACCCTCGCAAGCGCGCGCTCCATGCCGGCCGTACCCTCGGCGACGGGCCAGGTGATGTTGAGCGTGCGCGAGGAGAACACCTCGTGTGAGATGTGGCGCAGCGTCTCCAGCTCGCGGTTGAGCAGGATCGGCTGCTCCAGCTCGAGCTTGTGGGCATGCTCGGGCGTCTCGTCGAAGAGGTTGCGCTCGGTGCCGAGGCTCGTGGAGAGGCTCATCACGATTTCCTCGCGAATCGGGTCGATCGGGGGGTTGGTGACCTGCGCGAACAGCTGCTTGAAGTAGGAGAACAGCGGCGGCGCCTGATCGGAGAGCACGGCCAGCGACAGGTCGTTGCCCATCGAGCCGATCGGCTCCTGCGCGTCGCGAGCCATCGGCTCGAGCAGCACGCGCAGATCCTCCTGGGTGTAGCCGAACGCGCGCTGGCGGCGCTGCAGCGGCTGATCTGAGAGCGTGACCTGCTCGGAGGGCTCGATCTCGGCGAAGCGCACCGCATTGCGCGCGTACCACTCGCCATAGGGCTTCTGCGTGGCGATCCGGTGCTTGACCTCGCCATCGTCGATCACGCGACCCTGCTGCAGATCGACCAGGAACAGCTTGCCCGGCTGCAGCCGTCCGAGGCGCACGACCTCGCGCGCCGGCACATCCAGCAGCCCGGCCTCCGAGCCGAGCACCACGTGGCCGTCCCTGGTTATGACCCAGCGGCCGGGGCGCAGTCCGTTGCGGTCGAGCGTCGCGCCCACGACGCGACCGTCGGTGAACGCGACCGACGCGGGCCCGTCCCACGGCTCCATCAGACAGGAGTGAAAGGCATAGAAGCCCTTGAGCTCCTCGGGCAGGTCGGCGCGGCCTCGAAACGCCTCGGGGATCATCATCATCACCGCGTGGGGCAGCGAGCGGCCGGCGAGCATCAGCAGCTCGAGCACGTTGTCGAACGTGGCCGAGTCGGAGTTGCCCGGCGTTACGACCGGCAGGATCTTCGCCAGGTCCTCGCCGAACAAAGCGCTCGAGAGCTCGGACTCGCGCGCGCGCATCCAGTTGACGTTGCCCATCACCGTGTTGATCTCGCCGTTGTGGCAGATCGTGCGATAGGGATGGGCAAGCTCCCAGCTGGGGAATGTGTTGGTGGAGAAGCGCGAGTGCACGAGCGCCAGCGCGCTCTTGCAGCGCTCGTCCCGCAGGTCGGGGTAGAAGGCGGCCAGCTGATAGCTGATCAGCATGCCCTTGTAGTTGAGCGTGCGCGAGGAGCCCGAGGTGACGTAGAAGCCGCTGTCGGCGTCCGTGGAGGCGGCAACCGCCTGCTCGACGACGCGCCGGATCACATACAGCTTGCGCTCAAAGGCGTCCTGGTCGAACCCGGGCCGGTCAGCCCCGTCGGACCGCGACCCGGCGAGCGCGCCCACGCCGTCCGCGGTTGCGTCCCCACCCCCGCCCGCGGCGCCGATCCCCGACACACCAACGCCCGCCGCACCCACGAACAGCTGGCGAATCGCCGGGCGCGAGGCGGCGGCGGTGGCGCCGGTGTGCTCGGGACGCACGGGCACGTCGCGCCAGCCGATCAGCCGCTGGCCCTCCTCCTCCACGGTCCGCTCCAGCAGCGCTTCGATCCGCTCGCGGGCAGCCCGTTCGGTTGGCAGAAAGCACATCATCACCCCATAGGCGCCGGGCGGGGGCAGCTCGAAACCAGCGACCGCGCGCAGCAGCTCGTCGGGCATCTGCATCAGGATGCCGGCGCCGTCGCCGGTGAGCGGGTCCGCCCCGCTGGCGCCGCGGTGCTCGAGGTTCTCCAGCGCCGCGAGCGCGCGCATCACGACCTCGTGGGTTGGCTGGTTGTCCAGGCGCGCGACCATCCCCACGCCGCACGCGTCGTGCTCGTAGCGGTGGTCGTAGAGTCCAGCGGCCTGTGATGGCAATGTTTGCGAAGTCATGTGAGTGCTCCCGCCAGACGGCGCGTCCCCTGGGGGACCGCGTCGCGGTGGCGGGCGTGGGTGGTCGGCACCTGAGGCGGAGCAGAAAGCGTAGCATCGCAAGCCGCCCAGATACGGTCCCAAGCGCACGGTGGAGGTGTGGAATCCGTCCTCTGCGGGGATCATTATGAGCGAGACGACAACGCGGGATCGGCCCGCCCACAGCCGCGGAGAGACAAACATGCCGGATATGGAGCTTGCGCTGCCCGCGCGAGCCGAGAACATCGCGATAGTTCGTCATGCCCTCGGCGGGCTGGGGGAAGCCTATGCCGTCTCCGAGCGCAAGCTCGCGGATGTGCGTCTCGCGGTGACGGAGGCGTGCGCAAACGTCGTCGTACACGCCTATCCAGACGACCAGAACGGCTTGATGGAGGTTGTGGCGAGCATCGACGACGGTCGCCTGACGGTGCTCGTGCGCGACCGAGGGCGCGGCATCAAACCCCGTCCGGACAGTCCTGGACTGGGTCTCGGCCTCTCGCTGATCGCCTCGCTGACCGATGAGCTGCGGCTCGGCGGCGGCGAGCAGGAACACACCGAGGTTCGGATGACGTTTCTCCTGGACGACGAGCTGGCGGGTTCGGAGGCCTCCTCGGAGACGGTCGCGCTGGCTGGCGCGAGCGGCCTGCCGGCGACGAACGGCGCCCGGTCGTGAACGGTCCGGCGGTCGAGCCGCGCGAGCTGGCAACCGTCGTCAACATGGCGCGTGCTCGCGTGGCAAGCGGTCCGCTGGTGGGCCCCGTGCTGTGGAGGGTCGTCTCGATGGTGCTGGCGCGCGCGGACTGGCCCGTGAACCGGCTCGACGAGGCGCTGCTCGTATGCGACGCGCTGTCCGCGCACGCGCCGACGTACTCCGGCGAGAGAGGGCTCTGCTTCAGCGTCGAAGCCGACGGGCGCGAGGCCGAGTTGCGAGTGCGCGAGCTGAGCGGCGAGGGCGCGGCCGCGCTCGTGCAGGACGCGATCCTGCCGATCGTGGGCAATCTGCTGGAGCGGGTATCCGAGCGTGTGCTGGTCGAGCCCGAGGACGACGGCGGGGGCTCCCAGCTGGTGCTAGTCCTCAGCTCGAACTGACCTTCTCAAGGCTCGCTTCGAGCGCCTTCATCAGGTCCGGCGACTCAGGCGGTGGCTCGGCCTCGGCTTCCAGGCGCAGCGGCTCGCCGGCCGCCTTGCGATCGACCAGGTCGAGTACCGCCTCGCGGAAGGTGTCCTGGTACTTCTCGATGTCAAACGGCTCGGAGATCGACGCCACGAGCCGTCGGGCGACGTCGATCTCGCGCTGCTCCAGCTCCACCTCCGCCCCTTCCAGCTCGCGCAGGCCGATCGTCGGTTTGACCTCGTCGCTGTAGTTCATCGTCAGCATCAGCAGTGCGTTCTCGCGTGGGCGTATCGCCACGAGGCGTTCTTTGGAGCGCATCACCATGCGCCCGATCGCGACCTTGCCCGCTTCGTTCATGGCGCGCAGCAGCAGTCGATAGGAGCGGGTCCCGCCGGGCCCGGGCACGAGGTGGTAGGGATGGTCGAAGAAGATCGGGTCGATTTCCTGCAGCTCCACGAAGTCCTCGATCTGGATCGTGCGCGTGAAGAGCGGTTCCAGCGCCGCCAGCTCGCGTGTCTCGACGGGGACGTAGTGATCGGGCGCTATCTCATAGCCCCTGACGATCTCATCCAGCGGTATCTCTTCGCCGTCGAGCGAGCATACGTGCTTCTGGTGGATGCGCCCACCGTCCAGCGTGTGGATCTGATGGAAGTGCACGGTCTTGCGCGTTATCGCGCTGTACAGCTTCACCGGCACCGTCACGAGCCCGAAGCTGAGCGTCCCCATCCACATTGCCCTTGGCATTTGGGTACATCCTGACAACAGCGTGGAGCAATGTCAAGCCCAGATGTCAAGCAAAGGCTTCGCCGCCACGCGGGCGCAGCCCCCGCTCGTGGGCACAACGCCGGCGCAGCCCGCGCTCGTGGACGGGCATGGCCCCCGCTCGGGGACATAACGCGGTGCGCAGCCCACGCTCGTGGATGGGCATGGCCCCCGCTCGTGGACATAACGCGGTGCGCAGCCCACGCTCGTGGGCACAACGCGGTGCGCAGCCCCCGCTCGTGGACACCACGCGGCGCGCCCCCCTCCTGGACGCCATGCACATGCGACCACCATCGCCCATGCGAGCGCGGCGCTCCTGGCGCAAACCGACGCGTCAGTCGCGTGCGCCGCTTCGATCCAGCGGCTCGATCCCCGAGCGCAGGCGTGCGAGCGCTTGGCGGATCAGGCGCGAAACCTGCATCTGGGAGACGCCGATGCGCTCGCCGATCTCCGCCTGCGTGAGGTCCTCGCTGAAGCGCAGTGTGAGCACCATGCGCTCGCGTTCGCTGACGCGCGTCATCAGCGAGTCGAGCGTCGCGCGATCCTCGGCCCGGTCGAATTCGCTGTCGTTCCTGCCAAGCGTCTCGGCGATGCTCTGAGTCTCCTCCTCTCTGCTGGATCGCGGCGCGTCGAGCGAGCCGGCGCGATAGGAGCCCATCGCCTCCAGCGCCTCGAGCACCTGCTCCTCGGAGGCCTCGACGGCCCGCGCGATCTCGCCGACCGACGGCGAGCGCCGCTGGCCGAGCGACAGCTTCGCGACCATCTGATCGACCCTCAACGCCATCTCCTGCAGGTCGCGCGGTACGCGCACAGACCACGTACGGTCGCGGAAGTGGCGCTTGAGCTCCCCGAGTATCGTCGGCACCGCGTAGCTCGAGAACATCACCTCGCGCGAGCAGTCGAAACGGTCCACCGCCTTCAGCAACCCGATCGAGGCAACCTGGATGAGATCGTCGACCGGCTCGTCGGTGTGCTGGTAGCGACGCGCGAGCCGGCGCGCGAGCGGGAGGTAGCGTTCGATCAGCAGCTCACGTGCGTGAACGTTCCCATCCAATCGTGCGCGAGCAAACAACTCGAGGTCGGAGAGAGCCGACGGCGTCTGCGTAGCTGTCGCCGCTGGTCTGCCGGTCGCCGTAGCCATCAGCTTCCTCCTTTGACTCGTTGGCTTCGCCCGATTGCGAAGCCAAGCGATTCAATCGTTGAGACTACCCCCTCTCTCGTCAGATTCCAATGTGGGGGACCGCGCACTCATGGTGCGGGTTTCCCCCCATTGACAGAGACCCGGACGAGCTGGACACGTCAGACAGAGCCCCCGGTGGGGTGCGCTTGTCACCGTAAAGCCTCTCGCGCGCACGCGCGCGATGCGCTCGCGCAGCTCGTCGCGCAGACGGTCCCCTTCGATCAACTGGAAGCTGGCCGTGGCCCACTCGTTTGGACGCTGGAGAAACCAGTGGGCCACCTTGACTCTGCGCGCCCCATCTTCGATCGCCGCAAGCGCATACAGCAGGCGCTGCAAGCCATAGTCGCGCAGCACCAGCTGCTCCAGATCCTCCTGGCCGGCGAGCCTGTCGCTCTTGTAGTCGACGATCAGGCTCGTGCCATCCGCCAGCTCGACGATCAGGTCGAGCACACCGGTCACAAGCGGCTCCCGTGCGCCCAGCGAGAACGCGAAGGGATGCTCGCTGCGCGCACGGCGAGCGCCGGCGAGCACGCGCGCCGGCTCGGACTCCATTGCCCCCGCGATCAGCGCCGCGATCTCCTCGCGCTCGGCGGGGGCGAGCTTCGCGCCGATCTGCCGCGCCGCCAGCGCGACGTCACGCTCCGACGGCACTCGCGGACGCGCGAAGTCGACCGACTCCAGCAGCATGTGCACGACCGTGCCGCGCAGGCGCGCCTCGATCCCCGCGTCCTCGGCGCCGGGACGGCCCGGGCGCGCGGCGGCGCGATTCTCGGGAAGCCCCAGCACGCGTTCGGCGTAATAGCGATACCCGCAGCGCTCGAGCTCGGCAAGCGAGGTGTAGCTCATCGTCGCGTCGGGATCGCCCAGCGGCGACGGCGCTGAGGCGACTCGCGGTGTGAGCCGCTGCGGCCCGCCGACCCATGGCTCGGACACGCGCACCCCCGCGATCGCCGCCGGCTCGCAGGCCGAGTCCCGCTCGATCTCCGCTGTCGCCGCAACACCGGGCTCCGGTGCCCGCGCACCGAGAGCCTCCCCGCCGGGCGCCCCCGGAGCCGCCTCCTCGGGGAGCGCGGGCGCGTTGAACACACAGCGCACCTCAAGCCCATCGCCGAGATCGATCGCAAGGGGGCCCCGCGAGCGCTGCTCGGCTCCGGCGAGCCCGGGCGCGTCAGGCAGGAGCGCGGGCGCGAGCCACGCGATCGGCGCAACCCCGGGCTTGAGCGCCGGCCAGCGCGCGAACGGGACCGCGCCGCTGAGCAGCAGGCGATCCTCGGCACGCGTGCACGCCACGTACAGCACACGATCCTCCTCCTCTTCCTGGGCGAGCGCACGCGCCTCGCACAGCTCCTCGTAGGCAAGCGCCGGCACCGACTCGGGGCCGGCGAGCGTGCGCAGGCGCAAGCCAACCCGACCGGCCAGCCCCTCCCGGTGCCGAGCGTCAACCAGCAGGTCCGGCACGCGCCGGGACGGTTCGCGACCCAGGTCCGCCACGCACACGACAGGAAACTCCAGACCCTTGGCGGCGTGAATGCTCATCAGTCGAACGGCGTCGAATTCGCCGCCGGACTCCCGGGAGCGAGAGTCTCCCACCGGCGCGTTGGCCTCGCGCCCGAGTTCGGCGTGGACCACATGGTCCAGGAACCCGCGAAGATCGCGCCCCTCGCGCGCTTCGAAGCTTCGCGACAGGCCGATCAGCTTTTGCATGTTCGCCAGTCGTCGCTCGCCCCACTCCAGCGAGAGGACATGCGACTCGTATCCGGTGGCAAGGATTGCTCGGCGCAGCAGCTCCGCGATCGGATGCAGCGCCATCGCCTCGCGCTCGGCGGCGAACAGTAGGCGGAACTCGCCCACGCGCTCGCGGTCTGCCTCGGGCAGCAATTCCAGCAGCGCGCCGGCGCCATCGCCGGCCGCATGCGCGCCGCCGCCTCCGCCATCGCCCGACGCGCGCCACTCGCCCACCTCGTGCAGCTCGCCGGCGCCCTCGCTTATCGCCCGCCAGACGCCAACGCGCCGCTCGCGCGCGGCGCCGGCGATCAGCGCCAGTCCATCGCTGGACACGCCGACCAGCGGCGAGGCAAGCACCGAGTAGAGCGCCAGCTCGTCGAGCGGGTTGGCCAGCGCGCGCAGCCACGAAAGCAGATCGCCAACCTGCTGGTGGCCCCAAAAGCCGCCGACGCCCGCGAGCGTTGGCAACCCGCCGGCGCGCAGCGCGCTCTCATAGACGGGCAGGTCGCCGAGCGAGCGAAGCAGCACGACGATTTCCCCCGCCCGCGCCTGACCGCTGGACACCAGCTCGGCCAGACGACCGGCGAGCAGGCGCGCTTCGGCCTGACGCCAGGCGGTGGCCTCGGGGAGGCCGTCGAGCGCGCCACCGCCCGCGCCGGCGCCGACCGTGTGCTCGCGCTCCCAGCCGCGCTTGTCGGTGAGCAACAGCTCGACGATCGGCTGGCGCTCGTGCGCGTCTTCCTCCCGGGCCGGGGCGAGCGGTGCGAAGCGCTCTCCCATGCGCTCCGCGAAGATCCGCTCGACAGCCGCGAGGATGGCGGGACGGCTGCGAAAATTGCGCGTCAGGGCCAGCGCCGCGCCCTGCTCGGAGAGGCGCGCGTGGCGCTCGCGAAACAGGCCGACGTCGGCGTGGCGGAAGCTGTAGATCGACTGGAGCTGGTCGCCGACGGTGAAAAGGTTGTCGCGGTCAAGCGCCGCGAGCAGCTCCAGCTGGCGCGGGTTGGAGTCTTGAAACTCGTCCACCATCAGCAGCTCGAAGCGCTCGGCCCACACCCGGCGAATGTCGGCGCATCCCACCAGCAGATCGCGAGCGCGCAGCTCGAGGTCGTCGAAGTCGAGCGCCCCGCGCGCCTGCTTGCGATCCTCATAGGCCGCGTCGAAGCGCTCCAGCAGCTCGCCGATCAGCGCGCACACCCGCGCCGCCGGCTCCTCGCCCGCGACGGCCGACTCCCCCCCGCCGGACACCAATCCCCGGCAGTCGGGCGATCGCTTCCCCGTCACCGCCGGCAGCCGCGGGCTGGTCTGGCCCTGGCTGCGCAATTGCGCATATGCGGCAAGCACCATCGCCCGCAGCGGGTCGGCGTCGTAGGCCGCCACGAGCTCGACCGCATCGGGGCGTTCGCCGTCGAGGAACGCCGCGAGCGCGTCGGCGAAAGCAAGCATGCGCAGCCGGCCGGAAAAGCTCTCATCGAGAATTTCAAACCCGGGCTCGACCCCGGCCGACGGCGGGTGGGCGCGCAGCAGTCGAGCGCAGAAGCCGTGGAAGGTGCTGAGGAAGGCCGCCTCCGCTTCGCGTGCACGATCGCGCTCGCCAAGCTCCAGGAGTCGCGCGCGAACCCGCTCGCGCAGCTCGCCGGCGGCACGCTCGGTGAAGGTGATCGCGAGGATGCGCCCCGGCGCGACGGCGTCCTCGCGCACGGCCCGCACAAAGCGCTCGACGAGCACCGAGGTCTTACCGCTGCCCGCGCCGGCGGCCAGCAGCAGCGAACCCTCGCGCCGAGCCGCGGCATGCTCCTGCTCGTCGGTCAGCGCGCGCCCGAGGAGCTGCTCGATCGCGCTCACGCGCCCCACCTCTCCCCTGGCGTCATCGCTCGCACCGGCAGATCGCTGGGTAGGCGCAGCCGCCGCCGCTGGCGCAGGTGTCGGGTCGTGGCGCGAGCGCACCGGCGCGAGCCTCGCCGGCGGCCACCCGCGCCGCCGCCAGGCATTCGTCCAGCAACCGCTCCAGCTCGCCGCCGTCGAGCCTGTCGGTGCGCACGACGTCAAGCTCTACGCCCCCCTCGTCGGCGAGCGCCCCCCGCGCGCGGATGTCCTTGCCCGCGAGCGGCTGATAGAAGCCGCCGACAGGCGCATGCCCCAGCAGATCCCGCACAGCGCGCATATAGAGCGCAACCTGCCACCTGCGCTCGCCAACCCACTTCGCGCTCGGCGGCGCGGAGCGAGCCTTGTAGTCGTACACGACCGCTTCGCCGCCCGGTCCGACATCGACGCGGTCGATGCGCCCGCGCAGCGACACGCCCTCGCCGAGTTCGAGTGCCGGCAACGACTCCCCCTCGAACCCGAACTCGAGCTCGAGGTACGTCGGCTCCAGGGGACTCGCGAGCTCCGCGGCGCTCTCCAGATAGCGCTCGAGCTCGGCCGCAAGTCGCCGCCGCGCGCCCGGCACGCGCTCGGGCGATAGCGACAGCGGGTGGATCCTCTGCTGCTCTTCGAGCGCCTCGCCCAACAGCCGCTTGGCAAGACCGACGCTCGCGGGCGTGAGGCGCGCCGAGCCGGTGCGCTCGCGCAGGCGCTCGAACACCTGCTTGCAGACAGCGTGTGCAAGCGCGCCGCGCGCGAGCGGCTCGGGGTCCGGGTCGATGCGCTCGCCGCGCAACAGCCGCTCGACAAACCACCGCACCGGACAGCCGGCCCAGCTCTCAAGCGAGGATGCCGACCACAGCGCGCGCTCGCGCAACGCTGCAAGCACGCGCTCCTCGCGCGGCGGCTGGATCGGACCGGACACCGCACCGGTCTCGCCCCCCAGCGACGCCAGCTCGGCCAACGGTGACGAGTCCGGCGGCGCGCCGCGCCCCGCCGCAGCGAACGCCTGAGCCAGGAGCGCAAGGGACTCGCCGGGTGCCGCGCCCGCCGGACGACGCAGCGTGGTTTCGCGCAACGCCGGCGAAAACAGGTCGCAGATGTCGTCGACGAACAGCGAGGGCGCAAGCGGCGTGCCGTCTTCGCCTGCAGTGTGCCAGCTGAGCGTCAGACGCTCCTCGGGCCGCGAGGCCAGCGCGTAGAGCAGGTAGCGCTCGGCCGCCAGCGCGTCCGGCTCGGCGCGCAACAGCAGCCCGGACTCGTGCGCGAGGCGGCGACGGTCCTCCTCGCCGAGCAGCGGGTGCGGACGTCCCGGCGCGGGAAACACGCCCTCGACGAGCCCACACAGGAAAACCATGCGCACCCTCCGCGCACGCAACGAGAGCGGGTCCACGACGGCAACCGCACCCCCGCCCACGTCGTCGGCCCAGCCCCCCGAGCGCCTGTCTTCGTCAAACTCAACTCGCGCGAGCATCGCCGTCAACTCCCCGGGCGAGGGCGCCAGCTCCGGTGCCGCCCGCGCCAAGTCGCGCAGCTGCTCGATCGCGCCGCGGCCCGCCACCAGCGCGCGTGCCTCGGCCAGCTCATCCGCCCCGAGCACCGCCGACTCCGAGCGCCGGGGCGCGCAGAACAGGCGCTCAAGCTCCCCCACGAGCACGTCGGCCAGCGCCGGCAGTCCGGCGGCGGCGGCTTCGCGCACACGATCGATCCGCTCGAGCGGCCAGTGATCGGTCTCCCACAGCTCGCGCGCGCCCCCCGCGTCGCGCACGCCCCGCCGGCGTGCGCTTGCTTCCAAGCGATCGGCAAGCTCCGCGCGCTCCAGCACGCCCGGCGCCCGCAGCCACGCGAGCAGGTCGCCCACCTGCCCGTCGCCGGTAGCGCACCGCAGTAGGCCGAGCAGCGCCCTGCCGAGCGCCGAGTGGGCGAAAAACTGGCGTCGACGCATCGAATACGGAATGTCGTAGCGCTCCAACACTTCGCCCAGCAGCCCGGCGACGGTGCTCGGCGCGCGATGCACGATCGCGATCTCCTCGGCCGGCATGCCACCGTCGAGCAGCGCGCGCACCTCCCCCGCGAGCAGCTCGAACTCGGCGCGCGGACCGCCCCCCTCCAGCAGCCTGACCGCGCCGCCCGCCTCGACCGGCTCGACCGGCTCCGCGTCCTCGCCCAGGCGACCGCCCAGCAGCGAGCGCTCCAGGTGGTGCAGGGCATCGCGCGCCGCGGGCGCGTAGTAGTCCGCGCGCGCGTCGAGCTCGGTGTGGCTGTCGGCAAGCGGCGCGAGCCGTTGAAACGCCCCGGCGCGCCCGGCGAACACGACACGTCCGGCCTCGTAGGCGAGCGACACCGTCACACGCGCGCCCACCACCCCGCCGAGCGTTTCGATCGCGTCCAGCTGCAGCTCGGCAAGGTCGTCGAACCCGTACAGCAGCACGGGCGCCCCGCCCCACAACGCGGGCTTGCGGCGCAACTCGTCGAGCGCCCTCGTAACGCGCAGCTCGCGGTCGGCACGGCCGATCCGCCGAAGCGCGGCTCGGTAGCGCTCGTACACATCGCATAGCCGCTCGAGCGTCGCCAGCTCCGCGCCCGCGGCGTCAAGCGCACCCCGCAGCCGCGCGGGCGAAATGCGCTGGGTCTCAAGCTCGGCGACCGTTCGAGCCAGCGCGCTCGCCATTCCCGGGCGGGCGCCGGCCAGGCTCGCCAGGATGCGTTCGCGCGCGAGCTGCCCTATTCGCGCTTCGCCCAGTTGCGCACGCTCCGCCACGAGCGCAAGCAGCCCCTCGAAGCGCTCCACGCGCACACCCAGCCCCGACCCGGCTTCGACAAGCTCGCGCCGGTAGCGGGCCTGATCGGCCTCGGTTGGCACGACCAGCAGCGGGTGCTCGCCGTGCGCGAGGTGCCGGCGCACCGCGTCGAGCACGACGTGTGCCTTACCGGCGTTGGCGGGTCCCGTTACGAGCGCGATCGGCACCTGCCCATCCTCGCGCACGCACCCGACGGTGCTTTTCCAAGCGGCGCACCGACCGCGTGGCAGGCCAA
Organism: uncultured Solirubrobacterales bacterium; assembly: GCA_963831995.1. GTDB lineage: Bacteria > Actinomycetota > Thermoleophilia > Solirubrobacterales > Solirubrobacteraceae > Palsa-744. The sequence goes on along the minus strand of CAWHSI010000005.1, from coordinate 1,741,565 downwards.
CCTTCGCGGCCCGAAGGCCCCGCGCCCGAACACGCACGCGCGGTGCGGGCGGCTACTCACGCCGTGGGCCGAGCCGTGCAGGACTCGCCCCGAGGCGGCTACGCCGCGCTCGCCGCCACCGCCTCCTGGCCCTCCTCGGCCGTGTCGGTCTCAGACTCCGGCGGCTTTGCGCCCTCCTGGGCCCACGGCTCGTTGAACTCCACGCGCCACTTGCCCTCCGCGTCCTGGCTGAGCGCGAGGTGCCCGCGAAACCCGCGACCGCTGCGCGCCTTGAAGCCGCTGATCGCCTTGGAGGTGTGCCCGCTGCGTATCAGCTCCTTGGCGATCGCCACCGACAGCTGCTTGCCCGACTTGCCCTTCCAGATCACAAACCCGCAGCCGGGGTCGGTGCGCGCCCAGCAGGAATAGCCCTTGCGGTTCTCGACGATGTCGTGCCCGCAGATCGGACACGGCCCGAGGTTGGCGCGCGGGATGCGCACATCCTTGAGTTTTTCGTCGAGCTCCTTGACGGTCATCTCGGCAAACCCGGCGATGTCGCCCATGAACCTCTCGCGCGAGTCCTCGCCGCGCTCGATCTTGCCGAGGCGGTGCTCCCACTGGCCGGTCATGTCGGGCGAGGTGAGCGCGTGCTCGCCGAGCAGCCGCACGACGTTCAGTCCCTTCTCGGTGGCGACCAGCGAGCGGCCCTCGCGTTCGATGTAGCCGACCTGAATCAGTCGCTCGATGATCGCCGCGCGGGTCGCGGGGGTGCCGATGCCCGAGTCCTTCATCGCCTCGCGCAGCTCGTCGTCGTCGACGAGCTTGCCGGCGGTCTCCATCGCGCCCAGCAGCGAGGCGTCGCTGTAGCGGCGGGGCGGCTTGGTTTCCTTGCGTTCGCTTGCGATCTCGAGCGTCTGCACGACCTCGCCCTCGTTCAGCCTGGGCAGCTGCTGGTCGGTGCCCTCGTCTTCCTCGGCGGCGGTCTTGGACTCCGAGGGCATCTGCCCGTACACGCCGCGCCAGCCGGGCACGAGCAGCAGCTTGCCGCGCGTGCGAAACACGCACCCGCCGGCTCCCTCGCCGGCTGGCAGCACGGTTGTCTCCACGCGCGTGTTCTCGAACACGGCCTCGGGGTGGAACACCGCGAGGAAGCGTCGCACGACCATGTCGTACACACGTTTGTCGTCGTCGCCCATGCGATCCACCGCGTGCTGGGCGTTGGTCGGGATGATCGCGTGGTGGTCGGTCACCTTCTCGTCGTTGACCACGCGCGCCAGCGGCAGCACGTCCAGGCCGGTCACATACGCGGCGGCCTCGCGGTATTCCTTCTGCTGTCCAACCAGCTCGGCGGTCGGCTTGATCTCCTCGACCATGTCGCTCGTCAGGTAGCGCGAGTTGGTGCGCGGATAGGTGAGCGCCTTGTGCTCCTCGTACAGCCGCTGCGCGGCCGCCAGCGTCCGCCGCGCGGAGAACCCGTAGCGCGTGTTGGCGTCGCGCTGCAGGCTCGTCAGGTCATACAGCATCGGTGCGCGCTCGCGCTGCTCCTTGCGCTCCAGCTTGGTGATCGTGCCCTGCTTGCCCTGGCACGCCTCGACGATCGCAAGCGCCTCCTGCTCGGTGGCGATGCGAGGCTTGGCGCCCATGTGGAAGCGGCCTTCATAGACGCGCCCCTCCTCGGACTCGCCCTCGCTGCCGCCCTCGGGCGCGCCACCCTGCAGCGGGCCGGCGTCGAAGCTGGCGTCCACGAGCCAGTAGGGCTCTGGCACGAACGCCTTGATCTCTTCCTCGCGTCGAGTCACGATCGCGAGCGTCGGCGTTTGCACACGCCCCAGCGACACTGCTCCGTCGAAGGACGATTTCAAGCGGATCGAGGCTGCGCGGGTGGCGTTCATGCCGACGATCCAATCGGCCTCCGAGCGCGAGCGGGCGGCCTGCTCCAGCAGCGCATAGTCCTCGCCGGGGCGCAGCGAGGCGAACGCCTCCTTCATCGCCGCGGTCGTCATCGAGTTCAACCACAGCCGCTGCACGGGCTTGGTCGATTTAGCCTTCTCGTAGAGGTAGGCGAAGATCAGCTCGCCCTCGCGCCCGGCGTCGCAGGCGTTCACCACCTGCGAGACGTCCTCGCGGCCGAGCTGGGCGGTGACCACCGACATCTGCTTGCGCGAGCGCTCGTCGCGCACCACCAGCTTGAACTTCTTCGGCACGATCGGCAGGTCGGGCATCCGCCAGCGCTTGTACTTGGCGTCGTATTCGTCGGGCTCGGCGAGCTGCACGAGGTGCCCGACAGCCCATGTGATCACGTGATCGGGGCCCTCCAACCAGCCTTCCTGCTTGGCGAACGGCCCCGGCAGCACGCGTGCGAGGTCGCGCCCCACCGACGGCTTCTCCGCGATCACGAGCGTCTTCGACATGGCGCCAGCGTAGCGGGTGGCTCGATCGAGGCGTCTACCCGCCGATCGGCGCGCGCGGTTTGGTGCCCCAGAAGACCTGCGTGCCGAGCATCCCGATCATCGTCACGAGCACCAGGTTGAGCACCATCGACTTCGCCGTCGCCCGGCCGACGCCGACGGGGCCGCCGGAGGCGTTGTAGCCGTAGTAGCAGGAGACGAGCACGACGGCCGTGGCCATCGACATCGCCTTGATCACGCTGTAGAGGTAGTCGAGCGGGTTCTGGTACTGCCAGAAGACCAGCAGGTACCCGCCCGAGGACACCGCCCCAACCTGCTTGACGACAGCGATGTAGGAGGCCAGGAACCCGACGCCGATCCCCGCGATGTACATGAACGGCAGCACGAGCCATCCGGCGAGCATGCGCGTCGCGCACAGGAACACCATCGAGTCGATGCCCATCACCTCGAGCGCGTCGATCTCGTCGTTGATGCGCATCGCGCCCAGCTCGGCCACGATGCCGGTGCCGACCTTGGCGGCCATCATGTACCCGAAGGCATAGGGAATCGCCTCGCGCAGGCCGCACCACGCCGCGAACGCGCCGGCGATCGCGGGGGCGCCCTGGGCCTGGGCGAAGTAGGCGCCCTGGATGCCACAGGGGCCGAGCCCGATGATGAACACCATGATCCACAGCACCGCGGTCGAGGAGGCGATCAGTATCCCGGCCTGCCGCACGCCCTCTCCGAAGAAGCGCAGCACGCGCAGCGTCCACACGTCGCGCACGATCCGTCCGGTGAAGCCGGCGATCTCGCCGACCGAGGCCAGCCAGTCGCGAGCGGCCGGCGAGAACTCGTTCATCGCAGCGTGGTCAGGGTTGGGTGGGTCGCGAGCAGCATCTGCGTGAACACGTAGTTGAACGACCCGAACGCGATGAACGAAGCGACGACGGCCTGGTTGACCGCGCGTCCCACCCCCTCCGCGCCGCCGGAGGCGGTCATGCCCTTGTAGCAGCAGATGATCGCGATGATCGCGCCGAATACCGCTGTCTTCAGCGTCGAGCCCCACAGGTCAGTGGTGGAGGTGTTGTTGAAGAAGGTCGCCCAGAAGGGCCCGAGCGGCTGCCCGTGCACGAGCGCGGCGAGGATGCCGCCGAAGATGCCGAACAGGATCGCGTAGATGCTGAACAGGCTCGTCGCGAGCATCAGCGCGAGAAAGCGCGGCACGACGAGGTTCTTGACCGGGTCCACGCCCAGCACCTGCAGCGCATCCAGCTCCTCGCGGATCTTGCGCGCGCCCAGGTCGGCGGTGATCGCCGTGCCGGCGGCGCCGGCGAGCATCGTCGCCGTTATCAGCGGGCCGATTTCGCGCACCACGATCAGCACGAAGAACCCGCCCAGGCGGTCGAGCGAGCCGAGCACCGTCAGGAAGTTCGCGGCCTGCAGGCCCGCGGCGCCATAGGAGATCGCGAACGTGGACAGCAACAGCGGCAGCCACACGGTGCGCAGTACGAACAGGAACTGCCACACGAACTCTCCCCCATAGGGGTAGGGGGGCCGTACCAGCGCCACGACCGTGCGACCGGCGAGGACCATCATGTCCCCGACCTCCTCCAGCCCGCTTCGCGCGGGCAGCAGCGCCCGCCGGAGCAGCACCGCCGACCCGTCTCCGGTGCTTGCCCCGGCGGGTTCCGAGAGCCACCCGGGCGGAGCAGGTCCCCCGGAGGACTCCGGCGAGATGGGCGACCCGGACGATCTCGGCGAAATGGGGCGCCCGGGCGGGGTGCTCGAGGATGCCGCGGCCGGCTGGTGCTCCCCACGCTCCCCGTGCTCCAACCCTTCCATAGAACTAGTGTACTAGTTCACTAGAACATTATGCAAGAGACGGCAAGCCACTACTGTTGAGGCATGGCAAACCACGACCGTCGCGACGCAGGCTCGTCAGGCGCCGACGCGGTGCAGCTCGACTTCGGCGCCCTGGCGATCGACCGCGACGGGGAGATTCCGATCGGCGTTCAGCTCGCGTGGGCGCTGCGCGCTCGCATCGGCGACGGTCGCCTTGCGCCTGGACAGCGACTGCCCGGCCTGCGCGAGCTCGCCGAGATTCTCGGCATCAACGCCAACACGGCGCGCGCCGTCTATCAGCGCCTGGAGCAGGAGGGGCTGATCGAGAGCCGCCAGGGCACCGGCACGTTCGTGGCGCGGGCGACACCCGAGCCGTCCGCCGTGGGCCAGATCGCCGCCGACGCCGCGCGCCAGGCACGCCGCACCGGGGTCGATCCGCGCGAGGTTGCCGCCGCGCTGTACGTGTCGCGCGAACCACCGCTCGACGGCGAAGCCGTGCAGACGGCCGAGGCGCCGGCGGCGGCAAGCGAGCGTCGTCGCGAGCTGCGCGCGCAGATCGCCGCGCTGGAGCAGACGCTCTCCGAGCTGCAGGCCCGCCACCCTGGCTTGGTTCCGGCTCCCTTACAGCAGTTCAGGCAGGCCGGCCCGCGCCTGTTGAGCGCCGAGGAGCTCGAACGGGTGCGCACACAGCTGGTGCGACGCTTGGCCGAAGCCGAGCCGCTGCTGCACGAGAAGAAGCACAGCTCGCGCGCGCCGGCGCGCGCGAGGCAACTCGCCAACCGTGCCGCCACGGAGGCCGTCGAGTCGGCACGGGCCGAGCCAGGTGCCGCCAAGACGCGGCGAGGCTCCGCAACGCCCGCTCCCAGCGAGCCCGCTCCCGGCGAGCCTGCCCCATAAAGCCGTCCCCCACGAAGAAGCCCGCGCGCGCGCGCACGCACACGCGTCCGTCGACCGCCTGATCGGCACGGCGCGCGAGCGCGTCAGCCCGGGCTGCATTCCCCGGTGCCAACCATCCGCCCGGCGCCGGCGAGCACCTTCGCCACGGTGGCGTTGGCGACCCCATAGCCGCCCGCGGGGCCTCCGCTTGTGGTGCTCGCGAACACCGTGGTGAGCACGCTGCCGCCAGGACTCACGACAGGGCCGCCCGAGTTGCCCGGGCGCACGAGGCCGCGCAGCGGGGTCAGCAGTCGCGACACCGGCCCGCGGCCGTAGGCGTTGTCGGTGACGATCGCCTGGGTTGCGCCGATGCGCCCGGGGAGCGCGTCGAACGGGCCGTCCTCGGGGTATCCGAGAATCGCGCCGGCGCTGCCGGCGGGCGGATTGGCGGCAAGCCGCAGGGAGGGGAGGCTCAAGCCGGGGACGCGCAGGATCGCGACGTCGTCGGTGGGATCGAAGGCGATCGCGTAGGCCGAGAGGCCCGGTTCGCGGCCTTCGACCTGGACCGTCGTGTCCTGCTCGCCCGCGACGACGTGTGCGTTGGTGACCACCACGCCCGGGTCCGCGACCCAGCCGGAGCCCTCGATCTCAAGACCGCATGCGGTGCCGATCACTCGCACCACGCTGCGAGCGGCCGCGCGCACCCCGGGATCGTGCGCGATCAGCGGCGGTGGCGGGCCGACGCTGGGAAGCGGACCGGCCAAGCGCGGCAGCGGGTCGAGACTCGCCAGAACGTTCAGCACGGGCCCGCTCGGGGGCAGCAGCTCGTTGAGGTCGCGCAGAATCACCGAGTGCTGGATGTCGCCGCGCAACTGGGCATCGGGCGCGGTTTGCAACACGACCGCGGCCAGGATCCACGCGATCGCCAAACCGAGCGTGGCGCTGAGCAGCGCCCCGAGCACGCCGTCGAGCAGGCCCAGTCCGGGCAGCACGAGCACGCGACGAAGCCGCAGCCCGACGCCCTCGAAGCCCGTCGCGAGAATCGCGCCGGCGAGCAGCGCTCCGATCAGGCCGAAGGCGGGCGCATACTGCGAGGAGGACCCCTGCGAAAGCAGTAGAGGACCCAGCCTCGTTCCGAGGAATGCACCAATTGCAAACCCCCCGAACGAGAGCACCGCGACGATGAAGCCTCGCCGAAAGCCGAAGGTCGCGAGCAGGCCCGCAAACACGACGATGATCCAATCGAGCTGTGTCACTTCCCATGTTCTACCGTGCCGCTAGGTGATCGACGTCGATCGGCATAGCAACCGCAGGCGAGCGCGCGAGCGCCGCGCACGACGAGCGAGGCCGGTGATCGCGCTCGCGGCGATCGCTTTTTTGATCGGAGCGATCTTCGGGGCCGACCACACCAGTTCGGCGGCTCAGAACGCGGCGGTCCAGTTCGTGCGCGCGTGGGCGCGCGGCGAATACGCGCGGATGTACGAAAGCATCGACTCCGGCGCCCGACGCGCGATCTCCCCGGGCGCGTTCGCCGCCGCCTACGAAGCGGACGCCCGAACCGCCACGACCACGAGCACGGCTGTCAGCGGCCCGGCTCACCGCGAAGCGAGCGGCGCGATCGCGGTGCCGGTGCGTGTGCACACGCGGCTGTTCGGAGTGCTGACGGAGAGCTTTCGCGTGACGGTGCGCAGCGAAGCCGGCCACTCGCGCGTGCTGTGGTCACAGGCGCTGCTGTTTCCCGGGCTGCGCGCGGGCGAGCGCCTGAACAGGCGCACGACGCTGCCGCCGCGGGCCGCGCTGCTCGCTCGCGACGGCTCGGCGCTGGCCGAAGGGCCGGCGAGCGGCGCCGGCACGCGCAGCTCGCCGCTGGGCGCCGCCGCCGACGCGGTCGTGGGCGAAGTCGGCCCGATCCCGGCGTCGCGACGCGACGAACTGGAGGCCGAAGGCGTGCCCGCCAATGCGATCGTCGGCACCAGCGGGCTGGAGCTGGCGCTCGACAGACGCCTCCGCGGCACCCCGGGCGGCGAACTGCTCGCCGGAACGCGTGTGCTCGCGAGCGCCGTGGCCAAGCCAAGCCCGCCGGTGCGCACGACCGTCTCCCCCACACTGCAGCGGGTCGCGGCCACCGCGCTCGGCGGGCAGCTTGGCGGGGTCGTCGCAATCGACCCCGCCAACGGTCAGATCCTGGCGGTGGCGGGGATCGGCATCGACAGCCTGCAACCGCCGGGGTCCACCTTCAAGATGGTGACCGTCACCGCCGTGCTGGAAAGCAAAGCCGCCAGCGAACACACCGTGTTCCCCTATGCGACCTCGGCGACGCTCGACGGCGTGAAGCTCGAAAACGCCAACGGGGAGGATTGTGGGGGCAGCCTCGCGCTGGCGTTTGCGGTGTCGTGCAACTCCGTGTTCGCCCCGCTCGGCGTGAAGGTCGGCGCACCGCTGCTGGTCGCGACAGCCGAACGGCTCGGCTTCAACCACGAACCCGGGGTGCCGGGCGCGGCGGAGAGCACCCTGCCCCCGGCCAGCAGGATCCAGGGCGAACTGGCGCTTGGGTCGACCGCGATCGGACAGGGCATGGTGTCGGCCAGCGCCCTGGAGATGGCAACCGTGGCATCGACGATCGCCGACGGCGGCCTGCGGCCGACGCCGACGTTCGAAGCGGACCGCGCTCGATCGCCGCGCACCCGCGCCATGAGCGCGACGACGGCCAGCACCGTGCGGCGCCTGATGATCGGGGTGGTGCGCGAAGGCACGGGCACCTCCGCGGCGATCCCCGGGGTTGTCGTGGCCGGCAAGACGGGCACAGCCGAACTGGGCATTCCCAGCTGCCAGGGCGACGGCGAAAAGGGCTCTGGCGAAACCTCCGGCGCGGGCTCGGAAACCGGCTCGGGCGAAGAATCGGCGGGCGGCGGGGGATCGGAAGCCAAACAGAACACCGAAAATTGCAGCACCGGGCCGACCGACCCCGAGAACACCGACGCGTGGTTTGCCGCCTTCGCGCCGGCGCTGCACCCGCGCATCGCGGTCGCGGTGCTGCTCGTCAAGGACGGCGCGGGCGGCGAAACGGCGGCGCCGGTCGCCCGCCAGGTGATCGAAGCCGCGCTGGGCTGAGCGCGCGCGGCCGGCCGAGCTGGGCGGTCCTCGGCCGGACCGGGCCGCCGGGCTTGGCCGCCGCACCGGGCTGGGCGCGCCGGCGCGAGAGACCTGAAGAAACCTAGACGTCCAGTTCGGCCGAGGCCGTCTGCGCCGGGTTGCTCGGATCGACGATCTTGATCTCGATCGGCCGGTTGTCGAGCGAGACGACCTTGATCTTGAACAGCAGCACGGCGCCCTGGGTGGGCCCGTTGGCGGCGACCGTGTTGAGCGCCGGGATGCGACCTTTCGGGGGCACCAGCCCGCCGCGATAGGCGAATTCGTTGCTCAGCGGCGGCACGATCGGCGTGTAGACGTTTTCCTGGGTGTCGCTGATCGAGATGTTGGTGGCCGCCAGGTGCGGGGTCGAGCTTTCGTTGTAGACCTGCAGGAACACCGCAAACCACTCTTCGCCCGGTTCGAGCTTGGCCTGCGCGGGCGTCAGATCCGCGAGATAGGAGGCGTCTTCGGTGTCGTAGGGGTTCAGCTCGCGCGAGAGCTGCACCTCGTAGATCAGCGGACCCACGTTCAGGTAGGGCGCGTTCTTGCCGGACTCGCCGGCATAGGTGCCCGTGGTCACGCGCGTGTGCGAGTTGTCCGAGCAGGCGCTGAGCGCGAGCGCGGGCACGAGCAGCAGCGCGAGCAGCGCGGCGCGTGGGATGCGGAGTCGGGAGATGCTGGTCATGCGAGCGCGGAGTCTATCCAGCGGCGACGGTGATGCGCTCTCCGCGGCTCTCGCCACGCTCGATGATCGCGCGCAGCCGCTTCAGGGCCCTGGTGTTCTTGCGCTTCAGCCAGCTGCGTCCGCCGAGCGCCTCGCGCAGCCTGTCCGACAGCACCGTGGTTTGCGTCTCCAGCGTGAACCGCACCCGCGTTGCGCCGCCGGACGTGGGCGCGAGCTCGTATACCCCGAGTGTGCGAATGCGGTTGGCCTTGCCGGTGCGACCCACCTCGACGATGCGATGCGGGCGCGAGACCTCGGCAAACGTCGAGTCGGCCCAGCTGAAGCGGTTGGCGGGCGCCTTCACGCGGAAGCGGGCGCCCGCGCCGCGACCGACGGAGTTCTCGCGCGTGAGGTGCCAGTCGACCAGATAGTGGTCGGTGAACTCGGGATGGTTGGCGATGTCCTGCAGGTAGTCGAACACCTGCTCGCGCGGGGCGCTGATGAGGATCGACACGGTGATGGGGTCCACGGCGCGGGAGTCTAATGATCCCGCTGGAGGGAAGGCACGACTATTGGCCCATGCGGCGCGGGCGGCGAGGCACGGCGTGCCCGAGCTCGCTGTGGCGCGATCCCGCTGGAGGATGGCGCGACTATGCGGCGCGGGCGGTGAGGCGCACGGCGTGCCCGAGCTCGCTGTGGCGGACGATCTCGCTGGCGAGCGGAGCGCCGCGACGCAGCTGACTGCACAGCTCGCAGACGATGCCGCTGGAGCGCTCGTACACGTGGACTCGCTCGCCCACGAGCGGGGTGCGCTCGCAGTCGATGCAGCGGTCGCGCTCGGCCGTGCGCGATCCGACGCCGCGCACCAGCAGGAATCGCTCGAGCTGCGCGACGTCTTGGTGGGTGCCTGCCATGCCGCTGGGTTTCGCCGCGCCCGCTCGCGCTCCTGCGCAAATCTTCACTGATATTTCGCACGGGTTCGTTTGGGCGTCGATACCGTGGGGTAGATTCGAGATAGAAGCCGGCGAGCGGCATACCCCCTGTTTCCTCCCCAAGCAAGACCTCGATAAGCCAGTCGCGGGCGCCGCGAGTTCGAGCCATCTGGGATTCGATTCGAGCCGTATGTCCGCACTGCTGCAAGCCGATTTGACACGCTAGTTATGATTGCCACGAGATTCCACCCTGCAGACGGTTCCCGACCCCTCGGGAACGAGACCGATGGGAGGAGCAGCATGGAGTCGCTTACTTCGGGAACGATGGCCGGGAGCGGTTCTTGGCGCTGTCAGCGATGCGGGTATGTGCTGACGCTGACCTCGCTCGATGCATTGCGCGACTGCCCGGAATGCGCAAGCCGCGACTTCGTGCGCGCGTCGCTGTTCAACGCGGTGCCCGCGACGGGGGACGCTCGTGTGCGGCCCGACTCCTCCGGGGACCGGGAGTGGGTGGAGCGGGCGCGAGAACAGCTGATCGAGCCGGGCGAGTATGTGCTCTACGAGGATGGCGAGGAGACGAAGGCGGTGGCGCTGACGCGCGAGTGGACTCGCATCGGCCGCAGCCTCGCCGCCGACGTGCGCTTCGACGATCCGACCGTGTCGCGGCGCCATGCGCTCGTGGTGCGCCAGCCGGACGGCGTCAGGGTGCTGGACGACCGCAGCCTCAACGGCGTGTTCGTCAACGGCGAACGCGTCGAGTGGAGAACGCTCAAAGACGGCGACGAGATTCTCGTCGGCCGCTATCGCCTGACGTTCGTGAGCACAAGCGACGAGCGCAGCGGCGGGCCCGACGCGGCTCCGCTGCAGACGCTCGGCTGAGCCGCACCGAGCAAGCCCCACGGGGGCTGAGCGCGACCCGGCGCGGTTGCACGTACCATCGCCGCATGGCTCACACGATCGCAGTGCTCTCCCAGAAGGGCGGCACCGGCAAGACCACCACGGTGCGCACACTCGCGGACGTGCTGCGGCGCGCGGATGTGAGGACGCTCGCGATCGACCTCGACCCGCAGGGCAACCTGTCCGACTACTTCGACCTGCCTCCCGACAGCGAGCCCACGATCGCGGACGTGCTCGCGGGCAGCGCCACGGCCGAGGAAGCGATTCGCGAGCAGACGATCCCGGCCAACCTCCAGCTCGCGGAGTGCGAGCTGATGCTGGGCGGCAAGATCGGTCGCGAGATGACCTTGCGTCGCGCGCTGGCGGGTGTGCGCGGCGATTGGGAGGTCGTGCTCGTGGACTGCCCGCCGTCGCTGGGACTGTTGACCGTGAACGCGCTCGTCGCCGCCGACCATGCGCTCGTGACCGCCGAGGCGCAGTACTTCGCGCTGCAGGGCGTCGAGCAGGCGATGGAGGTGATCGAAGTCGCCCGCGACAGCCTCAACGACGAGCTGGAGCTGCTCGGCGTGCTGCTGAACCTCGCCGACATGCGCACGGTGCACTCGCGCGAGGCGAAGGAGTCGCTGAAGGAGCGCTTCGGCGAGAAGGTCTTCGAGACGGTCGTGCGCGGATCGATCGCCTACGCCGAGTCGGCGGAGCGAGCGGTTTCGATCCTCGACCACCGCCCCGACCTTGGCGCCGACTATGTGGCTGTGGCCGGCGAAGTCTTGGAGCGCCTGCCGGGCATGGCCGCAGCCCGCGAGCGAGTCGCGAAGCTGCGCTGAGGCGACTCAGCGCACGACCTGCGGCGTCGGCTGGCCGCGTTCGATCCGCCGCCGCTCGACGGCGGCGACCATCTCGAACTCGGGGATACACGAGCCGTGCGTGTAGGAGCGGGGCGCCAGCGTTCGCATCAGGCGCCCGCCGGCAAGCGCCATCCGGCACGCCGCCGCCTGCGCGGGGGCGAAGCTCAACCCGTACAGCTCGCGCACGCGCTCGGGCAGCGAGCCGAGCATCACGAGATCGTGCACGCGCTTGCCGACCTGGCGGCTGGAGGGCATCGGTATCTCAAACGCCGAGGCGTACCCCATGTAGCGGGCCTCCTCGGTCAGGTACAGGTCGGGCCCCGCCAGCTGGGCCGCGTACCACTCGCGGAACTCGCGGTAGGTGGGTGGGGCAACCGAGCGCGGCATCCCGAACAGCTCGCCGAAGCGGATGTAGTCCTGCCACAGCGCTTCGCGCAGCTCCTCGCGCAGCGATCGCACGAGCCGCTCGTAGAACCACACGGCGGAGTCTGCGATGACCGCGACAGTCCACAGCATCAGCTCCGGGTCGAACGCCGAGTAGGGGGTGCCGGCCGGATAGTGTGGGCCCGCGTCCTCGGGCAGCGAGCCGACGACACGCTCGTGCATCGTCGCGACCGCGGACAGCACGCGGTCGGCGTCCTCACGCTTGCCGAAGAACACCGCCTCGAACATGCCGGCCGTGTGGGTGATGCGCTTGAACGGCATCAGCTTGTTGTGCGTGTGTTCGCTCGTGCCGACGTAGTTCAGCGGCTTCACCGCGCCGACGCACAGCGCGCGCTGCCCGTACATGAGCCCGACCGCCTTCTCTTCGTGGACCGCGCGCAGGACCGAGCGTCCGCGCGGGAAGTAGCCGTCCTCGTGGCCGCCGGCGCGCTTCGCGCCGGCATCGGTGCGGGTGCCGGTGCAGGTCACACGCCGATGCTACCGGACTGGCTGGCTGGCCAGCCTAGAGCTCTCCCACGTAGGCGCCCTGCGACTCGAAGGGAGCACGCACCAGCGTCGCCCACCCCTCGATCTCGGAGCGCAGGGCATCCGCCACCGCCCCGGTTTGCTCGTAGAAGCACCACACCAGCACCGCCGGCCCCGCGCCCGAGATGGTGGCGCCGAGCGCCCCAAGCTCGGGGGCCTTCCGCGCCAGCTCGTAGCTGCGCGGAAACAGGTGCGAGCGGCGCTGCTGGTGCAGCTCGTCGCGCAGTCCGCGCGCCACGAGATCCCAGTCGCCCCGCGCCAGCCCGAGCACCAGCAGCGCGCCGTGGGCGACGTTGAAGACGGCCTGCTCCAGCGGCACTTGCGCTGGAAGCGCGCCGCGCGCGGCGCTGGTGCGCACCGCCTGCTCGGGCACGACCGCAATCGCCTCCAGGCCCGTGGGAGCGTCGAAGCGCACGACCCCGCCGTCGGCGCACACCACGAATCCGCCGTAGAGCGCGGCGGCGACGTTGTCGGGGTGCCCCTCGAGCGCGGTCGCGCACTCGAGCAGGTCGACGTCGAGCTCGAAGAGGTGATCGGCGGCGAGCAGACCCGCGACGATCGCCGACGCGCTCGACCCGAGCCCGCCCGTGAGCGGGATGCTCGAGCCGATCCGGAAGGTGAAGTCCTCGGCGGGGTGCAGGCTCTCGAACGCGCGCACGCACAGGTTCTCGCGATCGCGTGGCACGTCGAGGTCGCTCTCGACGGCGAAGCTGCCGGTCTCCAGCACCTCGAGCTCCAGGTGCATGCCGAGCGCAGCGGCGAAGCAGTCGAACCCGGGGCCGAGATTGGCCGAGGAGGCGGGTACGCGCACAAGGCGTCTACGAATCACCCGCTGTCCATCCTGTGTATCTCGTACTTTTTCTTGACACTACGATGATGACTACTATTTGTAGTTATTATTGTAGTCTTCATAATTTGTATACATACAGCCGTCTCCCCCGGCGCTCCCGCCCGCGCGGCCCCTCCGCCGGGAGAGCCACCGCGCGCGGCCCACGCGGCGCCCGCACGGCGCGCGCGGATCAACGGGGGGTCCCCAGTACCGCCTCTTCGATCGCGCCGATGTGGGGCTCACACGGGATCACCGCGCCGCCGTTGTGTTCGATCGCGGTCTGCGGGTCCTTGATGCCGCGACCGGTGAGCACGCACACGACCTGCTCCGCGCCATCGGGGCCATACTTGAGCAGGCCCGCGACCGACGCGGCCGAGGCTGGCTCGCAGAACATGCCTTCCCTGGCGGCCAGCAGCCGGTAGGCGGTGAGAATCTCGTGGTCTGTGACGGCACGGATCGCGCCGCCGGACTCCCCCACCGCGACGAGCGCGTCCTCGCCGCGCACGGGTCGCCCGATGCGGATCGCCGAGGCAACTGTTTCGGGATGCTCAAACGCTTCGCCGCGCACCAGCGGAGAGGCGCCCTCGGCCTGGAAGCCGTACAGCTTCGGGGTCGCGCCGATCTCGCGGAAGCCGCGCCAGTAGGAGGTGATGTTGCCGGCGTTGCCGACGGGGATGCAGAGCGCGTCCAGCTGCCCGTCCAGGTCCTCGTGAATCTCGAACGCCGCCGTCTTCTGACCTTCGATGCGAAACTCGTTGACCGAGTTGACGAGCACGATCGGGTTGCTCTCGACGAGCTCGCGCACGAGCACGAGCGCCTGGTCGAAGTTGCCCGCAAGCGATATCACGCGCGCGCCGTGCATCAGCGTCTGCGCCATCTTGCCTTCGGCGATCTTGCCCTCGGGCACGATCACCGCACAGGTGATGCCCGCGCGCGCGGCATACGCGGCGGCGCTGCCGGCGGTGTTGCCGGTGGAGGCGCAGATCACGGCCTTGGCGCCTTCGCGCACAGCGGCCGACACCGCGCAGGTCATGCCACGGTCCTTGAACGACCCGGTGGGGTTGGCGCCCTCCAACTTCAAACGCACGGTGGCACCCACCATCTCCGAGAGCACGGGCGCGCGCAACAGCGGCGTGGAGCCCTCCTGCAGACTGACGATCGGGTCGCCCTCAGCGAACGGCAGGCGATCGCGGTAGCGCTCGATCAGCGGCACATGGCACTTGCTCATAGGGACATCACATGAACTCCTCTTCGATGACGCGTATCGCACGCGGGGTTGAGCGTAGGAAGTCGAGCTCGCCGATGCGTCGCAGCGCCTCGCGCACGCGCGACTCGGCGAGCGGGTGGATCACCATCGTCAGCCGCGCGTGCTCGCCGAGGCCATGCTGGACGACCGACTTGATCGAGGCGCCCTGCTCGCCCAGCTCGCCGGCGATCGCGGCAAGCGCGCCGGGACGGTCGTCGAGCTCCATGTGTATGTAGAAGCCGCTCGGCACGTCTCCGAGCAGCGGCAGCGGCTGAAGCGGCGCCAGCGGCACGGCCGATCCGAGCATCGCGCTGAGCACGTCGCCGAGCACGGCGCTCGCGGTCTGCGGGCCGCCGGCGCCGGGACCGGACATCGTAATCTCGGTGATCGCACCGCTCTCGACCGTGACCGCGTTGAACGGACCGTTGACCGACGCGAGCGGGTGCCCCGCATAGAGGAAGGCCGGGTGCACGCGCACCGACAGCCCGCCGTCGCGACGCTCGGCGGTGCCGATCAGCTTGAGTCCGAGGCCCAGCTCGCGCGCGTACTGCAGGTCGTCGACCTGCAGCTGCTCGATGCCCTCGTAGGGAACATCGCTGAGCCGCACGGGCGCGCCGAAGGCCAGCCGCGCGAGGATCGCCATCTTGGCGGCGGCGTCACGGCCCGACACGTCATCGGAGGGGTCGGCCTCGGCGTAGCCCTGGCGCTGAGCCTCCGCGAGCGCCTGCGCGTAGCTGAGCCCGCGCGTCATCTCGCTGAGGATGAAGTTGGTGGTGCCGTTGACGATCCCGTGCACGCGCTCGACGTGCCCGGCGGCGAGCGACTCGCCGAGCACGCGCACGACCGGCACGACACCGGCCACGGCCGCCTCGAAGCGCAGCTGCGCGCCCCCCTCGCGCGCCGCCTGCAGCAGCTCCTCGCCGTGCTGGGAGAGCAGCTGCTTGTTGGCGCTGACCACGTGCCTGCCGGCGCGCAGCGCGGCGAGCACGTATTCGCGCGCCGGTTCGACGCCGCCGATCAGCTCGACGATCAGCTCCGAGGAATCGAGAATCTCGGCAAAGCTGCCTTTGCTCGTGGTGAGCGGCTCGCCCAGCGCGGGCAGGCGTCCGGTGAGCGCCGCTACGTGCTCGGCACGCTCGCGCAGCAGCGCGGCGAAGGCCGAGCCGACCGTGCCGAAGCCGAGCAGGCCGACGTTGAACGGAGTGCAGGCGCCGTCGAGACGCTCCCCCGGCGCCGCGGCGCGCGCGCCGCTCGGCACCCGAGGCTCAGCCGACATCGCGGGCCGCCAGATCCTCGTGGCGCTCGCGCCGCACGACCAGGCGCGCGTCGCCGCCGGAGCAGAACACGACCGGCGGGCGCGGCACGCCGTTGTAGTTGCTGGCCATCGCATACCCATAGGCGCCGGTGGCGGGCGTCACGATCACATCGCCCGGACGGGGGTCGCGCAGCGGCACGTCGCGCGCGATCACATCGCCGGACTCGCAGTGCTTGCCCGCCAGCACGCAGCGCACCACACCCTCGCCGCCGGCCGCGGCAGCGGGGTCGAACCGGTCCGCCAGGTGCGCCTCGTAGCCGGCTCCGTAGAGCATCGGGCGCAGGTTGTCGGACATGCCCCCATCGACCGCCACCCAGGTGGACACGTTGCGCTTGACGCTCTGCACCGTGTAGAGCGTGACGCCCGCGCCCGCGGTGAGCGCGCGGCCCGGCTCGATCAGCAGTTGCGAGGCGCCGATGCCGGCCTCGCGGGCGGCGGCGAGCAGCGCGCCGACCCACTCCTCGATCTCGGGCGGGCGCTGGGCCTCGGTGTAGGCGACGCCGAGCCCGCCGCCGAGGTCATAGACCGAGAATCCGCCGGCGCTCTCGCCGATCCGCGCGAGCGCCGCGACCTCGCGGCGAAAAGGGTCGAGCTCCAGCAGCTGCGAGCCGATGTGGGCGTGGATGCCCAGCAGGTCGAGACCGTCGACTTCGCGCACCCGCTCGATCGCGGCGGGCAGATCGACGGTCGAGAACCCGAACTTCGAGTCGGCCTGGCCGGTTGAGATCTTCTCGTGGGTGTCCCCGCGCACGTCGGGGGTGGCGCGGATGAGAACCCTTTGGGGAGCGCCCACAAGCCGCTCGAGCCGATCGATCTCGTCGAAATTGTCGATCACGATCAACCCGACGCCGCACTCCAGCGCCGCGCGCAGCTCGTCCTCGGACTTGGCGTTGCCGTGCATCAGAATTCGCTCCGGGGCGAAGCCGGCGCCCAGCGCCAGATAGAGCTCGCCCCCGGAGGCCACGTCGCACCACAGGCCCTCCTGCGCGAACAGGCTCAGTACCGCCGTGCAGGGGAATGCCTTGGAGGCGAACACCACGCCGAAGTCATCCTGCCCGGCGTCGCGCGCGGCGCCCACGAACGCTCGCGCCCGCGCGCGCAGGTCGTCCTCGGCGACCACATAGGCGGGCGTGCCGAATTCGCGCGCAAGCTCGATCGTGTCGCATCCCCCGATCTCGACATGGCCGCGCTCGTTGAGGCGGCTGCCGAGGGGAAACACGTGTGAGAGGGCTGTGCCGATCGCCATGCGAGGATTATGGCGGCTTGCACCCGACGGAACTCGGCGCGGCGCCATATTTCCGCGCCGACACGCCTCTACGCCGTGCTCACGCGCGGGCGCACACGCTTGGGCGCGGTGCCGTCGCGACTTCCCCCGCCCGACCGCCCGATGCCGCCCCTGCGAGCCATCACGCTCAGCAGCACGATGCCGACGACCATCGCCACGATGCTCTCGAGCTGTGCGGCGGTCAGGCCGAAGAGCACCTCCCTGTTGCGACGGATGAACTCGACCAGCAGCCGCTCCAGGCCACTGAGCACGAGGTACAGCCCGAGGATCGCGCCCGGGCGCACCCGGTCGCGCAGCTGCCACAGCAGATAGGCGAGCAGGCACATCGAGACCGTCTCGTAGATCGGCGTCGGCTGCACCGTCACGCCCGGCGGGGTCGGCACCGTGCCGTGCGGATAGCCCATCGCCCACGGCAGTTTCGAGCGGATGCCATAGTCGCCGTCGCCGGAGACCTGACAGCCGATGCGCCCGATGCCATACCCGAGCGCGAGCACCGTGCAGCACATGTCGATCGTGACCAGGTTGAGCGTCTCGCGCCAGCGCATCCACAGGGCCACCGCGATCGCGCCGCCGATCGCGCCGCCGTACCAGATCAGGCCCGATCCGGAGAAGATGTGGCTGAGCAGGTGACCCTTGACTTCGCCGTAGTTCTGCAGGATGAAGTACCCACGCGCCCCGACCAGCCCTCCGATCAGGGCGGCGAACACGATCTCATAGGCCCAGTCCACCGGCTTGCCCAGCTCGCCCAGGCGACGTGCGATGATCGCCCCGCAGGCCAGGAAGCAGATCGCGAACGTCACCCCGAACGTCTTCACCGAGATGCCGAAGATCAGCACTTCGGGCTTCACGTGGCATCCTCTGGCTGCGACATCGGCACCGGCGGACTCTACAATCAATCCAGATGGCCAGGCGACACTCCAACTTCGGCAAAGACACGGGTCTGCAGCTGCGGATGCTGATGACGATGTTCCTGCTCGGGCTCGTCTATGTGGTGTTCGTCGGCGCGCTCTTCGCCGCCGGCGCCGCGGCGGGGCTGATCGTTGCGATTGCCGTGTTCATGCTGCTGCTGCAGCTGTTCGGCTCGGACAAGATCGCGCTGGCGACGCTCGGCGCCAAAGAGGTCACCCCCGAGCAGGAGCCCGAGCTGCACGGCATCGTCGAACGGCTGTGCGTGCAGGCCAACCTGCCCAAGCCGCGCGTGTGCGTGATGCAGACGAACATGCCCAACGCGTTCGCGATGGGCCGCTCGCAGAAGTCGGCGACCGTGTGCGCCACCAGCGGCATCCTGCGGATGCTCGACAGCGCCGAGCTCGAAGGCGTCATCGGCCACGAGCTGACGCACGTGATCAACCGCGACGTGATGGTGATGACGCTCGCGAGCTTCTTCGCCACGCTCGCGGCGCTGGTCGCCCAGTTCTCGCTGTTCTTCGGAGGCGGCATGGGCGGCGGGTTCGGCCGCAGCCGCGACGAGGAGGAGGGGATGCTGCTCGTGCTGGTCGTCTCGGTGCTCGTCTATGCGATCTCCTTCCTGCTGCTGCAGGCGCTCTCGCGCTATCGCGAGTACGCCGCCGACCGCGGCTCGGCGGTGCTGACGGGCCGCCCCAGCGCGCTGGCCTCGGCGCTCGTGAAGATCAGCGGCACGATCGAACGCACCCCCGCCCAGGATCTGCGCCAGGCCGAAGGGATGAGCGCGTTCTTCATCGTGCCGGCGCGCACCAAGCAGTCGCTGATGAACCTCTTCTCCGATCACCCGCCGCTGGAGAAGCGCCTGGACGCGCTCAGCCGGCTGGAGACCCAGCTGCAAAGCGCCTCCTAGCGTGGGCCTGCGCGACATCCTCACTGGCCGACACGAGGTCAAGGGTCCGGCGCCCGACCGTCTGTTTGCGATCTCCACGGCCTACATCGCCCTGCAAACCGAGCACAACATCGAGCCGGCGGGCGCGGCAGCGATCGTCTTCCAGGCGCTGCAAACAAGCGAGTTCGAAGCCACGATCAAGGAAATGGAAGAAGTCGTCGTCGCCACCGGCGGGGAGAGCGGCACGCAGGTGCACACGCAGGACGACAGCTTCGGCTACCGCTGGATGGTGCTGCGCGGCTCCTCGGTCGAAGACCTGGCGGTCGGCATCAACGCCGTGTCCAGCTCGATCGAGACGGCCGGCCACGGCGAGCGCCTGCTGTGCGCGGTGTTCGCGTTCAAGGACGCGCGGGGCGGGCCGGTCTATTTCATCTACAACTACAAGCGCGGGTACTGGTACCCGTTCGTGCCCAGCTCGGGCGGTGGCGCGTCGAGCTCGACCAAGCCGACCGAGCGCTCGACCGAGCGCGAGCTGCAGCTGAAGGCGCAGATGGCAGGCGAACTGCCGATCGAGCCCGAACTGGAGCGGTGGTTTCCATTGTGGGGAATCCCGATCTGACCTCGGCCTGACGCACGCCTGCGCGCGCCCGCGAGTTGCGCGGGGCGATCCGGGCCGTGCTACGTTCTCTTTCTTCGGAACGTCGAAGGAACCGAACGGTCACGCTCCTTTGGAGGATAGATGGAGGATGGGCACCGCAGCGCGCGACGATCCGCGACGGCGCTCGCCGCGCCGATGGTCGCCGCACGTCCCCTCCGCGCCGCGGCGCTGCCCGCGCTCGCCGCGCTGCTCGCGCTGCTCGCGTTCGCCGCGTCGGGCTGCGGGGTGGCACGCGACTCCGCCGACACGATCGTGCTGTACAGCGCCCAGCACCAGCAGACCACCGACGCGCTGATCGCGGCGTTCACCAAGCGCACGGGCATCCGCGTGGAGGTGGAGGAAAACGACGAGGACGTGCTCACCGCGCAGCTCGAGCAGGAGGCCGGGGAGACCCCCGCGGACGTGTTCTACACCGAGAACTCCAACTGGCTCGAACAGCTCAACGACGAGCACATGCTCGCGAAGGTCGCGCCCGCGACGCTCGCGAGCGTGCCCGCGCGCGACAGCGCGGCCGACGGCGACTGGGTGGGCGTATCCGCGCGGATCAGCGTGCTGATCTACAACACCGAAAAGCTGCGCCCCTCGCAGCTGCCGAGGTCGGTGATGGAACTCGCGAGCCCGCGCTGGCGCGGCAAGCTCGAGCTGGCGCCGGGCGAGACCGACATGTGGCCGATCGTCAGCTCGATCGCCCACAGCTACGGCCGCCGCGCGGCGCTGCGGTGGCTGATCGGGATGGAGCTGAACGCGGAGGGCAACGACAACGTGCCCGACAACGAGACGATCACCGCGGACGTGAGCAAAGGCACCACCGAGCTCGGCCTGATCAACCACTACTACTACTACCGGCTGCTCGCCGAAGTCGGCGCGAAAGCGATCAAAGCGAACATCGCGTACTTCGCGCCGCGCGACCCCGGCTATGTGGAGGACATCTCCGGCGCGGGGATCCTGAAGACCTCCAAGCACATGGCCGCCGACCAGGAGTTTCTCGCGTTCCTCACCAGCCGAGCGGGTCAGGAAGTGCTCAACCACAGCGACAGCTTCGAGTATCCGATCCGCCCGGGCGTGCCCGCGAACCCGCAGCTCACCCCGCTCGCGCGGCTGCAGCCGACCGACTTCACCCCCGCGCAGCTCGGCACGGGGCTCAACGCGAAGGAACTGCTCGAAGAAGCGGGGCTGATCTGATGGCGGTGCGGGCGCGCGGTGGGGAGCTCGCCGGGCAGGAGGCCGCAGCGGACGGCGCACCGACGGCAGCCGCCGGCACCGGCGCCGGCGCCGGCACCGGCGCCGGCACCGCTCCGAGCGTGGCGGGCGCCGTCCTTGCGGCCCCGTTCACGCTCCTGCGCGCCCGCGCCGCGAGGCCACGGCGGGCGGCGCGGGGGCGCGTGGTCGTCGCGATCTCCGCGTGCGTCGCGGTTGCGCTGCTCTCGCCGCTGGCGCTGCTCGCGCTCGACGCACGCCAGGCGGGCTGGACGGAAATCCACCGCGTGCTGTTCCGGGCGCGCTCGGCGACGCTGCTCGGCCACACGGCGCTGCTCACGGTGCTCGTGGCGGCGCTCGCGGCGGCTGTGGGGGTTGCGTGCGCGTGGTGCACCGAGCGCACGCGCCTGCCCGCGCGGCGGGCGTGGACGGTGCTGCTGGTGCTGCCCGTGGCGATCCCCGACGACGTGGTGGGCTACGCGTGGCACACGTTCGCGCCCACGATGGACCCGCTCGCGGCCGCGACGCTGGTGATGGTGCTCGGCACCTACCCGTTCGTGTACCTGCCGGTCGCGGCGGCGCTGCGCCGCGCGGACCCCGCGATGCAGGAGCTCGCGCACAGCCTCGGCGCGGGACGGGCGCGGACGTTCGCGCGGGTGACGCTGCCGCTGATCCGCACCGCGGTGCTCGGCGGGTGCGTGCTGGTGGCACTCACCGCGATCTCCGAGTACGGCACGTTTGAGATCGTGCGCTACCAGACGTTCACCACCGAGGTCTTCACCGAGTTCCAGTTCGACCCGCGCGCGGCGGCGGCGCTGTCGCTGCCGCTGGTGCTGCTCGCGCTGCTGGTGCTCTCGCTGGACGCGATCGTGCCGAGCCGCGCGGCCGCGCAGACCCGCCCCGCGCGGCCGGCCGCGCGAGGGCGGCGGGGGCACGCGGCGACGACTGCGAGGATCGCGGCGCTGTGCGGGCTGCTCGCGCTCGCGATCGGGGTGCCGCTGACAACGCTCGGCTACTGGCTCGCGCAGAGCGAGCACACCACGCTGCCCGCGGCGGCGACGCTCGGCCAGGCCACGCAGAACACGCTGATCTACTCGCTGCTCGGGGCAACCGCGGCGGTCGCGCTCGCGCTGCCGGTCGCGATGATCGCGTTCCGCCGCGCGAGCGCCGCGCGGATGGCGCTGCAGCGCGGCACGTTCGTGACGCTCGCGCTGCCGGGCGTGGTGGTGGCGCTGAGCCTCGTGTTCTTCGCGACCCGCTACGCGCGCGGCCTCTACCAGACGAGCGCGCTGCTGATCGCGGCGTACGCGATCATGCACTTCCCGCTCGCGCTCGTGTGTGTGAAGACGTCGGTCGCGCAGGCGCCCGCGCGCTTCGCTGACGTGGGCCGCTCGCTGGGGCGGGGACCGCTCGCGGTGTTCGCGCGCGTGACGCTGCCGCTGCTCGCGCCGGGGCTGCTCGCGGGGTTCTGCCTGGTGTTCGTGGTCGCGGTGTGCGAGCTGACCGCGACGCTGCTGCTCGCGCCGATCGGGGTACACACGCTCGCGACCCAGTTCTGGGCCTACCAGAGCGAGGTCGCGTATGGCGCGGCGGCGCCGTACGCGCTCGCGATCGTCGCGCTCGCGGCGGTCCCCGCAGCGGTGCTCGCGCTGTGGTTCGACCGCGGCCGCCACGTCCCGCAGCTGGCGCCCGGATGATGCGCGGCGCTCGACACCCGGGGCGGCGGGTGCGCCCGCGCGCGCACCTCGCCCGCACCCAGCCGCGGCAGTGCCTTGCCCGCACACCCCGGCGAGGCGGGCGCCGATGAGCGAGATCGTGCTGCGCGGCGCGTGCAAGCGCTTTGGCGCGACGCCCGTGCTCGTGGACCTCGACCTGACGGTGCGCGGCGCGGCCACCACCGCGGTGCTGGGCCCGTCGGGATCGGGCAAGTCGACGCTGCTGCGGCTGATCGCGGGCTTCGAGGAGCTCGACGCGGGCACGATCTCGCTCGACGGGCGGGTGCTCGACGACGCGCTGCGCAGCGTGCGCCCGCAGCACCGTGGCGTGGGCTACGTGCCGCAGGACGCCGCGCTGTTCCCGCACATGACCGCGCTCGGCAACGTCGGCTTCGGGCTGCGCCGCCGTGAGCGCGGGCGGGCGCGTGAGCTGCTGGAGCTCGTGGGGCTCGCGGGCCTGGAGCGCCGCTACCCGCACCAGCTCTCGGGGGGCGAGCAGCAGCGGGTGGCGCTCGCGCGCGCGCTCGCGATCCGTCCCCGCGTGATGCTGCTGGACGAGCCGTTCAGCTCGCTGGACGCGCCGCTGCGCGCGGGCCTGCGGGCGGACGTGGCGCGGATCCTCGCGGACGCGGCGACGACCGCCGTGCTCGTCACCCACGATCGCGAGGAGGCACGCGAGCTGGCCGACCGGATCGTGGAGCTGGAGGGCGGGCGGGCGGCGAGCGCAGACGCCGACCCGGCGCCCGCGAGCGGCGCGGCGTGGAGCACCGGAGCCGCCGCGCACGAGCGCGGCTTGACCGACCCCGTCGATCCAAACGCCAGGGCGGCCCTGGGCCGGCCGCTCAGTCGGGAATCAGCCCCTCGCCCGTGAATTCGCGCGCGGCCTCCTCGAGCGTGGTGTCGCTGGGCGGCAGGATCACGTCGGAGGTCTCGATCTCCTCGTCGCCGACGACGGCGCCGTTGGCGCGTACGAAGTCGAGCAGCTCGGCCAGAGCCCTGGCGAAACCCACCGCGTCCCCGGCGTCCACCGCGGCGTGCGCCTGTCCGGCGAGCGCGTCGAGCTGGCCGTGGAGATCGTCGCTCAGCCGGTACTGGTCCTCGCCTGAGATGCGCACGATCATGCCGACTGCTCCTTGCTCGGATCGCCGGCGTGCTCGCCCTCGGCCGGGGCGGGTGCGCCCGAGCCGAGCTGGCCGGCGGCGTCGACGGCGGAGGCCGGGGTGCCCGCCCCCAGTTCGCCCTTGAGCTTCGCGAGGTCGTCGTCGACCGCGGACTTGCTGGAGAGCGCTTTGAGCTGCCGGTCGATGTCGTCTTCGCCGGGACCGAGCGCGGTGACGTCGTCGAATGTGCCGGCCGCTTCGAGCTCCTGCACGGCGTCGGCGCGCGCCTTCATGTTTTCGGTCTTGTCCACCGCGCGCTGCATCGCAAGGCCGACGTCGGCCATCTGCTCGCCGACGCCGGTGGCCGCTTCGGAGATCTTCACCTGGGCTTCGGCGGCGGAGTACTGGGCCTTGATGACCTCCTTCTTGGTGCGGAAGGATTCGATCTTGGCGCGCAGCTTCTGCTCGGATTCGGTCAGTTTCTGTTGCTGGTTTTCCAGTTCTGAGACCTGTGTGTCGAGCCCCTGCAACTCGGTTTGGGCGATGTTCTTGCGTTCGAGCGCGGTGCGCGCGAGATCTTCCTGGCCGGAGGACACCGCTTGGCGGGCCTGCGTGTCGAGCTTGACGACCTGCTGCTGAAGCGAGGTCTCCTGCAGCTGCAGGCGCTTCTTGGCGGTGACCACGTCGGCGATGCCCTTCTTGACGTTCTGCAGTTGTTCGACCTGCTTCTGATAGCTGTAGTCGAGCGTCTCGGCGGGGTCTTCGGCGCGATCCAAGAGCTTGGAGACCTTGGCCTTCACGACGGTTGACATGCGCCCGGTCAAACCGGCCATATGAGTCCTCCTCGGGGGCGAGTACGGTGGACCACTAGCGTAGCCGACCGCCGCCGTCTACAACCCCGTCGGGTGGCGAATCGTGAACCCGGCGTTTCCGGGGCGCAGCGGGCGCCAGCGCGGACCCTCCAGGTTGGAGGGGTCGTTCACGGGGCTTGTGTCCAGACGCAGGCCGGCGACCGTCATGTAGGCGTGGCCGCCGTTGGCGAAGATCGTCACCCAGGTGCCCACGCCGGGCGAGTCCCAGCTCTCGAATTCGGTGGAGTCCATCGGCGTTTCGAGCAGGCTCGCGCCGTGCAGGGCGTAGGAGACGGTGCCCGAGCAGTCGTAGCCGGGCGAGACGAACGAAGCGTGGCCGCCGCCGTAGATGTAGGGAAGCCCGACGATCTGGTTGCCGGCCCAGATGATCTCCTGGACGGCCAGCGGAGCGTTCATCGGGGCGGCGGCGAGACCGTTTACGAAGCGGGCTGTGCTGCCGGGCACGAGCAGCTCGGGCTTGGTGTCGGCGACGATCCCGGCGGTCGCCCCGCCGGTGGCGGAGGTGACTTCGCCGGCGCCCTGGGGCGCCACGTAGGGCACGACCTGGCCGGTGGCGGTCTTCTCGTAGACCGGCCCCTTGTAGGCGATGTTGGTGGACTTCGAGACGATCGGCGCGTGCGGCTTTTTGACGGCGGGCGTGGTTGGAGCGGCGCCGCCGACGGCCGTCGGTGTGCTCACCGTCGAGGTTCCCCCAGCCGAGACGCCACCGGTCGTGGCGAGCGCCGACATGGGCGCCACGGCCAGTACCAGCATGCTAAACAGCGTTGAGCCCGCAGCTCTATATCGCAAAGCAACCTCTTTCGTCGGCCTGCGGGGTTAGCTGACGGGCTAGCGCTGAAAGAGCCTGCGCTTCTCACGGATGTACCGCGGGATTCGCCCCAACAACTTGGGTCCCCCGTTCCTTGGCTTCTGGCCAAGGATTCGGCGTTCGCGGCGACAAGCTATCAGACTGCAATGACGGTTGCACCCCCTGCACGACTCTGCCCACGTTTTTCCCGCAAAGACGGGCGTTTTCGGCGGCGGCAGGGGTTGCTGGCCGAGTTTGGGCGCCGCCGCCGAGCCGCCTTCGCGGCTCGCGCGCCGCCGCTCGAAGCAGGCGTCGGCGCCGGCGGGTAGCGTGAGAGGCCGTGCGCAAGCCCTCAGCTCCGGTCGCCGCGGCGACGATACTCCTGTGCGCCGGCCTGGCCGGATGCGGCAAGTCGCTGCCCTCCCCCGCCCCCGAAGCCGCCTCGGGGCCCGTGGCGGCCGTCGGGGCGCACGGCGCCGGGGGGCTCTCGACCGCGAACACGACGCGCATCGGGGGAGCGGACGCGACCACCGACGCGGCGGCGGTTGCGCTGACCGTGTATCCGGGTCTCACGGCGGCGACGCGCCCGAAGGCGGTGGTGCTCGTCAGCGACGACGATTGGCCGGCGGCGCTCGCCGCCTCGGTGTTCGCCGCGGCTCCGCTTCGAGCCCCCCTCATATACAGCGGCGCGGGCGAAGGGCTGCCCCCGGCCAGCGATCGCGCGCTGAG
This sequence comes from uncultured Solirubrobacterales bacterium, assembly GCA_963831995.1. GTDB lineage: Bacteria > Actinomycetota > Thermoleophilia > Solirubrobacterales > Solirubrobacteraceae > Palsa-744. The sequence goes on along the minus strand of CAWHSI010000005.1, from coordinate 1,715,514 downwards.
CGCCATGAAACCGCTGGGCACAAGGCTGCTCAGCGGCACGCAACTGCTGCGGGTCGGCCCCGGCGGCGCGCCGGCAGGATATGTGGCGCGCTCGATCGTCGGCGAAAGCGCGGCCGCGCTGGCCGTCAACGTCGCGCGGATCTGGGCGAGCGTTCGCGGACACAGCCCGCGTCAGGCGATCGTGCTCGCCTCCGACGGTCCGCGGGCGTTCGCGATGCCGGCTGCGGGGCTCGCCGCGCTCACCGGGGCGCCGATCCTATTCGTGCGCCACGCGCGGATCCCAAGGACTACAGCCGCCGAGCTGGCACAGCTGGAACGACCCAATATCTATGTCGTCGGTCCCAGCAGCTCTGTCGACGAAAGCACGATGCGCAAGCTCGAGCGCTATGGACCCACGGTTCGCATCGCGGGCTCGACACCCGCCTCCAACGCGGTTGCGGTCGCTCGCTTCAGCGACGGGAGCTTCGGCTGGGGAGTGCTCGAACCGGGACACGGGCTGGCGTTCGCAAGCAGCGCCCGCCCGCTGGACGGGCCGGCGGCGGCGCCGCTCGCCGCCAACGGCGACTACGCACCGTTGCTGCTGCTCGAAGGTCCGCAGGCGATACCGGGCGTGCTCGGCGGGTATGTGAGCGACCTGCAGCCCGGCACGCCGGCGTCGGGACCGGTGCACACGGTTTACAACCATGGATGGGTGCTGGGCGACGAAGGCGCGATATCCGCCACCACCCAGGCGCGCCTGGACTCGCTGCTGGCGGTATCCTCCCGCCCCGGAGCGGAACCGACGAACGGGACCGCGACCGGCGCCACACCAGCAGGCGAACCACCAGCAAGCGAAGCGACACAACAGGGCGAACCGTGAGCCAAGCCGAGGATCCAAGCCGACTGAGCAGGGAGCGCGCCGGGCAGGTGAGCGCCGAGGACGTGCGCGAGCTGATGGGCGCCTCGACCCCGCACTTCGCTCTGCAGCTGCGCAATCGCATCGCGCGCTTGATCGCGGGGCTGCCCGAGGGCAACCCGGCGCGCGTCGAAGGCGAGCGCGAGATCGCGCGCCTGGAGAAGCTCGGCCTCGAGGGCGAGACGCGTGGGGAGGGCGCCGCCGAGGGCGAGCGGCCGCTGCCCTCGCTCAGCCTCGGGTAGCCGCCGCCCGCGCGCGCGCGTCCAGGAAGCGCGTGCGCAGCAAACGGAACAGCACCACGAACAGGGCGATGTCCACGGCGAACATGCCGACGTTGACGATCTGCGACGGTTTGGCGGCGAACGCGACGCCGAGCACGACACAGGAGTGCAGCACGATCACCGGCAGCAGCGCGAGCAGCAGCGTGTGCGAGCGATAGCCGCTGCTGTGCTCGCGCCAGGCCACCTCGACCGTGCCGAGCCCGACCGCGAGGATGCCGGCGAGCAGCAGCGGCCCGCCGGACTCCGGGCCGTGGCGCAGGCGCGCGACCGCGACCACGAACGCAATCGCGCCCGCCAATATCAAGAGCTCCGACAGCGGCAGCGGGTGCCAGGGCGCGGGCGGTCGCTCACCGAAGGTGGTGCGCATGGGAACCGGCCCGCGCGGCGAGCGTCCCCTGGGCTCGCGAGGAGCGCGAGCGGCCCGCGTCCGCACCGACCGCTGCGCGCCGCGCGAGGCGCCTCCGGAGCGGGCCCCACGCGATGTGTCTCCTCCCGACGCGTTGCGCGGGTCCTCCCCGTCCCCCGCCGCCCCCGCCGGCCCGGCGGGACGCGGCTTGCGGGAGCGCCCGCGTGGTCCCCTGGTGTTGCTTGACACCAGCACAGTCTAAGCTGGCGGCCGTGAGCGAGCCGAGCAAGACCGAGCAGCCCGACACGTGGGAGCGCGTCAGGGACCTGCCGCTGCGGATCGACTCCTATGCGCTGCAGCCGCTGCAGGCGACCGTCTCCAGCGAGTTCGAGCGCAAGAGCACGACGATCCGCCTGCGCGGCGCCGGCCACGAGGGCCTGGGCGAGGACGTGACCTACGACGCGGTCGATCACGAGATCCTGCAGGCCGCGGGTGCGATGCTCGATTTGGAGGGGGATGGGTCGTTCGGGTCGTTCTCAGAGCGCCTGAGCACCATCGATCTGTTCCCGCAGGAGCCCCAACGGGAGGTTTCGCGCAGGTATCGCACCTGGGCATTTGAGTCGGCGGCCCTCGACCTTGCGCTGCGCCAATCGAACACGACGCTGCACGAGGTGCTGGGCCGCACCCCCGAGCCGGTGCGCTTCGTGGTGTCCCTGCGCCTGGGCGAGCCCCCGAGCATCGAGCCGCTGCGCCGGCGCCTGGACGCATACCCGGGGCTGCGCTTCAAGCTCGACCCGACCAGCTCATGGAGCGAGCAATTGATCGCCGAGCTGGTGCGGACGGGGGCGGTGGAGTCGGTCGACTTCAAGGGGTACTACGCGGGCTCGATCGTCGATCAACCGCCCGATCCCGTGCTCTACAGGCGCGTCGCCGAGGCGTTTCCCGACGCGTGGATCGAGGACCCGGCGCTCACGCCGCAAACCGACGCGGCGCTGGCGGCGCATCGCGAGCGCTTCTCCTGGGACGCGCCGATCCACTCCGTGGCGGACATCGAGGCGCTGCCCTATCCCCCGCGCATGGTCAACATCAAGCCCTCGCGCCTGGGCGGGCTGCGCAACCTGCTCGATGCCTACGACCACTGCGAGGCGCGCGGCATCGGCACCTACGGGGGCGGCCAGTTCGAGCTGGGCGTGGGTCGCGGGCAGAACCAGTACCTGGCCTCCCTCTTCGGCGCGGACGCGCCGAACGACGTGGCGCCGACCGGCTACAACCTGCCCGATCCGCCGGCGGGGCTGGCGCAGAGCCCGCTCGCGCCCTCGCCGTCGGCGCTTGGGTTTCGCTGGGGCGGGTAGCGCGCGCGACGGGCTCTCGATCGCACTCCTCCCAGCGGCGGTGGGCCCCGCCGGAATCCTCGACGGGGCCCACGTGCGCTGCCGCTGCGTCACTGCCAGACTACGCGAGTCTTATTTTTCGCTCGCGATCACGGCGGCGGCGCTTGCGTTTTCGAGGGTGCCCTTGAGAACCGCTGTGTTGTTGCCGGAGACCGAGGGCAGTTCCAGCTCGCTGTCAACGGCGTCATCGACGAGGCCGGTGAACAGGCCGAACAGGATCTGCGAGCCGCAGCCTTCGGCTTCGGGCGCCGCGAACGTGTTGTTCACGAGCGAGTTTTTCTTCAGGATGACCAGGGTGCCTTCTTCCTTGATTTCGATTTCGCCAAGGCTACCGGTGATCGGTTCATTCGGTAACGGCGGGCTGGTCGTGCCGGTCGTCAGTTCGACGTTGACCGGGTGGGCTTTGGAGCCCACGTAGCAGCTCGGCCCGAGGAATTCATTTTCCAGGTGCACCCGCACGGGCAGGTTCAGAGCGTCGGGAGCACCCGTGAAGAGCGCTGACCTGTTGATCGTGATGTTGCCGACCAGTTCGGTCGTGGCCGTTACTCCTGTGATGCCTTTGTTGATGAATTCATTGAACAGATACTGCAGGATTTCGGGCCATCCTTTGGGCGCGACGATTTTGAGCAGACCGCCGGGCACCGTCTGCGGCGTTTTCGAGATCGTTTCATAGCCGTTGGCGGCGTTCACCCACGTTTCCGCTCCGCTTTCGGTCTCGATGATGCCACCTTGCAGCGTGATCGTTTTGGTGATCGGCACTTCGGTTTTCTTGATCTTGAATTCGCCGCTGGTGGTCTGCGCGAAGACGCAGAGGTTGACACCGGCGGTTTTCGTCGGACAGCCGCCGAAGTTGGCGAACGCTCCGGTCGGTTTCTTCGCCAGCGCCGGCGCCGCGAATCCGAGCGCGGCCAGCGACACGATGGCCAATGCGAGGAACGGAGCCAGGCACTTCGCTCCCCTCCCACTATGGGGCTTACCCATTCTAGTCATCCTAATCCTCCTGAGTGGTTGATACGTCGATGACGTGACTCCCAGCGCACCCAGTCCAGCTCAGGGCCGAAATCGAACCCGAAGCCGAACTCTTGCGCCGAACTAACGCGCCGAACCCGACCCGAGCCGGACTGACCGCCATGTCCATTCCGCTCACTGCCGATCGTCTATGGACACGGCATGTTGTTGCAATCGGAACCTACGCCGTGCACGGTTCTATAGCAAAGCCACGCACATGTCAAGCGGAAAACACCGCTCGGTGTCAGGTGACCCGGCGCCCTCGAAACCGCGTGTGGAAATCGACTCGCCGGAGATCGGCTAGCTGGGACCGAACCCTGCGACGAGCGAGGGAAAGTCTAGTGAATGGGATCTTTCCAGGAACCCGGTGCTCGCCGTCGGCTTATCGGGATTCGCGCGCATGGACGGATGTTCGAGCGATCCGCGGCCCGCCGGCGGCACGACAGCGCCGCGTCCGCCCGCCACCCGGGCGCACTCCATGGCGCAACTTCTCTGCCACCCGGCGGTTGGGGCGGAGAAAGCCGCTAACGTCGAGCGCTGCCGGCCGCCCGCCGGCGGGCCGAAGCGGGCCGAATCGCTTCGGTTGGGCTTGTGCGCGCAGACACGACGCCCGGGAGGACCCGTTTTGAGACGAACACAGACGCAATCGACTCCGATCGGCGCCACAGTGGCGCTCTTGGCGGCCGTGCTCTACGCGCTGCTCGCGCTGTGCGGCCCGCAACCCTCGCTCGCGGCGAGCGTTGGCGGCGCATCCGCCCCGGGAGGCGGCGGCGCGTCCGGCGGCGGCAGCCCCCCCGCGAAAGCGCCGTCGCCGCCGAGCAGGGCAACCGGCGGCAGCGCGCCGAGCGCGAGCGGCAAAAGCTCCGCCCCGAGCAGGCACACGCCCGCCAAGCACGTGGCGGCCAAGCCGCGCAACCCCTACACGCTGACCAGCGCCACCTGCACGCCGGCGATCCACTGCTCGACCAACCCGCGCCAGGTCTCGGCGGGCGGAGAGCTGCTGATCGAGGGCGCCCACCTGCGCCCGGGCATGGTCGTCGCGTTTCCGCACAGCTGGAACGCGCGCATCTCGCGCAACTCGCCGCTGGCCCGCCTGGCGAGCTCCGCGCAGGGAATGATCGTGCACGTGCCGAAAAACGCCCACTCGGGCCGCATCATGGTGCTGGTCGGCCATGGACGCCACACCAACTCCTTCGGGCCGATGCAGGTCGTCAGCTACGCGCTGCACCCGCCGGACCCGCCACCGGCGCCCGCGACCGCGCCCGCCGTCACGCCGAGCGGCACGGCGTTCGACGGGCAGGGCATGTGGATCTGGTATGTGAGCAGCTCCGACGGCGGCAATCTCGCCTCGATCGTCGCCCAAGCGCACGCGGCCGGCGTGACCACGCTGTACATCAAGAGCTCCGACGGCTCGTCCAACTACTGGAGCCAGTTCAGCCCCGAACTGGTGCAAGCGCTGCATGCCAACGGGCTGAGGGTTTGCGCCTGGCAGTTCGTATACGGCACCAACCCCGCCGGCGAGGCGGAAATGGGCGCGCGCGCGGTCGCCAACGGAGCCGACTGCCTGGTGATCGACGCCGAGGGCCAGTACGAAGGCCGGTACGGAGCCGCACAGACCTATATCGACGATCTGCGCGCCAAGATCGGAGCCGGCTACCCGCTTGGACTGGCGTCGTTTCCATACGTCTACGACCACACCTCCTTTCCCTACTCGGTGTTTCTCGGCCCGAACGGAGCCCAGTTCAACGCGCCGCAGATGTACTGGCGGGACATCGGCGACTCGGTGGACACCGTGTACGCGAACACCTACATCGCCAATCGCATCTACGGTCGGCCGATCTTCCCGCTCGGGCAGACCTACGGCGGGGTCTCCGGCGAAGAACTGGTGCGCTTCCGAGAGGAGGCGCCGCTCTACGGCGCAAGCGGGGTGTCCTTCTGGGACTTCCAGGAAACCCCCGGAAGCCTGTGGACGGCGCTTGCCACCCCGCTGGCGCCGCTTGCGAGCGTGACCCCGAACCCGTCGTGGAGCGAACTCGGCGAAGGCAGCAAAGGCGACCCCGTGCTGTGGATGCAGGAGCACCTCGCGGCGGCCATCCCGACCCAGGAAACGACCGGCATCTTCGACGCGACGACGAAGGCCAACCTGGAGAGCTTCCAGAGCTCGCATGGGATCGCCCCCAGCGGCCACACCGAAGCCGCGACCTGGCAGGCGCTGCTGGCCCTCGCGCCGGTCGCGGTCGATTGGACCGGCGCGGGGCCCGCGGCGTAGTAGCTCAGACGCGCTGGATCAGCGTGCCGGTGCCAAGCCCGCCGCCGCAGCACATCGTCACGAAGCCGATCTCCTTGTCGGAGCGCTCGAGCTCGTGCAGCAGCGTCGTGATCAGCCGCGCGCCGGTCGAGCCGAGCGGATGGCCGAGCGCCATCGCGCCGCCGTTGACGTTGACCCGGTCCATGTCGGGTTTGTGCTCGCGCGCCCATGCCGCGACGACGGGTGCGAACGCCTCGTTGATCTCGATCAGGTCGATGTCGTCGATCGTCATCGAGTTGCGCTTGAGGATCTTCTCGGTGGCGGGGATCGGACCTTCGAGCATCTTCACCGGGTCGCAGCCGACGGTCGTCTGGTCGACGATGCGGGCGCGGGCTTTCAGGCCGAGCGCCCTGGCCTTCTCGGCGCTCATCAGCAGCACCGCCGCGGCGCCGTCCGATATCTGCGAGCTGTTGCCGGCCGTGATCTTGCCGTCGGGCTTGAACGCCGGTTTGAGCTGGGAGAGCGCCTCCAGGTTGGTGTCGGGGCGGATGCCCTGGTCGGCGACGTAGGTGTCTCCATTGACCGCGAAGGGCACGATCTCGCGCTCGAAGCGGCCCTCCTCGGTGGCCTGGTGGGCCAGTTTGTGCGAGCGCACGGCCAGCTCGTCGAGCTCGGCGCGCGTGATCTCCCACTCATCGGCGATCATCTCGGCGCCGAGGCCCTGGCCGACGATGTTGTGCTTCTCCATCAGCGCCGGGGTGAAGGCGAAGCCGAACTCCTGCTGGGTCTTCATGCCGGCGGCGAACGGGAAGTGGCCCATGTGCTCGACGCCGCCGCCGATCATCGCGTCGTGCACGCCCGCGGCGATCAGCGCGGCGGAGAAGTTGACCGCCTGTTGCGCCGATCCGCACTGGCGATCGACGGTCGTGCCGGGGGTCTCGATCGGCAGCCCCTCCTGCAGCCAGGCGTTGCGGGCGATGTTAAAGCCCTGCTCGCCGAACTGCTGCACGCAGCCGGCAACCACGTCCTCGACCTCGGCGGGCTCGATGCCGGCGCGCGAGATCACCTCGGTGTAGACCTTGCCGAGCAGCGCGTTGGGGTGGGTGTCCTTGTAGTAGCCCTTCTCCAGGTGCCCGCGGCCGATCGGCGTGCGAACCGCCTCGACGATTACAACCTCACGGCCCTCTGCTTGCCTCATGATGGAAGTCCTTTGCCTCGTCCGTTAAGAATGTGCAGCAATGTGCTCGGTCCTCTACTGTACCGCTCGACACCCATAGATTGACTGGTCAGTCAACCAAACGGCCGCAGAGGAGCAACGCCTTGAACGAACGCATAGGAATAATCGGCAGCGGTACGATCGCCTGTGGGCTCGCCGCGACCGCCGCCCACCACGGACCCGTCCTGCTGCTCGCCCGCTCGGAGAGCTCGGCTGAGCGCGCCCGGGCGACCGTCGAGAAGACGCTGAGCCGCCTGGAGGCCGAGATCGACCCCGAGCACGTGCAGATCGTGTACGACCTCGATGCGCTCGCGCACGTGTCGTTCGCCGTCGAGGCGGTCGTCGAGGACCACGACGTCAAGGCCGGCCTGCTGGGCGAGCTGAACAGGGTGCTCGACGCCGAGGCGATCCTCGCCTCCACCACCTCCTCGCTCTCGGTGCAGCGGCTCGCCGAAGCGTCGGGGCGCCCGGAGCGCTTTCTCGGGCTGCACGTGTTCAACCCCGTGACGAGGATGAAGCTCGTCGAGCTCGTATTCCCGGCGGCGGCCTCGCCGCAGACGCGCGCGCGTGCGCTCGCGCTGTGCGAGGCCTTTGAGAAGACCGCCGTCGAGGTGCCCGACGTGCCCGGGTTCGTCGTCAACCGGCTGCTGTTCCCCTATCTGTTCAGCGCGGTGCGGCTGCTTGAAGAGACGGGCATGGACCCGCTCGACATCGACACCTGCATGAAGCTCGGCGCGGGCCACCCGATGGGCCCGCTCGCACTGCTCGATCTTGTCGGGCTCGACGTCTCGAAGGCGATCGGGGAGACGATCGGCGAGTCGATCCCGCCGCGCGTGGAGGAGCTGATCGCCGAGGGCGCGCTCGGCCGCAAGAGCAAGCGCGGCTTGCTCTCCTATTGATCGGGCGAGCAGAGCGCGCACGACGCACCCGCCGCCGGGCCGAGCGCCGATCCTGAGGTTCGCCTGAGCCAACTTTTAGGCGCGCTTCATCGAGGAGCGCATACTTGTGCGTGCGACACACATCGCAACGCACAATTGCCTCCTCCCAGTGCACACGCTCCGGCCCGCCTCCCCCTGCGGGCCGGAGCTGTTTTGGGACCGGCCGGCGCACCGCAACCGGAGCACCCACCCTGAGCCGAGCCGCCGCCGCCGCGTCTCGGCGCGGCGCATCGCGTCGCATCGCGCGCGAGGCGCACAGCGCGACCGGGGCGCGCCTACCCGGCCGGGGGCACCGCGGGCTTGCCCTCCTCGGGTCTGCGCGCGGGGCGGCGCTCGCGGATGCGCACGGCCTCGACGCGGTTGTGGTGAACGCTCTCCACCCTGATCGAGAAGTCGCCCGAGTTGATCGTGTCGCCCCGGCGCGGCAGGCGCCCGATCTCGGCGAATACGAACCCGCCGACAGAGTTATAGGCGTCGCTGTCGACCGGCAGCTCGACGCCATAGTCGAGCAGGTCGGCGATCGAGACGTGTCCGCGCACGAACCAGTCGCCGTCGGCCAGGCGGCGCACCTCCCCGGCGGCGGGATCGGTCTCGTCGGCGATCTCCCCGACCACCTCCTCGACGATGTCCTCGATCGTGACGAGGCCGACGACCCGACCGTACTCGTCAACCACGACCGCCATCGAGGTGCGCTGGCGCTGCAGGTCGGCGAGCAGGTCGTCCAGCGGCTTGGTCTCCGGCACGATCAGCGCGTCGTGCACGATCGGCTCGATCGAGGCGTGCGGGCCGTCGTGCATCAGTCGCTTGGCGAGCGAGGACGCGTGCACGAGCCCGCGCACCCGGTCGCGATCCTCGCCCTCGATCACCAACAGCCGGGTGTGGCCGCTGGAGATGCACAGCTCCAGCGCCGCCTGCGCGTCCTGGGAGATGTCGACCGTGACGACCGCCGGAATCGGCGTCATCACCTGGCGCGCCTCCTGCTCGTGCAGGTGGAATACGCCGGTCAGCATCCCCGCCTCGCCGGGGTCGAGCTGGCCGCCGGCGTAGGACTCGGCGATCAGCCGCTTGAGCTCGTCGGGCGAGCCGCCCTCGCCCTGCTTGCCGGCGTCGACGCCGAGCAGCCGCAGAATCCGCGCGGAGACGGCGGTCACACCGACGATGACCGGATGGAAGAGCACGCTGAAGGCCTGCAGCGGGCGCGCGATCCGGCGGGCCACCGCCTCCGAGCGGTCGACCGCGTAGAGCTTGGGCACCATCTCGCCCGCGATCAGCTGCGTGGCGGCGACCATCACGAAGGCGAACACGACCGAGACGACGATCGCCGCGTCGTGGCTCGGCGTGCTGCCGAGCGCCCCCTTGAGAATGTCCGCGAGCGCTGGGGTGGCGAGCGCGCCGATCCCGATCGATGTCATCGTCACGCCGATCTGCACGGCCGAGATGTACTCGTTGATGCTGTCGAGCTGGCTGAGGGCAAGCGTCGCCCCGCGCAGCCGTTCTTCGCGCATCACCTCGAGCCGCGCGCGCCGCGAGCGCACAAGCGCGTACTCCGCGGCGACGAAGAACGCGTTGATCGCGACCAGGACGGCCGCGACTATGAGCTTCAGCCCGTTCACGCCGGATCGGCGCCCATCCGGGCCGATCTACTTCGAGGAGGTTTTTCTTCTTCGCTCATCTGTGGCCGACCGCACAACCGTAGCAGGGGCGCATGTCGGCTTTGTGCGAAGCGCGGGCCCTCGCTCGGGCCCTCGCGCGGGCCGACTTCGCGACGCCCGGGGAGCGGGGGAGATCGGTCCGCGCGGGCTGCGCGCGGCGCTCACGCAAGGCCGTCGATGCGCCGGGCGAGCTCGAAGTCGGCGTCGGTGAGCCCGCCCGCGGAATGCGTCGAGAGCCGCAGGCGAACCTTGTTCCAGCCATGCAGCAGGATGTCGGGGTGATGGTTGGCGGCCTCGGCAACCTCGGCGACCCGGTCCACGAACGCGACCGCGGCTGCGAAGTCGGCGAGCTTCCACTCGCGCACGATCGCCTGGCCCTCGCGCGCCCACGCCCCGCCGAGCAGCCGGGCGTCGATCTCCGAGTCGGGGAGGAGCGTCACGTAGTGGAGGCTATCGGGGGCTCATGTGATGTGGGGAGGCCGAGCGGCAGCGGCGCGATGGCCCCGCGCGAGAACCGGTGGGACTCACGGTTCGGGGCTTTCGGGCGCGGACTGGATCGGGGCGGTCGTTTCGGCTTCGCTCGCGTGCGAGGTTGCCAGCGACCCCGCAACAGCCGCGACGGCAATCGCCGCGCATCCGGCAAGCGCGAGAGCGCGCGAGCGGTACCTGTCGCCGAGGCGGATGACGAGCGCCGCGAGCACGCCGCCGATCAGCCCACCGACGTGCCCGCCCCAGGAGATGTCGGGCACCGAGAAGCTGAAGATCAGATTGATCAGGATCAGCACTCCCACTCCGCTCTGCATGATCGGAATCTGACGCGCGCGCATCTCGACCGCGGCGGCGCCCATCAGCCCGAACACGGCGCCCGAGGCGCCCACGGTGGGCGAGTGCGGCGAGGCCAGCAGCGCCCCGAAGGAGCCGGCAAGCAGCGATACCCCGTAGATGACGCCGAACTTGAGGTGCCCGATCGCCGGCTCGAGCATCAGGCCGAGGTAGTAGAGCACCCACATGTTCAGGCCGATGTGCAGCAAATTGGCGTGCAGGAACCCGTTCGTCACCAGTCGCCACCACTGGCCGTGGGCGACGCCGAGCGTGGGCAGGCCGCGGATGCTGCCGAACAGGGCGCCTTCTTCGTAGACCTTGCCGGACGGTTCCCCGCTCAGCGTGAAGCTGCCCTCGCTCAGGAACACCACGACGTTGATCGCGATCAGCGCGAAGGTGACGGTGGGCCGCGTGGCCATGTTGCGCATCGTCATCACCCGCGTGCGCTGTTTGGAGCACTCCGGACAGCGCATGCCGACGGGGGTCGGCGTCATGCAATCGGGGCAGATCGGACGTCCGCAGGACGAGCAGGAGACGCCCGTCTCGCGCGAGGGGTGGCGATAGCAGGTGGCCATGAGCCGCGCAGACGCTAGCAGGGGATGCCCCACCGCAATTCAGGGCGACGCGCGGCGCCGACCCCGCCGAATCGCGCTCAGGGCCGGCGATCGGGGGAGACGCCGACTTTTCCAGGTGCGATCAGCCCAGCAGCCGGCGGGTGCGATCGCGCAGATCCTCGACGGCACGCTCGGCGGCGCCGCGCGCGCCCAGGGGATCGCGTTTGGACGCCTGGGCCTGCTGGCGGGCGCGCAACAGCACGAGCGCCACCCCCGCACCGCCACCGAGGACGACGGCGGCGGCCGGGCGCACCCAGTTGCGAGGGTCGCGCATCGCCGAGAGCTCCCACGCCTCCAGCTCCTCGGCGGCGCTCTCGGTGATGCTCGTAAGCGCACCCTCCAGCCGCCGCCCGAGGTCCGCGGGCGGCTCCACCGGCGTGAGCGCCCTGTGCAGCAGACCCTCGAAGCCCGGCGCCACCTCACTCATCGCGACCGCCCCCATCCGCGGTGTCGCCGCCGTCGGCATCGGGGGCGCCGACGAGCTGCTCGAGCTGCTTTATCGCTCGGTGGATGAGCACCTTGGTTGCTCCGTCGGAGCGGCCCATGGCACGCGCGATCTCGCGATTGTCCATGCCCAGGGCAAAGCGCATTATCAGCGCCTCGCGCCGGTCGTCGGGCAGTTGCCGGACCCCCTCGAGCACTCGCCCCAGCTCGTCGCGGCCCTCGACCAGCTCCTCGGTGGTGTGCGCGGCGGCCAGCTCGGTCGTGTCGTCGATCGGCAGCGAGGGCTTGCGCGAGCGGTCGCGGTAGAGGTTGGCGGCGAGGTTGTGTGCGATCCGAATCAACCAGGGGCGCAACGGTCGCCCGTGCGACTCGCGCTGGGCCCGCTCGAAATGACGATACGCCTGCAGAAAGGTCTGCTCGGTCAGATCCTCCGCGTCGTGATGGTTGCCGACCCGGTAGTAGGCGTAGCTGTAGACGTCCCGCAGGTGCGCCCGATACAGCTCGGAGAACTCGGCGTCGAGCTGCGCCTTGGACTTCTGCGGTTCGCTGTCCACTCATCGCACCCTACCTCCGAGCGCTCTCGCTCCGGGTCCTCACGCGGCGCGCGTCTCGGACGCCCGATCGTCCTCGGGGGATCGCTCGGCGATCATGACGCTCGCGCCGCCGAGCCACTCCCATTGCAGGCTGACAGAGGCCCAGATGCGCTGGGCCACCCCGAGGGCGATCGCCGGCGAGGGCTCCGCGAGGTGCGGGTAGGTGAGTGGGCGGCCACAGCGAAGGCGAACCTTGTGCGGCCTGATGCGCCAGCCGCGACGCACGCCCTCGGTGCCCATGACCGCGACGGGCACCACCCTCGCGCCCGTTTGCAGCGCCAGCCGACCGACCCCACGGTGGGGATCGCCGAGCGGGCCGGTGCGGATGCGCGTGCCCTCGGGGAAGATCACCACGCAGTCTCCCCTGCGCAGAATCTCGCGAGCGGTGGCCATCGCGTCCTGGTCGCCGGCGCCGCGGTCGACCGGGAAGGCGCCGAGACTGTTGAGCAGCCACGCCTGCCAGCGCCGCTCGAACAGCTCGCGCTTGGCGAGGTAGTAGACGGGCCGGCGGGTCAGCGATCCGATCGCGAAGGGGTCCAGAAAGCTGCGATGGTTGGCCGCCAGCAGCACCGGCCCGGAGGCCGGAATGCGCTCGCGTCCAGTGCGCTCGAGGCGAAAATAAAGAAGGAAGAACGGCAGCAGCACCGCCCGCACGACCCAGTAGAGCAGCGGGTTGACCCCGCGCGCGAGCGCGTGCTCGCGAAACGCGCTCAGCTCGCCCGGCTGCGCGCCGGTGGGCGTGATTGGCTCCATGCAGTGGGTACCCGCCCGCGCGGGCCACGTTACAACCCCGGGATCGCTACGCTCGACTCTCCCGCCGGAGCAGCTCAGCCGGCCAGAGCGCGAGCGAGCGAGAGCCGACGGCCGGAATCGAACCGGCAACCTCCGCTTTACAAGAGCGGCGCTCTACCAGTTGAGCTACGTCGGCGGGCCGCTTGCATCGTAGCGCCGCGGCGGCCGGGCAGGGTTGAGGACCGCCGAGTTGCCCAGGGCGGCGCTCGATCGCGGCCCCGCGACGCGAGCGGGTCGCCGAGCGCACGCGGGGCGGCACGCACAGCGGCCCCGCCGGCGCCGAGCGCATAGGCTTGGCGAGTGTCCGAGCACAGCGACGGCGCGCCCGCCGACAGGTTCACCTTCGACGAGGAGCTGCTGCTGTGGCTTGGCGATGAGCCCGCGGAGATCAGGGCGGCCGACGCGGAGCGCCTGCGCGACATCGCCGCCGAGTTTGCGCGCGGGTTCGACGCGCTGGCGAGCATCGGGCCGGCGGTCACCGTGTTCGGCTCGGCGCGCACACCGGCCGGTCACCCCCACTACGAGCTCGTGCGCGAGACGGGCGCGTGCCTGGGCCGCTCCGGGTATGCGGTGATCACCGGCGGCGGACCCGGACTGATGGAGGCCGCCAACCGCGGGGCGCACGAGGCTGGGGGGCTTTCGATCGGCTGCAACATCGAGCTCCCCCACGAGCAGGTACTGAACCCGTATGTGGACATCGGGCTGCGCTTCCGCCACTTCTTTGCGCGCAAGGTCATGTTCGTGCGCTACGCGAGCGCGTTCGTGATCGCCCCCGGCGGGTTTGGCACGCTGGACGAGCTCTTTGAGGCGCTCACGCTGATCCAGACCGCGACGATCCGCCACTTCCCGGTGCTGCTGCTCGGCGACGGCGAGTGGGACGGGCTGCTGGAGTGGCTGCGAGTTCGCGCGCTTGCCGAGCGGCACATCGACGCCGCCGACCTCACCGTGTTGCGCTCCGTGGCCCGACCGGCCGAAGTTTGCGAGATCGTGGACGCGGCGCGTACACGCCAGCGCGCTCACGGGGGACGGCGCAAGCGGCGAACGGGCAGCACCCAGCGCTGAACGCCAGACCGCACGCACGCGCGGCAGCGGCTCGACGCCTCCGGACCTCGGCAAGCTCCACGGAGCGCAAGGCGGCACCCCGCGACGCGGGCAGCCCGCGACTCGGGGGCTCAGGCGGCCGAGCGGAAGCGCTCGTGCGCCAGGCGCCAGCCCGAGGTGAGGAACTCGACCTTCTCCTGTGGCCCCTCGTGGCGCGTTACGCGTCCGTCGAAGCCCTCGCGAAAGACGTCGAGCATCGCGCGATTCTCGGCCAGCACCTCGGCCACGAAGTGCGTGATGCCGCGTGCCTCGGCGACGGCCGCAAGCCGCTCGACGAGGATCGTGCCGAGGCCGCGACCCTGCAGGTGGTCGGCGACCTCGACCGCGACTTCCGCGACGTGCTCGCTCAGGCGCACATAGCTGGCGTGGCCGACGACCGCGCCGCTGTCGTCGTGTGCCACGAGGCCATAGCGGTCGGGGCCCGGCTCGGCGGCGAGGTGGGCGGCGCCGCGAATGTCGATCGCACCGCTGAAGTAGCGCAGGCGCCGCGCCTCCGGGCCCAGACCGGCAAGGAACGTGCTGAGCGCCGCCTCGTCGCCCGCAACCATCGGACGGACCGTCACGGGGGAGCCGTCGCGCAAGCGCACGAGCTCGGTATCTGTCATCGCCCAAGCCTCCATCATGCGGGGAGGATGGACATCCGAGATTAGCCGCCCGGTCGACGCGGAAAGCTACGTGTGGGCGGCACCGGCCGTCGCTGCCAAGCGCCGCCGGAACGGACCGAGCTCCCAAATGCCGCTCACGGTCCGCTCGGTGCGCTAGCGTCCTCAGGCCGTGGCGGAGATGGCACGGTCGGCAACATCACACCGCTTCCGTCGAGGCTCGCGGGCGACCACGCTCGCGGCGCTTGCGATCTTGCTCGTGCTGGCCGCCGCGGGATGGCGGATCGACACCGAGCGCGCCCCCCGGATCGTGCTCCATCGCACACTGGCGGCCGACGTTCGCCTGCCGGGGGCGCCGCCGACGCTTGGTTGGCCCCGGGAAGGCGAGGCGGCCGTCGCAGTTCCGGGCGTCGGCGACCTGGGCCACGCCGGCCCGAACACGCCGGTGCCGATCGCGAGCGTGGCCAAGGTCATGACCGCCTATCTGACGCTGCGCCAATACCCGCTGAGCGCCGGGGCGGGCGGGTTTACGATGACGGTGAGCGCGGCGCAGGCCGCCGAACGCGAGCAGCGGGTGGACCTCGGCGAGTCGACCCTCGCGGTGCGGGCCGGCGAGCGGATCGACGAGCGCCAGGCGCTGCAGGCGCTGCTGCTTCCCTCGGCGAACAACATCGCCGCGATGCTGGCGGTACACGACGCCGGCAGCACCGCCGCGTTTGTGGCGCGCATGAACGCGACCGCGCGGGAGCTGGGCATGGGCGAGACCACGTATACCGACCCCAGCGGGTTCGAAGCCAGCACCGTCTCCACGGCGGCCGATCAGCTGAAGCTCGCCGCCGCCGCGATGCGCGAGCCGGCGTTTGCCGCGCTCGTCGACGAGCGGTCGGCCACGCTGCCGGTGGCGGGCGAGGTGGCCAACTACAACGCGCTCGTCGGGGAAGACGGGTATGTGGGCATCAAGACCGGCTCCGACAGCGCCGCCGGCGGCTGCCTGATGTTTGCCAAGCGCACGCTGGTCGGTGGACGCACGGCCCTGGTGCTGGGTGTGGTGCTCGGCCAGCGCGACGGCGCGCCGATCGAAGCGGCGCTTGCGAGCGCGCGCCGGCTGGGGGACTCGGTTGCCGGCGCGCTCGGGGTGAGGGTGCTGCTGCCGGCCGGCACCAGTGTGCTGAGCGCAAGCGCCACGGGCGGACAGGCGACTAGCGTGGTTACGCGCGAAGCGCTGCTCGACGTCGGTTGGTCTGGGCTCACGCTTGCCGTGCAGGTGCGCGTCGGGGCGGCGAGCCGGGCGACGCATGCGCAAGCCGGCTCGTCGCTTGCGAGCGTTCGAATCGAGAGCGCGGGCACGCCGACGACCGCCGCGGTGGCCGCTCGCTCGCTCGGCGGGCCCTCGCTGGGCTGGCGCCTGGAGCACCTGCTGTAGCGGCGGCGCTCCGATCTCCTCGCCGCCCGCGGCCATCTCGTAGCGTTTTGTTTCCGACTCGCCACACCGGCGCAAGCCCGCGGCGGCCGATCCGGCGAGCAGGCGATTCCCCAGTGCTGGTCTGATCGCGCGCGCCCTCGCCCGCTCCACACGTGCGTGCCGGCGGCGCGCCGCTCCCGACGCTCGCCGTGATTTTGAGTCGATTTGTGTGCGCCGGGCGACGCGCGGCCGGCCAGCTCGACTATCGTCGTAGGTCTTGTTGGAAGTCCACTGGTTGGAAAGTTGGCAGAGAGCCGATGTCCGCTAAGCACGCGGTGCTGGGACTCGTCATCGAGCAGCCCGGGTACGCCTATCGGATTGCCTCCGGCGTGCGCCGGCAGCTGCGCTTTGCCGACCTTGCCGACTCCTATCCCTACTGGGCGCTTGAGAAGCTCGAGAACGAAGGGCTCGTGCGCCGGGTCGACGAGGACGGCAACCCGCTCGCCGGCGCGCCGGGACGCCGGGCGATATACGAAGCGACGCCGAAGGGCGTGGCGTCGTTCGAGGACTGGCTGCTCTCGACCGCCACCGAGCCGCCTCTGCGCGACGAACTCCACTTCAGGATCGCGCTGTGCCGCCCGCGCGACGCACGCCGTGTGATCGAGCTCGTATACGGGCAGGAGCTGGTGTGCCTGGGGCGCGTGCAGGACCTCAAGCGCGACTCCGAAGCCGACGTCAGCGAGGGGTCGGAGTGGGAGATGATGGTGCGCGTCGTCTCTCGCGACGCGGAGCTTGCGTTTTGGCGCGCGCGAATCGAATGGCTCCAAGGAGTTCGGGAGATGCTCGAACGGCTGCCGGTGCAGGCCGACGGCAAGCGGAGAGCGCGCTCGGAGCGGACGGGAGCCGGCGAGACCGCACAGGACAACCGTTCAGAGCTGAAAGATTCAGCACTGACTAGCCTCGACCGGCGCGGATGACAACCATTGCTTGCGCGCTCGCTCGAAGGGGC
This sequence comes from uncultured Solirubrobacterales bacterium, assembly GCA_963831995.1. Lineage (GTDB taxonomy): Bacteria > Actinomycetota > Thermoleophilia > Solirubrobacterales > Solirubrobacteraceae > Palsa-744. The sequence continues at coordinate 1,698,160 of CAWHSI010000005.1, read as the reverse complement.
GCGGGCGGAGGCTAAGCGAGGGCAGGGAAGCGAGCTCACCATGACAACCATGTCACCAATCCGCGGAGGCATCTTGCATCTCCCCACATCTGGCGACGGCCGCTACTCACAATCGCTGGAGCGCGGCCTGGCGATTCTCAGAGCCTTTACGCCCGAGCAGCCCTGGTTGGGGATCGCGGAAATCGCGGACGCGCTCGAAATGAGCCGTCCGACGACACACCGTTATGCCTCGACGCTGGTGGCGCTCGACTATCTCGAGCAGGGCCCGCGGCGCAAGTACAGGCTGGGTGTGCGTGCCGGCGATCCGGGGCGCGCGGCGGTCAACTCGACGCCGCTGCGCCAGCTCCCCGAGCACTGCCTGGCGGACCTGCGCGATCGCAGCGGGTGCACGGCAAGCCTCGCGGTGCTCAGCGGCGAGGACATCGTGTATGTCGATCGCGCGCGCAGCGCCTGGCAGGGGCACAGTGAAGTAACCGAGCGCCTGGGCCCTGGCTCGCGGCTTCCCGCGGCCAGTACCGCCATGGGGCGGGTGCTGCTGGCGCACCGCGGGCCCGACCGGCGCAACGGGGCGCTCGGTAGGAGCGCGGTGGAGAAGGGCGCCGCCGAGCAACCGGAGTCGATCGAGGAGCTGCGTGCGCGGGCGAAGCTCTCCGCGGAGCTGGAGCGCCTGCGCGGGAGGGACTTCGTGGTCGCCGACAGCGTGCACGTGAAGGGCGAGCGGTGTGTGGCGAGCATGGTGCGGGACAGATCGGGCGGGGTCGTCGGCGCGGTCGACGTCGCCGCGCCGAAGCTCACCCATTCGCGCGCGCAAACGCTGGAGCGGCTCGCGCCGCTGGTCGTTGCAAGCGCCGAGGAGATGTCGGCGCACCTCGGGTACGCGCCGTAGTCGCTGCCCCGCCCGCGCGCGGGCGCCCTGGCGAGGGCGGCCCCTGGCGCGAGCGGCCCGGCCGGAGAAGGCTGCAGTCCGTGCGCGCCGATCAGCCCTCGAGCAGACCGATCTCCGTCGCGCGCGACACCGCCTCCGAGCGAGAGCGCACGTCCAGCTTGCGATATACGGCGTTGGCCTGGGTCTTGACGGTGTTGCTGGAGACGTGCAGGCGAGCGCCGATCTCGCGGAAGCTGAGGTGTGTGGGCAGGAAGCGCAGGATGCGCAGCTCGGCCATCGTCAGCGCGGCCGGGCCGGCGAGCGCGCTGGTGGAGGCCGAGTCGATCATTCCCCACGTGTCGTCCAGCCAACCCTCGAAGACGACCGCGTCGGGGACTCGCCGCGCCAACTGCGACGCCTCCGCCAGCAGCGCGCGCGCTTCGCCGACGTCGGCGAGTCGCAGGGCGGCACGGGCCAGCACGATCCGCGTCTCGGCCTCATACCACGGGATGAAGCGCTTCAGGCCCGCGAGCAGGTGTGCGGCGCGGCGGGCGTCGCGCTTGCCCTCGTCGACGCGGCCGACGTGGGAGCGCACATCGGCGGACACCGCGAAGGTGAGCGCGGAGGGCGGGTAGGAGGCGAGCGAGTGCCGTTCGACCTGGTGGACGGCGCGGGCGACCAGGTCGACGCCCTGGTCCCAGTCGCCTTCTTCGACGGCGATCATCGCCAATTGCGAGAGGCAGAGTGTCTCGATGTTGGGAGCGGCGAGGGCGCTGCGGTGGATGCCGTCCTCGAGGTGCTCGCGCGCGTGCGCGCGGTCGCCCGTGAGGTGGTCGGCAACTCCGCGCAACAGGCAGAAGATCGAGCGCCACGGACTGTCCTGGTCCTCCTCCTCGTAGGCCCGGGCCGCGTCGCTGGCCATCGACAGCAGACCCTGACGGCCGGCCACCGCTTCGATCGCGGCGACGCCGGCGGGCAGGGAGGCGACCATCGGGATGTTCGTCGATCGCGCCAGCGCGGCCGAGCCGACCAACCCCCAGTGCTCGGCCTCGCGCAGGTCGCCGAGCGCAAGCGAGCTGTGGGCCGCGGTGAGCGCGAGCGGGGCGTGGTCGGCGATCTGCTCGGCGGAGAAGCAGCCGAGCCAGCGCCGCACCTCCTCGCCGCGCCCGTCGCTGAGGTAGCGCGGCAGGTTGCGCCACAGCAACTCGCCGGCGCGGCGCGCGCTGGCGGCTGCGACGGCGTGCTCGATCGCGCAGTCGAGCAGGCCCCGCTTCTCATACCAGGCGCTGGCGCGCCGGTGCAGCGTGCGGGCGCGCTCGGGATCGGTTTGGCGCAACTCCGCGAGCAGCGCCTCGCGCAGCAGGCGGTGGCAGCGAAACCACTCGTGGTCGCGATCGATCGGTCCGAGCGGCAGCGGGCCGCGGGCAAGGCTCTCCAGCAGCACGCCCGAGCCGTTGCGCCCGAGCGTCGCGTCGCACAGCGCTCCCGAGAGCTGCTCGAGGATCGCGGTGTGCAGCAGAAACTCGTGCTGATCGGAGGGCAGCTCGGATAGGAACTCGTCGCGCGTGTAGTCGGCGAGGAGATGGTCGCTGCCGGCAAAGCGCGCCAGCTCGCTCGCCGGGTCGGGCGCATCGTGCACGGCGAGCGCCGCCAGATACAGCCCGGCCGGCCAGCCCTCGGTGCGCTCGACGAGCCCACCGAGCTCAGCCTGGCCCACGTGCACGCCGGCCCCGCGCAGCAGCGCGCCGGCCTCGGTGCGGGTCATCGCGAGCTCTTCGCCGTCGAGCTCGAGCAGCGCGCGATGGGCGCGCAGCCGGCCGAGGGGCAGGGCCGGCAGGGTTCTGGAGGCGAGCGCCATCTGCGAACCGCACGGCAGGTGCTCGGCGAGAAAGCCCAAGACCCGCTGCGCGCCGGGACTGCCGATCGACTGGACGTCGTCGAGGATCAGCACGAGCGGCACGCCTCGGCGCTCCAGCGCGGCGCTCAACGCGGAGAGGATCGCGGGCGGCAGGCCGCGCGCCGGGTCCGGCAGCGGAGGACCCGGGGAGTCCAGGCGTGCGAGGGCCTCTCCGAGCCCCTCCTCCAGCGGCTCGACCTCGGCAAGCGCGACCAGGATCGCGCGGGTCAGCTCGACCGGGTCGTCGTGCCAGCTCTCCAGCGACACCCACACGCTGGGGCGCTGCTCCTCGGCGGCCCACTGGAGCAGGAGGCTCGTCTTGCCATAGCCGGCCGGGGCGACGATCGCGACCAGCGGGATGCCGGGGTTGCGGGTCAGCTTCGCCAGCAGCCTTCCCCGTCGCACCAGCTCCTCGCCCGAGAGTGGGCGACCGCTCTTCACGGCAAGCGACATCGTCCAAAGGTAGGCCCGGGCGCGCGCCGCATCATCCGCGATCCGGCGCGCGCCGCCCGGCCGTGCTACGGAGCTTGGCTACGTAGTATTCACCTACTCAGGCGTTCTCCAAGCAGCTTCCAGGGCGCCGGGCTCATCCAGCTTCCCCAGCTCCGCGGGCGGCGCCGATCATTCCCGCGCGCGGCGCCGATCATTCGCCCAGAATGCGCGTCTTTTGCGTCGCGAACTCCTCGTCTGTTAGAACCCCCTGCTTGTGCAGATCGGCGAGTTGCTGCAGGCGCTGGACGGCTTCGGCGTTCATGCCAGCGCCGTCGCTCCCCGGGGTGGCCGGCGCCGCCTGGGGAGGCGGCTGCGCCGCTTCGGTCTGTTGCCTGCTCTCGGCACTGCGCTTGCCCATGTAATAGGCACCGCCGCCCACGGCGGCGGCTCGCAGCATTGGGCGACGGCGTCGAATCGGCACGATCCCGCCCCTATTCGCCGTCGGCTTCGGGCAGGTCGAGCCCGAGCGCCAGCATGATCTCCGGCGCGGCGGCGACGACCCGTGGACCGCCGACCTGGGGCGCCACGGCCCGCAGCACGCCGGTTATGTCCTCGGGGGTGGCGCCTTCGGCGAGTGCGTTGGGCACCTGCCAGGCGTAGGAGGCCGGCGGCGAGTCGAGCGCCACCAGCGCGGCGATCTTGACCAGCGCGAAGGTGCGGCCGTCGAGGCCGCTGGCGGCGAGGTCCACCTCACGGAGCCCGACCGCGGTCTCGAGCATGTCGAGCTCGCCCGCGGTGATGCCCTCCAGTGTGCGTTGTGTTTCCTGTGTGACGGCTGCCATGGCGAATCCTCTCGTTGGGAAAGCTCGTGCCCCCTCCAGGACGGAGGCAGGCGATTATTAGACTTCGCTGAATTTCTTGACGCGGTGCGACCGCTAGGCGACGCTCCGCTGGCGCCCGCCATAGGCGACGAGGCCGTAGATGACGAGAATGTCGACCGCAAACAGGGCGAGCGAGCCGAACGGGTAGGCCGGGATGAAGATCAGCTGGATGATCGCGTTGACCGACGCCGTCAGAATCCCGATCCAGCGACCCCACTCGACGTGTCCAAAAATCGCGATGGCGGCACAGAACTGAATGATTCCGGTAATCATCAGCACCCAACCCCATGTGTTGAGACCGCTGACGATGTATGTGGCTTCGCGGACGTAGAAGTGCGAGTTGGAGATCGCGGCTATTCCGTAGATGAAGTTCAGAACGCCGACGATCGCGATCATGATGCCCGCGAACGTAACCCAGCCCTCACCTTCATACCAGTCGCCGCCGGTTTCCGAGTCTCGCGAAGACCCCGCAGTCGTGGGTGTGTCGTAGCCGCTTTGCATATTGCCGTCTCCTTCGAATCGCCGATGGGCTACCTAGCCCGATCTGGGCAGGGTAGGCGCACCCGAGTGCCGACACATCCCCCGAAGCGGGTGATTTCGGGAGACCAGATCCGCACCCGCCCGCACCTCGGCCCGCGTCGCCGGTCACGACGCCGGCCGGTCGAGCCCGGGCATGCGATCCCCCGGCTGGCGGCGGTCCGCTGTGCCATGGTGCCCCAGCGTTCATCCTCAACGGGTGATGCCACAGCCCAGGACCGATCCTAATGTTGGGGATGCCGCACGCCCAACGTGCATCGCGGCTCCGCCTGCGGTTGGATCTGTTCCTACCCGGCGCTCTTGCGCGTCCCGACCCCCGAATGCGGTGTACGGTTCAGCGTGGCGTGCATGACCACCCGCACCCAGCACCAAGCCCATGCGGCGTCATCTGGTCCCCCGCGGATCGGTCCGGTCGATGACTGAGCTGCTGTCGATCGAGCGGATACGCAAGGGGTACGCACGCGGAGGCGAGTGGGTGCCGGTCTTTGCCGATGTCTCCCTCGAGGTTCTACTGGGCGAGATTGTGGCGATCGTCGGCGCGCGCCTCGGGGGCAAGACGACGCTGCTGAAGATTGCGGCCGGTCTTGAGCGCCCCGATAGCGGGGCCGTCTCGCTCGGGGGACGGGCGTTGGCGGAGATCGTGGACCGCCCACGAGAGATCAGATGGATCGATCGCGACGGACCGCCGCCGGACGTGGAGGCTGCGGAGTTCGTGGGGTGGCCGCTGGCGTCGTGCGGGCGCGGACGGCGGAATGCCGAGCAAACCGCAACCCGGATGCTGGAGCGGGTCGGGGCCGGCGAATGCGCACGGTTGCGTTGGGACGAACTGTCGAACTGGCAGCGCGTGCTGGTCAGCCTGGCACGAGCGTTTGTGGAGACTCCCAAGCTCGTGGTCATCGACGACCTACTCGACGCCCTGGGCGAACCCGTGACCGAAGACGCTTCTGACCTGCTGCGCTCGTTGGTGGAAGAGGGTCGGCCCCGCCCCGGAGTTCTGATGAGCGCCTCTGACTTGGAGTCGGCCATGTTCGCCGACCGGGTGTTCTCGATAACCGGCAGGCAGTCGTTGAAGCCGCTGTCGGGCCGATTGACCGACAAGGGCGACGTCGTTGGGCTGCCTCGACAGACCCGGGCGGACGGGCCGTAGAGCCTCATAGTGGACACCGTGCACCGTTGGCAAGTCGACGCCTACCGAGTCAGCGAGAGCGCCGACGAGGAGCACGTAATGTTTCTGACTGCAGCAGAGCACGCAGTATGCCGGAGCTATACCCAGAAGTTGTGGATGCGCGTGAAGAGGAAGGCGGCGTACCTTCCCGGTTGATCAAGACCGATGCCGGTGATGGCCGGCAGGAAGGCACGCCATGTCAGATGTTCGCAGGCTCCCCGTCGGGGAGGGCAACGATGAGATTGGGCTCACGCTGGACGACCTCGCGCGGGAGGGCGCGCGGCGGATGATCGCCGCGGCGCTGGAGGCCGAGGTCGAGGAGTACGTCGGCTCGTTCATCGATGAGGTCGATGAGGACGGCAAGCGGTTGGTCGTCCGTAACGGTCGCGCGCGGGAGCGGCGGGTGACGGTCGGGTCGGGGACGGTCCCGGTCCGGGCGCCGCGCGTGAACGACAAGCGCGTCGACGAGGAGAGCGGGGAGCGCAAGCGGTTCAGCTCCCGGATCTTGCCGGCGTACGCGCGACGCTCGCCGAAGGTCACCGAGGTGCTGCCGATCCTGTACCTGCATGGCCTCTCGACCGGGGACTTCGGCCCGGCGCTGCGGGATCTGCTCGGCGAGGACGCCTCGGGGCTGTCGTCCAGCTCGATCCAGCGGCTGACCGAGCAGTGGCAGGCTGAGCACGCCGCGTTCGGTACCCGGGAGCTGCGGTTTCATCGCTACGCCTACCTGTTCGTCGACGGTGTGAACGTCAGTGTCCGTCTCGGCGAGGATGCCAAGCTGTGCCTGCTGGTGGTGATCGGCGTGCGTGAGGACGGCTGCAAGGAGCTGCTAGCGGTCGAGGACGGCTACCGCGAGAGCGAGGACTCCTGGGCAGCCGTGTTCCGCGATCTGCGCGACCGCGGCCTGAACGAGCCGAAGCTCATGACCGGTGACGGCGCGCTCGGCGCGTGGGCAGCGCTACGGAACGTGTTCCCTACCACCAGGGAGCAACGCTGCTGGGTGCACAAGACAGCGAACGCCCTGGACGCGCTCCCGAAGCGGTTGCAGCCCAGGGCCAAGACGCTGCTGCACGAAATGGCCGAGGCGCCCACGCGGGCGGACGCTCGCAAGGCGCTGGAGCGCTTCCGCGGCGAGTTCGACGCCAAGTACCCCAAGGCCGTCTCCAAGCTCGACAAGGACTGGGAGCAGCTCACCGCGTTCTTCGACTTCCCCGCCGAGCACTGGCGCCATTTGCGGACGACGAACCCAATCGAGAGCAGCTTCGCGACCGTCAAGCTGCGCACCAAGGTAACCAAGGGCGCCGGCTCCAAGAAGGCCGCACTCGCGATGGCCTACAAGCTCCTCGACGCCGCCCAAGAACGCTGGCGACGGTTCAACGGCCACGAGCTCCTCACCGACGTGCTCAACGGCACGAAGTTCAAGGACGGAATCAAGGTCACAGACGACGAAACCACCACAACGGACGAGAAGGTCGCCGCCTGATGCTTCACCTCCCCATCCACAACTCTTGACAATTGCTCAGTATGCCGTACCCGGCTCGCATCCCCATAGATGCCGAGGGGACGGGATGATTCGAGCTGAGCGCACGTCCCGTCGAGTTTGGCTAGTATCGCGCGCATGCCGGGCTTCAGCATCGGAGATCCAACCCCGCAAATGATGGTCCTTGGCTTGGTGGTCCAGCGACAGGACACCGTTTCGGGCGTCGCGCGTCGCTTGACCGACCAGTTCACATCGGCACGCTTTCCGAAATCCTCCGCTTATCACAACCTGCCCAGACTGGCGAAAAAGGGCTATGTGCAGTTGATCGAAGCGGGCCGGTCGAAAGACTCCGCGGACGATCGGTACGCAGTCACGCCACTCGGCATCGAGTTCTTCTACCGTTGGCTCTGCAGCACAGAGCTGCCGCCGATCGTCCGGGACGCCATCCAGTGCAAGCTGGAGTTCCTCAAGCCCGAGCATGTTCCCGCCGTGATCCACCTCGTCCGCGAGGAAGAGAAGGTGTATACGGTCGCCTACGATATCGCCCGCGCTCGCGTGATGAAAGAACAGAGGTCGAGGCGTACTTTGAGACGGCCTGCGGACTGGCGCAGCAGGCTGCGCGGCATCCAGAACAAGTACGACGCGAGCCTGTGGGGTCTGATGTCCCAGCGGCTGGAGCGTTTGGGAGACGAACTGGAAGAGCTTCTCCGCGAAATCCCCCTCGATGGCGCCGCTTGATGGACTGCGACCGCCCGCTCTCGCTCGATGGGATTTGGAAGGGCTACTCACGCGGGGAGCAATGGACGCAAGTTCTGGCCAACGCGTCGCTTGCGGTAGACGCCGGGGCCATCGTCGCGCTCACCGGATCGCGACTTGGGGGCAAGACGACGCTGCTGAAGATCGCGGCGGGGATGGAGCGCCCGGACGAGGGCACGGTTTCGCTGGGCGCGTTTGCGCTTACCGACTCCCGCGATGGCGAACGGAGCGAACGTCTTGGTCGCGAGATCGTATGGATCGACCGCGACGGGCCGAGATTGAACCTGGAGGTTTCGGAATTCGTTGGCTTGCCGCTGGCCCTGCACGGACTCGGCGGGCGACGTGCTCGGCAAGAGGCCGCAAGGGCACTCGGGCGCGTCGGTGCGCAGAAGTGCATAGGACGGTGCTGGGGCGAGCTGTCGAACTGGCAGCGCGTGCTTGTCAGTCTGGCGCGTGCGTTCGCCGAGAGCCCGCGGGTGGTGATCATCGACGATTTGCTCGACGCTCTCGGCGGGTCGGGCACCGAAGAGGCAGCCGCACTGCTCCGCTCCCTGATCGACGCGTCCGAGCCTCGTTGCGGCGCGCTGATGAGCGCCTCGGACATCGACTCGGCGATGTTCGCCGACCAGGTGTGGTCGATTACGGCAAAGCACTCGCTGAAGCTGATGGCCGGAACACGAAGCGAGGGCAGGGTCATACCGTTCCCCGGCGCGGACAGCAAGACGGCGGGAGGTCCGCTTGGCGTAGGCTCGTCGTAGATGCTCGAACTGCACGAACTGGTCAAGCACTACCCGATCAGCGACGGAGAACCCGTCCGCGCCGTGGACGGGGTTTCGATGGCCGTCGAGCACGGAGAGTTCGTGGCGCTTTACGGCCCCAGCGGGTCGGGTAAGACGACACTGCTGGAGTTGATCGCGGGACTGAAGGAGCCCGACAGCGGCTCGGTGCTGGTCAACGGTCGCGATGTCTTTACGATGTCGCGCAAGGAGGGCCACGCCTACCGGCTGCATCAACTCGGCATCATCGGGCAGCCGCACAACCTATGGCCCGGGGCGCGCGCGGTCCAGAACGCTTCGCTGAAGCTCCTGCTAGCCAACGTGCGCAAGGCGCCGCTCACGGTCGAACCGCTGCTGTGCCAGCTCGGGCTCGCCGACCGGCTTCGGCATCGAACCGAGCAGCTGTCGATGGGCGAGCGCCAGCGCGTGCTGATCGCCCTGGCCCTGTCGATGGATCCCGAACTGGTGCTCGCCGACGAGCCGACCGGAAGCCTCGACACCCACCGCACACGAGAGGTGCTGGAGCTGCTGCGTCGGCTCTGCCACGAACGCCAGATGGCGCTCGTGCTGGCCACACACGACCCACAGGCGGCTCACTTCGCCGACAGGGCTCACGAACTGCGCGACGGACGCCTCATGGAATACCGGCCAGAGCCCACACCCGCATCGATCGGGGCCTCGCCCGAGGGAGCCTGACGTGGCCGGGATCAATCTATCGGGCATCCTCTATATCTATCGAGCACGCCTGCAGGCGAAAGCCGTGCTCATGCAGGAATGCTTCGCAATCCTCGGGATAGCGGTCGGCGTGGCGCTGCTATTCGCTTCGCAGATCGCAAGCGCTAGCCTCAACCACTCTGTCGCCCAGCTCAGCAGCCAGCTCGTCGGCAACGCCCAGGTTCAACTCCAGGCGCGCGGACCGGAAGGCTTTCGGCAGGCGCTGCTGGAAGAAGTAAAGGATGCGCCGGGCGTCACGGCGGCGCTGCCGGTGTTCGATCGGCAGATGAACATCATCGGTCCTCACGGTGGCGAACGCTCGATCGACCTGATCGGCGTGGACCCGAGCACGGTCCGCGCAAGCAGCCCGCTGCTGCGCCGCTTCTCGGCGAGACAGCTCTCGGCCCAGCACGCCGTCGCGCTGCCGGCGCAGCTCGCAAGCGAAATCGGAGCCGGACCACTGGAAACGGTCAAGCTGCAGGTCGGGGCGAGCTATGTCGAAACGCTGGTCGGCACGACGCTGAACGAAGCGGACATCGGCGAGCTGGCCAATAGTCCGGTTGCCGTCGCCACGCTGCGCTACGCACAGCGGTTGACGGGCGCGCAAGGTCGGCTGAGCCGCATCTTCGTACGGTATGACCCGGCGCGTGCGCACGAAGCGCAAACCGCGCTCGCGCGCCTTGCGGCGAAGTGGAACGTGAATCTGCTGCCGGGCAAATTCGACGCGCGCCTGTTCGCCGTCGCCGTCTCGCCGGAGAGCCAGAGCGAGACGCTGTTCTCAGGGATCAGCGCCCTGGTGGGCTTCATGTTCGCGCTCAACGCGATGCTCATCACCGTGCCGGCGCGTCGTGCGCTCATCAACGAAATTCGTCCCCAAGGCGCCAGCCGCTGGGATACCGCCAAGATCCTGATGTTCGACGCAGTCGTGATCGGGGGGGCGGCGTGTGTGCTCGGACTGGTGCTTGGCGATCTTCTGTCGCTGGCGGTCTTCCACAGCACCCCGGGCTATTTGACGGTCGCGTTTCCCATCGGGAACAACCGAATCGTCACGTGGCAGAGCGCCGCACTCGCCGTCGCCGCGGGAATGACTGCGGCGATCATGGGCGTGTTCTGGCCTCTGCGCGAGATTCTATCCCGCCCGCTGCTCGTGACCCCACGCCACCCAAAGAGCCGCCGGCTCTCCTCGACGACGATACGGTGCTTCGTGGGAATTGCGTGCCTCGCGATCACTACCACTACCTTGATCGTTGACACAAAGGCAGCGATTCTCGGCAACGTCACGCTCGTTGCAGCGCTTGTGGTCCTACTGCCGCTGCTGTTTGATGCGATCGTACAGCTTTTCGAACGGTTGTCCACGGCCCTCGATGACGTAGGATCGGCGCTCGCGGTCACCGAGCTGCAAACGCCACAGACTCGGGTGCGCTCGCTGGCAATAGCCGCGACCGCCGCCGTCGCCGTCTTTGGCGTAGTCGAGTTCCATGGCACTCAGGCGAATCTCGAAAAAGGCATTGATTCAGCCTCGCGCGCTACTGACTCCACCGCCGACATCTGGGTGCTCCCCAAGGGAAAGACGAGCATCCAAGCAACAACTCCGTTTGCGGTCGTGAACACGTCCGCGCTCGCGCACTTGCCAGGCGTCAGTGCGGTCAGCGTGCTACGCGGTAGCTTCCTGAATTGGGGAGATCGTCGCCTTTGGGTCTTTGCGCCTGCAGCCATCGCTGAACACCCCGTGCCTGTCAGCCAGGTCGTAAGCGGGGATCCCGGCCTTGCCTCAGAACAAGTACGCGAGGGCGGCTGGGCCGTAATCTCACAGGCTCTCGCCGCAGAACACCATTTGCACGTCGGCCAGGTCTTTACGCTCCCCGCGCCGCGACCGTTGAAGTTGCATGTAGCCGCCCTGACGACAAACCTTGGCTGGCCACCGGGAGCGGTGATACTGAACTCAGCCACCTATGCTCACGCATGGGCAAGCGATGACCCGAGCGCTTATACGATCCAAATTGCTGCCGGCGCATCTCCTGCGGCCGTACGTAATCGGGTTCGGCAGGCATTGGACTCGATACCCGGCCTTGTGGTGGAAACGGCGAAAGAACGAGAGCTGCGTCACTACGCCGTAGCCGCCCAGGGGCTCTCACGGCTCACGCAGATAAGGATTCTCGTCCTCATCGCTGCGATCCTTGCCGTCGTTGGCGCCATGGGTGCGATGATCTGGCAGCGTCGCGACTTGATCGCATACATCAAGGTTCAGGGCTACCAAGAACGTGTTCTTCGCCGTTGGCTGCTGTTTGAAGCCGCGGTACTGCTCGTAGCCGGTTGCTCGATGGGAGCCATATTTGGTCTATATGCGCAACTACTGGGAAGTCACTTCCTGGCGACCGTAACGGGCTTTCCCATCGTCTTTGAAGTCGAAGCATTCGCCGCAATTTCCAGCTTTGCCATCGTAAGTATTATTGCGCTGGCTGTAGTCGCTTTGCCAGGCTATCTCGTCGTGCGTGTCCCACCAAATATCGCCGCTAAACCCACATACTGAATCGCCGTCACCATGTTTCACCGATAGTCCGCCAGATCCCGCTCCGCTTTCCAAGCGCCAGCTCCGGGCGCTGACCGTCGCCGCAACGCGCGAGTTGACATGGGGACTGCCGTTCGTCGCCCGTGAGGTGCGTCGCTGGCGCAGCCTGGCTGCCGAGATTCCATGTGCCCGGATTCGCGAAGACGCGCTGAGCGCGATCTCCGCGCAGCGCACGCACATCGACGGCGCCGCTCTGTTTTCGATCCTTCCCCGGGAGCGCAACCCAAGCCTCCTGCGCCTGCTCGTAGCGTACGAGACCATCTGGGATTTTCTCGATAACGTCAACGAGCGCAGTGCCGGCGCCGGCGTTGTAAACGGTCTCCAGCTGCATCGCGCACTGGTAGACGCGCTCGATCCGGAGCGGCCCATATCCAATTATTACGAGTACAGTCAATCGCACGACGACGGCGGCTATCTTCGTGCACTTGTAACGGCCTGCCGCGCAAACTGCACACGATTGCCCTCCTACCGTCGCATTCGGGCTTGCGTAATTCGCGAGGCCGTGCGAGGACAGATCTGTGCGATCAACCACGATCCCGATCCGGACAGGCGGGACGCGCGACTCGAGGCGTGGGCGGGCGATGAGTTCCCGTCGGGGCACGAAGCACGGTGGTTCGAGGTGACCGCCGCGGCCAGCACCAACCTCACAATCTTTGCGTTGCTCGCACTCGCCGGCGAACCGGCATGCTCCGATTCACGGATCGAACTCATATCGTTGGCTTATTTTCCCTGGATTTCCGTCTTGAACGCCATGTTGGATAGCTATGTCGATCAAGCCGACGATGCCGCCAGCGGCGAACATAGTTATATAGGCCACTATTCAACGCCAGATGTAGCGACCGAGCGTATTTGTCTGCTTATACGTCGCTCCCTGCGGGAGACAGGCACGTTGAAAGACGGCGAGAAGCACGCCGTGATCGCTGCGTGCATGTTTGCCATGTATCTATCCAAGGGCAGCGCCCTAACGCCCGCGATGCGCGACACGACGAGACGCATCCTCGGGTCGGGCGGATCGCTTACCCGCATGCTGCATCCGATTTTGAGACTGTGGCGCACCTTTTACGGCCTGCGCTCGGTGTAACCAACGACAGTCAGGAGAACCCATGCCCATAACCAACTCGCATTCGCTCAGGCGCATCAAACGCGACCTGCCTCCGAGCCGACACCTACCGGTGCTTTATCAGACGCTGTGTTGCCGGTGGCTGCCCGCCGACTACCTCGAACGGTGCTGGCGTCGCCTCGGCAGTCGGTTTACTGCCTATACGATCGACATGCCGCCGCTTGTGTTTCTCAGCCGTCCCAGCGACATACGCGCGATCCTATCGGCCGATCCAAACTCACTGCATCCGGGCGCCGGGGCGGCCATGATCGCCCCCTTGACAGGCGAGCGCTCATTCATGCTGCTTGAGGAGGACGAGCACATCTGCGGCCGCAAGGCGGTGACGCCCGCATTCCATAAGCGCATGACTGCCCACCACACCAGCCTGCTCCACGATGTTGTCGAGCGCGAGGTGGCGAGCTGGCCGCTCGACACGGTCATCGCGCTTGATCCGCGTATCCGCGCGCTGACCCTACGCGTCATCCTGCGTGCCATCTTCGGCGAGGAGGAAGACCTGCTTGACACGCTGCATGAGCGGCTGATTGCGATGCTGTCCGTGACTACCAGCATCGTGCTTCAGGAGCCTAAGGTCCGCCATCTCCCCGGCTGGCGAGGGACCTGGAAGACGTTCCTCAGGCGGCGCGTCGAAGTCGACGAGTTGCTCTATCTCCTCGTGCACAGGCGCCGCCGTGAGAGCGGCGATCGACTTGACCTACTCGATATGCTGCTTGCGGCCAGGACCCAAGACGGTTCGCCGATCTCCGATCGGGAGATTCGCGACAATCTCATGTCGATGATTATCGCCGGACACGAGACGACGACAGGCGAGCTGTCTTGGGCCTTCCTCTTGCTCGCTCATAACCCACAAGTCCAGAGCCGGCTGGCGGCCGAAATCGACCGTGGCACCGAGGAGGAATATCTCACGGCGACGGTCAACGAGACCATACGTCGTAAGCCGGTCTTCCTCTTCGCGATCCCGCGCGAGGTGGTAAGGCCGATCGACATAGGCGGTTGGACATATCGTCCGCCAGCCCGCCTTATTGCTTGTACATTCCTCATGCACCACGATCCCGAGCTGTATCCGCGGCCATATGAGTTCCGACCCGAGCGCTTCATCGACGAACCGCCGACCCCAAGCACATGGCTTCCCTGGGGTGGTGGGCGCAAGCACTGTCTCGGCCGGCATTTTGCGCTCCTGGAGGTGCAGACGATCCTGCGGGAGGCGCTTGCGAAAGCCACCGTTCTGCCCGCAAGCAAACATTTCGAGCACGCGCGCTGGCGCAGCGCGATCCTTGTTCCTCACGCAGGAGGCAGGGTGGTCCTGCGCGAACGCGCAGGACCGCGGCGCCGCGTTCGGAACAACCCCAGCGCTCGCCACGAAGTATAGAACGTACCCATCCTCTTGCCGTTCTTCAAGCAATGTTTCCCTTTCTTGGAGAACGGATTTTGGCCGCAAGACCGGCGTGAATGGCAACCTATTCGGATGATGTCGAACTATCTGGTCCCGGGAAGTGGCCGTACCGCTCCGCGAAGCGTCTCGCTCGCGAACTCATCGCGGACCGGCACAGCATCGCCGCCAACCAGAACGGACCCCGAGATACTAGTTCCGATCTCTCTCGGCCAAGCGGAGCGTGTCGTACAGCAGCTGATAGGCCGGGGCGGCTCCGGCGTTTCGCTGGTCCGCTTGCTCCTGTCGCTCGGTGGCGAGGACCGGGTGACGATGAAAGACCTGTTGAGGGATCCCACGGCGACAAATCGCCATATCAGCCAGAATGTGATTATCGGCCTATTGGTGCTGTCAGCCTTTTCCGATGGCGAACCCCGAGTCGCTGACATCTCCCGCGAACTTGGGGTGAGCCAGGGGGCTACGGTGCGCTACCTCAAGACATGGGTCGCCGTGGGCATACTCGAGCAGGATCGCGGCAGGGGCAAATATAGAATTGCCCGCCGATGGCGAGAGACGATCGAGTCCGCGGCGGCCAACGACCATAAGCTTCGAGGTGAATGATGAGTCCAAAACACTCATCTTCAGTACGGAGTAACGGCACGGCATGGGTGCTTACAGACTCTCGTTACTCACTATCCTTGGAGCGCGGCCTTGCAATACTCGAATGCTTCAGCCCAGATCGGCCTCTGCTGGGAATCTTAGAGATGGCAGAAGCCCTCAATATGACAAGTCCGACCACCCATCGATATGCGAGTACTCTAGCAATACTTGGACTTCTTGAACAGCCCAGGGATGGTGGGCGTAAGTATCAGCTTGGGTCGAAGGTTAGTGATCTCGGTATGGCTGCGCTCAACTGCTTTTGGCTGCGCCCACTCGCGCATCCTTACTTGGAGGAGCTGCGTCGACAGGCATCCTATACGGTCAGCATCGCCATCTTGCGAGATGACGAGGTCATGATCGTAGATCGGCTGCCAGGCTTCCGCGGGTACGCAGGCCTCGGACTCAACATCGGGCTTGGCTCGCGATTGCCAGCATATTGCACGAGCATGGGCAAGCTGCTCCTGGCACATCTCTCCCCGGATGAACGTGCCACGACCCTCAGAAGTGTCCGGCTCACAAAGCGTGGGCCAAACACGATCGTCAAGAAGCCCATGCTGCTCAATGAGCTTGCGCGGATTCAAGAAACGGGCTACTCGATCAACGATGAGGAGCTGTCTCGAGGCGTTCGCTCGATTGCGATGCCGGTCCTTTCGAGGGGCACGGTGATGGCCGCTGTCGATATCGCTGCGCCGACCTCGATGGTTTCCCGCTCGGCGCTCATCTACAGTCTCCGGCCGCTACTACTCAGGGCAACGAAGGCGCTATCGTCAGGACTCCTCGACGTGGATGGAGCGACGATGCGCCACGTTCAGCCACCGTCGCAACGCAACAGCCCGGCGGCGCGGCGCAACCCTCAACGCAATCAGTAGTCCGCCACGCCGCCCCCGGGCGTTCTGCTGAGGCTGGGACCGTTTGGAGCAGGCATGATGCGGGTATGTGCCATCTTGCCCATGAGGATGAGGATTGGTTGGTGATGCACCAACGCGTGCGTTGTGCGCACTGTCATAGCTGGACCGACGCGCTGCTCGTGTGGGCGGCCGGCGACTGCTGCCCAAGCTGCAACGCCCCAATGACGCTGCAAAGCCCCCCGGGGCCGGCAAAGCCCCCGGACGCGCCACGACGCGGCCCGGGCAGATTCGCCGGACCTTCGCCAAGCAGGCTGGGGCGCCCCGACGCCGACCGGCTGACAGAGCGCCTCTAGAACCTGAGGTCGCACACCCGGACCGCACCTGCACGCGGTGCTGGTCGATGCACAACCGCGCTGCCACCTTGAAACAGGTCTTCACCGGCCGGCGCCCGCGGGCGAGCGCTCGGCCGATCTCACCCAGGGCGCTTGGCCTGCTGGGCGAGGACCTTGCCGAAGGCGGACTCTACCTCGGCTGTCATGCGCTGCTTGAAGACGGCTAGCAGCGCCTCGGAGGCGATTGGGCGCAGGGCGTCGATTGCGCCGATCATCTCGTCCCAGCGCTCCTCCGGCTGGCCGGCGCTCTCGAACGGCTGCCACAGCTCGCGCAAGAAGAGCTTGACGAACGCGCGCGAGATCGACTCGCAGTCGCGACTGACGCGCTCGACCAGGGCGAGCGCGGCGTGCATCGAGATGCCGAGCGCGGTGACTTCCTCGGCGGCGCGCATCAGGGCTGGACTGGGGACTTCGAAGCGGCCGTCGCCGAGTGGGATCAGCAGCTTGAGCTTGCGGATGCGCTCGACCGTCTTCGAGTCGACCTCGCCGAAGCGCTTGAACAGCTCATCGGCCGTGACGATCTCCGGGGACTCGCTGCCGAAGGGCGTCGTCATCGCGTTGCGCAAACCCAGCAGCCGCCCGGCGGCACCGCCGGAGGAGCTCATCAAGCGCTCGATCGCGGCAAGATTGAAGCCGTCGGCCTGCAGGTCGAGGATCAGGCGCAGGCGGGCGGCGTGCTCGGCGTTGTAGTAGCCGACGCGTGCTCGCACCTCGGGCGCGGGCAGCAGCCCCCGCGACTGGTGGTTGCGGATGTTGCGCACCGACATCCCGACCTCGCCGGCGAGCTGCTCGATCGTCAGGCCATCCCCGGCGGACTCCTCGTCGTGGACAGGGGAGGACTCACGCGAATGGTCCTGCGGGTCCTGGGGCAAGTCCCGCCGTGGAGAGTCCTGCCGTGGGGAGTCCCGCCGCGGGGAGCTCCGCCGTGGAGAGTCCTGGTGCGAGGAGTCCTGCGGCGAGTCCTGCGGCGAGTCCTGCGGGGAGCGCCCTCGCGAGGAATCGCGCCGCGCCGTTCGGGGTATATCGGCTGTATTGGATCGTGCTCTTGCCACCTCGATCTAGGATACCATCCTGCATGTAACCTCATTTGAGGTATCATCGATTCAGGTCAGATGCGTTTGTCTCTCGAACCCCAATCCGGAGCGACCCTTGGCTGAGCGCGGCGCCGTGCCCAACGTGCCCGGCGCCCGTCGCCGTGCGATGACGCTCGTCAAGTCGTTCACCTCCCCCCTGCTCCCCGACGACTACCTGGAGCTGGTCAATCCGCTGTGGTCGACACGCGAGCTGCGCGGTCGGGTCGAGCGTGTCGAGCGCGAGACGCCGAGCGCCGTCACCGTCACGATCAAGCCGGGCTGGAAGTGGCCGGGTCACCGACCGGGCCAGTACCTGCGCCTGGGAGTCGCGGTCGACGGGGTTCACCACTGGCGCGCCTACTCGCTGACATCGGAGCCGGGGCGCGCCGACGGCTGCATCTCGATCACCCCCAAGCTGGTGAGCGACGGCAAGGTCTCCCCATACCTCAACGGACGCATCCGCCCGGGCGCGATCGTGCGGCTGGGCGGCGTGGAAGGCACGTTCGTGCTGCCCGAGCCGGTGCCGCGCAAGCTCCTGTTCGTAAGCGCCGGCAGCGGCATCACGCCGATCGTCAGCATGCTGCGCGGCCTCGCCGCCAGCGGACCGATCGGGGACGTCGTGCACGTCCACTGCGCTCGCCTCGCCGAGGATGTGATCTTCTCGCGCGAGCTGCGCGCGCTGGACGCCGCCAACCCCTCCTACAGGCTGCATCTCCACCTCACCGCAGCACAGGGACGCATATCTCCCGAGCAGATCGCGGTCCTCTGCCCCGACTGGGACGAGCGCGAGGCGTTCGTGTGCGGCCCGGCTGGGCTGCTCGACAGCGCAAGCGCGCATTGGCGCGGGCACGGACGCGAGCGCCAGTTGCACGTCGAGCGCTTCCAGCCGACCGAGCACGTCGGCGACGGCGAACGGGGCATGGGCGGGGAGATCCGCTTCCGCAAGAGCGATGTCGTGGCAAGGAGCGACGGCGAGCAGCCGATCCTGCAGAGCGGAGAGCAGGCCGGGGCCACCCTGCCGTACGGGTGTCGTATGGGGATCTGCCACACCTGCATCGGAAAGTTGAGGGCCGGGCGAGTGCGCGACCTGCGCACCGGCCGCGTGCACGGGTCGCCCGGGGAGATGCTGCGCACGTGCATCAACGCGCCCGAGGGCGCGATCGAAATCGACCTCTGAACGAAGCACAGACCAGAAGGAGCCCCAATGTCAGCAATCCACGCCGAGAAGCCCTCGATTCCCGCAAGCGCGCCGGTGGTAACGCCGGATGCGAGCAAGAGCCGCCCACCTCTCGCGGGCCCCGAGCAGGACGGCCCCCCGGAGCAGCTTGCCCCAGAGCAGGACAGCCCCCTGGCGCACCTCAGCCCCGAGCAGCTGGAGCAGCTCGGACGCGAGTTCGACGCGATCCACGACGAGGTGTTCGCGGACCTTGGCGAGAGCGATGCCAAATACATCCGCAACACGATCAAGTTCCACCGCCTGCTCGTGCTCGCGGCGCGCGCCGCGCTCCTCGGCTCGCGCAACAGGCCGCTCGCGATCGGCGGGACGGCGGCGCTGTCGCTGGCGAAGATCCTCGAGAACATGGAGATCGGCCACAACGTGATGCACGGCCAGTGGGACTGGATGAACGATCCGGACATCAACTCCAAGAACTGGGACTGGGACACGGCCTCGCCCGCCGACGCGTGGCGGCACTCCCACAACTACGAGCACCACACCTTCACCAACATCCGCGGCAAGGACCGCGACCTGGGGTATGAGATCATGCGCATCGACCCCCACCAGAAATGGCATCCCGTATACCTGTTGCAGCCCCTCTACAACCTGCTGCTGGCGGGGCTGTTCGAGTGGGGAGTGGCGCTGCACGACCTCAACTTCGACGCGATCCATTCGGGCGAGAAGTCCAAGGAGCAGGTGCTCGAAGAGCTCGAGGCGATCGGCGTGAAGGCGCGCCGGCAGGTCGTCAAGGACTACATCGCCTTTCCGCTGCTGTCGGCCGCCGTCGCGGGTGCGGTCGAGGCGCTCGGGAACGAGCCGAGGACCGGGCGCGGGGGCGGTGTGGTCGCGGCGCTCAGGGACAGGGCGCGCACCACGCCCGGAGCGGGCGCGGCCGCACGGCAAACCTTCAAGGCGACGCTGGCCGCCGACTTCACCGCCAACATCGTGCGCAACGTGTGGGCCTACTCGATCATCTTCTGCGGGCACTTTCCCGATCAGACCTACACCTTCAGCCAGAAGGAGGTCGAGAACGAGACGCGCGGCGGCTGGTATGTGCGCCAGCTGCTCGGCTCGGCCAACATCGAAGGCAAAGCGCTGTTTCACTTCCTCGCCGGCAACCTCAGCTTTCAGGTCGAGCACCACCTCTACCCGGACATGCCCTCCAGCCGCTATGCGGAGATCGCGCCGCGCGTGAGGGACGTGTGCCACCGCTACGGGCTGCCCTACAACACCGGGCCCTTCAGCAGGCAGCTCGGCAAAGTCCAGCGCACGATCCTGCGCCTGGCCTTCCCGGGCGGGCGCCCGCAGAGCAAGCCCGGCCCCTACAAGCCCAGCTGAAGGATCGCCGGGCGCCCGGGGTTGCCGGCGAATGCAAGCACGGTGGTGTGCACGCGATCGTGGCGCTCGATCGCGCGGCGCCACCGCCGGGCGCTCCGGCGAGGGTAGCCTTGCTCAGGAAGCCACCAGCCGCGTGCGCAGGTGCGCGCCGACCTTGCGCTTGACGCGCTGCAGCGCGTTGTCGACCGTCTTGGTGTCGCAGCCCAGGCGCTCTCCCACCTGCTCGTAGGAGCAGCCGTCCAGGTACAGCGAGAGCACGCGGCTCTCGAGCTCTGAGAGCGCGGTGGAGAGACAGCCGACGAGCGAGCGCAGCTCCTCGGAGGAGATCACGCGGTTGACCGGGTCGTTGACGGTCGGACCCGCGATCGTCTGGTCGAGCGTCGGCACGTCCTCCCCGGCCGCCGCCGGCGTCGAGGAGAACGACACGTACTGGTTCAACGGCGAGTGCTTGTTGCGCGTGGCGGTCTTCACCGCCGTGATGATCTGGCGTGTGATGCACAGCTCGGCGAAGTTGCGAAACGAGGACTCGCGATCGGTGCGGTAGTCGCGGATCGCCTTGTAGAGGCCCACGAGCCCCTCCTGGATCAGGTCTTCGGAGTCGCCCCCGGCGAGGAAGTACGAGGAGGCCTTCAACCGCACGAAGCCGTGGTAGCGGCGCACGAGACGGTCATAGGCGGTGCGATCCCCCTGCTTTGCGAGAGCGATCAAAAAGCCATCATCAACCTTAACTTCAGATTGAGTGTTATGGAAGGTACGTGCCACGAGCAAATCCTTTCTTGGCCTATTGCAGCCAAAACGTGCTCAGTGGCGCACTCCTCCCCTGGCGCCAAAGCTATGAAGTCAACCTTAGGTTGAGCGTTATGGGCAGCAGCTTCGCACAGTTATGGAGCCTTGTCAAGGCCAGCCTCGCGAGACTGCAAGATTCCATACAGCAGCGCGGCCGCGGCGGCTGCCACGCCAAGCGACTCCACGCGCCCGCGCAGCGGCAGCGAGACCAGCCGATCGCACGCCCCGGCCACGCGCGGGCGCAGCCCGCTGCCCTCGCTGCCGAGCACCAGCACGACGCCCCCCGCGTAGTCGGGCGTCGTGTACGGCACCGTCACAGGGGCCTTGGATGGCATTCCCCGCCCCGATGCCCCTCGCGTGGGGCCCTTGTCGCGCTCGTGCCGATCGTCGCTGTCGCGCCCGCGTCCATCGCCCGAGCTGGACGCACTCGCACCATAGGTCCAGCACCCAGCCTCGCGCGCCTCGCCGAGGAAGTCGGCGATGTTGCGCACGCGCGCGATGCGCATGTGCTCGACCGCTCCCGCCGCGGCCTTGCAAACGGCGGGCGTAACCTCGGCCGCGCGGCGCTCGGCGATAACGACACCGCTCACCCCCGCACACTCCGCCGTGCGGCAGATCGAGCCGAGGTTCTGGGGATCCTGGACCTGGTCGAGCGCCACGATCAACGGCGCCTCAGCGGCCAGCAGCTCGTGCGCCCCCACATACGGATATCCCCCCGCGTCCGCGCAGACGCCCTGATGGGCGGGCGAGCCGCACAGGCGCTCCAGCTCCGCGGCGTCGCACACCGTCACACGCGCGCCCCGGAGCCATGGTTCGTGTGCAGCGTTCGCGCTCGCCCACACGCGTGCCACCGCGCGGGCACGGCCCCCGCGCAGCGCCTCACGCACCGGGTTGCGCCCGTAGAGGATCACGCCCGGCTCCCGCGCCGGGCAACTGCCGCCGCCGCTGACGGAGCACCACCCGGACCCGGCTCCAGCGAAGCGCTCACCGCGACAGCGGGATCAGCTCGGGACCGGCGGCGCTGTCGCGAATCCCCCAACCGCGCGCGGCGATCTCATCGCGCAGCCTGTCGGCCTCTTCGAAGTCGCGCTCGCGGCGGGCCGCCTCGCGCGAGGCGAGCAGCGCGACCGCCTCGGGGTCGATGCTCTCCACGTCGCCGACCGCGCCGAGTGGCTGTAGGCGCTCGAGGCCGAGCGTGCCGAGCATCTCGCGCAGGTCCCCGTCGCCGACCGCCTCGCCGCGACGGTTGGCCTCGCGAATCCACTCGAACAGGCACGCGAGCGCCCTGGGCGTGTTGAAGTCCTCGGCAAGCGCGGCGTAGAAACCCTCGAGGTGATGTGCCATATCGGGTGGGCTCGGCCTGTCCCGGTCCACTCGCCGCAGAGCGTCGCGGATGCGATCGATGCGGCGATCGGCATCCTCCAGCTCGGTCGGCGAGAAGGCTAGCGGCTGCCGGTAGTGGCCGCCGAGCAGGTACATCACGACCGCGTCGCGCCCATGGCGCTCGAGCACCTCGTGCAGCACGGCGATGTTGCCAACCGACTTGGCCATCTTCTCCCCGGTGAGCTGGATCATCCCGTTGTGCATCCAGATGCGCGCAAGCTCCTGCCCGCGCGCACAGCGCGTTTGCGCCGCCTCGTTCTCATGGTGCGGGAACAGCAGGTCCGACCCGCCGCCGTGGATGTCGAAGCCCACGCCCAGCGCCTGCTCGGCCATCGCCGAGCACTCGATGTGCCAGCCGGGGCGACCGTCACCCCACGGCGATGGCCACCAGGCATCCTCCTCGGGCTTGCGCGCCTTCCACAGAGCGAAGTCGAGCGGGTCCTCCTTGCGCTCGAAGCCCTCCACGCCTTCGCCCTGGTCGAGGTCCTCGAGATGGCGGTGGGATAGCGAGCCGTAGTCGGGATCGGAGCGGACTCGGAAGAACACGTCGCCTTCGCTGGCGTAGGCGCGATCCGCTGCGATCAGATCCTCTATGTAGGAGACGATCGGGCCCATCGTCTTCGACGCGAGCGGCTCACGATCGGGCCGGCCGAGTTCGAGCGCGTCGGTGTCGCGCACGTAGTTCGAGCGCCATTTCAGAGGCCAGATCCTCGCTTGGGCGAGCACCGCGAGCGGCGTCGTAGATCTTGTCGTTGACGTCGGTGACGTTGACCACCAGCGTCGTCTCATACCCCTCATGCTCCAGGAAGCGCTTCAGCAAGCTGAAGACAACGAACGGGCGGGCGTTGCCGATGTGGATGCGACTGTATACGGTCGGCCCACACGCATAGATGCCAACCTTGCCGGGATCGCGGGGTTCCAAGGGCACGACCCTCCTCGTCCGCGTGTCGTGTAGCCGGATCTCTCGCATCGCCCGGCAACAGTAGCGTCCATCGACACATGCAAGCCGTCCAACGACGCGTTTGCGCCCGCCCGTTACGGGACGAGCCGTCGACCGCCGCCTGCACCCCGTCTACGCGGCGTGAGCTCTCAGTCGGCGAGGCACAGCGAGACTGTCGCCAACGCCGCCACACCCTCGCCGCGCCCGACGAAGCCGATCCCCTCGCCCGTGCTGGCCTTTACGTTGACGCGCCCCGGCGCAAGCCCGAGTGCTACCGCCAGCGACTCGCGGATCGCCTCGCGATGGGGGGCGAGCTTCGGGCGCTCCATCACAACCGTTGCATCGACGTTAACCAGCTCCACCCCCTGCGCGAGCACCCGCGGGAGCACCGTACGCAGCAGCTCGATCGAGTCGGCGTCGCGATAGCGCTCGTCGCTGTCGGGGAAGTGCTCGCCTATATCCCCCAGGCCGGCGGCGCCGAGCAATGCGTCGATGATCGCGTGGGTGAGCACGTCGGCGTCGGAGTGTCCGTCGAGGCCCAGCTCGCCGGAGATCTCAACGCCGCCGAGGATCAGCTTGCGCCCGGGCTTCAGGCGGTGGGAGTCGTAGCCGATGCCGGTGAGCGTCACACCACACCCGCACAAATCGGCTCCAGGCGCCGCTCGCGGCGCTCGAACACGCACAGCTCGCCGACGCCGGCGGCCTCCAGCAGCTCCAGCGCGCGGTCGTAGTCGGCGCCGACGTCCTCGGGCCGGTGGGCGTCGCTCGACAGCGCCACGGGCGCGCCGGCTTCGAGGCACATCCGAAGCAGCGCGGGCGCGGGGTAGATCTCCTCGGCGCGCTTGCGCAGTCCGGCCGTGGACACCTCGATCGCCACTCCCGACTCGGCGATGCCGTCGATCGCGAGCTCGTAGTAGCGGCGCAGGTCGCCCGCGGGCAGCGGCCGATCGCCACCCCACACCTTCACAAGATCGGGGTGGGCGAGGATGTCGAACAGGCCGCTGCGCGCCGCCTCGCCGAGCGCGCGGAAGTAGGCGCTCCAGATGTCCTCGGCGCTTCGCCCGGTGTTCCACACGCTGTGGTCGTCCATGTCGAGGGCGTGCTCTGAGAGGAAGTGCACCGAGCCGACCACATAGTCGAAGTCGCGCGCCTCCAGCAGGTTGGCGATGCGGTCCTCCGCGCCGGGGACGAAGTCGGCCTCGATCCCGAGGCGCAGGTCGGTCTCCTCGCGCACGAAGCGGCAGTACTCGTCGATGTCGTCGCACGCGAACTGTCGCCACAGCGGATGGCGCCACACATCCAGGGCCTGCTCGAAGCGGTAGATGTGCTCGGAGACGCCCAGCTCCGAGATGCCGCGCTCGTCGGCCGCTTCGCGATAGCGCGCAACGTTGGCGGGGGTGAAGTGCTCGGCGGCAGTGGCACCGAGCTCGTCGGGGCGCAGGTGTAGGTGGTAGTCGGTGAGCATGGAGGCGGTTCGGAGAGGCGATTCGGCGAAGTGTCGCGTGTCGGCCTGGCGCAATGGCGAAGTTGTTTTGCTTATTTTGATAGATGCTCAATAGAAGCTACATACAGTAGTTACTATAGTAGTTAACAAAAAAAGACCATTACCTTCTCCTCCTTCGTCTTCAACCTACCTGGACGAACGCCGACGTGCACCGCGCCTCAACGAGACGCGCCGCGCCGCGCCAGCAGCAGCTCGGCCAGGTCGAGATCGAGTGGCGTTGTGACCTTCAGGTTCTCCCTGCTGGCGGGCACCACGACCACGCGCCCACCGGCCCGCTCGATGAGCCACGCGTCGTCGGTGGCTCGAGCGAGAACGTCGTCCGGGACATCCAAAGCTCGCTCCAGGGCGCAGCGGCGAAATACCTGGGGTGTCTGCACGGCCCACAAGCCCGCGCGGTCAAGCGTGCGCGTCACCACGCCATCCTCGCCGGCCTGCTTGATCGTGTCCGTCACAGGGGTGGCCGCGATTGCCGCATCGACGCCCTCGCTCGCGACGGCCGCAAGCGTCGCCTCGATCAGCTCGAGCGTGAGCAGCGGGCGCGCGGCGTCGTGCACGAGCACCGGATCGCCCGGCCCGACCGCCCGCAGGGCGTTGCGCACCGACTCCGAGCGCGTGGCTCCACCCTGCACGGCGATCGCGTCGAGTGAGGACGGCAGGCCGATCGACACTTCGTGGGTACCCTCCTCGTCCGTCCAGGGGGTGGCGTCGCGATCGCGATCCTTCCGATCGCGGCCGCTTCGCCCAGCGTGCACAGGCTCCACTCCCACAGAGCTCGCCCCGCGAGCTCGACGAGCGCCTTGGGACGCGATGCTCCAAGACGCTCGCCGAGCCCGGCGGCAACGATCAGCGCGACGGCCAAGCGGCGTTACTTGCCCGCGAGCGCCAGCTGGCTCGACGCGGATTTCGCGAGCAGCTCGTCGAGGTAGGATTCGGCCTCCTGCTCGTCCTTGTCGAGCGCGTACATCAGCTCGGACGCGAGGATCTTCTTGGCGCGCGTGAACATCTGCTTCTCGCCCGTCGACAGTCCCTTTTCGCTCTCGCGCAGGGCGAGGTTGCGGACAACCTCGGCCAGCTCGTAGATGTCGCCGGTCTTGATCTTGTCGCGATTGTGCTTGAACCGCCGGTTCCAGTTCTTCGGCATCTCCGACACAACGTCGGTCAGCACGTCCAGAACCTTCTTGACCGTTTCCTCGTCGATCACGCGCCGCAGGCCCGCCAGCGCCGCGTTCTCGGTGGGGACCTTGACCGTCATGTCGTTGTGGAGGATCTTGATCGTCAGGTACTCGCGGGTGATGCCGAGAACCTCCATGTCCTCCTTGCTGAGCACCTTGCCCGCACCGTGATGGGGATACACGACGTGGTCGCCGAGCTCGAACTCGATGCACTCCACCTCGCGGGTGGCCTCGAGCTCCTCGATGAATGATGTCTCTTCGACTGTTGATGCTGGAATGGTGTCCTCCTTCGTCGCGCCGGCAATGGGACCGGCCTTTGTATCGGCGCCGGCCACGGCCGGCTGTTGAGTCAAGTCTTCGAGGTTGGCCTCCTTGCCTGCCTCACGTCTGCAGGTAGCGATCCACGAGGTTGACCTCCTGCAACCGGCGCAGGCCCTCGCGGATGTCCTTCGCCCGTATCTCCCCCACTCCCTCGACTCCCTCCAGCTCCACGTCGGTCGCGGCCAGCAGCTCGTCCAGGCCGCCGAACTCGTTCACGATCTGCGTCACGACGAGCTTCGGCAGGCGCGGAATCCGCCCGAGGATGCGATGGCCGCGCGGCGCCACCGGGTAGTCGAGCGTGTTGAGCTTGCGGTCGTACCCGAGCAGCTCAGCCAGGCGCCCGAAGTCGAGCAGGTCCTGGTGGGCCAGCCGTCCGACCTGGTCGAGCGCCGAGGCGAACGCCTCGTCGGAGTACTCGGCCAGGTAGTCCTGCACGAGCGCGGCCTTCTCGGCGGCGGTGCCGAGGATCGTCTCCTCCAGCTGCATCTCGATCAGGCGGCCCTCGCTGCCCAGCTCGACGATGTAGCGCTCGATCTCCACCGCCATGCGCGTCACCAGCTCGGAGCGCTGCAGCACCGTGAGCACGTCGTGCAGGGTGACGCCGCCCTCGAACTCCAGCGCCGTCAGGCGCGTGGAGACCTGGTCGAGGCGGGTGCGGTACTTCTCGAGCGTCGCGAGCGCCTGGTTGGCCTTCGCGAGCACGACCGTTATGTCTTCGAGGATGTACTTGACCCCGTCGACATACAGCGAGACGACCTCGCGGCGCTGGGAGATCGCGATCACGAGCGCGTCGGTCTGCTTGGAGACGCGCTCGGCGGTGCGGTGGCGAGTGCCCGTCTCGTGCGAGAGGATCGTCGGGTCGGGCATCAGCTGGACGTTGGCCATCGCGATCTTGGTCGCGTTCGCGTTGAGGATGATCGCGCCGTCCATCTTCGCGACCTGGTAGAGGAACGCGGGCGTGTAGTCGATCTCGAGCTTGATGCCGCCGGAGAAAAGGAAGTTGATCTCGTCGGGGTCGGCGATCGCGATCAGGCCGCCGGTGCGGGCGTGCAGGATGCTCTCGATGCCCTCGCGCAGCGCCGTGCCCGGCGCGACCATCTCGAGGGCCCTGACCAGCGCTGGCTCCGGCCGCGCGTCCGTGTCGAATTCTTCGCCGGATCGTGAGGCCACAACTGGACATTCTACGGCATTTAGCTTTTTTTTATCGCGCCCCCGTTCGGGCCTGTCCCCACGCGGCCACCGAGGCGGGCCGGGTTCTACTTGGCGGAAGCGCGGCCGCCAGCGCCTCGCGCAGGGTCGAAGCCTCGCGCGCGCCCTCGCCGCTGCCCGCCGGCGCCAGCACGCCCGCGAGGCCGTGCCTGGCCGCCTCCCCCAGGCGCCGCTCGGGGTGGCCGACCCAGCGCAGCTCGCCCGTGAGCCCCAGCTCGCCGAAGCACGCGCACGGCACGCCCGCGCCGGCCGCGGAGGTGGCGGGTGTGGCGGGGGTGGTGGGTGTGGTGGGGGTCCCGGAGGTGGCGGGGGTGACCGGGGTCCCGGAGGTCCCGGAGGTCCCGGAGGTGGCGGAGGTGGGCGAGGTCCCGGAGGTGGCGGGGGCGCCGGGGGTGGCGGAGGTGGCGGAGCCATCGACGCCCGAGCGGCCGTGCGAGGCCGAGCCCTTCAGCGCGACCCCGCGCGCTGCGGAGGCGACCGCGAGCGCGATCGCCAGGTCCACGCC
Source organism: uncultured Solirubrobacterales bacterium (assembly GCA_963831995.1). Lineage (GTDB taxonomy): Bacteria > Actinomycetota > Thermoleophilia > Solirubrobacterales > Solirubrobacteraceae > Palsa-744. The sequence continues at coordinate 1,670,255 of CAWHSI010000005.1, read as the reverse complement.
GGGCTCCTCCACGCGCACACCGCCGACGACGTTGACGAACACGTCGTGCCCGCCGACCCCGATGCCGCCGTGACGGCCCAGGATCGCCAGCACCAGCGCGAGCCGGTTGCGGTCCAGGCCCGACACGACGCGACGAGGCTGCTCGAGCTCCGAGGGCGCGACCAGCGCCTGCACCTCCACCAGCAGCGGCCGCGTGCCTTCCATCGCGGCGAGCACGACGCTGCCGGGCGCGCGCGTGGCCTCGGCGACGAAGCGCGCGCTCGCGTCGAGCACCTCCACCAGCCCGCCCTGGCGCATCTCGAACAGCCCCGCCTCGTTCGTCGAGCCGAAACGATTCTTCAGCGCGCGCAGCTCGCGATAGGGGCGCTCGCGCTCGCCCTCGAACTGCAGCACGCAGTCCACCAGGTGCTCGAGCACGCGCGGGCCCGCCAGCGCGCCGTCCTTGGTGACGTGGCCGACGAGCATAACCGCGATCGACCGCGCCTTCGCGAGGTCCATGATCCGCGCGGCCACCTCGCGCACCTGCCCGACCGAGCCGGGAGCGCCGGACAGCTCGCCGCAGCGCAGCGTCTGCACCGAATCGATAACGCACACCGCGGGCGCGTGCGCGGCGATCGTGTCGAGCACCGTGTCGAGGTCGCACTCGGCCAGCACCGGCACCGCCAGCGCGGAGGGGGAGAGCCGCTCGGCCCGCAAGCGCACCTGCTCGGCCGACTCCTCGCCGCTCACATACAGCGTGCCGTGCCCGGCGGCGGCGATATTGCCGAGCGCCATGTTGGTGAGCGTCGACTTGCCGATCCCGGGCGAGCCGCCGAGCAGCACGAGCGATCCGGGCACGAGCCCGCCGCCGAGCACGCGGTCAAGCTCGCCGATGCCGGTTTGCAGGCGCTCCAGGGGCGCCGAGACAACCTGGGAGAGCGCCACGGGCGCGGGGGCAGACCGGACAGCGCCACGCGAGGCGCCGCCGCGAGCGCGCGAGGAGTCGCCGACGCGCTCCTCCACAAGCGTGTTCCACGCGCCGCACCCGGGACACTGACCGTGCCACTGCGCCGAGCAGGCCCCGCACTCAGAGCAGACGTGGGTGATTTGCGCGCGTGGCACCCATGCAGACTACGCGGCAGCGCCGACGCGCCGCCGGTGAAGTTGGTTCAAAATATTTTGAGCGCCATAGGGACTACATAATGTAGTCACTATTGTCCTATACAAAAAAAGAGAATACAACAACACGCGCTTGCGACCCTTTGCGCCACACTGCCCGGCCCGACTCCTTGCCACACTGCCCGGCCCGACCACACGCGACACTGCCCGACCCGACCATACGACACACTGCCCGGCCCGACCCCTCGCCACACTGCCCGGCCCGACCACACGACACACTGCCCGACCCGACCACACGACACCCGACCACACCACCATCGCCCGCCCAACTCGCGCAGCGCCAGCGGCCCCGGTCTTTACACGGGATCGCCCCCCCCATCCCCAAAAACTGGCGCTAGGAATCGACGGGTGGCTCGTCGTCGCCGTGCGCGTCCTCGCCCGCAGGCAGCTCCGCGCTCGGCTCCGGCTCGCCGCCGCCGGCGCCGGCGCCCGCGCCGACCCCCACGGGCGTCTTGGCCTTCTTCGGCTTGACGATCGTCAGGCGCACCTCGCCGTGGTCGTCGGCGTCCTCGGGCGCGGGGTCCACCACGACCGTCGCGCCGGGCATCAGCTGCTCGCGCAGCACGAAGTCGGCGAGCGGGTCCTCGATGTAGCGCTGGATCGCGCGGCGCAGCGGACGCGCGCCCATCGCCGGGTCCCAGCCCTTGTCGACGAGCAGGTCCTTGGCTGGGTCGGTCAGCTCCAGCTGCAGCTCGCGTTCGGCCATCGACTCGCGGATGCGCACGAGCAGCAGCTCGACGATCTGGCGGATCTCCTCCTTCTGCAGCTTGTGGAACACGATCACGTCATCGATGCGGTTGAGAAACTCGGGGCGGAACACCTTCTTCAGCTCGCCCATGATGCGATTCTTCATGTCGTCGTAGGTGATCCCCGTCTCGTCGTCGGACACGGCGAACCCGAGCGGCGTGTTGCGCGCGATCTCAGACGCCCCGATGTTGGAGGTCATGATCACGATCGCGTGGCGGAAGTCCACGGTGCGGCCCTGCGCGTCGGTTAGCCGGCCATCCTCGAGGATCTGCAGCAGGATGTTGAACACGTCGGGGTGCGCCTTCTCGATCTCGTCGAGCAGCAGCACGCTGTAGGGCTTGCGGCGCACGGCCTCGGTCAGCTGGCCGCCCTCGTCGTAGCCGATGTAGCCGGGGGGCGAGCCGACCAGGCGCGAGACGGCGTGCTTCTCCATGTACTCGCTCATGTCGATGCGGATCATCGCTTCGTCGTCGCCGAACAAAAACTCGGCGAGCGTGCGCGCCAGCTCGGTCTTGCCGACGCCCGACGGGCCCAGGAAGATGAACGAGCCGGTCGGGCGCTTGGGGTCCTTCAGGCCGGCGCGCGAGCGGCGGATCGCCTTGGAGATGACCTCGATCGCGGGGTGCTGGCCGATCACGCGCTTGTGCAGTTCGTCCTCCATGCGCATCAGCTTCTGCGTCTCCGCCTCGGTCAGCTTGAACACGGGGATGCCGGTCCACATCGAGACGATGTCGGCGATCTCCTCCTCGCCGATCGCGGGGCGCTCGACCGACTCTCCCGACTCCCACTCTTCCTCCAGCTCGCGCTTCTTGCCGGCGAGCTTGCGCTCCTCGTCGCGCAGCGCGGCGGCCTTCTCGAATTCCTGGTTCTCGATCGCCTGCTCCTTCTCGCGGCGCGTCGACTCGATCTCCTCTTCGAACTCGCGGTTGGCGGGCGGGCTGGTCATCGACTTGATGCGCATCCGCGATGCCGCCTCGTCGATCAGGTCGATCGCCTTGTCCGGCAGGAAGCGGTCTGAGATGTAGCGGTAGGCGAGGTCGGCGGCGGCCTGCAGCGCCTCGTCGGTGATCTGCACCTTGTGGTGCTGCTCGTAGCGGTCGCGCAGCCCCTTGAGGATCTCGACGGTCTGATCGACTGTCGGCTCCTCCACGCGGATCTGCTGGAAGCGGCGCTCAAGCGCCGAGTCGCGCTCCAGGTACTTGCGGTACTCGTCCAGCGTGGTCGCGCCGATCGTCTGCAGCTCGCCGCGCGCCAGCGCCGGCTTGAGGATCGAGGCGGCGTCGATCGCGCCCTCCGCCGCGCCCGCGCCCACCAGGTTGTGCAGCTCGTCGATGAACAGGATGATGTCGCCGCGCTGGGTGATCTCCTTCATCACCTTCTTCAGGCGCTCCTCGAACTCGCCGCGGTACTTCGAGCCGGCAACCAGGGCGGCCAGGTCGAGCGTGTAGATCTGCTTGTTCTTCAAGAGCTCGGGCACGTCGGAGTTGGTGATGCGCTGGGCCAGGCCCTCGACCACGGCGGTCTTGCCCACGCCCGGCTCGCCGATCAGCACCGGGTTGTTCTTCGTGCGCCGCGAGAGGATCTGCATGATCCGCTCGATCTCTGTCTCGCGCCCGACGACCGGGTCGAGCTTGCCCTCGGCGGCGAGCTTGGTCAAATTCCTGCCGAATTGATCCAGCAGCTTCGAGGACTTCTTGCCGCCCTCGCCGGGGCCGGCCCCCGAGCCGGCGCCCGCGGCCGCGCCCTGGCGACGGCCGCCGGGGCCGGAGAGCATGCGGATCACCTCGTTGCGGATCTTCTCGCTGTCGGCGTCGAAGTCGAGCAGGATGCGCGCGGCGACGCCCTCGTTCTCGCGCACGAGCCCGAGCAGGATGTGCTCGGTGCCGATGTAGTTGTGGCCGAGCGACAGCGCCTCGCGCAGCGCCAGCTCCAGCACCTTCTTCGCGCGCGGGGTGAACGGGATCTGCCCGCTTGTGACCTCCTCGCCCGAGCCGACGATCCGCACCACCTGCGCGCGCACGCGCTCGACGGTGATGTCGAGCGACTCCAGCACGCGCGCGGCCAGGCCCTCCTCCTCGCGGAGCAGGCCGAGCAGGATGTGCTCCGTGCCGATGTAGTTGTGCTTGAGCGTACGCGCCTCCTCCTGCGCGAGAACGACGACCTGCCGGGCCCGTTCTGTAAATCGCTCGAACATGGGGTACGTCCTTCCTGTGCGGAGCGCAAGCATCGCGCCTGCGGTCCTGTGGCGCCTTTCAGGCAGTCTACCAACCGGCTATCCGGCCCCGATGTCGCCCTCCGGGCGTGGAGTGTGTATGCCCTAAAAGACCGCCGGACAAGCGCTAGTTGCGCATCGCCGGGAACAGCACGACCTCGCGGATCGAGCTCTGCCCGCACAGCAGCATCGCGAGCCGATCGATGCCGAGGCCGACCCCGCCGGTGGGCGGCATGCCGTACTCCAGCGCCTCCAGAAACAGCTCGTCGTGGGGCTGGGTCTGCTCGTCGCCGGCGAGCGCCAGCCGCGCCTGCGCCTGAAAGCGCGCGCGCTGCTCGTCGGGGTCGGTCAGCTCGCTGAACGCGTTGGCGATCTCCATGCCCCCCGCGAACGCCTCCCAGCGCTCGGTCAGGCCCGGCTCCGAGCGGTGCGCGCGCGCCAGCGGCGAGAGCTCGACCGGGTAGTCGAGCACGAACGTCGGCTGGATCAGCGTCGGCTCCACGAACTTCGACAGCAGGTCGTCGGCCAGCTGCGGCCAGCTGACCCCCTCGGTGGGGATGGCGAGCTCGCGCTCCGCGATCGCGCGGGCGAGCTCGGAGGTCTCGCGCAGCGCGCGCAGGTCGATGCCGGTCGCCTCGCGGATCGCCTCGACGAAGCGCACGCGCCGCCACGGCGCCGAGAAGTCGAGCGGGCCGTCGTAGGCGACGGCCGCGGCGGCCGCCCCAACCAGCTCCTCCAGGCGCGCCGCCTCGCCCGTGTAGTCGGCGTAGGCCTCATACCACTCGACGACCGTGAACTCGGGGTTGTGCTTGGTCGAGAGGCCCTCGTTGCGGAAGTTCTTGCCGATCTCATACACGCGCTCCAGGCCCCCCACGATCAGCCGCTTGAGGTACAGCTCGGTCGCGATCCGCAGGTACAGCTCGCGGTCCAGCGCGTTGTGGTGGGTGGTGAACGGCCGCGCCAGCGCGCCGCCGTAGATCGGCTGCAGCACGGGCGTCTCGACCTCCAGGAAGCCCTCGCCGTCGAGATAGGCGCGCACGGCCGTGACGATCCGCGCGCGCGCGGCGAACAGCGCGCGAGCCTCCTCGCTCGCGATCAGGTCCAGCTCGCGGCGGCGGTGGCGCGTCTCCACGTCGGCGAGCCCGGCGTGCTTGTCGGGCGGGGGGCGCAGCGCCTTGCCGAGCACCTGGAAGCCGTCCACGCGCAGCGTCAGCTCGCCGTGGCGCGAGCGCAGCGGCGCGCCGTCGACGCCGAGCAGGTCGCCGAGGTCGAGCGAACTCAGCTGCCTGTACGCGTCGGGGCCGAGCACGTCCGCGCGCGCGTGCAGCTGGATCCTGCCGCTGCGGTCGACGAGGTCGAAGAAGGCGGCCCTGCCGGCCCCGCGGCGCGCGGCGATGCGCCCAGCCACGCGGTGGCGCTCCTCGGTCTCCTCGCCGACCTCCAGGTGCTCGTAGGCGCTGCGCACGCGCGCGATCGGCTCGACGCCGGGGTAGGAGTAGGGCCCGATCTCCACGCCCGCCTCGCGCAGGCGCTGTGCCTTGGCGCGGCGCTCGGCGATCAGCTCGGGCAAGCCGTGCGCGCGGCCCTGCTCATCCTCGCTCTCGCTCACAGTGCGAGAGACTATTTGAGCCCGACGTCGATCTTCGTGATCTTCAGCTTGCGGGCGGGGCCGCGGGGGACCTGGACGGCTACGACCTCGCCCCGTTTGCGCCCGATCAGGGCGCGCCCGACGGGCGACTCGTTCGAGAGCTTGGCCTCCTGCGGGTTGGCCTCGGCCGAGCCGACGATCGTGTACTTGACCGACTTGCCCGTCTTCTCGTCCTTGACGTGCACGACCGAGCCGACGCCGACGACGTCGGTGGAGATCCCCTTGGAGTCGATCACGCTGGCCATGCGCAGCTTCTCCTGCAGCGAGGCGATCCTCGACTCCAGCATCGCCTGCTCGTTCTTGGCGTCGTCGTACTCGGCGTTCTCGGCGATGTCGCCGAACTCGCGCGCCTCCTTGATGCGCGCGGCCACCTCGCGGCGCTTGTCGGTGGAGAGCAGCTCCAGTTCCTCCTGCAGCTTCTCCAGCCCTTCGGGGGTGAGGATCACGTCCTTCGGCATGTGGTCAGAGGACTCCGCGAGATAGGCGTTGGCGGGCGATGAAAAACCCGCCTCTTCAGGCGGGGAGCGCCGCCCCCTCGGGCGCGGCGAGCGCAGCAGTATAGCGAGCGTCCTCGAGCGTGGCGACCCTCTGCAGGGACTCTCCCAGCGCCTTCGCCTGCGCCCGCTCCAGGCCCAGGCGCGACACGTACCAGGGGTAGAACTTACGCAGGTAGCGGGTCGCGCGCGCGAGCCCGAGGTGCTCGACCGCGCGGTCCATCGTCCACGCGAGCTCGGTCAGCACCTCCGCCCGCGTGGGGGCGCCCTCGCGCGCGCCGAGCAGCCGCTCGAACAGCCACGGGTTGCCGAGCGAGCCGCGAGCCAGCATCACCGCGGCGGCGCCGGTCTGCGCGAACGCGGCCAGCGTGCTCGGCGCGTCGCTGAGCCCGCCGGTGAGGATCACGGGCGCGTCGAGCGTCTGCACCAGCCGCGCCGCGAGCTCGTAGTCGGGGACGCCCCTGTGCTGCACGGCCGCCGAGCGCGGGTGGAAGGCGATCGCGGCGACGCCGGCCTCGCGCACGAGCCTGTGGGCGAGATCGAAGCCGCTCTCCTCCCCGACTCGCCGCCCGGAGCGCAGCTTGACGGTGACGGGCAGGCCGCTGCCCGCGCGCGCGGCGCGCGCGACGGCGACGGCGACGTCGGGATCGTCGAGCAGCGCGGCGCCGGCGCCGGTCCTGCAGACCTTCGGCACGGGGCAGCCCATGTTCAGGTCGATCGCGTCGGCGCCGGCCTCGGCAACCGCGCGTGCGGCAACCCGCATCACGTCCGGGTCCTGGCCGAACAGCTGGATCGAGACGGGGCCGCCCTCGCGCTCGCGCGGGTCGATCCGCAGCATCTCCACGCAGGTGCGCTCGTTGCCGTGGAAGATCGCGTGCGAGGAGACCATCTCGGAGACCGCCATGCCGGCGCCGTGGCGCTTGGCCTGCAGGCGCACGAACCAGTTGCCGATGCCGGCAAGCGGCGCGAGCAGCACGCGGTTGGGTACGCGCAGCGATCCCAGCTGCCAGCCGTCTGTCAGGCGAGTATGCGTTGCCATCGGCCCATTATTGTGGGGATCGGGTCGTTCCCGCGGTGTTCGCGCGGCGCTGGCTGCCGAGTGGGCTCGCGTCGCCCGCGGCCCACCGCGCGCGCCGCGGCCCCTATGCGGCGTTGAGCTCGTGGATCAGGCGCAGGCCGGTGAGCGTGAGCAGGTCGTCGACCTCCTCGATCTCCTCGGTGAAGGGCACGACCAGCTTGCCGAGGCCGCCGGTGGCGATCGTCGCGACGGGGCCGCCCAGCTCGCTGTAGATGCGGCGCAGGATCGCGTCGACGGCGCCGGCGTAGCCGTAGACGACGCCGGAGCGGATCGCGTCGATCGTGTTCTTGGCGATCACGCTCTTCGGCGGCGCCAGCTCGACCTTCGGCAGCCGCGCGCCGCGCTCGGTGAGCGCGTCGAGCGATATCTCCATGCCCGTCATCAGCGAGCCGCCGACGTACTCGCCGGCGCCGCTGAGCACGTCGAAGGTGGTGGCGGTGCCGAAGTCCACGCACACCGCCGGGCCGCCGAAGCGCGCGCGCAGCGCGACCGCGTTGACGAGCCGGTCGGCGCCGATCTCGCGCGGGTTGTCGTAGCGGATCGCCATGCCCGTCCGCAGCCCGGGGCCGACGACCTGCATCTCGTGGCCGAGGTAGCGCGCGGCCATCTCCGTCCATTCGGGCTCCAGGTGCGGCACGGTCGAGGAGACGATCGAGCTGCCGAGGTCGGAGAAGGACAGTCCGCGCAGCTCCAGCAGGTTGCGCAGCGCCGCGCCGAGCTGGTCGGCGGTCGACTCGCGCACGGTCGCGAAGCGCCAGTGCTCGACGAGCGTCTCGCCGTCGAAGGTGCCGAAATGGGTTTGCGTGTTGCCGACGTCGACGACGAGGAGCATCGCCGGGGATTATGGGCCCCGCGCGCCGGCGCCGCGTTGCGCTCGCAGGCGCGCCTGGCCAGATCGCGCCCGTTCGCGCCCGCCGGCGGGGGCCGGGCGCACGCTCCCCGCACCCATCCTGGTCGGCGAGCCAGCCAGGATGCACGCGCGGGCCGATGCGCATATGCTGACCGTGTGAACGTGACGCTCTATGCGCTGCCCGGATCGCATCCCTGCGCGGCTGTGGAGGTGGCGCTGCGGCTGAAGTCGGTCGAGTACAAGCGCGTGGACCTGCTGCCGCTCTCGCAGCTCGCGATCGGCCCATTGCGCTACGGCGGCACGACCGTGCCCGGCCTGCGCGTCGACGGCGAGCGCCTGGCGGGCTCGCGCACGATCATGCGCCGCCTGGACGCGCTCGCGCCCGAGCCGCCGCTGCTGCCGCCGCTGTCGGACGCCGTCTCGCGCGCGCGTGTACTGGAGGCCGAGCGCTGGGGCGACGAGGTGCTGCAGTCGGTGCCGAGGCGCATCCTCGACGCCGCGTTCCTGCGCGACCCCGCCTGCATGGAGAGCTATGCGGGCGAGACGAAGCTGCCGCTGCCCCGCCCGCTGCTGCGCCCGGCGCTGCCGCTGACGGCGAAGCTGATGGCGCGCCGCAACCACGCCGAGGATGAGATCGTGCGCGCCGACCTCGCGGCGCTGCCCGCCCAGCTCGACCACATCGACTCGTGGATCGCCGACGGCGTGCTCGGCGGCGACCCGCCCAACGCGGCCGACCTGCAGATCGGCAGCTCGATCCGCCTGCTGATGACGATCGCCGACGTGCGCCCAATCGTCGAAGGCCACGAGGCGCTGCGCCTGACGCGCTGGTTCGAGCCCCAGGTCGGCGAAGCGCCCGCGGGCACGCTGCCGGCGCAGTGGCTGCCGGCTGCGGCGGTTTCCTGAGCGGCGCCACAGGACTCCGGACGCACGCGTCCTTCGCGCACAACGCGCCCGCCGGGCACCTCACCCGTGTGCGCTCAGTCCTGCCCGGTGGCCTGCAGGATGTCGCGTCCGCGCTCGGTCAGCGTCCACGCGCGCGCCTGACCCTTGGCGGGGCCGACGCCGCTGTCGTCGATCAGCCCGGTGCGCTGCAGGCGCGTGAGCAGGCGCGAGGTTTGTCCGGGATCGGTTATGCCGGCGGCGAGTGCGATCCTTTTGCTGGAGGCGCCGGGTTTCTCGGCGATCGATCTGAGCACGAACACCGTCCGGTAGGTGAGGCGGATCGGCAGGTCCCTGAAGGGGTCCGTGGGGAGCCGGCGCGCCTCGGTGCTCGGCGAGGGCGGCGGCAGCGCCAGCTCGCGCCGCGCCGCGGCCGTGCCGAGGTAGGGCTGCACGATCGTTGCCATCAGCGGTCCGACCAGCTCCACGAGCGGCCGTGCGTCCGAGGACGGACTGGTGCTCGCTTCCAGTATGCGGGCGTGGATCACGCCGAACACGGCGCCGACGGTGCCCTCGGCCGTGAGCGGCGGCGGTTCGCGGGTCGCCCTCGCTTCGGAGCGGCCCCGGTCCACGAACGCGATGACCTGCGCAAGAGCGCGCCTGCGCGCCTCGAGCGTCGGCCGATCGGCGCCAAGCGCCTCCACGATCAAGAGACGCGCGACGCCCGGCTCGCCGTCGAAGAAGTCGAGCAGCGCCGCAAGCCCGGCCCGAGTCTGCTCGCGCCACGTGCGCGGCGCAGCTGCCGCGTCCACTCCGCGCGCGACCAGCCCTCGCTCCGCGCCGGCCCGTGCCCGCCCCCGCTCCCCGCGCCCTCCGGCATCCCCCCGCTCATGCCTCGCGCTCGCCGCAGGCCCATCCTGCCCACCGCAGGCCACGGCCCGCTCCACGACATCGGTGGCCCGCTGCAGCGAGTCGAGAAACGTGCCCAGTACGCAGTCGGGCACATCCGCAAAGCACTCGTAGAACGTGCGCCGCGACAGCCCCGCCCGCTCGCACAGCGTGGCGACCGTGATCGAGTGGATGCCCTGCTCGTAGGCCAGTTCGACGGTCGCGCCCAGCAGGCGCCGCCGCTGCATCTCCGCGACATGCCCACCCTGGCGCCCCGCCCGATCGCGCGGAGCAGCGGGCGCGACGCCCAAGGACGCGCCACGCCGCCGCGTCCGCCCATCGCCAGACCCACCGGCCCGCCCCTTGCGGGAGGCCACGGCAGTCACGCCCCTATTTCCTCTTTGCCTTGTGCGAGCCATGCTTGGACTTCTTTTTCCTCTTCGCCTTCTTGGGCTTGGCCTTGGCGCACCCGTTCACGCCGATCGGTGTGGTCTCGTGGATCACGGCATTGTTTTGTCCGGTGAAGGCGGTCGGCATCTTCAGTCCGCCCTTGACCTTGCAGAGGTTCGTGTTCGCCGCGAGGGCTGAGTATGGGCCCTGGGGGAGGTTCAGTTCGAAGCTCTGGATCGGGACGTCGGGGACTTCCTTGAACGTGCTGCTCGTAATGTTCGTCTTCGTGTTGATGAACGTGTCGCCGATCAGCTCGACGGTGACGTTGTCGCCCTGTAGTACGACGATCAGGTTCGGGAATTCTTCCCCGGCATGGGATACGAAGTAGGCTGGTCCTTCGACGGGTACCGGCAAGAGTGGTGTGATCGCCCTGCCGTGTCCGACGATAGAGTCCGCGGGACAGTCTGCGGGGTCTGCTTCGAACACTTTCGCGGGACACGCCTTCTGCAGCGTCGTCAGCCGCGACGGGAGCTGCTTCGGCAGGTCCACCTTGACGGCTTTGATGTTCGATTGGGATGATGCTTGGTTCGCGCCGAGGTTGCCGACGGGATACACGATCTTCGCGGTCAGGCTCGCACCGTCCGCCCTGGACGTTTTCCCGTTGGTCGAGACTTTGAAGTTGGGTTGGAACTTCAAGGCTTGGCAGGACCCGACCTGGAAGTGGCTTGCTAGGGGTGCTGTTGCGCCTTCGAAGCTGTACGCGGTGCCGGCGAAGCTCATCGGGTTGCAGCTGGTGGGGTTGAACATGAATTCTGGACGGTCGATCACGGCGTTGATCGCGCGGATGTCGGTCGGGATGCCTTTCACGGTCTTCGGGAACGGTGTCGTAGTGATCGTGAGCCTCGCGGTCAACGGATCCACTTCGATCTTCCCGCGAACAACTTCGGTACCCAAATTGAACGGGCCGGCCACGATCGGCACCGCGATAGACAATCCGAACGGAGCACCGTCATATGGACCGGTGAGATAGATCGGTGCCGGTGGAGCACCCGGCTCTGGGATCACGAACGGATACGGGCCAGGACCGGCCTCAGCGACCGTATGCCCGATCTGCGAGGAGGCAGGGCATTCGCCTTTCGCGGCCTGCGGTTCCCCGCAGAGCTTGACCTTGGAGATCATGCCCAACAAGCCCTCGGGCGTGTCGAACCGCAGCTTTTCCATGTGCTGCTGCCCATCACCACGGGTCAACAGCATCGTGAAGTCCGTATACCCACCAGCCTGATCGGTCGTAGCACCAGCGGTCATGCTCGGTGAGAACGGGAGTGGGTCCGCACAGGGGATACCGTTCGGACCGTATTCGATCGCGAAGCGCGTAGCTTCAAAGGATGGTTCTACGAACGGTGCGCTCCACGGCGTGAACTGCGCGGTCGTCCTGTAGGTCCCACACGTAGTGGGTGTCGCGAGCGCTGCCTGCGCACCACCACTGAAAGACAAACGAAATTCGCTGAACGGCGCATCAGGCGTGTTTTCGAAGGTTGTCGTCAACTGGCCCGTCGTTTCGTTCAAACGGATCGTGCCGACGAGCTTCAGGTTCACGCCTTCCCCAGACGCAGCTACCAGGATCTGCAACGCCGGAGGACTCGACTGCAGATTCGGCGGTTCCCCAGGACCACCATTCGACTGGGCGAGCACATACACGTTGCCCTTCAACGGGTTCGCCAATAGCGGCGTGATGATTTCATCGGTGCCGACCTTCGACGCCGAAGGACAATCGGGCGGGCCCGAGAATTCTTCGGTTTCCCCATCCTGACCGGGCAACGGCAGGCTATCCTCGCCTGGACCGATACCAGCATGACACGCCTGCAACCCCGTCGCCTGACCAGGATTGATCACGACACCTTCGGGCAACGTCACCGTAGTGTCGCGCAAACCGGACGTCGCGAGTCCTTCGGGGTTCACGCCAGTCTGGTTCTTCACGATCGCGCTTAGTCCTGTTGGGGTGTCCGCGTAGCGTGTTTCCGGCGAGGCTTCCAATACCGGTGCGAAATGCACGAGCCGTTCGCACCCGGTCATCGTGGTCGGTTCTCCATCCTGGTCGCGCAGCACGCTGCTGTCTTGAGCATAGGCGGATGGGTTCTCCCATGTTCCTATCGCTTCGATACTGAACTTTGGCGGTTCGCTGCACGATGTCGGTAGCGTGAGGAACTGTTTGATTGGTGCGCCGGTGCCGTGTTCGCCGGGAGCACCCCAGATCACTGTCGTGTTCGATACTATCGCGTGCGGGTCGACCGGGTCGACGTGTGTCGTGATGCCGTTATCGCCACCACTGCGAACACCGGAATCAAGGAAGAACGGTGTCCCAAGAAATTGGAATGCGAACTGTGCTGCAACGCCTGCGGGCGGCACCATGTTAAACACTGGCAGCGCACCGCCGGCACTACGGCCCCCCAGCTCGAACCAGTCGACACCGATCTGCGTATCAGCGGGACATCCACCTTCAACCTGACTATCGAACTCTGCGTACGTGCATTGTGGTACCGCTCTGGGTTCTGCGACTAGGCCTGCGGGCACATTCACATTCAACGCGTGTACTTCTCCGTCCGCGGGTTCCTGTCCACTGGGATAGTTACGCTCGGGGTTACTGTTTACGGCGTATACGACGGTCAACGCGTACGGGTGCGATCCTGCCTGCGTATCCACTTCTCCCTGAGCGTTTGAGAACCACGCGTCGAAGTTCTCAAACCCGAAACCCGACGTGCCCGAACCGAACGTGACCGGTACTTCCGCGCGCGCGGCACTGAGCGCACCACCACCGCTGGCGACGACAAGATCGACCGGCGAGCCCGCGTTAGAAGCGGTCGCTTCCACAACAACAGGGATAGTGAACGGAATCGGTTCATTGCCGGGAGCGGGCGAGCCGATTTCGCAGGTAGCGACCCTCGTTCCCACACCGGTGCAGGGCGCACCGCTGCCAACCAACAGGCCCGGCGGCAACGTATCTGTCACAGTCACAGTACCACCATAAACACTGCCGATGTTATACACAAATACATCCAAGTTGTCCGTCCCGCCCGGCGCCAGGTCCGTTGGAGAGAAATCCCCGAACACCTCCCAACCGGGCCGCGATTCCACCCCGAACGCCGAGGGAGCCAGCACCACCATCACACCAAACACCAACAACAAACCCACGATCACACCACGCATCCGGCCACGAAAACCAGCCGCAAAGACAACATTAGACACGAAACGATCCTGTGCTGAATAGCTCATTTATGCAGCCCTCCGATGATGCTTGATAACACGACGCGACACACGCGATCGCTTCCCCACACGTTTGCGCTTGGGTTTATGCCTGCTCTCTACACACTTGTCGTTCCTGCGCACCCTGGGCTTTCGACACTTCACCACCGCCTTCTGTGTCGACTTACCGGTTTTGGTAGCGACGGGTGGCGGGAAGTTACCGACGCCTTCGAAGGTCACGCTCGGCGGTGTAGCGAACGTCGGCGGCGGCGCGGGCACACCCTGACAACCAGTACCCGTGCACGCTCCTTCTTCCACGGGCCGCACACCATGAGCGCGAACATCGAACAGGTTATCCGCTTCATCGCCATCATTCGGAGTCAGCCTCGATCGCGTCACGATGAACACGTCTTCACCGTTCGCGCTGGAACCCAGCAGCCACGACGCCTGTTCGCTGCTCCCACTCGACAGCAGATACAAGCAGCCACCATTCGCGCCGCTACCAGCCGTACAGCTCCCTGTGCCTTCGCGCTCCCACTCATAAACATCCTGCTTGCCGTTCGTGTCCTGAGGCACCAGCGGCACAACGCTATCGAAGAACACCTCGTTCCCGTCATCGGACACCCATTGCGGCTCATAAGTATCGCTACTACTCACCGCCGCAAACGCCGCAGCCCCAGGCCCATAGTTTCCTTCGTATTGTGCCGGTGGTGTTTCGCCACTGGGACTGCACGACACGCAGAACAATTCATCGCTCCCTGCTTGGAACAGGTACACCTCCTGCAATCCAGCGTTGGGGACACCGTCAGGGAAACCGACGGTCCTCAACGTCGCACTGGACATGAACACAAGACCACCACCATCGGGAGTGACCTCAGCGGTACGGTCACCAAGACCCGCCAACCAGTCACCTACTTCAAAGAGTTTCCAAGAATGATCGATTGGTTCCACATGCGTTCCGTCAATAAACGCCAGGGTCGCGACGAACGTCACCGTGCCGTGATCTGACAAGTACACGTTGGGCTCTCCCTGCTGCGGCACGGTACCACCAGGACCATGCACCGAACCAATAGCTTCCTCGGCGACGAAATAAGCGTCTTCCCCGTTTTCGCTGGTGCCAATCACACCGAGAACATTGGCCGTGTTCTTCGTGAGCGCTTCAGAAACACCCGTCACAGCATCGAAACGGTACAGCGCACCAGCTTCAGTGTAGAAAGCGAACCTGCCGTCTTCCGCGGACGTCCAATATCGTGCCGCACCGGCAGACACAGACACAGTACACGCATCCGCGGGAACCAGACAGTGACCTTCAGCATCGACAGGGCTCACCGGCATACCGGGATTCTCCCTGAGAAACACATGGCCTTCATCGGCACCGGACGCCAGGTCAGTCCAATAAACACGACTACCATCAGCAGAAATCACATTGCTGAAATCAGGAAGATTTTCTATGGGTTCGTTGACCGCGGTCGCACCGAAAATTGCGTGGGAGACGACCGTGCCCGCAGGCACATCTTGACTACCCGGCAGCACGTCGATCAGCGCGAGCTTTCCACCAACAGAGTCATAAAGATAACTATGATCTTCACCATCCGTGACTTCTTGTTCCACATCTTTCCGAAGTTCACGTTCGATCGAGCCTTCACCGGGAATCAGCGCGTCATTAGCCTCGAACAGGAGGCTCGTAAAACCAGACGATCCCCCCGCAAATATTGGTACCGGTCCCAGAGTATTGCCAGAGTTCACTTCGCGACCATTCGTGCCGAATGCATATCCGGTGCGATCGGGCGGCTTCACCGTAAAGAGCGGCTTAAATTCACTCACACCAATACGGGCCGATTCTTCGGGAGTCCTACACCCACTACCCAAATCCATACAAGCATAAATCATGCGATAACTGTTTTCCGGGATCAAAGCCGACAACGCCAACAACCCGTTAGGCTCATCGTCTATTACACCAGCATCAAGCTCACTATCAAGCCCAATGTAATAATCATTGCGCCCATTAGGGGAAAGCGTCTTCTGCGACCAACCGCCACCAACACTACGCGTAGCGAAATATTGCGTACCCTCAAATGTGCCGCTACTTCCATCGCCCCCGACCGTCGCTCCAGCCTCATACGAAACCGCAGAACCATCAGCCGCGACCCGAACGGGCAGCGCCGTAGCAAAGCCTTCATTACCTTCCAGCCCGTAGGCCCCTTCAGGCCTATAAACATCCTGATTAAGATTATTCGCAGGATCCACCATTTCATACACACGTTCATCCGGCAGACCATTGATCGGCGCCGGCAGCGTACGGAACACGAGATCTTCACCACGTTCTTCCACGCCCCCCGAATTCGAAGCGACAATACGGAAATGGTATTCGCTATACGACTGGAGAGCTTCGATACGCGCAGACACACTCACCGTGCCTTCGCCTTCCTCGGTGACATGTACAGGAGTGCTCGACCCATACGCACTCGTCGACCCGTATTCAACATAATACGACGTCGCCAAACCACCAGTGTTCAACCGCGCACTGACGGTAGCACCATGCTGACCGACATCGGAGAACGACTCGCTCCCGACGTTGGACGTCGTAAAACTCAGCGAAGACCCATATTCGCGGCCATACTTGTTCTGCGAAACCATGCAGACTGTGTAAGTCGTCGATACTTCCAGACCGCCCGCTTCCTTAGACTCCGAAAGATCTCCGCCTTCGGCTTCTTCGACAGGCGTAGTCCTACCTCCGACACAGCTGCCATTATCGTTGTACGCGAAATACCATTCTGTCTTAGCGCTAACACCAGGATTCAACGTACCATGCAGAATCGCGGTCGTTCCTTTGACTTCCGCCGCCCCAGTGTCCGGCGCTTCCGGCGTCTGGCCACCTTCAAACGTATCGACTGTTTTGCCCAAAAAATCGGCAACATAAAGAGCGTGCTGTGTTTCACCCACAGCGATGCCAAACGGCAATTCGAACGAACCGAGTTCCTGTATCAGCTGATGCTGCGAGGTGGGGCCATACTCCACCACTTTATTCGATTCCTGATCGCTCACCAGGACGTCCCCCTGCGACGTTATCGCCAGCCCACGGTCTTGATATTCGTTGCCATTAATGGAAGCACAATTATTGATACATGCTCCAGATGGTCCGTACTCCTGAGTGCCATCGTAATCAGTCGATACGTAAATGTCACCGGCAGAGTTCACCGCGAGCGCTTCGGGTTGGTGAACACCCGTGATCAGATCGGCATCGAGCACCTGCCCAGTCGGTGAGAACTTCGACACGGTTTCGGTCCCTTCACTGACGACATACACATCGCCAGCAGCATCAACAGCCACGCCCGTCGGCCTGCTGAGAACACCGCCACCGATTTCAGGCGTCGTCGCGTCCGCCACCAACGACCCATCGAGAAGCGCATCGAACTTATAGACAACATTGCTCGCAGACCCGGCCACATACACGTCCCCCTCCGACGGCCCGCCCGAATTATCAACCGCCAGGTAGTAGGGATTCCCGCCAGATACGGCTATCTGCGACACATATTCCTTGGAAGCGTCGAACTCGTCGACCATCCCACTGGAATAATCCGACACATACACGTCCCCAGTCGCCTCGTTCACAGCCACACCCAACGGATTCACGAACCCTCCGGGAGGAGCAGCCAAAGACCCGGACGCAGATGCGCTATAGCCTTCAGACGCCCACGCAGACGCCTCACCCACACCCAACACGCACACACACGCAAAGACCACAATCATCGCCAACCGACGAACGCTCATCAACACAACCCCTCCTCACCAATACCCGGACGACGGAAACCCACCCGAACCCGGGCAGCGCCCCCACTCGGGGGGCAGGCAAACACCGCCATGGACATCGAGCCCGCGGCAGAAGAACATGAAACGCCGCACAAACGACGCAAAGAACCCACCCGGCCCAAACGGCCGGACGGAACGACGGTCCGGCCCGAAGCTAGCTGAGAGCCAGCCCGGCCAGAGAGAGAGAGAGAGAGAGAGAGAGAGACGCGTCAGCGACGCTGACGCGTCCTATAAAGGACCCGCCAGAGGCACACGCCTTCTCAGCCACGCTATTCCCCAAACAAACCACGCGAAACACAACCCTCTCTCGAAAACGACCCGGTCCCTCTCCCAAGGGCCCTGCTGAAACCGGTTAGACGTCAGACCACAGGGGCCAGACCCAACCCGACCTTATGTTTTGCATGCCCCCCCAGCCGGAGAGCCTGCCCAAGCGGACCAACCAAGCCCCGCTTGGGTCCCTGCAACCCTTGTGGATTACAAAGACATGGCTCTTTATATCGCAACTGACGCTAGCTGTCA
The DNA here is from genome assembly GCA_963831995.1 of uncultured Solirubrobacterales bacterium. Lineage (GTDB taxonomy): Bacteria > Actinomycetota > Thermoleophilia > Solirubrobacterales > Solirubrobacteraceae > Palsa-744. The sequence continues at coordinate 1,652,342 of CAWHSI010000005.1, read as the reverse complement.
AGTCCCCTGGGAGGAGGCGGACTTCTCTGGCCGGTCCGCAGCGACGACGGCGTCCACCCACTCGTTGCTGGCATCAAACGTAACCAACATCCGATGTAACCGGCGGCGGACCGGCCCAGCGCACGCCTTCGCCCGAGGTGGGACCGACGGGGAGGACGGCCAGCGCGTCGGACAGGCGCCGACCGTCGGGGGTGGCCAGCTCGAAATCGAGCTCCAGCGCCGGGATCAGCACGAAGCGGCGCGCGAGCAGCTGCTCGTGCGGGAGCGCCATCCGCTCGTGGACAAGCTCGATCTCGCCGAGCAGCAGGATGTCGATGTCGATCGCGCGCGGCCCGTGGCGCACCCCGCCCGCGGCGCGCCCCAGCTGCGCCTCCAACCGCTTGACGGCATCCAGCAGCTCCAGCGGCTGAAGCGCCGTCTCCACCAGCAGGCATGCGTTCAGAAAGCTCGGCTGCTCGGGCACCTCGCCGACCGGGTCGGTGTCGTACACCGAGGAGGCGGCCACGACGCGAACCCCGATCCCCGGCAGCGCATCGACCGCGGCCTGCAAATGGGCGCGGCGCTCGCCGACGTTCGATCCAAGGCCGAGCAGGCCGCTGCGCGAAGGCATTGTGCCGGCAGGGACCATGCGCCGGCGCTGTGCGGTGTGCGGGGTGGCGGCAGATGGCAGGACCGTCGCCTCGGGGCTCACGCGCAGCGATGCCTCATCCAGCTCGATGCCGACGACGCGGGCGACGCGGTCCATGTCGGCGTCGTGGGCGAGCAACGTCGCGCCTCGGCGCCAGGCCACTGCCGCGATCATGCAGTCGAGCATCCCACGCGGGGTGATGCCGGCGCCACGGCTGCGACGATAGATTCGCACCGCGCCGTCGAAGTCGCTCACCGCATCGAAGCTCAACATCTCAAAGCGCCCGAGCAAGCGACGTAGATCGTTCTCCCGCCGATCGTCGCGTGCGCCCGCGAGGACCTCCATGATCACCGGCTCGGTGACCGCGACCGGACCATCGTCTTCGATCAGTCCCTTCAGGCGCAGGTGCGCGGGACTGCCGGTCGCGCGATCGTACTCAACCCAGACGGAGCTGTCGACCAGGATCACGCTGCTACGTGCGGCGGCACATCCGCGGGCAGAGCGGCAATCGAGCAGGCCCCCTGCATCGCGAGCGCTTCCTCGCGTGTCATCGGCTGCCCTGCCAGATGCCGCAACGCAAGGTCGACGGCGGCGGTCTTGGTGCGTACGCCGTAGCGCGCCATGATCGCCTGAACGTAGGTGTCCTCGATCTCGATGTTCGTCCGCACAGTACTCATACACCAATCATACACCAAGGACTCGATCTTTTGAGCGACTCGGCGCTGACCCTCTTCGCCGCAACGACGCACTCTCGATGTCCGCCCCTACCCTTGTCCCGTTGCTTGGAGGATGCTCTCTCCACGCGGGGTCAGCGTCCACGCGCGCGCCTTGCCCTTGGCGGGTCCGACGCCGCTGTCCTGTATGAGCTCGTAGCGCCGCAGACGCGAGAGCAGGCGCGAGATCTGTCCGGGGTCCGCGATCCCGGAGGCGTCGCCCACGTGTTTGCTGGACGCGCCGGGCTCCTCGGCGATCGAGGCGAGCACGCGCACCGTGCGGTATGTGAGGCGCATCGGCAGATCCTTGAAGGGGTCGGCGGGCAGCCTCGGGGCCGCCGACCCCGCGGATGACGGGACGGGCAGCTGCAACTCCTTGCGCGCGGCGGCGGGCCCGAGGTAGGGCTGCACGATCATCGCCATCAGCGGGCCCGTTAGCTCGACAAGCGGGGGCGAGTCCGCTACAGACATGCGGGCGTGGATCACGCTGAACACCGCTCCGACGATGCCCTCGGCGGTCAGTGGCGGCGGCGGTTGGCGGCTCGCTTTCGCTTCCAACCGTCCCCGGTCGACGAAGGCGATGATTTCGGCGATGCCGCGCCTGCGGGCCTCGAGCGTATCGTGACCGGCGCCAAGCGCCTCGACAACCAGCAGGCACCCCGCACCGGGCTCGCCGTCGAGAAACGACAGCAGCGCCGTCAGGCCGCATCGCGCCTGCTCCCGCCAGCTCTGGGCCCCAATGGCCGCCTCCCGCACGACCCGCGTGGCCTGGGCCAGCGCGTCCTCGAACGTGGCCAGCAGACAAGCCTCGCGGCCGTCGAAGCATTCGTAGAAAGTGCGCCGCGACAGTCCCGCCCGCTCACACAACGTGGCGACGCTGATCGCCTGCACCCCGTACTCATACGCAAGTTCGACCGTCGCGCTCAACAACCGCCGCCGCTGCATCTCCGCGACATGCGCGCCCTGGCGCCCGGCGCGATCAGCTACGTCCTCAGAATCTCGATTGTGCTGACCGGGACGCGCCGTCTCACGCACCCCGGCCCCTCCGTTGCTGGAGGACATGATCGGTACACCTCTATTTCTTCTTCTTGCCTTTCGCGTGCTTCTTCTTCGCCTTCGCCTTCTTGTGCTTCTTGACAGCCTTGGCGCAGCCCGTGACCGCGATCGGTGTGGTCTCGTGGATCACGGCGTTGTTTTGTCCGGTGAAGGCGGTCGGCATCTTCAGTCCGCCCTTGACCTTGCAGAGGTTCGTGTTCGCCGCGAGGGCTGAGTATGGGCCCTGGGGGAGGTTCAGTTCGAAGCTCTGGATCGGGACGTCGGGGACTTCCTTGAACGTGCTGCTCGTGATGTTCGTCTTCGTGTTGATGAACGTGTCGCCGATCAGCTCGACGGTGACGTTGTCGCCCTGTAGTACGACGATCAGGTTCGGGAATTCTTCCCCGGCATGGGATACGAAGTAGGCTGGTCCTTCGACGGGGACGGGTAGTAGTGGTGTGATCGCCTTGCCGTGTCCGACGATGGAGTCCGCTGGACAGTCTGCGGGGTCTGCTTCGAACACTTTCGCGGGACACGCCTTCTGCAGCGTCGTAAGCCGCGACGGGAGTTGCTTCGGCAGGTCCACCTTGACGGCTTTGATGTTCGATTGGGAGGATGCTTGGTTCGCGCCGAGGTTGCCGACGGGATACACGATCTTCGCGGTCAGGCTCGCACCGTCCGCCCTGGACGTTTTCCCGTTGGTCGAGACTTTGAAGTTGGGTTGGAACTTCAAGGCTTGGCAGGACCCGACCTGGAAGTGGCTTGCTAGGGGTGCTGTTGCGCCTTCGAAGCTGTACGCGGTGCCGGCGAAGCTCATCGGGTTGCAGCTGGTGGGGTTGAACATGAATTCTGGACGGTCGATCACGGCGTTGATCGCGCGGATGTCGGTCGGGATGCCTTTCACGGTCTTCGGGAACGGTGTCGTAGTGATCGTGAGCCTCGCGGTCAACGGATCCACTTCGATCTTCCCGCGAACAACTTCGGTACCCAAATTGAACGGGCCGGCCACGATCGGCACCGCGATAGACAATCCGAACGGAGCACCGTCATATGGACCGGTGAGATAGATCGGTGCCGGTGGAGCACCCGGCTCTGGGATCACGAACGGATACGGGCCAGGACCGGCCTCAGCGACCGTATGCCCGATCTGCGAGGAGGCAGGGCATTCGCCTTTCGCGGCCTGCGGTTCCCCGCAGAGCTTGACCTTGGAGATCATGCCCAACAAGCCCTCGGGCGTATTGAACCGCAGCTTTTCCATGTGCTGCTGCCCATCACCACGGGTCAACAGCATCGTGAAGTCCGTATACCCACCAGCCTGATCGGTCGTAGCACCAGCGGTCATACTCGGCGCGAACGGCAACGGGTCCGCACAGGGCGTACCGTTCGGACCGTATTCGATCGCGAAGCGCGTAGCTTCAAAGGATGGTTCTACGAACGGTGCGCTCCACGGCGTGAACTGCGCGGTCGTCCTGTAGGTCCCACACGTAGTGGGTGTCGCGAGCGCTGCCTGCGCACCACCACTGAAAGACAAACGAAATTCGCTGAACGGCGCATCAGGCGTGTTTTCGAACGTCGTCGTCAACTGGCCCGTCGTTTCGTTCAAACGGATCGTGCCGACGAGCTTCAGGTTCACGCCTTCCCCCGACGCAGCTACCAGGATCTGCAACGCCGGAGGACTCGACTGCAGATTCGGCGGTTCCCCAGGACCACCATTCGACTGGGCGAGCACATACACGTTGCCCTTCAACGGGTTCGCCAATAGCGGCGTGATGATTTCATCGGTGCCGACCTTCGACGCCGAAGGACAATCGGGCGGGCCCGAGAATTCTTCGGTTTCCCCATCCTGACCGGGCAACGGCAGGCTATCCTCGCCTGGACCGATACCAGCATGACACGCCTGCAACCCCGTCGCCTGACCAGGATTGATCACGACACCTTCGGGCAACGTCACCGTAGTGTCGCGCAAACCGGACGTCGCGAGTCCTTCGGGGTTCACGCCAGTCTGGTTCTTCACGATCGCGCTTAGTCCTGTTGGGGTGTCCGCGTAGCGTGTTTCCGGCGAGGCTTCCAATACCGGTGCGAAATGCACGAGCCGTTCGCACCCGGTCATCGTGGTCGGTTCTCCATCCTGGTCGCGCAGCACGCTGCTGTCTTGAGCATAGGCGGATGGGTTCTCCCATGTTCCTATCGCTTCGATACTGAACTTTGGCGGTTCGCTGCACGATGTTGGTAGCGTAATAAACGGCTTGATTGGGGCGCCGGTACCGTGTTCACCGGGAGCACCCCAGATCACCGTCGTGTTCGAGATGATCCCGTGTGGATCGACGGGGTCGACGTGCGTCGTGATGCCGTTATCACCACCACTGCGCACACCCGAATCAAGAAAGAACGGTGTCCCCCCGTATTGGAACGAGAACTGTGCCGCAACCCCCGCCGGCGGCACCATGTTAAACACTGGCAGCACGCCGCCACTACTACCGCCCCCCAGGTCGAACCAGTCGACACCGATCTGCGTATCAGCGGGACACCCACCTTCAACCTGACTATCGAACTCTGCGTACGTGCACTGTGGTACCGCGCTCGGTTCAGCGACGAGACCAGCTGGCACATTTACATTCAACGTGTGTACTTCTCCGCCAGACGGCACCTGCTCTTCATGTTCATAAGGATAAGGGCCGGGCTTACTGTTCACGGCGTAGACGACGGTCAACGCGTACGGGTGCGATCCCGCCTGCGTATCCACTTCCCCCTGCGCGTTCGAGAACCACGCATCGAAATTCTCAAACCCGAAACCCGGTGTGCCCGAACCGAACGTGACCGGTACTTCCGCTTGCGCAGCACTAAGCGCACCACCACCGCTAGCGACGATACGATCGACCGGCGAGCCCGCGTTAGACGCAGTGGCTTCCACAACAACAGGGATGCTGAACGTATTCGGTGCTTCGCCGGGAGCGGGCGAACCGATTTCGCACGTCGCGACCCTCGTGCCCGCACCCATACAGCTCGAACCGCTACTGACCAACAGGCCTGGTGGCAACGTGTCGGTCACAGTCACCGTACCACCATAAACACTGCCGATGTTATACACGAACACATTCAAGTTGTCCGTCCCGCCGGGTGGCAGGTCCGTTGGAGAGAAATCCCCGAACACCGCCCACCCGGGCCGTGGTTCCACCCCGAACGCTGGCGGAGCTAGCACCACCATCACACCAAACACCGACAACAAACCCATGATCACACCAAGCATCCTGCCGCGAAGTCCGGTCGCGAAGAGAACATTAGACACGATGGGACTCTGTGTTGAATAACTCATTTATGCAGTCCTCCGGTGATGCTTGATGACACGACGCGAAGTATGCGAGCGCTGCACTACGCGCTTACGCTTACGCTTGCTCTCTACACACTTGCCGTTCTTGCGCACCCTGGGCTTTCGACACTTCACGACGGTCTTCTGTGTCGACTTGCCAGCTTTGGTAGCGACCGGTGGCGGGAAGTTACCGACGCCTTCGAAGGTGACACTCGGCGGGGTAGCGAACGTCGGCGGCGGCGCGGGCACACCCTGACAACCAGTACCCGTGCACGCTCCTTCTTCCACGGGCCGCACACCATAAGCGCGAACATCGAACAGGTTATCCGCTTCATCGCCATCATTCGGGGTCAGCCTCGATCGCGTGACGATGAACACGTCTTCACCGTTCGAACTGGAACCCAGCAGCCACGACGCCTGTTCGCTGCTCCCACTCGACAGCAGATACAAGCAGCCACCATTCGCGCCGCTACCAGTCGTACAGCTCCCTGTGCCTTCGCGCTCCCACTCATAAACATCCTGCTTGCCGTTCGTATCCTGAGGCACAAGCGGCACAACGCTATCGAAGAACACCTCGTTCCCGTCATCGGACACCCATTGCGGCTCATAAGTATCGCTCCAACTCACCGCCGCGAACGCCGCAGCACCAGGCCCATGGACTCCTTTGTAATGTGCCGGTGGTGTTTCGCCGCTGGGACTGCACGACACGCAGAACAATTCATCGCTCCCTGCTTGGAACAGGTACACCTCCTGCAATCCAGCGTTGGGCACACCATCCGGGAAACCGACAGTCTTCAACCTTTCACTGGACATGAACACAAGACCACCACCATCAGGAGTGACCTCAGCGGTACGGTTACCAAGACCCGCCACCCAATCACCCACTTCTACGGTGTAATGAATATCATCGATTGGTTCTACTGCCTTTCCGTCAATGAATGCTAGGGTCGCGACGAACGTCACGGTGCCGTGATCTGACAAGTACACGTTGGGCTCGCCCTGCTGCGGCACGGTACCGCCAGGACCATGAATCGAACCAACGGCTTCCTCGGCGACGAAATAGGCGTCTTCCCCGTTTTCGCTGGTGCCAACCACACCGATAACATTGGCGGTGTTTTTCGTGAGCGCTTCAGAGACGCCCGTAACAGCATCGAAACGGTACAGGGCACCCGCTTCGGTGTAGAAAGCGAACCTGCCGTCTTCCGCGGACGTCCAATACCGCGCCGCACCAGCAGACACAGGCACAGTACAAGCATCCGCGGAAACCAGACAATGACCCTCAGAATCAACAGGACTCACCGGTGCCCCCGGATTCTCCCTGAGGAACACGCGGCCTTCATCGGCACCGGACGCCAGGTCAGTCCAATAAACACGACTACCATCAGCAGAAATCACATTACTGAAATCAGGAAGATTCGGTTTGGGTTCATTGACCGCTGTCGCACCGAAAATCGCGTGTGACGCGACCGTACCCGCAGGCACACCCTGACTACCCGGCAGCACATCGATCAACGCGAGCTTTCCACCAACAGAATCATAAAGATAACTATGATCTTCACCATCCGCGACTTCCCGTTCCACATCTTCCCGGAGTTCACGTTCGATCGAGCCTTCACCAGGAATCAGAGCGTCATTAGCCTCGAACAGAAGACTCGTGAAACCAGACGACCCACCCGCAAACAACGGAGCGCTGCCCTCACCATCGCCAGCGTTTACTTCTTGATCGTCCGTGCCGAATGCATATCCGGTGCGATCTGGCGGCTTCACCGTAAAGAGCGGCGCAAATTCACTCACACCCGTACGGGACGGTTCTTCGGGAGTCCTACACCCACTACCCAAATCCATACAGGCATAGATCATGAAATAACTGTTTTCCGGGATCAAAGCCGACAGCGCCGACAACCCGTCAATATCATCGATTATTACACCAGCATCAAGCTCACGATCAAGCCCAACAAAATAATCGTCACGCCCATCAGGGGAAAGCGTCCTCTGCGACCAACCGCCACCCACACTACGCGTAGCGAGATACTGCGTACCCTCAAATTTGCCGCTACTCCCATCACCACCAACCGTCGCTCCAGCCTCAAAAGAAACCGCAGAACCATCAGCCGCGACCTGAATGGGCCGCGGCGTACCATAGCCTTCATTACCTTTCAGTTCCTGTTCCCCTTCAGGCCTATAAACATCCTGATTAAGATTATCCGCAGGATCCACCATTTCATACACGCGTTCATCCGGCAAACCATTGATCGGCGCCGGCAGCGTACGAAACGCGAGATCTTCACCACGTTCTTCCGCCCCCTCCGAATTCGAAGCGACAACACGGAAATGATATTCGCTATACGACTGGAGAGCTTCGATACGCGCAGACACACTCACCGTGCCTTCACCTTCCCCAGTAACCCGCACAGGAGTACTCGACCCAAACGCACTCGTCGACCCGTATTCAACATAATACGACGTCGCCAAACCGCCGGTGTTCAACCGCGCACTCACGGTAGCACCGTGCTGGCCGACATCGGAGAACGACTCGCTTCCGACGTTGGACGTCGTAAAACTTAGCGGAGACCCATATTCGCGGCCATACTTGTTCTGCGAGACAATGCAGACTGTGTAAGTCGTCGATACTTCCAGACCGCCCGCTTCCTTAGACTCCGAAAGATCCCTGCCTTCGGCTTCTTCGACAGGCGTAGTCCCACCTCCGACACAGCTGCCATCGTCGTTATACGCGAAATACCATCCGGTCTTAGCGCTAACACCAGGATTCAACGTACCATGCAGAATTGCGGTCGTTCCTTTGACTTCCGCCGCCCCAGTGTCCGGCGCTTCCGGCGTCTGACCCCCTTCAAACGTATCGACTGTTTTACCCACAAAATCGGCAACATAAAGAGCGTGCTGTGTTTCACCCACAGCAATGCCAAACGGCAATTCGAACGAACCGAGTTCCTGTATCAGCTGATGCTGCGAACCGGGGCCATACTCCACCACTTTATTCGATTCCTGATCACTCACCAGGACGTCCCCTTGCAACGTTATCGCCAGCCCACGGTCTTGATATTCATTGCCATTAATGGAAGCACAATTATTGATACATGCTCCAGATGGTCCGTACTCCTGAGTGCCATCGTAATCAGTCGATACGTAAATGTCACCGGCAGAGTTCACCGCGAGCGCTTCGGGTTGGTGAACACCCGTGATCAGATCGGCATCGAGCACCTGCCCAGTCGGTGAGAACTTCGACACGGTTTCGGTCCCTTCACTGACGACATACACATCGCCCGCAGCATCAACAGCCACGCCCGTCGGCCTGCTGAGCACACCGCCACCGATTTCAGGCGTCGTCGCGTCCGCCACCAACGACCCATCGAGAAGCGCATCGAACTTATAGACAACATTGCTCGCAGACCCGGCCACATACACGTCCCCCTCCGACGGCCCGCCCGAATTATCAACCGCCAGGTAGTAGGGATTCCCGCCAGATACGGCTATCTGCGACACATATTCCTTGGAAGCGTCGAACTCGTCGACCATCCCACTGGAATAATCCGACACATACACGTCCCCAGTCGCCTCGTTCACAGCCACACCCAACGGATTCACGAACCCTCCGGGAGGAGCAGCCAAAGACCCGGACGCAGATGCGCTATAGCCTTCAGACGCCCACGCAGACGCCTCACCCACACCCAACACGCACACACACGCAAAGACCACAATCATCGCCAACCGACGAACGCTCATCAACACAACCCCTCCTCACCAATACCCGGACGACGGAAACCCACCCGAACCCGGGCAGCGCCCCCACTCGGGGGACAGGCAAAAACCGCCCTGGGCACCAAGCCCACGGCAACAGAAGAACATGAAGCGCCGCACAAACGACGCGAAGAACCCACCCGGCCCAAACGGCCGGACAGAACGACGGTCCGGCCCGAAGCTAGCTGAGAGCCAGCCCGGCCAGAGAGAGAGAGAGAGAGAGAGAGAGAGACGCGTCAGCGACGCTGACGCGTCCTATAAAGGACCCGCCAGAGGCACACGCCTTCTCAGCCACGCTATTCCCCAAACAAACCACGCGATTACAACCCTCTCTCGAAAACGACCCGGTCCCTCTCCCAAGGGCCCTGCTGAACAAGTTCAGTGTCGACCACAGGGACCGACCCAAACCCGACCTTATGTCAACCCCGACACCACACGGGTACCGGGGACATGGCTCTTTATACCGCACCCTGCACCGTCTGTCAAGTCCCCCATGGGAAGAATGCACTTGTCGGTCTCAAACATCAGGCCACTGTATTCGCCTGTGGTCCCGGCTACAGCCGCCGGAGTGGCGAGACCTACGCTCGACCGGGCTCGGCGATCTCGCCGCCCTCGCTCAGCCCGATGCGCCCGTGCAGACGCCGCAAAGGCCGCGGCGCCCACCAGGTCCACTCGCCCAGGCGCCCCATGATCGCGGGCACGAGCAGCGCGCGGACCACGGTCGCGTCGATCGCGACCGCCAGCGCCGCGCCGACGCCGAGCTGCTTGATGAAGAAGATGTGCGAGGTGGCGAAGGCGCCGATCGCCACGCAGAACAGCAGCGCGGCCGCCGTCACGAGGCGTCCGGTGCGCTCCAGGCCGGCGGCGACCGCGTCGCGGGTGGCGAGACCCGTGTCGTGGGCCTCCTTGATGCGGCCGAACAGGAACACGCCGTAGTCGGTGGAGAGCGCGAAGGCGATGATGAACAGCAGCACCAGGTTCGACTCCTCAAGGCCCCCGATCGGCGTGAAGCCGAGGAGGCCGTCGAGGTGGCCTTCCTGGAAGATCAGCACGAGCAGCCCGGCGCCGACGGCGACCGTGAGCAGGTTCATCAGCAGCGCCACGAACGGCAGGATCAGCGAGCCGGTCATCACGAACAGGAAGCCGGCGGTGACCGCCACGAGGATCGCCAGCGCGAGCGGCAGGTGCGCGGCGATCGCCGCCTTCTGATCGACGAACCAGGCGGTGGACCCGCCGACAAGCAGGGTCGGCGCCGGCGCGATCGTGCGCAGGCGCTTGACGAGCGCCTGGTTGGCGGGCGCGCCGTCCGTTCCCCTGGGCTGCTGTTCGATCTCCCACACGCCCCCGCCGACATAGCGCGGCGGCGCCTGGCTTGCCTGGGCGCCGGCGAGCAGGCGGGCGCGCGCGACGATGGCGGCGAGCTTCGGCCCTCCACTTGCCGGGGCATGCACGACCAGCGTGATCGTCTCGGAGGGATCGACCGCGAATTCGTGCGTGAGCGCTTCGGCCACCTGGCGCGCCTGCGCGGAGGCGGGCAGCACGTGCGCGTCGGCGGGCGTCAGCTGCAGGCGCAGCGCGGGCGAGGCGATCGCGATCAGCACAGCCGCCGTGACGAGCGCGACCGCGCCGGGGCGGCGCATCACGCCGCGCGCGAGCCGATACCAGCCGCCCTGCTCGGTCGCCTGCGCCGAGCGGGCGGCGCTGCGCTGCAGGCGCGCCGGCGCGAGCGCGTCGATGCGCGGGCCGAGCGCGACCAGCACGGCGGGCAGCACGACCAGCGAGACGAGCCCGGCGCACAGCGCGACGGTCGCGCCGCCCACGCCCATCGAGTACAGGAAGCGGATCGGGAACACGAGCATCGAGGCAAGCGCGCCCGCGACCGTGAGCGAGCCGAACATCACCGTGCGCCCCGCCGTCTGCAGCGTGCGCAGGATCGCCGCGCGGGTGTCCGCGCCGCCGGCCAGCTCCTCGCGGTAGCGCGAGAGCACGAACAGGCTGTAGTCGATGCCCAGGCCAAGGCCCACCCCGGTGACGAGGTTGACGGCGAAGATCGACAGCCCCGCGAACTGATCGACGACGCGCAGCACCAGGAACGTGAGCACGATCGCAAAGCCGCCGACGAGCAGCGGCAGCGCGGCGGCGATCAGGCCGCGGAACACCCAGAAGGAGAGCAGCAAAAGGATCGGGAAGGCGAACGTCTCGGCGCGGCGCAGGTCCGAGGTTGTCTCTTCGTTGATCTGCTCGAAGGCGACGTCGTTGCCGCCGAAGCGCACACCCGCGCCGGCCAGCAGCGGGCGCACCCGTTCGACCGCGTGGGCGGAGTCTTCCTGCTTGGCAAACGCGGCCAGCACGAGCGTCTGGCGCCCATTGCGCGAAACCAGCTCGGGCAGGTGCGTGGAGGAGTAGTCGATCGCGCGCTGAAATCCCCGCTGCCGGCTCAGCAGCGCCACAACGCGCTCGCTCTCGCGCTGCGCGGCCAGATCGGTGCGCACGCTGGCGGCGCTCGGCACGAGCGCGGCGACGCCGTAGGTGGCGGTCTGTCCGGTGGCGTGTTCGATCGCCCTCAGGACCTGCTGGTTCTGAGCTTTGGAGTCCTGGAAGTCGGCGTTGGTGCTCTTCAGAATCGAGACGACCGGCCCGCCGACGGCGGCGGCCAGCAGGAACACCGCACCCGAGATCAGCAGCGTGCGCCGCGAATGACCGACCGCGAGATTCGCGAGGCGCTCGATCACAGTCGCTCAGGGTCGCCTGTCCGTGCCATCGGCCGGCACATTAGTGACTGCTAACTAACTTGTCAAGGGCAACGCGAGAGGATCAGCGGAAACCGGTCCAGCGTGCGCCTTCGCCACTCGGCGATGTCGCGGCGCTACTCGCCCGCCTCACGCCAAACCTCGACCGATACGTCGGTTACTCCCCCGCCTCTCTCCACACCTCCACGGAGACGTCGTCCACCGGCAGCGGGATCGGCGGCTCGGGCTTCGATGCCTTGACCCACACGCCTTCCAGCTCGAAGTCGCCGAGCAGGCGGTCGGCGATCGCGCTGCACAGGCGCTCAAGCGTCTTGTAGGAGCGCTGCTGGGCCACGAGCGCGACCAGCTGGCAGACCTCGGCGTAGTCGACCGTGTCCTGCACGCGGTCGGTGACGGTGGCGTCGGTTTCGCCGACGTCGAGGCGCAGGTCGATCAGCAGGCGCTGGCCGATCTCCCGCTCGGCCTCGGTGACGCCGTGGTGCGTGTAGAGCGAGAGACCGCTGATCTCGATCGTGACGGTCTCGAAGCCCTCCTCCTCGCCGTCGTCGTCGAGCGGCTCCTCGTCGCTCAGCTCGTCGTCGGGCTCGCCGTCCATTTGCCGCTCAACGTAGCAGCCGCCACGGCCAGCGCGCTGGCCACGGGGGCGACATCGTGCACGCGAAAAACGCTCGCGCCGCGCTCCAGGGCCATCACATTGGTGGCGATCGTGCCGGGTAGGCGCTCGGCGGCGCTCGGCGCGGAGGGTGCGCCCATCTCGTGCACCGAGCCGCTCCCGCCGGTACTCCAACCCGCCGAGCTGCCGGCCTCCGCGGCGATCCGCCCGAGAAAGCTCTTGCGCGAGGTGCCGATCACGACCGGTCTTCCCAGGGCCACCAGCTCATCCAGGCGGCGCAACAGCGCGAGGTTGTGCTCGACCGTCTTGCCGAAGCCGATGCCCGGGTCGAGCAGGATGCTCTGCTCGGCGATGCCCTCGCCGACGGCGAACGTCATGCGCTCCTCCAGGAAGGCCTTCACGTCGTCGACGACATCGCCATATCGAGGCCCACCCACCCGCTGCATCGTGCGCGGCTCGCCGAGCATGTGCATCAGGCAGCAGTCGCTGGCGCTGTCGGCCACCACGCCCGCCATCTGCGGATCGGCGCGCAGCGCGGTCACGTCGTTGACGAGCGTCGCACCGGCGGCGATCGCGGCCCTGGCCACCTCGGCCTTTGAGGTGTCGATGGAGATCTGCGGAGCATTACCGTCCGCGCGCCCGGGCACCGCGCGGCCAGCCGCCGCACTTTCGACGGCCCGGGCCAGCCCCCCCACGACCGGTATGACCCGACGCAGCTCCTCCCGCACCCCGACGGGCTCGGCGCCGGGCCGAGTCGATTCGCCGCCCACGTCGAGGATGTGCGCCCCCTCGCGAGCCAGCTGGAGTCCATGCGCCACCGCCGCATCGGCGTCCAGGTAGCGGCCGCCGTCCGAGAACGAGTCCGGCGTGACGTTGACGATGCCCATCAGGCGATATCCAGGCTGCACGACGCCACCCTATTCGCGCAGGCCCCGACAACGTCGAGAGGACGGCAGCTCGATGTCCAAACGTTAGATAGAACCGCGTCCAGACGTTAGGCGTCGAGCATGCAGGTCCTGCTCACGCCACGAGCGCGATGCCGGCGCGCTGTGCGGCCTCGAGCGCGAGCTCGCGGCCGGGGCCCTCCCAGAGCGCGAGCGCGGGCACGCGCACCTCCAGATCGCCCTCGGCCACGCGTCCCTCGCCTGCCCACAGCATGATCGCCGAGCGGCCTGCGAAGCGGCGGCTCATCCACACGAGCCCGTCGGCCCGCGGGCAGGCGGCGTGGAGGGCGTGGCCCCAGCGCGCCGTCCATGGATACGCCGCCGCGGGGGTCTCGATCAGCTCACCGTGAGTGACGCCCAGTAACTGCAGCCCGTAGCCGTGCAGCGCGATCAGCGTCAGCTCGCGGGTGGGCTCGAGCTCGCTGATGACACGCCCGTCGAGGGCGGCCAGCGGCGCGCGTCTGGCCGTGCCCGGGCGGATCGGGACGTCGTGGAACAGCCCCTCGGCGAGCGCCACGTCCTCGTCCTCGCCCGCGTACAGGGTCGGCACGATCGGCGTGCCGATCGGGCGAAACCGCGCACTCGGACGCGAGGACGGGTTGAACTCGATCTCCCCGTAATCCCGGTCGTGGACGCGCACCAAGCGCGTGCCCGCGACCATCGGCTGCAGTTCGAACGCCAGGCTGGCCGGCGGCTCGGGCAGCTCCGGGCGCTCGAGGTGGTCGGGCGGCTCGCTCAAGCCTGTAGCGACAGCGCCTCGCCGGCGGCCGCGAGGACTCCTTCTCGGTCCTCGTCGAGCAGGTCGACCGGGCGCCGATCCCACAGCCAGCCGTTGGGCGTGGTGAACCACAGCGCCAGCGACCACCCCTCCAGGCCCCGCTCGCGCAGGGTGGCGGCCGCGGCCGCCACGGTCGTGCTTGGGCGCCCGTCGCAAAACTGGAAGCCGGGATACAGCGTGCGTCCGTGCCACGGCACCGCAAGGATGCGCCCTTCGCTGTGCCACCGCGACGCCAGCGCCGAGCGGTTGCGGGCCTTCGAGCCCGCCAGCTCAGCCACCTCCTCGGCACTCAGCGCGCCGAACTCCCGCACCAGCTCCTCGCGCGCCTGCGCGCTCTGACGGGCGTGCCAGACCTCCGCGGCGGACGGCACCGACTGCGGCAGCATCACGTCGATCATGTCCTCCAGCCGCCGTTTGGACCCGGCCCTGCGCGCCAGGCCCGTGAGCACATACCTGGTGGCGACCACAAGCATCCTCTGAACGGCGTCCTCGCTGATCGACAGCCGCTCGGCGACATCGGAGCTCGTCCGCTCCTCCAGATAGATGCCGCGGACGACCTCACGCTCGCGCGGGGAGAGCCCCTCCATAATTAGCTCAGGAGCAGATCCCACAGTAGTCATGGAGTTCATTTTAGCATGTGCCCAACATGACCGCGCGCGGCGCAGTGCCCACATCGATACGTCCGCGCGCTTCGGCGGCAAGCAGCGCGCCGGAACGCGCTCAGGTGGACGACGGCCGCTCGGGATCGACGGCCCGCATCTCCGCCGTGCCGCCGGCCAGCCCCGGCCGGGGCAACGGACGCGGCGCTTCGCGGCCGCCGGCGCGGTCGGCGGGCGCGGGCGGGACGGGCAGCTCTGGCGCGGGCGGCTCCTCGGCGCCGAACACTTCCTGCTCGGACTTGCCGTCGAGCAGCGCCAGGAACTCCTCCTTCTCGATCGTCTCGCGCTTGACGAGGATCTCGGAGATCTTGTTGAGGTCCTGCTGGTGTTCGGTGAGGATGTTCTTGGCGCGCTGGTGAGCCGACTCCACTATGCGGCGCACCTCGTCGTCGATCTCGCGCGCGATCTCATCGGAGTAGTCGGGCTCGGTCGAGAACTCGCGGCCGAGGAACGGCTGGCCGTGCTCGTGGCCGAACACGCGCGGGCCGAGCTTCTCCGACATGCCGAAGCGCATCACCATCTGCTTGGCGGTGGCGGTGACCTTCTCCAGGTCGTTGGAGGCGCCGGTCGTTATCTCGTCGAACACGATCTCCTCGGCGGCACGGCCGCCGAGCGTCATCGCCATCGTGTCGTTGAGCTCCGCGCGCGTGGTCAGGAAACGGTCCTCCTGGGGCATCGAGATCGTGTACCCGAGCGCCTGCCCGCGCGAGATCACCGAGATCTTGTGCACGGGGTCGGAGTGCTCCAGGAAATGCCCGACGATCGCGTGGCCCATCTCGTGGTAGGCGGTGATCAGGCGCTCCTTCTTGCTCATCACGCGCGTCTTCTTCTCGGGGCCGGCGATCACGCGCATGATCCCCTCCTCGAGCTCTTCCTGGCCGATTTCGCGCTTGCCCGTGCGCGCCGCCAGCAGCGCGGCCTCGTTGATCAGGTTCGAGAGGTCCGCGCCGGTGAAGCCGGGGGTCTGCCCGGCGAGCGCGTCGATGTCGATGATCTTCGCCAGCGGCTTGCCGCGCGTGTGCACCTCGAGGATCTTCGCGCGGCCCTTGCGGTCGGGACGGTCGACGGCGATCTGGCGGTCGAAGCGGCCGGGGCGCAGCAGCGCGGGGTCGAGGATGTCGGGCCGGTTGGTGGCCGCGATCATGATGATGTTGTCCTTCGCCTCGAACCCGTCCATCTCGACGAGCAGCTGGTTGAGCGTCTGCTCGCGCTCGTCGTGGCCGCCGCCCAGCCCGGCGCCGCGGTGGCGCCCGACGGCGTCGATCTCGTCCATGAAGATGATGCAGGGACTGTTCTGCTTGGCCTGCTCGAACAGGTCCCGGACCCGGGAGGCGCCGACGCCCACGAACATCTCGACGAAATCCGAGCCCGAGATCGAGAAGAACGGCACGCCCGCCTCGCCGGCGACGGCGCGCGCGAGCAGCGTCTTGCCCGTCCCCGGAGGTCCATACAGCAGCACCCCGGTCGGTATTCGCGCCCCCAGCGCCTGGAACTTCTTCGGGTTCTCCAGGAACTCCTTGATCTCGTGCAGCTCCTCGACGGCCTCGTCGACCCCGGCGACGTCGCGGAAGGTGATCTTGGGGGAGTCGGCGGAGAGTCGCTTGGCGCGCGACTTGCCGAAGCTCATCACGCGCGAGCCTCCCCCCTGCACCTGGTTGATCAGGAAGAACCAGAAGCCGAGGATCAGCACCAGCGGCAGCAGGTACTCCAGCAGCGTCGGCCAGATGCTGGTCTTGTTCGATTCGATGTTGAACTTGACCCCGGCCTTGCGCAGTTCGGATTCCAGCTGCGGCGCCTGCGATTCGAAGATGCCAACTTCGTATTTTTCTTTATCGAGAAGTTCGACCGAGACCGCGTTGCTTTTGACCTTCAGCTCGGCCGACTTGACGCGGTGGCCGGGAATGTCTTCGGTGACGAGCGTCTTATAGCTGTGTTCGGGCCCCTTGGACTGGGGGTTCACGATCAGCTTCGCCGCGAAGAACGCGATGACGACCACGATCAGGATCGGGAACGCGGCGCTCTTGAAGAAGCGGCTCATGGGAGAAGGTTAGCGTGCCAGCGCTGCCACGAACGGCAGATTGCGGTGGCGCTCCGCGTAGTCCAGACCGTAGCCGATCACGAAACGGTCCGGTATCTCGAAGCCGACATAGCGAATCGGCACCTCCACCTCGCGCCGATCGGGCTTGATCAGCAGCGCGCATACCTCCAGCGTCGCGGGGTTGCGCGAGCCGAGGTTGCGCAGCAGGTATTGCAAGGTCAGGCCGCTGTCGACGATGTCCTCGACGATCAGCACGTCGCGACCGTCGATCGCCACGTCGAGATCCTTGAGGATGCGCACCACGCCGCTCGAGTCGGTCGCCGAGCCATAGGAGGCGACCGCCATGAAGTCCACCTCGACGGGAATGTCGATCTGGCGCATCAGGTCGGAGAGGAAGAACACCGCCCCCTTCAGCACGCCGACGAGCAGCAGCGGACGGCCCGCGTAGTCGCGCGAGATCGCCTCCCCGAGCGCGCGCACCCGCCGCTTCAGCTCCTCGGCGGCGACGAGCACCTCCCCCACTTCGGAGCCGTGCCCGCTGTCCGCGGGGGCGAGACGCTCTGGGGTGGGCACCACGAGGGGCAGTGTATTGACCGCGAGCCCCCGCCACCGACCGGCCGCCCCTTGCCGGCGTCGATCGCGAGCTGTGCTCGATCGCGCCGGAGCGCGAGCGCGCGCTCGCCTCGCCGGCGGCGCACTCAGTGCTGCGCCCGCGGCTGGATCGCAACCATGCGCAGCTCCCCATCCTCCACGACCGCCGCCGCAAGCCCGCCGACGTGCAGCTCGGCCCGTCCACCGCGCCGCCCCAGCGCGAGGATCTCCGCGACCCGCTCGCCCGCCTGCGCCACGTTCGTGCCGGTCGCGCGCTCGGCGAGATCGATCACGATCAGCCGCGCAAGCGCCGGGTGCAGCTCGCGCAGGCGCTCGAGCGCGATGCTCTCGCGCCCGCCCAGCTCCTCGCGCACAAGCGCGTCGAGCAGCTCGCTCTCGTCGCGCAGCAGCCGCGCGGTGCGCAGCACGTTGGCGCGCGCAGCCGGGTGCACCGCGTCCAGGGCGACGAGCAGCCCGTGACGCACGCGTGCGCGGGCATACCGCTCGCTGCTATTGCTCTCGTCCTCGCGCCACGCGAGCTTCCGCTCCAGACAGTAATCGCCGGTCGCACTGCGCGTCAGCCCCAAAAACGGGCGCACAAGCCGCCCCTCGCGCGCGGACATGCCAAGCAGCGCGCGGCGACCCGGGGAGGCAGCCAGGCGATAGAGGATCGTCTCGACCTGATCGGTGGCCGTGTGGCCGGTGGCGAGGACCGTGCCCGCACGAGCGCCAAGCCGATCTTTGACGATCGCATCGACCGCCGACTCGCCCGCCGCGGGGTCCTCCGCGGGCAGGCCGTCGAGGCGCCTCGCCAAGCCCAGCGCCGCCCCGTAGCGCAGCTCGCGCGCCCACGCGTGCATGTTGCCGCTCGCGCCCCGCGCCCGCTGCGCGCGCACCACCTCGATCGCGACGCCCAGGCGCGCGCACAGCTCGCGACAGTGGCGCTCGTCCTCCGCCGCGGCGGCCCGCAGCCCATAGTTGACGTGCAGCGCATGCACGCGCTCGGCGCCGCACAGCGCCGCCGCGACGTCGAGCAGGCACACCGAGTCGCGCCCGCCGGAGAGCATCGCCACCACCGGCCGCTCGCCCGCGAGCAACCCGCCCGAGCGCACGTGCTCGAGCAGCTCCCGCGCGTTCACCGCCCGGCTCCCCGCGGGCGCGCCGCTCGCGCCGAGCGGCCAAGCACCCCACCGCGCGAGCACCAGGACGCTGAGGGCGCTGGCATCGTCGCGGCCCTACCCCTCCGCGGCGAACGCCTGGAACAGCTCGGTCGGCTCGCTGAACCCCTTCAGGCCGATTTCGCCGATCAGCTCGAAGCGCAGATCGCCGGCGGCGCCGGCGGCGTCGACGACCGCGCGCGTCACGAGCACCTCCCCGCCGGCCGCGCGCGCCACCACACGCGCCGCGCGGTTGACCTCGCGCCCGTAATAGTCGCCGTCGCGATACAGCGCCGCGCCGCTATGGATGCCGATCCGCGGCGCGGGCGATCCCTCCGGCAGCTCGCCGCCCAGGTGCACCGCCCAGACGGTCAGCGCGACCGGGTCGGCGCCGACGACCATCGCCTCGTCGCCGAGCGTCTTGATCACGCGCGCGTCGATCGGCAGCGTGCGCTCGACCGTCTCCACGAAGCGCTCGACCGTGCCCACCGCCTCCTCGTCGCCGTGCTCCTCGGTCAGGCGCGTGTACCCGGCGAGATCGGCGAAGGCGATGCTCACGCGCATCTGCCCCTCCACGGCCGCGCTAGCGTCGAGGTCGGACTCGATGTGGCCGATCACGTCCTGCTCGACGAAGTAGGCGAGCAGGCGCCCGTGCAGGTAGTTGATGAACGGCAGCGCAAACGGCAGCATCTCGCGCGTGATCGACTCCATCTGCTCGACCACCTCGACCCCCGGCACCCCTTCGCGCATCAGCGGCTCGTGCACATACAGGTGAAACAACCGCACCTCCGCGTCGGCGATCTGGGCCATCGCCTGCCCGTACACGCGCGCGATCTGCATCAGCGCCTGCTGGGGGAACCCGGCCGCGAGAATGTTGGCGCCGTAGCGCAACACCTCCAGGTCCTCCTCGCTGATCGACTCGACCGTGAGCACGCTCAGCCCCATCGCCGCGACGATCCGCTCGATCGTCTGCGGATCGAGACCCGTCTCCTCGGCGGCCTCCTCCAGCGTGTAGCGGGTATGAGAGCTGGGCAGCAGTTCGTCCAGATAGCCGAAGGCGAGCCCGCCGCTCTCGGTGGCGGCTCGGATCTGCGCGATGCTGTGACCGCGCTCGCGCAGGCGCGCCACGATCCGCACGTGCGAGGCCGCCGCCTGCGTCCAGGCGCCGTCGTACTGGGGCACCAGCCCATCCCGCCGCCAGCGCCGCACCGTCGCCGGGGAGACGTGGGCGCGGGCCGCGACCTGGGCGAGGGTCAGCTCGCGCTGCTGCGAGGACTGCGCGTCCGTGCTCCGCTGCTCATCTGCTGTGGACGCGTCCATCGCTGATGGCAGTCTAAAGTCGCGGCCCGTGAAGCACATCGAGCCGAACGATTTGTGCCCCTGGAGGGGAGCTGTGAGCGACGGCGCAGCGAAGACGAGCTGCGTGCGCCGCCCGGTCCGGTCGCCGCGGTGAGCGAGCGCGAGCCCATCCACCTGCGCCCCACCGCCGAGCTGGCCGAGCGCGTGCTGCTGCCCGGCGACCCGGGGCGCGCGCTGGCGCTCGCCCAGCTGCTGCTGGAGAACCCGCTGATGTTCAACCACCATCGCGGGCTGTGGGGCTACACCGGCGCCGCCACCGCCGACGGCGAGCCGCTGACGATCCAGAGCACGGGCATGGGCGGCCCCAGCGCCGCGATCGTGCTGCACGAGCTGATCGGGCTGGGCGCTCGGCGCGCGATCCGCGTCGGCACGTGCGGCGCGCTGGACCCGGCGATCGGCCTCGGTGAGCTGGTGCTCGCGCGCGAGTCGATCGCCGCCGACGGCGCCAGCGCCGCGCTTGGCGCGGGCGAGCTGACGTGCGCGGACCCGGGCCTAGCGGACGCGCTGCTGGGCGTGCTGGAGGGGCGCGAGCGCGCCCACCACGCGGGGCGGATCGCGAGCACCGACCTCTTCTACGATCCGAACCCGGCGCGCGGCGAGGCGTGGCGCGCCGCCGGCGCGCTCGCGGTGGAGATGGAGGCCGCGAGCCTGTTCGCGAGCGGCGCCGCCGCCGCGGTGCCCGTTGGCTGCCTGCTGGTCGTCACCGACACGTTCGACGCGCGCGGCGCGCGCACGCGCATCGACGACCACGCGCTCGTGCCGGCGGTCGAGGCGATGGGCCGTGCCGCGGCGGCCGCGCTCGCCTAAGGAGTCTTCTTAGCGCGCGTACTCTTGGCGCGCGTGGTGCGTTTGGGCGCCGGAGCGGCCAGCTTGCCATTGAGCGCCTTCAGCTGATCCTCGACGGCCGACAGGCGCGAGTCGAGCGCGCCGTCGGAGAGGGCGCGGTTGAGGCGGTGTACGCCGTCCTCGATGCCCTCCAGGCGCTGGGAGACAGAGCGCAGGCGGCGAGTGAGCCGTTCGATGTCGGCGGCGGTCGGCAGGTTCAGCGCGCTGAGCGCCAGCTCCTGCGCCTGGGCGGCGCGATCGCGCGCGTCGAACGCGCGGCCGATCGTGCCGGACACGAGCGGATTGTCGATCAGGTCGGCCAGCGCCCTGCCGAGCTTGTCCTCGGTGTTGCCGGTCAGCCGCTCGCGCAGACCCGCAGCCTCCTTTTTGCCTTCGGGCATCGCGGCAAAGCCTATCGCTCGCCGAGCGAGCCGTCGCGCGCCGTCGCGCGCGACCCACGAACCCAGGGCCGGACCGCCCGCCCGACCGACCGCCACTACCCTGAGCTGACGCGATGCCAACGCGCCTGTTCACGTTCGTGCAAATGGAGCTCCCGTGGGAGCTGGGACCCGCCGACGGCCGCTACCTGCTGCGCAAGCAGGCCGCCGCAGGCGACGCGCCCGAGCCCGAGCACGTGGTGGTGCTCTCCACGATGGGCGCCGAGCGTCACGGGCTGCTCGGCCGGCGCACGCGCACGCGTCGCGCGCGTCCCGAGCCCGAGCCGGCGGCGGTGCCGATCACCCGCGCGACCGTCGTCGACGCGGTTGCCCTCTCGGCGGAGAACCAGGCGCAGGCGTGGCTGCGCGAGCTGGACCCCGAGCGCGAGGCGCAGGCGGCCGCCGAGGTGCTCAACCGCGTGCTGTTTGCGCATCGCATCGCCGGCGCGCAGGCGCACATCCAGGGGGTCTCGCCCGCGCAGGCGCTGGTGCTGCGCGCCGGGTACGGCGAAGGCGAGCACGTCGCCGACGGGCTGTGGCGCAACGCGCGCGAGCTGCTGCTCTCGGACCGGCGCAGCCGCCGGCGCGCGAGCGTGCTGCGCCCGCAGGAGCGTCTCGCGGCGCTGCTGGCCGGACGCGAGCGGTGTCTGCTGTGCGAGGAGCTGGCGTTGCGCGCCCGCGTGGATCTCGAGGAGGGACGCATCGCGCTGGGCGCCCTGGAGCTGGAGCACGCGTATGCGACGGCTCTCGACGAGCTCGCCCGCGAGCACCGAGTCGACCTGACCGTGCGAGTCGAGGAGCTGCGGGAGCTGCGGCCGGGCGTGGGCGAGCGCGCGGCGGCCGTGCTCGGCGACGGCGAGCAGGCAATCGAGCACGACGACGAGCAGGCGCTGCGCCACGCGCTGCAGCGGCTGGAAGCCGCGCTGCGCGCCCGCACCGCCACCGGCGCGATCGGGAAGCCGGGGGCGAGCGGGTAATCTGCGATCGATGGACCCCACGAGCACCGCGGTCGGCACCTGGAGCGGCGGGCGCTTCATGCACTTCGGCGAGCCGCTGGGCGACGAGCGCCTGCTCGCGCTGCTGCGCCCCGGCGAGGGCATCGACACCGTGATCGGCGCCGACGCCTACGGCGCCGGCGAGGCGGACCGCGTCCTGGGCCGCGCGATCGCCGGCGTGGATCGCGACAGCTTCAGCCTGATCGGCGCGATCGGCCACGACTTCTACGAGGGCGAGCGCGAAGGCGCGAAAGGGTACCCGCGCTTCACCGACCCGCGCCTGCGCGGCGAGGCGGACTACGCGGCCTACATCCGCATGGCGGCCGAGCAGAGCCTTGAGCGGCTCGGCGCCGAGCGCTTCGACCTGCTGATGCTGCACAACCCCGACCGCACCGGCTACTCAAGCGAGGCGGTGTGGGAGGGGATGCGGGCGGTGCGCGACGCGGGCCTGACGCGCCTGCTCGGCGTGGCGCCGGGCCCCGCCAACGGGTTCACGCTCGACCTCATCGACTGCATCGAGCGCTTCGGCGAGACGATCGACTGGGCGATGATCATCCTCAGCCCGATGGAGCCGTGGCCGGGCGAGCTGGTGCTCGACGCGGCCGCCGCCCACGACGTGAAGCTGATCGCGCGCGTCGCCGACTATGGCGGCCTGTTCCACGACGACGTGCGCCCGGGCCAGCGCTTCGCCGAGTACGACCACCGCAAGTTCCGCCCCGCGGGCTGGGTGCAGGCGGGCGTCGAGAAGCTGGAGCGGATGCGCCCCTACGCACAGCGGCACGGGCTGACGATGCTGCAGCTGGCCTGCCAGTGGAACCTCGCGCACCCTGCCGTGCGCTGCGTCGCGCCGACCTTGATCCAGGAGAGCGGCGGCGAGGCGCGCCCGGTGGAGGACAAGCGCGCCGAGCTGGCGGCGCTGCCGGAGCGGGTGCTGCTCGGCGAGGACGAGGTCGCCGAGCTGCGCGCGATCGGCGACAACCGCGGTTCGATGGCGCTGAAGGGCGCAAGCGTGGAATACGACGGCGAGCCGCTCGCCGACCGCTGGGAGCTTGGCGAGAGGCTCGCGGACCTCGCGGAGCGCTGGAGCATCGCGCCGGCGCGCGATCTGGTGAAGGTCGGTTAGTCGCCGTGCCCGCGCTGCGGGCCCGCGCGGGCTGATGAAAATACCGCAATTTGCGGGAATCGGAGGCTATTTTCCTGTCAGGCGGTCGCGGCAGGATCGCGGCGAGCACCCGCCGGTGTGTGCGCGAACGGAAGCTTGCCGGGGCGAGCGCCGCGCTCGGGCGCTCGGGCGCTCAAGCGGTCAGGCTCGGGGTGTCGGGCGGCCGCGGCGCCGGCGTTCCCGACCAGTTCGCGAGGAACTCCTCGCACGCCTCGGCGTCGAGCGGGCGGGCGAACAGGAAGCCCTGGCCGGTGTCGCAGCTCTCCTCGCGCAGCAGCGAGAGCTCGCGCGCCTGCTCGATGCCCTCGGCGAGCGTCTCGATCGAGAGCGACTTGCCGAGCTGCACGAGCGTGCGGATCAGCGTCTCGCTGTCGGCGTCCTCCTGGATGCGCGAGATGAACGAGCGGTCGATCTTCAGCGCGTCGACGGGGAAGCGCTGCAGGTAGGCGAGCGAGGAGTAGCCGGTGCCGAAGTCGTCGATCGCCACGCGTACCCCCAGCTCCTTGATCGTGGCCAGGCGCCGGCCGGTCTCCTCGGCGTTGCTCATGATCGTCGTCTCGGTGATCTCGAGCGTCAGCGCCTCCGCTCGCAGGCCCGAGTCGGCGAGCACCTCGCGCACTTCCTCGACGAACGCGTCGCGATCGAGCTGGCGCGCCGCGACGTTCACCGCGACACCGAGCTCGTGCCCGGCGGCGTGCCACTGGGCGCCCTGGCGGCAGGCCTCCCCCAGAACCCACCTGCCGACGTCGACGATCAGGCCCGTCTCCTCCAGCAGCGGCACGAAATCGTCGGGCTGGACCACGCCGCGGGTGGGGTGGCGCCAGCGGATCAGCGCCTCCATGCCGGTGGGTGTCATCGCGCGCAGGTCGAAGGTGGGCTGGTAGACGACGAAGAACTCTTCCTTGGCGAACGCGTCGCGCAGGTCCATCTCGAGCTCCATCCTGCTCTGCACGACGTCCTGCATCCCCGACTCGAACACGACATAGCCGTTCTTGCCCTCCCACTTCGCGCGGTACATCGCGATGTCGGCGTCGCGCAACAGCTCTTCGGCGGTCGCGCGATCGCCCATCGCGACGCCGACGCTGGCGGTCACGACCAGGCGCGTGCTCTCGGCGCCCTTGAGTTTGAAGGGCTGCTCCAGTGCCGCCAGCAGGCGCTCGGCGATCAGCTCGGGGCCGGCCGCCAGCGACATGCCTTCGGCGACGACGACGAACTCGTCCCCGCCGAGGCGCCCGAGCGCGTCGATGTCGCGAACGACGCCCTCCAGGCGCGAGGCGACCGCGCACAGCAGGCGATCGCCGACGGCGTGTCCGAGCGTGTCGTTGATGCCCTTGAAGTTGTCGAGATCGACAAACAGCGCCGCCACCGGCGTCTGGTTGCGGCGCGCGCGCACGAGCATCTGCTCGACGCGGTCGAGGATCAGCGTGCGGTTGGGCAGGCCGGTGAGCGCGTCGTGGGTCGCCATGAAGGCAAGCTCGTCCTGACGGCGGGTCAGCTCCTCGTGGGCGCGGCGGCGCTCGGCCTCGAAGGACTGGCACATGCGCACGAGCGTCACGTCGAGGCTGCGCTGCAGCATCGAGTGCGCACGCTCCACCACGGTCTCGGGCAGCTCGAGCTCGGCGGCGACCGCGCACACCATGTCGGCCGCGGCGTCGCGCCAGCGCAGGCAGCGCTTGGTGACCTCGTTCAGCGGCGCGGCGCGCTGGGCGGCGAGCTGGCCGAAGATGTTCCAGGACTCCTGACCGACCTCGCGCGCGACCTCGGGCCCCTCGCCCGCCATCCAGCGCGCGACCGCGATCGTGGAGACGGTGCCGACCTTGACGAAGCTCTCTTCGACGATCGGCTCCAGCACCACGCCCGATTCGTCGTTGCGCCGGCGGATGCCCTGCACGACCTGGTCGGTGCGCTCGTTCAGCGCCTCACCGAGTCGACGCAGGTTGCGCTCCAGCTCCATTCTCGCGGCGGGAGAGGGCTCCTCCTCGCGCTCGACCGGCTCGCCACCGGGTCCGACGCTCAGGGGTCCGGGTCCTCGATTTGGGGTCCTCATGGACGGATATGTCGGCAGCTGCTCCGACTATCTTGAACTTCTTCGGCAACTTTGGGTGCAAACGGTGTTGTGACTCGCTTTTGCTGTCAGCCGAGGGCGCAGATGCAGTTATCCTTTTTAATTGTGCGCTATAATAGCTACATATCATAGCCACTATGGCGCTCTTTTAAAAATAGAAACACAAACTCCGCCCGCAACCGGCCGCGCCGGGCGCGCGCGCGCGCGCGTCCTCAGACCTCTGCGCGCCCGCTCGACCCGCACACCCTCGGACCGGCCTCCCCTCAGCGGCCCTGAAAGCGCGGCGCGCGCTTGCCCAGGAAGGCGCCTATGCCCTCCCTGGCGTCCTCGCTGGCAAACGCCGTGGCGAAGCCGCGCTTCTCCGCCTCGATGCCCTCGTCGAGATCGCCGGCGCCCGACACGCGCTTGATCTGCTCCAGCGCGATCGGAGCCTGCCCGGCCAGCCTGCGAGCCCACGCGAGCGCTGTGTCGAGCAGTTCGTGATCCTCGACCATGCGGTTGACGAGCCCCAGTTCGAAGGCCTCCTCGGCCATGATCGGATCGCCGATCAGGTTCATCTCCAGGGCCTTGTTCTCGCCCACGAGCCGCGGCAGCCGCTGGGTGCCGCCGAAGCCGGGGATGATGCCGAGCTTGATCTCGGGCTGGCCGAAGATCGCCGAGCGCGCGGCGATGCGAACGTCGCAGGCCATCGCCAGCTCGCAGCCGCCGCCGAAGGCCAGGCCGCCCACCGCGGCGATCGTGGCGATGCCCTCCGTGCCGAATTCGCGCAGAAGCGCGTGCGCGGCGTGGACCAGCTGCTCGCCGGCGTCCTCTCCCATCGAGGTAAACGCCTTGATGTCGGCGCCGGCGCTGAACAGGAACGGGTTGGAGGAGGCGATCACCAGCGCCCGGATGCCGCTCTCCTTGACCTTGCTCCACACCCTGCCCAGATCCCCGATGACCTGCGGGGCGATCGAGTTCATCTGCCCGTTGGCAAGCCACGCGATCGCGACTCCCTGCGGGCAGCGAATGCCGCTTTCGGGCGAGGCGTCCGTGGCGGTTTGCAGCTTGACCACGCTGGTGGGTGGGACCGAATCGTCGGCGTCGGGCTGGGGATAGGCGTAGAAGCCCTGCCCGCTCTTCTGCCCGAGCCGCCCCTGGGCGACCAGGCGACGCAGGATCGTGGGCGGCTCGAAGCGCTCGCCATAGCGCTCGACGGCGTTCTCCAGGCGTTCCAGCATGGAATCCAGGCCCTCGGCGTCGGCCTTCATGAACGGCGGCATCAGTCCCCGGCGGGGATCCAGGCCGGCGCCGGCCATCATGCCGAAGTCGATGTCGCGATGGGTGGCGACTCCCTCCTGCAGGACGAGCGCGGCCTCGACGAAGGTCTTGAGCGTGAGCAGCTCGACCAGCTCCGCCACATCGGGCTCGCCGTCGTCTTTCAGGTTCGGCTCGCCCGCGGGGCTGTAGAAGCCGTCGCCGCCGGTCTTGGCGCCGAGCTTGCCTTCGGAGACGAGCTTCTTCATGCCCTTGGGCACATAGAAGCGCTCCTCGCCGTAGGCGTCGGTGACGTGCTCGGCGACGTGCAGAACCGTGTCCAGGCCGAGCAGGTTGACGAGGAAGTAGGGGCCCATCGGCACCACCCCGGCGGCGCCGATGCCCTCGTCCATCGCCTTGATCGAGAGTTTCTTCTGCTCCTGCTCGCGCCACAGCTCCGACATGCCCGCCGTCAGGATGCGGTTGACGACGAAGCCGGGCACCTCCAGGCAGGCGATCGGCTGCTTGCGGATCGCCTGGGCGAAGGTGAGCGCGGCGGTCACGGTTTCCGGCGAGGTCTCCTCGCTCTCGACGACCTCCACGAGCGGCATCACCGAGGCCGGGTAGAAGTAGTGGAACCCGACGACCTTCTCGGGGCGCAGCGTCGCTTCGCCGATCTCGCCGATCGACAGCGAGGAGGTGTTGGAGGCGAGGATCGCGTGGCCGGGCGTAACGGCGTCCAGCTCGGCGAACACCGCCTGCTTGATCTCCATGCGCTCGGGCACCGCCTCGATCGCGAAGTCCACGTCGCCGAAGCTCGCGTAGGAGGTCGTGCCCTCGATACGACCGAGTATCTCCTCGATCCGCGCCGCGCCCTGCTCGGCGGTTATGCGCTCCTTCTTGACGAGCCTCGCGACCTGACCGTCGGTCACTTTGCGAGCCTCATCCAGGCCCGCCTGCACCAGATCCTCGTTGATGTCCTTCAGCACCACCGGGAACCCGGCGGCGGCGATCGTCTGCGCGATCTGCCCGCCCATCGTGCCCGCCCCGACGACGGCGGCCTTGAACACGAACATCAAACGGCCGCCGGCTCCTCGACGCGCCGCGGAAGCAGCGTTTCGCGCGCGATCACAAGACGCTGGATCTGCGAGGTGCCCTCGTACAGCTGCATGATCTTGGCATCGCGGAACAGCTTCTCCACCGGGTACTCCTTGATGAAGCCATACCCGCCGTAGACCTGCACGGCTTCGGTGGCCGTCTTCATCGCGGTGTCGGCGGCGAAGCGCTTGGCGTGGGAGGAGACAAGCGTGTTGCGCTGCCCGTTGTCGAGCATCGTCGCCGACTTCCACGTCAAAAGGCGCGCGGCTTCGATCTCGGTGGCCATGTCGGCGATGATGAACTGGATCGCCTGGTGCATCGCGATCGGCACGCCGAACTGGACGCGTTCGCGCGAGTAGTCGGTGGCGAACTCGAACGCGGCGCGGGCGATGCCGGTGGCCATCGCGGCGACGCCGGGACGCGTGCGGTCGAGCGTCATCATCGCGAGCTTGAAGCCGGCGTTTTCCTCGCCGAGCAGGTTCTCGGCGGGCACCTCGACGTCGTTGAAGGAGATCGTGGCGGTGTTGGAGGCGCGCTGGCCGAGCTTGTCCTCCTTCTTGTCGACAACCACACCCCAGTCGCGCTCGACCACGAACGCGGAGATGCCGCGATGGCCGGCGTCCTTGTCGGTCTTCGCGTAGACCGTGTAGTAGTCGGCATACCCGCCGTTGGTGATGAAGCACTTCGAGCCGTTGATGACGTACTTGTCGCCTTTCTTGACGGCGGTGGTGCGCATCCCCGACACGTCGGAGCCCGCGTCGGGCTCGGTCAGGCAGAAGGACGCGAGCTTCGGCGCTTCGGTCAGCATGCCCAGGTACTTCCTCTTGGTCTCCTCCGAGCCGCCGAGCGCGATCGGCGCCGTGGCCAAACCATT
This sequence comes from uncultured Solirubrobacterales bacterium, assembly GCA_963831995.1. GTDB lineage: Bacteria > Actinomycetota > Thermoleophilia > Solirubrobacterales > Solirubrobacteraceae > Palsa-744. Next base: position 1,623,322 of record CAWHSI010000005.1, on the reverse strand, counting down.
GCAGCCCAGGGATGTTTGAATGCCGGAGCAGCCCCAGGAGAGCTCCTCCTCGATCAAACATCCGTCGAGATAGCCGGCGCCGGGGCCGCCGTACTGCTCCTCGATGTGGGTGTTCATCAGGCCCACATCCCAGGCCTTGCGGATGATGTCAGCCGGCCAGGTGCCGTCCTTGTCGTACTCCCAGGCGACCGGCCGGATCTCTTTCTCGGCGAAGTCGTGGGCCATTTCGCGAAGGTTCTTCTGCTCGTCGGTGAGCGTGAAATCGACCATGGTCGGCGGTTCTCCTCGGAGGTGCGTGTATAGATTGACTAGTCAGTCAACTCTGGCACCTGAAGGGTAGCGGACACGAACGCTCGAAGTGAGCCACAATCCGGTGATGGAACCGATCACACTCGTGGTGGTGGGAGCGGTGGTGCTGTTCTGCCTCGTCGGCGTGGGGTCGTTCCTGGCCGGCGGCAGCGTGTACGACAAGATCGGCGAGGGCGGGCTCTCGGCGGGCCCGGCCACGGCGCCGCCGCCGAACTCCCCCCAGGCGATCGCCGAGCGCGAGCAGGAGATTCGCCAGATGCTGCAGGCGCGCAGCGACCGCATCGTGCGGGGCGGCGGCGCCCCGCTGGACATCGACGCGGAGTTCGCGCGCCTCGACGAACCGGAGGCCGGCGGCCCCGTCGGCAAACACGACCGTGGCCTGACCGAAGAGGTGCGTCAGCTCGTCGTCGCACGCAACGAACGGCGCATGCGCAGCGGCGAAGAGCCGATGGACGTCGACGAGGAGGTGGCGCGCACCCTCGCCGAACTCGACCCCGACGGCGTCTGATCAGCCTTTGATCAGCGGTTCCAGGCCGCCGCTGCTGGAGCCGCTGCCGCCGAGGCCCGAGCCCTCCAGCGTGCCGAGCAGCTGCTCGAGCGCCGGAAGCATCTGCGTGGCGGACTCCGGTTTGCTCGGCGCCGCGATCGTCTGGGGCCTGTTGATGTTCGAGAGTTCGACCGCAAACTTGACTTCCGCGCTGCTGAGCCCGCTGAGGATCGAGCTGGTTTGCGCGTTGGCCAGCACGGTTGCCTGGATTTCAAGCCGTCGCAGCAGATGGTCGCTCTTGCCGGTGTAGATGTCGACGTGGGCGGACTTGACCGCCTTGGACAGTTCGCCGATCGCGTTCGGCGTGAACAGCGAGCCGCCGGGCATCGTCGAGCCGAGCCCGAGCGCGCTGCCGGCCTGGGAGAATTTGGAGACGTCGCTCAAGAACCTGGGGAGGTCGATCGTGGCGGTGAGGTGCACCGTTTCCACGCCGCCGATCGTGGTCGTGCCGACTTCGCTCGGATCGGACAGCCAGTGGCCGGGTTCGATGCCAAGCGAGGCGAAGGTGGAGCTCTGCTTGGCGCTGGAGGCGCGCTTGGTGGCCTGCGCGTAGGCCTGCTCGATCGCGGTGTAGGTCGAGGAGGGCGTCGCAAACCACGTGCCCGCGATCTCCACGTACAGCGACGAGTTCAGGGCGGTGGCGCCGAGCTGCAGCGTGTGCCCGGCGGTGCTCAGTTCGGCGTGCAGCGCGAAGCGCGGCAACTGGGCGGCCTGGCCGCCCGAGGAGCCGGCGGCGTTTTCAAACGGCCCGCTGAGCCGCAGCGCCAGCGATTTGCTCGCGCTGCTCGATCCGGCGGAGCCCACGGGGCCGAGCGACAGCGACATGTCGATGTTTGCGCTTTCGATCTGCTTGGGCGAGGAGAACGTGGCGTTCAACAGCGACTGGGCGTCCCCGGAGGAGGAGGAGCCCCCGCATGCCGACAGCGCGCACGCAACCGAGATTGCGAGAAGCACCGCAACTGCCGCGCGAATGGTTGTGTTCTTGGAAAGTGCCCTCACTGCCGAGACCCGGTCGGCGCGCTGCAACGTTTGCTGCGACGTGCGACGCGGATCAGCCTAGCATCCCGCTGATGCCAACCCGCACGAACAGTCGGCGCGCGCTCGCGCCCCTGGCGCTCGTGGCGCTCGCGATGGCGGCCGCGCTGTGGGCGCTGCCGGGCGCGGCGGGGGCGAGCCGGCCCGTCGCCGTGACCGCGGCGCTGCAACGGCTGCGCAGCGGCGGCGCGATATCGACAGTCGCCTACGCCCAGTACGAGAGCGCGTATGTCGCCGCGAAGAGCTCCCTGCGCAAACTCTCGGGCACGCGCGCCGCCGAACTGGGGTCGGTGGTGGCCAACGTCGAAGCGATGGCAGGCGCCGGCCAGCTGATCCCGTCGCGCCTGCCGGTCGTGTTCACCACCCTGGAACGCAACCGGCAGTGGTGGACGACGCAGGCGCTGCTCGGCACCGACCAGCGCGTGTACTTCACGGGCAGCCGGATCGTGTGGGAGTACTACCCCGGCCAGGGCATCGAGATCCAATGGCTGGCCACGTTCGGCAAGGCCAATGCGTATTTCCTCGACAAAGAAACAACCGCGCTGAAGGAAGTGCTGAACGAAGCGATCGCGCTCGCCACGCAGCGCGCCGGCGGGATCGCGTGGGAATACATGTTCCACTTCGACGGCGGCGCGCCGCCGTGGACGAGCGGCCTCTCGCAGGGCACGGCGCTGCAGGCGCTCTCGCGCGCGTGGTCGACGACCCACGAACAGGCCTACCTGACCGCGGCCCAGCAGGCGCTCGGCATCTTCGAGACCCCGCCGCCGGCCGGCGTGCGCGTGGCGACCCCCGCGGGGGCCACGTATCTGGAGTACACCTACGCGCCGAGCGAGCGCATCCTCAACGGCTTCATCCAGAGCCTCGTCGGGCTCTACGAATACACCAAGCTGACCGGCGATCCGCTCGGACAGCAGCTGTTCGAAGCGGGCGATGCGGAGGCGCGCGCGGAGACGCCCCACTACGATACGGGCGCGTGGTCGATGTACGACCAGCACTCCGAATCGGACCTCAGCTATCACGAACTGCTCGCGGAATTCCTCGAACACCTGTGCGAAAAGACGAGCAGGGGCGAGCCGCTGACGCAGACCGCACCCTCGACCGCCAAGCCGGTGCCGATAGCGGGCGACGCCATCTACTGCACGACGGCCGCCAAATTCCGCGAATACGAGAAGACCCCGCCGGCGATCTCGCTGCTGACCCAGACCGTCGGCGCAAACGAACGCGCGGGTGTGCAGATCAAGCTCTCGAAGGTCTCGAGCGTCACGATGACGATCAAGCTCGGCGAAAAAACGGTGTGGAGCAACGGCGCAACCGTGGAAGGCGGCCGGCCCCGACTGCTGTGGGTGACGCCGTCGAAGGCGGGCACCTACGGAGTCGTGCTGAGGGCCAAAGACCTGGCGGGCAACGAAGAAGTGGCGACCGGTTCGATCGTCGTGCGGGCGCCGTCGAGGGCGAAAGCCAAGACGGCCCGGGCCGGCGGGGCGCGCGTGGGCGGGCCGATCTCTGCGCCCGCACGGCGACAGCCGACACTTTGAGCGTTCGCTCGCCATAGGCCAGCGTGGAGCAGGGCTGCCCGTCCCACTCCGGCGAACCGCAGGACAGGATGCCGAGATCCCGACCACCGGCGATCGGCGCGCCATACAATCCCCCGCGATGCCCCCCGCTCACCAGACCTGGATCCTGACCGCCTCCCCCGAAAACCACGAGGCCACGCGCGAACACGGCTTCTCCGTGATCGGCATCAAGGAGCGCAACCGCCCGCGGGCGCTGCAGATCGAGCCGGGCGATCGGATTGTGCTGTACCTGACGAAGGTGATGGCCTTCGCCGGCTCCATCACCGTGATCGGCGAGATGTACGAGGACCGCACGAAGCTGTGGCCGGGCAAGCCGGGCAAGGCCGACGCCTACCCGTGGCGCTTCCCCACCGAGCCGGAGATCGTGCTCGAGCAGGAGCAGTGGGTGGCGGCGGAGGAGCTCGCCACCAAGCTCGATCACGTCAAGAAGTGGCCGCCCGCGCACTGGAAGCTCGCGTTCCAGGGCCAGCTGCGCACGGTCGGCGCGAAGGACGCGAAACTGCTGGTCAAGCGCCTGAGCGCGGCCGCCGGCACACTCGCCCCGTAACCGCTCCCGCTCGCCCACTCGCGTCGTCGAGCGCCACCGGCTTGGTAGCTGCCCCTCCGCTCACGCGCTCGCGTTGTCGAACATCGCGCTCGAAGCCGAGCGCCTGGCGACCCGGCACGGCCGCCCACAGGCAACTCGACCTCACGCGCCACACCGCGACACAACCGCCCACAGGCAACCCGGCCTCGCGCACCACAACGCGCGACACGGCCGCCATAGGCAACCCAGCCTCACGCGCCACACCGCGCCATACAATCGAGCCATGCCGCAAGCAGCCCTCTGCCGCGCCCCCGCGGGGGGCGCCCGCGCATGACCCGCGTCGCACGCGCCTGGGGTGCCATGGGGCACGAGCAGCGCCTCGCCACGATCGCCGCGCTGGCGCTGCTGGCGACGATGTTCCTGCCCTGGTATGACCTGCAGTCGCTGAACCGCAAGACCGGAGTCATCAACTCCCACTCGATCAGCGCCTTCGGCGACGTGTCGTTCGTCGAGGCCGCCGTGTTCCTCGTCGCGGCCGGGGTGATCGCGCTGATGTTCGCGCGCGCCGAGCGCAAGGACTTCCACATGCCCGGCAGCGACGGCGCCGTCGTGATGCTCGCCGGCGCGTGGGCGGCGCTGCTGATCTTCTATCGCGTGTTCTCCCGCCCCGCCGGCCACGGCTACCCGGTCGGGATCGAGTGGGGGTTCTTCCTGGCGTTCGTGGCCGCCGGCGCACTCGCGTATGCCGGCTGGCGTATGCGCGCGACCGACACGCCCGAAGCCCCGCGGATGCGCGCCCGCCGCGACCCGCGCGCCGGCGAGCGGGCCGCCGGCGGCGGCACCGGTGCCGGCGAGGACATAACCGCCGTCGTGCCCTCCGCTCCCCGCCACGGGCGCGCGATGCCCGTGCCGGCACGCGCCGAGCAGCCGGCACGCGATGCCTCGCCCGTGGGAACACCGCGCGCGCGAACCTCCGCGGGCACGACCCCATCCCCCCCAAAACAACAACCGGGCGCGCACCGCGGGCGTCCTCGCTTCCCGCCGGCGCCCTCCGAGCAGCTCTCGTTCGAGGACCCCGCCTATCATTCCCCCGACGATGCCCCCTGACCGACCACTCTCCTGCGCCGACGTCGCGGCCGGTCTGAGCCAGGTCGGCTACCTGCCGAGCGAGTCCACCGCGCTCGTCGCCTATCTGGCTACCAAGCTCGGCAAGCCCGTGCTCGTGGAGGGTCCCGCAGGCGTCGGCAAGACCGAGCTGGCGAAGGCGCTGGCGCGCTATCTCGGCCGCGAGCTGATCCGCCTGCAGTGCTACGAGGGCCTGGACGAGGCGAAGGCGCTGTACGAGTGGAACTACCGCAAGCAGCTGCTGCGCATCCAGGCCGAGGCGTCGGGCACCGGCTGGGAGGCCGTGCAGGAGGACATCTTCGGCGAGGAGTTCCTGCTCGCGCGCCCGCTGATGAGCGCGATCGCCTCCGAGCAGCCCGTGGTGCTGCTGATCGACGAGATCGACAAGACCGACCAGGAGTTCGAGGCGATGCTGCTGGAGGTGCTCTCAGATTTCCAGATCTCGATCCCCGAGCTCGGGCGCGTCAGCTCGACAACCCACCCGGTGGTGCTGCTCACCTCCAATAACTCGCGCGAGCTGACCGAGGCGCTCAAGCGCCGCTGCCTGTACCTGTGGCTCGACTACCCCTGCCTGGAGCACGAGCTGGCGATCGTCAAGCTGCACGCCCCCGAGCTCTCCGACACGGTCGCCCGGCGCCTGGTGGAGGTGGTTGGCATGGTGCGCGAGCTCGACCTGAAGAAGCCCCCGTCGATCGCCGAGTCGATCGACTGGGCGCGCGCGCTGCTGCTGCTCGGCGCCAGCGACATCGACGCCGCCACATTCAACGAGACGATGTCGGTGATCGTCAAGCACCGCACCGACATGGACGTCGTGGCCGAGCGAGTCGGGCTGAAGCTCGCCGCCGAGGCCGACGCGCAGCCGGCCTGAGCGCATGGCCGCCATGCCCACCCCCCCGAACGCACCCACGCCGATGGGGGCGGACGCCGCACCTCTCGCCGCCTCTCCACAGACCGTCCCGCCAGAGGGCATGGCCGCGCGCCTGCTGGAGCTCGGCGAGCAGCTGCGCGCCGAGGGCGTCGCGGTCGGCACCTCCGAGCTGCTCGACGCCTTCGCGGTGCTGCGTGAGATCCCCTGGACCGCACAGAGCGAGTTCCGCGAGGCGCTTGCCGCCACGCTCGCCAAGAGTCAGGAGGATAGGGGCACGTTCGAGCTGGTATTCGAGCGCTTCTTCTTCCGGGCGGTCGAGATCGCGTCGGTGAGAGCGGGCGTCGAGGAAGCGGGCGATTCGCGGCTCGACCTCGCCGACCTCTCCGAAACGGAACTCGACGCGCTGCGCCGACAGATCGCGGCGGCGCTGCTGGCGGGCGCGGAGGGGGCGCTGCGCGACCTCGCGCGCATGGCGATCGCCACCTTCGGAGCGCAGGAGCAGGGCAGCGGCGTGATCGGCGTGGACGTGCAGCGCATCCGCCGCGCGCTCGGACTGCGCAGCGAGCCCCAGCCGGAGCTGGCGCCCGACGATCCTCGCCGCGAGGGCGTGCCGCGCGAGGCGCTGCGCCGCTTCGAGGCGCTGATGCGCCGCGAGCTCGAACGCGCGCAGGTGCAGCGCGCCGGGCGCCTGCCGCCCGCGCGACCCCTGGGCGAGCTGGACCGCGCGCTGCCCAGCGGGCCGCTGGCCGACCTCGCCGCCGTGCACCGTGTCGTCGCCCAGCTGCGCCGGCGGCTGGCCACGCAGGGCAGGCAGAACCGCGGTCATCGCCACCACGCGCACGTGGACGTGCGCCGCACGATGCGGGCATCGCTGCAGACGGGCGGCGTGCCCGTCGAGCTGCGCTATCGCCCGCGCCGCCCCAGGCGACCCGAGATATACGTGCTGTGCGACGTCTCCACAAGCGTCACCTCGGCATCGGTGTTCTTTTTGTCTGTGCTGCACGCCCTGCACGACTCGTTTCGCAAGATGCGCTCGTTCGTGTTCATCGAGCGCATCAGCGAGGTCACCGACGTGTTCGAGCACGAGCGCGACTTCCGGGCGGTCTCAGAGCGCATCTCCAGCGACGCCGGCGTGGCCGACATCTCCGGCTACACCGACTATGGGCGCGTGTGGTCGGAGCTGCTGGAGCTGATCGCCGACGAGATGAACCCGCGCGCCACCGTGATCGTGCTCGGCGACGCGCGCACCAACGGCCGCGACCCGCGCGCCGAGCTGTTCGGCCTCCTGGCCTCGCGCGCCGGTCGCACCTTCTGGCTGAACCCCGAGCCGCGCCTGTACTGGAACTACGGCGACTCGGTGATCGCCGCCTACGAGCAGTACTGCACGGCGTTCGAGTGCTGGACCACCGCTCAGCTGGAGGACTTCGTCAAGGCGCTGACGCGCCCGGTCGTGGGTGCGGCGCGCTAGCATCGAGGCAGGGAAACCCAGGGGAGCTGGCGGGAAGCCGGCTGAGATGGCGCACAACGCAAGACACCCGGCGCCGACCCTTCGAACCTGTGGGGTAATGCCCGCGGAGGGAGCGACGTGCCAACCCAGCTACAGCCACGCGAGCATCCGACACGCCAGGCAGGCGATGCGGGCGCCCCCCCGCGCGACACGCCCTCGACAGGCACGCGGCAGTCGGCCGACGGGCTCCGCCTCGGCGATGTCGCCCGCACCTTCACCGACCGTCGCGGAGCCGAGCTGCAGGCGCTCGACGGCATCTCGCTGCGGGCGCCGCATGGCAGCGTGCTTGCGATCGTGGGACCGAGCGGCTGTGGCAAGACCACGCTGCTCGAGCTGATCTGCGGCCTGCAGCAGCCCGACAGCGGCACGATCGCGTGCGAGCCGGCGGTGCTGATGCCCCAGCGCGACCTGCTCCTACCGTGGCTGAGCGCGCTCGACAACGCCGCCCTGGCGCTGCGCATCGCCGGCGATTCGCGTGCGCGCGCACGCGAGCGCGCACGCGCCCTGTTCGCCGAGCTGGGCCTCGCCGGCTTCGAGCGGGCTCGGCCGCACGAGCTCTCCGGCGGCATGCGTCAGCGCGTCGCGTTCGCGCGCACGCTGCTCTCGGGCAAGCCGCTGCTGTGCCTCGACGAGCCGTTCGGGGCGCTCGATGCGATCACCCGCGCGCAGATGCAGGGTTGGCTGGCGGACGCGCTCGCGCGCGAGCCGCGCACCGTCGTGCTCGTCACCCACGACGTCGAGGAGGCCGTCATGCTCGGCGACCGCGTGGTCGTGCTCTCCCCTCGCCCCGGCCGCGTGGTTTGCGAGCTGGCGGTGGAGTCGCCCCGCCCGCGCGAGCGCACCGGGCGGGAGACGATCGCGCTGCGCCAGCGCGCGCTGGGGGCGCTCGGCGAAGGCGCCGGCGTCGACGCCACGAGCGCGGGCGCGAGCTCGGCCGGCTCCGATCGCACATCGGCGGATCGGCGAGCGTGATGCGCCGCGGCCTCGCGCACGCGCTTCCCCCCCTGCTGCTGGCGCTCGCGCTGCTGGGAGCGTGGGAGCTGTATGTGGACGTGGGCAGCGTCAACACGCTCGTGCTCCCCGCCCCCCACGCGATGGCGAGCGCGCTGTGGGACAACTCCGGCCTGCTGTGGGCCAACTTCGAGATCACCGCCGAGGAGGTCGTGCTGGGCCTGGCGCTCGCGCTCGCCGGCGGCTTTGCGATGGCGGTGGCGATCCACCTGTGGACGCCGCTGCGTCGCGCCGTCTACCCGCACGCGGTCGGCTCGCAGGCGGTGCCGATCGCCGTGATCGCCGTGCCGCTGTGCTTCTGGTGGGGGTTTGGCATCTTCCCGAAGCTGTTGGTAATCGCGCTGATCTGCTTCTTCCCGGTGGTCGTCACCACGGTCGACGGGCTCGCCGCGGTCGACCCCGACGAGCTCAAGCTGCTGCGCACGCTCGACGCCTCGCGCTGGCAGGCATTCCGCTTCGCCGAGCTGCCCGCCGCGCTGCCGGCCGCGCTCAGCGGCGCCCGCATCGCGCTCGCCGTGGGCGTGATCGGCGCGTTCATCGCCGAGACCTCCACCCCCAGCTCCGGACCGTACGCCGGGCTCGGGCGCGAGATCGCCTCCGATTTGACCGCCCTGCAAACATCCCGCGCCTACGCCGCCACGGCCGTGCTGTTCGTGTTTGCGATCGCCTGCTTCTACACACTGACGCTCGCCCAGCGCAAGCTCGCCCCGTGGACCCGCAACCGATGACCCGCAACCGATGAGGAGACCCACCGTGAGGAGAAACCAGCCCGCCCGCCGCGCGCTCGCCCTGCTCGCCGCGCTGACCGTCGGACTCGCGCTGAGCGCCTGCGGAACCAAGCAGGACACGCTCACGGCGTCCGGCACGAAGCCGTTCACGGTGATGCTCGACTGGTTCCCCAACGCCGACCACGCGGCGCTGTACGAGGCCATCTCCCACGGCTACTTCAGGTCGGTCGGCCTCGACGTGCGACCGGTCGTGCCCAGCGAAACCGCCGAACCGCTGAAGCTGCTCGCCGCCGGCAAGGTGGACATGGCGATCTCCTATGAGCCCCAGCTGCTGCTCGCGCGCGACCAGGGCCTGAAACTGGTGTCGATCGGCGCGCTCGTGCAGCGTCCCCTGACCTCGATCATCGCGCTGCCCTCCGCGCACGTGCAAAAGGTGGCCGACCTCGCCGGCAAGCGCGTCGGCACGGCCGGGATCGGGTATCAGGCGGCGGAGCTGCGCACCGCGCTGGGAGCCGCCAAAGTCAACCCGGGCAGCGTCACCGAAGTGAACGTCGGCTTCAATCTCGTGCCGGCGATGCTCTCCGGCAAGGTTGCGGCGACGCTCGGCGGGTACTGGAACTACGAGGCGATCCAGCTGGAAGAGATGCACAAGCACCCCGTCGTGATTCCGATCGACCAGGCGGGCGTGCCCACCTACGACGAGCTGATTCTGGTCGTGCGCGAAGAACAGGCCCGCCACGACGGACAGGATCTGCGCGCGTTCCTGCAGGCGCTCACGCGCGGCGAGCAGCAGGTGCGCGCCGACCCGGCCGCCGCCGCGGCGCTGATCGTCAAAGCCAATCCGGAGGCCGAAACGAAGCTGCAGATCGCGTCGATCGAAAAGACGCTGCCCGCGACGCTGCCCGCCAACCACGCCGACCCCTACGGTTGGCAGGAACCGTCGGCATGGGCCGCGTTCGACAGCTGGATGCTCGCACACGGGCTGATCCACTCGAACCCCAACACGGCGGGATTGCCGCCGTTCACAAACGAGTTTCTACCCGGACAGGGAATATGATCGCTCGCGGCAAAATCCGTACCAGCCCGCGCCAATACCCGTACTTTCCCGCACGCAAGCCGCCGCGGCAATCGCTAGCGTCACGGAAATGAGCCAAGACACCGAGCAAGCCGGCGAGCACGCCACCAAGGAGGAGGCCCCCGAGGCGACGGGCACGATCCGCATCGTGCTCGCGGACGACCACGCGGTCGTGCGCAGCGGCCTGCGACTGCTGCTGGAAAGCGAGAGCGACTTCGAGGTCGTGGCCGAGGCGGGCGACATCGAAAGCGCCCAGCGCTATGTGCGCGGCCATCGCCCGGCGGTGCTCGTGCTCGACCTGAACATGCCCGGCGGGTCGAGCCTGGAGGCGATTCCCGGCATTCGCGAGAACAACCCGGAAACGCAGATCGTGGTGCTCACGATGCAGCAGGAGCCGGCCTTCGCGCGCCACGCGCTCGGCGCCGGCGCGCTCGGGTACGTGCTCAAGGAGGCCGCCGACGACGAGCTGGTCGAGGCGGTGCACCGCGCCGCGCGCGGCGAGAGCTACCTGAACCCGCGCCTGGGAGCGCGGCTGGCCTCAGAGCCCGCTCCCGGCCCGCCCGACGACCTCTCCGAGCGCGAGGTGGACGTGTTGCGACTGATCGCGCTCGGGCATACCAACGCCGAGATCGCCGAGCGGCTGTACCTGTCGGTGCGCACCGTCGAGACCCATCGCGCGCACATCCAGCAGAAGCTGGGTCTCTCCTCGCGCGCCGAGCTGGTCGCCTACGCGCTGAAACGCGGGCTGATCAAGGCATCCTGATCGGCGCCGCGGCCCGTGGCCGGCGGCGCCCGATGGCCGAGGGTGCCACCGCGGGGGCGGTCCCCGCGGTCGGTGGCAAGGGCCCCGCAAGCGATGCGGGAAACCCACGATCGGCGCGAGTGGTGCGTGCGGATGAACGATGGCCGCGGGATCGAGACGATGGTTCGGCAAGAAAGCCCAGAGCCGACCGGGAGAGACGCCCGCCAAACGCCACCCCACAGAAACTGCCCCGAACGCGCCGTTACGGTCTCAGCGTCGCCCCCCGACCCGAGGGCGACGAGGACGGCGCAACATCCACCGGGACAGGCGCGCCCGGAACTCCCTATCCGGACGCCACGGAGACGGTCGCGCGCGCAGCCGAAGAGGGCTTCGCGCGCGACCCCTCCGACAGCCGGCGTTCATTGCGCCAGCAGCCGGTAGCGGCGCGTATCGGGATCGCGCTCCAGCAAGCCGGCGGCGACGAGCGTCAGCACATAGCGGTGCACCGTGCTGGTGTTCAGTTTGAGCTCTTTCGAGATGTCCTTGATGCCGAGATCCACGCCGTCCCGGGGAAAGCACGAAAGCACGAGCAGACCGGACAGAAGCGAGCGCGAGAGCCTTCTGTTGTCCTTGAGGGCGCGGTATCTGACGCCGAGCGCTTCGCGCGCGTGCGAGCGATGAAAGCCCGTCCCGTCGAGAAGCGTCGACATGCTCGGATCGGCGTCGGCTCCGAGCGCGGCGCGCACCACGCGGTCGACCTGGCTGCGCGACAGCGTGATCGACACGTGCGGCGCCTCGCCCGCGCCGTCGCCGATCCGCGACGCCTCCGCGCGCGACCGCGAAGCACCGTGGCCGCGCTCCCGAACGCCGTCCGCGCGACCATCGGGCCGCCCGTCCTCGGCACCCTCGCGCCGCGGCCATTCCGGATCGGCCGGCAAGTTGCGCCGCCCGTCCTCGGCTCCCTCGCGCGGGAGGGGGTCCGACTCGGCTGCGGAGTCGCCGCTCATGCGCTCACCCCGGGCTCGCTCGTCCGCGCAGGGGAAACTCGACCACGTTGTCGCGCTCGGCGCCGCCGGAGGGCACGAGCAGGCGGCCGTCGCTGAGCGAGCCGATGCGATGCGCGTGCACCATCGAGGGCATGTCGGGCACGGTTATCAGCACGGCCAGCCAGTCCTGCTCGGCCGTGTTGCGCAGCAGGCCCATGACCTCCTCGCGCTGGAGCACGTCGAGATTGGCGGTGGGATCGTCGACGACCAGCAGGCTCGGCTGCCTGACCATCGCATGGGCGATCGACACCAGCGTGCGCTCTCCGTCGGTGAGATCCTCCCAGCGTCCTTTCGCGCACTCCGCCACTCCCACCCGCGCCAGCGCCGCCGCGGAGCGCTCGCGGGCGCGGCGCAACGTCTGCCTTTTGAGCAACGGCAGCGCCACATAGTCGAGCATCTCCAGCTCACCGCTCTCGGGTCCGCTGCGTCGCGCCCAGCCGATCTCCTCGCGCAGCAGGCGAGTCAGCTCGCCCCTGGACCTGGCGCGCAGATCGCCGCCCTTGAACCTGACGGTCCCGCCGCCCGGCGCCTCCAGGCCGGCGGCGACCTTCAACAGCGTGGTCTTGCCCGACCCGCGCTGGCCCCACACGGCGACGCACTCGCCCGCGTACACCGACAGCGAGATGTCTCTCAACACCGCCGTCTCGTGCGGTCCTCGCCAGTAGCTCTTGCTCACCTGCTCCAGCGCAAGCGCGATCTGCTCGCTCAACCGACCCCGTCCTTCCGCGCCGCGGTCCTGGCATGGGCGGCGCCCGAACCTCTCGCCTGGGCGCTGTTGAGCTTTTCCATCACCATGCGCGCTTTCTGCAGCCACTCGACCCTGGCCTGCAGCTGCTTGATTTCCGCGTCGCGCACGAGCAGCACAGCCATCTCAGACCAGGCCTTGGGTGTGCTGCGCGGGTGCGCGGCGGGCGCCCTGAGCGCGTCGAGTCGCGCCAGGCAGTCCCGCTCCTGGCCTTCGGCCAGCTCGACCAGGCGCGGGAGGTTGTGCGGTTTGGACAGCGCGATCTTCATGTGCAGCTCGTCGCGCACGGGCGCAAGCGAAGAGCCGCCGAGCATCCACTGCTCGAAGTAGTCGACACCCTTCGAGGTCGCTTCGTAGATCGTGCGCGGCGCCGAGCGCTCGCTTGCGCCGCCGCCTCTCGATCCGGCGCTGCGCACGAGCGCGTCCGAGCTGAGCTGGTCCAGGGCCGAATAGACCCCCGTGGGGGCGAAACCCGACGACCCAAATCGCTCGCGCAATCGACGCGCCAGGTCATATCCGTAGCCCGGCCGCTCGATCACAAGTCCCAGCACCGCGTTCTTGGCAGACATGGCTCCCGGACGCCCTCAGTTCAAAACATCCGCTGACATCATCACACACAGTATGCAAGATTGAGCCAGAATGTGTCCTTGTACCGAATAATTTCAACTGACAGGTGCCGATTTGGGCTCCTGGCCGTTGGATTCGATGACTTTTCTCATCGTTCTGTTAGCAAGCGCTTAGCAAGCGGCCACACCATCGTTGCATGACCTTGGGGCAGCAGACACGGTCGCCGCGCACAACCCGCGGCAGGCGAAGCCCCATCGGGAAGGCCACCACGGCCACCACAACACGATCCTGAGGGCCAGCCACGCGACGCCAGCAGACAAACACACGAGATGCGGCCCTGAGCAGGCTGCGCCGGGCCAACCGCTGGCTTGTGGGCGGGTCGCTTGCGCTGACCGCGGTTTTCACGGAGCTCGCCGCGAGCGCGTTCCCCGGGCACACCGTGCAGGGCGCGAAGGGCGCGAGCGCCACCGGCGCCCGCTCACACAGGGCCGGCGGCGGCACCTCGACGGAAGCCGTCAAACCGATCCGACCCCCCGCGCAGGCTCCGCAGAGCGGCACGACCACCGAAGCGGGCTCCACCCAGCAGGCGGCGCCCTCCCAGCAAGCGGCGCCCTCCCAAGAAGCGGCGCCCTCCCCAGAAGCCCCGTCGGCTGCGGAATCGGCGCCGAGCGGGGAAGCCGGAGCGGCCAAGCAATCCACGCCCACGCCCGAAGCGGCGCCGGCGAAAGAAGCCGCGCCCGCGCAGGAAGCGACGCCCGCCAAAGAAGCCGCGCCCGTGCAGGAAGCGGCGCCGGTCGTCTCGGGAGGATCGTGAGCCGCGCATGTCTCGAGAGGATCGCGAGCCGCGCATGATCGTCTTCCCCGCACGTGCGCGCTGGCGCGCGCTCGGCACGAGCGCCGAGCTGCTGGTCACCGACACGAGCGCGCTCGGCGAGGCGCGCAAGACGGTCGAGCACGAGCTCGACGCGATCGATCGAGCCTGCAGTCGCTTTCGCGAGGACTCCGAGCTCACGCGGGTCAACGGCGCTCGCGGCCGCACCGTCCCGGCCAGTCCACTGCTGCTGGACGCCGTTGGGCTGGCGCTGCGCGCGGCCGTCCTGACCGACGGGCGCGTCGATCCGACACTCGGCGTCGCGCTCGAGCACGCCGGCTACGACCGCGACTGGGAGCTGCTGGAGCAGATCGAGGGGGAGCGGTCCGAGAACCCCCACGGCCGGCTGCGAGTCGTGGTGAGATTGCGCGGCAGCTGGCGCGCCGTCCGCATCGACCGCACACGAGGCACGATTCGAATTCCCGCGGGCGCGAAGCTCGATTTGGGCGCCACCGCCAAGGCATGGGCAGCCGACCGCGCGGCAAGCGCCGCACATGTCGCCACCGGCTCCGGTGCGCTGGTGAGCCTCGGCGGCGACATCGCCACCGCCGGAGCAGCCCCCGCGAGCGGTTGGCGCGTACACGTCACCGACGACCACCGCGACGGGCCGCATGCACCCGGACAGACGGTCGCGATCCTCGAGGGCGGGCTTGCGAGCTCGAGCACCACAGTCAGGCGCTGGCGCCACGAAGGACAGGCGATGCACCACATCATCGACCCCGCGAGCGGCCGGCCCGCCGCGGGCTCCTGGCGCACGGCCAGCGTCGCGGCGGCCGACTGCGCCGACGCGAACATCGCGGCCACGGCGGCGCTCGTGCTCGGCGAGCGTGCGCCCGGCTGGCTGGCGGAACTCGAACTGCCGGCCCGCCTCGTCGCCCACGACGGCTCGGTGGTGCGAGTCGGAGCCTGGCCCGAGCCGGCCGGCAAGGGCGATCCGCCGCCGTCCGACCAACCCTGCGCCGGACGCTCCCCGACTGCTCACCGGACAGTTCACCCGGAAGTCCAGCTGCGCTCTGCGGCATGAGCACTCCTGCGAAAAACCGGCGCCGGCCAAACGCATGACCGGCTCGCTGCTCGCCACCGCCGGCCCCAGCGCCTACTGGTACCTGACCCGCTCGACCGGGGCCGTCGCACTGATCCTGCTCACGCTCGCGCTCGTGCTCGGGGTCGTCGATCTGCAACGCTGGAGCAGCCCCGCGTGGCCTCGCTTCGTCGTGGACTCGCTGCATCGCAGCGTGTCGCTGCTCGCGCTCGCGTTCCTCGCCGTGCACATCCTCACCGCGGTGCTCGACAGCTTCGCGCCGATCTCCCTGGTGAACGCACTGGTGCCCTTCACCGGCTCCTACCGTCCGTTCTGGCTGGGACTGGGCGCACTCGCGTTCGATCTGATGCTTGCCGTGATCCTCACGAGCCTGCTGCGGCGCCGGTTCGGTCACACCGCGTGGCGGGCCACCCACTGGCTTGCCTACGCGAGCTGGCCGGTGGCGCTGCTGCACGCGCTGGGCACCGGCAGCGACGTGAAAAGCACATGGATGCTGGCCATCGGCGTCGGCTGCCTGGTGGCGGTGCTTGCCGCGATACTGACGCGCGTGGCCATGGGGTGGCCTGAACATCCCCGCCTTCGCGGCGCGGCGGTCGCCGTGGCCTGCATGTTCACCCTGGGCCTGACTCTGTGGCTGCCGGACGGCCCGCTCGGCAAGGAATGGGCGCGGCGCTCGGGCACCCCGACGTCGCTGCTCGGCCATCGCGCAGCCCAGTCCGGCGCCGACACGAGCACGTCCGCCGGCGCAAGCACGCCCGCCAGACCGAGCACGTCCGCCGGGGCGAGCACGTCCGCCGGCGCAAGCACGTCCGCCGTGGCCGCCGCCTCTTCCTCCCCGGCCGCATCGCGCTCGTCCTCCTCGAGCTTCGAAGCGGGAGCCCGATGACCACCGGCGGCTCCAGCACAGAGCTGCAGCCTACGGGCACGAGCGAATTCGACGTCGCCCCGAACGGACTGCCCCGCCTGCTCAAGGACGTGCCCGCCCGGGGCGCGATGTCGCTGAGCGAGCACCTCGACACGCACGGCGAGCTGCCGCGCGCTGGCCGATCGGGGATCTCCTCGATCTCAGGTCGGCGGCGGGATCGCCGCGGCGCGCTGGCGCTGATCGATCGGGTGGAGCAGGCGGGCCTCGGGGGACGCGGCGGCGGCGGCTTCCCGACTGCCAAGAAGATGCGTGCGGTCGCGGCCGCTCGGGGCAAGCCGATCGTGGTGGTCAACGCGACCGAGGGCGAGCCGGCAAGCCAGAAGGACCGCACACTGCTCGAGGCCCTGCCCCATCTGGTGCTCGACGGCGCCGCGCTCGCGGCTCGTGCGGTCGGCGCGGAGGAGGCGATCCTGTGCGTGTGCGAGTCGGCAAGCACCGCGCTGCGGCGCGCGAGCCGGGCGCTGGAGGAACGCTCCCAGCTTGCCGGCAGCTGGCCGAGAATCGTGCTCAGGGCAACACCGGCGGGCTACCTCGTCGGACAGGAGTCGGCGCTCGTGAGCTACCTCAACGATGGGCCGGCGAAGCCGACGTTCACCCCGCCGATGCCCTTCGAACGCGGCGTGCGCCGCCGCCCGACACTGCTCAACAACGCCGAGACGCTCGCCCACGTCGCGCTGATCGCGCGTCACGGCCCGCGCTGGTTCCGCGCGCTCGGCCTCGACGCGCAACCGGGGTCGACGCTCGTCACGCTGTCCGGACCGCTCGCCTACCCCGGCGTGTACGAGGTGGAGCATGGCGCCTCGATCTCCTCGCTGATCGAGGCCGCGGGCGGGCTGCGCGCGCGGGTGCGCGCCGCCCTGCTCGGCGGCTACGCGGGCACGTGGATCGACTCGCGAGAGCTGTCCGGCCTCGCGCTCTCCAGCGAACACCTGGCGCCTCACGGCGCGTCGCTCGGCGCGGGCGTGGTGCTGCTCCTCTCAGAGCACGCCTGTCCCGTCGCCGAGACGGCGCGCGTGGTGCGCTGGATGGCGGCGCAGAGCGCGGGTCAGTGCGGCCCATGCGTACACGGCCTCGATGCGCTCGCGAGCAGCTTCGAGCAGGTCGCGCGCGGCAGCGCCGCCGGCGACCCCGATGCTCGCATCGAGCAGCTCGCCCGGCTCGTGACCCGTCGCGGCGCGTGCGCCCACCCCGACGGCAGCGCCCGCTTCGCGGCCAGCGCCGCGGTGTGCTTCGCCGAGGAGTTTGCCGACCATGCTCGCCACGGAGTCTGCGAGGCGTGCATGCGACGCCCGGAGCTGCCGCTGCCCTCCCCCGCCCATCTCGCGCATGTCGCGTGATCCACATGCGCGGCCTCGCCCACACTCCGACGAGCACACGACGACGCGGTCGATGAGCGAGCGCGTGCGCGTCAATCCGATCGCATGCGAGGCACATGGCATGTGCGCCGAGCTGTTGCCCGAGCGGATCTCCCTGGACGAGTGGGGGTATCCGATCGTCGACGGGCGCCCGCTCTCCTCGGAGCTGATCTCCCACGCGCAGCGCGCGGCGCTCGCGTGTCCCACGTTTGCGCTGCTGCTCGAGCGAGACCGCGCCCGGTTCGGGTAGCTGTGTGTACTCTTTTTTTATACGATTCACTATTGTGACTACTATATGTAGTTATCAAAGTACATCGTTGAAAAAGAGTCATACACACCCCGCCCGCAGCCCACATCCAACACCCGCTCCGACCCATAGGGCCACGCGCAACACAGATCGGGGCCACACGTACACGCACGCGCACACGTACACGTACACACACACACGCACACGCACACGCCGCGCCGCACCGCGCCTGCGGCTCAGATCGCCCCCGCATGCACAGCCGCCAGACCGCGCCAGCTGCCATAGGGCGCGAAGAACGCCCGCACGTCCGCTTCCTCCGCACGGGCGTGCGGTCGCCGCCACAGAGTTCTCGCCCCACGCGCTTGAGCAGACCCAAGTCGCCCGCCGGCAGCTGGTCGAATCGTCCCTGACCATGCAGGGCCAGCATCTCGACGGTCCACGGGCCGATCCCCGGGATCGCGCGCAACCGCCGCCACACGCGCTCATGCTCGGGGTCGTGCAGGTCGGCGCGGCCGCTCGCCACCTCGCGGGCGACGCGCACAAGCAGGCGCGCACGCGAACCGACGAGGTCGAGGGACTCAAGGCGCGCCGGCGCGGCGCCCGCGAGCGCCGCGGGGGAGGGAACGTCGCGCAGCGGCCGCTCGCATCCCTCCCAGCCCGCCCAGCGCGGGCCCATCGACGCGACGATCCGCCGCTGAATCGCGGCCGCGCGCTCGTACTCGATCAACTGCTCGCAGATCGCCCACGCCAGCGCCTCGAACGGCTCGGGACGTCTGCGGGGGCGCAGCCACGGCCGCGCGCGCACGGAGCGTCCGATCAGCGGGTCGTGGGCGAACTTGCTGTAGAAGCCGCTCAAATCGTCGTCGACGCCGAGCGCGAAGCGCATCCGCTCGATCCCGTAGCGCGCCGCCTCGACGTCGCGCGAGCGCGCCCCGAAGAGCACCATGTCGGGCGCGGTCTGCGCGACGCGCACGTGCACCGGCTCGCCGTCGCGGTGCAGCAGCCGTTCGAGCACACCGCCGCGACAGCGCAGCACCCCGTCCATGCCGCTCGCCAGCGGCAGGCGAAACGCACACGCCGGCGTGACCTCGACGCGCAGCTCGACCAGCCGCCGCGCCTCAGCGATCGCGGCCAACGGGGCCCAGCAGATGAACGTCCACGAGCAGCGTGCGCGTCGCGACGATCTCCATCAGCTCGCCCACGGACCTAGAGCGTTTCCCGCCGGCGGCGCGACGGCGGACGCGGCGCGCGGGACGAGCGCTCGCGCGCGCCAGGCGCTTGCTGTGGCGGCGGTGCACGAGGCCGAGCATCGCCGCGCCCGCGACAAACCCACCGGCGGCGGCCGCAGCCGTCGCCGCCGGGTGTGCGGCAGGCGACGGGCGGGCCGCAAGCGCCTCGAAGATGGGCTGCGGCGCGAGCACCGGATGGACATCCACAACCTCGGTGCTGCTCGTGTCGATCACCGTCCCCAGTGTAGAGAGCGCTCCGGACCTACAGAGCACTCCGGACCTACAGAGCGCTCCGGACCTACAACTCCCGCTCGTAGATCCGGTAGCGGCGCACGATCTTCCCGCCCATGCCTTCCATGGCGCGGTTCATGGGCTTGTTGATCTCGAGGATCCAGCCCATCTCCCCGCCCTTCTGGGGCGTGCGTTCGGCCGCGTCGAAGTGCATCTGGTAGAAGCGCGCGGCCACCCCGGTGTGCTGATAGGAGGGCTTGACGCCGAGCGCGAACACGCGCACCGAGTCGATCTTCTTGCGCTCGCGCAGCGCCGTGATCCAGCCGAACGGCAGCAGCCGGCCGTTCATCTTCGCCAGCACCTGGTTGAAGTCGGGCAGCGTCAGCGCCGCGCCGACGACCTCGCCGGTGTCCTTCTTTTCGGCCACCATCGCCCAGTTCTCGTCGAGCACGGGCCCCAGGTCCTTGGCCATGTGGCGGACCTCCTCCTCGTTGAGCGGCACGAAGCCCCAGTTGCGCTCCCACGCGGAGTTGTAGACCTCCAGAAAGCGGGTTATCTCCGCGTGCAGGTCTTTCTTTGAGAAGTTGCGACACACGATCCCGTGGTCGGACTCCAGTTTGTCGGCCGTCTCCCAGATCGCGGGGTGCACGTTCTGGCGACCGCTGATGTGCAGGCTCCACATGTACAGGTCCATCGCCTTGGCCATGCCGAGGTCTGCCTCGAAGAGGCGCTGGTAGTAGGGGTGGTGCCAGGGGCAGAGGATGATCGGCGGGCGCTCGTGGCCCTCGACGAGCAGGCCGCACTCGTCGTTGGTGGTGAAGTCCATCGGGCCGACCATGCGATCGCAGCCGCGCTCGCGCAGCCACCGCTCGGCGGTCGCGAGCAGCGCACGGGCGGCCTCGGGGTCGTTCTCGCACTCAAACCAGCCGAACAGACCCCACCTGTTGTCCTGGAACTCGTTGAGGTTGCGGTCGATGTGCGCGCTGATGCGCCCGACCGCCCGGCCTTCGCGATAGGCGAGGAAATACTGCGCCTCGGTGTGCTTGAAGAACGGGTTCTTCTTCTGGTCCAGCCGTTTCTTCACGTCCATCAAGAGCGGCGCGACCCAGTTGCGCTCGTTACGATAGAGCCGCCACGGCAGCTTGACGAACGTGTTCAGCTCGCTCCGAGACGCGACCGGACGTATCTCCACGCTCGTCGTCTTGTCCGCGGACTCCACAGCCATGGCCGCCCACCATATAGGAAGAGAGCCGATGCCCACATCCACAGACGTGTTCGCGAAGGTCCGCGGGTACGAGCGCGAAGAGATATTGAAGGCAGCCCGCGAAGCCGACCTGATGCCCTACTTCCGCACCGTCGAGTCGCCCGCGATGCCGGTCGTGGAGATGGAGGGCGCGCCGCGGATCATGCTCGCATCCAACAACTACCTGGGGCTGACCGGCGACGAGCGCGTGCTCGCAGGCGCTCGCGACGCGCTGATGCGCTACGGCACGGGGCTGACGGGCTCGCGGCTGCTCAACGGCACGACACCGCTTCATCTGGAGCTGGAGCGCGAGATCGCCGAGTGGATGAACACCGACGACGCGCTCGTGTTCACGACCGGCCACCAGGCCAACGTGGGCACGCTCGGCACGCTGCTCGGACCCGCGGACACCGTGATCGTGGACTCCGCCGATCACGCTTCGATCCTCGACGGCGTGCTGCTCTCCAGGGCGAAGATGCGCCCGTTCCGGCACAACCGCATGGACAAGCTGGAGCGCGCGCTGCAGCGAGCCGAGCACGACGGCGGCGGCGTGCTCGTGGTCGTGGACGGCGTGTTCTCGATGGAGGGCGACGTGGCGCCGCTGGTGGAGATCGTCGAGCGCTGCGAGCGCTACGGCGCGCGACTCATGGTGGACGAGGCCCACGGGGCGGGCGTGCTCGGTGCGCGCGGCGCCGGCGCCGCGGAGCTGCTCGGCGTCGAGGATCGGGTCGATCTGAGGATGGGCACGTTCTCCAAGTCGCTCGCGGCCTGCGGCGGGTTCCTGGCGGGGCCGGCCGAGGTGATCGACTACCTGCGCGTGTCCAGCCGCGCGTTCCTGTTCACCGCCTCCGGAGTGCCGGCGGCGCTCGGAGCGGCGCTCGCGGCGCTGCGCGTGCTGCGCTCGCCCGAGGGCCCGGCGTTGCTGGCAAGCGCGCTTGCAAACGCGCGCTATCTCTCCGACGGCCTCACAGAACTCGGCTACCGGACGCTGCGAGGCGAGCCGGTGCGAACCGGCCCCGAGCCCGACAGTCCCCGCGAGAGCATCGTCACGCCGATCGTGCCCGTGCTCGTCGGCGACGACTGGAAGGCGGCGCTGCTGTGGCGTGCGCTGTATGACCAGGGCGTGTTCACCAACTGCGCGCTGCACCCCGCCGTGGCGCCGGGCGGGGCGCTGCTGCGCACCAGCGTGATGGCGACCCACGACCGCGCGACACTTGACCGGGCGCTCGAGGTGTTCGCCTCCGTGAAGCGCGGCTTCGAGAGCGAGCACGGCCCGCTGCCGGCGCCCGAGCCGGCGCCAGGCGAGCGCTTCGACCAGTCGGAACGAGAACCGTCCAAAGTTGCGCGAGCCTTCTTCACAAGAAGCAACATCTACAAAAAAAGCCCGCTTCTAGCGAACGTTCTGCGCAAAAAAGGTTGACCCGGAGCCTCGCGCTGGTTAGCTTCTCAGAGCGCCACGCACGACCGCTTGAGCATCGTCTCAGAGCCGCCGGTAGAGGGGTCCGGAGGCTTTCGCGAGCAGCCCTTGCGAGGGACGATCTCAAGCCTTCGAGCGCCGGCGCTACTCGTCAACCAGCCAAGATTTGTTGCGCGCCCGGGATACCGTGGCGGCGACGGGGAGTGAGCCCACATGAACGCGACCGCGACCATTGCCCCTACCGGACCTCAGCACCTGCGCGCACTGGAACGCGCCAACAAGGTGCGCCTTGCCCGCGCCGAACTCAAGCGCCGCGTCGCCAGCGGCGAAGTCGACGTGGCGGAGGTGATCATGCAGTGCCCATGGGAGGCGGACAGCATGGCTGTTGCCGACCTGCTGATGAGTCAACGACGCTGGGGACACACTCGCTGTCGCAAGTTCCTCGCCCAGATCCCGATCTCCGAGCAGAAGACGGTCGGCTCGATGACCGAGCGCCAGCGGCGAACGCTGGCGGCGATGCTGCCATCGAGCGCGCCGATGCCCGCCACGGGCCCATGGCTGAGGGGGCAAGCCGCGAACTCGCGCGAGCATGCGGGCTCGGATAGCCGCATACCTGCCTGAGCCCGAGCGCGTACCTGCCCAAGCCCCGCGCCGGCGCAGCTACGGGCAGCCGGAGGAGAGCTTGACCTGCCACCAGCCGGCGAGCATGCCGATCAGGCCGAGCCGCGGGCGCACCTCCCACACGCCGCAGTGTCCGTCGCCAAGGTCGGCGACCGGCACGCGCGCGAACTTGTAGCGACCCGGTTCGAGCTTCATGCGCTCAAGCAGCGCGCGCGAGCGGCGCTCCAGGGCCCCGCGTTCGGCGACCTGGCCACGCACCTCGCCGACGCGCAGCGCGAGACGATCGCGCGAGCGCTCGAGCTCGGCCAGGCTGAGCAGGCGCGGCCCACTGAAGCTCTCGCCCGCGGCGTCGCGCGGAGCGATGTGCGGGAAGGCCCGCGCGACCAGCCCGGAAAGCTCGTGCTCCAGCTTGGCTATCTGCAGGCGAAGCGCCTCGCGCGCGGCGCGCTCCTCGCCGGCGGCGGGCTGCGCGAAGGGATCGTCGAAGATCGCGACAGAGCCGCCGCCACCCGGCGGAAACCGACGATCTACGGTGTGCTGCTCGCTGTGTGCCATGCGACGCTGCTCCCTCCTCGACCACATGGATGTTAGCTCGCCCGGAGGGTGCGGTAAAGGCGGTCTTGCGCGGCACGATAAAGGCGGTCTCCGCCGGCGCGCGCGGACCCCGAGCGAACAGCGGCCGAGATCGACCCCGAGCGGCTCAGCCCCCGCCCGTGAGCGCCGAGCAGCAGCTCCACAGCGTCTCTTCGACGTGCAGCGCCGGCACGCCGGCGACCTGCACCGCATACAGCGCCAGTCGCCGCGTCGAGCCGCTCGCCCGGTGGCCCTCGGCGGGCTCGCCGAACAGCAGCGCGACCGCGCCGGCGGAGTCCGCCACGACCAGCCGGCCGGCGCCGACGCTCGGCGCGTGCGCGCCGCGACCCAGGCGCTCTTCGGAGCCGCTGAGGCGGATGCCCAGCTGCCCGCTGACGGTGTCGGCGTCGAGCGCCCAGACCGGCACGGCGGTGTCGATCAGAGCGATCGTGAGCACGTCCGCGAGCAGACCCTCGGAGAGAAACCCGCCTTCGAGCATTCGCTCCAGCACGGCCGCCTCGATCGGCGTGCGCGTGACGTCGGGGTCGAGGCCGATGTGGCGAAAGAACACGCGATAGGCGGCGGGGATCGCCTCCTGGCGCACGTTGACCGCCCGCGCCCCGCGCCAGCGATTGGACAGTTCGCGCAGGCGCGCGAGCACGTCGGGCGTCGAGCGGGCGGTGAGCGAGCGGCCCGAGGAGATCTCGAGGACCACCGACATCAGCCCCAGCCCCGGAAGCTCCTGCTGGACCTCCTGCTCGCACCAGCCGCGCACCGGGCTGGTCATGCGTGCCCCGGCTTCCAACCGCGTGCACGCGAGGCCGCAAGCAGCTCCGCGACGCGTGCGCGCAAGACCGTGGGCGAGGGTGGGCCCAGCAGCGCTGCGCTCTGCACGATGCCTCCCGGGTAGACGAACGCGATCTGCGGGCAGCTCACCATCGTGTAGAGCCCGGCGAGCCGGCCTTCGCGATCGACGCCGACCGGCAGCCCGATGCGCCTGGAGCGCACCAGGTGTGCGACCGGGGCGGGGGCTTCTTTGACCGCGACAGCCGCAAAGCCGACCTGCGGAAAGGCGTTTGCGAGCTGCTGCATCTCGGTGAGCACGCGCGCGCACGAGCCGGCGTCGAAGTACAGCGCGAGCACGACCGGGCCGCGTTCGTAGAGCTGGCAGATGTTGAGGATGCCCGCGCCACGCTCCGAGCAGGCGGCAACCCGACCCGCCAGACCGTCGTGGGGGCGAGTCGCGATGTCCACTTCCCCGGCCGGCCCGCCGATCGCCAGCGGCGCGGCGAAGGGCGGGATCCTGGCACCCGGCGGGATGCCGCTCGCGCCTTTGTGCGAGCCGGTCACGACGTGCACTGTGAACGCGATCAGGAGCACGCCGGCAAGCGCCACGACCCACATGCCGTAGCGCGAGCCCGCCATTCCACCATAGGGCGGGCCTCCCATTCCAGCAACCACGCCCCCCCCTAGCCCACCCACGCCTCGCCTTGGGCTGCCCGCTTCATGCTCGCGCCGGGGACGAGCAGGCTCCTGAGAGGCGGAGGAGCCGTCGTCGGCTGGCGGTCTCGGCGCGCCGGACCGGCTCATGGTGCGGTCAGTCCGCGCCGCCGCGCTCGCCGCGGTGTGCGCCGCGCGACGGCGCGCACACCATCGCCGACGCGCTCGCGCAAGGGCTCCTCGCTTTCGGCCAGCATGACCGCGGCCGGCAGCGCGATCAGCACGCCGAGCAGCGAGACCGACAGGTCGACCAGCGTCACGAGGCCGAAGTCGCGCAGCATCGCGATGCTCGACAGCGCGAGCACGCCAAAGCCCGCGATCGCGGTCACGCCCGAGGCGGCGACGGCCGCGCCGGTGTGGCTGTAGGCGCGGCGCAGGGACTCGGCGGTCGAGCACCCGGCGGCTCGCTCCTGGCGCTGGCGCTCGGAGAGCAGCACGCTGAACTCGGTTGAGATCGCGATCACGAGCGCGCCGAGCGTGACCGACATCGGGTTCAGGGGGATGCGCAGCGCGAACAGCACGAGCGCCGACCAGCCGGTGGCAAGCACGATCGGAGCGAGCGGCACCAGCGCGCGACGGCGGTCTCCCCTGAAGATCAGCAGCAGGATCGCGGCGACGGCGACGAGCGCGAGCAGCAACATCAGCACGCGTCGCCAGGGCGAGGCGATCTGCGAGCCGGCCTGGGCGGCCAGCACCGAGAGGCCGACGAGGTGCGCGCTGACTCCGGCCGGCGGGTGCAGCGCCGATTGCATCGCTTCGATCACCTGCTGCTGTTGCTGCAGGGGCATCAGGCGGATGCCGAAGGCGAGCGTGGCAACCCGACGATTGGCGGCGATGACGTCCTCGGAGAAGTAGGGGGGGATCGCGGCGAGCACCGCGCTGACTTGCCGCTGGAGGAGTTTTTTCGCGGGGGCGCCTTCTTCTTCGAAGAGGTTGGGCAGCGAGAAGGCGGGGCACAGGCGCGCTCGCCCGCAGCCCCTGGCGGCGCTGTAGCCGAGGCGGGCGAGCACCCTGTTCTCGTAGGAGCTCATCCATTCGATCGTCGCGGGCTTGGTGAGCGCGCGGGAGCTGACCATCAGGTCGATCTCCCCGCCCACGCCGGTGACACGCTCGAGCGTGCTGAGGTTGTGCAGCGAAGCCAGATCTTGGGGGGCGAGCTTGGCGATTTCGGTTTGCACCTGGGTTTGCGTGTCGAGGCCCCAGCCGAGCACGGCGAGCGCAAGGCCGACCGCGAGCACGCGACCGGGACTGCGCACGGCGCGCTCCAGCGCCATCCGCGAGACGAACCTGCTGGCGGCGTTGTCGGCGAGCACTTCGCGAGCGCCGCTCCAGGCGGAGCCGAGCGGCCCGGGTTGCGCCCGTGGGCGCTCGACGCGGGCGGCGAGCAGCACCAGCGCCGCCGAGCCGGCGCTCAGCGCGCACAGGAACGCGAGCACGACACCGACGACGAGCAGCAGCCCGAAGCCTCGCACCATCGGGATCGGCGAGAGCGCCAGCACGAGCAGCCCGCCGATGCTGGCGAGCGCCGCCGTGGCGATCGTCGGCGCGCCCGTGCGAGCGGCGCGCGCCACGGCATCGAGCGCTGTGTGGGCGCGGCCGGCGCGCGCCTCGTGTACGCGCGACTGGAACTGGATGGCGTAGTCGACCGCGAGCCCGACGAGCACGGGCAGCACGGCGATCGAGGCCATCGTCAGCGAAGCGCCCCACAGCGCCAGGGCGCCGAAGGCGAGCGCGGCGGCGAGCAGCGCGATCGCGAGCGCCAGCAGGCGGGGACGCCCTCGGAAGACGAGGGTCAACGCGAGCGCCATCACCAGCAGCACGGCGACGAGCAGCAGCTCGATCGCGTGCGCTATCGAGCTGGTCACGTCGGCGACGATCACGGGCTCGCCGGTGACGAGATACCTCTCGCCGTTTTCCATCTGCCACTGGCTCATCGCGGTCGCCGCCCGGATCAGCGCGATCGTGTGCGTGCGCTGCGCTTCGGAGAGGCCGGCCTTCAGGCGCACGGTGACAAGCGCCGCGTCGCGGCTGGGGAACAGGTAGGCGAAGCGCTGCTTGGGCGTGCCCGACGGCTTGGTCGGGTCGAACACCACGGTGGAGACGAATTCGTGGTTGCCGAGACTCGGCACGCTGTGCAGCCCGTAGTGGATCGACAGCGCGCTGATTTCGGCGGCATACCCGGCGAGCGTGGCTTTGCTCGCTTCGGCGGCGAGCACGCTCGCCTGCTGGGCCCCGAGACCGTGGGCGATCGCCTCGCGGTAGACGACCGCGCTTGCTTTCCTTGCCTCCGCCTGGGCCTGTGCGCTGCGCGCCTCGAGCGTGCTGTCGATCTGCGAGGCGGCCTCGGTCAGAAACGTGCCCGGCCCGAACACCACCTTGACGGTTTTCGCGCGGTCGAGCTGGCCGCATGGTCCGCCGAGCCCTCCCTCCGACCCCAGCGCCGACACGGGCACGGTGCCGGAGAGACAGCCCTCCAGGCCCGCGAGCCGCACGATGTCGGGGCTCAGCACGAGCTTGCGCAGGTCGCCCTTGACGAGCACCTCGATCGGCTCTTCGCCGAAGCTCCGGTAGAAGCGCTGCGTGTTCTTATAGGTCGCGCTTGAGCTGCTCACGAGCGTGCTCGTGGCGGCCGTGGGGCGCAGGCCGAGCGCGACCAGCGCGCAGCCGACGCCGAGCGCGCCGAGCGCCAGCAGCGTGAGCACGGGCCTGCGCGCCGCGCCAACGGCAACCCTGGAGAACAGCCCTCCCGCGTTCACAATCGAAGGCTAGCGCCGCGCCCGGTGCCCACACGCCGGACCCGGGCGGCTACTCCATGCCCAGTGGACCCTGCGACTCGCCCGAGAGGAACTGCCGCACGAACGGGTTCTCGGAGTCGAACAGCTCGGCGCTCGGGCCGGCTTCCACGATGCGCCCGCGCCACAGCACCGCGATGTACTCAGCCACGCGACGCGCGCTCATGATGTCGTGGGTGATCACGACATAGGTGCCGCCGTTCTCCTCGTGCACCTCTTTGATCAGTTCGCACAGCAGCGCGGTGCGCACCGGATCGAGGCCCGAGTCGGGCTCGTCGAACAGCACGATCTCGGGGTCGAGCACGAGCGAGCGCGCGAACCCGGCGCGCTTGCGCATCCCCCCGGAGAGCTCGTTGGGCATCTTCTCGCCGGCGTTGCCGAGGCCGACCTCGCGCATGCGGCGGTGCACGATTTCGGCGATCTCCTCGTCGCCCTTCTCGGTGTGCTGGCGCAGCGGAAAGGCGATGTTGTCGTAGAGGTTCATCGACCCGAACAGCGCGCCGTCCTGGAAGAGCACGCCGAACTTCTTGCGGATCTCGAACAGCTCCGCGTCGGGCAGGCTCGGGATCGAGCGGCCCTGCACGATCACGTCGCCCTCGTCGGGGTAGAGCAGCCCGACGATGTGCTTGATGCAAACCGACTTGCCGGTGCCCGAGGGGCCGATGATCATCGAGATCTGGCCTTCGGGCAGACCCATGTTCAGGCCGCGCAGCACGTGGTTTGAGCCGAAGGACTTGTGCACCCCGACGAACTCGATCGCGTCGGGCACGCCGGTGGGACGGTTGACGCCCGTGTGGAACTCGAAGTCGGACTCGTCCCCGTTCGCCGAGGAGGCCCGGCCCCACTTGGAGAGGGTGACGCCCGCGCGAGGGGCATCCTCCTCGGATGCCTCGCCGATCGCGGGGCCCTCCTCGTGCTCCCCGGTTTCGCGTGTCTCCTCGTCGGGCGTGTGCCCTTCGGTGTGCGCCGCCACGACTAACCCCCGATCGGCGCTCGTGGGTTTGCCCCCCAGAACACCTGGGTGCCGAGCATCCCGATCAGGTGCACGAGGATGATGTTGAGCACCATCGACTTGGCCGTGGCGGTGCCCACGCCGACGGGCCCACCGCTGGCGTTGTAGCCGTAGTAGCAGCCCACGAGCACGATCGCGGTCGCCATGAACATCGCCTTGATCAGGCTGTAGAGGAAGTCGGGCGGGTTTTGGAACTGCCAGAAGATCAGCAGATACCCGCCGGCCGACACCGTCGCGACCTGCTGCACGACGGCGATGTAGGAGGCGAGGAAGGCGGCGCCGACGCCCGCCAGGTACATGAACGGGAGCACGATCCAGGCCGCCAGCAGGCGCGTGGCGCAGAGGAAGGTCATCGAGTTGATGCCCATCACCTCGAGCGCGTCGATCTCGTCGCTGATGCGCATCGCCCCGAGCTCGGCGACGATGCCGGTGCCGACCTTCGCGGCCATCATGTAGCCGAACGCATAGGGGATGATCTCGCGCAGGTCGCACCAGGCGGTGAACACGCCCGAGTAGGCGGGCGCGCCCTGGGCCTCCAGGAAGTAGGCGCCCTCGATGCCGCACTCCAGGCCGAGCACGAACATCAGCGACCAGATGATCAGCGTCGAGGACACGATCAGGATGCCCGACTGGCGCAGCACCTCGCCGAAGAAGTGGAACACGCGCAGCCCATAGACGTCGCGCAGCACGTTGCCGGCGAAGTGGCCCAGCTCGCCGGTTGCAGCCAGCCATTCGCGCGGGGTGACGAGCAGTTCGTTCATCGGCTACTTGATGACCAGGATGTTGGGATGCGTGGCGAGCAGCATCTGCGTGAACACGTAGTCGAACGCGAAGATCGCCAGGAACGTGACGACCACGGCCTGGTTGACGGCGCGCCCGACGCCCTCGGCGCCGCCGGAGGCGGTCATGCCCTTGTAGCAGCACACGATCGCGATCATCGCCCCGAAGATGATCGTCTTCAGCGCCGAGCCCCACAGGTCGGTGGTGGAGGCGTTGGCGAACAGCGTCGCCCAGAACGGCCCGAGCGGCTGATGGTTGACGAGCTCCGCGAGGATGCCGCCGAAGATGCCGAACAGGATCGCGTAGATGTTGAACAGGCCGGTGGCGAGCATCAGCGCGAGAAAGCGCGGCACGACGAGGTTCTTGATCGGATCGACGCCGAGCACCTGCAGCGCGTCGAGCTCCTCGCGGATCTTGCGCGCGCCGAGGTCGGCGGTGATCGCGGTGCCCGCCACGCCGGCGAGCACGATCGCGGTCACGCTGGGGCCGATCTCGCGGATCGCGGCGAGCACGAAGAACCCGCCGAGACGGTCCAGCGCTCCGAAGATCGTGAGGAAGTTGGCGGCCTGCAGTCCGGGTGCGGCGTAGCAGATCGCGACGGTGCTCACCAGCAGCGGAAACCAGCACAGGCGCAGCGTGAACAGGAACTGGGAGACGAACTCCCCGCCGTAGGGATAGGGGGGCCGCAGGGCAGAGGCAACCGTCCTGCCGGTCAGGATCATCATGTCCCCGATTTCCTCGAGCAGATTCCTGGTTGGTAGGAACGCCCGCTCGGCTGTGCTGCGAACCACTTGGATACCCCTCCTCGGGGAACGCCACCCTGTGTGGCTCCCCACTCTACCGACCCGCACCGCGAACTCTACGGGATTGCGTGGTCGAACGCCAGCGACCGTCCGGCGCCCGCGCCAGCGGCACTGATATCGTGGCCTCGCTGTGGGGAGGAGAAAGGCGCTTTCGGGTCTGTCGCTAGCCGCGTGCGGCGCGGCGCTTGCCATGCTCGCCGCCGGGTGCGGCGAAGCCGAACAGGACGCGCACGAAGCGAAGGCCTCCTACAGGATGGAAGTGGTGGCGGCGCGCTTTCCCGCCAAGCAGTCGATCGCGCGCGACACGACCCTCGTGCTGGTTGTGCGCAACGCGAGCCCGAGCAGAGTGCCGAATGTGGCGGTGTCGCTGAACTCGCTCAACTACACGAGCGACTACCCACGCCTGGCGGTCGACAAGCGACCGGTTTGGATCGTCAACCGCGCGCCGGGCGCAACGCCCGTCGTGCCCGTGCTGAGCGAGGAAGTGTACCCGCCGGGCGGCAGCGAAACGGCATACGTGAACACATGGGCGCTGGGGCCGCTGGCGCCGGGCGCGAGCAGGGTGTTCGCCTGGCACGTGACCCCTGTGAAGGCGGGCACCTACACCGTCTACTACAGGGTGGCGGCCGGTCTGAACGGCAGGGCGCGCGCGCGCCTGGCGGGCGGCGGCGCGGTGGTTGGCAAGTTCGTGGTGTCGATCGCGCCCAAGCCGCCGCGGACGCACGTCAACGCGCAGACGGGCAAGGTCGAGGAAGGCCCGCCGCCTGCTTCCAAAGGCCCGGTGGGAGCCGTTCAGTAGGTCGTATTGCTGTTGACCCGGGTACATGTACCCGGGTCCCGACCGCGCATGCGCTGTCGGCTCCGATTTGGACGAATGTCGAAACAGCTCACGCCAGCTTTCGCCACCTGAGCGACACCCCCGCACACGCGGAGGGTTACGATGCGAGGCCCGCTTGTGCCCCGCCATGGGGTGCCCATTGCTCAGACCAAAACAGGAGGAGTCGAGCCAGCCCATGCCAAAGAGCCGCCAGACGAACGTTACAGCCGCGCAGTGGAGCGCCAACGGGAGCGCGCTCGGCTCGCTTGACCTGACGCTGCCCGCAAACCAGGTCTTCGCCTCCAACGTGTTCAGCGTGGCGGTGCAGCGCCGCCGCCTGCCCAAGCATGTGTTCAAGGCGCTGCAGCGCACGCTGGAGCGCGGCGAGGCGCTCGACACGACCCTCGCCGACGCCGTCGCCCAGGCGATGAAGGAATGGGCGATGGAGAAGGGCGCCACGCACTACACGCACTGGTTTCAGCCGCTGACCGGCTCGACCGCGGAGAAGCACGACTCCTTCTACGGCCCCGCCGGCGACGGCACCGCGATCGCCGAGTTCTCCGGCAAGGAGCTGATCCAGGGCGAGCCCGACGCCTCCTCGTTTCCGACCGGCGGCATCCGCGCGACCTTCGAGGCGCGCGGCTACACCGCCTGGGACCCGACCTCTCCGGCGTTCATCCTGGAGAACCCCAACGGCGCGCTGCTGTGCATCCCGACCGCCTTCACCTCCTGGACGGGCGAGGCGCTCGACCACAAGATCCCGCTGCTGCGCTCGATGGACGCGCTCTCGACCGCCGCGATCGGCGCGCTCGAGCTGCTCGGCATCGAGGACGCCGCGCGCGTGTTCACGACGATCGGCTGCGAGCAGGAGTACTTCCTGATCGACGAGCAGTACTACTTCGAGCGCCCCGACCTCCTGACGACCGGTCGCACGCTGTTCGGCGCCAAGCCGCCGAAGGGCCACGAGCTCGACGACCACTACTTCGGCTCGATCCCCGAGCGCATCCTCGCGTGCATGATGGAGACCGAGCTGGAGCTCGCCAAGCTCGGCGTGCCGGTCAAGACCCGCCACAACGAGGTCGCGCCCAACCAGTACGAGATCGCGCCGATCTTCGAGAACTCCAACGTCGGCGCCGACCATCAGATGATCACGATGCAGATCATGCAGAACGCCGCGCGCCGCTACGGGCTGGTGTGCCTGCTGCACGAGAAGCCGTTCGCCGGGGTGAACGGGTCGGGCAAGCACAACAACTGGTCGATGGGCACCGACACCGGCCTGAACCTGCTCGACCCGGGCGACACGCCGCACGAGAACCTCGTGTTCCTGTTCTTCTGCACCGCGGTGATCCAGGCGGTCAACACCCACCAGCAGCTGCTGCGCGCGTCGGTCGCCAACGCCGGCCAGGACCATCGCCTGGGAGCCAACGAGGCGCCGCCCGCGATCATCTCGATCTTCCTCGGCGCGGAGCTCGAGAAGGTGTACGAGGCGATCGAAGCGGGCAAGGCGCAGGCCGCCAAGCCGGGGTCGCTGCTGGGGCTCGGCACGCCGGTGCTGCCGCCGCTGCCGATGCACGGCGGCGACCGCAACCGCACCTCGCCGTTCGCGTTCACCGGCAACAAGTTCGAGTTCCGCGCGCTCGGCTCCTCGATGTCGCCGGCGCTGCCCAACACGGTGCTCAACACGATCGTCGCGGAGGCGATCGACGACCTCGCGGGCAAGCTGAAGACCGCGGCGAAAGCCTCCGGCGCGACCCTGGAGAAGGCGCTCGCGAAGGTCGTCAAGGAGAGCTGGGCCGCCAACAAGCAGATCGTGTTCGGCGGCGACAACTACGCCGAGGCGTGGCACGCCGAGGCCGAGAAGCGAGGGCTCGCGAACCTGCGCACCACGCCGGACGCGCTGCCGTGGCTGACCAACAAGCAGACCGTGGGCACGTTCAAGAAGTACAAGGTGCTCTCCAAGCGCGAGCTGGAGTCGCGCGAGGAGGTGTTCTGCGAGCAGTACGCGGTCACGCTCAACATCGAGGCGGAGACCGCCGCGGCGATCGCGCGCACGATGATCCTGCCGGCCGCGGTCAGGCACCTCAACGAGCTGAAGGCCTCGGGCCTGGAGGAGCTGGTCGAGGAGGTCGAGCCGGTCGTCAAGCAGCTGCACTACGCGCTCGTGAAGCTGGAGGACGCGAACCTCGCCGAGAACCAGCCCAGCGGCGCGCACAAGTGGGCGACCTACATGCGCGACACCGTGATCCCCGCGATGGAAGACGTGCGCGAAATCGCCGACCAGCTGGAGAAGATCGTCGCCGACGATTTGTGGCCGCTGCCCAAGTACTCGGAGATGCTCTTTATTAAGTAGCATTTTGTACGCACGCCCGGCCGCTGACGGTCCATCCCTCAATGTGGCCGGGCGTGTGCTCACAGCGGCTACGACAGCGAGGACCACAGGCTCTGGTCCTCGCGGCCCAAGCGCCACAGCCCGACTCCCAGACCAAGCGATTCGGCGAGCGCGACACGCATTCCGATCGACTGCGCGTCGGTGTACCAGACAGAGTGCTGCACGCCGCTTGGGTCCACATAGGAGAAGTGCGGGTCGGCAGCCGTCGGGTCCCATTCGGGCGCCACGCCGTACTCGCCTGCGAGCGCCATCACTTCTTCGTACTCCATCGGCGTACCCGGGTTGGCCGCACCGCCGCCATTGGGCCAGTCGATCCCGTACATCGGCATCCCGAGCACGAATTTGCTCTTGTTGGGCATCGTCGCGGTGTAGTCGGCGACACGCGTAAACCACGCCAGTTCGTCGATCCCGCCGGGCGCCGAGGTCGTCCAGTGCAGGCCCCAGTCGAGCACGAACACATAGTCGGACACGGCCGAGAGCGCCGCATCGTCATACATCGCCGCCCGCCCGGTGGTGACGTTGTAGTACTTGGCGGTCACCACGGTCGAGAGCTTCTCCCCCTCGGAGTGCAGGCGTTCGGCCAGTGCGGTGATGAAAGCGGTGAACGGACCGCGCTCGCTCGGTTCGGCGCCCTCGAAGTCGATCTGAAAGCCCGAGAAACCGTCGGTCTGGCCGAGTGCGGCAAGCTGGTCGATCGTCGCTTCGCGCGTGCTCGGCTGGTTGAGGATTTCGTTCTCCTCGACGGGGTTCTGGCAGTTCAGGCGCGGCATCACCGCGATCTCGCGCGCCTGCGCCCAGCCGGTGATGAGCGGCACGTTGGCGCCGGTGACCGCACCCCCTTTGCCGCAGTTGAAGTACGTCGGGTAGACCACCCCGATCTGCTGGTAGTGGGCCTCCAGGTCTTCGAAGCTTTCGTCGGTCGAGGCGAGCAGGAACGCCTGCACGCTGCCGTGCGTGGGGGTGGGGTTGGCGGTTTGAATCGCGAGCGGAGCGGTGCGCGGGCTGATCGCGCCAAGCGAGTCCACCGCCTCGACGGTGATGTCATAGCCCGTTGACGGTGCGAGGCTCGGGAGCAGCATTTCGTCGCTGTCGGACTGGCCCACAGGGGTGTTGTCGCGAAACACGCGGTAGCCCACGATCTTGCCGCTGACGGCGGTGCTCGGCAGCCACTTCACGATCGCCGAGGAGGCCGTGACTTCGGTGGCCGTCAGCCCGGTCGGCGCGGGCGGCGGAGTGTGGGTGGTGAACACTTCGAGATTCGGCGAGGGGGTGCTCAGGTAGCCGGCCGAGTCGAGCGCGCGCACGGCGAAGGTGTAGTGGCGCTCGGAAGCAAGCGTGACGGTCGTGCTCAGGCCCGCCACGACGCGCTCGGGCTGGCCGTTCTCGAACAGCAGATAGCCGACGAGCCTGCCGTCGATGGAGCTGCCTTCGGTCCAGGCGAGCGTGGCGGAGGTGTCGGTGACCTTCAGCGCCGCCATCTGCGTGGGCGCGTCGGGGGGCGTGTGGGTTGTACTCAAGCGCAGCGACGGGCTGCGAGGGCTCTCGCGTTTGTCGGCGTCCACCGCGCTCGCGGCAACCAGGTAGGTGTGAAGCGAGCTCAGGTGCCCCAGGCGCATCGTGGTCTTCGGCGTCTGCCCCACGAGCGCGTCGTCGCGATACACGCGATAGCCGATTATTCGCGCCCCGCCGGGAATGCTCGGCGTCCACCACAGGGTGGCGCCGGCGTCGCTGACTTCGGAGACGCTGAGCGCGCCGGGCGTGCTCGGGCCGGCATCGTTGGGCACCCGCACCGTGTACGTCGGCGCGATCGAGATCCTCCGGACGATGCTTGCGGCGCACGACAGCGGCGCGCGCCGGTAGCGCGCCTGCACCGTAAACGTCGCCCGCCTGCCCTCCCACACGTTGACGATCATCGCGCGGCCGCGCGTCTGCGCCACCGTGCTTCCCGAGCGCAATACGCGATAGGCGGCCGGGCGGGCGTGTGCGGGTGCGCGCCAGCTGAGCCGCACGCGCGTCGCGCCGATCCGCGCGACGCGCAGAGCGCGCGGGAATCGCCCCGCGCACAAGGGCTTGCGCCGCCGGGACGAGCGCCTGTGCGCAGCCGTGTGCGTCGCCGCCACCGATTCTGCCTCGTCCGCTCCCGTGCCCGGCGCGCGGCTGGCGGACTCCGAAAGCGCGTCGCCCGGGAGCGCCGCGCCGATGCGCGCTCCCTCGGCGAGGGCGCTCTGCACCGCGAACGGGTCGAAGTGGCGCAGATCGCCCTCGATCTCGCGCGCGAGCGTGATCGGCGCGCGCAGCAGCGACGGTCCGAGCAGCATGACCGGCGCGACCGACAGCGGCAACAGCAGCATCGCCAGCACGCGCTTGAGTGCGGGCACGTCTACCTCCATGCCAACCGCCCCGGCGAGTGCCTGCCGCGAAAAGTGCCGCTGCCGATGCGAACGTGCGCGCCCAACTCAAACACCCGCCTCGCCGCCGCCGGTCGCGAGCCCCGCCGTCGCCGGCCGCGTGCCCCAGGCGGCCGTGCGGCAGGTGGCGATCGCGTAGTACGTTTGCCACAGCATGATCGCCAGGTAGAAGAACACGAACAGGATCCCGTACATCCAGATCACGCTGTAGTTCTCCTGGAAGAGCACGAAGTACAGCGAGTAGACGACCGCCAGCGAGTAGATGCCGGCGATGTAGATCAGCGGCAGCGAGCCGTTGCTGGCGACGATCCCCCAGAAGATCGAGTGAAGCGCCGCGACGGGCGCGATCAGCGGCAGCACGATGCTCAGGTAGGTGAAGGCGGCGGCGATGGGGTGCTTGCGCCAGATGAAGCGCGAGACCATCAGCGACTCGCGCGTCCACGAGCGCTTCCAGCGCGTTTGCTGCTTGACGAATGCGCGGAAGGTGGTCGGCACGATCGTGTGGGAGACGGCGTTCTTCTCATACAGCACGCGCCAGTCGCGCAGCACGCAGTTGGTCAGCGAGCGGTCGTCGCCGAAGGT
Organism: uncultured Solirubrobacterales bacterium; assembly: GCA_963831995.1. Taxonomy (GTDB): domain Bacteria; phylum Actinomycetota; class Thermoleophilia; order Solirubrobacterales; family Solirubrobacteraceae; genus Palsa-744. The sequence goes on along the minus strand of CAWHSI010000005.1, from coordinate 1,587,080 downwards.
GGACTCCACGCCGAGAAACGTCTGCTTCTCCCACCACGCAAGCCGCGGCACGATCGCCTCGCGACGGTATGCCGAGAAGCAGCCCGAGCAGCAGGTGACGGCGTTGAACACCGACTCGGCCGCCTTGACCACGCGGAAGGCCACGAAGTAGCGCACCGCCTGCATGCGCGTCAGCCACGAGTCGCGCACGTTGAGCACGTCGGCGTGTCCGCACACCGCGCCGACGCGCGGGTCGGCGAGCGGCTGCACGAGCTTGCGCAGCGAGTCGGGCTCGAGCACCGAGTCGGAGTCCACGAACACGATCGTCTCGGCGCTGGTGGCGCGGATGCCGGCCGCCATCGCGGCGCGCTTGCCGCGGTTCTCGGGGAAGTCGATCACGCGCACGCGCCCGCCGGCGGTGTCGGCGACGCGACGCATCTCAGCCAGCGTATTGTCGGTGGAGCCGTCGTTGACGGCCACCAGCTCGAGCTTCTCGGGCGGGTAGCGCAGCTTCAAGAGCGAGGTCAGCGACGCGGCGATCGCCTCCTGCTCGTTGAAGCCGGGCATCACGATCGCCACGTGCGGCTCGATGCCCGCGTCGGGCTTTGAGCGGTAGAACAGGCTGAAGAGAAAGCGCGAGAGGATGTAGACGGTTACGCACGTGCTGTAGACGCCGAAGAACAGGTTGGAGAACATCGCCTGCACGAACTCGGCCTTGTAGGCCACGACGGCCGCGATCAGCCAGAGCAGGTACACGACGGCGAACGCCTTCAACACCCAGTTGACGATCGTCTGCTGGGAGGGCATCACGATCGCATAGAGCTTTTTTGCGGCGAGCAGGACGCCCGCGAGGAGTAGGTTGATCACGGCGATGGGTGGTTTGTCGGGAGAGGGATTGCTCGCGGGGAGACGTTGGACGGGCTGCGCGGTGGGACGTTCGGGCGAGGGGACTCGGGCATGGCTCGCTACAGCAGGAAGCGCAGGCGCCCGACGGGTGTGCGGTAGGTGCAGTCGAGCACCGCCGGGCAGCGCTTGAGCCAGCCGTAGTCGTGCTCGGGGTGGATCGTGGCGAGGATCGCCAGGTCGTAGTCTTCGGGGCCGAACCCGCTCGCGTCGCGGCGCGGGTCGGGGTCGACCGAGCGCAGCGTGCGCCCGCCGAGCTCGATCCGCTCGACCAGCGGGTCGTGGTAGTCGACGCTCGCGCCTTCGGCGCCGAGCAGGCGGATCAGCTCGCACGAGGGCGCTTCGCGGGTGTCGCCGACGCCGGGCTTGTAGGAGACGCCGACGACGAGCACGCGCGCCTGCGACAGCCGCCGGCCGAGCTCGACCAGCACCTCGTGCGCCCGCGCCGCCACGTGGCGGGGGCGTCCGGCGAGCTTGCGCAGAGCCTCCTCGGCGACGGTCGCGGGACGGCCACGCTCGCGCAGCGGGTGCGTGAGGTAGTGGGGGTCGACGGCGATGCAGTGCCCGCCGACGCCCGCGGAGGGGTAGTGGGCGAGGAAGCCATAGGGCTTGGTGGCGGCGCCGTCGGTTATCTCGATCGGCTCCAGGCCGTGCGCGCGGCAGGCTTCGGCCATCTCGAAGGCAAGCGCGATGTTGACGGCGCGGAAGGTATTCTCGTACAGCTTCACCATCTCCGCCGCCTCCGGCGAGGAGACCCGGTGGATGCTCTTGCAGGTGTGGCGCAGCAGCTCGGCGGCGCGCCTGAAGCAGCTCTCGCTGACCGCGCCGACGACGCGCGGGGTGAGCAGCTGCTCGTGGTCGGGCACGCCCGGGTCGATGCGCTCGGGGGCGAACGCGACGAACACCTCCTCGCCTACGACCAGCCCGCGCTCGAGCAGCGGCTCCACGAGCAGCTCGCGGGTCGTACCGACATAGGTGGTCGAGGTGAGCACGAGCGTCTGCCCCGAGCGAGCGTGGGCGACCACCTCGGCGCAGGCCTTGCGCAGGATCTCCGGCGCCGGGCGATGGCGCTCGTCGACCGGCGTCGGCACGCAGATCAGCACGAGGTCGGCGGCGTCGAGCGCCGCGATCCGGTCGGTCAGCAAAAAGCCGTCGGCGCTCAGGTGCGCACTGAGGCTGTCGCGCTCGGAGGGCAGCAGCTCCGCCTGCCCGCTTCGGATCGCGCGTAGGCGATCGGGCGAGATGTCGATGCCGACGATCCGGCAGCCGGCGTTGCGCAGCGCGATCGCGGTCGGCAGCCCGACATAGCCGAGGCCGACGACCGCGACGACCGCGTGCTCGGTGACCGCGACGGAGCCCGCGAGAGGACCGCCTTCGACCGCCGCCGCGATGGCGGGATGCTCGGAAGTCGTTGCGGTCACGCTTTCAGATGGCATGCGACACATCTCCTGAGTAGCCCTGCATCAACCTTGTGCGCTGGCAGGATGCACGTTCCGGGAAAAACTTCCAGGGGCTCTGGACGATTGATGGAGATTGGTCACCTATCGTTCCCGCGGGCGTCGTGCCCGGCGGACGGCCGCGTCGCGCCGAGCGGGCAAAGCCCGTCGTGCCTACGGGGACACGGTGGATTTCCGCATAGGCCGACGCGGGTGCTCCGAACGGGCCCCCCCCCGGCAAATGGCCATGGCCCGAGTCGCGCGCACTCCCAACAGCCCGAAGCGCGCCCCGCGACCCAACCGGGGTACGCGTCGAAAGACCCCGCGAATAGCCCCCAATTGCGACCCGGGCGCTCCTACCTACATGCTCACGACGGGCGCGCCATGCCAGCGCGTGTGTGCCGGCAGACGCTCGCCGCGCAACACGACCGAGTGTCCGCCGACGCATGCTCCCGCGCCGAGCGCGGTGTCCGGCAGCACGGCCGCGGTGGGCCCGATCGTCGCGCCCGCGCCGACGCTGGTCGGCCCGATGCTCAGCAGGCGGTCCTGGAAGACGTGCGTCATCAGGCAGCCGCCGCGGTTGACCGCGCAGCCATCGCCGAGCGCGACCACGTCGTACTCGGTTATGGCGGTGGTTTCGCACCACACGCCGCGCCCCACCCGTGCGCCCATCGCGCGCAGATACAGCGACATCAGCGGCGTGCCGAGCGCGAAGCGCAGCAGCCACTCGCCGGCGAGCTGCTCGTGGGCGGTGTTGACGATCTCGTCGCGCCACACGAACAGCGACCACAGCGGGTGCTCGGAGGGGCGGTAGCGCCCGATCAGCGCCCACTTGATCGCGACCGCCAGCGCGGCCGAGAACAGCCCCGAGCCGAGCACCACGAGTGGGGACAGCGCGATCATCGCCGCGATGCCGAGGCGCCCGCCGATCGCGTCCAGCACGAGCACGTCGAACAGCCCGATCGCCAGCGACAGCGTGTTGGGGCCGAGAATCCGAATCGCGTCCATCGCGGCGCGCGCCAGCACCAGGCGCCGCGGCGGGCGCACCGTGCGGGCCTGCTCGACGCGGGCGGGCACGCGAGGCAGCTCCAGCGCCGGCACACCCAGCCACGAGCTCGCCGGCGCGGGCCGCCGCGGGGCCAGCGTGAGCGCGCCGATCAGACTGTCGTCGCCGAGCCGCGTGCCGCCGCGCAGCACGGCGCCGGGACCGAGGAACGTGCGACTGCCGATCTCGATCGGCTCCAGGCGCAGCCAACCGCCGCGCGAGCGCGCGGCGCAGAAGCCCACGTCGTCGGTGGCGTGGCTGAGCTCGCCGAAGCTGACCAGCGGGCTCAGACCCGTGGAGGTCGATATCTCCGTGCGCCGCCCGACGCGAATGCCCATCAGGCGCAGCCATGCGCGCGTGTAGAGGGAGGCATACAGCGGAAACAGGATCGCGCCGCTGGACTCGCTGAGATCGCCCGAGAACCACAGCGCCCAGCCCAGCGCTCCGCCCTCGCCGTGCCAGCCGGGACGCACCAGCTTGCCCACCATGCGCAGCGTCAGCGCGACCAGCAGCGCGAGCACGATCGTCGAGATGCCGGCGATCGCCGCCGCCTCGCCGAGCAGCACCGCGAGCGAGCCGGCGAGCGAGCCCGATAGCGACGGTACGGGCGCGCCAAGCAGCGCCAGCAGCACGATCGCGGGCGCCAGCGCGAGCAGCACGAGCAGCCCCTCCCACATCAGGCTGGCGCTGTACAGCGCCCTCCAGCGGCGGCCGTCGCGGCTCGGTGGCGGCGCCTGCGCCGGCCAGCTCTCGTGCGCGGGGCCGATGCGGCGCGCGGGGCTGCCGCCCCAGTGCTCGCCCGCCGGGATCGGCCCGGAGACGACGCTTGCGGGCTCGATCTCGGCGCCCTCCCCCACGCTCGCGCCGGGCGCCAGCAGCGTGCGCGCGCCGACGCTCGCGCCCGCGCCGACACGTATCTCCCCGACCACCAGCTCCTGCCCGTCGATCCACCAGCCGTGCAGGTCCACCTGAGACTCGACGGTGGCGCCGGCGCCGATGTGCACGAGCGAGGTCAGCGTCGGCATCGAGGCGATGCGCGCGCTCGGATCGACGTCGGCGCCCATCAGCCGCGCGTAGCGCGCGGAGAACGGCGTGCCGGCGAGACGGGTGAGGTGGCAGTACTCGCCGAGGCGCTCCAGAAACCACACGCGGGCGGCAAGCCAGGAGTCGCGCGGGTAGCGCCCGGGGCGCAGCTCGCCCAGCAGCGCTCGCCGCGCGCACACGGCCAGGGCGAGCCGTCCCGGTGGGCTTGCCAGCAGCAGCCAGGCGCCGATCAGCCAGCCCCAGCCGACGTGCGGCAGGCCGTCGGCTTCGACGTTGCCGTAGGCGAGCGCGGCCAGCACCCACTGGGTGGCGGCGAGCGCGGTCAGCGCCAGCACCCCGGCGAGCTGCATCGCGCCCAGCCTCCAGGAGGGGACCGCGAGGGCGCGTTCGATGCGTTGCGCCGCCGGCTGCCCCGTGCGCGCCTGGGCGCCGCCGCCGGCGCGCCCGCACCCGCCCCCGGGTGGACCGCCCGCGCCCTCTCCGGCACCGATCTGCGCGCGCTCCCGGCCGAGCTCGTCCAGCCGCGCCGCGAGCTGGCCCAGGCGCCGGTGCTCGTAGACGTCGGCGACGGCGACGGAGGGGTAGCGCTCGCGCAGCGCCGAGACGAGCTTGGCGGCCGCCAGCGAGCTGCCGCCGCACGCGAAGAAATCGCTGCCGGCGTCCAGCGCGACCGGTCCGAGCTGATCGGCGAGTAGTCGCGCAAGCCACGCCGCGGTGCCGCTCAGGGATGGGTCGAGCGGTCCGGCGGCGTCGGGCGGCGGCCACGGCAGCGCCGCCCGATCGACCTTGCCCGAGCGCGACATCGGCATCTGCTCGAGCACCACCACGACCGGGGCGAGCCCGTCGGGCAGCAGCTCGGCCACGGCGGCGCGCACGTGCTCGGAGTTGACATCGCCGACCACATATCCGACCAGCACCTTGTTGGCTGCCGCGGTCTGGCGCACGGCCGCCGCGGCGGCGCGCACGCCGGGGATCGCGCTCAGCTGCGCCTCGACCTCACCGAGCTCCAGGCGCCGCCCGGCGAGCTTGACCTGGTGGTCGCGGCGGCCGACGAACCGCAGGCCGTGGGGGCTCTCGCGCACGATGTCCCCGGAGCGATAGGCGCGCTCCCAGCCGAGCTCCGGCAGCGCGGCGTAGCGCTCGGCGTCGAGCGCCGGGTCGAGATAGCGCCCGAGCCCGACCCCGCCGATCGCAAGCTCGCCGGCCTCGCCGGCCGCGACCGGGCGGCCGCGCTCGTCGATCACGGCGACCTCCCAACCGCGCAGCGGCCAGCCGATCGTGACGGGCTCATCGGGCACGATTCGGGTGGCGGTCGTGACGACGGTTGCCTCGGTGGGGCCGTAGGTGTTCCACACCTCCCGCCCGCGCGCCAGGCGCCAGCCGAGCTCGCTTGGGCACGGCTCGCCGCCGAGGATCAGCAGGCGCACGCCCGCGAGCGTGTGCTCGTCCCACATCGCGGCGAGTGTCGGCACGGTGGAGATGACGCCGATCTGACGCCGGGCCAGCCACGGCCCGATGTCCACGCCCGAGCGCACGAGCGCGCGCGGGGCCGGCACGAGCGCCGCGCCGCTCCCCCACGCGAGCCACATCTCCTCGCAGGAGGCGTCGAAGGCGACGCTCAGCCCGGCGAGCACGCGATCCGCGGGGTCGAGGCGCCACAGGAGCTTCTCCGCCTCCACGAACGCGGCGGCGCTGCGATGGGAGATCGCGACCCCCTTGGGCTGCCCGGTGCTGCCGGAGGTGAAGATGACCCAGGCGTCGTCGTCGGCGCTCGGGCCGCGCTCCCCGGCGAGCGCGCGCACCCCGCCGCCGCCAACCCCCAGGCCCTCCATCGCGCGCAGGCGCAGACCGTCCTCCAGCACCCCGCACACGCCCGCCTGCTCCCAGATGGCCTCGGTGCGCGCGGGTGGATCGTCGGCGTCGACGGGCACGTAGGCGGCGCCCGCATGGAGCACGCCGAGGATCGCCACATACAGCTCGAGGGAGCCGCTCGTGAGGCGAACGCCGACACGCTCGCCGGGTCCAATGCCGCGGTCTCGCAGCCTGCCGGCGAGTCGCTCGACGGCAAGCGAGAGCTCGCCGTAGGTGAGCGTGCCGTCCTCGGCGTCGATCGCCGTGCATGCCCCGTGGCGAGCGACGGTGGCGGCGAAGATGTCGAGCAGCGTGCGATCGGCGGGCTGCGTGGGAGCGGCGGGCTGCGCGCCCTCGGCCGGCAGCGTGCGATCGGCGGGCAGCGCGCGATCGGCGGGCAGCGCGCCCTCGGCGGGCGTCCGCAAAAGCCCAGCCGGCCCCTCCTGCCCACGTGTCAGATCGACGGCGCTCATTGTAAGAAAGCAGTAAACCGAGTGACGCGGTGAGATACCGGTCACGTACGTTTATGTTGCGTTAGGACTGCGGAATCCCTGCCCACGCGGCACCCTGACACAACCGTGTCAAGGTTGCCGGCGACGCTGCTAGCATCCGTGCGAATGACCCGCGACTATCGGCATGCGCTGCGCACAAAAGTCGTCGTCTACGACGGCGGCATGGGCGCCACGCTCGAGCAGTTCGACCTCACCTCCGAGGACTACGGCGGGCTGGCCGGCAAGTGCCACGAGGCGCTCGTGCTCAACCGGCCCGACGTGATCGAGGGGGTGCACGCCTCGATGCTGCAGGCCGGCGCGGAGGTCGTGGAGACCGACACCTTCCAGGCCTCGCGGCTGAAGCTGGACGAGTGGGGGCTTGCCGACCACACGCGGGAGATCAACACCAGAGCGGCGGAGATCGCGCGCAGGGCGGCGGGCGAGCACCGCTTCGTGGCGGGCTCGATCGGCCCGACCGGGTTTCTGCCGGCCTCTGAGGATCCCACCCTGGGAGCGATCTCCTTCGCAGACCTCGTCGAGGTGTTTGCCGAGCAGGCGGAGGGTTTGATTGATGGGGGGGTCGATCTAGTGATAATCGAGACGGCCCAGGACATCCTCGAGGTCAAGGCCGCGATCTTCGGCGCCCGGCGCGCGTTTGCGAGCACGGGCAGGACGCTGCCGATCCACGCCTCGGTGTCGCTGCTGCCCAATGGCGGCAAGATGCTGCTCGGCACCGACATCTCCGCCGTGCTGTGCACGCTGGAGGCGCTGCGCGTGGATGTGATCGGGCTGAACTGCTCGACCGGCCCGCAGGACATGCGCGACGCGATCCGCTTCCTGGGCGAGCACTGCCCGGTGCCGGTGGCGTGCATCCCCAACGCCGGCCTGCCGCTGCAGGGCCCCGACGGGGAGACGATCTTCCCCGAGCAGCCCGAGCCGCTGGCGCAGGCGCTGGGCGAGTTCGTCGAGCGCTATGGCGTCGGCGTGGTCGGGGGCTGTTGCGGCACCACCCCCGAGCACATCAGGGCGATCGCCGAGCGCGTGGCGGGCCGCCCCGCGCAACCCCGTCCCGCCCCCCGGGCGCCTCATCTCTCCTCGATGATCGCCGCCACCGCGCTGGTGCAGGAGCCGCGCCCGACGATGGTCGGCGAGCGCGTCAACTCGCAGGGTTCGCGCAAGGCCAAGGAGCTGCTGCTCGCCGACGACTACGACGGGCTCGTGCAGATCGCCGAGGACCAGGTCGCCGGCGGCGCGCACGTGCTCGACCTGTGCGTCGCGCTGACCGAGCGCTCGGACGAGGACGAGCAGATGCGGCTGCTCGCCAAGCGCATCTCCCTGACACAGGAGCCGCCGATCCAGATCGATTCGACCGAACCGGAGGTGATCGAACGGGCACTCGAGCAGATTCCGGGCAGGGCGATCGTCAACTCGGTCAACCTCGAGGCGGGCCGCGAGAAGCTCGACCGCGTGGTGCCGATGGCGCTCGCCCATGGCGCGGCCCTGATCGCGCTCACGATCGACGAGGTCGGGATGGCGAAGACGGCGCAGCGCAAGGTCGAGATCGCGCAGCGGATCAAGGGCCTGTGTTGCGAGGAGCACGGCCTTGACCCGAAGCTGCTGATCTTCGACTGCCTCACCTTCACGCTGACGACCGGCGACGAGGAGTGGCGGCCCTCGGCGGTTGAGACGATCGAGGGCATCCGCCGGATCAAGGCCGAGATCCCCGACGTGAAGACCTCGCTCGGCGTCTCCAACGTGTCCTTCGGCGTCTCGCCCGGTGCGCGCGCGGTGCTCAACTCGGTGTTCCTGCACCACTGCGTGGAGGCGGGGCTCGACCTGGCGATGGTCAACCCCAACCACATCACGCCCTACGCGGAGATCAGCGACGAGGAGCGCGAGCTGGCCGACGAGCTCGTGTTCAACCGCCGCGAGGACGCGCTGGAGCGGTTCATCGCGCACTTCGAGTCCAAGGGCGAGGACGACGCGCAGGGCGGCCCCGCCGATCCCACCGAGGGCATGGAGCCCGAGCAGGCGCTGCACTTCCACATCCTGCGCCGGCGCAAGGAGGGTGTCGAGGACTGGATCGACGCGTCCGTGCGGAAGATCGGCGCCGTGCCGACGCTCAACGAGGTGCTGCTGCCCGCGATGAAGGAGGTCGGCGACAAGTTCGGCGCCGGCGAACTGATCCTGCCGTTCGTGCTGCAGTCGGCCGAAGTCATGAAGAGAGCCGTCGCGCGCCTGGAGCTGTACCTGGACAAGATCGAGGGCTACACGAAGGGCACGGTTGTGCTCGCGACCGTGTTCGGCGACGTGCACGACATCGGCAAGTCGCTGGTCAACACGATCCTCACCAACAACGGCTACACCGTCGTGGACCTTGGCAAGCAGGTGCCGATCCAGACGATCCTCGACGCCGCCGCCGAGCACGAGGCGACCGCGATCGGGCTCTCCGCGCTGCTCGTGTCGACCAGCAAGCAGATGCCCGCCTGCATCCAGGAGCTGCACGCCAAGGGCATGAGCTATCCGGTGCTGATCGGCGGCGCCGCGATCAACCGCGCCTTCTCCTACCGCGCGCTGTATCCCGGCGGCAGGGAGTCGGACGAGCAGTACGCGCCCGGCGTGTTCTACTGCAAGGACGCCTTCGAGGGTCTGGCCGTGATGGACCAGCTGATCGACGAGAGCGCGCACGAGGCGCTGCGCGAGAAGCTCAGGACCGGCGCGATCGAGTTTCGCGCCAAGGGCGAGGAGCCCGAGGAGGAGCTGAACTTCGCTGACGACACGGTGCGCTCGAACGTCAGCACGAACGACCCCATCCCCACACCCCCATGGTGGGGTGTGCAAGAGGTGCCGGTTGACATGGGCGAGGTGTACAGCCATCTCGACACGCACGTGCTGTTCAAGCTGCACTGGGGCGGGCGGGGCGTGAAGGGCGAGGCGTGGCGCGAGCTGCTCGACGAGAACTTCCGCCCGCGTCTGCAGCGCATGTGGGCAGAGCAGGACTATCTGCACCCGCGCGCGCTGCTGGGGTTCTTCCCCTGCTATGCGCAGGGCAACGACATCGTGGTGCTCGATCCGCGCGTGGCCGATCCGGACTCGGGCATGAACCCCGCCGATCCCGCCGCGGAGTTGACAAGGTTCGTGTGCCCCCGCCAGCCCAAGGGCGATCGCATCTGCCTCGCCGACTTCTTCCGCCCCGCCGTAGACGGCCAGCCTCCCGAGGAACTCGACGTGATCGCCGTGCAGGCGGTGACGGTCGGCTCGGAGGTGACCGAGCTGATGGCAAAGCTGGAGGCCGACGGCGAGTTCGCCGAGCAGCTCTACGTACACGGCCTCGGCGTGCAGACGGCAGAGGGGCTGGCCGAGTGGCTGCACTGGAAGGCGCGCGAGATGCTCGCGATCCCCTCGACGCAGGGACGGCGCTACTCGTGGGGCTACCCGGCCGTGCCCGAGCAGGCCGAGCACCTGAAGGTCGAGAAGCTGCTCGGCCTGGAGCGGATCGGCATGAAGATCTCAGACGGCTACGCGCCGATCCCCGAGCAGTCCACGCTCGCGCTCGTGGCGCATCACCCGCAGGCGATCTACTTCGGCACCCGCCAGGGCCGGCTGCCCGTTCCCCGCGACGGAGGGCTGCCGCAGGCCCCGCCCGACGACGTGATCAAGGGCTCGGATCGCGATCCGAGCCTATGAGCGCCAGCTTCTGCGCTCGCGGTAGACGCTTGATCCGCATCTCCTCGCGCATCGCCGCGCCACGATCGGGCATCGGCCACGACGCAACCAGTTCGACCGGCAGCCTGCTTGCCGTGTAGCGACTGGCCTTGCCGGCAGAGTGTGTGGCCATGCGCCGCTCGACATTGCTGGTCCAGCCCGTGTAGAGCGACCCATCGCGGCAGCGCAACACGTAGACCCACGCGTCGCTCATGGTTGGATATGCGAAGACACCCGTCGAGAGACCCCCGGCAGTGGCGGCAGCTTCACCTGCGAGGCGTGCATCGTGCGCAGCCGCACCTCTTTCCAGGAGAGCCCCTCGCCCACGAGCGCGGGCGCGCCCATGATGACGGCGGTGGCAACCTCGACGGCCTGCAGCACGATCCCGTAGGCGAGCGCGTCGGCGCTGGGCACGTGATAGGCGCCGGCCAGCACCGCCACGCACGCGGCCTGGAACACGCCGACGTTGGCGGGCGTGGCGGGGATGACCGCGGTGACGTTGACGGCGAACAGCACCGCGGCGGCGGCGGCGAACCCGACCCTGCTGTCCAGCCCGAGCGCCATCAGCAGCAGCCAGCACGACAGCCACTGCAGGCCCCACGCCGAGAGCTGCAGCACGGTGGCCGAGGCCGCCTGGCGCGGGTTGCGAAACACGCGCAGTCCCGCGCGCACGCGCACGAGCGCGGCGCGAACACTCCCGAGCAGCCTGCCCAGGCGTCGCGAGCGCGACACCGCCGCCGGTAAAACCAGCACCGGCGCAAGCAACAACGCGAGCAGCACGGCAAGCGGAGCAAGCCCGACCGCGAGCAGCGCGTCGGTGTGTTTGCCGGCGAAGCTCACGCTGGAGAGCATCACCGCGGCGAGGATCGCGAGCGCGAGCAGGTTCAGCAGCGTTTGCGAGACCATCGTACCGAGCACCACCGGCAGCGTTTCGCGGGCGCGCCCGACCCGGCGCGCGACGATCAGCGCGCGCGAGGGCTCGCCCAGGCGGGCGGGCAGCGTGGCGCTCATCAGCACACCGATGAACGTGCCCTGCAGCGCGTCGCGGCGTCGCGCCGAGCGCCACGTGGGGGCGGCCCGCAGGATCGCATGCCAGGCGAGGCCGCGCACGAGCATCGCCGCGCACATCGCCCCCACGCCCGCAGCCACGAGGCCGGGGCTCGATGCGACCAGGCTCGCCGCCACGTTGGTGACGCCGATCTTCTGCAGCGCCAGGTAGGCGAGCGCGACACCGGCCAGCGAGCTGACCAGCAGCGCAACCCGCGAGAGCACGCGCAGCGCGCGATGGCGAGCGGGCGGTGGCGGCTCGAGGCTCGGCAGGCGTCGCGCACGCTCGCGCGGGCGCAGGTCGGCCGGCGCGAGACCGTGGCGCACGGCGATGCGCGCCAGCCGCGTCGCGGGCTGCCCGACGGCGATCGCCTGCTCGTAGACCTCCACGACCTCGGCGGCCACGTGCGCCCAGGAGAAGCGCTCGGCGCGCTCGCGCGCGGCTCTGGCCATCGCTGCGCGGCGCGGCGGGTCGAGTGCGAGTGTGCGCAGCGCCTCGGCCAGCGCCAGGGCATCGCCGGGCGCCACCAGCAGCGAGTCCACCCCGTCGCGCGCGACATCCCGGTAGCCGGGAATGTCCGACGCGACCACGGGCGTGCTTGCGGCGAACGCCTCCGTGAGCACCATCCCGAAGCTCTCCCCGCGCAGCGATGGAGCGCACAGCACCTGCGCGCGCCGAAGCTCGGCGTTCTTGCGCTCCTCCGAGACCTTGCCGAGCGCGCGCACCTGTGCCCCTCCGGGTACACCGCGGTCGTCGAGCAGCATCGGGGCGATCTCCTCGGGGCCGGCGCCGACGAGCGTGAGCGTGGCGGGCACCTGCTCGCGCAGCGCCTCGAACGCGCGCAGCAGCACCGGCAGTCCCTTGCGCTCGACGGCCTGGCCGACGAAGAGGATGCGCAGCGGCTCGCCGTCGCCGTCGCGTCGATCCGCCGCCACCCGTGCGTGCCGGTCGGCTGGCGCCTCCTCCCAATCCACGGGGCCCACGCGGCCGCCCTCGTCCGGCCCGCCCTCCGCTCGCGTCTCACCGCTCTCTTCCACGGGCAGCATCACCCCGTTCGGCACGATCCGGTAGTGGCCGCCGTAGAAGCGCCGCGCCGTCCACGCCGCCGCCTGCGACACGGCGATGCGGGCGTGCAGGCGGTTCATCCGCCGCCGCCCGTCGAACACGAGCGCTCCGAGGCTGTTGGTGAGCTGGTTGGTGGAGTAGGTGTGAAAGGTGCCGACGAGCGGCAGCTTGCCGCTTGACATCAGCGCATCCCATCCGATCATCGGGACGATCGGCTCGTGGATGTGCGCCACGTCGTAGCCCCCGTCGCGCAGCTCGCGGCGCAGCGCGAGGATCGCGGTCGGCAGCCCGGTCAGGTTCGACACGGCGCCGTTGGCCGGCACTCCGAACGTGCGCCCGAGCGAGACGAAGTTCGCGGGCGGCTCCATGCGCTGCGGGCGCGCGCCGCGGTGAGCGCGCCGCGACAGCGCATCGTCGGGATCGAACGGGGCGAGGATGCGCGTCTCATGGCCCTGCGCGACCAGCTCGGCCGAGAGCGCCTCGATGTGGCGCGTAACGCCCCCCGGGTAGGTCCACGAGTACGGCGAAACCAGAGCAATCCGCACACCTGAACTGTAACGGGCGCCGCCCCGGCGCATTGGCACGGCACGCGAACGCGACCGCCCGATCGAGCACGCGACATATACTCGGCACTGCCCACCAACCAACCCGTCACTGCCCACCAACCGTTGCCCGTCAACCCGTCACTGCCAACGGACCGCCCATGAGCAACCGCCACTTCGTCAAGTACACCTTCCTGAAGCTCGACCCGGCGTGGCGGCGTCTGGACGCCGACGCGCGCGCCGAGCACAAGCGCGAATTCGCCGCAGCCTGCGAGGACTTCTCAGACGGGCACCTGCTGCAGTGCTTCTCGCTCGTGGGCACACGCGGGGACGCGGAGCTGCTGCTGATCGCCGAGGCCGAGAACCTCGATCGCATCCACGAGTTCCACGTCGTGCTCGCCCAGAGCGGGCTGATGAAGTGGGCGCAGCAGCCCTACTCGTTCCTGGGCATGCGCAAGAGCTCGGAATACTCCGAAGAGGAGCGCGTGCGCCCGCGCGGATTCCGCGGCAAATACGTGTTCGTGTACCCGTTCGTGAAGTCGCGCGAGTGGTATGCGCTGCCGGCCGAGGAGCGCTGGCGCATCATGCAGGGGCACATCGCGGTCGGGCGCGAATACCCGGGCGTGGACAACCACACGACCTACTCCTTCGGGCTCGACGACCAGGAGTTCGTGGTGGCGTTCGACACCGACGACGTCGGCACGTTCCTGGACCTCGTGCAGCGCCTGCGCACGACCGAGGCGTCGAGGTTCACGGTCAGGGACACGCCGAGCTTCACGTGCATCGCCTGCTCGCTCGAGCGCGCCCTGAACGCGCTCGACGGCCTGCCGGTCGCCCTCGACACGCCGGCGCTGCCCGCGAGCTGAGCCGATGGCGCGCTCGCAGAAGGCCGCCGTGCAGGAGCTGCGCGAGGCCGACCCGATCATGGCCGAACTGATCGACGCCTGCGGAGCGCTGCCGAGCCCGCCGCGCGCGAAAGCCGACCCGGGGGAGCACTACGGCGCGCTGCTGCGCGCGGTCGTCAACCAGCAGCTGTCGGTGAAGGCGGGCGCGGCGATCTACGGCCGCCTGACCGAGCGCTTCGGCGGGCGCACCCCCACCCCCGAGCAGCTCCTGGCAGACGATCCCGAAGAGCTGCGCGCCGCGGCGGGGCTGTCGCGCTCGAAGGTCGGCTTCATGCGCTCGCTGGCCGAGCACATCCTCGCCGGCGAACTGGAGCTCGAGCGCCTTGACTCGCTCTCCGACGAGCAGGTGATGGCCGAGCTGGTGGCCGTGAAGGGCATCGGCGAGTGGACGGCGCACATGTTCCTGATGAGCCACCTGCACCGCCCGGACGTGCTCGCCCCCGGCGACCTCGGCATCCGCCGCGCGATCGAGCGCGCCTACTCGCTATCGGAGATCCCCGACCGCGAGACGGTCGAGCGCCTGGCCGAGCGCTGGCGCCCGCACCGCACGCTCGCGTGCCGCTATCTGTGGCGCTCGCTGAACAACGAACCGGCGATACCGCCGACGGGGCATCCCGGCAAGGCGAGCGTCAGGCGATCGGCCAAGAAATAGACGGAGGCGGCAACCGGCGCCCGCTCCCCGGCGTCAGACCGCCGAGACCTGCTCCTCCTCGGCCACGCGGAACGATGAGCCGCAGCCGCAGGCCGCGACCACGTTGGGGTTCTCGACCTTGAAGCCCGCCCCCTGCAGGCTTTCCTGATAGTCGATCACCGACCCGCTGACGAACTGCAGGCTCTCGCGGTCCACGAGCAGCTTCAGCCCGTGGTCTTCGAAGACGAGGTCCTGCTCGCGCTGCTCGTCGAACGCCAGCTGATACTGAAAGCCCGAGCAGCCGCCGCCGCGCACCCCCACGCGCAGTCCGGCGAGCGCCACATCGGCGTTCTGCGCCTCCAGGAACTCGCGCACCTTCTCCGCGCCCTTGTCCGTGATCGAGATCATTGCTATCCAAAGTATAGCGTCATGTTGGGTGCGAGATGTCGAGCGCCGGCTCGGCTTCCCGCACCGCCTCCAGCCCCGAACAGGCCCCTACTATTGACAGATAACGGCCGAAATATGCTGCCCTTATTGAAAGCTAGCTTTCAATATCTCGGGCATTATGCCTTTACCCAGCTATCCTGTGCAACGCAATGGCGATCTCCGAAGAGCAGGTATTCGAGCAGAATCCCTGGTGGACAAGCCCGGGATGGCAGGCAAGCGACCCTCACCTGCGGGCACTCGACGCCCAGCCGATGCGCCTGGCGGCAGACTTCGTAGGCGATCTGAACCTCAAGAGCCCCGGTATCCACATCCTGCGCGGGCCGCGCCAGGTCGGAAAGAGCACCGACCTCAAGCTGCTCGTCAAGCGCGCCCTGGACGAGGGCATCCACCCGCGAGCGGTCGTCTACCTGGCCCTGGACCTGCTGGAGGGCAGGCACCTGTCGGAGATGGCTGCGGCGATCCGCCGTGCCCTGAATCTGGCCGATAGCCAGCCAGCCGGTCTGCTGCTGCTCGACGAGGTGACCGCCGTTGCCGGATGGCAGACCGCGATCAAGTCGCTCTGGGACCAGGGACAGATTCGAGACGCCCTCGTCGTGTGCACCGGCTCCTCGGCGATCGACCTGCAGCGCGGCGCGGCCGAGCGTCTGCCGGGCCGCCGTGGCGAGGGAGTCGACCACCTCGTCCTGCCGCAGAGCTTCTCCGCGTTCGCCCGTGCGCTCAACGACGAGATCCCGGTTTCCCCGCAGCTGACGGTGGCAGAGATCCGCGGGGATGCAGGCGCGGCGCTGCTGCGCGATATGCGCCCCCATGGCCCGGCGCTGGAGGCCGCCCTCGCGCGCTACCTGCTCTTCGGCGGGCTGCCCGCATCCGTCGCCGAGGCGGTCGGGGGGGCGCGCGAGCCCTCGACAGAGGTCAGGCGGGTGCTGCGAGATTCGCTGTTGAGGGAGTTGCAGCGCAGAGGCGCCAGCGTCCCCGCCGCACTCGCCCTGCTCGAGCGGGTGGCGCGCTCGCTCGGCTCGAAGGTCAGCTGGAGCGCCATGGCGCGCGAGATGGACGTGCCACTCGGCCGCGGCTCCAGTTCGCCGAGCCACGCCACGCTGCGCGACTACGTCGAGCTGCTGGCGGCGGGCTACTTCCTATTCGTCGCCTACTTCTGGCGCAGCGGGACGCAGAGCAACGAGCTGTCCAAGGACAAGAAGGTCTTCTTTGCCGACCCGCTGCTGCACACGATCGCGCTGGAAAGCTCGCCCGGACTCAGCCTCGACACACCGGCGCTGGTGGAGAACACCGTCGGCATGGCCCTGCTGCGCCGCTACGAACCCGCCGAGCGCCTGATCGAAGCGTTCGTCTTGCCAGAGCGCCTGCACATCTGGCAAACCTCACGCGGGGGAGAGATCGACTTCGTTTGCGGCCCACGACGCGAACTCGACCTGGTGGAGGTGAAGTATCGCGAGAACCCAAGCCTCTCGGCCGCCGCGGGAGCCGCGCGAGCCCAACCGGGACGACCCGTGCTCATGGCCACCAAGAACACCTTGCGGATCGGCCAGAACTACACGCTCGTGCCCGCTCACACGCTCCTCTGGGCACTCGGTTGAGCGGTCAACCCGGGAGTCCCGGCGTCAGGAAGTAACCTGCGTTGGACAGTGCCCACCGCCGAGCAAATCAAGCAGCGCATCGAGACCGCCATTCCCGGGGCGAGAGCCGAGGTCGAGGACTACACCGGCGGTGGCGATCACTTCCGCGCTACCGTCGTAAGCGAGGCTTTCGCCGGGCGCAGCCGCATCGAGCAGCACAAGCTCGTATACGAGGTGTTCGGCGAGGAGATCGGCGGCGCGATCCACGCGCTGTCGCTCAAGACCGAAGCCCCGCCCCGCACGCAAGCCGACGAAGCGACGTCAGGAGCAGTCAATGTCTGAGAACGACTCCAACCCCATCCGCGACGCGATCGCCGAGGCGATCTCAGAGCACGACACGATCCTCTTCATGAAGGGCACGCCCGACGCGCCCGCGTGCGGCTTCTCCGCGCGCACGGTGGCGGCGCTGCAGTCGCTGCAGGCGCCGTTCGCGGCCGTCGACATCCTGCCCGACCCGCGCATCCGCCAGGAACTCTCGGCGATCTCGGGCTGGCCGACGATTCCCCAGCTGTTCCACCGGGGCGAGCTGATCGGCGGCTGCGACATCGTCTGCGAGATGCACGAGTCGGGCGAGCTGGCCGAGACGCTGGGGCTGTCCGAGCGCGAGGATCGACCGCCGCACCCTGGAGGGCACGAGCAGCCGGCTTCAGCCGCCATGCCGCCCTCCGGGTTCGCTCAAATCGAGAATCGGCTCGGATAGATCTTGGCTCGACAGCCGTGCCTCGGCATGAGAGCCGCGGCCAGCCGACCGGTGCGCTACGGTCCTCGCGCCGCATGAGCTCAGTTGCCGTAGTCACCGACACGACCAGCTATCTGCCGCGCGAGCTGGCTGGCAGCGAGGGCCTGCACCTCGTCAGCCTGTATGTGGGCTGGAAGGACGACCAGCGGCGCGAGATCGAGCTGGAGGGGTTCGACGCGTTCTACGAGCGCCTGCGCACCGACACCGAGCTCCCAACCACCTCGCAGCCCTCGATCGGCGACTTCCTGGCCGTGTGGGAGCCGCTGCTGGAGGCCGGGCACGATGTCGTCTCGATCCACCTGGCGGGCGGCATCTCCGGTACGTGCGAGTCGGCGCGCCAGGCCCACGAGCTGCTCCGCGAGCGCGGCCTGGGTGAGCGCGTCGAGGTGATCGACGGCGAAACCGCCTGCGGGGGGCTCGGCATGGTCGCGCTCGCCGCCGCCGCGGCCGCACGCGGCGGAGCGGGGAAGCACGCGGTCGCCGAGCGGGCGCGCGCGGCGCGCAAGGCGCTTCGCATCTGGTTTTGCCTGGACACGCTCGAGTACCTGCGCCGCGGCGGGCGCATCGGCAAGGCGCAGGCGTGGCTCGGCGGCACGCTGAAGATCAAGCCGATCCTCTCGCTGGAGTACGAGATCGTGCCGGTCGAGCGGGTGCGCACGGCCAAGCGCGCGTTCGAACGCATGGTGCGATACGCACAGGAGTTGCACGAAAGCGGCGCCGACCGCTGGGTCGTGCAGTACATCCAGGCAACCGATCAGGCGGAGCGGCTGATGGACCGCTGCCGCGAGATCTTCGGCTCGGAGCCGCTGTTCAGCTCGGAGGTCGGCCCGGTGATCGGCACCTACACGGGCCCGGGGCTGCTCGGCGTCGGCGCGCTGCCGAGCGCGATGTTCTCCGCCGACCAGGCGGACGGGGCGCAGGCCGGGTAGGGGCCCTTCGGCCGCGCCCCCCAGGGCGCCGGCCAGGCGGGAGTCCCTGCGCCTTCGGCCCGCCGCCGCCTACCCGCGCCGTTTGCGCCGGCGCCGGCGCCGGCCGAGCAGCAGCACGCCGACGACGGCCGCGCCGATCGCGATCTCGCGCTGGTGGCGCTCGAGCTGCCCGCGCCAGTCGGTGATGCGGGCGACTTCGCCATGCAGGTTATTCAGCGACACCGCCAGCTCCGCGCGGTTGGACTCGATCGAGTCGCGGATCTCAGCCGCTGTGCGTTGTGCCATCGATCGTCCCCCTTCCCAGATCGCTGTCGGACGGCTTGCCGGTCGGCGCATCGGGCTCGGCGGGCGCATCCTCGCCGGGGGCCTCGGCGGCGGGCGTTTCCGTGCTCGCCGGCGCGGCGGATGCGGGGGGCGCCGGCGCGGCGGCGGGCGTCGCCGTGCTCGCCGGCGCGGCGGCGGCGGGCGCAACCGGAGGCACGGGCGGTACCGGCGGCGGAGAGGACGACCCCGACACGCTCGAGGCGGATGCCGCGAACGACGGCGTGGCACCCCCGCCGTCCGAGGAGGCGCTGACGGTCTCGCGGATCTTGCGGGCCTCCTCGATCGCCATCGCCGGCACGGGCGGCGAGCCGGATTTGACGGCCCTGGCGGCGAGCAGACCGGCGAGGATGCCGAGCACGACGAGGATCAGCGCCATCGCGAAGAATCCCCAGAAGTAGGTGAAGTCGCCGCCGATCGGCAGCGCGTAGTAGAGCAGCCAGGCACAGCCGATCAGCACGAAGAACAGCGCCGTCATGAAGAACACGCCCGCCACGATCGCCACGACCGCGCCCTTGGCCAGGCGCGTGGTCTTCTCGGCGATCTCGGTCTTGGCGAGCTCGATCTCCTCGCGGATCAGCAGGCTCGCGCGCTCGCTCACCTCGGCGATCGCCGCCGCGATGCCCGGCTGGCCCTGGGACCCTCCGCGCTGGGAGGCCCCCGCACCGGAGGGGCGCCCACCACCCGCGGGCGCCTGGGCGCTGCTCACTCGGGGGGCTCCTCGTCGAACACGCGCCTCCACAGCAGCGCGGCCGCCCGCTGGGTGAGGATGCTGGCGAGCGCGCCCACGGCTGTGAGCAGGCCCGACCACATGATGCGCTTCACAAGCTCGTTCTCCATCCGCGGAAGTGTAGTGCCCGCTCGGACGGCCTCGCTAACTGGCGGTGCGGCCACAGGCTGCGAGCCGTCTCGCGCCCCGCCGCGGCCGAGGCGCCTACAGCCCGAGCGCGACCCCGCCGCGGCGAGGGTCGCCCGCGCCGAGCAGCTCGGCTCCGTCGCGCTGAACCGCCTGCACGCCGCCGAAGAACAGGTTGAGATCGTGAAAGCGCACCACCTCGCGTTCGCGGTTCAGCTCGTGCCCGGGCTCGATGCCCGGCTCGTGGTAGACGATGCCGCCCTCGAAGTGCGCTCGCGGCGCGCTCACCGCCTCGGGCACGCGCAGTCCGCGATCGACGACCCCCACGATCGTTTGCAGCAGCGCCGAGCGAATCCTGTTTGAGCCGGCGCTGCCGAGCACCAGCTCGACCTGCTCCCCGCGCATCACGATCGTCGGGGCCATCATGCTCGGCATCCGCCGGCCGGCGGGGTGCGTGTGAAAGCCGAGCGGACTGAGGTCCTCCTCGCCCATCACGTTGTTGAGATGGATGCCGGTGCCGGGCACGACCACGCCCGAGCCCTCGCCGTTGGTGCACGTCACCGAGCACGCCATGCCGCGGGCGTCGAGCACCGAGATGTGCGTGGTGGCGCCGAGCCGGGATGAGAGAAAGGTGGCGCCGTAGCCCTCCTCGGAGAGGCCCTGCAGGAACTCGGCGGTGCGCTCTCCCTGGGCCGCTTCCATCGCCGCTATCACCGCGTCGAGCGACGGCGGCGAGGGTTGGCGGTCGAGCAGCCCCAGCGAGTAGGCGAGCAGCGTGCCGCCGGCCGACGGCGGCGGGTTGGTGAGCACCTCGCGGTCGCGATAGCGCATGCGCAGGGGCGCGCGCTCGGTCGCGCGATAGCCCGCGAGGTCGCGCGCGCCGATCGAGCCGCCGCGCTCGCCCAGCCAGCCGCACACCGCGGCCGCTATGTCGCCGCTGTAGAAGGGCTGTGCGCCGTCTCGCCCGAGGCGCTGAAGCGCCTCGCCCAGCTCCGCGTTGCGCATCAGCTCGCCCTCGCGCAGCACCCGCCCGCCCGGGGCCCACAGCGCGGCGCACTCCGGCGTGGAGCACAGCAGGTCGCCGAGGATCTTCGCGATGTAGGCCTGCCCGGCGTTCAGCCTCACCCCCTCGCGCGCGAGCCTGGCGGCGGGCGCGACCAGCTCGGCGAGCCCGATCGTGCCCCAGCGCGCCGCCGCCTCGCACACGCCCGCCGGCGCGCCGTAAACGCCGCAGGAGGCGGGCCCGATGTAGAACACCTGCACCGCGTCGCCGAAGGACACGTCCACCGCGTCCAGCTCGGCGGCGCTGCCGTCCTGCGCTCGCGAGGAGGCCTGCACGAAGAAGTCCAGCAGCGCCGGCGGCTCGCCGGCGCCGGCCACCATCATGTAGCCGCCCGCGCCGAGCCCCGTCAGCAGCGGCTCGGCGGCAAACGAGGCCAGCATCGCCGCCACGGCCGCGTCGACCGCGTTGCCACCCTCGCGCAGCACCCTCGCCCCGGCTTCGGCCGTGAGCGGATGCCCGGCCGCCACGACCCCCTTCTCAGCTTCGCTCATAGCAGAGCGATAGCACAGCACCCCGTTTCGGCGGGGTGCGGCCTGCTCAGAAGTTGGGGATGAACTCGGGTACGTCCATATCCGAGACGGCGAGGCCGCCGCGCCGCTGGCCTGCCTCTCGGCTCGCCCGTGGCCTGTGGGTGGGAGCCTCGCGCGGCGCGGTGGCGCCTGTGCGCTTCACGCGCGGCTCGCCGGCCGGCTCGCGCAGCTGCGTGCGTTGGCTCTTGGTGTCGTATCCGGTGGCCACGACGGTCACCCACACCTGGTCGTCGAGCTTCTCGTCGACCATCGCCCCGAAGATGATGTTGGCGTCGGGATGGGCGGCCTCGGAGACGGCCTTGGCGGCCTCGTTGACCTCCCACAGCGACAGGTCGCGCCCGCCGGTGATCGACAGCAGGATCGAGCGCGCGCCGTCCATCGAGGTCTCGAGCAGCGGCGAGGCGACCGCCTGAGCCGCGGCCTCCGGCGCGCGGTTCTCGCCGAGGCCCATGCCGATCCCCAGCAGCGCGTTGCCGGCCTCGGACATGATCGTGCGCACGTCGGCGAAGTCGAGGTTGATCAGGCCGGGCAGCGTGACGAGGTCGGAGATGCCCTGCACGCCCTGGCGCAGCACGTCGTCGGCGACCCTGAACGCCTCGACCATCGCGGTCTGCTTGTCGAGCACGCCCAGCAGCCGGTTGTTGGGGACGACGATCAGCGTGTCGACCTCCTCGGCCAGCGCCTCGATGCCGCGCTCGGCCTGCTCGGCCCGGCGCGAACCCTCGAAGCCGAACGGCTTGGTCACGATCGCGACGGTCAGCGCCCCCACTTCGCGGGCGATGCGCGCCACGATCGGCGCCGCGCCGGTGCCCGTGCCGCCGCCGGCGCCGGCGGCGATGAAGATCATGTCCGAGCCCTTCAGCAGCGACTTGACGCGATCGTAGTCGTCCATCGCGGCCTGCCGGCCGACGTTCGCGTCCGAGCCGGAGCCGAGTCCGCGCGTGAGCTCGGCGCCGATGTGCAGGGTGATGTCGGCGGTGGACTGCTGCAGCGACTGCAGGTCGGTGTTGACGGCGAGGAACTCGACGCCCTCGACCTCGGCCTCGACCATGCGGTTGACGGCGTTGGTGCCGGCGCCGCCGACGCCGACGACGCGGATCGTGGGGTTGGTGACGGGCATCGCGGCGCCGAACGGCCGCGGCGGCTCGGCCGTGTTCGGCAGCTCGCGCGAGAAGCCGGGCGAGTCCGCTCGCGTGCGCTCGCCGGCGCCGGAGGGCTCCATCGCATTGGCGGGGATCTCCGAGGAGAACACGTTGCGCAGGCGCTCCTGCGGGGTGGGCACCGAGGACGCCTCGCGCTCCTCGCGCGGGGGGGCGCTCAACGACGGGTGCGGCGCGCTCGGCGCTGCCGGCGCCGGTGCGGCCGTGGTCGCTGCCGCTACCGGCGGCGACGCGTCGGCCGGCGCGCGCCCGTCGGGCCCGCTGTCCGCGCGCGCGTCGGCCCCCGCGGCCGTCTCGGGCGCCGAGCCCTGCGCGGCGGGGCTGTCGCCGTCGAGCTCTTCGGTCTTGCGGAACAGGGCCGCGAGCGGCCCTTCGCGCATCGATGCCCGCTTGGGGTTCGTCATCGGATGGATGGTGGGTCGAGGTGACTTCTAGGGTCTGCCATGAGCCAGGACCTCCTGTGCCAGCTGGCGGTAGGACTGCGCAGCGACACCATCCGGCTCGTACTTGAGCACCGACATCCCCTTCACGGGAGCCTCGGCGAAGCGCACCGTCTTGCGGATGCGCGAAGCGAACACGCGGTCGCCGAAGTTCTCCTCGAGGATCTCGATCGCCTCCTTGGCGTGGATCGTGCGCGAATCGACCAACGTCGGAAGGATACCCTCGATATCGACGTCTGGGTTGAGGTTCTCGCGGATCATTGCCAGGGTGTTTTGCAACTGGATGAGGCCCCGCATCGACAAGTACTCACACTGCACGGGCACAATAACCTTGTCGGCGGCGGTAAGCGCGTTGATCGTCAAAAGCCCGAGGCTCGGGGGCGTGTCGATGCAGATGAAGTCGTAGTCTTCGCGGATCGGCTCGAACGCCTTCTGCAGCGAGCGCTCGCGGCCGATCATCGTCGACATCGCGATCTCCGCGCCGGCCAGGTCGATCGAAGCGCAGGCGACGTCGATCTCGCGTTTGCGGATCACCTCCCTGATCGTGGCGCGCTGGGTGAGCACGTCGTACATCGAGCGCTCCAGCGTGTCGGGGTCGATGCCCTGGGACATCGTCAGGTTGCCCTGCGGGTCCATATCGACGCACAGCACGCGATGACCCTCCTCCGCGAATGCGGCGGCCAGGTTGAGTGTCGTCGTTGTCTTGGCCACCCCGCCCTTCTGATTGGCGAACGCGATGACCTTGGCCCGTGTGCTCACGGCAGGCTCCGATGGTCGAATTTGAGACGGAACGGTGTCGAGCTTCAGTATTCGCACAGCACCGCGCTATTCCTGCACGCGCGCATACGATCCCCCGGTGCCCCCACGTCACACACCGCTGCACAAGCGCCTGAAGGGCAAGCGCGTGTGCGTGTGCGTCGGCGCGGGCGGGGTCGGCAAGACGACCGCCTCGGCCGCGCTCGCGCTCGGGCTGGCGGTGCGGGGGCGCAGGGTCATCGTCGTCAGCATCGACCCCGCGCGGAGGCTGGCGAGCGCGCTCGGGCTGGCGGAGCTGCCGAACGAGCCCCACCGCATCCAGCCGAGCGCGCTCGCCGCCCATGGCATCGCCGCGAAGGGCGAGCTGTGGGCGACGATGCTCGACTCCAAGCGCACCTTCGACGAGCTGGTCGGCCGGCTGGCCCCCGACGAGCGGGCGCGCGAGGAGGTGCTCTCCAACCGCATCTATCGCGAGATCTCCTCCGCGACGGCGGGCTCGCAGGAGTTCACCGCCGTGACGAAGCTGTTCGACCTGCACAGCGAGGGTCGCTGGGACACGATCGTGCTCGACACGCCGCCCTCGCGCGACGCGCTCGACTTCCTCGACGCTCCCGACCGGCTCGGCAACTTCCTCGACGGCCGCGCGCTGAAGGTGCTGCTCGCCCCCGCGGGCGCCACGCGCGGCCTGTTCGGACGCGGCGCCGGGCTGATGATCTCGGCGCTCGCGCGCGTCACGGGCGTCAATCTGATCGAGGACCTGTCGGGCTTCTTCGCGGCGCTGGGCGGCATCACCGACAGCTTCCGCGAGCGCGCGCGAGGGGTCGAGCGCCTGTTGCGCGATCCGGCCACGATGTTCCTGATCGTGACCTCGCCCGAGCACGAGCCGGCGCGCGAGGCGCTGTTCCTGCACGCACAGCTCGCGCGCGAGCGGATGCACTTCGGCGGGCTGATCGTCAATCGCGTGCACGACCGCGACCTCGACGGACGCACGCCCGAGCAGGTTGCCGAGCTGCTCGCGGGCGAGCTCGGCGAGACGCTGGCGGCACGGGTGGCGGGCAATCTCGCCGACTTCGACGTGCTCGCGCGGCGCGACCGTGAGAGCGTGGCCGCGCTGTCGAGCGCGCTCGAGGAGCGCGACCCGCTGCTGGTGCCCTTCCTAGACGGCGACGTGCAGGATCTCGGCGGGCTCGCCGCCGTCGCCGAGCGGCTGTTCGCCTAGCCGCGCCCCCGAGCGCGCATCGGCGGTTGGCTGCTCGTCGCGGAGCGCTTCCTCGCCCGCCGGCTGCCCGTGTTCGCCCGGATCGCCGGATGCGTCGTGCTCGGGCTGCTCGCCGCTCAGCAGCAGCTCGTCGGCCAGGCGCGCAAGGTCGGCCGGGAGGTGGTTGCAGATCACGTCGCGCAGCAGCGCGCGCAGGTGGTCGGAGAGCTCGCGCGCGAGCGCGAGTCCAGCCGCGTGCTCGCGCGCCCTGCCGGCCATGACCTCACGCTCCAAAGCGATCGCGGCAAGCGTTCGCCGCACGAACTCGGTGCGCACCTCGGGCGTCGCGCACAGCGCCGCCAGCCGCCCGGCGAGCAGCCCGTCGGGCGCGCCGTGCGGTTCGCCCTCAGACGGCGCGCCGAGCAGCGCGCGCAGCCCGAGCAGGTGGTCGCTGAGCCCCTCGTACTCGCTGGCGCGATCGCAGCCCAGCTCGAAGCGGCGCAGCGCCCACGCTATCTCGCTCGCGTCAGGCGCCCGCCGCGAGATCAGGTTGCAGAACGCGCGCAGCTCGTCCTCCTGCTCGGCGGTCACGAGCAGCATCCCGTGCGGACTGCCGCCCGCGCCGAGCGCGACCGTCTCCCACGGTGCGGCGCCGACCCGCGTCCACGCGAGCGGACCGAGCGCGATGCGCCCGTCGCCGAACAGTCGCAGGGCGCGCAGCAGCTCGCGCACGACCGCCTCGCCGTGGGCGATCGCGCCGTTCGGCTCGGGGCTCTCGGCGCTGAACAGCACCAGCAGGTGCCCGCCGCCCTGCCGCGCCCCGCTCGGGCCGCAGGGGGCGTGCAGCGCCTGCTCGGGCACGCCCCGCACCGCGTCCGGATGGGCGAGCAGCAGCCCCCGCGCCAGCGCCAGCTCGGGGGAGGCGATCGTCAGCCCGTGCAGGGTCGCCACGAGCGTGATCTCGCCGGCGGCCGCGAAGGTGGAGCCGTCCAGGCGCTCGAGCGCGGCGTCGAGCCGCTCTGCTCGCAGCTCGAAATCGGTTTGCTCCTCGAACACCTGCCTCAGTAGCGCCTGCAGGGCTGCGTCGGCACGGGCGTGCGCGCCGTGCCCGGAGGGCTTGCCGCCACAGTCGAGCAGATAGCGGTCGAGCCCATCGAAGCCCTCCAGCAGCCCGGCGGCCTTCGCGTGGCTGGGCAGGCAACGCAGCTCGCCGAAGCGCTCGGCGACGAACGCGCCGGTCAGTGGTTTGTAGCTGTAAAGCGGCGTCGCGCCGCGCCCGCGCCCCGAGCGCGAGGCCAGCTCGAAGGGCACCTCCTGCCCCGCAAGCACGTCGGCATGCAGCCGCGCCGCCGCCTGCTCGACGAACTCGGTGAGGGCCGCTTGCAGCTGGAGCGAGCGCATGGGTGGCTGACTTCGCCACCCCCCGCCGCGCTCCTGCGCGGGGCGCGGGCGCGCAGGGAATGTTGCGCGCCCGCGGGGGTGGCTATTTGCGCTTGTGGTGCTTCTTGCTCTTTTTCTTCGCCTTCTTGTGCTTCTTGACGGCCTTGGCGCACCCGGTGACCGCGATCGGGGTGGTCTGGTGGATGATGGCGTTGTTTTGGCCTGTGAAGGCGGTCGGCATCTTCAGTCCGCCCTTGACTTTGCAGAGGTTCGTGTTCGCCGCGAGTGCCGAGAACGGACCCTGCGGGAGGTTCAGTTCGAAGTTCTGGATCGGGACGTCGGGGACTTCCTTGAACGTGCTTGAGGTGATGTTGGTCTTCGTGTTGATGAACGTGTCGCCGACGAGATCGACGGTGACGTTGTCGCCTTGTAGTACGACGATCAGGTTGGGGAATTCTTCGCCGGCGTGGCTGACGAAGTAGGCTGGTCCTTCGACGGGGACGGGTAGTAGTGGTGTGATCGCCTTGCCGTGCCCGACGATGGAGTCCGCGGGACAGCCTGCCGGGTCTGCTTCGAACACTTTCGCGGGACACGCCTTCTGCAGCGTCGTCAGCCGCGACGGGAGCTGCTTCGGCAGGTCTACCTTGACCGCTTTGATGTTCGATTGGGAGGATGCTTGGTTTGCGCCGAGGTTGCCGACGGGATAGACGATCTTCGCGGTCAGGCTGGCGCCGTCCGCTCTTGATGTTTTGCCGGTCGTTGTGACTTTGAAGTTGGGCTGGAACTTCAAGGCTTGGCAGGACCCGACCTGGAAGTGGCTTGCTAGCGGTGCTGTTGCGCCTTCGAAGCTGTAGGCGGTGCCGGCGAAGCTCATGGGGTTGCAGCTGGTGGGGTTGAACATGAATTCTGGACGGTCGATCACGGCGTTGATCGCGCGGATATCGGTCGGGATGCCTTTCACGGTCTTCGGGAACGGTGTCGTGGTGATCGTGAGCCTCGCGGTCAACGGGTCCACTTCGATCTTCGCGCGAACGACTTCGGTACCGAGATTGAACGGGCCGGCGACGATCGGCACCGCGATAGACAATCCGAACGGAGCACCGTCATACGGACCGGTGAGATAGATCGGTGCCGGTGGAGCACCCGGCTCTGGGATCACGAACGGGTACGGGCCAGGACCGGCCTCAGCGACCGTATGCCCGATCTGCGAGGCGGCAGGACATTCGCCCTTCGCCGCCTGCGGTTCCCCACAGAGCTTGACCTTGGAGATCATGCCCAACAGGCCCTCGGGCGTATTGAACCGCAGCTTTTCCATATGCTGCTGCCCATCGGCACGAGTCAACAGCATCGTGAAGTCCGTATACCCACCAGCCTGATCGGTCGTAGCACCAGCGGTCATACTCGGCGCAAACGGCAACGGGTCCGCACACGGCGTACCATCAGGGCCGTATTCGATCGCGAAGCGCGTAGCTTCAAAGGACGGTTCTACGAACGGTGCGCTCCACGGCGTGAACTCGGCTGTCGTCCTGTAGGTCCCACACGTCGTGGGTGTCGCGAGCGCTGCCTGCGCACCACCACTGAAAGACAAACGAAATTCGCTGAACGGCGCATCAGGCGTGTTTTCGAACGTTGTCGTCAACTGACCCGTCGCTTCGTTCAAACGGATCGTGCCGACGAGCTTCAGGTTCACGCCTTCCCCCGACGCAGCTACCAGGATCTGCAACGCCGGAGGACTCGACTGCAGATTCGGCGGTTCCCCAAGACCACCATTCGACTGCGCGAGCACATACACGTTGCCCTTCAACGGGTTCGGTAGCAGTGGCGTGATGATTTCATCGGTGCCGACCTTCGACGCTGAGGGACAATCCGGTGGGCCCCAGAACTTTTCTGTTTCGCCGTTTTCGCCGGGCAACGGGAGGCTGTCTCCACCAGGCCCAACACCCGCATGACACGCCTGCAACCCCGTCGCCTGACCAGGATTGATCACCACACCTTCGGGAAGCGTCACCGTCGTGTCACGCAAACCGGACGTCGCGAGCCCTTCGGGGTTCACGCCGGTCTGGTTCTTCACGATCGCGCTTAGTCCCGTCGGGGTGTCCGCGTAGCGTGTTTCCGGCGAGGCTTCCAGTACGGGAGCGAAATGCACGAGTCGTTCGCACCCGGTCATCGTGGTCGGTTCTCCATCCTGGTCGCGTAGCACACTGCTGTCTTGAGCATAGGCGGATGGGTTCTCCCATGTTCCTATCGCTTCGATACTGAACTTTGGCGGTTCGCTGCACGATGTTGGTAGCGTGATGAACGGCTTGATTGGTGCGCCGGTACCGTGTTCACCGGGAGCACCCCAAATAATCGTCGTGTTCGCAACCGTTTCTGTTTGGCCGACTGGGTCGACCTGTGTCGTGATGCCGTTATCGCCACCGCTGCGAACACCGGAATCGAGAAAGTATATTAGCGATTCAAATTTGAACGCGAACTGTGCCGCCACTCCCGCCGGCGGCACCATGTTATAAACCTTCAGTCCGGCGAAGCCACCACCCTCAAGCTCGGCCCAGTCGACACCGACCTGCGTATCCGCAGGACACTCGCCTTCGTTTTCATCGAGGTCTGCGCGGGGGCATTGTGGTATCGCACCGGGTTCGGCGACAAGACCGGCCGGCACGTTCACGTTCAACGTGTGCATTTCCCCACCAGCCGGCGCTCCGTTACCGGTACCCTTAGTGTTCAGTGCGTATACGACGGTCAACGCGTACGGGTGCGATCCCGCCTGAGTATCCACTTCTCCCTGCGCATTTGAGAACCACGCATCAAAGTTCTGGAACCCGAACCCTGCAGTGGCCGAACCGAACGTGACCGGTACTTCCGCGTGAGCCGCACTGGACGCACCACCACCACTCGCGACGATGCGATCCACCGGCGAGCCCGCGTTAGACGCTGTCGCTTCGACAACCACAGGGATTTTAACCCCGGTCCCTTCACGGCCGGGCCCGGCGGAACCTATTTCACACGTCGCGACCCTCGTACCTTCACCCGTACAAGCAGAACCACCAGAACCCTTGCCGACCAGCAGGCCCGGCGGCAACGTATCGGTCACAGTCACCGCACCACCGTAAACACTACCAATATTATAAAGGGACACAATCAAGTCGCCTTCACCACCTGGCGGCAGATCGGTCGGAGTGAACTCCCCGAACACCTCCCATCCAGGCCGCGGTTCAATCCCCCACGCGCACGAAACACTCGTAACCATCATACAGGACACGACGATAAGCAGTGCTGCGATCACACCAAGCATCCTGCCTTTACGAGCACCGGTAGCGAGAAGAACGGTGGATGCGACACGGGGACTCTGCGTTGGATAACTCATTTATGCGGCCCTCCGATGACGCTCGAGGACACTATGCGACACACGCGAACGCCGCGCCTTACCCTTAGCCTTCGATTTATGTTTAGCGGTCACGCATCTACCGTCTCTACGCACCTTCGGCTTTCGACATTTCACCACGGTCTTCTTCGTCGACTTGCCGCTCTTCACAGAAACAGTCAGCGGCGGGAAGTTGCCTACCCCTTCGAACGTTACGCTTGGTGGTGTGGCGAACGTCGGTGGTGGTGCCGGCGCACCCTGACAACCAGTACCAGTACACACTCCTTCTTCGATCGGGCGTTCACCATGCGCGCGAACGTCGAACAGGTTATAAGCTTCATCGCCATCGTTAGAAGTCAACTTCGATCGTGTGGTGATGAACACGTTTTCACCGTTAGCGCTCGTGCCTAGCAGCCACGACGCCTGTTTGCTACTACCACTGGACAATAGATACAAACAACCACCATTCGCGCCAGACCCAGTCACGCAACTACCGGACCCTTCACGCTCCCACTCATAAACATCCTGTTTACCGTTAGTGTCCTGCGGGACCAGCGGCACAACACTATCGAAGAACACCTGATCGCCATCATCGGACACCCACTGAAACATATACGTACTACTACGAGTCACAGATACAAACGCCGCGGCGGGAGGCCCATAACCTTCTTCCCCGCCCTCGCTCGCCGGTGGTGTTTCACCACTGGGACTGCATGACACGCAGAACAATTCATCGCTCCCTGCCTGGAACATGTACACCTCCTGCAAACCACGATTAGGCACGCCATCAGGGAAACCGACGGTCTTCAACTTTTCACTGGACATGAACAGGAGACCACCACCATCAGGCGTGACCTCGGCGGTGCGAAACCCAAGACCGGGCTGCCAATCACCCACTTCGGCATAGTAATCTGCACCCGTCCCGTCCTTGACTGGTTCAACCTCGTTACCGTCAGTGCCTGCCAGTGTCGCGACGAACCCTATCGTGCCGTGATCCGACACGTACATGTTGGGCTCGCCCTGCTGAGGCACCGTACCACCCGGACCATGAACAGCACCGATAGCTTCTTCAGCGACGAAATACGCGACTTCCCCATTTTCGCTGACCCCAGTCACACCGAGAACGCTTGCCGTCGTCGCGGTCAATGCTTCGGAAACACCCGTGACAGCGTCGAAACGATACAACGCACCGTTTTCCGTGTAGAACGCGAGCCTGCCGTCTTCCACCGACGTCCAATACCGTGCAGGACCAGCAGACACAGGCAATGTACACGCATCCGTCGCGACCAAACAATGACCTTGAGAATCGACTGGGCTCACAGGAGCACCAGGATTCTCCCTGAGAAACACACGACCTTCAGTCGACCCAGACCCCAACTCAGTCCAATAAACACGATCACCATCACCAGAAATCACATTACTGAAATCAGAAGCGTTTCTTTCGGGATGATTGAACGGTGCCGCACCGAACATCGCGTGTGTCGCGACCGTACCCTCCGGCACACTCGTAGTACCAGGCAACACGTCGATCAACACGAGCTTTCCACCGACAGAATCATAAAGATAACTATGATCTTCACCATTCGCGACTTCCAGTTTCACGTCTTCCGCGAGTTCCCGTTCAATCGAGCCTTCACCGGGAATCAACGCGTCATTAGCCTCAAACAGGAGACTCGTAAAACCAGCCGACCCACCCGCAAACACCGGAAAACCATCCGCCCCGGCAGCCCCATGCACTTCTTCGCTGTCGGTACCAAACGCGTAACCGGTACGGTTCGGCGGCTTGACCGTAAACAGCGGGGAGTATTCGTTTGCGTCCACCCGTGACGCTTCTTCGGGAGTCCTACACACACTACTCAAATCCGTACACGAATAGAGCATCCCATAGCTCTTATCGGGCACCAGAGCAGACAACGACGACAATTCTTGTTCCACCCCAGTGCCCAAGACCCCAACATCAAGATCACTATCGAACCCGCTATATACGTCTTCGCGACCGTCAGGTTCAATCGTCTTCTGCGACCAGCCACCACCCGCAGAACGCGTCGCGAGATACTGAATCCCATAACCCTCTTTCCCAGTCCCCCCAACCGTCGCACCACCAAGGTACGCGATCGCAGAACCATCAACAGCCACCTGAAACGGATATTCCGTTTGAAAACCTTCATTATTGCTAAAGCCATAATCAGCCGGAGGCCTATACACATCCATATTAAGATCATCGGGAGGATTCACCATTTCATACACACGTTCATCCGGCAAACCGTTGATCGGCGCCGGCAACGTACGGAACGCGAGGTCTTCACCACGTTCTTCCGCCCCCTCCGAATTCGAAGCGACAACACGGAAATGATATTCGCTATACGACTGGAGAGCTTCGATACGCGCAGACACACTCACCGTGCCTTCACCTTCCCCAGTAACTCGCACAGGAGTGCTCGACCCGTACGCACTCGTCGAGCCGTATTCAACATAATACGACGTCGCCAAACCACCAGTGTTCAACTCTGCACTGACGGTAGCGCCATGCTGACCGGCTTTGGAGAACGACTCGCCCGCGATCAGTGGAGACGTCTGAAACGTCTCATCCGACCCAAGAGTCCCACCCGACGGCGAGCTCGGATTTTCAACCACGACACGGAAATGATACGCAGTGTTCGGCTTCAAATTCGAAACGACCGCAGTGGCCTGCACACCGCCATACCCGCTCCCGAGACTCGCTTCGCTACACGAGACACTATGACCGTACGCGCTTGTTTCGCCGTATTCGAAACGCAAACAGGTCGTTTCCTGCTTCTCCGGATTGACCCGCGCTTCCAGCGTCGTGCCTATGGTGCTCGTACCCGAAACGCTCTCTTGTTCGACCACCGGCTGCGACACCGTGGTTGTGAAGGTCTTTGTGGCACCATATTCAGACCCGTACTTGTATTTGTTATATGAAATCATGCAGTACGCGTAAGTTGTGGAGGGCTCGAGGCCGCTTACTTCGGCGGTCTCGTCCAATCCCTGACCTTTGACTTCGGGTTCCCTCGGTGTTGAGCGGCCACCGGTGCAGCTACCGTTGTCGTTGTACTCAAAGTACCATCCCACGGTCCCGGTCGCTTTGGGATTCAGCGTGCCGTGCAGAACCGCCGTTGAGCCATTCGGCGTTGCTTCACCGGTTTCAGGAGCTTCGGGCGATGGGCCTTCTTCGAACTTGTACGCGTCAATCTCCCCCGACTGAACACTTATGTAGAACTCGGAGCCTGAGGAGCTGAAACCGAGCCCGCGCGCTGTGGAATAAACCCTCCCCAGGCCTCCAAGAAAGATCCCATCGGATTCGTAGACGAAGGCTTCAGAGTTTTCCGTCGTAAGATATACGCGGCCCTTCGGATCTACTGCCACCCCATCGACATGCGTCGTCAAGCCTCCAAAAGTCGAACAGGTCCCCAGGGGCAGACATTCGCCTTTCGTGTTGTACTTGAAAACACCGCCTTCCCCCGCGACATATATATTACCCGTCGAGTCCACAGCGATACTTTCTGGCTCAGTCAGACCCGTGATCAAGTGTTCTACGAGCACTTCTCCGTGTGGGCCATACTCATTGACAAAACCAAGTCCAACTTCGCCGTGATGGAAGTCCGCCACGAACACGTCGCCGTCTCCGTTGACCGCGACTGCCGTTGGCTCCACGAGACCACCGGCTTTGATCGATTCGAGGAACGTCGCTTTTCCCGATTTATATTCGTACTTTTCAACAGTGCCGCCGAGATTTGCTATGTATACATCGCCTTTAGACGGACTTGTCGCCGAATCATCAAGAGCCAACTGATAAACATTGGTGGCATTTTCCACCCTGAATTCCGCTACTACTTCAGGAGATCTGGTCGGTTCATACACGTCTACAATGTTCGACCCAACGTTGGCCACGAACACTTCTCCACTCGGACCTACGCCAAGACCGTTGAGTATGTTAAACCCGGTCAGCGGCGTTTCCAACGACTTTTCGAATTTATACACTTCACCGGCCCACGCAGACGCCACCCCGACGCCAAGCACACAACCACAAAGGACCGCGACACACAACGCCACCCGCCGAGAAACACTGCTCATCCGTTGACCCCCTCCAGTCCAGAAACTGCGATGCCACGATGACCCACTGCGAGCACTCACTGCTCCTCCTCTCCCAGCACGGTCACCGCGATGGCGTCGTGCACCATTTGACCCTTCTCACTCAACCGCCACGCGTTCGCATCGCCCTGACCCGCGCGATCCGCCGCGTTCTCCAACAAACCCAGTCGCGCCAGGCGCGAGAGCAGCTTCGAGATCTGTCCCTGATCACCAATCCCAGCGGCCTCACCCGCCTGACGATTCGAGGCACCCGGATGCTCCGCTATCGCCTGCAGCACCCGCACCGTGCGATACGTCAAACGCATCCCTGCCGGTTTGAACGGATCCCCGACATGCACATCGCGTCCGGGCACCGCGCTGCGCGGCTCGAGCGGACGCCGCAACTCCCTGCGCGCGGCGCTTGCGCCGAGATACGGCAGCACGAGCATGCTCATCAGCTCATTCGCCAAACCCGACAACGGCTCGGGCTGACCGATCCGCGCGCAGACGACGGCAAGCACACCGCCGACGAGACTCTCCGCGGTCAACGCCGGCACCGACTCGCCGCTGGAGGACTCGCCCCGCCCCATGTCCACCGCGCCGGCGAGCCGGGACAGCACCTGCTCGCGGCGCGCCAACACGCGCGGACCGGCGGACAGCGACTCCAGCACGAGCAGACGGCTCACGGTCGGGCGCTCGTCACAGAACGCCAAGAACTCGACGAGCCCGGCACGCACGCGATCGCACCACCGCGCCTGGGCCTCGCTCGCCGGCAACACGCGTTTCGCCACCAACGCGAGACCTTCCTCGAACGCCGCTAGGAAACAATCGTCGCGATCGGCGAACTCCTCGTAGAACGTGCGCCGCGACACGCCGGAGCGCGCGACCACATCGGCGACGCTCGCGTTCGCGACACCGCGCTCGGCAGCGACGTCGAACATCCCCGCGAGGATCCGCGCACGCTGAATCCGCGCCAGGTGCGCACGACCGCGACCGCCGCCGCCGTCTTGCCGTATACGCGCACGCGCGGACACGGAGGAGCCGGAGGAGCCGTTCTGCGAAGAGCGACCCTGCGCCGAATGCCCCTGCGCGGAGCGGCCTGTCGAAGCGCGCGAGGCCACCCTCATCACGCCCCCACGACCCCATCGGCGCAAAAGAAACCAAGCCGGACCCCAGGTCCGGAAAGCCGCGAACCTACACCGCGGCGAGCAACACTAACGCCCGGGCCGCAATCGTCCCCTCCCCCTCCAGGGGCAATGGACCACCCCGCTAGGGGTGGTCTATGGGGTCTGAGCCTTGTGGCGCAGAGAGAGAGAGAGAGAGAGAGAAGACGCGTCAGCGACGCTGACGCGTCCTATAAAGGACCCGCCACGAGCACGACGACTCTCGACTGCGCTATTCCCCAAACAAACCACGCGAAAAACCAACCCTCTCTCAAAAAGACGACCCGGCGCCTCTCCCAAGACCCCGTCAAAACAGTTGGCAGCCGGCCACGAAACCCCGACCCAACCGGATCAATATGTAACGCCCAGCACCCACACGGACACCGGAACAAGATCCATCATACACACAACTATGACAAGCTGTCAAGAGGGCGCGGCAAACATGCCGCGACCGAGACGCCAACACGTGGGCGCGGGCCGGCGAGGACTATGCGGCGGCCACGGCGCTCTCGCCGCCCAGGGCGACGGCGACCGCGTCCTCGCAGCCGAGCCAGCGCTCCCCGTAGGAGCGCATGTCCTCGATCAGCGGCAGTAGCGCGAGGCCCTTCTCGGTGAGCGCGTACTCCACGCGCGGGGGCACCTCGGGGAAGGTGTGGCGCTCGACGATCCCCTCGTCCTCCAGCGCGCGCAGGCGCAACGAGAGCGTGCGCGGGCTGATGCCCGCCAGCGAGCGCTCCAGCTCGCAGAAGCGCGAGCGCCCCTCGGCGAGGTCGCGGATCAGCAGCAGCGTCCACTTGCCGCACACGACCTCGGCGGTGCGACAGACGGGGCATGTCTCGTCAACGGCCATTTCAACCGTTACTTTACCAAGTGAAGTAGACGGCGCCCAGGCGAGACCCGAGCGCTCGAGCGCACCTACCCGACGGAAACCGGCGGGCCCTGCCGGTCGCCCGCGCGCATCGGCGCGGGCGCCGAAGCGGGAGCAGGCGCGCCCGGGGCGCCCGGCTGGGGCGCACCCGCGCCACCCGGGGCCGGACCGGCGCCTTCGCGCCGCGCCTGCGCCTGGGCGACGTCCTGCATGGTGGTGCCCTTGCGCCCGTCGGACTGCAGCAGCAGCTTGAAGTCGTGCGGGCTCGTGGCGACGCGCATCGCCTCCTCGGTCGTCACGCGGCCCGCCTTGACGTGGCCGAACAGCGCCTGGTCGAAGGTCTGCATCCCGTAGTAGGCGCCGTTTGCGATCGCCTCGCCGAGCTGGCCGGTCTGGTTGGGGTCGACGATCATGTCGCGCACACGGCCGGTCATGCGCAGGATCTCGCACACTGCCACGCGGCCCCCGTTCGCTCCCGGCACCAGCCGCTGGGAGATGACGCCCTTGATCGTGCCGGCGATCATCGAGCGCGCCTGGTTGTGCTGGTGGGGCGGGAAGAAGTCGAGCAGACGGTTGATCGACTCGGGCGCGTCGACCGTGTGCACGGTGGAGAGCACGAGGTGGCCGGTCTCGGCGGCCGACAGCGCGGTGCGCACCGTCTCCTCGTCGCGCATCTCCCCCACCAGGATCACGTCGGGGTCCTGGCGCAGCACGCGGCGCAGCGCGCGCTCGAAGGACTTCGTGTCCATGCCCACTTCGCGCTGGTTGATGACCGAGCGCTTGTCGCGGTGCACGAACTCGATCGGGTCCTCGATCGTGACGACGTGCTTGCTCATCGTCGTGTTCATGTGGTCGATCATCGCCGCCAGCGTCGTGGACTTGCCCGAGCCGGTGGTGCCGGTCAGCAGCACGATCCCGCGCTCCTCCTCGGCCAGTTCGCGCACGACGCTCGGCAGCGCCAGCTGCTCGATCGTCGAGATCTTGGTCGGGATCGCGCGGCAGGCGAGCGAGATCAGCCCGCGCTGGCGGAAGGCGTTGACGCGAAAGCGCGCCACGTCGGCGATTTCGAAGGAGAAGTCGACCTCGTGCTCCTCGGCGAACTCCTTCAGCTTGGCCTGGTCGTGCAGCAGCTCGTGCAGCGCGCCCTCGGTGTCCTGCGCGCTGAGCGCCGCCGCCGACTGGTCGGGGCCGAGCGTGCCCTGGATGCGATACAGCGGCGCGGAGTCGACCTTCAGGTGCAGGTCCGAGCCGTTGCTGGCCACCAGCTTGCGCAGCGCTGCGTGCACATCGAACATGCCCACTGCATCGGCCGGCGGAGCGGCCTACTTGAACGTGGCAATACTCCCTGGACGAGCGCTATGCGACGTCGCGGAGCTTCTGCGCCTCCGCCAGGGACTGCAGCTTCTTCAGCGACTGGTTCTCGATCTGGCGGATGCGCTCGCGCGTGACGTTGAACGTGCGCCCGACCTCATCGAGCGTACGGGGGTGCTCGCCGCCGAGCCCGTAGCGCAGCTCCAGCACTCGCCGCTCGCGGTAGGAGAGGTTCTCAAGCGCCTCGCGCAAAGCCTCCTTGGTCAGGATCTCCGCGGCGCGCTCGTACGGGGACTCGGCGCGCTCGTCGGCGATGAACTGGCCGAACTCCGACTCCTCCTCGTCGCCGACGGGCTTCTCCAGCGACACCGGCGCCTGCGCGGAGCGCTTGATCGAGTCGACCTCTTCGGGATCGATGCCGGTGACCTCGGCGATCTCATCGGCGGTGGGCTCGCGACCCAGCTCGGTGACGAGCTTGCGCTCGGCGCGGCCGATCTTGTTGAGCTTCTCGACGACGTGCACGGGGATGCGGATCGTGCGCGCCTTGTCCGCGAGCGCGCGGGCGATCGCCTGGCGGATCCACCAGGTGGCGTAGGTGGAGAACTTGAAGCCCTTGCGGTAGTCGAACTTCTCCGCGGCGCGTACGAGCCCGAGCGTGCCCTCCTGGATCAGGTCGAGGAAGGGCAGCCCCTGGTTGCGGTAGTTCTTGGCGATCGAGACGACCAGGCGCAGGTTGGACTCGACCATCTTCTGCTTGGCGTCGAGATCGCCGCGCTCGATGCGCTTGGCCAGGTCCACCTCCTCCTGGGCGGTGAGCAGGCGCACCTTGCCGATGTCCTTGAGGAACAGCTGCAGGCTGTCGGTGGTCATGTCCGGCTTGAGGTCCAGCGCGGTCTTGGCCTTGCGCCGCCCGCGCTTGTCCGGCGCCCGTTCGACCTGGGTGCCGGCGGCGGTCGCCGGGTCGATGTCCTCGACGAGCTCGATCTCCGATTTCTCGAGGTAGCCGTGCAGCTCCTCGACGTCGGACTCGTCCAGATCCAGGTCGGAGGTCGCGACGGATATCTCCGCGAACGTGAGCACACCCACCTGCTGGCCCTTGCTCAGCAGGTTCTTGACCTCTTCCAGCTCTTGCAGTTCCACCACAGACATGCGGTCATCCTAACGCTTCGACGTATCCATTCTGACGCGAGTTGCGCCATCATAAGAGCGGTGAGCGACGCCGACGGCCTCAACGGACGCAGGACGGATTCGATCCCCGATGGAGGGATTCTAGCCGCGCTGCCGCGAACCAGGCCGCAACGTGCAAGCGCGCGGCGCGAGGCCGCCCGCGCATCCGCGGCAACCAAGGCCAAGCCGGCGGCTGCGCGCGCCACGAAGGCCGCGCCGGCGAAGGGCAGGGCAAGCGCCAAGTCCGCGACATCCAGGAAGCCCGCGACGGCCAAGCGGTCCGCGGCACCGAGGACGGCCGCGACCGCCGCCAGGACCGCGACCGCCAAGCCGGCGACGACGGCCGCCAGGCGCCGCGCGAGGCCGGTCGTCAAGCCGCCGGAGCCACCGACCCCCAAGCAGGGGTATGAGCCCGAAGAGGAGGTCGAGCTGGGCGCGACCGTGCACCCGCCAAGTAGCGCGGAGCTGGTCGAGTCGGTGGCCGACCTCGTGGGCGAGCTGGCCGGCACGGGACTCGCGGCGGGCGGGCGCCTCTTGAAGGACGCCTTCTCGATCCTGCGCAGGCCCTGAGCCCAGGCCCTCCAGAGCCGCCATTCGACCCGCGTCCGCGGAGGCGAGCCCCGCTCGCACTTGTTCGGTTCAATTATTTTCGTGCCGGCCGCATACCTGAGGAGGCGTTCGGTACGGCTTGAAAGTGCATGAGCCGCACGCCGGGGCACGGGCGTGTATACTCGCGCCGACGCCGAGTTCTCGCGAGCCAGCTCGCGGGGAGCGGGGGACCCAATGCGGACCACAGCGGTTCGCGGGGGCGAATCGGCCCAGCTTGGCCGTAGCGCGAGAGTCGCGCGAGCCCGTCAGCTCACCCCGTAGGCGCTGAGAACAGATGAACCGTACGCTTGCGAACAAGACGCTGATCGCTGTGGCCGCCGCGCTCGTGTGTGCGGTCGCGACAACCGTGCCGAGCGGCACGGCGCTGGCGAGCGCCGCCGCCGCGTCGAGCACATCCGCGTCAAGCAGCGGCGGCGCCAGCGCGCCGGGCGCAACGCCCGCAGGCACGCCCGCCAAGCGGAGCGCCAAGGCCCAGATCGCGACCTGGTTCGGACCGGGGTTCTACGGCAAAAAGACCGCATGCGGGCAGACGATGAGCCCGGTGATCGTGGGCGTGGCCAACCGCACGCTGCCCTGCGGGACGCTCGTGCTCGTCGACTACAGGGGCCACGCGCTGACGGTGCCGGTGATCGACCGCGGACCCTACTCGCACGGCGCGACCTGGGACCTGACGGCGGGCGCGGCGAGCGCGCTCACGATCACCGAGACCGTGCGCGTCAGCACGAAGGTCGTGGGCAGCGCGCCGAACAACCCGATGCTGGGTGTGCCAGCGGAAGCGCTGCCGAGCCAGCAGGCGATTGCCAGCGGCGGCACGACCGCAAGCTGAAGCCTCTCAGTTTGTCTCGATGGTTTGGATGATGCCGTGGCCTGCGGTGGTGAGTGTCCAGGCGTTTGGTGCTCCCTTGCCGGGGTCGGGGTCGGTGTTCTCGATCAGTCCGAGCTTGCGTAGGCGTGCGAGCAGCTTCGATATCTGGCCTTGATCTTCGATACCTGCCGTCTGACCGAGCTGGCGGTTCGAAGACGCGGGATTGGTCGCGACCGCTGCGAGTACGCGTACGGTCCGGTAGGTAAGGCGCATGTCCAAGTCGCCGAGGGGGTCTTTGAGGCGCTCGCGCGGCGCTTCCTGTCGTCGCGGCGCGGGTCGCTGCATCTCCTTTTGTGCGGCTGCCTGTCCGAGGTAGGGCAGCACGATCATGCTCATCAGCGAGCTCGTGAGCTCCACCAGACGCAGTCGTGGTGTCGACGATGAGTCGCTGGACCCTGCGCTTGACTTTTCGGCACGCCGTGATCGTGGCGCATCGGCCAGCAGTCGCGAGTGCAGCACGGAGAGCGCGCCGCCGACAACACTCGCGGCCGTAAGGCGCGGTGGCCCGGTGGCGCGTTTGGCCTCCGCGCGACCTTCGTCCACAGCGGCGATGATCGGCGCGAGTACCCGCTCTCGATAGGCCAGTGCGCGCGGTCCTGCGGCAAGGGACTCCACGATCAACAGTCTCGCGATATCCGGATCGTCATCGAGCAACTTGAGCAGCACCACGAGCGAGGCGCGTATCCGTGCTCGCCACGGTCCCGGCCGCTCATAGGCGTCCTCGACGCCGCTGGCGAGCCGCGCGACCGCGTTCTCGAGCGCACAGAGCAGACAGTCCTCGCGATCCTCGAAAATCTCATAGAACGTGCGACGCGAAACACCCGAGCGAGCAACGATGTGAGTGACCGTGAGGTTTGCCGCGCCGCGCTCCGCTACAACATCAACAAGCGCAGCGAGCATCCGCGCCCGCTGAATCTCAGCAAGCTGCCGACGCCCATCCGGTTGCTCGCCCGCCAGACGCTCGCCTACCTGCTCACCCGCGCGCATGAGAGTGCGCCCAGCAGACATCTCATTTCTTCCCGTGCTTACGCTTAGCCTTAGCCTTTTTCTTGACCTTCGCCTTCGCACAGCCCGTGACGCTAATCGGTGTGGATTGATGGATCACCGCACCGTTCTGGCCCGTGAAGGCTGTGGGCATGACGAGTTTGGTCTTGCAGAGGTTGCCGTTCGCTGCGAGGGCCGAGTACTTGCCTTGGGGTAGGTTCAATTCGAAACTGGCGATCGGGACGTCGGGCACGTTCTTGAACGTGCTTGACGTAATGTTCGTCTTGTTGCTGATGAACGTCGTGCCTACAAGTTCTACGGTCACGCCGTAACCTTGTAGGACCACGATCAGGGACGGGAATTCTTCGCTGGCGTGCGATACGAAATACGCTGGTCCTTCGATCGGGACCGGCAGTACGGGTGTGATCGCCTTCGCGTGCCCGACGATCGATGCTTGTGGACAGTTCGCGGGGTTCTCTTCAAAGATCTTCGCGGTACACGCCTTCTGTAGCGTCGTGAGTCTGGATGGGAGTTGCTTTGGCAGGTCGACCTTGACGCTGTTGATGTTCGACTGCGATGATGCCTGGTTAGCTCCAAGGTTCCCGACGGGATACACGATCTTCGCGGTCAGGCTCGCGCCGTTGGCTCGTGATGTTTTCCCTGACGTGGAGACCTTGAAGTCTGGTTGGAACTTCAATGCTTGACAGGACCCCATCTGGAAATGGCTGGACAGTGCTGCGACTACGCCTTCTGTACTGGTCGCTGTTCCCGAGAAGCTCATCGGATCACAGTTGGTTGGGTTGAACATGAATTCTGGACGGTCGATCACAGCGTTTATCGAGCGCAGGTCCGCTGGGATACCCTTCACGATCGTGGGTAGGGGGTCTGTGATCACCGTGATCTGCGATGTGTGCCGGTCCACTTCGATCCGTGCCCGCACCACTTCGGTCCCGAGATTGAACGGTCCCGCTACCAACGGCACCACGATCGACAATCCAAACGGGGACCCCTTGTATGGGCCGGTCAGGT
This sequence comes from uncultured Solirubrobacterales bacterium, assembly GCA_963831995.1. Classification (GTDB taxonomy): domain Bacteria; phylum Actinomycetota; class Thermoleophilia; order Solirubrobacterales; family Solirubrobacteraceae; genus Palsa-744. The sequence continues at coordinate 1,545,536 of CAWHSI010000005.1, read as the reverse complement.
AGATCGGTGCTGGTGGTGCTCCTGCCTGAGGAATGAACAGGGGGTAGGGTCCTGGTCCTGCTCCGACGATCGTATGCCCGATCTGCGATGCGGGCGAACAGGTGCCCTCAGCTGCTTGTGGTTCTTCGCACAAGGGGACTTTGGCGATCATCCCGAGCAAGCCCTCTGGTGTCTTGAAGGAGAGGCTAGAGACGCGTTGTTGTCCATCACCGCGTTGCAAGAGCATCGAGAAGTTCGTATAGCCCCCGGCCTGGTCTGTGGTGGCACCGGCGGTCATGACTGGGCTGAACGGTAGTGGGCTCTCACACGGTGTTCCTTCGGGTCCGCTGGTGATCTGAAAGAGGCTTTCCTGGAGGGCGTCTTTGACGAACGGACCGGACCACGGCGAGAAATCGACACTGGACGTATACACGCGACACGTCGGTGGTGTCACGAGCGCCGCCTGCGCACCACCACTAAAAGACAGCTTGAATTCAGTCAGTGGCGCATCCGGAGTGTTTTCGAAGGTCGTCGTCAACTGACCCGTGACAGGGTTCAGGTGCACTATCCCCACAAGCTTGAGGTTCACACCTTCGCCGGACGCCGCTACCAACAGCTTGATATTAGGCGGATTGGACTGCAACACGTAGACGTTGCCGCGCAGCTTGTTCGTTAGCAACGGCGTGGAGATTTCATCTTCTCCGACCTTCGACGCTGACGGACACGCTGGTGGACCCTCGAATATTTCGCTTTCCCCACCGGTTTCGCCTTCGCGCGGAAGACTGTCATCACCCTGACCGACACCAGCCTGACAGGCCTGCAGCCCCGTAGCCTGCCCTGGATTAATCACCATGCCTTCCGGCAACACCACCGTCGTATCTTTCAAACCCGACGTAGCGAGTCCTTCCATGTTCGCTTCCGAAGGGACCTGCACCCTCGTCGTCAAACCCGCCGGCGCATCCGCACGACTCGTGTCCGGGGCGATCGAAACTGTCGGGTTGAACTGCACCAGCTTGTTACAACCAGTGAACCCTACAGGATTGCCTTCAGTGTCACGCATCACCGTGCTCGCCTTCGAAAACGCGTTTTCGTTATCCCACATACCCATGATTTCCGCCGTGGTTTCCGGTGGCGCACCACACGACGTCGGCAAAGTCAAGAACGGCTTCGCGCCGGGGGTAGAACATCCCGATGCCTGCTGGCACCCATGACGAAACGCGTTATATATCGGCGAGCCAGGATCACCCCACAACGTCAAGCTGTTGCGTACGGGCTCATCCTCCTCGGTAATATTCATTAACCCGCACACTAATACCGCCATCCCCGCCCGTCCGCACCTTCGAATCAAAAAACGTCCCAATACTCGCAATATCAAACCCAAACTGTGCCGGCTCCCCAGGGGGTGGGACCAGGTTATACACAGGGAGATAAGCACCACCACCAACCCCACCTGCTTCTATGTTGATGCCGTCCCACCCAATCTGACTCGCGGACGGGCAACCTCCACGAAGTTCCCCCGGTTCGCTAAATTCATTATCGAGTTGCTCCCGCGTACATTGTGGTACCGCGTTCGGGTTACCGACGACGCCCGGCGGCAAGTTAACGACAATATTGCGCAGCCCGCCATCCACGGGTGTAATCAGTCGGCCGCCCGGCTGTGCAAAATTATTGATCGTGAAAACACTGGTATATGCGTAGGGATGCGAGCCAGCTTGCGTGTCTAGGGTACCGTCGGCACTACTGAACCACGAACTGAACCCTGACAATCCTACGCTCGCGGGCTTTGAGCTGATCATTACAGGGAACGTCGAGCTCGCACTGTTTGCAGCGCCACCTCCCTCTACATTTGCGTGAACAAACACCTGCCCTTCGCGGGCACTAGGCGTGACATAAACAGGAAATTGAAGGCCCTGACTACCACTTTCGCTAACAGCGGGAGGAATCGTTAGTTTACAAGTCACCAGCTCACTAGTGCCAGCACAATCTTCTGCACCAAAGCCGTCGCTTTTGGTCGGGCTGGCTTCCAGCCCTTCCGGAAAGCTGACCGTCAATGTTCCACCCTTCGCTTCAACCGCCCCCGTGTCATACACATCCAGGTCGACAGCCCCTGTGCCTCCGGGCGGGAGGTCGGTCGGGCGGCTCGCGCCCCCGGAAATCATCCACCCAGGTGCGGAAACATCCGCCGGCGCACTTGCAGGAAGCACTCCAAACGCCCCACAGACAGCAAAGATCGTAATCGCGCATCCTCGAAACTTCATCTACCTGCCCCTCTTTGCCGTCGAATTCTTCACACGCGATCTTGCGCCATAGCGCCGCTTCTCCTGGGTCTCACAGCTCAACCGACGCGACTTGGACTTCTTCTTGCACGCCTTCAGCGCTTGCGCGAGCTTCTGTGCTCGCGTCAACGTTCGTTTACGCGCTTTGACCACGGGCGCGACGGTTGTCGGTGGAGAAAAGTTTCCGATACCGGCATACGTCACGCTCGGCGGGGTAGCAAACACCGGCGGGGGCTCAGGCACACCCTGACAGCCGGTACCTGTACACGCCGGTGGCTGAACCGGCAAAACACCACCCACCCTTGCATCATACAGCGCGTACTCATCTCCCTCGCCCTCTTCGAGGAGATGCGTACGGCTGACAATGAACACATTATCCCCACTCGCATCCGATCCAAGCAACCATGAGTTCTGCGCACCGTTACCACCGGAGAGCAGATAAACGCAACCACCCGCCTGTTCACAGCTACCGGTTCCGTCACGCTCCCACTCATACACATCTTGCTTACCATCGGTATCGTTCGGTACGAGCGGCTCCCCACTATCGAAGAACACTCTGGTACCATCGTCAGAGATCAACTGCGGCATGAACGTCGGCTCATGACTAACCGGCAGGAAAGCGGCAGCCGCACCAAACCTCACAGATTCGGGACCCCGTCCAATTTGCGGCGGTTCACCCGACTGGTTACATGACGCGCAAAAAAGGCGTCCGCTACCTTCGGCGTTATACACGTATATCTCCTGCAGGCCCTCGTTTTCATAGCCGGTGAGACTCTGGTTGGACATGAACACCAAACCTGTTCCATTAGCAGAAACCTCGGCGGTACGACGCCCGATCATCACGACCCAATCGCCGACATTACCTCCGCAATTACAAGCGTCTTTACCGTACGGTCCTATTTCTTCATCTTCTCCTTGACCAAGTGACGCGATCAGCTTTGGCGCATGTGCATCATATGACACGTAAAGCCCATGACCTTCATCGACGAAGTAAACATAGGAGCCGTTTTCACTTGCTCCGATAACACCTTCGACATTCTGCCCTTCGCTAAGATCCGTCGTCTGTCCATTTTCGACGTCATACTCGTACAGAGCACCCTTGGTAAAGAATACTCGAGATCCATTCGCACTTGCAGTCCAGTAACGTCCTCCACCACCCACGCTTCCATCCACCTGGATCGTGCAAGCATCCGCCGCGACCGTGCACGCACCGCCACTCACTGGACTCTGCGGTGCAGCAGGATTCTCTCGCATGAACAGACGCGTTTCCCCCAAAGGATCTTCGGTACTGACCGTCCTATTCAAATCGGTCCAGAATACTCGCGAACCATCGGAAGAGATCACATGACTGAAATCTGATTCATTTTGAAACGATTGTTCGTTGGTTCCTGCCGTTGGGCTATGTTCGCCTGTCAGCTGGCCGAACGTCGCGTTTGGATCAGAATGACCGTCCGGGAGGACGTTGACTACACTCAACTGACCATCGACCGAATCATAGAGATTATACTCTTCCGAGCCACCGTCGACCGCACCAGACGTTAGAGCATCGTTTACTTCAAAAAACAACTGCGAGAAATCGCTTGAAGATCCAGCATAGATAGGGACTAGCGCCGGGATACCTTCCCCCGGTTCCCCCGGCGGTCGATGCAGGCTGACCGTCGCCTTTGGAAACAACGGTTCATATGCCCCGCCCGTCGTTTTGTGCTGAAATATATCCCAATAACCTTTCGGGAGCTCTTCCGGGGATATCGGTGGCAAGGGAGTTTCTGACTTTTCTGCTCCACTGGTAATCAAGATTCCCTGCGAGAGATCGGTCGAAAACGCAACATAACTAGGCCCCGAATAATCATCCGGCTGTATATTCTTTTGCGTCCAGCCCCCTTCTGGATTACGCGTCGCGATATACTGGTTACCGAGACTCTGGACGGATTGACCATTGCCCCCCGTCGTCGCTTCCCCGAGATACGTGACTCCGTCCCCATCAGCAGCCACTTGCATAGGCCGCTTGCCATTCTGGGGACCTTCACCGGGGAACAATCCTCTATATGCTTGAGGGACAAAGACATTTGCGTTGTAATCTTCTACTGGACTCACCATTTCATAGACGCGCCCGTCAGGCAATCCACCTTTGCTTTCGGGAAAAGTGGTGAAAACTCCATCCGAGCTTTCCGCACCACCTTTCGTGTTTTCGGCGACAATCCGGAAATGGTATTCACTTGCCGGCTGAAGACCACTAAGAAACACGCTCACTGTCTGCGTGCCTGCATCTTCGCTCAAGCTCGCTTCCGTACTTTCCAGACCATACAAGGAGGTAGTGCCGTACTGCACACGATAGGTGGTCCGCAGCCCTCCGGTATCGATCTGCGCGTTGACAGTCGCGTTGTTTGACTGAACCAGTGAGATAGAAACACCGCTTACGCCCGGCTTTTCAGCGAGCGTCGTAAACGATTCGGGCGCACCCAACGCTTCTTCACCCGCTTCGTTGAACGCCCGCAAACAATACGTATACGTCGTGTTCGGCAAGAGTTCGCTCACCGGCGCTTCCACCGCTTCCTTTTCCTGACCCAACGCAGCTGTCGCAGACGTGGCCTTTTCTTCTCCCGGTTCCCCACCCTCGCATTCGCTCGCGGACTGCCGATAGCGAAATTCATAAGAGCCCGGTTCCAACAGACGTTCGCCATGAGGATTCAACACACCATGCAATGTGGCCGTCATAGCTTCAACACCAGTTGCCGCGGCCTTTTCCGGAGCTTCAAGAGCAGCGGCCAAAGCAGGCACACACGCCCACACAAGCCAACCCACCAAAACAGCACACACAACCATGACCGGCAGGACCGGCTTACGAGCACCTATAGACACAACCCCTCCTCCAAGAGCGATCCACACGAAACCCGCGGGACCGCGGGCACGCCAGAGCCGCCCGGGGCACAGAACCCACGGCGACGGCAAAAGAACATGAAGCGCCACCACAACGACGCGAGAGACCCACCCGGCCCAAAGGACCGGAAGGAACGACGACCCGGCTCGAAACTAGCTGAGAGCCAGCCCGGCCAGAGAGAGAGAGAGAGAGAGAGAGAGAACGCGTCAGCGACGCTGACGCGTCCTATAACGGACGGTCCAGCGGCACACGGACTCTCAAGCACGCTATTCCCCAATGAAACCACGCGAATACAACTCCCTCTCGGAAACGACCCGGTCCCTCTCCCAAGGGCCCTGCTTCACCGGTATGCGTCGACCACAGGGGCCAAACCCAACCCGACCTTATTTCGCCCCAAACCCCCTTATCGGAGGACATCACCCCAAGCCGGGGCGACAGGACATGGCTCCTTTATACCCGAACACGGATCACCTGTCAAGCCCTATCGACAGAAATAGACGTGCGAGTCTAGGCGGGCGGGTCGGTGTGGGCGATCGAGCGCCCCGTGGCCCGCGCCGAATACACGCCCAGGTCGGCGCGAGCGGCCAGGGCGGGGGCCTCGGTGCCGTCGTCGGGGCACACGGCGATCCCGACGGCGACCTCCAGCGGCACGCCGCGATGCGTGGCCGAGCCGCGCACCAGCCGCGCGAGGCGCTCGGCGAGCATGCGCGCGCCGGTGCCGTTGGTTTCCGGCGCCACGAGCCAGTAGCGCCCCCGGGTTTCGCGCGAGAGCTCGTCGGTGGAGCGCATCGCCCGTCCCAGCGCGCTCTCGACCTGCGCGACGAGGCCGTGCAGGTCGTGCGGCGTCTCTGAGCGTTCAAGGCGCGCGACGTCGACGATCTCGACCAGCAGCACCGCGAACGGCAGGCCGTCCTCGGCGTGGCGCGCGAGCAGCCGCCCGACCGAGGACACCCATGCGGAGGGGCCCTCCTCGTGGCGTGCGTCGCGGATCTCGATCTCCGGCTGGATCGGCGCGACCGACGCGAGCCGCTCGGCCGCCTCGACGGGGCCGCGCTCGTCGACGAGCTTGGTGAAGGTGTACTCCCCCGCCCGCGTGGGGATCGGCTGCACGGCGGTCAGCGGCGGCGGCGGGGTGTTGGGCCGCGAGGGCTCGGGCGGCGTGCGACGCTCGACGGGCGTCGGTTTGGACGGCTCGCTCTCGGGCACCGCGGCGGGCACGTGCGGAGCGACTTGCGCGAGCCGTGCCTCGCCAGACGCATTCCCGCTCGTGGTAGCCGGCGCGGCGGGATCGTCAAGGAGCGAGCCCGCGCCCGTATCGTCCACCGGGCGATCGTGCTGCCGCGCCCCACCAGACTCTCCCGCCAGCAGCGCAACGGTGGAAGAAACCTCGGCCAGCCGCAGCGAGAGGCGCTGGACACGCTTGTTGCTGGGGTCGCGCAGCTCCTCGTGCAGGGCCTCCCACAGCGTGTCGCAGAGCTGCTGGGCGGCGCGGGCGGCGCGCTCCAGGCGCTGCGCCTCGCCCCCCCGCCCCCGGTCTCGCTCGACGTGCTCTGCGGGGTCGTCTCTCACAGCAGGTTGATATCACCAGCGAAGGACACGACGCTGCCTCATCGGCAGCTCGGCGCGATTGCTTTACGCGTATAGCCTTCGCGCATGGCCCGCAAGCCGAAGGTCGCGACGATCTCAAAGCTCGAGGACCGCACCGCCGAAGAAGGCACGAGCGGCGCGATGCGCTCGGTGCAGAGCGCGGAGCTCGCGCTGCCGAGCGAGCGGTTGCGCGAACTGTGGAGCGCGCCCAACATGGAGCGCCTGGCGCGCACCTACTGGCGCTACCTGACGCGCGTGACGCTCGGGCTGATCCGCGTGCTCTACAGCGACGGCGAGCGCTCGGTGGTGCTGCTGGCGCGTCCGCTGAAGCTGCTCACGTTCGCCGCGCCCGAGTACGAGCTGCAGGCCGACCGCGCGCGCGTGCGCTGGCGCATCGAGCGCGGCATCCTGCTCGCTCGCAACGGCCGCGGCGCGCACGGGCATCTGCAGATCGACGTGCGTCGCCTGCCCGAGGAGCAGCCCGGACAGGCGCGGCTGCGGCTCGAGGTCGAGGTCGCCAACTTCCACCCGGCGATCGCCTCGGGGCTCGGCCTGCGCGTGTACAACGCGACCCAGGCGCGCATCCACGTGTTCGTCACGCACGGCTTCCTGCGCTCGCTGGCGCGGCTGGATCTGGCCGAGTCGAGGACGGGCCGGCTCATATCCCGACGCCCGTCTCGGTAGTCGCCTACCCGAAGCGCCCGCTGCCCGCCAGCGCACGCAGCTTCTCGCGGTCGTGGGTGGCGCGGATGCGGCGCACCGTGCCCGAGCGCGAGCGCGTTACCAGCGATTCGGTGGTGGCGCCGCCCGCGCTGGGGTAGCGCACGCCCTGCAGCACGTCGCCGTCGGTGATGCCGGTGGCGGAGAAGAAGACGTCCTCGCCGGCGACCAGGTCGTCGCGCGTGAGCACGCGCTCCAGGTCATAGCCCGCCTGAAGCGCCGCGCTGCGCTCGCTCTCGTCGCGCGGCCACAGCCGTCCCAGCAGCTGGCCGCCGAGGCACTTGATCGCGGCGGCCGAGATGACGCCCTCGGGCGTGCCGCCGATGCCCCACAGCAGGTCGACGGGCGAGCGCTCGGTGACCGCCAGCAGCGAGGCCGACACGTCGCCGTGGGGGATCAGGCGCACGCGCGCGCCCGCCTGGCGGATCTCGCGCACCCCGTCGGCGTGGCGCGGGCGGTCGAGCACCACGACCATCACCTCGCCGACGGGGCGGCCCTTGCGCTCGGCGATCAGGCGAACGGTCTCGGCCAGTGGGCGGTCGAGGTCGAGCAGGTCGGCGATCTCGGGGCGACCGGCCATCTTCTCCATGTACACGCAGGGGCCGGGGTCGAACATCGAGCCCTTGCTGGAGAGCGCGATCACCGCCAGCGCGCTCGGCATGCCGTGCGCGGCGAGCGTGGTGCCCTCCAGCGGATCGACGGCGATGTCGACCTCCGGCGGGGAGCCGTCGCCGATGCGCTCGCCGTTGTAGAGCATCGGCGCCTCGTCCTTCTCGCCCTCGCCGATCACGACCGTGCCGTCCATCGCGATCGAGTGGAGCGCGTAGCGCATGCCGTCGACGGCGGCCTGGTCGGCGGCCTCCTTGTCGCCCATGCCCACCAGCGGCGCGGCGGCCAGCGCGGCGAACTCGGTGACGCGCACCAGCTCCAGCGCAAGGTTGCGGTCGGGACGCGTGGGTGTGCTCATCGAGGGTGCTCTCCTTGAGGTCGGTGGCGGTCCGTGACGGCTCGCGCGCGAGCTGGGCCTTCTTTTTTGGGGATTTGGGGTCGTTCCCGTGGCTCTAGCAAGCCCTGTGGTCGCTACCTTACGGGGTCCCGCGGAGCAACATCGTGCTCGGGCGGGTAGGATCCTGCGCAGTGACCGAGATCGGCTTTGTCGGACTGGGCAAGATGGGCGGCAACATGGTGCATCGGATTCGCCGCGACTCCGAGCACCGGGTGGTTGCCTTCGACTTCGACAGGGGCGCGGTCGCCGCGGCGGTCAAGAACGGCGCGCGGGGCGCCAGCTCGCTGGCGGACATGGTCAAGAAGCTGAAGGCGCCGAGGATCGTGTGGATCATGGTGCCGGCCGGCGAGGCCACCCAGCAGACGGTGGACAAGCTCGCGAAGCTGCTGGAAAAGGGCGACACGATCGTCGACGGCGGCAACTCGAAGTGGACGGACGACAAGCGCCGCGCCAGGGTTCTGGCGAAGCAGGGCATTCGCTATGTGGACGTGGGCGTGTCGGGCGGCGTGTGGGGCATCGATGTCGGCTACTGCATGATGGTGGGCGGTCCGGCCGCGGCGGTGAGGGGGGTTGCGCCGATCCTCGACGTGCTGGCGCCGCCGACCAGCGAGGACAGCGTGGACGCGATCGGCAAGCGCGGCTGGATGCACTTCGGGCCGGCCGGCGCGGGGCACTACGTGAAGATGGTGCACAACGGCGTCGAGTACGGGCTGATGCAGGCCTATGCCGAGGGGTTCGACGTGTTCGACGCCTGCGAGTACGAGCTCGACAACGCCAAGATCGCCCACCTGTGGAACCAGGGGTCGGTGGTCAGATCGTGGTTGTGCGAACTGGCGGCGCGCGCGTTCGAAGCCGACGGCAACGAGCTGCAGGCGATCGAGGGGTGGACCGAGGACTCCGGCGAGGGTCGCTGGACGATCGAGGACGCGACCGCCAACGACGTGCCGACGCCCGTGATCACCGCGTCGCTGTACGAGCGGCTGTCATCGCGCGGCAACGGCGAGTTTGCCCACAGGGTGCTGGCGGCGCTGCGCAATCAGTTCGGCGGGCATGCGGTCAAGCAGGCGCCGAAGCGGTGACGGCGCCGGCCGTCGAGACCGAGACCGAGAACCCGCTCACGGCCGGCCTGGAGCGCCTGCCGATCGCCCCCACCACGCTCGTGATCTTCGGCGCCACGGGCGACCTCGCCCGGCGCAAGCTGCTGCCGGCCCTCTACAACCTCGCGTGCGACGGCGCGCTGCCCGAACGCTTCCACCTCGTGGGCGTCTCGCGCCGCGAAAAGGAGCACGCCGACTATCGCGGCGAGTGCGAGCAGGCGATCCGCTCCTACTCGCGCCGCACGCCCGACGAGGACGTGCTGAAGCGATTGCTGGAGCACGTCAAGTACGTGCCGGGCACGTTCGACGACCCCTCGGTGTACGAGCGGCTGGGCAAGGTGCTCGACCGCTTCGACGAGCACGACGGGGAGAAGCTGAACCGCGCGTTCTACCTCTCGACCGCGCCGTCGTTCTTCCCCGTGATCGTGGAGGCGCTTGGCGCGCAGGGGCTGAACAGCCACGGGGACGCCGAGGTGCGCGTGATCGTCGAGAAGCCGTTCGGCACCTCCCTCGCGGAGGCGCGCGAGCTCAACCAGCGCGTGCTGGGAGTGTTCGACGAGCAGCAGGTGTTCCGCATCGATCACTACCTCGGCAAGGAGACCGTGCAGAACATGATGGCGTTCCGCTTCGCCAACGGCATGTTCGAGCCACTGTGGAACCGCAACTACATCGACCAGGTGCAGATCACCGCCGCCGAGGACCTCGGCATCGGCACGCGCGCCGGCTACTACGACAACGCCGGCGCGCTGCGCGATCTGATCCAGAACCACATGCTGCAGCTGCTCTGCCACGTGGCGATGGAGCCGCCCGTGAGTTTCACCGCCGATGAGGTGCGCAACGAGAAGGTGAAGGTGCTGCAGTCGATTCCCCAGCCGCTGGAGGAGGACATACCCGAGATGGCGGTGCGGGCGCAGTATGCGGCCGGGCACGCTGGCGGCGAGGACGTGCCCGGCTACCTGCAGGAGCCCGGTGTGCGGGAGGACTCGATCACCGAGACCTATGCGGCGCTGCGCCTGGAAGTGGACAACTGGCGCTGGGCGGGCGTGCCGTTCTACCTGCGCACCGGCAAGCGCCTGGCGCGCAAAGTGACGGAGATCGCGGTGACGCTGAAGCCGGTGCCGCACCTCGCCTTCGACCAGAGCGGCTCGCTGGGGGTGCTGCCCAACCAGCTGATCCTCACGCTGCAGCCGAACGAGGGCGTGTCGCTGCGCCTCGGCGCGAAGATCCCGGGGGCGCGCATGGTGATCCGCCCCGTGCACATGGAGTTCCTGTATGGGACGGCGTTTCTCTCGCAGTCCCCGGAGGCGTACGAGCGGTTGATCGCCGACGCGATGCGCGGCGACGCGACGCTGTTCACGCGCGACGACGAGGTCGAGGCGCAGTGGCGCATCTGCGACCCGATCCTCGCGGCGTGGTCGCAGATGCCGGGCCCGCTCGCGCAGTACGAGGCGGGCTCGCAGGGTCCGCTGCAGGCGCAGCGCATCCTCCGCGAGGACCAGGTCTGGCGCGCGATCTGATGGCGGCGCTCGCTCCCCCCGCCCGCCCGCAGGCGCCGCGCGCCGCGCGCGCCCGCCCGCAGACGCCGCGCGCCGCCGGCGAGCGCCGCGCGCCGGGCTCGACCCGCGAGGGCGCATGAGTCCCGCGACCGACGCGGTGTGGGCCGAGCAGGGCACCACGCCGGACGCGATCGAAGCGGCGCTGCGCGACCTGGTCAACCAGCGCCACTCCGAGAACGGAGCGTATGTGCCCGCGCGCGCGCTGAACATGATCGCCTTCCTCGACAGCGAGTTCTCGGGCGAAATCGCCAATCGGCTGCGCGGCGTGGGCCGCTATCACGCCTCGCGCACGGTCGTGCTCTCCTACGATCCGGCTCGCACCCGGCTCGATGCGCGCGCGATCGTGACCGCCGACAGCGAACCGGGCGAGGGCGAGCTGGGGCTGCTGCGCGAGACGGTGATCGTGGAGATCGGCGAGCGCCACCTCGACGACCTCGTGACGATCGCCGACCCGCTGGTGGTGACCGACCTGGCGACGCTGCTGTGGTCGCCGCACGGCCACCCGGAGGCGGTGGATACGCTGCTCGACCTCGCGCAGGCGGTGCTGCTCGACTCGGTCGAGGACCCCAGCTACGGCGAGGCGGTGCGGCGCGCGTGCGAGCTGGGAAGGCGCGCATATGTGGTGGACCTGGCGTGGTTGCGCAGCACGCCCTGGCGCGAGCGACTGGCGGCGGCGTTCGACCCGCCCGCGATGCGCGCGGAGCTGCGACGGATCGACTCGATCGCGATACGCCACCATCCCGAGTCCACGACGGCGGCGCTGCTGCTGGTGGGGTGGCTGGCGTCGCGACTCGGATGGGAGATGCGTCCGCTGCGCCGCAGCGGACGAGCGCTGTGCGGAATCGCGATGATGGGCGAGCTGGCGATCTCGATTCGCATGGAGCAGGCACAGGAGCTCGAGGTCAGGGGGCTTCAGAGCGTCGCGATCTCGACCGTCTCGGGACGGCGCCTGGGACTGCGCCGGGGCGAGGGCGGGCTGCGCGCGCGCAGCCGCGACGAACGCGGACGCGAACGCGAATGGACGATCCTCGGCGCCTCGCGCGGGGAGGGCGGGATTCTCGGCGAGGGGATTCGCCAGGCGCTGCTGCGCGACCCCACCTATGGGCCAGCGCTGAGCGCCGCCGAGACGATGGCGCTCTGAGCGCTCGCGATCGCCGCCGCCTCGACGCGCAAGCGCCCGCGAACGCGCCTCGACGCGCAAGCTCGCCCGCGAACGCGCCTCGACGCGCAAGCTCGCCCGCGAACGCGCCTCGACGCGCAAGCTCGCCTGCGAACGCGCCCCGCCTCGCAGGGGCGCCGGGCGGCGCCGGCGGGACGTTCGCGGCGCAACCTTCTACAGTTCTGGGGCGTAGCCATGGCCACGATCGCGAACCGCGACCCCATCGCTTCCCCACACCCCCTCCCCGCGGACTGGGAGGAGGCGCTGGCGGCGCTCGACTCGGTCAGAGCGCGAACGCTTGCGCTGGTGGAGCGGCTCAGCGACGAGCAGCTCGCCGGCGTGCTCTCACCGATCATGAGCCCGCTCGTGTGGGATCTCGCGCACATCGCCGCGTATGAGGAGCTGTGGCTGGCCCATCGCCACGGCGGGCTGGCGCTGCTGAGGCCCGAGCTCGCCGAGCTGTACGACGCGTTTGAGACCCCCCGCTCGATGCGGGGCGAGATCGAGCTGCTGGACCCATCGCAGGCGCGCGAATATCTCAGCGAGGTGCGCTCACACACCGCTCGGGCGCTCGCGCGGCACGGCATCGGCGACGGCACGATCTACGAGCTGGTGCTGCGCCACGAGCTGCAGCACTCCGAGACGATGCGCCAGACGATGGCCCTGGCGGGGCTGCTGCCCCCGGGCGAGCCGCGCCTGACGGCGCTCGCGGATGCGCCCCGCGGCGGCGAGCCGAGGACAACCTGGATCGACGTGCCGGCCGGTCCCTTCCAGATGGGCGCCGGGGAGCGCGGGTTTGCCTACGACAACGAGCGCCCGCGCCACACGGTTAATCTTCCCGCCTTTCAAATCGCCCGCCATCCGGTGACCAACGCGACCTGGGAGCGCCTCGGCGGGGGCGTGCGCGACGGGCACCCCGACGCGCCCGTGTGCCACATCAGCTGGCTCGAGGCGGACGCGCTGGCCAGCGCCGCCGGCGCGCGCCTGCCGAGCGAGGCGGAGTGGGAGAAGGCGGCGAAGAGCGGGCTGCTCGGCGGCGTGGGCCAGGTGTGGGAGTGGACGAGCAGCAGCTTCGACGGGTACCCGGGGTTCGTCGCTCACCCCTACAGGGAGTACTCGGAAGTGTTCTTCGGCGAGGACTACCGCGTGCTGCGCGGAGGCTCCTGGGCGACCCACCCGCGCGTGGCGAGCACCACGTTTCGCAACTGGGATCTGCCGATCCGCAGCCAGATCTTCGCGGGTGTGCGACTCGCCAGGGACCTCGCATGACACCCGATCGAATCCCGCCTGCGCGCATACCGGCCGTGTTCGAGCACTCTCGATTCAGGCCCGCTAGGGTGGCGTAGTGGAGCCGATCGCCGACCCACAGAGCGAGACCCTCGGCGCCGGGTCGGTGACGATCGACTCCTATCTGCACGAGGGTCAGGAACGCTCGCTCGCCGACGACGTGCTCGACGGGCTGACACGGCCGTTCAAGGAGCTGCCGCCCAAGCACTTCTACGACGCGCGCGGAGCGGAGCTGTTCGACCGCATTTGCGAGCTGCCGGAGTACTACCCCACGCGCACCGAGCGCTCGATCCTGCAGAGCTCCGCCGCCAGGATCGCAAGCGCCACCGCCGCCTCCGAGCTGGTCGAGCTGGGCTCCGGTACGGCCGCAAAGACCCGGGTGCTGCTCGACGCGCTGCACAGCGCCGGCACGCTGCGCCTGTACATCCCGGTCGACGTGACCGAGAGCATGGTGCGCGACTGCGCGCGCGAGCTGACCGGCGAGTACCCGGGCCTGCGCGTGCACGGCGTGATCGGCGACTTCGAACGCCACCTCGACCGCGTGCCCGCCGCCTCGGGGCCGCGGCTGGTCGTGTTCCTCGGCGGCACGATCGGCAACTTCCCGCCGGGCAGCCGCCGGCGCTTCCTGCGCGAGATCTCGAGGCTGCTGGGCCCGCAGGATCACCTCCTGGTGGGCACCGACCTCGTCAAGGACCCGAGGGTGCTGACCCGCGCCTACGACGACGCGGAGGGCGTCACCGCCGAATTCAACCGCAACCTGCTGGAGGTGCTCAACCGCGAGCTGCGCGCCGACTTCGACCCCGAGGACTTCGACCATGTCGCGCTGTTCAACCGCGAGCACGAGTGGATCGAGATGCGGCTGCGCGCGCGCCGCGAGCACACCACGATCGTGCGCGACCTCGACCTCTCCGTGCACTTCGAGCAGGGCGAGGAAGTGCGCACCGAGATCAGCGCCAAGTTCACCCGCGAGCGCGTCGAGCAGGACCTGGACGCCGCGGGCCTTGAGATCGTCAGCTGGCTGACCGACCCGCAGGAGCTGTTCGCCCTCACACTGTCGCGCCCGGCGACACGCTTGTGAGCCGCCGAGAAATAAGCTAGCCTGATCGTTGGCAAGAGCGGAGCGTGCTTCGTTCAACGGAAGGCCCGGACCACCGGGCCTTCTGCGTTGATATGACCCCGGCGGCCGGTCGGGACCAGTGCCGCCGGGGCTGGCTGCTATCTCGTCAACCGGTCGATGACCAGCAACGCGACAAGCAGCGCTATGGCAAGAGCGGAAACTGCCTCGCTCACATGTGAGCTCCCAGGAGGCTTGGGGCCTCATACCCACAGGACACGTCTGATCCCGCACCGAGTCCTCGTGGATCGCTCGAAGGTCATGCCATCGACTGAGGCTACATCTCGATGCGGTCGTTTGTCTGCAAACGACAACGTCGACGCGCGGGGTGCGGTCACCGGATAAAGTCCCGCGCATGGTGATCCAGGGCAGCTCAGCGCTCGTCGTCGGCGGCGCCTCGGGGCTCGGTGAGGCCACCGCGCGGCGACTGAGCGAGCAGGGCGCGAGCGTGACGATCGCCGACCTCAACGCCGAGAAGGGCGCCGCGCTCGCCGCCGAGCTGGACGCCGTGTTCGTCGCGTGCGACGTGCGCGAGGAGGACCAGGTGCAGGGCGCCGTCGAGCAGGCCGCGTCGATCGCCGGCGGGCTGCGCATAGCGGTGTGCTGCGCGGGCATCGGCTGGGCGCAGAAGGTCGCCGGCTCGCGTGGCCCGCACCCGCTGCTGCCGTTTCAGACGACGATCCAGATCAACCTGATCGGCACCTTCAACGTGCTGCGCCTCGCCGCCACCGCGATGATCGCGGCCGAGCCGCTGGAGGATGGCGAACGCGGCGTGTGCGTCAACACCGCCTCGGTTGCCGCCTTCGACGGGCAGATCGGCCAGATCGCCTACTCGGCGTCGAAGGGCGGCATCGTCGGCATGACGCTGCCCGCCGCGCGCGACCTCGCCAGCCAGGGCATCCGCGTGAACACGATCGCCCCGGGGCTGTTCGACACGCCCCTGCTCGCCGCGCTGCCGCAGGAGGCGCGCGAGAAGCTGGGCGCAGGCGTGCCCTTCCCGCAACGGCTCGGCGCCCCCGCCGAGTACGCCCAGCTGGCCTGCCACATCGTCGAGAACCGCATGCTCAACGGCGAGACCATCCGGCTCGACGGGGCGCTGCGGATGCCCCCGCGCTGAGCGCGGCGCGCTCAGCCGCCTCGCAAGGCTTGCGCCAATCCTGGAAGCTCGTTGGCGGGCGCGGCCGCCAGCCGTTCCAGCCGCTGCTCCTCCTCCGGCAGAGCGGCAAGTGCCTCACCAACCAGCCGCCGCAGTTCGGCAAGCTCCGGCTCGCCGCCAGAGCTTCCGCTCAGCGCCACGGCCCGCAGCGTCGAGTTGATCCCGCCGAGCGTGTACTGCAACTGCTCCTCGCGTGTCCACGGCGAAGACGTGGCGATGGCCGGCTGGCAGTAGTAGCACCGCCACGTGTGCTCGTCCGAGCGATACCACTCGTGCGCACCACAGTCGCCGGGGCCCTTGGGCACCACGCTCGAGAACACCCTGGGCAGTCTTCTACGCAACCACGCGCGCGCTCGGTAGCGACCATTGCTCATATCGGTCATGGTATCCCCCTCATCCTCGCTTGCGCCTGTCTCTCAATCCGCGAAACTTCTCCTCTCGCTGGTAGCGGCGACGCTCTGCCCGTGGCAGACGTTTGTCGCGTGCACGACGCGAAACCTCCTCGTTGCTGAGGTTCTGAAATTCGCTTTCGTGCTGGCGTCATCCCAAGAACAAGCCAGCGTAAGCCCCACCTGGGACGGTATCCGGGGCCGACCGCCGCGGCCGGCCCCGTGCTCTCGACGCGTAGAGGGCTTAGGACAGCCGTTCGACCAGCATCGCCATGCCCATGCCGCCGGCGACGCACATCGACTCGATGCCATACTTGCCGCCCTTGGCCTGGAGGTTGTTCAGGAGCGTGGTCATGATCCGCGCGCCCGTCATCCCGAAGGGGTGGCCGAGGGCGATCGCGCCGCCGAAGGGGTTGAGCTGCTCCTCGCCGATGCCCAGCTCCTGCATGCATGGCACGATCTGCGCGGCGAACGCCTCGTTGATCTCAACCACGTCGATGTCCTCGATCTTCATGCCCGTGTTCTGGAGCAGCGCTTTGATCGCGGGGATCGGGCCGAGGCCCATCACCTCCGGGCGGATCGCGGCGACGGTGGAGGCGACGATGCGCGCCTTCGGCTCGAGCCCGAGCGCGCTGGCCTTCTCTTCGCTCATCACGAGCACCGCGGCGGCGCCGTCGTTGAGCGGACAGGCATTGCCTGCGGTGACGGTCCCGTCGGGCTTGAACACCGGCTTCAGCGCCGCCAGCTTCTCGAGCGTCGTGCCGGGACGCGGCCCGTCGTCCTTGCTGAGCACCGTCTCGGGCACGTCGATGTCGTTGCCCTCCTTGTCGGTGTCTTTGTGCGCCGGAACCGTCACCGGGACGATTTCTTTGTCGAAGTGACCGCTCGCCTGCGCCTCGACCGCGCGCGTCTGGGAGATCAGCGCCCACTCGTCCTGGGCCTCGCGCGAGACTTTGCGTTCGTCGGCGACGTTCTCGGCTGTCAGACCCATCGGGATGTACACGTTGTAGAGCGACCCCTCCGAGCCATCGACAAGTTTGTGGAACTCGAAGCCGCCGCCGCCGCCCTGCCCGGCGCGCGAGACCGCCTCCACGCCGGCGGAGATGTAGGTATCGCCCTCGCCGGCCTTGATCGCATGGAAGGCCATGCGGATCGTCTGCAGCGAGGAGGCGCAGAAGCGATTGACGGTGGTGCCGGGCACGCGGTAGTCGATGCCGGCGATCAGCGACGCGATCCGCGCCACGTTGTAGCCCTGCTCGCCCTCGCCGTACCCGCAGCCCATCATCACGTCGCCGATCGTGCTCTGTTCGACCTTGGGGTTGCGCTCCACGATCGCCTTCAGCGGGATCGCGGCGAGGTCATCGGCGCGTACGGTCTTCAGCGACCCCTTCACGGCCCGCCCGATGGGCGTGCGGACGGCGTCGACAATCACAGCTTCAGGCATGTGTTTTCTCCTTGAT
Organism: uncultured Solirubrobacterales bacterium; assembly: GCA_963831995.1. Taxonomy (GTDB): domain Bacteria; phylum Actinomycetota; class Thermoleophilia; order Solirubrobacterales; family Solirubrobacteraceae; genus Palsa-744. The sequence continues at coordinate 1,527,872 of CAWHSI010000005.1, read as the reverse complement.
AGGTATGGCGGGGACGGACCCTCCACCCGCCCCGCGCGGCGCGGGAGCAGCGCGCATCCTATGCGAGATCGGGACAGGCAAGGGGAACGGAGGGCCTACAAATCCAGGCGACTCACGCCAAGCTCGTCGAAGCCCACGTGATGAGCCAGCTCATGGCGCACGGTCCTCGTGACCTGCTCGCGCAAGAGGTCGGGGTCGCGGCCGAAGTCGCGCCGCAGCGTGTCCCTGAAGATCACGATCCGATCGTGCACGTCCTCGCGCGCGACGGTGCCTCCCTGGTAGAGACCATACGCTCCGCGGGCGCGACCGCCGTCGGAGATCACGACCGCCACGTGCGCGAGCGCGTTGCTCAGCAGGTCGGGCAGGTCGTCGAGCGCGTCGCGAACCAGCTCCTCGAAGTCCTCGTCGTTGTGAGGGTCCAGGCGCATGAAGTCCGCTTCCTCGGGGTCGACTACGAGCCCTTCGCGGGCGGCCTCTTCGGAGTGGCGCACGAGCTCGTCGAACTCGGCCTCCGATTGAAGCTCCCCGCCCGCCCCCCGCCAGTTGGCCAGATGCACGGCCGTGAAGGCAAACGCCATCGAGGCCACGGCGACGAACAGCACGCCGAACGCGATCTCCTCGACGGCCCGCACCAGCCCGTTGGAGCTGAGTCCCTGACCGGCCACGATCGCGACCAGGCCGACCAGCATCGCCACCGCCGCCGCGGCCACGATGCCTCGGAGCTTGCCGAAGGCGCCTGGCGACCTCGACATGCGCATCCCCGCCCCTACTTCAGCGTGCGGGCAATCACGAGCCGCTGGATCTCGTTCGTGCCCTCGTATATCTGGGTTATCTTGGCGTCGCGCATCATGCGCTCGACCGGGTACTCCTTGACGTAGCCGTACCCGCCGAGCACCTGCACCGCATCGACGGTGACGGCCATCGCGGTGTCCGAGCAGAACACCTTCGCCATCGAGGAGTACTTCGCGGCGCGCGGATCGCCCTGGTCGGCCATCGCGCACGCCTTGTAGAGCAGCTCGCGCGCGGCGGCCGTGCGCACTTCCATGTCGGCGAGCTTGAAGGCGATGCCCTGGAACTCGTTGATCGCCTGGCCGAACTGCTTGCGCTCGCGCGCATAGGCGACCGCGTAGTCGGTTGCGCCCTGCGCGATCCCAACCGCCTGGGCGGCGGCGCCCAGGCGCGTGCGCTCGAGCGTCGCCAGGGCCACCCTCAGTCCCCTGCCAACCTCGCCGATCGTGTTCTCGGCCGGCACGCGCACGTCCTGGAAGATCGGCTGGCCCGTCGGCGAGGCGCGGATGCCGAGCTTGTGCTCGAGCTTGCCCACGCTGAAGCCGGGACGGTCTGCCTCGACGACGAACGCGGTGATGCGCCGGCTCTCGCGGTCGGTGACGGCGAAGACGATGTAGAAGTCGGCGATGCCGAGATTCGAGATCCAGTTCTTGGTGCCGTTGATGACCCATTCGCCCTCGCCCTCGCCCGGCGCGCCCGAGCCGTCCCAGACGGCGGTCGTTTGCATCCCGGCCGGGTCCGACCCGGCTTCGGGCTCGCTCAGCGCGAACGCGGGCGACCACTCGCCGCTTGCGCACTTGGGCAGGAAGCGCGCCTTCAGCTCCTCGGAGCCGAACAGCTGGATCGGCAGCGTGCCGAGCTCCTGCACCATCAGGATCAGGGCACAGGCGGCGTCCACCTTGGCGATCTCCTCGACCGCCATGTTGAGCATCAGCGTGCCCGTGCCGGTGCCGCCGTACTCGGTTGGAAACGGCAGCCCGAGAATGTCCTGCTCGGCCAGCACCCGGCGGATGTCCCACGGGTACTCGGCCTGCTCGTCGATCTCCGCGGAGCGCGGCGCGATCTTCTCACGGGCGATCTGCCCGATCGTGGCGCAGAAGTCCAGATGCTCCTGCGGGATGGTGTAGGTGTCGCCGAGGGTCACGTGCATCCTCTTGATCCTAATGGCCCCACGCGGGCGGCGCGCGCACGCCCTGCTCGCCGCCCACCAGCATCGCGGCCGGCGAGCGCTACCCTCACCACGATGAGCGCCCAGGCAGACTCCACGCAGACGGACATCGACCCCGAGCAGGTGGCGCGGTGGATGGCCGAGCAGCCCGAGCTTCAGCTCGTGGACGTGCGCGAGGACTACGAGCGCCGGGCCGGACACATCGAGGGCTCGACCCACATCCCGCTCGTGCAGCTCAGCGCCAGGGCGGGCGAGATCGAGCGCGATCGTCCCGTGGTGTTCTACTGCCGCGTGGGCTCGCGCTCGGAGATGGCCGCGCAGGCGTTCAGGGCGAGCGGCGTGCAGGCGCTGTCGATGCGCGGCGGGCTGGTGCGCTGGGCAGCCGAGAACAGGCCGCTCTCACCCGAGGGCGGCGTCGTGGCGGACCACTGAAAGGACACGCACATGGAGGCATCGGAATACCCCAACGTCGTCGCGGGCGACGGATATGCCGTCGCCGAGAGCTTGGACGCACTGGGCGAGGGATATGGATTTCGCAAGCTGCGCAAGGGTCTCGGCGTGAGCGCCTTCGGCGTCAACGCGATCACGATGCCGCCCGGGTATGAAACCGGCAGCCACTATCACGACGTGCAGGAGGAGCTGTATTTCGTACACCGGGGCACGATCGAGATGGTGTTCGGCGACGGCAGCACGCATCGCCTCTCCGAGGGCGGCTCGGCGCGCGTGGACGCCGCCACGCCGCGCAAGATTCGCAACGTCGGCGAGGGCGACGCCATCTTCGTGTGTGTTGGCGGCAAGGACGGGTACGTGGGTCGCGACGGGCACTCGGCCGACGGCGAGGCGCGCGTCAGCGGGCCGCCCGGGGCCGCCTGAGCGACTGGCGCGGGGCGGGACCGTCTGCGAGCGCAGCGCGCCGGGACCGGCGTCCGCGCCTCAGTACAGCAGTTCCTTCACATAGCGCTGGTGCAGGCGCCCGACCTGGGTCTTTTCGGGGTGGAAGCCGATCGCGTCGAAGGCGAGACCCGTCACCGGCGCCCAGGCGACGATCAGATACACCCCGATCGCGAGCGCCGCCAGCCGCAGCCGGCGCGAGCCGGCGAGCGCAGCGAGGGGAAGCACCCACAGCACGTACCAGGGCAGCACCCAGCTGAGCGTCGCCAGCAGCGCGACCGAGGCCCAGCCGGCCGCGGCCAGCGACTCGCGCCGGCGCCAGGCTATCCACGAGCAGGCTCCGATGCACGCGACGAGCACGCCGCTGAGCAGCAGGCGCAGCGCTTCGGTCTCCCCGCCGAGACCGAGCGCGAGGCCGAGCAGGTTGGGGATGCTGAGCATCGTCACGAGCTGGCCCTGGGTGGAGAGGTCGGGGAAGTGCGGGCCGAACGCGAGGATGCTCGCCGCGCCGAACACGAGCGCGCCGAGGGCCATGCCGATCGCTACCTGCACGAGCTCGCGGCGGCGGTGCAGCAGTGCCGCCAGCACGACCGGCAGCAGCACGCCGGCCGACGCCTTGATCGCGACGGCCGCCGCGAACGACACGCCCGCGCCGGCGAGCGCCGGCGAGAGCCTGCGAGCTTCGCCGCCGCCGGCGGCGTGCGAGCCCCGCGGCCCGTACCTGGCGAGCAACAGCAGGTAGAAGCCGAGCACGACACAGAACATCATCAGGAAGTCGTTGTGGTCGCCGCCGAGCCCCCACACGAGCACGACCGGGTTGAGCCCCACGAGCACGATCGCGGCGACCGGGTCGCGACCCAGCAGGCGCGCCGAGCGCCACACCAACAGCACCGTGCCGAGACTGGCGGCCATCAACAGCGCCTTCAGCACCCAGAAGGAGCCCGCGACGCCGAGCGGCACGACCGCGAAGGTGATCAGCGTGAACAGCGGACCGTAGGGGCTGAGCAGCTCGTGCCAGTTGCTGATCGCATAGCTGGGGTCGCTGTGGGGCTCCAGCACGGGGATCGTGGTGTAGGGGTTGAGGTTGTGCACGACCTCCATGCGCCCATAGTTGACGTAGTTGAAAATGTCCGTGAGCGCCAGCGGCGGGGAGAGGAACATGATCGCGTGAACCGCCAGCACCGCTGCAATCGCCCAGCTCGCGGGCAGCCGCGGCACGCTGCGCAGGCCGAGCAGGTAGCACGCGTACATGAGCACGATCGCGCCGGTAAACAGGTACTTCAGGGCCTGGCTGTTGCGCGTCAGCGACGGCCACAGTCCGCCGAGCGGGCCCGCCATCCAGTGCGGGTAGTAGCCCTGCGTGGTGGTGGCCGCGAGGACGCTCGGGCGATCCGCGGCCACCACCACGATCAGCAGGCAGCAGGCGACGATCGCGATCAGACAGCCGGCGCCGAGCGCCACATCCGCGCGCGCTCCCGAGCGGGTCTGGGTGTGCCACCAAGCCCGCGAGCCCACACGCGGTCGAGCGAGATCGCGCGAGCCGACCGCTCCCGCCGCGCTCGACGCGGCGCGCACGGTTTGCGCCGCGCGCGACCCTCTGTGCTTAACGACGGCGGGGCCCCGTAGGGCCCCGGCGAAACCTTCGCTGCCGCCTAGCGCGCTCAGAAGCTCAGAGCGTTGTGACGTTTACGGCCTTCGGGCCCTTGTCGCCCTGCTCCGCGTCGTAGGACACCTTGGTGCCCTCCTGGAGCGAGCGATACCCTTCGCCGTTGATACCAGTGTGGTGGACGAACAAGTCCTTGTCGCCATCATCGGGGGTGATGAAGCCGAACCCCTTGTCGTCGCTGAACCACTTCACTGTGCCGGTAGGCATTGTGACTTCCTCCACGATATGTGCGCGTGCTCCGCGGAGGATGCTGCTAGAGCTTCGACCTGCGAGCGCTTGCACTGCTTTTCGCCGGTTATGTCCGGCCAGACCGCACGACGGTAGCAGGTCGATAGGGCGGCGTGTTAGCAGGTGGTATATGCCAGGGGGAATGCAACTCATCCGAACGGAGCCCCCACTGCGCTTGACGCGCCTGCTGCCGCCGGGCCCGCCGGTGTCGGTGCAGCAGCTGCTCGAGGAGCTGGAGCCGGCCGAGCGCGGGGACGCCGAGAGCCGGCCGCGACCGACCGTGCTGCTCAACATGATCTCCAGTGCCGACGGCCGCGCGAGCATCGACGGGCGCTCGGGCGCGCTCGGGGAACGTGCCGACAAAGAGCTGTTTCTCGGATTGCGCACGATCGTCGACGCGGTCATGGCGGGCGCGGGGACGGTGCGGGCCGAGCGCTACCGGCGACTCGTGCGCGACGAGCGGCGCCGCCGGCTGCGGCGAGAGCGCGGGCTTGCCGAGGAACCGCTCGCCGCCGTGGCCTCGGCGCGGCTTGCGGGGCTGGCCGATGTGCCGCTCTTCACCGAAGCGGGCGCGCGCGTGGCGCTCCTCACGCCCTCGCGCGGGACGGTCGCCGCCACGGGCGCGGAGATCGAGTATGTGCGAGCCGAGCGCGACGGCGCGCTGGACCTGGCGGAGGCGCTGCGGCAGCTGCGCGAGCAGCTGGGCGTGCGCACGCTGCTGTGCGAGGGCGGCCCGCACCTGAACGCCCAGCTGCTCGCCGGCGGCCTCGCGGACGAGCTGTGGCTTTCGCTCGCGCCGCTGCTCGCCGGCGACGACCCCGACGGCGAGGCGCTGCGGATCGTGCGCGGCGCGAGCTTCGACCCCCCCGTCGCGCTACGCCTGCTGGCGGCGTTCGAGCACGAGTCGCACCTGTTCCTGCGCTATCGCGTCGCTCGATCGTCGCCGTCGGCTTCGAGTTGATCGCGATCGCGCTCGCGCGCGAGCACGGCCACGTTGAGCACGACGCTGTTGGGCACCATCGTGGCGCCCTCGTCTGTTACGAACGTCGTGTAGAGCAGCCCCAGCGCGCCAACCGTGCCTTCGAGCTGGCCGGCGAGCGGGCCGCCCTGCAGGCGCACGCGGTCGCCGACGCGGAACGGTCGCGCGCTCAGGAGCACGGTGCCCGCGAACACGTTGCCGAGCGTCTGCTGAGCCGCCAGCCCGACGATCACGGTCGCGGCCGCGCCGCCGAGCGCGAGCGTGCGCGCTTCCACCCCGGCGACGCTGAGCGCCACGACCAGGGCGACCGCGACCGTCGCCAGGCGGATCACGAAGCCCACCGTGCCGGCCAGCGCCGGGTCCATGCGCCGGAACAGCGCCGGCCCGAACGCGCGGCCGATGTCGCGCGCGATCGCCCAGCCGAGGATCAGCAGCAGCAACACAACCGCGATCACGACGGGCGCTTCAAGCCATGACAGCTGCCCCCCGCCGCGGCTGTTCAGCCCGAGCAGCTCGCGGCGGTTTTCATACAGCACGACCACACCGACGAACAGCGCTCCCAGCAGCAGCGCCTCCCAGCGCGCGCGCCGCACGGCGCCGGGGCTGACCTGCTGGAGCAGGCCGACTTCCTCCCACGCCTGGCTGCGCGTTTCGAACATCTTCGCTGGGGTCTTGGGCGGGGACATCGAGCACCATGATGGTGCATGACGGCGCCGCCCACGCCGTGCGCAAGCGCCCTCCCACGGCGCGCCCGCCGAGCCGGCCCGCGGCAGGCCGCGGGCGCCCGAGCCGAGCGCGAGCCGGCCCGCGGCGGGCCCGGAGCGCCCGAGCCGAGCAGCGAGCCGTGCTCAGGCCATCGTGTAGATCGCCATCGCGCCGCCAAACACCAGGCAGTAGATCGCGAACGGGATCAACGTGCGGGTCTTGAACCAGCGCACCAGGAAGGCGACCGTGAAGAAGGCCGTGATGCCCGCCGCCACGCATGCCACCAGGGCCTGCCCGCGCACGCCGTCGCCCAGGTGGCCGAGCAGGTCGGGCAGCTTGAAGACGCCGGCGGCGAGGATGATCGGCGTGGCGAGCAGGAAGGCGAAGCGGGCCGCGTCGCTGTGGTCGAGTCCGCGCGCGAGACCGGCGCCCATCGTCACGCCGTCGCGGCTGATGCCGGCGATCAGGGCGGTCGACTGGGCCACGCCGACGACCAGCGCCTCGCGGTACTCCAGCGTGTCCAGCTCGCGGCCGCCCTCGGGGTTCAGGCCCTCCCGCGCCGCCAGTTCGCGCACAGCCGCGTGGCGACGATAGCGCTCGGCGCCAAACAGAACCAGACCGTTGACCATCAGAAAGACCGCCGCCACTTCGGGCTTTGCGGTGAGCGTGCGCAGCTGGTGCTCCAGGGCGAGGGCGATCAGCCCGGCGGGGATGCTGGCGACGACGATCAGCCAAGCCAGCCGCTCTGTCGGAGTCTCGGCGCGGCGCTTGGGCAGCGTCGCGAAGAACGCCCGCACGATTTCAACCCAGGTGCTCCAGTAGTAGACGAGCAGGCCAAGCGCGCTGCCGACGTGCAGCATCACGATGAACGCCAGCCAGAACGACTCCGATTCGGATTGCGCGTCGACCAGCCTGTTCCAGCCGAACAGCGTCGGGAACAGCACGGTGTGGCCGAGGCTCGAGATCGGAAACAGCTCGGTGACGCCCTGCAGCACGCCGAGCACGATCGCCTGGAAGTAGCTGATCGCCGAGGCGAGCGGGACGCTGAGAAGGACGGGCGACACTGCCCCGGGAGCATATGCCAGCCCGCCGACGCGTGAGACGCTCGCCCGCGCGTCCGAGCGCCTCGCGGCGGTGTTCGGGATGGGTGTGCGTGCCGGTTGCATGACACGATCGGCGCCGCCGGCCGATATTGATTGTAGCCTGTTGTCTGCATTCAACCTCCCGCGCGCGGTATGCTGGGCTCATGCGAGCACTCGTGCTGGACCCACCGAGCGCAGGGCTGGAGCAGATACTCGAGCGTCGCCGACGCTCGGGGCTCGATCGCCTCGATGAGATATGGGAAGGAGTGCTGCACATGGTTCCCGCGCCCTCGGGCCAACATGCGGAGATAGCGCAACAGCTGGCCGAGCTGCTTGGCCCGCCGGCAAGAGCCGCCGGCATGGTGCCGGCGATCGGCGAGTTCAACCTGGGCGACTCCGAGGAGGACTTTCGCGTGCCCGACGGCGCCATCCACCGCACGCGCCCACGCGGCACCTGGCACCCAACGGCCGCGCTCGTCGTGGAGATCGTCTCCCCGAACGACGAGAGCTGGGAGAAGCTCCCCTTCTATGCCGGCCACGGCGTCGAGGAGGTGCTGATCGTCGATCCCGGGGAGCGCGCGGTCAGCTGGCTGGCGCTCGACGGCGACGGCTACAAGCCGGTGGAGCGCAGCGCGCTCGTCGACCTCGGCGCGGAGGAGCTCTCGCGGCGAATCGACTGGCCGGCGGCCGACGAGAGCGAGTAGAGAAGTCGCGCGGCCTCAGCTCGGCCCGGCATCGGTCGCCTGAAAGCTCAGCTCGAGCGCCAGTCCGCCCGGCTGCCGTGCCCGGGCGGTGAGGGGCGCGTCGTGCGCGATGGCGATCGCGCGCACGATCGACAGCCCGAGGCCGTGCCCCTCGCCGTGGCCGGCGCGCTCGGGCGCCAGGCGCTGGAAGGGCTCGAATAGCCGCTGCAGCTCCCGCGGCGGTATCGCCGGGCCGTCGTTGGCGACCGACAGCACGGCCCGTCCATCCGCGGTGCAGGTCGAGACCGCAAGCCGCCCGCCGCGCACGTTGTGGCGCAGCGCGTTGTCGAGCAGGTTCGCGACCAGACGCTCCAGCAGCCGCGGATCGCCGAGCGTGCGGGCGGGCTCGAGCGCAGGCTCCAGCTCCAGTCCACGACGCTCGATCTCCGGCTGGCGAGCACGCAGCGCCTCGCCGGTCATGGCGCCCAGGTCCACCGGCTCGCGCCGCTCCAGGCCGCGCTCGCTGCCGGCGAGCGTCAAGAGCGCCTCGATCAGCCGCTCCTGCTCGACGCCGCTGGCGAGCACCCGCTCGCAGGTCGCGCGCAGCGAGTCGTAGTCGCCGTCGGGGTCGGCGAGCGCGACCTCCAGCAGCGCGCGCTCGACCGTCAGCGGCGTGCGCAGCTCGTGCGAGGCGTTGGCCACGAACTGGCGCTGAGACTGGAACGAGGCCTCCAGCCGCGCGAGCAGCCCGTCGAAGGTGTCGCCGAGCTCGCGCAGCTCGTCGTTGGGGCCCTCCAGCGCGAGGCGCTGGTGCAGGTTGCTGGCCGAGATCGCGCGCGCGGCGCTCGTGATCTTGTGCAGCGGGCGCAGCGCGCGTCCGGCGATCAGCCAGCCCAGCAGCATCGAGGCGACCGCCATGATCGCCAGCGCGATCCCCGACTTGATCAAGAGCTGGTGTAGTTCGGCGCTGTGCTGCTGGGTGGCGAGCAGGTGCAGCTGGCGCACCTGATAGCGCACCTGCTGTGGAGTGACCGACACGGGTCCCGAGGCGCTGGCGCCTTCGGGCAGGCGCACCGGGACACCGGCGCTTTGGGGCACGGGCACGGCGTGAGCGCTTTCGGACACGCCCCCCGCCTGGGCGCCTTCGGACGCGTTCCCCGATGCGCGGGTGCTTGCGGACGCGTGCCCCGAGGTGTGAGCGCTCGCGGACGTGGGCGGGGTGTGGATGTTTCGATAGGCCCGCCTCAGCATGCGAGCGCTGCCGGGCCCGGGCAGGCCGTGGGCCTGTACGTGGACCTGGAAGATCTGCGCCCCTCCCGGCGAAATCCCCGGCACCCTCCCCACGATCGATCCCTGCACGCCGCCCTTGGAGAAGGTCACCTCCTCGCTGCCCGACCCCTTCACCAGCAGGTATGTGGTCGCCAGCAGCGCCGCGCCCGAGACGAGAAACAGCGCGCCATACATCAGCGTGAGCCGCAGCCGCACGGTGCGCCGCGGCAGGCGCGAGCCGACCCAGCGCGCCGCCAGCGCTCGCGGCGAGGCGGGCAGCCTCGGGCGCCACGCGGGCGGCGAGGCGAGCGTCGGATCGGGGCTGGCGGAGGACGGCACAGCCGTCAGATCCGATAGCCGGCCTGCGGCACGGTCTCGATCGCGGGAGGCTCGCCGAGCTTGGCGCGCAGGCGCCTGATCGTGACCTTGACGGTGGTCGTGAACGGGTCGGCCGCCTCGTCCCACACGCGCGCCAGCAGCTCCTCGGCGGAGACGACCCGACCCTGGGCGCCCAGCAGGTACTCCAGCAGCGCAAACTCCTTCGGGCTGAGATCGAGGCGACGCCCGTCGCGCGTCGCGACACGGTGAGCCGGGTCGAGTCGCAGCCCGCCGCGCACGAGCGTCGGCGGCAGCGCCGGCTGGGAGCGTCGGCCGAGCGCGCGCACGCGGGCAACCAGCTCGGCGAAGGCGAACGGCTTGGGCAGGTAGTCGTCGGCGCCGAGGCTGAGCCCCTCGACGCGATCTTCGATCGTGCCCGCGGCGGTCAGCATCAGGATGCGGCTCGTGCGATCATCCCCCATCAGCGCGCGGCAGACATCGTCGCCGTGCACGCCGGGCAGATCGCGGTCGAGCACGACCACGTCGTAGTCGGTGAGCGCCGCGTGCGCGAGCGCGTCGCGGCCGTCGAGCGCGACGTCGACGGCCAGCCCCTCGCGACGCAGGCCGATCGCAACCGTGTCGGCCAGCTCGGCGTGATCCTCGACCAGCAGCACTCTCATATATCTCTCCTCGCTCCGCTCCGCGATCGCGCGCGGACGGGCAGCGGGCTGCCCGCACGATCTCACAGGCAGATGAAGCGTGCCTAACGAGCGGTTACAGCGCGGTGACAGCGCCGCTCACCGTGGTGTAACCGCCGAACGCATACAAACAGAGCACGCACCCAATCCGCCGTGTCGGCCGCCGTGCGCGCACAGCCCGCCCGACGACCGCGCGCAACAGACGCCACGGACGACACACCGCCCTGCAAGGAGACATGACATGAAGACGCAGCGACTCGCAATCCCGCTGGCGGCCCTGGGCCTGGTTGCGGCGAGCCTGGTCCTCGCAGCCTGCGGGGGGTCATCGCCGGGCTCAAACGCCGCCGATCGGGAACAGGCAGACGAACAGAAGGCCGAAGCGCGATTCGCCGACTTCGCCAGATGCCTGCGCGAACACGGCGTCAACGCCGAAGCGATCTCCCACCCCGGCGGCGGCAACGGGCTGAAGGTGTCGCCCGGGTCGGGAGGGCCGCAGCAGTTCGAAGCCGCCGAAAAAGCCTGCGCGCGCTACCGCCCCGCGCCGCAGAGGGCGAACCTCTCGCCACAGCAGAAGGTGCAGCAGGAAGAATCGGTGCGCAAGTTCGCCAAGTGCATGCGCGAACACGGGATCAAAGTCGAAACCTCGACCCAGGGCGGTGGCATCCAGATCCGCGTCCATGCGCATGCGGGCGCCGAAGCGGCCCCGAACCCCGAAAGCCCCGCGTTCCAAACGGCGCAGAAGGACTGCTCGGGCCTGCTCCCCGGCGGCGGCCCCAAGGGTGGGCCTCCCGGGTCCGGTCAGGCCAAGAACGCCGGCGGCAGCGAATCGGAGGGTGTGTTCTCCTCGCGAGCAGGCGGCTGAGCCGATGGGGGTATCCGATCTCGACGGGCCGCGGGAGGGCGCGACCGGGACCGGCGGCGCCGCGACCGAGACGAGTGCAACCGGCGGCGCCCTGAGAGACGAGGTCCCGAGCCGGGAGGCGCCGAGCGAGGAGTCCGGAGATAGCCGCGGCGGAGCGAGCGCGAGCAGCCGGCGCAAGCGCTCGGCAGGGGTGGCGGCGGTGCTGCTGGCGGCAATCGCGGTCGCCGCGGTGGTGTTGCTTTCCTCGAGCTCCTCGCCCCACCGCACCGCCGGCACGGGTGTGCCCGCGGGGCAGACCACAGCCGAAGTCACGCGTCGCACGCTGACCGAAAGCTCCACCGTCGACGGCACCCTCGGCTATGGCGCCACGCTGGAACTGTACGACCGGCTGACGGGGACGTTCACGTGGCTGCCCGCCGTGGGCACGACAGTCGGACGGGGCGGAACGCTGTGGCGCATCGACAACCAGCCCGTCGCGCTGATGTACGGGTCGGTGCCGGCGTATCGCACGCTGAAGGTGGGCGTCGGCGACGGGCCCGACGTCAGCGAGCTGAACGAGAACCTGATCGACCTCGGCTACGACCCCTACGGCGCGATCTCAGGCGTCGAAGACTTCAGCGAAGCAACGGCCGCGGCCGTGCGCCGCTGGCAGCACGCCGAGGGTCTACCCGAAACCGGCGAGGTCGAACTCGGCCGCATCGTGTTCGCCCCCGGCGCGCGCCGCGTCACGGCGGTGAAGGTCGCGCTCGGCCAGGACCCGCCGGGCGGCGACGACGCAGAGCAACCGGCTGGCGAAGGGGTGGGCTCGGCATCGCCCTCGCAGGAACCCTCCACGAAAGAACCCTCCTCGAAAGAACCCGAATCCAAGAAACCGGGTCTCGATAAGCCGTCCTCCAAAAGCCCGTCCACCGAAGAGCCCGCCGCAGAGAAGCCGGCCGGCAAAAAAGCATCCAAAGAGCCGGCGGCAAAAGAACCCGCCTCGAAAGAACCCTCCGCAAAAGAACCGTCGGCGAAAGAGCCATCCTCCAAGGATCCGGGCTCCGCAGGCGCAGAGGAACCCGCGGGCGGTGCCGGCGCGGGCATGGTGGTGCTCGAGACGACCTCCACCCAACAGCTCGTGACGCTCAAACTCAAGGCCGAACAGCAGACGCTGGCCCACGCCGGCGAGCTGGCCCCGGTGACGCTCCCCGGCGACCGCGTGGCGCAGGGGCGGATCGCCGAAGTCGGCAGCGTGGCCGAAACAAAGGAAAGCGCGGGCGGGGAAAAGGGCGGGGGCCAGGGCGGGGAATCGGAATCGCCCACGATCGCGGTGACGCTCACGCTCCAGCACCCGGTCGCGCACCTCGACGAGGCGCCGGTCAGCGTCGAACTGGTCAAGAGCGTCCGCCGCGAAGTGCTCACGGTGCCGGCAACCGCGCTGACGGCGACCGCGGGCGGCGGCTATGCGATCGAGACGCTGCGGGACGGGCGCCCGGTTGCGCTGACGGTGACGCCGGGCATGTTCGCCAACGGCTACGTGCAGGTCGAAGGCCCCGGGGTGCGCGAAGGACTGACGGTGATCGAGTCCGAATGAGCCCAAGCGGCGATACTGGGGGGACGGACGCCCGCGCGAGGCCGGCCGCGGTGGGCGCCGCATGAACCTGGACGGCGACACGAGCGCTCGCACACCGGTCATGGAGCTGCTCGACGTGGTCAAGGAATACCCGGGCGAAGTGCAGGCGCTGCGCGGGGTGAACCTGACGGTGCAGGCGGGTGAGCTGTGCGCGATCGTCGGGCCCTCGGGGTCGGGCAAGTCGACGCTGCTGCAGATCATGGGCACGCTCGAACGGCCCACGAGCGGGAACGTGCGGATCGCAGGCGTCGACGTGGCCGAAGCCTCCGAGAGCGAGCTGGCCGCGCTGCGCGCCCGGCGCATCGGGTTCGTCTTCCAGCAGTTCCACCTGCTGGAGGCCTGCACGGCCCTGGAGAACGTGGCGACGGGACTGCTCTACACCGGCACTCCTGCCCGCGAGCGCCGCAGGGCGGCGAGCGCTGCGCTGGAGCAGGTCGGGCTGGGCCATCGCGCGCGGCACACCTCGGCGCTGCTCTCCGGCGGCGAGCGCCAGCGCGTGGCGATCGCGCGCGCACTCGTCAGCTCGCCGGCGATCGTGCTCGCCGACGAGCCCACCGGCAACCTCGACACCGCCAGCGGAGCAGGCATCCTGGAGCTGCTGCACACGCTCAACGAGCAGGGCGCCACGGTCGTGCTGATCACCCACGACCGCGAGATCGCCGCGACGCTGCCGCGACGCGTGGAGGTGCGCGACGGACAGCTGATCTCCGCCGAGCCGCTCGCCGCGAGCGCGCGGACGGGCCTGCCATGAGCGCCGATCCGCTGCGCGCTCGCGCGCGGCGCGCGCCCCTGCGCACGCCCGCGAGAGGCCCACGATCGAAGGCGACGAGCCATCCGCGGCCGGCGATCCCCCGCAGCCGCCTGCTGCCCGCCGATGTGCTGCGCGTGGCGAGCGTGGGCCTGCGCACGCGCCGGCTGCGCGCCGCACTCTCCGCGCTTGGTGTGGCGATCGGGATCGCGGCGATGGTCGCGGTGCTCGGGATCTCCGACTCCAGCAAGGCGGGGCTGCAGGCGGAGCTCGACGAACTGGGCACGAACCTGCTGACGGTCGCGCCCGGACAGACGAACTTCGGCGAAGCCGCACAGCTGCCCGAAGCTGCCGACCGAGCTGTGCGCAATTTGCCGAGCGTGCTCTCGGCGGCGGCGATCAGCGCCGTGTCGAGCGCGAGCGTGCGGCGCAACCCCTACATCGAAGCCGCCGAAACGGGGGGATCGGGGTCTATGCCGCCGACCCGGGGCTGCTGGCGACGCTCGGCGGGGAGATGCTCTCCGGGCGCTTCCTCGACTCCGCCAACGAACGCTACCCGCTGGTGGTGCTCGGCACGATCGCCGCTCAGCGGCTCGGCGTGCAGGCGCTCAGCGTGAACGGACGCCCGGTGCAGGTGTATCTGGGCGAGGAGTGGTTCACGGTGGCGGGCGTGATCGGCCCGCTGCCGCTGGCGCCCGAAATCGAACGCGCCGCGCTGATCGGCTATCCGATCGCACACACGCTGTTCGGCACGACCAGGCACGCCAGCACGCTGTACGTGCGCGCCGACCCCGAACGCGTGCCCGAAGCGGACTCGCTGCTGGCCGGCACCGCCGACCCGCAGAACCCCGAACAGACCACGGTCAGCCGCCCATCCGATGCGCTGCAGGCGCGCGCCGACGCGCAGAGCACGCTCACCGCAGTGTTCCTCGGCCTCGGCGCGGTGGCGCTGCTGGTCGGCGGCGTGGGCATCGCCAACGTGATGGTTATCTCCGTGCTCGAGCGCCGCCCCGAGATCGGGCTGCGCCGCGCGCTCGGCGCCCGTGCCGTGCACATCGGCGTGCAGTTCCTCGGCGAGTCGGTGCTGCTGTCGCTGATCGGCGGCCTTGCGGGGATCGCGCTCGGCGCGGCGGCCACCGCCGGCTATGCCCAGTCCCAGGGTTGGATCGTGGTCGTGCCGGTGCTGTCGGTCGCGGGCGCGATCGCGATCGCGCTGCTGCTGGGAGCGCTCGCCGGCCTCTACCCTGCTGTGCGAGCGGCCCGGCTGGCGCCCGCGGCCGCACTGCGGAGTGTGTGAATACCTCCCCAAGGCAGCGCAAGTCGTTAACTCTTCACACTACCTTCACACAATAGTTCCCGACTGGTCACAAAGTGCGCCATTTGCAGGGAGAACCTGTATGTGTGACTACACGGGTGGACATGCACTGTCACTCCACCGCCTCGCAGGTGTCAAAGCTCGGCGTGCAGCGCGCGCTCGGGCTGCCGGAGTGTGCCACTGCTCCCGAGGAGGTCTACGAGCTGGCCAAGCGCCGGGGCATGGACTTCGTCACGATCACCGACCACGACACGATCGACGGGGTGCTTGAGATCGCCGACCGCCCCGATGTGTTCGTCTCCGAGGAGCTGACCGCGCACTTCCGCGGCGAACCGCAGGCGGTGCACGTGCTCTGCTACGGGATAGCACCCGCCGACCACGAGTGGCTGCAGACCAACAGCGGCGACGTCGAGCTGTGCGCGATGTACCTCTACGACCGGGAGATCGCATGTGCGCTTGCCCATCCCTACTACGCGGTTGGCGCGCCCCTGACGGCGCGCCACCGCCGCCGGCTCTCCGAGCTGTTCGACGTCTGGGAGACGCGCAACGGCGCGCGCGAGCGCGAGCTGAACCGTCCGGCCGCCATGTACGTCGCGACGCTCGACGGCATCGGCATCGGCGGCAGCGACGATCACGCCGGAGTTGACATCGGGCGCACATGGACCGAGGCGCCGGAGGCAAGCACGCCGGCTGAGTTCCTGGAGCACATGCGCGCGGGCCGCGTGACGGCGCGCGGCAAACAGGGCAGCGCCGCCAAGTGGGCGCATGCGGCGATCGCGCTGGCCGCGCGCTCGCTCGGACACGGCGAGCGCGATGCGGCGCCGGCCGCGCCCGACCCGCGCACCGTGATGACGATGGTGCAGCGGCTGATGCGCGAGGGCGACGCACGCGAAGGCACCACCGGCGCGGACCTTGCGCCCGCCGACGCCCGCTGCCTGCTGCGCGCGTGGTTGGTAGCGGTCGAACTGGATCATCTCGATGAGCGCGGGCTGATTGCCCACATGCAGCAGGACGGCTTCAGCCACTCCGATCTCTACCGCCGCGCCTGCCGGCTGCACGAGCGCAAGCTGGCGGGCGCCGTCGAGCACGCGGTCGCGGCGCTGACGAGCGAGACGGTGGACGAGCGCGAGCTGAGCGCGGCGGCAAGCGGACTGTTCGAGAGCTGCATCGCCGCGATCCCCTACGCGCCGGCCACCGCGTTTCTCGCCAGCGAGCAGGCGAAGCTCGCGCGCACCGGCGCGATCTCCGAAGGCGAGCCGCCGCGCGTGGCGATCCTCGCCGACGGGATCGGCTCCACGCACGGCGTGAGCCGCACGATCGAGGAGATCCGCCGGCGCGGGGTGCCGGGGTATGAGATCGAGGTGGTGGCCACCGACCCCGAGGTGGACCGTCGCCTCTCCGCCGTGGCCGAGTTCGACGTGCCGTTCTACCCGGGGCTGCGGATCGGCGTGCCGAGCCTCTCCGCGGCCGCGCAAACGCTTGCCGACGGCGACTTCGACGCGATCCACGTGTGCTCGCCGGGCCCCGTCGGCGTAGCCGGAGCGCTGCTGGCCCGCGCGCTCGGGCTGCCGCTGATCGGCAGCTATCACACCGAGCTGACCGCCTACGCCCAGCTGCGCTCGGGACGCAGGCGGGTGGCGGACGCGATGGAGCTGGCGGTCGCCACCTTCTACAACGCGTGCGACCTGGTGCTCTCCCCCAGCCCCGCCTCCGACGAGGCGCTTGCGCAAATCGGCATGAGCCCCGAGAAGATATTGCGCTGGGACCGCGGCGTGGACAGCTCGCGCTTCGATCCCGCGCTGCGCAGCGACCGGTTGCGCGAGTCTTGGATGGATGGGTTGGCGTGCCCGCGGGACACCGGCGCGGAGCGTCAAGTGCCCGACCCGCAGCGGTCAGGGCGTGCGTGCGCGGCGGTGTTTGTGCTCTATGCGGGCAGGATCACGCGCGAGAAGGGCGCCGAGCTGCTGGCCGAGAGCTTCATGGCGGCACGCGAGCGCGACCCGCGCTTGCACCTGGTGCTGGCCGGGGGCGGCCCCGAGCAGGAGCGGGTGCGCGAGCGCGTCGGCCCCCACGCGACGTTCCTCGGGTGGCTGGAGGGAGCGGAGCTTGCTCGCGCGTATGCCTCCGCCGACATCTTCCTGTTCCCGAGCGCCACCGACACGTTCGGGCAGGTGGTCCTGGAGGCGCAGGCGTCTGGTCTGGCGGTGCTCGCGGTCGCGGCCGGCGGGCCGCTGGAGCTGGTGCGCGACGGCGCCACAGGCCTGCTGCGCGAGCCCGAGGCGGGGGCGCTCGCCGATGCGCTGCTGGCGCTCTCCGGCTCCGCGGCGCTGCGCGAGCGCCTGGCCGCCGCCGCGCTCCAGGCTGTGCGCGAGCGCACGTGGGAGCGAGCGATGGAGCGCCTGGCGGCGGGCTACCGGCGCGCGCTCGAGCAGCCGGGCCCGACGGCGGCGCTCGACGGCGAACGGCTGGCGGCGTGATGCGCGCGCAAGATTCGAGACGCTGCGCGCCGCCGCGGGACAGGACGTCCCGCGCCCCTCGGCTCGGCCCGGCGCCCAGCCGCGCGGATGCGCACCCCACAAACACAACCCCCCACACACGATGAGCGCCGCTGCTCGCAAGATCGCCGTGGCGCTCCACGACATCGAGCCGGCGACGTTCGAGCGCTGCGCGCTGATTCGCGACTGGCTCGACGACCACGGCGTGGATCACGTGACGCTGCTGGTGATCCCGGCGCGCGACCTGCACCCGCTGGCTGAGCGGTCGCCCGAGATGGTGAGCTGGCTGATCGAGCGCGAGCGGAGCGGCGACGCGATCGCCCAGCACGGCTTTCAGCACCTGCGCTCGCGACGCCCCCACGGAGCCCGCGCGGCGCTGCGCGGCTTCAACGCCGACCACGAAAGCGAGTTCGTGGGGCTCGACGCGAGCGAGACACGCCGCGCGGTGGACGCCGGCTGGCGCGTGCTGAAGCTCGCGGGCATCGAGCCGCGCGGGTTCGTGGCGCCCGGCTACGCCTACACCCCGCAGCTGCGCCGCACGCTCGGCGAGCGCTTCCACTGGTGGGCCGGACTGCTGGGCCTGCACCGCGCGAGCCCCGGCGGCGCCTTGCGCGCAACCCTGGACGCCCCCCGCGAGCCGCCGCTCCCGGAGGCGGCGGCAGCAGCCGACGGCATGCGCGCAGGGCGTTTCGCCGAGCACGAGCGGCTCGGCCCGCCGATCGCGCTGTCGAGCGCCGGACGGCTGCGCCGCGCGCTCTCCCCGGTGCTGCTGCGCGCCGGCGCGCTGCTCTCGGCGGGCACGCTGCGCCTGGACCTGCACCCGGCCGACCTCGACGACCCGCGCCACATGCTGGCGCTGGAGTGGGTGCTCGGGCGCTGCGCGCGCACGCGCGAGGCGGTCACCTACGAGCAGCTGGCGTTTGCCGGGGCGCCCTGAAATAGACGGCTGTCACACAGTTTGCAGTCAAGCCACCATACAGATTGCGCACTTCCAGTCAAACAGTTTGCCGGTGCACACGCAGACACCGCGCTCGGGCGATCCAGCCCTCCTCAATCGACGTCGAGGGGCGGCGAGGCGTGGTCAGTCCACGCCGGCGGGCTCGGCCGCGGGCGACTCCACGGCCGGTGGCGCGGCCCTGACCTCGTGGGCTTCGAGGGCGCCCGCCTTCTGGGAGGGGCGCACATAGAGCAGCCACACGGCCGCACCGGCGAACAGCATCGCGCACAGCACCCAGCCGAGGGCGGTCGTGCCGACGCCCACGTACTTCAGCCCCGAGGCGGCGACCACGAAGGTGATCATCGGGCGGATGTAGCGGTCGGGGGCGCTCGAGGAGACGAGCGAGCCGACGAACACGGCGGGCACGCTGCCGAGGATCAGCGACAGGGTCACGCCGAACTCGACATGGCCGAAGGCGAGCGCGCCGAGGGCGGCCGCGAGCGTCAGCGGCACCGCCTGCGCGAGATCGGTGCCGACCAGCTGCTTGGCGCCGATCATCGGGTATAGAAACAAGAGCATCACGATCAGCAGCGAGCCCGAGCCGACCGAGGTCATGCCCACGACGATGCCCCCGATCATGCCGATCAGCACGGTGGGGATGGGACGCGGGACGACCTCGTGCACGAGCGCCGTGCGACTCGTGCCGGTGCGGCGATCGAGCACGTAGCGCACCACCATCGCCGCCGCCCCGACCAGCAGCGCCGAACCGAGCGCGACCTCGATGTTTTCCTGCGCCGCCTTGCCGTTGCCCATCGCGTGCAGCAGGTAGGCGCCGAAGAACGCCATCGGCACCGAGCCGAGCACCATCCAGCCGACCAGGCGCAGGTTGACGGTGCCGCGCCTGAAGTGCACGCCGGCGCCGATCGGGCGCATCACAACCGCCGCCACGAGATCGCTGGATATCGCCGTGGAGGGCGTTATGCCGAACAGCAGGATCAGCATCGGCGTCATCAGCGCGCCGCCGCCGGCGCCGGTCATGCCGACCAGAAAGCCGACGATGGCGCTGCCGAGCACGATGTAGGGATCGATGTGGATGGTGGCTCTCTCTCGCTCGCGACGACCTGCCGCCGTGGTTGGGCCCTCGAACTACTGCGCCATGCTAACAGCACATGTCCGAGTAGATCAGTGAGAATAGCATGGGACAGAACCGGGGACAGGCGCAAGTGGACAGGCGGGCGCGCCCCCACCCGACGCGAGCGGGGCGCCGGGTGGGAGCGAGAGGCGGGAGAGTGGGGTCGGGCGCTCAGCCGCGGCGCACCGCGCCGCGCGCGGCGCGCCGGATCGACAGCGCGAGCAGCAGCAGCACCGCCAGCGGCATGATCCACCACGCGGAGACCGAGGTTTCCGCCACCAGCGCCGTGACGCCCAGCGCAAGCACGACCCCCAGCGCCGTGCGCCAGTCCTCGCCGACGACGAAATCCCACACACCGAGCAGGAACGCCCACACGCGCTTCATGCGCCCACCCCCGCGGGCTGGCGCGCGGCGGCGCCGGAGGCCGGCTCGACCTCGACCACAGGCACCGTGCGCCGCAGCGCCAATACGATCGCGTTGGCCGCCAGCAGCACGCCCGGGATCAGCGCCAGCAGCGCGGCGTCGCCGCCCGGCCAGCTGGCGCCCGCGCCCTCGGCGCCCCAGAACATGCCGAAGGAGCTGAGCATCACCCCGACCGCGAACTTCATCGTGTTCTCGGGCACCCTCGCAAGCGGCGCGCGTGCCGCAACGCCGGCCGCGATCACCACGAGCACAGCGGCCGCGGCGGCCGCGGCGGCCAGCGGGATGTGCTTTTGGTTGGCGCCGAAGGTGAGCACGATAAACGCCACCTCCAGACCCTCCAGGAGCACGCCCTTGAAGGAGATCGCAAACGCATACCCGTCGAAGCCCGCTGGCTTTGAGCCCAGCGCGCGGGCGGCCTCGGCCTCCTCGCGGTAGATCTCGAGCTCGTCGTGCTTGGCCTTCAGCCCCGAGGAGCGCAGGATCGCCTTGCGCAGCCACTGCAGCCCGAAGATCAGCAGCAGGCCGCCCACCACCACTCTGAGCACGCCGATCGGCAGCGCTGTCAGCGCCGGCCCGAGTGCCGCGACGATCGCGGCAAGCGCGAGCGTTGCCGCGCCGACGCCGCTCATCGCCGAGGACCAGCTGCGCGTGGTGCCGAGGGCGAGCACGATCGTCAGCGCCTCGACGGCCTCGACCGCGCAGGCAAGGAAGACCGATACGGCGAGCCCTATCTCCGCGCCGCTCATGCTCGTGTGGTTTGTGGTTGAAGGTCCATAACGGTTGCTCCTGCATGTTGATCTTGACAATTGCCCTGTGGAACGCTTGGTCGATCCGCCAGCGGCGGCGCGGGCGCGCCGTCGAGGGGGAAGACGAGACAGGCTTCGGGGTCCACGCGCAGACCGACCGCCTGCCCGCGAGCGTGGCTGTGTGCGGCGAATATCTCACTCAGCAGCGCGCCGTCGGGCAGCCTTACGACGTGATCGTAGCCGCGCCCGCGAAACGCGCTGTCGAGGACCTCTCCGCGCAGGCCCGCGCCGGGATCGCCGGGATCGCACAGCGCAACCGCCGCCGGGCGCAGCAGCACCTGGACGGCCACCCCGGAGGGCAGCGGCGCGTTGCTCGATGCAAGCAGCTCGCCGGCGCGGGCGGCGCCGTGCCCGGCGCCCGCGCCGCCGGCGCTCGCCGCCGGCTCCAGCAGCACCCGCACGCGCTCGCGAGCCGCGCCGTCCCGCTCGGCCATCGCCAGCACCCGTCCGCGCAGCTCGCCGGCAAGGCCGGTGAACCTCGCCACGAACGCGTTGGCGGGGCGCCGGTAGACATCCTCGGGGGCGTCGTGCTGCACAAGCCGACCCTGCTGCAGCACGCCGACGTCGTCGCCGAGCGCGAACGCCTCGCCCTGGTCGTGGGTGATGTACACGGCGCTGGCGCCGATCTCGCGCACGAGCGTGCCGATCTCGATGCGCAGCCGCTCGCGCAGGTTGGCGTCCAGCGAGGACAGCGGCTCGTCGAACAGCAGCAGCGAGGGGTTGCCGACGAGCGCGCGGGCGAGCGCGACGCGCTGCTGCTCGCCGCCGGAGAGCTCGTGGGGGTAGCGCTCGGCGAGCGGGCCGATGCCCACGCGGCTGAGCATGCGCGAGACGCGCTGGCCGGTCTCCGCGGCGGAGATGCGACGGCGGCGCAGAGCGAAGGCGACGTTGCGGGCGACCGTCAGGTGCGGCCACAGGGCGAAGTCCTGGAAGACCATCGCCAGGTCGCGCCGCTCGGGCTGCACGTGCGTGCGACCGGCCGCCACCGGCACCCCCGCGAGCAGGATCGAGCCCTCGCTCGGGCGCTCGATGCCGGCGAGGCAGCGGATCAGCGTGGACTTGCCAGAGCCCGACGGGCCGAGCAGCACGAGAAAGCGCCCGGCCTCCAGCGACAGGGACACCTCGGACAGCGCCTCCACCGTACCGTAGCGCTTGGTGAGCGAGCTCAGCTCGAGTGCGCTCGGTGCGCCCGCGCCCCCGTCTGGAGCGCTCGTCATGCCTCGGCCCCCGTCGAGCCGACCCTGCGCCAGCCGGCGGGCGCGAGCAGGCGGTAGGCGCCGAGCACCAGCGCGCAGACGAGAATCGCGCCGAGCACGGCGATTACCTCCATCGCGGTGCCACCGGAGAAGTCATAGGCTTCAAGGCGCCGCTGGACCGCAACCGAGAACGGAAACTGCCCCGCCGGGTAGAGCAGCTCCGAGATCGGCAGCTCGAGCAGCGTCGTGGCGAAGCAGTACAGCCACACCCACACGATGTAGCGGGAGATCACCGGCACCGCCACGCGCCGCCAGGAGCCGAGTGCGCTCGCGCCGTGCGTGCGCGCGCTCGCCAGCAGCGAGTCGTGCAGCTGCGCCAGCGGGCCGATCAGGATGCGTGCGTTGTTTGGCAGCGCGCCGGCCATGTACCCGATGCCAAGCAGCGCGGTTGTGCCATACAGGGCGATCCCGAGCGAGTGCATGACCGGCAGGTTGTAGATCAGGATGTAGCCGGCTGCCATCACGATCGAGGGCAGGGCGACGGCTCCGAGCAGCACCATGTCAAGCGAGCGCCCCACCAGCCCGATGGCGCGGCGGGTGAGCAGTCGCGCGACCGGCACGGCAAGCGCCATCACCACCGTGGAGACGACCAGCGCCAGCTTCAGCGAGTAGAGCAGCGGCTCGTACAGCGCCTTGCTGGAGAGCACCCGGCTGTAGTTTTCGAAGGTCAGCCCGAACCCTTCCTGCAGCGTGCCGAGATCCTTCAGCAGCGAGGCGCTGACCGCGCCGAACACGGGCACACCGACCGCGACCGCGAAGAACGCGAGCACGCCCGCGAACGCGCCGGCGTGCGCGAGCAGGCCCATGCGATGACGCGAATGGGGCCGTGTGCGACCGGAGAGCACCTGATAGGAGCGCCCGCGCATCGCGCGACGCTGGGCCAGCAGCGCGATGCCCGCCAGGCCGACGAGCGTGCAGCCGATCGCCGCCGCGAGGCTGAACTGGATCGGCTCGTTGTCGACGGCGTTGTACAGCGAGAACGTGGCGAGTGGAAAGTGGGAGGTGTAGGCGAGCGTGGCCGCGACGCCGAAGTCGCTGATCGACTCGGCGAACACGATCGCAACCGCCGTCCACAGGGCGGGGGCAAGTATCGGGATGACCGTGCCGAGCGCGCGCAGCCTGCCCGCGCCATGCGTGCGCGCGGCGTGCTCGAAGCTCGACCCCAGACCGGGCAGCGCGGCGCTGATCGCGAGGAACGCAAATGGTACGCCCTTGATGCCGAGCACCCCGATCACCCCGACCGGCCCGTACAGCAAACTGCGCACGAACGACGCTTCCACGCCAGCGCGCGCGAGCACTCCCCCGGGCTCGAACAGGCGCTCCCAGCCCAGCGCCATCAGGTAGCTCGGCGCCAGCAGCAGCGCCCAGATGCCGAACTGCCATAGGCGCCGCCCGAGCAGGTTGGTGCGGTGCATCAGCAGCGCCAGCGGCAGCGCGCACGCCAGCGCGAGCAGCGCCGCGCCGGCTCCCACCAGGGCGGTGTCGCCGAGCGCGTGCAGCGAGGGGCCGCTGAGCGCTTCCTTGAACGGCGCGAGCGTGAACCACTCGCTGCCCTGGTCGAACAGCCGTGGCGTTACCGCCACGAGCAGGAACGCCCCGATCGGCACCACAAGCAGCACGCCCAGCAGCACAGCCATCACGGCGGAGAGGCTCGGGCGCGGCAGCACGCGAGCGAGCGAGCGAGCGCGCTCGCCGAAACCAACCGACGAGCGCGATGCCGCCGCCGGGATCTCAAGCGCCCCGGCGGCGGCAAACTGCTCCCCCCTCAGCGGATCGAGTGCCACTCGCGGCCGCTGTCGATCATGCTCGTCTTCACCGCTTTCATCTCTTCTTCACCGCTTGCACCTCTGCTACTGCGCGATGTTGGAGTTGAACCAGTCGTTGATTTTGGCCTCCCGCGCGCCCCACACATACGGGTCGATCGTTTGTGTGGAGAGAGAGCTCAGTTCGGGCAGCAGCGGGAGCGGCTTCGTTCCCGGCACGACTGGCCAATACAGCGAGTCGCCGTGAGGATCGCCGATCTGCATCTGATGCTGGCCGGCCGGAGAGAGCACCCAGGTGAGGAACTGCTGCGCCTCTTCCTGAATGGCCGGGGAGACCTTGGAGTCCACGCCGATCACGCTCGGCAGGACTGTCATCTTCGGCAGGTAGCCCACCTTCAGGCCGGGCACCTTCGAGGCCGCGCCGATCGCGGCGCTGCTCTGGATCAGGCCGATGTCGATCTGGCCGGTTTCGAGCAGATGGAGGGTGTCGCTGTTGGCTTCGGAGACGTGCAGCCCGTTGCTCTTGAGCTTCTGCAGGAACGCTTCGCCGGCGGAGACGCTGCCGAGGTAGTTCATCAGGCCGGCGACGCAGGGATAGGTGGGACCGGAGACGGCGGGGTTGTTCATGCCGACCTTGCCCGACCACTTCGATTCGAGCAGCTGCTGCCAGCTGGTGGGCGGCGAGGTGACGGTCTTGCTGTTGTAGATCATCGTGCACGCGCCGGTGATGCCGGTCGGAGCGAAGCTCTTGTCGGCCGGCACCAGACTCTCGCCGGTCGGGGTGAGCGCCGGGATCGTCAGACCCTTTTTCAGCAGGCCTTCGTTGTCGAGCTGAGCGAAGGCCGCGTTGCCGTCCACCCACAACAGACCCCACTGCGGGTTGGCCTTCTCCGCCTGGATGCGCGCGAGCAGCGGTCCGGTGCTGTCTTCGACGAGCTTTGCCGGAATGCCGGTTTCCTTGCTGAACACTTCCACCCCGTTGGGCGAGTAGCCCTGCGCGGAGTAGACGAGCAGCGTCGGCTTACCGCCGGCCGAGGAGGTCGCGGCGGCCTGGGTGGCTGTGGTGGAGGTTTTCGAGCTGCCGCAGGCGGCCAGCAAGAGCACGCCGGCGATCGCCGCGAGCGTGATGACGATGGAACGGACAGGGCGGGCGTTCATGCGCGACGGGCTCCTTTTTGGATTGGAAGACGCTCACCACAGCGCCCGTCGCATGGACGCGGTCGGGAAGATCGCCATGGCCGACGCTACTCTCCGCGCCAGCTCGCGGGAGAATGTGCACATGATGTGAACGGCCCCGGCGAGCGGTCAGCCTTCTGACAGGGTTCGGCTCGGGCGCGCCGGCGCTCGGACTCCGACGCTCGAACTCCAAGCTGCTCGGCCACCCCGGCGCTCGGACTCCGACGCCCACGCTCCGACGCTACTCGGCCGCGCGCGCCGAACGCTCGGGCCACTCGCTGCCGGCCGGCGGATCGAGCGAGGGGCCGTGTTCGGTCTCGGCGTCGTACACGCGCTGCACGAAATCCTCCAGCAGACGCTCGCACTTGGCGATCGCCTGCTCGGCGCGCGCCCGGCCTGCGACCGCGAACACGTCGCGCGCACAGACCCGCTCGAACCACGTCTTGATCTTCTCCAGGTCGGCTTCGATCTCCTCGGCCTCGGCCGCGGTCAGGTTGTTGCGGAAAATCTCGAATTCGATCTCACGCTCGAACTTGGTCTCGCACTCCTCGACTATCTCCTCGAACTCCTGGGCGCGCAGCGCGTTCCACTCCTCCTGCAACCTCGCCCCCTCCCGCTCGTCGAGATCGGTCAGCTCGAAGCGATATACAACTCCGCCCTCGCCGCGGACTCGCTCTGTGATCGCATCGAGATTTATTTTGAGCTGAGCCAGCTCGGGGAGCGCGACGACCGCCTGCTGGAGCGGAAGCGCGCCCATGCGCCGAAGCTCGCGCCACACGGCGACGCGGGCGCTCGAGCTCTTATTGGGGAGCCGGTAGACGAACAGGTGCCAGGTCACGTGTGCGCAGCGTAGCGAGGCGACGGCGCACCCTCCATGACACGAGATGCCGGCCATCGGTCCGGTCGAGATGCCGGCCATCGGTCCGGTCCGGATGCCGGCCATCGGTCCGGTCCGCTCCAGTCCACACGCCGACCCTGCGCCGACGACCCACCTCTGACCGCGATTTCGCGCAACGCGCGTTACATACAACGCTCGTTGCGCTATGTTTCCGCACATGAGCGTGGGCTGCCTGCGATTGCACGAGCCGGCATCGACCTGTCACGTGCTGTTCGAGGACAGCGGTCTGTTCGAGGTCGTTCCCGCCCCTGCACGCGACCAGGCATTCCAGGACTGCGTTGCCCGCGTGCTCGCCCTGCCGACCGGGGACTGGTCGGCAGACGACTCCCCGGTCGAGCTGAGCGACGGCATCGGCCTGCTGATCCTCGACGGACTGGTGATTCACCGCACGGGCATGGACGGGTACTACGGCGCGGAGCTGCTCGGCTGCGGCGACCTGCTGCGACCCTGGCAGGCGGAGTCCGGCGCGGCGGGCCTGACGACGTGCACCAGCCGCCGTGTGCTCTCCCCCACTCGCGTCGCCGTGCTGGACCTTGCGTTCGCCGGGCGCGCGGCGCCCTACCCGCAGATCGCCGGTCAGCTGGTCGCGCGCACGATGAACCGCTCGCGCAACCTCGGCGTGCTGATGGCGATCGCCCACTACCCGCGCGTGGACACGCGCCTGCACGCTCTGTTCTGGCATCTGGCCGGACGCTGGGGACGGGTGCGCCCGGATGGCGTGCTGCTGCCGCTGCGCCTGACGCACGCGGTGCTCGCCGACCTGATCGCGGCTCGGCGGCCGACGGTGAGCAGCGCGCTGTCGGAGCTCGCGCGCCGCGGCGTGCTGAGGAGCACCGAGGAGGGCTGGCATCTGGCCGACGTGCCGCCGCGAGAGCTGCTCGAGCTGGGCTCGAGCGCCGTGAGCGTCCGCCGCGGCCGTCAGCTCAGCCACGCCGAGAGCTCGCTCAGCGCGTCGGGGATCACGTAGTAGTAGGCCCACAGGCCCCGGCGCTCGGAGTCGACGATGCCGGCGTCGCGCAGCTTCTTCAGATGGTGGGAGAGCGTCGGCTGGGCGATGTCGAACAGCGGCACCAGCTCGCACACGCAGACCTTGCCGGCGTGCTTGCGCAGCACGTCCACGAGCTGCAGGCGGATCGGGTCGCCGAGCGCCTTGGCGACCTCGGCCATGCGCCGTGCGTGCTCGCGCTGCACGTCGGGGTAGACGACGGGCTCGCAGCAGCGCTCGCCGGCGGGACGCTTGGTCTTGGGGGTCAGCTCCAGGACAGGCAAATCGACGCTCATCAATCTACATATACCTATTGAAGCGGCAGATGTCAATGTAATAAGATCGGGCACGCCATGACCGCGAGCGACCCCACCGAGAGCCCGGCCCGCCATGTGCTGTTCGTCTGCAACCACAACGCCGGGCGCTCGCAGATGGCGCAGGCCCTCTTCGAGCGCCACGGCCCGGCGGACGTGCGGGCCGAGTCCGCCGGCACCGAACCCGCTCCCGCGATCTGGCCGCCCGTGGTCGAGGTCATGCGCGAGATCGGGCTCGATCTGTCGGGGCGCACGCCCAAGAAGCTCACCGTCGAGATGCAGCGACGCGCCGACTGGGCGGTGACGATGGGCTGCGGCGACGCGTGCCCCTACGTGCCGAGCATCGTGGAGGAATGGAACATTCCCGACCCCGCCGGCAAGCCGCTGGAGGAGGTCAGGGCGATCCGCGACCAGATCCAGCAGCAGGTCCGCGAGCTGATCGCCGCCCACGTCGACGCGGACCGCTCGTGAGCCCGAACACGCCCCCGCTCGCCCGCCGCCTGCTCGCCGAGCTGCTCGGCTCGGCGTTGCTCGCCGCACTGGTGATCGGCTCGGGCATCGCCGCACAAGCCCTCTCACCGAACGACACCGGGTTGCAGCTGTTCGAGAACGCCGCCGCCACCGCGGCGGGGCTGTTCACGATCATCCTCATGTTCGGGCCGGTGTCCGGCGGGCACTTCAACCCGGTCGTCTCGCTCGCCGACGCGAGCTTCGGCGGCATCGGCCGGCGCGACGCGCTCGCCTACATCCCCGCGCAGATAGCGGGCTGCATCCTCGGCGCCGTCACCGCGAACGGCATGTTCTCACTCGCCGCGATCAGCATCTCAACCCACCACCGCGCCTCGCCCGCGCACCTGCTCTCCGAGGCGATCGCCACCGCCGGCCTGCTGCTCGTGATCTTCTCGCTCGCGCGCAGCAAACGCGCCAACACGATCCCGGCGGCCGTCGGCGCGTATATCGGCGCCGCCTACTTCTTCACCAGCTCCGCCAGCTTCGCCAACCCGGCGATCACGATCGGGCGCATGTTCTCGGACACGTTCGCGGGGATCGCGCCGGCATCCGCGCCCGGCTTCATCGTCGCGCAGCTAGTCGGCGGAGCGTGCGCGATCGCGCTCGTGAGGGTGCTCTATCCGGGCGTCACGCCGGCCGAGGCGCAGGAGATTCTGCTGCCACACGGCGACGGGCGCTCAGACCCAACGGCGGCGACCGTCAGCTGATTGGCACCACCTCATCATCAAAGACAGCGCGCACCTCCAGCTTGCCACCGAGCGCCGCAACATAGCTCTCCAGCGTGGACAGCTTCGCATCATCTCCGCGCTCGAGCTGGGAGACGTTCGACTGTGAGACCTCGAGACGAGCGGCAACATCGGCCTGACTCGCATGCCGGTGCTTGCGCAGGTCGGCGAGGCGGAGCTCCGCCCGCATCATCTCTCTGGTCCTTTGGATGTGTGGTTCGTCCTCCGGCTTGACCGCGCGCCTGCGGGCATCCTTCCAGTTAGTTGTCTTCATGTGTGTCCTCCAACCATTCGTCGTACAGGGCGTCGGCGATCGGGATGTTCTTCTCATACCACCCTTGCCAACGGTCGGTCTTCTCGCCCCCTATGAGGAGCACGGCGTGCCGCTTGGGGTCGAAAACGAAAAGGATGCGAATGTTGCCGCCAATGGAGCGCAGCTCCTTCATGTTGTGGTGTCGGCTGCCCTTGATCGTGTCCACGAACGGTCGCCCGAGGGTGGGACCGCGTTCCTCCAGCTCATCGATGGCCGGGACTATCTGTCTGCGCGCGTGCTGATCCAGCTCGTTGAGCAGCCACTCCTCGACTTGCCCGGTGAGGATGATTTCCCATACCACCTTCACATTATAAGATATGACTTCTTAGAAGTCAAGACTTCTTTTCTGGCCCCGGGCGTTGGGGTCCGGCTAACCAGCCAAGCGCTGAAAGGCTTCGCTTCCGAGCCCCCGACGTACCCAAGCCTGCCCAACCCGAACGCTTCCTCCACGGTGGCGAGCAGCGAGAAGTGGTTGTACGTTTCCTGGGAACCTCTGACGGGCTACCGCAGCGAGATCGTACGCGTGACCGTCCCGAGGCCGTGTCCGCCCTGGGAGAGGCTTACCGTGACGGTGTACCGGCCGGCGGGCAGCGAGCCCAACAGTTCGGCAAGCGGCACGTTCACGGTCTGTCCCGGCACGATTGCCTTCGTCCTGGCGGTGGTGCGGAGCGAGCGCCCCTGCCCGCTGATCAGCGCCGTGCCGCCGATCGGGACGATCGTGTTGCCGGTGTTGCTCACGGCCAGCAGCAGCGTGCCGTGCCGCGCGCTGCCCTGCTCGATCAGACCGCCGGCGCGCGCGTGGAAGGACTGCGCACCCGCGGGCGGGTCCAGGCGCAAGCTCGAGACCAGGCGGTAGGCGAGCTTGATTCCTTTCGCGGCATGGCCGGTCGGCGTGCCCGCGACTTCGATCGCGCCGTACTGGGAGTGGCCTGGAGGGGTACCCGTCAGCGACACGCCGACCGCGCGCGATGAGCCGGCGCCCAGCGTGAAGGAGCTCGCGCTGAGGCGCACATCGGACAGCGTGGCACGGCGGTTGGGCGAAACTTCGCCGCTGCGCGCCTGCAGCCATGGCCGCAGGGTGACCCGCACCGCCATCGCTGCGCCGGTGGTGTTCGAGATGTCGATCGAACCGACACTGCCGCGGCCCGCGACGTGCTCGAAGATGCCGGGCGAAACCGACAGACCGCCACCCGCCGCAAGGCTGGCGCCGGCGGCGGTGAGCATCGCGACCGTCGTGGCGAGCATCGATCCCCTGATGTTGTGAAATCTCATGATCGCTGCGTCCTCTCTGATGGTTGGGGGGTGTCTGTGTCGGTCGGCTTTCGCCATGCCGCGCGTGTCACGGGCCCGCGGCGGTGACGGTCACCAGCAGGAGCTTGTGGTAGTCGCCGATGGGCGGGTGGTGGGCGCCGCGCACCACCTGGCGCAGCTGGATCGTGGCTGCTTCCAGCGAAACCGGTTCGCCCCACTGCTCGAGCACCGGGTCCACGTTTGCGTCGAGCGAGCGCAAGCCGCCGCGACCGGCCGCGGCGCGCAGCGCGGGCGCGAGGATCGAGCGCCCTCGCACAAGGTGCCCGCGGCGGGCGCCGGAGGTCGCTTCGCCGTCGGCGAGGCTCAGCCGGACCGGCGCGTCGGTGGCGGTCACTTCCACGGCGATCCTCGCGCTGTACACGCTCTGCCCGTGGCCAGCGCTTACGCGCGTAAAGGGGCTCAGTTCGCCCAGCGACAGGGCGAGCGTGCTTTCCACCGTGCCGCCCACGGGTGTGCCGCCTTCGGCGAACGCCGCGGGCGCGCCAAGAAGCGCGGCCATGACCGCCGCGGCGACAAGCGCCGAGCGAGCCGATCCGGGCGCGCTCATCGCCCGCGCCTCCCGCGCCTGGAATGCGCGGGCGCAATCTCAATTGGGATATTCACCTGCACGAGTTCACCATCGACGCCACCGTAGCGAAAGACGATCGTGCGCGAGCTCGTATAGTTGTAGCCGAGGATCGCCCTGAGATTGCCCTTGTGCACGGTCATCGTGCCGCGGTCGGAGCGCCGCGCGGGGTGCCGGCCGATCTTGTAGAGGACGTGCACCACCGTCCCTGTCGGCGCGGACACACGACGTCCGCCCAGCAGGCACGTGAGGCGTCCGCGGTAGGTGTAGTCGCGGCGGGCACGCAGGACCGGGATGCGACGCTGTTTGACCTTGGCGTAGCGCAGGGGCTTGGAGAGGAGCCTCATTGCCAGCAGCGGCGAGCGGCACACCGAGGATGAGGAGACTCCGGACACCTCGCCGCGCCCGCCGTTGCCGCCTTCCCAACCTGTTTCGGCGGGTTCGGGCGGGCCGCCGTGCCCGCCGGAGATCCCGATGGTAACGGTGTTGCTGCCCGGCGGCACGGGAGCCAAGACTTCGATCGTCTTTTCCACGAGCGTGGCTGTGTCGCCCGCGGCGTCGGTCACCGTGACGAGCAGCTCGTGCGAGCCTTCGCCGCCCACGCCGATCGAGAGCGGCACGTCCGAGACGGTTTCGGGGCATTTGCCGGCCAGCGATTCCGGACAGAGCGACACGGAGGAGGCGCTGCCGTCGATCGTGGCCCGCGCGCTCTCGAGGCCGGAGCCCGTGTCGCTGGCATCGATCGTCAGGCTCAGCGTCGAGCCCACTTCCATGGGGCTGCGCACTCCGCTGACGACACCCGTCGGCGGCGCACCGTTCTGCGCGACAGGCACGGTCGATGACAGTGTGGCCGGCGCCGCCGCCCATGCCCAGGGCGCAGCAACGACCGCCGCCGCGATCACAGTGATCGCGGCGGCAGCCATGTTTCCTGCGCGCATCATTGCGCACCCATTTTATGCATCCGTGCACAATACTGCGCTGCTGCTACTACGGTTCCGTTGTTGACAGGGTCAGCGTGATCGTCTTCGAGTAGGTGCCGGTGTGCAGATGATCGTGCAGTCCGATCTTCTGGTTGAACGTCACCGACACTTCATCTTCGGCGAACGGCTTGGCGTACGTCAGCAGCGTCACAGGTGCTTCCAGCGACGCGAGGGCACCGCCAATTCCTCCCTGCGAGGTGTTTGCCGCGCTGGTTTCCAGCGCGTCCGGCAGGAAGTAGGTTTCTTTGACTTTACCTTTTTCGTACACCTGCACGAGATGCCCCTTGTCGGTGGCGCTCGGATCTTCTGCGACCAGCTTGCTTTCAGCGGCCGTGCTCGTCGCTTTCAGGCTGCAGGTGTTGCTGTATGCTTCGGTCTTTGCCGGCTTGAACGGGCCCAGCACCACCGGCGAGCACACCGACGTCAGCGTCTGTGTGAACGGCACCGTGCCTTCCACTGTCGCCGTCTGCGTAGCCGCCACAACCGCAGTCGCCGCCGATTCGGCTGGCGCCGATTCGCCACTGCTGCCGACCGCGTGGACCACGACGCGGACCGTGTGACCAAGGTCAGCTTCGGTCAACGTGTATTCGCCTGCCGTCGCACCGACGATATTTACGCACGACGCGCCCGACGAGTTGCAATCCTCCCACTGGTAGATGTAGGAGGTGGGCGACCCGGTCCAAGTGCCGTTGGTCGTTGTCAGCGTACGTCCGCCCTGTGGCGTCCCACCGATGACAGGCAGGCCGGTGTTCACCGGAACTGGGTTGACGATGAATTCGGCCATGACCGACTCGTTCGCACTCATCGTGACCGAGCATGATCCGCTGCCCGAGCAGGCACCGCCCCATTCCTTGAACAAGTTATTCGCTTCCGGCATGGGGGTCAATTTGACGGCTTCACCTTCGGGGAATTCAGCGCTGCATTTCGTGTGACTCTGCCCGCATTCGATGCCCGCGGGCGTAGAGGTCACGGTCCCGTTGCCGCTGACGGTCACAGTCAGAGTGTGCTTTGGAACTTCGGGTTTGATCGTCACCGTGAACGACTTGCTCGCGGTGTTTTCGTGACCGTCCAGTGCGGTGCAGTTCACCGTCGTCGTACCGAC
The DNA here is from genome assembly GCA_963831995.1 of uncultured Solirubrobacterales bacterium. GTDB lineage: Bacteria > Actinomycetota > Thermoleophilia > Solirubrobacterales > Solirubrobacteraceae > Palsa-744. Next base: position 1,495,168 of record CAWHSI010000005.1, on the reverse strand, counting down.
CGCGAACGTCGAGCCCGATGCAGGCGCGCATTCCAATTTCTTGACCAGCGCGTCTGGGTCGGTCGCTTCCACGTTGTACGTCACGACCTTCCCGGAGGCGCCGGTCGCTTCTTCGGTGATGTTTGCCGGCACGATGATGGTGGGCGGCGTCGGGCTGTACTCGTCGGCGCCGATGTCGCACGCCGTGCCGGAGACATCGGGACGCGGATAGCCGCGCTGATCGGTCGCCGGACATTGTGCCGGGTCACCGGCATCGATCGTCGGGCTGCCCGCCTTCTCCGAATAGAGCGTTGTGGAGCCGCCATCGTTGCTCAACGACGTCTGCAGCAGCGGCGTCTTGTTCTGGAACGCCGCTTCGCCACCGCAAGTGGCGTCGGAGGCAAGGCTGTGATCGTTCGTGATCGTGTTGTTGCTGCACTGCGGGGTGCCCGTCGGGCCGTTGAGAGCGACGATCGTGTTCGTCAGGCTCAGGGTGCCCGCGTTGCCCCCGATGCCACCCGAGGCGTTGTGTACGACCGTCACGTTCAGAAAGCTCGCCGTGCCTTCGTTGCCAAGACCGAATGCGTGGCCATCGGAGAGCGTCGAGTTGGTCAGATTGGCGGTCGCGCCGCTTGCAACCTGGATCTGGGTGCCGATGTTGCCGGAGATCGTCGCGTTTTCGACGTTCAGAGTCCCGGCGTCTTCGATCCCGGCATTCGCTCCTTCGCCGCCGCCTGTGACAACGAGATGCTTGAGCGTCAACGTCACGCCGTCCTTGACGGTGATCAGTTCCCGTTCTGAGACCCCGGCAACTTCGGTGACGGCGTTGCCGCTGAGCGTAACGCCAGGCGTGGCTTCGCCGATTTTGCCCGCCGGCCCCGCCACCGTCTGGGCGCCATTGGTGTTGGTGAAGATCACCGTTTTGGTCGGCAGGTAGGTGCCGGCGGTGAGTTCGATCGTGTTCGCTTCGGTGTTAGCATTGGCAGATGTGACCGCTGCTTCGAGTTCCGTGGTGTTGTGAACAACAAAGGTTGCGGCGTTCGCGCCGCCGGCCAGCATCAGCATCGATGCCGTCGCGGCCAACGCGAGCGCCACCGAACACGTTCGGCGACGCTTCACGACTCGGTGCATCAGGTGCATCATTATGTCCTCCAGTCCAGTGGGGCACAGTATTGATGGTGCGAGGGGGACGCGATGGCGCGCTCGCACGCCCACCTCAATCACCCAGCACGCCGCTTCCTATCAGCCCGGCCGAGCCCGGGGCAAGCCGATTCACCGCATCGTCACGATTGTTCACCGCGTCGTCACGACTCCAGACATCATTATGTTCACTTCATTACACAGCCGTCACGAGCCGTTCACTTTGTGATCACATATACGTTTATGCGCGATCACACGATCACATATACGTTCACGGATTGTTCACGTCTGACCTCGGTCGATGGCGGAGAATGCCCGACTTCGGCGTGAAGGTCGCTGCCAAGCGCACCGCCACACCCGTAGCTTTCCAGCGATCCATTTCAAGTCGACCATGACGAGCTCGCCTACAAACACCTCTTCAACGAGTGCAGCAGCCACGGCCTCCGCCTTCAGGAAGTCGCGCTTTGCCGGGCTGCGCCGCGGCATCGAGATGGTCTGGGCGGTGGTCACGGAGAGCCCGCTGTTGTCCGGCCTGGCGGCGACGGCGGTCCTGCTGGTGGTCCTCTTCTTCGTCGGCCTGTCGATCATCGGGCCGCACGCGGTCGGACGACAGACCACGCTCACCAACGCCACCGAACTGATCTCCCAGGGACGCGCGACGCAGGCGACGCTGCTGGATCAGGACGCGCAACTGGAGCTGCGCACCAACAGCGGCCAGTCGCTATGGGCGACCTACCCGCATTCGGACTCCTATACGGGCACGCTGATCGCTCTGCTTCAACGCAGAGCACGTGCCCACCACCGTCGACCCGCAGTCGGACAAGGCGATCCTGCACGCGACCGTCCAGTTCCTGCTGCCGATCCTGATCCTCGTCACGCTGTTCGCTTTCTTCATGACGCTGTACGAGAGCAGGGCGCGGCCTTTGCGACGTTCTCGAAATGGACCGGAAGCGGGCAGAAGGCCGGCGAGGGCCGGACGACGTTTGCCGATGTTGCCGGTGCCCCCGAGGCGCTGGTCGAGCTGGGCGAGGTATGCGACTACCTCGAGAACCCGGCGCGCTACGCTCACCTCGGCGCCAAGGCGCCCAAGGGAGTGATCCTCACAGGACCCCCGGGCACGGGAAAGACGCTGCTCGCGCGGGCCGTCGCCGGCGAGGCACAGGCCAACTTCTTCTCCCTCTCCGGCTCGGAGTTCGTCGAGTCGCTGGTCGGCGTGGGCGCCGCCCGCGTGCGCGACCTCTTCCGTCAGGCGCGCGAGGCGGCGCCCGCCATCATCTTCATCGACGAGCTCGATGCCATCGGCCGACAGCGAGGCGCGGGCATGGGACAGGGCAACGACGAGCGCGAGCAGACGCTCAACCAGATCCTCGTCGAGATGGACGGGTTCGGGGCAGAGTCAGGCATCGTGATCATGGCCGCGACCAACCGGCCGGACATCCTCGACAACGCGCTGCTGCGACCGGGCCGCTTCGACCGGCAGGTAGTCGTCGACGTCCCAGACGTACACGGGCGCACCGAGATCCTCGAACTGCACGCCAGCAGAAGTCCGATCTCGCCACATGCCGACCTGGCGCGCATTGCCCACCAGACGCCCGGTTTCACAGGCGCCGACCTCGCGAACATCATCAACGAGGCCGCGCTGCTCACGGTGCGTGCCAGCAAGCAACTGATCGAGCAGGAAGAGCTCGAGGAGGCGATCGACCGGGTTCTGTCCGGGCCCGCCCGCAAGAGCCACGTGCTCATCGCGGGACGAGGTCTGGCGGATCGCCGTGCACGAGTCCGGGCATGCGATCGTCGCCCGCGCGATCGGCAACTCGGCGGCGCTGCAGAAGCTCTCGGTCGTGGCGCGCGCGCGCGGGCGCGGCGGCGCGACCGTCTACTCCAGCGAAGACAAGCTGATGCTGACGCACCTCGACCTGACGAAGAATCTGGTCACGACGATGGCCGGCGTGGCAGCCGAGGACTACGTCTTCGGCATGCTCTCCACCGGAGGCGAGAACGATCTCGACGAAGCAACGAAGACCGCCCATGCAATGGTGTCGGTCTGGGGTATGAGCGAGGCGATCGGACCCGTGACTGTGGGCGAGAAACCCGGCGAGATCTTCATCGCCCGCGAACTGGCGAAAACGGCGAACGTAGCCGCGGCGACGCACGAACTGGTGGACAGCGAGACGCGGCGGCTGACCCACGAGGCGGAGGACACCGCCAAGCAGATCATCGAGATGAACAGGGCGATCCTGGAGGAGCTTGCAAACACGCTGCTCGACGCCGAGACGTTGAGCGGACCGGCGCTGGATGCGTTCCTCGAGGCCGTGCTCCCTTGGCAAGCGCCGCTGGTGCAGGGCGTCAACGGCCATGTGCCACCGGTGGTCCTGCGCGAAGCTGTCGGCGTCGGCGATGTCGATGGTCCGTCGATGGGCGCCGACGACGCCGACTGATCGTGAACCGCCCCGCCTGCCACACGACCGGACTGGCGGCCCTGGCGATCGCGGGAACCGCGGTCGCCCTCACCGCCGAGGGGTGCGGTGGAGCGTCCGGCGCCGCAAAGCACACGGTTGCCGCAAAGACGCCAGAGGCGCCTGCCCCGACCCCGACGGCGCCTGCCCCCAGCCCGACGGCGCCTGCGCCCAGCAACAAACTCCTCGCGACGGTCAGTACCGCGGGTCAGGTGACCTTGACCGACTCCGACGGTCACAGCGTCACCCGCTTGCGCAGTGGCTGGTACTCCATATTCGTCACGGTCAACGCCGCGGGAGCGGACTTCCACCTCACCGGTCCGGGCGTGAACTCAGCCACCAAGGCGAAGATTCCGGGCGTGGCTATATGGGGGTTCCATTTCCACAAGGGCGCGTACCGCTACATGAACGATCGCGACGTGCGCACCACGACGCACGTACTCTCCGTCTACTGATCAGGACGGCACGGCGCGATTCGCGCGGCGCGGCTGCCGATCTCCCACCATCTCAGGGGTTGTCAGGGGTTGGTGGCGAGGACCTGTTCGAAGTGACCCGAGAAGATCTTTTCTATGGCCACCGTGGCCGTCGGGTTGTGATCGCCGCCCGGCTGGTAGCTGCGCTGCGCGAGCGCGACCCCTTCCAGGGCAAGGCCCCGGGAAAGCGCCCGCTGGATGGCGCTCGGTTCGGCGGAGCCCGCCGCGCGCACGGCGGTCTCGAGCAGCCGGATCGTTTCGAACCCGAGACCGGGAAAGCTGCCCACCGGTTCAGCGCCGAACCGGTTCTTGTAATCGGTGGCGAAGCGGTGCGCCGGCGCACTTTCACGCGGAAAGCCGTAGGAAGGGAAAACGGCGCCTTCAAGCGCACCGCGGTTGCTCGTCAGGGCCAGTCGAGTATCCATGGCCGAGGTGCCGATCACGGTCTGGGTTACACCCTGCGTCTTCAGGCCGGCAGCCAGCTGGTTCACCAAGGGAGGCGGGAGCGCGGTGAAGATGATCGAGGCGTGCGGTTCGGCAGCCTCGATCGCGTGCGCCAGGCTCGAGAGGTCTCCTGTCGTCGCCGCGACCGACGCGCTGCCCACGATCGGTATGTCTCGGCGCCGAGCGGCGGCGCGGAAGTAGCTCGTCATCAATTCGGCATACTGGCTGCTCGGAGCCGTGACGAGGAACACATTTCCGCCGCCGATCGTACGCAGGAAGCTCACCAAGCCCGCGGCTTCGTCGCTCGGCGTCATCCCTACCGGCCAGTACGTCGTGTAGCGTCGCCCAGCCGCGGGGTCAGGGTTGCAAGGCGCGAGCATCAGCGTCCCGTAGCGGGCCGCCCCGGCGGCGAGACTCAGCTGCGAGTCGGTGTCGCACGGCAGAATCAGAGCGGCGGCGGCCTCGGAGCGCAGCCGGCCCTCCACCGCGGCGGGAGATAGGTCATCCAAGTCCTGAGGCACGAGCTTGATTCGAGTGTGCCGGGCAAGTCCGCCCGCCGCGTTGAGCTCGTCGACCGCGATCGCGGCTCCCTGCGCGATCGAGGCGTTCTGTTCCGCGAACATGCCCGACGGCGGTCGGTCGATCGCCACAACCATCACCCCGTGCCGCAGCGATCGCGTCACGGCTGCGTCTCCCGTGTGAGAAGGTGGGATTACGTTCACCGGCGAGTGGCTGCTCTGGCTGAGCGGCGCCGAGCCGTGCGGCCCATGACCGCTGCTCCCGGTCAGGACAACCGCCAGGACCGCAACGGCGACCAGCACCGCCATGGCCGACGCCAGCCGCAAGACCTCAGAGCGACTCTGCGGGCGCAGACTCGACATTTAGCGCATCCCCCATCGTCGGCGGGGCCGCCAGCCTGCCGGGCGTCTACTCACCGGCGGGCGGAACGGTGCCCACGGTCATGTCCGTGGGCGGGCCGGCTGGGGTGGCGAGAAGACGCTCCTCCAGGACGCGCACAGCCCAGCGAAGCCTCCACGCGACTGGCTGCCTGGATCCATGCCGTCGCGAGCTTCGCCGGAATCTTCGGCCGAGCCCTGTGCTGGTCGTTCCCGATCACGTTGATGAATTCTCCAAGGGCCTCACACGCATCAGGCTGCATGCTTTTTCGCCGATCGACCTTTGCCGTCGCCGCTCGCGACGAAAGAACCCCCGTGTCACATTTCAAATGCCCATAGCCACTCATATGTCCAACACTATTCAACGCATCGCTCAACAGACACGAGAGCGTCCTGCGCAGGCTATGCGCGATATTTGACGAGCCGACTTCCTTCAGAAGCTGACGTATTGCCGCCTCCGGTGACGTGGCCGCCACGTTGACGGTGAGTGTCGCTGCCGTGCTCGTGGTTTTACCGTGAGCGTTTGTGAGGACGGCACGGAACTCGTCACCCGATTCGCTTAGATGCGTCGAGTCGATCGCGTAGGTCGCGCTGGTAGCGCCCGTGATCGGAGCGTAGGTCACACCAGCGTTCGTCGAGAGTTCCCACTGGATCGTCGCCGCCGCACAGTTCGCGGGGACCGCACCCTCCTTGACCTTGAAGCTCGCGCTCGCCGGTTCAGTGACCGTGTCACTAGAGGGCTGCGTTTCAATCGCAGGTGACGCGGCACACGAGGCGGCGTTGACGGTGAGCGTCGCGACGGTGGAGGTGGTGGACCCGTGCGTGTTTGTGAGGGTGGCACGAAACTCGTGACCGGATTCGGATGTCGCGGTGGGATCGTCTTTTAGTGTTGTCGAGGTGGCACCGGAGAAGTTGGCACCGGACACCGGACTCCAGGTCGTGCCGCTGTTGGTCGAGACTTCCCATTTTATCGTCGCGGCAGAACAGTTCGCGGGGATCACGCCTTCTTTGATCGCAAAACTCGCTTCCGCAGGTTCAGTAACCGTCCGGCTCGAGGGTTGTGTTTCGATCACAGGGGACGCCGCGCACGTCGCCGCGTTGACAGTGAGGGTACCCGCGGTCGAAATGGTGGACCCATGACCGTTTGTGAGGACGGCACGAAACTCGTCACCCGATTCGCTTAGATGCGTCGAGTCGATCGCGTAGGTCGCGCTGGTAGCGCCCGTGATCGGAGCGTAGGTCACACCAGCGTTCGTCGAGAGTTCCCACTGGATCGTCGCCGCCGCACAGTTCGCGGGGACCGCACCCTCTTTCACGCTGAAGCTCGCGCTCGAGGGTTCCGTGACGGACTGGTTCGACGGTTGAGCTTCGATCATCGGGTTAGCCGCGCACGTCGCCGCGTTGACAGTGAGGGTACCCGCGGTCGAAATGGTGGACCCATGAGCGTTTGTGAGGACGGCACGGAACTCGTCACCCGATTCGCTTAGATGCGTCGAGTCGATCGCGTAGGTCGCGCTGGTAGCGCCCGTGATCGGAGCGTAGGTCACACCAGCGTTCGTCGAGAGTTCCCACTGGATCGTCGCCGCCGCACAGTTCGCGGGGACCGCACCCTCCTTGACTTTGAAGCTCGCGCTCGCCGGTTCAGTGACCGTGTCACTAGAGGGCTGCGTTTCAATCGCGGGTGACGCGGCACACGAGGCGGCGTTGACGGTGAGCGTCGCGACGGTGGAGGTGGTGGACCCGTGCGTGTTTGTGAGGGTGGCACGAAACTCGTGACCGGATTCGGATGTCGCGGTGGGATCGTCTTTTAGTGTTGTCGAGGTGGCACCGGAGAAGTTGGCACCGGACACCGGACTCCAGGTCGTGCCGCTGTTGGTCGAGACTTCCCATTTTATCGTCGCGGCAGAACAGTTCGCGGGGATCACGCCTTCTTTGATCGCAAAACTCGCTTCCGCAGGTTCAGTAACCGTCCGGCTCGAGGGTTGTGTTTCGATCACAGGGGACGCCGCGCACGTCGCCGCGTTGACGGTGAGGGTACCCGCGGTCGAAATGGTGGACCCATGACCGTTTGTGAGGACGGCACGAAACTCGTCACCCGATTCGCTTAGATGCGTCGAGTCGATCGCGTAGGTCGCGCTGGTAGCGCCCGTGATCGGAGCGTAGGTCACACCAGCGTTCGTCGAGAGTTCCCACTGGATCGTCGCCGCCGCACAGTTCGCGGGGACCGCACCCTCCTTGACTTTGAAGCTCGCGCTCGCCGGTTCAGTGACCGTGTCGCTAGAGGGCTGCGTTTCAATCGCAGGTGACGCGGCACACGAAGGCGAGGTGACGGTCACGTTGAAGGATGCTTTGGCGGTGTTTTCGTGACCGTCGAGGGCGGTGCATTCGACCTTTGTGGTGCCAACCGGGAAAGTAGAGCCTGATGCGGGCGTGCATTCCAATGTCTTGACCAGCGCGTCGGCGTCGGTCGCTTCGACGGTGTAGGTGACTACAGCTCCCGACGGTTCCGTGGCTGGAGTCACTATTTCCGCCGGCACCATGATGGTGGGCGGCGTCGGGCTGTACTCGTCGGCGCCGATGTCGCACGCCGTGCCGGAGACATCGGGACGCGGATAGCCGCGCTGATCGGTCGCCGGACATTGTGCCGGGTCACCGGCATCGATCGTCGGGCTGCCCGCCTTCTCCGAATAGAGCGTGGTGGAGCCGCCATCGTTGCTCAACGACGTCTGCAGCAGCGGCGTCTTGTTCTGGAACGCCGCTTCGCCACCGCAAGTGGCGTCGGAGGCAAGGCTGTGATCGTTCGTGATCGTGTTGTTGCTGCACTGCGGGGTGCCCGTCGGGCCGTTGAGAGCGACGATCGTGTTCGTCAGGCTCAGTGTGCCCGCGTTGCCCCCGATGCCGCCCGAGGCGTTGTGTACGACCGTCACGTTCAGAAAGCTTGCGGTGCCTTCGGTGTTGCCTAGGCCGAATGCGTGGCCATCGGAGAGCGTCGAGTTGGTCAGATTGGCGGTCGCGCCGCTTGCAACCTGGATCTGGGTGCCGATGTTGCCGGAGATCGTCGCGTTTTCGACGTTCAGAGTCCCGGCGTCTTCGATCCCGGCATTCGCTCCTTCGCCGCCGCCTGTGACAACGAGATGCTTGAGCGTCAACGTCACGCCTTCCCTGACGGTGATCAGTTCCCGTTCTGAGACACCTGTAATTTCTTTGACATCGTTGCCGCTGAGCGTGACGCCAGGCGTGGCTTCGCCGATTTTGCCCGCCGGCCCCGCCACCGTCTGGGCGCCATTGGTGTTGGTGAAGATCATCGTCTTGCTCGGCAGGTAGGTGCCGGCGGTGAGTTCGATCGTGTTCGCTTCGGTGTTCGCGTTGGCGTTGACGACCGCTGCTTCGAGTTCCGTGGTGTCGTGAACGACAAAGGTCGCGGCGCTCGCGGGACTTGCCGCGAGCAGGCCGAAACCCGCGACCGCGACCATGAGACTCAAGGCCCGGCGACACCGGCGCAATATGTTGATGCTCATCTTCACGGTCTCCTCTTCTACCAGAGCGCTCGCCACATGGGAAGCAGTCGTGGGGGAATATTCACACTTTAGATACATGGATGCACGTGGAGGGATGTTCACAATTTAGATACATAGAGGACTGGGAGCATAGGAACGGGGGAGCCGGCCCAGCCGGCTCCCCCGTTTCAGCAGATCCGTTGCCGGCGGTCTCCCGCCGTGGATCGACTATGCATCTCTAGACGTCCGTGTCTAGAAGTTTTCCTGGAACCCCTGCTCGAGCTTTGGCAGCCAGCTCGCCGGCAGTGGTGCGTAGTGGATCTTTCCAGGTACTTCCTGTCCGGCCGAGGAGAGGATGAACGTGTAGAACGCGTACAGCGTCCTCCGCTGGTCGGCTGTGAGCCGGCTGTTGGCGCTCTTTCCTTCTCCGTTGTTGCTGTTCAGGCCCGTGTAGACCAGGTCGAACGTGAGACCGCAGATCGGGTACTTGCTGCCCAGATCCGTGGCGTTCTCGTGGTTGGCGGGTTTGCTTGAGTATCCTTCGTTGTTGTTGCTCCAGTTATCTTCCGGGTTCAGCCCGACAGCATCGCTGTTGCTGCTGCCCGGAGGGGCCGGCAGCGCGCTGTAGAGGCAGTTGGCTGCTCCGCCGTTGATGCTGGGCGCTTCGAATTTAGTCCCGGTTGCATTCTGGACGCTCGCCAGGACTATGCCCGGCTGGCCCACCGCTTCGGCGAGATCGATGTAGCCGATGCCGCCTTCCACCGTCTTGAGCTTCGCGATCAGTTCCGCCCCGCCGCTCAGGGCCCCCGTCGTGATCGCGCTGCACGTGCCTTCTTCCCCAACTTTCTGCTTACCCGGCCATTCCGTATTGTTTGTAAAGTAGCCTGCTTCCCAGGTGATGGGCGTAGCCGGATTCCCTGCGCCTTTGCACGTCGCGCCGGTGCGTTCGTTGTCCGCCTTGATCAGATACTGCTTCAGGATGTTCGTCGTCCCGGATGAGTCCTCGCGCACGACTCGCGTGACGGGGCCTGTGCATTTGTCGGTTTCCAGCGATGGGTTGGTCGCCACCAGTTCGGCGTCATTCCAGGTTGCGACATCGCCGCCGTAGAGACGCGAGACCTCCTTGGGGGTGAACTTCAGGCTGGTCGGCGCGGTGCCGGTGCAGCTGGTGCTCCCGAGGTGCACCGCGACCGTCACGGACGAACCGCCGACCGGCAGCGCCATGACGTTGGCCTGGATGTCGTTGGCGTTCGGGAACGGCGCCACCTTGGGAGTGAAGGGCGGTTCGAACGCGATGCCACACCCGCCCGTCGCCCCCGGGGCTCCATCGAGTTCCAGCAGCTGAGCCCGGCTGTAGGGAATGTCCGTGCCCGCGAACGCGTCCGTGCGGCAGCTCGCGGCCTTGATGCCGTTGCCCGAGCCGGTGGCGCTCGCTTCGGCCGCCTTTGCGTAGTTATAGACGACCATGGCGCTGCCTGCCGGATCTCCGGAGTACTGTTCTGCCACGTTTCCGCAGACATCTTCGGCGAAGGCCTTGGCGTATTCTTTCAGCAGGATGGTCTGGTAGGTCGAGCCGCGCCCGTTGATCTTGCCGTCGGAGGACTGGCAACCGACGCCCGCCGGCACCGCCGCGGAGCTCGTGTCCGCAAGCACCATGCAAAAGACCGCGCTGAGCCCAATCAGCAATGCGATAAGCGGGGCCATCATGAACCGTTTTCGAACTGCGATTTCCATATGTTTCTTCCCCTTGCTTGGAGTCGAGGATAACGATGGTCACTGGCCTAGTTGCTCCAACTGGTACACGGTCGCCCGCCTCTCAGTGGCACGACACCGGCGGCGAACAAGAGTCGCCCACTCTGGCTGCGAAGCTTCCCAGGCATTGCGGCCCAATTATTCAGCTAGAGCGAGGGCCATTGTTTCCCCCTGGTAAAGATCCTTGTGTCTTATTGGTGAACGTTGTTACGCCGAGGTGAAGCGCGTGTCGCCGCGAAGTGAACGTGAACCGAGATGATGAACGTGAACTTTGAGTCCGTTGTGCGCTGGGTATCTCGGCCTGCCGATTCGGCGTTGCCGATCGTTAACTTCCCGTGAACACTCGACGTGCTGCAACAGCCATCCGGATAACATCCTCGACCATGCGCCGCCGCCGCGGGCTGCTCGTGCTGCCGCCAATCATCCTCATCGTTGCCCTCGCCGGAGTTCCGTCGGCCGATGCCGCCGAAAGCGCCTCGACGGTCGCCTGCACGCAGAGCGCGACCACGACGACGACCACGCCGGCCGGGGTCGAAGGCGCTCCCACCTCGCCTCCCGCCAGCCCCTCGCCCGGCAGCCCGTGCTGGGTGGACGTCGATCCGTACCCGTTCGGCAGCGAAGGTGTACCCGTCCAGACCGATACCCCCGCCCAGCGATGCTCGCTGGTCTTTAAAGGAGAAGGCCCACCGGGCAGCCAGTGCGCTCTCACGGTGACCTCGATGGCCTTCAGGGCCTGGAACCGCGGGCTCGCGGCAACCTACGCGGGCGAAGGACAAGAATCAAAGAACCCCTACGGCGTCTGGCTCTTCAACGGCGCCGCCTGGTTTCCGAGCCCCGGCTTTCCGGGCTACAACACCTGCCCAGGCCATACGGTCGTGTGGGCGGGCAAGCTCGACTACTGGTTGATCGGGGGGCCATCCGATCTGAGCTGGAGCCGCCTGTGCCGCTTCGACGGCGCCACACTCGAATGGGAGTCGCTCGAACTGCCGGCGGCGACAAAGCAGCACGTGACCGTGGTCGCGGGCGGCGAAGAACGGCGCAGGCCCGGTGGGATCACATCGGCCGCCTGCCTGACCTGGAACGACTGCTGGTTCTTCGGCACCTACGGCACGGTCGTGCACTGGAACGGGACGGAGCTCAGCGACGCCTCCCCGGACCCGTCGCTGAAGTGGCTCCAGGGCGAATACACAGCCGCGGTCGCCCGCCAGGATTCGCTGGGCAACCCCTTCGGCGTCGTGGTCAGCGCCACAGCTGAATTCCACAACACCGAATCGATGAACGAAATTCTGCCCGAACACGAAGGGGCGGGGCCCCCCGAGATGCAGGTCTCGAGCGGCGGGCCCTTCGCGCCGGTCCCGTTCACGCCGCCCACGAACCCGCAGGAAGGCGATCCCTACCGGACCGACCTCGTAGCGGTCGACTTCGACGCCGCGGGCCAGGGTTGGGTGGCCGGCAACCCCCCGGGGACGCGCGCCGGCCCTTTCTCTGAACACGAATTCCCGCCCGCCTTGCCCCCGCTCGCGCCGCTCTCCCCACTCATGCCGGTGTCCACATCCGGAGCGAGCGCAACCTGTGCGGGCCCGCCACAGGGTCGCTTCACCTCCACGCCCTCCGCCTTCAATGCGGTCGACCCTCCCAACTCCTTCCTGTGGTCCTCCATCGCGGTCATCCCGGGCGCGGGCGAAGCGCTCGCGGGCGGCAGCCTGCTCCCACGGACAGAAGGGCCCGTGGGAGACCCAAACGCAAAGCCCGCCGCTGAACCCGTCATCGCCCAGGCGGCCTGCGACGGGACCACGACCGTGACGCGCTTTCGCGTCGAAGACCCGGCCTACGACGGTCCCCCGCCAGAGCCACTCGTGTCCGCCGACCGCCAGGGCTACGTCAGCGCCGTTGCCGCCAACGCCCCCAATGACGCGTGGGTTGCCACAAGCGCTGGCAGCGTTTTCGACGAAGCCACCGAGGAGCCCGTGCTACAGCCGCCTCGCCTCTACCGGCTGAGCGACGGGACGAAGCCGGACGCGCCCGAAGGCGACGACCTCGAAGAACGGCCGCTGGAACTCCAGCTCGATGCGCCGATCATCGAGCTGGAACCGCCGCCGCCGACGCCCGCGCAGCCCGCGCCGACGACCGTCACCCGGACGCGCAAAGTCAATCTGCTGCCCGCGATCTTCGCCGTCAAGGCCAAGCTGCACAAGGGTGGACATGGCCTCAGCCTGTATTTGAGCTTTAGGGTTCGCCGTCCGGTCACGGTCGGCGCGCAGGCTCTCCGCCACGGACACGTCGTCGGCGAGGCCCGTCCACGGCGCTTCGCGGGGCGCCGAGGGCTGTTGATCCTGAGGCTCAATCGCAAGCGCTGGCCGACGAAGGTGCGCTTCGTCGCGTGAACGACGGTCGTGAGCGACTGGCGGGCTGCGAGTAACGGCTTCTTCACGACACGCCCGCGCGAGGACTTCAAGATCACTCGCTTCCACGCGGCGCGATCCGCGAACGGCCCTCTACGCCAACAGCCATGGACCAGACGCCTGTGAAATCCAAGACAACGACGGTGCTCGCGTGAGGAGGTTCTTCCTTCTTGCGCTCGTGTTCGCAGGCACCATCGCCGCCGCCGCCGAGGCTTCGACTTCGGTCCCATTCTCCCTACCTTCGCAATCGAAGCCGACGGTCATCCTGGAAACGGAACCGGCGGGGCCTGACCTCATAAGCGAAACCCTCGTTACCCTCAAGCTCAACACGACACTGGCCTTCGAATCGATCGAATCGATCGTGTTCGAGATCCGCCCGGACGACACCGCGACCTGGCAACAAATCGAAAGCGCGAAGAGCCCGGACCAACCGTATGCGTTCCTGCACCCGGAAGAAGAAATAGAACAGGACGGGCCGTATGAACTGCGCGTGCTCGTCACCGAAAAGACGACGCACACCCAATATGAATCGCCGGCGATCGAACGGCTGATCGTAGTGGGCGAATCGCCCGTCGTGAAACTCGCCGTCCCCGCATCGCCGCTGCGCGGCGTGATCAAGCTCCAGGCCGAAGTCCCTCACGGCGCAGAAATCCAGCCGATCCGCTTCGAATGGGCTCCCGCAGGTACCGATGCCTGGAAGCCGATACCCGAAGTGCCCAGCGACGGCGAACCAACGAGCTGCGCCGCCACGGCGACCACGGCCTGCTTCGACACCGCGACCAGCGAAGCGCCGAACGGTCGCGACGACTTCCGCGTGGTGCCGGCCGGCGGGGAAGGCCTCAGCTTCGTCTCGCTGCCCGTGCGCGGCCGGCTGGTGGACAACACCCCGCCGGAAGTCGGCAAGGTCGAACTGGAACCGTCCGGCTCGCCCTTGAGCGGAGACGTCACCCTCAGGGCGGCAGCCGTAGATCCCCGCCTCCCAGGCGGAGAACCGGGCTCGGGCGTGACAGCTGTGATCTTCGAACGGGCGCGCGCCGGCAGCGCGGCGTGGAAGATGCTCCCCGGAGGCGAAGTGACGGTTGCGTCGGCCTCGAGCGCCGGTACATACACCCACCGGCTGCACACCGAAATCCTTGAAAACGGCCGCTACATGCTCCGCGCGCGCGCCATCGACGCCGCCGGCAACCAGGCAAGCTCGCAGGTAACGGAAGTCGAAGTCGCCAACACGCTATCGGCGCCCGCGGCGTCGGCGTCGCTCACCGGCGTGGTGGCGCCCGCCGAAGACGTCACGATCCTCGGCACCGTCTCCGCCGGCGCCAGCCCGCGCCACGAAGCGGAAACCTGGGCCTACGGCATCACCCGCGCGCCACCCGCGGCCACGGGCGGAGAACAGCTCGAATACACCGCCGAAGGCCACCAGCTCGTGCTGCTGCGCTATGCAGAAAACGGCGGCTGGCAGATCGCAGACGTGCCGCGCGAAGCCGGCGGAACGAAGCCGTTTCAGTTGCTGCCGGCCGACGAGCTCAACGTCAACGCGGGCGGCGGGATCAAGGTGACCGGCGCGATGACGAGCTCCGGCGAGGCGTGGTTGGGAGTCGTCGAGACACCCCGTGCGGGCGCAAAGACGGTCGGCTTCTTCCACAGAAGCCCTGCGGGGCGGTTCGAATACGACCAGAGCGCCACGGAAACCGTGAAGCCCATTTTGGAATCTGAATCCGGCAGCACACAGCTGCGCCTCGGCCAGGATCCTGAAGGTCACGTGTACGGCATGCTGACCGCGAATACATCGGAATACGCGCTTCTGAGGGAAGGGGCGTGGACGCGCGAAACACCTCTGCAGCGGCCTCCCGGCGTCCCGAGCACCGAACCGATGACCCTCCGAGTGGGCGATGTCCAGGGCCCGGGCGAAGCCTGGGGCGCGTTCTCGCTCGCCAAGCCTCAAGGGCACGGGCTCATCCTGGGCCATCTCTACAACCAAGAATGGCACTTCCCCCCGGGCGGGGTCGGCCTCGATGCGCTCGACCTCACTGGCGCCCTGGCCTCTCAGAGCAACCACGTCGAACCGATAGCTCTGAAGGCGGAACCGGGCGGCGATGCCGTCTGGATCGCGGCCCAGGTCTATCTCGACGGCCACAGCGGCGGCCAGGTGGTGGCGCGCTACGACGCCGACAGCGGCAATGTCACCAACTCGTGGTGCACGCTGCCGGTCGCCAACTCCTGCGAAGAACCGCTCGGCTCGGCGGCGGTGCCCGATGCGTTCTTTGCGACGGCAAGCGGACCCGTGGCGCTCGCGTTGCAAAAAGAAGCCGTCGACGTCTACACCCGCGGTCGCTGGACCAGCGTATTGGCGCCCGGCCACGAACCGGAAAATGGAGATGCGTTCACCGGACCCGACGAAGGCTGGCTTGGCGGCAAGAAGGCGCTCGGGCAGTGGTCTCCAGAACAGAGCTCGAGCCTGCTCACACCGTGGCCGCTGCCTGACCGCGCGCCGTTGACAAGCATCGCGCTGGCGCCGGGCAGCCGAGCGGAAGCCGGCGAATCGGGGGCGCTGGCGGTAGGCCTGGACGGCGCGACGCTTCGCTACGACTCCTCGACCGGCTGGCAGGTCGAGCCCGCCGCCCCACGCGCCCACCACCTCAACCTGCTCGGCGTCGCCTTCAACGGGCCCTCCAGCGCGTTCGCCGTCGGCCAGTTCGGCGTGATCCTGCACTGGGACGGCACGTCCTGGTCTGAAGATCCGCAGTCGATCTCGCTCACGCAGTCCCAGCTGGGCGCCGTGGCGTTCGCGGCCAACGGCGAAGGCTGGGCTGTGGGAGCCAACGGGACGATCCTGCACTACGACGGGCAGCGCTGGAGCATCGAAGCTCCGCCGCCCGCCGAGTCCGGGCAGAACATCAGCTCGGTGGCCGTGGCCGGCTCGGAAGTCTTCGCGGTCGCGGGCGGCAACCTGATCGAGCGCCGGCCCGGCGGGGGTTGGGAAGCGCTCGAAGAATCGCTGCTGCCGAGCGACCCGAAGCCCTCCCCCGGCCAGCTGCGCCTGGTCGCCGGCCTTCCCGACGGGGGCGTGATCGCGGCGGGACGCTCAATTATGCTCGTCCGCGAAGCGGCCGGGCGCAGCTTCGAATACGCCGAACAGCCCCTATCGGGCATCGCCGTCGCGCTCGCGCCGTTCCGCGAAGCCTCCGGCAAGCTGCGGGCCTACGTGTCGGTCGCGCCGCCGGTCAACCAGCTGAGCGGTGAAGTGGCCGGCTTTCCACCCGGCGACGGCGAGCTGCTGCGCCAGACCGAAAGCGGCTGGCAGGACCTGAGCCGCTCGCAGTACGCGGGCAACGCGATCAGCGGCGACGGCGCGCTCAAGAGCGATCCCGTGCTGGCGGTCGCCACCGACCAGAATGGCGAACACGCCTGGGCGGCCGGCGGCTACGACGGCACCGAAGACGCCGCCCACCAGGGAACCACCGAAGTCCTCTCCGCCCGCGCGCCCGGCTGGATGACCGCGTCGATCTGGCGCTATGACACGACAGGCAACGCACAGCCCTCCGGCCTGGCCTCCGCGGCGCCGAGCCTGCCGGCGAAGCCGGGTGTGGTCTCCTTCGCCTTCTTCACCAGCCCCGAGTGCAAGGTGCAGTGCTCGGCGGTCCCCGACGCCCAGCCCGACGTGAACCTGAGCGCGGCGACCAAGCAGATAGCCGCCTACGCCACACAGCCGGGGGGGCCGGCGTTTGCGATGCTCGGCGGCAACGCCGTCGGGCCGCTGGAACACCAAACCGGCGCGGAACCGGCGGCTGACTTCGCCCGCTTGCCAGAACTGCTGGCGCCGCTCGGCGGGCTGCCGACGTTTGCGGCCATCGGTCACGCCGACCAACCGTATGAAACGCCCTTCTCGGAAGCGTTCGCGGAAGCCCCCGAACCGTTCGGCACCGGCGCGCCGGCCACTGGGATTACGCCGGTTTCCTCGAGATCGCCGACGCCGAACGGAGACGTGCACCGCTACTACGCCTTCGACGCCCACCAGAATGGCGCGACGTTGCGGGTGATCGTGCTCGACGACGCCGAAGGCCAGCTCGAAGCCGGTGAGGCGACAACGGGGCAGCGGCAGTGGCTGGAAGAACAGCTCGCCGCCGCGAATGCGCAGGGGCTCTCGGTGGTGGTGGTCGCCGCCACGCCGCTGCAAGGCCTCGAGGAAGGCGAATCCGTCGCCGCGCTACTCGCGGGCTCGGGCGTGCTGGCGGTGTTCACGACCAGCGAACGACGACTCGACGAACGCCATCTCGTCCCCGAAAACCCCAGCCCCGGGGCGTCTCAAATCCCCGAGTACGAGGGCGCCTCGCTCGGCTACCAGAAGCCCCAGAACAACGGAGTGAAGTGGTACCTCGTGTCGGCCGACACGCAGGCGCGCGAAGTTCACGTCGCCGCCGTGCCCGTGATCGCCTCGCTCGCGCTCAAGCCGCTCGAGGGGCTCAGCGTGGCCAGGAGCCTGACGCTGCAATTCGAAGCGGTTGGCCGTCGCCCGGCGGGCACGCTCGCCACGATCGCCGGGCGCTCCGAAGAACCAGGCGAACCGGGCGAACCGTTCCCCGGCTATGACAACTACGTCGAGATCCCGGCGCCGAGCTGCGGCACTAGACCGTGCGTGCAGCCCAGCTACACATTCACGAGCTCAGATCCGACGATCGGCGCGTTCGTGGAACCCAGCGGCCCGGGCTCGCCGCTGCCAAAGCTGGGCGCCGGCGGGCACCCGATCCCGTCCTCCACTTCGAACCTGTTCTGCGCGTACAACGCGGGCACAACCACCGTGTCGATCACAACCGGTCTGTTGAGCTATTCGTTGCCGGTCACGGTCCGGGCCGGCGGCTTTGGCTCGCCCTGCGGCACGGTCTACCGCCCCGGGGTCGGGGAAGTGATCAGAGTCCACACTGCCCAGACGCAGAGTCAGCTGCGATCGGCTGCCGCACCGCCTCCCCCACCGCTGGCGCCACTTGCCGGCTCACTCCCGGCGGCGCTGGCGCCTCCGCCCGCGCCTGCACCCGCGCCTGCGCCTCCGCCTCCACCGGCGGTGTCCAAGCCGCCCGCGCCGGAGGCCGAGCGGGTGCCAGTGGAACCGCCTCTGCCGCCGCCGATCGAAAGCGTGGCGGCGCCGCTGGCGATCCTGCCGGCGGCCACTCCGCCGGTCGAGCCGATACCGCCGGGCGCCAGCGGCTATGCCCAGAGCCCGTCGGCGGCCGAGCGCAAGGAGCGGGCCCGCAAGCAGGCAAGCCAGTCGGCATTCTCGACCCGGCCCGCCGGTGCAAGCGGCGAAGAATGGTTCTACGCGGCCGTCGGCTTCGCGACGCTGCTGGCCCTGCTGCTGAGCGCGCGGGCGCTGCCGATGGGGCCTCGGCTACGCCCGGCGCTGCTGCTCGACCGCCGCGACAGCGCCAATCGCCACGTCAGGACCGACCGCGGACTCCCACCCACCCGCCGGAGAAGAGCGAGACGCTGAACGGCTTCACCTCCGAGCCTCCGAGCCCGCGGCCAAACGACGATCGTGATCGGCGATAAGAGTCTGTCCGGAAACTCGGGTGCGTGGGTGGTGGGTGCATGACCAAGTGCCGCTAGGACGCAGGACCGAAGGCTTGGCGGCGCCATCGAGAGCATCTTCTGGACCTGCAAGGACATCCTCACGCTCGATCGCCACGACGCACGTGCCCTGGATAACCTCCGCGTCCGCCTCGCCAGCCGCTTCACAGCACTCGCCGCCGCGATCGCGCTCGACCACCGCCTCGGTCGCCCCGGCCGCTCCCTCGCCTGCTACATCCTCTAGCTACATCCTCTAAACCCCATGGCACTACTCATCCAGCGCTGAGAGGGCTGGTCGTTCACCGCGGCGCCAAAGAACGAAGCCGTCGGTGCGGCGCCCGCGAGCAACGTCCCGGTGCGCCGTCGAAGCTCATTGACATAGCGCGTTCCTGCTGCTCGAGCGCCCCTTGAGCTTGTTCGTAGACGATTTCGCAGCTCCCGCGCGGGCGCCGGGATCGAAGCGAGCGCCATGCTGTCGTGCTGCCTTAAACCAGCCGAGGGCCGGTGGGTGTGCAACCCACCGGCCCTCGGGCCCGGATGCTGCTACCGGCTAGCCCTGCAGTTCTTTGACTGTCTTTTCGCCAGCTTTCAACACTACCTTCGGGATCGGCGCGAAGTCGAGCGCCGCGCCGAACTTCTGGCCCCCGGTCATCGCGTAGTAGATCCAGCTCGCCAGCAGCGATTTCTGGGGAGCGTCCCGGGGGACGATCGCGTACGTGAACGTCGAGATCGGGTACGCGATCTTGTACTTCTTCGGCGGGTCGACGATGTGCATTTCGTTGTTCGCCGGCACGCTCTTGACCGATTTCGCCGCTTCTTCGATGTTTTTCAGGTTCGCGTACTCGAACTTGCCGTCGGCGTTCTGCACCGCGGCGGCGCCCAGTTTGTGCGCGATGATGTAGGAAGCGGAGATGTAGCCGATCGAACCCTGCGTCGATTCGACGACCGCAGTCACGCCGGCGTTGCCCTTGCCCCCCACGCCCGTCGGGAAGTTGACCGTGGTGGCGTTGCCCACCTGGCTCTTCCACGTCGAGCTGATGCGCGAGAGGTAGTCGGTGAACGCGTACGTGTCCCCCGATCCATCACTGCGGAACACAGGCGTGATCTTCTCGTTAGGGAGTTTGATGCCCTTGTTGACCTTGGCGATCACCGGACTGTCCCAGTTGGTGATTTTCCCGAGGAAGATTTCCGCGATGATCGGGCCGGTGAGGTCGAGCTTGCGGATTCCTTCCAGGTGAAACGCTATGCCGGTGGCGGTCAGGGCCCAGGGGATCTGAACGCATTCTTTGCATTCGCTCGCCTGGGTGGGCGTCATCGGGGCGTCAGAGGCTCCGAAGTCGACAGTGCGAGCGGAGATCTGGGCGATTCCCGCTCCCGAGCCGACAGCCGAATAGGCGACGGTGTCGCCATATAGGTGTTCGAATTCCTGCGCCCAGTAAGCCTCCAGCGGCGCGACCAGCGTGGATCCCGCCCCGGTGAGCGAGCCGGCCGCCGCGGCGCTGCTAGCCATGATGCCCGTTGCCAGGCACGCCATCACCGCCACGATGACGGTCTTTGGGTGTCTTGCGCGTGTCAAGTGTCCTCCTGGTGAATGTCGTGTTAACGGCCTCGCAGAGCATTTCATCGCTTGGGCGGCCGGCTGTAGCAATCTTGTGAACATCGTCGTCGACGATGTGAAAATTGTGTAAAGACAGATGTGTAGATATTGTGAACGAGGTGCGTGGCGCCGTGGCCCCTCGGTAAGCTCCACAGCCGCATGAGCCCAGGCACGGGATCAGCCGACTCGCCCACAGGCGGGTTCGCCGCTCGTTTCGCATCGAGAGCGAACCGCCGCGGCCGTACTCGATCGATCGACCGGGCCGGCGACGCCGTCCTATACGGCCTCTGCACGCTCGCGGCGCTGGTGGGAATGGCCGCGATCGTCGCGATCGCCTACCAGGTGATCAACGGCGCGAGCCTGGCGATGTCGCGCTTCGGCCTGGGCTTTCTTGCGCACAGCGAATGGAAGCCCGAGTTCAATATATTCGGCGCCGCGTCGCTGATCTTCGGCACCGCCGTGAGTTCGATCGGCGCGCTCGTGCTCGCCGTCCCGCTCGGGATCTCGATCGGCCTGTACCTGAGCACGGTGGCGCCGCGGCGCGTGCGCGGGGTGATCGGCCCGCTCGTGGAGATGCTCGCGGCGATCCCCAGCGTGATCCTCGGGTTCTGGGGCATCATCGTGCTCGCGCCATTCCTGCGCTCGCACCTGGAGCCGTTTTTGCACAGCGCGCTCGGCTTCCTGCCGATCTTCGGGCCGGCGCAGACGACGGGCACCGGCCTGTTCAACGCGAGCCTGCTGCTGACGATCATGGTGGTGCCGATCATCGCCTCGATCAGCCGCGACCTGTTCCTGACGGTGCCGCACGAGCTGCGCGACGGAGCGACTGCGCTGGGCGCCACGCGCTGGGAGGTCGTGCGCGGCGTGATGCTGCCCACGACCGGCTCGGGGCTCGTGGCCGCGACGTTCCTCGGGCTCGGCCGCGCGCTCGGCGAGGCGATAGCCGTCACCCAGGTGATCGGCGCCGGCAACGCGATCCACGCCTCGCTGTTCCAGACCGGCGACACGCTGGCGAGCCGAATCGCCGACCAGTACCAGAGCGCCACCACCCACCTGCAGATCTCCGCGCTGTTCTATCTCGGCGTGCTGCTGCTCGCGATCGGCCTGCTCGCCAACCTCGCCGCGCAGCTGATCGTGCGCCGGTTTGCCGTCCATGCGGCGGCGCGATGAGCGAGCGGCTCGACACCGGCCTGCCGCCGGCCGGCGGGCCCGACCGCGTGGACGACCGCGACTGGGATCCAAGCGACCCCTTCGGCACGTTCGCCAGCGAGCTGCCCGATCCGGCGAGCCCGCTGACCGCGACCGGCCACCTGCGCCGCCGCCAGGCGATCAGCCGGCTGGTCGAGGCCAGCCACACCGCCTCGGCGCTGGTCGCGGTCGGGGTGCTCGCGATCGTCGTCTACTCGGTCGCCTCACGCGGCGCGAGCGCGCTCAGCGTCGAATTCTTCACCAAGGGGCCACCCCTGCTCCTCGAAACACCCGGTGGCGGGATCGCACCGGAGATTGTCGGCACCGCGGTGCTGATGGCGCTCGCGACGCTGATCGCGCTGCCCGTGGGCGTGCTGATCGCGCTCTACCTGACCGAGTTCGCCGGGCAGCGGATCGCGCGCACGGTCCGCCTGGCGCTCGACCTGCTCAACGGCCTGCCGACGATCGTGATCGGCCTGTTCATCTTCGGGCTGCTGGTCGTCGGCAAATACCAGAGCGGCTTTGCCGGGGCGGTGGCGCTGTCGATCATCATGCTGCCGCTGATCGCGCGCGCGAGCCAGGAGGCGCTGCTGCGCGTGCCGGGCGGGATGCGCGAAGCCGCCGACGCGCTCGGGGTCAGCCGCTGGCGCACCGTGCGCGGCGTGGTGCTGCCGAGCGCGCGCGGCGGGATCCTCACGGCCAGCGTGCTGGCGGTCGCCCGCGCCTCCGGCGAGACGGCGCCGCTGCTGCTGACCTGCTCGATCTTCGGCAACGCGGTCTCGCTGCGCATCTTCGGCCGGGCGATCCCCAACATCCCCGTGTACATCTTCAGCGCCTCGGAGGCGGCCGACCCCTACGGGTTCGCGCGCGCGTGGGGAGCGGGGCTCGTGCTGCTGCTGTTCATACTCGTGAGCAGCCTCGGCGCGCGGATGCTGCTGGCAAACCGCGGATCGGCCGACGCGAGCCGAGGCTGACCAAGACAAGGACTGGAGATGCGAAGATGCCCCCGATGACCGACACCGCCGACCGTCCCACGCAAACCGTCCGCCGGCGGGTGCGGATCCTCGACGCCCCGCCACCGTCCGCCGACGCGACGACCATGGCGGCCGGCAACAGCGCCGGCGGACCGGCGCCCGCGCTCCAGGCGCCCGACGACAGGGCTCGCGTCACGCACGAGCGCCAGGCGATCTTCGATGTGCGGGGCGTGTCGGTCTTCTACGGCGCCAACCGCGCGATCTCCGATGTGAGCATGCGCATCGAGCGTAACCTGATCACGGCGATCATCGGCCCGTCGGGCTGCGGCAAGAGCACGTTCCTGCGCAGCCTCAACCGCATGAACGACTCGGTGCCCGGTTTTGCGATCGACGGCACGATCCTCTACCACGGCCACAACCTGTACGACGCCGGCGTCGATCCCGTCGAGGTCAGACGGCGCATCGGGATGGTCTTCCAGCGGCCCAACCCGTTTCCGAAGTCGATCTACGACAACATCGCATGGGCGCCGCGCAACCTCAAGATGAAGGCGCGGCTGGACGAGCGCGTCGAGCGCGCGCTGCGCGGGGCGGCGCTGTGGAACGAGGTCAAGGACCGCCTGCACGAGAGCGCGCTCGGCCTCTCGGGCGGGCAGCAGCAGCGCCTGTGCATCGCCCGCGCGATCGCGATCGAGCCCGACGTGCTGCTGCTGGACGAGCCGGCCTCGGCACTCGACCCGATCGCCACCGGCTCGATCGAGGAGCTGATGCTGACACTGAAGCACCGCTACACGATCGTGATCGTCACCCACAACATGCAGCAGGCGGCGCGGATCGCCGACAAGACCGCGTTCTTCAGCCTCGGCGACACCGATCGCAGCAAGGCCGGCGTGCTCGTCGAGCATGACGACACGAGCACGATCTTCACGCGCCCGCGCGACCCCCGCACGAGCGACTACGTGACCGGCCGCTTCGGCTGACGCGGTCATCTCCGGCGCCTCGCGGCGTCCTCGCTGCGGGCCGTGCTGGCCGGTTCGGGGATGTGAGCGCAAGCTCGCGTCTCCCGGTTCGGCACTGTCCCTCCGCTGCGTCCTGGCGAGGCTTGGACCTGACCGCGTCAGAGGCTATGCGGGACCACGAGCGCTCGCCGTAGCGGCGCCTCGCGGCGTCGGCTCTACGCGCCGATCGCGTGGCTCGGCACGTGCTCGAGCAGCGGCTGGCCGCACTGCCAGCAGTAGGCGGCGCCGCTGCTGTGCGGCGCTTTGCACGACGCGCACGTGCCCGCGGCGCCGGTCTGCTCCATGCGCAGGATGCGCTCGACCTCGCCGAGCTCGCTGTCGACCTCCTGCAGCGCGGCGGCGCGGCGCACGAGCACGTCGACACGCATGTGGTTGCGCGTCGCCATCTCGTACACCAGCCCGCCGAGATCCCACTGCAGTTCGGCCAAGCGCGCCGTCAGCTCGTCGCGGCGACGCGCGAGATCGACGGTGGACGTGGCCGGCGCCAGCGTCTGCGTTTGCGTCTCGTTGCTCGTCATCGTGCCTCGCCTCTCATTCACCGAAGAAGTTGCCGGTGAATTTGCCTTTCTGATAGCCGGGGCCTTTGCCGGGGCTGCCCACTTTCACGACCGCCTTGGCCGGCGGCGCGGCGGCCTTTTTCGGTGCCGCGCCAGTGGATTTCGTCGTCGTCGCGCCACTGGAGGCGCCTTTGGAGGAGCTCTTGCCCGCGGTTGTGCTCGTGGCGCTCGTCGAGGTGGCGGATTCGCCGCTCGGCGCCGCCGCGGCGGTGCCCGGCACCGTCACCACCTGAACGGCGGGAGTGCCGCTTTTGGAGCTGGAGCCGTTGCCCGTGCGTCCGATCAGCACGCCGATGCCCATCGCGAGCAGCAGCGTGCCGATGCCGGCGATCACCGTGTTGTTGATCGACGCGCGAGCGCGCGCGGGGCGGGGACGCGAGCTGGGCTGCTGCTGGGCGCCCTGCGCAAGCCGATCGGTGAACGGCAGACGCGGAGCGCCGCAACGCTGGCCGCACTCGACGCAGTAGCGCTGATCTGGCGCCAGCGTTGCGCCACAGGCGGAGCACTGTTCATGCGAGATCGACAGCGGAGCGGCGAGCGGCGTACCGGTCTCCTCGGTGCCGGCCAGGGGGCCCTTGCGCGCCTCGGCGGGCGCTGTGGACTCGCCGGCGGAGTCGAATTCGTCAGTGGTCGGGATGCTGTATTCCATTGCCGCCGTGGTGGAACACGCCGGTTGGCGGGAGCGCGCAGGAGCGCGTCCGACAAGCGCGTCGCCAGCCAGTATCCGCTCGGCGGTGGATGCAGTTGTAAAGAGTTCGTTATCGCACCTGCCGCCGCGCACTACATCTGATTCTTCACATCGCGTATACATTGCGAGGCGACACGACGACGACACTACAACGATAGTCGCGTTCTCGACATCCGACCCGCTCATGAATGGGCTCAACCACTCGCGCTGTTCGGAGTGCGGCGCTCACCTGGCTCACGACCAGCGTTACTGCCTGGACTGCGGCGCGCGCCGAGGGGCGCTTCCGGCGGCGGTCGTGGAGCTGATCGCAACGGCCACCAACCACGTGCGCGAGCCGCTCGAGGCGTATCGCGAAGACGAGCAGCCCGCAGGCTGGAATGAGCCTACCGGCGTGTCGATGCCGACACCGGCCGTCGCGGCCGTCGCGGTGATGGCGCTGCTGGCATTCGGCGTGCTCGTCGGCTCGGCAGTCAGCCCGGTGGCGCCGAGCACGGCGGCGACGCCAACGCTGGTCGCGCTCGCGCCACCGGCGCGCACGCCGATCGAGGCGCCGGCGAGCGCAAGCGCCACGCCACCCTCCGGCGAAGAAACGCCGACGCCGGAAACGAGCGAAGCCGAACCCGCTTCAAGCGCCGAAACAACCCCCGCGAATGCGACCAAACCGGCCAAGAAAGCCAGCGGCGAAGGCACGAGCAAAGCCGGCGGCGGGGGCGGCGGCTCGACCCCGAGCGGCTCAGGACTGCCACCGATCAAGCACGTGTTCATGATCGTGCTCTCCGACGAGGGCGAGACGACCGCCTTCGGCCAGAGCTCCTCGGCCCCCTATCTGGCCAAGACCCTGACCGGCCAGGGCGAGCTGCTGGAGAACTACTACGCCGTCAGCGGAGGAGAGCTCGCCAACGCGATCGCGCTGATCAGCGGCCAGGGACCGACGCCTCAGACGGCGGGCGACTGTCCTCAATACACGAGCTTGACCCCCGGCACCCTCGGCGCCGAAGGCCAGGCGCTCGGCAGCGGCTGCGTGTACCCGGCGAGCACGCTCACGCTCGCCGACCAGCTGACGGCGGCCGGCAAGACATGGAAGGCCTACGTGGAGGGCATCGAAGCTGGAGCGCCCGCCCTGCCGGCGAGCTGCCGCCACCCCACGCTCGGCGCAAGCGACCCCAGCAACGCTCCGAGCGCCGGCGACGCCTACGTGACGTGGCGCAATCCGTTCGTCTACTTCAGCTCGCTGACTGGCGGGCCGCAATGCGCACGGGACGACGTCGGGCTCCCCCAGCTGACGAGCGACCTGAAGGCGGCGAGCACCACTCCTTCGCTCGCCTATATAGCGCCCGACCCCTGCGACGACGGCTCTCCGACACCGTGCGCCCCCGGGGCGCCCGCCGGTTTGGCGCCGGCTGAAGCGTTCCTGCGCAAGGTCGTCCCGGAGATCGAGGCATCGGCCGCCTACAAGGAAGGGGGGCTGATCGCGATCACGTTCGACCAGGCCCCACAGAGCGGCGCCGGGGCGGACTCGAGCGGGTGCTGCATCACGAGCGCGTATCCGAACCTTCCCGCAACGGGCGCCCCGACGACAGGCACGGCGACGACTCCCGCCACGACGCCCACCTCGACGAGCACTTCGACCACGACCTCCACGACGCCGAGCGCCACGACGCCCGCCTCCGCCACCACGCCCACCTCGACGAGCACTTCGACCACGACCTCCACGACGCCGAGCGCGACCGCGCCCGCCGCCGCCACCCCGACGCCCGCCGCCGCCACCCCGACGACCGGCGCCGCCGGCCCGAGCGCCACGCAGACCTCCACGCCCACCGGCGGCGGCAAGGTTGGTTTGCTGCTGATCTCCGAGTACGTCAAGCCCGGCAGCCTGAACGTGATCGGCGAATACGACCACTTCTCGCTGCTGCGCAGCGTCGAGAACCTGTTCGGCCTGAAGCCACTTGGGTACGCCGCCGCGCCGGGGCTGCCGACCTTCGACAGCGGCGTGTTCGACGCGGGCGGGTAGCGAGCGCCTCCCCCCGTCAAGCGACGCCGCGCCGGCTGAATTAGGTTAATGGCGTTTGCCGCGTTTGAGCACGATCCCCTCGATCACGTGCGCGACCGTCTCGCACGCGTCGACGGCGGCCTCCAGCGACTCGAAGATGTCCTTCCAGCGGATCACGACCATCGGGTCGGCCGCGCCGCCGGCGAACAGCGAGGCGACCCCGTCGCGCAACAGCCGATCGCCCTCGTTCTCCAGGCGGTGGATCTCGACCAGATAGGGGCCCGGCTCGCCGCCGGCGCCGAGCCGCTGAAGCGCCTTGACGATCTGCTCGTCGGCGCCGACCAGCACCTCGGCCATTTCCACCGCCTGCTCCATCGGCGCCTCGACCCCGTACAGATACAGCAGCGCGGCGGTCTGCTCGGTGTGGTCGAGCACGTCGTCGAGCGCGGTCGCCAGCGCATAGCCGTCGCCCGCGTCGAAGGGAAGGCGCAGGCCCCGTCCGACGCTGTTGAGCCGGTGGATGATGTCGTGCGTGATGCGGTCGCCCTCCTGCTCGAAGGACTTCAGGTCCTCGGCGAGGCTGGAGCGCTCGGGCAGCTCAGCCAGCAGCTCGCGCAGCAGCAGTCCCGAGCGCAGGATGTTGCTGCCGGCGTTCTCCACGAGCGTTACGAGAGTGGGGTCGGCCGAGCGGCGCAAAAAGGACATCCGGCTAGGGTATGTACACGACGTCGGCGATGTCGTGTCCTTCACGAGTTCTTCACGAGTCCATCACGACTTTGCAACGCCAGGCGAGCGCGGGCGCGCAACCCTACGGAGCGGTGGCCGTGCACCAGGACAGCTCCAGCACCCTCTATGCGGGCGAGCTCGAGATCAGGCTCGGCGAGGGCTTGGTGCTCGCGACCGGCCGCGCCCTGACGCTGTCGGTACGCGAGTTCGAGCTGCTCGTGGCTCTCGCGCGCCGGGCTGGAGCGATCGTGACGCGCGACGAGCTCTACGCGTCGGTGTGGGGCGGACAGCTGCGCGCCGGCGACCGCTCGGTGGACGTGTACGTGAGCAAGCTGCGCAACAAGCTGGAGGAGGCGATGCCCGACCGGCGCTTCATCCACACCC
The DNA here is from genome assembly GCA_963831995.1 of uncultured Solirubrobacterales bacterium. Lineage (GTDB taxonomy): Bacteria > Actinomycetota > Thermoleophilia > Solirubrobacterales > Solirubrobacteraceae > Palsa-744. Next base: position 1,467,450 of record CAWHSI010000005.1, on the reverse strand, counting down.
ACCCCGGATTCGGGTATCGATTCCAGCCGCAGCCGACCGGAGGGCTTTCACGAGATGTTTACAACGGGGGCGTGTCGGATTGATGACACTGAACGAGCACTGAGCCGGCGCAAGGGTCGACCTGCCCTCTTCGCCGTCCAAAAGCCCATTCAGAGGAGAAGTTGTGAACAAGAACAAGATCGGCGTGTTCGCGAGCGTCGCGCTGCTCGCGGTGACGCTCGCCGCGTGCGGCAAATCAAGCTCCACGACCTCGACCGCCAGCACCGCTTCAACGTCCACGACCATTTCCGGCGCCGGCTCGACGTTCGCGGCCCCGGTGTACCAGCAGTGGGGTTCTGGCATCTCCGGCCTGACCGTCAACTACAACCCCGTCGGCTCGGGTGCCGGCATCACCGCGCTGGAGGGCAAGACAGTCGACTTTGGCGCAAGCGACCCGCCGTTGAAACCGACCGACTTCGCGACGCTTGAAAAGGTCGGTCCGGTACAGCAGATCCCGATGTTCTTGGGCGCAATCACCGTCTCCTACAACCTGCCGGGCGTCAAGAGCGGCCTGAAGCTCGACGGCCCGACGATCGCCGAAATCTTCCTCGGCAAGATCAAGACATGGAACGCCGCGCAGATCAAGGCTCTGAACCCGGGCGTATCGCTGCCCAGCACGCCGATCACGGTGATCCATCGCTCCGACTCCTCCGGCACGACGGCCGGCTTTACGGGCTTCCTTGCCTCCGTCAGCCCAGAATGGAAGAGCAAGGTCGGCGAAGGCAAGGTCGTGCCGTGGCCCACAGGCACCGGCGGCAAGGGCAACGCGGGCGTCGCCGGCGCGGTGCAGCAGACGACCGGCGCCGTCGGCTATGTCGAGCAGGCCTATGCGCTGCAACACAAATTCACCTACGCCAGCGTGAAGAACAAGGCCGGCAACTACATCGAACCGACGCTCGCCTCCACGAGCGCCGCAGCCGAAGGCGTCGAAGTACCGGCCAACCTCGGCATCAAGATCAAAAACCCCGCAGCGGCCACGGCCTACCCGATCACCTCGCAGACGTTCGTGGTGGTCTACAAGGACATGTGCAAGGCCGGCGTGCCCGGTGGCGAAACGGCGGCCAAGGGCGTCGTGAAGTTCCTCGACTACGGCCTCGGCGAAGGTCAGAAGATCCTCAGCCAGGCCGACTACGCGGCGCTGCCGGCGGCGATCCTGACCAAGTCCAAGGAAGCCGTGGCCGCCCTGCAGTGCAACGGAGCCGCGATCTCCGGCTGACCGATGGAGGCGGCATCGCTAGCCGGCGGCGGGCGCTCGATCCTCGAGCGCTCGCCGCTGGCCCGCCTTCCCGATCGAGCGCTGCGCTGGGGCCTGACGGCCCTGGCGGCCTCGATCCTCGCGCTGATCGTCTACTTCTTCGTCAAGCTCGTCGGAGAAGCGGAGCCCGCGTTCGCCAAATTCGGCGTGCTCGGCTTTACGTTCGGCAACGAATGGAACGTCAGCGCCAACCACTTTGGCGCACTGGCTCTGCTGCTCGGCACGCTGATCACCTCGGCCCTGGCGCTCGTGATCGGCGTGCCCATAGCAGTCGCGACCGCGCTCTACATCACCGAGCTGTGCCCGCTTCGCATCCGCGGGCCGGTTACGATCCTGGTCGAGCTGCTCGCCGCCGTGCCGTCGGTCGTGTACGGCCTGTGGGGTATCTTCTTCCTCGCGCCCAAGCTGCAGCCGGCCGAGCAATGGGTGGCCGACCGGCTGTCTTTCGTCCCCTTCGTCGGCGGCGGGCTGGCGACGATTCCGAACTTCTTCATCACGGGGCTGGTGCTCGCGATCATGATCCTGCCGATCGTAAGCTCGCTCTCGCGCGAGGTGATGAACACCGTTCCGCGCGACCACAAGGAGGCCGCGCTCGGGCTCGGCGCGACGCGCTGGGAGATGATCCGCACCGCCGTGCTGCCCTACTGCCGCAGCGGTATCACCGGCGCGGCGATGCTCGGACTGGGGCGCGCGATCGGCGAGACGATCGCGGTCACGATCCTGATCGGCAACGATCCGAAAATGCCGACACACCTCTTCGACCAGGGCTACAGCCTCGCCGCGTCGATCGCCAACGAGTTTGGCGAAGCCCAGGAATTGCACCGCTCCGCGCTGTTTGCCGCCGGGCTCGTGCTGTTCGTGCTGACGCTGCTGGTAAACGCGATCGCACGTCTGCTGGTGCTGCGCGCGGCGCGCTCGACCAAGCCCAAGCGCACCGCGGCCGACTTTGCCGAGGCCGGCACGCCGATCGGGCCGGGGCTCAGCTGATGAGACCGCGGCATGCGTCGTTGGCGGCGAGCACACCCCACACGCGGGCGGATTCGCGCTGCACGCAACCCCCGATGGACATCGCGCACGAGCAGGCCGGTACTCCGTGAGCGCCTCCGCTCAGACCCTCGAGCGCTTTTCCCTCAGCGCAGCGCGCCGACGCAAAGACCGGGTTGCGCGCGGCTCGATCGTGGCGGCGACAGCCATCGCGCTCGTGCCGCTCGGGCTGATCGTCTACTACCTGCTCAGCAAGGGGCTCGGCGCTTGGAGCATCAAATTCTTCACGACCGACCCAACCGGCAACACCTTCTTCGCGGCCTCCTCGATCGGGGGCATCAAGAGCGCGATCCTCGGCACGATCGAGATGGTGGGCCTGGCCTCGGTGCTCTCGGTGCCGGTTGGCCTCGGTGTCGCGGTGTGGCTCGTCGAGTACGGCAAGGCCAGCCGCTTCGCCCACACGGTGCGCTTCTTCGTGGACGTGCTCACCGGGGTGCCCTCGATCATGTTCGGGCTGTTCATCTACATCGCGCTGATCGTCGGCACCGGCAGCTCCTACGCGGCCTATAAGGGTGCGTTCGCGCTCGCGCTGCTGATGCTGCCGGTCGTGACTCGCGCGGCGGAGGTGGTGCTGCTGCTCGTACCGGGCTCGCTGCGCGAGTCGGCGCTGGCGCTCGGCGCGCCGCGCTGGAAGGTGATCTTCAGGATCGTGCTGCCGACCGCCCTGCCGGGCCTGCTCACCGGGATTCTGCTGGCGATCGCGCGTGCAGCCGGCGAGACCGCCCCGCTGCTGTTCACGGCCGGGGCGACGATGAAGACGAGCTTCAACCTGAGCGGGTTCATGAACTCGCTGCCAATGCAGATTTACACCGACGTCACATCTCCGACCACCGCTGTGGTAAACCGTGCGTGGGGGGCCGCGCTGACCCTTGTGGTCATGATCCTCCTGCTCAACCTCGCCGCACGACTCCTGGCACGACGGAGCAGCCTAGGATGAAGCCCGAGGAACCGCCCACCCAGATGCTCGAGCCCAGCCAACGCCAGCCACCGAAGACCCAACCGGCCGTGGCCGCGAGCGAGGCGGGCCCGCGCTCGAATGTGCGCGAGGGGCACGCCGTGAGGCTTGAGCGGCTCCGCGCCTTCTATGGCGAGGTCGAGCAGGTCAAGGGCATCGATCTCAACTTCCACGCCAACGAGGTCACGGCGATCATCGGACCCTCGGGCTGCGGCAAGTCGACGATGGTGCGCTGCATCAACCGCATGCACGAGGAGACACCTGGCGCACGCGCCGAGGGCAAGGTGCTGCTCGACGACCTCGACATCTACGACCCGAGCGTCGACGTCGTCGCTGTCAGGCGCGCAATCGGCATGGTTTTTCAGAAGCCCAACCCGTTCCCGACGATGTCGGTGTTCGACAATGTCGCCGCCGGCCTGCGGCTCGCCTCGCGTGGACGGGGCGACCTGCACAACAAGGTCGAGAGCGCGTTGCGCGGCGCGGGGCTGTGGGAGGAGGTCAAGGATCGCCTCTCAGAGGCTGGTGCGGGCCTCTCCGGCGGCCAGCAGCAGCGGCTGTGCATCGCGCGCTCGCTCGCGGTCGAGCCCGAGGTGATCCTGATGGACGAGCCCTGCTCCGCGCTCGACCCGATCGCCACGCTGAAGATCGAGGAGCTGATCGAGCAGCTGAAGACGCGCGTGACGATCGTGATCGTGACCCACAATATGCAGCAGGCGGCGCGCGTGGCCGACCGTACCGCGTTCATGCTCAGCGGAGAGCTGGTCGAGGTGGCGCCGACGCAGAAGATCTTCACAAACCCCGACGACTCCAGGACCGAAGAATATGTCACCGGAAAGTTCGGCTGAGGGCGGCGCGCACCATGAGCTCTGAAGCCAACGCGGAGCCGCTTGCGCGGCTGAACACGCCACAGGGCCGCCAGCACTTCCAGCAGCAGCTGCAGGAGCTGGAGACGCGCGCGCTGGGCGGGCTGGACGTTGTGGTCGAACAGCTGGACCGCACCCTGGAGGCGCTCGCCCACCAGGACGTCGAGCTCGCGCAGATGGTGATCGCCGACGACGACCGCGTCGACGGTCGCTACCTGGAAGTCCACCAGGGCATCCTCTCGCTGCTGGCCACTCAGGCTCCGGTGGCGGGCGATTTGCGCCTGGTGGCGGCGCTGCTGCACGTGATCGTGCACGTCGAGCGGATGGGCGACCAGTGCGTGAACATCGCCAAGCTGATACCGCTGTCGGGGTATGAGCCGCCGGTGCGCCCGGAGGTGCTTGAGACGATTCTCAAGATGGGCGCGCACGCGCGCTCTGAGACGGTGCAGTGCAAGGCCGCCTTCTCCGGGCGCGACGTCGCGCTCGCCGAAGACCTCGCGCGCCAGGACCGCGAAATCAACCGCCTCAACCGCGAGATATTCCGTACGGCGCTCGAGATCGGCGACGACCCCGACACGCGCGAGTGGGCGATGCACATGATCCTCGTGGCCCGGGCGCTGGAGCGCATCGGCGACAATGCCGTGGACGTGGGCGAGCAGGTGGCGTTCGTGGTGACCGGGCTGTTCCGCGAGTTCTCCGATCAGACAAACCCGCTCGGGCGATAGCGCCACGCATCGCGGCGACTCCGTGCCGGTGCCCGACGCCCAGATCGCCTCGCCGCAGGCTGGAAGCACCCCGTCTCCGCCCCGAATCGACCTGCTGTGAGCCGGGACCGATGGCGGCTCCCGGGCGCGCAAACAGCGCACTCGCCTGTGAAGATCCTGTGACTATCGTCTGCGCGGGTTGTGCTTCTCCCGGCGCTGCCCTATACACTGCCCGCAGATGACGACGGGCGTCCTCTCCACGGATGAAGGAGCGGCATCGAGCGCGGGGGGCGCATCCTCTTTGCGCATCGCGGTGCTCGACCGAGACAGCGGGTTCATCCAGGTTCTCGGCAAGCGCATGGACCGCCTCGGCTGGGAGCACCGTGTGCTCGCGAGCCCCGTGCCCACCGACGCGATCGCCTCGATGCGCCTCAGCGCGCTCGTCGTCGATCTGGCTGTGCTCGGGCCGCAGGCGTGGGAATGGCTCGAGCGCCTGTGCGGAGCGCTGCCGGAGCTTGGCATCGTGGTTTGCACCGGCCCCTCCACGGTGGCCCAGCGCGTGCGCGGGCTGCGGCTGGGAGCCGACGATTGGATCACCAAGCCCTGCCACCCCGAGGAGGTCATCGCGCGCGTGCAGGGACTCGTCAGGCGCCGCCGCAGGACGAGCGCGCGCACCGAATCGAAGCCGGTGTCCGCGGGCGAGGTCGAGATCCGCTCGGATCGCTTCCAGGCGTTCGTGGGCGGTCGCAGCCTCGAGCTGACCCGTCGCGAGTTCGAGCTGATCGAGCTGCTCGCGGGCGGCGAAGGCAGGGTGCTCGAGCGCGAGGAGATCTACTCTCGCCTGTGGGGCTATGCGATGGTGCGCGGCGACCGCTCGGTGGACGTGTTCGTGCGCAAGCTGCGCCAGAAGCTCGAGAAGGCATCGCCGCAGTGGCGCTACATACACACCCACTTCGGCATCGGCTATCGCTTCGCGGCCGAACACGCCGACGTCGAGCAGGCCGAGGACGCGAGCGCGGCCGAGGAGACCGTCGCCGCCAAGCCGCGCAAGGTCAAGCGCGACGAGAGCCCGGCCGAGATCGTGCCCGCGGGCGCGACCGAGTTAGACGAGCTGGCTCTCCGCGATCAAGCCGAACTCGGCGGGGCGCAGCAGGAGTACGAGCTCAGCGCCACCGGCGGCTAGCCTCACCACCGCGAGCCCAGCCTTCTTCAGGTCGACGCGACCGCCCGTGAGTTCGGCCACGATCCCCGAGAGGTCAGGCTCATGAGCGACGATCAGCACCGACCCGTCGGGACCGACGCCCTCCAGCAGCTCCAGCGCCTCGCGCGCCCGGATGCCGCCGGCAAGCGAGGTGCGCAGCTCCAGCAGACCCGGATCGACCTCGGGCAGCCGCTCGAGCACAAGCTCGGCCGTTTCGCGCGCGCGCGCCTTCGGGCTGGCGTAGATCGCGGCGAACCGCACGTCCATCGCGGCGAGCGAGGCGCCGGCGCGGCCGCACTGGGCCTTGCCACGATCGGTCAACTGCCGCTCGGCGTCGGGACGCGTGCCGTGGGGCTCTGCGTCGGCGTGACGAAGCAGCCAGAGCTGGCGGGCCGTTGCCATGGTGTTCTGCGAGCATAGAAGACTTGAGCACTTCGATGAGTGACGAGCACCGGCAGCTGAAGGAGCCCCAGCGGCGCCTGGAGGATCCCTCGCTGTACATCAACCGCGAGCTCTCCTGGCTGGACTTCAACGAGCGCGTGCTGGCGCTCGGCGAGGATCGGAGCACGCCGCTGCTGGAGCGCGTGAAGTTCTGCGCGATCTACACGACCAACCTCGACGAGTACTACATGGTGCGCGTGGCTGGCCTGCACGACCAGATCGACGCGGGCGTGGAGAATCCCAGCCAGGACGGGCTCACGCCCACGGAGACGATCGCCGCGATCCGCGAGCGCGTGCTGGTGCTGGGAGGACGCCTCAGCGAGTGCTTTGAAGCGCACCTGCGTCCCGCCCTGGCCGATCAGGGTGTGCACGTACTTGCCTTCGATCGGCTCGACGACGCGCAGCGCACCTATCTGGCCCAGCACTTCCGCCGCGTCATCTTCCCGGCGCTCACGCCGCTGGCGGTGGCGCCGGGGCGCCCGTTCCCCTACATTTCGAACCTGTCGCTGAGCCTCGCGGTGCTGGTGCGCGACCCCACCGGCGGAGAGACGGTGTTCGCGCGCGTGAAGGTGCCGACCGAGATCCTGCCGCGCTTCGTGACGATCCCGCCCGCGGGCGGGTCGGGCAGCCCGCCCGCGCCGGCCGACCCGGGTGCAGCGGCCGGCGGCGCGGGCCCGTCGCCCGCCACGAGCTCCCACGCCACGCTCGTGCCGCTGGAGGACGTGATCGCCCACCATCTCGACGCGCTCTTTCCCGGCATGGAGATCCTCGACTACGACGTCTTCAGGGTCACCCGCGACGCCGACCTGGAGGTTTCAGACGACGCCGCCGACCTGCTGCAGGCGGTCGAGGACGAGCTGCGCCGCCGACGCTTCGGCGAGATCGTGCGCGTGGAGATCGGCACGAGCTGCTCCGAGCGCCTGCGCGAGGAGCTGATCGGCCTGCTCGGCGTGCGCGAGGACGAGGTGTATCCGGTCGAGGGGCTGCTCGACATGGGCGCGCTGTGGCAGATCGTGAAGCTGCCGGGGATGCCGGAGCTTCGCAACGCCCCCTACACGCCCGTCACCCACCCGCGCCTGCTGCGCCACGAGGGCGAGCGGCCGGACATGTTCGCGACGATGCGCGAAGGCGACGTGCTCGTGCACCATCCCTACGACTCGTTTGCGACCTCGGTGGAGCGCTTCGTCGAGCAGGCGGTGTCCGACCCGAACGTGCTCGCGATCAAGCAGACGGTGTATCGCACCAGCGACGACTCGCCGCTGGTGCCGGCGCTGATCGCCGCGTCGGAGCGCGGCAAGCAGGCGGTTGCGCTGGTCGAGCTGACGGCGCGCTTTGACGAGCGCATGAACATCCACTGGGCCAAGGCGCTGGAGGAGGCGGGCGTGCACGTGGTGTATGGGCAGCCGGCGCTGAAGACCCACGCCAAGTGCGTGCTGGTGGTGCGCCGCGAGGGCGATGGGGTGCGCAACTACGTGCACGTCGGCACCGGCAACTATCACTCGGCCACCGCGCGGCTGTACACGGACTTCGGGCTGTTCACGATCGACGAGGAGCTCGGCGCGGATGTGACCGACATGTTCAACAACCTCACCGGGTATGGCCGGCCCGCCGGATATCGCAAGGCGCTGATCGCGCCCGCGCACCTGCGCGAGGGCTTGATCGCCCAGATCGACGCGACGATCGCCGCACACTCGCCGGATTCGCCCGGGCGGATCGCGATGAAGATGAACGCGCTCGTGGACGGCCACTGCATCCGCGCGCTGTATCGCGCCTCGCGCGCCGGCGTGCGCGTCGATCTCAACGTGCGCGGCATCTGCTGCCTGCGCCCGGGCATCCCCGGCGTCTCGGAGAACATCAGGGTGGTGTCGGTGGTGGGGCGACTGCTGGAGCACTCGCGCATCTACACCTTCGAGCGCGACGGCGAGCGCACGGTGTACATCGCCTCAGCCGACCTGATGCCGCGCAACCTCGACCATCGCGTCGAGCTCGCCGCGCCGATCGACTCGGCTGACCTGCGCGCAGAGCTGATGGACACGCTCGAACGCGCCTTCGCCGACAACCAGAGCTCCTGGGAACTGCACGCCGACGGCAGCTGGAACCGCCGGGCACCGGGGCCGGGGGAGCGTCCGCGCAATATGCAGCTGGAGCTGATGGAGCTGCACGCCAGGCGCGCCGCCGAAGCGCGGCCTGCCGAGCGCGAAACGCGGTAGCTCCCAGCGCCGCCGCACCGGGGAAACTGGCGGCACGGGGCTCGCTCCCGACGGGCGCCCTACCGATCGGAGATCGCCTGAAGCGCGGCCTTGAGCTCGTCCACCGTCTGGTAGTCCAAGCCCAGGCGATGATCGTGGCGGTGGCGCACGACGCCCTGCTCGTCGATCACGATCACCGCACGCGCGGTCGAGCCGACACCCGGCATCGTGGCGCTGTAGGCCCTGGCCACCGCCTTGTCCTCGTCGGCGAGCAACGGCACGTTGAGACTGTTCTTGGCGACGAACCCCTCGTGGGACTCGACGCTCTGCGAGGAGATGCCGACGACCGTGGCGTTCAACGACGCAAACTCCTCGGGTCGGTCGCGATAGGAGCAGAACTGCTTGGTGCACACCATCGTGTTGTCGCCCGGGTAGAACAGCAGCACCACCCGCTCGCCGCGATGATCGGAGAGCTTGAACGGTCCGCTCGTGCCCTGCAGTTGGAAGTCGGGTGCCTGCTCGCCCACTCGCGGTGTCTTGGCCATGATGCTCCTCGTCTCGTTGGCGACTTGCTCGCAGTCACAGCTTACGCCCAAGGGAGGTGATTTTTTTTTGGGAAGCAAGATTCGCGCCGAGACCGCATCTCGCCCACGTCGCCGGCTGCCACGCCTGTGGGTCGAGACCACGCCCCTAATCGCAGAGCGTCGCGTCCAAGCGCTCAATCGCCCTCCGAGCGCCAGCGCCGGTAGATCTCGCTGAACTCCTCGTGCATCTCCGGCGTCAGATCCTCGCCGCGAAGCCGGCCGGCGAGCCGGATCGTGGCGCGCATCTGCTCCAGATACTCCGTGCAGTGCTCGCACCCCGCGATGTGCGCCTCGAAGCGCCGCCTCTGTGAGCGCGACAGCGCATCTTCCAGATAGTCGGTGATCAGCTCGACCATCTCCTGGCATACGAACTCCCTGCGACGCCGGCGAAGCATGCTCACGCCTCCCTCCCCAGCTCGGTTTCGAGCGCCTGGCGCAGATGACTGCGCCCCCGGTGCAGCAGCACGCGCTGGTTGGCCTCGGTGATCTCCAGCACCTCGCACACCTCCTGGCCGGTGAGCCCGTCGACGTCGCGCAGCATCACGACCTCGCGCTGGCGATCCGGGAGCTGGCCCAGAATCGTGTGGATGCGCTGCGCGAGCCCCTCGGCGACCATGCGATCGTCGCTGTCCTCGATCCAGTGCTGCGGCGGAGACATCCATGCCCCGGATGCGTCGAACCTGGACCGGTCGACGGCCGGACCGACGTCGCCGACAGCCACGCTCCGGTGCTCGCGCACACCGGTGCTCCTCGCGCGGTTGACGAGAATGCGCAGCAGCCAGGTGCGAAACGACGAGCGTCCGGCAAACCCGTCGAGCCCGCGCAGCACGGCCAGCCACGTGTCCTGCACGACCTCCTCGGCGATCGCCGCGCTCGACACGTATGTGCGGGCCAGACGCAGCATCGTGCCATGATGGCGAGCGGCAAGTCGCACGAACGCCTGCTCGTCACCCGCGCGCACGCGCTCGAGCAGGCGAGCGTCCTCGCGCAGCATCTCCTCCGCAGAGACATACGAATTGCCGGTCGAGCTCATTGCGTTCGAGCCAAGGCTACGGCGCCCCGGTCCGGCGGGCGCCGTAGCCTGTGTGGCACGGTGGCGCTAGCTTGCGGCGATACCCTCGCCGCCGATCGCGCCGGGGACCGTGACGGCTCCGACCCTGCTCAGCGCACCGCCGGCGCCGATCGCGAACTCGTCCACGATTCCGCTCGCGCCCGTTTGCACGTACAGGTAGCGACCGTCGCCTGAGACCGCGGCATCGACCGTGCCGCCGTCGGTCGCGGTGTTGGCGAGCGGCGCGAGCAGCCCACCGGCACCGGCCTGAAAGCCGCTCAGCGAGGCGCTGGCCGCGTTGGACGCATACAGCCACGCTCCGTCGGCGACCACCCAGCACGTCGCCTGCTGGCCGGTGCCCACGGAGTCGAGCTGCGTGACGGTGCCGCTTGCGTTCAGCGCGAAGCTGCTCAGCGCATCGGTGCCCGCGTCGGCGACGATCAGGTCTCCGCTCGGGTCGAAGCTCACCGCGAAGGGCACCGCTCCCGGCTGGGCGTCGACGGTAGGCGCCTGGGAGAGCTGGCCGAAGGGTCCCACGCGATACACGTCGATGTCGCTGCCGGCGGCCTTCGTCGTGACGATCAGCTGCGAGCCGTCGGGTGAGAACGCGACCTGTCCGGGCGTGTGCGTGAACTGAGATTCTTCGCTCGAGTTCAGACCCAGCGAGCGAGCGGAGCCGGGCAGGGCGAACAGGTGGCCGAAAACAGACACGTAGCCCTGAAGCGAGCCGCCTTCCAGCGCGTTCAGCACGTACACCAGGCTGCCGTGCACCGCGATGCTCACGGGGAACGCTCCGTCCGAGCCGATCGTCTGGCGCAGCAGCAGGCGATCCCCGAGCACGGAGAAGACGGAGATCGTGTTGCTGGCGGCGTTGACGGCGTACAGCAGGCCGCTTTCGCGGTCGTATGCGAGCGAGCCCTGCGAAGCGAGATGATCGACGACCGACCCGGCCAGCACGCCACCCAATCCGCCGGTGTCGTATACGCCGGCCTGAGTTAGCGTGCCGTTGGCGGCGCGATCGTATGCCACGACCTGATTGCCAGCCGGGTTGTCGGTTTGAGCGAACACGACGCCGACGGGTCGCCTGCCCGGCTGGCCACCCTGCTGGCCGCCACCCTGGCCACCCTGCTGCCCGCCACCCTGCTGCCCGCCACCCTGCTGCCCGCCACCCTGGCGCCCACCGGAGCCACCTCGCACGCCCGCGAACCCTCCACCGCCGAAGCTGTGGGCGCCGGATGCGCTCGCCACACCGCCACCGCCGGCCGCCATCGCCAGCGTGGCGATCGCGACCCCGCCAAAACGAGTTGCTGCTCTCATCGGGACTCTCCTTTGATTGGACCGATTCACGACCTTCAGTCCATCGAGCGACCGATTCGTTACACATCCGCAAACCCGCATGGAACCTTACGATCGACACCGGCAGCGCTGTGCCCGAGCCCGCCTCGCCGGCTACCGTCCCAAGCGCCGCTCAGAATGCGGTCCATGCCCCAATTGACGCTCCCCACCCCTTCCGCCGCGCCAGAGCATCGTCGCTTTTGCCAAACCGGTGTGGTGCCTCTCGGCTCGGCCGTCGACACCCCAATCCTCGAAATTCGACTCGGAGCTCAACGGCGGCATGCGCTACAACCGCAAAGTGCACCCTGATCGCCAGCTGTCGCGCCTTGCCGCCGCGCTTGCCACATGCGTACTGCTTGGCGCGTGCGGCAGCGCCACGCCCACTGGCGTCTCGACCCTCACCGCAAGCGCCTCAGCGATTCCGAGCGCGACTCCCTCCTCCTCGGCGCGCCTGCTCGACTGGCCGGAGTTCGGCCTGAACCCACAGCGCTCGGATGCCAGCCAGCTCTCCACCGGCATCGACGCGGCCGACCTCGGGCACCTTCGAGGAGTTGCCGTCGCGCTGCCGGGCACGGTCGACTCCTCCCCCATCTACCTGCATGCGGCAAGCGTCGCCGGCGCCGTGCACGACGTGGTTGTGGTGACGACCACCTACGGCAAGACGCTCGCGCTGGACGCCGACAGCGGGCACATCCTGTGGACGTTCACGCCCCCCGGCTACGGCGGCTGGGCGGGAAGCGCCCAGATCACGGTCAGCTCGCCGCTTGCCGATCCGAGCGGAGCGTATGTGTACGCAGCCTCGCCCAATGGGCTGATCCACAAGCTCTCGCTGGCAAACGGCGGCGAAGTGCGCGGCGGCGATTGGCCTGTGTCGATCACACGCGACGCCACACACGAGAAGCTCGGCGCGGCGCTGAACATCGACGGGCCGTATCTGCTCGTCGCCACCAGCGGCTATCTCGGCGACATTCCGCCATATCAGGGCCATGTCGTGCTGATCGAACGTGCCAGCGGGCGGGTCGTGCGCGTGTTCAACACGCTGTGCGCCAACAGGCGCGAATTGATCGTGCCGAGCAGTTGCCCGGCGAGCGACTCGGCGATCCTCTCGCGCGGTGGCGCCGTCGTGGAGCCCGGAGGCAAGCGCCTGCTCATATCGACCGGCAACGGCCCATGGAACGGCACCACCGATTTCGGCGACAGCGTGATCGAGCTGACGGTGCCGGGCCTGAACTACCGCCAGGCATTCACGCCGACCGACCAGGAACAGCTGAACAGCACCGACACCGACCTCGGATCGAGCGCTCCCGCGCTGCTCGGAGAGGACCGCGCGATGATCGCCGGCAAGGACGGCGTCATTCGCGCGCTGTCGCTGTCGCGACTCGACGGCGGCCCCGCGGCGAGGCCCAACCGGCTGGGCGGCGAAATTCAGCGGCTGGCGCTGCCGGGCGGAGGCGAGCTGTTCAGCGCCCCCGCCGTTTGGCGCCGGGGCTCCACCACGACGGTGTTCGTCGGCGCCGAACACGCGACCGCCGCCTACGCGCTGATCGACGGTCGGCTGCGCCTGGTCTGGCAGAACGCCAACCCCGGCACCAGCCCGATCCTGGCTGGCGGGCTGCTCTACGTGTACGACCCCTCCGAAGGCGGCATCTACGTCTACCGGCCACGCTCCGGACGGCCGATCGCCAAGCTGCCCGGCTCACCGGGACACTGGAACAGCCCGATCGTGGTCGACGGCCACGTGGTCGAGCCGGAGGGCGACGCCAACGAACACAAGCTCACCGGTGCCCTGGAGCTGTTTTCGCTGGGATAGGCCGTCAGCCGCAACATCGGGATGGGGAGTGCGGTGATGCGTCTGCCTGACGAGCGTCGTAAGCTGAGCTGAGTCCCCCGTCCCCCCTTCACCGCATCCCCGCCCGCGGTGAGCGCACAACAGGTCCTCAAGATGCTCAAGCTCGCCCGCTGGTCCACGACCCATCGTCTCTACATCGCAATCGGCTGGGTGGTGCTGCTGATCGCCGTCAACGCCCTCTCCCAGGCCGGCGGCGGCGCCGCCTACTCCAACAACTTCACGCTGCCCAACTCCGACGCGCAGCGCGCCTCGGACCTGCTGGCGCACAGCTTCCCCGCGCAGGCGGGAGACCGCGACACGATCGTCTTCAAGGTCGCGGGCGGGAGTGTGCGAGAAGCAGGCGTGCGCGCTCACATGAGCGCGCTGTTCGCCAAGGTCGGGCGCCTGCCACACGTGACCGGTGTCATCAGCCCCTACGCGGCCAGCCAGGCCGGCAAGGCGATCTCCGCCGACGAACGGATCGCGTTCGCCACCGTGGTGTTCGACGAGAAGGCCAACGAACTGCCCAAGAGCGCGGGCCAGAACGTCGTCGATGCGGCCGAGGCGGCGCGCACCCCGCGCATCCAGATCGAGCTCGGCGGCCAGGCGATCGAGCAGACCGAGCAGGAAGGCTTCGGGTTGACCACGGCGGTCGGCCTGATGGCCGCGATCGTGGTGCTGCTGATCACATTCGGATCGCTGATCGCGATGGGCCTGCCGATCGTCACCGCGCTGTTCGGTCTCGGCACGGGACTCGGACTGATCGCGCTGTTTACGCACGTGGTCGACACCCCCGACTTCTCCTCCGAGCTTGCCGCGATGATCGGACTTGGCGTCGGCATCGACTACTCGCTGTTCATCGTGACGCGCTTCCGCGAGGCCTACGCGACCCCCGGCCCCAGCTTCGGCGATGTGCGCGAGTCGGTCGTGCAGGCGATGGACACCGCCGGACGCGCGGTGCTGTTTGCCGGTTGCACGGTCGTGATCGCGCTGCTGGGAATGATGCTGCTCGGCGTGGACTTCCTCTACGGCGTGGCGATCTCCGCCTCGATCGGCGTGCTGCTCGTGATGCTCGCCTCGCTGACGCTGCTGCCGGCGCTGCTCACGATCGCGGGCAACCGCGTCGTACGACCCGGCCGCCGCGCCAGGCGCGCGGGCGTGCAGGCCACCGACGCGCGCCACGGCAACGCCTGGCTGCGCTGGAGCGGTTTCGTGCAGGCTCACTCATGGCCGATCGCGCTTGCCGCCACACTCGTGCTGCTGCTGATCGCCGCGCCCGCGATCGCCCTGCGGCTCGGCTCGAGCGACGCGAGCAACGACCCGGAGGGCTTCACCACCTACAAGGCCTATGAGCTGCTCGCGGAGGGCTTTGGCAAGGGGTTCAACGGGCCGCTGCAGGTCGTGGCGCAGCTCCCGGGCTCGGCCGACTCCGGCACCGGAGCCGCCAAGCACGGATTGACCGGGCCCAACTCCGGCGGCAAGGCGGCGGTGGAAAAGCTGCGCGCCGCGATGACGAGCGTGCCCGGCGTCGCCGCGGTCGCTCCCGCCAAGTTCAACCCCGCCGGCGACGTGGTCACGATCTCGGTGTACCCGAGCTCCTCCCCGCAGGCATACGCCACAACTCAGCTGGTGTCGCGACTGCGAGACGCGACGATCCCCCCGGTGGAGTCGAGCACCGGCATGCACGTGTACGTCGGCGGCGTCACTGCCGGGGCGGTCGACTTCGCGGCGGTGCTCGCCAAGAAGCTGCCGCTGTTCATCGGCGTGGTGGTGCTGCTCTCCGCGCTGCTGCTGATGATCGTATTCCGCTCGCTGGCGATTCCGCTGCAGGCGGCGTTCATGAACCTGTTCAGCATCGGCGCGTCGCTCGGAGTGATCGTGGTCGTGTTCCAGTGGGCGTGGTTTGACGGGCTGGTGGGTGTCAAAGCCGGCCCGATCGAGTCGTTCGTGCCGGTGATGCTGTTCGCGATCGTGTTCGGCCTGTCGATGGACTACGAGGTGTTCCTCGTCTCCCGCATCCACGAGCAGTGGACGCGAACCGGCGACAGCCGCCGGGCGGTCAGCGAGGGACTTGCGCTCACCGGACGAGTCGTGACGGCCGCCGCGGCGATCATGATCTGCGTGTTCCTATCGTTCATGCTCGGCGAAAGCCGCGTCATCAAGGAGTTTGGCCTTGCCCTGGCCTCGGCGGTGTTTCTCGACGCGATCGTCGTGCGCTGCCTGCTGCTGCCCGCGGTGCTCAACATTCTCGGGGACGCCACCTGGAAGATCCCGAGGTGGCTGGACAGGGCGCTGCCGCGCCTGAACATCGAGGGTGGAGCCACCCGCCTCAGTCCAGCCGACGAAGCCGAATTTGCCGCGCTCGCCTCCGACGAGAAGCGGCTGCCCGCCGGCACGCGCGGGGGGACGGAGGGCTGAGCGCCCCACGCTGCGGGCTCGCGGCGGCACTGCTGTGCCTGGCGCTGTCAGCCGCAACAGCGCCCCCCGCACCGGCCTCTGGTGGCAGGGAGAGCTCGGCGCCGGCGGCAGGACAAGCTGCTGCCACCGCCGCCTCCGGCGGTGGTGAGCGCTCGGCGCTGATCGTCTTGCTGCCCGCCGCGCCACAGCCTGCGGGCCACGCCGAAGGGGACGCGATCGAGCGCGAGCTGGCGTCGATCCCATCGCTCTCGATCGCCATCCTCAGCGCCACACAGGGCACCTACAAGGTCGACCAGCTGCTGCTCGACATCACCCAGGGCGCGCGCGTCTCCTACTCCGCCTACAGCCCCGCCTACCCACCACCGCTGTCGTCGTTGACGCTCGAGCCGGGGGGGAGCGCGCACGTGTCGATGTGGAGCGCCGTTGTCGCGCGCGCGGCGAGGGCGCCACAGCTGCTCGATCCCGGGCTGCTCGCCGCCTCGATCCCCGGCGGGGCCGCATATGCGGCGCCATATCCGGTCGGCGAGCCGCGATCGTCGCGCTCGACCGGCGCGCAGCTTGCCCGCCCGAGGGCTTTCGCGGGCCCCGCAACCGGCTCCGCGGCGCTCGCCGCCAACCGCGCCGGGAACATCGCCGCCGTGTCCTTCGGCGCGCCCGCCACGCAGCTCGCGCGAATCGCCGCCCTGCGGGCGAACCATCGTCTGGTCGTGGCCGACCTGCCGGCGGGCGCAACCGGCTATGCGGAGCTGCGCGCGTTGGCCGCCACGCGCCCACCGGGAGAGCTGCTCGCGGTCATCCAGAGTCCGCTCGACACTCCCGCTCACGAACTCCTGTGGAGCGCCTTCGCCGGGCTCTCCCCATCGCCAGGCACAGGGACCTCCGGCGGTCACACGCTCACCTCGCAGACCACCAACGAGCGCGGGTTGATCGCCTCGATCGACATCGGCCCGACGATTCTCGACCACCTCGGCCTGCCGGTTCCCGCCGACATGCGCGGCAAGCCGGTTCGCCTCGACGGCCGGCTGGATAGCGCGAGCCTGCGCGGGCTGAAGGCGCGGCTCGCAGTGATCGACTCGCGCCGGCTGCCCGCGATCGAGTGGCTGGTGGCGGCATGGCTGGCGCTGCTCGCCGCCGCACAGCTGCCGCTGGGGCGCAGTGCCAGCAACCCCCAGTCGCCACCCGGGAGTCCGGTTCCCGGCGAGGAACAACCTCCTCGGTACCGTTCCGGCAGCGCCCTGTCGCACTCCCGGCGCGAGACTCGACGACGGCGCACCGCTTGGGCGATGCGCGCGGGCGGACTCGCGGTGCTGTGGACTCCTGTAGCGGTGCTGGTGCCGGCCGCCCTGGAGCCGAGCCGCACAGTTGAGCTCGCGCTGATCGTCGCGATCTGCTTCGTCCTCGGCGGGCTCACCGGCCGGCTCGTGCCGTGGCCGCGCGCTCCGATCGCGCCGGCTGTGGCGGCGGTCGTCGTGCTCACCGTCGACGCGCTCGCCGGCACGCAGCTGCTGATGCGCTCGCTGCTCGGCCCCAACCCCGCGTTCGGCGCGCGCTTCTATGGGATCGGCAACGAGCTGAAGTCGGGACTTGCCGTGCTCGTCTTCGTGGCGGTGGCCGCGGCTCTATACCCGTCGGCGCGCGGGCGTCGGGCTGCGACGACGATGGCCTGCGCCGGCATCGTGCTCGCGATCGTCGAGGGCTCGGCGCGCATCGGCGCGGGCGTGGGCGGCGTGATCCTCGTCAGCGCCGGCACCGCCGTGGCGACCGTGATGCTGCTTCCCGGCAGCTTCAACCGCCGCCGCGCGCTGATCGTGATGGCCGCGCCCGTGCTCGGGCTGATCGCGCTTGCCGCGATCGATCTGCTCACCGCGCACGGCAGCGGTCACTTCACCGGCAGCGTTCTCGACGCCCGCTCGCCGGGCGACATTCGCGACATCGTCGTGCGTCGCTACGGCGCGGCGTGGGAAGAGCTGAAGAACCACCTGATGCCAGTCGCAACCGCGCTCGCCCTCACCGCCTCAGTCCTCGCCGTGCGCCGTCGCGACCGCGTCCTCGCTCCCGTGAGCGGCGATCCTGGCTGGCTGGCGGCGCTCGCGGGCGGGCTGACAGCGGGGGTCATCGGTGCGCTCAGCGAGGACTCGGGCCCGGAGCTGCTGGTCGTCGCGGTGTTCGCGCTCGCCTGTGTGCTCAGCTACCTGTGGGGCCAGCCACTGTCGATGCCGAGCGCTACGCGGCGCAGTCGGAGCACTCCCCCCGCAGCACAATCTCGTGCTCGGACACGGTCAGCGGCACCCTCCGGCTGAGACTCACGATCGCCTGCTCCAGGGCGTCGTCGGAAAAGGGCATCACCAGGCCGCAGCCGTCGCACACCAGATGGTGGTGGTGCTCCTCTTGGCTGCACACGCGCTCGTAGCGAACCATCGCCTGGCCCGTTTCCACGCGTTGCACCAGCCGTAGGCCCTCGAGCTCCTCGAGGATCCGATACACGCTCGCGCGGCTCACGCGCCGCTCGGCCTTGGCCAGCGCGCTCTCGATTTCCACGGCGGTGAGCGCACAGGTTTGCGCGTCGAGCAGCTCGAGCACCGCGCGCCGTGCGCCACCGCGCTTGTGACCCGCCTCGGCCAGCGCCGTCTCGGCACGCTCGATCCACTCGCGATCCGCGGCGGAGGAGATCGTGGTCAGGGTGCGTGTGCTCATAGCGCGATGGTAGAGACGGCGAGGGATAGGATCGGCGTGCTCATGTGAGGATCGTATGGCGTTCGGGGGCGTGCACCTCGGCGTGCGCGTCGATCGCCACGCCCCCGCCACCGCGCCGCCACGCCGCCCACCCGCGTCCGAGCGTGTAGGAGACGGCGCTGCCGGCGCCGACGAAGAACCCGACGGGGTAGTTCGTTTCATAGGAGGCGGCGATCGCGATCCACACGATCAGCAGCGCGATCGCCACCGATAGACCCATCGCCACGAGCGGCCGATCGGTGAACGAGCGGGCGGCTGCCGGGGCGCCGACCATGAGGCTGAAGATCAGCAGTGTCCCGACGACGGGCACGGTCATCGTCGTTGCGAGGGCGAGGACGACGAGGAACAGCATCTCCATGCGGAAGCTGCCGATGCCGCGGGCCTCTCCGACCTCGGGGAGGACGGAGGAGAGCATCAGCGGCCGGTAGAGGATCGCGACAGCGAGGATGCAGAGCGCGCCGAGGATCGCTGTCGGTGCGATCTCGTTGGGGCTGATCCCGAGCACCTCGCCGAACAGCAGCGAGTAGACCTCGGGGGCGTACTCGACGCTGAAGCTCAAGAACAGCGCGCCGAGCGCGAGCATCGCTACGAGCGTGAGGGCGGTCGCGACGTCGTGACGGCCCCTGCGGCCGAGCAGGCCGATCGTCATGGCGCCGCCGAGTGAGAACACGCCGAGCCCGAGGAGTGTGGAGGCGCCGATCAGGATCGCGCCGGCGGCGCCGGCGAAGGATCCGTTGGGGATCGCGTGGGCGGCGAACGCCGATCCGCGCATGACCGCGAAGAAGCCCACGATTCCCGCGACGACCGCGACGATGCTCGCGACCTCCCAGGCGGTGATCATGAACCCGGAGAACATGGTTGTGCGCCTCTCAGCTCGGTGTCGCCGGCTGCGCTGCCGGATAGGCGGGCGGGGTCCGGTCTGCTCGTCGGCGGCGTCGGGCTTCGGGGAGCCCGGACAGCAGGTAGGTGACGAACACGAGCGTCACGACGAAGAAGCTCACGGGCCAGATGGTGCCGTGAGGCGGCCAGTGGAAGCTGTCGTAGGCGAGGATTATGCCGAGCCACATCGCGCCGATCCCGATGCCCGCCGCGGTCAGTAGCGCGGTGAACGGACGTGTGGTGATTCGCAGCGCGCTCGCCGCCGGCCCCACGATCAGGGCTGTTGAGAGGATCGTGCCGATCGTGATCGCCGCGAGCGCCGCCGCGAGCGCGAGCGCGAGCAGGTAGAGCACGCCGATCAGCCGCACGGGGATGCCGCGGGCCGACGCCATCTCGGCGTTCACGGAGCTGAGCAGCAGCGGACGGTAGATCGTGAGCGTGATCGCAAGCACGACGGCGCTCAGGAGCACGATCAGCGGGATTGTCGTGTTCGGGATCGCGAACACCGAGCCGAACAGGATCGCGACGGTCGCTCCGGTGGTGCTGTGGCCGGTCGTGTACAGATGCAGGAACAGGGCCGCAAGCCCGATCCCGGCGCCGAGCACGATCCCTGTGGCGAGATCCCTCCCTCGAGCGCGTTGCACCCCAATCGCCTCCATCGCGCCCGCGGCGATCACGTTGCCCAGCACGAACCCCCACAGCGGCCCGACGCCGACGAGATACGCACCCGCGCCGCCGGTGGTGCCGAGGTCTCCGAATGCCTCGCCCGCGAAAGACTGGCCGCGCATGACCGTGAACACCCCCACCACGCCGGTGACGACCGCGACGAGCGTCCCCACTCCGAGCGCTATGTGCACGGCTTCGCTTTGAAAGAACCCGGGGGCGAAGATCGGGGACAGAAAGTGGCTCACGAAAGGACCCCGGCTCCGGGGAAGACGCCCTCGTGGCCCTTCAGATCGGCGTCCTCGCCGGCGCCGGCGACGATCAGCACGCGGCCGTGGACGTGCAGGACATCGACATGGTGGCCGTAGAGCTTGCTCAGCACATCCGCGCGGACGACCTCCTCGGTGGCGCCGCTGATCGCGCGCCCGGCGGCGAGGTAGACGATGCGGTCCATCACAGGCAGCAGCGGGTTGATCTCGTGCGCGGAGATCAACACGGCGATCTCCTGCTCACGGGCGATGCGCGCCAGCAGCGCCACGACCTCGTGGGCGCTGCCCAGGTCGAGGTTGGCAAGCGGCTCATCGAGCAGCAGCAGCCGCGGCCGCGCGATCAGCGCGTGCGCGATCAGGATGCGCTGCTGCTCACCGCCGGAGAGCTTGCCGACGCGCGTATCTGCAAAGCGCTCGGCGTCGACCGCGTGCAGCATCTCTTGCACCAGCGCCCGCCTGGCCCGGGAGGGCCACGGCACGCCGAGGCGCTGCGCGTCGATCCCGAGCCCCACGAGATCGCGCGCGCGCAACGGAACATCCGGGTCGAGGAGGAACTTCTGCGGCACGTAGCCGATCACGCGACGGCGTTGTGCGTGCTCGCCGGGGTGGGCGGGCCCGCCAAAAAGCACTCCTCCCGCGCTCGCCGCCTGCAGGCCGAGGATCACCCGGAACAGCGTCGTCTTGCCCGCCCCGTTCGATCCGATCAGGCCCGTGAACTCGCCCGGCGCGATCTGGAAGCTGACCCGATCGAGGATCGTGCGGCCGGACAGCCGCACGCTGACGCCCTGTACCGACAGGATCGGATCGGATCCAGCCAGTTGCGAGAGCTCGGCGGCATCGCTCGCCCGCTCCACGCTCGTCTCGCTCATGGCACGAGCTTCTGCGTGGAGACTTTTTCCTTCACGGCCTTTTCCAGCGCCTTCACCTCGGCGAGCATCCACGATTGGTAGTCATAGCCCGGTACCGGCATCGTCTCGTACACGCCAACCACCGGAATGCCTTCTTTTAGCGCCAGTTCCCTGAAGGAGTTGGTCAGCGAGTCGGTCACCTGCTGGTTGTAGACGAACACCTTGACCTTGTGGGCGGAGAACAGGCCGTTCTGGAGCGTCACATTCTGAGGTGCCGGGTCGGTGCCGTTCATGATCGCGGCCTGCAGCGTGAACGGCGTCATGTTCTTCGTCCCGACGGCTTCGAGCATGTAGTCGCCGACCGGCTCGGTCGTCGCGACCGGCGTGTTCGGGTAGGCAGCCTTGAACTTTGCGACTGCCGCGTACCACGGCTTCAACGATTCTTCGAACTTCGTCGCGTTGGCCTGGAAATATGCCGCGTGTGCCGGCTGCAGCGCCGATAGGTCGCTGACCAGCGCCTTCACGACCGCCGGCATCGTCGTCGGCTTGTACCAGAGGTGCGGGTTCGGGGTGGAGTCCGGGAGACCGAGCAGCTTCTGGACGTTGATGACCTTCCTCGAAGAGCTTGGCGACGCGGACTCGATCTTTTCCATCCACGTGTCATAGCCAACACCGTTTTCGATCAGCAGAGTCGCCGCGCTGACCGTCTGCGCGACGCTGGGGCTCGCTTCGAAGGTATGCGGGTCAGTGTTCGGGTTGCTCTCGATCGCGCTCACCTGCACGTACTTGCCGCCGATCTGTTCGATCACGTTGGCGTACTCGTTCTCCGCGCCGACAGCGAGGATCCTGCCGTCCGAGGCGGTGGTGGCCGAGCCGCAGCCGGCGAGCGCGATCGCGCCGGCGGCGCAGATCGCGGCCAGCGGCGCGAGGGTGGAGTTGGCACGCGGACGCGGACGCGTGGTCGAACCTGAAAGTCTCATCGAGCGGGAGCTCCCTGTGGGCGTGGTGGACGAGTAGTGCGCCGCACCCTACCATAATGAGACTGAGTCTTGTTCTTAGATTGTTGGGTGGCCCGCTCCGCGTAGGGATCGCGGCACGATGCGCCTCGTCTTAGGGCGCCGCGCTCTCCTCCGATGTCTCGCGCGGCCCCTCCTCGGCAAGCGCCCTGCGCCGGCCGATCAGCAGCACGATCAGCACAACCACGATCACCACGATCAGGATGCCCCCGGCGATGTAGCGGAGTTTGTGTTTGACCGGTGCGGTTTTTTTGACCGTCACCGTGGCGACCTGCACGCGCGCGTGGTCGGCCTGCGCCTGGGCCACGAGCTTGGCCTGTTCGGTCTGTGCATAGGCAACCGTGTAGTGGGTGCCGTTGTTCATCGAGATGTGCAGGTGGCCCGTCGTCGTCCCGGGATGGAACGTGAGCGCGTGCACTTCGCCTTTGTGCAGCTGCACTTCGTAGGCCGCCACGCCCTCCTTGGTGAAGTGGACGATCGTCGTGGCCCCCGCCGGAACGGCGATCACGACCGCGGCGAGCGTCGCGCACACGGCCGCCAGCACTGCGTTCAAGCCTCTGGATGTGTTCATGGCCCGCACCATATATGCAGCACCCGTCGCATGGTGCAGCCGGCCGACGCGCGTCCGGCGACACACCTGTCGTATTTGCCCAGGACCGCATGACTCGAACCTGCCGCCGCATCACTCCCACCCTGCTGCTACATGGCTCCACCGGGCTGCTAAGCTGGACTAAGCTTATGGCTGAGGTTCACAACATGCACGATGCGAAGACCCACCTCTCCCAGCTTGCCGAGCGTGCCTCCAAAGGCGAGGAGATCGTGATCGCGCGCAACGGCCATGCGCTTGCGAAGCTCGTGCCGATCGAGGAGCCGCGCAAGAAGCGCAGGCTCGGATTGTGGGAGGGCAAGGTGTGGATGAGCGACGACTTCGATGATCCGCTGCCCTGGGAGATCCAACGGTACTTTGAGGGCGAGGACGACTTCGAGGGTGAGGACGACTGAGACTTTTGCTCGACACCCATACGCTCATCTGGGCATCCGACAAACGTCTTCGCGACGAGACACGAGAGGCAATCGAAGCACCCGCCAACACCATATTCGTCAGTGCGGCAACCATCTGGGAGATCGAGATCAAGCGTGCGCTGGACAAGCTGAAGACGCTCGAAGACGCGACCATGCTGGTCGACGACTCGGGCTTTGAACGCCTCACAATCAGCTACGAGCATGCCCGCGAGGCAGGGCGACTGCCGCTGCTGCACGGCGACCCGTTCGATCGTATGCTCGTTGCCCAAGCGCGTCTGGAGGGTCTGACGTTGGCCACTGCCGACCCAAAGATCAAGCGCTACGACGTGCCGGTGATGGACGTCGTGCGAGCCTGATCACCGCCGCTGCCGCGCCGCCTTCAGCCGGTCGGTCTTGCCGAGCTGGGTCTTGCGCACGCGCACGCTCTCGGGCGTGACTTCCACGCACTCGTCGTCGCGCACGAACTCGAGTGCTTCGTCGAGCGTGAGCTTGCGATGCGCCGCCAGGCGCTCGTACACATCGGAGGTGGAGGAGCGGATGTTGGTGAGGTGCTTCTCCTTGGTGGGGTTGACGTCGATGTCCTCCGAGCGCGAGTTCTCACCCACGATCATGCCCTCGTAGACCTCCTCGCCGGGGCCGACGAACAGCATCCCTCGTTCGGAGAGGCTGGTGAGCGAGTAGCCGGCGGTGACGCCACCGCGGTCGGCCACGAGCGAGCCGCTCGGGCGCGTGCGCAGCTCGCCCGCCCACGGCTCCCACGACTCGAACACATGGTGCATCAGCCCCGTGCCGCGCGTCTCGGTGAGGAACTCGGTGCGAAACCCGATCAGGCCACGGGCTGGCACGATGTACTCCATCCTGACCCACCCTGTACCGTGGTTGGTCATGTGCTCCATGCGCCCCTTGCGCAGCGCGAGCATCTGCGTGACGACGCCGACGTAGTCCTCGGGCACGTCGATCGAGAGGCGCTCGAAGGGCTCGTGGCGCTTGCCGTCGATCTGGCGGATCAACACGTGCGGCTGCCCGACGGTCAGCTCGAAGCCCTCGCGGCGCATGATCTCCACCAGCACCGCCAGCTGCAGCTCGCCGCGGCCCTGCACCTCCCATTGATTGGGATCCCCCCCATCCTTTGCGTCGATGACCCGCAGCGAGACGTTGCCCACGAGCTCGCGATCCAGGCGCTCGCGCACCTGCCGCGCGGTCAGCTTGGAGCCCTCCTTGCCCGCCAGCGGCGAGGTGTTGATGCCGATCGTGATCGACAGCGAGGGCTCGTCCACCGTGATCACGGGCAGCGGCCGCGGGTCGGCGGGGTCGGCAAGCGTCTCGCCGATCGTGATCTCCGCGATGCCCGCCACGGCGATGATCTCCCCCGGCCCAGCTTCGGGCGCGTCCACGCGATCGAGCGCCTCGGTCACGTACAGCTCTGAAACCTGCGCGCGCTCGATCGAGCCGTCGGCGCGACACCACGCAACCTGCTGGCCGCGCTTGATCTGCCCGTTGCGCACACGGCAGATCGCCAGGCGCCCCACGTACGGGGAGGCGTCGAGGTTGGTGACGAGCGCCTGCAGGGGGTGCTCGGGGTCGTACATCGGCGCGGGAATCCGCTCCACGAGCAGATCGAGCAGCGGCGCGAGCGTGCCCTCGGTGGGCGTCGGCGCCTGCGCGTCGTAGTCGAGCGTGGCGATGCCGGCGCGCGCGTTGCAGTACACGATCGGAAACTCGATCTGCTCCTCGTCGGCGTCGAGGTCGAGGAACAGCTCATACACCTCATCGACGACCTCGGCGACGCGCGCGTCGGAGCGATCGACCTTGTTGATGACAAGAATCACCGGCAGGCGCGACTCAAGCGCCTTGCGCAACACGAAGCGCGTCTGCGGCAGCGGCCCCTCGGAGGCGTCGACAAGCAGCAGCACCCCGTCGACCATCGTCAAGCCACGCTCGACCTCGCCGCCGAAGTCGGCGTGACCGGGCGTGTCGACGATGTTGAGCTTCACGCCGTTGTAACGCAGGGACGTGTTCTTGGCGAGGATCGTAATCCCCTTCTCGCGCTCCAGGTCCATCGAGTCCATCACGCGCTCGGCCACGTCCTGCCCGGCGCGGAACGCCCCGGATTGCCACAACATCGCGTCGACCAGCGTGGTCTTGCCATGGTCCACATGCGCGACGATCGCCACGTTGCGGATGTCATCTCGGGGAACGAGCACGGCGGACAGGCTAGACGCTACGGCGACTGTCCGGGTGTGAGCGTCAGCTCAGTTTGAGGCGCTCGAGCAGCGCCCGCCATCGCGAGGGTGCCCGCGGCTGGGTGCGCAGCCACTCGTCGCGCAACGGAAGCTGCCCGCGCCGGCGGGCCTCGAGCACACACCTGGTGTGGGCGTGGCGGCGACGACTTTTGTCGTCTTCGGGGAAGATCAGCATGTGCTCGCCGAGCGCCGGCAGCTGGCGCCCGCACAGCGGACAGCGATACGTGGCGGGCTTGTTGCTGTGCGCGCGGCGCACCGTCCACCAGCGAGCGTCGGGCAACTTGGACATGCCCATATTCTCGCGGCGATAGCCTCCAATATGGGCGGTGTGCGCTAATGGCTATCAGAAGCGATCCAACCGAGGGTGGCGCGGCGGTCTTCAGGCCGGCGGATGAGGCCGAGCTCGTGCACGAGGCGCGCAAGGCGATCAAGCGCATGCGCGCGCTGGCACGGCTGCTGCGCTCAGAGCTCGGCGAGGAGGAGTTCAAGGCAGTCAACGGCTCGCTGCGCGCCACCGCCACGCGACTGGCGGGCGCGCGCGACGCCGACGTGCGGCTGGCGACGCTGCAGGCGCTCGCCGAGCGCCACCCGCGAGCGCTCGCACCACCGCGCATCGACCCGCTGAAGCGCCAGCTGGAGAGCGAACGCGCGAACACGATCGAGCCCTCAGACCGCGAGGAGGTGCTTGCCGACATCGCCGCGATGCGCCGGCAGCTGGCCCGCTGGAACCTGCTGGAGCGCGATTTCGACACGCTCGAGCCCGGGCTGCGACGCATCTATCGTGAAGGCCGCGAGCGCCGCGAGCGCGTCCTGCGCGGCCACGCGCGCGACCCTCAGGATCTGCACGATTGGCGCAAGCGCGTGAAGAGCCTCTACTACGTGCTCGACATGCTCGGTGCGGCCAAGGTCGGCGGCGCGCGTAAGGCAAGACGTCAGGCCGACCTGCTCGGCGAGGAGCTCGGCGAGGAGCACGACCTGTGGATGCTGCGCGCATACGTCGAGCAGCGCCCCGGCCTCTTCGCGCACGACCAGCCGGCGCAAGCGGCGCTGCTCGAGCGGATCGAGCGCGAGCGCGAGCACCTGCGCAGGCGCGCGCTGAAGCTCGGCGGGCGCCTATACGAGCGCAAACCGCGCGACTTCGCTCGCCAGATCGGCGACTCGCTGACACGCTGAGCGCTGCCCGCGCCTCGCCACCGGCGCGGTGCGGTCAATTCGCCACAGGCGCCGGGGCGCGCATGAGCGCCGAACGCCACCCACCGCCGTTCAGGGTTTCCCCACCCGCGGCCGATGTAGTGGACGACTCCTCACCCATGCCCGCGCGACTGCGACTCAACACGTCAACGCTGTTCCTGGCCTCGCTGATCGGAGGGCTCGGCGTGCTCACCCTCCATGTCGCGCTCGGCTTCGGCGGCAGCCGCTTGGATGGGCTGTTCGAAGTGGACGTCTACAACGGCCTGCTGTTCGGCGCGGCGCTGTCCGTGCTCGCACGCGCGCTGTTCGTCGCGGAGCAGCGCGGAGCCTGGCTGACGATGGGCGTCGGGATGCTGTGCTGGAGCTTTGGCGAACTGTATGACGTGTTGTTCATCGAACACACGAGCGTCGCCGCCGGGGGCAGCGTCTCGCCGGCCGACGCGTTCAATCTCGCCGCCTACCCCTGCTACTACGTGGCGCTCGTGCTGCTCGCCAGAGCGCACCTGCGCGAACTGCGGATCGGCATGTGGCTCGACGGGCTGATCGCGGGACTCGGCGCCGCGAGCGTCGGCGCGGCGCTGATCCTGCCCCCGATCCTGCACAGCGCCACCGGCGACGTCGGCTCGGCGGTCGTCTCGCTCGCCTACCCGATCGGCGACCTGCTGTTGATGATGTTCGCGCTCGGCGCAATCGGGCTCACCGGCTGGCGACCGGGCGCGATGTGGCTGCTGATCGCCTTGGGAATGCTGGTCAGCGCGATCGCCGACTCCACCTACCTCTACCAGACGGCAACCGACTCCTACGGGCCGGACACGTGGCTCGAATGTCTGTGGCCGCTCGCCGCGATCCTGATGGCGATATCCGCGTGGACGCCGGTTGTCGTCTCCCAGCGACGACGCATGAAGAGCTGGCAGATGACGGTCGTGCCGACGCTCGCGCTGCTCAGCGCGCTCGGCGTGCTCGCCTACGGAAACCGCGGGCCGCAGCTGACGATGCCGGCGCTGATCCTCGCGGCGGCGACGGTGCTGGCGGTGGGCGCGCACCTGATCGTCACGCTGCGCCAGAACATCGCGCTGCTCGAGCACTCCCAGCGCCTGTCGCTGACCGACCCGCTCACCGGCCTCGGCAACCGGCGTCTGCTGATGGGCGACCTGCGGCTCGCCTGCAAGAACGCACAGTCCCAGCAGCCGCGGCGACTCGTGCTGTACGACCTCGACGGCTTCAAGCTCTACAACGACACCTTCGGACATCCCGCCGGCGACACGCTGCTGGTCCGCTTGAGCGAGCGTCTGCGGTGCGCCGTGGAGGCGCACGGCACCGCCTACCGGATGGGCGGCGACGAGTTCTGCGTGCTGTTCGAGCACGCGCCGGAGGACGAGGAGAGCGTGGTCGATCTCAGCGTGCTGGCGCTCTGCGAGCACGCTGCCGACTTCTCGATCACGACCTCCCACGGCGCCGTGACGATCCCGCTGGAGGCCTCCGATCCGGACTCGATCATGCAGCTGGCCGACCAGCGCCTGTACCGGCGCAAGGAGGAGGTCGCAGCGCGGCGCTCAGCTTACGCTTACGACGGTGAGCACGCTCTCCCCCTTGGGGAGAGCGACCGCGGCCCGCTCGCCGGCGCGGCACCCGAGCAGGGCGCGGGCAACCGGAGAGTCCGCCGACAGCCTCCCCTCTGAGGGCGCGGCGTCGTGCGAGCTGACGATCCGCCAGGTGCGCTCGATGCCCGACTCGTCGCGCACGAGCACCGTCGAGCCGAACCCGACGGCGCCGTCGCCGTTGCCCGTCGCCTTCACCACCTCCGCACTTGAGATCCGTTCGCGCAGCTTCGCGATCTTGGTCTCCAGGTGCGACTGGTCGTTCTTCGCATCGTGATACTCGCTGTTCTCTTTGAGATCGCCCCACTCGCGGGCGGTCTTGATGCGCTCGGCGATCTCACGGCGCCCCTCGCCTTCGAGCCTCGCAAGTTCGGCTTCGAGTTCGCGCAGCCCCTCGGCGGTGATCATGTTGGCGGCGTCGGCGCTCATCTGAGCACAAGCCTACCCACAACGCCCGAGCTCGGCCGCCCCACGCCGGCGCGAGCGGCCGCACCGGCGATCGGCGAAGCGCAGCGCCGGGGTCGCCTGCTCAGAAGTAGGTGGCGGGGGAGGTGGACAACAGCGCGTAGATCTGCGCCACCGCGGCCTGGTAGAGCAGCTGGGTGGAGGGCGGCGAGCCGAACGCGAAGAGGTTGTCGCTCAGGCGCTGGTGGACCCAGACTTCGTTGACGAAGCTCTGCGCGAGCCGCGATCCCGGCGGGTCGTGGGTGACGGAGTCGAGGTACATCAGGTTCCTGAAGTACACCGAGACGAAGAACGGGTTTTCGCTCAGCAGGCGGGCGATCGTGAAGTACGACAGCGCCGCCTTGGCGGTCTGGCGCGCCTGGTAGAGATAGGCGCCGTCGCCGGTGGCCTGGTAGAGCAGTACTCCGGCGCCCATCATCGAGCCCTGGTTGTAGCTCCACTCGGTGGTGTCGATCGCGCCGTGCAGGCGAATGTGGTCGTAATACATTTCGTCGGGCGCCCGCAGGCAGGTGCGCACCCATTCGTAGGCGCCCTCGGCGAACTGCAGGTATGTGGCGTCGCCCGTCAATCGGTAGAGCAGCGTGCCGAGCTCGGCCGCGGGCCCGTCGGTGACGGTGTTGCGTTCGGTGTTGCTCGGAGCGTCGGAGAACGGCACGCCGCCGGGGCAGGCAAGCTTCTGGTTGGTGGACCAGCCGGCCATCACGAACTGCATGATCTGCTCGGCCTTTTCCAACAGCGACGCTTCGTGGTGCTCCTGGTAGAGGCGAACCAGCTCGATTCCCACCCACTCGTTGTCGTCGTAGTAGCTCGCGCCGCCGGGAGGCACGACCTCGCCGTTGAACGACGGCAGGACCGGGGCCTGGTTGGCGGGGGCTTCCGCCGGTTCTGAGCCTTCGCCCTGTTCTTCCTCCTGGGGCTGTTCGCCGGAGGTCGGCTGGCCCTCGGGGGTGGTCGAGCTCCAGTACTTCCCCAGCCCATACAGGCGCACCTTCAGTTCGCGCGCATAAGCGCTGGCGGCGGTCGCCGCCTGGCCGGGAATGTTGGAGACGCTGACGGTCGCCGCGAGCGCCTGGGAGAACGGCCACAGGTAGGAGAACGGTTCGCCCTGGTACAACCCGGTTCCGGGAATGTAGAAGCTCTGCTGCATCGCCCGATACGCGAGCACCGCGCGCGCAGGGTTTCCGTGCAGCGCCGGCGCGGGCTTCTTCTTGCCCGGCTTCTTCGGGGCCGGCTTGGTCGTGTTGCCCGTGCTGTGGGGAGCGCTCTTGCTTGGCGCGCCGGCGCTGGGCACATTCGTCGAGGGGCTGCCTCCAGCCGACACCCCACCGGCGCCGTTGGCAGAGCTGTGGGCGAATTCGTCGGCTCGCGCGACCCTGCTCGGACGCTCCGCGGCCGCCGGATAGCCCGAGCTGCTCGCGGGCGACGCGCGATCGGCCACAGCCGATGTGGGCGCTGCGCCGCACGCCAGCGCGCAGGCCACGACGCCCGGCAGCCGGCGAGCGTGGACGCGAAAACTATGTTTGCTTTGACCGACCAAGCTCAGACTCCCACAACAAACTACCTACGCAAACGATGCGCCGGGGTATTGTGCGCACCTAAGAACTTCCTTCAACGGGCGGCGCACCAGGCGTGGCGCCGCGTCGAGAAACCCGCCAGCCATCCCCCAGGAGACGCACGTGACGACAGTCAGAGAGGCCGCATTCGAGCTGCTGCGCAAACGCTCGATGACGACGGTGTTCGGCAACCCGGGCTCCACCGAGCTTCCGATGCTGACCGAATTCCCCGCCGACTTCCGCTACATCCTCGGCCTGCAGGAGGCCACCGTGGTCGGCCTCGCCGACGGCTACGCGCAGGCAAGCGGACAGCCGACGCTCGTCAACCTGCACACCGCTCCCGGCGTCGGCAACGCGATGGGCGCGATCTTCAACGCACAGGCCAATAAGAGTCCGCTCGTGATCACCGCCGGACAGCAGTACCGCTCGCTGATGACCCTGCAGGCGAACCTCACCAATCGCGACGCCGTGCGCATGCCGCAAGCGCTCGTGAAGTGGAGCTATGAGCCGCCGCGCGCGCAGGACGTGCCGCACGCGCTCGCGCGCGCGATCCACATGGCGACGCTGCCCCCGCGCGGGCCGTCGTTCCTGTCGATCCCGATGGACGACTGGAGCGCGGAGGTCGACGACGGCGCGGTCGCCCACCAGAGCGCTCGCACGGTCAGCGGTGCCGCCGCGCCCTCGCCCGAGGTCGTGGCGATGCTCGCCGAGCGGCTCGCGGGCGCCAAGCGTCCGGCGCTCGTGGCCGGGCCCGAGATCGACGCTTCGGGCGGCTGGGACGCCGCGATCGGGCTCGCCGAACTGCAGCGCCTGGCTGTGTACGCCACCCCCGCCCCGGGCGGCGGTCGAATCGGCTTCCCCGAGAACCACCCGCTGTTCCAGGGCATCCTGCCCCCCGCGGTACTGCCGGTCGGGGAAATGCTCGCGGCGCACGACCTCGTGTTGGCGGTGGGCACCTCCGTGTTCCCCTACTATCCCAACGTGCCCGGTCCGCTGCTGGCCGAGGGCACCTCGCTCGTCGCGATCACAAGCGATCCCGACGAGGCGGCGAGGGCGCCGATGGGCGATGCGATCCTCGCCGACCCGGCGCTGGCGCTCGAGGCGCTCGCCGACGCGGTGGGCGAGTCCGACCGTCCGGCGCCGCCGGTGCGTCCCGCTCCCGAGGCGGCGCCGATCGCCGAGCCGATGAGCCCGTCCACCGCGGTGCGGGCGCTCGCCGAAGCGTTCCCCCGGGATGGAATCGTGGTGCTCGAGTCCCCGTCGGCGACGCTCGCGCTGCGCAACCAGCTGCGACTGTCCGCTCCCGGCAGCTACTACTTCTCCTCCGGCGGAGGACTCGGCTTCGGGATGCCGGCCGCGATCGGCGTGCAGCTCGCCCAACCGCAGCGACCGGTGGTGTGCGTGATCGGCGAGGGCTCGGCCCAGTATGCGATCCAGAGCCTGTGGACCGCCGCCGCCTATGAGGTGCCGGTCACGTTCCTGGTGCTGCGCAACGACGAGTACGCGATCCTGAAGTGGTTTGGGATGCTCGAGGACATCCTCGAGGCGCCCGGCCTGGACCTGCCCGCGCTCGATTGCGCCGCCGTGGCACGCGGGTACGGCGTGAGCTCGCGCACGGTGGACGGGGCCGAGGCGCTGCGCGAGGAGCTCGGCAGGGCGCTTCGGTCGAGCAAGCCCGAGCTTCTCGAAGTGCGGGTCGCGCCGGGGATGGCACTGGCATGAGCGACACCAGCGCGGATGTGCTCGTCGTCGGGGCGGGGCTCGCGGGCCTGGTCAGCACGCTGGAGCTGTTGCGCAGCGGCCACAGCGTGCTGCTGCTGGACCGCTGCCGCCCCGAGCAGCTGGGCGGCCTCGCGCGCGAGGCATTCGGCGGCATGTTCATGGTCGACTCGCCCGAGCAGCGCCGCTCGCGCATCCCCGACAACGAGCGACTCGCGCTCGAAGACTGGCTGCGGATCGCCGACTTCGACGCCGAGGACGTGTGGCCGAGGCGCTGGGCCGAGCAGTACGTCACGCGCGCCCGCGACGACGTCGGCGGGTGGCTGCGCGAGCTCGGCGTGAAATTCTTTCCTGTCGTCAACTGGGCCGAGCGCGGAAACTTCGGGGACGGCAACTCGGTGCCGCGCTTTCACCTGACCTGGGGTACCGGCAAGGCGCTCGTGCAGGCCGTTTGGAGCGCGATCGAGGCCCACCCCCGCCGCGGCGCGCTGCAGGTCCGCTTCAACTCGCGTGTCAGCGCGCTGATTTGCGAGGAAGACCGCGTCGTCGGCTGCCGGGTGATCGCCGAGCAGGAGCAGCGCGCGGGCGAGGGCGGCGATGACGGGCGCTCGACGGGTTCGAGGGGCTCGACTGGCTCGAGGGGCTCGAGGGGCTCGGCGGGCTCGAAGTCGACGCAAGATGCGAGCGCGGGCAGCCGTGAGATCCGCGCCGGCAAGGCGGTCGTGATCGCCGCCGGCGGCATCGGCGGCAACCTCGATCTCATCCGCCGCGAATGGCCGACCTCGCGGCTGGGACCGGCACCCGAGAAGCTGCTGATGGGTTCGCACTACTTTGCCGACGGCGCAATGCACGAGGAGGTGGAGCGTCTCGGCGGCAACGTCACCCACCTCTCGCGCATGTGGAACTACGCCGACGCGGTCCGCCACCCCAAACCCCAGCGCGAGCACCACGGGCTGAAGCTGATCCCGCCGCGCTCGGGCCTGATGCTGGACCCCGACGGGCGGCGCTACGGGCCGGTGCCGGTGATGCCGACCTTCGACGCCTATGCGGCGCTGGAGCGCATGTGCGAAGACGAGCGCAAGTACTCGTGGTTGATCTGCAACTTCAAGATCGCCGCGCGCGAGCTGGACGTGTCGGGCTCCCAGCACAACCCGAACCTGCGCGAGAAGCGACTCGTGCCGTTCGTGCTCGGCGTGCTGCGGGGCAAGCCCGGCCTGGTGCGCCACTTCCTGGAGGGCTCGCCCGACTTCGTCTCCGCTTCCACGCTCGGCGAGCTGGCGGGCAAGATGAACGAGGTCAGCGGCGAAAGCGCGATCGACGCCGCCGTGCTCGAGCGCGAAGTCGGCCGCTACGACGAGACGATCGCGCGCGGCAAGGGCCTGTTCAACGACGATCAGCTGCGGCGCATCGCCCAGCTGCGCAACTGGCGCGGCGACCGCCTGCGCACAGCTCGCTTCGGGCGGATCCTCGACGCGAAGGCAATGCCACTGCTGGCCATCCGCCTGCAGCCGATGGCGCGCAAGAGCCTCGGCGGCATCCAAACCGACCTTGGCTGTCGCGTGTTGCGCACGCACCCCGCTGAGCAGCGGCGAGAGGACACTCCAGCGGGCGCCCCCCGTGCCCGAGGGCGCGCGGAGAGGCAAACTGAGGAGCCGATCCCCGGCCTATATGCCGTCGGCGAGGCCGCGGGCTTCGGCGGGGGCGGCGTACACGGCAAGCGTTCGCTGGAGGGCACGTTTCTCGGCGGATGCGTGTTCACGGGCAGGCTTGCCGCGGCGAGCATCGCGGGCGCGGAGCTGCCGCTGCGCATCCCACCGCGCGTGGACTGAGCGCCCGAGACGAGCTCCCGGCTGCGATGACCGGCTCGCCGCGTAAGCGCTACGACTACACCACGGTCGGTCACGTCACGCGCGATGAGATCGAGGATCGCCCAGGGGGAGCGGTCTCCCAGCCCGGGGGCGGCGCCTTCTACAGCGCCCTGCAGGCCGCGCGACTGGGGTTGCGCACGCTGATCGTCACGCAGGGCAAACCCGCCGAGATAGAAGCGTTGCTCGATCCGTTCCGCAGCGAGCTCGACCTGCAGGTCATACCGGCGAAGCACACCACCACGCTGAGCACCCGTGGCGCGGGCGCTGGGCGCTCGCAGCGGCTGCTGGCGTGGGCCGGACCGATCGTGGAGGGGCTGACGCTCGACACCGGGATCCTGCACCTGGCGCCCGTCGCACGCGAGACACCGCTTGAGTGGCATGGGCGGGCGGACTTCGTCGGCATCACACCACAGGGGCTGGTGCGCGGCTGGGAGCACGGCGAGGGAATACCGCTGGTGCGGCTGGACACGGGAGCGCTACTCGGCGACGCGCCGATGTCGCTCGGCCGCGAGGAGACGCTCGCCGGGGACATCACCCCAGTCGAGCTCGATCCCGGCACGTTGCCCGCGCACTTCGACGCCGCCGTAATCTCCGAGCACGAGCGCGGAAGCTGTCATGCGCTGTTTGCGCTCGCCCGCGCGTGCGGCGCGTGTGTCGCCGTGACCGCCGGCTCCAGGCCGGCGACCGTTCATCTTCCCGACGCCGCCGGGGGATCGGTCGTGCAAACAGGCCTACCGCACCGGGTCAGCTCACGCGAAGACATCGGCGCGGGCGACGTGTTCGCGGCCGCGTTCTTCGTCGCCCTGAAGGAGGGTCGCAGTCCGTTGGAGGCCGCCACGTTCGGCAACGCAGCCGCGGCCGTGCGCATCGCCGGCACCGGAGCCGGCGCGATCGGCGCTCGCGCCGCGATCACTCCCTGAACACGCCCTCCTGTGCGAGCGCCGCATCGAGCAGTCGCTTCAGCTCGGCGGGATCGACAGCCTCGCGATGGCCGGCGGCCAGGGCGGCCAGCAGCACGCAGCCGCCGACCGGCGCCATCTCCACGACCGCGACCCCGGCCCGCGGAGCGAACTCGTGGATGGCACGCGCAAGCGGAGCGACGAACAGCTCGCCCGCCTTGAACGCGCTGCCGATCAAACCGACGGGAAACGCGCCCTCCAGGCGGGTCCGCTCGACCACCGCCGCGATCTGGCGCGCGAGCTCCGCGGCCGCCCGAGCGTAAAGGCCCCTGGCCACCTCGTCCCCGGCGTGGGCGAGACGTGCCGCCTCGATCGCAAACGCCGCGATCTCGCCCTTGGACAGCGGCTTGGCATAGACGAGCGTGGCAAGCGCCTCGACGCTCGACACGCCGAAGAAGTCGGCCGCGGCGTCGCTCAGAGCCGTTGGCGGGCCGGAGCCCTCGCGGTCGGCAAGCGCGGCCTTGATCGACTGCACGGCAAGCCAATAGCCGCTGCCCTCGTCGCCGAGCACATGCCCCCAACCGCCCGCGCGCCACGCGCGACCGTCCGTGCCGACGCCGAGCACGTTGCTTCCGGTGCCCGAGATCACACCGACACCGGGGTGCGCGTCGGTGGCGGCGGCCCAGGCTCCAACCACATCGTTGACCACCACCCACGTCGCGGGACAGCGCTCGCGCACGTGCGCCGCAACGGCGTCGGTGTCTGTGCCGGCGACCGCGAGCACGGCCGCGTCGAGCTGCTCGCGCTCGATGCCCGCCCGTCCGATCGCCTCCTCGGTGGCCTTCACCAGCGAGTCCGTCGCCGCATGCGCGCCAACCGCATCGGGGTTGCTCGAGCCGCCATGTCCGAGGTGGAGCGCACGCTCCTTCAAATCCAGCACCGCCGCAAGCGTCTTCGTCGCGCCTCCGTCGACGCCCATCAAGAAGCGCAAGGCTGGCCAGCTCGGCGGCGAGCCGGCCCTGTCGTTCGCGGCGTCCGACGCGAGTACCGCAGGCCCGCCGCCGGCTGAGGCCGAGGAGAGCCCGGACGCGATCAGCGCCGGCGGCAGGGTCACGAGCGGATCGCGCTTCACGGCAGTGATCCTTGCAGCCCGCCACGCCGGACGCTGTGAACAAGCCGATCGCGATTCGAGAGCAGCTCCAAACGAACGTCGCGCGGTTCAGCCCAGCTGCTGGTAGATCAGGAAAGCGTTCAGCAGTGTTATCGCCGCCGCGATCGCAAACGCCGCGAGCGTCGTCGGGCGACGGCGAACACGAGCGCGGCACCGCCGCCGAGCAGACGCCCGAGCTGGGCGTGGGCCGCGCCGATCGATTCGAGCCCCGACAGCCCCGGGGTGTGGAACAGCTTGGCGAACACGGCGAGCATCGCCATGCCAAGACTTTCTTCAAGTCCAACACAAACCAATTTCCTGGCTGCGCGGCCAAAAGGCGCCAAAGACAGGTAACATCGAGCGAGCGCACCCGCGCAGCGACCACGAAAGGCTTCCATGACCGCCACAGACGCCAATCTCGAGACCGACGCCGACACCAAGCTCGAGGACCAACTGCTCCTCGAGCGCGAGCTGTGGCCCCACGGGCCTCCCCATGCCCTGTTCAAAAAAATGCGCGAGCGCTGCCCC
The DNA here is from genome assembly GCA_963831995.1 of uncultured Solirubrobacterales bacterium. Lineage (GTDB taxonomy): Bacteria > Actinomycetota > Thermoleophilia > Solirubrobacterales > Solirubrobacteraceae > Palsa-744. The sequence goes on along the minus strand of CAWHSI010000005.1, from coordinate 1,430,898 downwards.
GTGCACTGGACACGGGAAGTCACCGAATTCCCCGAGGAGGGCGGCTTTTGGTCGGTGACCAGAGCCGACGACGTACACACCGTCAGCCGCGATTGGCAGACCTACTCCTCCGAAGCCGGCGGCGTGACGGTCATCTCGGCGATCTTCCCCCTGGAGCTGACGCGAGCGATGTTCATCGGCATGGACCCGCCCAAGCACGATCGCGTGAAGGCGCTGTTCCAGGCGGGCTTCACGCCCAAGCGGATCGCCGCGCACGAGGGTGCGATCCGCGAAATCGTGCGACGCACGTTCGACGGCCTGGACGGACGCGAGCGCTGCGACCTCGTCAACGACGTCGCCCAGCCTGTCGTCTCGCGCGTGATCGGCAGCTTCATGGGCATCCCCGAGGAGGACGACGCGACCTGGGCGCGCCTGATGAACTCGACGCTCGGAGCCGGCGATCCCGACCTCAACCCCGACGGCGTAGATGCCGTCATGGAAAAAGAGGTCCCCGAGATCTTCAAGCGCTGCGGAGCGATGATCGCCGCGCGGCGGGAGCACCCAACCGACGATCTGACGAGCGTGCTCGTGCATGCCGAAATCGACGGCCAGAAGCTCGCCGAACACGAGATCGTAATGGGCTTCTTCCTGCTCGTCGCCGCCGGCAACGACAGCACCAAGGCCACCTACTGCAGCGGCATGCGCGCACTGATGGAAGACCCCGAGCAGCGAGCGCTGGTGCTCGAGGATCCGACGCTCGTGCCGGGCGCGGTCGAGGAGTCGCTGCGCATGTTCCCCGCTTTCGCCCACTTCCGCCGCACGGCCACCAGGGACACCGAACTCGGCGGCAAGCAGATCAAAGCCGGCGAGCGCGTGGTGATGTGGTACGCCTCCTCCAACCGCGACGAGTCGCGCTACGAGGACCCCGACCGCTTCGACCTGCGCCGTACCACCGAGCACCAGGCGTTCGGGGCGGGCGGGCGCCACTTCTGCCTGGGCACCGCGCTCGCGCGCCTGGAGCTGCGAATCCTCTTCGAGGAGACGCTCGCGCGCTTCCCCAACATCGCCATCGACGGCAAGCCGCTGATGGTCGAGTCGGCGTTCATCAACCAGCTGAAGACGCTGCCGGTACGACTGCACGGGTAGAGACGGCCGGGGTGCCCGGCAGCGACGCCGTCGCGTAGGCCACAATTGTGTGCGATGGCGTCCTCCGAGGACAGCGAGGCGAGGTTCAGATACGGCGTCGTCTTCCTGCTGACGCTCACGCTGCTCGTGTTCGTGATCGTCGCCCCGTCCGAAAACTGGTCGCACGCCGTCGGCTGCGCGCTACAGTGGCTGGCCCTGCTCACGGTCGTGGCGACCTCGCGCGCGAAGCGCAACGTCCGCACGCCAGTCGCGATCGTGCTCGTGGCGTTGACGAGCTTCACCGTCGTGGGCGAGGCGGCCGGGGCGCTGTCCGATCCCGTGCTGTTTGCGATCAGCGGGCTGCTGTCGGCCGCCGTCCCGCTGGCTCTGCTCGGCGGGCTGCTGCGACTGGTGCGCGCGCATGGCGTGACCGTGCAGGCGGTGGCCGGGGCACTCACCTTCTATCTGCTGCTCGGGCTCCTGTTCGCCTGGATGGTCGGCTTCGCCTCCCGAGTGGACAGCACCCAGTACTTCGCCGAGACGGCCCACGCCACCACCAGCCAGATCGTCTACTTCAGCTTCACCGTGCTCACGACAACCGGTTTCGGCGACCTCACCGCCGCCAGCAACCTCGGACGCTCACTCGCGGTCGTCGAGATGCTGCTCGGCCAGCTCTACCTGGTCACGGTGATCGGCGTGCTCGTCGGCAACTTCGCCGGGCGCTCGCGGCGGACGACGGAAAACCCCTCGCAAACATCTCCCCCGGCTGGCCAACCCGGCGGTGCCAGCCCCTGAAGGCATGGACCCGAGCCGCCCAAGGAGAAAACCCCGATAGCATGGACGGTCCAATGATTAATACCGAGCCGCTTTCGTCGGATGAACTGGCCCGACTTGACGCCGCCTATCGTCCTTTCCCGGCATTCTCCGATTGGCCGGATTCCGCGCCGCGCCCAGATATGTGGAGGGATGCCCTGCTAAGACTCGAAAGAGCCAGCGCCGCGGCCTCCGAGCACGACCTCGATCGCGCATCCCGAACGGCGATACGTGCGGCCGCGTTCGACACCGGAGCAATCGAGCATCTCTATGCCACCGACCGAGGCTTGACGATCACCGTAGCCACCCAAGCAGCGGCATGGGAAGCGATAGTAAATGAGAGAGAGCCAAACGCCCTAGCCCTTTTTCAAGCTCAGCTTCGCGCTTACGAGCTCGTGCTCGACGGCGCAACTGAATCATTCCCCATCGCCGAGGCATGGATTCGGCGTCTCCACGAGGAGGTGACTGAGCCACAGGAGACATATCTGGTTCACACACCCGTGGGACCACAGGAGCAGCCGCTCCCGCACGGAGAGTACAAGAGATTCCCAAACCACGTAAAGCGCCCGGACGGCAGTAGCCATTCTTATGTGCCGGTCCTGGATACCAGCGCCGAGATGGAGCGACTGGTCGGCGAGCTGGCCTCCGGTGCGTTCCTGGCGGCCGATCCCGTACTCCAGGCTTCCTACGCACACTATGCACTTGTCGCGATGCACCCTTTCGCCGATGGTAACGGGCGCGTCGCGCGAGCGTTGTCCTCGGTTTATCTGTATAGGGCTGCCACCATTCCCCTGCTGATTTTCGTAGATCAAAAGAATGAGTATCTCGCCAGCCTCGAAGCTGCGGACAAGGGCAGGCCCGAAGCATTTGTCCACTTCATTGCAGCGGCGGCGAGAAGCACACTTGCACTCGTCACCGAGACGCTCAGCACCGATCTGTATCCCGATCTCGACGAAAGCGCGAGAGCCCTGCGTCAGATGATCACCTACCGCGAGAACCTATCGACGGACCAGTTCAACGATATTGCCCTAGGCTTGGTTACGGAGCTGGAACGTCTCTCAACTGAGCGCATCGCGAACCTCGACCTTCCCGCCGGCGTGCAGATATCGGCACAGCGCGTGGACGGGTTGAGGCTGCGTCTCACAGGCGTCTCGCAACCGCCGGCCGAGACTCGGGTGGAGTCCGATTGTCGTGTCGAAATCAACAGCGACGATCCCGAGCGCTCATACAGCGTGGGAGAATCAGTCCCCAGGCGACAGACGCCGGTGGAGCTGGCGCTGCGCGACGTGTACCCAAGTCTGACGGTTGCAGGCGAGCTGCGACTTCGAGGATTCGTAGAACGATGGCTCGCATTCGCTGTCGCAGAGCTACGCGAGGCCGTCGCAAGCAAGTTGCGACAGTAAGCGCCCTGACAGGCCCCAAGGGCTGCACGACACGCTGGACGATCCGCAACCATGATGCGGAGAGTGGACAACAACCGAGCGTCGCTCCGGCCCAGGGCGTGCTGCGCGGCAGGCCATAACACATAACATAAGTTGGGATAGATGTCGGTATCGCAACCCAAGGCCCCCTCTCCCCGCACGCGCCTCCGGCGCATGCCGGCTCGCGCCGACTACGAGCGCGACACGATCGTGGCGATCCTCGACGAGGGGATGGTCGCGCACCTCGGCTTCGCGATGGATGGACAGCCCTATGTGGTGCCGACGCTGCACGCCCGCGTGGGCGATCAGATCTATTTCCACGGCTCCAGCGCCAGCCGCACCGTGCGCGCGCTGGCGGCCGGCGCGCCGATGTGCCTTACGGTGACGCTGCTCGACGGGCTCGTGCTCGCGCGCTCGGCGGTGCACCACTCGGTCAACTACCGCTCGGTCGTCGTGCTCGGCCAGGCGCGGGCGATCGTCGATCCTGCCGAGAAGACGGCCGCGATCGAGGCTTTCACCGAGCGCCTGATACCGGGCCGCTGGGAGGAGGCGCGCTGGCCGACCGCCAAAGAGCTGAAGGCGATCCAGGTGCTTGCCCTGCCGCTGGATGAGGCATCGGCCAAGCTGCGCGTCGGAGGCCCCGTGGACGACGAGGAGGACTATGCGCTCGACACCTGGGCGGGGGTCATTCCGTTGCGCACGGTCGCAGGCGAGCCGATTCCCGACGAGCGCCTGCCCAAGGGCGTCCCTCCGTCGCCCGCCGCGCGCGCCTGGGCCGCCAAGCGCGACGGCGGCAGCTAATCGTCAGGGCCGAGCAGTGGTCCGATGACGCGCCAAGAGCATATAGAGGCCAAACGCGACAACTCGAACGCCGTCCCTCGGAACTCGCCCGATCTCTTTTACCACGTCAACGTAAAGTGCTTGGCGCTCTCCTCGAAGCAGACCTTGAAAGCACTCATGAAGTCCGATCGACCCCAGAGCACAGAGGCGCTCGCACCAAATACGAAAGCCGGTCGCAGGTTGAGGGGGGCAGTCGTCATACCCGGTATCTGGGCAGCGCACGGCACGATCGCCCGGAATGCCTGTGCGGGCGCACCGGCGGTGCCAACGGTAATTGGGGTGAGCATCGCCGGCCCATAGCCCATCAGGGAGGCAAACCCGATTGGTAGCGCCGTACTATCGGCGCCCGTATCGAGCAGCCCAACAACATTCCCGTCTCTGCCGTCGGGACCCGTCAGATGCACCGCGAGATAAGGTCGGAGACCGTTGCCAAAGGGATTGCTGTAAGGGAGCCGTACTGTCGGCACGTTCTAGAGCAGCAGCAACTCGCTGCCCTGAGCAGGCACTGGGATGAGCGTATCGTCCCGAGATACGTCGGGGTTATCGCGTAGAGCCACGGGGTCTAGATCGCTCGCCACAACGTAGCCGTCACGAAGAGCAACCCACTGCCCCCTATAGGACTCCAGGTCCTCCTTGGGGAGCATGGCTTCCTGCTGTTGCTGGATCTCCTTGACGGTCACTCGATCTGGTCCTTTCGCCTGCCTACACCACCGATGACGCAATAATCAAGCGCTGGGACGATAATCATGGCATAGCTCGGTGCTCTACTGCATCGGTAGTTAGCCGACAGGCGACTGTTCGACAAATTGCCCGGCCTACAACCCGCCGGCGAAGTAGTACAGCGTCGCCCCGCCCGCGCTCGAGCGCTCGCCCGGCACGTGCACGACCGTGCCGTGCTTTTCGACCCACTCGTCGCGTTCGGCGATCGCCTTGCGGCTCGCGGCCGAGCCGCCGCCAGGACCGCCCGCGCCGCTGCCGCCAGGACCGCCCGCGCCGCTGCCGCCAGGACCGCCCGCGCCGCTGCCGCCAGGACCGCCCGCGCCGCTGCCGCCAGGACCGCCCGCGCCGCTGCCGCCAGGACCGCCCGCGCCGCTGCCGCCAGGACCGCCCGCGCCGCTGCCGCTGCCGCCGCCGCTCAGCAGCACGTAGCGCAGCTGCCCGGAGTCGATGAAGCTCCTCAGCTTGGCGAGGCTCGGCGCCGGATCGGCGCCCATGAAGCCGCCCATGTCGATCGCTTCGCGCCCGCTCTCCGTGGCAATCGCGCCGGCCGTGCCCGAACCGACGGCCGCCACCACGTAGGCGGCTTTGCCCTGATGGGCCTTCAGATAGTCCACGAGGGCTCTGCTCACAGAGGCGCCGCCCGGGCCCGAACCGACCCCGGCAAGTCCGCGTCCAGCGGCGCTCGCGCCACCCGCCAGGCCGCTTGCCCGGCCCGCACCGGCGGGAGGCACACCGCTTGCCCCGCCCACACCCGCGGGCGGCTGGCCGCCGGCGCCGGCGCCGCCAAACAGGTTCGGCGGGCCGCTCCCTGCTGCGCCGGGCGGCGGGCCGCCGCCGGGCCGAGCTTCACCGCCGCCACCAGCCCCGTGGCGAAGCCCCACCGGTCCACTGGCGCCGCCGGAACGTGCCCCAAATCCCAACCCAAACGGGCCCCCGCCCACGCCCTGCACGGGTCCCCCGCCGGCACCGAGCTCGGCGCTTGCCGGACCGGCGAGCGGGTCGCCTCCGCTCAATCTGCTGCCGACCGTGGCCAGCGAGTACGCCGTCGGACCGGCGAGCATCGCCGCGAGGCCCGCCGCCGCCGCGCCCAGCGCCAGCCGGTTGCCGATCGGGGGCGATCCGACGGCAGGCAGGAGTCGCGCGAGCGCCAGCGCCAGCGCCGCGAGCACCGCCACCGCCATCAGCGCGGGCGCCAGAAACGGCACGAACCCGGTTGCGCGGTCGAGCAGCATCGCCGCCAGCGCCGCCGTGCCGATCAGCGCGCCCACAAGCGCCGCGCTCCACAGCGCCGAGTCGCGCGAGCGGTCCCACAGCAGAACCAGCCCGCCCCCGGCAAGCGCCGCCACCGCCGGCGCAAGCGCCGTCGTGTAGTAGGGGTGGAAGATGCCCGTCGAGAAGCTGAACACCGCCCACGACACCAGCGCCCAGCCGCCCCACAGCAGATACGCGGCTCGACGCGGGTCGGTGCGCGGCGCGCGGCGCGTGCACCACAGGCCGAGGGCGAGCCCCAGCAGCGCCAGCGGCAGCAGCCACGCGATCTGACCGCCGACGATCGAGTTGAACAGCCGCAGCGGCCCGGCCGCGCCGCCGAAGGTGACGCCGCCGGCGCCCCCCGGCCCATTGCCTTCGCTGGACACACGACTGAGCCCGTTGGCGCCGAAGATCAGCGAAAACCAGGAGTTGTCGGTCGTATCGCCCACCCAGGGCCGATCGGCCGCGGGAATCAGCATCATCGTCCCATACCAAGCGAAGCTCACCGCGAACATCGCGGCCCCGCCCGCCAGCAGCTGCGCCACGCGCCGGCGGATCGCACCCCGCCCGGCAACCAGCAGCGCCAGCGCCAGGCCGGGCACGATCAAGTAGGCCTGCAGCATCTTCACATTGAACGCCAGTCCAACGAGCGCTCCGCACAGCAGCACCTCGCGCGTGCGGCCCGATTGCAGCGCCCTCACCAGCGCCCAGGCGGCCGCGACCTCCAGCAGCACCAGCAGCGCGTCGGGGTTGTCGAAGCGGCTCATCGCCACGAAGATCGGCGTCAGCGCCAGCATCAGCGCGGCCAGCAGCGCCGCGCGGCGGCCGAGCGTGCGCCTGACCGCGTTGTGCAGCAGCAGCACCGCGCCCACGCCGCACAGCGCCTCGGGGGCGAGCATGCTGAAGCTGGAGAACCCCAGCAGCCGCCCCGACAGCCCCATCAACATGTTCGACAGGGGCCCCTTGTCGAGGCTGACGCTGCCGCTCGCGTCGGTCGCATTGGTCAGCCAGGCGCTCCAGCTGCGGCTTGCCGCCTGCGCCGCCTCCGCGTAATAGGTGTTGGCGTACCCGTTGCGCGTCAGCCCCCAGAGGGTGAGCGCGCCCGCGAGCAGCGCCACCGCCCACAGCAGCGGGCGCTCCCAGGCGGGATCGGCCGCGCGACCGCGAACGGTGCGGCGCAGGGTTGCGCGAAGGCCCCTGGTCAGCCGATCCAGGTCGCGGGGAACCCGTGCCGGGGTGCCGATCGAGGAAGTGGACATGCCGGTCTCGCTTTCGGTCGTGTGCCCGCACAGCATCGAGCGCGCACACTAGGAGCGGCTATGAGTCGCATAAGGCGAACGTAGGAGTTTCCCGCAAGCGCTGGCGCGCGCGTCAGAATCGGCGGCATGAGAATTCTCGTGGTCGAGGACGACCGGGCCGTGCGCGAAGCGGTGCGCCGCGCGCTCGTGCTCGGCGGCTACGAAGTGCAAACGGCCGACAGCGGCGAGCAGGCGATCGAGAGGGTCGTGCGCGACGTGCCCGACGCGGTCGTGCTCGACATCGGCCTGCCCGGCATCGACGGCCTGGAGGTGTGCCGCCGGCTGCGCCTGCTCGGCAACCGCGTGGCGATCCTGATCCTGACCGCACGCGACGTCGTCAGCGACCGCATCGACGGGCTCGACGCCGGCGCCGACGACTATCTCGTCAAGCCCTTCGACGTCGAGGAGCTGAAGGCGCGCCTGCGCGCGCTGCTGCGGCGCACCGGCTCCGGGGGCGATCCCGACGCGCTCAGCTTCGCCGAGCTGCGGCTCGACGGCGCGCGCCACGGCGTCGAGGTCGGCGAGCAGTTCGCCGAGCTGACGCGCACCGAGTACCAGCTGCTGGAGCTGCTGATGCTCAACCCGCGCCGCGTGCTGCCCCACAGCCTGATCTACGATCGGGTGTGGGGCTATGACTTCGGCCCCGCCTCCAACGCGCTGCGCGTGTACATCGGCTATCTGCGACGTAAGTTGGAGGGAGTGGGGGCGCGCCCGTTGATTCACACCGTGCGCGGCGTCGGCTACGTGCTGCGCGAGCCATGACGCCCGGCACGCCCGGCGCCGGGCGGCTCGCGACGGCTCGGCAAGCCGCGCCGAGGGCCGGCGAGCCGTGACGCTGCGCGCGCGCATCGCGGCCGTCGCGGGCCTGGCGGTCGCGCTCGCCGTGCTCGTCGCCGCCGTCGGCCTGTATGTCGCGGTGCGCTCGGACCTGCGCGGCGAACTCGACAAGTCGCTGACCCAGCGCGCCGCCGCGTTCGTGCCCGGGGGCTCGGCCGGCGGCGGTGCTGGCGGCGGCGCCGGCGTGCCCCCCGCCGGGCTCTCGCCGGGCGTCGGCGGGCTCGCGCGCGGAGGCGAGCGCTCCCCGGGCGCGGGCTCCTCCGCCGGCGAGCCCGGCCCGCCTCCCGACGGCGACAACGACGGCTTCCCCAGCAACGTGCAGCCCGCGCCGCTGGGCGGGCCCTCCGGCTACGTCCAGTTCGTCTCGCCGGGCGGCGAAGTGCACGTGCCGGGCGGCCAGGGACCCGCGAGAACGATCCCGCTGAGCGCCACCGACAGGCACATCGCGAGCAGCGGGCGGGGCAGGTCGTTCAGCAGCCGCTCGGTGGGGGGCATGCAGCTGCGCGTGCTCACGCTCGGCACCGGCGCGCGCGGCGCGGTGCTGGTCGCGCGCCCGCTCACCGAGGTCGACAACGAGCTGAGCCGGCTGCTTGCGATCCTCGCGATCGTCGGTGTGGTGGGCATCGCGCTCGCCGCCGCGCTGGGCGCGCTGGTCGCGCGCGCCGCGCTCGCTCCGATCGCGCGCTTCACGCGGCGCACGGAGACGCTCACCGGGGGCCTCGACCTATCCGAGCGGCTGCCCGGCGGCGGCCGCGACGAGCTGGGGCGGCTCGCCGCGAGCTTCAACGCGACGCTCGGCGCGCTGGAGCGCTCGGTCGAGTCCCAGCGCAACCTCGTCGCCGACGCCAGCCACGAGCTGCGCACCCCGATCGCCAGCCTGCGCGCCAACATCCAGGTCCTGGCCGACGCCGAGCGCCTGCCCCCCGAGGATCAGGCGAGCCTGCGCGCGGACATCGTCGGCGAGCTGGACGAGCTGACACGGCTTGTCGGCGATGTGGTCGAGCTGGCGCGCGGCAGCGAGCCCACCGGCGAGCCGCACGACATCTCCCTGGATGAGATCGTGCGCGGCGCGGTGCAGCGTGCACAGCGACGCTCGCAGGCCGCATTTCTCGTGAACCTGCAGCCGACCGTGCTCAGCGGCGAGCAGACGCGCATCGACCGCGCGGTGTCGAACCTGCTGGAGAACGCGCTCAAGTGGAGTCCGGCGGGCGCGCCGGTCGAGGTCGATCTGCGCGACGGCGTGCTCTCGGTACGCGACCACGGCCCCGGCTTCGCGCAGGCCGACCTGGCGCATGTGTTCGAGCGCTTCTACCGCGCCGACCGCGCCCGCCAGCTGCCCGGCTCGGGCCTGGGCCTTGCGATCGTGCGCCAGGCCGCCGAGGCGCACGGCGGCTGGGCCCGCGCCGAGAACGCGAGCGACGGGGGTGCGATCGTGCGGGTCTACTTCGGTGCGGTCGCGGACGGCACGGCAGGGTCGCCGGCACATGGCTCGGCGAGCAGCGGGTGAGGCGCCGAGCACGCGCACGCTTCGCGCTCGGCCCCGGCCCCGGCCCCGGCCCCGGTCGCGGCGGCGGTGCTGGCCTGAGAGGCCACGCGGCGCAAGCGCGAGCTGTTCCACACCACGAAGCTTGAGGACAGCGCCATCGCACCCCCCGCGATCAGGGGGTCGAGCAGGCCGAGCGCGGCGAGCGGGATCGCCGCGAGGTTGTAGAGAAACGCCCACACGAGGTTGCCGCGAATCGTGTTCAGCGTGCGGCGCGCCAGTTCGATCGCGGTGGCCGCCACGCACAGGTCGTCGCGCACGATGATCAGCTCGGCGGCGTTGATCGCGACGTCGGTGCCCGACCCGACGGCGAGGCCGAGGTCCGCCACCGCAAGCGCCGGAGCGTCGTTGACGCCGTCGCCCACCATCGCCACGCGGCGACCCTGCTCCTGCAGGCGCCGCACGACCGCGACCTTCTCCGCGGGAAGCGCGCCGGCGCGCACCTCCTCGATGCCAAGCGAGGCAGCCACGGCCCGAGCGGTCGTCTCGCTGTCTCCGGTCAGCAGCACACAGCGCAACCCGAGCGCCCGCAGCCGGCGCACCGCCGGCTCGGCCGAGGGCCGAATCGCGTCCGCGAGCGCAAGCACGCCGATCGCCGCCCCGTCGCGGCGAACGACCACGACGGTTCGCCCCATCCCCTCCCACTCGGCGCAGCGCTCCGCCAGCATCGGCGGGAGCGCATCGAGCCCGTCGCCCGTGCCGTCGCGCTCGCGCGCCCTGCCGACATCGAGCTCGTGCCCCTCCACGATCGCGCGAGCGCCGATCCCGGGCAGCGCGAGGAACGACTCGGCCTCGGGCAGCTCGCCGACCCAGTGCTCGGCGGTGGCGGCGATCGCACGCGCGAGGGGATGCTCGGAGGCGCGCTCCACCGCTCCGGCCAGGCGCAGCATCTCGCGCTGCTCCACGCCTGAGGCGGCTTCTAGGTCCACCAGCGCCATCCGACCCTCGGTGAGGGTGCCCGTCTTGTCGAGCACGACCGTGTCGATGTGATGGGAGGCCTCCAGCGCCCCATACCCCTTGAAGAAGATCCCCATGCGCGCGCCCGCCCAGGAGGCCACGAGCAGCGCGGCCGGAGTCGCGAGGCCGAGCGCGCACGGACAGGCGACGATCAGCACCGACAGCGCGGCGCTCAGCGCGACGGCCGCGGGATTGCCGCTCGCAAGCCAGGCGATCAGCGTGCCGAGCGAGATCAGCATCACCGCCGGCACGAACACCGCGCACACGCGGTCGGCCAGCCGCTGCACGGCCGCCTTCTCGTTCTGGGCGCGCTCGACAAGCCGCATCATCTGAGCGAGCTGGGTGTCGCGCCCGACCTTCTGCGCCAGCACCACGATCCGTCCGGTGAGCGCGACCGTGCCGCCGAGCACCGCGTCGCCCGGGCCGGCCTCGACGGGTTGGGACTCGCCGGTCATCACACCGCGATCGACCGCCGACTGGCCGAGCACCACCTCCCCGTCGGTCGCGATCGTCTCCCCGGGGCGCACGACGAAGCGCTCGCCCACCGCGAGCTCTGCGATCGCGCGCCGCTGCTCGCGCCCGGCGGCGTCGAGCACGGCGACATCCCGCGCCCCGATCGCGGCCAGCGCGCGCAGCGCGTTTCCGCTGCGCCGCCTCGACCACGCCTCGAAGTAGCGGCCGGCGAGCAGAAACGCGGTCACCCCGGCGGGCACGTCCAGGTAGACGCCGCCCTCGGAGCGGCTGGCGAGCCCGGCGAGCAGCAGCGTGCGGTGCGCGGCGGCGTCGAGGACGAACATCGAGTACAGCGACCAGCCCGTGGCGGCCACGATGCCGAGCGACACGAGCGTGTCCATCGTCGTGGTGCGATGGCGCGCGGCGCGCACCGCCGCCTCGTAAAACGGCCATGCCGCCCACGTCACCACCGGCGCGGCCAGCGCCACCATCGCCCACTGCCATCCCGCAAACCGCAGCGTCGGGTACAGCGAGAACACGATCGAGGCGTCGCACAGCGGCATGAACAGCGTCGCGGCCACGAACAGCCGGCGGCGCAGCGAGCGCACGCGGCGGTCGAGCTCGTCCACGCCGGCGGCGGCCGCATCCGGGCCGCGGTCGAGGAGCTCGGCCGTGTACCCGGCGGAGGCGACCTTGTCGATCAGGCGCTGCGCCGGCATGCCGGGCGGGCAGGTGACGGTGGCGCGCTCGGTCGCATAGTTGACCTGCGCCACGACGCCCTCGAGCTCGTTCAGCGCCCGCTCGACGCGGGCGACGCAGGCGCCGCACGTCATCCCGGCGATGGCCAGCGAGCACTCGCCGTCGCCGGTGGGCGGCTGCTCACGGATCGTCGGGGGCCTGGAGACGGCCGTCAAAGGCCTGGCGGACATGCCCGACCAGGATACGTCAGGCGGAGCGCAGCCCGAACAACGGTGCGATCGCGTCCTCGCCGAGCCGTGGCGCACCGCCTCGCCGCGGTCGCGCATCGCATCCTCGCGCCCGCGCCGCTGGAGGAGGGAGCGGCGTGATAACTTCCCCGCCATGACTCCCGGTTGGGACAGCTGGAGCTTCGTTCCCCTGCTGTGGGCGGGCCTCCTCGCGGCAGGCGTGTGGTACGTCTCGATGCTGCGCCGCGTGCGTCGCGTCACGGGCAAGCCCGTCGGCCCCGGGCACTGGGTCTTCTACTGGTCCGGCCTGGGCGTGCTGCTGATCGCGCTCGGCTCGCCGCTGAACACGATCGCCGTGCACTGGCTGCTCTCGGCGCACATGATCCAGCACACGCTGCTCTCGGACATCGCGCCGCCGCTGCTGATCCTGGGCCTGCGCGCGCCCGTGCTGCCGCTCGGCGTACCCGCCCCGCTGCTCAAGCGCTTCGCCCCGCGCGGCGCCGTGGGCCGCATCTGGAGCGTCGCCACCAAGCCGTGGGTGGCGATCCCGGTGTGGGCGACGACGCTGCTGTTCTGGTCGATCCCCGCCGTGTTCGACTACACCGTCCAGCACCAGCTGCTGCACAACTTCGAGCACGTAACCCTTTTCTACACGGGCTTTGCGATGTGGTGGCTGATCATCGCGCCGCTCCCCAGCGACCGCCGCGACCCGGGCTTCTCGCGACTGGCCTACATCGGCGTCTCGCGCGGCGCCAGCGCCCTGATCTGCGTGCCGCTGACGTTCCTCAGCACCAGCGTCTACCCGCTGTATGCAAGCTTCCCGCGCGGGTACAACATGTCGGCGATCACCGACCAGCACGTCGCCGGCGCCTCGATGTGCCTGATCGAGTTCCTCGTGTTCGGCATCGCGATGGCCGTCGTGTTCGTGGACGCGCTGAGCCGCGAGGAACGCGCCCAGGCGCTGACCGAGATGGTCGCCGCCTCCTCGCGCTAGCCGCGCGGGGCGACTCGACTGCTCGCCGACACGCGAACGCGCCGCGGCAACTCGCCGCGCTCCCCAGACCCCCACGGCCGCGTCCCCGCGGGCCAGGCAAGGCTCACCAGGCGCCACCCGCGCCCACATCCGCCGAGGAGGAGCGAGCCCGGCGGCGGCGCACGTACACCGCGAACCCGAGCGCGAGCGCGATCAGCACGACAAACACCGCAACCGCCGCGGTGGAGGCTTTCGAGCTCTCCGGCACCCAGTACAGTTCGCCGTGGATCGCGCCCCTCTGCGTGCCCACCATGATCGGCACGCTCCAGTCGAAGATCCACGTGCGCCTGCTCCTGTCGGTGACCTTAGGTGGCGGCACGGGGCTCATCCAGTGGATGCGATGGTCGTGCCATTCGAACTGACCCGTGCGGTCCACCACCACCCACCGGGGCCTGTCGTGCGCGGCGGCCGACGCCGGCACGCTCACGTCGGCGTAGAAGTTGGTGTTGAGATACACCGCCGGCGAGCGCACGTTCTCTTCGGCGGCGCCGTCGGGCTGCACGCGCGCGTACGGTTCGCCTTCGTACCCGTAGATCGTGACGGTCTTGCCGGTGTCGTTGCGCAGCAGCAGCCGGTCGGCGAACTCCAACACTTCGAGGCTCAACCCCTTCACCCTGGGCGTGACGGAGGTGATGTAGGTGCGATAGTCGTAGTTGCTGCCCTGGTCTTCGATCGGGCTGCCGCTCTCGGTGATCGTGGGCTGGCGGAGCACCGCGAGCGCGCTCGAGGCGCCGGCGAGCAGCGCGAGTGCGAGCGCCAGGGCGCCAGCCAGGGCGAGCCCCGCACGCGAGAGCCCGGTCGAGCGCGCCCTCACGTGCCCACCGCCGAGAGTATCCACAGCCCGAAGCTCGTGAACGCAACCATCGTGGCGAGCATCCAATATTGCGAGCGCACAGCCTCCTGAGGGTTGCGATACACGGCGAGCGAGCGGTCGTGGGCGAGCGCCAGCCCGCCCACGTGACCGCAGACGAGCGCGGTGATCTGCACATACCAGATGGCCGCGTAGGAGATGATCGTGTAGTCGATCCTATAGGCATTGGTGCCGAGCAGATTGGTGCCGTTGCCGAGCGGGTCGGAGAGGAGATACCCCATAGCCTGACCCTGCCAGATCAGCAGCGAGAAGTAGTGCGCCAGCACGTAGGCAAACCCGATCGGCACGAGCGTGTGGGCGAAGATGCGGGCGAGCCGGTCCGTGCCATAGCGCGGACTGACGCTGTGCACGCCGAGCACCCCAAGCCGGTAGATACCGGCCACCAGCAGCACGCACAGCACCAGCCCCACCGAATAGGCGAGCTCCAGCGCCGGGATGTGGTTGAAGCCGAGGTCGGCGAACACGCTCTGCAGGTGCGGCTCGCCCCGGCGCCACACGCCCCCGTTCGAGAAGCCGTCGAAGGTGGTCGTGCCGATCACCGCGCACACGAGCCCGATCGTGCCCGCCCTCACCGGCATGTCGGCCAGGCCGCTGAGCAGCCGGCGCGAGTAGAGCACCCCGTGCTCGTCCTCGCACAGCGGCGCGATGCGCGAGAACAGGCCGAAGTAGGCGCCGAACGCGTCGGCGCGCTCGCTCCACACCTCCACCCCGAACAGCGCCATGCCGGCGAGCATCGCAAGGAAGTACGCCAGCGACAGCGTCGCCAGCGTCGAGGGCTGATCGCGATCGGGCACCACATACACGAGCTCCATCCACGCGAACCCGATCAGCCCGGCGACCGCCGGCCACATGCCGAGCTTCTCGGGGTAGCGCAGCGGCACGCGCATAAACGCTCGCGGCGCCACGCGCCGGCCCGCCCAGCGGATCGCGCGCGCGGTCGAGCGCCACGGGCTGAGCGCTGCGAACACGTCGCCGCACAGCGCGCTGGCCAGCGGCGTGCCGACCCAGAACACCACGTAGATGAACGTCGGGGCGAAGTTCGCCGACCAGATCTGGCTGCCCGCGAAGCCGCTGTAGAGCACGAGCGCGAACACGGCGATCCCGAAGAGGCTCGCCAGCCGCGCCACCGCCGCGGGCACCTTCGCCAGCCGCTTGCGATGCTCGCTCTGCAGCTGCGGTGTCCTCCACATCGTCGAGAGCGCCACAAAGGACACAACCAGCACGATCGCGGCGGTCCAGCTGAACAGCCACACGGGGATCGGCAGGTCGGCCCTGCCGACGATCCCGTGCGCCGAGGCGCCGGCGGGAAACAGCAGCGCCGCGAGTCCCACGCCGCCGAGAGCGCACGGCAGCAGGCGACGCGGTCCGGTCATGCGCGCGCCAGTCTATGGCAGGCTTGCGTTCAGTGATCCCAATCGCCACGTCGAGCGTCGCCGCCGCGATGCTCGCCCAGATCGCACTGCCGCTCTGCCTGGGCCTCGCCTACGCCCGGCGCGCACGCACGCTCGCGCTCGAGCGCCGTCCCGTGCCCGGCTGGCGCCAGGCCTGCTTCTACGGCGGCATGGCGACGGTCGCGGTCGCGCTCGGCGCGCTCGACGGCGCCGGACGGAAGCTGCTGTTCGCGCACATGGCCTCCGAGCTGCTGCTCGGCGACCTCGCCGCGCTGCCGATCGTGCTGGGCCTCACCGGCCCGCTGATCGCGCCGCTGGCGCGCGTGGCGGCGCTGCGTCGCCTGCGCGTGCTCGCCAGCCCGCCGATCGCCTACACGGTGTGGGCGATCGACCTGTACGCATGGCACCTGCCCCGCTTCTACGAAGCGGCCCTGCGCCACCCCGGCGTGCAGGCGCTGCAGCACGCGATGCTGCTCGGCTGCGGCGTGCTGATGTGGATGTGCCTGCTCGGCCCCCTGGCGATGCCCAGCTGGTTCGGCAACGCAGCCAAGCTCGCCTACATCCTCGCGGTGAGGTTGACCGGCGCGCTGCTCGCAAACCTGCTGCTGTGGTCGAGCAACGTGTTCTACGTCTACTACGAGAGCGGCGACGCGGCGCGCCACATCTCCCCCGTCGCCGACCAGAACCTCGCGGGGGCGGCGATGGCGGCGCAGCAGAGCCTCGTCGCGCTGGGGCTGCTGTGCTGGCTGTATTTGCGCCTCAGCTGGAAGCCAGCAACGGCACGTCGTGGGCGATTTCCTTCGGCGCGAAGCTAGCTTCGTACACGGTGGTCATCTTGCCGGCGGCGTCGATCCCGTACACGATCGCGGTGTGGTTGACGAACTGCGGCTGTTCGAGGTCCTGGGCGGAGCCCACATGCCACGCCTTCCACACCGGCGCCAGTTCGCGCGCCGATCCGATCAGATACTTCATCCGGCCGGTCATGCCGTGCCGCGCGAGAAACGCCGCGACCGTCTTGGGGGTGTCGCCGCGCGGATCCACCGACACGGCGATCACCTGCACCCTGGCGGACTCGGAGGAACCCATCATTTCCTGGGCCACACGCAGGTTCGAGGCGATCAGGGGGCACACATCGGGGCAGTGGGTGTAGAGGAAGGTCACGAGCACCGCCTTGCCGCGATAGCTCGCCAGGTTGACCGCTTCGCCGTTGTAGTTGCGCAGTCGCAGCGGCGGCGTCGGCTGGGGCGGGACGATCGCCGAGCCGTCATAGCCCGGCGCTTTGACGCGGTGGGGCGCCCCGCCGGCGCTCAGCAGCGCCACGCCGCCGGCGATCACGACGATCGCCAGCAGTGCGAGCACCATGCGCGGGCTCAGCCCGCCGGGCGCCTGTGGCTCGGGGGACTGCGCCGGCGCTGTCTGCTGTGCTGTCATGATCCGGCGAAACTAGCACCACCGGAGGGAGCGACATGCACGTTGAGTGGTTCGGACAGTCCGCCTTTGCACTGCGCGCACAGGATGCGAGCGTGTTCATCGACCCCTTCGGCGACCTCTCGCCGATGGCCGAGCGGGGTATGCAGTTCGACTATCCGGCAATCGACACCGGCGAGGTCGATCTGCTGCTCGTCACGCACGAGCACATGGACCACAACGGCGTCGAGGCCATCCCCGGCGAGCCGGCGATCCTGCGCTCCACCGCCGGGCGCCTGCAGTCGCCGATCGGGGAGGTCGTCGCGATCGCATCCGAGCACGACGAGCAGGCCGGCACCCAGCGCGGCCCCAACACGATCTTCGTGTTCACGCTCGGCGGCGTGCGCGTCGCCCACTTCGGCGACTTCGGCCAGAGCGAGCTGCGCCCGGAGCAGGCAGAGGCGATCGGCGAGGTGGCCATGGCGATCCTGCCGGTCGGCGGCGGCCCCACGATCGGCGCCGTCGGCGCCAAGGCGATCGTGGAGCGGCTGGCGCCGAGGTGGGTCGTGCCGATGCACTACCGCACGCCGAAGATCGGCTTCCTGGAGGACGCGGAGGAGTTCCTCGGGCTGATGAGCCGCGTCGAGCGCCTGGACGAGCCGAGCTTTCAGACCGGCGAGCTGCCGGCCTCCGACGGGCCGATCGCCGTGGTGCCCGCGGCGCCGTAGGGGCACGGGCTTCCCCGATCGCCGTGACCCCCGCAATCCACACAACCAACCTGACCAAGCGCTACGGCCAGACCCTTGCCCTGGACACCCTCAACCTGACGGTCGCCGAGGGCGAGGTGTACGGCTACCTCGGCCCCAACGGCGCTGGCAAGACGACCACGATTCGCCTGCTGCTCGGCCTGCACCGCCCCAGCGGCGGCGAGGCGCACCTATTCGGCATCGACGCGTGGCGGGACCCCGTCGCCGCCCACAGGCGCGTCGCGTACGTCGCGGGCGAGCCGTTTCTGTGGCCATCGCTGACGAGCGCGGAGACGTTCGAGTTCCTGGCACGATTGCGCGGCGGCACCGACGTCGCCTATCGCAAGCTGCTGGTCGAGCGCTTCCAGCTGGACGTCGACAAGAAGGTCAGGGCGCTGTCGAAGGGCAACCGCCAGAAGGTGCAGTTGATCGCGGCGTTCGCGAGCCGCGCCGAGCTGCTGATCCTCGACGAGCCGACCGCCGGCCTCGATCCGCTGATGGAGGTCGCCTTCCGCGAGACCGTCAGGGAAGCGAAGCAGCGCGGACAGGCCGTGTTCCTCTCCTCGCACATCCTGAGCGAGGTCGAGGCCCTGTGCGATCGGATCGGCATCCTGCGCGCCGGCGCGCTCGTGGACGAGGGCACCCTCGCCGAATTGCGACACCTCAGCGCGCAAACGATCGACGTCACCTTCGACGGTCCCGCGCCGAGCCTCGACGGGCTCGCCGGCGTGCACGTCTCACACGCCGGGGCCAATGCGCTGCACATCGAGGTCAGCGGCGACATCGGTCCGCTGATCGCGACGCTTGCCAACCACCGCGTGGTGGCGCTCACGAGCCGCGAGCCGTCCCTGGAGGAGATCTTCCTGCACCACTACGACGGCGCCGACGACGGCCGTGTCGGCAGCTAGCGCGATCGCGCGGCGCGCGTTCGCCGACTCGCGCGCCCGCAACACCTCCTTCGCGCTGCTGTTCGCGCTGGCCGCCTACGCAAACGTCGTCGGCTATCGCGACACCTACCCGACGGTCTCCGAGCGCCTCGGCTTCGCTCGTGCATTCGGCAACAACGCCAGCGTGCGACTGTTCTACGGCAAGCCCTACGACCTGCTGAGCATCGGCGGCTACTCGGCCTGGCGCACGGGCGGCATCCTCGCGATCTTCGCCGCGATGTGGGGCATACTCGCGGCCGTGCGCGCGCTGCGCGCCGAGGAGGATGCCGGTCGCCAGGAGCTGGTGCTCGCCTGCGTGCTCACCCGGCGCCGGGTCTATCTCGCCGCGCTCGCGGCGGTGGCCGCCGGTGCGCTGCTGCTGTGGCTGGCGATGTTTCTTGCGCTCGAGCTCGGCGAGCTGCCCACCGGCGGATCGGCGTATCTCGCGCTTGCGACGCTGTGCCCCGCGCTTGTGTTCGCCGGCGTCGGCGCGCTGGCAAGCCAACTCGCGCCCACGCGCCGGCTGGCGATCGAGCTGTCGAGCGCCGTGCTGACGCTGGCGCTGATCGCGCGTGTGATCGCCGACACGTCCTCCAGTCTGCAGTGGCTGCGCTGGCTGACGCCGCTGGGCTGGAGCGAGGAAATGCGCGCCTTCACGGGCAGCCACGCGGCCGTGCTGCTGCTGCCGCTCAGCGCCAGTGCGATGCTGCTGCTCGCGGCCGGCGCCATCTCGATGCGCCGCGACGTCGGCAGCGGCCTGCTGCCGGCCCGCGACAGCGCGCCGCCGCGCTCGCGCGGACTGTCCTCGCCGACGGCGCTCGCGCTGCGCGGCGAGCTGGGGAGCCTCACGGGTTGGCTGCTCGGCTCGAGCTTCTTCGCGCTGATCCTCGGGTTGATCTCGACCAGCGTGTCCCACGCGGGCATCTCGAGCGGTCTGCAGCGCGAGCTGCACAAGGCGGTGGGGGTTTCGATCGTCCAGCCAGCCGGCTACATCGGCCTGTGCTTCCTGTTCTTCATACTCGCGGTGAGCCTGTTCGTCTGCTCCCAGCTTGCGGCGACTCGCCACGAGGAAGCCGAGGAGCGCCTGGAAACCCTGTTCGCCTTCCCCGTGCGCCGCGCGCGCTGGCTGGCCGGGCGCCTGCTGCTGGCGCTCGCCGGAGCGCTTGCGATATCGCTGGCGGCCGCGGTGTTCGCGTGGGCCGGCGCGGCAATCCAGAACGCGGGCGTGCCGCTCGGCGGGATGCTCGAAGCAGGGCTCAACTGCCTGCCGACGGCGCTGCTGTTCGGCGGCCTCGGCGCGCTCGCCTTCGCGCTGGTGCCACGCGCGAGCGCCGGCATCGCCTACGGCCTGGTCGCCGCCGCGTTCGTATGGGAGCTGTTCGGCGGGCTGCTGGGCGCCCCGCACTGGCTGGTGGACCTCACGCCCTTTCAACACGTTGGCCTGGTGCCCGCGGAGCCGTTCCGGGCGGGCGCGGCGATCGTGATGCTGGCGGGCGCCGCGGCGAGCAGCGCCCTCGCCCTGTGGCTGTTCGCTCAGCGCGATTTGATCGGGCAGTGAGGCAGACAAAGCGCGCGGACGCGCCCACGATCGGAGTCGGCGAAAACCCAGCCGCGACGAACCCAAACCAGCCCGCTCACCCCACCACGGCCGGCTCTTCCTCGTGCGCCGGCACCCCGGCGGCCCTGTAGGCGTCGAGCGCGTCGAGCGTCTCGCTCTGGAGCAGCGCCTGCGCAAGGCTCTCGAGCTGCGCGCGGTGCTCGGTCAAAAGCTGCGTGACCTCGCGCTGAGCCGAGTCGACGATTCGCCGGACCTCCTCGTCCACGAGCCGCTGGGTCGACTCCGAGGTGGCGCTCACGCCGGGCAGGAACGGGCCCTCGCCGTCGGCCGGGAGCACCGCGACCGGACCGACCGCCTCGCTCATCCCCCAGCGGCCGACCATCTGGCGCGCGATCATGGTGAGCTGCTGGATGTCCGACTCGGCTCCGGTGGTGAGCGCCCCATAGACGACCTCCTCAGCCACGCGCCCGCCGAGCGCGACGCGGATCTTGGCCCACAGCTCCTGCTGGGAGTAGGACACGCGATCGGTGTCGGGGGTGGAGAGGGTCACGCCGAGCGCCATCCCGCGCGGGATGATCGAGACCTTGCGCACCGGGTCGGCGCCGGGCGTGAGCATCCCCACGAGCGCGTGGCCGGACTCGTGATAGGCGGTGCGCTCGCGGTCGGCGGGCGAGAGCAGGATCCCGCGCGGGGAGCCGAGCATGATCTTCTCCAGCGAATCGGTGAAGTCGCCCATCTCGACCTTCTCGTGGCCGCGACGCGCCGCGAGCAGCGCCGCCTCGTTGGCGAGGTTGGCGAGATCCGCCCCGACCATTCCGGGCGTGCTTGCCGCAAGCGCGTCCAGTTCGACGCTCTCCCCGAGCGGGATCGAGCGCGTGTGCACTTCGAGGATTTCCCGCCGTCCCGTGCGGTCGGGAGCCTGCACCGTCACGCGCCGGTCGAAGCGTCCGGGCCGCAGCAGCGCCGAGTCCAGCACGTCGGGGCGGTTGGTCGCCGCGAGCACCACGACCGCCTCCGAGCTTTCGAAGCCGTCGAGTTCGGTGAGGATCTGATCGAGCGTCTGCTCGCGCTCGTCGTTGGCTCCCGTGACCGACACCGACCCCTGGCGCGAGCGTCCGATCGCGTCGAGCTCGTCGATGAACACGATCGCGGGCGCCGCCTCCTTGGCCTTGACGAACAGGTCGCGCACGCGCGAGGCGCCGACGCCGACAATCGCCTCGATGAACTCCGAGGCGGAGATCGAGAAGAAGGCGGCGTGCGCCTCGCCGGCGACCGCGCGCGCCAGCAGCGTCTTGCCGGTGCCGGGCGCGCCCGAGAGCAGCACGCCGTGGGGCATCCGCCCGCCCAAGCGGCTGTAGCGCTCGGGGTTGCGCAGGAAGTCGACGATCTCCGACAGCTCGCCCTTGGCCTCGTCGATGCCGGCGACGTCGTCGAAGGTGATGCGAATCTGCGCGGGGTCCACGCGCCGCGCCTGCGAGCGCCCGAAGTTGCCGAGCGCGCCCATCGCGCCACCCGACCTGGCGGCGCGGCGGAAGATCAGGATGAACAGCCCCACGATCAGCAGCGTCGGCCCGAAGCCCAGCAGCACCTCGACGAGCAGCGACTCACTCGTGGTGGTCGACTTGGCGTTTATCTCCACGCCCTTTTCCTCCAGCAGCGCCGACAGCTGACTGCCGTTCCAGAAGCTCGGCACCTGTGTCGCGAACAGCTTCGTGGGCGTCGCTTTCTGATCGTTCTCGGGGTAGCGCTGCTTGGCCTTGAAATCGCCTTCGACCGTGTCGCCCTTGGATGAGATCGACTTCACCTCGCCGGCCTTCACCTGCGTCAGGAAGTAGGGGCTGAACGGCACCGTCACGCGCTGTTCGCCTGCCGCGGGGGCAAAGAAGATGACCGACAGCCAGTTGAGCGCGATCAGCGCGAGCACGAACCACCAGAAGCCGCGCATGCGATGCGGCGGCGGACCCTGCTCCGGCATTCCGCGGCCGTCGGGCGCCGGCGCGACGTGCCAGCCGCGCTTGTCCCGGGGCATCGGCGGATGCGCGCCGCCGTCGGCGACGTTTGCGCCGCCGGCGACGTTCGCTCCGCCGGGCTGCGTGGGTGTTTGCTCGGGCACTGCCGGGAATGCTACGCGCTAGCGTACGGGCGACCTCGACAAGGAGACCGCGATGTTCAAGAACGTGCTTGTAGGCGTGGACGGCAGGCCGGCGGGGCGAGATGCGATCGCACTCGCCTCACACCTCGTCGCCGCGGACGGAAAGCTGACGCTCGCCCACGTACACAGTGGCGAGCTGCGCCCGACTCGCGCCGTCACTCCCGGGCTGGTGGAGGCCGAGCGCGAGGGCTCCCACAGGCTGCTGGAGGCCGAGCGCGCGGCGGCCGGCGTCGAGGCGGGGCTCGCCAGCGTGGTGTCGGTCAGCCCCGGCCGCGGTCTTCACCAGCAGGCCGAGGACCAGCACGCGGACCTGCTCGTCGTCGGCTCCTGCGATCGCGGCGCGTTCGGACGCGCGATGCTGGGCGACGACACGCGCGCCGCGCTCAACGGCGCTCCCTGCGCGGTCGCGATCGCCGCCGCCGGCTATGGCGAGCATTCCGCGCCGATCGCAAGCGTCGGCGTCGGATACGACGGCTCGGCGGAGAGCGAGGCGGCGCTTGCCGCGGCGCGCGAGCTCGCGGCGCCGACGAAAGCGAGCGTTCGCGCCCTGCAGGTCGTCTCGATCCCGCCCTACGCCTATACGGGCCTGATCCCCGCCGATGTCGGCGACGCCATGCAGGCGATCCTCAAGCAGGCCGAGCGCAGCGTGGCGGAGCTGTCCGATGTCGAGGGCAGCGCCGTATACGGCCTCGCCGGCGAGGAGCTGGCGGCGTTCGGCGACCGCGTGGACATCCTCGTCGTCGGCTCGCGCGGCTATGGCCCGGTGAAGCGGCTGGTGCTCGGCAGCACCTCCGATTTCCTCGAGCGCCACGCGCGCTGCTCGCTGCTGGTGCTGCCGCGCACCGCGAGCAGGGCCGAGCAGGCGGGCTGACCGCACCACCGGCAGGCCGGGCGCATGCGGCATCGCGGGGCTGCGCTGTCTGCTCCTCGCGACCGGGCGGGGCGTCAACCGCTGCCCTGCGCGCGGTAGTGCTCCTTCCAGATCAGGCGGTAGATCGGAATGCGACGAGGCAGGTCGCGAATGCCGGGCAGCAACGGGATGCAGATGAACGCGAGGCTCAGCACGCCCATTACGAGCATCACCAGCAGATCGCCGTTGGTGGAGGTGGAGAACGGTTTGATCTGATACCAGAACGTGTACAGCCACAACCACACCTGCCCCGGGTAGGAGCCGGTCTCGTTCATCATGCCCCACTGGTCGCCGAGCAGGTGCTGGCCTTCGGCGCGCGATTCGAGCAGGCCGCCGTCGGCCATGAACAGCAGCGGCTTGGTGTAGTCGGTTTGGAAGAACTGTTTGCTCGTGAGCAGGCTGCCGTCGAGGCCGCCGCTCTGGGCGAGACCGAGCAGCGCGCTCATCATCGTCGGCACCGGACCGTATTCGCCGGGCGGCACGGCGAGCGTGCCGTTTGAATTGACGCTGGCTTTTTCGAGGCCCTTGGTATATGCGGCGGTCCATTCGGCTTGCTGCTTGGGGCTCGCCGCCTTATATGTGGAAACGGCGCTGCTCAGCGCCGGATCGGCCGGGATCGTGCTCAGCGGTTCGAGCACGTAGGCGTCGGCCGTGTCGATCGGGTGGCTGACGCCGAGCCAGCGCTGAGGGTGCAGGAAAAGGAAGTGCTGGACGCTCCCCGAGTTGTGGTTGTAGGGCGGTCCGTATTCGGCGGTGGCGCTGGTCCCGTCAAGCTCGCCGACGGCGGTCGTGGTGAAATCGACCGGCAATTGCCGCGACCACTGCGCGATCGTGCTGGGCGCCACGTCGGGCGAGGAGAACAGGATCGCCGCGACGACGACGATCAGCGTCACGACACCGAGTGCGATCAGAAGCTCCCTGATCAGGTCGTATGGCGCATAGGCCCCTTTCCAGTCGGCCGTGCGATCTTTGCTGCGCAGAAAGCTCACGATGCCGGCTCCTCGCGCCGTACATCCTCGCGCTGCCGAAGCTCAAACGGCGGCACCACTCCGTGGCGTCGCACCAGCAGCACGTGGCCGGCGACCAGCGCGATCACCGCGAGGGGCAGGAGCAGTATGTGATAGCTGTACATCTGCCCGAAATTGGTGAGGTTGAAGAATGCCCCCACCCCGACCGCGTTCATCGCGTCCTTGGCCTGCGTGGATATCCACTGCGCGTCGAAGTTCTGCTGGGAGACGTACCCGGTGAGCGCGCATGGCACCGCCACGAGGAAGGTTATGGCGCCCGTCACCCATACGCGGGTGCGCCCGCCGCGCCAGGCGGCCATCCAGTACTTGCCCCACAGGTGAACCACCATCGTGAAGAAGAACAGCTCGACCGACCACAGGTGGATCGAGTTGAAGAAATGGCCGACGCCGGTCTCGTGCCACCATGCCGGGCCCTTCAACGCGAGGATCATCCCCGAGCCGACGATCACCATCAGCGACGCCAGCGTGGCCACGCCGAACACGTATATCCAGGAGGCGACGTACGTGGGCTGCCCGTCCGGGAGAAGCTTCTCGGGCGGCAGCGCCCCGACGGCCGCTTCGCGGGTGCGTACCGTCAGCGAGCGCGACGGCGCCCCAGAGGAGCTCGGCGCGGGGGTCGGAGCGACGCTCATCGGCTGCGCCCTTCGCGTGCGGCCTGGCGCGCGGCGGCACCCGGAAACGGCAGCAGGATCGCGATCGCGAACACAACCAGCATCACGATTATCACAGTGATGTTGGCAACCGACATCTGAAAGAAATGCCAGTGCACGACGTGCGCCGGACTGTTCAGATTGAAGACCGCTCCCAACATGCTCACCGAGTTCATTGCCGAGTTCCCCTGAGGAATGTCACCATCTGGTCGAGCAGCCTATATGCGCCTCGTGCCTGCCTGTAACCGTAGTTAGCCGCAGTGGCTTTGCGGAAAGGAGCGGAACGCGGGAGAACGCATGCGGATCTGCGCCGGCAGAGCGTTAGAGCTCCCAGTAGTGGCCAACCTGCGCCGCGGCACGCGAGGTCAGCAGCGCCTCGGGCGCCGCCGATTGTGCCGGCTCAAGCCCTCCCAGCGCGGTCATCGTCTCCAGCACGCACTCGGCAAGCGCCCGCGGCGCATAGCCGCCCTCGAGCACCGCGCCGAGCGGCGCGCCGAGCCGGCCGGCGAGGTCGCGCACATGGCGAGCCATCTCGGCAAAGGAGCCGCTCTGAAGCCGGCAGCTCGCCAGCGGGTCCTCACGGTGGGCGTCGAAGCCCGCGGAGATCAGGATCAGATCGGGCTCGAACGCCTCCGCGACCGGCACCACGATGTGCTCGAGCAGCGACAGCCACAGATCCTCCTCCGAGCCGGCGGGGACGGGAAGGTTGATCGTGTAGCCCTCGCCCGCGCCCGAGCCCAGGTCGCCGAGGGAGCCCGTGCCCGGGTAGATCCCGGACTGGTGGATGCTCGCGAACAGCACGTCGGAGCGGCGCCGAAACGCCTCCGCCGTGCCGTTGCCGTGGTGCACGTCCCAGTCGAGCACGAACACCCGCCGCGCCCCCAGCTCGCGAATCGCGAGCTCGGCGGCGATTGCGACGTTGTTGAACAGGCAGAAGCCCATCGCGCGCTCCGGTTCGGCGTGATGGCCGGACGGTCGCACGCCGCAGAAGCCGAGCCCGGCCTCGCCGGCGAGCAGCGCGCGCGTCATCTCGCACGCGCCGCCGGCGGCGTGCAGCGCGGCGAGATAGGACGCCTCCCCGACATACGTGTCCGCGTCGATCGCGCCGCCCCCCGCCGACGCGAGCCGCTCGATGCGCCGCACGTGCGAAGCGCTGTGAACCATTTCCAGCTGTGCCTCCGTTGCCGGCGGCGCTTCGCGGCGCTCCCAGCCCAGCCAGTCGCGGGCGGCGAGCGCGCGCTCGATCGCCAGCAGCCGCTCGGGCGTGTCGGGATGCTCGGGCACGTGCGCACGCGGATCGTGCTCCAGGCACGCCGGGTGGCTGTAGTAGAGCGCGGCCCACGCGCGAGCGCTGCTCAACGCGACGCGCTCCCCCGCACGCGGGTGTCCGCAGGAGCGAGCATCAGGATGCGCCTCCCACGGCGCCGGCAAGCTCCGCGCGAGTCAGCTGCCGCCGGTAGGGGCCGCGCCCGCCGAGGCACACCGCGCCGCAGCGCGCCGCCAGGGCCAGCGCGTCCGCCACCGCCATCTCCTCGCCAAGCGCATACGTGAGCCCGGCCGCGAAGGAATCGCCACAGCCGTAGGAGTCGCCGAGATCGCCGGGCTTGGCCGGCTCGCCCGGAGAGCCGTCCCCGCCGGGCTCGCGGGAAGCCTCGGCCGGCGCCGGCGCGGCCCGCCAGCGCCCGACGTTCCCGTCGCGCTCGGTGTAGCTGCCTCCGCGAGCGCCTTCGGTGCGAACCACCAGGCGTGCGTCGCCCAGGGCGCGCACGGCCTCGCGGCGCTCGACCGGGTCCTCGGCGCTGAGTACCAGCGCGTCGAGCCGCACACCGTGGGCGAGCGCGCGCAGGGCACGCGGACTGCTCACGAGCACGCGAGCGGCACGCGCGGCACGCAGCGCACCGACGTCGCCGGCGGTGAAGTACACCGCGTCCATCTCGGCAAGCTCCTGCCATGGGATCCCCCGGTCGTCGATCGTGGGCTCCAGGCGCGAGCCGAAGGTCACGATCGTGCGCTCGCCGGCGTCGTCGAGGAGTGTAGCCGCGGTGCGCGTGGGCGCCGCGCGCGTGGCGGCCCGCACCCGTACCCCGAGCTCCTCCAGGCGCGCGATCGAGCGCTCGCCGTGCTCGTCTTCGCCGAGCGCCGTGACGAGCACCGCCTCGCCGGCGAGCCGCGCGAGCTGCACGGCGGCCACCGCGCCACCGCCGGCCGGCTCCTCGAAGGGGCGGTGCGCGTGCAGCACCTCGCCGGCGCGCGGCACGCGCGCGACACGAGCGAACGTGACCCACTCGACGTGGCCGACGACCGCCACCCTGGGCTGCTTCGAGCTCACCGGCGCAGTGTCACATACTCGTCTGTCGCGCGGCTCGCGGACGGCTCCGACTCCCGTGCGTCGACCCGGGGTGGCCCGATCGCGTGCGAAGAATCGGGGTTCGGCGACTGTCTCACACCGATGCCGGGTATCTCATTGGCGGTCGCAAGACCGGTTGAAAAAGACCCACCATGTCGCGCCGGTACGTCGTCCTGCATTCGGGTCAACGTGCCGGACTTCGGCATTAACGAAAGGCACAGCGATGATCCTCGCAACGAGCTACCCGCTTCTCGAAGTTTTCTGGACGATGTTGATCTTCTTCGCATTCGTCGTCTGGATCTGGATTTTGATCACCGTCCTGGCCGACATCTTCCGCCGCCACGACACGTCTGGCTTCGCGAAGGTGGCGTGGATCATCTTCATAATCGTGATCCCCTACCTGGGCGTGTTCATATACCTGATCGCCGAGCACAGAGGGATGGCCGAACGCGCCGTGAAGCAGCAGAAGGAGGCGCAGTCGCAATTCGACCAGTACGTCCAGTCGGTGGCGAGCAAGAGCGATCCGACCGAGCAGATCGCCAAAGCCAAGCAGATGCTCGCCGACGGCACGATCACGCAGGCGGAGTTCGATCAGATCAAGCAGAGGGCGCTCGCGACGGCATAGCCGCCACGCGCGCCGCACGGGCGGACCGGCGGCTCGGACCGAAGTTCGCGGTTCGAGCCGCCGGGGCCGCGTTCTGGCCGCAAGGCGGCGCGGAGCGCGATCTTCTGCCCGCGGCACGACCTCCTGCCCTCCGGCTCGACCTCCTACCCTCCGGCTCGATCTTCTGCCCGTGGCTCGATCTCCTGCCCGCGGCGCGACCTCGGGCTCGTCGCCGGCCTGGAGCGTATAAACGTATATTCGCGAGGTCGGCTACTCGCCGCCGGCGGGCGCGTTCGCCTCGGCCCACTTCACGATCTCACCCGAGCCGACGATCACATCGTCGTCGTCGAGCACGAGGATCGGCACCGCCCGCTGACCGCTCAAGCGCTCCACCTCGGCCCGGTCGCGCGCCCGGTTGCGCAGCGTCCAGAACTTCAGGCTGCCGCCCTTGACCGTCTCGAGCTCATAGCTGTGCCCGGCGTCGTCGAGCGCCTTGGCGGCCCTTCCGCACGGGTGGGCCAGCGGCGCCGGCAGGCCGCCGAAGGACGTGCCGCTGGGGCACACGTAGAGGACCACGCACGCATCATACGCCCGGCTGCGAAGCGAGGCGAACACCCTCGTCTGCGAGCGGGTCGCGCGGAAATCACACATCCCCGCACGGTCTTCTACGGATGGCGGACGCCCCCCACACTGGTTGACTCGCCAGAGCAGCGAGAACCTCTGCGGGCGGGCGATGCGAGCGCTCACACGAAACGCGAGCGTCCGCAGCCGCGCCGCTCGATATGCCCCGACAGGAAGCGAGACGCTCATGAGCGATAAGCCAGTTTTCATCTATGCGGCGACATACGCCGACACGGCGGATGCCCTCGCCGACTACGACAGCCTGATCGAGTTGCACCGCGCCAAGCTCGTCGGCACCTATGACGTAGCGGTCATCAGCAAAGACACCGACGGCAAGGTGCACGTGGAGAAGCACGAGAAGCCGACGCAGCACGGCGCGTGGGGCGGGATCGCCGTCGGCGCGCTGATCGGCGTGCTGTTCCCGCCCTCGATCATCGGCGCCGCGGCCGTCGGCGGTGTCGTCGGCGGTGTCGGCGGACACCTGCGCAAGGGCATGTCGCGCGGCGACGCCAAGGAGCTCGGCGAACTGCTCGAAGGCGGGGAAGCCGCGCTGATCGCGATCGGCGAGTCGCGCCTGGGCGAGCAGCTGGACAAGGCGCTCGAGCGCGCCGAGAAGACGACGGAGAAGGAAATCGACGCCAGCAGCGAGGAGCTCAAGCAGGAGCTGCGGCGCGAGCTCGGCGAGGTCGAGCAGACCGCCGCCAGCTGAGGGCCGGTCGCGGGCGGGCCGGCGCGGCGCCGCGGTCCGCCTGCCGAGGGCCGATCTCCGCCGGTGCGCCGGCGCGGCGCGGCCGATCCGCCTGCCGAGAGCCGATCTCGGCCAGTGCACCGGCGCGGCGCGGCCGATCCGCCTGCCGAGAGCCGATCTCCGCCGGTGCGCCGGCACGATCGACGGCCGCCTGCCGAGGGCCGGCGGCGCCCGGCGCCAATCCGCACTTCCCCACCGCATGCGGTGGGCCAACCCGGATGCCGAGCGCACCGTTGACCGTCAACCTGTGCGTATCCAAATCGCGGGAGAAGGGCCGATGGAGACCGTCCTCGATACAACGCCACGGGCAACCGTCGCGCAACCGAATACGCTCGGCGAGATGGTGCTCGCGAGCGAGCGGCGCGGCGCCGACGTCGCGATGCGCTATCCGCTCGATGGACACACGGTTTCGATGTCCTACGCCGAGCTGGGCATCGCCGCCCGCGAGATCGCCCGCGGGCTGATCGCGCTCGGCATACAGGCGGGCGAGCGGGTGGCGATCCTCAGCTCAACCCGCGCCGAGTGGACGCTGGTCGACTGCGGCTCGCTGTGCGCGGGGGCGGTTGTCGTGCCGATCTACCACACCAACTCCCCGGAGGAGTGCGCGTACGTGCTCGACCACTCCCAGGCGCGGCTGGTGTTCTGCGAGGACGCGACCCAGGCGCGGAAGATCGAGCAGGTGCGCGAGCGACTGCCCAAGCTCGAGCACACGATCCTGATCGAAGGCGAGGCGCCGCGGGCGATCGGCCTGGAGCGCCTGCGCGCCCGCGCGATCGAGGTCGACCAGGACGCGGTGCGCGAGCGCGTGCAGGCGGTCGCCCCCGAGGACGTGGCCACGCTCGTCTACACCTCGGGGACGACCGGCCCGCCGAAGGGCTGCCTGATCACCCACGCCAACCTGCTGTCCACCGCGCGCATGTACTCGGAGAGCCTCGCGCTGAACTCCTCGCATGTGCTCTACCAGTTCCTGCCGCTGGCGCACGTGCTCGCGCGCGTCGCGCAGATCGTGATCCTCGACGTCGGCGCCGAGATGTGCTTCTGGAGCGGCGATCCGGGCAGGATCGCGCAGGAGCTGGCCGAGCTGCGCCCCACCCACTTCCCGGCCGTGCCGCGCGTGTACGAGAAGCTTCACGCGACCATCGTCGGACAGGTGGAGGACGGCCCGCCGCTGCAGCGCGCGCTGTTTCGCCGCGCGCACGCGCAGAGCCGCGCGCGGCGACGGATGCTCGCGCAGGGGCTCTCCCCGGGCCCGTTGCGCGACGCGCGCCACATGCTCGGCGACGCGCTCGTGCTCTCCAGGGTGAGGCGCATTTTCGGGGGACGGCTGGAGGTCGCGCTCGTCGGCGCCGCGCCGGTCGCGCGCGAGCTGCTCGAGTTCTTCGACGCGTGCGGGGTGACGGTGCTGGAGGGCTATGGGCTCAGCGAGAGCTGCGCGGCCGCCACGCTGAACACGCCGAGCAGCATGCGCCTGGGCAGCGTGGGGCGGCCGCTGCCGGGCACCGAGGTGCAGATCGCCGCCGACGGCGAGATCCTGCTGCGCGGGCCGAACGTGTTCAAGGGGTATCACCGCGACGCCAGGGCCACCGCCGAGGCGCTCGTCGGCGAGGGGTGGCTTGCGACCGGAGACCTCGGCGCGATCACCGACGAGGGCTATGTGATGGTGACCGGACGCAAGAAGGACCTGATCATCACCTCGGGCGGCAAGAACGTCACGCCGGCGAACATCGAGAACGCGCTGCGCGACACGCGCTGGATCTCCGAGGCGGTCGTGTACGGGGACGAGCGGCCGTATCTGGTGGCGATGGTCACACTCGACGTGGAGGAGCGCGCGAAGCTCGCCGAGCGCCTGCGCCTGCCCGACGACGGCGCCACGATCGCCGCCGACGAGCGCGTGCACGCGGTCGTGCAGGAGGCGGTGGAGGAGGTCAACTCCAAGTTCGCGCGCGCGGAGCAGATCAAGCGCTTCGCGATCCTCGACCACGACCTCAGCCAGGACGCCGGCGAGCTGACGCCGACGCTGAAGGTCAAGCGCGCCGTCGTGTACGACCGCTACAGAGACATGTTCGCCGCGATGTACCGCACGGAGACCGCGCCGTGAGCGCCGCGCAACGTCTGGGCAGCGCCGACGCGGCGTGGCTGCACATGGACCGGCCCACGAACCTGATGGTCATCAACTCGCTGCTGCTGTTCGAGCAGCCGGTGGACTTCGCGCGGCTGCGCGGCACCGTGCAGCGGCGCCTGATCGAGCGCTATCCCCGCTTTCGCCAGCGCGTGCGCGACAGCCGCCTGCCGCTGCTGGCGCCGAGCTGGGAGGAGGACCCGGACTTCTCGATCGACCACCACATGCACCACCTCGCGCTGCCCTCGCCGGGCGACGAGCTGGCGCTGCGCGAGCTGGTCGCGGACATGATCGCGACGCCGCTGGACCGCGCCCGGCCGCTCTGGAACGTGTACCTGATCGACGGCTACGGGCGGGGTTGCGCGGTGGCGATCCGCATGCACCATTGCATCGCCGACGGCATCGCGCTGGCGCGCGTGATGCTGTCGCTGACCGACTCGACCCGCCGCGCGGGGATCGGCGACGCGCGCCCGGCCGCCACCGAGGCGGTCACCGCCACCGCCAACGCTACCGCCACCACCACCACCGCCGCCGCCGATGCCGACGACGCCAACGCCAACGCCAACGCCAACGCCAAGGCCAAGGCCAAGGAGCCTCCCACGGCAGGCGGCAATCGCGGCGCGAGACGGCGCATGGGCACACCGCTCGGCGGCGCGCTCACCAGCGCGACCAGGCCCCTCGGGGACGCGCTCGGCGGCGTCGCGAAACCGCTCGGCGGAGCCGTCTCGCTCGGGCTGGCGGGCGGGCGCGCGCTGCTCCAGCAGGGCCTTGAGGTCGGCGCCCACCCGCGCCACGCGGGCGAGCTCGCGGGCGCCGCGGCACGCGATGCGAGCACGTTCGTAAGGTTGGTGATGACCCCGTCGGACGCGGCCAGCGCGCTGAAGGGCGATCCCGGCGTGAGCCGCCATGTGGCGTGGACGCGGCCGCTGTCGCTGAAGCTCGTCAAGCGCATCGCCCACGACCATGACGCGACCGTCAACGACGTGCTGCTGGCGGCGGTGAGCGGCGCGCTGCGCCGCCACCTGCAGCATGGCGAAGAGCCGGTCGAGGAGATCCAGGCGCTCGTGCCGTTCAACCTGCGCCCGCTGGATGAGCCGGTGCCGCGCGAGCTGGGCAACCGCTTCGGGCTCGTGTTCCTGCCGCTGCCGGTCGGCGCCGGCGGCGCCTACAGGCGGCTCGTGGAGGTGCACCGGCGCATGGACAGGATCAAGAGCTCGCGCGAGGGTCCGGTCAGCTACGGCGTGCTGAGCGTCGTCGGCCTGACGCCGGCGAGCGTGGAGAAGCGCATCGTCGACGTGCTCTCGGGCAAGAGCACGGCGGTGATGACCAACGTGCCGGGGCCGCGCAAGACCGTCTATCTCGCGGGCACGCCGGTGCGCACGGTGCTGGTGTGGGCGCCGACCTCGGGACGCGTCGGCATGAGCATCTCGATCTTCAGCTACCGCGACGAGGTGACCGTCGGGCTGATGGTCGACGCGGCCCGCGTGGCGGACCCCAGCACGATCGCGGCGCAGCTCGAACGCGAGCTCGACGAGCTCGCCGAGCTGCCGCCCACGACGGCTCGAGCCTTGGAGCGCAGAGCCGCCGGGCATGCCTCCGGCGCCGCCCCCGCGCACGCGACGCGCAAGCGTGCCAGGCGGAGCGCCGCACGGCGCGGCTCACAGGCAGAGCCACAGCGGGGATCGCACCCATGAGCGGCGCGCCGACCCGCCCCCGGGTGGCGCTGTTCGCGCCCCATCCGCTGCTCACGGTGACGATCGAGACGGAGGGGGACGAGCGCGAGCAGATCCACTTCCACGCCGGTGGACAGGGCGTGTGGGCGGCGCGCATGGTCGCGCAGATGGGCGCGACCCCCGTGCTGTGCGGGTTTCTCGGCGGCGAGAGCGGGGGGTTGCTCGAAGGCCTGCTGCCCGGCGCGATCGCCCCCGGCGAGGTGCGGGCCGTGCGCACCGCGGCAGCCAGCGGCTGCTATGTGACCGACCGCCGCCAGGGCGAGCGCAGAGTGCTCGCGATGACGCTCAGCGACCCGCCCTCGCGCCACGAGCTGGACGAGCTGTTCTCGCTGACGTGCGCGGAAGCGGTGGCGTGCGGGTGGCTGATCGTCACCAATCCGATGCCCGGCGAGGCCCTGCCGCTCGAGATCTACGGCGATCTCGTGGCGGACGCGAAGGCGAACGGCTGCCGCACGCTCGTCGATCTCTCCTCGCCGCGCATGGACAGCGCGCTGCGCGGCGGGCCCGACGTGGCCAAGCTCAACGATTGGGAGCTGGCGGGGCTCGTGCGCGGTCCCGTGTCCGAGCCCGCGCAGCTGCTCGCGGCGGCGCGGCGGCTGCTGGACGACGGCGGCGGTGGCGGGGCGGGCACCGCGATCGTGACTCGCGGCGAGCAGCCGGCGCTGGTGCTGAGCGGCGAGCGGGCGCTGCGGCTGACCCCGCCGCGCTTCGAGCACGGCTATCGCGAGGGTTGCGGCGACGCGATGATGGGCGCGCTGACGGCGGCCTGGGCGTGCGGGTCGAGCTTCGAGCAGGCCCTCCCCGTGGGGGCCGCGGCGGGCGCCGCCAACTTCCTGCGCCACGGCCTCGGCAGCGCCTCGCGCGAGGTGGTCGAGCGGCTCGTGGGCAGCGTCGCGCTCGAGCCGTGGCCGGGCAATGCGGATGCGGGCCGCCCGGCGCCGGCGGACGCGCCCGCCGACCTCGCGCGCGGCGCCTGAGCGAGCCTCCACCCGGCCGCGCGCGGGCCGCCGCTCAGGGCACGCCAACCGGCTCGCCCGCGAGGATCGCGCGCGGCGCCCGCTCGGCCATCCACTGCACGAGCTCCGCCGGGCACACCTCGGCCAGCCGCGCGAAGCCGGCGGCGAGCCGCACGGGGCGGCCGGCCAGCGAGGAGTGGGCGTCGCTGCCGAGCAGGTGCACGAGCCCGTCGCGCGCGTAGCGCAGCACGAGATCGTCCGGTTGTGCCTGCGCCACGAACTCGGCGGTCCACTGGATCAGGCAGCCCTGCCGCACGAGCGCGCGCAGGCGCTCGCGCAGGTCTGCGCCGGCGTGGCGCTCGGGGTGGGCGACGATGCTGCGCGCGCCGCGCGCGGCGAGCCGCGCGGCGACCTCGCCGAGCTCCTCGCCGATCGGCCCGGGCGATGGCTCCAGCAGCACCCAGCCGCCGGCGCCGCCGAGCGACACGAGGCGCAGCTCCTGCGCCGAGAGCCCGTCGGCGGCGCTCTGCGCGAGCTCGCCGCCGGGCAGGATCTCGACGGGCACGCCCTGCGCTCGCAGCACGTCGCGCAGCTCCGCCACGCGCGCCGCGATCTCGGGGATGTGTACGTCGTGGTCGTGGCGGATGTGGGGTGTGGCGCACACCGCCTCGATCCCGTCGGCGGCGGCCTGGCGGGCCATCGCGACGCTGTCGTCGATCCCGCGCGAGCCGTCGTCGAGCTGGGGCAGGATGTGGCAGTGCAGGTCGATCACGGCGAGTGCAGGTCGATCACGGCGCGGCGGCGGTCCCGGCGGCGATGCCGCGCGGCGCCGGCTCGGCGTGCGTGGCGGCGCACAGCGATCACGGGGCGGCGGCGGTCAGCTCGTCTGAGGCCTCCCGCGCGTCGTCGTCCCCCCCGGCCTCCGCGGCGACGCGCGGCAGCACGAGCAGCGAGCAGCGCGCGTGGCGCTCCAGGTAGGTGGAGGTGCTGCCGAGCACCAGGCGCTTGACGGGACCGTAGCCGCGCGAGCCGACGACCAGCAGGTCGAGATCGTCGCCGAACGCGGCGAGCTCCTCGCCGGCCATGCCGAACACGGCGCGACCCTCGACGCCGTCGAGCGCCGCCAGGCGCTCGTTGGACTGCGAGAGCATCGCGTCGACGTCCGCGCCGACGAGCACGGGCACGACGCCGAAGCCGGAATAGGTGGCGATCGGCACGACTTCGAGCGCGTGCAGCTCGGCGTGTGTGCGCTGTGCGACCGCGCGCGCGAGCTCGAGCGCCACCCTGCTCTCGGGCGAGTCGTTGTAGCCGACGCCGACCTTCGCGAGCGGCGCGGCCCGCTCGGCGAAGCCGCGGGCGGCGACCGCCACCGCGCAGGGGGCGCCGTTCAGCGCGGCGCGCGTGTCGTTGCCGAGCATCGCGCGGCCGATCGCGCCGTGGCTGCAGGAGCCGACGACCAGCAGGTCGGCGCCCTGCTCCTCCGCCTGGCGGTGCAGGCCGGCGCCGGGGCTCATCGCGACGATGCTCTCGAGCTCGGCGCTTACGCCGGCCACCCGGCTTTCGTGCTCGAGCAGCTTGCGCGAGGCTTCGCGTTCGGTTGAGACGACGCCCGGGACAGCGGCGTGCAGCGGGCTGAGCACGTCGTTGTGCACGTGCGCGAGCGTGATCTTGGCCTCGGGTTCGGCGAGCGCGAGGGCGAGCGCGATCGCGTCGCGACCGGTGGGCCTCCCGTCGACTCCGACAAGCACGTTCCTGAACATCGTTTCCTCCTGTTGAGTCGATCGATAACCGAGTCGCACGTTACGCGCATGCGGGGCGGGTTTCATCGGTGGCACCCGCGGTAATTCTCCGTAGAGACCACGGGTCGGTTTCGGTGTGTCACGCGGATGACCGGCCCCCCCGCAAACGCGAGGATGTGTCTCCAATCGGAAGCGAGCCGGGAGAGAAGAGAGTGCCATCGACGAAGATCGCAACATCCATGACGTGCGTGTCGGCCGCCCCTCGCGGGCTTTCCGTGCCCCGGTCCCCCGCTGGGCCTGCCGACCGCGACCATCTGCTGGACCGGCTCGCGCATCTGCGCGGGATCCTGCCGGTGTTCGCGCAGGAGCTTGCCAGCGCACGCCGCCAGGCGGCGGCGCTGCGCGTTGAGAACCGCGGCCTGCTGGAGGAGGTGCGCCGGCTGCGCGCCCAGAGCACGCACGCGGGCGCGCGGCGGCGCTGAGCGCGGCGCCCGTACCCATTCGAATCTCCCCCGCGCCCGCGTGCCCCCGGGCGGACCTGTGCCGCCGGGGAGCAGCTCGCCGCCGCCGGAGAGCGCTTGCCGCGCTCGCCCCTCAGGCTCGCCGCGCTCGCCCCTCAGATCTCCTCGGGGATCATTTCGATCGCCCCGCAGGGGCACTCGCGCACGCAGATGCCGCAGCCCTTGCAGTAGTCGAGGTCGAAGGCGTAGCCGTCTCCCTCCTCCACCTTCAGTACGGCGTTGTCGGGGCACACGCCGTAGCAGTTGTCGCAGCCGAAGCAGTTGCCGCAGCTCAGGCAGCGGCGCGCCTCGAACAGCGCGTTGTCCTCGTCGAGGCCGAGCGCGACCTCCTGGAAGGTGGACTGGCGGCGAACGGCGTCCAGCTGCGGGGCGACGGTCTTGGGCGCGTCGGCGTAGTACCACGTGTTGAGCGCGTCGAAGCTCGCGAGCGGCGCTCGCGGCGGGTGCTCGTACTCGCCGCCGGCAAGCCACGCGTCGATGTTGCGCGCGGCCTGCTTGCCGTGGCCGATGCCGACGGTGACGGTTCGCTCGTCGGGCACCATGTCGCCGCCGGCGAAGATGCCGGGGTGGCCGCTCATCATGTGCGCGTCGACGCGCAGCACGCCATCCTCGATCCGAAGGCCGTCGACCCCGTCAAGCAGCGACAGGTCGGTTTCCTGGCCGAGCGCGAGCACCAGCGAGTCGGCGTCGAGCCGCTCGGTCTCGCCGGTCGGCTGGGGGAAGCCGTCCTCGTCGAGCCGCATGCGCTCGAGCACGAGCCCGCCCGGCTCGGCCCGCTTGACGGTCGCAAGCCAGCGCATCGTGACGCCCTCCTCGAGCGCTTCGCCGACCTCGCTGTCGTGCGCGGGCATGCGCTCGCGCGTGCGCCGGTAGACGACGACCGCGTCGCTGGCGCCGAGGCGCTTGGCGGTGCGGGCCGCGTCGAGCGCGGTGTCGCCGCCTCCGTACACCGCGACGCGCCGCCCGAGCAGCGGCGGCTGCTCGCTCTCGACGTCGTGCAGCAGCGAGACGGCGTCGAGGATGTGGGCGGCCTCGCCCGCGGGTATGTAGGCGCGCCTACCGATCTGCGCGCCGACGGCCAGGAAGGCGGCGTCGAAGCCGCCCTCGCGCATCGTGGCGAGCAGGTCGACGACCTTCTCCTGGAGCCGCAGCTCGATGCCCAGCTCGAGGATGCGCGATATCTCGGCGTCGAGGATCTCGCGCGGCAGCCGATAGCGGGGGATGCCGAAGCGCATCATCCCGCCCGCCAGCGGCGCCGCCTCGTGGATCGCGACGGCGTGCCCGGCGAGCGCCAGCTGGTAGGCGCCCGACAGCCCCGAGGGGCCGGCGCCGACGACGAGCACGCGCTTGCCGCTGCTCCGACCCGGCCGCGGCAGCTTCCAGCCCTGCCTGAGCGCCTCCTCGCCGAGGAAGCGCTCGACCCCGTGGATGCCGACGGTCTGATCGAGCTGGGCGCGGTTGCAGGCGCTCTCGCACGGGTGGTAGCAGACGCGCCCGACCACGGCGGGCAACGGGTTCTCGCGCACCAGCTCGCGCCACGCCGCCTCGTACTCGCCGGACTCGGCGTGGTAGAGCCAGCCCTGGATGTTCTCCCCGGCCGGGCAGGCGTTGTTGCAGGGCGGCAGGCGGTGTACGTACAGCGGGCGCTCCTGCCGCCAGGAGCCGGTCTTGTTGGCGCGGCTGGAGCCGGGGTCGAGCGTGATCGCAAACGGCTTCTCCATCACAAGAGCCCGAAGCGGCGGATGTTGCGATCGGCGCCGGCCTGGATGCGCGCGATCGTCTGAAGTTGCGGCTCGGGCTCGAACAGGTGCGCGAAGCGCGCCTGCGGGCGCAGGTACTCCTCCACCGGCACCCGGCGGCGGATCTTCGACACCTCGACGACCTCCCCGTCGCGCGCCTCGAACACGGGGAAGATGCCGCTCTCCTTGGCCAGGCGCGCGATCTGGATCGTGTCAGCCGGCGCGCTGCCCCAGCCGAGCGGGCAGGGCACGAACACGTGCAGGTAGCGCGCGCCGCGAATCTCCATCGCGCGTTGCACCTTGGCCTCCAGGTCGCGCAGCTCGGCGACCGTGGCGGTGGCGACGTAGGGGATCTCGTGCGCCATCGCGATCAGCGGCGCGCTCTTGCCCTGGCCGAAGAGGTTGCCGGGCCGCGGGCCGGCGACCGGGGTGGTTGTCGTGCGTGCGGCGGGCGGCGTGGCGCCGGAGCGCTGCACCCCCGTGTTCATGTAGGCCTCGTTGTCGTAGCAGATGTACAGCACGTCGTCGCCGCGCTCGAACATGCCCGACAGGCATGCCATGCCGATGTCCACGGTGCCGCCGTCTCCCCCCTGGCCGACGACGCGGATGTGCTCGCGGCCCTTGGCGCGCAGCGCGGCGGCGATGCCCGTCGAGACCGCGGGCGCGTTGGCGAACAGCGAGTGAATCCACGGGATCCGCCACGAGCTCTCGGGGTAGGGCGTGGAGAACACCTCCAGGCAGCCGGTGGCGTTGGCGGCGATCATCTGCCCGCCGGTGGCGCGCATCGCGGCGTCGAGCGCGTAGCGCGCGCCGAGCGCCTCGCCGCAGCCCTGGCAGGCGCGGTGGCCGCAGGTGATCGAGTTGCTGCGCCGCTCGTCCGCCTGCACCGAGCGCTGCTCGGGGCTGAGCAGGCGATTGCCGACCGCGAAGCTGCCCGTTTGGTAGAAGCGGACCGTGGGGTCGCTCATGCGTGGCGTCTCCTCATACCGGGCCCGCGGCCACCGGGCCGATGTCGCGCAGGATGTTCTCGGCGTGCGGGCCGGACTTGCGCGAGGCGCCCATGCGCGCCAGCTCGCGTTGCACGACGTCCCAGTTCATGTCGAGGAACGTCAAGGGCTCCAGGCTGTCCGCCGCCGCTTCGGCGAACAGACCGCGCAGCGAGGCCTTCGTTATCGGCCGCCCGCCGAGGCCGGCGATCACGGTGTAGCCGTGCAGGTGGATGCCGGCGAGCGCCATGCGCACGTTGGCGGAGACGATCCCGCCGATACCCACCGCGAGCGCCTTCTCCAGGACGACGACGCGCTTGGCGCCGGCGAGCGCGGCGCGCAGCTGCTCCAGGGGAAAGGGGCGAAACGAGCAGATCCCGACGACGCCGATCGCGACGCCCTCCTCGCGCAGCTCGTCGACCGTGTCCTTGATCGTGCCGAGCACCGAGCCGAGCGCGACCACGATCGTCTCGGCGTCCTCGCTGCGGTAGGGGCGGATCAGCCCGCCGCTGTCGCGCCCGAATGCCTCGGCGAACTCGGCGGCGATCTCGGGGATCGACTCCAGCGCCTGCAGCTGCTTGGCGTGGGCCAGGTACTTGACCTCCATGAACGCCTCGGGGCCGACCATCGCGCCGATCGTGATCGGCTGCTCGGGGTCGAGCAGCTGGCGCGGCTCGTACGCCGGCAGGAACGCGTCGAGCTCTCCCTGAGAGGGCAGCTCGAGGCGCTCGACGGCGTGCGTGAGGATGAAGCCGTCCATGCACACCATCACCGGCGCCGAGACCGCCTCGGCGAGGCGGAAGGCCTGGATGTGCAGGTCGAGCGCCTCCTGGTTGGTCTCCGCGTAGAGCTGGATCCAGCCGCTGTCGCGCTGGCTCATCGAGTCGCTGTGGTCGTTCCAGATGTTGATCGGCGCGCCGATCGCGCGGTTGGCGACGGTCATCACGATCGGCAGGCCGAGGCCGGAGGCGTTGTAGAGCGCCTCGCTCATGTACAGCAGCCCCTGGCTGGCGGTGGCGGTGTAGGCGCGCGCGCCGGTCGCAGACGCCCCGATCGCGACCGACATCGCGGCGAACTCCGACTCGACGTTGACGAACTCGCACGGCGAGAGCTGCCCGCCCTTCACGAGCGCGGCGAGGTTCTCGACGATGTGGGTTTGCGGGGAGATCGGGTAGGCGCAGACCACCTCCGGGCGGCACAGCGCGACCGCCTCGGCCACCGCGCGCGAACCCTCCAGCTGCCGCGCCACCGCTCAGCCTCCCGCCGCCGCGCTCGACGGTTCCAGCTCGCGCAGCTCCTCGACCACCCACGCGTGCGCGGCGCGCGCGGCGGCAATGTTGCGCTCCCCGAGCGGACCGCCGAAGCGCTCGCCGATCGCGCGCGCGACCGCCCCGAGCGAAACCTGCCCGGTCAGCGCGGCGAAGCCGCCGAGCAGCGTGGCGTTGGCAAGCGCCCGCCCGGTGTGCTCGCGCGCCAGCTCGCTTGCCGGCACGGTCAGCAGCCGCTCGCGCCCGAACCTGTCCGCGAACTCGCCGCCGAGCCCGAGCTGCTCGAAGCTGCGGGCGCTGTTGACGAGGATGTAGCAGCCGGGCTCGCAACCGCCGAACACGTCCACCTGGTGCAGCAGCGTGGGGTCGGCCACGATCAGCGCGTCGGGGCGCAGCACGGGCTCGCGCAGGCGAATCTCGCGGTCGCCGATGCGGCAGAAGGAGACGACGGGGGCGCCCATCCGCTCGGAGCCGAAGCTGGGGAAGGCCTGCGCGAAGCGGCCCTCGTCGAACGCGGCGAGCGACAGCAGCTCGGCGGCGGTGACAACGCCCTGCCCGCCGCGACCGTGGATGCGCACCTGGAACACGGGCTAGCCTCGCGCGCCGCGATTCCCGCGCGCCCGCCCCGAGGGGCGCAGGCGCTCCAGCAGCAGGCGCTGCTCGGCGGAGGCGACGAGCGCGCGCGTGCGCGCGACCGCGTCGACGCTCACGGAGATCGCGTCGATTCCGGCGCGTACGAGCAGCTCGGCGTACTCGGGGTGCACCGAGGGCGCCTGGCCGCAGATCGAGGTGCGCAGCCCCAGCTCGCGGGCGCGCGGGATCAGCTCGCGCAGGTAGGCGACGACGGCGGGGCTGCGCTCGTCGAAGGTGTCGGCGAGCACCTCGTTGTCGCGGTCGGCGCCGAGCAAAAGCTGCGTGAGGTCGTTGGTGCCGATCGAGATGCCGGCGATGCCGAGCGCGGCGTAGTCGCCCAGGTTGAACAGCACCGAGGGGACCTCGGCCATCACCCACAGCTCGAAGCCGGGACGCTCGAGCAGGCCCGATTGCGCGATCAGCTCGCGGCAGCGGGCGAGCTCGCGCGCTGTGCGCACGAACGGCAGCATCACGTGCAGGTTGCGGTGGCCGGCGTCCCACACCCCGCGCAGCGCGGCCAGCTCCAGCGCGAACACCTCGGGCTCGCGCGTGTAGCGAAGGGCGCCGCGGTAGCCGATCATCGGGTTGGACTCGTGCGGCTCGAAGCGCTCGCCGCCGCGCAGCCCGCCGAACTCGTTGGTGCGGAAGTCGATCGTGCGGTAGGTGACGGGGCGCGGCGCGAAGCCGGCGGCGAACTGTGTGAGCGCGCCGGCCATGCGCGCGACGAACTCCTCCCCGCGGCCCTCCTCCAGCAGCAGCCGCGGGTGCTCGCCGGCGAGCGCCTCCAGCACCATCATCTCGGCGCGCAGCAGGCCGACGCCGTCGACGGGCAGCGGCGCGACGCGCGCGATTTGCGAGGGCTCGGAGAGGTTGACGAGGATCTGCGTGGCGGTGACGGGGGGCGCGGCGACCCCGCCACCCTCAGCGATGGCCGCACTCGCCACCCCAGACACGGCACCCGTGGCCGCCAAGCCGCTGCCGGGCGCATCGACACCCGCGGGCGCGCCCTCGAGCACGACGCCGGCGGTCGCGTCGACGGTCACGAGCTCGCCGCTGCGCAGCTTGCGCGTGGCTTCGCCGGTGCCGACGACGCAGGGGATGCCAAGCTCGCGCGAGACGATCGCGGCGTGGCAGGTCATGCCGCCGGAGTCGGTGACGACGGCGGCGCAGCGGCGCAGCAAGGGCAGCCAGTCGGGCGAGGTCATGTGCGTGACGAGCACCTCGCCGTCGCTCATCTCCGCGGCGCCGGCGATCGAGGCGAGCACGCGCGCGGCCCCGCTCGCGCGTCCCGGCGCGCCGCCGAGGCCGTGCAGCAGCACCGTTTGCGACCCGTGCGCCGTGTCGGTGATGCCACCGGGCTCGCCGCCGCCGGACCCCGCCTCCCTTGAGTTGGGGGGTGCTGTTTTTTGGGATATGGGGTCTATCGACGTGGTGATCGGGCGGCTTTGCAGCATCCATAGGCCGCCGTCGGGGTCGAATGCCCACTCGGTGTCCTGGGGGGAGCCGTAGTGCTCCTCGATGCGCCGGCCGAGCTCGGCGACGGCGATCACCTCCTCGTCGCTGAGCACGGGCCGCAGCGCCTCCTGCTCGGACAATTGGCGCCGGCGCGTGCCGCCGTCGGGCGCGTATTCGATCGCGAGATCCTTGTGGTGCACTTCGCGGCGGCGGATCGCGAGCGTGCTCTTCTCTACCAGGTAGCGGTCGGGCGAGACCGAGCCGGAGACGACCGCCTCGCCGAGGCCGAAGGAGCCCTCGATCACGAGCTCGTCGCGCCGCCCGGTGGCGGGGTTGGCGGTGAACATCACCCCGGCGCGCGTGGAGCGCAGCTGGCGCTGCACGACGACGGCGATGTCCATGCTCGCCTGCTCGAAGCCGTTGACCGCCCGGTAGTAGACGGTGCGCGCGCCGAACAGCGAGCGCCAGCAGCGCCGCACCGCGTCGATCGTCTCGCCTGAGCCGCGCACGTTCAGGTATGTCTCGTTCATGCCCGCGAAGGAGGTGTCGGCGGTGTCCTCGGCGGTGGCGGAGGAGCGCACGGCCACGGCCACCGGGTGCTCGCCGCCGGGGGCCTCGCCCGCCAGCCGCTCATAGGCCGCGCGAATCTCGCGCGCCAGCGACTCGGGGACGGGGGTGCTGTCGAACAGCTCGCGCGCGGCGGCGCTCGCGGCCTGCAGCGCGGCGGTGTCCTCCACGTCGAGGCCCTCGAGCAGCTCCGCGAGGCGCTCGCGCAGCCCCGTTTGCGCGCAGTACGCCGCGTAGGCGGGAGCGCCGATCACGAAGCCGTCGGGCACCGGCAGGCCCGCGGCCGTCAGCTCGCCGAGGTTGGCGCCCTTGCCGCCGGCGTAGGCGACGTCCTCGCGGCGCAGGCTCGAAAACGGGCGCACGGGCTCGGCCAGCAACCGTGCGCTTGCCCCCCCGTCGGTGGCAATGCTCATGGACCTACAGCTCCCCGGGTATCGACTGCACCATGGGTCAGAGTCAATCTGGCGAGGGCGCGCGCTGCCACCGCAGCACCCACTGAACGCGCTCAGTAGTTCTCACCACGATCGCCGGAGCTGACAAATAGGATGGCCGGAATGATTTGCCGCTGTGGACATCCAAAGCACGAGCACCGTCACTACCGGCGTGGCACGGACTGCGCCCGCTGCGCGTGCCTGAAGTTCCGCTGGCGCTGGCTGCCGGCGCTCAAACGCGGCAGGACCGAGCGCGGCGAGGAGCCGGCGCGACGGTAGGATGCGCCGCGGCGGAGCCGTTTAGTAGATGACTGCGTAACTGTATAGTAGTACCCTGCGAAATGGTATAGTAGCAGTGTGGTTGGCGACACCAAACGTGACCAACTTGTCCGTGACGACGGCTATCGACGGCGCATCGTCGACGATGAGCTCGACGAGCTGATCGCCGGTCTGCCCGCCATAGCCCTCGAGGGCCCGAAGGCAGTTGGCAAGACCGCCACCGCGATGCGGCGTGCCGCGACCGCATACAACCTCGACGACGAGGCGGAGCGCTCGATCGCACAGGCCGACAGCTCGCGCCTGCTCGATGGCGAGCGACCCGTGTTGATCGACGAGTGGCAGCGCCTGCCGGAGTCCTTTGACCGTGTTCGGCGCGCCGTCGACGCCGGTGCATCCGCCGGGAGCTTTCTGCTCACCGGCTCGGCATCCCCGACGGACCCGCCGACGCACTCCGGAGCGGGCAGGATCGTGCAGGTACGCATGCGGCCGATGACGCTCGCCGAGCGCGGCCTCGGCACTCCAACCGTCAGCCTCGCTCGGCTTCTGGGAGACGATCGTGGTCGGGCCGAACGGACCCCGATCGCCGGAGACACCGACGTCGACCTGGAGCGCTACGTGCACGAGATCCTCGCATCCGGCTTCCCAGGGCTGCGCGGCCTTTCCGACCGCCTGGCGCGAGCGCAACTCGACGGCTACATCGATCGCATCATCGATCGCGACTTCGACGAGCTCGGCCGCCAGGTGAGGCGACCGGGAACCTTGCGAAGATGGATGCAGGCCTACGCGGCGGCGACCGCGACCACGGCTTCCTACGAGAAGATCCGCGACGCCGCGACGAGCGGCCACGGCGAGAAGCCGGCGCGGGTCACGACACAGCCCTACCGCGACGTGCTCGAACGGCTGTGGATCCTCGATCCGCTACCCGCCTGGTTGCCCACGCGCAACCGCCTGACGCGACTCTCCGCCCCACCCAAGCATCACCTGGCCGACCCGGCGCTCACGGCCCGCCTGCTCGGCGTCGACGCGGCAACCCTGCTGCGCGGCCGACCGGCGGGCCCTCCCATCGCTCGCGAAGGAACGCTCCTCGGAGCGCTCTTCGAGTCGCTCCTCACGCTCAGCGTGCGCGTCTACGCACAGGCCGCGGAGGCACGAACAGCACACCTACGCACGTGGAGCGGAGCACATGAGATCGACCTGATCGTCGAGCGCGGACAACGGATCGTCGCGATCGAGGTCAAGCTCGGCCACACGCCGCAGGAGCGCGACGTGCGCCACCTCCTCTGGCTCCGCGACGAGCTGGGTGACGAACTGGCAG
The DNA here is from genome assembly GCA_963831995.1 of uncultured Solirubrobacterales bacterium. Taxonomy (GTDB): domain Bacteria; phylum Actinomycetota; class Thermoleophilia; order Solirubrobacterales; family Solirubrobacteraceae; genus Palsa-744. Next base: position 1,386,002 of record CAWHSI010000005.1, on the reverse strand, counting down.
ACATGATCGTGATCACAACCGGAGCAACCGCATACCGACGCCCCGACGGGATCGCCGTCGTCCCCGCCGCGCTACTGGGACCGTGAGCCGGACCGGCTCTAGCATCTATACGTTCATAGATGCGTGCGGCGGAGACGTCGAAGGGGAGCTGGTCGAACGTGTCTTCGGCGTGCTGCAGCAGCGCGGCGCGTCGCGCGAGCTCCTGCGGATCGTTCGTGGCCTCGGGGCCGCTCGCAAGCTTGGCCATCGTGATCGCCACGATACCGCCAGCTCGACGGGCGGGTGCCGGTTCAGTTGTTCTCGCCGACGGCTTGTAGTATTCCTTCGCCGCGTTGGGTGAGCTGCCAAGCGCGCGGCGTGCCCTTTGCGGGTCCGGGGCCGGTGTCGTGGATCAGTTCGTGGCGTTGCAGGCGGTTGAGCAGCTTCGATGTCTGGCCCTCGTCTGTTATGCCTGCTGCTTGGGCGATCTGTTTGCTGGAGGCGCCGGGCGTGGCGGCGATCGAGGAGAGGACGCGTGCTGTGCGGTAGGTGAGGCGCATCGAGAGGTCTTTGAAGGGGTCGGCGGGCAGGCGCGGCGCGATCGGCTCGGGGACGTTCACGGGTCGCGCCAGCTCCTTGCGCGCCGCGGCCGCCCCGAGGTAGGGCTGGACGATCGTCGCCATCAGCGGGGAGGCCAGCTCGATCAGTGCTCGCCGCTGCCCGCCTGCCGTGCCGGGCTGCACTCGCTCGCCGGCCTGCTTCGCCTTGCGGGGATGGGTCTCCTCGCGGGGAGGGGTCTCCTCGCCGACCCTTTCCAGCATGCGGGCGTGGATCACGCCGAACACGGCGCCGACGGTGCCCTCTGCTGTCAGCGGCGGCGGTTCGCGACCAGTCTTGCTCTGTGAGCGTCCCTCGTCCACGATCGCGATGATCCGCTCGAGCGCGCGCTTGCGGGCGTTCAGCGTCTTCGCGCCCGATCCAAGTGCCTCAATGATCAAAAGGCGCGCCATGCTCGGCTCGTAGTCGAGGAACGACAAAAGAGCGGTCAGCCCCGCCCTGATCCGATCGATCCACCTCTCCTCGCCCACGGCGGCCCGCTCGACCGCCTGTGTGGCGTGCTCGGCGGCCTCTTCGAACGCGGCGAGCAGGCATCCTTCGCGATCCTCGAAAATGTCGTGGAACGTGCGCCGCGACATGCCCGCACGCTCCGCCACAAGTGCTGCGGTCAGTCCGTGCGCTCCACGCTCGTACACGAGTTCTGTGGTCGCGGTGAGTAGGCGCCGGCGCTGCATCTCCACGACATGGGAGCCCTGGCGCCCAGCACGGTCGAGTCGCGCCCGACCGTTGCGCGGCGCCGTACCGTTACCGCGCGACACAGCAGCGAGCTCAGTGCGCGAGGGCACCGTGCACCTCCCTGCCGCGCTCGGTCAACATCCACGCGTTCGGTACGCCATGAGCGTCTACCGCGCCCATGTTCCGCACGAGCCCCGCCCGGTTCAGACGCGCGAGCAGCTTCGACACCTGCCCCTGATCGGATATCCCCGCGCCCTCGGAGACGATCCTGTTCGAGGACCCCGGATCCTCAGCGACCGCCATCAACACGCGGATCGTGCGATACGTGAGACGCATCCCAAGCTCGTGCAACGGGTTCGCCACCGGCCGAGGCGAGACACGAGCCCTCGACCGAGGGACAGGACGCTCCAACTCACGGCGCGCCGCGGCCGGTCCGAGATAGGGCAGCACGATCATGCTCATCAGCGGACCGGCCAGCACCAGCAAAGGGTCCCCGCCATCTCCCGTCAACCGCCCATGCAGCACAGCAAGCACAGCACCGACAGCGCCTTCCGCCATCACAAGCGGCGGCGTACCGCCCACATGGACCATCTTCCCCTCGCTCGCCCCCCGCACCGGCGACCTCGCCTCGGTGACCCCCCGCGCCGGCGACCTCGCCTCGGTGACCCCCCGCGCCGGCGACCTCGCCCCCTCGCGCCCCCGATCGACGATCCGGCACACCTCGCCAAGCACACGCGCACGACGCTCCAACGCCCTCGGACCGGCGGCCAGCGACTCGACGATCAACAGGCGCGCCAGTCCACGATCCTCATCCAGGCACTCCAGCAGCGACAGCAGCCCCGCACGAATCCGCTCCACCCACGACGACTCGCCCTCATACGCACCGACCACAGTGCTCGCGACGCGCGCGACACCCCACTCAAACGCCGCGAGAAAGCACTCCTCGCGATCGGCGAACAATTCATAGAACGTGCGCCGCGACACACCCGAGCGCGCAACGACATGCGCGACCGTCACACTCCCAAAACCGCGCTCTGAAACCTCGATCATCATCGCCGCGAGGATCCGCGCCCGCTGAATCCCCGCGACATCGCCCACATCCAGACCGTGCTGACCGGGACGCGCCGTCTCACGCACCCCGCCCCCTCCGTTACTGGAGGACATGACTAGGACACCTCTATTTCTTCTTTCTCTTACTCTTACCATGCTTACCCTTCGCCTTCTCCTTCTTGTGCTTCTTGACGGCCTTGGCGCACCCGCTCACGCCGATCGCTGTGGTCTGGTGGATGACCGCGCCGTTCTGTCCGGTGAACGCGGTGGGCATCTTCAGTCCGCCCTTGACTTTGCAGAGGTTCGTGTTCGCCGCCAGCGCCGAGAACGGGCCCTGCGGGAGGTTCAGTTCGAAGCTCTGGATCGGGACGTCGGGGACTTCCTTGAACGTGCTGCTCGTGATGTTCGTCTTGGTGTTGATGAACGTGTCGCCGATCAGCTCGACGGTGACGTTATCGCCCTGCAATACCACGATCAGGTTCGGGAATTCTTCGCCGGCGTGGCTGACGAAGTAGGCTGGTCCTTCGACGGGGACGGGTAGTAGCGGTGTGATCGCCCTGCCGTGACCGACGATGGAGTCCGCGGGACAGTCTGCGGGGTCTGCTTCGAACACTTTCGCGGGACACGCCTTCTGCAGCGTCGTCAGACGCGACGGGAGCTGCTTCGGTAGATCCACCTTGACGGCTTTGATGTTCGATTGGGATGATGCTTGGTTCGCGCCGAGGTCCCCGACGGGATAGACGATCTTCGCGGTCAGGCTCGCACCGTCCGCTCTGGACGTTTTGCCGTTGGTCGAGACTTTGAAGTTGGGCTGGAACTTTAGTGCTTGGCAGGACCCGACCTGGAAGTGGCTCGATAGCGGTGCTGTTGCGCCTTCGAAGCTGTAGGCGGTGCCCGCGAAGCTCATGGGGTTGCAGCTGGTGGGGTTGAACATGAATTCTGGACGGTCGATCACGGCGTTGATCGCGCGGATATCGGTCGGGATGCCTTTCACGGTCTTCGGGAACGGTGTCGTGGTGATCGTGAGCCTCGCGGTCAACGGGTCCACTTCGATCTTCCCGCGAACGACTTCGGTACCGAGGTTGAACGGGCCGGCGACGATCGGTACCGCGATAGACAGTCCGAACGGAGCACCGTCATAGGGACCGGTGAGATAGATCGGTGCGGGTGGAGCACCCGGCTCTGGGATCACGAACGGGTACGGGCCAGGACCGGCCTCAGCGACCGTATGCCCGATCTGCGAGGCGGCAGGACATTCGCCCTTCGCGGCCTGCGGTTCCTCGCAGAGCTTGACCTTGGATATCATGCCCAACAGGCCCTCGGGCGTATTGAACCGCAGCTTTTCCATGTGCTGCTGCCCATCGGCACGGGTCAACAGCATCGTGAAGTCCGTATACCCACCAGCCTGATCGGTCGTAGCACCAGCGGTCATGCTCGGCGCGAACGGGAGCGGGTCCGCACAGGGGGTACCGTTCGGACCGTATTCGATCGCGAAGCGCGTAGCTTCAAAGGACGGTTCTACGAACGGTGCGCTCCACGGCGTGAACTCTGCTGTCGTCCTGTAGGTCCCACACGTAGTGGGTGTCGCGAGCGCTGCCTGCGCACCACCACTGAAAGACAAACGAAATTCGCTGAACGGCGCATCAGGCGTGTTTTCGAACGTCGTCGTCAACTGACCCGTCGCTTCGTTCAAACGAATCGTGCCGACAAGCTTCAGGTTCACGCCTTCCCCCGACGCCGATACCAAGATCTGCAACGCCGGAGGACTCGACTGCAGATTCGGCGGTTCCCCAGGACCACCATCCGACTGCGCCAAGACATACACGTTGCCCTTCAACGGGTTCGGTAGTAGCGGCGTGATGATTTCATCCGTGCCGACCTTCGACGCGGAAGGACAATCCGGCGGACCCGAGAATTCTTCGGTTTCCCCATCCTGACCGGGCAACGGTAGATCATCGTCGCCCGGACCGATACCAGCATGACACGCCTGCAACCCCGTCGCCTGACCAGGATTTATCACGACACCTTCGGGAAGCGTCACCGTAGTGTCGCGCAAACCGGACGTCGCGAGTCCTTCGGGGTTCACGCCGGTCTGGTTCTTCACGATCGCGCTTAGTCCCGTCGGGGTGTCCGCGTAACGTGTTTCCGGCGAGGCTTCCAGTACGGGAGCGAAATGCACGAGCCTTTCGCAACCGGTCATCGTGGTCGGCACTCCCGACTGGCTTCGCAACACGCTGCTGTCACGAGCGAAAGCAGAAGGGTTCGTCCATGTTCCTATCGCTTCGATACTAAACCTTGGCGGTTCGCTACACGATGTCGGTAGCGTAATAAACGGCCTGATCGGGGCGCCGGTACCGTGTTCACCGGGAACACCCCAGATCACTGTTGTGTTCGACACGATCCCATGTGGATCGACCGGGTCGACGTGCGTCGTGATGCCATTATCGCCACCACTGCGAACACCCGAATCGAGAAAGAACGGTATCCCATCATATTGGAACGCGAACTGTGCCGCAACACCCGCAGGCGGCACCATGTTAAACACTGGCAGCGCGCCGCCGCTACTACCGCCAGACAGGTCGAACCAGTCGATACCGATCCGCGTATCAGCGGGACACCCACCTTCAACCCGACTATCGAACTCTGCGTGCGTGCACTGTGGTACCGCGCTGGGTTCGGCGACCAGACCCGCAGGCACATTCACATTCAACGTGTGCACTTCTCCGCCCGACGGTTCCTGAGAACTGGGATCAATACGTTCGGGCTTACTGTTCACTGCGTATACGACGGTCAACGCGTATGGGTGCGATCCCGCCTGCGTATCCACTTCTCCCTGCGCGTTTGAGAACCACGCATCGAAATTCTCAAACCCGAAACCCGACGTGCCCGAAGCGAACGTAACCGGGACTTCCGCGCGCGCAGCACTGAGCGCACCACCACCGCTGGCGACGATAAGATCGACCGGCGAGCCCGCGTTAGACGCGGTCGCTTCAACAACAACAGGGATGCTGAACGGAATCGGTGCTTCGCCGGGAGCGGGCGAACCGATTTCGCACGTCGCGACCCTCGTACCCAGACCCGTACAGCTCGAACCGCTACCGACCAACAGGCCCGGCGGCAACGTATCCGTCACAGTCACCGTACCACCATAAACACTGCCAATATTATACACAAACAGATTCAAACTGCCCGTCCCGCCGGGCGGCAGGTCCGTCGGAGAGAAATCCCCGAACACCTCCCATCCAGGCCGCGATTCCACCCCGAACGCTGAGGGAGCCAGCACCACCATCACACCAAACACCGACAACAAACCCACAATCACACCAAGCATCCTACCGCGACGACCAGCCGCAAAGAGAGCATTAGACACGACACGACTCTGTGTTGAATAACTCATTTATGCAGCCCTCCGGTGATGCTTGATCACACGACGCGAAGCACGCGACCGCTTCTCTACGCGCTTACGCTTATGTTTACGCTTCTTCTCCACACACTTGCCGTTCTTGCGCACTCTGGGCTTTCGACACTTCACCACGGTCTTCTGTATCGACTTCCCGGTTTTGGTAGCGACTGGTGGCGGGAAATTGCCAATGCCTTCGAAGGTCACGCTCGGCGGCGTAGCGAATGTCGGCGGCGGCGCGGGCACACCCTGACAACCAGTACCCGTACACATCCCTTCTTCCACGGGTCGTTCACCGTGAGCACGAACATCGAACAGGTTATCCGCTTCATCACCATCATTCGGAGTCAGCCTCGATCGCGTCACGATGAACACGTCTTCACCGTTCGCGCTGGAACCCAGCAGCCACGACGCCTGTTCGCTGCTCCCACTCGATAGCAGATACAAGCAGCCGCCATTCGCGCCGCTACCAGTCGTACAGCTCCCGGTGCCTTCGCGCTCCCGCTCATAAACATCCTGCTTGCCGTTCGTGTCCTGAGGCACAAGCGGCACAACACTATCGAAGAACACCTCGTTCCCGTCATCGGACACCCATTGCGGCTCATAAGTATCACTCCAACTCACCGCCGGGAACGCCGCAGCAGCAGGCGTTTCGCCCTCACTCGCCGCCTGTGGTGTTTCACCGCTGGGACTACACGATACGCAGAACAATTCATCACTCCCCGACTGGAACAGGTACACCTCCTGCAACCCACCATTAGGGACACCATTCGGGAAACCGACAGTCCTCAATTTTTCACTGGACGTGAAAACAAGACCATCACCATCAGGAGTGACCCCAGCAGTACGGTTACCAAGACCAGCCACCCAATCACCCACTTCAAGGGCGCCGCCTATAAAAGTGTCATGGATTGGTTCCACATGCGTTCCGTCAATGAACGCCAGGGTCGTGACGAACGTCACCGTGCCGTTATCCGACAAGTACACGTTGGGCTCACCCCACTGCGGCGCGGTACCACCAGGACCATGAACCGAACCAACGGCTTCCTCCGCGACGAAATAAGCGTCTTCCCCGTTTTCGCTCGTGCCAATCACACCGAGAACATCAGCGGTGTTCTTCGTGAGTGCTTCAGAGACGCCCGTAACAGCATCGAACCGATAAAGCGCACCAGCTTCAGTGTAGAAAGCGAACCTGCCGTCTTCCGCGGACGTCCAATACCGCGCCGCACCAGCAGACACAGGCACAGTACACGCATCCACGGAAACCAGGCAATGACCCTCGGAATCGACAGGGCTCACAGGGGCCCCGGGATTCTCCCTGAGAAACACGCGGCCCTCATCGGCACCGGACGCCAAGTCAGTCCAATAAACACGACGACCATCGGCAGAAATCACATTGCTGAAATCAGGAAGATTATTTACGGGTTCATTTACTGCGGTCGCACCGAAAATCGCGTGCGAGGCGACCGTGCCTGCAGGCACACCCTGACTACCAGGCAGCACGTCGATCAACGCGAGCTTTCCACCGACAGAATCATAAAGATAACTATGATCTTCACCATCCCCGACTTCTTGTTCCACATCTTTCCGAAGTTCACGTTCGATCGAGCCTTCACCAGGAACCAGCGCGTCATTAGCCTCGAACAGGAGACTCGTAAAACCAGACGATCCACCCGCAAACAGCGGACCGCTGCGCTCAAGATTGCCAGCGTTCACTTCTTCACTGTCAATGCCAAATGCAGATCCGGTGCGATTTGGCGGCTTTACCGTAAAGAACGGCGCAAATTCACTCACACCCGTCCGGGATGGTTCTTCGGGAGTCCTACACCCACTACCCAAATCCATACAAGCATAAATCATGGAGTAACTGTTTTCCGGGACCAAAACCGACAGCGCCGACAATCCGTCGACATCATCGATTATTACACCAGCATCAAGCTCACGATCAAGCCCAACAAAATAATCGTTACGTCCATCAGGGGAAAGCGTCTTCTGCGACCAACCACCACCCACAGAACGCGTAGCGAGATACTGCGTACCCTCAAATTTGCCGCTACTTCCGCCACCCCCAACCGTCGCTCCAGCCTCATAAGAAATCGCAGAACCATCAGCCGCGACCTGAATGGGTCGCAGCGTACCAAAGCCTTCATCTTCTTCCAATTCCTGATCCCCTTCAGGCCTATAAACATCCTGATTAAGATTATTCGCCGGATCCACCATTTCATACACACGTTCATCAGGCAAACCATTAGTCGGCACCGGCAACGTACGGAACACAAGACCTTCACCACGTTCTTCCGCCCCGTCCGAATTCGAAGCGACAACACGGAAATAATATTCGCTATACGACTGGAGAGCTTCGATACGCGCAGACACACCCACCGTGCCTTCGCCTTCCCCAGTAACCCGCACAAGCGTGCTCGACCCATACGCGCTCGTCGACCCGTATTCGACATAATACGTCGTCGCCAAACCACCAGTGTTCAGCTGAGCACTGACGGTGGCACCATGCTGACCAGCTTTGGAGAACGACTCGCCCGCGATCAGCGGTGGGGTCTGGGTGGTAAAAGTCTTGGGAGCCCCGTAGGCGAATCCGTACTTCGTATACGAGACCATGCAATACGTGTACGTGGTGAGGGGTTGCAGATTGGTCAAGTTGGCGGTCTCGGCGAGAGCCTCGCCTTCGATTTCCGGTTCTATCGACGTTGAGTTACCGCCTGTACAGGTCCCGTTATTGTTGTAGGCGAAATACCAGCCTGCGGTCGCGTTCGCGCTGGGATTCAGTATCCCGTGAACGGTTGCATTAACGTGGCTGGCTTCCGCCGAGCCGGTTTCGGGTGCTTCGCTTGGGGTGGGACCCGATTCAAACGTGTCCACCTTTTTCTCCACGAAATCAGCCACATAAGCCGTGCGTTGCACTTCGTTCACGGCGATCCCAAACGTCAGAGCAAACGATCCAAATTCGTGTATCAGAGGATGCGTTGGACCTGCACCGTACTGCAACGCTTTTCCGGATGACTGGTCGCCTACAAGCACGTCGCCTCCCGCGGTCACCGCGACACCACGGTCTTGGTCACCGGCGTCGATAAGCGCACAACTGTCGATGCATTCTCCGGCCGGCCCATACGTCACGATACCCCCGGTTCTACTAGTACTCGCAACGTAGAGATCGCTTTCAGGACCCACCGCGATAGCCTGCGGTTCCCGAAGACCTGTGATCAAAGCGGCGTCGAGAACCTGGCCCGTCGGCGAGAACTTCGAAATAGTCCCGCTCGCTTCGCTGGCAACCAACACATCCCCCGCGTGATCCACCGCAACACCAACTGGCCTTTCAAGCAGACCAAACCCGATTTCAGGAGTCGTGGCGTCCGGGACCAGCGAACCGTCAGGAAGCGCATCGAACTTGTAGACAATATTGTTCGCGGCTCCCGCCACGTACACATCGCCTTGCGAGGAGCCACCCGAGTTATCCACCGCCAGGGAATACGGATTGCCACCGGGAACCTTTATCTGCGAGACGTATTCCTTGGACGCGTTGAACTCATCGATCATGCCGCTGGAATAGTCGGACACATACACGTTTCCAGTCGCCTGATTAACAGCGATGCCCAACGGATTCTCAAACCCACCGGGCGGTTCGGGCAACCGCGCAGATTCAGGACCAAACCCTTCACCAGCCCACGCAGACGCAGCACCGCCAGTCAGCACGCACAAACACGCACAGATCACAACCAACGCCAACCTACGCACGCTCAGCAACACAACCCCTCCTCACCAATACCCGGACGACGAAACCCACCCGAACCCGGGCAGCGCCCCCACTCGGGGGGCAGGCAAACACCGCCATGGACATCGAGCCCGCGGCAGAAGAACATGAAGCGCCGCAAGTGCGACGCAAGAAACCGAGCCGACCCGTACGGCCGACAGGAACTGCGCTCCGGCCCGAAGCTAGCTGAGAGCCAGCCCGGCCAGAGAGAGAGAGAGAGAGAGAGAGACGCGTCAGCGACGCTGACGCGTCCTATAAAGGACCCGCCAGAACCACACGGACTCTCAAGCACGTTATTCCCCAAAGAAACCACGCTGATACAACCCTCTCTCGTTACGACCCGGTCCCTCTCCCAAGGCACCCGTCAAAACAGTTGCGAGTCGACCACGAGGACCGACCCAAACCAGTCTTATGTACCGCCCCACATCCAGGCCGGACACGGGGACATCTCAGCAAGATACACCCCCAATGACTCTTTGTCAACCCCCCGTACGCAAAGATCGCTCCACTCAGGCGTGCGTGTCCATCGCTTGACGTAGCCGTACGATGTCCGTACGATGATCTGTATGCGTACCCAGCGGCTGGAGCTTCGCTTGACGAGCGGCGAGCGACAACTTGACAGCGCCGCGGCAACCGCAGTCGGCGAGACGCTGAGCGACTTCTTCCGTCGCGCTGCAAGCGCACGGGCCCAGGAAATCCTTACCGATCAGCGGCACATTGTGCTCGGCGACGACGAGGCGGCTCGCTTTCTCGATGCGCTGGAGAACATCGATCAGGACACGGTTGAGCGCTTGCGAAGTCTGCGCGAGCGAACGTGAGCTCCGAGTTCAAGGACACCGAACGCTACGACCCCGTTCTCCGGCGTATGAAACGCTCACGACTCCTGCGCCGCGTCTGCGGCAGCCGGCACCACGACGATCTCCACCAGGCCCTGAAGGCCCATGAAGTCATCGACGTTGTGTGTGTAGAGCGGGAGCTTGTTTGAGAGGGCCGTGGCCGCGATCAGCAAGTCCATGCTGCGCCGCCCACGCGCAGTGCGTCCGGTCGCGATCACGGCTGCATATATACGTCCATAGATGCGTGCGGCGGAGACGTCGAAGGGGAGCTGGTCGAACGTGTCTTCGGCGTGTTGCAACAGCGCGACGCGACGCGCGCGCTCCTGCGGATCGTCCGTGGCCTCGGGGCCGCTCGCAAGCTCGGCCATCGTGATCGCCGATACCGCCAGCTCGACGGGCAGATCCTCGGGGCGCAGCCCCTCCAGGTCGATCACGACCGAGGTGTCGAGCAGCCCGCGCGGGCGCCGCGGCTCCTCAACCGCTTGAGGGTCGCTCATCCCAGGCGCTCGGCGTGGGGTCCTGGTCGACAAAGCGATCGACATCCGCACGGAACCGGCGATGGTCGATGTGCCCGACACCGGAGAACGCCGCAATCGCGACCTCGGCCGGAACGAAGCACCGACGTCGAATGGGTACCAGCTCCCCCACGGGCATGCCGTTGCGCGTCACGAGAAACGATTCGCCCCGATCCAGCTCACGCATTATCTCCCCGCTCTGGTTGCGCAACTGCCGCTGTGTGACCTCACGCATGAACACATCGTAGCACCCGTGCCACAGACGCGCAAAACGACATGTAACGAAACCACCTACGGCGGGTGCCGGTTTAGTTGTTCTCGCCGACGGCTTGTAGTATTCCTTCGCCGCGTTGGGTGAGCTGCCAAGCGCGCGGCGTGCCCTTTGCGGGTCCGGGGCCGGTGTCGTGGATCAGTTCGTAGCGTTGCAGGCGGTTGAGCAGCTTCGATGTCTGGCCCTCGTCTGTTATGCCTGCTGCTTGGGCGATCTGTTTGCTGGAGGCGCCGGGCGTGGCGGCGATCGAGGAGAGGACGCGTGCGGTGCGGTAGGTGAGGCGCATCGAGAGGTCTTTGAAGGGGTCGGCGGGCAGGCGCGGCGCGATCGGCTCGGCGACGTTCACGGGTCGCGCCAGCTCCCTGCGCGCCGCGGCCGCCCCGAGGTAGGGCTGGACGATCGTCGCCATCAGCGGGGAGGCCAGCTCGATCAGTGCTCGCCGCTGCCCGCCCGCCGTGCCGGGCTGCACTCGCTCGCCGGCCTGCTTCGCCTCGCCGGCCTGCTTCCCCTCGCGGGGATGGGTCTCCTCACGTGGACGGGTCTCCTTGCGGGGATGGGTCTCCTCACGTGGATGGGTCTTCTCGCGGGGATGGGTCTCCTCGCCGACCCTTTCCAGCATGCGGGCGTGGATCACGCCGAACACGGCGCCGACGGTGCCCTCTGCTGTCAGCGGCGGCGGTTCGCGACCAGTCTTGCTCTGTGAGCGTCCCTCGTCGACGATCGCGATGATCCGCTCGAGCGCGCGCTTGCGGGCGTTCAGCGTCCTCGCGCCCGATCCAAGTGCCTCAATGATCAAAAGGCGCGCCATGCTCGGCTCGTAGTCGAGGAACGACAAAAGAGCGGTCAGCCCCGCCCTGATCCGATCGATCCACCTCTCCTCGCCCACCACGGCCCGCTCGACGGCCTGTGTGGCGTGCTCGGCGGCCTCTTCGAACGCGGCGAGCAGGCATCCTTCGCGATCCTCGAAAATGTCGTGGAACGTGCGCCGCGACATGCCCGCACGCTCCGCCACAAGTGCTGCGGTCAACCCGTGAGCTCCACGCTCGTACACGAGTTCTGTGGTCGCGGTCAACAGGCGCCGGCGCTGCATCTCCACGACATGGGAGCCCTGGCGCCCAGCACGGTCGAGTCGTACCCGACCGTTGCGCGGCGCCGTACCGTTACCGCGCGACACAGCAGCGAGCTCAGTGCGCGAGGGCACCGTGCACCTCCCTGCCGCGCTCGGTCAACATCCACGCGTTCGGTACGCCATGAGCGTCTACCGCGCCCATGTTCCGCACGAGCCCCGCCCGGTTCAGACGCGCGAGCAGCTTCGACACCTGCCCCTGATCGGATATCCCCGCGCCCTCGGAGACGATCCTGTTCGAGGACCCCGGATCCTCAGCGACCGCCATCAACACGCGGATCGTGCGATACGTCAGGCGCATCCCAAGCTCGTGCAACGGGTTCGCCACCGGCCGAGGCGAGACACGAGCCCTCGACCGAGGGACAGGACGCTCCAACTCACGGCGCGCCGCCGCTGGTCCGAGATAGGGCAGCACGATCATGCTCATCAGCGGACCGGCCAGCACCAGCAAAGGGTCCCCGCCATCTCCCGTCAACCGCCCATGCAGCACAGCAAGCACAGCACCGACAGCGCCTTCCGCCATCACAAGCGGCGGCGTACCGCCCACATGGACCATCTTCCCCTCGCTCGCCCCCCGCACCGGCGACCTCGCCTCGGTGACCCCCCGCGCCGGCGACCTCGCCTCGGTGACCCCCCGCGCCGGCGACCTCGCCCCCTCGCGCCCCCGATCGACGATCCGGCACACCTCGCCAAGCACACGCGCACGGCGCTCCAACGCCCTCGGACCGGCGGCCAGCGACTCAACGATCAACAAGCGCGCCAGTCCACGATCCTCATCCAGGCACTCCAGCAGCGACAGCAGCCCCGCACGAATCCGCTCCACCCACGACGACTCGCCCTCATACGCACCGACCACAGTGCTCGCGACGCGCGCGACACCCCACTCAAACGCCGCGAGAAAGCACTCGTCGCGATCCGCGAACAGTTCGTAGAACGTGCGTCGCGAAACACCCGAGCGCGCAACGACATGCGCGACCGTCACATCCCCAAAACCGCGCTCTGAAACCTCGATCATCATCGCCGCGATGATCCGCGCGCGCTGGATCCTTTCAAGATCGCCTGCTTCGAGACCATGCTGGTCGGGGCGCGCCGTCTCGCGCACCCCGCCCCCTCCGTTACTGGAGGACATGACTAGGACACCTCTATTTCTTCTTTCTCTTGCCTTTACCGTGCTTGCGCTTCGCCTTCGCCTTCTTGTGCTTCTTGACGGCCTTCGCGCACCCGGTGACCGCGATCGGCGTGGTCTGGTGGATCACCGCGCCGTTCTGGCCGGTGAACGCGGTCGGCATCTTCAGTCCGCCCTTGACCTTGCAGAGGTTCGTGTTCGCCGCAAGCGCTGAGTATGGGCCCTGGGGGAGGTTCAGTTCGAAGCTCTGGATCGGGACGTCGGGGACTTCCTTGAACGTGCTGCTCGTGATGTTCGTCTTCGTGTTGATGAACGTGTCGCCGATCAGCTCGACGGTGACGTTATCGCCCTGCAATACCACGATCAGGTTCGGGAATTCTTCCCCGGCGTGACTGACGAAGTAGGCTGGTCCTTCGACCGGTACCGGTAGTAGCGGCGTGATCGCCCTGCCGTGCCCGACGATGGAGTCCGCGGGACAGCCTGCCGGGTCTGCTTCGAACACTTTCGCGGGACACGCCTTCTGCAGCGTCGTCAGACGCGACGGGAGCTGCTTCGGCAGATCCACCTTGACGGCTTTGATGTTCGATTGGGATGATGCTTGGTTCGCGCCGAGGTTCCCCACGGGATACACGATCTTCGCGGTCAGGCTCGCACCATCCGCCCTGGACGTTTTCCCGGTGGTCGAGACTTTGAAGTCGGGCTGGAACTTCAAGGCTTGGCAGGACCCGACCTGGAAGTGGCTCGATAGGGGTGCTGTTGCGCCTTCGAAGCTGTAGGCGGTGCCGGCGAAGCTCATGGGGTTGCAGCTGGTGGGGTTGAACATGAATTCTGGACGGTCGATCACGGCGTTGATCGCGCGGATGTCGGTCGGGATGCCTTTCACGGTCTTCGGGAACGGTGTCGTGGTGATCGTGAGCCTCGCTGTCAACGGGTCCACTTCGATCTTCGCGCGAACGACTTCGGTACCGAGGTTGAACGGGCCGGCGACGATCGGTACCGCGATAGACAATCCGAACGGAGCACCCTCATAGGGACCGGTGAGGTAGATCGGTGCGGGTGGAGCACCCGGCTCTGGGATCACGAACGGGTACGGGCCGGGACCGGCCTCAGCGACCGTATGCCCGATCTGCGAGGCGGCTGGGCATTCGCCTTTCGCGGCCTGCGGTTCTTCGCAGAGCTTGACCTTGGATATCATGCCCAACAGGCCCTCGGGCGTGTTGAACCGCAGCTTTTCCATGTGCTGCTGCCCATCACCACGGGTCAACAGCATCGTGAAGTCCGTATACCCGCCGGCCTGATCGGTCGTAGCACCAGCGGTCATGCTCGGCGCGAACGGGAGTGGGTTCGCGCAGGGGGTACCGTCGGGTCCGTATTCGATCGCGAAGCGCGTGGCTTCGAAGGATGGTTCTACGAACGGTGCGCTCCATGGCGTGAACACGGCTGTCGTCCTGTAGGTCCCGCACGTCGTGGGTGTCGCGAGCGCTGCCTGCGCACCACCACTGAAAGACAAACGGAATTCGCTGAACGGCGCATCAGGCGTGTTTTCGAACGTTGTCGTCAACTGGCCCGTCGTTTCGTTCAGATGGATCGTGCCGACGAGCTTCAGGTTCACGCCTTCCCCGGACGCCGATACCAGGATCTGCAACGCGGGCGGACTGGATTGCAGGTTCGGTGGTTCCCCAGGACCACCATTCGACTGGGCGAGCACGTACACGTTGCCCTTCAACGGGTTCGGTAGTAGTGGCGTGATGATTTCATCGGTGCCGACCTTCGACGCGGAGGGACATTGCGGTGGTCCCCAAAACTTTTCTGTTTCGCCGTTTTCGCCGGGCAACGGGAGGCTGTCTCCACCAGGCCCAACACCCGCATGACACGCCTGCAACCCCGTCGCCTGACCAGGATTGATCACCACACCTTCGGGAAGCGTCACCGTCGTGTCGCGCAAACCGGAGGTCGCGAGTCCTTCGGGGTTCACGCCGGTCTGGTTCTTCACGATCGCGCTTAGTCCCGTTGGCGTGTCCGCGTAGCGTGTTTCCGGCGATGCTTCCAGTACGGGAGCGAAATGCACGAGCCGTTCGCAACCCGTCATCGTGGTCGGTTCTCCCGACTGGTCGCGCAACACGCTGCTGTCCTGAGCGTAAGCGGAAGGGTTCTCCCATGTTCCTATCGCTTCGATACTGAACTTTGGCGGTTCGCTGCACGATGTTGGTAGTGTGATGAACGGCTTGATTGGTGCGCCAGTGCCGTGTTCACCGGGAGCACCCCAGATAATTGTCGTGTTCGCGACCGTTCCTGTTTCGTCGACCGGGTCGACCTGTGTCGTGATGCCGTTATCGCCACCACTACGAACACCGGAATCGAGAAAGAATATTCTCCCCTCATAACCGAACGCAAACTGTGCTGCCACCCCCGCCGGCGGCACCATGTTATAAACCTTCAGTGCGGCGAAGCCAGCGCCCTCAACCTCGAACCAGTCGACACCGATCTGCGTATCGGGGGGACACCCTTCGCCTTCGAAATCGTCGAGGCCCGCACGAGGGCACTGTGGTACCGCACCGGGTTCGGCGACAAGACCCGCCGGTACGTTTACGTTCAACGTGTGCATTTCCCCGCCAGCCGGTTCTCCGTTACCTTCACCCTTAGTGTTTAGTGCGTATACGACGGTCAACTCGTACGGGTGGGATCCTGCCTGCGTATCAACTTCCCCCTGCGCGTTTGAGAACCATGCGTCGAAGTTCTGGAACCCGAACCCTGCCGTGGACGAACCGAACGTGACCGGTACTTCCCCGTGAGCCGCACTGGACGCACCGCCACCGCTCGCAACGATACGATCGACTGGCATGGACGCGTTCGACGCGCCGGATTCGACAACCACAGGAATTCTAAGCGAGTTTCCCTCACTGCTAGGTTCGGGGGAACCTATTTCACACGTCGCGACCCTCGTACCCACACCCGTACACGGCGCACCACTGCCGACCAGCAGGCCCGGCGGCAACGTGTCCGTCACAGTAACCGTACCACCAGGAACACTACCAATATTATATAGGGACACGATCAAGTTGCCCTGACCGCCGGGCGGCAAATTGGTGGGGGAGAACTCTCCGAACACCTCCCATCCAGGCCGCGGTTCAATCCCCCACGCGCACGAAACACTCATAACCATCATGCAGGACACGACGATAAACAGTGCTGCGATCACACCAAGCATCCTGCCTTTACGACCACCGGTAGCGAGAAGAACGGTGGATGCGACACGGGGACTCTGCGTTGGATAACTCATTTATGCGGCCCTCCGATGACGCTCGACGACACTATACGACGCACGCGAACGCCGCGCCTTGCGCTTAGCCTTAGGCTTGTGTTTAGCGGTCACGCATCTACCGTCTCTACGCGTCTTCGGCTTTCGACATTTCACCACGGTCTTCTTCGTCGATTTACCCCTCTTCACAGAAACAGTCGGTGGTGGGAAGTTGCCTACCCCTTCGAACGTTACGCTTGGTGGTGTGGCGAACGTCGGTGGTGGTGCCGGAACACCCTGACAACCAGTACCAGTACACACTCCTTCTTCGATCGCGCGTTCACCATGCGCGCGAACGTCGAACAGGTTATAAGCTTCATCGCCATCGTTCGGAGTCAACTTCGACCGTGTGGTGATGAACACATTTTCACCGTTAGCGCTCGCACCGAGCAGCCACGACGCATATTCGCTATTACCACTGGACAATAGATACAAACAACCACCATCCGCGCCAGACCCAGTCACGCAACTACCGGACCCTTCACGCTCCCACTCATAAACATCCTGTTTACCGTTAGTATCCTGCGGAACCAACGGCTCGGCACTATCGAAGAACACCTGATCACCATCATCAGACACCCACTGAAACATATACGTATTACTACGCGTCGTCGGCACGAACGCTGCGGCAGGAGGCCCACCACGAATCCCATTCCCCTCGCTTGCCGGTGGTGTTTCACCACTGGGACTGCACGACACGCAGAACAACTCATCGCTCCCTGCCTGGAACATGTACACCTCCTGCAAACCACGATTAGGCACGCCATTCGGGAAACCGACAGTCTTCAACTTTTCACTGGAGATGAACAGGAGGCCACCACCATCAGGCGTTACCTCAGCGGTGCGAAACCCAAGACCGGGTTGCCAATCACCCATTTCCGTACTGGGATCTGCACTACTAGCGGTTGTGACTGGTTCCGCGTCGTTTCCGTCAGTGCCTGCCAATGTCGCGACGAACCCTATCGTGCCGTCATCTGACACGTACATGTTGGGCTCGCCCTGCTGAGGCACCGTACCACCCGGACCATGAACAGCACCGATAGCTTCTTCAGCAACGAAATACGCGACTTCCCCATTTTCGCTGACCCCCGTCACACCGAGAACACTCGCCGTGCTCGCGGTCAACGCTTCGGAAACACCCGTGACAGCGTCGAAACGATACAACGCACCGTTTTCGGTATAGAACGCGAGCCTGCCATCTTCCACCGACGTCCAATACCGTGCAGAACCAACAGACACAGGCACAGTACACGCATCCGTCGCGACCAAACAATTACCCTGAGAGTCGACAGGGCTCACAGGAGCACCAGGATTCTCCCTGAGAAACACACGACCTTCAGTCGACCCAGACCCCAACTCAGTCCAATAAACACGATCACCATCACCAGAAATCACATTACTAAAATCAGGAGCATTTGCACCAGCGCCCTCTTTCGCATCGGCATTGAACGGGACCGCGCCGAACGTCGCATGCGTCGCCACCGTACCCTCAGGCACACCCGTACTACCAGGCAACACGTCGATCAACGCGAGCTTTCCACCAACAGAATCATAAAGATAACTATGATCTTCACCATTCGCGATTTCTCGTTTCACGTCTTCCGCGAGTTCGCGTTCGATCGAGCCTTCACCGGGAATCAACGCGTCATTAGCCTCAAACAAAACACTCACAAAACCACTCGACCCGCCCGCAAACACCGGACCCCCTTCACCGTGCACTTCATTACTATCGGTACCAAACGCGTAACCGGTACGGTTCGGCGGCTTGACCGTAAACAGCGGGAAATATTCGTTTGCGTCCACCCGCGAGGCTTCTTCGGGAGTCCTACACACACTACTCAAATCCGTACACGAATAAAGCATCCGATAACTCTTATCCGGCACCAGTTGGGACAACGACGACAATTCTTGTTCCACTCCAGTGCCCAAGACCCCAACATCAAGATCGCTATCGAACCCGCTATACACGTCTTCGCGACCGTTAGGTTCAATCGTCTTCTGCGACCAGCCACCACCCGTAGGACGCGTCGCGAGATACTGAATCCCATAACCCCCTTTCCCAGTCCCCCCAACCGTCGCACCACCAATATACGCGATCGCAGAACCATCAACAGCCACCTGAAACGGCTCTTCCGTCTGAAAACCTTCATTATTTCCGAATTCGGCATCAGCCCTTGGCCTATACACATCCATATTAAGATCATCAGGCGGATTCACCATTTCATACACACGTTCATCAGGCAAACCATTAATCGGCGCAGGCAACGTACGGAACGCGAGATCTTCACCACGTTCTTCCGCCCCCTCCGAATTCGAAGCGACAAC
Organism: uncultured Solirubrobacterales bacterium; assembly: GCA_963831995.1. Lineage (GTDB taxonomy): Bacteria > Actinomycetota > Thermoleophilia > Solirubrobacterales > Solirubrobacteraceae > Palsa-744. Next base: position 1,367,017 of record CAWHSI010000005.1, on the reverse strand, counting down.
ACGGAAATGATATTCGCTATACGACTGGAGAGCTTCGATACGCGCAGACACACTCACCGTGCCTTCACCTTCCTCGGTGACATGCACAGGAGTGCTTGACCCATACGTACTCGTCGACCCATATTCAACATAATACGACGTCGCCAAACCACCAGTGTTCAACCGCGCACTCACGGTAACACCATGCTGACCGACATCGGAGAACGACTCACTCCCGACGTCGGCCGTCGTAAAACTAACCGGAGACCCATATTCGCGGCCATACTTGTTCTGCGAGACAATGCAGACCGTGTACGTCGTCGATACTTCCAGACCGCCCGCTTCCTTAGACTCCGAAAGATCCCTGCCTTCGGCTTGTTCGACAGGCGTAGTCCCACCTCCGACACAGCTGCCATCGTCGTTATACGCGAAATACCATCCGGTCTTAGCGCTAACACCAGGATTCAACGTGCCATGCAGAATCGCGGTCGTTCCTTTGACTTCCGCCGCCCCAGTGTCCGGCGCTTCCGGCGTCTGGCCACCTTCAAACGTATCGACTGTTTTGCCCACAAAATCGGCAACATAAAGAGTGTGTTGTGTTTCACCCACAGCAATGCCAAACGGCAATTCGAATGGACCGAGTTCCTGTATCAGCTGATGCTGCGGACCGGGGCCATACTCCACCACTTTATTCGATTCCTGATCGCTCACTAGGACGTCCCCTTGCGACGTTATCGCCAGCCCACGGTCTTGATATTCATTGCCATTAATGGAAGCACAATTATTGATACATGCTCCAGATGGTCCGTACTCCTGAGTGCCATCGTAATCAGTCGATACGTAAATGTCACCGGCAGAGTTCACCGCGAGCGCTTCGGGTTGGTGAACACCCGTGATCAGATCGGCATCGAGCACCTGCCCAGTCGGTGAGAACTTCGACACAGTCCCGGTCCCTTCACTGACGACATACACATCGCCCGCAGCATCAACAGCCACACCCGTCGGCCTACTGAGCACACCGCCACCGATTTCAGGCGTCGTCGCGTCCGCCACCAACGACCCATCGAGAAGCGCATCGAACTTATAGACAACATTGCTCGCAGACCCAGCCACATACACGTCCCCCTCCGACGGTCCATCCGAATTATCAACCGCCAGGTAGTAGGGATTCCCGCCAGATACCGCTATCTGCGACACATATTCCTTGGAAGCGTCGAACTCGTCGACCATCCCACTGGAATAATCCGACACATACACGTCCCCAGTCTCCTGGTTCACAGCCACACCCAACGGATTCACGAACCCTCCGGGAGGAGCAGCCAAAGACCCGGACGCAGATGCGCTATAGCCTTCAGACGCCCACGCAGACGCCTCACCCACACCCAACACGCACACACACACAAAGACCGCAATCATCCCCAACCGACGAACGCTCATCAACACAACCCCTCCTCACCAATACCCGGACGACGGAAACCCACCCGAACCCGGGCAGCGCCCCCACTCGGGGGGCAGGCAAAAACCGCCATGGACATCGAGCCCGCGGCAGAAGAACATGAAGCGCCGCAAATGCGACGCAAGAAACCGAGCCGACCCGTACGGCCGACAGGAACTGCGCTCCGGCCCGAGACTAGCTGAGAGCCAGCCCGGCCAGAGAGAGAGAGAGAGAGAGAGACGCGTCAGCGACGCTGACGCGTCCTATAAAGGACCCGCCATTGCCACACCGACTCTCAGAAACGCTATTCCCCAAAGAAAACACGCTGAAAACAACCCTCTCTCGTTGCGACCCGGTCCCTCTCCCAAGGCACCCGTCAAAACAGTTGGGAGTCGACCACGAGGACCGACCCAAACCAGTCTTATGTACCGCCCCACATCCAGGCCGGACACGGGGACATCTCAGCAAGATACACCCCCAATAACTCTTTGTCAACCCCCCCGTACGCAAAGCCCAGCTTAATGTGCTGAGACAACGATCTCAGACGCGCAGCCAGACTCACCGGCTGCGCAATCGCGCCAGCCGAGTGACGGCGCCCCAACACGATGGCGGTTGATCGGGGCGCCCGCTCGGCGTGGGGTCCTGGTCGAATAACGCGCAAGATAGTTGACGTCAAATGATATAGTGCTCTAGATATGGAGCATAAGACTGAACAATCGAAGCAGGCTCCGCTGCCCGTGCGGCGCGCCTCCAGGCTGCTGGCCGAGCACGTCGTGACGTGGCGCAAGCTGCGCGGACTCACCCAGGCGCAGGTCGCGGACCGCGCCGGGATCTCGCGTGGGACGCTCCAGCGAATCGAGGCCGGCGACATGGGGGTCAGCGTGGAGAATCTCCTGCGAGTGCTGCGCGCGCTCGGCCTGCTGGACAGCGTGCCCGCCGCGCTGGACCCGCTGGCCACCGACGTCGGCCGCCTGCGCTCGAGCGAGCTGCTCCCCCAGCGCGTGCGACCGCGACGGCTTGACTTCGGCAGGCCGCAAGCAGGGAAGCACGATGGCTGACCCGACCGTCGAGGTGATCGTGCAGATCGACGGCGAGGACCTACCCGCGGGTCGGCTGTGGGCGCACCCCGGCAGCGGCGGCGTCGAGTCGGCGACCTTCGCGTATCTGCCCGAGTACCTCGCCCACGCCGACAGCTACGAGCTCGATCCCGTCCTTGCCAGACACACCGCGGGACAGCAGACCCCCGCGGGGCAGGCCCTGTGCGGCGCCTTCAGCGACGCCGCGCCGGACGGGTGGGGACGCAGGTTGATCCGGCGCAGCGAGCTTCGCCGCGCACGCGAGCAGGGCGCCGCGCAGCGACGCATGGCGGAGATCGACTTCCTCCTCGGCGTACGCGACGACCTGCGCCAGGGCGCCCTGCGCTTCCGCGACCCCGACAGCGGCGCCTACCTGGCGAGCCACGACACCGGGATTCCACACCTGATCGACCTGCCACGACTGCTGGACGCTGCCGCGCAGCTCGAACACGACCAGGCGAGCGACGAGGACCTGCGGCTGCTGCTGGAAGGCGGCAGCTCGCTCGGCGGCGCTCGCCCGAAGGCTCACGTGTTCGACAGCGAGAGGGGGCTCGGGATCGCCAAGTTCCCCGCTCCCGCAGGCGACGAATGGGACGTGATCCGCTGGGAGGCCGTCGCCCTGAACCTCGCCCGCGATGCCGGCATCCAGGTGCCGCCATTCGACCTGCACGACATCGACGGCAGGCCGGTGTTGATCGTCCAGCGCTTCGACCGCGACGCACACGGCCGGCTCGGCTACGTGAGCGCGATGACGCTGCTGGAGGCCACCGACGGCCAGCCCGGAAGCTACCTGGAAATCGCCGAGGCGATCGAAGGCAACTCCCCCTCCGCCACCGCCGATCTGCAAGAGCTCTGGCGACGAATCGTGTTCTCACGCTTGATCTCGAATACCGACGACCACCTGCGCAACCACGGGTTCCTCAGGAAGAGCACGGCCGGATGGTCGCTATCCCCGGCGTTCGACCTGAACCCCAATCCCCACGCCCATAGCAAGCGGTTCAGCACCTCGATAGACGACTCAAGAGCCGACGACGGAATCGAGACCGCGCTCGAGGTGGCCGACCTGTTCAGACTCACACCAGAGCAGGCGCATACCACCCTCACTGAAGTGAGCGCAGCAACATCGCGATGGCGAGAACTCGCCACAAGCCTCGGCCTCCCACGGCGCGAGATCGACATGATGCAGGGGGCGTTCGAGCACGCGTAGCCTCGGCGGAATCGCGGTCGTCCCCGCCGCGCTACTGGGTCCGTGAGGCAGACGGCCTCACGCGCGGTGCCAGCCACTCGACCAGCGCCTCGTGCATCGCTTCCACGCCCACGATCGGCCTGTCCGGTTCGCTCCACTCGGTCGGCACGACAACAAACGGCTTCGTCTGTGGCCCGCCGAGACCGCCGTGGGAGCCCATGAACTCCTCGAACGGCGCCACCTCATCGACCTTCGGGTCATACATGCAGTTGACGAGGATGTCGGGGCAGTGGGGAAAGCTGTCGTGGCGGCGCAGGTGGTCGGCCGCTGTCGCGTCGAACGCGGCGAGCGGGTCCTCGCCCTCGACCGCGTCGTCGCTCAGGCGCCGCTGTCCGCCACCGCCGAGCACGAGCGCGCCGTGCGCATCCGAGCGCACCATCGCGTAGGCGATCCCGGGATGAGATGTGAGCGTGTCGAGCAGCCGCGGGTGCAGCTCGACGATCTGCTCGAGCGTGAGCCGCTGCTTGATTGCCGGCAGGTAGATCAGGCCGAGCCCGCCCGAGGCCATCGCTATCGCCTCGTGCTCTGTGTCCACATCCGCCTGCTCTTCCAGCGCTTCGCGATTGGGCCCGAGCGCAACCGTGCCCTGTAGTGCCCGGTCGCGTGTGGCGCGTGCCAGCATGCGCCCGCCCACGCTCTCCTCCTGACGCGCGTCGGCGAGCACCGCGCCCACGTCGCCCCATGCCTCGTCCACAGCCGCGGGCGCGTACACCGCGCCCCGGGCGAGCGCGCCGCGCACGACATCCTCCAGCGTCTTGCCGTAGCGCTGGCGAAACGGCGCGCCCTGTGTTTGACCGTGATCTGAGAGCACCACCAGGTTGTAGGGGCGCGGCGCTTGTGCGGTCGCTCGCTCCAGTCGCGCGAGCTGGCGGTCGTGTCGCTTGAGCACCGCCAGCGCGTCGGGCGCGCGGATGCCGGAGTGGTGGGCGACCTCGTCGTAGCCGACGAACGTCGCGTAGCTGACCGGTACGCCCTCGACGATGTCGGCCATCAACAGGGCCGTCACGAGGTCGCGCATCGCGACCGCGATCGCCGCCCGGATCAGCGGGTAGAAGCCCTTGCGCTCGACGTGCGGCGCGCCGGAGCGGCGCTGGCGGGCGGCGGCGAGGCGCTCGCCCGCGATGTCGGCGAGCGAGAGCACGATCGTGCGCATGAAGCCGTAGGGGTCTGAGAAATAGGCGAACAGGTCGCCGGCTTTCGAGCGAGAGCGGTCGCGGATCGTGCTCATCGTCGCGGTGCAGCGGGGCGCGTCGCCGGAGAACATGTTGCCCCGGCTCGTGCCGCCGGCGGCGAGCAGGCCCGCGCCGGTGGAGTGCCGGCGCTCGAGCTCGGCCGCGTCGGCGGGATGGTTGGAGACGATCGTGCGGCCCGACTCCTTCTCATACCAGCGAAAGGCGGGCATGTCCCAGTTGCTGCCAAGCAGCAGCCCCGCCTGGCTGGCGCCCGTTTGCGAGGAGAGGTCGCACTCCCAGCCGAGCATCCGGTGCGTGCCATCGGCCAGCCAGCGGGCGATCGTGGGCGCGTGCCCGTCGCGGATCGCCTCGCGCAAGACCTGCTCGCCGAGACCATCGATCTCGAACAGGATCGTGCCGGGAGCACTGGTGCGATTCTCCCGCCGAGCGCCTCGCCTGCGGCGGCGGACAACACGCAGGTGGCGCGCGTCGCCGTCGAGGTCCAACAGCGGCGCGAGCAGGGTCGAGACGAGCGCGAGAGCGAAGGCCAGCGCGAGGTCTGTCCAGAACGACGGCGTTTTGCCGTCCACGGCGTAGAAGGCGAGCGCGACCATGCCGGCGCTGAGCGCCAGCGAGCCGAGCCCGAACGTGAGGATCGTGAGCGGTAGAGCCACGCGTATCAGCAACGGCCACAACACGGCGTTGACGATCGCCATCACGACCGCGACAAGCAGCGCGGCGCGGAAGGACAGCACATCGCGACCGGAGAGCAGCGCGGTCATCGTCAGGAGCGCAAGCGCCTGCGCGAGCAGCATCGCCAGCACTCGCGCGCCGAGCCCGACAAGCACTCGCACGTTGCGCGAACGCGACCCGTCGCTGCCCTGCTCATTCGCCGGTTGCACTGGTTGCTACCTTCATGTCCATGGTCGATGGCGCGGTAGGTGCCCAGCATTCGGGCACAGCGGCAGACCGTATCGTGTTCGTGGGGCACGCCACCGTGCTGATCGAACTGGAGGGCGTGCGCCTGCTGACCGACCCGCTGTTGCGCGGCGGCGTCGCGCACCTGCGCCGTCAGGTGCCGTCCATCGCGGCAAGCACGGTCGCCGACCCAGACGCCGTGCTGATCTCACACTTGCATCACGATCATCTCGACCTGCGCTCGCTGCGGCGCCTGGGAGCCGACACTCCCCTGATCGCCCCGGCCGGCGCCGCCGCATGGCTGGGGCGCAAGGGCTTCACGCACGCCGGCGAGCTGAGCGCGGGCGAAGCGACGACCGTTGGCGCGCTCACCATTACAGCCGTAGAGGCCCACCACGACGCGCGCCGCCCGGGCGCGCCGCCTGCCGAGCCGATCGGCTATCTGGTGAGCGGCCGGCAAACCGTCTACTTCGCGGGCGACACCGAGCTGTTCGCCGGCATGGCCGACCTCTCCCCCGCGCCGGATGTGGCGCTGTTGCCGATCGCCGGCTGGGGCGCAAAGCTCGGTCCGGGCCACATGGACCCGCTCGACGCGGCCCGCGCGGTCGAGCTGATCCAGCCGCGCATCGCGATTCCCGTGCACTGGGGCACGCTGCGCCCGCTCGGCCTCGGCCGCCGCGACCGCGCGCGCCTGTCTGAGCCGCCGCGGCTGTTCGCCGAGCATGTCGCGCGCCTCGCGCCAAGCGTCGAGGTGCGCACCCTGATGCCCGGTCGGCAAACAAGGCTCTGACTGAATCGGTCCCGGGCTTCAGACGTTGGAGTCGGCGACCATACCCACCCCAAAGAAGACGCATGCAAGAATGATAGGTTGAACCTATCATGACTGAGCCCTGGCCGGCATCGGGTGGCCAGGCCGACCGGACCTCCAGGCTGGCTACAGCGGTGGGACCTGGTTGTTGACCTGCGTGCCGTGGTACAGGTGATCCTGGTCGCCGCAGGCGGGTGGGAACTTGAACTGGACGCTGTCGCTGCGCACGCCGTTGTAGCTCGCGAACAGGACGGCGCGCCCGACGGTTCCGACCTTGCATTCGGGGTCGTTGCTGGCCTGCACGCGAACCCTGATCTTCATGATGTTCCCGGGGAAGCCCCACATCGTCGCGTAGTGGGACTGATAGAGCAGGTGGTGCTCGACCGTCATCGTAATCGCGCGCGTCGGCTGGTGGCGAAGATGGTCTTCCTGGCAGATGATCCCGGAGACGGTGCGCGACTGCAGGTCGATTTCTCCATGTCCGCGGGCGAAGCTGCCCGCGGGCCCGCCGATCGGCGCGCCGGTGTGAAAACCCCATGGCGGAATCCCGTAGACGATCGGCACCTCCCCGCAGCCCGGCGAGTACCGGGCGGCATCGCCGGCGGTGCCGCTCAGAGCAAGCAGCAGCCCGAGCACCCCGACGATGAGGCTGGCGCGTCGCGCGATCTTGCTTTTCATGGTTTCCATCTCGAGCGCTCCCGGTCGTACTGGCACTGGCGCGTCAGCGCCCTCCCCTACAGGTATCGGAGCGCACGCCGCTTGACTGAAGCGCAAGCGGAGCATTCGACGAAGGGTGGAGACCGCTCGTAGCCTCACCGCCGCGGCGAGCCCCGACGACGGCTACTCGCTCCAGGCTGCTCGAGCGCCAGCCGCCGCCTCCTCGAGGCGATCGTCGCCCCAGAACAGCTCGCCGCCGATCGCGACCGTGGGCACCCCGAAGACTCCCAGCCGGTGCGCGGCGTCCGTCGCGTCGCGCAACGCGAGCTTGACCTCAGGGCTCCCGGTTGCCGCCTCCACTTCGTCCGGATCGAGGCCGGCCTGCATCGCCGCCTGGCGAACCTCCGCGGGCAGGCTGAGATCGCTGCCCTCCCGGAAGGCGTTGCGAAAGGCCTGCATGGCGAACTGGCGGCCGCGCCCCTCCCGATCGGCGAACGTGGCGGCTCGCATCGCCATCAGATAGTTGCCGGGCCAGGGGCTGGGCCAGCGCAGGGGCGCCAGCCCGTAGAGCTCCACGCGGCGCTCCACCTCGGCCATCCCAGCCCGACGGCGCCCCGGATCGCCCAGCGACCAGGAGGAGCGACCGGTGAGCTTGAACAGCGCGCCGAGCGAGACCGGCCGCCACTCCACCCGCTCGCCGAACACGGTGTGCAGGCGCTCGGCCGCGAGATACGCAAACGGCGAACCGAGGTCGAAATAGAAGATCGGGCTCGGCGTGGCGGCCACTCAGCCGATCGTACACGGCAAGCAGCCGGACGTGCGAACTGGCGCTTGCGCGAACCCGGCGCCCTGGTCATCATCGCCCAGAAGGCGCAGACGCGAACGGACAGGGCAAACGAGGAAGCGGCGGCCGCGCACCGCGACGAGCTCGGGCAGTTTCAGACCGAGCTGCTCGAACGGAACACCGAGCTCACCGAGCAGATCCACACGCTGACCGAAAAGGTCAGCTCGCTGACCGAAGAGGTACACACGGCGACCTGCGCGATGGGCTCTTGAGCGACGGGCCGGGCTACCCCGCAAGGTCGCCGAGCGGCTCCTCGACCTCCCTGAGATCCTCGCCGCGCAGGTGCACCACGAAGCGCCGCTTGGCGAGCAGGAACTCGCGCATGATGGCGCGGCACAGGGCGACGTTGGGCTCATGACCGACTCCTCCCCGCGACCACCCGGGCAGGGTCAGAACCGGGATGCCGATCCGCTCGTGCGCTAGCGCCGGCGCGTGAGCCAGCGCACGCGCGTGGCCTGTTCGCGCTGGCTTTCGTCGAGTGCGATCTCGAGGCTCGCGAGCGCCCGCTCGTGCTCCGGGATCACGCGCTCTTGCAGCGCGCGCAGGCGGCGCGAGGCGCGCGCGAGCTCAGCCGCGAGCTCGGCCTGTGCCCGCTCGGCGGCGGCGCAGCGGGCGGCCGCTTGTGTCGCCCGCGCGCACGCTCGTGCGGACAGCACCGCCGCGGAGCTCGCGCCGAGCGCCGACAGCTCTGGCGCCTGCGGTGTCTCCACCGCGCCCAGCACCGGCAGCTTCGCGCCCATCGCGTTCGCGATCGAAACCTCGACCGATGCCTCGCCCCGGACGTGCTCCGCGAGCAGCTCCAGGCGCGCCCCGCCGTCGAGCAGCGCCGCGCGGGCGCTCCACAGCGCGGCCTGCGCCGCGGCCTCGCGCCAGGCGCGGCGTGCGCGCTCGGCCTCATGACGCACCTGCGCCTGGCGGTGCGCGAGCGCCTGGCGCTTGCGATCGAGCAGCTCGGCGCCGCACCTGGCGGCCTGCAGGCGCGCAACCAGCCAGGTCCGGCCCGCCCTACCCGGTGGGACTCGCAGCGCCATCGTGCCCACCGACCCCGTCGCGCACGCGGGTCGGATCGCGGTTCTCGCGCTCGCGATCGCCGCCGTCGCCGGCCCGCTCGCGGTAGCGCCGCCGAAGCGTGGCCGGGCTGATCATCGACAGCTCGCCGCGCTCCAGCAGCGAGGCCACGTCCCATGCGCGCTGCAGCGTCTGCTCGAGCGTGCGGCTCTCGTCCATCGGCTGGGAGAGGAAGTCCGCCTCGAACGCGTCGCGCACGCGCAGGTACTGGCGGTCGCCGGGCGCGAGCGCGTCCTCGCCGACCATCTCCGCGAGATCGCCGACCTGCCGTGCGCGCGCCGCGATCCCATACAGCTGCGCGGATATCTCCAGGTGATCCTCGCGCGTGAGCCCCGGGCCGGCGCCGTGGCGCATCAGCCGCGAGAGCGACGCGAGCGCGTCGAACGGCGGCGAGACGCCGCGCGCGTAGAGCTCCTGGCTGAGCACGATCTGACCCTCGGTGATGTAGCCGGTGACGTCGGGAACCGGATGCGTGATGTCGCCGGCGGGCATCGTCAGCACCGGCAGCTGCGTGAGCGAGCCCGCCACACCCTCGATGCGTCCCGCGCGCTCCAGCAGCGAGGCGATGTCGCTGTACAGGTAGCCGGGATAGCCGCGCCGGCTCGGCACCTCGCCGCGAGCCGCCGAGACCTGACGCACGGCCTCGCAGTAGTTGGTCAGGTCGGCGAGCACGACCAGCACGTGGCGGCCGCGATCGAAGGCGAGGTGTTCGGCGACCGTCAGCGCCACGCGCGGCGTGACGATCCGCTCCACGATCGGGTCGTCCGCCGTGTTCACGAACAGCGCGAGATCCCCCAGCTCGGCGCGGCGCTCGAGCACGCTGCGCAGCGCGTGCACGTCGGCGTGCGGGAGGCCCAGCGCGGCGAACACGATCGCGAACGGCTCGCCCTGCACCTGCGCCTGCGCCGCGATCTGCGCGGCCAGCTCCAGGTGCGGCAGCCCCCCGACGGAGAACACCGGCAGCTTCTGGCCGCGCACGAGCGTCGCGAGGCCGTCGATCGCGCTGACTCCCGTGAGGATCGCCTCGGTCGGAGCCGCGCGGCGCGAGGGGTTGATCGGAGCGCCCGCGACCGCGCGCAGCTCGCCGCCGAGCACCGGCGGCCCGCCGTCGATCGGCTCGCCGCGGCCGTTGCAGGTGCGCCCCAGCCACTGCTCGCCCACCGCGATCCGCATCGGCGTGCCCGCGAACGCCACCCGCGCGGAGTCCAGCCGCATCCCGGAGGTGCCCTCCAGCACCTCCACGACCGCCAGGTCGCGCGCGACGTCGAGCACCGTGCCGTGCCTGAGCTCGCCCGAGTCGAGCGTGATCTGCGCGACCTCCTCCCAGCCCACACCGGTCACGTCCCGCACCACCATCAGCGGCCCCCGGATCGAGCCGACGGCGCTGTATTCGACGGGGGCGGGCGTGCTCACCCGGCCTCCCCGCCCGGCCGCTCGAGCGCCTGGAGCAGCTGCGCGGCGAGGCGCCGCACCGCCTCCGCATCGTCGGGAGCGGTCTCATAGCGCGCGCGCAGCACGCCGGAGAGGTCGATCGCGTCGAGCTGCCGCGCCCCGGCGCCGCCCGCGAGCAGGGCGCGCAGGCGCTCGTGCACCGCCAGCACCAGCTCCAGCAGCGCGCGCTGCTTGGCGGGCGAGCAGTACTGGTCGTTCTCGAGCACCGCGCTCTGCTGCAGCACCACCTCGCGCAGCAGCCGCGCGCAGCGCAGCGCAGCGCGCTCGCCCGCGGGCAGCGAGTCGGCGCCGACCAGCTGCGCGACGGACTCGATCCGCTCGGCGTCGCTGAGCAGGCGCAGCGCGCGGGCGCGCCGCGCGCCCCAGTCGGAGTCTCCATGGGAGGCCTGCCATTCCGCGAGACCGCCGGCGTCGCGCGCGGAGGAGTCGCTCCAGCTGACCGCGGGGTAGTGGCGGGCGTAGGCGAGGTCGCGGTCAAGCGACCACACCGAGCGCACGAACCGGCGCGTGTGCGAGGTGACGGGCTCGGTGAGATCGCCGCCGGGCGGGGAGACCGCGCCGAGGATGCTCACCGAGGCGATCTCGTTCGCGAGCGTGCGCACCCGCCCGGCGCGCTCGTAGAAGTCGGCGAGCGCCGCCGACAGACTGGCGGGATAGCCCTCCTCGGCCGGCAGTTCGTCGGTGCGCGAGGCGAGCTCGCGCAGCGCCTCCGCCCAGCGCGAGGTCGAGTCGGCGATCACCACCGCGTGGTGGCCCATGTCGCGGTAGAACTCCGCCACGGCCACACCCGTGTAGATGCTCGCCTCGCGCGCCATCACGGGCATGTTGGAGGTGTTCGCGATCAGCACCGTGCGCTCCATCAGCGGGCGCCCGGTGCGCGGATCCTCCAGCGCCTCGAACTCGGCCAGCGCATCGGCCATCTCGTTGCCGCGCTCGCCGCAACCGACGTACACGATCACGTCGGCGTCGCACCACTTGGCGATCTGCGCGAGCAGCACCGTCTTGCCGGTGCCGAACCCGCCGGGCACGGCCGCGCTGCCGCCGCGCGCGATCGGGAACAGCAGGTCGAGCACGCGCTGGCCGGTGACCAGCGGCTCCTGCGCCGCCAGGCGCTCACGCACAGGGCGCGCACGGCGCACCGGCCAGCGCTGGGCAAGCCCGATCTCCCTGCCCGCCACCCGCGCGAGCGTCTCGCCCACGCGATACTCGCCCGCCGGCGCGATCCACTCGAGCGCACCGCCCGCGTCCGGCGGCACCAGCACGCGGTGCTCGATCGCGGCCGTCTCGCGAACGCTGCCGATCGCCGAGCCCGCTCCAAGCGTCGCGCCCACGCTCACGCTCGGGGCAAAGCGCCACGCGCGCTCGCGCTCCAGCGTGACGCCGACACCCCCCGGCTCGAGCCGCTCGCCGGCCGAGCGCAGCGGGCGCAGCACCCCGTCGAACACGCCGCCGAGCAGCCCCGGGCCGAGCTCCACCGCCAGCGGACCGCCGCTCGGGATCGCCTCCTCGCCGGGGCGCAGCCCGCCCGTGTACTCGTACACCTGCACGGTGGCGGTGTCCCCGTCGAGTGAGATCACCTCGCCCGGCAACCGCTGCGGGCCGACGTGCACGAGCTCGAGCATCGCCAGCCCCTGCGTCCCCGCGGCGATCTCCACGACCGGGCCGTTGACGCGCGTGACGGTCGCGGCGCTCACAGCCACAGCCGCCGCAGCTCGCTCGCGAGACCCTGCAGGCAGCGCTCGACCTGCGCGCTCAGCGAGTTGTCGATCTGCAGGCTGCCGGCGCGCGCGAGCAGACCGCCGTCGGGCGCCGCGACGATTCGCACGGGCCCGGCGGAGGCGAGCCGCGCGCGGGCGCGCGCCGCGAGCCGCTCGCTCAGCTGGGCGTAGCGCGGATCCTCGCGCAGCGCCTGCGCCGCGGCGTACGCCGCCTGGCGCGCCTCCGCGAGCACCGCGCGCTGGGCGTGCAGCACGAGCGCGTGCGCGTCCGCGCGCGCCTGCGCGATCCGCCGGCGTTCCGCGAGCTCGGCGCGGCGCTCGGCGCTCGCATGCTGCTCGGCGAGCAGCGTGCGCGCTTCGGCGTGGGCGTCGGCGAGCAGCCGCCGCGCGCGCTCCTCGGTCGCCTCGCGGATCTCTCGCGCGCGCTCCCGCGCGTCCGCGAGCGTGGCCGCTTCGAGCGCGTCGAGGCTCACGCGGGCATCGCCGCCCACAGCCGCTCGTCGCGCTCCAGCAGCGCAGACCCGAGCGCCGCCCGGGCCGCGGGCGTGAGGATCACGAGCCCCGTGTCCGCCGGCAGCGAGCGCCACGCGGCGCGCACCGCCTCCGCGTCCTCGGCCGGCGCAAGCCTCACGCCCGCGAAGGCGTAGCAGCGGATGCGCTCGCGCTCGCCGAGCGCCGCGACGGCGATCGTGCGCGCGCTCGCGCGACCCGCGCGACCCTGGCCGGCGAGACCCGCGGGCGAGCTCACGTGCTGCCGATCGGGATCGTCGCCACGCTCAGCCGGCTCATGTCTTGCCGATCAGGATCACCGCCACGATCAGCCCATAGATCGCGATCCCCTCGGCGAGCCCCACGATCACGAGCGCGCGCCCGAGCATCTCCGGCTTCTCGGCGATCGCGGCGAGCGCGGCGGAACCGGTGTAGGAGACCGCGACGCCGGCCCCGAGCGTGGAGCCGGCGATCGCGATGCCGGCGCCGACGAACGCGTCGCCCGAGCTGGCGCTCGCCGCGCCGGTGGCGGCCTGGGCGGGGTCGATCGCCCCGGCCAGTGCCATCGCCAGCGCGAGCAGCATCGCCGCGGCGGTGGCGACGTTGACCCGCACCAGCCAGCGCACCCCGCCGCGGGGCCAGCGCCGCAGCGCCGCCTGCGTGACCCACACACCGATCGCTGCGCCCGGTATCGCGAGCATTGCGGACTCGATCATCATGCCTCCTTGGTAGATAGCAGCGGCAGGCGCCACGGAGCGAACGGACGCCCCTCCCGTGTGAACAGGCGCGAGAAGAGCTCGTAGTACTCCAGTCGCAGCGCCTGCACCGCGACCACTAGCCCCTCCAGCGCAAACGCGACGGTCCAGCCGATCGAGAACACCGCGGCGGCGGCGACATCGCCGAGCGGCGTCCCGGCGAGCCCTTCGGCGGCGTGCAGCACCACCATCCCGATCGCCGCGTGCATCAGGCCAAACGCCGCGAGACGCGCGAACGAGATCACGTTGGAGAACAGTCGCAAAAGCTCGTCGAACAGGCCGATCGCGACCTCGAGGACCCCTGTTGCGCCCGCCGCGGCGCCGGCGCGCAGCCCGAGCGCGAGCGGCGGCAGGGCGGCGAGCGCAAGCACCGCTCCGAGCAGCTCGAGCAAGGGCTCGTGCACGGCGACGCCGAGCGCGGCCGCGGCCGCGCCGAGCAGCAGCCCCAGGCCGGGCGCTCCCGAGTCTGCGGTGAGCACCAGCCGCGCGCCGCCCTCGCGCCAGCGGTTGGCGATGCCGAACGCGTAGCCGGCCGCCAGCAGCAAGCCGCCCGCGATCACCGCGACGGCCAGCAGCCGGGTGGGCGAGGACAGCGGCGCCAGCCACAGCGCCGGCAGCAGCCGGGTCGGGCCGAAGCACTCGCCGTAGAGCGCGCCGAACACGATCGAAACGGCGCCGAGCGCCGCGATCATCCGCCACACCCGCCGCAGCGGGCGCAGGCGCGCCGAGCGCGTGTGGCGCAGCGCGAGCGCGGCCGCCACGATCACCGCGCCGTCGCCGACGTCGCCAAACATCGCGCCGAACATCAGGCAGTAGGTGATCGCCACGAACAGCGTCGGGTCGAGGTCGTCGTAGGGAACCGCCCCATAGGTGCTCACGAGCGGTCGAAACGGCTCGGCGGCGGGCGCGGGCGCGAGCAGCGTGGGCGGTTGCGCGCCGCGCGGAGCGGGCAGCTCCACCAGCGCCCCGCCGAGCGCCCCCAGGCGCGCCCGAAGCTCCGCCAGCGCGGGCGCGGGCGCCCAGCCCACGAACAGCGCGTAGCCGCCATGCTCCACCGCGGCGCCCCGGCGCCGGTCGATCTCCACCTCGCCCGCGAGCAGATCGACGGCGCCCCGGCGCTCCAGCAGCTCCACGTCGGGGCGCTCGCGGGCCAGCGTCGCCTCCGCGCGCCCGGCCTGGTGTCGGCCCTGCAGCCGTCGCAGCGCCTCGAGCGCCGGCCCCTCGCCCGCGCCGAGCGGCCCGGCCAGGTCCACGACGGCGCTCTCGGCAAGAGCAACCAGCACCTCGCGCGTGCGGGCGCGCAGCGCGACGATCGCCACGCGCCTCATGCGCACCGGCACCGCGCGTTCACCCAGCGCCACTGCTGCCCTCCCGAACGCCGCCGCCCGTCTCCCCCACGCCGGCGAGAGCCCCCGCGGCGGCTCCCCATCCGGCACCGTCGAGCGCCCCCGCGAGCTCGTGCATGCCGCCGCGCGCGGCGAGGGCCAGCGCCTCGCGCGTGCGCTCGGCGTCGGTCGCCAGCAGCGCCACCGCGGCGAGCACGACACCCTCGTCCTCCGCCGTCTCAAGCAGCGCCCGGGCGTCCCGCTCCACGCGCTCCCACCAGCCGAGCTCCGCCCGCCACAGATCCTCCGGCGCCTCCACGCCGGCGAGCGCCCAGCCCGCCCGCTCCGGGAGCGAGAGGCGCAACTCGCTCAGAGAGCCGGCGTGGAGCGCGCGCTCGTCGACTGCGGGCAGCCGGCGCAGCTGCTCGACGTGCTCGCGCGTGCCCGCCACGAACAGCTCTCTCGCGAGCAGCAGCGCACAGGCGCCCGCCACCCACGCGCTCGCGGCGGGCGCGGCATCGAGCACACGCCGCGCCCACGCCACCCGCAGCCCGATCGCGAGCTCGGAAGTCGAGCGTCCGGGAACGGTGCCCCACGCGGACGCCGACAGCGCGAGCGCGGCCTGCTCGGTGCTGTGTGCGCGCGCGACGGCGGGCCACGCGGTGGCGAGCCCGCCCAGGTTCAGCGGCGGCGCTTCCCGCGCGCCGGTGGCGAGCGCGGCCAGCCGCGCGTCGACGTTCTGCAGCTCCAGCCGCCCGGCGAGCGCGCGCACCAGCCCCGCGCCGGCGGCGGGCAGCCATCCGGCAAGGATGCGCAGATGCCACAGGAGCGTCTCGGCGACGCCGCGTTCGGCGCTCGCGAGGTCCGCTCCGGGATGCACGCGCTCGCCGTACGCGCTCCCCGCAAGCGCCGCGAGCCCGGCGGCGAGCGAGCGCTCCCCCGCGATCGCGCGCGCGCTCTCGGCGCCGATCGCGCGGCTCAGCAGCAGGCGAGCGCGCGTGGTCCCGGCCACCCAGCCCGGCCTCATCGCGCTCCCCCGCTCACGGCGCCTGCTCCAGGATGCGCCCGGCGAGCGCGCGCGCGAACCCCGGGATTCGCTCGCGACCGCGCGCGCGCACGCGCTCGGCCTCGCGCTCGCCCGCTGCGATCAGCGCGCGCGCTCGACGCTCGCAGTCCGCAGCCCGCTGGGCTTCGAGCTCCGCGGCGTGCGCCGCGGCACCGGCGCGCGCGTCGTCGAGCAGCAGGCGGCAGCGCTCGTGCGCTCGCACCTCGATCTGCTCGGCGGCCGCTCGCGCGGCGGCGAGAATCCGCTCCGCGTCGCCCTCGACCGCGTCCAGCCGCGCGAACAGGAACTCGACCTCGCCGGAGCGCTGCTCGCCGGGGGACGGCACCGCGATCGCGGCGGCGGCTGTGCCCGGCGGCGGACGCATGCGGCGCAACCGCTCGAGCAGTTCGTTCAGCGCCGGCATGATCGGAGTGCATATGCGCACACGACGCGCTCGACGGCCATACCCAAGATTCTGACGGCTGCGGCAGTCAGATCGACAGCGAGCAGCTCCGGGACGGCACCCGTGCGCCATCGCCACCCACTGGGCGCCGATACGCTCCCGCGGCCGCCGGCTTCGCATTCGCCCCAGCGCTCGCGCCGCCGTCGCATTGGTGTGGACACCGTACTTCACCCATCGGAACGGCGGTCGCTTACGGATTCGCGGCACAGGTCCAGCGGAGAGGCTGTGACCATGTTTTCCACACCCACATATCGGCCCACCGCGGCCCTCGCAGTCCGAGCGCGGTCGAGATGCCCGGTCGCAGCTTTCGCGTAGCCCGCATCGCGGGGATCCCCGTGGGGGTGAGCCCGTGGTGGCTTGCGATCGTCGCGCTGATCACGTGGTCACTGGGGGCCTCCTACTTCCCTGAAGTGGTCCACGGCATCGGCCCGGCGGAGTCCTACGCGCTCGGCCTGGCGAGCGCGCTGCTGCTGTTCGCGAGCATCCTCGCGCACGAGTTCGGCCACGCGATCGTCGCGCGCCACCGCGGCATCGAGGTGGAAGAGATCGACCTGTGGCTGCTCGGCGGCGTCTCGCGCATGCGCGGAGAGGCCCACGATCCTCGCGACGAGCTGCGCTACGCGCTCGCCGGGCCGGCGGTGACGGCGGCGATCGCCGCGTGCTTCCTCGCGCTCGCGCTGCTGCTGCCCTCCTCCACTCCCGCGGTCGTCCGTGCGCTTGTCGAATACCAGGCGCTCGTCAACGGGCTGATCCTCGTCTTCAACCTGCTGCCGGCGTTTCCGCTCGACGGCGGGCGGGTGCTGCGCTCGCTGCTGTGGCGGCGCAGCGGCGACGTCGGCCGCTCCACCGAGACCGCCGCGAGCGTCGGCCGCGGCTTCGGCTACCTGATGATCTTCCTCGGCCTGCTCGAGTTCCTCGGCGGCGCCCCGGAGGGGCTGTGGCTGGCGCTGATCGGCTTCTTCGTGACGATGGCCGCCGGCGCAGAGGCGACCGGAGCCCAGGTACAGGCAGCGCTCTCAGGTGTGCACGCATCCGAGCTGATGTCTGCACCTGTGGTAAGCATCCCGAGCAAGGCCTCGCCGGCGCAGGCCAGCGCCGACTGGTTTGTGCCCTACCGCTACAGCTCGTTTCCCGTCGTCGACGAGCAGGGCCGCGCGATCGGACTGGTGAGCCTCGCGCAGATCGAGGCCTTCGCGCGGTCCGGGCGAGCGCGGCGAGATGTGAGCGAGCTCGCCGAGCGAGATCCGGAGCTGCTGATCGCCGGAGAGGAGGACATCGCCAGACTGCTGGAACGTCCTGCATTCAACCGGTTTGGACGGGCCGTCGTCGTGGACCCGCTCGGCAAGCCCATCGGCCTGGTTTCGATCACCGATGTGCAGCGCGCACTTCGCGCCTCCCAGCTGGCGAACCGCACGGGCAACCCGAGCGCACACGTCGCGGCCGGGCGCTGACCGCTGTGGGCGTGGCTCTGGGCAGGCGCCGGCGAATTTGCTCGGATCGAAAGGCAGACCCGTCGCGTCGGGCGATACCCCCTCCGACCGGGCGTGCTGCGACGATTGCTCCCACGGTGGATGGCACGGCACATCGGGCAAGCTGCCCACTAGGCTGAGGGTATGGCTACCAGCGTCGGGCAACGCCGAGCCTCGTTTAACCCGGCGGCCTTCAAGACCTTCCGCTTCTTGGCGCGCGAGATCGATGAGCACGGACGGGTGACTCTGCGCTACGCGCTCGATCGCTCGATCGAGTTCGTCGAGGAGTTTGACCTACCAGTTGGAACACGGGTCAGCCCCGCCGCCCGAGACCGCGTCGACGGGTTGCTGTCGCTGCTGCACTGGGTCGCCGGAGTCAGCTACTTCAAGACGGCGGTGCCACGCGCGGTGGCCTGCGAGATGGGAGCCCCGCCGCCAGCTGCAGCCACCTTGCTCGATGCCCTCTACTCCGAGGGTCTCGGCGAGTTCGCCTACAAGAACATGCTGTCGGCGCTGCCGCGGCCGACCTTTCCGGTCGGCCCCCTGACGGAGCGTCCGCGCGCCGTTGCGAGCCAGCGGTGCCCGCATGTGCTCGTTCCCGTCGGCGGTGGTAAGGACTCGGCTGTCGCGCTCGAGGTGGTGCGCCGCTCGGGACACGAGATGGTGCTGTTCTCGGTGGGGGATGCTCCACCGATCGCACGCACCGCTGCGGTTGCCGGCCTCCCGCGCCTTATCTGCACACGCCGACTGGACCCGGGACTCGCCGCACTGAACCAGGCCGGTGCGCTCAACGGTCACATCCCGATCACGGCGATCGTCTCGTGCGTCGCGTTGCTCACCGCGGCGCTGCGCGGGTTCGACGCGGTCGCGATGGCCAACGAGCGCTCAGCGTCCAGCGGCAACGTGACCTGGGATGGCATCGACGTGAACCACCAGTTCAGCAAGAGCCTGTGCTCCGAGCGCCTGCTGCGAGCAGCCGTGGCCGAGCTCGCCCCCGGCCTGGAGCTGTTCTCCGTGCTGCGCCCCGCCTCGGAGCTGGCCATAGCGCGTGCCTTCGCGCGGATGGAGCAGTACCACGAGGCGTTCACCAGCTGCAACGCGATCTTTCGGCTCGACCCCGCGCTGCGGGGGACGTCGTGGTGCTGTGACTGCCCCAAGTGCCGCTTCGTGTTCCTCGTGCTCGCCCCCTTCTGTGAGCCAGCGCACCTACGTGAGGTGTTCGGCTGCGATCTGCTGGACGACGAGCGCCAGTTCGCCGGGTTCGCGCTGCTCACAGCGACGGGCGGACACAAGCCGTTCGAGTGCGTCGGGGAGGAGGAGGAGAGTATCGCCGCGATCCGGATGCTCGCGACGCAGTCGCGCTGGAGCGGGCATCGCGTGCTCCGGCGTCTCGTCGCCGAGGTGCTGCCGCGCTACGCCGGCGCCGCCGGCGACCCGGCGCGGGTGCTGGCGCTGAGCGACCAGCATCTCGTGCCCGACTACCTCCTTCGAGATGTCACTGCGCTTCTCGGAGCTTGACGGCGCGAGCGTCGGCGTTTGGGGCGCAGGCCGGGAGATCGGCTCGTTCGCCGCCCAGCTCGCTCGCCATCTACCGCTGGCACGGATCGCCGTGGTGGCGCTCGACGCCGATCCCGGCGAGGATGTCCGCGCCACACTCGGAGTGCCCACCGCCCGCGTTGCCACGGGCGCAGAGGTGACGGCGGCGCTCGCGGGCTGCGACGTGGTGGTGCGCTCGCCGGGCGTCTCCACGCACCGGCCGGAGCTGTGCGAGCTGCGCGCCAGGGGGACGCCCGTCACGACCGCCACCGCGCTGTGGCTCGCCGAGCGCGACGGGCGCCGCGTGATCGCCGTGACGGGAACCAAGGGCAAGAGCACCACCGCGGCACTCCTGGCCCATCTCGCGCGCGCGGCCGGGCAGGCGGTGGCGCTGGCGGGCAACATCGGCGTCCCCGCGCTCGACCTGCTCGACCGGCCGCCGACAGAGCCCGCGATCGTGGAGCTCTCCAGCTATCAGATCGCCGACCTGGAGAGCGGACCGGAAGTGGCTGTGATCACAAACCTGTACCGCGAGCACACCGACTGGCACGGGTCCGAGGAGGCGTACTACACGGACAAGCTGCGGCTGCTCGGGTTGCCCGGAGTGCGCGCCACGGTGCTCAACGCGCGCGAGCAGCGCCTGGTCGAGGCGGCGCGCGCAGATGTCGCTACGACCTTCTACGGAGCGCCCGGCGGCTGGGACGCCGGGCCCGGCGGCGTCGCGCTGTGCGGCGAGCTCATGGTGCCAGCCGCGGAGCTGCCGCTGCGCGGCGAACACAACGCGCTGAACCTGTGCGCCGCGCTCGCGGGGCTCTCCGCCGCCGGCATCGCCACGCCGCGGCTGCCGGATGCACTGCGTGGCTTTCAGTCTCTGCCGCACCGGCTGGAGGTGGTGGCCGAACGCGATCGCGTCATGTGGATCGACGACAGCATCTCGACGACCCCGGAGTCGACGCTGGCGGCGCTGGCGAGCTTCGCCGACCGCGCAATCGTGTTGCTGGCCGGTGGCCAGGATCGGGGCCAGGACTACGCCGAGCTCGGCCGGGCGCTGGCCGAGCGCGGCGCCGCTGTCATCGGGCTGCCCACCACCGGCCCACGCGTCGTGGCCGCGGCGCGACGTGCGGGCGTCCCGGCGACGCACGCGATCGAGACATCCGGCATGGAGGAAGCCGTTACGTGGGCGCGGGAGCTGGCACGGCAGGACGGCGCGATCCTACTCTCGCCGGCCGCGCCCAGCTACGACAGCTACCGCGATTTTCAGGCGCGCGGCGCCCATTTTCAGGCGCTGGCGCAGCCTCGCTGAAAAGCCGCCCTCGCCGCGCGCACCTGGGCGCTTCGGATGCGTCCCTTGATGTCCTCAAGTCGCTGTAAAGGACGCCGTTGGCGACGCCACCGAAGCGATCCGCCCGGTGGCGCCGATAACGTCGATGTCGTTCACTGCAACGGAGGTGCCGGATCTGCGTATTCGCCTTGATGAGTTGTTGCCGAGCAAGACCGCCGCGCGTGAGCTTCCCGACGCGCTGGATCGACTCGAGCGTGGTGATGCTGAGCAGCTGATAATCACGCGCCGCAATCATCCACGAGCGGTGCTCATCACCGTTAAGCGATACCAGCAACTGCTGCGCACATCTGCGGACCCTACGACCACCTGACGCGACAAGCAGACCTACAGCGCCGTAGCGGCGCCACCTGTCGTATCGGAGGCTCCGTCGGATCGTGTCTAGCGAAGTATAAAAAGTCTAAAGGAGTCTAATGGCACTGTGCTAGGTTGTCCGAGTTGGCAAGAAGCCCCTTCACTCCCAGCTTCGGCACGACTCCCCCCGTGTTGGCGGGCCGTGACGAGCTGATCGCTCAGTTTGCCGAAGGGATTGAGGATGGTCCAGGCGCAGCGGCCCGAGCCACCCTGTATACCGGCGCGCGCGGCACTGGAAAGACCGTGCTCCTCAATGCGGCCGAGGAGCAGGCTCGCTCCCGCGGCTGGCTTGTGATCAGCGAGACCGCGACGCCCGGCTTCATCGAGCGGCTCGCCAGCGATCACCTGCCTCGTGCGCTCGCCTCGATGGACCCGAAGGCCGTGAACAGGCGCCTCACCAGCATTCAAGCGCCGTTGAATCTCGGCGGCGTTGGCTGGGCCACCGATGACCAACACCGACCTCGGCCCTCACTGCGCTCCCAGATCGAGCTGTTGACCGACCTGCTCGCCGAGAACGAGACCGGGCTGTTGATCACGTTGGATGAGATCCACCACCACCAGATCGGCGAGCTGCGCGAGTTCGGCACAGTTGTGCAGCACGCTTTTCGAGAGGCTCGCGAACTCGCTTTCGCGGCCGCCGCGCTGCCGGCAGCCGTCAACGACATGCTCAACGACTCTGTGTTGACCTTCCTGCGCCGGGCCGACCGTCATCACCTCGAGCGAGTCGAGGAGGACGCGGTACGCGAGGCCTTGCGGGAGCCGATCCTGGGCGCCGGTCGCTCGCTTGCGTCACCTGCGCTCGAGACGATGGTCGCCGCTACCCGGGGATATCCGTTTTTGATCCAGCTTGTCGGCGACCAGGTGTGGCGCAAGGCTGGGAATGAAAGCGAAATCAGCTTGTCCAGCGCCAACGCCGGCGTCGATGCGGCCCGCAGGCGGCTCGGTCAGCTCGTGCATGCGCCGGCACTCGCCAAGGCCTCAGACATCGACAAGTCGTTCCTGCTGGCGATGTCCGCCGACCGCGGCCCTTCACAGATACGCGATATCCAGGCGCGCCTGGGAGTCGACAAGAACTATGCGAGCCAGTACCGGCTGCGTCTGCTCGCGCTCGAGCTGGTCGAGCCGGCTGGTCGTGGCCGTCTCGACTTCGCGCTGCCCTACCTGCGCGACTACTTGCGCGAGCACGCCGCCTCGCTCGGCCTTGCGTTGCCCACCAGCAGGGCACAGACGTGACTGTTCCATAACGGCGCGGCGTGCATCGGCAAGCCCCCCTCCGATGAACGAACGCTAGGACGATACCGCCCCAAAAAGGTCCTCAGATAACTGTCATAGCGAGGGGGCCGGCAGGCGTGGAGGTGGGAGACCTGTCCCGCGTCGTGCTGCCGCGCGGTCAGGGCGATGCGGGTGGACATCTGTCGATCCGTCCCAGCTTCGCCAGCGCGCCCGACCGCTGTCAGTCACCGGTCGCCCATCCGTGATTCGGAGGTCTCTGCGAGCGTTGCGATAAATGGCTCGCGCACTGCGGGATCACAGTGCTGGGCCTCAAGTTCACGCTTCTCTGCGTCGGGATCATCGCCAGCCGGACAGTCGCTGCCCGCGCAGCATGCAAGCGGCAAGGATGAGCGGCTGTCCCAGGGTGCACCGGGAAACGTCGCGTCGATCACGATTCGCTCCCCGCCGAGCTTGATCGTGAGATATCGATGGACATCCACGAGCCCCGCCTCGGGAACTACCCTCGCAACGTCTGGACCGAACAGCTC
Source organism: uncultured Solirubrobacterales bacterium (assembly GCA_963831995.1). Taxonomy (GTDB): domain Bacteria; phylum Actinomycetota; class Thermoleophilia; order Solirubrobacterales; family Solirubrobacteraceae; genus Palsa-744. The sequence continues at coordinate 1,344,109 of CAWHSI010000005.1, read as the reverse complement.
GCCGGCACGAGCGCGGTCAAGCACGTAGACGCGATGGACTATCGATGGCTCGGTCTCGGGAAAGCGCTCAGCCAACAGCCGAGCCAAAAACAGGTGCTTGGTGGAGCACGTGCCTCGCCCCTCGCGCAACATCCCCTCGACGCTGCGGTCACTCGGACGGCCATACGGGAGAGCGCGGACAGCTTCGACCAGCTCGAGAAGCGACGCACAAGGAGGACACAGCTCAGCAATCGGCATGGGAGAGACGAGATCACCCATCGTTGAGCGCAGCCTAACGAGTTCGGCCCGACAGCCGCTCAACGTGCCGACGCTTCGTTCAGAATCGAGACGCATGGAGCAGCCGCGACGAAATATCGAGTTGAAGGCGCACGACCCCGATCCTGTGCGCTCACTGGAGGTGTGCCGGACGCTCGGCGCCGAGGACCATGGCGAGGCGACGTGCCTTGCGCAGGGCACTTTCGGGCCGCGATGCCGCGGGATGTCATACGCAACGGGCCGAACCTGCACCCTGACGGGCAACGGTATGGTGGGTTGGGCTGAGCGCTGCACGGCTATGCTCTACCCTCCGAACATGCAAGGCAGCGTGCACGCGGGGGTGCGCCGGGGTCAGATAGCGGGTGTGCGGTGAGCGAGCGCCGCGAGGAGCTGCGGATCGGCTTTCTCAGTTTCGGTCACTGGCAGCGCGCGCAGTGGTCACGGACGTTGACGGCGAAAGACGCGCTGGTGCAGACGATCGAGCTTGCGCAAGCCGCGGAGGAGATCGGGATCGACGGGGCGTTCGTGCGCGTGCATCACTTCGCCCGCCAGCTCGGCTCGCCGTTTCCCCTGCTGGCGGCGATGGGCGCGCGCACGAGCAGGATCGAGCTGGGGACGGCGGTGATCGACATGCGCTACGAGAACCCGCTGTACATGGCCGAAGACGCGGCGGCGGCGGATCTGATCGCCGGTGGGCGGTTGCAGCTGGGGATCAGCCGCGGCTCACCGGAGCCGGTGCTGGACGGTCCGGAAGCGTTTGGGTATCCCGACGCGCAGGGCGAGGCGGGCGGGAAGCTGGCGCGGGCGCATACGGAGCTGTTCCGAAAGGCAATCGCCGGCGAGGGGGTGGCGCGCGCGGACCCGGCGTACACGGGGATGAGCGGGCTGCTGGCGATCCAGCCGTATGCGGAGGGGCTGTCCGAGCGCGTCTGGTGGGGCGCGGGCGGGCGCGAGTCGGCGCGGTGGGTGGCGCAGCAGGGGATGAACATGATGAGCTCGACCCTGCTGCTGGAAGACACGGGCGTCCCGTTTGACGAGCTGCAGGCCGAACAGATCGCCGCCTACCACGAGGCGTGGCGGGCGGCGGGATGGGAGCGCACGCCGCGGGTGTCGGTGAGCCGTAGCGTGATCCCGATCACGAGCGACCTCGACCGGCGGTACTTCGGGAGCGAGGGCAGCGAAGACCAGGTGGGCTATCTGGACGGACACACTTCGCGCTTCGGCCGCACCTACACGGGCGAGCCGGACGTGATCGCAGCCGAACTCGCGCAGGACCGGGCGGTGCAGGCAGCGGACACACTACTGCTGACGGTGCCCAACCAGCTGGGGGTGCAGTACAACGCGCACCTGCTCAGGACGATCGCCCGGGAGATCGCGCCGGCGCTCGGCTGGGCCCCGAAGCACGAGAGCCGTGTGCGCGCGTGATGTGCGACGATCACGCGATGGAGAGCGAGACTTCAAAACGCAGTGAAGTGCGTTTCCTGGTGTTCTCCGCATCGCTGCGCGAGGCCTCGCTGAATACGCGCCTGGCGGAACTGGCGGCGACGACGATCGAAGGCGACGGGGGGACGGTGGAGCGCGCGTCGATGGCGCAGTTCGACTGCCCCACATACAGCCAGGACACGCAGGCGCACGAGGGCTTCCCGCGGGGCGCAGAGGAGCTGCACCGGCGCCTGCAGGCGTGCGACGCGTTCGTGGTCGCCTCGCCCGAGTACAACGCATCGATGCCGGGCGGCCTGAAGAACGCGATCGACTGGGTATCGCGATATGACCCGCAGCCGTTCAACGAGCGCCACGGCCTGGTGATGTCCGCCTCGCCTTCGATGGCCGGCGGCAACCGCGGCCTGTGGACGCTGCGCGTCCCGTTCGAGCACCTCGGCGCGCGTATATACCCCGACATGTTCTCGCTGGCGCAGGCGCACAAGGCGTTCGACGCCGAGGGCCGCATCGCCGACCCCCACCTGCAGGAGCGCTTCGACACGCACATCGTCAACTTCATGGACCTCGTGGAGGCATCCAAGCACTACCCCTGCATCAAGCGCCACTGGGTCGAGTACCTGGGCGAGCACCCGGAACCGGCGATCGACCGGGTGCAGTGATCGTCGCAGGCCGGAGGGCTGGGTGTAGAAGCTCGATAAGGAAGACAGCTCCGAAGCGTAGGCCCGCAAGATGCAGCGAGCCAGGGCCAGAAGGCTTCAGACAACTGTCATAGCTGCCAACGAGACACGGGAGCTTCGACCCCGCGAAGACCCTGGTATGAGGAAGGTGGTACACGACGCCATCGCCAGCGAGATCGAAACACTGCAGCGGCAGATCGATCACTACGAGCGACTACGCGACGGACACATAACCAGCCGCGAGATCACCTCGCTACGGGACCTGCCGAGCGCCCTGATCGAAGCACGCATCGCCGCCCGGCTTACCCAGCGCCAGCTCGCCGCGCGTATCGGCGTCGCCGAGCAGCAGGTCCAGCGCTGGGAGGCCAACGACTACAGCGGCGTGGGACTCGACCGGCTACAGAGCGTCGCTGACGCGCTCGGCGTGCAGATCCAGAAGACGATCACTTACAGCAGCGCGGCATAATCCTTTCCAGAGGACGCTTACGCTCGCCACGTAAAGCTCGTCTCGAGCCTACCCCGAAGCAACGAACAGAAGGAATGCACGGAACCGAAGCAGGACAAGTGACGTGACGGGGTCCCGGCGAGGGGCCCAGGTGGTCTGGGATCTTTTGATGGACTGCGGTCGTGCGGGTCAGGCCGCTAGGGAAGCGATCATCGCCTGTACTCCATTGCGGAGCTGACCGACCGTGAGCGCCTCGTTGGCCGTCTGCGCGACCACCTGGTCATCCGTGAAGTGGGAGAGCGCTTCGGAGGTCGCCTTCAAGATCGCGCGGTCGACGTCTGGTGGGAGAGGGTCCAGCCACATGTCGGCGAAGTCGTTAATCGTCATCTTGGATTGTCTCGCCTTCCACCAGAAGGTCAAAACAAACACGTGGGGCGCGAGCCCATATTCGCCTTGCTCATTCGCGAGTTCGCAGGCCTGCGCGGACCACCGCCACAGCCGCGTGGAGTCACCCTGCTCGAAGCCGATGCTCCACGGATCAGAGCCGCCGACGCTCTCCGACAACTCCCGGACCGCGCCTCGAATCGCTGCGTCGTTGGACCCGTACAGGACCCGCACTACGGCCTCAAGCCGCTCTGAGAACCCTAGAAGATCCTCAGGCTGTACTATGATCGGCCGCTCGACCTTCGGCGGTGCGCTCGGCCTGTCTCGACTAAAGAATCTCATCTGCCCTCTCCTGTTTGGGGTGGTCGGCGTAGGCGGAGACGGACACCCACTCTCAGCTCATCCTTACCATTCGCCGGGCATCCTAATGCATGAAACTGATGCGAGATCGGCGACTCGGTTGTGCTGCGCACTCCGACAACGAGAGGTCTTCCACCAGTTTTTCGAGCAGATCCTCCTGCCACACGGGTACACGGTGCTCGGCGAGGCGCAGCCAGAGTGACTCGAATCCCGCCGGCGGGCTGCCGCGAGGGGCGTCGAGCGCGGGGGCTCGCGCGGCCAGGCGCCCGAGCGCGCGCTCGTAGTCGCTGACACCGTGCCGCCAGGGACGCGCTCCGTAGCGGGCCCGCATGAGCGCCGCGATGCGCAGGCCGCCCCACTCGAAGTCGCCGCTGTGCTCGACCGGCTGGGCAAGTTGGCGCAACAGGGCGTCGCACGCCGCGGATGGCTGGCCGTCGGTGCAGAGCAGCGGGCTGGGAGACGCTTCGCCGAAGCGCGCCTCCACAGCCCGGATCACAACCGGGCCCTCGCAGGTGCGCAGTCGCGCCCCGACGGCGCGCAGGGAGCTCGCCGCGAGTTGGGAGAGCGTGAGCACCGCGTGCCCGCCGTCGGCGGCGGCGAGCTGGCGGGCAGCCGGGCCGCGACCGGTAGCGCGCAGGCCGAGGACGAGCACGGTCGAGCTGTGCGGGTCGCTGAGGATGCCGTGGCGGGCGAGCAGCGCGCGCCTGGTCGCGGCGTCGGTCGGTGGGGGGCACTGCTCGCGGTGGGCGAGCGCGGCGAGCAGCAGCGAGACGGCGGGGCGTCCGTTGTCGAGCGCATGCGGGTTGCCGCAGACCTCGCTCGCGAGTCGCGCGCGATCCCAGATGCCACCGTCGCTGTCGAGCAGCCCGAGCGCGGTGAGTACGACTGACAGAGCCTCGGGCGGTCCGCCGGCACGCTGGCTGCGCAGCGCCAGCACCCAGTCGACGGTGGCTTGACTGCGCGCCGCGCTCAGCGAGCTCTCCCAGGCCTGCGCGTGGGCAGCCCTCTCCGCGCGGCGGCGTTCATCGTCGGTCACGAGGTCGTGGCCTGCGGCTTCCAGCACGCCGAGAAGCCCTCCCGCGTCCGCCAGTGCCCGATCGAGCCGGGCAAGCTCGATGCGGGCCGGCGTCCCGGTGTGGGGCAGAGCGCGTCCGGTCGCCCGCAGGTGGTGCAACACACGGGCCTCGCCTGCCGAGAGAGAGTCGAGCTCCACACTGCCGCCGACGCGACCGAGCGCGCGGTAGCGCGCGGCGGCGGCATCCAGCAGGCGCGCGAGTCCGGGCTCGCCGGCGAGGCGCCGGGCCTCGCCGGCGCCATGCTCAGAGCCGTCCATCGATCGCCGTCCGAGCCACCGACGGCCTCACGCCGCCGGGTCGAGCTCGACGGTCCGCCGACCATCCCAGCGGAAGCGGTGCAGGGGAACGATCCCGAAGTGGTCGTCCCAGCGCTTGAGGTGGTAGATCTCGACGGCGGGCACCTCGGGATGGGCACACCAGAGGTCGTATCCGCACAGCAGGAAGTCGAGGTCGAGCGCCACGATCGTCTCGAGTAGGCCGCGTTCGCCGGCCTCGTCGACCTTGTTGAAGGCCTCGTCGAGCGCAATCAGCCGCGGCGCGTGCGATGCTGCGGCGTCGTACACGGCGGCGGCCGCGGCGAGCAGGGGGATGTGCAGCAGCACCTCGCGCTCCCCGCCCGAGCCGACGTCCTTGCGCCGGCGGGTGAAGGGCACGAGGGCGCCGTCGACCATGCGCACGTGCAGCTCGAAGCGAAACCAGCCGCGGTAGTCGAGCGCCACCGCCAGCAGCCGCTCGAGCGGCCCCTCGCCGTCGAGCGCCCGCGCCTGCTCGATCCGCTCGAAAAGGAACGCGACGAGCTCGGTGCGCTCCTCCTCGGCGAGCAACGAGGGGGGCTTGCCGAGCAGGGCGATGGCGCGCGCGAGGCCCGGCTGCTCGTCCTCGCGCTCGCGGAAGCGCAGCGCGACGCCCATGCCGCTGGAGGTGCGACAGCGCGCGGTCGTGCGCGCGGTGCGGTCGACCCACTCGCGCGCGGTGTGGATGCGCTCGTGGAGGTGCTCGGCGACATCGTCGGCGAGGTGCTCGGAGAGCAGCCGCGTCTGGCGCGCGTCGAGCAGCCCGCGCAGCCGCACGAGCTCCTTGTCCATCCACGCCGCGACGTCGACGAATGCACGCGGGGCGCCGTCGATGCGCGCGCCGAGCAGCGGCAGCTCATCCTCGCTGCGGTCCAGGAAGACGCGCACCCGGCGGTGGGCGGCGAGCGTCTCCTTGAGGCGGACGTGGGCGTTGTCGAAGCGCCCCGCCAGCTGTGAGCGCGCGCCCTCCGGGCTCGGCACGCGCTCGAGGAGCAGCTTCGCCAGCTCGAGACAGCGCTCGGGTGCCCAGCCGGAGGGGACCTGAGCGTCCTCGGGCGCAATCCCGTCGAGCGTCAGGCGCAGGAAGTCGGCGTCGCCGAGGGCGCGCAGCGCGCACTCGTGCACTCCCATCGCGGCGCGCGAGCGCTCCGCGTCGGCGGCGGCTGCCTGCTCGTCCTTTTCGGCGCCGACGGCCTTGATGAGCGCCTTTTCGACCTCCTTGCGCAGGTCTGCTACGAGCTTGCCCGCGTCGCGCTCGGCGAGGGTGAGCTGGTCGATGCGGGCCAGTACTTCGGCCGGCTCCTGCCCCGACGCCGCGCGGGCCTCCGCGAGCGCGCTGGCCTCCGCCTCGGTATCGCGCTCAGCGTCGTGGGCGGCGCGCTGGGCATGCTCGCGCGCGCCCTGAGCCTGCTCTGCGCGTCGCTCGGTCTTGGCGAGGCGCTCACGCGCGGCGGCACCGGCGCGCAGCGCCGACGCCAGCCGCTCACCGCTGCGCGCGTACTCTTCCAGCGCATCGGCGTGCGCGTCGAGGTCGTGGGGCACGGCATAGAGCGAGCGGTGCTCGCCAGCGAGCTCCTCGGCTTTGTTCAGCTCGCGTTCGGCGCCGTCCAGGCGCGCCTGTGCCTTGCCGAGGCTCTCGCCCGTCTCGCGCTCGCGCCGCGCGAGCGCCTGCGCCTCGCGCACCATCGCGCGCAGCGCCGCCGGGCTCGGATAGCCGGCGAGCGCCGCCGCGATTGCGTCAAACTCGCGCTCGCACGCGCGCACCCTGTCGGTCTCGCTTTCGATCCGGCCCCGCAGATCCCGCAGCTGGCGCTCGAGCTCGGCGAGCTGTGCAGCGCGCAGCCGCTCGCGTGCGGCTGCTCCGATCAGCGCGGGCGCCGCCAGCACGTGCTGGCCGTGGGCGGGGCCGAGCGCGAAGCGCCCGTCCGGCGCGCACCACACGTCCGCCGAGCCGCCCGGCCCAAGCGCGACTGAGCGCAGCAGATCGGCGACGCGCTCGGCGATCTGCGGCTCGCACTCCCGGTCGGGCTGCAGCGCATCGGCGAGCGTCTGCGCTCCCTCCCCCGCCGAAGCCGGGAGACGCTCCCCTTCGGGGCGAATCCCAGTTTCGGCCAGCGGCGCCGGAGCGAGCAGCACGTCGCCTTCGCGCCAAGCGGCGCCGTCGGCGGCGAGCAGCGCATCGAGCAGCCCGCTCCCGTATAGCGCCCCCTCGAGTCCGCCGCGGCGCCGCTCACCGGCGAAGTCCTCGCGAAACTCGAGCAACCGCCACAGCGGCGCTCCGCCGGGCGCCGCCGCGTCGCGCGCCCGCCACGGCGGCGGGGCGACGTCGGGATCGCGGGCGGCGTCCAGCCGGGCGTGCTCGGCGGCGAGGATCTCGTGCTCGCGCTCAAGCGCCAGTGCGCGCTCCTGGGCGGCGGCACTCCGCCGCTCAACCTCGGCGGCGGTGCGGGCGGCGCGAGCGGCGGCCCAGGCCTTCCCGGGCGCCTCCTCGCCACCATCGGCGGAGGCAAGACCGAGCAACTCTGAGGCCTCGTCGTCGGGGACGAGCAGCGGCGTGGCCGCAGCCCAACGCTCGACCTCGGCCACGTGAGCCTCGGCGGCGAGCTCCGCGGCGTGGTCGGCCTCGGCGCGCGCTTCGGCGCGGGCCCGCAGCTCGCCGTCGAGCTCGTCGCGAGTGGCGAGCGCGCCGTCGCGGCGGATGCGCCCGTCGCTGACCGCGCCGTCGAGCGTGCGCTGCTCACGCAGCTGGCCGCGGCGATCCTCGGTGAGCGCCCGCAACACCGCGAGCAGCCGCTGGTCGTCGTCCCCAGCCTGCGCGATGGCGGCCTCGTGGCCCTCGACTCCGGCCGCGTGGGCATCCTCGCGGGCGGCGCCGGCGGCGTCCTGCACGGCGGCCAACTGCCCCTCGGTGTCGGCCCGCGTACGCTCGAGCTCCTCATGTGCTTCCAGCGCAAGGCGCTCCTGGGCGGCGGCGCCTTCGCGCAGCACCTGCGTCTGTGCCTGCAAACGGGCGAGCGCTTCGCCGCGACGCTGGAAATCGCGGGCGGCGAGGGCCGGTTCGCTTTCGCGCAGCTCGCGCAGGCGGGCGTCGATGTCGGCGTGGTCGCGCCCGGCCTGCTCGCCGCGGTCGCGGGCATCCGTCAGCGCGGCACGGCGGGCGGCGTGCTCTTTGCAGGCCTTGTCATGGGCGCGCTCAGCCAGGCGGCGGCGCTCGGCAGCGTCCTGCGGCTTGGCGGCGCGCTCGCGCGTGTACGAGGCCGCGAGCAGCCGGTAGTCCTCGTGCATCGCGCGCACAGCCTCGGCCGCCTGTTCGGCTTCGCGCTGCTCCTCGCCGATCCGCTCGAGCTCCTCCAGCAGCGCTCCGATGCGGCCGATCAGCGAGGCGTCGACGGGAGGCAGTGTTTCGCGCAACAGCTCTTCGATCGTCTCGGGCCGCATGTTCTCGGAGAGGTTGGGGCGGCGCAGAGCGAGGAGCAGCCGCAGCATCACCTGATAGCGCTCCTCCTCGCCGAAGCCGAACAGCAGCTCGTCGAGCGCGTGCCGGTACTCGGCGGCGCCCTCGAACACGCGCGCCGCCGGCTCCTCGCCGAGCGCCTCGCGCAGGTGGGGAAAGGTCACGACGTTGCCCTCCCGCGCCAGCCACACATCGGCGCCTACGCGGGGCCCGTCGAGCACGAAGAAGCGGGTGCGCACGTCCTGCCAGTCGCGGTGGGCGTGCATTCCCGCACCGAGCGTCACATGGCGCGGCGGCTCGCCGTCGTCGCTGTCGCGCGCGAGCTCGAGCCAGACCCAGCCGGTGCGCTGTATGAAGGTCTGCTTCGGGGGGTCGCTCCAGAGGACGATCTCCTTCAAACGCTTGCTCTGGCCCCCGAAGGTGTCGAGCGTCCGCGGCCGGGTCTCGCCGCTGAAGAGCAGCGGGATCGAGAGCTCAAGCGCCTTGCTCTTGCCCGCGCCGTTGTGGCCCTGCAGCACGAGACGCCCGCCGGCGAAAGTGAACGTCTCGTCGATGTACTCGGCGATCGATACCAACCCAAGTCGGCTGGGCCGGAAGCGCTGCGCGTCCGCGGCGGGCGCGGCGGAAGTGGGTGCGTCCGGCGCCGGCGAGACGGTCGCGGCGGGTGCGTCCGGCGCCGGCGGCGAGACGGTGGTGGACGACACGCTCACAGCAACGTCTCCTGCAGCGGCTCGGCGGCGCGCTCCTTTTGCGCCTCCGGCCGGACATGCCCGTAGCGGCAGATCGCCGGGCGCGGGTGCAGGGTGGCGCCGGCGTCGTGCAGCAGGCGGTGCGCGCGCAACAGCTCGATCGCTTCCTCGGCGAGCTCGAGTGCCTGCCGGCGGTCGCCCTCCTCGAGACGCCAGTTGGCTGCATATACGCGCGCGTGCGACTCGGCGAGCGCCAGCGCCTCGGCGCGGGGCAGCGTCGCTTCGCCGGCGCGCAGGCGGACGGCGAGCTCGGTGCAGAGCAAGAGCGCCATCTGGGTGCGCCGCGCGCCGCGGTTGTCGGGGAAGCGCAGATCGGAGAGCGCCCGCCCGGACTCGGCGGTGCGGTCGACGAGCATTGTGCCCTCGCGCCGTCGCTCGATCTCGAGGCCGGTGAGCTCGGCGCAGCGCTGCTCGGTCCAGGCGCGCTTGGTGCGCCACCAGGCGCGCTCGTCCTCGTCGAGGTCCTCGACGTACACCGCGCTCTGCTCGAGCAGCCGCCGCGCCAGCCGCCACTTGCCGCGCAGGTTGCGGCGGTCGTCGGCGCTGGCGTACTCACGGGCGTCGTCGAACAGCGCCGCGACGGTTGTCGCGGCGTCGATCGGGCGGGCGGCGCCGAGCAGGTCGGCTACGAGCGGGCCCTGCACCGCCCACAGCAGATCGGCGTCGAGATCCTGCTCGCGCCACGCCTCCAACGCCTGCTCGCTGCCGTCGCGGCGCTCGAGCGCGCCATGGTGCTCCAGCCACAGCAACACCCCGACGTAGGCGCGCCGGTCGCCGCCCAGCAGGTCGAGCGGGAGCCCCTCATCGGCGGCCAGCGCGCGGACGCCGTCGACGAGCCGGCGCAGGCTCACGTAGCGGTGCCCCCGGCAGAGCACGGCGCAGGTGAGCGCCAGCAGCATGTACTGGCGGCGATCGAAGGTTGGCCAGCGGTCGGTCGCGGTTGAGCGCCGCGCCCAGCGCCCCGACGGCGGATGGCGCAGGGGACGGGGATCGTGGGGGTCGATCGCGCGCTTGCGCAGGCGCGCCCATCCACCGGGATGCACGGCGAGCTCGTAGCCGGCGAGGTCGTGAAGCTCGGTGCGCAGCCAGCGCACGTGACGGCGCACGTGGGCGAATGCGGCGGGGTCGGTGCGTTGGCAGAGCAGCGGGCGGCGCAGCAGCGCACGCACCGCGGCGCGTCGCTCGTCGGCGTGCTGTTGCTCGACCAGGGCATCGGCCGGGCTCACGCGCGCGTCACCTCGAGCGTGAAGTCCTCGCTGTCGAGCGCCCCGTGCGCGGTCGCGAGGACCGTGCGCCGCCCATCGGGGCTCGGCGTGAGGGTCACGCGCGCGAGGCCGTCAGGCGAGCGCCCCCGCCGTGGGCGGCCGCGCGGAGCGGGGTCGGTGATCGCGGCCGCCAGCCACAGGCGGACCGCGGCGAAGGTTTCGCCGTCCAGCTCGGGCAACTCACTGAGCGGTGTGGGTCCGAGCTGGGCAAAGCGCTCCAGGAGGCGTTCGGAACGCGCTCGCGTCCTCGCGCGCTGGCGGGCTGCGCGCTCGCGCACGGCGGTTGCGTCGGGCAGCGGCGCGGAGCGCCCGCGGGGAGCGCCCTTGTCGGGAGAGCGCAGATGCAATGGAACGTCGGGCAGCAGCTCCTCGGGCACCTGCAGCCAGGAGTGCCCGGCGGTGAGCTCGGGCTCGGGCTCGACCAGCGCGACGTGGCGGGCGCCGAACAGCCCGAGCGCCCCAGTGGCGACGACGTCGCAGTCACGGGCGGCGGACTGCTCGGAGAAGAGGTGGGCGAGCGTGACGAACTCGGCGACGGCGTCCACGCGCGAGTGAGCTTGTTCGACGAGGCGACGGTAGGCCTGCGCGATCCAGGCGATCGCACCGCGGAGCTCCTCGGAGAGTCGCTGCCAGGGCGACTCTCCGGAGCGCCCGCCGACGAACCACTCGCGCACTCCACGCCAGACGAGCATCAGTTCGCGCTCGCGCGGCTCACGCGCCTCGCGCTCGGAGCGGCGGAAGTCGTAGGCGCCCTCGGCGCTCGCCGCCAAAGCGGCGAGCCGGGCGAGGGCGTCGTCGCGCTCGATCCGCGCGATCAACTCGAGGATCGGACGCGCGTAGCGACGGCGGGCGGCGCGGAAGTCCTCGAGGTGCTCGATGACGCCGTTGCGGTAGGCGACGAACAGCGCCTCGTCGACGGCGCCGCTCGCGCTGCGGGCGGCCTGGAGGGTGCCCATGAAGCTCATCACGCCGGCGCGCAGGGCGTCGACGGCGGCGCCGAGGTTGGTGAAAGCCTGCAGGGCGCGGCCCGCGGAGGGATCGGCGGCCCCAAGCAGCTCGGCGAGCGCGGCCAGCTCGCCATGTATGTGGCGCAGCCTCTCGGGTCCCAGCGACCCCGGGCGGTCACCTGTGGGTGTGAAGGTCTCCAGGAAGCGGCTGACCTGGGCCGCGGCATCGGTGATGTCCCAGGTGACGCGCCCGCGGTAGTACTCCTCCAGCGATGAGTACTCGACGGCATGCTGCTCGGCGCGTTCGACCACGCGCCAGCGGTGCAGCTGACCGAGGAAGGCGTCGAGGTGCTCGACGGCATGGAAACGCACACCCTCGTGCCGTTGGAGCTCATCAGCTACCTGGGCCGAGGTGAGCGCCATGCGCGACGCCTGGCGTGCCTCGTAGAGCACGCGCACGATCGGCTGATACACGTCGGTACGCGGAGACACCAGAAAGGCGACCTGAGGGATGGGCTCGGCCACCCGCGTCGCGGACGGAGTCACCGCGGGCGACAGCTGCTCCTCGGGCTCAAGCTGCTCGTCAGCAGGCAGCGGTGCGTCGACCAAGAGGTCTTGCGCGATGCTGACGTTGGGCGGCGTATCGGGCAAGGCGAAGCTCACGCTGTCGAGAGAGTAGGGCGAACGCCTGAACATACTTGCTGCCCCGGACGAAAGATCGGGATCTTCCCTGGCCACACGCTTGACGTGCGATGCCGGGCCAGACCACTCGCCAGCGTATACCTCACCGACCTAGCGGCCCCGGGGCCCCGATAGCCGCCGCCTCTCGCCGCCGAATGGGTGCGAACCGGATCTGCCTGCGCTGCTTGCGGAGAGAAGTTCGGGCATTTGGGCGCTATCCGCCTGAGGACCGATGCTCGGCTGCTCTCCGCGGCGTTTCACCAAGTGATTCTGAGCCCGATGCGGAGTCGGTACCTACGATCAGCTATCCCGCGTGATCGAGTCGGGGACAACCGTCGGGCAGGCAGACCCGAAGGCCACCTCTTTATCCGCTCCGTGGTTTTGCGGCTGTTGCGCGGCGTCGCCGAGAATGTCGATGTCGGTTGTGGTCCGCACACCCATCTCTCTCTCTCTCTCTCTCCCCCCCCCCCCCCCCCTCGTAGGCGTGCAGCTGCACCATCAGACCGCCAACCAGCGTCCAGTCCGCAGGCAGCGCTCGGGCGGCGAGCCGGCCCAGGTCATCCCACAGGCCAGCCGCCTCCGGATCGCTCGGCGCGATCCTGACCGGGTGCTTCTCAGTCACGGGCAGGCTCGGCCGAGACGATCGGCCCGGTCGTAGGCGAGCCGGCGTGCCCGCGCGTCCGAGTGCTCCGCCAAGTCGGTGAGCACAACCGCGATAGGGGCAACCCGACGCTGCACGATCGACCAGATTTCGTCGGGCACCGCCCTAAGCACAATATTGGGCTCGCCACCCCCGACCAGTCCATGACGCCTTGCAACTCCTTCGATAGCGCTGACAGGAAAATAGCCTCCGATTCCCGCAAATTGCGGTATTTTCATCAGCCCGTGCGGGCCCGCAACGCGGGCACGGAGACTAACCGCGACGTACGCCTCCAATTCATCGCGACGTACGCCTCCAATTCATAGCCGCCCTGGAGGCCCAGCTTGTGGGCACCGGCGGCGCTCACACCGCCCAGCATCAGATCGGCGCTGCCGGCGAGACAAGGCAGCTCGGCCACATGTGCCTCATAGACGTGGCGCACCCCGCGACGGCCCAGCTTGCCAAACGCTCCGCTCAGGCCGTGACCATCGAGCGCTGCCGCCATACGAGCGCACCCTCGATGAAGCCCACAGGCTCGCCAGAGGCAAGCAACAGCAGAGCCCAGGCGTTCGCGGCGCTCAGCGGGCGCCCGCCTTGCCTATAGGACGCCGCCAGCCTTGCGAGCGACGTAGCCGGAATCAACCATGCTCCAGCAATCTTCTCTGCATCGATCGAGCCAGCAGAGATCATCGCGTGCACCCGTTGCTCGCCGGCGCCGAGACTCAGAGCCGCATCGCTCACAGAAACAGAGGGAACTGAAGCAAACGGCCATGCCATAACTATGGCGACCGCGCAATAGTTGTTGTCAGTCTGCCGAGACGGAGATGTCTCGCCAAAACACGACGCGAGGTTGACCCGGGTCGGAGTGGTCGGGAACTTCCGTGACCGACATGCGTCCCGACAAGGGATCCCGCCTGCCACAGCGTGCCGTTGAGACCAGTCGCGACCAGTTCAGACCGGATGCCGCCGCTGGTTCCTTTCAGCCCATGCGCGATCGAGTAGATGTGCAAGGCGACGATTGCAGAGGCGGCGCCAAACAACCCGCAGACGGCGAAGAACGCAAGGCCACCCACCGCCCGTCAGCGAAGTCTGGAAGCCAGCGCGCACCAGCGAAAACGCCTACGCACAGACACACGACGAAGATCGCGACAGGGACGAGAATGGCGGACATACTGCTCGACCTCCCGGACGGCTTTAAGTTGCTGTGATCGCAACATTTGGACTCTATCGTCCGCGCGATGGTTATCGTATATGGGAATGCAACTGTCCAGGGGGAACGCGACAGATCTGTCGCGGAGCATGGGTGGTCTGCTGCTCGGGACGGGCGCGGTCATCTTGTTCGCTCGCAAGTCAGGGCATCACGAGTGGAGCGACTATGCGCTCATGCTCGTCGTCCTGATCCCCGCCATAGTCCTCTACGCGCTCGCACTCGGCGCACACGATCCTCCCACTGACGATCGTCCCCGTCCGTGGCAAACGGTGCTGGTGGTCGAGGCGATACTGCTGTGGCCGATCGCGCTGCTCGCGTTCTTGCAATGGGTAGGCATGCGCGGGAATCATCCCCTGTATCTCGCGGGTGTGTTTGCTGTCACCGGCCTGCTCGCCGCCTACGCGACCCGCCGAGCTCGTATCCGCTACGCCGCGCTCCTCGCCGGGGTCTCCTCGCTGATCGCGTGGTTCTATGTGTGGGAGAAGCTCCTCCACCACCCCTCCGCAAACACGGCGCGCTGGCTCCTGGTCGCCGCAGGAACTCTGCTGTTGGTGGTCTCAGCCCGCCTGGCACGCGCGAGAGCGATCGGGGCGAGCGAGATCGCCACAGTGGGTGGGATCGCGGCTGTGGGCGCTGGCGTGTTCGGCGTTATCGTCGGCGGAGTCGTCGCAGTGTTTCGACCGCTACTGACGATTACCGAAGGCCCGAGCGTGACGACGAATACGTCCGGGCGCCTTCGGGCTCGCCCAATCGGCCTCGAAGGCAACATGCCCCGCGCCGTTCGTACGCACGCGACCCCTTACCACAGGCTCCCAGCTCGTCCTCTCGCGCTGCACCGAGCTTTCCCGGCCACGTCCATCCCCCGTGGTCGCGGCGGCTCAGGGGTCCCGTCGCTCGCTCATGTCGCGCACACGAGTGGGGTTCAACACTTCGGATGGGATCTCTACCTGCTCGTCGTGTCCGTGGCGCTCATCTTGGTGGCGACCCGCTGGCATATACGCGGACTCGGCTACGTCGGCGGGATTGGGCTGCTCGCGTTCATCGTCAGCGTTGCCGCACAGATCACACGACTCGAGGTCGGACGAGCACCGACCGCGAGCGTAACCGGTTGGCCGCTGGCGCTGATCCTCATCGGTGTGGCGGGGCTTGCCGCGCCGGTGCTGTATCGAAGAAGGACTTAACGCGCGCCGGACGACTCTGTGTGTTCGCTCGCCGTCGATCTCGTTGAAGGCGAAGCACCGCCTTCAAGCGCTTCTCGCGGCCGACGATCACTGCCAGCAGTCGGGCGCCCGACGACGCGTCTATGGCTTGGTGTCCGCCGATCCCTCTGGCAGCTCACGCGCACGGCGAGCCACGAACTCGGCGACCTGCTGCCCGCTGGCACCACAGCAGACAAGTTGTGCTAGCGATGAGCATAATCGTTTTGCTAATATCGCTACCGTGCTCATTCAGCCGCTCGCCCAGTCTCGCGCAGACCAGCGCCGGTTCATCGACCGCGCCGACGAAACCCGCTTGATCGTCGAGGGGGTCCGGGCATCGCAGCCGGTGCTGGTTCTCGGTGAGCGTGGCAGCGGGCGCACCTCGCTGCTCAACCACGTGGCATGGCTGCTCGCCCGTGAAGAGGAGCCGCGTGACTCGGTGCTGATCAGTGGCGAGCTCGCGCGCGACCCGGCGCAGCTGCTGGGGGTGCTCGTCGCCCGTGTCGGGCGCCTGGCGGCGCCGGGCGGCTCGCGCGCGCGCTGGCTCGAGGACCTGCAGGCCCTCTCGATGCCCGACGGTCCGTTCGGCGCGGTCGTTCAGCCGGCGATCCTGATGGAGCTGGTCGACCTGCTCGGCGAGCGCCTCGCAGAACTCGAGCGTCCGGTGTGCCTGATGATCGACGAGGTCCTCCCGGCCGTCGCGCACGGCGTGTTCGGCACGCTGCGCAACGAGCTGTGGACGCTGCAGGGAGCAAGCTGGATCGTCGCCGGCGATAGCGCCGCGGGATCGCTCTACCGCGAGCCGCCGGCGGACGCGTTCTTCGCGCACACCGTCGTGCTCGCGCCCCTCTCAGACGCGGACGCGCGCAAGCTGCTGCACGCCCACACCCCCAACCTCCGAGAGCCGGATGTGGAGAAGGTGCTCGCGGCGGGAGACGGCAACCCGCGATGGCTGCTGCGTGCCGCCGCCGACATCCAAGCCGGCATCCCACCCGACGAAGCCCCCACCCGCGAGCTGGTAGAAAAGGCCACGAGCCTCGCCGGGCCGCTCGCCGGACGCCTCGTCGAGTACCTCTCAGAGCATGGGGCGGCATCGGCCTCCGATGAGAGCATGCTGCGTCAGATCGGCGCGAGCCGCCAGCGCGCCAGCCAGCTGATGCACCAACTGCATTCCGCCGGCCTGCTGCAAACCGTCGAGCAGGCCAAGGAAGGACGACCAGGCCGTCCCGCACGCCGATTCACGATCAAGCCATCCACATGAGCAACACGGCCCTCAACCAGCTACTCGACAAGCACGCCTTCGACGGCAGCCCGCTGCACGTCGACATGCCCGCCTATCACGTGCCCTTCGACGACCAACAGCGCACAGGCACCGAGAGCGGCGTCGTCCGCGCCGCGCAGAGCAGCGAGCGACTCGGTGTCCAGGGCCCGATCGGCTGTGGCAAGACGAGCCTGCTGCGCTATGCCCTGGACGATCCGGGCGGTGCGACCGCCCCGATCTGGGTATCCGTAGCCTTCGACGAGGATGCAGTGGTGCTCGACGTGCGCCGCTTCGCAGCCCACCTGATTCAGGGCATCGTCAGGGACGCTCAGCGCGCGGGCACACTCACATCCAAAGAGCGCGAGACGATCCTCACCGCCGCCGCCGACCGACGCCCCCTCCCCGGCAAGGAGCGCCAGCGCGGCGCGCGGCTCGCGGCGAAGTTCTGGGTCGCCAGCGCTGGGCTCGCCGGCGATGTCACCTCAACGCTTGAAGGCGTCGATCTCAAGCGGCCCGCGAGCGAGATGCTCGAGAACGTCAACCGCGCCCTCGAAGCGATAGCCGAGACGGGCCGCCATCCGGTGATCGTCATCGACGACTCCGACAGCTTCACCCGCCGCCAGGGCTCCGGCAGCACCCGCGAACAGCTCATCGAAGCATTCTTCGGACCAGTCCTGCGCGCCCTCACCGCGCTACACGCCGGCGTGATCGTCGCGGTGCACGAGGAATACCTCGACATGGAGTGCTTCCAGCGGACAAGACAAGAGCACGGCGCGCTCGAGCGGCTGCTGCCGGTGCCACCGATCGTCAGCGGCCAGCTCGAGCGGATCCTCGACCGCCGGACACAACTCGCCGCCGGCGCCCCGAGCAGCCGGGCTCTCTCCCCCGCGGCAGTGAACTCCCTCGCAGAGCTGAACCGCGCACGCACAGCACGCAACCTGCGCACCACCCTCGGCATCGCCCACGCCGCCCTCGTAGGCGCCGTCGACCGAGACGCCGAACTCATCGAAGAGCAGGACATCGCCCGCGCCGCCGTCGCGCAACTCGGCACCGAGACGACCGCCTGACCCTCGCGCCCCGGCTGTCGGGAACCTCGCCGCATAGCGATTGCCGCTGAAGTAGTGACGCGCCGATCGGCGGCGTCGCAGGCTACCCACTTACGATCTCGACCACACGGGGACGTATGGCAACGCCAAGCGGCTCAGCCGGAGACCAGCCACAGACCGTACACGTTCACCGCGTCACCGGCCGAGGTAATCGTGACCGCGTGGGTCCCTGGCGCGAGCGGCTCGCTCGTCCACAGGATCGTGTTAGCCGGCGCGGTCGCGTGGAACGCAGGCAGGCTGGAGCAGTGCTGCCGCCGTCGCAGACCGTTGTTTCAGGCTGCACGCCCGTGATTCTCGCCGGTGCGTTGTTAAGCGCTTCGCCCGCCGGAATCCCGTACTCGAGTCGCTCAGAAGCACCGGCGGGGACGTCGACGGTGTAGCTAACGCTCGTGCCTTCGTGCAGCCACACGTACGTCACGCGCCCGTTCGCTTCCCAGCCGCATCCGACCTCTGATTGGTCGATCGCCGAAGAGGTCGTGGTGCCTGGGTCGGCAGGGTTGTTCAGCGCAAAGCCGGCTGCCAGCGATCCAGTGCAGCCGGACGGCTCCGCCGCTCCGACATTCTGCCAGATCGGCAGGAAGGTGCTCGCGGGCATCGGGCCGACGCTCTGGCAGGCCGTACCCACCGTCGCTGAATCCGGCTCCACGCAGACGGTAGTCAGCCCGGTGAGCGAGTTGAGCGCGACGCCGCCGAGGACGCGCGCATCGACGTGGGGTTCGACCTGCACTTCCACCTGCGTGTCGCCGGGCAGCGGGGCAGAGCTATTCCACACGAATTCGTGACTCACGCAGCCCGTGCTGAGACTCGGCAGCACGGGCAACTTCAGATCCGCCACAAGGCTGCCAAGGTCCTTTGCGAACTGCGCCTCGCCCAACGCGTTGTTCAGCGCCTGGCACGCCCCGCCGGTCGGGGTGCTGCCGAGAGCGTTCTGCACTACGTTGACCGCATCCTGTCCTACGCTCAGCGCGCCAGCGACCGCTTGGACGTACGGGTCGGGCAGTTGCGTGGAGAAGTCCAGCAGACAACTGGAGAGCTGTCAGTCCTGCGTACTTACACCGATCGACGAGCCCACGATCGTGCTGTCGAAGACATCGGTGCGGCTGCAGCTCCCAATCCCCTCACCGACGGTGAACGGGATGCCGGTGTAGCTGACGACCACCCTGACCGGCGTCTTCGTGCTAGCCGACAGGCCGAGCAGCCCGTTCCACACTGCGAACAGAATCGCCCCGGACTGCCCGTAGGCCAGTGGCCCGCCAGCGATCTCAGAGACGGAACTTGCGCCGGTCACAGGGTTCGCGCTGTCGATCGCGCGCGGCGCCGAGCTTGAGCACGCCACGAGGTCGACCGGGACCACGAACACACAAGGGATGTAGAACGAGCTGCCTTCAGTCGCAGTCCACGTTGTGAATGGCGGGAAAAGCTGGGCGGCCGGCACACCAGCGTTTCCGCTTCCGTGCGCGACCGTCTTGCGGCCCTTGGCCGCGGTGCGCCTCAGATGAGAGCGCAAGCGGGCCCGGGTCAGACGCAGCCGCCCCCGCCGAGCGAGCGAGGCGAGGCGACGCGTCCTCGCGGCAACCGCGGATGCGACCGTAGCGCGCGAGTGAGACGACAACCTCGACCACAGCCGCGGGCTGCTCACGAGCAACCCACCAGTAACTGGATACAGCTTCGGCGGGCGCGCGGTGTAGGGACGCGTAGCCAGGGGTCCCCGCACGCGCAGCCGCGGGTGCAGGCGCAGCCTCCTGGAGCACCCCTGCCGTGAGCGCCAACCCTACGACCGCAAGCACCAGCCCGTACCGCAGCTCGGCACGCCACACACGCGACATGCGCCCACGATACTGCTCGCCCAAGTGGGACGTGCTCTTGCTCCGCGGATGCCGATAATGCCACGATGCCGCGCGAAGTATCCAGCTTTCTCCCCGCAGATAGTCGCGCGTGGAACCGTCTGACGATGGGCTAGGACTCGGAGGAGGTCTTGACGGTTGTCTCCGAGGAGGTTTCAAGGCGCGCGAGCCCCGTGCGAGCCGGCCCTGCTTTCGGGTGGCCGGGTCCCAGTGAGCTTGTCAACACGTCGGCGGCAGCGGCAACCAGAGGGCGCTGCCTCATTGCGTCCCAGCTTGGCGAGCACTTGGCCGAGGCCGAGTGCGGTGCTTGCCACCTCGACGTGCTGATCGTCGAAGATGTCTCGCAGTAGTTCATGAGCCTAGTGCAGCAGTGCTAAAAGCGCCTAGAAGAACATGTCTATTACGTCCGGCACGTCGTCAGACGTAATCTCATCAGTGACAGCGTCCTCCGTAATGTCCTCGACGCCGGAGCTCGCCGTGTCGTTCCCGTTCGAGACCTCTTGAAATACACCGGCCTCATGCATGCCGTAAGCGTAGAGCTCGTTGATTTCGGCTTCGTAGCTCGCGATCCCGCCCTCCGAGGATTCGCCCGTGGGGTCTGCGAGCACCGTTGGCTGGTCATCGACGTAGATGTAGGGTGAGATTGCGGGCTGCGCGAGCGGCTGCATTAGCGGGTCGCGGCTGAGGAATGCACCCGTGGCTGGGTCGAGCTCCCTGGCGGGGGTGTGGTAGAGCCCGCTGGGTTCGAGCAGCTCGGCGTTGTACTTAAGCGTGATCGGGGGGGCACCTTTCGCGGGGGTTTCGCTGAGCACTCCGCCGAAGGGTTCGTACTCGATCGTGTCTTCCGTTGCCCCGCTCGTCGAGGTTACGGCGACGACGCTGCCCTGGGCTTCGTGGGCGACGTAGTATTCATTCCCGCCTGCGTTCATGGAGACGAGGTCGTTGCCCCACGAGTACCTGCGCAGCTCGCTTGAGCCCTGCTTTTCGAGGACGAGTTTCGGCACAGTGTTGTTCACGTCGTAGCCGTACGTTGTCGTGACCCCGCCCGTGGTCGCGCTGATTCGGTTGCCGGCCCCTTCGTATGCGTAGGTCGTGGTGCTGCTGGAGGATTTGACCGCGGTGAGCTCGTTCGCGGCGTTCCACGTGTATGTCGTCGCGCCCACGGCTGTGCGGCGCCCGTCAGCGTCGTACGAGTACGTCGTCTTCCCGCCGGGGCCTTCGGTCGATTCGAGCTGGTCGGCTTCGTTGTAGCCGTAGGTCGTGGTGCCGGCGGTCGCGACGAGCTTCGTGCGGTCGCCGTCGGCGTTGTAGGAGTACGTGTAGGTGCCGCTGGCGCAGCTGGTGCCGTAGCAGGCGCTTGTGAGCCGGCCGTCTTTGTTGTAGCCGTACGTGATCGTGCCCGCAGCCGTGGCCACCGTCGTCGGCTGGCCGTCGCCGTTGTACGCGTAGGCGTAGCTGGTGAGGGTGCCTTTAGCGTTAGCGTCGGCGACCGACGCGACGAGGCCGGAGTCGGTGTAGGCCGTGGTCTCGGCGTAACCGTTCGGCATCTTCTCTTCCTTGACTTGCGATGCGGCGTTGTACGCGTACGTGGTCGTTCCGCCGCTCGTGATCACGCTCGCGAGGCGGCCGTCGGCGTCGTAGGCGTACGTGGTGGTGCTGCCGTCGGGGTACGCCCGAGAGGTCACGCGGCCGTCTTTGTTGTAGGCGTATGAGTAGTCGCCGTTCGGGCCGTTCACCGCCGCGAGGTCGTTGAGTTCGTTGAACGTGTAGACCGTGGTGCCGGTGCCATCGACGATCTGTGTCTTGTTGCCCGCAGCGTCGTATTCGTAGCTCACAGTGGGCGTGCCGTCCGAGTAGGACTCCGACGCAAGCTCGTCATCGGCGTTGTACGCGAGTGTCGTAATAGCCCCCGTGGCGTCGACGATCTTCGTCTTGTTCCCGTCGCCGTCGTACGAGTACGTGGTCGACTTTTCGAGTGGGTCGGTGACCTTCGTCAGCTCGTTGTCGCCGTTGAACGTGTACGTCGTTTTCCCGCCGTCCGGGGTGGTCTTGCTAGTGCGGTTGCCGTTGTTGTCGTAGCCGTACGTCGTGGTCGCGCCTTCGGCGTCGCTGACGCCGGTGAGCTCATTCTGGGTGTTGTATGTATAGGTTGTCGTGTCGCCTTCGGGCGTGGTTTCGCTTGTCTTGTTCCCGACCTTGTCGTACGTGTACTTCGTGTCGTGCCCTTCACCGTCGGTCGCGGTTAGCACTCGATTCTGTGCGTTGTACGTGTACGTCGTCGTGAATTTGCTGGGTTCCGCGCCTTTTTCGTTGCCGCGCGGCGACGTTGCCGAGGTCAGCCGGCCCGCGCCGTCGTAGGCGTACGTCGTCTTCTCCCCGAGCGGCGAGGTGATCGAGGTCAGCTCGCCCTGCGTGTTATACGCGTACGTGGTCTTGTTGCCTTCCGCGTCGGTCGAGGTCGCGAGTGCGCCGTTGCCTTCGTAGGTCTGCGTTTGCGTCGCGCCGTTGGCGTATGTCGTCGTAAGGAGGTCACCCGCGGAGTTGTACGTGTAGGTGGTCTTGTGGCCGTCGCCGTCGACGTACGAGGTCACGTCGTTGAGCGCGTCATACGTCCACGTCTGCTCGCCGCCGAGTGGCGCTGTCTTTGTCAGCATGTCGCCTGCAGAGTTGTACGTCATCGTCGTCGTATTCCCGTTCGCGTCCGTGACGGCCGTGCGGTCGAGATCCGCGTTGTATGCGTACTTGGTCACCGCGCCGGTTGGGTTGATTTCTTCCACGAGGACGTCGCCATCGTAGACGTACTTCCACTGGCCGCCGTTCGGGTCGGTGTACGTGGTTTCGCCTTCGGCGTAGGAGAATTTCGCGGTCTTGCCGAGCGCGTTCGTTTGTTCGGCGACGCGGCCACTGCCTTCATAGGTGTTGTCGACGATGCGGTGACCATCCTGGTTCGTGACGGATTCGAGCAGGCCCTGGGCGTTGTATTCGTATTCGGTGGTGCCGCCTTCGGCGTCCGTGACCTTCGTCAGCTGATTCGATGAGTTGTAGGCGTACTTCACTTCCCTGCTCAGGGGCAGCTGCATCGAGGCGAGGAGTCCGGCGCCGTTGTAGGTAAACTTGACTTCGCGCCCGGCGTAGTCCTTCGCGGTGGCGAGTTTGCCTTCGCCGTTGTACGTGAGCGTGAGGCCGTCGCC
Organism: uncultured Solirubrobacterales bacterium; assembly: GCA_963831995.1. Lineage (GTDB taxonomy): Bacteria > Actinomycetota > Thermoleophilia > Solirubrobacterales > Solirubrobacteraceae > Palsa-744. The sequence goes on along the minus strand of CAWHSI010000005.1, from coordinate 1,321,632 downwards.
GTTTCGGTCCTCCTTGGTGAGCAGCTGGCCTTCTTCGTTGAACGTGAGTTTTTCGCCGTTCTGCCGCGTGAGCACCCACCCGCCGCCTGGTTTAGTAGTGAGCACGCTCCTGGTGCCGGGTCCCCCGGTGTAGCCGCCTTCGCCGTTCGGCGTGAAGGTCGTCTGTTGGCCGTCCTCCGAGTACAAGACCGCGTTGCTGCCTTCGGTTTTGATTAGGACGTTGAGAGAGTCGGTCCAGCCAGTCCCGAGCGGGCCGTCGTAGGGGTTGGAAGAGGTGTAGGAGCGCGTGAAGTTGAAGGCGACGCCGAGGCCAGGCATCGACGCGTCGGTCTCCGTGGTGTTGTACGCACCCGTGGCGGTGTTCACGGGCTCCGCGGCATACCCGGAAGGATTGTAGGAGTCGTACGATCCGCCCGCGCCGTAGGTCTCAGCTGCTGGCGTTGGCGGGGGCGGGCAGTAGCGGTAGCCGCCCGCGGTCGTCGAGGTCGCCTCGGGCTCCCACGAGCCTTCGCTGAGCGAGTTCCCGCCGCTCACGTAGTCGAACCCGCCTGCCAGCCCGCCGGCGGTCACCGCGGTGATCGTGGCCCCGCACGGCGGCACGTATTCCAGCGAGGAGAAGTAGAGCGACGGCTCGTCGAGGTCGACGCTTCCGCCGACACTGAGGTGGCCGAAGCCTCCCGTCCCGTCGAGTTCGATGCTGCCGTCGATTGTCGTCGCACTCGCGGCGCTGACAACGACGCCAGGGGAGATCTCAAGCGTACCGTCGAAGGTGGTATCAGGCAGCGATAGCGAGTGTGTCGCGTGCACGTGCCCATCTACGGCGACTTTGCCGATGCTGCCCACAGAGGCGAGCGTCGAGGTCACATCACCGCCAAAGATGAGTTCCGCCGCCGAGGCGCCCGTGACTGATGAGCCCGTTTCCAGCCCAAACGTGCCACCAAGCGTCAGCTGCCCACCATTCACATCCAACGGGCCTGAGTCACGCGTGACGAGGCAGCTCTCACCAAAGTAATCAGGGTGTTCAAACGACCCTTCCGACTTGATCGACCCCGAGTTCACGAATTCACCAGCCGGCACAGCCGGTTCCGCCGGTTCTTCCCGCGCGGGCTTTTCGCAACCCCCACTGAAATACGAGCCAGCAGCCAGCGTCAACGACCCAGTGTTCACGAACTTCGCGCCGGCCGCCACATTGTTCAAGGGGTAGTCATAGCCGCCAGCGATCGTCGCAGCGCCTTCATTGAGCAGCTCACCAGATTCGAGCGCAGCGTATTCCAACACTAGGGTCTTCCCGACCCCAACCGTCACGACCCCCGAACCAGCGAGCCGACCACCCTGCACCTTCAGCGACGGCGACGCCGTGAGGTTTCCCGGCCCTTCGTAGGTGCCACTGATGACCGTCTTCGGCAGCGAGAATGCGTGCTCCGACTTGAACGTTCCGCCGATTTCGACCGACCCGATGCTCCCAACCGTGGCGAGCGTCGAGGTCACATCACCGCTAAAGACGAGTTCCGCCGCCGCCGCGCCCGTGACCGACGATCCCGTTTCCAGCCCAAACGTGCCACCGAGCGTCAGCTGCCCACCAGCCACATCCAGCGAGCCTGTGTCGTGCGTCACCAGGCAGCTCTCGCCGAAGTAGTCGGGGTGTTCGAAAGACCCTTCCGACTTGATCGACCCCGAGTCGACGAATTCACCAGCCGGCACAGCCGGTTCCGCCGGTTCTTCCCGCGCTGGCTTTTCGCAGCCCCCACTGAAATATGAGCCGGCGGCGAGCGTCAACGACCCCGTGTTCACGAACTTCGCACCAGCAGCCACATTGTTCAAGGGGTAGTCGTAGCCGCCAGCGATCGTCGCAGCGCCTTCATTGAGCAGCTCACCAGATTCGAGCGCAGCGTATTCCAACAGCAGTGTCTTCCCGACCCCAACCGTCACGACCCCCGAACCAGCGAGCCGACCACCCTGCACCTTCAGCGAAGGCGCGGCTGTGAGGTTCCCCGGGCCTTCGTAAGTGCCGCTGATGACCGTCTTGGGCAGAGGCAGCGCGTGCTCGGACTTGAACGTGCCGCCAATATAGACCGAACCGACGCTCCCCACGGAGGCCAGCGTCGAGGTCACGTTGCCATCGAAGACGAGTTCTGCGGTCGAAGCCCCCGTGACCGAGGAGCCGCTTTCTAGGCCGAACGTCCCGCCCAGCGTCAGCTGCCCACCGACCACATCCAGCGAGCCTGTGTCGTGCGTCACCAGGCAGCTCTCGCCGAAGTAGTCGGGGTGTTCGAAAGACCCTTCCGACTTGATCGACCCCGAGTCCACGAATTCACCAGCCGGTACCGCTGGTTCCGCCGGTTCTTCCCGCGCGGGCTTTTCGCAACCCCCACTGAAATATGAGCCGGCGGCGAGCGTCAACGACCCAGTGTTCACGAACTTTGCGCCAGCCGCGACATTGTTCAAGGGATAGTCATAGCCGCCAGCGATCGTCGCAGCGCCTTCATTGACCAACTCTCCCGATTCGAGCGCCGCGTATTCCAACACAAGCGTCTTGCCTGACGCGATCGTCACGACCCCCGAACCAGCCAGTCGCCCGTCCTGAACCTTCAGCGACGGCGATGGCGTCAAGTTCCCAGGCCCTTCATAGGTGCCAGAGATCACTGTCTTCGGCAGCGACAGCGCGTGCTCGGACTTGAACGTGCCGCCGACATAGACCGAACCGATGCTTCCCACCGAAGCGAGGGTTGAGGTCACATCGCCGTCAAAGACGAGTTCCGCAGCCGAGGCGCCCGTGACCGACGATCCTGTTTCCAGCCCGAACGTCCCCCCGAGCGTCAACTGGCCGCCGACCAGATCCAAGGAGCCTGTGTCGTACGTAACGAGGCAGCTCTCGCCGAAATAAACGGGGTGTTCAAGCGACCCTTCCGACTTGATCGACCCCGAGTCCACGAATTCACCAGCAGGCACAGCCGGTTCCGCCGGTTCTTCCCGCGCGGGCTTTTCGCAACCCCCACTAAAATACGAGCCGGCGGCCAGCGTCAACGACCCAGTGTTCACGAACTTGGCACCCGCCCCAACAGAAGACCCAGGGAAGTCTGAAGAGCCGGCGATCGTGGTTGCGCCTTCGTTGACCAGCTCCCCAGATTCAAGCTGTCCATCTTCCAGCAGAAGCGTCTTGCCTGACCCGATCGTTACGACCCCCGAACCAGCGAGCCGACCACCCTGGACCTTTAGCGAAGGCGACGCAGCGAGGTTTCCCGGGCCTTCGTAGGTGCCGCTGATGACCGTCTTGGGGAGCGACAGCGCGTGCTCTGACTTGAACGTGTCGCCGATATAGACCGAGCCGATGCTTCCCACGGAGGCGACCGTCGAAGTCACGTCACCATCGAAGACGAGTTCCGCCGCCGAGGCGCCCGTGACCGACGATCCAGTTTCCAGCCCGAACGTCCCGCCCAGCGTCAACTGGCCACTGACGAGATCCAGTGATCCCGTGTCGTGCGTCACGAGGCAGCTCTCACCGAGATAATCAGGGTGTTCAAGCGACCCTTCGGACTTGATCGACCCGGAGTTTAGGAGTTCACCGGCCGGCACAGCCGGTTCCGCCGGTTCTTCGCGCGCCGGCTTTTCGCAACCCCCGGTGAAATATGAGCCAGCAGCCAGCGTCAACGATCCAGGTATTAACGAATTTGGCACCCGCCGCCACTTCGAGCTGCCCTTCCTCGAACCTCGTCGTGCCGTGATCCACGACTTCAGCAATCTCGATCGCCCCGCGTGTTGTCGTGACCACGCCCGATGCCGGCACGAGGATCCTCCCGGCGCCCGCGATCGTGCCGTTTACGTCGAGCGCCGCGGCTTCCAGTTCCTTCGCAACTTCTATCGTGCCGTTGACCGTAAGGAGGCCTGGACTTGTCGACGGGATTTTCGTGTCGCTGAGCTCTAGAGAGGAGTTGACTGTGAGTTCGCCGGAGTTCGTGAGCCCGCCGACGATCTGGGGTGTGTTGACGTCCACGGGCAGGTTCGGGGCGCCAAAGGGAACGCAGACCCAGTCGCTCGTCGAGGGCACGTGGCCGTTGCTCCAGTTCGATGCTTCGTCCCATTCCGTGTTCGTGGCACCAGTCCACGTGTCGGTGCAGCTCCCCGTGGTTTCCTGCGCCTTGACCGTGATGGTGGCCGCGGCAGCGTACTGTTTGAGCCCGTTGTGGGCGAAGAGCGCGTAGGAGTAGGTCGTGCCGGCGGTGACGGTTTTGTCGGTGATTTCGTGCGTTTCACCGCTGGTTTCGCCAACAAGCGTGCCTTCCGTCGGTGACGACGGCGGCGTGGTGCCGACGGCGCGGCGAGTGACCACGCCTTGGTAGTCAGCGCCGGTCGGGTTCGTCCACGACAAGGTGATGGCGGAGCCGGTGTTGTCGGCGATACCAACACCGGTGACCGGCCCCGGCGCTTTCGTATCCACCATGAATGTGTTGGCCGAGCTCTTCCCTTCGTTGCCGGCTTCATCGGTCTGTGTGGCCTGCGCCGTGTACGTGCCGTCGCTCAGAGCCGTCGTCGGCGTGGTGGTCCAGCCTTTCGCGGCAACGGGTGCACTCAGCGTCTGCACTGGGGCGCCCGTCGCGGTGGCGCCGGTGTAGATCTTTACGGTCACGGTCGTAGCGGCGCCGTGTCCGGTTTCCGCGGCGCCGGTGAGTGTGGGTTTGGACTGGCCAACGACGGCGCCGTTCGCGGGTTCGGTGAGGGTGACCGCCGGCGGGGTTGTGTTCACAGTGAACGTGACCGGGCTGCTTACGCCCACATTGCCGGCTTCGTTTTCCTGCGATGCCTGGGCGGTGTATTCGCCGTTGAAGAGCGGCGTAGTCGCCTGCACGTTCCACGCGTCGCCCATGGCGGTGGTTGTGAAGGTCTCGAGGGGCGTGCCCGCCGCGGTCGCGCCGCTGTAGATGTTGACGGTGATCGCGGGGAGGTCGCCGGTCGCGGTGCCCGCGGCGCCGGCGAACGTCGGCGTGGCGTTGTTCGTTTCAGATCCAGTTTTCGGCGTCGTCATCGTCACCGTCGGCGCAATCGTGTTCACGATGAAGGTGTTGGCGCTGCTCTTCCCTTCGTTGCCCGCGGCGTCGTCCTGCACGGCCTGGGCGGTGTACTCGCCGCTCGCGAGCGGCGTGGTCGGTGTGACGTGCCAAGTACCACCGGTCGCCGTGGCGGTAAGGGTCTGGACGGGCGTGCCGGTGGCTGCAGCTCCACTGTAGACGTTGACCTTGATCGTGGTCGACGCGCCGGCTTCGGTACCGGCAGCCCCGCCGAACTCGGGCTTGCTCTTGTTCGTGATCGAGCCATTCGTTGGTTCCGTCAAGGTCACGGGCGGCGATGTGGTCTTGACCGTGAACGTGACCGGCGTGGTCTTGCCCGTGTTGCCGGCCTTGTCGCCCTGCGTAGCCTGCGCGGTGTACTCGCCCGGACTCAGCGCCGTCGTCGGCGTTGCCGACCAAGTCCCACCGCTCGCGGTCGTCGACATCATCTGTGTAGGCGTGCCCGATACGGAGCCTCCGCTGTAGATATTGACGGTGATCCCGGGGAGATCACCCGGGGCGGTCCCAGCAGCCCCACCGAGCATCGGCTTGGTCTTGTTCGTGTACGACGCGTTGGGCGGTTCGATGAGCGTGACAAGCGGCGGAGTCAGCTTGACCGTGAACGTGTTGGCGTTGCTCACCCCCACCCCCGCCGCAGCGTCAGCCTGGCTGGCCTGCGCCGTATAGATGCCTTCGGCGAGCGGTTTCGGCGTGGTCGCCCAGCTGCCCGCAGACTCTTTGGTTTCCAGGGTCTGGACGAGCGAGCCGCCCACTGTGAGGCCTGAGTAGATCTTCAGCGTCACGGTCGTGGAGTCGTTCGTGCCGTTGCTCGCGGTGCCGTCGAAGAGCGGCGTGGTTTCGTTCGTGAACGTTTCGTTGAGCGGCGCGCTAAGGCCGACGACGGGCGGTTCGGTTTCGACCGTCCACTTCGCTTGGGCGGGTGTCGGGTCGACTTCGCTCAAGCTGTTGACAGCGCGCACCTGGAAGACGTGGGCGCCCTCCGCGAGGCCCGAATAGGTCTGCGGGCTTGAGCACGCGGCCCAGGCTGCGCCGTCCAGGCTGCACTGGAACGTGCTTGGCGACTCAGTGGACGTGAAGTTGAACGTGGCCGCGTTCGAGGCGACTGCGCCGCTCGGGCCGCTCGTGATCGTGGTGTCGGGCGGGCCCGCCGGGGTTTCTTTCGGGCTTTCTTTGGGAGATTCTTTCGGCGCTCCTTTGGGTGCTTCTTCGGTTTTGAAGCCTTTGACTTCGCCTTTAGGGCTGAACGTGATCGAGCCCGCGCCGTGGCAGAGGTGCTTCTTCGACGCCTCCTGCACCTGCGACAGAACGTCGGCGCAGACCTCGATGGTGTAGGTGCCCGAGGCAGCGTTCGCCGGAAGTTTGAGATGCCACGTGGTCTTGTGCTTCTGCCCGGGCTTCAACGGGGGCACGGCGAACTTGCCGAGTTGCACCTCGCCGTGGGTCGCATCGTCCCTCCAGGACACGCCAGCGGTAGTCGCGCGGGCGCGCGCCGTGCCGGAGTTCTCGACGGTTGCGGTGCCCGTGAGCGTTCCGTCTTCGTCGAGCTTCGCGCTCGCGCTGGTCACGTGGAGTTCAGCGAGTTTGTGAGCGGCCGTGATCGCGTAGACGCGCTGCTGGTCCTTGCCGGTCGCGGCGACGCTTGAGACGACGGACGTGGCCACGGCCGCGAGTGCCGCAGCGATCAGCGCAACACGCCATAGACGGCGCCGCCTCGCCTGAGTGTGTTTCCTCGTCTCTTTCCTCGTCTCCCAAAGCATCCTGGTTGCCAAGCCTCCGTGCGTAGCCTTGAGCCCTATACCACCAAGTAGCTAACGCAGAGGCGGGCGATCCTACAGCAAAAGTCCAAGTCGGCACCAGACGGCTCCTCGGAACCAGCCCGACTGCGCGCCCAAACGGCCGGGCGCAACTCAGGTCCGGAGACCGACGCTCAAAGGGGTGCCGTCAGTCAGCGGCACAGTGCGGCGGATAGTACAGCCTACTGTCCCAACTATTGGGACAGGTGCCGAAGCATCGGGCCACGCCCGACCCGCTCGACACCTTCGCCGAAAATCTGCGACGACTCCGCGAAGAGCGCGGCCTGAGCCAGGAACGCCTCGCTCACATCGCGGACCTCAACACTACGCACGTCGCCAAGATCGAGCGCATGGAGCGCGAGCCCGGCGTCCGCACCGTCGCCAAGCTCGCAAACGCGCTCGGGTCCCGGCGGCCGAGCTGTTCGACGACATTGGCGCACGGTAGCCGGAGCGCTACGTGGGCCTTGCCCCGAGCATCTGCCGCTTGAGGCGCAGCAGGTAGATGTGCACGTGCGCCGGGTTCAGCCCACGGCGGCGAGCTCGTCCCCTGCGCCGACCACGCTCAACTGGCCGTCGGCAGCGGCGGCCCCCTCGTAGTCCACTGGCCCGCGCTCGCCGATGCCTCCTCGAGTTCCCGCGGGATCGGCTTGCCCATCGCGGTTTCGATAGGTTGCAGCAGCTCCTCGAAGCGCGCCGCGTAGAACGCATCGAAGTCGTCCGTCCGGATGATCTCCGGGTCTATGACGTGCGTGCGTAGGATCGCATCCAGCTCATCGCGCGACAGGTGGTGCTTCGCTTCGATCGCGCTCAGGTAGACGCTCGGCGCCTTCTTGCCGATCTGGATATTCGTCAGCTTCGAGAGCGGCGTCTTGTTCACGACCGAGTCCATGACCGGGTTCTCAATGTCTTGATCCTTGAACCAGCCCTGCGGGAAGACGTGGTGGATCTCAACCTGGTCGTCAAAGTAGGTGGCCACTGCTGGTAGTCCTTGAGCGTGAGCCTGAGCACGTCCAGGCGCTTGCAGCTCACAGGCGGCCTCCCATCGCTGCCCTCGACCTCACCATTACTCGCGGCGCGCTCATCCCAGCGCCGCCAACGTCTCGCTCGTCTGCTGCCAATCGCGACGCAGGTCGAAATCGTCCGCGGCGAACGTCGCCGTGAGAAGCTCGAACACCGTCAGGGAAACCCCGCCCGTGTTCACTTCTCGAAGACCTGACAAACCGCGTCCTTCGGCGACGACCGCCCCGAGGGACGGTCGCAGGTTAATGACATAGCGGGGGAGCGATTCGCTCTTATGGGCGACCTTTCAGCGCTGATCGAGCGGGTCGTTCCGTGGCCATGCGCCTAGGCAGAGTGCGCTACCTCGACGAAAGGCCGCGAGGCGCCCGGCTCCCGGTCAGGAGGCGGCCGGCGACGAGTGCAGCCACTGACTCCACGTTCTGCCTAGTAGACGCATCCGCAAGTCTTGCGGTTTATCGGGAGGGATATCGGTGCGCGCGCTGAATTGTGTGTCGTGCCGAGAACCAGCCAGTATGTGATCGAGCTTTCTGTGGAGGAGCGTGCCGAGCTTGAGCGGCGGGCGAGCACGGTTACGTTGCCGTTCCGGGTCGTGCAGCGAGCGCGGATGATCCTGTACGCGGCCGAGGGTATGCAGGACATCGATATCGCCGCGCGGCTGGACTGTTCGCCGGACAGCGTTGCCCGGCGAAGATCGCGGTTCTGTTCTGAGCGATTGGATGGTCTTGAGGATCAAGCGCGGTCGGGTCGCCCGCGTCGTTTTCCCCCCGGAAGAGGTCGCCGAGGTCAAGGCGATCGCGTGCGAGCTGCCGCGCACCCACGAGCTGCCGCTCTCGCGCTTCTCCCGGGTTGAGCTGCACCGCCTGGTGATCGAGCGCGGCGTGACCGAGGCGTCGGCCTCGACGATCTGGCGGTGGCTGCACGAAGACGCGATCAAGCCGTGGCAGACGCGTTCCTGGATCTTCCCGCGCGACCCTGATTTCGCCGTGAAGGCCGGACGGGTACTGGACCTCTACGCCCGCACCTTCCAGGGCAAGCGGCTGCGCCCCGACGAGTACGTGATCAGTGCTGATGAGAAGACGCAGTTGCAAGCGCTCGGGCGCTATCACGACACCGTGGCGCCCGGCCCGGGACGCCCGGGCCTGGTCGAGTTCGAGTACCTGCGCGGCGGCACGCTCGCCTACCTCGCCGCCTGGGACGTGCACCACGCCAACCTGTTCGACCGGGTGGAGCAGACGACCGGGATCGACCCGTTCGCTCGGCTCGTGGACCAGGTGATGAAGGTCGAGCCCTACCGGTCGGCCCGCACCGTCTACTGGATCGTGGACAACGGCTCAAGCCACGCTGGCAAGACCTCTGTCAAGCGGATGACCGAGACCTACCCGAACGCGAGGCTGATCCACCTCCCCGTCCACGCCTCCTGGCTGAACCAGATCGAGATCTACTTCTCGATCGTTCAACGCAAGGCCCTGACCCCCAACGACTTCGCGACGCTACCCCAACTCGCCAGACACCTGATGGACTTCGGCCAGCACTACCGCACCCTCGCCCGACCGTTCGAGTGGACCTTCACCCGCGCCAAGCTCGACAACGTGATCGAGAAGATCACCCGTCACGAATTCCAGCCCCTCGCACTCGCCGCTTGAACCGCATCACTTCCGGACACCTCCACTAGCACGCCGTTCAGCTTCGCAGCCCGTACGAACATCCGCAAAATCACGTAGTCCGTACGCTCTCCGTCGGCTTAGTGTATGAACATCCGCAAAAAGCGGTACTATGTACTTGTATGCCGGGCCGAGTCTTCACTGAGATTCTCGCGCTTGCCGCCGAGCAAAATGGCTTCGTGCGCACCCGTGAGGTACGCGAGCTGGGCATCGACCCCCGCCGCCTGAACGACTACGCCCAGCGTGGCTTGGCCGAGCGCGTCGACCGGGGTTTGTACCGCATCGAGCTAGTCCCGCACGGAGACTTCGACGAGTTTGCCCGGGCCACCCAATGGCCGGATGGGCGCGGCACGCTGAGCGGCGAGACGGCGCTCGATCTCCACGAGCTCTGCGACGTAAGCCCGGCTCACATCGACATCACCGTCCCGCGCGACTACCGCACCCACCGACAAGTACCTGCGCGTTACCGGCTGCATCGACGCGACCTCGCCAACGACGAGGTGACCCGGCTGCGTGACGTCCCGATCGTCACCCCGGCGCGCGCGATCGCCGACGGCATCGAGCTCGGGCTGCGACCGACACTCATCGGCCAGGCCATCGACACCGCCGCCCGCCAGGCGCTCATCACCGCCGAGCAGGAGGCCGATCTGCGCGCCACGCGGGCTCAGGGCGCGGCATGAGTGAGCGTCGCTACGACACGCCGCCCAAGAACAAGGCCTCGCTGGAGCAGCGCCTGCGCAACCTCATCGGCGACGACGCGCTGCAGCTGCGCGCCCGCCGCCAGATCGGCTACATCGCCGTGATCGCCGCGCTCGGCACCCACGCCCGCGACGAGAACGGCGAGCCGATCTTTGCCGTCAAGGGTGGCGTCGCCGTCGAGCTTCTGATCGGCCAGGAGGCCCGGGCGACCAAGGACCTCGACGCGGCCGTCCGCGCCCGGGCCGAGCAGATCGAGTCCCTGCTGCGGGACGCCCTGGCCCGTGGCTGGGACGACTTCAGCTTCCGGCTGGTCTCATGGGAACCGATCCACGACGCCGCCTGGCGCGGCGACATCAAGCTGCAGTTCAAGGGCCAGCCGTTCTCCACGGTGCAGTTCGAGGCAGCGCCGGCTGAAGGCGACGCAGGTCGCGGCACGCAGCTGGTCCACAACACGCTCGTAGACGTCGCTGCGCTCGGCCTCTCCCCGGTCGGCGAGCTGCCACTTGTTACGCTCGCCTACATGCTCGCGCAGAAGCTCCACGCTTGCACCGACCACTCCCTCCCCAATCGCGAGAACGACCGCGCCCGCGACCTGATCGACATCCTCCTGGTCCGCCGCCTGCTCGCTGACGACGAGTTGCCCGGTGTACGCCGGGCGTGCGTGGAGATCTTCCGCCTGCGCGACAAGCACCCGTGGCCGCCGTCGATCACGGTCCTGCCAGAGTGGCCCACAATCTACGCGAGCGAGCTGGCAAAGACGCCCGGCTTCACGCCGGCCGAAGTCGAGCAGGCCGCAGCCGATGTGGACCGGCTGATCGCCGAAATCGACGGGGCATCGTGACCGCTCAGGCCGCCTCCCCCTGCCTGCGGCGTCGCTTGGTAGAAGATTGCAATCCGCCGCGAGTTCTGCTCTGATCGATCACGCCGACAGATGTCGTCGGCGTGGACCCATGACAAAGAAGCCCGAACATGAGGATCGCGGGCGGGAGACCCCCGACGCTCGCCCGCGTCGCGCCCGGAAGAGCGTGTGGGACGACGCCGAGATCGTCGTCAACGTCGAGTACACCAAGCCCGGCACGGCTCTCGACGACCACCTCCGCAAGGAGCAGACACGAGCGCTACTCGACCTCCTGGCCGATTATGTGCGGCGATCGCCAAGGCCGTCTCGGCCTTCCCAGAGGCCGTGCAACGGAGCGCATTCGATGAGTTGATGGCCGCCGCGAGGATGTCCCGGCCAGCGTGGAACTTGGGTGAGCGGCCCTCGGGTGAATCTCTCAGATGGTGACGAGCGTAGCGGCCTTCTCGGCGACGTGTGTGGTGGTGGTCTGGGTGATCTCGCGTTCGACTGTAAGGGCGAGCTTGGTGAGGCCGTCGTAGCCGATGATCCGTCGGAACTGTCGCTCAGCCTCGAGCATCCCGGCGGCAGTCCAGCGTAGGGACATCTCCCCGGACTGCCAGCGCTTGACGTTCCGCGAGCTGCGACGAACGCACTCGATCATCGACTCGCACGGGTTGGTGCTCTGTAGCGTGCGCTTCAGCGCGCCCTTCACGCCGAGACGGGTGACGGTGAGCGTCTCCTCCATGCCCTCCTTCAGGGATGAGGCAGCACCCGGGTGAGAGCGCTCGAGTTCTGCGGCGAGCGCTTGGAGTTCCCCGAGGGCCTGTTTGTGATCCTCACGCGCCCACGCGCGGCGTAGCCGGCGCTTGACCTCCGGGCGGTCGCGCTCAGACAGGTGATCGAGCACGTTGCGCTCCTTGTGCCGGACACACCTGTGGACCGGGGTGCGCGGGCCCAGGACAGCGTTCACGGCGGCTCTGAGGGCCTTGGAGCCGTCGATCACGACGAGCACGCCCTGCTCGACATCAAGGCCGCGGTCCACGAGATCGGCCAGTAGCGCGGTCGCGATCGTCTTGTTCTCCGTGGAGCCCTCCCACAACCCGAGCGGGACCTTCACCCCGTCAGTCGTGATCCCGAGCGCGACGACGTTGGTGTGGTCCTTCAAGACGACACCGTCGAGCATCAGGACCGCCAACCGCACGTCATCCAAGCGACGACTCATCAGCTCCTTCAGCGTTTGTGCGGTGCGGGCAACGAAGGTGCGCGACACCGACGACTTCGACGTCGAGCGCGCCTCGGCTTCCACCCGCTCACCGACCGGCTCCTGGGTACGCACAAACCGTCTGGTGGAGACCCCCGCGAGCATCCGCTCCAACACGACCGCGCTCAACACGTCGCGGCTGGCAAAATGCCCGTAGGTCTCGACCGGCACCTCGCCGCTGCCGTCCTTGGCGCGCATCCGCGGCCGCCGCACCCCCACCCGGCGCGAACCGAGCGTGACCTCCCCGTCATCGCCACCGTGGCGGTAAGCGACCCGCTCCGGGTCCTGCTTACCCTTGGGGCCACACACCTCCTCGACCTCCTCGGCCATCAGCTCGTGCATCACACCGAGCCCGACACCCACGCTCAGCGCGAGCAGGCCCTCCCTCGCCGCCCCGACCAGCTCCCCGAGCGCGGCCTGCACCCGCTCAGGCAGAGCAGACGCCTCCGAAGGCGTGTCCTCGCTCGTGACCTGCCCAGCATGTACCTTCTTCATGGCGGTTCCTCCTGTCTCAAATGGACCGATTTCGCACTCGCCACGGTCGCAATACGACCGGACGAGGCGGGAGGACCGCCACCTCAAGTTCTACGCCACGCGGGACATCCTCGCCGCCGCGACTGGTAACACCGCACCCGCGCCGGCACCCGACGGCGGCGACGGCGAGGTCGCACCGAAGAAGCGACGCTCGGGCACCCGGCCACGGAAGGCGAAGCCAAGCGCCGAGAACGGCGACGCGAAGCCGCGGCGCGCGACGGGTGCATCCCAGCCCAAAATCGCCAAGGAGCTCGACCTGCGACCGAAGAGCAAGACGTCGTTCGCGGACTTTGTAAAGGCGAAGAACCCGACGAACAACCACGACAAGCACGCCGTGGCGATCTACTACCTCTCGAACAAGGCCGGGCTCAGCACCGTGTCGAGCGACGACGTGTTCACCGCGTGGCGCGACGCGGGATGGAAGCTCCCGCCCGACTCCCTGGCGTCGCTGCGCCTTACGGCGTCGAAGAGTGACTGTTCAGGTCGTGCAGGGGTGGGGTTGGTGAGCGCGAACTTGGTTATGTGTCCTCGCGGAGGCCGTCGTATGAGCAGTTGGCGGTGCTTGTCGTTGAGCAGGCAGCCACGATCCGGCGGTTGGATGGCGAGGTCGCTGAGCTGCGTGCGGAGGTCGCTGATCTGAAGCGTCGGTTGGCGGCGAACTCGCGTAATTCGTCGCGTCCGCCGTCCTCGGACGGGCTCTCAAAGCCGCCGGCGAAGAGTCTGCGGCGTCCGTCGGGTCGTAAGCCGGGCGGTCAACCCGGTCATCGCGGCGGGCGGTTGGAGATGGTCGCAGTGGCGGATGAGATCGTCGATCACGTACCGTCGGTGTGCGCGGCCTGCGACGCGGATCTCGCTGATGGTGAGGATGCTGGGTTCCTGGTCCGGCAGGTGTTCGACCTTCCGGAGATCCGGTTGCGCTCGGTCGAGCATCGGGCGCAGAGGCGACGATGTGCGTGTGGGCATGAGACTACGGCCGCGTTCCCGGCCGCGGTCAGCGCGCCGACGCAGTACGGGCCGCGTCTGCGGGCGTTGGGGATCTACCTGGTGAGCTTCCAGCACCTTCCCTATCAGCGGGCCGCCCGCCTGCTATCGGACTGGGCCGGGGTGCCGATCTCGACCGGGACGCTGGCCGCGTTCGTCGCTCGCGGCGCGGAGGACCTGGCGCCGTTCTTGGATGAGGTGCACCGGCAGATCACTGCGGCGCCGGTCGCGCACTTCGACGAGACAGGCGCTCGCGCGGAAGGGAAGTTGCGCTGGTTGTTCTCTGCCAGCACCGAGCACGCGACCTTCTACTCGCTGCACGACAAGCGCGGGTTTGACGGTCTCGATCACGGCGGGGTGCTCCCGAACTTCACGGGGATTGCGGTCCACGACGGGTTCAAGCCCTACCGCAAGTACATCGAGATGCGGCACGCTCTGTGCAACGTGCATCACCTCCGCGAGCTCCTCGGCATCATCGAGCCGGCACCCGAGGATCCCCAGCAGGCATGGGCGGTGCAGATGGACCAACTGCTGCGCGAATTACACACCCTCGTCCGTGACTCCCGGACGGCTGGACAAGACCACCTGGATCCCGAAAAGCTCGCTGCCCGGCGCGAGCGTTATGAGCAGATCATCGCACTGGGCTATCAGACCAACCCTGCCGGCACGGTCCCGACCGGCAAGCGCGGTGTGATCCGCCAGACCCCCGCACACAACCTGCTCGTCCGCCTCGATGTCCACCGCGAGGATGTCCTGCGGTTCGCATACGACTTCCGGGTGCCGTTCGACAACAACCTCGCCGAGCGCGACATCCGAATGGTCAAGCTGCAGCAGAAGATCTCAGGCTGCTGGCGCACACTCACCGGTGCCGAGCAGTTCCTCGCAATCCGCGCCTACCTCAGCACCGCCACCAAGCAACACCAACCAATCGCGCACACCCTCGCCGCCCTCGCCGCCCGCGACCCCTGGATCCCGCACGCCGCCAGCCCATAAGCCCCGCGCGACCTGAACAGTCACTCGAAGAAGCGCTTTCTCGACACGAGCAACAGCGAAGCTCTGCGGCTGCTCAACACCGGCGTCAATCGCGTCGAGCACGACCTCCCAGTCCAGAAGAAGGGCTAAAGCGATGGCGACGGCAGCTACTGGCGGCTCGCTCACGAGCATGCTCGACACCCTTCCCGAGGGGCTGCGGAAGGAGTTGCTCGACGCCTTCAACCAGATCGTCAAGAACTTCCGCGAGCGGCGGTGGGGGCCCTCCGAGCTGAACGGCGGCAAGCTCTGCGAGGTCGTCTACACGATCCTCAAGGGCTACGGCGACGGCAAGTACCCGGCGAAAGCCGCGAAGCCGAAGAACATGGTGCTGGCGTGCCAGAAGCTCGAGACCGAGGCCGCCGGGGCCCCGCGCTCGATCCGCATCCACATCCCGCGGATGCTGATCGCGCTCTACGAGATCCGCAACAACCGGAACGTGGGACACGTGGGCGGCGACGTCGACCCGAACCATATGGACGCCGTCTGCGTGCTCCAGATGGCGAAGTGGATCATGGCCGAGCTCGTACGGGTACTGCACAACGTGCCCACGGAAGAGGCTACCGCGATCGTGGATGGCCTCGCCGACCGCGAGACCCCGCTGATTTGGGAGGTCAAGGGGAAGAAGCGGGTCATGAGCACGGGGCTGACCATGCGCGCCAACGCGCTTCTCCTTCTCCACGCCTCGAGCGGACCGGTGGCCGAGGCCGACCTCGTGTCCTGGATCGAGACTCAAACGGGAGTGCGTTTCGCCGCGACGTGCTCCGGCCAGCGCACAAGGAGCGCATGGTCGAGTACGACGCGGACGCCCGGACCGTGCAGATCTCCCCGCTCGGCGTCGCACATGTTGAGGAGGACCTGCTCCCGGGCCTGGGCGGCTAGATGATTGTCGCGCGCTTTGGCGCAGTAGTTGACGAACGCGCGGTTTGGCCGGTCGAGGTGGTAGTTCAGTGTAAGGGGGCGACGAGGCAGAGTAGGCGTTTGAAGGGGCGCTCTCTGAGGCCGGCGAAGGTTCTGGCGCCGTAGCGGTCCAGCGTCAGGATGTCCTTGCAGGTCCAGAAGATGCTCTCGATGCGTTGGCGGATTGACGCGAGGTGCAAGCCGCGGCCGGGCTCATCTTCGCGGCGGGGCCTGAGGATCGTGGCCTCCAGTTCACTGGCACCGCGCTGCTCAACAAGGACGGCAATGCCAAGCCATAAGTCGCTCAAGGCATGGAGGGCGAACTACCGCTACTACCCGGCGCCCTTGTCCAGCGAGGCGGTCTGCTTGCTGGGAACTCGGACAACTGTCATAGCGGGGGAACGATTCGCTCCTATGGGCGACCTTTCAGCGCCGATCGAACGGGTCGTTCCGTGGCCGTGAAGCTAGCGCGAGTTCCGTCCCAACCCAACGGTATCGTTGTGTTATGATACCGGAGTTCGATGAGTGCGGGAACCTCCCGCCGGGCATCCACCACGCCACCTGGAACGAGATCGTGACCCGCTATGCGACCAGTGTTCGCCGTCGAGAGCTTCTCGACGGGCTACTCGACGCGCTGCGGTCGTTGAAGGCCGCCGGCTGTCGCACCGCCTACCTCGACGGCAGCTTCGTCACCTCCGAGATACGGCCAGGCGACTTCGACGCCTGTTGGGAGTCCGGCAGCGCAGACCTCGACCGCCTCGACCTGGAGCTTCGCGACTTCAGCAACCGTCGCGCCGCGCAGAAGGCACGATACGGCGGCGAGCTGTTTCCCGCCGAGTGGCCAGCGCAAGCAAACGGCACGACCTACCTCGACTACTTCCAACGCGACCACAAGGGACGAGCGAAGGGGATCCTCGCAATCGACCTCGCGAGACTGCCATGATCAAGAATGAGCGTGAATACCGCATCACCAAGGCCCACCTCGCCGGCTTCGAAGGAGGTCTGATCGCCAACGACAAGCGCAACTTCCCGCCGAACGTCGATCCGGGCATGAAGAAGCTGATGCACGACGCGATCGCCAGCGAAATCGACGTGCTACGCGCGCAGGTCGACCACTACGAGAAGCTGCGCGACGGTCACATCACCAGTCGCGAGATCACCTCGCTGCACGAACTGCCGGTCGCGTTGATCGAAGCCCGCATCGCAGCGCGGCTCACCCAGCGCCAACTTGCCAAGCGCCTCGGAATCGCTGAGCAGCAGATCCAACGCTGGGAGGCCAACGAGTACAGCGGCGTCGGCGTCGATCGTCTACAGGAGATCGCCGACGCGCTCGGTGTGCAGATTCGCGAGACGATCACATACAGCAGCGCGGCTTAATTCCTTCATAGGCGCTTACGCTCCCCGCCTGCCTAGACCTGCGGATCGCCATTACTGGCGCTCGCTCGGAGCCCACAGAACTGGTCGAAATCGCACTCCTGGCATCTGACTGAGTTGCCATCGTGCCTCGGCTTGCGCTGTGGACCGACGTGAAACCGTCTGTCCTTGATGTCGCGGGCCACCTGGACAACCGTATCCCGGGCCTGTGACAGCGTGCTGGCGTCGAGGTCTACGCTCAATTGCCGCCTGTCGGGGTCTTCCTCGTCCAGGTAGCGAACCAGTCCACGTTCGGGGTCGTACTCGAGCTCACGTCTCGCTGCGAGCCCGTAAACGCTTACCTGTAGACGCATCTCGTCCTCGTCGAGCTTCATTGATAGATCCGACTCCGCTTCGCCCGACTTGAAGTCAAGAAGCGTCACCCGCGGCGGATCGTCGAGTCGAACGACATCGATCGCTCCGGAGATGAGGACGTTCTCCTCCTCGATCAGTGTCTCGAACTCGCGCTCGGGCTCGAACGTGAGCCGGGTGAGCTCGTCGGCGTAGAGCTGTACGTAGTCGGCTGTGATCGCGAGGGCCTTGGCGCGCATCCGCTCTAGCGGCTCGCCCGTGGTGTATCGGAGATAGAAGAGCCCACGGCCGACCAGACGCTCAAGCTCCGCGGTGAGCTTATCTCGGTCGCCGGCAAGCGCAGCCCAGTGTTGGGGATCGGCGTGTACGGCCCGCATGAGGTTGTGAACGCCGCGACCGTAGCCGAATGCCTGATCGATTGTCGGGGCGAAACCGAGCACCTTGCGCAGATAGAAGTCATGCGGGCACTCGAGGTAGTACCTGAGGTCGGAGAACGAGCTGATCAAGCGACGATCACCGCTGTCGTCATGAGCATCGACCTGCATGAGTGAGCCCGGGACATCCGCGGCCGGTGAGTTCACCGCGCAGCCCTCCGCTTCCATGATCGGCTCGAGTGCACGACGGAACGTTGACCTCTGGTTGCCCGAGCAGGAAACGAATAGGTAGCGCTCGGCGCGAGTCAGCGCGACGTACAGCAGACGGCGCTCGCCGTCGTAGTTGTCGTTGTCGGCGAGGTCGGCAGCATCGATCTCTTTCGCGAGGCGACCTTCGAACGGCAGGCTCACCTGCTGTCGAGCCCGGGAGCTTGGGAACCTGCGAGCGCACACGTCGGCTACAAACACGGCAGGCCACTCCAGACCCTTGGCCGAGTGGATCGTGCCGATGCTGACAGCGTTGGTTGATGCGAGCAGGCCGTCATCCGGCAGGCGCAGACTCTGGGGAGCCCCCAGTTGCACAGTGCGATCACTTGCGCGCGAAAGTCGTATGGCGTAGTCCAGCCCGGCGTCTCGATGCCGGTCACCAGTCGCGATAGCGCGCCGACATGGAACATCGCCGTCTCGCCGCTGGTACCGAGTGCATCCCAGGCGTCGATGCCGGCCTCCGCGAGAAGCAGGTGGAAGATCCCCTGCGGGAAAACCCTCCGGGGCGCACCCTGTCGCTCTAGGAAGACCTTCGCCTCTCTTGTCCTGAGTCGTGCCACGTCTCGCCGCTGCACTGGCTCGCCCTCGACGCGGGCGTGGATCAGATCGGCCAGTAGCATGAGCCGCTTCTCGACATCGTCTGCGAGCGGGAGCTTGCGTCGGCGCAGCTCGCGGCACGCCGCTTGGATTACGGCGACCGGCTCTGGGTCGCAGCCGAGAGCCTGGCCGATGTACATCGGCAGAGAGCGCTTCCACGTGGCGCCATAGAAGCGGTCGATTCCGGCTGCACGTGCAAGCGCAGCGGTAAACAAGAGCGCCTCGGGCTGGGCGAAGAGGTCAGAGCCGCGGAAGAGCGCGGGTACCCCGGCCTCGCGCAGCGCTTCCATGTACGTGCGCGCGTCTGTGCTGGAGCGCAGCAGAATCGCGATGTCCGAGTACCGCAAGCCCCGTTGCCCTCCGTCGTGAGTGTCGTGGTAGGCGCCGGTGTCTCCCTGGGCGAGTTCCGCGATCGCCCCCGCTATCCAGGCCGCCTCCGCTTCCCGCGTGTCGAACGCCATAAACCCCACGTGCGACGGCTCAGCGTCTGTCCGGCGGTCGGTTCCGTGACGCATATCGCCGGCCGACATGGAACCCGGCGATCCGATGGTGAGTGCCCAGCGATTTGCCACGGCGATTATCCGCGGTGTGCTGCGGAAGTTATGCTCGAGATCGACTACCTCCCCGTCGGCCGACGCCTGGAGATCGCCGTGCAGCCTTCCCATGATGTCCACGCGGCCCCCCCGCCAGCCGAAGATCGCCTGCCGATGGTCTCCGACGCACGTGAGTCGCCCCGAGTCGCCTACGAGTTGGGCGATCACAGCGCTCTGAACCGGGTTGACGTCCTGCACCTCATCGACAACCAGGTGACGAATATCCCGCGTTCGACTTTGGCTCGCTCCCGTGCACTGGACACCTATGCCAAAAGCAGCCATCGACGAACACCGCGACCCGCGCGCGCGTGAATGCAACGTCGGGGCGCAGAATGAGATCTTCGGCCTTCAACCTGTAGTCCTTCCTGAATCGAAGACCCAGCCGATGCAGCGCAGAGCGCAGCACCAACTCAGGGCGGGTATCGGCGCGACGGTTCGACCGCATTGAGTTTCGAGTGCCTACGCTGGTCGCCCAAGACACGTCGCGGGGGCGTGCTACGGGCAGCGCGACCGACGAAGCGACGTTGGCGCGACCCATTACGCTGTCAGCCGGTCGGGCTGTGGAAGGACCATCCCGATGCGTTGGGCTCCCGCGGGATCGCCAGCAGGTATCCGCCCAAATCGCGCCGTTCCCCCGGATTGCGTGGCAGCATCTTCCGCTTGACCACCGTCCCCCCTCGGAACAAACCGCGCGCCAACGCCAGCGAAGCGCCGCCCCACGCCGATCGTAGACCTCGCGGCCTCGCGATGGAGGAGGTGCTGCGCGATGCTCGACCGAAGTCCAGAACCCCCGAGATGACCGGGGAGCACCGCAACCTCTACGCGGTCACCGCCGGCCCCGGTACACCGTTTATCCCCCTGGAGAGCGGCATCAACCGCATCGGCGCGGTGACGACCGCCGAGGGCCCACGCGTGCCGGCCATCCTCGTCGCCAGCAGCCCGCACAAGGTCGGACGGGTAGAGACCCCCTGGCAGGACGTGTTCGATGTTGACAACGGGCATATCCGCTACTACGGGGACAATCGGACAGCAGGCCGGGACCCCGCCCGCTGCCGCGGAAACAACGCCATCCTCGAAGCGTTCTCCCTGCACACCAGCGTATCGCGCAACGAACGCAGGCACGCGATACCTCTCGTGTTCTTCCGCCGGGTCCCCTTCGACGGCCGTCAGAAGGGCTACGTCCGCTTCGAGGGGTTCGGCATCGTCAACAAAGCGGAGCGAGTGGTGCAGCGAGGAGCCCGTGGCGGCGGCTCGTTCGCCAACTACGCCTTCGACTTCCTCGTCCTGGATCTCGCCGCCGAGGACGAGGTGTTCCCGTGGTCGTGGATCAACCTTCGACGCGATCCCGGGGCGACCATCGATCAGACTCTCGCAGCGGCCCCGCGTGCCTGGCGAGACTGGATCGCCGGAGGCTCACCCACAGCGGAGCGACTACGACGACGGGTCGCGCGGCGTTTCGTTCACGGCCGCGCCGACCAGCTACCAGCCGACGGGTCGCCCGAAGCGCACATCCTCGCCAACATCTACGAGGCATTTGAAGGCCGCAAGCTCGAGTTTGAGGGCTTCGCCGCCTGGGTTGCCGAGCGCGTCCTTCGGCGCTCCGGCGATTACCGCCACTTCGGCGTGACGCGCGCATCAGCCGACGGCGGCTTCGATTTCATCGGCCGTCTGGATGTCGGCGAAGGGTTCGGGCGCGTCAAGCTCATCGTCCTCGGGCAGGCGAAGTGCGAGACTCATCGCACCCCGACGAATGGCCTCGACGTCGCCCGCACCGTCGCACGTCTCCGCCGCGGCTGGATCGGCGCCTATGTCACCACGAGCTTCTTCTCCGATCGCACCCAGCAGGAGGTCCTCCAAGATCGCTACCCGGTGCTGCTGATCAACGGCCGTCGCATCGCGCAGGAGGTTCGCATGGCGATGATCGAGCGCGGGGATGACAATCTGACTCCGCTGCTCGCCGACGTCGCGCAGACCCATGGAACGCTCACCGAAATAAGCGATCCCGATCAAGTGCTCTTCGAGTCTTAGCAAACGGTTCAGCCACGGCAGCTTGCGATCCGCCGCCGGTTCTGCTCTGATCGACCACGCTGACAGATGTCGTCGGCGTCAAAGCCATGTCGAACAAGCCAGAGCACGAGAAACGCGAGCAAGACTGCGCCAACAGTCATCCGCGTCGCACGCGAAAGGACGTGTGGGACGACGCCAAGATCGTCGTCAACATTGAGTACACCGAGCCTGGCACCGCTCTGGACGACTACCTCTGCAGGGAACAGACCCGAGCGCTACTCGATCTGCTGGCCGACTACGTGCAGAACCTCGATAAGGAGGGCGGCTCCGAAGCATAGGCCCGCAAGATGCCGCGAGCCCAGGACCAGAAGCCTCAGACAACTGTCATAGCGGGGGAACGATTCGCTCCTAACGGCAACCCTGTGGTGTCGGTAGAACGGACGTTCCCCGGCTGGCCTGGATCGTAGCATGGGCGCGGATGACGGCCGCTTGGGGTAGCGGGTCAGCTGGGCAGCGCTAGTCGGCGTGCCACCATTCGACGGTGGCACCGCCCTTTGAGCAGTGACCGCCAGCGCCGCCTTCTGGGAAGCCGCTTCCGTCCCCATAGCACGTCCAGCCGGGAAAGCCATAGAGCTTCCAGCGGAACTGATAGGCGGCACCTTCAGGGTTGCCGACGAAGGTCACGCCAACATTCGACACCATCGCCCGGACGATCGCCAATGCTTCTGCGCAGGACACGTCGTGCGTAAAGCTCCGGATTGCGCGGGCTCTCTTGAAGCCGTTGAGCGTAGGCACCAGGGGACACGCATGACTCGCCGGCGCCTGAGCGGTAGCTCCGCCCTGCCGAACGAACAGTGCCGTGCCAGCAAGTAGCACCACGACCGCAATCACCGCCAACCTCTTCACGACGCCCGCACAGTACCGGACGCCCGATCAGCGCGCTATGCCGAACCGCGAGGCACAGCGCCTGATGCGATGCTTCGCTGGTGGGCGCCGATCAAGAGCTTGAAGCTGCGGCCGGAGCTTTGGCTCAGTTCGTCCGAGACGAGCCGTTGACGGCGAAGATCGCGGATATCGAGCACGACCTCGACGGATGCAGTCGAGATGCTGTTGAGGAGATCGTAAGCGCCCGCGGTGTTTCCCCGGACCTGCTGCGCGGCGCGTTGCTCGTCCGCGGCCGGCTGGGACGGATCAACGACCTGATCCATGCCGCCGCGATTGCTCTCGCCCTCCCTGAGCTGTTGGAACCGGATGAGATTCTGCGGCGGCCGTCGCTCGCCGCGGGCAACGATCCATCTCGGCCTTATGACATAGAGACCGACCGCCGCGTGGCCGAGTTCAAGCTCGCACGATGGGACGGACACGACGCGATGCGCAAGCGGCAGGTGTTCAAGGACCTCGTGCATCTGGCGGCCGATGCTTCCGGCCGCCGCGCCGAGCTTTACGTGCTCGGGGAGCGACCACTGCGCTTCCTGCGAGAAACGGGCTCCTCCGCTGAGTGGGGCCTCGATCGCTTTCCCGCGACCCGGCAGCTGTTCAGAGAGCGATTCGGGAGCCTGACGGTCCCGATCAGCGCCGTGACGGACGGCGCCGCCAGCCACGTGAGGATCATCAACCTCGCGGAGCGACTGCCGCGTCTATTTGGGTCGCTATAAGCAGCCGACCCGAGGACACGGGCGGCCACCGCATCCGAGCTGCTGGCTACCGTGGCGTCCCGTGCCTGAGCTGGACGCCTTTCCTCCCGATGTCATCCCCAAGCTCAAGACCTACGTCTACCGCCTCATCGACCCACGCAACGGCGAGACCTTCTACATCGGCAAGGGCCAAGGCAACAGGGTTTTCGCGCACATCCGCGACGAGCTGAGTCAGGACGGCGACGAGCTGAGCGACAAGCTCAAGCGCATCCGCGAAGTACGTCTGGCGGGCTTCGAGGTCGCCCACGTCATCCACCGACACGGCATGGACGACGCGACCGCGTTCGAGGTCGAGGCGGCCCTGATGGACGCCTACCCCGGCCTCTCCAACGTCGCAGGTGGCACCGGGTCAAGCGATTACGGGGCCATGCACGCCCGCGAGATCATTCGCCGCTACTCGGCCCCGGCGGCTGACTTCCGGCACAAGGCCATCCTCATCAGCGTCAATCGCAGCGCCGCCGAGACATCGCTCTATGAGGCTACGCGGTATGCCTGGAAGATCAGCCGCAAGAAGGCAATGCAGGCGGAGGTCATCCTCGCCACGCAGCGCGGACTCATCGTCGGCGCGTTCGTCGCGGAGGATTGGCTTCCGGCTACAGCACAAGACTTTCCGGGCCACGAGGATGCGCCCGGACGGTTGGCTTTCATGGGCCGGGAGGCTCCGGCGGAGCTGCGCGATCAGTACGTCGGCAAGCGAGTCCCGGACGAGTACCGCAAGAAGGGCGCAGCCAACCCGATCAGGTACACCTGGACACGCTGAGGCGGCGACCCCTCAGCGTTGAGCGGGGGGCGTGCGCCGCCGCTTCGCCTTGCGCCAGCCACTCAGGGGAACGCGCGGCCAAGAGAAGCCGAAGGATGTGAGCATGGCGCAACGCCAGTTCCGGTTGCGAAACGCGCTGCTGGTGAACGTGATCTCAAAGTAGCGGCCGTTGAACGTGCCGGTGCCGTTGACATGGCCCGTGTAGCCGCGAAGCGTCGCTTCGCCCGTGACGCCGCCGACTTCTTCGCCGAGTAGCCCCACACGTTTCGGCCTGGCGCTCATGCTCGCACTGAAATCGGGAGGATGGAACACACTTTCGTCGTAGCTGAGGCACTTCGACCCTAGCTTGAAACTTTCGCCAATCTGTTCGCCCCAAAAACTTGGATCGAAGACTTCCGCACGTAGAGAGACCGTGCCGGCGCTCGCGTCGTATCGAATGATGACTTCGCGCGTGGACTCTTTCGCCTGGACCGCAGGAGGCGGCGGTACACCGATACTCGGAGGATTGCGTGGTTCGGGAAACACGATGCGCCCAGTGTGGACCCTTGCCCCGGCTACGCCGGGCGCTACGAGCCCGAACGCGGCGGCAAGCGTGGCGATGCTGGCGACCCGGATGCGCACGAAGTCGCTCCGCCCCACGCTCACCTTCTTCGCGCCCTGCGCTGAAAGTCGCCAGCCGTCACTTTCCGCCTGGGTATCCGCGGTGCTTCCATCGCCTCGATCTCCTCGTCGCTTGGGAACAGACCGAGTTCCTGTTCCGCACGTAGCTGTGCCGCATGGTTCAGGGCTTCTCGCTCCTGCACCTCCTTGGGCGTCTGTTGCGCCGACTCGACCTCGATCTCGCTCCACTCCTCCTCCGAGGGGAGATAGCGCCCACTGAGCGTGATCTGCACGTCGGAGGGGTCGCTGTCAAGGATGATGCCCCCGCCGGCGGTGTCGCCCTCTACAAGCCCAGAGAACCTTTCGAGGTCCCACGAGCTGGGAGCGTTGACGGCCCAGTCAACGGCCCCCGAGCCGATCACGTCAACCGTCACGACGTACTCGCGGGGCTCACCTTCGTCGGACTCCAGGTACACGTCGATGACCTTAATGTCATCGACACTGTCGAGGGTCGCAAGCGTCACCTCTTCGACGTGGCTCTGCAACGCGACGGGCGGCTCGTAGCCTTCAAGTTGCACCCCACTATCGCGTACCTCTTGGCGGACGATCTCGCCAAGCTCTCGCCCCGCGTGTCCGTCAAGCAGCCTGCTCATGTCGTTGAGTACGTCCTCATCCTGGAGGTAGTCGCGCACGAACGCCTGGACGCTCAGCAAAAGCGTAACCTCACCAGCGGAGCGTCCGGAATCCCGGTCCGCCCTGAGATCATCCTGCAACTCCGGGTGTAGCTCAGCGCGTTCTTCGCTGACAGTCTTACGGTCGGCGAAGTCGTGCGTATTCGCGCACGCGAAAACGAGCGGACCGTCCTGCGCTGCGGCGCGCACATGCTCCCAGATGATCTGGTCGCGGTAGCCCTCGTTCTGTTCGGCGAGCTCATCTCCGTCGCGGTCGTGGGCGAGCGCCTTCGTTGGCTTACGCCGCGCCATGATCCGCCGCGCCAGCTCATCGTGGTCACTGGCGGGGGCCAGAACAGGAGTTATCCCAGCCCCGGCGAGCCGCTTGCGCAACTCGCCCTCCATGCTCTCCTTCAGAGCCCGGCGCCGAAGTTGCTCGCGTTGGTGGCCGGCGGCCGCGAGCAGCCGCGGGAGATCCTCAAGCGCCCCCCGCATGTGCTGAAGCTTGCGCCTGTATACGAAGACGGTCTCGGCCAGCACGACCTCCGGGATAATGACCTGCACCCGCTGATCGGCGGCGTCGCGCAGCAGATGCTCAAAGGGGCCCGAGCGACCATAGCCGGCATCTACGATCACGCTCGTATCGAGCAACACTCTGGGGGCTGGCTCGCTAATCAGGCGATTTTACGCGGGTGCCGTCGCCATGCCCGACACGCTCGACGGTGGCCGCCAGCCCACTGAACAGCACCGCGTCTGCATGTCTGCGCACCCAGGCGGGCACTGGCGAAGCCAGCCTGGCGGGTGGACGTGACGCGGCCAGGCTTCGACCATACCGGCCTCCGCACTTCGGCGCGTGAAGACGGCGGCGGTTGCCCGCGTGTAGCCACTTGTCTCTTGCGGCTCGGCGTGGGCTCTGCTCTGCTCTCCCGCCCAAAGACATCGTGTGGCCGGGCGAGCGTTAGTGGCGCCCGCCCGGCCTGTGGACAACCGAAGATGACGCTTCGGATGCCACGCTCGACACCGTAGCTCTCGCGGCTGCGGGTCCGGTCATGGCTACACCGGGCGGCTTCTTCGGCCGACCGGAACGGAGCAGCCCATGACCATCGTCATCCCCGAGGAGCTTGTCCCGCTGCTGCGCGACGGGCTCTACTTCGACCTACAGGGCCAACTCGATGAGGCCGGCGGCTTGATCGAGCCCCGTTACCGCGCGGATATCAGTGGCGGGGTCGCCGGCTGTTTAGCGCGCGCGGAGGGCGCGCGGGCGCTGCTCGATGTCGTCGGCTGGATCGACCCCATCGAGGCGCCCACCGCCGTCGAGGTTGACGTGCGCCAGCACCACGACGCGCTGCTTCGAGCGCTGCTGACGCGCATCGCATCCGAGCACAGCGTCGAGGAAGACCCGGAAGTCAGCGAGGAGGATCGCGCGCGAGCGAAGGCGCGCATCGGCCGGCTTGCTGACCTCATAGCCCAAGCCGAAGGGAGCACCGTATGAGCGCGCCGAGGACAGTCGATGAGAACGAGCAGGCGGCTGAGGAGAATCCGCAGCTTCAGAGGCTAGTTGCAGCGATGAACAGGCCTGTACCGTCCGAGGAAGACCGAAAGCTGCTGCTCGCACTCGGTCGCGCGATCCGCCAGCTACGCGAGGAGCGAGGTATGACCTCCGCCGAGCTTGCCTGCGCCGCGGGCATCAGGCGGGGGGAGCTTGAAGCGATCGAAGCCGGACGGCGTTACCCCGGACGACGGAGGGCTCGGCCTCAACCCTTGAAGTGCTCTTGAGCGCCTTTGGCGTAGAAGTGGATGCAGCCGGGCGACATCGGCGTCGAAGGCAGGGGGCTGTCTGCTTAGCTGAGGAGCTATGACGATGCTCGACACAGCGACACAGCGTCCGGCGACGGGCCTCGACTCTGGTGCTCGCACGCTGATCTTGGGCGTTCTCGCCACGAGCGGCTTCGACCCGATTGACGTCGTCGAAGCCCTATTCGCCGATCGCTACGGAAGCCGAACCGACTACTACGCCGCCCTTGGGCAAGTGTGGGGCGAGGCGGTGGGATATAGATGCCAGCAGGCCGTCAGTAGTGCGGAAGTCGATGCAGAGTTCCCGCTGGCCTTCGGCACACGCGCCCGCCGCGCTACTCCCCATGAGGTGGGGGCGCATGTTCTCCTAATGATGATGCCCGAGCCAGACTTTCGGCTCGCTGTCGAGGAAGCCGTCAGCCGGTCCGTTCAGCCTCAGACTGCGGGCGAACGGATCACAAAGATATGTCGTTCGCGGGGTGCGCCGTGGGTATTTGGTGGCAATGGGTTCCAGTGGGTCGGGGAGCAGCTTGTGGAACGCGAAATGCTTCGTCCCGCGCTAACCGTCCTTGATGACCGCAGGTTTGCAGGCGGCGTGCGCAGCGAGTTCGAGTCGGCTCGCAGCGAGCTTCGTGCCGGGACGCAGGTGGCTCGAAAGCAGGCCGTATATGAGGCGGGCTGCGCCGTCGAGAGCGCGATGAAGGTGCTCCTCGATGAGCACGGGACCACGTATGACAAGGCGCACGACACTGCTCAAAAGCTCTTTGGACACCTGAAGGACGCGGGGCTGGTGCCACCGTACATGGAACGCACCTTGCTTGCATCCGCCCAGCCACGTAACAAGACCGCTGGGCACGGTGCTGGCGCAATTCCCCATAACGTGTCGGTTGCTGAGGCAGAGGCTGTAGTTGCAGCGGCCGCCGGTGCAATTGCATACCTCGGCAAACTTCTCCCCTGAATGGTCCGTTTCCCGGCTCAAGACGAGCCGCGCCTCTCTACGCAAGCTCTCGGTTGGTGGGGTGCCGCACAGGTCCGGTTCTAACTACGTGCTGACCCCTCAGGGAGCCCAAACAACCCCTTGACCGGCCATCCCGGCGGTCTCTCGACACCGAGCAGCGCACGCGGGAGGCCAAGCGTCTCGGCGACTTGCGTCAGTTCCTGCTCGGCCTCGTCCTCGGTCCCGGCTAGCACCTTGAGACCCAGGTGTCCACCGCCGGGGCCGGTCACCTCAAGCCAGCGATGCGCCGGTGTACCGCCGCTGATCGTCACGCCGGCAGACGCCATTTCCGGCGAGAGTCCGACCGCCGCGAGTGCTGCCTGGGCGCGTGGTGCCAGCTCATCCTTCGTCGGGTCGCTACCGAAATGACCAAATGCAGTAAGGACGATCTCGTCGTCGGAACGGTTCAGCTCAGGATCGGGCCGGACCCGCAGTCCCTTCGCGCGAAGCGCTTCGGCGGCGCGCCCTGCCTGCGCGGCGTTGAGACGAAACGACACGCTTCTTGTTCCGCGAGGACTCCATGCGCTCAGCTCATTGAGGGTCAGCAGCTTCGCCCAAGCCCCCCGCTCATTCTCAAGCCTCGACTGCGCGGCGGCGCTGTAGCCCGACGCCGATACCAGGAGCCCGAGATCGGCGCCTACATCATCGAGGAAGCCTAGAAACCTGTCGATATCTCCAATGGCGACCCGCCGTGCCCAGACCTTGCAATCAACCGCGAGAGTAACGTCATCGAGCCCGAACACGCGACCGCGGACGAGTACGTCAACCTGTCGTCTACGCTGGCCGCGGCGAGGGGAAACATGGACGTTACGTTCCACCGTTGCGGCATCCCCCAAAAGGAAGCTCAGGATGTCCGCTACGCCGTTCTCGTACTCACGGAAGTCGGTCATTACAGACAGGGTAGGGGTTAGCGAACGTTGGTTTGCGTGGCGACGAGCGCCGTCCGGGTGGCACCGGCCGTTTGTGTCCTCAGAACATCTCCGCTACTCCCAGTGTCACTCGGAAAGAGCTGCTGGGCGGTCAGTACGGTCCCGCCGGCTTCGATAACCCGGCGCGACAGCTCCTCGGGGAACTCACCCTGCGTGGCCGCTATGCCGGGACGGGCTTCAAGTTGGTCGGCCGCCTCTAGCAGCCGGGCTAGCTGCTTCTCGCCCAAGCTTTCGGCAGTCTTCTTTACCTCGATGCACCAGGCATTGCTGATGCCGTCCATATTCGTGCCGCGCGACACCACTAGGTCGATGTCGAACTTCCGGCTAGCGTCTTTCCAGACCTCAACGCCCGGCCAAGCAAAAAATAGCTGCCCGGTTTGCGCTGGTGACCGCAGCGCGCGCATTGTCAGCAGGACGGGCAGGATGTCCTGATCCATGATGCGAGCCATGAGCCCGTCGAGTCGATAGAAGAAATCTGGCTCCTTCTTGCCCGACTCGTCCACGACCGGCAGCACAACCTCCTGAGCGCAGGCGCGACACTGCACTCGCTCGTGCAGTTCGGATAGGTCTAGGTACATGCGAAAGCGACAGCGGGGGCATCGAACCTCGCGGGCACGACGAACGAAACCAGCCTCGACAAGAGCAGGCAAGAGCGCCAAGACATCCGGCTTGCGATTACCCGGACCTATGGTGGAGGCGATCTCGCTGGCTGTCCGTGTCTCGATCTCTAGGAATAGTCCGATATCGGCGAGCTTCTCGATGAGTGCCTCTGGATCGAGTTCGACGCCGGCTTCGCCCTTGGCCTCGGCGACAATCGCAGCGGCGAGCTTGTCGCGGTTCCGTGGAGAGAGTGCATCGAGCACGGCGACGCGCTTTTGGTCAGCCAGGACATCCAGCGCATCGAGTGTGCCGAGTCTCGTGAGGAGCGCATCGGCATCGCGCCCGTCCTGCGTACGCTTGAACTGGAAGCCGTGATCTCCGACCCAGGCGCTGAGCGCTTCGCCGGCTGTGGGGAGTCGAATGTCGAAGTTCCATTGCTCCGACGCCATTGTCAGCAGCATCACGCCATCATGCGGAGTGCCGTCTTTATGCACAAGACCGGCGCCGCTCGTTGTGAGGGGAAGCGGCAGAGGCAGGTTCGGGAAGATGAGCCTTACATGGCGAAAGCTTCGTACTGCGAAGCCCTCCGGTGCTGGCAGTGAGAGCGATGATTGTCCGTCTGTGAACGCAACCAGCGCGCCGGCGGCCTTACCGCGGGTGAAGGGTCCGCCTAGCAGCGGGCGAGCAAAGAGGAAGGTTGGCGGGGTATTCGGCTCAAACCCTTCGCCGATTTGCTGTTGGAGACTGTCGCCCGTGTCCTCGGCAAACGGCAGCGCCGATAGCGCTGCCCGTGCCTCGTCCTGCAGGTCAGATGAACAGGCGACGAGTATGTCCGGGGTCTCTCGTGTTGATGGGAGTTGGAGTAGCCATCTTGTAAGTGCCGCGAGCTGGTCGGGGTGGCGCAGTGACTCGCGCGTCAGGCCGATGACAGGTGCTCCGTTGGCCCGTGCGAGAGCGCGAGCCCGGAAGTTCCAAAAGTTGACTAGGTTGTCGAAGGTGGGGCGCGCGATCACCCAGATATACGGTCGGTCGATTGGGTTGACTTGGCGCACAACATCCATGTAGCGAGCGGTCAGGCGCAGCGGGGACACGCCTGACCCATCGACCTGGCCGCGAACCAGCGCGCCGTGGGCATCCTCGTCCTCGCGGACCACGACCTTGTAGCGCTCCGCCCAGTGGGGCTCGTCCTCGTCTTGAATGTGACCCCAGATGGCGGTCGCGGCTCTACGAAGGCCGGCGGTGGCGAAGCGCGGCAGCTCCAGCACCGGCAGCTCCGTACGCTCTGATTGAGGCTTCGCATACTGCGAGTCCACGAGATGGAGTGTGTGCATCTCGTTCCGATCGAATCCGTCCCTGAACGGGACCGCCCTGGTGAGCTGCTGCACTGCCGCGCGTGCCTTTTCCCCAAGCCGCTCGTGCATGTAGCAGGTATCGACGGGCCGCGTCCGCAAGAGCAGCTTGATCGTGGAAGGAATGCGGCCATCGGCACGGACAGGCACGAGCAGGCTCCCGGCGCCGTACCAGAAGGTCGAGCAGCCCTGCATCACGGTCTCAAGCGCATCGAGGTCGCCTTGGGGGATGGCGAACGCCCACTCGGGGCCGCGTACGAAATACGTCAGCCGATGCTGGCGATTCAGATGCTCGTCGAACACGACTGCAAAGCATCGTGGCCCATACGGACATCAGGGCATCTCCTCGCTATAGAGCCACCGACAAAGCGGAGCAGCGGGGGCGCCGCTGGGGTCGCCAGGCGGTGCCGACGCGCCAATCTAGTTTGGAGCCTCGCCGGACCAGCTACCTGCGTTTCGCCCGCCGCAAGCCGTAGTCGTCCCAGGCAACTTCAGAGGTCCGTCTGAGATCGTTCGCGCGAGCGCCATCATGTCTGAGCCGGCTGCACGGCGCGCCTTGATCTGCGCGAAGCACTCGGGGCAAACGTCACGGCCATTGGCGATGTGGGGCTCGTGGTCTCGGACATGCACCCAAGCGTCGATCGGCGAGTCTGCGATCACCGCATACCAGAGTCCTTTCGGCGCTGCCTGAAGTGCGAGCAGGTCGGCCGGCGAACGAGCGTCCTCAGGGCGGTCCTTCCGTGCGCGGATGAAGAAAAGGCGATCTAGGTGCGGCACCGTGTCTTCGACGCCGGCGAACGCCCCCCGGTCGATTTCCGCCATGAGGGCGTTCCAGTCGCCCTCCCAGAGCTGTTCGCAGGGGAACTCCGTCGTCTGGAAGCCGGGCCGATGAACCAAGCCAGCGGCGTGGGCTCTGACGCCGATCACGGGCTCATCCTCTGCGGCCAGGACGACGACGTAGCGCCACTCCCGCTCGCGCTCCGTGGCTTCGCAAACCTGATCGAGACGCGGTTCTTGCACGCTGCCCTTCGGCGCGATCGCTGCAACCTTCACCTGGCGCGTCACCGGCGCCGGGAACAGACGACCGCCGGGAGAGTCGTGACCCCACAGGCGATTGATCGTCTCGGCGACATTGCACAGCATCCTTGCCGAGTCGGGAGGCATACAGACCGTGTGCCCCACCGGATGCGCAGCATGATTCCGCAGCCATGAGAGATCACGGTCAACGCGACGTGATCGTGTGCCCACGAGCAGGCGCTCGCGTCGAGCCCACTCCAGGAGATCGTCTGCCCCCAGTGGCAGCCGGTGGAGAGCGCCGTCCGCCTCGCGTAGCTTGGCACCGCGCACATCGCGGATGTCATCGAATGTCTTAGCTTGCAGCAGTTCCTCGATCCCTCCACGCAGCAGCAGGGGAATGCCATCGTCGTAGTAGGTGAGGAAGCGCGCCCTGAGCGCGCCCTCAAGAACGAGCAGCGCGTAGTCGAATGCGGCGGTGAAGAACTCGTACTCCAGGACTCCATGTAGATGCAGCTTTCGCGCTCGCTCGAAGTTGTTGCGCACGTCCTCCGGCACGTCCTCGGCCAACACAGCCTGGGCAATGCTCGCCGCCTGGAAGCTCGCGGCGTCTGCGGGCGCCAGACGTCCTCCAAGCCCAAGTGGGTTGAAGGCGAGCGTCATCTCGTCCGGTCGTTGGAGTTGGTCAAGGATCGAGGCAGTCACGCCTTGCGAGTCTAGGATCGTCGCGCGGGAGGCTCGACAGTTTTTCCGCCGCGGGCTCTGCTCTGATCGCGCCAACACGCGAAAACCGATGCGGCCGAGCGGGATGCTTGCGACACCCCGCCCGGCCAGTAGCACCGAAGAACCAACCTTCGATGCCACGCCCCCCACCGTAGCTCTCTGCGGATAGCTGGTCGTGCTCGCTGGCGGTTCTCGGTGCGCCGAAAGGAGGTCAGATGAGCGCAGAACCCGCCCGAGAACCAAGTGGAGAGGCGCCCACGAGCGTCCCCGCGCTACTGCTCTACGGCGAGGAGCACACGAACCTGGCGCTGGCCGACGAGCTGTCGCTCGACGGATACGAGGTACACCGCGCCAGCGACCCCGCCATGATGCGCGCCGCTTGTGATACGCGCGAGATCGCACTCGTCATCTTCGGCCGCGCGACCGATCGCGGCGCGGGCCTTGACGTGCTACGCCGGCTCCGCGCGGGGGAGTTCACGCCCGAGGCCAGCCCGCGCTTGCGCGCACTATGGATGAGCCCCAACGGCAACCTTGGCGACGTGCTCCGCGGATTCCAAGCCGGCGCCGATGACGTGATCCGCACGCCGTTCGCGTACCCCGAGTTTCGTGCCCGCGTGCAGGCGCTCACGTGCCGCGACCTCATCGAGACGCCCGGCGTGATCGAGTACCGGGAGCTTCGGATCGACACCGCCGCGCACGAGGTCACGATCGGAGCGACCCCCGTCGGTCTGCGTCGGTTGGAGTATGCGCTGCTCGTGCATCTTGCGAGCGACCCCATCCGCGTCTACACCAAGGACGAGCTGCTGCGGGCGGTGTGGGGCATCGGCTCGGGCATCGTGACGAGGACGCTGGACTCGCACGCCTCGCGGCTGCGCTGCAAGCTCGCCCACGCCGGTGCCGAAGGATGGGTGACCGCCATTCGCGGCGTCGGCTACCGCCTCTCCCCCGACGCTCTCGTCTGCACTCCGCGATCGGCGTCGCACGATCGCGCCATCCACGTCACAGCTTCGTGTCCTGCCCCCACAACGCCATAGGCGCGCTGTAGAGCTGAAGTTAGCCATCGTCAGATGGCCTCGGCGCGGGGATTGGAGCCCCGCCCGAGACCGTGACACAGGAGGTAAACGCTCCCATGCTCGACCAACGTAGCTCAACCGAATCCGAAGCGCACGCCTTCCTCGACCGCGCCATCCTCGGACTCCTCCTCGATGATGACAAACAGCGGCCGTGGTCCGAAGCCGAGATCGCCCGCGAGATCACCGCGCCCGGCCACGTCCCCGCCAGCCTCAAACGCCTACGCACCGGCGGACTCGTCCACCGCTGGAACGACCTTGCGACCGCCACACGCGCAGCCGTGCGCTTCCACGAGATCACCCAAGGAACCGACCCAGCCTCAGCCGACGAGCGCCACCACGACAAAGCCATCCTCGAATCCCTGCTGGCCCGCGCCACCGAGGGCCAGCGCCCAATCTCCGAGGACGAGCTATACGAGGCCTTCGGCGCCAAGGAGACGCAGCAGAAGCTCCTCGCCATCACCGACGCGCTGGACCGCCTCGACGCAGCGGGCCTCATCGAACGCCGCGGCGGCCGAGCCATAGCCTCCGAGGTCGCCGTCTACTTCGACCGCATAATGACACTCTGACACCCCTCCGGTCGGTCCGCCGACTCGGGGACTGCCAACTATGCCGAGGGTAAACGCCGAGTTTCGCCAAATCCCTAGTCGCGGAGCCTTGGGATTGCTACCCGCCAGAAGCTCATGTCTTTCTTGACGGCATCAAGGTAGTCATCCTGTGGTGTGCCCAGGTTTTTATAGTCGATGCCGGTGATGTTCATGCCGGCGTCGTTGTCGAGCGGCGGCGCGTCCCATGCCTTGTGCATGTAGGTGCCAGCGACCAGCCGTGTCTCGCTGACGAGCGCGTCGTACTTTTCGGATACGGCTTTCGATTCGGTGCTGATCTGTGCGCTGTAGTTGTTCAGAGCCTCTTGGATCGTGTGTAGCGCTCCCGCGATCCGCAGCCTTTCTTCGCCAGCTATCTCCTGATGGTCTGGCGTGGGCGCTCGCCTTCGCCGAATGACGTAGGGAAACTCCTGATAGGACACAATCGCTGAATAGGCATCCGCATAGAGCTTCTGGAGTCGCGTGCGCTCAGTGCGAACGCCGTTGACAAACCACGTGAGCACGCCCGCCGCCGCGGTGCCGATGCTTACGACCGCCGCGACGATGATCGAGACGGTTGTCCAGACATCAGTCGCCACGATCATGCTGCCTGCTCCACTTCGTCGGATGCGTGCGGCGCCTCGGGTCCTGGCCATTCGCCATACCGTCGCCAGTACGCCTCCTTGAACAGGTGAACCTGCGCGCAGCGTATGAGGCGAAGCAGCCCGTCATCTGCCATCCACCGCTGGTCCGGGCCGTCCTTCGGATACCACATGCAAAGCGCTCCGTCGCTGTATCGGTGAGGGGATTCGGCAGGTCCGTCAGCCGTGACCGAGTGAACCGTGGCTCGCCTGTCGTTCCAGAGCGCAATCCTGATGAGGCGGCGTTCGTTTAGCTCGGGCACCGACACGTGCAGGGTGTAGACGACGCTCCCGGTCTTCCTGCCTTTCCCGGCCCTCGACACCGACATCGCGGGGAAGGCTGTACGAGCCGCCCTCTCGAAGCGGAGTCGATACGGGAAGTCGTCGTACCAGCCGCCCGGCTTAGCGCGCCTCATCGCCATATGCCCTCGCCGGCTTGAGGTCAGCCGCGCCGATGCCGAACGCGGCGCCCACCTGCACACGTTTCTGCCGGCGGAGCGCATCGCCGAGACTGCGCACAGCCGACCCGAACTCCACGTAGTCGGGGAAGACCTCGGACAACGCGGCTTCGGCGTCCTCAAGCGTCTCGGCATCAACGGCACGCGAGACGGCCTCGCCCAGTTCGCGGAGCCGCGCGACCGCAGTGGCACGCGATACGCCATCGGGGAGCTTGATCGGGTCCGAGACGCCAGCCGGGTCAGGCGTGGGACCGTCGGCCAGCGAGTCCGCGCCATCGAGCAGGAGGTCACGCAGGCTCTCAGCGATCGTGCTCTCGTCGTCAACGTGATCGAGCGCCAGCGCCTCCAGATTGAAGGAGCTGACCACCGGCGTCGCGTCCTGCTTGACGGCGGCCTTCGCGAGCCGGATCACCCTCGCACGGTGTACGCGAACCGAGACGTCCACGTCGTTCAGGAGGCGGGTGTGCTCCTCGGGGTCCGAGGCGTCCCAGCATTGCGCTTCGGTGTTGGGTATCCAGCGACCGTCGCCCCCGACTCTGGTCAGAGCGACGATGAGGTCCACGCTCGGGTCCTGCCCCTCGTCGAGAGGTTCGTGAAACTCGATCAGGATGGCGCGCTTGCAGACCTTGTAGGTGGCGTCGGGGTACTCCTCGCGCACGCCTTCGATCATGTGCTCGGCCATCTCGGCCACGATGTTGTTCGGCGGTACATCGTCGCCATCAGGGCCAAGCTCCTGGTACTTGCGTCTGTCCAGCACCACGCCGCAATCGGCGTCGCTCACGGGCTTGTTGACGTTGCCGTGCGCAACGCTGCCCGAGTCGAACGTCTTGAGGGCACCCGGGAAGCTCCTCGCGTGCCTCTTGACGAGGTTGCGCCTCGCCTTCGTCTCTGAGAGAACCGCATCGCCTACCGCAATCTGCCTGCGAACATCGGTCAGGATCTGCCCCGCGTAATCAACCGTCGTCGTCGCCATACCAACCTCCTTGAGAGCCATGAACATTGAGAGGAAGCCTCATCGCATCGGGCATCACTCCGATAGAGGGACCTCACCAAGAATGGTTCCACGCGCCCCGGTCGGAATCTGGCGACCCCGGGTCGAAACAGCACCCGCCGGACCGAGGTGATGAGTCCCGGTCCGGCGGGCAAGGCATGTTCATGGTGCAGGTACGGCACGGGGTTTCTATCGGAAGCCGACGACGGACGGGCGTTCCTATGCTCGGTCGCGGCCCAGGAAGCATCGGCGACACAGGCGACGCAATGCTCGATCCGGGAGGATACGTGCTTATGGCGGCGTCACCAGAGTGAGCATCGGCTCCACGCAAGCTCGACCCCCCGACGATGGTCGTAGCGCTACGGTTCGGCCGTGTCTTCGCAGGCAGCGGACAACGATGGTCCGAATGGCGCGGCGCTGTTCGAGGCGTGCAACAAGCTGCGCGGCTCGGTCGAGTCGGCCGAGTACAAGCACCTCGTCCTCGGGCTGATCTTCCTGAAGTACATCTCCGACGCCTTCAAGCACCGGCGCGGCGAGCTTGAAGCCGAGCTGGCCGACCCGTCGAGCGCGGCATACGTCGCCGACGCGGCTCGGCGGGGGGCCGAGCTCGACGACCGCGACGCCTACCTGGAGAAGGACGTCTTCTGGGTCCCCGAGAGCGCGCGCTGGGAGACGCTGCTTCAAGCAGCCTCCCAGCCGGAGATCGCCAAGCGGATCGACGAGGCGCTTGAGGCGATCGAGCGCGAGAACCCGCCGCTGCGCGACGTGTTGCCGCGCATCTACGTGCGCGCGCGGCTGTCGCCGCAGCTGATGGGCGAGCTGGTGGGAACGATCGCCAAGATCGGGTTCGGCTCAGAGCCGCGCGAGGCGCGCGACATCCTCGGACGAACCTACGAGTACTTCATCAAGGAGTTCGCGCGCGCCGAGGGCCACCGCGGCGGTGAGTTCTTTACGCCCGCGCCGGTGGCGCGCCTCCTGGTCGAGATGCTTGAGCCGTATCGCGGGCGTGTGCTCGACCCGGCGTGCGGCTCCTGCGGGCTGTTCGTGCAGTCGGCGAAGTTCGTCGAGGCGCACGGGGGCAGGCCGAAGGAGATCTCCGTCTACGGCCAGGAGCGAAACCGCGCCACCTGGCGGATCGGGCGCATGAACCTCGCCATCCACGGACTCTCCGGCGAGGTCAAGTGCCCGGAGGGCGGCTCCCTGCTGGACGATGCCTTCCCGCGCCTGAAGGCCGACTTCGTGATGGCCAATCCTCCGTTCAATCAGTCGGAGTGGTCAACGCCTGCGATCCTCGACGATGCGCGCTGGAAGCACGGTGCTCCGCCAACCGGCAACGCCAACTACGGCTGGATTCAACACTTCCTGCACCACCTCGCCCGCGATGGGCGCGCAGGCTTCGTGATGGCGAATGGCTCGCTCACGACGATGAGCAGTGGTGAGGGCAAGATTCGTGAGAGCTTGATCCGTGCCGATGTCGTGGACTGCATCGTCGCGCTGCCGGCGCAGCTCTTCTATACGACCGGAATCCCAGTCTGCCTCTGGTTTCTGGACCGTAACAAGGCGTCGTCCACTGAGCGCGACCGCCGTGACGAGACGCTGTTCATCGACGCTCGCCAGATGGGCCGCAAGATCACCCGCACCCAGATCGAGCTGAGCGACGAGGAGATCGAGAAGATCGCCTCCACCTATCACAACTGGCGTGGGACAACCGACGAGGATTACAACGACGTGCCCGGCTTCTGTAAGGGCAGCGACCTTAGCGACATCGAGGCGGCGGGCTTTACGCTCTCACCCGGACGTTATGTGGGCGCCCCGGAGTCCGAGGAGGATGAGGTCGCGTTCGAGGAAAGGATGGCCATACTCATCGACGAACTCGGCGATGCAATGGCTGAAAATAGCCACCTTAGCGGACAAGTGAAGGACGCACTGGCGCGACTCGACTATGAGCTCTAACGGGGATTCACCCACCGCCCACGGCTTCTCGACGGTAGCTCTTTCTGAGCTGTGTGACCAGGCACGCGGCATTACCTACGGGATCGTGAAGGTCGGCGACTACATACCCGATGGGGTCCGCGTCGTGCGAGGCGGAGATGTGCGTGACAGCCGCATCAGGATTGATGACACGAAACGTGTAACCGTCGCGGTTAGCCAGCGCTTCAAGCGGACAGTCCTTCGTGGCGGCGAGATCGTGCTAAACCTCATCGGCGAGCCGGGGCATAGCGCCATCGTACCCCGCAGCCTCGCAGGAGCCAATGTGACTCGTGATATCGCCGTCATACCGATCACAAAGGCAGACCCACGCTTCGTGAACTACTTCCTTCAGTCCCCTCAATGCGTGAGATGGCTCTGCGCCCACCTCCAAGGTAGCGTCACACTCAAGATCAACCTTGGAACTCTTGCCCGATTGCCGGTCCCTCATCCGCCTATCGACGAGCAGCGCAGGATCGCGGATGTTCTCTGCACGCTGGATGACAAGATAGAGAGCAACCGGCGTGTGGCAGCGCTTCTTGAGCAGACGGGCATGGCGATCTTCAGGGCGCAGTTCGTGGACTTCGTGGGGATACACAAGCGCGGGATCGAGAGGCTGCCAAAGGGATGGAGGGTCGGCAGCCTCAACGATCTTGGACGCTACGTCAACGGAAAGGCGTTTACGAAAGAGGCAAACGATCGCGGGCGCCCGATCATCCGTATTCGAGAGCTGAACGGCGGTATCGACGACGGAACGCCCCGAAGCGATGTAGAGGCGAGCGAAGATCACATCGCGTTCGCCAACGACATCTTGTTCGCCTGGTCCGGCTCGCTCGGGCTATATCGCTGGCCGGGCCCTGAATCGCTCATCAATCAGCACATCTTCAAGGTAATCCCGGAGGATTGGCCTGCATGGTTCGTGTACGGCTGGATTCAGGAGCATATGACCGAGTTCCGCGCGATCGCGCAGGATAAGGCAACGACGATGGGGCACATTCAGCGACGGCATCTTGCGGAAGCCGTGGTGCCTATTCCTGACAGTGCGATGATCGCCGCTGCCGACGATGTTCTCAAATGGCTCGATGAGCACCGTCGAACGCTTGTGGCAGAAGCGGGTACGCTCCGGGAACTCCGCGACCGCCTGCTCCCCAAGCTCATCGCCGGCGAAATGCGTGTGCCTGACACAACCGATCCAGAGGAGGTCATCGGTCCAGCGGCCGATCAACTCGTGGGGGCTGCGCAATGAGCGAAGTTGCCGGCGAGGACGCGCTGGCTGAGCAGCCGGCGCTGGAATGGCTGGGGCGGACAGGCTGGACCCTTGTCCACGGCTCTGAGCTTGAGGCCGAACGACCCGGCGGCGAGCGCAAGCTGTGGTCTGATGTCGTCCTTGTCGAGCGCTTTCGTAATGCAATCGCGCATATCAACCCACACCTGCCGCGAGAAGCCGTGGAGATGGTGTCCGATCGTGCCCTCACCGCGACTTCGCCCGTGCCGATCGAGAGCCACCGTGATTTCCACGAGATGCTGCTCGCTGGCATCCCGATCTCCTACACCGACGAGCACGGCGTAGAACGCGACGAGCACGCGAAGCTCGTTGACTTCGCCGATCCAGGCCGAAACGATCTCATAGCCGTCAACCAGTTCACGATCATCGACGGCGGCAAGAACCGCCGCCCGGACATCATTTTGTTTGTCAATGGGTTGCCATTGGGTCAGATCGAGTTGAAGCGTCCGAGCGCTGAGAATGCCGCCGAGTCGGCCGTCAATCAGGTTCGCCATTACACCGACACGATCCCTGGCCTGTATCGCTACGTAGAGGCTGTGGGTGTCTCGGACCTCCTGGACGCGCGAGTGGGCACGGCAAGTACTCCCCCGGAGCACTTCGCGCAGTGGAAGCTCATGGGAGCTATGCAAGAGACGGACCGCCGCCCGGCGCTTCAGGTTATGGTCGAGCAGGTTTTCGCTCCGAGCGCGCTGCTTGAGCTGATTCGCGATTTCGTGCTGTTTGAGTCGGATGGCGCGAGGACGTGGAAGGTGATGGCCAAGTATCACCAGGTCCACGCCGTGCGGGCAGCCGTGGAGTCGGCGGCAGCCGCGATGGCCGGCGATAAGCGCGCCGGGATCGTCTGGCACACGCAGGGCGCGGGCAAGAGCTACACGATGATCTTCTTCGCCAACAAGCTGCGCCGCGACCCACGCTTTGCAAACCCGACGATCGTGGCCGTGACCGACCGCACCGACCTCGACAACCAGCTACTTGAAAAGTTCACCGCCACCCACCTGGCAAGCACATGTCGTCAGGCACAGGAGATCACCGGCGGCGCCCGCAGCCTCTATGAGCTGTTGAACGTCCCCGCCGGCGGCATCATCTTCACGACGATCCAGAAGTTCCGCCCGCCGCGCGGGCAGACTGAGATGCCGCCGCTCTCCGAGCGCGAGAACATCGTCGTGATGGCAGACGAGGCGCACCGCTCGCAGTACAGAACCTTCGCGCAAAATATCACCAAGGCGCTCCCCGCAGCCACAAGGATCGGCTTCACCGGCACACCCGTCGAACGGGTCGATCGCTCGACGCGGCTCGTGTTCGGCAACTACGTATCCACCTACCGTATGCGCCAGGCACAAGAAGATCGCGCCACTGTCCCGATCTACTACGAGTCGCGTCCAATCCCGATCGACGTCGCCGACCCCGCCCAGCTCGCCGAGGTCGAGGAAGTGCTCGAAGACGAGGAGCCGGAGGCGGCGAACAAGCTGACGACCGCTTGGGCCAAGCTGGAGAGGGTCGTAGGAGCACCCGATCGACTCGATAGGGTCGCCGATGACATCCATCAGCATTTGTCCGCCCGCTTGGAAGCGCTACAGGGCAAGGCGATGGTGGTCGCCTATTCGCGCCGAATCGCGGCCGAGCTCACGGACCGACTCAAGGAGCACTTCGGTGACGAAGCGGTCACTTGCGTCATCTCTGCTGCGGCGACTGACCCGCCCGCGATCTCTCGATACCGACGATCGAAGACGGAGCTTCGCGATCTGGCCAACGACTTCCGCGACGAGAGTCACCAATTTCGCATCGTGGTCGTCAAGGACATGTGGCTGACTGGCTTCGACGCACCCATACTGCACACGCTCTATATCGACAAGCCGATGCGCGACCACGGTCTGTTGCAAGCAATCGCGCGCGTAAACCGGGTTTTCCGCGACAAGCCCGGCGGCTTGGTCGTGGACTACATCGGCATCGGCGAGGACCTGCGCAGCTCGCTTCGCGCCTACGACGACACCGAGCTTGAAGACCCAGTTATCCCCGCCGCTAAGGCGTTCGCCGAACTGTGGGCTCACTACGAGGCAATCTGCGCGCTGCTCTACCCAGCAGGCTACCGCCAGGGCCAGCTACCCCCTGCACCAAGCGAACGCTCTGCGCTGTTCACCGCTGCCTGCGACTATGTGATGGAGAGCGAGGAGCGCATTCGTGAGCTACTCGACGAGCACGCCACGCTCGCGCGCTTCTACGCGCTGGTTGCAACCCAGAAAGCCGCGATCGAGCTGCGTGAGGAGATCGCATGGTTCTCGGAGCTGGCCGCCGCGGTGCGCAAGGTGGCAAGCGTGCAGGCGCAAGCGTCCCCGGCCGCTGAGCAGGCCGTCCGGCAGTTCTTCTCCGAGGGGCTGGCCGCCGGCGAGATCGCCGATGCGCTCGCCCTCGCGGACGGGGAGCGCCCGGACATCTCGATCCTCTCGGACGAGTTCTTGGACTCGATCGAGCGCAAGGTAGAGCATCCCAATATCCAGGTGCGGCTGCTGGAGAAACTGCTCAAGGGCGAGATCCGAGCCCGCGGGCGGACCAATCAGACGCAGGCGAAGCTCTTTGGCGATCGTGTCGAGGAGGTGCTTCGCCGCTACGAACTGCGACAGATTACGAGTGCGGAAGTGATCGCGCGCCTGATCGAGATTGGCAAGAGCCTACGCGGCGCGCGCCTACGCCACGAACAGCTCGGCCTCACGCCGGAGGAGGCAGCTTTCTACGACGCGCTCGCCGGCGCGGGGGACGTAGCGAGCTACCCTCAGCTCGCGACGATCGCCAAGGCGCTCGCCAAGAGCATCAAGGAAGACCTCACCGTGGACTGGGCTGACCGCGAATCGACCGAGGCCGCCATCCGCCGCAAGATCAAGCGACTGCTACGCCAGTACAACTACCAACCGCTCACGGCCGACGCCTCCGGTGGAGGTGGAGAAGCCCGCGATGTCAACCACTACGCACAGCTCGTGCTCGACCAGGCGAAGGCGCTCTACCGCTATTGGCCGGAGGTTGAGGACCGGCTGTTTATGTAGACGCTATGGCGCAAGTCACCAAACAGCACATCACTGTAGGCGGCAATCGGATCGTCGGCCAAGTCTCCGTCGATGGCGGTGCCCTGCGAGGCGAGGGCGGCCAACTTAAACCACAGCTCGTTGTACCGCTGACCGTTCAGATGAACAATGCGCCCGCGGGCGCGATGCTGGCCCTCTGCTGGCTGCGAGCCTGCCTCGCGACCGATCAGCATG
Source organism: uncultured Solirubrobacterales bacterium (assembly GCA_963831995.1). Lineage (GTDB taxonomy): Bacteria > Actinomycetota > Thermoleophilia > Solirubrobacterales > Solirubrobacteraceae > Palsa-744. The sequence goes on along the minus strand of CAWHSI010000005.1, from coordinate 1,278,914 downwards.
CTTCACCACAGACCGCAGTTGCGCAACCGACGACGGAGTTGTTGCTCGATAACCTGCCAGCGCGTTCATTCCCCGGGGGTCAAGGGGAACACGTTGTCGCCCTCCGCTTCCACCTTACCCAGCGCGATATCGACAATCTTGAGAACATCCGGCACCAAGCACCTTCCGATGTCTTTTCTCTCTACTTGGGCTTGGAGGCGGTAGTCGCTGGGGTCAAGACATACAACCAAATTGGCGGTTCGCAAAGCAGCACTGAAGATATGCCCTGGGGCCTCGAATACGGGATGGTTTCTCAGGTGTTTCCGTTTTGGCGGACCAACATCTCTCCCGTTTCGATTACCGTCGAGCGTTCTACTTGGGTCCGCGATGTCCTATCAGGTCTCGGCTACGATCGTGCCCGCGTCGTTGAGATGAGGTTTCCGCCAGCCTTGCCCGATCACCCAAGTGCGGCAAGCGAGTGGGACAAGGCTAGGCAAGCACTCGACGAGCAGCGATATGGCGACTGCGTTTCAGAGTGCCGCGACATACTCGCAATGTGGCAGAGCCAGCTTGGTGCGAGCAAGTCTCAGCCGGTCGCGTCTATCATCACTGGCAGGCGGGCATGGCATGAGGACGATGGGCGCATTGCATTCCTCGATCGTTTGTGGAACGCCGCTATAGATCTTGTCAACGCTCCGCATCATCCGGAGGGTCGGCCCACCGAGCAGCGCTTCGACGCCGCCGACGCGCGGCTCATGCTTATACTCACTGCCGCCCTCTCGCAGTACGTAAGCGAAACCTGACGCACTGGAACTCGTGTGGGTACTCACTGTCGCTCAACTACCCCGGCAGCCGCATCGGCCGCGACCGCTTGCTCACACCGCCGATGGCAACCGGCCTAGCTGGCCTCGGCGCTGCGCATAACTGGACGGCGCCTATCTAATCAGAAATCGCCGGTCGATCGGATGGGACGTTAGCCCGTTCTGCGTGGTCGCTCTAACAGCAAAGAGATAAACCCCACGACCGAGGTGTCTGTAGACGCTTGGTGATGTGCATGTAGTGAATCTCTCGGGCGCTTGCTTATGTTTTTTCGCCGCACGCCTCGTAAGGGCACATTGAAACCGTGCTGGGCCGCCTACTGCCGTGAACGTGAAGCGCGCCTTGCGAGTGCGGGAGCTGACTGCCACGTGCAGTAGCCTTACCACCGGGATCGTACCCGACCTCACCCCGCTAGAGGTCGCGTCACGGGTAAAGGTTGCGGTCACCATCTCGTTTGTGTCGCCCGTAAGTTCGCAGGTGACCGACCCCGAGCACGCTCCACCCCATCCCGCAAAGCTGGAGCCCGCTGCTGGAACAGCACCCAGACTGATCCTTGCACCAAGTGTAACGCTCTGTGTGCAGGTGGCCTGACACGTGAATGAGCCAGTAATAGCCCCAGTGCCACTACCGACAAACGTCACCATCACCGTAAACTGTGGAACACTGGGCTCATAAACGTTCGAGCCAGCGCCAGCCGCGACGGCTTCCGTCCAAGTGTAGTAGTACGCAGGCGGTTCCGATGCGGACTGAATGATGAGGGTCGAGGATTCCCGGCCACTGGAAGACACTCCAGCCGAAGCGCCCATGCCAAGGGTGGCGAAGCCTTCATAGAACACAACATGACGGTGTGCCCACCCCACGCTTTCATCGGAGTACATCCAAACGTAGTAACCCCAGAGCGCATTCGGAAACGCCGCCCAGTCAGCCCCATAAAACGGCACCCACGGGGACTGCTGCGCAGGCATCGGATCGCGTTCGGCCTTCATACCTTCTTCCGCAACCGAGTCCAGCTCCGTGTTGAGACCGGGCACTGGCGGCAACGAGTATGCAGTCCGGTCCAGATTCGCTAGGATGAACATCTGTCGATCGGGCGAGAGGGCCGTGAAGTTTGCGGGAAGGTTATAGGGAGGCAGTCCCATTTCACCGCGTGCCCTATCGAGGTAGAAGATAGCCGCATTCTCGCATTCGGGCGAGGTGGGGCCAGGCGTCCCTGGCCGTTCGTAGCAAGATGCTGGAAAGGCTCCTAGCAACAAATCCCTTGGGGGATCGGGAGGGGCTGCCCACGCGGAACCAGTGACCAGGCCAATGGACGCAGCACCCACAAGAAACAGGCACTTCAATACGCTCGACGTACTCACTATGTCTCCAAGCTCATAGAGAGTCTATGGGACTTGTACCGGCAATGTCGCGTTTTCTTCGTTCGGCTCCGTACCGGGCACGTCGCCGTGTTGAAGCCCCCAGCACTCAACAGTCCCCGACGTGAGCGCGGCGCATGAATGCCACAAGCCAGCTCCTACGCTGGCTACGCCGGAGAGCCCTGACACAGCGACTGGCTGCAAGCTACAGGCAACTTGTTTCTCCGAACTCGGTCCGCATAGCATCGGGCCGGTGTCTGTACCGTCTCCCAGATCGCCTGACCAGTTCTCGCCCCAACACATCACTACCCCAGTCGCGCCGGCAACGCACGTGTGGTCATCGCCAGTGCTAACGGACACTGCGTCGGCAATACCGGAGACTTCAACCGGCGCACTGCTACTACCTTCGCTGCCAGTGCCAAGTCCGCCATACGTTCCCATTCCCCAACACTCGACGTGCCCGCTTCGCATGAGCGCACAAGTCTGGAACTCACCGGCGGTGATTGACGCCACTTCGCTTATATCGACTGGCTGTGGGGTATCGTTGCCGCTGCTTGGGACACTGAGTGTTTCACTGCCCCAGCACTCCACCGTGCCTGATGAGAGTAGGGCACATGAATGTTCGCCGCCTACCGCTACAGCCGTGGCATCAGTAATGCCGTCTACTTCGACTGGCGTGCGGCTGCATGGATAACCTTCGGGCGGGGAATTGACGTAGCATGTTTCAGGCCCCACCTTCGTCCCGTCACCTAGTTGTCCCGACCAGTTACGGCCCCAGCAGTCCACGTGACCTGTAGCAAGTGCAGCGCAGGCATGTGTCTCGCCCACACTTACCGATACCGCGTTAGAGATACCTGTGACGGCAACCGGGGTGCCCTTAGGTTCAGTGGCTCCGTCTCCCAGTTCGCCAAATGAGTTGTATCCCCAACAGTCGATTGCGCCCGAGCCGACGACTGCGCACGACGACTCCCCGCCCGAGCTAACCGTATGAGCTGTGGTGATCGTCGGGATCAGGTTGGGTCCGTAGCCTGATCCGCCGAGGACGTACGGGTTGGCTCCGAACCCCCAGCAAGCTACTTTGCCGTCCCGTAGTAGTGCGCATGAGAACAATCCACCACCGCTAACAGCAGATGCATTGGTGATGTTGAATGCTGGAGGTGGCGGGTTTGATCCACCGCCCGGCGGTCCGCTACCTCCCGAGCCACCACTCCCCGCTCCGCCTCCCCCCGTGCTGGAAGTCGCGCAGAAGTTTCCTCCGAGCTGCCTAGTAAAGAGCGCGGGGGTCTGGGGTGTGCTCAGATGCCAGTCCAGAAGCTCCCCCTCTGCTGAAAACTGCCCAAACTTCGCTTCCCACAGGCATGACCCTGGCTGGGCCGTGAAGTCAAGGCTATTACCCACGTTCATAGTAAGGCTCGCTACACCGCCAGCACCGATCCCGGCCTTCACAGTGACCCCAATACCTGCCGTAGCCTGTGCGAACTGCTTTGCAGTTAGCGTAAAATGCGGATTGACAAACGACACATCAGGAATCAAGAGCATTGTTGGTGGAAGACCAATGGTGTGACCACCTGCTTCGACTTCGATAGAACCGCCCGAGTCGAGCACCCCGCCCACAGCAGCCGATCCGGTCAAGGCGCCTTCGATACCTGCCGTCACTGGAATCGGTCCAGCAAGGCCGCTAGCGTAGAACGCTACGCTGAGCGAACACGAGAGGCCGGCGCCAGCGGTTACTTCGATGCCTGCTTCCACCGTGAAGTGGACATCGGCTCGGACTCCATCTGTGATATGCACCCCGAAGACGTCGGCCGTGGACCAACCACCCGAGAACGATACGTCCTTGATCCGTCGATAGGGAGTAAGCCCAGATGGCAGACCACAGCCAGCAGAGAAGTCTGCCGCGTGTGCCTGAGTCGCATTTAGGGGGACGTTGAACTGGAAGTCAGGAGCGACTTCGTAGATGCTGGCAGCACGCAGCGAGACGATCGTGTTGCCGGCTCGATAGGAGACCGCGACGACGTGGGAAAGCAAGCCACGCGGCAACCGGACATTAGGCGCCATCGAGATGATCGCGCGTGGCGCAAAGGTCTGATGTCCGCTCAGTACAACCGACGACGGATTTTCAGGTGGCCCCGCGACCGAGACGACTCCGCCACGGAGCGTCTTGACACCAGGATTGATGATTGATCCATACGTTCCCACGAGGCTCGCATTGTGCCCACCGCGAAGGCGAACGCCCGTGGTGTTTCGCACCGGCCGCCCAATCGCGCCCTTCTCTATAGACCCATGTGTACGGCTGATCGTCACCGGGCGCAGCGTGAGCCGGTAAAGCCCTGCCCGGGCTTTAGAGATCGTCAACCTCGTAGTCGAGACGGACCGCACCAGCCCGTCAGGGCCACGCAAGACACCATGTACGGGCTGACCAGGCGGCAACCCGACAATCCGAACCTTCAACGAGCCAGATGCCGCCGTACTCGCACTAACGGACTCGGCTCGCGCCGAGCTAACCGGTACCGCTGCATAGAGGGCAGTGAGAGCAAGCACAACTGCGACGGGCCGAAACCTGACCGACAGCAGGTGCCTGTCCGTAACGAAACGGCTGATCGAATCTTCGCTAAGCATCCGTGTTTCCCCCTTGTCGCCGTCAGCCCCGCGTGAAGGGACAAGCCTCGTATACGCCTGGATCGTTGGCCGGGACGTTACTGCACCACAGGTCGTTCTGATGGCCGGCACTCGTCCGGGGGCGCGCCAGCCCAGCTCCGCCGGCTGCTGCCGCTATCTGTCGGGGATCAACCCTGCCCGAGCAGCTGTCGGTACATGGCCCGCGTCTCGCGCGTGGGTTGGAGCCCGAGTTGTTCATCGAGCGCGTTGGCAAGCTCGTCGTAGCGGCGGGTGATCGACTCGCGCATCCCGAGGGTGTGTTCGGCTTGGAGCGCCAGGCGCCAGGATGCCTCGTGGAACTGGTCGAGCGCGATTGCCTGCTCGGCCATCTGGAGGGCGCCGCGTGCGTCGCCGCGCTCCAGGCGTGCGTTGCCGGCACGCTCAAGCAGGCCGAGCAGCGTCGCGCGTAGCCGGTGGATGTGTCCGTCGGCCCAGATGTAGTCGGCGCCTTCGAGTGGTTCGCCGCGCCATAGCGCGAGGGCCGCTTCGAGGTCGGGCTCGTTGTCGGCGTCGGTGCTGGCGGGCAGGTGGTCGAGTTGGTCGAGGTCGATTTGGACCTTGGCGCGGTCGAGGCGGTAGCGCTCGCCTTCGTGGATGAGCGCGTCGCCGAGCGCGGCGCGTGCGTCGGTCGCTAGGTCCCAGAGGCGGCGCCGTGTCTTCTTGGGGTCTTGTGCGGGCCATAGCGCCTCGATCAGCTCGTCGCGGCTTGCGCCGTGGGGGTGCAGCGCGAGGTAGGCGATCAGCTCGCGCGTCGGCACGCGCTTGGGCGGCTGGCCGGTGCCGTCGATCCGCAACGGGCCGAGCAGGGAGATTGAGAGCGCCGGCGCCTCGGGCACAGCGAGCGTCCCCACAGCGGCCGGCGCTTCGGACGGCGTTGTGGCCGGCAGCGTGGGCACAGTCTGCGCCGGGTCGGGGCGTGCAGCGAGCGTGAGCGCGAACTTGGGGCGTGCTGTGGGAGGCGTGCTCGCGCGCGGGCGCGGTGGGGGCGGGCTGGGGATGACACCGGGGAGGATCGTTGTCCGGCGCGGTGGGTGGATGACGGCGTGCGCGGCGTGGACGAACACCGAGAACGCGATGTAGAGGCTGAGCAGCCATATGACAAAGACCAAGCCCTGCTCGGCAAGTTCGCTCGTGAACGGTGCGCCGGGAGAGCTGATGTGTGGCAGCCCCGGCCTGAACTGCCAGAGAAGCACCAGCGCCGCGATGGCGAGGACGGCGCCGCTGGCTGCAACGATGCGCAGGATGAGTGGGTGGCGTCTCATAGCAGCAGGGCGATAAGGCAGCCGGCGGCGGTGATCGGCGCGAGCGGCAGCGACATTTTCAGCGCGGCGCGTCCACGCTCGAACAGCAGGACCAGGGCGACCATCGTGTAGACCTCGAGCGTGAGCACCAGCGCGAGGACGGCGAAAGCGTCCAGCGCGCACACGATCAGCAGCGCGAGCTTCACGTCGCCCATGCCGAGCGCTGCCGGCGCGGCGAGATTGACGCACAGCAGTCCAAGGACGAGACCGGCGCCGACGAGTAGCTGCGTGCTTGCGTGGACTCCTTCGGCGAGCGAAAGCACGGCGCACACGGCGGCGGCGGGAAGCACGATGCGGTTGGGTATGCGGTGCTCGCGCATGTCGTAGAGCACCAGGACGCCGAGCGCGCCGCCGAGGACCAGCAGGCGCGCCATCGTGAGCGGGGCGTGCGTGAGCCTGGACCCGGCCGCAAGCAGAGCCACGGCTCCGGTGCTCGCGCAGATGAGGTTGGTTCGTCTCATGGTGCGCGGGGTGCGGCGGTTGCGTGCGCGTCGATCGTCAGCGTGCGCAGTCCGACGATGCCGAGCAGGATCGTCGGCACGTGGCGGGTGACGGTCACGGTCACGCTCCCAGTCGTCGCGCTCACCTGGCCGGTGACCGATGGGTTGGCCGCGATCGTGTGCTGCGCTTCGCTTTGCGCCTGGCCGGGGTTCAGTTGCAGGTGGCCTTCGTGGAGGGCTTGCACGTCGATCGCCTGGCTGCCCGACAGCGCAGCGTCGTCGGCGATCGAGGCGAGCTGGCGCTTGACGAGGAAGGCATGGCCGACATCGACGGCGAAGCCGATCACCATTATCAGCGCGATCGAGAGCAACAGGCCGGTGATGAGCACCGAGCCCTGCTCGCACTCCAGGCGTGCCCTGAGCCGGCTCATGGCGGGGTTCCTTCGAGCAGGCTTCGATACTGGCCCACGGGGGCGCTCGCGCGGCCGTGGACGGTGATCGTCCCGAAGTGCCCGAGGAACGGCAGCGTCCCGATCGGGACTCGCGCGCTGACCTGCGCGCTAATCACCTGGCCTCGCCCGAACGTACCTGTGAGACTCAGCGAGAGCGGCATACCGGAGGCGGCGCGTTCGCGGGCGAGCGCTTCGGAGGCGGCCGTGTTCGCCGCGCTCGCGTCGGGGGCTTGTACGGCTGAGCGCACCGCGTCGCGGGCGGCTTGTTGGGAGTCCACCTGCGCAAGCTCGATCCTCGCGTACAGGCCGATGAGGAACATGAGCGGGATCAGCACCCCCGCCAGCAGCAGCAGGCCGCTGACCATCGCCGCTTCCCCGCGCTCGCTTGCCAGCTTGGTTTTCAGTGCGCGGGTGGTCATTGGCGTGTTTCGTCGGCCGGGTAGCGCTCGGTCGGGACGCTCGCGTGCGCGCTGATGGCGGGGAGCATCAGGTCAACGCCGGGGAAGACATGCGGCGCCGAGCCGGCGACCGTGACCGTGATGACGCTCGTGCTGCTCTGCGTCGAGGGGTGAAGCCCGGCGCCGACTCCCCCGGCCGCGCCGAGGATCGCATTGGCTCTGGCGATGCCCGCGCCGTTGCCTTCGGATGCGGCTGTCTCTGCGCCTTCCTGGGCGGCTGCCTGCGCAACGTTACGCGCGTGCGCATAGGCGAGCAGTTGCATGGCGAGCGCGATCGTGAACAGCACCAGCCCGAGCGTGATAAGCCCGGAGACAAGCGAGTCGCCGCGCTCACCCGCGAGGCGTTTGCGTAGACGCTTCACCACAAAGCTCCTTCCCGGTGCTCACGCGCCGGATAGGACGCTGACGATCTTGTTCGCCGCGGTTTCGAGCGCCGGGCGGACTATCGTCACGATCGCTGCGGCAGCGACGGCGAGCCCGATCGCCATGACGACCCAGTTGACCATGCTGTCGCCGCGCTCCTCATCGCGCACACGGATGGCCGCTGCAAGGAGACGGAACCAGATCGCGTCGAGGATGCCCATAGCTGTTCACCTCCTTGTTCATTTAGATGGTTTGGGTGAGGAAGTGAAAGAAGCCGTAGGAGACGAGCAGCACGAGCACCGCCAGCAGCGGGATCAGCGGCGCGTGCATCGACAGGTATGCGCGGTCGGCGGCGCGTTCCAGGTAGCGGTTCTGCTCTGCGCGCATCTCCCGCGCCTGGCCGCGCAGGAAATCCACATATGGGCTCTCCTTCGCCGCGAGCAGTTCTGCGAACCGCAGCAGCGCCGGCTCGCCTGCGTCCCTGGCGATGACCGTTAGCGCTTCGCGCTCCCCGAGCGTGCGGTCGCGGCGCGCGAGCGACAGCGCACGGGTCAGCTCGTCCCCGAGCGGTCCCTGGCAGTCGCGGGCCGCAAGCTCAAGCGCCTGCCTGAGCGACTGCCCGGCGCGCAGCGAGAGCGCCATCACGGACACCGCTTCCGGCAGGTCAAGGAACAGCGACTCGCGCCGCTGCCGCGCCTCCGAGCGCAACACGAGATCGGGCACGAAGAATCCGGCCACCGCGAGCGCGAAGACGAGCACCACCGGGGGCGCGTGCTGTACCGCAGCCGCGTAAGGCAGCAGCGGCACGAACGGGACCGCGAACGCGAGCAGCAGCTTCTTGAGGATCAACTGTTCCGCTGTTTCACTGCGACCCGCTTGGAGCAGCTGGGCCTCATAGAACACCCTGGCTCGCTCACTCCAAGTGCGCGCCCATCCAGGCACGCTCGCCGCGAGCTGGTTCTCAGCGACGGCAGGCCGTTCGCCGCGGGCGCGCGCCAGCCGCACCGCCAGCGACGGGCGCCGCTGCGAAAGGACGTGAGCGTAGATCAACAGGCCGCCCACCACCAGGCACAGTGAGCTGAGCACGAGTGTTACGTTCACGACCGGCCCCGGGTGATCGTGCGGCGCGGCTCTGGCACCCGGCCGAGCTTTCGCATCAGCAGGTAGCAGCCGAAGATCAGCCCGCCGCCGATGAGCGCGACGACCGTGCCGCCAGCGGTGCGGTAGGCGTCCAGGTAGCCGGGAGAGGCGGCGCCGATCAACAGCAGAATCACGATCGGGCTCAAGGCGAGGATCGCCGCTTCGACGTGCATCGAGCTTGCGCGCGAGCGCGCCTTCTCCCGCGCCTCAAGACGTTCGCCCAACACCCCCGACAGCTCGCGCAGCACAGGCGCAAGACCGCCCGCGGGCAGCTCCACGAGCGCCGCGCGCAAGAGCAGCACCACAGAATCCGCGGTGCGCTCCCCGCGCCTCGCAGTCCCTCAAGCGCGCTGTCGAGGTCTGAGCCTCGCAGCCTGGCGGTGAACGCCGCCCAATCCCCGCGCAGCGCCGCCGGCCCCGATTCCGCCACGAGCGCCACGGCAGCCGGCCACGCAAGCCCGGCCTCAAGCGCATCGGCGAGTTGCGCGAGCACCGCCGGCCACGCACGCTCCCGTTCGCGTGTCCTGCGCTCCCGCTGCGAGCGTGCCCGCGCGACCGGCGCGCACACACCGCCGATCACCCCGGCGACCGTCACCGCCGGGACTTCCACGATCCACCACGCCAAAAGCCCAACCACGAGCCCGCAGGCAACGATCGCCGCCACGAACACATACGCGGGGACCTCGATGCCGGCGGCGTCGAGCAGCGCAACCATGCGCGCGGGCGGCGTCGGTAGCGAGGGCCGCACGTCGAGCACCGCGCCGAACCACACGCACGCGACGCCAGCAGCGAACACGACAGCGAGCAGGAGCCGCATCACTCCCCGCTCCCCGCGGTGAGGAACGCGCGCGCCTCGCTCACCGGGTAGGCGATCGAGGTCGCGGTCGAGCGCGACGGCAGCGCACCACCACCCGCGACCGGGCCGGTCGCGGTGTAGCTGATCGCCCACTGCACCAGCGCTTCGGCCGTGTACCCGTCTGGGCCGCAGCTTTGGAGGACATTCGGGTCGTGTCCCTGATCGCCCGGCAGGCAACGGGTCTGATAGACGTGGCGCACCGCGCCGGCCGGCACCGTCCCCGGCGTGTACGGCACACCGGACCCGGCGATGAGATCGGAGCCGTCGCCGAAGCTCCACCGCACGCTCTGAGGCGTAGCGGTGACTGTCACGCGCTCGCCGCCGAGCGCCACCGAGAGCGAATGCGTGGAGGTCGTCGGCGAGAGCCAGAACCAGGAGGCTGCGCCCGTCAAGCCTTCTGCCTTGGGGCTCGCCTGTACCTGCCCCGCAGCGAGCGAGATTAGCGTTGCTGCCCGTTCAGCGACGACCACCGGGTTCACCGCCGGGCCGGGGCGCGCCGCGGCAGGAGCGGGCGTGCCGCTACTCACCGGCTGTAGACACGGCGGGGGATAGTTCAGCGTCTGGCAGGTGTTACCGCGCGGCGTTGTGGAGCCCGTGGACCCTGATTCACTTGCGCTGACAGGCGTCGCGGCAGGCAGCGATTCGCCCGCAGGTGGTGATTCCGGCAGGGGAGCCGTCGCGTTTGCCGCGCGTCGAGATGAGACTTCGACCGATGCGCCGGCGGTCGCGCTGCTGGGACTTGTCTGCTGGGAGACCTGGCCGATGCTGTACGAAGCATGTGCCCACACAAGGCTAGGCACGATGAGCGCCAACAGCAGCATGATCGAGACGAGCGTCGCGCCGGTTCTCATTTGACCGCCGTTACCTTCCAGACGACGAAGGCTGTCTTGTTGCCTTGGCGGCGCAGTTCGATGAGCGCGGGTTCGCTGAGCTTTTTTGGCTTGCCGAGTGAGTGACCTTTGCTGTTGACGACGACCACGCGGCTGCGCTCGGTCACCATTGCGCTCGCAGTCAGATACGAAGGTTCCAGGCGTATCGAGCGAACCTGAACGCTGCTGCTGAGCACTCGGACACGCACACCTGCTTTCCGGCGCTGCGCGGCAGCGGTGCGCAGCCCGGAAAGCGCCGGGCCCGCGGTGGACGATGACGCCCACCGCGGGATCGCGTTGTGTTCGAGCACGAAGTCAGAAGCCTTCGCGTTTTCGCGCAACGCTGCGCGTACCGCTCCTTCCAGGCTGGCTGTCGGATCGGGGGTGGTGCTTGTGTTGGTCGTTTCCGGTGCCGTTTGATGGTTTGCTTGTGCCGCGCCCCCGCATCCGCCGATTGCCAGCGCTGCGGCGAGCATGATGCAGGCGGGCGCGATGGTGCGTTTCATTGCGGCGCCTCGTAGCCGGCGTGTTCGAGGTCGGCGATGTAGGCGGGTCCGGTGGCGGCCCATTGCAGGTCGGCGCCGGCGCCGGTGAATAGTGGGTTGAGGGTGACGCGCCGGCCCTCGATGCCGGCGACCTCGACTATCTGGTCGATACGGCGGGGGAGGAAGCGTCGTTCGCCTGAGTCGTAGCTGCGGGGGCGGTCGCAGTGGATCACGAGGTCGATCTCGCGCAGCCACTCAAGCGCTTGGCTTGATTCGATGTTCGCGCCGGATGTGAGCGCGAAGCGGGCGAGGTTGGTAAGCGCGTGCTCGGCGGACTCGCCGTGGACGCTGGTGAGCCCTGAGTGGCCGGTGGCGAGCGCCCACAGCATCGCCATCGTCTCCGGGCCGCGGCGGCACTCGCCGATGACGATGCGGTCTGGGTTCTGGCGCAGCGCGTCCTCCACGAGGTTGCCGACCGTGATCTCGGAGAGCCCTTCGGTGTTCGCGGGACGCGCCTCATATGCGATGCAGTTGGGTAGGGCGTGCGGCAGCTTGAGCTCTGCGGATGACTCGCACACGACGATTCGCTCGGTGCCGGGGATCGCGCGGCCGAGGGCGTTCAGCAGCGTCGTCTTGCCGGCACTGACCCTGCCGGCGATGACGATGTTCTTGCCGGCTCTCACGCACGCGGCGAGGAAGTCAGCGGCTTGGTTTGAGAGGAAGTCGAGCTTGACCAGCTCGTGCAGCGTCTCGGCCGCGAGCTTGAAGCGGCGGATGGAGCAGATCACGTGCCCGTTGGAGGAGACGGGCGGGATCGCGGCGGTGAGTCGTGATCCGTCGGGTAGGCGCGCCTCGATCCGTGGGGTGATGCGGTCAAGGCGCTTGCCTTCGACCTTCTCAAGCAGGCGTTCGAGGAACGCGCGGACCTGCCGGTCGTCTTGGAAGCGCAGGTCGTGTACGAGTTCGAGGCGATCCCCGCTGTCGCGGAAGACGCGCGTCGGGGTGTTGACCATCCACTCCTGTGCGGTCTCGTCGCTCAGCATCCGCTCGGCGATGGCGCCGAGGCCCACGAGGTCGTCTTGCAGCGTGCGGGCGAGCGTCGCGCGGTCGTGCTCTGAGAGCTGGCCGCCGCCGTTGTTGAGCGCGTGCGCGTGGTAGTCGCTGATCTCGTGGTCGATGATCGCCAGGGTGCGCTCGCGGCCGGCGTGGCTTGTGAGATCGACCTGCTCGGCGGTGAGCGCGTGTTCTACGCGCTGGCGGATCGTCTCGGCCGCCTGATCGTTGGTGTGCTCTGGGGTGCTCATCGTTGCCAGATCACTTCCTCGCGCTCGGAGCCGGTGGTGGGTGCGGGCAGGCGGCGTCGGCGCCGGCGGGCCTTCGGGTTGGCGGCGGGGAGGAACAGCTCGTCCAGCAGGCCGGTGAGCGCGCGGGCGTAGGCGCTTCGGTTGCGCGCGAGCGCGAGCGGCTTACCTTGCTGTTCGGCGCGGCGTTGGCCGCGCTCATCCCACGCAAGCCAGGCGTCCACCATCAGCTCACGTTCGGTCAGGTGCTCGCCGATCGTGGCGGTGATCGAGTCCTTGCTTTGCCGTGATGATCCCCCGAGCGCGTTGACTGCGACCCTCACCCGCTCAGCGGGGATCGCAAGCTCTCCGACGATCAGATCAAGCTGGCGCAGGCCTGCGTGGAGCTGGGGTTCGCGGGCGCCGAGCGTAAGGATCACGAGGTCGGCGGCGATGAGCGCTTCGCGGTGAAGGTGCGCGGCGCGGGAGTCCTCGAGCAGATATCCGACGTCGCACACAACCAGCGGGTACAGGCCGGTGAGCGCGTCCAGTGCGTGGGTCATTGCGCCGGGCTCGGCGAGGTCGATCAGCGCGCGTGGGTCCGGCGCGCCGAGCAGCACCGCGGGCCAGTCCTCGGGCTTGAGCGTCCAGCGCTCAGCCAACTCGGCGAGCGCGCCGTCACCCGCCTGGACGGCACGGATCAGGCCAAGGATCGACCCGCGGCCGGGGTCGGCACCGAGGCGCAGCGCGAGCCCGCCGCCGAGCGCGTCGGCCTCGATGAGCATGGTCGGCCAGCGTCGCGTGGCGAGTCCGGCGAGCGAGACGGCGCACTCGCTTGAACCGGGCGCGCCCTTCGCACCGATCACCGCGACGATGGTCCCCTGCTTCTGGCGGTGCTCGCCTCCAACCGGCGCCGGGGTGGGCGTGGGCCGGCTGCCCTGCGTGGTGACGGCTTGGCCGCGGATGGCGTTCAGCAGCTCCTCGCCGGTGGTCGTGCTGTCGATGCTGGTATCGACCTCCAACGTGTCGAGTAGTTCGCGCTCGTGCTGGTCGAGCGCGACGCCGACAAGCCTCGCGCCGGTAGCGCGTACACGCGCGCAGTGCGCCGCGCTCAGCCCAGACAGCTCCGGGGAGAGCAGCACCGCCTCGACGCCCTGCTCCTCTTGGAGGGTGCGCAGCAGTTCGTCAGCCTCTAGCACCCTCGAAGCCAGCTCAAGCGGAGCGTCATTGTCGAACAGCAGCCCTTCGATCTCACGCTCGCACAGCGGCGAGAGCGCCGACACCACCCGCGGGCGTGGGCGGGCGCTCATGGCGTGCTCCCCTGGCTGGCCTGCGGGATCGTCGCGGTGGACGCACCGGAGCCTTCGAGCAGCACGTCTATCTTGCCGTCCTCATCGGCGAGCACGAGCTGACTCGCTGAGCCCGGTTCGCCGAGCGCGACCGCGACCGGGATTGTCGTCGTGCTCGCCTGAGCGTTCGCCGGCAGTTCGCCGACTGACAGCACTTCGAGGTTGCGTGCGACCGGGCGGGTTGACGCGGCACCGCTGCCCGCGCCATATGTCGCCAGGATCGTGATGCGGTCGCCCGGCTGCAGGTTCTCCGCGGTCACGTCGAACTCGGGCACCGCGAGCGTCAAGACGGACGCCGGTGTGCCACGGCCCGCGAGCGCGCCGGCGGGCAGCGGCACCCCGGCCGGCACCGTGCTCGACAGGCGCTGCCCGACGACCTGCGAGCGCTCACCCGCGGGCACAAGCGACGCGAGCACCGATCCTTCCCCGGCGAGCTTGGCGGTGCGCACGTCGCTTTCGCTTATGACCGTTCCGGCCGATAGCGCGTGGGTGGCGACCAGGACCGGCGTGCGCTTGGTGCTCGCCGCGTAGACCCCCAGATAGCCCAGCAGCGCGATCAGCGAGAGCACGACGCCCGCGGCCGGGAGCGGCTTGGCGATACGCCGCGCACGCGCGCCCAGCGACAGGGGCATCCCGCTCGGCGAGCGATCGCGTGGGCGCGGCAGCGGCGGCGCGCCGTTGCCCTGCGCTGCGCTCGCATCGGTGGAGGTGGTCAGACGGGAGAGGCGGATGCGGGGTGTGTTCATGGGCCTATTCCTTCCACTCGCAACACGCAGATCACACGCAGCCGACACGCAGAGAACTTGCAACCAGCACGCAACACGCCCAACCGGCGCATCGCGGACAACCGAAAGCTGCCTCGACCGCGGCCGGTGGGCAAGTGCGCAACCGCCTGGCTGGAGGTCATCAGACGCGCGAGTCGTGTTCGGGCACAGCGCTCCCCGGCGTCGTCGCGGTTCGCGGCGGCGTGTCTGCCGGGGAGGACTGTGGCAGCACGACACATAAGGCGTTCGTTTCCCTTCTAACCCACGGGAATACCCACTGATTCGGTCTTCTGAACCTCACTAACTCGTGGGCGCGTGCGTGTGGGGTGCGTGCTGTCTGCTCGCCCGCTGCGTGTGGTCGTGGGCAAGCTCGGCTCGACCCGATCAAGGAGCTGGAGCGATGAGCCCAAACCCACTAGACACGTTGGAGGCGGACTGGCAGCGCGAGCTGCACCGCCCGCTGCTGCACAGCCGGTTCCGCACACGCCAGGCGGCCGATCCGGCGTTGTCGCGGTTCGCCGATCTCAAGGCGCTCGTGCGTTTCATGCACAAGACGCCGGGTGCGCAGGCGGAGAAGGATCGGGTGCTGTGCGCGCTGCTGGTGTGGGCGCAGCAGGACCCGTTGGGTGGCCGTGTCGTGCTTGAGGCAATTCGTCCCGGCCTGCTGCGACTCGCCGGGCGGCTGATCGGCGACGCGGCCGACCACGAGGAGCTTTGGGCGGTGCTGCTCGACGCGGCGTGGGAGCGGATTCGCGGCTACCCAGTCGCTCGGCGCCCGCGCTGGGTCGCGGCGAACCTGCTGCTGGACACGCTCAATCAGACCGTCCGCACGCTTCACCCTCGTTACCACCGGGCCCAGTGGGTGCCGTGCGGGTTGGATATCGACCCCGCCTACGGCGACTCCTCCCCGGCACACCGGCCCGCGGACGAGGGCGACGTGGACGGGCTGCTCGACCGTGCCGTGAAGGCAGGCGCGCTCGGGCGGGAGGAGGCGCAGATCATCCTCAGGAGCCGCATCGACGGTGTTTCGGTTGAGGAGTTGGCGCGCGCGGCGGGCGTCTCGTACAACACGATGAAGCTGCGCCGTCAGCGTGCCGAGCGGCGCCTCCTCGTCTTTTTTGGGCACCGGCCTGTACCGCGGGGCCAGCAAAACAGACCTTTTTCTAGTGCTCGGGTCGTTCGGCGTCGGGCGTAGGCCCAGTCGAAACGGAAACACAGTCGAGCCCAAACGAAGGAGGTGAACACCGGGTCCGCTCCCGCGCCGGACCCGAGCAACTTTATGACCCGCAGACTCGTCATCGCAATCTCGCTGGCGCTCGTGGCCGCGCTGCTCTTGCCGCAGGCCGCGGACGCGGCGACGAGCCTGAACCAGGTCGTCGAAAACCTGCGCAACTGGATCAGTGGCCTGATGGTCGCGGTGGGCGTGTGCCTGCTGACCGTCGCCGGTTTTCGCTACGTCATCTCAAGCGGCGACCCGGGGCAGATCGAGCGCGCCAAGTCCGCGTTGAAGGCCGCGCTCTACGGCTTCGCGCTGGCAGCGCTGGCGCCCGCGATCATCACCGTCTTGCAGCACATCGTCGGTTGAGACGACACCGCGCAGTCATCGTCGCCGCGATCGTCGCACTCGCGCTCGGGCTGGCGTGCGGTGTCGCCCCGGCCGGAGCCGCGGTGGCGAAAGCGCCCGCCGCTAGGGCCGCCGTGCCCGTCGTGGCGCCGCCGTTTGTGAGCTACGCGCAACCTGCGGCCGGTGGCGGGCGTCGCGTCCCGGCCGCGTTCTCGCTGCCGCTGCCGGGTTTGCCGACGCCGCTGCCACTGCCGGGGAGCCCGCTCGGTGGTGGTGGACTTGGTGAAGGTTCGGGTCTGCTTGACCTCGGTGGGCTGATCGGGCACGCGATCAACGAATGGTTCGCCGCGCTGGTCAAGGACGCATTGGACCCAGCGATGGTGCTCGTCGGGCGCACGCTGCTCTCGACGCCGCAGATCGCCGGGGAGGCTTCGGTTCGCTCCTACTGGCAGGCGTCGCTCGGGGTCGCCGACGCGCTGCTCGTGCTCGTGGTCGTGGCGGGCGGCGTGCTCGTGATGGGACACGAGACGCTGCAAAGCCGCTACGCGCTCAAGGACGTGCTGCCGCGGCTGGCAGTCGCGGCGGTCGCGGCGAACCTGAGCCTGGTCGTCTGCGAGCAGATGGTGAGCATTGCCAACGCGCTCGCCTCAGGGCTGTTGGGCGCTGGCGTGAGTCCCGAACAGGCGGGCCACACACTCCAGACGCTTGTTCTGAACGCGATCGAAAGCGGGGGCATCTTCCTCGTGCTGGTCGGGCTGGTGTGCGCGCTGCTCGCGGTCGCGCTGATCGTCACCTACCTCGTGAGGGCGGCGGGCATCGTCTTCCTGGTCGGCGCGGCGCCCGTGTGTCTACTCGCGCATGGGCTCCCGCAGACCGAAGGGCTCGCGCGGCTTTGGTGGCGGCTGATGTTCGCCGCGCTCGGCGTGCAGGTCGCGCAGGCGATCGTGCTCGCCGGCGCGGTTCACGTCTTCTTCTCCCAAGGCGGGAAGGGCGCGCTCGGGCTGACGGGTGGCGGCAGCTTGGTTGACCTGCTGCTGGCGCTGTGCCTGCTGTTCGTGCTGTTTCGGATTCCGTTTTGGGCGAAGGACCTGGCGCTCTCCGGCCGCCACCACTCCCGCTCCGCGGGGATGGCCAAGAGCTACATCACGTTCCGCGTAATTCGTGGTGCGCTCGGGGGTGTGCTGTGAGCACGCCGCGAGTGCGTTTGCCGGCGGATATCGAGATGGAGGACCGGCTTGCGTTCGGGCTCACCGCCCGCCAGCTTGTGATCCTCGGGCTTGCGGCGCTCGTCTCCTACGGCATCTATGCCGCGGCGGGGTCGGTGTTGCCGCTGCCGGTCGCGGCGGCGCTCGCGGCGCCGACCGCGCTCGCCGGTGTCGCGCTCGCGCTCGGGCGCCTCGCTGGCCTGTCCGGGGACCGGATCGCGCTTGCCGCCGCGCGGCATCTGGCTCAGTCAAGGCGGCGTGTCGCTGGGGAGAAAGTGGCTGGTCGGCTCGCGGAGGCGCCGGAGCGGCCGGGGGTGTCGCTGCTGCGGGTGCCGGTGCGGACGATCCTTGCAAGCGGTGTCGTGGAGTTGGTTGACGGCACGAGCGCGCTGTTGCTCGCGGCGGCCGGGACGAACTGGGCGCTTCGCTCCGAGGAGGAGCAGGAGGCGTTGGCGGAGGCCTACGCCAAGTGGCTGAACAGCCTGATCGAGCCCACGACGATCACCGTGCGCTCAGAGCCCGTTGACCTGAACGGGTACGCGAGCGCGATCGAGGACGCAAGCCGGACACTGCCGCACCCGGCGTTGCGGCGTTGCGCACACACCTACGCGCAGTTCCTCACACAGCTTGCGGGCGAGGGCGAAGGGCTGCGGCGCCGGCAGATCGCCGTCGTGCTCAGCACCCGTAAGGGCAGGCGCGAGACGACCACGCGCGAACTCGTGCGGCGGGCAGGCGAGACGACCGGGCTTTTGGCGGCGGCCGGCGTTGAGCTTGAAGCGCTCGACGGGCAGCGCGCGGCCCGGCTGCTGCTCGGCGCGCTCGAACCGCCAGGTCCCCCGGTCGGCTCGCACATGGACGGGGTGATCCGCCGGTGCTAAGCGTGCCGCCTCGCGTCGCGCCGCGTGTGCGCGTCGCTCCTCGTGTAACTGGAAGGGCACCGGCCGCACCGCAGGACTCTCCGGTGCCGGCGCCGGCCGCGGTGGAGGTCGAGCGTGACTGGCTGCGCACCGGGGATGTGTGGCAGCGCACGCTCACCGTCGTCGGCTACCCGCGCGAGGTCGGCCGCGGCTGGCTCGCGCCGCTGCTGCGGGCGGCGGGCGAGCTTGATCTCGCGCTGCACATCGAGCCGATAGCGCCAGCGCTCGCAGCCGATCGTCTGCGCCGCCAGCGCGCACGGCTTGAGTCCAGCCGCCGCATCGACGCTGACCGTGGGCGCCTGACAGACCCGGTGCTCGCCGCGGCCGTCGAGGACGCCGACGAGCTGGCCGGCGCGCTCGCGCGCGGGGAGAGTCGCCTGTTCCGATCCGGCGTGTACCTCTCGGTTTCCGCTGGGAGCCGCGAGGAGCTTGAGCACCGCACCGAGCGCGTCAAGGCGTTGTGCGCCTCGATGCTGCTGCACGTTGTCCCGGCGACGTTCCGGGCACTCGATGGGTGGCTCTCGACGCTGCCGCTCGGCGCAGATCGCCTCGGCTTGCGCCGCACGTTCGACACCGCCGCGTTGTCCGCGGGCTTCCCGTTCGCCTCGGCTGACCCGCCGCTTGAAGATGGCGTGCTCTACGGGCTGACCGATAGCGGCGCCCCAGTGCTTGTGGACCGCTTCGCGCGGACCAACTTCAACACCGTGACGCTCGCCTACTCGGGCGCGGGCAAGTCCTACAAGGCGAAGCTCGAAGCGCTGCGGCTGCTCTACCGCGGCGTGCAGGTGTTCATCCTCGACCCCGAGGACGAGTACCACGCACTCTGCGAAGCCGTCGGCGGCGCCTACCTCCCACTGACGGGCGCGCGTGCCGTCGCGCTGAACGCGCTCGACCTCCCCGAAGTCGCGGACGAGGACGAAGGGCGGGCGCTGGACGAGCGCATCCTGTTCCTGGCCGATCTCATCGAACTGCTGGTCGGAGGCCTCGACGGCGGCGAGCTTGCCGTGCTCGACCGCTCGGCGCGCGCCGCCTACCACACCGCCGGGATCACGAGCGACCCCGCCACGCACCGAAGGCCTGCGCCGCTGCTCGCCGATCTCGTGCGCGCGCTGCAAGACGAGAGTGAGACCGGCCGGCGGCTCGCGGAGCGTCTGTCGCCCTATGCGACCGGCTCGCACTCCTCGCTGTTCGACCGCCCGACATCGGTAAAGCCCGACAGCCACCTGGTCTGCTTCTCGCTGCGTGGGCTGCCCGAGCGGATGCGCGCACCCGCGTTGATGCTCGCGCTCGACGCGATTTGGCGCTCGCTTGAGGGGCCGCTGCGCCGCCGCGTCGTGCTGGTCGATGAGGCGTGGGATCTCATGCGCGAGACGCCGAGCGCCGCACGCGAGGCACCGGGCGCACGGTTCCTCTATCGCCTCGCCAAGAAGGCCCGCAAGCGCTGGACCGGGCTGACAACCATCACCCAGGACCCCGGCGACCTGTTGGACTCGCCGCTCGGGCAGGCCGTCGTCAACAACGCCTGCGAGCACTTCCTGTTGCGCCAATCCCCGCAGGCGATCGAGCGCGTCGGACAGGCGTTCGGGCTCACCAAGGGCGAGCGACGCTACCTGCTCACCTGCCCGGTCGGCCACGGCCTGCTGATCGCCGCTGAGCAGCGCATCCCCCTCGCCGTGAAGGCGAGCCCGGACGAGCACGAGCTCGTCACCAGCGACCCCGCCGAGCTGGCACGGAGCCAGGCGTGAAGCGCACGCTGCTCAGCTCATGCGCGCTCGTGCTGCTTTTGCCGGTACTCGTGATCGGCGCCGCCGCCGGACTGCTCGACGGTGGAGCAGACGCCAGTCTCGGCCAGCCAGCGGCCAACGTCGAATCCGTCGCCGGCATACCTCCTGAATACCTGCGGCT
The DNA here is from genome assembly GCA_963831995.1 of uncultured Solirubrobacterales bacterium. GTDB lineage: Bacteria > Actinomycetota > Thermoleophilia > Solirubrobacterales > Solirubrobacteraceae > Palsa-744. Next base: position 1,258,755 of record CAWHSI010000005.1, on the reverse strand, counting down.
GTTCCTCGCCGCCGGCTCAACCTACGGCGCGCCCTGGACTGTGCTCGCGGGGATCGGGAAGGTGGAGTGCGACGACGGGCAAGACCCCGACCCGGCCTGCACGCAGGAGGGCGCGACCAACTCGGCGGGGGCGGGCGGGCCGATGCAGTTTCTCGCCTCCACCTGGCAGGAGTACGGGGTCAGCGTCAGCGGCGCGCCGCCCGACCGCTGGAACGCCGCGGACGCGATCTTCACCGCCGCTCGCTACCTGCGCGCCAACGGCGCCCCACAGGAACTCGAACGTGCGATCTTCGCCTACAACCACTCACAGGAATACGTCGCAGAAGTCCTGCGGTGGGCAGCGCGCTACGAACGCGAAGCACAGGTGCTCTCGACGCCGAGCGGTGCCGCCGGTCGCGCTGTCGCGTTCGCGCTCGAACAGCGCGGGGTGCCATACGTCTACGGTGGAGAGAGTCGCACCGGCTATGACTGCTCGGGGCTCGTGCAGGCCGCCTACCGCGCCGCCGGCATCGGCCTCCCGCGCACCGCACAGGAACAGTACGACGCAGGACCTCACCTGCCCGCCGGCGCACAGCTACAGCCCGGCGACCTCATTTTCTTTGGGCAGAACGCGGGCGACGTAGAACACGTCGGCATCGTCCTCGCGCCCGGCGAGATGGTGGACGCGCCGCACACCGGGACGGTCGTGCAGGTCCAGCCGTTCCCTACCGCCGTCGGTGCGAAGTGGGGCGAACAGGTGTATCTCGGCGCGACGCGCCCCGCCGCGACGGCAGGTGAAGCGTGAACGCCCCCCACACCTATTACCCGCCGCCTCCGCGCCCGAGCCCGGCAGTCGAACACTTGCTGCTCGAACCAGACTGGCCGATCAAGGCAGCAGGCGGTTACGTCGCGCACGCGCTCGCGCCGCTCGCGCAGTTGCTCTTGCCAGCCGCGCTGTGCGCGCTCGCCGCGATCATCGGTGTGCTGGTCGTCCGCAAGCTGCATCAGCGCGGCTTTGCGCGAGAGGCGCGGCTCGTGCAGATCGGTATGCCGCCCGATGTGAACGAGCTGGGCGGACAGCTCCTGTGGGGCGCGCTGCACGACCTCTTGCGGCCGCGGCCAGCCAGGCTGTTGTTCGGGCAGCCGCATCTCTCCTGGGAGATCGCCGCCAGCGAGGCAGGCACAACCTTCCGCGTATGGGTGCCGCGGGTGACACCGCCAGGACTGATCGAGCGAGCCGTCAGCGCGGCGTGGCCCGGCGCGAGCGTCACGACCGAGCCCGCCGACACCGCCAAGCAGATCGCCATGCCGGGGACTGTGCAGGCGACCTCCGAGCTTGCGCTGTCGGGGCCTGGCTGGTTCTCGCTCGATACCTCGCTGAGCCCCGATCCGCTGCCGTTGATTCTCGGCCAGCTATCCGGGCTCACGGGGCCAGAGCACGCGCTGGTTCAGGTGGTCGCCCGGCCCGCGACAGCCCGCGAGCAACACCGTCTGCGTGCCGCCGCCCGCCGCATCAAGCGAGGTCAAGCGACCGGCCGGCTGCTCCGTCTCGTGCAGTTGTTCCAGATACAGCCGCCGCCACCGCCACAGCTTGATCCGACGATCACGCCGGACGTGCGCGAGGCGATGGTCAAGAGCGCCGGGTCGCTGTACCGCTGCATGGTGCGCGTCACCGTCACCGCCGGCTCACGCAAGGAGGCCCGCGGGCGCATCGACGCAGTGTCCGGCGCGTTCGCGCCCTACAACGGCACGCGAGTATTCCTGCGACGGCGGCGAGTCTTCCGCGCCACGCGCAAGCTCAGTGAGCGCCGGCTTGGCCGGCGGGCGTTCCTGCTCGGCGTGCCTGAGCTTGCCGCGCTCGCGCACCTACCAACGCAGCAGGCGATCCCCGGCGTCCTCATGGCGGGCGCGCGCGAGGTCGCACCACCGCCCGGCTTGCCGAAGGAGGGCAAGCCGCTCGGCCGCGGCTGCAACGGCCGGCAGATCAACCTCGCCGTCGCCGACGCGCGCCAGCACATCCACGTGCTGGGACCGACCGGCGTGGGGAAGTCAACGCTGATCGCCAGGCTCGTGCTCGCCGACTTCAACGCGGGCCGCGGCGCGGTCGTGATCGACCCCAAGGGCGACTTGATCGAGGACCTGCTCGCGCGCATCCCCGCTGGCCGCGAGCACGAGGTTGACCTGCTCGACCCGCTGGACGAGGCGCCGCCCGGCCTGAACGTGCTCGACAGCGCCGACCGCGACCTCGGCACAGACCAGCTCGTCGGCATCTTCCGCCGCGTGTTCGAGCGCTACTGGGGCCCCCGCACCGACGACATCCTCCGCGCCGCCGTGCTGACGCTCAGCACCGCCTCACCGGAAAGCACCCTCGCCGATGTGCCGCGACTGCTCACCGACCACCACTGGCAGGCCAGCCTCGCCAAGCAGATCAACGACCCCGTGCTTGGCCCGTTCTGGGAGTGGTACAGCGAACTCTCAGACCCCCTCCGCGCGCAGGCCACCGGGCCGCTGCTGAACAAGCTCCGCGCGTTCCTGCTGCGCCGCCCGGTGCGCGCGATCGTCGGCCAGCCAAAGACGACGCTCGACGTGCCCCGCGCGCTCAACGAGGGACGCCTGCTGCTCGCCAAGCTCCCCAAGGGCACCCTCGGCGAGGACACAAGCCGACTGCTCGGCTCATTCCTGTTCGCACGGGTCTGGCAGGCCGCGCTCGCCCGCGCCGCCCTGGAGCCCGAGCAACGCCGTGACGCCTCCTGCTACGTCGATGAGGTCCACAACTACCTGAACCTCCCCACCCCGTTCGAGGACGTTCTAGCCGAGGCCCGCTCCTACCGACTGTCGCTCTGTCTCGCCCACCAGCACCTTGCGCAGCTACCCCGCGACCTGCGCGAAGCGCTCGGCGCCAACGCCCGCACCAAGGTCTACTTCCAGGTATCACGCGACGATGCGCAAGCCCTCGAGCGCGAGGTCCGCCCCGAGCTATCCGCACACGACCTCGCACACCTACCCCTCTACACCGCCGCCGTGCGGCTCTGCCACGAAGGGCAACCCGGACGCGCGTTCACACTCACCACCGAGAACCTGAAGGCGGCCACCCCTGAGCAGGCACAGGCGGTCAGGGCCTCCGCGCGGCGGCGCTACGGCGTCACGCGAAAGCAGACCGAGGCGCAGCTCGCCGCCGACCAGCGAGCGCCGGCGCTCCCGATCGAGACACAGCGCGACGTGCGAGCCAGGATGACGCCTGCCGATTCGTCCTCCAATTCCCCCTCCGATACGTCCTCCAATTCGCCCTCCAATTAAGCATGGAGGACCCCGACTCAATGAAACTCGCCGCAAATCACGGTAATCCAATGAAAATAAGCAGGTCCGATAAGGTGGAGACAAACACAAAACTCTCCGAGAGAATAAGGGGCGCTCGCCCGAGCCGACTGCGAGAGCAGCACATCGCAACACTGCCAGCGCACCTGACTGAACGCGACAGGCGCATCGCCCTCGACTGCTACGAGCACCACGTCCTGAGGACCGACCAACTAAAGCGCCTGCACTTCACCGGACTGAGGACCGCTACTGCTCGCCTCGGACTGCTGTACGAACTGCGCGTGCTCGACCGCCTCCGACCAGGCGCCAAACGAGGCGAGGGCACGCTGCCCTACCACTGGATACTCGATGAGGCAGGCGCCCTCATAGTCGCCGACCACAAGGGCATCGACCCCAGCCAACTGCACTACACGCACGCCAACGCGCTCCGCTACGCCACAAGCCGCAACCTCACGCACCACGTCGAAGCCAACGAGTTCTTCACCCGCCTCGCCGTCGAAGCCAACCAAAACCACGGCGCGCTCTCCGAGTGGTACGGCGTCCGCACCCTCGCACACCTTTTCGCCGGCACCCTGCTACCCGACGGCTACGGCGTGCTCACGCTTCCCGGCCGCGCGCCTCTGCACGTCCTCCTTGAGCTTGACCGCGGCACCGAGTCATCCCAAATCCTGCGCGAGAAGGCCAAACGATACGCCGAGATACTACCGCGCAGCAGCCTACGCAACCTCAACCCATACGTGATCCTTGCCGTGCCGAGCACGCGCCGCGCCGAAACCGCGACCGCCGCTATCGCCAACACGCGCGCGCCGCTCACTGTAATCGTATGGAGCGCCGTCGTCACACGCTCCGTCCTGCAAATCGTCACAACCGCCGCCGTCCGAACACACACCATTTTCACCGAACAGATTTAGCGAATCTTAGAGCAAAAAGCCTTGACATTCACCGTTTGATCTGGTCTCGTATCTCTATGACGAACACCACCGCCGACATAACAGTAAGCCGTACACAAAACACCACCACCTATGAAAGCAAAGAGTTCGGAATCATCCTCGCCACCGTTGACCGCATCGGCGACTACTCCTGGCGCGCAACCTGCTACATCAGCGACGAGGAGTACGACGAGGAGAAACACAACAGCCGTGCCGCGGCCGAGGCCGCCGCGCTGCGCCACACGCAAGCCATCATCGACGCGCTGTAACGAGACACGGCGGGTGTGATGGTTGCATAGACACAAGTAAGCAAAAGTGAGCCCGCGACGCGCCAACGTCCGGGCTCGTGGACAACGAAAGGATATTTTCGATGCCAGCTAGAACAGTAGCGCGCCGACGCACCTTCTCGGACGCCGAGCGTGCCGCATACCGCGAGACCAAGCGCGCCGAGGCACGGGACGCGATCCACCGCGCAGCACGCGCCCTACTCACGTCGGACGGCTGGCGCAAATGGGCCGAGACCCGCGCCACGTTCCACAACTACAGCGTAAACAACTGCATGTTGATCGCCGTGCAGTGCCCCGAGGCTACAAACGTCGCGGGATTCAAGGCGTGGCAACAGCTCGGCCGGCACGTCCGCAAAGGCGAGCACTCAATCAAGATCATGGCGCCGATGGTCGTCAAGCAACGCGACGACAAAGGCGAGGAAACCGACGACGCGATCACGCTATTCCGCGCGGTCTCCGTCTTTGACATATCGCAGACCGACGGCGAGCCGCTGCCGGAACCTCCCTGCGAGCCCGTCACAGGCGACTCGCACGCACCCTATATCGCCAAGTTGGAGCGCTTCGCGCAAAGCGTCGGCTACCGCGTCGAGTACCGGCCGCTAGAGCACAGCGGCGGATTTTGCAGTCAGTCTGAAAAACTAATCTGCGTTTCGACCAACACGACGAGCGCGAACGGCCGAGTCCGCACGCTCATTCACGAGTTGTCACACGCGGTAGGCGTCCCGACATACAAAGAGCACGGGCGCGCGGACGCCGAGGTCATCGTAGAGACAGCAGCCGTGATCGTCTGCGGCTCGATCGGACTGGACACGTCCGGCGAGAGCATCCCCTACATCGCGGGATGGGGCGAGGCTAACGACGTGGACGCCATTCGGCGCTACGCCGAGACGGTAGACACGATCGCGCGCACGCTTGAAACCGCAGTCGCGTAACGCCTCAAGGCTGGCGTCTCCACTGCTCAGGGGAGACGCCAGCCGGTCAATGTTTCGTGACTGAACAGGCGATTTGTCACTAAGTAAAAGTGCCGCGGAGGCCTCCTTCGGTACTGACCCCCCTCCAATTGGGAGCACACAAGCGGCCACGTTAATTTTTGCCGGTCAAGCTGTACCGCCAGGGCGCCGGAAAAGACCTTTATCTAGTGCAAGGGTCTTCCGTTCCGACGCCCAACTACCTTGACCAAATCCGCCCGAAAGACATCAGACCTGCCGCTCGCGGTCTGGCCGTGCGCGCAGAAGACGAGCCAATGGCAGCGCTACCGCCGCTACGTGCCCGACTCAAATCGGCACCCCGCGAAGATGCTCCCCGCGCTCGCGCGCCGAGCAATCGAAACCTACAGCGACCCCGGCGATCTCGTGGTGGACCCCATGTGCGGGATCGGCACGACGCTGGTCGAGGCAGCCGACCTCGGGCGCCGAGCGGCCGGCGTCGAGCTAGAGCCCCGTTGGGCGAAGCTCGCCGCCGCGAACCTCAATCAGGCCCACCACGAGGGCCGCGTCCACGCGCCGGCGAGAGTGATCGAAGGCGATGCCCGCCAACTACCCCGGCTGCTCACCACCGACGCACAAGACCTCCTCACCGGAACCACTCGACGCGCCGGCAAGCTCGCTCACATGGCCTACGGCCGCGTCGATTTGGTCCTTACCTCGCCACCTTATGCCTGCGAGATCGCCGACATATGCGCGGACATCAGGAACAAGAGTGAACCACTGCGCCGGCACGACACGACCAACTACAGTCCCGACCGGCGCAACCTCGGGCACGCCAGGGGTAACGCATACCTCGCGGCGATGGCAGAGATTTACCGTGTCTGCGCAGCGACGCTCAAGCCCGGCGGCTTCTTTGTGTGTGTCACAAAGAACATGCGCGCTCGCGGCGCGCTGTGCAACCTGAGCGGCGACACGATCGCGCTCTGCGAAAGCGCCGGCCTGCTCTACTGGCAGCACGTCATCGGCCTGCTGGCGACCGTCCGCGACAGCGAACTGGTAATGCGACCCTCGCTGTGGCAGACCCTCCACGTTCGCCGCTACCGCGCACGGGGAGATCGCACGCTGGTCGCCGCGCACGAAGACGTGCTGGTCTTCCGAAAGCCGCTCCAGAGCGAATCAAACCCCTCCGCCGCCACGGCGCGCCGGAGGGCGGCATGACCGACAGAGGGCAGTCAGCAAAGCTCATCGTCGCAAGCCTCGTCGGGCTCTACCTCGCCGCTATCGTCGCCGCGAATCTCATAGCCGCGAGGTTCGGACCCACGGCGTCCATCTATAACGCCTTCGCGCTGATCGGCTTCGATCTCATCACGCGAGATCGCCTGGCCGACTTTTGGGGCACGACCCGCTGGGCGAAGATGGCGCTCCTGATCCTCACGGGCGCGCTGCTGAGCTACCTTGCAACCCCCAACGCACACGTGATCGCCGAGGCTTCGGCGATCTCCTTCGCGTGCGCGGAGACGGGGGAGGGCGTGCTGTATCACTTGCTGCGCAAGCGTCGATGGATGCAGCGCGCCAACATCGCTGCGTGGCTCGGCGCCGCGATTGACAGTTTTGTCTTCCCGACGCTCGCCTTCGGCGGAGTGATATGGAGCACAACCGCCGGGCAGTTCGTCGCCAAGACCGCCGGGGCGCTGCTCTGGTCGCTGCTGATCGCTCGCGTGCGTGTCCGCCAGCGCGCGGAGACGCTGACGTGATCCACTACCACGGCACGCCGATAACGCCCCGCGCAAAGCTGCTCGAACTCGCCGGGCGCTGCTTCTGTGTGAGCTTCGCTCACCCCCAGGATGTGCAGGCCTGCCACGAGATCGGGCAGGCGGTCATGCTCGACAATGGCGCGTTCACGCTCTGGGGCAGCGGGCGCCCGACCGACTGGCCGGCGTACTACCGATGGTGCGAGCGCTGGCTTGAGTACCGCACCACCTGGGCCGTCATCCCCGACGTGATCGAAGGCACCGAACGGGAGAACGATCGACTGCTCGACGTGTGGCCGTTCGGCGACCGCGGCGCCCCCGTGTGGCACCTGCACGAGCGCATAGACAGGCTGCTGCGGCTCGCGCAAGAATGGCCGCGCGTGTGCCTCGGCAGCTCGGGCAGCTACCGCAGCGTCGGCGGCGCGCGCTGGCAGCACCGGATGGCCGAAGCGATGGACCGACTCTGCCCGGACGGGCCGGCGCCCGTATGGCTGCACATGCTTCGCGGCATGAAGCTCGCCGGCAGCCTCTATCCGTTCGCTTCCGCAGACAGCACGAGCATCGCGCGCAACCATGCAGGCGTCCCAAGCCTCGGCGTTCCCCCCAGGAGTCCGCGAGTGATGGCCGACAGGCTTGACCAGCGCCAGTGCCCGGCGCGTTGGCACGCGCTCTCGGTATCTGCCCACGCTGCGAGAGAGGCGGGCGCTCGATGAGCGCACGACCGCCACAGCCCGCCAGCGACGCACGTCCGCCCTGCCAACCCGTCACAACCCAGGCTGCCAATGCCAGGACCTTGAGATCACGTGCGGGGTCTGCTCTGATCGAGGACGATGACCCACGACCGTCCGCACACGCTCCACGGCGCTCCCGAAGCGGCGCCGGCCCCCGCAGAACGAAGGCCGCGGTTGACCCGCTGGACGGGGTTCCGGTCGTGGTGTCCGTCGAACACACCAAGCCTGGCAGCCCGCTCGATGAGCACCTGCGCCGCGAACAGATACGCGCACTGCTCGACCTGCTGGCCGACTACGAGCGTCGCTGCCAGGACGACCGATCGAATAGTGGCCCGGCGGTGCTACCAACACCCCGGGCCAGGCACCGAAGGACATAACTTCGATGCGCACACACCGTAGCCTCGGCCGGTTTGGTGTGCGCTCCGTCGGTGTCGCCAACCGAAGGGAGCAACCATGACCGCTGCCGATACATCCGCAAGCCTCGCCGGGCCTCTGATGCGAGCCGTGATGCGCTTCGCGTGGTACGGCCGACTCTCGACCAAGGACAAGCAGGACCCTACGATCTCTTTCCCGTCGCAGCGTGAGGCGTGCGAACGCAAGGCCGCAGAGTTGGGCGGGCAGATCGTCTGCGACTTCACCGACCAGGAAACCGGACGGCGCGACGACCGCGAGGCGTGGAGCGAACTCGTGCGCGAGGCGCGCGACCGCGACGCGCGCCGCTTCGACGGCGTAGTCATCTACTCAACCTCGCGGCTGGCACGCGACCTCTTCCACGCGCTTGCGTTCGAGCGCGAGCTTGCCCGCGCGGGTGTTCAGGTCTATTACGCGATTGCGGCCGGAGATCAGACGAGCCCCGAGGGACGCCTGATGCGCCATATGTTTCAGGCCCTCGACCAATTTGAGGTCGAGAAGCTGGGCCGCGAAGTCCGCCGCGGGCAGACGGAGAACACCAAGCAGGGCTACCGCAACGGCGGCCGCGCGCCCTACGGCTACAAGCTCCACCGCGAAGCGCATCCCGATCCCCGGCGCGCACGCGCGGGCGACCAAAAGAGCCGGCTCGTGCCCGACCCAGAGCAGGCACCCGTCATCGTTGAAATCTTCGAGCGCTACATCGGCGGGCAGGGCTTCAAGGAGATCGCCAATCACCTCAACCGACCAGGCGGGCCGAAGCCGCCTCAGCATGTGGACTCGCGCCGCAACACGGCCGGCAAGTGGGCGAAGACCACCATACGAGCCATCCTCGAAAACCCCGTCTACACGGGCCGGCTGTACTGGAACCGCCTCGACTTCCGCCAGATCAAGACCGGCGAAGGCCCGCTGATCCGTCGCCCCACAGACGAGTGGATCGAGGCCGAGCGCCGCCACGAGGCACTGATCCCCGATGAGTGGTTCGCCCAGACCCAGGCAAACATGAGCACACGCCGCATCGCGCAGAGCAACCCCCGCCAGCGCCCACAACACCGCTTCTACCTGCTGCGCGGCTCCCTGCTATGCGCGACCGGGCACAACCCGCTACGGATGCAAGGCAAGACCGTGAAGGGCTACACCTACTACGCCTGCGGATACCGCAGCGACTACGGCGACAAGGCCGCCGAAGCGCTCGGCCACGGCAAGTGGCAGTACATCCGCGAGGACCGCCTCACCAGCCTTGTCGATCAGTTCTTCGCCACCAACATCTTCGGACCCAACCGCCTCCACCACCTACGCGCACAACACGCCAGCATCGCCACCGCGATCGAACAGGACAAGACGATCCAGCAACGCGCGCGACTGACCGACCAGATCGCGGACATCGACCAGCGCATCGGCAGGCAGCTCGCCGCGATCGAGGCAGGCATCGAGCCCGTGCTCGTCGGCGAGCGCATCCGCGCCTTGAAGGCCGAACGCCATCAAGCCGAGGCCGCGCTATCCCAGCTCGACCTCCAGCAGCGCCAGTACGCCGGCATCGACCTCCAACACGCCTGCGCGATCCTCGACGGGCTCCCCGATCTCTCCAAGCCGCTCGCCAAGACCGACCCCGAGCTTCAACGCCGCATCTTCGAGATATTCCACCTGAGGGTCGAACTCGACCGAAACACCCCCGAGGTACGCATGAAGGCGCTCGTGTCGAGCGCCTTCAGCGAGGCCGCCGACCTCGATGATCTTGCGGCCACAGTTACCGATAAGGCCATAGCGGGGGCGGGATTCGAACCCGCGACCTTCGGGTTATGAGCCCGACGAGCTACCAGACTGCTCCACCCCGCGATGCACCATCAGTTCTAGCAAAGATCGCCCCCGGCCTGTAGTCCACGCCGCGCGCCCTCCTCCGCCACGCCGCGCGCCCTCCTCCGCCACGCCGCTCGCCCTCCTCCGCCACGCCGCTCGTGCCCCTCCTCCCGGCCCGTGCCCCCGGCGCCCCGGCCCGTGCCCCCGGCGCCCCGGCCCGTGCCCAGCCGCGCTGCGCTCTACGATCCCGCGAACATGCGCACGGCCGTCGTGGACATAGGCACCAACTCTACGCGCCTGCTCGTCGCCGATGTCGACCAGACGACCGGCGCCGTCCGCGAGCTGCACCGGGAGTCCCAGGTGACGCGCCTCGGCGATCGGGTCGACGCGGGCGGGCGGCTGTCCGGGGAGGCGATCGCGCGGGTGCATGCCACGCTTGCCAGCTATCGCACCACCATGGACCGCCTCGAGTGCGGGCCCAACCTGGCGGTGCTCACCTCGGCGGTGCGCGATGCGAGCAACGGCGCCGAGTTCACCGCGGGCGTGCGCGCCGAGTTCGGCTTGGATGCGCGTGTGCTCAGCGGCGACGAGGAGGCGCAGCTGACGTTTCTCGGCGCGATGAGCAGTCGCGACGGGGGCTCGGGCGAGCCGACGGTCGTGATCGACATCGGCGGGGGGTCGACCGAGTTCATCGTCGGCACCGATCGTGTAGCGTCGTTCCACGTGTCGGTGCAGGCGGGTGTGCTGCGCATGAGCGAGCGCCACATCCACAGCGATCCGCCCGCGCCCGGCGAGCTGCAGGCGCTGGCGGCCGACACGCGTGCGATCTTCCGCGAGCACCTTCCGGCCGCACGGCGGGAGGGGGTGACGCGCGCGATCGCGGTCGCCGGCACCGCCACCTCGGCGGCGGCGATCGATCAGGCGCTCGACCCCTACGATCCCGCGCGGGTGCACGGGTACACGCTGCTGCGCGCCACCGTACAGCTGCTGATAGCGCGGCTCGCCGACATGACCGAAGCGCAGCGCCGGCAGGTGGCCGGACTGCATCCCGATCGCGCGCCGACGATCGTGGCGGGCACGATCTTGCTGGACGAGGCGATGGGCGTGTTCGAGCTCGACCGCGTCGAGGTGTCCGAGCACGACATTCTGCGCGGCGGCACCCTGCGCCTGGCCGGGCTCGGGTAGCGCGAGCCGCACAGGCGCACGCACAGCCACACGCACAGCCACACGCACAAGCGCCACGCCCGCGCGCGCCCCGGCGGGGCCAGCGCACACAAGCCATGTCCGCGCGCCCCCCTGGGGGCGGGGCGAGCAAACGCACAACGCCACGCCCCCGGCGGGGAGAGCGAGCGCACAACGCCACGCCCGCGAGCGCCCCCGGCGGGGTGAGCGAGCGCCCAACGCCACGCCCGCGAGCGCCCCCGGCGGGGTGAGCGAGGCTGGCGACGCCGCGCACCCTGACGCGCTCGGAGACGACTCGCGCCGAGCGCTCCTGCCTGCCCGACACACAGGCCGTGGACAATCGTTTGAACGTGCCCCTTCCCATTGACCCAATCGCGATTGCCCGCCGAAGGAGACGTATCGACGGTGTGCGCGCGCCTGGTTGTGCGCTCGCGGTCGGTCCATAGGCCCGCCTCGCCGCCGAGCAGTCGGCGTCCCCGGCGGGCCATCAAATCAGGCTTCGAGGCGTGCACCCCTGCCTTCGTCTCCAGGCCAAGCCCCTGAGGAAGCCGCTCCGCCCGGGGCGGCTTCCTCATGTCGGGCGCTCGGGCGAGGTTGGACTCGGGCGCTCAGGCGAGGTTGGACTTGCGCGGGTATGCCACGGCTGGGTCGGTCAGCACGTTGACGAGCGCCGGCTTGCCGCTGCCGAGCGCGCGCTCGATCGCGGGCGCCACCTCGGCGGGCCGGCGCACCAGCTCGCCGTGACACCCGAGCGCCTCCACCACCTGGTCGTAGCGCGTGCCGGGCCGCAGGTCGGCCGCGACGCTGTACCCATACAGAAACTCCATCGGATGCTTCTCCAGCGCCCAGATGCCGTTGTTGCCCATCACCGCCACCACATTCACGCCGTGGCGCGCGAGCGTGTCGAACTCCATACCCGCGAACCCAAACGCGCCGTCGCCGAGCAGCAGCACGACCTGACGCTCGGGATGGGCGAGCTTGGCCGCCAGCGCATACCCGGGCCCCGTGCCCAGGCACCCGAACGGCCCCGGATCGAGCCAGCAGCCGGGCGCATAGGTGTCGATCACCCGCCCCGCATACGACACGAAGTCGCCCCCATCGCCAACCACAATCGCGTCGCGGTCGAGCACCCGCGCCAGCTCGCCATACACGCGCATCGGGTGAAGCGGGGCGCGCTCGTCGCCCAGCTCGGCCCGCTCGGCGGCGCGCCGCTCGCTCTCGGCGCCGCGCAGCTCGGCGATCCAGGCGGCGCTGGCCAGCGGCCCGCCGCCGGCGGCGGCGCACAGCTCGGCGAGCGTGGCGCTCAGCTCGCCATACAGCTCGGCGGCGGGCTCGCGCGGGTGCGCACGCGCGGGCTCGCAGGCGTCGACCGCGACGATGCCCGTGTCCTCGCCGAACGCCCCGCCAAACCCGAGGCGGAAGTCCATCGGCACGCCGATCACGAGCGCCACGTCGGCGCCCTTCAGCGCCTGCGAGCGGGTGCGCGAGAAGAACAGCTCATGGTCGGCGGGCACGCACCCGCGCGCCAGCCCGTTCAGATACACGGGCACGCGCAGCGCCTGCGCCAGCTCCAGCAGCGCGCTCTCGCCGTGGCCCCAGTAGAGGTCGGTGCCGGCCATGATCACGGGCCGCTCGGCCTCGCTCAGCAGCGCCGCGGCGCGCTCGATCGCCTCGCCGCTCGCCCCCGCGGCGGCGCTCCGGGCAATGCCGCCCCCGGCGTCCTGCGCCGGCTCGACCGCGCTCATGAACACATGGTCGAGCGGAAAGTCCACGAACGCCGCCCCCCCATGGGGCGCGATCGCGGCCGCGAATGCCTCGTCCACCAGGCCCGGGATCTCAGCCGTGCTCTGCGCGGTCGTGGCGAGCTTGCACAGCGGCCGCACGAACGGCACATGATCGATCTCCTGCAGCGACCCCTGCCCCCAGCGCAGCGCCGGCGCGCGACCGCCGAGCACCACGATCGGCGAGTGATTGGCCTGCGCGCTCGCGATCGCGCTCATCCCGTTGGTCACGCCCGGACCGGCCGTCAGCGCGCACACGCCCGGCTCGCGCGTCGCCTTCGCCCAGCCCTCCGCGGCAAACGCCGCCGTCTGCTCGTGGCGCACGTCGACGATCTCGATACCCTCCTCGCGGCAGCCGTCGTAGATCGAGAACAGGTGCCCGCCCGAGAGCGTGAACAGCTTGCCGACGCCGTGCGCCCGCAGCCGTCGCGCGATCAGCCGCCCCCCGTGCAGCTCGACCCGCTCGCCCTCCTCCGCTCTCTGCGCCGCCATCGCGCCCGCGACTCTACCCCAGCACGGCTCTCGCGCGCTCTGGCGGTGGCCATCCGGCGGTGTGTGCGCGGGGGGCCGGTTTTTTTTGGATTTGGGGTCGTACCCGGGGCATCAGGGCGGTCTGCGCGATCGCCCGTGTGCTTGCCTGGTGGAGTGCCCGGGGTGGGACTCGAACCCACACGCCCTCGCGGACTATCGATTTTAAGTCGACGGCGTCTTCCAATTCCGCCACCCGGGCCCACAGTGGCACTCTAGTCCAGGGCGTATCTGTTGTGTCTAGAGTAGACGCGAGCAGACACGCTGACCCGCGGGCGGGCACACGGCGGTGTTTATGCGGCGCGTTTACCTGGCCTTTCCGCCGGGCAGCGATACTTCAGGAAAACCGCAACTACACCGTTGCTAGCGTGTCTATAGACGTGCAAGCAGCGAAAGGACCGCCGTGGAGGTCTCCGCACTAAAAGCCCCAGCAGCGCCCGGTCTGAGGACCCCCTCGGCGCTGCTGCGCCTGCAGTCCGACGAGCGCCTGATCGCGCTCATCCGGCGCGGGCAGCACGCGGCCTTCGAGGCGCTCTTCTCGCGCTATCAGTCGCGACTGCTGGCCTTCTGCCGGCACATGCTCGGCTCCAAGGAGGACGCCGAGGACGTGCTGCAGGAGGTGTTCGCGGCCGCCTTCAACGCGATTCTCGCCGACGAGCGCGAGATCAACGTGCGCCCGTGGCTGTATCGGATCGCGCGCAACCGCTCGCTCAACCACCTGCGCAAGGCGAGCGCGATCGGGGTCGACTCGATGGACGTGCACTTCGCCGAGGGCGGGCTGAGCACCGCCGAGAAGGTGATGCGCCGCGAGAGCTTCCGCCAGCTGATCGGCGACGTGCAGGAGCTGCCCGAGACGCAGCGCACGGCGCTGCTGTTGCGCGAGATCGACGCGCTCTCCTACGAGCAGATCTCCGAGTCGATGGAAACCACCGTGCCGGCCGTCAAGTCGCTGCTCGTGCGCGCCCGCATCTCGCTCGCCGAGGCGGCCGAGGCGCGCAGGCTCACGTGCGAGCAGGCGCGCCTGGAGCTCGGCGAAGTCGCCGAGGGGCTCGTGAAGATGGGCCCGGCCGTGCGCCGTCACGTGCGCGACTGCGAGCGCTGCCGCGCGTTTCGCAAGCAGCTGAAGGACAACAACATCGCGCTCGCCGCGATCTTCCCGGTGGGGCCGCTGCTGCTGATCAAGAAGCTCGTGCTGACAAAGCTTGGGGGCACCGCCGGCGCGGGGGGCGCCCACGTGGCGGGCGCCAGCGGGGCGAGCGCCGCCGCGGGGGCGGGGGCGGCCACAAGCGCGAGCGCCGGCGGGGGGCTTCTGACCGCCGGCGCCGGCGCGCTCGCGACCAAGGCCGTCGCGGGACTCGCGGTCGCCGCGATCGTCACCGCCGGCACGGTCGAGGTCGACCACTCCGCCACGCGCCCACACCACCACCATCGTGCCGCGGTGGCCTCGCTTGCGAGCGTCGCGCCGGCGGTCGCGCCGACCGTTGTGCACTCCAGCGCACAGCCTGCCAGCATCGCGCCGGCGGTCGCGCCGGCGACGGCGCGCGTGGCCGAGAAGCTCGCGCGGCGCCACGCGAGGAAGGCCGAGCCGCCCGCGCCGAAGACGCCGCCCGCCACGACCCTCGCGAGCGCCTCGACACCGCCCGCGGCGGGCACGGGCACAGCGACAGCTCCAAGCACGCCCAAGCCGGCCTCACCGCCGCCACCTGTCACCGAGGTTACGACCAGCTCGACGCAGCTGCCGAGCACGCAGGCGCCGAGCGCCTCGGGCACACCGGCGCAAGCACCGGCGAGCACGACCACCTCGACCGCTGCCACGACGACCACGCCCGCGCCATCCCCATCGAGTGCAACCACGGGCACGACAACCGAAGCGGCGCCAGCGCCTACGCCGATCGAAGAAGCGCCCGCCGCCGCCGGCGGCGAAGCGCCCTCCACGGCCGGCCCCGGCTCGGGCGTGGTTCCCGTCGGTCAATCCCCACAGCCGACCACTCCGCCGCCCGCGAGCGAAACCGGCGCAACCGGCGGCACCCCCGCGGGGTAGCGTTCTCCGCGGCGGCCGCGGCAGCGGCCCCGCGCGAGCGGGCTAGCCGAAGCCGAACGTCTTCAGCGGCGTTTCCAGCACGCCGCTGCTTGCCACCGGCAGGGAGATCGTCGCCGGTTCGCTGCTCAGCATTTCGAGCACCACACCCCTGCGCACGCCATGGCCGCCGGGCAGCAGCATCACGTTGCGCCCGTACATCTTGCGGCCGTCCACGCGCGCGCTGTAGAGCACGTCATAGCCCGACAGGGTCGAGCTGATGCGCGTCTTACCCTCCCCTTCGAGCCTGAAGTCGGAGAGGCGGCGCGCGAGCGCCGCCGTGTAGCCGGTGGCGAACACCGGCAGCTCGCCGCTCGCCTGGCCGCCGTATGGCGGCAGCGACAGCGGCGCCACCGAGAAGGAGTCGTCGAGCAGCCCGTGGGAGGTGTGCACGAGCGTGACATAGTCGCCCGGTTCGGTGGCGGTGCGATACAGCCCCCGGTAGGAGAACCCGAACGGCACCGGCCCGCCCTGGGAGTAGCTCGCGTCGAGCAGCGCCAGCACGACGCCGATCGCGATCGCGAGCAGGCCAACCAGCGCCGCGACGCTCAGCACGCGCGCGGCGGGCGCGGCGGCGCGCCAGCGCGGCTGCAGCAGCCTGCCGAGCGTGGGGCCGTACTGCAGCTTCAGCGGTATCGAGGCCATCGCCGCGCGAGCGCGCCTACTCGCCGATCGAGAACAGCGACTCCAGGTCGTGCCTGGAGAACGCGGCGAAGGCAACCATCGTCTGTGTGCGGCCCACGCCCGAGAGCTTGCCGATGCCCCCGGTCACGACCTCCGCCAGCTGCTCGTGGTCGGGCACGCGCACGATCGCGACGAAGTCCCACTGGCCGGTGACCGAGTAGGCCTCGGCGACCCCCTCGATGTCGGCGAGCTCGCCGCCGAGCGTGGACAGCGCGTCGCGCTCGGCTTCGATCAGCACGACGGCGCTGGTCATCGTCATGGCCGCACGCCGATCCGAGCGCGCCGCTCGCGTCCCGGGCGCGCGCGCGCCCGGCGCCCGCCGAACACCGGCGCCGCGCTCGCGCCGGCTACACCCGCGCCGCTCATGGCGTGTGCGTGTCGCCCGGCGCCAGCACGATCGCCTCCGAGGCGCCCTGCGCCTGCACGTCGGCCCGGAACGCCTGCGCGTCGGTCTCGATCGGCGGGAACGTGTCGTAGTGGCAGGGGATCGTCTGCCGGGCGCCGATCAGCCGCGCCGCCTCGACGGCGTCGTGGCGATCCATCGTGTAGTGGCCGCCGATGCACATCAGCGCGACGTCGATCGGCCCCTCCCGCCTGGCGATCAGCTGCAGGTCTGAGAACAGCGCGGTGTCGCCGAGGTGATAGATCGTCTTGCCGGCGAAGCGCACGATCAGCCCGGCGGGCGTGTTGACGGTGCCCTTCGGGGTCGTGGAGGTGTGCCAGGCGGGCACCAGCTTGACCGACCCCCACTCCAGCTCGACGGTGCCGCCGAGGTTGGGGTCGCTCACCTTCTCCACGCCGTCCTCGCCCAGCTCGTTTGCGATCTCGACGATCGCGACCACGTGCGCGCCCGAGCGCTTGGCGATCGAGGCGGTGTCGCCGATGTGATCGGCATGGCCGTGGGTGAGCAGGATCGCGCTCGGGCTCAGCTCCTGCGCGGCCACCGCCGCCTTCGGGTTGCCGGTCAGAAACGGATCGATCAAAACCGAGTGCTCGCCGTCTGAGAGCTCGAAGGCGGCATGGCCGAGAAAGCGAATCTGCATCGCTAGTGCTCCTCTGTAGGTGGTTGTTTTTGCTCCAGCTCGCGCGCCAGCTCGAAGCCGACCGCGACGCCGACGAACATGCCCAGGCGCGTTTGATCGGCGACCAGCGCGCTCACCGCGCTCGCCCGCTCGGCGAGGTCGCCCTCGCCGGCGACACGGGCGATCTCGGCCTCGTGCGCCGCTCCGAACCAGCCTCCCTCCACGAGCGCGCTTGAAAGCATTCGCTGCAGCGCCGGCGCGGCGTGCGTTACGACATCCTGGGCATGGTCCAGCCGCCCGGGCTCGACCAGCGCATCGAGCGCCGCGTCTACCTCGGCTGCGGTGTAGGAGCGATCCGGCAAAGCGAGTCCATCATAGGCCCCTGCGGGCCGGCTGGCGGCGCCAGCCGCCTCCCCCCGGCGCTCGAGCCATCGCCCCGGCGCGCCCGCGCTCGCGGGACCTCCGGCGTCCACCACCGGCCACCACCCATCTCCGTCCACAGCGCGCAGATCAGGCGGCGCGCACGCGGCTGACGCCAAGCCCCACGGTCAGCCCCAGCGCCGCGCCGACCACCCCCGCCAGCCAGCTGGCCTCCGGTCGCGCGTAGGGCAGCGCGAGCAGCACCGCGGCGATCGCGGCGGTGCCGAGCAGGTCGCCCTCGTGGTAGTCGCCCGCGCGCGCCGCCGCGAGATTGGGCGCCGCCCATGCCCCCAGCAGCGCCAGTGCGCCCGCGTTCGCGCCCGTCACGAAGGCGACCGGGTAGACGGCCTCGGCCGCCAGTGCGCCGGCAACCCCCGCGCCGAGGAACAGCGCGAGCACCAGCGGCGCGCCGTGGCTGCGCTCCAGCAGCGCTCCGAAGATCGCAGTCGCGAGCAGCGCCGCGAACATGTACAGCCCGGCCGAGAAGCCGCTGCCGTAGACGAACTGGGTGCTGAGCAGCCGCCACCATTCGCCGGCGAGCGGGCCGAGCACGACCAGCTTGCCGATTTTCACGTAGGCGCCCTGGGTCGCGATCCACAGCCCGCAGCTCGCCGCCACCAGCGCGATCGTGACATAGGGCGGGGTGTCGGCGCGCACGCCGGCGATCTCACCGCGGCGCAGCCGGCCGAGCGAAGCGCGCCCGAACAGACCGCCGCTCGGCGTTCGCCCGCCTTCGCGCGGCAGCTTCGGCGCCCGACGACGCAGTCTGTGGCCGCAGTAGGGGCACTCGGTGATGTACGGGCTGACCTCCGATCCGCACTTCTTGCAAACCACGAACAAGTCGGCGCCTGAGCTCATCGGTTCATTCTAAGAGCCACGCAAAGCCCACCGGCGATAGAGTGCAGGGCAACCTCGCCGGCGACTTGCGAGCCTCGCGAGTCGAGCCCGGCGGGCCCCGGGGACCAGCGTGCGCGCACGCTGGCGGGGCGGTACAAGCGACTGCCAAAGGAAACCGACCGATGCAACTCGGCTACGAGAAGAAGCTCTACATCCTCGCGTTCGACCACCGCGGGTCCTTCCAGAAGAAGTTCTTCGGAATCGAGGGCGAACCGGACCCCGAGCAGACCGCGATGATCGCGGACGCCAAGCACCTGATCTTCGAGGGCATGGAGCGCGCGGTGGCAGGCGGCGCCGATGCTTCGGTGGCGGGCGTGCTCGTCGACGAGCAGTTCGGCGGGACGGTGCCCGAGGAAGCGCGCGCGCGCGGCCTGAAGCTCGCGATGCCCGCCGAGCGCTCGGGGCAGAACATGTTCGACTTCCAGTATGGCGAGGAGTTCGGCGCGCACATCGAACGCTTCGACCCCGACTTCACGAAGGTGCTGGTGCGCTACAACCCCGACGGCGACATCGAGCAGAACGCCGAGCAGCTGGGCAAGCTGAAGCGTCTCTCCGATTGGTTGCACGCCAGGGACCGCAAGTTTCTCTTCGAGCTGCTCGTGCCAGCCGAGGAGGCGCAGCTGCAGAGCGTGGGGGGCAGCGCCGAGCGCTACGACGCGGAGCTGCGCCCCGAGCTGATGCGCCGCGCGATCTCAGAGATCCAGGACGCGGGCATCGAGGTCGACATCTGGAAGATCGAGGGCGTGGAGGAGCGCGCCGACTGCGAAATGCTCGTCGCCCAGGCCCGCGCCGGCGGACGCGACGGCGTCGTGTGTGTGGTGCTCGGCCGCGGCGCCGACGACGCGAAGGTGGACCACTGGCTCGGGCAGGCGGCTCCCGTCGACGGTTTCGTCGGGTTCGCGATCGGCCGCTCGATCTGGTGGAACCCGCTGAAGGAATACGTCGCGGGCAAGATCGAACGCTCCGAGGGCGCACGCCAGATCGCCGCCAACTACCTGCGCTTCGTGACGGTGTACGAGCGCGCCGAGGGCAAGGCGCCGGTGGGCTAGCCGATGCGGATGCGCCAGAGCCTCACCGAGCTCGAGCGGGAATTTGCCCGCGAGACCTCGATCGAGCGCCGCCGGCGCGCGTCGCTGCGGCGCACCACCGAGCAGCGCGCGCTCAAGCGCGCGATGGAGCGGCGCCACAAACGCGGGTCGGTTCGCTTCGTGCTGCTGGTGCTGGCGCTGATGTTGACGGCGGCAGCCGTGACCGTGGTCATGTTCCGCACGCTGTACCTGCTGCTCGGCTGAGCGCGCTGTTCGGCCGAGCACGCTGTTCGGCCAAGCGCCGTGCCCGGCCAAGTGCGCCCCCCGGCCAAGCACCGCTTGGCGCCGGGCGCGGGCCAACCTCTGCCCGGCCGGCCGCGCTGCCAACCGACGCGCCTATCCGGGCGTCTCGCCCAGCTTGTCGAGCGCGTCATCGACCTCCGCGCGCACCGCGTCGGCGTCGTCGGAGGCGCCGCCGGGCTCGCCCTCGCGCTGAATCTCGACGTAGATCTCGGTTCGAAATACCGGGATGTCGTGGGGAGCGTGGATGCCGATCCGCACCTTCTCTCCCACCACGGAGAGCACCGAAACCTCGATGTCGTCGCCGATCATGATGCTCTGGTTGGGCTTGCGCGTCAGAACCAGCATCGGTTGCACCCTTCTCGTTGGCCATGGACTTAGAGCGAGATCGCCCCCGGCCCCGCACTATGGCAAGCATAGTGTTCTGTCCCACCGAACGCGAATACGTCATCTCGGAGCGCGATCGCGCGGGTATCCCCCGATTATGCGAAGACGCCCCGGCGGCGCTCGGCGAGGCGACTCCAGCACAATCCCAAACGGACCGGGCGCGAGGCCAAGCACGGCTCTGACCATGCCAAGACGCGCAGCTCGGCGCCCGTGAAGCGCGCGGAGCCCGCGGCAGCGGGTCGATCGATCATGCGCTAGTCTCCCGAGCCGTTATGAGGTCCCCCGATGGCTCGTAGATCCCTGCGCCCCCACCTGAACCAGATTCGAAGCTGGGTACGTCAGGGTCGCACCGACGCCTGGATCGCACACCAGCTCGAAGTGACCGTGCAGGAGATCGAGCAGTTCAAGCGCCAAAACGACCTCTTCGGCGAGGAGGGCCCCTCCGACGGCGGCGGCGGCAGCAGCAGCAGCGGTGGCGGCGCCACGGCCGATGCCTATCCAGAGGAGATCGACCTGCGGGCCGAGGACGACGAGGCGATCGCGGCCGAACTGGAGGCCGCGATGGAGGCCGAGCGCGCGAAGGCCGAAGAGAGGGCCGCCGAGCACACTCGCGCCGACGGGGAGGAGGTCGAGGAGCAGGACGCCCCGAGCGCTCGCCGCAGGCGCGGACGCCGGGGCCGGCGCTCCCCGCGCGAGGCAGAGCCGCTGGAGGGCACCTTCGACCATGGCGAAGAGGGCTATGGCCTGTGGCTTGACCCCGCGATCCAGGACAACCCGGTGTACGCAGAGCACTGGGCCGGCCACCGCCCGGTGCAGGTCACGGTGGAAGAGGACCGGATCGTGATCCGCCGCACCGGCACAGACGACTAGCGACCGCCGACTCTCTCTCTCCCCCCTCGTGTCGGGGGAACGTCAGCTCTCGGCGACCAGGAGCCTTCCGCCCCCGTAGTCGGTCGCCTCGCGCAGGTAGCGCGCGAAGGCGGCGTCGATCGCGACAGACGCGTCCCACGCCCACGGGTCGTCGGGGGCGATGTCGATCGCCAGCTGCAAGCACCAGGCGGTGCCGCCCGCGTACAGCTCGGCCAGTTCCTCCGCGGCGAAGCGCCCGCCCAGCCGCTTGCGCAGCTCGGCCACGAGCGCGTCGACGATCCGCTGGAGCAGCGCGGCGCGAGCGGGCGGCGCTTGGGCGAGGCGTCGCTCGCCCTGCTGCCACTGGTAGAGGGCATTGTCGAAGGCGGACACGAGGGCGAGGCTAGCAGCGCCTCCTCGCCGCCGGCCGGCGGCAGGTCGCGCGACGCCCCGACGGCGCCAGGGACGGCGGAGTGGCGCTCGCGTCAGTTGGCGGGCAGGCCGCTGACGCTGTAGACCTGCTCGCCCTGGCGCATCATGCCGAGACGGCGCGCCTCTTCCTGGACGGTGCCGGGGCTGGCGAGCGCGGCGTGCTGCTCGCGGAGAGCCCGATTCTGGACTTCCAGCTGGTGGACCTGGGCGCTGTCGCGCCGCGCCTCGCGCCAGGAGGACAGCAGCCGCAGGCCGGCGCTGGAGTAGAGGTAGGCGAGCGCCACGACCACGCACAGCATCGCGATGCGCCCGACCCGATCCCAGCGTATGCGCATACCGTCGCATTCGACCTGGCGCGAGAACCTCCTCTTCGCTTCCTGTCGCAACGCCGGGCGCGATCACGCTCTTCTGCTCGACTCGTGTCGTATGTTGTCGCAGACTGGCGCGCGAATGAGGTCGCGCCCGGCTCTATCTACATACCGCGCCGCCGGTCCTCCCAAACGGGGGTGTGCGACGCGGGCCTCGGTACCGCTCAGTTGCGGAACACCGAGCGTCCGGGGAACTCCGCATCGCCGCCGAGCTGCTCCTCGATGCGCAGCAGCTGGTTGTACTTGGCGACGCGATCGGTGCGCGAGGGAGCGCCGGTCTTGATCTGACCGCAGCCGGTTGCGACGGCGAGGTCGGCGATCGTGACGTCCTCGGTCTCGCCGGAGCGGTGGCTGATCACGGCGGTGTAGCCGGCCTCGCGCGCCATCGCGATCGCCGCGAGCGTCTCGGTGAGGGTGCCGATCTGGTTGACCTTGATCAGGATCGAGTTGGCCACACCGAGCTCGATGCCGCGCCCGAGACGCTCGGTGTTGGTGACGAAGAGATCGTCGCCGACGAGCTGCAGGTGCGCGCCGAGGCGCTCGGTGAGGATCTTCCAGCCGTCCCAGTCCTGCTCGTCCATGCCGTCCTCGATCGAGACGATCGGATAGCTGCTGGCGAGCGTGGCCCAGTAGTCGGCCAGTTCGGCCGCGGTGAGCGTGCGGCCCTCGTGCTCGAGCACGTAGGCGCCGTCTGAGAACAGCTCGCTGGTGGCGGGATCGAGCGCGATCGCGACGTCTCTGCCGGGCTCGTACCCGGCCGCCTCGATGCCGTCGAGCAGCATCTTCAGCGCATCCTCGTTGGAGTCGAGATCGGGGGCGAAGCCGCCCTCGTCGCCGACCGCCGTCGACAGGCCGCGCTTGTGCAGCGTGCCCTTCAGCGCGTGGTAGACCTCGGTGCCGACGCGCAGGCACTCCGAGAACGTGGGCGCGCCGCACGGCACGATCATGAACTCCTGGAAGTCGACCTTGTTGTCGGCGTGGGCGCCGCCGTTGAGCACGTTCATCATCGGCACGGGCAGCACGCGCGCCGCCTCCCCGCCGAGGTAGCGCCACAACGCCAGGCCCTCCTCGGCGGCCTGCGCGTGAGCGGCGGCCAGCGACACGCCGAGGATCGCGTTGGCGCCGAGGCGCGACTTGTTGGGGGTGCCGTCGAGCGCGATCAGCGCCCCGTCGAGAGCCTCCTGGTCGGAGGCGTCCATGCCGGCGACGGCGGTCGCGATCTCACCGTTGACGGCGGCCACGGCGCGCGACACGCCCTTGCCGGCCCAGCGCTCGCCGCCGTCGCGCAGCTCGGTGGCCTCGAACTCGCCGGTGGACGCGCCGGAGGGGATGGCGGCGTGACCGTGGGCTCCCGAGCGCAGCGCGACATCCACCTCGACGGTGGGGTTGCCGCGGCTGTCGAGGATCTGGCGGGCGTGGACTCTCTCGATCTGGCTCATCGCTCTCCTTCGATTGCTTGGCGAAATCGCTGGGCCGCTGCGCGCAGGGCCAGCTCGGGATCGACGTGCGCGAGGCGCGCCTCGTCGACGAGCGCAAACAGCCGCTCGCCGATGCTGCGAAAGGATTCCCGATCCTCGCCGGCGGCGCCTGCTCGTGGGTGCAAACCGGCGGAGGCGGCCCGGCGCTGGACCTTGCGGGCGTACAGCAGCGCGGGCAGGTTCTCGGGCACCTCGCCGAAGACGCCGCGCTCGCGGCCGGGCTCGGTGGCCTTGATCGCGTCCCAATTGCGCAGCACCTCGCCCGCGTCGGCCGCCTCGGCCTCGCCGAACACGTGCGGATGGCGACGGATCAGCTTCCGGCGGCAGTGCTCGGCCACCTGCGCGAGGTCGCCCGCGCCGCGCTCTGCCAGCAGCAGCGAGAGGAACATGACCTGAAAGAGCACGTCGCCGAGCTCGTCGAGCAGCTTCGCGTCGTCGCCGCTGTGTGCGGCGTCGGCGAGCTCGTATGCCTCCTCGACCGTGTGCGGCACGATCGAGCGCTCGTCCTGCTCGCGATCCCACGGGCACTCGCGACGCAGGCGTCGCGTGAGCTGCTCCAGCGCCAGCAGCGCCTGGGCGGACTCCTCCTCGCCCACCTCTCCGCTAGCTCCTGCCACGACGCTCGGACCGTCGCGGGATACCCAAGCTGGGAGCTCCTACGGCGCGGTGGTGCTGGTGGAGCCCTTGGGGGCTTTGTAGCCCTTGCAGTCCTGCACCGAGTATTCGGCGCGGCATTCGGTGCGGGCGGTCCAGGTCTTGCGGAAGTTCTTGACGAATTCGCTGAAGGCCTTCTGCTGCTTTTCGGCGGCCATCTGCTGGGAGATCGTGGACTGCACCGAGGAGAGCGGCTGCTGGCTGCCCGGGATGATCTTCGTGACCTCGTAGACGTAGTAGCCGAACGGTGTCTTGACGGGACCGCCGAGCACTTTCACCTTGGCGCTGAAGACCGCTTCGCTCAGCGCCTTCTCCTCCTGGCCCTTGACCACGCCGGGCAGCGATCCGCCGGCGGCCTTGCTGACCGGGTCGATCGAAACCGCCTTGGCGACGCTCGCGAAGCTCTTGCCGGATTCGATTTCCTTCTTGGCTTTTTCGGCCTGAGCCTGAGTCTTGGTGAGAATGATCAGCAGGTTGCGCTTTTCGGGCTGGCCGTACTGCGATTTGTGCTGCTGATAGTAGGATTCGATTTCCTTCTTGCTCGGCTTCTTCTGAGCGTTCTTGGTGATCTTCTGCTGGATCTTGGTGGAGAGTTCCTCGAGCTTCACGCGCAGCAGCAGGTCGGAGACGGTGTAGCCGGTGCTGGCCAGGAACTTCTGGAAGGCGGCTTCGGTGGGGAACTGCTCGTTCTTGATCTTGTTGAACGCCTTCTGCACTTCGGCGTCGGAAAGTTTTACGCCCTGTTCGTTGGCCTCGCCGAGCAGCCAGTTGGCGGTTATCAGGAAGCCGAGGGTTGTCTGCTTCAGCGACTGGTACTGCTGTTCGCACTCGGTCTTCAACTGCGCGGCGGTCGGCTTGGACTGACCCTTGGCCGGCTTCGGCGCGGTCGCTTCGAGGTGCGCGATGCAGGCCGTGTAGTTGGGCGGGTCGGGCACGACCGCTTTGGATGCGGCGGCACCGGTCGTCGAGGCGGAGCTCGCGTTGGCCGCGACCATCAGCCAGTGGTTGAACGTGGCGGTGGTCACGGGCGTGCCGTTGACGCTGGCGACGGCGTTGCCGGGCACGCCGCCTCCGCCGCACGCGGTAAGCCCCACCCCCGTAATCAAGACGGCGCCGAGCGCCGCGATCTGACCCCTTAGTTTGTTCACGACGCGGGCACTCTAGCGGATACATCCCAAGTCGTGCTTAACGACTTCCTTAAAGATCGTCTAAGCGCCCTCGCGAGATCGGGTGCGCCCCCTTCGGGGGCGCTCGTCTTCGAGGGGCGAGCGCGCATCGCTCGGAACTCGATCCGCTCCCCGCTCGCCCGCTCGCCCGCGGTCTCGCGCGACGGTCGGCCGAGGTCCGCTAGGCCGCCTCGCGCACGACCGCCAAAAGCACGTCGGCGGCACGTATGACGCTCGGAAAGCGATCCTCTCCCTCCCTGGGAACGCGCACCGACACCTGCGAGCGTCCCGCCTCGTACAGCGCCTCGGGCAGCTGCTCGCGCAGGCGCTTGGCGCGCACCGAGTCCAGCTCGATCGGCGTGACCGCGAGCCGCTCGCCGCGGAAGCTGACGGCCCGCGCGCCGGCCTGGCCGAACTTGATGCGCGCGCGCTGCAGCGCGAGCAGGTTCGCCAGCGGCTCGGGCACCGGGCCGAAGCGATCCTCCAGCTCCTCGCGCAGCCGTTCCACGTCGGCCACGTCGAGTGCCGAGGCGACGCGGCGGTGGACGTCGATCTTGGCCTGCTCGTAGGGGATGTAGTCGGCCGGTATGTAGGCGTTGACGTTGACGTCGAGGCGCACGGGCTCGGGCAGCTCCGGCTCCTCGCCCTCCGGCCCCGACTCCTCGCCCGAGCCGGCCTGGCGCACCGCTTCGTCGAGCATCTGCATGTACAGCTCGAACCCGAGCGCCGCGACGTGGCCGGACTGCTCGTCGCCGAGCAGGTTGCCGGCGCCGCGAATCTCCAGGTCGCGCATCGCGACCTTGAAGCCGGCGCCGAGCTCGGTGTAGTCGGAGAGGGCGGAGAGGCGCTGTGCCGCCTCGGGGCTGAGGGTGGCGGCGGAGTCGTACAGCAGGTAGGCGTAGGCGCGCTCGCGGCTGCGCCCCACACGGCCGCGGATCTGGTAGAGCTGGGCCAGGCCGAAGGCATCGGCGTGCTCGACGATCAGTGTGTTGGCCTGGGGGATGTCGATGCCCGACTCGACGATCGAGGTGCACACGAGCACGTCGGCGCCGCCCTGCAGGTAGTCCATCATCGCCGCCTCGAGCTCCCCCTCGGCCATCTGCCCGTGGGCGACGGCGAAACGCACGCCCGGACAGATCGCGCGAAGGCGCTCGGCGGTGTCCTCGATCGACTCGACGCGGTTGTGCATGAAGAACGCCTGGCCCCCGCGCGCGTGCTCGCGCAGGATCGCGCGCTTGACGAGCTCCTCCTCGTACTCCCCCACGTAGGTCTTGACCGGCCGGCGACCCTCGGGCGGGGTCTCGATCACCGAGATCTCGCGCAGCCCCGCGAGCGACATCTGCAGCGTGCGCGGGATCGGCGTGGCCGACATCGAGATCACGTCGACCTTCAGCTTGAGCTGGCGCAGCAGCTCCTTCTGCTTGACCCCGAAGCGCTGCTCCTCGTCCACGATCAGAAGGCCCAGGTCCTTGGCGCGCACGTCGCGCGAGAGCACGCGATGGGTGCCGATCAGGATGTCCACGGCGCCGCTTGTGAAGCCCGCGATCGCGGCCTTCTGCTCGGCGGCGCTGCGGAAGCGCGAGACGTGCTCGACCGTCAGCGGGTAGTCGGCGAGGCGCTCGGAGAAGGTGCCGTAGTGCTGCTGGGCGAGAATCGTGGTGGGCACCAGCATCAGCACCTGCTTGCTCTCGCCCGCGGCCTTGAAGGCGGCGCGCAGGGCGACCTCGGTCTTGCCGTAGCCGACGTCGCCGCACACCAGCCGGTCCATCGGCCGCGGCGCTTCCATGTCGGCCTTGACCAGTTCGATCGCCTCCAGCTGATCGGGGGTCTCGCTGTAGGGGAAGCGCTCCTCGAACTCGCGCTGCCAGTCGGTGTCGGGCCCGAAGGCGTAGCCGGCGCGGCGGCGACGCTCGGCATACAGGCTGAGCAGCTCCCCCGCGAGCTCCTGCGCGGCGCGGCGCGCACGGGCCTTCATCGCCTCCCAGCGCGAGCCCCCGAGCTTGGACAGCGGCGGCCCGCCGTCCCCGCCGGCGCCGACGTAGCGAGAGATCTTGGCGAGCTGGTCGGTGGGAACGAACACCTTGTCGTCACCCTGGTATTCGAGATACAGGTAATCGCGCGTGATGCCGGCCACTGTGCGCGTCTCAAAGCCCGCGAAGCGTGCGACGCCATGGTCCTCGTGCACGACGATGTCGCCGGTGCGAAGCTCGGTGAAGGAGCGCAGCACGCCGCGTCGCGAGGAGGAGCCGCCAGCGCCGCCCTGCTCGGAGCCGCCTCGCGCGGCTCGCCGGCGGCGCAGCAGACGATGCTCGGGGTAGACCGCGAGCTTCAGCGAGGGCGCGAGGAACCCCTCGCGCAACGAGGCGGCGGCGAACCGCAGCGACGGCGCCAGCGGCGCGCGCGTCACGTCGACCTCGCCGTCGAGCCAGTCGGCTTTCAGGCGGCCGAGGTTGTAGGCGGCGCGCTCGCCCTCGCCCCGCCGCGGAAAGGCGACGACCGTGCGATAGCCCGAGCGCACGAGCTTCTCGAGCTCCGGCTCGGCTTCCGCCAGCGAGCGCGCGGCGCTGTCGGCCGCGGCGGCCCGCAGCTCGATCTCCTGGCCACTCGATATCGAGGACAGCCAGATGCGCGCGCGGGCAGCCAGAGCGGACTGCACCTCCTGCGGGCTCACATACAGGTGATGGGCGTCGCCGTCGGCGAAGGCAGCGCACACGTCGCTCCAGTGGTCGGCGAGCGCGGGCTGAAGCTCCTCCTCGGCGGCGACGATCACCTGGGTGCGCGCGACCGCCGCTACGGGATCGCCGCTGTCGGCGCTGCCCTGCTCGCGCGAGCTCTCGCCGCCGGCGCTGCTGCAGCCAGCCCCGTCGATCAAGTCGAGCAGCGCGCCGAAGCGATCGACGGGCAGCAGCTCGGCGATGTCGGGTCTGCCATCGCCCGCTCTCTCCCCGGCGCCCTCGCCAGCCGCGAACGCGCCGGTGGCGGCGGCGATCTCCGCCAGCTCGCGATGCTCGGGCGCAAGCTCGGCAGCGGGCGCGACCTCGACCTCCTCGATGTCCCCGAGCGAGCGCTGCGTGAACGTCGAGAACCAGCGCAGCGATTCGATCTCGAGGTCGAACATGTCCACGCGCACGGCGTGCTCCTCGGTCGCGGGGAACACGTCGAGCAGACCGCCGCGCATCGCGAACTGGCCACGCTCCTGAACCTGATCGACGCGCTCGTAGCCCGCGCCCACCAGCTCGGCCGCGCACTCCTCCAGGTCCAGCAGCTCCCCCACGCGCAGCGTGAAGGAGTGCGGGCGAAGCTCGGGGTCGGGCACCTTCTCCGAGAGCGCCACAGCCGAGACCACCACGACCGGCGCATCGCCCTCGCCGGCGGGCGAGAGCAACGCGTCGAGCGCCGCCACGCGCAGGCCGACGAGGTGCGGCGGCGGGGTCAGGTGCGACTCGTAGGCGACCCCGCGCGAGGGGTAGTAGCGCACGCGCCTGGGCGCAAGCCAGGCGCGCAGGTCGCTCGCCACATCGCGCGCGGCGCGATCGTCGCCGACCACCACGAGCGTCGGATGCGCGGCATCGCGGTCGGCGAGCGCGGCGATCGCATACGGGCGCAGCGAGGCGGACACGAACGCGTGGCCGCCCTCGCCGGCCAGACGGGCCGCAGCGGGGTCCTGCTCGATCGCGCCCAGCAGCGCGCGCAACGCCATCGCCTCAGCGCTCCCCGCGCGTTTGGCGGCGCTGCGTCGCGCGCGCTGGGCGGGTCTGTTGGGCGGCGGCCGCGCCGGCTGTGGGGGTCTCGCTGCGCATGGTTACACGCCTTCATCTAGCAGCACGCGCTCGACCGCCCGCGCGGCGCTGTCGATCAGCTCGTCGACTTCGCCCGGGGACTCGCGAAAGCGCCCGAGCACATATGCGGAGACGATCTCCGGGTCGCTCGACGCGGGCCGCCCCACGCCGACTCGCACGCGCACGAAGTCGCCGCCGCCGAGCTCGCGCTTGAGCGACTTCAGGCCGTTGTGGCCGGCCAGCCCGCCGCCGAGGCGTGTGCGCACCTCGCCGAACGGCAGGTCGATCTCGTCGTGCACGACGACGATGCGATCCAGCGCCACCTTCAGCGAGCCGCGCGCCGGGCCGACCGAGCGGCCGACGTCGTTCATGTAGGTCTGCGGCCACAGCACCGCCACGCGCGCGTCGCCGACACGGCCCTCCGCGATGCGACCTCGGAAGCGGTCTCTGGGGCGTCCGAGCGACCAGCGCTCGGCGAGCAGGTCGGCCACCATGAAGCCGATGTTGTGGCGGGTCTGTGCGTGCTCGCGACCGGGGTTGCCGAGCCCGACGACCAGCCAGTCGGCTGGCGCGCCGCCGCCGAAAGTACGCAGGAGCTACTCCTCGGAGGAGGCGGCGCCGCCGTCCTCGGAGGCCGCCTCGCCACCGCCGCCGTCGCCGACGAGCTCTGTCTCGGATTCGATCTCGCTCCCCTCCTCGCTCTGCAGCCTGGGAGCCGAGATCGAGGCGACGGTGGTGGCGGGATCGTCGAGCAGGGTCACGCCCTCGGGCGCGAGGATTGCCTGCAGCGACAGCGTCTCGCCGATCTCGAGAGCGCCGAGCTCGTGCACGATCGCTTCCGGGATCGCGGTCGGGAGCGCTTCGACGTTCAGCTCGCGCGTGAGCTGCTCGAGGATGCCGCCTTCCTTGACCCCGGGCGCGTCCTCGGCGCCGGTGAGCTCGAGCGCCACGACCGCGTGGATCGGCTTGTCCAGGCGTACACGCAGCAGATCCACATGGGTTGTCTGGCCTCGCACGGGATCGCGCTGGGCCTCCTTCAGGACCACGGGGGTCGCCTTGGCGCCGTCGATGCTGAGGTCCACGACCGCGCCCGCACCGGCGAGCGCGACGCGCAGCTCGCGCGCGTCGACGCTGAAGCTGACCGGGTCTGCGTCGCCGCCGTAGAGCACGCCCGGGATGCGTCCCGTGCGGCGCAGGCGCCGCGCGGAGCGCGAGCCATCGGGGGTGCGGCTGTCGACCGCGAGCTTTGTGGTGGTGGTTGCCATGGAACGGCAGGGGACTTTAGCAACCGCCCGTCTCACCCGACCCCTCGGCGGCCGCGCACGCCAGCCGGCGAGGCGCCTTGGCGGCGCCGAACGCGGGCCGGCGGCGCCGAACGCGGGCCGGCGCTCAGAACGGCTCGCTCAGAACAGCTGGTTCTCCCCGCCGAACACTTCGCTGACCGAGTCGTCGGTGAAGATCCGGCGGATCGAGTCGGTGAGCAGCTCGGCGCACGGCAGCACGCGGATGTTGGCGGGCAGCCCCGGACGCGTGGGGATCGTGTCGGTGACGACGATCTCCTTGAAGCCGGCGTCGGCCAGGTTCTCGAAGGCGGCGCCGGAGAACATGGCATGGGTGGCCGCCGCGTACACGCTCTTGGCGCCCGCGTCGAGAACCGTGCGCGCGGCCGCCCTGAGCGTGCCGGCGGTGTCGATCATGTCGTCGACGATCACCGCGGTCTTGCCGCGAACGTCGCCGATCACATACCCGATCTCGGCGACCTGCTGGGCCGGGCGCTCCTTGTCGAGGATCGCGAGCTCCGCGCCGACGATCGAGGCGAAGCGCTTGTTGAGCTTTACGCGCCCCGCGTCGGGAGCGACGACGACGAGGTCGGAGAGACCGAGATCGCTGAAGTACTGCGTGAGCATGAACAGCGCGGTCATGTGATCGACGGGCTTTTGGAAGAAGCCCTGGATCTGGCCGGCGTGCAGGTCCATCGTGAGCACGCGGTCGGCGCCGGCCGCCTCGATCATGCGTGCCACCAGACGCGCGGAGATCGGCTCGCGCGGGGCCGACTTCTTGTCCTGGCGGGAGTACCCGAACCATGGCGTGACGGCGATCACGCGGTGCGCGGAGGCGCCGACGGCGGCGTCGATCATGAACAGCAGCTCCATCAGCGAGTCGTTGGCGGTCACGCCGGTGGCGACGTTGCCGCAGGTCGATTGCACGATGAACACGTCGGCGCCGCGGATCGACTCCTCGTAGCGGCAGTAGACCTCGCCGTCGGAGAACGTCTTCAGCGTCACCGGGCCGATGTCGACGTTGAGCTTGTCGGCGATGTCGAGCGCAAGCCTGAGGATTGGCGCGCCCGGAGAAGAGCATCAGCCGCTTGTTGTAGTCGATCGGCAGGCTCGTCGGGGACGGCTGCGGTGCGCGTGTCGATCACGCTGCTCATCTCACCGGGAGTGGTACGCCTTGCGCTGCCGCGTAGCCCTCGACGTTGCGCTGCCGGGCGCGGGCGATGGCGAGCGCGCCGGCGGGCACGTCCTCGGTCACGATCGAACCGGCGGCCGTGTAGGCATCGTCGCCGACCCGCACGGGCGCCACGAAGGAGGTGTCCACGCCGCCGCGCACGCGCTCGCCGATCGTGGTGCGGTGCTTGGCGGCACCGTCGTAGTTGGCTGTGATCGTGCCCGCGCCGAGATTCGTGCTGGCGGCCGACGTCGGCGTCGCCGATGTAGGAGAGGTGGGGGATCTTCGCGCCCTCGCCGATGTCGGAGTTCTTGACCTCGACGAACGTGCCGACCTTCGAGCCCTCGCGCAGCAGCGCGCCGGGGCGCAGGTAGGCGAAGGGGCCGACGCTCGCCCGCGCGTGGACGTCCGCCTCGGAGAGCCACGACATGCGCACCTGGGCGCCGTCGCCGATACGCGAGTCGATCGCGGTCGTGTGAGGCCCGACGATCGCGCCGGCGCCGACGACGGTCGCGCCCTTCAGGGCGCTGCCCGGTTCGATCCGCGCGTCCTGGCCGATCGCCACGTCGACGTCGATCACGGTGCGAGGCGGGGTCCACGACGGTCACCCCGGCGAGCATGTGGCGCTCGGCGATCGAGCGCTGGGCGAGGGCGCGCACCTGGGCGAGCGCGACGCGGTCGTTGACGCCGAGCATCAACCGCTCGTCCGCGACGAGTTGGGCCGCCACGAGCGCGCCGCCCAAGCGCAGCAGGTCGAGCGCCTGCGGCAGGTAGTACTCGCGCTGAGCGTTCTCGGCGGTGAGTCGCGGCAGCACACCGAGCAGCGCCGCGCCGTCGAACACGTATATGCCGGAGTTGACCTCGCGGATCTGCAGCTCGGCGTCGCTTGCGTCGCCGGGCTTCTTGGTCTCGACGACGCGCGCGACCGACCCGCCGGCGTCGCGCACGACCCGGCCGTAGCCGCTCGGGTCCTCGAGCATGGCGGTGGCCATCGTGGCGGCGGCGCCGCTGTCGGCGTGCGCCTGTACGAGCTCGGCGATCGAGTCGGCGCCGACGAGCGGAACGTCGCCGCTGAGCACGACCGCCGGCGCGCCGGGCTCGATCAGATCGGCGGCCGCGCGCACCGCCCCGCCGGTCCCGTCCGAGCGCTCCTGCACGGCCAGCTCGACTCCCTCGGGCAGCACGTCGGCAAGCGCCCGCGCCGGCGAATCGACCACCACGACGCGCCCCGCGCCGGCCGCGAGCGCGGCGCGCACCGGCCACAGCACCATCGGGATGCCGCACAGCTCGTGCAGAACCTTCGGCGTGGCCGAGCGCATACGCGTACCCTGGCCTGCGGCCAGGATCAGGACGGTCGGGGCTGGTGACATGCGCAGACTTTAGTTGGCGGCTGGAATTGCGGCGGCGAAGCCGATTCGCCAAGCGTCTAACTGGGGGGCAGGGATTCGAACCCCGATTCTCAGGACCAAAACCTGATGTCCTGCCATTGGACGACCCCCCAATGGGGCGCGAGCTACTCGAGAACAGAACTGTACCGTCGGCGAGCGGCTCCGCGGAACCGCGAGCGACATCTTCGCAAGTCCGGCGTGTCCACAAGTCCGGCTGTGTCGCGACGGTACGGTGGGCGTGCCCTACGACGCGCCAGCCCGAACTCCTGCCACTTGCAATGGTTCTTGCAGCACCGCCGCAGGACCCGCAACCATGAGGTAGAACGGCGAGGATTGCGTGCGAGCTGTGGGCGTTGTTTAGGAGGAGGCGACATCCCATCGCGCGCTGCTGCAAGAATCCTTGCGATGCGGCGGGCGGGAGACGCATTCGCGCGACGGGGGGGCGCTTTCGGCGTGCTCGTGCTTGCACTGGCGCTCGTGCTCGCGCTTGCACCGGCCGGTCTGGCGGGCACGATCGCGGCTCGGGGAGCAGCGACCGCCACGAGCCACGCCCGCTGCCGCGGCGCGCTGACTCTGCCCACCCGCTCCAACCAGGCGCTCATGGACAGCGCGGTCACGTGTCTGATCGACCGCGAACGGTCCCGCTCGGGGGTGGCCGCGCTGCACTGGAACGCCGCGCTTGGCGGGATCGCCGCGAGCCTCGCGCGGGAAATGGCAAGCCATGGGTATTTCGGCGACGATACCGCCGGCGGGCGGACGCCGTGGCAGCGGATTGCCTCCTCGCCGTATGCGGTGGGCGCGCGCCTGGTGGCCGCCGGACAGAACATCGGCTGGGGCACCGGTGGCCTTGCGACACCGCAGGGCGTGGTCGAGGAGTGGATGCGCTCGACCCCACACCGCGCGATCCTGCTCTCCAGCGACTATCGCGACCTCGGCGCGGGTGTCGCGCCGACCGCGCCGTCCAGCCTCACCGACGAAAGGCCGGGCGCCACCTACACCGTGGAGTTCGCCGCGCGCGGGTAGCCGCCGCGCGCGGGTAGCCATCATCCTGTCCGTCATCTCGCGCGTCTGTCCGTCGGTGCCGTGCGTATAACTTTCGAAACCCCATCCCTTCATTTTGTAAAGGGTTAGCAACCAGTTGAAGTGTTGTGGACCCCCGACGGATGGGACCCGGCCTGGGCACAAGCGCACAACCCCTACGAGCGCCGCGGCACGCGCCCGCCGCGGGCGCCCTCCTCGCTGGCTGGACCCCGCGAGGAGGAGATGCCGAGCACGCGCATCGCCTTCAGGCCAAGGCTCAGCTTCTCGCGGCCGTCGCTGGAGCTGACGTCGAGGCCGGTCAGCTCGCGCACCCGCTCCAGGCGGTAGTAGATCGTGTGGCGGTGGGTGAACAGGCGCTGCGCGGTGCCGGCGACGTTGCCGTCGGCCTCCAGGAACGTCTCAAGGGTTTGCAACAGCTCGGTCTCGTATTGCTCGTCGTAGGCGACGAGCGGCTCGACCGTCTCGGCGTAGAAGCGCTGAAGCTCCCCCGGGTTCTCGGTCATCGTGCTGAGCAGCAGGCGGTAGGCGCCGGTTTGCTCGAAGGCGAGCAGCGCGCCCTCGCCCGTGCCGCCCTCGGCGACGTTGGCGGCGAGCAGCGCCTCGCCGGCCGCGCGCGGCAAGTCCGCGGGGTCCTCCGCGACGCGGCTGCGCCCGAGCGCGAAGGTGTAGCCGGAGAGGGCGCTCTCCATCTCGCGCAACACCGCTTCGCCGGCGCGCGCGGCCGCAGGCTCCTCGCCGCCCGGCAGCAGCAGCAGGATCTCTACGCCCGCCGCGCCGTCGCGCTCGGACAGCGCGGCTATCGAGCGGGCGATCGCCGCGCGCGCGCCGCGCTCGGCGACCGCGCGCGCACGGGCGCGCCAGCCCTCCTCGGTGGGGGCCTGCGGGTGGGCGCGCGCGACGAGCACGCTGGCGCCGCCCTGCAGGTCGAGCGAGAGCTCGCGGGCACGCGCCAGCAGATCCTCGCGCGGGATCGGCTCGCGCCCCAGCGCCACTCTCAGGAACTCCGCCGCGGCGCTCTCGGAGGCGACGTCGGGGGCACGCACGCGCTGCACCTCGGAGGCGATCATCGTGACGAGCAGCCGGCGCACGAGCGGGCTCGGCTCGGTGCGGGCGCGCATGTGCAGCGAGCCGACGATCGCGTCGGCGACCCGCAGCGGCAGGCTGCTCACGCCGTCCGCGCCGGAGAGCAGCGAGCGCTCGTCCGCGCTGGAGCGCGCGGCGACCGCGATCGTGGCGCCGGAGGCGTCGATTACGGCAAGGCTCGCGTCGAGCGCGCGC
The DNA here is from genome assembly GCA_963831995.1 of uncultured Solirubrobacterales bacterium. GTDB lineage: Bacteria > Actinomycetota > Thermoleophilia > Solirubrobacterales > Solirubrobacteraceae > Palsa-744. The sequence continues at coordinate 1,223,442 of CAWHSI010000005.1, read as the reverse complement.
GAGGCGGCGCGCACCACCTCGGGCAGGCCGGCGCCGGACTCGACCGCCTCGGTGACGGCGTCCAGCCCGACTAGCTCGGACACCTTGCGCTCCTCACGGTCAGCCCCAGAAGTAGACGGCGGCGAGCGCGGCGAGCGCGCCGACGCCGACGAACACCGCGAGCACGTACAGCGACAGCAGTGTCGCGGCGATCCGCTCCCACACGCGCGTGTAGGAGCCCCAGGCGGGCACGAGGATCAGCCCGACGTAGGCGGCCAGGCCGAACACGCCGGCACAGACGGCCGCGAGATCGGTGATGTCGGTGTTGCTCACTGTGTTCTCCGCTGGACTCTCTTGCTTGCCGCTGCGGGCGCTTTCGCCACGCGGCGCCCGCTACTTGCAACGGCATTGTTGCGTACCGAGAGGCCGCACGCGCGCAAAGCTCGCGTCCACCGACTGGGCGGCGAGCGCGGGCGGCTGGCGGCCCGCCAGGCCAGCGGCGGCGCGCTGCGCGCGGGCGAGGCCGTTGGCGCGCGCGAACAGGCCGAGGACGGTCGGTCCGCTGCCGCTCACGAGCGCGATCTCCGCGCCCGCCTCGCGCGCCTGCGCAAGCGCGGAGACTATCTCCGGGCACAGCGACACGACTGCCGCCTGCAGATCGTTGTGCAGCAGTAGCGTGTCGGCGGGCAGCGCGGAGCCCAGCTCGAAGGCGCGGGCCAGCATTTCGCGACGCTCGATCACCTCGCGCGCAGCGCGACCGGCGCCGATGCGATCCAGCTCGCCGTACACCTTGGCGGTGCTCAGGCTCGCGGCGGCGGGCAATACCAGCACCCCAAGCGGGGAGAGCGGGTCGGGGAGGACCTCCAGGCGCTCGCCGGCGCCGCTTGCGAGCCAGCGTCCGGGCGCCACCTGCGCGGGCACGTCGGCGCCCAGCTTCCCGGCGAGCAGACCCAGCGCCTCCACGTCCCCCAAGCCCGACGCGGCGTGCGCCAGTCGCAGTGCGGCGGCCGCGTCGGCCGAGCCCCCGCCGAGGCCGGCGGCGACGGGAATGCGCTTCTCGACTCGCAGGCGCAGCGGGGGGTGCGTCCAGCCGCTCTCCCGGCGAAACAGGGCGAGCGCGCGGGCCGCGAGGTTCTCGCCCTCGACGCCCCGACAGTGCACCTCGTCGCGCTCGGCGCCGGCCGGTGCGGATTCCAGCACGAGCTCGTCGGCGAGGGAGATCGACTGCATCACGCTTGCGAGCTCGTGGCGCGAGTCCTCGCGCGCCGGCCCCACGAACAGACCGAGGTTGATCTTCGCCGGCGCGAGTGCGCACAGCGGCAGGGGAAGAGGCGGTCCGCTCACGATCGGTGGCTCACAGCTCGAGCGCCTTCGACAGCTCCACGTAGTCGCTCGGCGAAAGTCGCTCGGCGCGCTCCTCGGCGGGATGGCCGATCGCAAGCAGCGCCTCGCGGACCTGCTCGCGCGAGCGCTCGAAGCCGCTGAGCGCGAGCGAGCGCGCAAGCGCCTTGCGGCGGTGGGCGAAGGCGCCGGCCACGAGCCGGCGCAGCGCGGGCGAGCCGGCGGGACGATCGCGCACGATTCGCACCAGCACCGAGTCGACGTTCGGCACCGGGCGAAACACGGTGCGCGGGATCGCGCGCACCACCTTCACTTCGCCCGCCAGCTGGGCGAGCACCGAGCTGATCCCATACGCGCCGCCGCCGGGCGGGGCGGCGAGGCGCTCGCCGACCTCACGCTGCACCATCGCGACCAGCAGGCGCACGCCTGCAAGCTCCTCCAGCGTGCGCAACAGCACCCCGGCCGCGATCCCGTAGGGCAGGTTGGCGACGAGCTTTGTGGGCGCGGGGCGCATCGCGGCGAGCTCGACGCGCATCGCATCGCCCCACCACAGCGTCACGTTCTCCGCGCCGGCCACGCTCCGCTGGAGGGCGGGGCGCAGGCGCTCGTCGATCTCGACGACGTGCACCCAGCGGACGCGCGGTGCGAGATGGGCCGTGAGCACGCCCTCGCCCCCGCCGATCTCCAGCACGATGTCCTCGGGCGAGAGCTCGCTCTCACGCTCGATCACACCGAGGATGTTGGGGTCGCGCAGGAAGTTCTGGCCGAGGTCGCGGGCGCGCCGCGTGGCGGCGCCCGTGCCGATACGTGCTGGGCCGCGCGTTTTCGGGGCGCCGCTCCCGCGTCCCGCGGCGCCGCTTCCCCGTCCCGCGGCGCCGCCCCACGGGCCGTCCGGGGCGGTGCTCACCACCCGAACACGCGCGCCGCGTTGCGCTCGACCGTGGCGCCCAGCTCCTCGACGCCGACTCCGCGCAGCTCGGCGACGAACGCGGCGGTGTGGGCGACGAAGGCGGGCTGGTTTTGCTGTTTGCGCACCGGCTGGGGGGTCAGGTAGGGGGCGTCGGTCTCGAGCAGCAGGTGCTCGCTGGGCACGGCGCGCGCGGCGGCGGCGAGATCGCCGGCGCTCTTGTAGGTGACGTTGCCGGCGAAGGAGATCGCGTAGCCGCGGCGCACACACTCGTCGAGGTGCTCGGGCATCGAGAAGCAGTGGATCACGACACTCACCCCCTCGGCCTCGGCGGCCAGCTGTGCGAGCGTGTCCTCGGCGGCGTTTCTCGTATGGACGATGAGGGGCGTGCCCGTGGTTCTGGCAAGCTCGATGTGGGCTGAAAAGGACCGCTTCTGATCCTCCCGCGGCGATCCGTCGCGGTAGTAGTCGAGCCCGGTCTCGCCGATCGCGATGCAGCGCGGGTGGGCCGCCAGCGCCTCCAGTTCGGCCAGGTCGGCGTCGTCGAAGCCGCGCGTCTCGTTGGGGTGGCAGCCGACCGCGGCATACACCTGGGGAAACGCCTCGGCGGCGGCCAGCGCAGCGCGCGAGGACACACCGTCGGTGCCGATCGCCAGCATCTTCACGACGCCGGCGGCCACCGCGTTCTCGACCAGCTCGGCGTCGGGCTCCTCGCACAGGTACAGGTGGGTGTGACTGTCGATCATGCTGGCGCGGCCGCCTTCTCCGCGATGTCCTTTGGAAACAGCGGATCGAGCTTTTGCACTTTGCGAATCGCGCCCCGGCCGTAGCGTGCCCCGGCAAGCGATATATCGGGAGCGCCGAGGGCGGCGAGCAGCTTGGCGGTTGCCTCGGGCAGGTAGGGCGTGAGCAGCACCGAGACGACGCGGACTCCCTCGGCGAGCGTGCGTAGCACGCGGTCGAGCTGGTCTGCGCGGTCCGGGTCCTTGGCCAGCTGCCACGGCGCCTGCTCCTCGACGTAGCGGTTCAGGCGCCGCACGCGCTGCCAGATCTCCTCCAGCGCGGCGGTCGGCTCGACGTGCTCGAGCAGCTCGGCCACGCGCTCGGGCAATCCCTGGAAATCGGGCGCGAGCAGCTCGTCGGGGGCGCCCCCGTCGAGGGCGCCGTCGCGGTAGCGGGCGATCATCGCGAGCGTGCGGCTGACGAGGTTGCCGTACTCGTTGGCGAGCTCTGACTCGTAGCGCTGCTCGAAGGAGGCGGTGGACACCGAGCCGTCCTGCCCGAAGGAGACATCGCGCAGCAGGTAGAAGCGCAGCGCGTCGGCGCCGAAGCGGTCGATCGCGGCGAACGGGTCGAGCACGTTGCCGAGCGACTTGCTCATCTTCTCGCCGTCCATCAGCAGGTAGCCATGGACGAACAGCTTGCGGGGCAGCTCCAGGCCTGCGGCCATCAGCAGCGCGGGCCAGTAGACGGCGTGGAAGCGGAGGATGTCCTTGGCGATCAGGTGCACGCTGGCGGGCCAGAATTTCTCGACCCCGTCGGACTTCCCCGCGGCCTCCGCCGCCAGGCCCCCAGCCTCCCTCGCCGCTTGCGCGTCGCGATCCCGCGCCGTCCCCACCGCGGGCGCATATGTGAGCGCCGAGTAGTAGTTGAGCAGCGCGTCGAACCACACGTAGAACACGTGCTCGGGGTCCCATGGTACGGGCACGCCCCAGGTGAGCTTGTGGCGCGAGAGCGGGACGTCGCGCAGGCCGGAGGAGATGAAGGACAGCGCCTCGTTGTAGCGGCTCTTCGGCGCCACGAACTCGGGACGCTCGGCGTACAGCCGCTCCAGCGGCTCCTGGAAGCGCGAGAGCGCGAAGAAGTAGTTGTCCTCCTGCTCGCGCGTCAGCCGCACGTGGTGGATCGGGCACCGCTCGCCCTGCTCCACTTCGCTCTCGGCCTTGAAGTCCGCGCACTTGGGGCAGTACCAGCCCTCGTAGGTGCCCATGTAGACGTACCCGTTATCGCGCACACGCGAAAGCACGTCCTGCACGACGGCCATGTGCTGCGGGTCGGTGGTGCGGATGAAGAAGTCGTTGCTCGCCTCGATCCGGGGCGCGAGCGCGCGAAAGCGCTCGGAGTTGCGATCGGCCAGCTCCTGCGGCTCCACGCCCTGTGCGTGCGCGGCGTCGGCCACCGGCTCGCCGTGCTCGTCGGTGCCGGTCAGGAAGAACACGTCCTCGCCGCGCTGGCGGTGGTGGCGCGCGAGCACGTCGGCGGCGATCGTCGTGTACGCGTGGCCGAGGTGCGGAGCGGCGTTGACGTAGTAGATCGGGGTGGTTACGTAGAAGCTCACCGCGCTGAAGGCTACTTTGCCGATCGCGCGGGCCCAACTACCAGCACGACCTCCCCCTTCGGGGCATGCTCGCGATAGCGCTCGGCGAGCTCGGCGGCGGACCCGCGGCAGACCTCCTCGTGCAGCTTGGTCAGCTCCCGGCACACCGCCACGGGACGCTGCGGGTCGAGCTGCGCGAGCATCGCAAGCGTGGCGCACAAGCGCTGTGGCGATTCGAACGCCACAAGCGTCTCGGCGGCGCGGCCAGCAGGCGCTCGCGCTGCCCGCGCTTGCGCGGCAGGAAGCCGACGAAGCACCAGCGGGACGCCGGCAGGCCGGAGGCGACCAGGGCGACCGGCACGCGCTCGCCCCTGGCAGCACCTCGACCGCGATGCCCTCGAGAGGCTCGCGCACCAGCAGGAAGCCCGGGTCCGAGACCAGCGGCATGCCCGCATCGGTGACGAGCGCGATCGTCTCCCCCGCCTGCGCTCCGCGCGAGCAGCTCGCGCGAGCGGGCACGTTCGTTGTGCTCGTGATAGCTGAGGAGCCTCCCCGCGATCCCATAGCGGTCGAGCAGCACGCGCGTGCGCCGCGTGTCCTCGCAGGCGATCGTGTCCGCCTCGCGCAGCGTGTCCAGCACCCGCAACGTCACGTCCCGGAGGTTGCCGATCGGCGTCGGGCAAACCACCAGTCGCCCTGCGCCGTCCCGGGGAGCATCCACGGAATATAGGCCGCCGTCCAGCCGCCCGGCGGTCGCGGCCCCGCGATCGAGTCGCGCACTCCGCGCCCACGGCGATACCAATGCTTTGCCACCCCGTGGTATGTTTCTACCATGCATGTGGCAATCGATCGTGCCGGGCGCGTGGTGATACCGAAGCCGCTGCGCGAACAGCTGGGGTTCTCCCCGGACAGGCCGCTGGAGGCAGAGGTGGTGGGCGGTCACCTGGAGCTGTCGGCGCCGTGTCAGCCGCTCGAGCTTGTCGAAGGTCCCCATGGCCCGTCGCTGGCGGCGACCGGCACGCCGATCGACGACGACGACGTGCGCCGCGCGCTCGAAGCGGTGCGCGAGCCCAGGTGAGCCGGCCCGCTCGCGTCGAGCAGGCGCCGGACACCAGCATCGCGGTTGCTGCATTGCTCTCCGACCACGTCGCGCACGAGGCCGCGAGCGAGGCGCTTGCCGCGTGTACCGCGACGATCGCGCACGTCGCGGCCGAGACCTACAGCGTTCTCACGAGGCTGCCCCCGCCACATCGGGCCGAGGCGGCCACAGCCGCCGACACGCTCGCCAAGCGCCTGCCCTCGATGCCCGTGACGCTGGACGCCGGCGACTGCACGAAAGCGCCCGAGCGCCTGGCGGCGGCCGGCGTCAGCGGCGGCGCCACCTACGACGGCCTGATAGCCCTCACCGCGATCGCGCACGACATGGAGCTCGTCTCGCGCGATCGGCGTGCCGCGCGGACCTATCGTGCGCTCGGGGCACGCTTCAGGCTGATCGAGTAGACCCATGCGGGTGGGATCGAAGGCCATCTCCCGCTCGAGGCGCCTCCAACGGCGAAGATAGGTGGCCATGCCACGCGACCCCGAACAAGCACCACCGCGGTACAAGCGCTACCGCGCGGCTCCGCGCCTGCTCGGGCGCGGCGAGAGCGAGGCGCTCGTGGGCAAGCTCGCACCGCGGGGCCCGCGCCAACCGCGCCAGCCGGGCGATCTCGACGCGGCCCGCGGAGCGCAGGCGGGCGGCGGTGGGCGACACCTCTATGGCCGCGGCGCGGGACGTGGAGGCCGGGGCGGGGGCTCGGGCGGTTCGAGAGGCGCCGACAGGCCCCCGTGGCGCACCCTGGGGGGCATCGGGAAGCGCATCACCCCCAAGCGCGCAATCCTCGGCCTGATCGCGCTCGCGCTCATATGGGTATTGCTGTCCGCCGTGCTGTTCCTCATCAGCGCTCACTTCGAGCGCACGTCGCTGCCCTCGAACGTCGCGGGCGTGCTCGACCCGTCGGGCTTCCCGCTGACCTCCGCCAACAACATTCTCGTACTCGGGTCGGACCGCCGCCAGAAGAACAGCAGGGAACCGGGCGCGGAAACGACCGGGCCGGGCCGCTCGGACACGATCATGCTGATCCGCACGGGTGGTGGGCACGCGGCGCGGCTGTCGATCCCGCGCGACACGATCGTCGAAATCCCCGGGCATGGGCTTCAGAAGATCAACGCCGCGCACGAGTACGGCGGGCCGGCCGAGTCGGTGTCGGTGATCGAGCACTGGCTGAACATTCCGATCAACCATGTGGTCGAAGTGAACTTCGAAAACTTCCCGCAGCTGATCGAAGCGATGGGCGGCGTCACCTACACGGGCGGGTGCATCGTGTCCAACCTCGACGGGGGCGCGGCCGACGGCGGGTTCACGCTGCGGCTGCCCGCCGGCACGCACCACATCGACGGCAAGCAGGCGCTCGCGCTCGCACGCACCCGCGAGAACCTGTGCGCCCCGAACGAGACCGACATCCAGCGCGAGGAACACCAGCAGGCGCTGTTCACCGATATGAAGAATCAGCTGCTCTCCCCGTCGAGCTTCCTGCGCCTGCCCCTGATCGCCTGGAATGCGCCCCCGGCGATCGTCTCCGACATGAGCGGCGTCGAACTGCTCGGGATGTTCGCCGCGCTGGCCGCCACCGGCACGCCACCCACGCGCGTGCTCGAGCCGACGGGACAGACGACGCTGCCCAGCGGCGAAGAAGGGCTCACGATCTCAGCAGGTGCCCGTCGCGCCGATGTGGCGCGGTTCATGGCTGGGTAGCCCCGCCGAGCAGCCGGGATCGCCATCGTCGAGGCTGTCGGGACCGTGCTCGACTCCGTGAGCTTGATCGACCTCACACGGGGAGATCTGCTCGCGGCCGGCACCCACGCTCCGCTGCGATCCAACGATGCCATTCATCTCGCGGTCGCGCTCAGGGTCGGCGCAGAGGAGATCGTCACATACGACGAAGAGCTGATCGAGCAGGCGAACGCGGCCGGTCTGGCTGTGCTCTCGCCTGGCGCCGATGCTTAAACCGAGGCTCGGCGACCCCTGTGACACACCTGCCAAGGCCACCGGCATACACATGTATCTAGTGCCCTGGCCGGCGAAGCTGCCCGGCGGGCCTACTTCGCGGCGGCGAGCGGTTTGGCGCCTGACTTCTTCTCGGACCTGGCGCCGTCCTTGCCCTTGGGCTCGCTCTTCTTGCCCTCGCCCCTGCCGCCCCCCTCGCCCGCCGAGCTGGAGTCCGAGGACTTCTTCTCGGCCGAGGAGGACTCTCCGGTGGCGCCGCCCGAGCCATCGCCTGAGGCGGCGTTCTCGCGCTGGCGCTTGCGGGTGCCGTAGTCGGTGTTGTAGAAGCCCTTGCCCTTGAAGTGCACCGCGGGCGCGTGCAACACGCGCTGCACCGGCACGCCCGTCTCGGGGTCCTCGGTGAGCATCGGATCGCTGAAGGACTGCACCACCTCGAAGGTGCTGCCGTCGGGGCGCTTGTACTCGTAGATCGGCACGGAGCCCAATTATAAGAGCACGCCCGCACCCGCGCCCGCCACGCGACTCGGCCGGCGCGACCCGGCGCCGCTCCGCGTGTGCCCCCGCCGCTAATCGGCGACGAGCGAGCGGGCGCACTCGATGCCCGCCTGGATCGCCGCGCCGAAGTCGCGACTGGGCTCTGAGATCATGCGCAGCGCAAACCCGTCGCCGAGCGAGAAGAGCACGTCGGCGACGGCGCTGGGCTCGGCGTGCAGGCGCAGCACGCCCTCGCGCTGCGCGGCGGCGAGCATCTCCGCGAGTCGCTCGCGCGTGCGCCGCAAGAGGCTCGCGTACTCGACCGCGATCTCGGCGTTGCGGCGCGAGAGCGTGAACATCTCGAACACGAGCGTCACGAAGTCGGGGTCCTCGGTGATCGTCTCCTGCAGGTTCAGCGCCAGCAGCGCGACGAAATCGTCGGCCGTTTGCGCGCCCGCCAGGCGCTGCTCCAGCAGCTCGATGCGCAGCTCGCAGTCGCGCCGCGCCGCCTCGACGAGCAGCTGCTCCTTGGTGCCGAAGTAGTAGTGCAGCAGCCCGCGCGAGACGCCCGCCTCGCGCGAGACGTGGTCGAAGGTCGAGCCGGCGGCGCCGCGGCGTGCGACGCTGTGGCGCATCGCCTCGACGATCCGCCGCGCCTTCTCGCCCGAGAGCGAGCGAGCGGCGCCGCCCGCCTCGGCCTCCGCCTCGGACTCAGGCCCCTCGCTCAGTACCGATGCCGCGTCGCTCACGCGGCGGGCATGTCCGCCGGCGCGGGGGCCTCCGCGGCCGGCATCGTGGTCGAGCTGTAATCGAACTCCTCCTCGGCGCCGAACAGCAGGTCGAGCACCTTCGAGCGCAGCTCCTCGCTGAGCGCGAGCGCCAGCACGGCGCCCACGATCAGGAGCACGAGCCCGCGACCGAGGCCGCCTTTGCGCCTGGGCTTGGGCGGGGGCTGGCGGATCGCCACGGAGGCGTCGCGCAGCGCGTGCACCGCTTCGCCGAGCTCCTTCTGGAGCTTGCGATCCTCGAACAGCGCCTTGCTCGCCGGCTTGCCGTTGCCCATGCGCCCGTAGGCGCTGCGCGCCGCGCCATAGGCGAGCAGCAGGTTCTCGCGCAACTGCTCGTCTTCGATCAGTCGCTTCAAATAGTCGTTGCTTCGAACTGCCTCGCTTGCCTTGCCAATCCTGTCTTTTGTCGCCACTTCACCACCGCCTCGCTGAGAGCTTTGCCGATCGATCAGTGTCCAATATACCCGTCGCAATCAAGCCTATCCGCCCGATGCGGCGCGGTTGGCGAGCAGCACCGCGTCGTAGCGGCGGCGCACGTCGGCGCGATCGGCCGCCTCGGGCACCGACTCCTCGCTGGAGCGCAGGATCATCTCCGCCTGCTCGAGCAGCACCTGGCGCTGCTCGGCGGTGCTCGTGCGCACCATCACCTTCGCGATCGCATCGAGCTGGCGGATCATCACGGCGGGCATCGCGCGACTGGCCTGGCGGATCTTGTCGTGCGCGCGCTCGACCAGGCGACGAAAGCCGACGGTGACGGTGATCACGCGCACGTGGCCGGCGACGTCGCGGTGCACCTCGACCGGATGCCAGCGCTCGGCGATCTTACCGAGACCGTCGCCGAGCCAGTCGATGCACGCGAGCGCGGTGAACGTGTCGTTGACGGCCGGCGAGAGCGCGCGGATGGCGATCTCCACGAGCTGGTCGACCGCGAAGGAGAGATCCTGGGTGAGCGTGCGGTGCGGGCCGGTGGCGTGCGCGCCGCCGAGCACGCGGGCGACGCCGGGCGCGGCGGCGGCGGGCCACACGTCCGCCAGCGGCTCGCCCTCGACGACGAAGTGGCCGGGTCGGTGCAGCAGGCGGATCACGGCGTGGCCGCGCGCGGAGATGTCGATCAGCCTGCTCATGCTCACGTACTGCAGGTATCCGCTGCCGGGCGCGCGCACGACGCCGCTGTCCTCGTCCAGCCGCGCCAGCATCTCCGACAGCGAGGGGCCGGCCTTGCCCGCGCCCGCGGAGGGCACCGCGGCCTCCGCCTCGATCGCGTGCGCGAGGTCGCCGGCGATGCTCGCGATCACCTGCGGCAGCTGGATCGACTTGGCGATGTGGTCGATGAACACGACGAGCACCGCGACGTCGATCACCACCAGCGCCATCGTCGTCGTGATCGAGACGTGCGGCACGAATTCCCCGTGGGCGCCGGGGCCGATCGAGACGAGCGTGAGGATCGAGTAGACGAACGTCGCGACGAAGCTGCCGAGCGTCAGCTGGGTGATGCGGTCGCGGATGAAATTGCGCAGCATGCGCGGGCCGAACTGGGTCGAGGCGAGCGTGAGCGTGACGATCGTGATCGAGAACACGAGCGTCACCACCGTGATCACGGCGGCTGCGATCGCGGTCAGGATCTGCCGCGCGGCGTCGGCGGTGCCGCTGATGACGAACGACGGCAGGCTCAGCGTGCCGTCGTAGGCGGCGCGGTCCAGGGCATAGGTGCCGGCAAACAGCACGACCACGAACACGATCTGAAGCGTCGGCACCAACCACAGATTCGTGCGCAGCGCCTCGCGACGCCACGCCGAGGCAAGGGGAATCCGCAGTTTCATCGCGGTTCAGGATATGCGGCGCGCGAGCGGATGCGCGTGTTCACACGCGGCACGACCCGATACCCATACGAATATGGAAGGCAGGGGCGCATGCGCCCCTGCCCCTGACCGTACATGTACGGTCAGGCCGGCCGGTACATGTACCGGCCGGAACAGCAAGGTTTCAAGCGTGCAGAGCGGCCTGTTCCTGCGCCGAGGGAAATGCCCAGGCGGCTCGCGAGCGGCGCTCCTGGCGGAACTGCAGGCGCAGTTGCTTGGGGGGAGCGAGCTGGGCCTCGGCCGGGCGGAAGGTGCCACAGGGCTCCTGCACCTGTAGCGCACACAGCAGGTTGCACCTGAAGTAGCAATCGTCGCATGTGACCTTGCGGGCGGGCCTGCTCTGCTTTCTCGACACTGACTCCCCTTTGCTCTGCTTGAACGAACGAGGGGCGATCAAAGCACTCGGCGCGCCCCCGCTCAAGGGGGTCGCGCACGCGCTCCCCGCAAACCGCGAAGAAAACCGCTCGCGGGTCGCGGCGAGCCCGTGCGTCATCATCTGGGGCGATGCGCATCCTCCTGACCGGCGTCAGCGGCTTCGTCGGCTCGGCGCTGCTCCCGCGCCTGCTCGAGCAGGGACACGACGTGCGCGCGCTCGCGCGCGACCCGGCCCGCGTGCGCCGCGCGCTCGACTATCTCGCCGAGGTCGGCACCGCCCAGGTGGGACTGGAGGACTTCGAGCTGATCGTCGGCGACACGCTCACCGGAGCCGGCATGATGCGCGCAGCGCGCGACGCGGAGGTTGCCTATTACCTGATCCACTCGATGGAGCCGGTCGCCGGCGGCGAACCGTTTCCCGCGCGCGAGCGCATCTCCGCGCAGACCTTCGCCGGCGCCGCGCGCGCCGCGCGCGTGCAGCGGATCGTGTACCTGGGCGGCCCGCGCGCCTCCTCGGCGCATCTCGCCAGCCGCTATGAGGTGGAGCGCATCCTGCTCGACGCCGTGCCCGATTCGGTGGCGCTGCGCGCGAGCGTGGTGATCGGCGCGCGCTCTCGCTCGTTTCGCTTTCTCGTGCGCCTGCTCGAGCGCATGCCGGTGCTCGCGCTGCCGGCATGGCGGCGCTTTCGCACGCAACCGATCGACGAGCGCGACATCGTCGAGATGCTGCTCGCGTGCGCCGGCGGCGCGGCTGTGAGCGGGCGCAGCTTCGACGCGGCCGGCCCCGAGGCGCTCAGCTATGGAGAGATCGTGGGGCGCATCGCCGAGCTGATGATGCTCGCCCGCCCGAGCGTGGGACTGGGCGTGACCCTGACACCGATCGCGGCCCGCGTCGCGGCCTCCGTCGCGGGAGAGAGTCCCGAGCTGGTGCTGCCCTTGATGGAGGCGCTCACCGGCGATCTGCTGCCGAGCGGCCCCGACCCCGCCGAGATCCTCGGGGTGAGATTGCACTCCTTCGACGCCGCGGTCGAGCACGCCCTGTGCGAGTGGGAAAAGGTGGAGGAGCTGGCCGCGCGATGAGCACCCGATGAGCACCCGATGAGCACCGTCACCGCATCGATCGAGATCGCCGCCCCGCCGGAGCGGGTGTGGAAGCTGGTCATGGACCCGGCGCGGCTGGGCGACTGGGTCACCATACACCGCAAGCTGCGCACCTGCGACGAGGGTCCCCCGCGCGTGGGTTACCGAATGGACCAGCAGATCCACCTGAGAGGCGTGAGCCTCGACGTACACTGGACACTGGTCGATTGCGAGTCGGGCGCCAGGGCCGTTTGGGAGGGACGCGGGCCGGCACACTCGCGCGCGCGCACCGAGTACCGTCTGCGCGCGGCCGACGGCAATCGCACTCGCTTCGACTATCGCAACGAGTTTCGTGCGCCGCTCGGACCGCTGGGCGCGCTTGCCGGTCGTGCGCTGGTGGGAGGCATGCCCCAGCGCGAGGCGGCGCGCACGCTGGACCGGTTGCGCGCGCTGCTTGAGAGCTGAGCACACACCGGGCGCCGGGCGCGGAAGTTGTGCGCGCGCCGTACGCGTTGCGCAACGTTGCGCAAGGTTGTGCACAGAGCGCGGCGTCGCCAATCGCAATCGCGATCGTCCACGGCGAATCGCGTGCCGGTGGGTTACTCGGAGGGTTAGAGTCTGTCGGACAGACTCTGAGAGTCTGCATTTTGCGCGACCCGGCTTGGTAATTCCATTGCATGCCGCGCGCAGGTGCACGTGCAAACCGGCAACTTGTGTAGAGTTAAGCGCAATCCCCATGCGGCTCGAACGCCGGGCCGCATTTAATCCAGTGAACAGGACACAATCGTGACTGACTTTCTTGACGAGAAGCGCCGGGAGATCAACGACCGACTGGCGGAGCTGAAGCCGCTGATCGACGAGTACAACCGGCTGGAGGCAGCAGCCACGGCGCTGGCGGGTGTCCGCGGGTCGGCTCCCCGCGCCGCCGCCGCCGCTCCCGCCGCCGCCGCCGCGGCACCGGCCAGACGCGGTCCGGGCCGTCCGCGCGGTTCCAAGACCCGCACCACCGGCGCACGCCGTGGCCGTCCGCCCAAGGCAGCCGTCGCCAGCACGACCAGCGAGACGGCAGGCACGGCGAGCGTCGCCGCGCCGCGCCGCGCCGGACGTCGCAAGGGCAGCGGCACGCGCGCCGCGCAGGCACTGCAGTTCGTGAAGGGACAGCCCGGCATCACGATTCCCGAGCTGGCCGCCAAGATGGGTATCAAGCAGAACTACCTGTACCGCGTGCTGCCCGGACTGGAGCAGGAAAAGAAGATCAAAAAGCAGGGCCGAGGCTGGCATCCTGCCTGATCTGAGCCTCTGATTCACGAAACGGCCGGGGTCGCGTTTGCGACACCCGGCCGCTTTTTGTTTAAGGGCCTGCGGCGTGGAGGGTGGTGCGCCCGCCGGCGAAGCGCACCGCCAACACGCGGGAAATCTAGATCAGGCCCTGGCTGCGCACCGTGTCGCGCTCGCCGATCAGCTCAGCCACCGAGGCGTCGATCTTCTCGCGCGAGAAGGGGTCGAGGTCGAGGCCCTGCACGATCGACCACTCGCCACCCGCGCACGTGCACGGGAAGCCGCTGATGAGGCCCTCCGGCACGCCGTAGGAGCCGTCTGAGGGAACACCCATCGACACCCAGTCGGTGGTGCCGGCGACCCAGTCGTGCACATGGTCGATCGCGGCGTTGGCGGCCGACGCGGCGCTTGAGGCGCCGCGCGCCTCGATGATCGCGGCGCCGCGCTTGCCGACGTTTGGCAGGAAATCGTTTTCGATCCATGCCTGGTCGTCCACGAGCTCGGCCGCCTGCACGCCTTTGACTTCGGCGTGAAACAGGTCGGGGTACATCGTGGGCGAGTGATTGCCCCACACACCCATTTTGCCGACCTCGACGACGGAGGCGCCGAGCTTGTTGGCGAGCTGGGCGATCGCGCGATTGTGGTCGAGGCGCAGCATCGCGGTGAAGCGCTCGCGGGGAATGTCGGGGGCGTTGTTCATCGCGATCAGACAGTTGGTGTTGGCGGGGTTGCCGACGACGAGCACCTTCACGTCGCTCGCGGCGCCCCCGTTCAGCGCCCTGCCCTGGGTCGTGAAGATCTTGCCGTTCTCCGAGAGCAGCTCGGCGCGCTCCATGCCCTTCGTGCGCGGACGCGAGCCGACGAGCAGCGCGATGTTCACACCGTCGAAGGCGTCGCTCGGATTGTCGTGCAGGTCAAGACCCGCCAGCAGGGGGAAGGCGCAGTCGACGATCTCCATCGCCACGCCCTCCAGCGCCCCCATCGCGGGCGGTATCTCCAGCAGACGCAGGTCCACCGGCTGGTCGGGGCCGAGCAGCTGGCCGCTGGCGATCCTGAACACGATGCTGTATCCGATCTGGCCGGCCGCGCCCGTGACGGTGACTCGTACTGGTTTGCTCACGATATTCAGCTCCTAGTTGGGGGTTCACAGCGATGTTGCGCTCTGAGCGGCGCAAGAACAGCGATCGATTCCGCGCTCAAGCCGTCGCGCGACGCAGGTTGTCCTCGATCGAGGAGAGAAACTCCTCCGTCGTCTGCCACGCCTGCTCGGGACCGACGAGCAGCGCGAGATCCTTGGTCATCTTCCCTTCTTCCACGGTGGCCACACACACCCGCTCGAGCGTATCCGCGAACTCGCTCACCGCGGGCGTGCCGTCCATTCGTCCGCGCGCGGAGAGCCCGCGCGTCCAGGCGAAGATCGAGGCGATCGGATTGGTGGAGGTGGGCTTGCCCTGCTGGTGCTGGCGATAGTGGCGGGTGACGGTGCCGTGTGCCGCCTCGGCCTCCACCGTCTTGCCGTCGGCGCTCATCAGCACGCTCGTCATCAGCCCGAGCGAGCCGAACCCCTGCGCGACGGTATCCGATTGCACGTCGCCGTCGTAGTTCTTGCATGCCCACACATACCCGCCCTCCCACTTCAGCGATGCCGCCACCATGTCGTCGATCAGGCGGTGTTCGTAGGAGATGCCGGCCTGCTCGAAGGCATCCTTGAACTCGCTCCGATAGATCTCGGCGAACAGGTCCTTGAAGCGCCCGTCGTAGCGCTTGAGGATCGTGTTCTTGGTCGACAGGTACACCGGGTAGCCGCGATCCAGCCCGTAGCGCAGCGAGGCGCGCGCGAAGTCGCGGATCGAGTCGTCGAGGTTGTACATCGCCATCGCGATGCCCCCGCCGGGGAAGTCGAACACGTCCAGCTCGATCGGCTCGCCCGCCCGCCCCCCGCCATCGGGGGCGCCCTCCGGGGTGTGCCCTTCGGGGTGCTCCTCGCCGGATGTGTCGGACGGCGTGAATGTGAGCGTCAGCCTGCCGGGGCCCGGCACGACCATGTCGGTGGCGCGATACTGGTCGCCGTAGGCGTGACGGCCGATCACGATCGGCTTGGTCCAGCCCGGCACCAGCCGCGGGATGTTGGAGATCACGATCGGCTCGCGGAAGATGACTCCGCCGAGGATGTTGCGCACGGTGCCATTGGGCGAGCGGTACATCTCCTTCAGGCCAAACTCCTTCACGCGCGCCTCGTCGGGGGTGATCGTGGCGCACTTCACACCGACCCCATATTGCTTGATGGCATTGGCAGCTTCGACGGTGATCCGATCCTCGGTCGCGTCGCGCGAGACGATCGAGAGGTCGTAGTACCTCAGGTCGATGTCGAGATAGGGCAGGATCAGCTGCTCCTTGATGAATGACCAGATGATTCGCGTCATCTCATCGCCGTCGAGCTCGACGACGGGGTTGTGCACCTTGATCTTCGCCATGTGTCGGTCCTCGGGTAGCTGGCCGGTATCCCACCCTCCGGGCGGCGATGCTATCGCGGGCGGGCCGAGCGGGTAGGCGGGCGAGCCGAGCGAGCGGTCCGAGCGGGCGAGCCAAGCGGGTAAGCGGGTGGGCCGAACGGGTGGGCCAAGCGGGCGGGCCAAGCGGGTAGGCGTGCGAGCCAAGCGGGTGGGCCGAGCGAACACGCGGGCGGGCCATGCGCGTGCGCGTGTGGGCCGAGCGGGTAACCTCTCATGCGATGGCCACAACCTCCCCATCCGCCGCGTCCGGCGCCACCTGGCGGACCCACACGGTCGCCAATCAGCCTCCGCCGCTGGAGGGCATCGACGTCTTCTCCAGCAACCTGCCGCTGGTGGAGGCCACCGGGCGCGAGGGCGCCTCCTGGGCGCTGGAGCGCGCCGCCGAGCTCGGCCGCTTCGTGGGCGGCAAGCCGCAGCAGTGGTGGGGCCGGCAGGCGAACGAGAACAAGCCGGTACTGAAAACCCACGATCGCTATGGCAATCGCATCGACGAGGTCGAGTTCCATCCCGCCTGGCACCACCTGATGAAGATGGGCGTCGAGCACGAGCTGCACTCGCTGCCGTGGACGAGCACCGAGGCGGCCCCGCATGCCGCGCGCGCCGCGCTGTACATGACCGCGATGCAGGCCGAGGCCGGGTTTGCCTGCCCGATCACGATGACCTTCGCCGTGCTGCCGGCGCTGCGCGCCCAGCCCGAGCTGCTGGCCGAGTGGGGGCCGCTCGTGACGGCCACGACGTATGACCCGCGCCTGATCGCGGCGAGCGAGAAGGGCTCGGCGATCGCGGGCATGGCGATGACCGAGAAGCAGGGCGGCTCGGATGTGAAAGCCAATACAACCGTCGCCCGACCGGTGAACGGGGGCGGCGCCGGCGCGGAGTACGAGCTGACGGGCCACAAGTGGTTCTGCTCGGCGCCGATGTCCGACCTGTTCCTCGTGCTGGCGCAAACCGACGAGGGCCTGTCCTGCTTTCTGATGCCCCGCGTGCTGCCCGACGGCACGCGCAACGCGTTTCACATTCAGCGCCTGAAGGACAAGCTCGGCAACCACTCCAACGCCTCCAGCGAGGTCGAATTCCACGACACCTGGGCACGCATGGTGGGGGAGCCGGGCCGGGGCGTGCCCACGATCATCGAGATGGTCGGCCACACGCGCCTGGACTGTGTGATCGGCGGCGCCGCCGGCATGCGCGCGGGCGTCGTGAACGCCACCTGGCATGCCGCGCACCGCTCCGCGTTCGGCAGGCTGCTCGTCGAGCAGCCGCTGATGCGCAACGTGCTGGCCGACCTGTGCGTCGAGTCCGAGGCCGCGACGGCGCTGGCGATGCGCCTCGCGCGCGCCTACGACGAAGCGGGCGCCGAGGGTCCGGCTCAGGGCGAGCGCGAGCTGAGCGACGCGCACCTGTTCAAGCGCCTGGCCACGGCGGTCGGCAAGTACTGGGTGTGCAAGCGCGCGCCCAACCACGCCTTCGAGTCGCTGGAGTGCCTCGGCGGCAACGGCTACGTCGAGGAGTCGGGTATGCCGCGCCTGTATCGCGAGGCGCCGCTCGCCTCGATCTGGGAGGGGTCGGGCAACGTGATGAGCCTCGACGTGCTGCGCGCGCTGGTCAAGAGCCCGCGCTCGCTGGAGGTGTTCATGCACGAGATCGCTCTGGCGCAGGGCGCCGACGCGCGCCTGGACGCGCACGTGCGCAAGCTCGAAGGCCAGTTCTCCGACCCGGCGACGCTGGAGACGCGCGCCCGACGGGTCGTCGAGGGAATGGCCCTGGCTCTACAGGGCTCGCTGCTGGTGCGCCACGGCGCGCCGGCGGTGGCGGACGCGTTCTGTGCCTCTCGACTCGGCGGTGAGGGGGGCCTCGAGTACGGCACGCTGCCGGCGGGCTGCGACTTCGA
This sequence comes from uncultured Solirubrobacterales bacterium, assembly GCA_963831995.1. Classification (GTDB taxonomy): domain Bacteria; phylum Actinomycetota; class Thermoleophilia; order Solirubrobacterales; family Solirubrobacteraceae; genus Palsa-744. The sequence continues at coordinate 1,205,594 of CAWHSI010000005.1, read as the reverse complement.
GGCGATCGTCGAGCGCGGACGCCCGCAGATCCGATAGGCCCGGCGCGGCACGCACATGTGTCGAAACGGCACGCACACGCACCCCAGGCCACGCACATGTGTCGAAACGGCACGCACACGCACCCCAGCCCCCGCACATGCGCCGAAACGAGACGGCACATGCGCTCCACGGACCCACCACGGGGTGGTAGATCAAACACTTTTTGAAGGATTCACAATAAGGGCTACATATTGTAGCTATCATCGTGAATCGACTAAAAAGAGTATTACCCAACGCCCAGCACACCCGAAGCGCCGCCCAGCCCAAGCGTCCTAAGATTCATACATGGCCAGCAGAGCGCCGATGCGAGCACCGATGCGTCCCCGCGCCAGCATCCAGCTGGCGCGGATCTTCGGAATCCGCGTGGGCGTCAGCGCAAGCTGGTTCTTCGTGCTGCTGTTGCTGATCTTCTTCCTCTCGCAGTACTTCCACGAAGTGCTGGGCGGCTCGACGAGCACCGCCTACGCCGTCGCGGTCGCCGGGGCGTTCGGGTACTTCGCCTCGCTGATCGTGCACGAGCTGGGACACGCGCTCGTCTCGCGCCGCCTCGGCATCCCGGTGCTCGGCATCGACCTGTGGTTCTTCGGCGGCATGGCGCGCCCGGCACGCGAACCGGAGACGCCGGGCGAGGAATTCAAGGTGGCGGCGGCCGGGCCGGCGGTGACGCTCGCGATCGTGGTGCTGTGCGCCGTGGCGGTTGTGCTTCTGGCCAACAGCGGTACCCACTTGCAGGCAACAGGCCCCCAGGGAGGCGCCGTCAAAGCGCTGCTGGGTCAGGAAGGGGCGACGACCACACCGATCGTCGCGCTGCTCGGCTGGCTGCTGTTCATCAACACGATCCTGCTCGCGTTCAACCTCGTGCCCGCGTTCCCGCTCGACGGGGGGCGCATCGCGCGCGCGGCGATCTGGCGGCGCACGGGCGACCGCAACCGCGGCACGCAGATGACCGGCCGGGCAGGCCAGGGGTTCGCGATGGCGCTCGGGGCGATCGGGCTGCTCGTGCTGGTGGAGGGCGACAGCTTCGGCATCTTCACGCTGCTGCTCGGCGTGATCCTCTACCAGGCGGCAGGCGGCGCGGTCATGCAGGGGACGATCGGCCAGCGCATCCAGAGCGTGACGGTCGCCGACATCATGGATCGCGAGCCGACGACGATTCCGCCCGAGCTGAAGCTGCTCGACGCCCAGGAGCAGTTCTTCGCTCGCTACCGCAGCCCGTGGTTTGCCGTGGTCGATCACGCGCGCCACTTTCTCGGCGTGGTGCGCTCCGATCGCATCGACGAGGAGATCGCCGCGGGACGCCCGGCGCTGGAGGTGGGCGAGGTGCTCGAGCAGGACCTGCAGGTGCGCATCGACGAGCGCGAGCCGCTGGAGTCGCTGTTGCGCAGCGAGGCGCTCGGGCGACTCGGCGGAATGGTCGCCGTGGACGCCGACGGCGTGCTGCGCGGCACCGTGACCGTGGCTCAGATCCGCCAGGCGCTCAGCCCCGCCGGCGTACGCTGAGGCTGAACAGCGCGCCCCGAAGGCCACTACACGGCATGGCCGCACCCCGCGCCGGCACCGGCCGGCGTACGCTGAGGCGCGGCGCGGGGGCGCGGCGTTATAGAGTCCGGCGCGACGCGCCCCCTGTCATCTCCTTCGACCCCGGGAAGCCATGCCAGCACACGACGTACTCATCATCGGCGCAGGTCTCGCGGGCCAGCGCGCCGCCCTCGCCGCAGCGCAGGAGGGCGCGAGCGTCGGCATCGTGAGCAAGGTGCACCCCGTGCGCTCGCACTCGGTGGCGGCCGCAGGCGGCATCAACGCGGCGATCAACGTCGCCGACGATTGGAAATCGCACGCCTACGACACGGTCAAGGGCTCGGACTTCCTCGGCGACCAGGACGCGATCGAGATCATGTGCTCGGAGGCGCCGCACGAGGTGATGCACCTGGAGCACATCGGCGTGACGTTCCACCGCAACGACGACGGCGAACTGGACCTGAGGGCGTTCGGCGGCGCCTCGATGAAGCGCACCGCGTATGTCGCCGACATCACCGGCCAGGCGATCCTGCACGTGCTGTACGAGCAGCTGATGAAGCACCACGAACAGGTCGATCGCTACGAGGAGTGGTTTGTCACCTCGCTGCTGAAAGACGACGCGGGACGCTGCTGCGGCGTGATCGCGCGCGACGTGCGCAGCGGGCGCATGGAGGTGCTGAAGGCCAAGAACGTGATCCTCGCAAGCGGCGGCGCCGGCCAGGTGTACAGCCCGACGACCAACGCCCTGATCGTCACCGGCGACGGCATCGCCCAGGCATATCGCGCCGGCGCACCCTTGATGGACATGGAGATGGTGCAATACCACCCCACCACGCTCGTGGAGAACGGCCTGCTGATCACCGAGGGCGCGCGCGGCGAGGGCGCGGTGCTGCTCAACGCAGACGGCGAGCGCTTCATGGAGCGCTACGCACCCAACAAGATGGAGCTGGCCTCGCGCGACGTGGTTTCGCGCGCCGAGCAGACCGAGATCCTCGAGGGTCGCGGCGTCGGCGCGAACAAGGACGGCATCTACCTCGACATCACCAAGGTGCCGCGCAGGCGCACCCTGGAGGCGCTGCGCGAGATCGTCAACATCGGCAAGGACTTCGCGGGCGTCGACATAACGCGCGAGCCGATCATGATCCGCCCCGGCCAGCACTACATCATGGGCGGCGTGAAGACCGACGTCAACGGCGCCACCTCGGTGGAGGGGCTGTACGCCGCCGGCGAGGTCGCGTGCGTGTCTGTGCACGGCGGCAACCGCCTCGGCGCGAACTCGCTGCTGGACACGCTGATCTTCGGTCGCCGCGCGGGCGAACACGCCGCCGCGCGGGCCGCCTCGATGGCGATGCCGCAGGCATCCGACGCACAGCTGCACGAGGATGTGGCGAGGATCGACGAGATCGTCGCCCGGCCGCACACCGGCCGGCGGGTGTCCGAGATAAAGCGCGAGCTCGGCGAGACGATGAACCAGTACGTGGCGGTGTATCGCGACCAGGCGGGCCTGGAGACGGCGCAGGGCATCGTGGCGCGCTTGCAGGAGGAGGCGAGCAGCGCCTACATCGACGACAAAGGCACCGTCTTCAACCAGGACGTACTCGGCGCGATCGAGCTCGGCTACATGCTCGACTGCGCACAGGCGATCGTGCTGGCCGCGATCGAGCGCAAGGAGTCCCGCGGCGCGCAGTTCCGCACCGACTTCCCCGAGCGCGACGACGAGCAGTGGCTCAAGCACATCGACATCTCCCACGGCGGCGACGGGAGCGAGGAGCCTCAAATCTCCTACTCGCCGATCACCTTCACGCAGTGGCAGCCGGAGGAGAGGAAATACTGATGGCGTTCGCCACCGACGCCCACACCGTGCCCTGCCGGCACCCGATCGAAAGGGAGCGCGCCTGATGGCCGAGACGCACAAGCCGCCGGAGAAGTTCACGCTGAGGATGCGCCGCTACGACCCCGAGTCCGGGCAGGCGCCCTACTGGGACGAGCACACGATCGAGCTGGAGCCCCACCGCTCGGTGCTGGAGGGGATCCTGCAGGCGAAGGCCAAGTTCGACGGCTCGATCGGCATCCGCTGCTCCTGCCGCGCCGCGATCTGCGGGTCGTGCGGGGTGCGCATCAACGGCGAACCGGGCCTCGCCTGCCACACCCATCTCGACCAGGCGCGCGCGTCGAGCAGGGACGGCACGATCGAGGTCGAGCCGATGGGCAACATGCCCGTGATCAAGGACATGATCGTCGACATGGACGCGGTCCACTGGAAGAAGGTGCAGCGCGTCACGCCATGGCTGATAAACGAGGGGCCCCAGCCCGAGCGCGAGCACATCGTGCCGCGCGAGTCGATGGTCGACATCACCCAGACGATGGCCTGCATCCAGTGCGGGGCGTGCGTCAGCGACTGCCTGGCGATGGAGGTCGACCCGGGGTTCGTCGGCCCGGCGGCGCTCGCGAAGGCCTATCGCTTCGTCGGCGACCCGCGCGACGAAGAGCAGCACGAGCGCCTGCTCGACCTATCCCAGGACCCGCAGGGGCTGTATGACTGCACGCACTGCTTCAAGTGCGTGCAGGCGTGCCCGAAGGACGTCAACCCGATGGGGCAGATCATGCGCCTGCGGCGCATCGCCGGCTCGGACCAGCACATCGTGGACCGCAACAACGGCCATCGCCACGAGGAGTCGTTCGCGACGCTCGTCAAGGAGAAGGGCCTGCTGCACGAGGCGGAGCTGCTGCCGCGCTCATACGGCGGCGACTCGTGGTTTGGCAAGTTCCATCCGGCCGCCGGCAAGGAGCTGCTCAGCTCGCTGCCGATTGCCATCAGGGGCGTGCTGAAACGCAAGATGAGCCCGAAGATCGCGATCTTCGGCCACAAGATCCCCGCGCAGGACCTCAGGGCCGTGAAGCGGATCTACGAGAAGGTGGAGGGCAGACCAAGGCGCTACGAGCTGAACCTGTACGTCGCGGGCGAGGACGAAGAGCCCGAGACCGTCGCCGCCGGCGCCTCGAGCGCGAGCGAGGAAGGGAGCACCACATGAAGGTCGCCTACTGGCCCGGCTGCGTGAGCCGCGGCTTCACGCCCGAGCTGCACGGCTCGATGGCGAAGGTCGCGCCGCTGCTGGACATCGAGCTGGTGCAGCTGGACCGCGCCAACTGCTGCGGCGCGGGCGTGATCGCCGAGCACAACCAGGAGCTCGCGGACACCCTGAACGCGCGCACGTTCGCGCTCGCCCAGCAGGTGCAGGGCGCGGAGCTGATGATGAACATCTGCTCCACCTGCCAGGGCGCCCAAGGCGAGTGCCAGGAACGCCTCGACGCAAACGCCGAGTACCGCGCGCACGTCAACCAGACGCTGGCCGACGAGGGTCTGGCGTATGAGAAGGGCCTCACCAATAAGAATTTCCTGTGGCTGCTGGTCGAGGAGATCGGCCTGGAGAAGCTGCGCGGGATGGTCAAGCGCCCGCTCACCAACCTGAAGGTGGGCCCCTTCTACGGCTGCTACATCGTGCGCCCGCGCGATCGCCTCGGCATCGACTCAGAGCACCCGCGCGACCGCTACCTGGAGCAGCTGATCGAGGCGCTCGGCGGCACCACGATCGAGTACGCGGGCATGCGCAAGTGCTGCGGGTTTCCGATCATCACGATGAACAAGGAGGCCTCGCTGACGCAGGCGGGCCGCCACCTCGGCGACGCGCTCGACGCCGACGCCGACTGCCTGGTGACGCCCTGCCCGCTGTGTCACCTGAACCTCGACATGCAGCAGCCGCTCGCCGAAGGGGTCGTGGGACGCGAGCTGAAGATGCCCGTGCTGCACCTCCCCCAGCTGGTCGGCCTCGCGCTCGGCCTGGAGCCGAAAGAGCTGGGCCTCGGCCGCCACGTGGTCAGGCCCACGTCGGTCATCGACTGGTCCACATCGGTGGTTGGTGCTGCAGCGTAGGCTGCCCGTGCGCATCCTCACAGTCCTGGGCAACCGCCCGCAGCAGTGGAGCGTGAGGGGGGCAAGCCCCGCTCCCGACCACCCCCCGTGGCGGACATGGAGATCATGCCGGTGAAGATCCTCACGGTCGTCGGCAACCGGCCGCAGTTCGTCAAGGCCGCGGCCGTGTCGGGGCCGCTGCGCGCGGCGCACGAGGAGCTGCTGGTGCACACCGGCCAGCACTACGACGACGCGCTCTCGCAGGTGTTCTTCACGCAGCTCGGGCTGGCCGCGCCCGAGCGCGAGCTGGGCATCGGCGGCGGGTCGAACACCTCGCAAACGGCGCGGATGCTGGTGGCGCTGGAGCCGCTGCTGGTCGAGTGCGAGCCGCACGCGGTGCTCGTGTACGGCGACACCAACTCGACGCTCGCGGGCGCGCTCGCGGCGGCGCAGCGGCGCGTGCCGGTCGTGCACGTCGAGGCGGGCATGCGCTCGCGCGACCGCTCGATGCCGGAGGAGCTCAACCGCGTGCTCGTCGACCACATGAGCGACCTGCTGCTGTGCTCCTCGGAGACGGCGGCCGAGAACCTGCGAGCGGAGTCGGCGCCCGGCGCGATCGAGGTGGTGGGCGATGTGATGATCGACGTCGCCCACCGGTGGCGCTCCAGCGCCACCGCCTCCGGCGAGGTTCTCGCCGCCTACGATCTCACGGAAGGCGAGTACCTGCTGCTGACCGCCCACCGCGCCGGCAACGTCGACGATCCGCAGCGCTTGCGGGCACTCGCGGATCTCATCGCCTCGATACACGATCGCGTCATATTCCCGCTGCACCCGCGCACCGAGGCGCGCCTGCGCGAAGCAGGCCTGCTGGAGCGCCTGCGATCGCAGGAGGGCCTCACGCTGACCGAGCCGCTCGGATATGTCGAGTTCGCCGCGCTGCTGCGCGGCGCGCGCGCGGTGCTGACCGACTCCGGCGGCGTCCAGAAGGAGGCATATCTTGCGCGCGTGCCCTGCGTGACGCTGAGGAGCAGCACAGAGTGGGTCGAGACCGTGCAGGCTGGATGGAACACGCTTGTCGAGCTCGGTGACGGCGAGGGCGTGCTTGCGGCACTGGATCGACCCCCTCCCCCAACCCATCCCCAGCTCTACGGCGACGGCAAAGCGGCCGAGCGAGTCGTGGCCGCGATTGGGGCACTCGCACGATGAGCGCGACGGACGCTCCGATCGAGGGATCGACGACGCGAGCCGCTGCCGAGCCGACACGTGCGCACGGAAGCGCATGGTCGTGAGCGGCGATCGGCCATCCGTCCGCGTCGGTGTCGCAGGCCTCGGCTACTGGGGCCCGAACCTGGCGCGCAACTTCGCCGCGATCGAGGGCTGCGAGCTGGCCTGGCTGTGCGACGCGGCGCCCGCCACGCGCGAGAGGCTCGCGGGCGCGTTTCCCGGCGTGCGCGCAAGCGGCGAGATCGAGGATCTGCTCGGCGACCCGACGCTGGACGCGGTCGTGCTGGCGACGCCGGTCTCGACACACGCCGAGCTGGCCGTGCGGGTGCTGAGCGCCGGCAAGCACTGCTTCGTCGAGAAGCCGCTGGCCACCACGGTGGCCAGCGCCCAGCGCGCGGTCGACGCGGCCGAGCGCTCGGGGCGAGCGCTGATGGTGGGGCATCTGCTGGAGTACCACCCGGCTGTCACGCGCCTGAAGGAGCTGGTGGACGGCGGCGAGCTGGGCTCGCTCTACTACGTGTACGGCAACCGCGTCAACCTCGGCAAGCTGCGCGCCGAGGAGAACGCGCTGTGGAGCCTGGGCGCGCACGACGTGGCGGTCGTGCTGCACCTGATCGGCGAGGAGCCGGTCGAGTGCTCCGCGCACGGCGAGTGCTATGTGCGCGAGGGCGTGCAGGACGTCGTGTTCTGCTACCTGCGCTTCCCGGGCGGCCAGGTCGCCCACCTGCACCTCTCCTGGCTGGACCCCCACAAGGAGCGGCGCATCACGGTCGTCGGCTCGCGGCGCATGGCGACCTTCGACGACATGCGCACCGAGGGCAAGCTGACCGTGTACGACAAGGGCTTCGACGAGGATGCAAGCTCCTGGGGCGAGTACATAGCGCGAGCCGGCGAGTCGTTCTCCCCGCGCCTGGCCAACGCCGAGCCGCTGCGGCTTGAGTGCGAGCACTTCGTCCGCTGCATCCGCGAGGGACTCGTGCCGCGCTCCGATGGGCACAGCGGGTTGCGCGTGGTGCGCGTACTGGAGGCGCTGCAGCGCTCGCTGGAGGAGTAGACGCGGGGCCGCCGGCCGTTGTTTCTCACCCGAGCCCTGCCCATTTGTTTTACTGACCCGAACGCAGTCCCGGGTCTTCCCGGCTCCAGGCTCACTCGACCCGGCCGGGGGCGCACTAATTTGAATCTGAAAGGGTAATTGTTGGAACAGGTTGTTGGGCTTTCGAACCCAAATCCCATTGACGTGAATCGATTTTAAATCCTGGGGAATACCTTCACATATTCGTCCAGCTTTGCTAGGGTGCCGCTCAAGTTGCTCCAGGTTGAGCGACGGGCAGCACAGCCATAGCGAAATAATGGAATTCTAGGTGGGTCAGCTCGCGGTGGGGGTTGGCCATGTCGTGGGTGCGCGAATCGACTCGAGCAGCTGTGCGAGCCGCTCACCTATCCACTGACATCGAATACATATCGGGTGGGAGGGTTGCATGGAAGCGACTAAAGGACGACCGATAATGAGCAGTCTCGAAAGCATGCCATCGGTGGGCGCAGGACTCGGCTTCGACGAAGAGGAGCTTCCCTGCGGGTCGAGCAGCAGCGAAGCGGAATCGATCTCCGGAGAAGCTCCGGAGCCTCAGCCTCGCACGAGGACGCCGATCGTCGACCGCACGCGCCGCGCGCGGCCGACCGAGCCGCCCGGCCCGGCCCAGGCGGGGCGCCGGCCGCGTGTGAGCGTCGTCATCCCGACGCTCAACGAGGCCAAGAACCTCCCGCACGTGTTCGCAAAGCTGCCGCGCTCGCTGCACGAGGTGATCGTCGTGGACGGGTTTTCCACCGATGACACGCTCGAAGTTGCGCGTACGCTGCGCCCAGACGTCAGGATCGTGCTGCAGCAGCATCGCGGCAAGGGCGACGCGCTGCGCTGCGGCTTCGAGGCGGCCAGCGGCGACATCCTCGTGATGCTGGACGCCGACGGCTCGGCCGACCCGGCCGAGATCCCCGCCTTCGTGAAAGCGCTGGTGGAGGGCGCCGACTTCGCCAAGGGCTCGCGCTTCCGCGACGGCGGCGGCAGCTCCGACATAACGCATCTGCGCCGAGTCGGCAACCGTGCGCTGAACGGACTGGTGAACGTTCTCTTCCGCACCTCCTACTCAGACCTGTGCTACGGCTACAACGCCTTCTGGCGCCACTGCCTCGCGGCGATGAACGTCGACTGCACGGGCTTTGAGGTGGAGACGCTCATCAACATCAGGGTGGCGCGGGCGGGACTCGATATTCGCGAGGTGCCGAGCTTCGAGCGCGATCGCATCTACGGGCAGAGCAACCTGCGCACGTTCCGCGACGGCGCGCGTGTGCTGCGCACGATCGTACGCGAGCGCCTGCGCCGCGTCGCCGAGCTGCCAAGCTATCGACACGCGATGGCCGAGGTTCATCAGCACGCGATGGCCGAGGGCATGGAGGCGGCGCCCGTCGAGGCGAGTTGACAAGGGCTCACAACAGCCCATCGGCGTACCGCGCGCACTGCGCACCCACTGCTGCAATCGTTTAGGCGATGAGCTCTCAAGCGATCCCCGTGCTGCTCTATCACGCGGTGCCCGCGAGCGCCAGCGGCGACCCGCTGGCGGTCACCCGCAAGCAGTTCGCCTCCCACATAGAGGCAGTTCTCGACAGTGGACGCACGCCGGTCACGGTCGGTGAGATAGCGGCCGGGCTGCGGGGCGAGCGAGCGCTCCCGCACCGGCCGGTGGCGATCACCTTCGACGACGCCTACGAGGACACGCTTGCCGCCGTGGAGATGCTGTGCGCATCGCAGCTGCGCGCCGGTGTGTATGTGACGAGCGGCCAGGTGAACAGCGGTTCGATGATCCGCGGCGAGCAGCTGCAGCGCTTGGCCGAGATGCCGGAGATGGTCGAGCTGGGCGCACACACCGTCACGCACCCGGCCCTGGACGAGCTCGGCCTGATCGAGATCGAGCGGGAGGTCGCCGACAGCAGGCGGGCGCTGCAGGAGATGATCGGGCGGGAGCTCGACGCGTTCGCCTACCCCTTCGGTGCGTATGACAGGCGCGTGCGGGCGGCGGTGATCGAAGCCGGGTTTCGCTCCGCCGCAGCCGTCAAGAACGCGCTGTCGCATCGCGGCGACGATCCGTGGGCGATCGCGCGCTTCACCGTCGGCGCGGAAACGAGCGCCGAGCGGATCGCGCAGGTGCTCGCCGGCCGCGGCATTCCCCGAGCCTGGCACCGCGAGCGGCTGCGCACGCGCGGCTATCGCGCCGCGCGCCGATTCAAGCGCCGCGTCGGCCTGGGAGCGGGATCGTGGCGTTGAGCGCACCGGCGAGCACGCCGGCGATCGTGCTGTGCGAGACGTCCACCGAGTGCCTCGACGGGGGCACGCCGATCGCCGTGCGCGCCATCGATCTCGACTCCGGCCTGCAGGAGCTGGCGCTGCCCCGAAGCGAGGACGGCACGCCATACCGGCGGCTGCTGGCGCTGGTGCGCCAGAACGGCCACCCGCTCGGCTGGACGGCGCTGCCGGTGGCCGACGACGGCACCGTCTCGTTGCGCGCGCTGGCCACCGGGGTCGCTGTCGCGGGCGCGGGCATCGCCGCCGCCAACGGCTCCAGCGGAGGCGACTGCTTCGTGCACGATGCCGGATTGGCAAGCAGCGCCGCGCGCGGCGAGCAGGCACAAGCGCTCGTGAGCATCGTGATCGCGACCTGCGCCGACGCGGAGGCGGTCGTTCGCTGCGTGGAGGCGATCCGCTCGGCCGCGAGCGGGCCATATGAGACGATCGTCGTCGAGAACCGCCCGGAGCGCTCGAGCGTCAAGCGGGTGCTGGAGCAGCGGTTCGCCGGCGAGCGGGTCCGCTATGTGGAGGAAGCCCGGCCCGGACTCGCATGCGCGCGCAACGCCGGGCTGCGCGCCGCGCGCGGCGAGCTGGTCGCCTTCACCGACGACGACGTCGTCATCGACCGGTCGTGGCTGCCCGCCATTCGCGACGCGTTCGCGGCGAGCCCGCGCGTCGTCTGCGTCTGCGGGCTGATCGCTCCGCTGCAGCTGGAGACCCCGACGCAGCTGCTGGTGGAGCGCTTCGCCGGCTATGCGAAGGGGTTTGCGCCACGCCTCTACTCGCTCGCGAGCCCTCCCCCCGATCAGCCGCTGTTTCCCTACACGGCGGGGTATTTCGGCTCGGGAGCCAACATGGCGTTCAGGACCGCGGCGCTGCGCGAGCTCGGCGGGTTCGACCCGTTTCTCGGCACCGGCACCCCCGCGCGCGGCTGCGAGGACCTGGACATCTGCATTCGCGTGCTGAGCGCCGGCGACGAGCTGGCCTACGAACCGCGCGCGATAGTGTGGCATCGTCATCCCAGCGCCCACGCTCACCTACGCCGCCGCGCATTCGACTACGGCGCCGCGCTCGGCGCGATGCTGACCAAGCACCTGCTCACAGGCCCGCACCGCCGGTCGATGATCGCGCGCGCGCCGCGGGCGGTTCGCTACTACACGGGCGCCGCGTCGAGGAAGAACGCCGGGCGCGGCCCGCGGTTCCCGAGCAGCCTCACCCGGCTGGAGCGGGCCGGGGTGCTGTATGGGCCGCTGGCGTACCTGGCAAGCCGACTAAACGGGCGAGGATGAGCGTCGTCGCGGTCCCCCAGAGCGCCGAGACGCCAGAGAGCGGCGCGCCCCGAAGCTGGCTGGGCAGCCCGCGCCAGTCGATCGCGGCCGACAGCCTGCTGCTGGCGCTCGCCGCCGCAACCGCGATCGTGTGCCTGCTGGGCACACACGGCGCCGCGCGGCTGCTGCTGGTGCTGGCATCCGCCTGCCTGCTCCCCGGCTGCGCGCTGCTGACACGCCTGCCCGTCGAGGACGCGCTGGAGGGCTTCGGACTTGCGGTCGGCCTGGGCTTTACGATCGAGGCAATCGGCGCGCTTGCGATGGTGTGGACGGGCTGGTGGCACCCGTTCGGATGGGCGATCGCGCTGGGGGTGGCCGCGTGCTCGGCGCTGGCGCTCGATCTCGGGCGCAACCTGGCAAAGCTCAAAGAACGTGCTGAGAGTCAAGCGCGCGCAGCAACGCGATAGCTCATGAGCACACTGCTTCAATCCGACCCGACACCGAGAAGCACATCGGATCCGCATCGCGATCCGATTGCGCGTTCGCGCCCAAGAATGCTGATGCTATCTCTGCCTCTAGTTCTAGCGCTCATTCTTTGGCGAGTCTCGCTGCTGCATCTCAATCCCTACGATCTCGGCGACTATGGCCTGCCTCCCGCACTGCCCATCGCCTGGTACGTCTCCCTCACACTAGCCATCGTAGGCGCAGTCACCTCAATAACCATACCTCGCGCGAGCGGCCTGCTCATGGTCTGTTACGTGGTCGTCGTGGCTGTGATTTTGTTCGGCACCGTACCGGTCCTATCGGCCCAACCACACTACGCATGGGTCTACAAGCACATCGGCGTCGTCAGATACCTCGAGGCCCACGGACAAGCCAATCCAAAAGTAGACATCTACAATCGCTGGCCCGGTTTCTTTGCACTCGGGGCGGTGTTTTCGCAAGTCGGCGGCAGCCCCAATCCAGAGGTATACGCCGGCTGGGCCGAGCTCATCTTTCTACTGCTCGACGCCTTCCTCGTCATGGCAGCAGTGAAGGCAGTCGCACGCAAGATGAGGATCGCGGCATGCGCAGGCTTGCTCTTCGTAGTGACAAACTGGGTCGCGCAAACCTACTACTCCCCCCAAGCTTTTGCGTTCGTCTTGGGTCTTGCGCTGATCGTAATCGTACTGAGACAGCTTAGACCCAATGAGACCACCTATTCCCCGTTGCTCACTCGCTGGGTTGAACGCATAGGAAAAGTTCCACAGCTGTCGGTGAATACGCAAAACGTTAATAGCTGGCCCCGATCGATATCCATCTCACTCGTGCTGGGCATCGATGCTGTGATCGTCGCAAGCCATCAGCTTACGCCTTACATGCTATTGGTCAGCCTCTTTGCCTTGATGCTTACTCGCGTCGTGCGTCCCTGGTGGATGCTGGCCGTAATGGTCGTAATGACCCTTGGATACTTCGCCGCAAACTTCCAGTTTATCGAGCACAACTATGGCGTCTTTACCAGCGTCGATCCATTCAATAACGCCCAGGGCCAGGGCGCAACCCTCGCCCGCGCCCCCACAGCCGGCAAGCTTTTCAACACTTACGTAGAGCTGCTCTTCCTTGCGGTCCTAGCATTGTTCAGCATATGCTCTGGAGTACGCCTACTCAGGCAAGGCCTGCTGATGAGAGCACTACCGTTCGTCGTGTTTTCACTATCGCCCTTCTTTGTTCTGTTTGGGCAGAACTACGGAGGAGAGGCGTCGCTTCGGATCATACTGTTTTCCAGCCCATGGTGCGTGGCGCTAATATCTTGGGCCCTGGGAACCGTAGCCAACCGACGCCTGCGGGGGACACTGACCCTATCCATCGCGGTAATTTTTACCGCGCTCTTCATCCCATCGTTCCTCGGAGAGGAAGAGCTGAATATCATTGCCCCAGCAGAAGTTCGCGCGAGCGAGTGGTTCTACTATCACGCAAAGCCCGGTTCGGTACTGGTCCTCGCCGCACCGGGCTTTCCATACCGATACGGTGGCACCTACTATGAGTTCAAGGGACCGGAAGGTGACGCCAACCCGAACCTGTTGACTGAAGCGCTCTTCCAGGGCAAGCCGCTGGGAGCACGTGACATCCCACGCGCAATAGCGAGGATAAAAGAGTATGCGCGATATGGATATCTTGCCTTTTCCAAGGACGAGACAACCTATGCTGAAGTGTTTCGGATCACAGAGCCTGGAGGCCTCAAGGATTTGGAGGCCGCAGTAGAAAGATCACCAGACTTTCGACTTTGGTACGCCAACAGCGACGTTCAGATTTTCCAGCTGATCGAATCCCGCAAGGGCGGCGGTACAGCTTCCAGGGGACTTCACCGCTCCACAGAAGGCCGTCGTGCAAATATCGCGCCTGACCTTCTATTGGTCAAACCTGCCGCACCTACCGCTCGAAATGTGTTTACTTGGAATAGTCCTCGCACAAAAGGTGCAAGGCAACCTAGAAGCCCACGGCGAACCCCCACAGCCTCAGATGTATATCGGCCGCACGCGCACAGCTGAGCCACCATTCGCATCGAGGCACTTGCTGCGAAGCGCCTACAGCCTACTTGCAAACACTGCTGTGACCTCTATCCTAGGAATGGGTTTCTGGGTTGTTGCTGCGCGCCTTTACCCAACTGCCGAGGTCGGTAGGGACACAGTCCTCATCGCCGTAATGATCGAGCTTTCGACGATCTGTCAGCTCAACATGGGCAATGGTATTGCTCGATTCCTGCCCGATCTCGGCAAGCGCAGTAGGCGGGCACTCGGCTTCGTGCTTGCGCTGACTGGCCTCACTGCTCTAGTAGTGGGGACTGTGTTTGTGCTCATCGCTCCACACGCATCTCAACAACTCAAATACATAGAAGATGAGCCGGCGCTGGCACTAACCTTTGTACTCACACTCGCCCTATGGGGCGCCTTTACCCTGCAGGACGCTGCGCTCACAGCAACGCGACAGGCGCCGGCGATACCAGTCAAGAATGGCGTGTTTGGACTGCTCAAGCTGGCGGCACTGCCACTCCTCCTTGCCATGGGCGCCACTCACGGCATATTCTTGGCGTGGGTCCTGCCGATGGCGCTTATGTTGATACCTATGAACTTGCTCATATTCAAATGGGCGATACCGGGTCATGTGACCGGCGAACACCTGCGCACGTCCTCAATTGCGCGTATCGGCGCACGGCGAGCAGTGCGTTTTCTAACCCAGGACTACCTCGCCTCGATCTTTACACAGGCGACGCTGACCGTGCTCCCGCTGCTTGTAATCGCGATTCTCGGTGCCGAGCAGAGCGCCTATTTCGCAATGCCGTTTACGATTGTGCTGGCGTTTGATACCTTTGCCTACGGTGCCTGCACATCGCTGGTCGTCGAGGCCACCCTACACCACGAAAGCCTGCGCGCTCTCACCAAGCTATTTGCGCGTCGTGTACTAACGCTGCTAATTCCAGCCGCTGCTCTGCTGGCCGCAGCAGCTCCACTGGTGATGTTGCCTTTCGGATCGGCCTACGCCGAACACGGTGCGACAGCTCTGCGACTGTTGTTGTGCGGGAGTATTTTTCGGACGGTCATTGCTCTGTTCTCCGCTGTCTCACGAGCAAGAGGCCAAGGCAAGCGTTTGGCGTCGATCGAGCTTGCCCTGCTCGTTCTTGTTCTCGGCACGGCGTCTCCGCTCGCACAAAGCAGCGGCATCCAAGGCGTGGCTGGCGCGTGGCTCGCGGCTAACGCGATCATCTGCCTGGCGGTCATTCCCCTGCTGATTGGATTCCTACGCCAATCGCAAGGGACGTAACCGATCGATCCGGGACGGATGGCACCAAAACTGTGACGCCCTAGGAGTCTGCCTGGTCGGAGCAGTACATGCGCTGCAGAGATCGGCGTCCTAACGAAGACGCGCGCGGCGCAAGGCACTAAGGTACTTCGCAACGCCAGGCGCGCGATGGGTGAGCACATAGGTAGCCGCTGCCGGAACACGCTGAGGTAGCGGGAGATAGTTGAAGCTAACGCGGGCAGATTCGACGGACTGCCAGTCAAAAAAGCTCGGCAGCTCATCTCCCACCTTCCGGAAGACCGTCGTTCGACCCCCCGGAGCACCCATGTACTCCCAGTCCGAACTGTGGCGCAAATACCTTACAACCATGTTGACTGTGGGTATGTAGGAGTCGTCCAGAAGCAACATCCCCCCCTTACGCAGCCTGCTTTGAATCTCAAACCAGTCCAACACCGGGTATGGGAACCCGTGAGCGCCATCGATGAGCGCCAGGTCGATCGGCTCACCCTCGCGCGCCAGCGCCGTGTGCGAAGGCTCGGCTATGAACGTCACTCCGTTGACATCGATGCCCTGATCTTCGCAGTAAGCGCGTATCGCTGCATGCTCGGTCGCTCTCGGTGAGATGGCCGTGTGGCGGGAGCCACACGATGCGAATACGACAGTCGATGCACCACTGCCGGTCTCAACCGTCCTCATCGAGGACTCTACATTATCCTCCAACCACTGCAATGCCTCCAGCGACAGGGAAAAACAGTAGGTCTGCTGCTCGCCGTGCATAAGCGGCGCCCGAGCCCAGACGGTACGCGCAACTCCTCGTGATTGCATCGCGCGATACTATCAGAAGACTACCCGGGACGACCGGTCGCCCGACGCGAGAGCCATAGTCCCATAGCAGGGCAAGCGGCATTTGTTGGTCTGGCCCGCCGCGGGCAATACCGAAACCCGCACACAAGATATTGGGCCACGCCCCAGACTCGCAACGGCATGCGCTCAGCGAAGATCGTGCGTGGCGTAGAAGCTCTCCACCTCAGACCCATACGGGCTGGGCGTGCCTGCATAGCTAGTAATCAGGAACGGAGGTGAGCATTTCCCGCCATACTGAAGGTTCCAAGCCCAGGCCAGCATGGAGAAGCCCTTGTCTGCCGCGTATGACATCCATTGCTCCAGCCACGCCAGGGACGTGGGATCAGCACACTGCATCTCCCCGAACTCCTCGGCAACCAGAGGAACGCGGGCCACGAGCGGAAGAAGTGTCTGGTTCCAGCACGATTCCGTCGCACAAAAGGTATGGTCGTAATAGACATGAAACGTCGCGGCAAGCTGGTGCAGAGGATCGCGCGGCTCGTACTTCAGCCACTCAGAGTCGTCAGCGGCCCATTCGAGGCCTCCCAGGAGGATTACGTTGCGAGCACCCGTCGATCGAACCGTGGCCACGAGACCGGCCATGCCGGCAAGTTCGCCGCAACCGTGCTCCCAACACCTCCACTGTTCGCGGGCAGACCTACCAAGCCCATACGGCTCGTTGTAGAGATCAAAGAGCACCGCCGGATGCGCCTTGAATGCCGTCGCGATACTGTGCCAGAGCGTATATCCGTGGCTGGCGTCCAACATTTCGTGTTGGCCGGTCGCCTTCTCTTTGCCAGGGGCGTTCCAACAGACATTGAGGATCACGTACAGCCCGGCAGCGTTCAGCTCGGCGACATACGCCTCGATCGCCGCGCGGTAGGCGGCCCCGGAGAAGGCCGGGTTCAACCCGTTTATGCCGAGCCAGCAATCCTCGTTCAGCGGCACCCTGACGGCATTTATCTGCCATGTCTTCATCGCTGCGATCGAGGCCGGTTCGGCGGGACCGTCGAAGATGCCGCGATCCAGCACGCACATGTACTGGGTGCCGGAGCGATTGACGCCGACCAACCGCAGCGTTTCGCCCCGCCCATTGACGAGGCGGTTGCCGCGGACACTGACCGCAAGCCCGGTGTCCACGACGGGCCGCGCGGGACGAGGCTTGTGCTTGCCAGACATGCGCGTGGCACGAGACGCGCTTCCATGGTGTGCCGTCAACGCGAGAGCCGGCGCCAGCACACCGAGCAGCCCCACCAGTACGAAAAACGCGACCAGTGCGCGCCTGCGCTTCATGCGCACTCGCCGCCCCATCACAGCGCCCCTGGCGCCATGCGTCCATGTTCGTTCGTCTGGCTCAAAGGTCATCCATTTCTGATCGACATCAAAGCGAATGGGACGCTACCTGTCCACATACGCGCTGTGCGCCTGTTGGGCGTTGGCCGTCAGCTCGCTTGCACTGCCGGCGGATGGCCTGGCCGCCGCACATCATGCCCCCCGCGACACCTCGACGCATCGCTCTCGGCGCCACCGTAGCAGCGATGCTCGCCGCAAACGCAAGCCCAGGGGCACCTTGGCGAACCATACGACCAGGAAAGCACCGAGCAAACCGACGGGCGACGGCAACGCGTCGAGCGGCCACAGACAATCATCGACGAGTGCCTCGTCGGCTCCGACCGCCGTGGGTGCGGGAGCCCTACCGCAAGAAGCCTTCACGGCACAGTCGCCGAGCTCCGAAGCGGCCGAGTCGCCCGAAGCCTCGCAGTCCGTGCTCACGCCGGAGGAATCGGAATCATCGCCCGCACCCGAGAAGCCCGCCGAAGGGCCGCCGGTGGAAGCACCCGCCAAGACGCCAGGTGGCGAATCGCCGTCCGGCGAATCGCCACCGACAATAGAACCGCCGTCCGAACCGGCGCCGACAACCCACAGGAAGCTGATCTTCTCCGACGAATTCAACGGGCCGGCCGGAGCCTCTCCAGGCTCGCAGTGGGGATTTGACACCGGCGGCGACGGCTGGGGCAACGAAGAGCTCGAGAGCTATACCCCACGGCCCGCCAACGCCGAGCTCGACGGGCAGGGCCACCTGGCGATAACCGCGCTGGCGGAAAAATACAAGGGCGCCGATGGGATCGAACGCCAGTACACCTCGGCGAGGCTGCAAACGCTCAACACGTTCAAGTTCCAGTACGGGCTGGTCGAAGCCCGCATCCAGGTTCCCGCCGGACAGGGCCTGGTGGCGCAGTTTTGGATGCTCGGCAGCGAAGCCTACGAAGACGAAAACTGGCCCGCCTGCGGCGAGATCGACACGATGGAGGTGCTCGGCTCCGAACCGAACGTGCTCAACGGCACGCTGCACGCGCCATGGCCGTGGGCGCCGACGGGAGTGCAGGGTCAGGACACCTCGCCCACGCCGCTATCGAGCGGCTTTCACACCTACAGCGTCGAATGGGAACCGGAAAAGATCAGCTTCATGCTCGACGGATCGGTGTACAAGACGATCACGCCGGCCAGCCTGCCGGCCGGGGCGGCGTGGCCGTTCAAGCACCCCTACTTCCTGCTGCTGGATCTCGCCGTGGGCGGGGAATGGCCCGGCTCGCCCAACTCCTCCACCCATTTCCCGGCACGGATGCTCGTCGATTGGGTGCGCGTTTGGCAGTAGCTCCGGTAGGATCGGCGCCCTGCGATGAGCGGCGATCCAACCGAGGACGAGGGGCTGACGAGCGGCTATCTGCCCATCGCCGCGTTTGCGCACGGTGAGCCGACGGCGATCGGCGTCGTCGATCTGGAGCGCTCGATCGCGCCGAGCGCGCCGGACGGGCAACCGTGGGGTGCGGGCGAGCGCGACGGCCTGCTGCTTGTTCGCCTGCACGAGCAGCCACTGGCGGTCATACACGTCGATCGCGATCCGAGCGCCCTCACAGAGGACGAGCTCGCCGAGGAGATCTGGCGCGGCGCCGGCGCGGAGATTCGCCGCCACGTCGAGCGCTTCGCCTGCGCTCCGGCGCCCGCCACGCCGCGGGCGCTGCTCGACGGGTTCGGCTCGCCCTCGGCCTGCGCCGGGGCGCGCCCGGCGGCGGTGGCGGCGTCGGTGGCGGTCGTCGTGTGCACGGCGGCTCGGCCCGTGCAGCTCGAGCGCTGCATACGCTCGCTGCTCGCCCAGCGACACGCGGAGCTTGAGGTCCTCGTCGTGGACAACCGTCCAAGCGAAGAGGACACGCGGCGCGCGGTGAGCGCGATCGCGGAGCGGGACCCGCGCGTGCGCTACGTGCCGGAGTCGCGCAGGGGGCTCTCGGTGGCTCGCAACCGCGGCGTCAGCGAGACGAGCGCCGACGTGGTCGCCTTCACCGACGACGACGTGGTCGCCGACGCGGGCTGGATCGAGTGGCTGCTCGCGCCCTTCGCCGAGCCGCACGTGAGCGTCGCCTGCGGCATGGTGCTTCCGCTCGAGCTGCAAACCGAGGCGCAGAAGCGCTTCGAGCAGTACGCCGGCTTCTCCAAGGGATTGCGCCGCCGCTGCTACGACCGCCGCTCGGGACCCGTAGCTGGACGGTTGCTGTACCCGTTTGTGAACGGCCGGGTGGGGGTCGGCAACAACATGGCCTTCCGCCGCGCCGAGCTGCTTGCGACGGGTGGTTTCGACCCCGCCCTCGGGGCGGGGAGCCCAGCCGGCTCCTGCGAGGAGACGTGGGCGTTTGCCAAGGCGATATTGCGCGGCGGGCGGATCGTGTACGAGCCGCGGGCGCTGTGCTGGCACGAACACCGCCGCGAGGGCGATGCGCTGCGCGATCAGATCTTCGGCTACGGCCTGGGCCTTGGGGCGGTGCTCACCAAGGCGATGCTCAGCGACCTGCGCTTCTACCCCTCGGCGGCAAGGTCGCTCGGTATTGCGCTAAGGCAACAGTGGAGCAGGCGCGCGCCGGCAGACGGCGCCGCGCCGGGAAGCGAAGGAGCCGCGAGCTCGCGTCCGCACGAGCTGCTGCGTGCCAGGCGCGACGGCGTGCTGCGCGGCCCGCTGCGCTACGCGAGCGGCGTCGTGCGCTCGCGCCGCATGGGCCTGCGCGAGGCGATCCGCGACTCATAGACCAATCAGGTGCCCGCGTCGCATCAGGTGCCCGCGTCGCTGTGGGCGTAGGGCGCCAGCGGGCCCCTGACGGTCCCGGCGGAGCGTGCGGATCGCACCAGCACCCAGCTCACGCCGGTCAGCAGCGCTATCCCTGCCGGGCACACCAGTCAGGGAATCGAGTTTGGATGCTTCAATGGATACAACCAGTACTCATCGCCCCCGGCGGCGTCGAACAGCAGGTGGGCGAGGATCACGGCGAACACCGACCATGCGGCGATCGGGCGCCGGGTGATCGCGAGCGCCAGCAGCGCCAGCACGAGCGCAAACAGCAGGCTGTGGGTGTCCGGCCGATGGCTGAGGTGCTCCAGCGCCCGCGGGTTCAGGCTGCCCGCGGCCACGGCATGGTCGAGATCGAGCGCCGGCCCGGCGATGAACGCGAGCGTGCCATAGAGCACGCGGCGGTTGCTGGCAAGCACGATCGGCAACACGACCAGCAGACTGAGCACCCCATGGACGAGCACCGCCCACACGGCGGACAGGAAGGGATAGTGTGGATCTGAGAGGAAGGGCCAGGCGCGGTAGGGGTGCATCGCGGCTCAATCCCGCGAACTGTCGCCCATCCCGACTCCGCTCGCGCCGGCATCGATCGCGCCTGTATCGGACGCCGCCACACATGCCTCAGGCGCCTCGACCGTCCCGACGCCGCCGGTGGCCTCACCGTGCGATCTTCTGCCGGCGGGCACCGTCGGATAACCGTTGACGCGCAGCAACGGCCACGTTATCGCTGTGACCATCGCAAACTGTGCCGGCGAGAGCCGTGTCTGCCACTCGGTGTCGAGCCGGATCGGCATCCAGCCGGTCCTGGCGCGCATCGGGTTTCCGGAGAATATGTGGTGATCGCCCAGATTGACTTCCGTGCCTCGCAACCGTGTTCCGGAGGCGATGATCTCCTCCTGCGCAAAGGCACTCAACGCATCCACAGTCGAGCGGGGGTCCGCGACGAAATCCTCATACTTGACCTTCTTGTAGCGAAAGCGAGTCGCCCTGAGCACGTAGCAGCCGACGTTCCACGCGGACCACTTGATCGCGGTCTCGGTTGGACTGGCACGAGACATGAACTCCTCGTCGCCGATCGGGCTCGGCATCCGTCGCTTGCGGGTCCAGGAGTATGCGACCGCGCGACTGTCGCGAACGAGGTGAATGACGCGTATGTCACTGTTTGGCATACGCGTGAGCAGACAGGCAAGCGTGGGGTCCTTGCTTATCTCGATTATCACCTCTGCGCCGGACACACGCTTGATCGCCCCGTATAGCTTGGCGAGAATCTCGACGTAGTCCTCGATCTTCTTGTCCATACCCGGTCGCAACCAGGGCGCCCAGTAGAGGGGAAGGGCTTGAGGCAGATTGGTGACACGATCGAGCTCGGTCATCTCCTCCGCGTCTACTCGATCCCAACCACCGAATGCCTCCTCCCCCACCGCACTCCAGAAGGGGCAAGAGCGAAATGGCTGCCCACAACCACAACCGACATTGTTGATAAGGCCCCTGCTCCACAGAAAGCGAGTCTCCCCCACACACACCATGCCCTGGGGCTCACCGAGCACGCGTCCCAGCAGGGTGCTGCCGCTGCGGGCGTAGCCGCCTACATATATGATCTTGAGGGACGAGTCGTCCACGGCGTGGATCATACAACACGTACACAGAAGTCGGTGTGCATATTTGCGCTAGCGACCGCGCCGCAGCCGCATGGTGGTGAACACCGACGGGTGGATCGCCAGCTTTTGCACGACAAGACGATATAGCAGGGCATTCCACAACAAGAACCCGATCGTGGAGCCGAGCGCGGCGCCGATCAGGCCCAACGTCCACACGCCGACGGCCGCGAGCACGATGCACGCCGCGGCACTGAAGCCGAGCGCCCACGTCGCTTCGCGATGATGCCCGGTAAGCGTCAACAGATAGCCCACCGACCCGGCCGCCGCGTTTATGAGCTGGCCGACCAGCAGCACGAGCAGCGCCGGACGAGCCGCGCCGAAGCCGGCGCCAAAGAGGCTGAGCAGTGGCCCCGAGAGCGCGGCGATCCCGAGCGAGATGACGAGCGAAGGCCAAAAGATCAGCCCGGCAAGCTTTGTCACGAGCCGCTGAAGCTCCTCGACTCGCCCAAGCGACCACAGCGAGGCAAACTGGGGGGCCGCAGCGGCGTTTACCGCCACGATCACAAATGAAACGAGAGCCGCGGTCTTGCTGGCCGCCGCATAGATGCCTGCATCGCGCGCACCACGAAAAGCGCCGACGATCAAGATGTCGACCTGCATCAAAGTGACAATAAACACGCTCGCCGCAAGCAGATTTATGCCGACTCCAAACCACTCTCGCAACTCCACCACCCTCCGGTGGTGCTCAACCCTCGAAGTGTCGAACATACGTCTGGTAAGCGCATATTGAGCAGCCAGCACCACGTATGCCGCGACCGCCGTCACGGCGAGCGCACCGCTCGCCGACAGCGACCCACGAAAGACATATAGCATCGCGGCACTAACTCCGATCAGTGCTGGACGTATGACCTGCGGCGGGATAAATGCGATGCTGACACGATTATCGGCTCGCGCGATTTCCGTATAGAGCATCGAACCGGCAAGCGCCGGTAGCAGTAGCGCGCCCAGCACGATTACCGAGGGGCGCGTGAGCATTCCAGTGGCGTGAAGCACTTCCGCGACGATCGCGGCAAGCAGTGCAACGGCGATAGCGCTCAGGAAGGTGATCTTCGAGGTCACACTGACAAAACCGTGAATTCGCGACCAATCTTTTTTGACCCTGTATACCGGAAGAAAGCGGACGCTGGCCGCCGGGAAACCCAAGCCCGCCAGGAAAGAGGCAAATGTCACCCACACGAACACGTATGTATATATTCCATAGTCCGACGCACCGAGCAGGCGAGCCAGGAGCACCTGTAGCGCGTAGGCCAGCCCGGCGCCGAGGACCTGCACGACAAGCACGATGCCCGCGCGTCTGAGCAGGTGCACAGAGCCGGCGATCACTCCCTCCTCCAGCAGCGAGGGCGCAGCGTCCGCGGCGAGCGGACGGTCCGCACTCATCGCGCCGGCGGCGACGATGGCGGCGGTTGCGCCCGATGTCCCGGGCTCGGCGTAGGAGCCGTTGGCGCGCTTGGGACTGTGTGTGGACGCGGGCACTTTGCGGTCGATTTCATCAGGTTGGCGCAAGCTGCTCGAGCACCGCCTGCGCATTGTCCGCCCAGGAGCTGGCGTCCTCAAAACGCTGCCCCCGCAGAGCCATCGCCTCCCGCAGAGCCCCCTCCAGCGCGGCCGGGTCGGCGGCGGGCACGAACACCGCGCCCTCATATCCCTCGGCCGCTTCGCGCAGCCCACCCACATCGGTGACCACCACCGGCAGGCCTGCGTCCATCGTCAGGTGCAGCGGGCCGCTCGCCGAGGATCGCCGGTAGGGCAGTGCGACGATGTCGGCTCCCGCGAACCAGCGGCTCGCCTCGGCGTCTGAGACGTAGCGGTTGACGAGCGTGATGCGGTCCTTGAAGCTCGAGGCCTCGATCATCTCGAGCGGATGCGTCCAGTCTTCCCAGGTCTCCCCCACGACTGTCAGCCAGCAGTGCTCGTCGGTGGCGGCGAGCGCCTCGAACGCCCGCACGAGGTCCTCCAGGCCCTTGTAGGGGCGGATGGTGCCGAAGAAGAGGATGTTGCACGCCTCCGCGGGCGCCTCGCGCAACGGGGCCGAATCGGCGACGGCGTAGTGGGAGAACGGACCGTGTCGCACAACCCGCACGGGGCGCTCTGCGATGTCGAAGTTCCTCGCCAGCGCTGCGCGATCGAACTCGGAGTGCACGATGTAGGCGTCGGCCATGCCCATCAGCAGCCGCCCGAAGCGCCGCACGTAGGAGCGCACCGGAGCGAGCTTGGCCTCGCCGGTGTCCTGGATCTCGTGGATCTCGATCACGATCCGCGCGCCCTGCAGGCGCGCCGCGAACGCAAGCAGCACGTAGGAGTGCAGCACCGAGCCGGTCCACCACTGAAACAGCACGGCCTCCGGGCGTTTGCGGCGCAGTAAGCGCAGCGCCCTGAGCATGCTGGGCATCCAGTACCAATCCACCCCGTCGAACACGTCCATCTCGGCGGGGTAGGTCTCCTCGGTGAGGGTCTCATCCCCAACTCTCGCGCGCCCGGGGTAGAGCGCGCGCGGGATCAGCCTGCGCATCAGTATCACCGAGACGCTGGTGCGCTCCGACAGCGCAATCGCCACATAGCGCGTGTAGTGGCTGACGCCGCTGATGAAGCGCGTGCCGGAGCCGACGACCAGCACGCCCTCGCGCGGGCGAGCGCCCCGCACCGGATGTGCCTGCACGAGCCCACTCGATGCCAGGCGATTCGACGTCGACCCGTTCGCCACGAATCCGTTCGTGCTGACCGGCGCCGCCGGGGCGGGCCTCGGCACCAGCCGATCCCGGCGCAGCGCGACCTCGCCGAGCAGGTAGCCGGCGCTCGTCGCGGCGAGCCCGACGAGGATCGAGGCGCTGCGAACCGCACCGGCCGGTTCGCCTCCGAGCGTGGCGGCCTTCAGGCCCCGCACGAATCCCCGCGGCAGCGTCCGAGCGGTGTAGAAGCGCTCCGCGGCGAGCCCGTCCTGCCCGCCGACGAACTCAACGATCGACGCCTTCGCGAGCCCCTCGTCGTAGCAGCGCGAGAGGAAGTAGCTCAGCCGCGAGCGGCTGCTCGGCACGTTGTGCCTGACGGCCACCTCCGGGTCATACAGCCACACGCACTCCGGCCAGCGCTGGTTGGCCCTAATGCACAGGTCGGTCTCCTCGGTGCCCGAGCGCGCGCCGGTCTTGCCGAACCCGGCGCGGAACCCGCCGAGCTCGAGGAACCGCTCGCGGCGAACGAACATGTTGGTGGCGATCAGGTTGCGCACCGGACCCGGCTCGGTCGGCAGGCCGGGGTAGGTGCAGCCGAAGATCCAGTAGAACTCCTCGGCCAGCCAGCGCGGTCGCAGCGTTTGAAAGAGCGGCTCGATCGTGCCGCCCACGCCGATCACCCGCTCCTGCGCAAACGCTCCAAGCGCCCGCTCGATCCAATTCGGCGCGGCGAGCGCGTCGTCGTCGAGGAATGCGACGATCGAGCCGGCGGCGAGCGCGACGCCGCGGTTGCGAGCCTCGCCGGCTCCCCGACCGCCGCTGCTCTCCTCGGCGATCACGGAGGGAATCGACTCTTGCACGCGCGCAAGCAATCCCGGGTTGTTGTCGATTACGACGATGATCTCCAGCGCCGCGACCGTCTGCTCTCGCACCGACTCCACGGCGGCGAGCAGATCGTCCCACCGTTGCTCGGTGTAGGCGCAAAGCACAACTGAGACGTCGGCCGGCGCCCGCGGGCGGGCTTCGGCGGGATCTAGAGGCATATGTTCAGTTCATCCCTGTACGATCCATAGCCCAAGAAACGTGCGGGAGGCCCTATGGGTGCCGGCCTCCCAAGTAGTGGAGCCTACACAATGGCCGCATTCAAAGGGGGAGCACGTGCCAGCCTCGCCGATCGCCAACAACGGAGGCGCCTTCATGACAGGGACGTCAGACACCGAGAAAGACGCAGCCGACGCCGGCGGAGGCGGCGCCGACCACGGCTTCGAACACGGTCCGGGTGCCCACAGCCCCAATGTGCGCTGGCAGCGAACCGCGCTGACCCGCGAGCAGCGCTGGGAGTCGCTCGGACATTTCGGCGCCACGATCTGGTTCACGGGACTGCCGGCCGCGGGCAAGTCGACGCTCGCCTCGGCGCTTGAGGAGCAGCTCGTGACCGAAGGGCGTCCGGCGTTTCTGCTGGATGGCGACAACCTGCGCCATGGGCTCAACGGCGATCTCGGCTTCGACGAGCACGCGCGCAGCGAGAACGTGCGTCGCACCGCGCATGTCGCGAGACTGCTCGCCGAGTCGGGCACGCTCGCGATCGTGAGTCTGGTCAGCCCCTATGCCAGGGACCGGGAAGCCGCCTCGGCGCTGCACGCGGCGGCCGACCTGCCGTTCTTGGAAGTGTTCGTCGATGCGCCCCTGCAGCTGTGCGAGCAGCGCGACCCGAAGGGCCTCTACGCGCGCGCGCGCGCGGGCGAGCTGTCGGGCCTGACGGGCGTGGACGCGCCATATGAGGTGCCCCGCAAACCCGATCTTGTGCTGCGATCGGGGCAGGAGCCGATAGCCGAGGCGGTCGAGCGCGTAATCGGCGCGCTGGCAGCACACGACCCCTCCCAGCGCGTTTGAGCACCCCGGAGCGGGCTCCGTCGCTCAGCGAATCCGCACGGCCGCGCTGTAGGCCGACACGTGCGATCCATCCTTGACCACCACAAGCGCCTCGTAGAGCCCCCGGTGGCGGATGCGCACGACCGTGCCGAAGCGCGAGCTGCCGGTGCCCGCGAAGCTGGCGAACGTGCCGCCCTGGTTGAGCGAGGGCGCACCGGGACGCAGCCACTGTATGCCGACGCTGGCGCCCACCTCGGCTGGCGAGATCGTGCCCGAGAAGCGAACGTAGAGCCCGCGGCGGCGGCGCTGCACGCGGCGCGCGTGGAGCGTCACGCGGACGGCCACCCCCTCGAGCACCACGGGGCTGGACAGGTGGGGCGAGGCGGTTGTGACCACGCGCAG
Organism: uncultured Solirubrobacterales bacterium; assembly: GCA_963831995.1. Classification (GTDB taxonomy): domain Bacteria; phylum Actinomycetota; class Thermoleophilia; order Solirubrobacterales; family Solirubrobacteraceae; genus Palsa-744. Next base: position 1,178,959 of record CAWHSI010000005.1, on the reverse strand, counting down.
CTGGGCGTTTTCGAGCAGGCCGAGCACCGGGAAGGAGAAGCTTCCGCTCGTGCTGGTCAGCTCGGGATTGCCGTATGTCTTGAAGCCGCCCAGATACGGGAACGGATTGATCTGCAGCGCGACGGCGCGCCCGGCGGCGCCGGTGCCCGAGAGCGTGCCCTGAACGGCGAACGGTTCGCGGAAGGGCACCGGGTTGGGCACGCCCGCGATCTGCAGCGAGAGGGGCACCTTGGCGGTCGTGAACGTGCGCCCACCGCCGGCGGTCACGCCTCCCGGCCCGCTCGCCAGGATGCGGTAGTGGTAGGTGGTGTAGGGCTGCAGTCCGGTCAGCGCCTGGCTGACGTGGATCGTGGCGCTGGCGCTGCCGGCCGAGGCCGGCGGGGTTTGCGCTCCATAGGCGACGGTCGTGCCGTACTGGAAGGTGTAGCTCGTGATCTGGCCTTTCGAGTTGACGGCGCCGTGCAGCACCGCCGAGGACGCGCTCACGCTCGATACGCCGAGCGTGGAGGCGCCTGGAGCCGGCGGCACGGCGGCACGGGCGCCGGCGCCAAGCCCGAGCATCGCCAGGAGCGCCGGCAGCGCTGCGAGCGCTGCCCGGCGGGCGAGCGCCGAGGACGCTCCGCGGACCCTATGCGCCTGCTCGCTGGACCTCATGCTCGCGATATTCCCCCGCACACCACCCGCTAACCCCGCAGCCGCGAGAAAGTCGCGGCGGGGCGCGCAGACCCCCTGAAGTCTCGCCCACGCCACAAGAGCCGACCTGTTGGCACACAACTCGGCATTTGGAATGTATCATTGGGTCTGCGTCGGCGAGCGGGATCGCTTCGCCGCGCTACGCCAAGACAAACCGAATGGGGACTGAGCACATGGAGTCAGAAACATTTTGGCCAAACCGGTCGTCGACCGGTGTGCTCGCAAATCGTTTGAGGAGGGACAGGATGGTCTGTATCGCTAAGAGGATCGCAACAGGGTCGTCGGTCTCGATCTGGGCGCTCGCGCTCGTGCTCGCCAGCTGCGCGATGCCCGCACCGGCGCTTGGCATCAGCGGACGCCCGGCGGCCAAATACGCAAGGACCGTGTCGCTGTCGGAGACCGCGCACATGGAAACCAGCAGCAAAGAAATACCGGGCTCGGAAGTCTCCGAGAGCGGCCGCGCGACGGGCACCTACAACGTGCCCGTCAGCGCCGGCGTGACGATCCATGCAAAACACATCGCGGCAGTGGTAAACATCTTTCTGAAAGGCGGCACGATCACCGCGAGCGCCGATGCGGACTTCACCGAGTCGGGGTCGGGTGGGACATTCCACGGAACGCTGAAAATCACCCACGGCACCGGCACGTACAGACACGCTTCCGGGCAGCTCGCCTTCAACGGCGGGTTCAATCGCACCTCGCTGAAGATGTGGGTCGTGACGAGCGGCTCGGCGAGCTACTAGCTCGCGCCGGCAGGCTCTCGTCGATGCGCTTGGCTGGACCGATCGCGGTCGCACTCGCCGCTTGCGCGTGCCCGGTGGCCGCCGGCGCCGCCGCGCCAGCCGGCGGCGCCGGTTCTCCGGTTGCCTTCGCCAGCGCCGCGCCGCCGGTCGGCTTGAAGGTCGCGCTCCGTCCGGAGCGTCCCGGCGCGAGCACGACGATCGAGGTCGCGCTGCGGATCGGAGGCGCGGGCGAACTCGCACCCGTGCCGGTGAGCACTCTGCAACTGCGGATGCCGGCGGGAATGGGCCTCGGGTCGAGCACGCTCGGACAGAGCAACTGCCTGCCGGCGAGCCTGGCCGCGGACGGGCTGGCGGGTTGCTCGGGCAACGCGCTGATCGGGGTCGGCGAAGCCAGCGCCGGGGTGCCCATCGGCTCGCATCTGGTGCACGAGAGCGCCACGGTCGATGCGCTGCTGGGCGCACCGGGCGAAAATCGCATCGAAATCCTGTTCTACGTGCGAGCACAGCAGCCCGTGTTCGGTGCGCTCGTGCTGCCGGGCGTCCTCGAAGAAGACATGTCGCCTTTCGGGGAAAGCCTCGACACCTCGATTCCGCTCGTGCAAACCTGGCCCGAAGGCCCCGATCTGGCGCTGCAGAGGTTCTCCTCGAGTCTCGGCCCGCAGGGTTTGACCTACCATCGCCGCATCGGCGCTCGGACGATCTCCTATCGCCCGATCGGGATGAAGGTCCCGCGCGCGTGTCCCGCCGGCGGCTACCCGTTCGGCGCGAAGCTCACGTTCGCCGACGCCAGCACCAGCACGGTCGTCTACCGCGTGCCCTGCCCGACGAAGGCGAGGACCAGGTGAGGACCGCCGCGCCTTGCGGCGCTCGCGACGCGATCCGCGACCTCGCGGCGCTCGCCTTGGCGACACTCCTCGCGATGGCGTGCGTGGCGCCCTCCGCGCGGGCCACCGAAACGACCCCGTTCGGGATCGCCTCCTTTTCGCTGCAGACCACCGAGGAAGGACCCTCGCCGCAGTCGCCGCCCGAACCGTACCTGTTCGACCAGGCGGGGGGTCATCCGTTCGCGTTGACGAGCACCGTGCGGTTCGCGACAGAACAAGTCGGCGCGAACACGGTGACGACAGCCGATCCGAAGGACGTGATCGTCGAGCTGCCGCCGGGGCTGCTGGCCAACCCAAACGCCGTGACCCGCTGTCCCGAGCAGATGGAACACTGCCCGACGGACACACAAATCGGTACCTACACGCTTCACTTCAGTGCCGGCGAAAGCGAACTCGGGCTGCTCGGCGAGATCGTGGACATGATCCCGCCTCCGGGCGAGCCCGCCGAGCTCGGCCTTGAAGTGCCGTACTACGGTCGAGTGTTGCTCGACGGGCGTATGATGCGCGGCCCGCAGGGCTACAGCCTCGCGATCGTCGGCCGCGGGCTTCCCCTGCTCAACCTCTCAAACGTCCTCAGCGGGCTGCCGCCGCTGCATATCGCGACCATCGAAACCACGCTGTGGGGCACACCCGCGGCGAGCGCCCACGACGCTCAGCGCGGCCTCTCCTGCATCGGCGGGCTGGGCCCCGGCTGGGACTGCAGCGGCGGCGGCGTGCCCAGCGGCGAGGAAGCGATCCCATTGCTGACGATGCCCGGCGACTGCAACGGGCAAGCGCAGACGACGCTCGTGTGGAGCGACTCCTGGCAGCAACCGGGGCGCTTCGCGCAAACCGACTCGACGCTCGCGCCGATGATCGGCTGCGAACGACTCGCGTTCTCCCCGGAAGTGTCGGTGAGACCCGAAACGACTCGCGCACAGGCGCCGGTCGGCGTCGATCTCGACATCAAGATGCGCCTCCTCGAAGGGAGCATGCTGGCGGCGCCGGAGCTGCGCGACGCCACCATCACGCTGCCGGCGGGCATGACGATCAACCCGGCGGTCGCCGAAGGGATGCGCTCCTGCGACGCGAGCGGCCCCGAGGGCATCGACATCCCAACCGGGCTCAACGCCGAGGGCGAACCGCTGCAACCCAGCGAAACGGGGATCGGCGAAGAGGTGCCGGCGGCCGGGCTCGGCCCCGAAGAACCCGAACTCGCGCCCGGGCACTGTCCGGGCGAATCGCTCGTCGGCACCGCCGAAGCGAGCACCCCGCTGCTCGCGCATCCGATCAAGGGTCGCGTGTTTCTCGCCACGCCCGGCTGCGGCGGCGAAGGCCAGAGCGCCTGTACCGAACGAGACGCGAGCGACGGCAACCTGTATCGGATGTACGTGGAACTGGGAGCGGGCACCGACGGCAAACCCGGCGAAGGCGTGCTGATCAAGCTCGCGGCCGACGTGCAGGCGAACGCCGCCACCGGCCAGCTGACGGTGCGATTGCTGGAAAGCCCGCAGCTGCCGATCGACGAACTGAACCTGCGCCTCCTCGGCGGGGAACGGGCGTTGCTGGTCAACCCCGCAAACTGCGAAGCGGCAACGACGACCTCGCTGCTGCGCGCTTGGAGCTCGCCATACACGGCCGAAGCGGCGCCGTCGTCCTTCTACGAGGTGACGGGCTGCGAACACCATCCCTTCAATCCGGGGTTCGTGGCGGGGAGCGTCGACGTCGAGGGCGGCGCGTTCAGTCCGTTTACGACGACGGTGTCGAGAAGCGCCGGCGAACCGTACATCGCGGCACTGCAGCTGCACGCCCCGCCGGGACTGTCGGCGATGCTCGCGAGCGTCGCGCCATGCCCGGAAGAACTCGCCAGCGCCGGCCGCTGCCCGGCGTCCTCGCGGGTGGGCGACTCGCTGGTCGCGACCGGGACCGGCTCCGAGCCGCTTTCCCTGCCGGGTACCGTGTATCTCACAGCCGCATACGACGGCGCTCCCTACGGACTTGCGATCGTCACCGACGCGGCGGTGGGACCGCTGAACCTCGGAACGCTGACGATCCGCGCGCGCGTGAACGTCGATCCGCAAACCGGCGCGCTGACCGTCACCAGCGACCCGATGCCGCGGATCGTGCTCGGAGTGCCGCTTCACATACAGCGCGTGACGTTGAATCTCGACCGCGCCGGGTTCGTGTTCAATCCGACCAACTGCGGTGCCGAGACGGTGACCGCGACGGTGCTCTCGAGCGAGGGGGAAAGAGCCGAGGTGTCGAACCCCTACGCCGCCGGGTACTGCGCGACGCTCGCCTTCAAACCGAAGCTCACCGCCCAGACGAGCGCGCGCACGAGCTTCGCCGACGGAGCGAACCTCGACCTGTCGCTTGGGCTCGGCAAGGCGAGCCTCGGCAGAAGCGCGAACCTGGCGCAGATCAGGGTCGCGCTGCCCAAGCAGTTGCCGAGCAGGCTGACGACGCTCCAGGGAGCCTGCCCGGCGAGGATCTTCGACGCCGACCCGGCGGCATGTCCGAGCACCTCGGTCGTGGGGGGAGCGAGCGCGCAGACACCGCTGCTCCCCGGTCATCTCAGCGGACCGGTGTATCTCGTCGCCCACGGCCGTGAAGCGTTTCCCTCGCCGGTGGTCGTGTTGCAGGGCGACGGCGTGGTCTTTCAGTTGGGCGGCACGACCACGATCGAGCGGACGGGTCGGTCGAGCGTCGCGTTCGCCGCCGTTCCCGACGTGCCGATGGAAACCCTGCAACTGAGCCTGCCAAAGGGAGCGCACTCGCTGCTCAGCGCCGACACGAACCTGTGTGCGCAGAGCACGACCGTCACGGTCGAGCGCAAAGTCGTGCGCCACGAGCACAAACGCACCGTCCACGCCACGGAGCGCACGCTGGAGCGCGTGCCGGCAACCCTGTCGATGCCGGCCGAACTGACAGCCCACAACGGCGCCGTCGTGCACCTGGCAAGCGTGGTGCGGGTCGGCGGGTGCGCAGCGGGCAAGAGTCGTTAGGGCGCTGAGCTGCGCGGCGACGTCAGTCGTCGGCGATCAGCTTCGCGGCGCGCTTGATGCGCGGACCGATCCGCCTCTTCAACTGCACGACCGTGTAGGCGCTGGAAGGCACCGTCACCTCGATCGCGAGCGGCGGCTCGCCCCGCGGCTGGGACACGAGTATCGCTATCGAGCGCGCCTCGGGCACGAACTCTTCGTCGCTGACGATCGGCTCGCGCAAACTGACGCGCTCGAGCTCGGCGAGAAGCTCGCCCTTCTCGAGGATCGAACGCGGACCATGCGGGATCAGATCAAGCCCATCGACCAGCTCGCGACGCTCCGCCTCAGAAACACTCGCAAGCAGCACCTTCCCCAAAGCCGTGCAATACAAAGGCACAGGCGCACCAATGCCGAGATCGCGATCGATCGCGTGCTGTCCCGGACGGTGCCCGAACAAGCGATACACATACACCACGCGACCCCGGTCGAGCACACCCATACTGACCGTATAGCCCGTCTCATCGCGCAGCTCCTCAAGCACGCCACGCGCCCGCACGTTCTGGCGGATCGCGCTGATCGCCGCCGCCCCCGGAGCACCCGCACGCCCCGTAAGCCTGTACTTACGCTTGGAATCCTGCTCCAAATACCCCAACGCGACAAGCGTCACGGCATAACGATGCGTAGTCGAGCGGCTCAACCCCACAAGCACCGCCATTTCCGCGATCCCAAGCTCCCGTTCCTCGTTTGAGAAGCACTCCAACATCGCCAACCCATATTCGAGCGAGCGTGAATATTTCGGATTCGGCTCCTTGCTGACGCGGGGTTTGGGCTTATCCTCCGTGCTACCAGCCACAGCTCCCCCTTCCCGGTCGCGAGCGTACGATGTAAAAGCATTGTTTGCGTAGTCGATAGTTTTCGCTGTCGGTCACGGTGAGTAAAGCTTGATCGTCGTTTACGTATCCGAATAGCGATGCATCGCTATTTTCTTGTGGCGCGTCGCCGACCAGCGTGTGCAGCCCCGGATACCCCATCCCACAACGCGCCGCTGACTCGCCCGGCCTTGGCCGAGCGAGCCCTCAGGCCCAGGACGATGCGCGAGCCTGCGTGGGGCGTGACGATTACGCTGCGCCACCGCGGACGCTCAAGGCTTCTGCTTGCGGGATTTACGCTCCGGTGCACGAGCACGGTTCGCAGCACGATCTTCATCTCGAGCATTGCCAAGTGCAGGCCGGGGCAGCGCTTGCGTCCTGCGCCCCATGGCATCCAGGTGCGGGTATCCGGGGGCGCGTCCAGGAACCGCTCTGGCCTGAACGTGTGCGGATCCGGATAAATAGTCGAGTCGTGGTGAAGTAGGTAGATGCATGCGAGCAGCTGGCCTGGGGGGCGGTATGTTCGACCCGCAATCTCGACGGGTTCGGCTACCGCACGCGGGATCGCAAACACGAAAACGCAGCGGTGTCGCAGGACCTCTTGGATTGTGGCGGTCAGATACTCATCGCTGACGCCGGCATCCAGCTCTCGCTGTAGGCGGGCGCAAACGCGCGGGTTGTGCGCGAGCAGCTGAAATGCCCAAGATAGCTGAGCGGCGGTGGTCTCGTGACCCGCGAGGATCAGAGACATCGCGTTGTCGCGCAGCTCTGCACGTAACGCGGTCGAGCCGCCGGCGATTCCAGCTGGGCTGAACATGCTGAGCGCGTCCTTCGAGCATGCTCGCGGTCGGCCGGCTTCGTCGATGAGCTCCGCCAGCAGTGCGTCAACCTGCTCCCGGTGGCCTAAGAATCTTTGCCACGTGCGCCTGCCGGGGCCGTGGCGCAGGCGAGGCTCGACAAATACAGGACTCGCTGTCACCGAGAGCATACGAAGCACTCTCTCGTGCAGCAGCCGCAGCGGACCATCGAATCGTCCGGTGAGCTGGCCCGTGATCGTGCGCAGGATCACCTCAAGCGTCAAGGACTGCAGCCGCGAGTGCAGGCTCACAGGTCTATCGGTCGGCCAGCTGCGCACAGCACTCTCGGCAACGGACGCAACCATGCCGGTGTGCCGCTCAATTGCACCAGCGTGGAGCATCGACACAACGCGTTTGCGTCCGATACGGTGCTCCTCGCCATCGGAGAGCATGAATGATTGTGCTCCTACGATCGGCGATATCATCAACCCTCCCTCGCCAGCACGCAACACATTCTCCGGTGCTCGCATCAGACTCCTGATGTCGTCAGGGTCACTGAAGAACACAAGTGGGGGTTGACAGGTCGAGTTTAGGGTGAAACTTTGCCCGTATCGACGTGCGCAGGTTTCTAGATAGTGGAACGGATAGGCCCAGAACAGGAACGTCTGCAGCGAGGCCGGTAGCCTCATCTGCGGCGGCTCAGCGCTGGCCGTTATGGTCGTGGCTTTACGCTTGCGACGCGGTGGCCCGGCACGGCGACAATGATAGCTCCAGCTACGCTCACAAGCAAGAAACTCACGATGGCTGTCGCGGCGCGCGAGGAGAATATGACTGGCATGCCCGTAACAGACAGCAAAGCGTGACTGAGCAGCAATTGCCCGTAGATCCCGAACACGGCGCCCATCAGGCAGCCAACGATTAGCAATGACGCCGACTCGCAGATCAGCGCGGTCCACAGGACACCTGTCACATAACCCTGCACCTTCAACCGCGCGAATCGCCGGCGGCGCTGCCAGATCATCGCTCCCATCGCGGTTACGGTGGCTAGCAGTCCGGCGAGCAGCACCAGCGACGCGATCTGGTTCAGGCGACCGAGCCCTTGACGACTCGCGGTTTGCTGCAACGCATCGCGCTGACTCGACGTTTCCACGCTCAGGCCGCTTGCGGGTCCGATAGCGCTCTGTATCTCACGGCGAACCTGCTGCGCCGTGAACCCGGGCGCCAGTGCGATCTCATACGCGCTCGGGTCAGCGGTGCCCCATGCTCGAACGTAGTCCGCCGAGCCGAGCATGACCGCGCCCGGTGGCCATCCCAGATTGGTGCTCGTCGCGGCGAGCTTCAGGGTAGTTGGGTTCGGCGCCGGTAGCGTGAAGGATTGGCCGATACGCAGATGGTCCTGGAGTGCAAGGGATTGCGAGAGCACCGCCCAACCGCCGGACTTAAGCTCACGATCGGCGACTGCCGCACTGCCCTCGACTACCTGCTCGGCGGGTATTGGTGCGTTCGCGTTTGACGGAGGAGCAAGGACCCAAACGCGACGATCGCCGTATTCGAGCAGGCTGCCCCTGTAGACCCCGACCGCACCAACGCCCGGGAGAGCCTTGAGCGTCGGCAATAGCGTTGAGTGGAATGGAGCGGTCGCGAGTAGGTTGTGTGGGGCGAATGGAAGTACCCAGACGCTGCCCATGCTCGTGACTTCGCCAAACAAGCGATCGAGACCGCTCTGCAAATTGCTGTGGGAACCTTGGATTGTGACGCTGCCGAAAACGGCTATCGCACCGGTCGCCGCGATGGCAAGCGAACGGGCCCTACTTCCCCTCTCGCGCAACTGGATCACGGCAAGCCGGTTGGCGCCCGCGAATATCGTCTCGGGCAAACGATCAGCCAACACGAGGAACCCGTCGAGCGCGGGCGGGAGCAGGCAGAGCAGCGCCACGACCAGTAGCAATACTCCGATAACCGACGATTGTGGGGCGACTACCAACACGATCGTGGTTGCGGCAAGACACAGCAGGCCGCCGAACACCATTCCGAATGTTCGACCGAGATGCGTTGCGCGTGCCTGCACGGGCTCCGTGCGACGTGTGCGCATCCATATGTCTCGCAGCGGCGTGAGCACACCTATCGAGGCCGCCAGCAGACCCCCGCAAATCGCGACCAGGATGCACTGCAAGGTGACGATCCTGCGCGAGCCAACAGGGAATCCGAAGGACAGATATCCCGTGTTGTAGTGAAATACCGTCACCGAGAGCAGCTCACCGAGGGCCAGGCCGATCACGCACGCCAGCACGCCGAGGACGAGCGCGTCGAAGAGCAGCGCTTGGACCGTGTGAAGCCGCGTCGCTCCGTTGCGACGCAGTTCGCGAACAAGTCCTTGGCGCAGATGCATTGTGAGTAGCATTGCGCTGTAAGCGAACATAAAGCCCACGAGCGCGCATATCGCGGCGAAAGTGCTCGTAGATTGGTTGATTGGACCAGCGGCCTGATCGAACACTGTCGAATCGAAGTTTGCCGGCTCGACATTCAAATGATCGCTCGCGATGTTGAACAGCGCGGCCTCTACAGCCCGTCGCGAACCGGCAGACGTATCGACCAATATACGAGTAACCCGGCCGTGCATCCCTGACAAGCTCTGTGCGTAGGCGAGCGGTGTGATAACGACCGGGCTTTCCGCCAGCGCGCCGATCTGCCGGCTCGTGAGTTCGGTCGCCACAAGGCTCGACTTCAGTGTCGCGCCGATCTGCAGACGAACGCTTTCAAGCGCGCCTGCTCCCACTGCTTGCGCCACCGACGATGGGAGTGCGAGTGATTTCTGATGCGCAAGCTCTTTCGCGCTGAACCGCGCGAGGAGCGGGCTATTCAAGTGCACCATTCCAGGTTCAACGCCGAGCAGATCGACATTCTCGCCGCCACTTGGACCGATCAAGCCGACCCGTTGCTCAAGCACGGGCATGGCGCGAGTCACGCCCGGCACGCTACGAACTCGCGCGAGCAAGCTTTCGCTGAAGCCCTGAGAGTCGCGGGACTCGAGCTGAAGCGTTGCGTTGCCGATCAAGCTGCCCATCAGCTGCGCGACAGACCCGTTCAGACTCGCGCTCGCGACCTGGGAGGCGAACAACAGGGCGACTCCGACCGCTATGCCGAAGATCGCAAAAGTCTCCTGCACAAGCACCGCCCGTGCTTTCAGTCGCACCACGTAAAGGTGCGCGACATTTGCGAGGCGCCTCATGAGTAGATCGCTGGGTTGTTATCGCGCGGGAGGTGAGTGATGCTCTCTCGTCGGTGCTCCACAATCCGTCCGTCGCGTAGCGCCAGAACCCTGTCAGCGACGCCGACCGCCTGCGGATCATGCGTAACCAAGAGCACGGCAGCCCGCCGCTCACGGCACACCTCGCTTAGAAGTTCAAGCACCTCAAGGCCACGGCGAGTATCGAGATTGCCGGTCGGCTCGTCAGCCAGCACGAGCTTTGGCTCGGCCGACAGTGCACGCGCGATCATCACTCGCTGACGCTCACCCATCGAGAGCTGATCCGCACGGTGACGCAAGCGATCACCAAGCCCGAGGCGTACCAACAACGGTTCCACACGCCGTTCTGCCTTGCGCGTATTTTCGATCATCCAAAGCTTGAGTGCTGCGTTCTGCAAAACATCGCCACCGGGCAAAAGATCAAACGTCTGATCGATAAAGCCCAACTCGTGCAGCCTGTAGCGCGACCGCTCGGCGTCTGAGAGCGCTCCGAGATCGTGCCCATCGAGGATCACCCTGCCCGCATCGGGGCGCATCAGAGCCGCAATCAACGTCAACAAGGTTGTCTTGCCTGACCCGCTCGGGCCGTACAAAGCAACCAGCTCCCCGGCCGCTACGGAAACAGACAACCCATCGATTGCACGCACGGGCTCGCCGTCACCGACGCGATAGTGCTTTACGAGCCCCTGTACGTCAAGCATCGCTAGGACGCGCGCCAGGACTTCTCGCCGGGAAAATCGATCACGTTCTCGCCCATTCCCGCACCCGGCGACGGCGGCACGACCAGCTCGCCGCCAGCGAGCGTCACAACTCGGTCAAACCAAGTCGTTGCATCCGCGTCGGACGCACTCATCAGCACCGCCAACCCGTCCTCTCGGGCGATCGAGTGCAACAAGCGCCCAACCATCTCGGTGGCCGCCATCCCAAGCGTCGCCGTTAGATCGTCGACGAGCAGCAGCTCCGGGTGGCGAACAATGCTCTGCGCAATCGCGGCAAGTGCGCGCTCGGAATCGGCGAGACTCATCCAAGGCTGATCGGCGCACTCCTCAGCACCGACACGCTCAAGAGCGATTCGTGCGCGCTCGTACGCCTCGCGCCTGCTGTACGTTGCCAACAGCGGCACCGCGACGTGTGCGAGCACCGGCAAGTCGATGTCGGGGCCGAGCGGCTCGGCAAAGCCGATCTTCCGGCACAAAAGCTCGGAGCGCTTCCTATCGGACAAACGGCTGAGATCCTGGCCTTTGAACAGAACCTCGCCACGCGAAGGACGGTCGATACCAGCCGCAACGCGCAGCAACGTCGTCTTGCCCTGCGCCCGCGGCGCGAACACCGCCACGAGCTGGTCGGGGAATAGATCCAGCGAAGCGTCCTCCAACACCCGTACAAGATGCCGACGCCCGCGCGGGAAGCTCAAAGACACGTTCCGGAGCGAGAGCAGAGCGTCCATCACGCCGTCCGACGGGTCACCACCCGAGAGCCACACATCGACTGGCAACGCTGCCATTCTTCCTCCAGGAACATGCGAACCCGCTGCAACCACTTGATCCGACTCTCCCACCACGCCTGATCGCCGGTGCTCACGATCAAGTCCATGCGCGCCTCCCACCTCTCAGGGTCTGCGCCCGCTCTGCGCGAGCGTATACGGGAGTTCAGGCCGGCGAGCTTCCCCGCACAGACCAGCTCGGCCCCTCGCACCACCTCGATCATCCGCGGCAAATCGTCGGATCTGCACAAAGCGACCTTCGCATGCAGCTCCTCACGCAGAGGCGGAGTCTCGATGGACTCCCACATCCAGACACGGAAGTGTTCGGCACCGGCAGCCGTCGCTTCGTACAACGTGGTTCTCGACACCGTGTTATCGCCAACCTCTTGCTTCCCCCCGCCAACCGGGCACGCCAAGCCGGCGCTCACCAGACGCGCGACCGCCTGCCTGGCCATTCCCCGCGCGTATTCAGCCGAACCAAACCGCTCGTCCAGACGTCGATCAAGCTGGTAGCAGTTCGCCCGCTGCCCGACGAGCAGGCCAAGCACGACCTCGCTCCCAAAGCCTTCCGATCTCCTACCCGTGAGTCCCATGAGGCGAATCGTATTGAAAAACTCGTCTTTCTGCGGAAAGATTCCTATTGTCAGGCGATAGAAGACAAAGCGGCTCGCAAAACACAACCAGCTGAGCGGCCGTGCGATAGCCACGCGCTTGTGAGAGGGTTGAGCGCATGAGCCTGCGCTACCGCCTGCTCTACAGGCTCGGGATCACGCCCTGGGACCAGGACCACGTTCCCCGGGAGCTCGCCGCGCTCGTCGAGGGGCCAGCCGCGCTCACGGCCGGACTCGCGCTCGACATCGGCTGCGGTACCGGCACCCAATCCGTCTACCTCGCCCAACACGGGTGGCAAGTCACCGGGGTCGACGCGGTCCCCCGCGCGCTCGCCCGGGCACAACGGCGCGCTGAGACGGCGCACGTCAGCGTCCGGTGGGTCCTCGGCGATGTCGGTGCTCTCTCCGAGCTCGGGCTCGAACGTGGATTCGGCCTGCTCCACGATCGCGGCTGCTACCACGACCTGCCCACCACCGTCCGCGACGGGTACGTTCGTGGCGTCAGCTCGCTCGCCGCGCCCGCCGCCACGCTGCTGCTGATGGCATTCGTGCCCGTAGCTCACCGCCCCGGCGCTCCCGCCGGCGCCTCCGAACAGGAGATACGGCAGCGCTTCAGCCCCGACTGGGACCTCATCTCCGTACAGAGCGACAGCGGACCCGACCCACCCGGACCGATGCGACGCGTCCCACGACTCTGGTACCGGTTGCGGCGACGATGAGCAGCCAAGGGTCTGCCAGGACTCGCCACGCCTGTCAGGTACATCACACGACCGACGCTGCCGAGCTTCGTGCCGCTTCGACGCTCGCGCGCTCGCGGTGCTCCCGCTGCCCGTCATCTTCGCTTCGCGTTACTCGCTGCTTGACTCTTTGCAAACTGGGTATTGCGGGTCGCTCGCTTCTTTCAGCGCGGAGCGGCCCCGCAAGCCGGGGTTCGCGAGCGCGCGGCGGAGATCGTCTCGGGCAGCGGCGCCGGGCCAAGCTTGCCGCCGCGGTGGTCAGCGTCGTGCTGCTTGCTGGCGGGCCATTGCGCGGCGGCGTCAGTCGTCGGCGATCAGCTTCGCGGCGCGCTTGATGCGCGGACCGATCCGCCTCTTCAACTGCACGACGGTGTAGGCGCTGGAGGGCACCGTCACCTCGATCGCGAGCGGCGGCTCGCCCCGCGGCTGGGACACGAGTATCGCTATCGAGCGCGCCTCGGGCACGAACTCTTCGTCGCTGACGATCGGCTCGCGCAAACTGACGCGCTCGAGCTCGGCGAGAAGCTCGCCCTTCTCGAGGATCGAACGCGGACCATGCGGGATCAGATCAAGCCCATCGACCAGCTCGCGACGCTCCGCCTCAGAAACACTCGCAAGCAGCACCTTCCCCAAAGCCGTGCAATACAAAGGCACAGGCGCACCAATGCCGAGATCGCGATCGATCGCGTGCTGTCCCGGACGGTGCCCGAACAAGCGATACACATACACCACGCGACCCCGGTCGAGCACACCCATACTGACCGTATAGCCCGTCTCATCGCGCAGCTCCTCAAGCACGCCACGCGCCCGCACGTTCTGGCGGATCGCGCTGATCGCCGCCGCCCCCGGAGCACCCGCACGCCCCGTAAGCCTGTACTTACGCTTGGAATCCTGCTCCAAATACCCCAACGCGACAAGCGTCACGGCATAACGATGCGTAGTCGAGCGGCTCAACCCCACAAGCACCGCCATTTCCGCGATCCCAAGCTCCCGTTCCTCGCTCGAGAAGCACTCCAACATCGCCAACCCATATTCGAGCGAGCGTGAATATTTCGGATTCGGCTCCTTGCTGACACGGGGTTTGGGCTTCTTGGCGCTCATGCGTTGCGCGCCCCCTCTGGAGCTGCCTGAACTACATATCCATGGGTTGCTATCGCCCAAGTCCGCACTCGGTCTCCGGTGGTTGGTGTCATAGGTGATATGCAACTCTGCACAGATCTCCATCGCAGAACAAGTGCAGACTCGAATATTCTAACTTTGGCTACCGGCGTGTAGTATGGGCGTTGCCGACCGGCGTTCGAGGACACGGCTTCCGCGATGCCGGGCGCGCAACACCAGCATCGCGGGTGCCGTGGGATGGCCAAGACCTCGCAGTACCTGCTGGGCTACGAGCATTGCTCGAGGGTCCTCGACTTGATGATTGGACAGATAGAAGCTGACCATCGCAACGACGATGATCGTGTGGTAATCAGCGTGTGGAAGCCCTCTGGCATGGTCTATCGCGCGCGCGGCCAACATCTGTAGACGGTTCGTGGCTTCGTCCTGGGATTGGTAGCGAGCGATCAGCGAATGCTGGCCGGTCTCTTGGTCCTCACGCTCATCGATGAGGCTGTCCAGGAGCGTGTGTAGCGAGCATATCCATGGAAAATAGGCGCTTTCCAAGGCGGCTATGTGGTCGGCTTTCAACAGCGGTTGTGCTGCGGCTGCCATCAACGCGAACACGAGCAGCGATGAGCCCGCGGCGGCTCCCGTCTCCCACCATCTGAGGTCAGTATGTGCGGGAGTCTCCCGGCATGCCCACTTCGCGAACGCGTGATGTGAGCCGCCACAGGCACGATGATTGAGGTATTGATACGACACGATTCGAGTCGCGGCATGGCGCAGCTGGCTTGCGATTCGCGGGAACTGAGGCAAGCTCGGCACGATCGCGCGACATCGCTCGACGAGGCACTCAAGATAGCCGCCGTCGTCGTTTTGCGCGTGGTAGTTCAGATGGGGCGCTCCGGGGTTGAACGCGACCAGGAGAGCCTGGTGGAGTCTGTGCACGCTGCCAGACTCGCTGTCGGACTGCTCTGAGATGGCGTCGGCGTAATCGTAAGCGGCTTGAAAGGCGATCGCGGCGTACGCCACGGCGACGCGGTACGCGCGCGGCGCAAATACTGCGTAGACCGCGGCACCCTCTAGGTTGCCGCGCTCCTCCCGCAAGGCTTTGAGCGCGAGCTGGCGAAGTTTGGGGTCGGGGATTATGCAAGCACGCTGCTCCCATCTATGAATCTCGCCGCACGCGAGCGGAAAGATACCGAGCCAGTAGCGCGCTGCCGCCGACACGAACGTCACGCCTGTGCCCGCACGGGACGATCTTGGCACGTTCACGCCAACGACAGCATTCGAGCGACCTCGTGCTACTACCTACTCCTGAAGCGCGACACGAGACGATACCCGCGCCGCAGCGAGTCCAGGAAGCGCAATCACGATCAGTCCGATGCCGACCACTAGTGCAACGGCGGTGACCATTTGTGTCACACCGATGGAGAACGGAGCGGAAAAGCCTGTCGTGAGTGTTAGCCATCGTCGTGCGAGTATGTGTCCGTATACTCCGAGAATCGAACCGATCACGCATCCAAAACCGAGGACGATGATGCTTTCCAGCAGCAACGCGCGCCAAAGCTGACGGCGATCATAGCCCTGGATCTTCAGGGACGCGAGCAGCGGCCGGCGCTGCCAGATTGCGGCGCTCAAGGCGGAGGCCACGGCGACCGCGGCCGCGATCAACAACAGGGTTGAAATCTCGCTGAGACCCTGCAGTGCTTGACGCGAGTTGGCGGCGTATTGCGCTTCACGCTCGTGGCGAGTCTGTACCGCAAGGCCAGGGAAAGCCTTGAGGATCGCCTTTACCGTTTGCTGTCCAGCGCTGGCGCTGACTCCAGGATCGAGGCCAATCTCAAGCGCCGATGCTTCGGTTGTCTGCCAATAGCGGCTGTAGTCCTTTGTGTTGAGGATCACAGCGCCTGGAGGCCACCCGAGGTTGGTCGTAATGGCGGCCACACCAAAGGACTGAACCCCTGATGGTGTCGGCAACTCAAAAGTGCTTCCGACTCGTAGATGGCGTTCGCTTGCGAAACCGACCGACACGCCCGCCCAACCGGACCCACCAAGCAGCGCATCCGCGTGCGCGAGGTTGCCATGAAGTAGTTGACTTGGGGGAATCATCAGCTTATCGCCAGTGGGACGCGCGATGATCCACAGGCGACGCGAACCGACGTCCATCAGCTCGCCCTGGTAGGTACGAACCGAACTGATGCCGGGCTCGTGAGCGAGCACGGCCGTGAGATCGCCAGCCTGAAAGCTGTTGGTAGTCAGATCGTTGCCGCCCGTCGTGACCCATAGATCGGCCGTACTGAGATATTCGCGAAAATTCGTGTTAAGACCCGTGAGTAGATCCCGTCTGGCGCCGCCGATAGCAACGCTTCCATAGATGGCGAGCGCACCCACTCCAGCCAGCGCAACCAGCGGCACGCTCGTTGCGCGCAGTTCTCGGACGGCGAGGACCAGCGCGCTGCTGGATATTTGCTCGCTTGCGCGTCGTAGGAGTCGTGCGGTTCCCGCAAACGCGGCGGGGATAAGACATAGAGTCGCGAGCGCGAGCGTTGCGCCCCCGAGGAGTGCAAAGCTGGGCACGACTGCGACCAGGATCGTCACGATGGCGACGAGCAACAGCCCGACCATCGCGAGTCGGCTCGCCATTGGCGTATTTATTCCGTCACCGCCATATGCGGCTTGCCTGATGACGGCATCCCGCGCACGAACCGGTCGCACATCAAGTGCCGGCAGTAGCGATGCGAACAGCGATGCGAGCACACCACACCCCAGCGCAATCAAGACGAGCGGCACTTGGATTGTCTGCTGGCTACCGATCGGGAACGCAAACGCCAAATAGACCGGAACCCCGTGAAACAGTGTGTGAGAGAGCAGATAGCCAAGTCCGACACCGACGAGCGACGCAACCGTTCCGAGGGTCAGCGCATCAAAGCCCAAGATCGTTAGAGCTTGACGCCAATCGTATCCCAACATACGTAGGTCGGCTATGTAGCGGCGCCGCTCCGGAACCGTCAACAGCATCGCGTTGAACGTCAACAGAAAGCCTACCATCGCACCGATCAACGCAAACATCGCCGTCGCCTGATTGCTCGGTTTTGCGATTGCTTGCAACAACGTGAGTTCGTCATCTGCGGACACGACATTCAAACGTCCCGCAGCTAGTCGCCGCAACTCCTGCTGGACCTGTCGGTCATGCCCGGCGCGAGGCTGGACATATATCTGTGTCACACGACCGGGTCTGTCCGCCAAACGTTGAGCGGGCCCCAAAAGCGTTGCCGCCAACGGGCTGTCCGCGACCGAGCCGATCGTGCCGGGGCCAAGGATCGCTTCGACCTTCACAGTATGGGCCATGCCGTTCGCCAACAAGGTCACGGCGTGTTCTGGACGAGCGCCAACAGTGTCGGCGACGGCTGAAGGAAGAGCCACTCCTTCCCCGATCACGGAAGGGCCGGCGCCGACCTCTCGCGTAATCGTCCCCCCGAGCAAGACCAATCTTGGAGTCACGCCGACCAATCTCACGAAAACCCGCCCTCTCGGACCTACGATCGCGGCGTTCTCCTGCAACACAGACGCGGATACCTGAACGCCCGGCAACAGCGCGACGCGTTCAGCCAGGCTCGCGTCGAACCCGTTGTTGGAGCGAGCCGCAAGCTCGAGGCGTGCGTGTCCGATGACGCCATGGATAGCCTGTTCGGTCGAGCCGAGCAGGCTGGCATTCGCGGAGAGCACACCGAGGACGAGCGCCACCCCAATCGCTACGCCACTACCGGCCAACAGTTCCTGGACGGTATGCAGCCGCAAACGCCTCAGGTAGAGGTGACCCAACGTGCTGAGCCGAATCCCAAAGATCGCGGGGAACCTTGCTTTTCTCACTGCGAACCGACCGCCAGCTCGCTATCCAAACCGTCGGCGAGCCGCCCATCGCGCAGCGTATAGACACTATTTACGAAGGCGATCGCGTCGGAGTCGTGCGTGACCAGCAGTGCGGGGATATCCTCCTCATGGCAGACATCTCGAAGCAGCGCAAGGATATCGCGCGTGCGCTTAGAGTCTAGATTGCCGGTCGGCTCATCCGCCAGCAACAACCGCGGCCTATTGACAAGCGCACGCGCAATCGCAACACGTTGACGCTCACCCATCGAAAGCTGGCTGGGCATATGCTCAAGTCGGTCACCAAGGCCTACCCGTTCAAGCCACGGTCGAGCCCGCTGGCGCGCCTCGCGCAACGTCAACCCATCGCCGATGAGCTTGGTCGTTGCGTTGTCAAGGGCCGTCGCTCCGCCAGACAGATGGAAAGATTGAAAAATGAACCCGACGTCCCTAAGCCTGTAGCGCGCGGAGTCGCGCTCCGAGAGCTCACCGATGTCCCGGCCCGCAAAACGGACGCTACCGCTATCGGGCGCAAGCAAGCCGACGGCAAGCATCAACAACGTCGTCTTCCCTGAACCGCTGGGACCATACAACGCCGCGAACTCTCCGGGCGCAATGTCGAGAGATACCCCGTCCACAGCACGAACGATCTCCCCGCCGCTGAGATAGTGCTTTACAACCGCGCGTAGCTCAAGCGCGCTCACGACTCGTGAACGGTCGACCCGCGACCGGGAAGAGCAACGACCGTGCCCCGCTCGTCGGTCGAGCACAACTCGCCATCGCCAACAGACATCACGACCTCGGCCCCATGCAACGGAGCCATCTCTTCAGAGGCCATCACGAGCGTCGTGCCCGACTCGATCGCGAGCACCCTCAACAGCCGATATAGAGCGTCTCTCTCGGCGAGACTCGGTACGAGCGCGGGCTCATCTACGAGGAGCAGGCGCGGTTCGCGCACCAATGCCCTCGCGAGTATCACCCGCATCCTTTCGGCCAGTGACAGCGAACCAGTCAACTCATCGGCGTGAGCCCCCATCTCAACACGATCCAACGCCAGTCGTGCACTGCGCCGCGCCTGCGACACAGAGAACCCGCGGCTACCCAACGCCAGCGCCACGTGGTCTACGACAGTCTCCTGAGCGTTGGCGTGCCAATCGCCAGCGGCCATCAACGCGATATCTCCGCGCAGAAGTCGTTCACGCTGCACCAGCGACAATGCACCCATATCTCGACCATCAAAACAAACCTTCCCCGCGTCCGGGTCCTCGACGCCGGCCATCAACCGCAGCAGCGTCGACTTGCCCGAACGTCTGGCACCCCACACGCCGATAAGGACATTTTGCTCAACATCGAAAGAAACCTTCTCAAGGACAACGATCTCGCGATGGCCGTCCGGGAATCGCTTGCTGACATTCTCGAACGACAGTAGAGGCATAGCCGCACCCATCACGCTACCGCCGCCCAGCGACATATTCGCCGATCCGCTGGCGCGTACGTCGCGCCCATTCGATCTCGCAGCGAAGTTGAGCATCAACCGCCTCACTCGTGCAGTCGAGGAGCAGTCCCTTCCACGTAGGGATGCTGCAACCCCCAGCAGAAACCTTCGCCAAGCTCAGGCATTCATGCTCGTACACCCGCAACGCCTGTATCAAGTGGGGCGCGTCTTGCTCGCGCGCCACCGCAACCTTCGCGCGTATGCCAACACGCGTCGGCTCCTTCGGCATCAGCGTCTTCATCCACTCGGCGATCGCGACGGGCGTCAGGTCCGTTGGATGATAGACCAAGCGCGAACGTCGCCGACCGGTGCCGCGCTCTACCCTGAGCTCAAGCAGGCCTTCTCCGTCCAGGTCCGCGAGCAGCCTGTAGATATCCTTGGCGACTATCGCCCACATCCCGCCAAGACGATCGGCGAGGCGATTGGCAAGCTCATAACCATGACCGGGACGCTCGAGCACCAGAGCGAGCAAACAGCCCCGCAGCGAGGTCGATGACCCACGCATCCACCCCTGAGCCGGGTCTAACTGCTGCTTGCCCTTAACTCCAGCCACAACAACCTGACCGCTCAATCGCAACCCATTCGACAAACACCCGCGACACACTCCCCACGACTTTCGGCTAGATCGATCAATCCGATCAACGGACCGCGCCAAAGGATAGCTGATCTGCCCAGACGGCGGCATCCGCCCACGGGAACCGTCACCGAGCCAACCGCGCCAAAATATTCGAATCGTGGCCTACTAGACCGAACCCATCGAGCGAGCGCGCCAGATTTGCGTTCGCTCGGCGCACGGACAGCCGCGATCCCAGTCCGTGCCGCTCCTTGCTCGCGAGGCCCCGCACGTACAACGTACGAGGACTCCTCGCCGCCCGCCCCCACGCTGGATGAGCAGCGGGCGACGGAGGCGGCGGCTCCGATACGCTCAGCGGCGTGTCGGAGCGCGACTTGATGCTCGTCAACATCCTGTTCCGTTTGAGCTACGGCTTGGGCGCGCTGTTTGCTCCCGCGACGATGAGCAAGCTCCGACTGGCCGCCCACACCTCCGAACATCCCGAGGCTCGCCTGTTCGTGCGCGGCTTCGGGGCACACCAGCTGGCCGTGGCCACCCTCGGTCTCGCGGGCCGGCGCTGGCGAGCGCTCCAGCGCCCAGCAGCCCTAGCAGCGGTTACGGTGGACGCCTCCGACATGATCTCTGCCGTCGTCGAGAGTCGAGGGCGAGGAAAAGCGAGCGCCGACCTGACGGGCGGGCTCGTATTCTCAGCTGCCGGCATCGCAACGGCTGCAACTTCCTGCTTTACGGGACGCCCGGGAAGTCGCTGAGCGGCCGGTCGCAGCAACGCCATGCGGACGAGGCCACGTCGGACTCGCCGCGCCCCAAAGCATGAATAACCGGCTTGACGGTGCGGAGGCTCCTTTGACCTCCAACGCCACCACATCCACGATCGGAGCATATCTTGCGCCATGCCGACGACATCAATAGTTTAAATCTTGATCCGTCCCAGATCGATCATTTTCGGACGCAACTCGACTGGTCCGACGACCTCCACGATCAAACAAGGACTCGGGTAATAAACCACCCACCGTCCCGCAAACTCACACTCATAACCCTCTACGAGGTCTCCATCGAAACCGATACACCGCTCCTTCCACGCATCGTCATCGTCCGCGATTCCCCTCGCCACCGCGAACACGTTGTCCCCCACCCCAGGGCTATCAGCCACCAACGACATAGCAACGCTATAGCGGACCTCATCCGAAGAAATAGCGGTCCACGGCGTGTCCCTCCCGCGTCGTCGCGTCATACGGGTAACAACTTTCACCAACAATATCCCGTCTGAGCCTTGGGGGCAATGCGCTGTCTCACATACACCTCCACCCCTCCCTTGATCCCAGCGTTTGCCGACAAACGAACCGAGAAGACCATACCGAGGAACATCTCTATGGTCGGAAACTCTCATTATGCAAGCACATAGCTGTCTATTGCTTTTTTCCCAAGCCAATAGCTCAGCCCAACTATAACAGCGAGCCCAATCCCTGCAAGCACTATGGCTGTGCATCCGGCTACAGCCATAAGACCATTTCTAGCCATTTGCGCCACGATGAAACATCACACTCCGGAGAGCGCCGTACAGGGCGAGATTCAGATTACACATAACATATTTCCCGTCTGTGATCGTACCGCATCGTGCCATCTATCACATGCGAAGGTCACGAGCGATGGCAAACAGCGACTCCTGACGCCCTTCTAGCGTACGTCGCACTCCTTACAATCTGTCCGCTTGACGTCCGGGTAACTATATTTGTCGGGCCTCGACCGATCATTGCATACACCAAAACGCCATAGTGATGAAGACCACCGGGGAGCTCTACCTTTTTCAGTGTTAGCGACTCGCCAGCTTCAACCGCCACCACTATGTCTCTCGGCGCACGAAGCAAACCGTACACCACAGTATATGAGTGTCGCAAAACGCATGCATGATACACGACCAACTCCAGCACACCACCAAAACCAGGCCCTAGCGGCATACCGTAGCCACTGGGTATAACCTGATCGTCCGAACGTTTAATGACGACTCCGAGGCGAGCTACACTCTGTCTACCGTATGTGTGGCGGCTCGCCTCTATTGAAAGGTACCCACCCGGTATCCGTTTTTTCACCAACACCCATATATTACTTCCTTTATTCCTGCCTGGCACCGCTCGGACGCCACCCGCCACATTACTTGCACGTCCTTCGCGAGCTCCCGAAACTTGCCCAACAGAGACCGACTCGCCACAAGCGGCAATCATTACCGGCGCCACCAAGCAGACAACTACAAAAAGGGGCACACCGCCACAAATCCTCGCCAGTCTATGCAGGCACATCTTCACACGGAAACCGGTCATATGCGCCCACACGCCTTGCCAAGCGTCGGAGATATAGGCATTCTCCTTTCACTGTCACCCTCCATTAGCAACGTCCTCCCTATCCAGTTGAGCCCCAACGGCCCCTCGACGGAGGCTATTCGCTGAAGTGCGAGCACCCTACACGATCCACCGCAGGAAATGCAAGTAGTTCGACGAAATTCGGTCAATAGCGATTTGGTTTTATAGAACCGGATAAGGGATGACATCAAAAACGCCTCGTGTTATCGAGTCGCATAGGGCACGATCCCTCTATTTATGCGGTTTATGCGACGCCCGAGCGATGTGATTCTGCCGCGACGATCACGCCGTGAGGCGCACCCACCGTCCCGCGAGACCGCTGAGGACAGACGACCGACCGCGCGACTCACGACCTGCTTCGCTGGACCCATCGACGCACCAACCAGCTGACCCAACCTTCAAGCGCGATCGGGACGCCACCGAGCCCCACACCACGCCAAACCCGACCACCCACCAGCTCCGAGCCAAACTCGTGTTCTGCCGCACCGCAATTTGGAGGGGGGGGCAAACCGTCGCTCCCAGCGACATACCGGTGAGCGGGCCAACCCGGCCCGGACCACGAACACAAGGAGCCCCTACAAATGCGCCCCACCACACCACCCCCAGTCGCGCTACTCGCCATCCTGCTCGTCGCGGTCATCGCCGTGCTCTTCGCAGACATCCTCGCCGTCTCCGCCGTCGCCGGTCCACTCCGGTCGCCCTACGGCCGCCCGAGCCGCCTGGCAGAGGCCCGACGGCTACATAGTCAGCCGCGGAGCCGTCTGGATCGTCGCGGCCACAAACCCCGGCTGACGCCACCGGCCCACGCGCATGCCGTGTGACACCTTTATCCGACGATCGCGGGCGGCGCACCCTCATACGCACGAGCCCCGGCAGCCGACGGCGCATCGCGACGGGCCCAGCCGGTTTACTGACGGCATGGCGCCCGAGCAAAACCGCCGACACCCCGCCCTGGCGGCCGTGCTCGCCCTGGCGCTGGCCATGCTCGGGCTCTGCTCGATGGGAGCGCTTGCGTGCGCCGGCGCGATCGCATACCGACCACATGGACCCCAAATCCACACACACAGACCCCACGCGCACCCGACCGCCCGCGCCGCTCAGGCCGCGCTGCCGGTGAGCATCGCGATCGACCACACCGCCCCGGGTCGCCCCGTCGCTCGGCGCTTCCTCGGACTGTCCTTCGAGGCGCAGGCGCTTGCCCAGCTCGGGCAGGACGCCTATCGCGGCGATCTCGTGCGGCTGCTGCGCTCGCTGGGACCGGGCATCCTGCGCTTCGGCGGCATCACCGCCGATGAGAACGTCGCCTGGGTCGACTCGCAGACGCCACGGCCGGCGTGGGCGACGAGCACGATCGGACCGGCGCAGATGAGCGCGCTCGGCGTGCTCGCCCATCGCAGCGGCTGGCAGGTGCTGCTGACGGTTGGGCTCGCCCACTACGAACCGCAGGCGGCCGCGCGCGAGGTGGCCGAAGCCCACCGCGCGCTGGGCCCCTACCTCGCGGCGGTCGAGATCGGCAATGAGCCCAACGCGTACGGCAGCCACGGCTTTCGCGAACCGCCGTGGCTCGCGCAGGGCTATGAGGAACAGGTCAGCAGCTATCGCGAAGCGATCGACGCGCTGACGCCCGGCGTGCCGATCGCCGGACCCGACGTGTCCGGCGCGGGCGCGTTCGCCGAATGGGGCGACGAGGAGGCGCTCGCACAGAAACCCGCGATGCTGACCGGCCACCACTACCCGCTCGGCTGCGCCCAGACGCCCCCGCCCTCGATCGAATCGCTGCTCAGCGCCGCGACGCGCGGGGCCGCGGCGATCTCGCTGAACACCTACCTGACGGTGGCCGGCTTATACGGCATCCCGATGCGAATCGACGAGGCCAACACCGTCTCCTGCGGAGGCGTCGAGGGCATCAGCAACACATTCGCCTCGGCCCTGTGGGCGACCGGCTACCTCACACAGGCGATGGCGGCGGGAGCAGCCGGCGTCAACCTGCAGGGCAACCCCACCAACTGCGTCGGCTACACGCCGCTGTGCGCCTCCAGCGCGACCGCCGTGGCGGCGGGGGCCCTGAGCGCCGAGCCGGAGTGGTACGCGCTGCTGCTGGCGAAGTCGCTGATCGGCTACCGCCCGCTGGCGACGACGATCTCAGCCGTTGGCTCGCCCAACCTGGTGGCCGCCGCGTTCGCTGGGCCGGGCGACTCGCTGAAGGTGGTGCTGGCCGACGACGAACCGCCCGGCGCAACCCCGCTCGAGCCGCGCTTCGAAGTGGGCGCCGGCATGGGGGCCGCGGAAGTGCTGCGTCTCACCGCGCCCGCGCAGAGCGCCACGAGCGGTGTACTGCTCGCCGGGCGAGCGGTCGCCGCCGACGGCTCCTGGAGCGCCCCCGCAAAGCCCGAAAGCATCGCCGCAAGCGCGGGCACGGTCTCACTCGAACTGGCGCCCGACAGCGCGGCGATCCTCACCGTCAGCCCCCCAAAGCCCGCGCCGCGCAAGCACCGAGATCTGCGGCATCGCCGACGCTGACCAACTCGGTGCCGAGCCGATCCTCCACCCATGCCCGGCCAAGCGCATGTGGCCGCGGCCGGCCTACAGCGTGCCCGGCGGAGCGAGCCGCGCCAGCGAGGCACCGTCACGCCCGAACGCATAGAGTGGGCCCACATGAGCCGCGAGGAGACGCCCTACGACATCGGCGGACGCACCGTGTTCATCACCGGTGCGGCGCGCGGCATCGGCGCGGAGACAGCGCGGCGGCTGCACCGCAGGGGCGCCAACGTCGCGCTTGTGGGCCTTGAGCCCGAGCGGCTGCATGCGCTTGCCGCCGAGCTCGGCGAGCGGGCGGCCGCCTTCGAGGCGGACGTCACCGACTACGAGGCGCTGCAGCACGCCGTGGCCGGCGCCGTCGAGCGCTTCGGCGGCATCGACGTCGGCATCGCCAACGCCGGCATCGCCTTCACCGGGCCGCTAGCGAGCGCTCCCGTCGAGCAGGTCGAGCGCACGCTCGCGGTCAACTTCCTCGGCGTGTGGCGCACCGACCGCGCGCTGATCGAGCAGATCGTCGCACGCAAGGGCTATCTGCTGAACATCTCCTCGCTGTCGGCGATCGCGCACGCGCCGCTGATGGCCCCCTACAGCTCCGCGAAGGCCGGCGTCGAGGCGTTCACCGACGCGCTGCGCATGGAGACCGCGCCGAGCGGGGCGCGCGTCGGCTGCGCGTACTTCGGCTTCATCGACACCGACCTGGTGCGCGCCAGCTTCGCGCAGCCCTCCACGCAGGGCGTGCGCGCCAACAGCCCCGGCTTCCTCACCAAGCCCGCACCCGTGTCGGTCGCCGTGGACGCGATCGAGCGCGGCATCCAGCGGCGCTCGGCGCGCGTGTGGGCGCCGCGCTGGGTCGGCCCGATGATCGCGCTGCGCGGCCTGCTGCAGCCGCTCACCGAACGCCGCCTGCTCCGCGACCCCGACAGCCTGAGCGAAAGCATCCGCGCGTCGGAGGCCTCGCGCGAGACCGCCGAGCAGGACCCGCTGCTGGGCGTGGCGATGCAGGCCGTGTCAGACTGAGCACAGCCCCCGCTCCGGGGGCGCGAAGGCGCCCGCGGGACCGCGCGCGACGCGACCCTACTCCACGCTGGAGAACTCGGCGATCGCGATCGCCAGCATCACGAGGCCGATCACGCCCACCATCGCCGCCTCCAGCAGTCCGGGCACGCGCCACCCCCACCAGGTCACGCCCGGGGCGAGCGCCTGACGCACGCCGGGGGCGATGCTCAGGTGCGCGAACACCGCGCGGCGCATCGGGTCGACCGCGTAGGTGAGCGGGTCGATACGGTTCAGCACCGCCAGCCACGCCGGCAGTTTGTTGACCGGGAACATCGCCCCGGAGAGGAAGAACATCGGCATGATCGCCATCTGCATCAGCGCCATGAACGACTGCATCTGCGTGACGCGCGCGGCCGCCATCATCCCGAACGCGGTGATCGCGAAGGCGAGCAGCAGCAGCAGGCCAAGGATCTCGAGGGCCAGTCCGAGCGTGTAGTGCACGCCCACGAGCGGGCCGATCGCCATCACGATCACGCCCTGGAAGGCCGCCACAGTGGCGCCACCGGCGCACTTGCCGAGCACGATCGAGCTGCGCCTGACCGGCGCGACCATCATCTCGCGCAGAAACCCGAACTCGCGGTCCCACACGATCGAGGCGGCGCTGAACATCGCCGTGAACATCACCGCCATGCAGAGGATGCCCGGGTAGATGAACGTGCGAAAGTTGACCCCGTGCGTGCTGGTCGAGACCAGCGTCGAGAGGCCCGTGCCGAGCACGAACAAAAACAGGAACGGCTGGATCAGCGAGGTGAGGATGCGCAGGCGGTCGCGCGAGAAGCGGATCAGCTCGCGCCGCCACACCGCGCGGATCGCGCGCAGCTCCGAGCCCACGCTGCGCTCGGGCACGTGCTGAGCGGCGACGGCATGGGCGCTCACCGCGCGCGGAGCGGTGCCTGCCGGCGAGGGGGGCGTCTCGGTCGCCATCAGCCGGCGCTACCAGGGGTAGTCGGTCGAGCGTGTCGCGGTGCCCTCGGGGTATCGCTCATCGGCTCATCATCCTTGCCATGTTGCGCATCATGTCGCTCGACCCCGCCTCGGCGTCGCGAATCGTCGATCCCGTGTAGGACATGAAGACGTCGTCGAGCGAGGGACGCGCCACGCTCACAGAGCGGATCGCCAGGCCCAGCTCGCCGAACAGGCGCGGCACGAACTGCTCGCCGCTGGCCACGCCGAAGGTGACCTCGCCTTCGGCGATCTGCGCCTCGATGCCAAAGCGCTCGGCCAGCGCGGCGATCGCCGCGCTGTCGTCGTCGGTGGAGATCTGCACCCGGTCCTTGCCGACGCTTGCCTTCAGCGCCTCGGGCGTGTCGAGCGCGACGATCTGGCCGCGGTCGATGATCGCGATGCGGTCGCAGTACTCGGCCTCGTCCATGTAGTGCGTGGTCAGGAAGATGGTGACGTCCTGCTCGTCTTCGAGTTTCGTGATGTAGCTCCAGATCGAGCTGCGCGTCTGCGGGTCCAGGCCGATCGTGGGCTCGTCGAGGAACAGCACGCGCGGGGAGTGAAGCAGCCCGCGCGCGATCTCCAGGCGCCGCTTCATACCACCGCTGAACGTGCCGACGAGGCTCTCGCGCCGCTCCCACAGCTGCAGCATCTCCAGCACGCTCTGCATGCGCGGCGCGATCCGCTCGCGCGGCATCCCATACAGCTCGGCGTGCAGGCGCAGGTTCTGCTCGGCCGTGAGGTAGTTGTCGAGCGTCGTGTCCTGGAAGACGAGCCCGATGTTGCGGCGCACACGGTCGCGCTCGCGCACCACATCCAGGCCGGCAACGCGCGCCGAGCCGCCGGTCGGCCGCGCCAGCGTGCACAGCATCGAGATCGTGGTCGACTTGCCGGCGCCGTTGGGGCCGAGGAAACCGAACGTCTCTCCGCGTGCGACCTCGAAGTCGATCCCGCGAACCGCCTCGATCTCGCCGTAGGTCTTGGTCAGGCCGCTGACGGAGATCGCCGGCTCGGTGTGGTTATCGTGCGGACGTCCGTTGGAGCTAGTGGCGGAAATGACGGACATGAGTAGCCACCATAGCGACGCCGGCCGCGTCCGCCGCCGCCACTACCTCCTCGTCGCGCACCGAGCCGCCCGGCTGGACGATCGCGCTGACGCCCGCGTCGATTGCCAGCTGCGGACCGTCGGCGAAGGGGAAGAAGGCGTCTGAGGCGAGCGAGGAGCCGGCGAGCAGCTCGGGCTGGCCTGCACGCGCCTTCTCGATCGCGATGCGCACCGCGTCCACGCGGCTCATCTGGCCGGCGCCGATGCCGATCGTGGCGCCGTCGCGCGCGATCACGATCGCGTTGGAGCGCACGTGACGGCACACCTGCCAGGCGAAGCGCATGTCATCCCACTCGGCGTCGGTGGGCTGCCTCGCGCTCATCACCCGCATCTGCTCGGCCGTCTCGGACACCTCGTCGCGATCCTGCACGAGCAGCCCCCCGATCACGGGCTTGGCCTCCAGGCCGCCGGCCGGCTCCGGCCACTCGGGCAGCTCCAGCAGGCGCACGTTCTTCTTCTGCGTGAGCACGCGCAGCGCCTCGGGCTCGAAGCGCGGCGCAAGCAGCACCTCGATGAACTGCTTGGACAGCGCCTGCGCGCATGCCTCGTCCACCGGGCGGTTGAGCGCGATCACGCCGCCATACGCGCTGAGCGGATCGCCGGCGAAAGCGCGCTCGTACGCGTGCTGTGCGGTCTTGCCGAGGGCGCACCCGCAGGGGTTGTTGTGCTTGACGATCGCACACGCCGGCTCCTCGAAGTCCTCCACCAGCTCGCGTGCCGAGGACAGGTCGAGCAGGTTGTTGAACGACAGCTCCTTGCCATGCAGTTGCTCCACGCCCGCGAGCAGATGTGTGGGTGCGCCGATCTGCGCGTAGTAGGCGGCGCGCTGGTGCGGGTTCTCGCCGTAGCGCAGCTCGGCCGCCTTCTCGTAGGCGAGTATGCGCTGCGCGGGGAAGTCCTCGCCCTCGCGCTGGGAGTACCAGGCGGAGATCGCCGCGTCGTAGCGCGCGGTCAGGGCAAACGCCTTGCCCGCGAGGCGCTCGCGCGCGCCCAGCGACAGCCGCCCGCCCGACTCGCGCAGCTCGGCGAGCACCGGCGCGTAGTCGGCGGGGTCGACCAGCACCGCCGCAAACGCACTGTTCTTGGCGGCGGCGCGAATCATCGTGGGACCGCCGATGTCGATATTCTCGACGATCTCCTGCGGCGATGCGTCGCCGCGGGCGAGCGTTTGCTCGAACGGGTACAGGTTCACGCACACCAGGTCCACCGGCTCGATCGCCTGCTCGGCGGCGGCGCGCAGATGCTCGTCGTTGTCGCGCACCGCCAGCAGACCCGCATACAGGCGCGGGTGCAGCGTCTTCACGCGCCCGTCCATCATCTCCGGAAACCCCGTGAAGTCCTCGATCGCGCGCACCCCCACGCCAGCCTCGGCAAGCGCGCGGGCGGTGCCGCCGGTGGAGACGATCTCCACGCCCAGCTCGGCCAGGCCCTGCGCCAGCTCGAGGATGCCGGTCTTATCCGACACCGACAGCAGGGCTCTGCGCACTCTCACCGCGCCGGGCTCGGCGCGCTCGATGCCCATGTGCTGGCGCTCATCGCTCATCCGGCGCGCAGACTATCCGTGTGGCGCAAGGACCGCGTGCAGGTCATGAGGACTCTGCCTTGGCGCGGGCGATCGTGACGCGGCGCGGGTTCTCCGGGTCGATGCCGAGAGCGCCGCGTGCAAATAGGCGCACCGCCTCGGGCAGCAGCGCGTGCTCGATCGGGCGCAGCGCGGCCAGCACCTCGGCTGGGTCCTGCGCATCGGGCAGCTCAACGGCCTGCTGCAGGATCACCGCGCCGCTGTCGACGCCCGCGTCGACGAAGTGCACGGTCACGCCGAACACCTTCACGCCGTAGGCGAGCGCCTGCTCGATCGCGTGCAGGCCCGGGAACGCCGGCAACAGCGACGGGTGCACATTGACGACGGCACCGGGGAAGCGCTCCAGGAACGTCGGGGTGAGCAGCTCCATGTAGCCCGCGAGCACAACCAGCCGCACGCCGCGCTCGACCAGCCAGCCGGCCATCGCCGCGTCGCGCGCCTCGCGGTCGGCGTGGGCCGAGCGCTCGAACACGGCGGTGGCCACACCGGCGGTCGCGGCCCGCTCCAGGGCCGGCACCCCAGGCGCTCCGGAGGCGACCGCGACGATCTGCGCCTCGCGCCCGTGCACGTCGTCGAGCAGCGCCTGCAGGTTGGTGCCCGTGCCGGACACGAGCACGGCGACGGGAAGCAACATCTACGCGGAGGTCATAGTAAAAGAGGGGGGACCCATCGTAGTGACGGGTCCCCCCAAAGGTGCTGCCGCAAAACAACACCAGAAACCTGGGGCCAGCTCAGCGGTCAGCGCTTCTGTCGCACCTACGATATTAGCGCTGGACGTGGACGGAGACAAGGTTTGGGAGTGTCCTGGTAGGGATCGTCCGATGGGTGACGAATACTATGAGCGCCCCCGGCAGGACTCGAACCTGCGACCCCTTCCTGCGACAGAAGCGCTCTATCCACCTGAGCTACGGGGCTGCACTTCCCATCTCAGAGAAGCCCCAAGAATCTAGACGTCACTTCGGATGGCTAGGCGACCTCCAGCGCGTACTTGCCCTGTGCCTCGCCGCTGCCCGACAACGGGTAGCTGCCGCTGAAGCAGGCGTCGCAGTGCGTTGCTTTGGTGGCGCCCACCGCCTCGTACACACCCTCCAGCGACAGGTAGGCGAGCGAGTCGCAGCCCAGCTCGGCGGCGATCTGCTCGATGCTGCGCTCGTGGGCGATCATCTCCTCGCGTGTGCTCATGTCGATGCCGTAGTGACAGGGGTGCTTGATCGGCGGCGCTGAGATGCGCATGTGCACCTCGGTCGCGCCGGCGTCCCTGAGCATCTGCACGATCTGGCGCGTGGTGTTGCCGCGCACGATCGAGTCGTCGACGACGACCAGCCGCTTGCCGCCGACGATCTCCGGCAGCGGGTTGAACTTCAGGCGCAGCCCGTGCTTGCGCAGCTCCTGGCCGGGCTGGATGAAGGTGCGCGCGACGTAGCGGTTCTTGACGAACCCGTCGTCCTGGGGCAGGCCGCTGGCGCGCGCGAAGCCGCGCGCGGCGGCGTTGCCGGAGTCGGGCACGGGGATCACGAGGTCGGCGTCCGCGGGGGCCTCGCGCGCGAGGATCTCGCCCATGCGCCCGCGCGCGACCTGCAGCACGTGGCCGTTCATGCGCGAGTCGGGGCGCGCGAAGTAGATGTACTCGAACACGCAGAAGGACCTGCGCGCGTCGGGCAGCACGCGGCGGCTCTCGATGCCGCCCTCGCCGAGCGTGACGATCTCCCCCGGCTCGACGTCGCGCAGCAGCGTCGCGCCGATGATGTCGAAAGCGCAGGACTCGCTGGCGACGCAGTAGCGCGGGGGCTCGCCCGGCGCTTGCTCGCCCGCGGTTCCCCCGCGGGCCGCGCCGCCGCCGTCCACATCGGCCACCTCGGCGCCGTCGCTCGGCGGGAGCACGCCGATCGAGAGCGGGCGCAGGCCGTGGGGGTCGCGGAAGGCGACCACCCGGTCCTTGGTCATCGCGACGATCGAGAAGGCGCCGTTCAGGCGCGCCAGCACGTCGGCGATCGCGTCCTCGATCCGCTCCGCCGGGTGGGTGGCGAGCAGCGCCGCCACGATCTCCGAGTCGGAGGTCGAGCTGAACGTGACGCCGCGCGCGGAGAGCTGCTCGTGCAGCTCCAGCGCGTTGATCAGGTTGCCGTTGTGGGCGAGCGCGAGCTCGCGGCGCGAGCCGTTGGTGCCCTCCGAGCGCTGCACCGGCTGGGAGTTCTCCCAGGCGTTGGACCCGGTCGTGGAGTAGCGCACGTGGCCGATCGCAAGCTCGCCGGCGAGCGTGCGCAGGTCGTTCTCGCTGAACACCTGGCTGACAAGCCCCAGCTCGCGGCGGGTCATGATGTTGCCGCCCCTGTCGGCCGCGGCGATCCCCGCCGACTCCTGGCCGCGGTGCTGGAGCGCGTAGAGGGCGAAGTAGGACAGGCGCGACACCTCGTGGCCGGGCGCGTATATGCCAAACACGCCGCACTCGTCGCGCGGCCCGTCGCGGTCCTCCGGACGGAAGTCCAAGGGCATCGTTGGCCCTACGCTAGCAGCAGCGGCGCTCATGGCGATGGAGCGGCGTGGATCGTCGGGGTCCCGTCGCGAGGGGCCGCCGGGGGAGAGACATTGTTATCGACTTTTTGGACGATTGCCAATAGTGGCTACGGTATGTAGCCATCATGGTGAATCGTTCATTTTTTGAATACACACACTCACGCAAACAGCTCCGACAGCGCGCCGTGCGCCCGAACCAGGTCGGCCAGCGGGCACTCGATTCGCTCCGTGCCCGCCGGCGTGGGACAGTCGATCTCGAGCGCCTGCCCACCAACGCTGCCGAGAACCAGCACATGAGTCCGCTCGCCGAGCGCCAGCAGCTCCCGCTCGCCGCCGCTGAGCAGAAACCCGCCCGAGCACTCGCCGAAGAGCGCGGTCGCGGTTTCAGATGCGGGCGCGGTCGCGATCGCGGGCGCGGCCTCGAATGCGGGCGCCGTTTCGAATGCGGGCGCGGCCGCGGACTCGGCCGAGATGCCGCTCCAGTCCGCCTCGCGTCCCGTCGCACCGGCCGGCTCAGCCCCAAACAAATCCGCAGGCAGCGCCACGCGCGCACCAAGGCCGCCGCCCAGGCAGCACTCCGCCAGCGCGACCGCCAGCCCCCCCTCGGCGATGTCGTGGGCGCTTGCGAGCGCGCCCGTGCGCACCGCCTCGCGCACCGCCGCCTGGGCCGCCGCGACCGCCTCGATGTCGATCGGGGGCAGCCCGTCGGGCAGCTCCCAGGCCCACAGCTTGGCCAGCTCGCTCGCGTCCAGGCGCGGCGCGAAGGGGCCCGCGACCGCGATCGCATCGCCCGCGCGCGCGAACCCGAGCCGTCCCGCGCGACGCGCATCGGGCAGCTTGCCGACCATGCCGATCACCGGCGTCGGGTAGATCGGCCCGGCGCTCGCCCCCTCGTTGTAGAGCGACACGTTGCCGCCCACGATCGGCGCGGCAAGCGCGCGACAGGCGTCGCCGAGGCCGCGCACGGATTCGGTCAACTGCCAGGCGATGTGCGGCTTCTCGGGGTTGGCGAAGTTGAGGTTGTTGGTCGTGCCCAGCGGCTCGGCCCCAGCGCACGCGAGGTTCGACGCGCACTCCAGCACCGCCGCGACCGTGCCCGTGTAGGGGTCGGCCGCAACCCGCCGGCCGTTGCCGTCGATGCTCACCGCAATCGCGGGGATCGGACCCTCCCGATCGCCTGCGCCCCGCGCGCTCGGAAGCTGCAGCACCGCGGCGTCCGCCTGCTCGGGGCGGCGCACCGTGCGCGACTGCACGATCGCGTCGTACTGCTCGAACAGCGGCCGGCGCGAGGCGATATTGGCGCTCGACAGCAGCGCGAGCAACAGCTCGCTCCCCGATTGGCCGCCCGCGAGCCGTTCGCCGCCCACCTCGTTCCGCCCGCCGGCGCCATCCCGATCGGCGGGGTTTTTGGGGAGGGGCGCCTCCGGCGCCGGACGGGTCGTGCGGGTCGGCTTGACGGGGCGCAGGTCATAGAGGGGACAGTCATCGACGAGCGCTCGCACGGGCATCTCCCCGACCAGCTCGCTCGTGCCCTCCTGGGCGCCCGCGCCGAAGATGCGCATCAGGCCCGTGTCGGTGACGGTGCCGATCGGCGCGCCGCCCACCTCCCACTTCTCGCACAGCTCCAGCACCGCCGCCACGTTGGCGGGCTCGACCACGCACAGCATGCGCTCCTGGGACTCGCTCACCATGATCTCGAAAGGCAGCATGTCGGCCTCGCGCAGCGGCACCTTGGCCACGTCGATGTCGATCCCCACCTCGCCCTTCGACGCCATCTCCGACGCCGAGGAGGTCAGGCCGGCTGCGCCCAGGTCCTGCAGGGCGACGAGCAGGCCGCGCTCCAGCAGCTCCAGCGAGCACTCCAGCAGCTTCTTCTCCTCGAAGGGATCGCCGACCTGGACGGTGGGCCGCTTGTCGTCGTCCTCGCCGAGCTCGGCGCTGGCCAGCACCGACGCTCCGCCGATGCCGTCGCGGCCGGTGGAGGCGCCGAACAGCACGACCACGTTGCCGACCCCGACGGCGGCGCTCGTGACCAGCTGCTCGCGCCGCGCGATCCCGAGCGCCATCGCGTTGACCAGGCAGTTCTGCTCGTAGGGCGCCTCGAAATACACCTCGCCGCCGACCGTCGGCACGCCGATCGAGTTGCCGTAGTGGCCGATGCCGGCGACGGCGCGGTCGAGCAGGTAGCGCGAGCGGGCGCTGGACGGCTCGCCGAAGCGCAGCGAGTCGAGCACCGCGATCGGGCGGGCGCCGATCGCGAAGATGTCGCGCAATATCCCCCCCACGCCGGTGGCGGCGCCCTGGAAGGGCTCGACCGCGCTGGGGTGGTTGTGGGACTCGACCTTAAACGCACACACCAGCCCATCGCCGACGTCCACCGCGCCCGCGTTCTCGCCGGGGCCCATAACCACGCTAGGGCCCTCCGTCGGCAGGGTGCGCAGCAGCTTCTTGGAGTGCTTATACGCGCAGTGCTCGCTCCACAGCAGCGAATACATCGCCAGCTCCACCTGGTTGGGCCGGCGGCCCTGCTTCTCGCAGATCAGCTCGTACTCGGCCTCCGTCAGCCCGAGCGCGAGCGCATCCTCCAGCGTGGGCAGCGTCGCCGTCTCAGCCATGCGCGCTCACCGCGACCGCACCCTCGACCGCCATTCGCATCGAGGCGAAGATGCACAGCCCGTCGGTCGAGCCGCACAGCTCGTCCACCGCGTGCTCGGGGTGGGGCATCAGACCGAACACATTGCCGCGCTCGTTGCGCACCCCCGCGATGTCGTGCAGCGAGCCGTTGAAGTTCTGGCCCTCCGCATAGCGCAGCACGACCTGGCCGTGCTCTTGCATGGCCGCGAGCGTCGGGGCGTCGGCGTAGTAGCGGCCCCACGAGTGCTTGGCGGGAATGCTGAGGCGAATGCGCCCACTCCCGCTTGCCTCGCCCGCCCCCGAATTTCCCGCCTGCGGACCGTCCGCCTGCGAGCCCCCCTCCTTCGAGCCCCCCTCCTGCGAGCCCCCCTGTCGCCCACATGCACACGTGAACGCCGTGTCCGGCTCGACCACGTCGAGATCGACCTGGCGGAAGGTGAAGCGCAGGTTGGCGTTGGGCAGCAGCGCCCCCGGCAGCAGATGCGCCTCGCATAGAACCTGAAACCCGTTGCAGATACCGAGCACCAACCCCCCGTCGTTGGCAAACGCGATCACCGACTCCATCGCCGGGGAGAAGCGCGCGATCGCGCCCGCGCGCAGGTAGTCGCCGTAGGAGAACCCCCCGGGCACGACGATCGCATCGGCGCCCCTGAGGGTGCGCTCGCCGTGCCACAGCAGCTCCGCGTCGCCCACGCGCCGCGCCGCGTGCAGCGCATCGACCTCGTCGCAGGAGCCGGGGAAGCGCAGGACGCCGAACTTCACTTCAAGCTCGCCACGGCCTCGGCGTCCGCCGGATCGATCCGCTCCAAACCGGGAATACCGTCAAAGCCGCGATCGGGGCTGAGAATCGCGCCGATACCGCGGTTGAGCGCCTGGGCGGCGAAGATCGCATCGCGCATGTCCAAGCGCTCGTGCTCGCGCCAAAGCTCAAGCGCCCGCTCCATGTCGCTTGGTGTGACCGTGTGCAACCGGGAGGTGCCCGCGACCTCCAGCGCGTCCGCGGAGGCCGTCGCGCGCGAGATGCCGCGCCTGCACCGCACGTACGCGAACTCGTGAATCAGCTCGACGCTTGCCTCGGGCGAGAGCAGGCCCTGCGCACCGTCGTCCATCACGGCTCGGCAGGGCTCGCGATAGCGGTGCTCGCCGCCGAGCGCATAGAGGAACACGCTCGTATCGAAAAGGAAGCGACGCACAGAGGCGCTACTCGTCCTCGTCGTGGCGCTTCAGCAGCTTGCCGTACCTGCCCTCGACGATCTCCTGCTTCATCGCCGGCCAGTCATCGACCGGCATGGGCTCGGCTTCGAGCAGTTTCGCGAACGCCTTCGAGCGAGACTCGTGCATGCTCGCCAGCTTCTCGTCGATCGCCTCTCGGATCAGCGCGCCGAGAGAGACGCCGCGCTCGGCGGCGATCTGGCGCAAGCGCTCGTGCAGCTCGTCGTCCAGCAGGAGCTGGGTACGTCGCGTCAGAGGTGGCATATGCACATATTAGCATGTACATGCACATACATCAGGAGGTCAGCTCCTCGACCTCGTAGTCCTCGACCAGCGGGTTGGCGAGCAGCTTCTCGCACATCGGCCGCAGTTGCGCGAGGTCGGTCACCTCCAACTCGACCAACCGCCCCACATGCACGCTGCGCACACCCTCGAAGCCGAGCGCCGGCAGCGCGCGCATCACCGCCTCGCCCTGCGGGTCGAGGATGCCCGCCTTGGGGCGGATCAGCACACGAGCGCGCACGCTCACCCCACCACAGCGCGGACTTCGCACCGGCCCACTAGCGGCCCTCGCCGGCGGGGGAGCAGCCGGCGCGCTCCAGCCACGCGTCGAACGGCTCGCCCACGATCAGCTCGTACGCCTCGATGTAGCGCGCGCGGGTACCGGCGACCACGTCCTCGGGGATCGCGGGCGCGGGCGGCTGCTTGTCCCAGCCGCTAGCCGAGGCCCAGTCGCGCACGTACTGCTTGTCGAAGCTCGGCTGGCCCCTGCCGATCTCATACCCCTCGGCGGGCCAGTAGCGCGAGGAGTCGGGCGTCAGCACCTCGTCGCCGACGACCAGCTCGCCGTCCTCGTCGAGGCCCAGCTCGAACTTCGTGTCGGCGAGGATCACGCCGCGCTCGCGCGCGTGCGTGGCGGCGAAGGAATACAGCGCGATCGAGATGTCCCTGACGCGTTCCATCAGGCCGCGGTCGCCGACCAGCTCGGCGGCGCGCTCGAAGTCGATCGCCTCGTCGTGGCCGACCTCGGCCTTCGTGGAGGGCGTGAAGATCGGCTCGGGCAGCTGCTCGGACTCGCTCAGTCCGGGCGGCAGCGCGATGCCCGAGACGGCGCCGCTCGCCTGGTAGTCCTTCCAGCCCGAGCCCGTGATGTAGCCGCGCACGACGCACTCGACGGGCAGCATCTTCAGCTTGCGCACCACCAGCGCCCTGCCGCGCGCCTCGGCGGGCACGCCCTCGGTGGCGGAGATCATGTGGTTGGCGACGATCCCCCGCGTCTTCTCAAACCAGAAGGCCGACAGCCCCGTCAGCACCCTGCCCTTGTCGGGAATCGGCGTCGGGTGCACCGCGTCGTAGGTGGAGATGCGATCGCTCGCGACCATCAGCAGGCGGTCGTCGAGGTCGTACAGCTCGCGCACCTTGCCGCTTGCGATTAGGGGCAGATCCACGAGCGAGGTCACTTTTCGCGATGCTACCAATGGCGGCGGCCGGTCGATGCTCACACGGTTGGCGACCGCTCAGGCGATCGCGTCCAGACGCGCCACGATCTCGTGTGCATAGCGCGTGTAGTGGCCGTAGTCGAAGATCGCATCGAGGTCCAGGCCGGCGGCGCGCTCCTCGGCGGCGAGCAGCTCGCGCAGCGGCGTGCCCTCGTCCCATGCTCGCTGGGCCAGCTCCTGGGCGATGCGATAGGCGTCGTCGCGCACCATCGGCGCGCGTCCCCGCGCCGCGTCGCCCTCCACGAGCGCGAGCAGCACGCGCTGGGAGAACAGGGCGCCATGGGTCAGCTCGAGGTTGACCAGCATCCGCTCCCGATCCACGACGAGACCCTCCACGAGCCTGGTGGCGCTGTGCTGCAGGTAGTCGATCAGAATCGTCGAGTCGGGCAGGATCACGCGCTCGACCGAGGAGTGGGAGATGTCGCGCTCGTGCCACAGCGCCACGTCCTCCAGGGCCGCCTGGGCGTTGGCGCGCAGCACGCGCGCGAGCCCCGACATCTGCTCGCTGGAGATCGGGTTGCGCTTGTGGGGCATCGCCGAGCTGCCCTTCTGCCCGGCGCGGAACGGCTCCCGGGCCTCGCGCACCTCCGTGCGCTGCAGGTGGCGAATCTCGGTCGCCAGCCGCTCCAGCCCGGCGCCGGCGAGGGCGATCGCTCCCAGCAGCTCGGCGTGGCGGTCGCGCGCCACGACCTGCGTGGAGACGTCCTCGCGCGCGAGTCCGAGGCGGTCGAGCACGCGCCGCTCGAACTCGGGGCTCGTCGAGGCGTAGGTGCCGACCGCACCGGAGATCGCGCCAACCGACGCCTGCTCGAAGGCGCGCTGCAGGCGCAGCGCGTTGCGATGCGCCTCGAAGGCAAACCCGGCAAGCTTGACGCCGAAGGTCGTCGGCTCGGCGTGCACGCCGTGCGTGCGCCCCACGCACAGCGTGTCCACGTGCTCGCGCGCGCGATCGGCGAGCGCCCGCACGAGAGCGCGCGCGCCCGCCACGATCGGCTCCCCGGCGGCGCGCAGCTGCAGCGCGAGCGCGGTGTCGAGCACGTCGGAGGAGGTCAGCCCGAAGTGGATCCAGCGCCCCGCCTCCCCGGCGCTCGCCGACAGCACATCCACGAAGGCGGCCATGTCGTGGCCGGTGGTGCGCTCGCGCTCCTCGACAGCCTCCACGGTGAAGGTGGCGGCGCGGATCGCGTCCAGCTCGGCCGGCGTCGGGCCCCCGCCCTCGCCGGCTGCCCGTCCCGCGTCATCGGGCCCGCCCGTCGGGGCGAGCAGCGCCGGCAGCTCCTCGCACGCGGCAACCTCGACCCGGCGCCATGTCTCCATGCGCGCCCGGTCGGTCCACAGGGCGCCCAGCTCGGGGCGTGTGTAGCGGGGGATCACCCGTGGGATTATCGCGGCCGCTTGGGACGGTATGCGGCGCGACGGGCATGTGGCGTTCCCACGACGGCGTTCGGCGGGCGCGCGCCGGCGACTCCGTGCGCGCGCGAGCGGGCCTGCCGCCCGCCGATCATGTAAAACGGTGTGAGCGCGCCCCCGCGCCGACCACTCCCTACAGACGGAGGAGCCATGCCCACCTACATCATGCTCTCGACGCTCACACCCGAGGGCGTGCAGACCGTCAAGAACAACCCCGAGCGCATCCGCGAGGTCAACAAGGAGGTCGAGCAGCTCGGCGCCAAGGTCGTCGCGCAGTGGGCGACGCTCGGCGCGGTCGACTTCATCTCGGTCGTGGAGGCGCCCGACGAGAAGACGATGGCGCGCGTGTCGCTCGAGCTCGGCTCGCGCGGCACCGGCCGCTACGAGACGCTCGCCGCGATCGGCGTCGACGAGTTCATCGAGTCGCTGTGAGCGAGGCGGCCCCCACCCCGATCCACCTCGCCACCCCGGAGGGCACGGCCGAGGCCGAGGAGCAGGCAAAGCTCGAGGAGTTCGACGTCGCCGGCCCACTGGTCGGCATCGTGATGGGCTCCGCAAGCGACATGGAGGCGATGGAGAAGGCCGCCAAGGAGCTGCGCGACCGCGGCATCCCCCACGAGATGCAGGTGATGTCCGCCCACCGCGAAGCCGACACGGTCGCCGAGTACGCCAAGAGCGCCAAGTCGCGCGGCCTGCGCGCGATCATCGCGGGCGCCGGCATCTCCGCCGCGCTCCCCGGCGCGGTCGCGGCCCACACCGACCTGCCCGTGATCGGCGTGCCGTTGTCGGGCCGCTTGACGGCTGCGGGCGGCCTCGACGCGATCCTCTCGATCGTGCAGATGCCCCCCGGAGTGCCGGTGGCATGTGTGGGATTGGACAACGCCCGCAACGCGGCGATCCTGGCCGCGCGGATCTTGGCGGCGTAGGCGCCGCACCACGGCGGGGCCTGTCCCGTTCTCGCAGCAGTGTCGGAATAGCAGGCAGGGATGTATACGCAAGCCACCCTCATCCCTGTTGGCAACTTCCAACACCACTGCTACGATTGCGATCAAAACATCCAAGGAAGGCTGTCGAGACAGCGCTCAAACGGGCCGAAAGCTGTGGGTTTCGCATAGCGACGAACCGTGCTCATTGGGCGATCCTCTACTGCCCGAGGGACAAAACTGGTAGGTGCAGTCCGCTCTCGGTCAGCGGTTCGCCACGAAGCGCTGACAATGAGGCGAAGAGGATTGACCGCTACGTTGACCGCTGCCCCCACCGAAAACGATGAAAGAGCACACGTTTACAATCCAATTCCTGGCCCCGGGCAGAACCCTCGAGGACCTGTCGATCGAGCTGTATGACTGCATCGACGACGCGTCGCTTATGGGTCCTGCCGAGGATGAACCAAATGAGGACAGGTCATTCCTGTACGAATTCGATCGGCAGGCGCTCAGCCTGCCTGAGGCGCTCGCGATGGCACTGAACGAATTGACGAACGCCCTACCGGAGGCGACTGTGCTGCGTGTTCACGAGTACGACCTGCTGAGCATGAGCGACATCGCCGCTCGATCGGGCCGCAGCGCCGAGAGCGTGAGACTGCTCGTGCACGGTAAGCGCGGCCCAGGCGGCTTTCCGCCGGCCGCGGGCGATCTGGGCGGACGCATGAAGGTGTGGCGCCTGGCGGAAGTCGCGGAGTGGTTCGATAAGGCCCTTGGAGAGCCGCTGCCCGATACCGAGGACAGCATGTTTCTACAGGCATTCAACGACGCCCTCGACATTCGCCGACTGTCGGCGAGACTCGACGAGCCCCAGAGACGCGCCGTCGCGAGCGCGCTACCCGCCAACATCGCCGCCTGAGATCGGCTGGCACCGGCCGTAGCGCAGGCCTACCCACGGCGACTGTTGGCGTGGACGCTCAGGCCAACGGCGCAATCCAGCGCTCGGATCCGGCAATCCCCTCCGGATGCGCGAGCATCAGTGCCTCGATCGCGTCGGCAAGCGCACCCATTGCATCGCGGCTGCGATCCCGGTTCGCCGGCACGAGGATCAGGCCGGCATGGCCCTGCCCGCCTGCCAGGCGCTCGGCCGCCAGCGGACGGAAGTCCTTGATGTCGTTGGTCACGACCGCACGCTGCTCACGTGCCGCTGAGTCGAGCACGTCGCGGTCGGGGGCCTCCGCTAGGTCTGAGCGCTCGCACACCGCTTCGACGTCGAACCCGCGCTCACGCAAGATGCGCGCTATCCGGGGCGAGAGCTGCTCGTCGAGCAGCGCCTTCACGAAGCAAGTGCCCGCTTGCCCGCCTCCCAGGCTGCGTACCCGCGCTCCCACTCGGCCTCGTTGAGCGCGATCTCGGCATCGATCTCGTCGCGATAGTCGCCGTAGTAGGCAATAGCCGCCTGAACGAGGCCCACGGGAATCTCCAGGTAGACGGCCGCCTTCTCCGGATCGTTGTCGTTGTCGCGGACGACCTCGATCGCCTGCCAGACATCGAGCCCACGACCGACCAGCGCCGCCCGCCGGCCGCTGGGCCCATCGGCAAAGCGGATCAGCGGGTGGTCCTCGCGGCGCAGACTCTCATCTACGTAGCGCTGGGCGAGGGTCCGGGGAGCAAGACCGGCTCGCCGTGCCTGCGCGGCCAGACGCTCGCTAACGCCGGGCCGGAGGCGGAGGGTGAAGTGATCGCTCATACGGGCAGCGTAGCACCGTGTGTCACGGAGTGGCACTGTGCGGGTTTGGTTCAGGCCTCGCCGACGAGCCCCAGAGACGCGCCGTCGCGAGCGCGCTACCCGCCAACCTCGCCGCCTGACACCAGCGGGCACCGGCATCGGTTGCCGGTGCCCGCTCCCCAAGCTCCGCTAGCGCTTTTTGCCTTTGCCGTGCCCTTTGCCTTTGGCCGCTTTTTTGCTCAGGTGCACGACCGTCGAGACGCTGTGCGCGACGGGCGGGCCGCCCAGCGCCGACTGGAACGTGAAGGTGCCACTCACGTGCAGCGTGTGGCCCTGCTTCAGCGCCTTCAGCGCCCTGGAGTCGGCGTGCACCTTGACCTCCACAGTGCCCGCCGAAACGCTCTGTGAGCCGCTCGCGAACGACACCAGCGTGGCCACGCACCTGCCGTGGTGCTTGATTTCGGTCTTCTTGCACTTCTTGGCTTTGCCTTTGCCTTTCCGCCTGGCAGCTTCGGCGAGCGTCGGTTCGTCGGCGCCGAGGGAGATGCCCAGCGAGTCCGCGAAGCCGACGTCGGCGTTGCGGAAGAACAAACTCCACTTCAGCGTACCCGCGGTCGGGAACGTGAAGAAGAAGTCGATGTCGTCGGTTTTCGAGTCGAACTTCGGGGGCTTTGCCTGGGTGAAGTTGCCGCCGGGGATTGTGAGGGCGTTGCTGGCGGCGGTGGCGGACGTACCGCCGGCGGTCGTTACCGCACACCGCTCGATTGCGCTGCTCACACCCTCAGCGCAAACATCGACCTCTGCGACACCGCCGTGTGTCGTCGCATCTGTGACGGTTCCCACGATCTCAGCACCCGGGTGCAGTTCCGCATTCACGCCCGAGTGGACATTGCCTGTTTCCACACCCACCGAGGAATCGGCCTGCGGGAGGTAGTCGACGCCTTCCGCGTAGGGGTTGAAGCTCACCGTATACGAACCGCTCGTCAGACCCATGAGCGTGTATTCGCCCCCCGCATTGGTGTCGGCGCAGTCGTAAATGCTTTCGCCGAGGGCGGCACAAACCTCGACTTCGGCGATCGGAGCGTGGCTCGAGGCGTCTGTGACCCTGCCCACGATCTGACCGCCTTCAGCCAGTTTTGCATCGATGTTTTCGATCTTTTTGGCGACAGTCACCGGTACCGGCGTGGCCGTGCCGTATTCGGACTTGTCGTTGTAGTACTGGGTCAGGTAGTTGCCGACCCCGTAGAACGTCACCCTGTATTCGCCGGTGGGCAGGGTCTGCAAAACGTATTTGCCAGACGCATCGGTGCTCTCGCAGTCGCCGAAGT
This sequence comes from uncultured Solirubrobacterales bacterium, assembly GCA_963831995.1. Taxonomy (GTDB): domain Bacteria; phylum Actinomycetota; class Thermoleophilia; order Solirubrobacterales; family Solirubrobacteraceae; genus Palsa-744. The sequence goes on along the minus strand of CAWHSI010000005.1, from coordinate 1,136,072 downwards.
CTTCTACGGCTCCAACACCATCGGCGCACACATACGCGTTTTCCACCGCGCCTCCGCCCGCCGCCTTGGTCACGACACCTTCGATGATGCCACCTTCTTCGAGTTTAGCGTCGATGTTTTCGGTCTTTTGATTGGCTTTGACCTGCACCGGCGTCGCTTCGGTATACGAAGTCTTGTCGTTGAAATACTGGGCAACATAGTTTTGCTGCGTGCATCCGCTGGACGTACATACATACGGCGAGAAGCGAACGTCGTATTCGGCGGCCGAGAGCCCCGAAATCGTGTAATCCCCGCTTGAATTAGTCTCTGTGCAGCCGCCGAAGTATTCGCTGCCCGCCTTTTCATACGCACAGACTTCCACGTTGGAAAGGGGCGTCCCATGGGCGGCAGTTGTGACCAAGCCCGCAATCTGACCGTTTTCGTCGAGCGAGCGCAGTTCCGCGTCGATCCCTGGGACCGTTGCGCCGGCTGTCACATTCACAGACTGCGCTTCGCCCAGCGACGCCTTGTCGTCGTAGTATTGGGTCGCATATCGGGTTTCGGAGAAGAACGTCGAGAATTCAACGGTGTAGGAGCCGCTCGGCAGGCCCGATATCGTGTAGTCGCCGCTCGAGTTCGTGGTACTACAGCCCCCGTTTTCGACTTTGCCTTCAACATATTCCTCCGCGCACACGAAGATGTTCGCGATCGGGGCCCTGGTGACCGCGTCGATTGCCTGGCCGGCGATCTGCCCGCCGGCGTGAAGTTCGGCATTGACGCCCCCGGTCGCGTTCGGCGCCGTCACCGATACAGCGCTGGCTTCGGCGAACTTCGCCTTGCCGTTGTAGTACTGATCCAGGTAGTTCTCGCCTTCTGACTCCGCGTAGAACCCAACCTTGTAGGAGCCGCTCGGCAACCCGACGATCGTGTAGTCGCCACCGCCGTTGCTTGCCGTCACCTGGCAGGAGATCGCGTGACCCTCGTCGGCAGCCTGCACGACGTAGCTGCTGCCAGCCTGCCCGGCGATGGGCACGCCGCTGCGCAGCCAGGCATAGGAGTAGCTCGTGGGGTTGTTGGCCCATGAGCCGGTCGAGCAGCTCAGCGTCTGCCCGAGCGCCGGTGTGCCGGTGAGCGTGGGAGCCACCGTGTTGACTGGTGCTGGAGCTGCCTTAGGCGTTGTGCCTCCCTCCGCGACCGCCGACGCCACGCCAGGCGCAAGCATCAAACCGAACAGCGCGAGCAAAACCAGCGTCGCTCCGACTACTCCTGTGCGCGGCGAGCTGCCGCGCCTGCCTATCGTCCGCATCGAGCCTCGTCTCCTAAATCGGGTGCGAGCGCATCCTAGCGGTTCGAGCCGCGGATCGTTCAGGCTGCGGGAACTTGTGCTACCTGTAGCGCGATCTCGCCGTCCAGGGCATCGGCAACGACGCTCTCGCCGGAGTGGAAGCGGCCCTCCAGCAGCGCGAGCGCGAGCCTGTCCACGAGCTGCTTCTGGATCACGCGCCGCAGCGGGCGGGCGCCGTAGACCGGGTCATAGCCCATGTTGCCGAGCAGCTCTCGCGCGGCTGGGGTGATCTCCAGTTGCACCCCGCGCTCGGCCACACGCTCGATCACGTGGGCCAATTGCAGGTCCACGATCTCGCCGATCTGATCGCGCGAGAGCGCGTCGAAGCGCACGATGTCGTCGAGCCGGTTGATGAACTCGGGCTTGAAGTGCTGGGTCAGCTCCGAGCGCATGTCGTCTCCGGTCGCCGACACCGGAATGTTCGAGGTCATGATCAGCACCGTGTTCTTGAAGTCGACGGTGCGGCCCTGCCCATCGGTCAGGCGACCGTCGTCCATCACCTGCAGCAGCGTGTTGAAGACGTCGGGGTGGGCCTTCTCGATCTCATCCAGCAGCACGACGCTGTAGGGCCGGCGGCGCACGGCCTCGGTGAGCTGGCCCCCCTCTTCGTAGCCCACATACCCGGGGGGCGCCCCGACCAGGCGCGAGACGGAGTGCTTCTCCATGTACTCGCTCATGTCGATCCGCACCATCGCGTCCTGAGAGTCGAACATGAACTCGGCAAGCGCTCGCGCCAGCTCGGTCTTGCCGACGCCGGTCGGGCCGAGGAACAGGAACGTGCCGATCGGGCGGTTCGGGTCCTGCAGGCCCGCGCGCGAGCGGCGCAGCGCCGTGGCGACCGCCTCGACCGCCTCGTCCTGGCCGACGACGCGTTCGTGCAGGCGCTCCTCCATGTGGATCAGCTTCTCGACTTCGCCCTCCATCAGACGCGAAACCGGGATGCCCGTCCAGCGCGCGACGACCTCGGCGACGTCCTCGGCGTCCACCTCCTCCTTGAGGAACTGCGGCGCCTGTGGCTCGCCGTCGTTCGAGTCGCCTGTGCCCATACGGGTGCGCTCGGCCGCTTCGTGCTCGGCGAGCTGGCGCTCCAGTTCGGGGATCTCGCCGTAGCGCAGCTCCGCGGCGCGCTGCAGGTTGGCTTCGCGCTCGGCGCGCTCGGCCTCCACGCGCGCCTGCTCCAGGCGTTCCTTGGTCTCGCGCACACCCTGGATCGCCTGCTTCTCGGCCTCCCACTGCGCCCGCATCTCGCTCGAACGCTCCTTCAGCTCGGCCAGCTCGGACTCGATCGCCTCGCGGCGCTCCTTCGAAGCCTCGTCCTTCTCCTTGCGCAGGGACGTCAGCTCGATCTCCAGCTGCATCACGCGCCGGTCGACCTCGTCGATCTCGGTCGGCACCGAGTCGATCTCGATGCGCAGCCGCGAGGCCGCCTCGTCGATCAGGTCGATCGCCTTGTCGGGCAGGAAGCGATCGGCGATATAGCGATGTGAGAGCGTCGCGGCGGCGATCAGCGCGCTGTCCTGGATGCGCACGCCGTGGTGTGTCTCATAGCGCTCCTTGAGCCCGCGCAGGATCGCGATCGTGTCCTGCACGCTCGGCTCGCCCACCATCACCGGTTGGAAGCGCCGCTCCAGCGCCGCGTCCTTCTCGATGTACTTGCGGTACTCGTCGAGCGTGGTGGCGCCCACGCAGCGCAGCTCTCCGCGCGCGAGCATCGGCTTGAGCAGGTTGGCGGCGTCGACGGCGCCCTGCGCGGCGCCCGCGCCGACGATCGTGTGCAGCTCGTCGAGGAACAGGATCACCGTGCCCTGAGCTTCGGAGACTTCGGCGAGCACACCCTTCAGGCGCTCCTCGAACTCGCCGCGATAGACCGCGCCGGCCACCAGCGCGCCCATGTCGAGCGCGATCACGCGCCGTTCCCGAAGGGACTCGGGCACGTCTCCGGAGACGATCCGCTGCGCCAGGCCCTCGACGATCGCGGTCTTGCCGACGCCGGGCTCGCCGATCAGCACGGGGTTGTTCTTGGTGCGGCGCGAGAGCACCTGGATCACGCGGCGAATCTCCTCGTCGCGGCCGATCACCGGGTCCAGGCGGCCCTGCTCGGCCAGCTCGGTCAGGTCCTTGCCGAAGCGCTCCAGCGGCTTCTGCTCGTCCTCGGGCGAGGCCTGCATCGCCGGCCCGCCCGGCGCCTGTCCGTTGGGCGGTGTCATCGCTGCCTCCCAAACGGCGAGCGCGCGTCCGCCGCCCGCACGAGTTCGGTACCGGGGGGACGGGAATTGGGGAAGGGGATCAGCTCCGCGCGGAAGGAGCGGCGCACCCGCTCCAGCTCCTCTGCCAGCTCGACCTGGGCGCGCAGCGCCTGCAGCTCCAGCTCCTCGATGCGCGCGTGCATCTGGCGCACCTCGGCCTCGAGGTCGAGCACCCGCTGCACGCCCGCCAGGTTGAGTCCCAGCTCGACCGTCATCTCGTGGATGCGGCGCAGCTTCTCGACGTCGCTCTGCGAGTACAGGCGCGTGCCCTTCGGCGAGCGCTTGGGCTCCACCAGCCCGCGCGCCTCATACATGCGCAGCGTCTGCGGATGCATGTTCGCAAGCTCCGCCGCCACCGAGATCATGAACACGCCCCGGTCGACCTCGACCTCCACGCGCGCGTCGCGCGCGCGAGGGAGGGATGAGGTGGCGACCTCCACGCGCGTGACGCGCTTGCCGAGCGATCCTCCTCGATTGCTCACGGGCAGACCTCCGCCTCGTACTCTTCGTGCGAGCGTCTCATGTCGAGCCCGCCTGCGCGAACAGCTTCGCGCGCGGATTGCCGTTCATCACCTTGGAGAGCTCGTCGACGGCCGCCCGCTGCTCGTCGCTCAGCTGCTCGGGCACGTCGAGCACGAAGCGATAGTGGATGTCGCCGCGGCTCTTGCTCCCGAGCTTCGGCGGCCCCTCTCCGCGCAGCCGCTGGATCGCCCCATGATGGGTGCCGGGCTTCACGCGCAGGGTCTTCGTACCGTCGAGCGTCGGCACGCGCACCTCGGCGCCGAGCAGCGCCTCGGGGATCGTCAGCGGCACCTCGACCTCGAGGTGCTCGCCCTTGCGCTTGAAGGCCGGAGAGGGATCGACGTGGGTGACCACATACAGATCCCCGGGCGGCCCGCCGTGCGCGCCGGCCTCGCCCTTGCCGGGCACGCGGATGCGCGACCCCTCCTTCACACCGGCGGGGATGTTCACGCGAAACTTCTTGACGGTGCGCACCGCTCCCGTGCCGCCACAGGTGGGGCAGGGGTCCTCGATCACGGTGCCGCTGCCGCCGCACTGCGAGCAGGGCTGGGTGATCGAGAACATGCCCTGGCCCTGGCTCTCGATCCCGCGCCCTTCGCAGCGCGGGCAAACCTTCGGAGTGGTGCCCGGCTTCGCGCCGGTGCCGTGGCAGGTGGCGCACACCCCGGTGGTCGGCACCTGCAGCGGGATCTGCGCTCCGGAGATCGACTGGTCGAAGGAGATCCGCACCTCGGTCTCCAGGTCGCGCCCGCGCTGCGGGCGCGAGCGCGCGCGCCGCGAGCCCGCGCCGGCGGCGGAGCCGCCACCACCTCCGCCACCGCCGCCGAACAGGTTGGAGAGGATGTCCCCCATCGAGGAGGCGTCGAAGTCGAAGTTGCCAAAGCCGCCGAAGCCGGGGCCGCCGGAGGCCCCGCCCGCGAACGGTCCGGTGCCGCTGTCGTACTGCTTGCGCTTCTCGGGGTCGCCGAGCACGTCGTGGGCCTGGGAGATCTCCTTGAAGCGCTCCTCGGCCTGCTTGTCGTCGGGGTTGCGATCGGGGTGGTACTTGCGCGCAAGCTTGCGATACGCCTTCTTGATGTCCTCGGCGCTCGCCTTCTTGTCGACTCCGAGCGTCTTGTAGTAGTCGGGACGGGTTGCCATGGATGCCTATGTTTCTACGCTGCCACGAGCACGCGCGCCGGTCGGACGATGTTCTCGCCCATCCGATATCCGTTCTGGAAGACCTCGGCGACGGTGCCGCTCGCCGCGCCCTCCACCGGCTGCTGGGCAACCGCATCGTGCAGGTTCGGGTCGAACGGCTCGCCAAGCGGCGCGAACGCCTCGATGCCCAGGCGAGCCAGCGCCGCCGCCAGCTCGGAGCGCACGAGCCGCACACCCGCGAGCAGCGGGTCCTCGGCCTCCGCGGCCTCGATCGCGCGATCGAGGTTGTCGAGCGCGGGTAGCAGCTCCTTGGCGAGCTTTGCCACCCCGCGGTCCTGCGCCTGCGCGGCGTCGCGCGCGACGCGCTTGCGGTAGTTCTCGAAGTCGGCCTGCGTGCGCTGGGCGAGCGCCAGGTACTCGTCGCGCTCGGCGGCGATCTTGACCATCTCGTCCAGCTCCTCGGAGAGGACGCCCGCGGGGTCGCTCCCCCGATCGGGCACGGACGGTTGAGAGGCGGCGCCGTCATCGCGCGACCGCTCGGCCTCCGCGACCTGCTGCTCCGGTATGCCCTCGACGTCCGGCTGCGGACCCTCCATCAGCTCTTGCCCTCGTCGACGACCTCCGCATCGACCACGTCCTCCTCGGAGGCCGCGCCGGCGCCGTCCGTCGCCCCGGCTCCGTCGGCCGAAGCGGCCGCCGCGTCGGCCTGAGCCTTCTGGTACATCGCCTCGGAGACCGCGTGGAAGGCCGTTTGCAGAGCCTCGGTGCGAGTGTTGATCGCGGCCGGGTCCTCGCCCTCGAGCGAGTCGCGCACCTCCTTGATCGCCTCTTCGATGCGACCCTTGGAGTCGGCGTCGACCTGATCGCCCAGATCGGCAAGCTGACGCTCGGCCTGGTAGGCGGCGTTCTCGCCGTTGTTGCGAGCCTCGGCCAGCTCACGCGCCCTGCGGTCCTCCTCGGCGTGGGACTCGGCGTCGGTGACCATCCGCTTGATCTCGTCCTCGGAGAGCCCCGAGCCGGCCTTGATCTCGATCTTCTGCTCCTTGCCGGTGCCGAGGTCCTTGGCGGACACGTTGAGGATGCCGTTGGCGTCGATGTCGAAGGCGACTTCGATCTGCGGGATGCCGCGCGGCGCGGGCGGGATGCCTGTGAGCTGGAACTTGCCGAGCGACTTGTTGTATTGCGCCATCTCGCGCTCGCCCTGCAGCACGTGTATCTCGACCGAGGGCTGGTTGTCCTCGGCTGTGGAGAACACCTCGCCCTTGCGCGTCGGGATCGTGGTGTTGCGCTCGATCAGCTTGGTCATCACGCCGCCCTTGGTCTCGATCCCGAGGGTCAGCGGTGTGACGTCGAGCAGCAGCACGTCCTTGACGTCGCCGGCGAGCACGCCCGCCTGGATCGCCGCGCCGACGGCGACGACCTCATCGGGGTTCACACCGCGGTGGGGGTCCTTGCCGGTCAGCTCCTTGACCTTCTCCTGCACGGCGGGCATGCGCGTCATGCCGCCGACGAGCACGATGTGGTCGATCTCCTTGACGCCCTTCTCCTTGGCGTCGTCGATCGCCTGGCGCACCGGCGCCACGACGCGATCCAGCAGCGCGGAGGTCAGCTCGGCCAGCTTCGCCCGCGTCAGGCGCGTGTCGAGGTGCTTGGGACCGCTCGCGTCGGCGGTGATGAACGGCAGGTTGATCTGCGTCTCCTGGGTGGTGGAGAGCTCGATCTTGGCCTTCTCCGCCGCCTCATACAGACGCTGCAGCGCCATCGGGTCGGCCGAGAGGTCGATGCCCTGGTCGCGCTTGAAGTCGGCCACGAGCCAGTCGACGATCGCCTTGTCGAAGTTGTCGCCGCCGAGGTGGTTGTCGCCGGCGGTGGACTTGACCTCGAACACGCCGTCGCCGATCTCCAGCACGGACACGTCGAAGGTGCCGCCGCCGAGGTCGAACACGAGGATCGTCTGGTCCGATTCCTTGTCGAGGCCATAGGCCAGCGAGGCGGCGGTGGGCTCGTTGATGATGCGCTTGACCTCGAGGTTGGCGATCTTGCCGGCGTCCTTGGTGGCCTGGCGCTGGTCGTCGTTGAAGTAGGCGGGAACCGTGATGACGGCCGAATCGACCGTTTCGCCCAGGTACGCTTCGGCGTCGGCCTTGAGCTTCTGCAGGATCATCGCCGAGACCTCGGGCGGGGAGTACTGGTTGCCCGCGGCTTCCACGCGCGCGTCGCCGTTGGGGCCGGAGACGACCTTGTAGGGGACGATCGACTCCTCCTCGCGCACCTCGGCCTCCTTGCGGCCCATGAAGCGCTTGATCGAGAAGATCGTGTTCTGGGGGTTGGTGACGGCCTGGCGCTTGGCGACGGTGCCGACGAGGCGCTCGCCGGATGCCGTGAAAGCGACGACGGACGGGGTGGTGCGGCCGCCCTCCGCGTTCTCGATGACGGTGGGCTCGCCACCCTCGAGCACGGCCATGCACGAGTTGGTGGTGCCGAGGTCGATTCCTATGGTCTTGCCCATGAGCTGGCGCTCCTTCTGTTGCGGATCAAATCTAAGTGGGAGAGTAGCAGATTATCTGCACAATATCCAATGGCCCCGAACCGCGCCGTGAGAAGGCGCGGAACATGCACACAGAACGGTTTCGGGGCGCTACCGTTTGCGCATGAAGCCGAAGCTGCGGGGGGTGTCGCATCAGTACGCCTTCTTCGTGTCGCTGGGGTGCGGCGCGGCCCTGATCCTCGCGGCCTCCGACGGGCGAGCGCGCCTCGCGGCCGGCATATACGCGCTTGCCGTATCGGCATTGCTGGGCACCAGCGCGCTCTACCACAGGGTCACCTGGCGGCCGCGAGCACGGCGCTGGATGCGGCGCTTGGATCATTCGATGATCTTCATGCTGATCGCGGGCACATACACGCCCGTTGCCCTACTTGCCCTGAAAGGCTCGCTGGCAACCACGATCTTGATCGTGCTGTGGGCCGGAGCGCTCGGCGGCGTCGTCTTCAAGCTGCTGTGGATCGACGCGCCAAAGTGGCTGTTCGCCGCCATATACGTGGCGCTCGGGCTGGTGTCGGCCGCGGTGTTCGGCGAGCTGCCCGGCGCGATCGGCTGGCTCGGAGTCGCCGGGCTGGCGGCCGGCGGGCTGCTGTACGTGGTCGGGGCGATCGTGTACGCAAGCGGCCGCCCCAACCCATGGCCGAAGGTGTTCGGCTACCACGAGATCTTCCATGCGCTCGTGATCGTGGCGGCGGCGCTGCAGTACGCGGCGATCGCCTTCGCCGTGCTGCCGAGAGGATAGGCCCGCCGCCGAAACTCAAACCGCCGCGAGAAACGTGCGGCGGCTGGGGCACATGCGCGCCAGCCCGCATTCGCCGCATGCGGGAGTGCGCGCGTGGCAGGTGCGCCGCCCGTGGCGCAACAGGTTGACGTGGAACTCGAGCTCCTGCCCGGCGGGGGTGAGCGCGAGCATCTCCTCGTGCAGCTCCTCGAAGGATGCGCCGGGACGGAGGAGGCCCAGGCGCGTGCCAACACGCGAGACGTGGGTGTCGACCGGGATGTCGGGCAGCCCATAGGAGAACAGCAGCACGCACGCGGCGGTCTTGCGCCCCACGCCCGGCAGAGCGCATAGGTAGGCGCGGCTCTGCTCGACGGGCGCGAAGCGCATCCACTCCAGCGACAGCGGATCGCCGCCGCCGGCAGCGGAGTCGCAGATCGCGGCGAGGATCGCCTGGATGCGCGCCGACTTGACCTTGGAGATGCCGCCGGGGCGGATCGCCTCCTCGACCTCGGAGACGGGGGCGAGCAGCATCGCGGCGTAGTCGATCGGCTCGCCAGGAGCCGCGAAGCGCTCGCGCAGGCGCAGGAAGGCAACGTCCCGATTGCGGTCGTTGGTGGACTGCGAGAGCACGGTGAGGATCAGCTCGTCGAGCGGGCGGCCGTGGGGCGCCATGCTGGGAATGCCATAGATCTCGCGCAGGCGATCGCGGACGCGCAGCACACGCGCATGCGTCGGTCGCTTCCAAGCGTTGGCCACGGACCTACGCTATATCGCAACCCTCCCGCCGGACTGTCCCACACGCGGTGCTGGGTCGGAATAGGAGAAACGACGCCAACAACCGTTGCGATCTCCCCAACACAACAACCTTCCCTAATGCTAGCATTGCTAACATGATGCAACGTGTGATGTTTCAGGCTGAACGGTCGCTGCTGGAGGGAGCGCAGCAGGCCGCGCACGAGCGCGGCGTGAGCTTCCCCCAATTCGTGAGAGAAGCACTGGAGCGCGAGCTCGCGGTCAGCGCGACCGCGCCCAAGCCGATCGCGTGTGTGGGGATCATCAGCACAGGTGGGAAGGCACGCGCCGGCGTGTACCAGCCCGACCGATGGCGCTGATCCTCGATACGGGACCGCTCGTCGCGCTGCTCGATGCAAGCGACCCCGATCATGAGCGCTGCGTAGAGCTGCTCCAGCAAGCGACGGAGCCCAGGCTGGTCCCGGTGTGTGTGCTCGTCGAGGTCGAGTATCTGTTGCGCCCGTGGCCAACCGCATTCATCGCGCTGCTCGGAGAATTCGACAGCGGCACGCTCGAGCTGCTTGACCTCCCCAAGCGCTGGCTACGGCGCGCCGGCGAGCTGCTGGAGCGCTACCGCGACCTGCAACTCGGCCTGGTCGACGCCACCGTTCTGGCAGCCACCGAGATGCTCAAAGAGACCAAGCTGGCCACGCTCGACCATCGCCATTTCCACACAGTGCGGCCCGGTCATTGCGAGGCGCTGCGGTTGCTTCCCGACTGAGAACCTGAGCCGGCCGAATGGTCGGTCGCTATATCCTCGCTCGGTGTCCGCAGCGACCGAGAGCAGCACCGGGGTCGGCAGGACGCGGATATTGCCCAGTACTGTCAGATCGAGCGGCGCTGTGGCACCCGCGCTGGCCGTCGCGATTCCGCTCGCCCTCGCCTACCTGATCGTGTCCCCGCCCGCGGGCGACCTTGCCGCGGCCACCTACCGCAGCGACCTGTTCGCGCGAGTCGGGTTCTCCGCCTGGGACACGGGCTGGTACGCGGCGCACGGGTACTGGCTGCCGTCCTACTCGCTGCTCTCGCCCGCGCTGGGCGCGCTGCTGGGGGTGCGCGTGCTGCTCGCGTGCTCGGCGCTTGCGGCGTGCGTGCTGTTCGGGTCGATCGCCGCGCGCGTGTTTCCGCCGAGCGCGGCGCGCGCGGCCGCGGGCGTGTTCGCGCTGGGCGCGTGCGTGGGCATGCTCTCCGGGCGCGTGCCCTACTACCTCGGCTTCGCGATCGGGCTCGGCGCGGTGCTCGCGCTGATCGGCGGGCGCTTCGCGGCGGCGCTCGCGCTCGCCGCGCTCGCGGGTCTGGCGAGTCCCGTCGCGGGCGCGTTCCTGGGGCTCGTCGGGCTCGCGTGGGCGACCGCCGCGCCGCGCGACGGGCTGGCGCTGGGCGCCGCCGGACTGGTGCCCGCGCTCGCGCTGAGCCTCGCCTATCCCAACGGGGGCTACGAGCCGTTTGCCGCCTCCGCCTTCTGGCCGGCGCTGGTCGGGGTCGTGCTGATCGCCGCGTTCCTGCCACAGGGGCCGCTGTCCGCGCGCACGCACCGCGCGCTGCGGGTCGGCGCGGGGCTGTACGCGCTGGGGTTGATCGGCGCGTATGCGATCCACACGCCGATGGGCGGCAACGCCGCTCGGCTCGCGCCACTGCTGGCGGCGCCGCTGCTCGCCGGGGTGCTGTGGGAGCATGCCGATTCGTGCGCGGCCGATGGCACGCGGAGGCGCGCAGGCGGGCCGGCCCGCCGGTGGGCGTCGCTGCGTCCGCGGGCGCTGCTGGCCGTGCTGGCGCCGGCGCTGCTCTACTGGCAGCTGGCGACGCCGATCCACGACGCGGCCCGATCTGGGGCAACCCCTCCATGAACGCCTCCTACTACGCGCCGGTGCTGAGCGAGCTGCGACGGCTGACGGGGGGCGAGCCGACGATCGTCGAGGTGCCGATGCTCGCCTCCCACGGGGAAGCGGCTGAGCTCGCCGGCCACGACGGCGTGCGCCTCGCCCGCGGCTGGGAGCGCCAGCTCGACACGCGCTACGCGGCGATCTTCTACCGGCCGCGCTCACATCCACGGCCTACCGCGCGTGGCTTGCGGAAAACAGCGTCGCCTACGTCGCCCTGACAACGCACCGCTCGACGGCGCCGGGCGCCTGGAGGGAGCGCTCGTCGCCACGGACTGCCCTATTTGCGGGAGCTGTGGCACTCCCAACACTGGCGGCTGTACCGGTTCATGGGCTAGGCTTTCTCGATGCTCGCTCGGCTCCGGCTCCTGCAGGCACGCGCGTTGCCGCACGGATGGCCGGACGTGCTGCGCCAAGTCGCTCTGGTCGCGCTGGCCTACGGCGCCTACAGCCTCGTGCGCGGGCTCGTCGGCAGCGACGGGCGAGCCGCCTTCGCGCACGCCGGCGACCTGATCCAGATCGAGCGCTCGCTGCACGTGTTCGTCGAGCCCTCGATCCAGGCGTGGGCATCGGGCAGCCACCTGCTGATGGACTTCTCCAGCTGGCTGTACGTCAACGCGCAGACGACGATCACGCTGAGCGCGCTGATCTACCTGTACCTGCGCCACAACCGCTCCTTCTACTTCGTGCGCAACATGTTCGCGATCGCGATGCTGATCGCGCTCGTCGGCTACGCGGTGTTCCCGACCGCGCCGCCGCGCTTCCTGCCCGAGTGGGGCTTCGTCGACTCGGTGTCGGACTTCACCGGCGTGCACGTCTCGCACGCGAGCGCGTCGATGAACGCGCTGTTCAACCCCTACGCCGCGGTGCCCTCGATGCACGTCGCCTTCGCGCTGATGATCGGCTGGCCGCTGGCCTCGCTGTCGCGCACGTGGGTCGCGAGCGTGCTGTGGCGGTGCTACCCGCTGCTGATCGCGTTCGTGATCGTGGCCACCGCCAACCACTTCATCATCGACGCCGTGCTGGGAGCGCTGACAGCCGGCGTCTCCGCGCTCGGCGCGCAGCGGCTGGCGCGGATGCGCCCCGCGGCATGGCGCTTCGGCCCAACCCCGGCGGGAGCCGGATAGGCTCTGCGGGCCGCCGCCTCGCCGGCGGCGCCCCACTCGACGATGCCCCCCTCCCCACCTTCGCACCGACAGTCGGCACGTGCGCGCCGAGCGCGCGCCGGCTCGACGCGCGCGCGCAGCGGCAGGCGCGCCGCGCTGAGCGGCGCCGAGCGGCGCACCCTGAGGGGCACAGGCGAGATCGTGCGCAACCGCCTGATCGAGTCGCGCCTGACGCCCAACGCGATCTCGCTGACGGGCCTCGCTCTGAACGTGCTCGCCGCGGTGCTGGTGTGGGAACGCCTCTACCTGCTCGGGGGCGTCGCGTTCGTCGTCGGCTCGATCATGGACACGCTCGACGGCCGCTACTCGCGCATGTCGGGCAAGGGCACCCCATTCGGCGCGTTCCTGGACTCGACGCTCGACCGCATCGAGGAGGGCATCGTGCTGACTGCGGTGGCCGCCGACTTCGCCCGCGAAGGACGCTCCGGCGCCGCAGCCGCCGTGGTCGTCGCGGTGCTCGCCTCGCTGATGGTCTCCTACACCCGCGCGCGCGCCGAGGCGCTCGGAGTCGAGTGCAAGGTCGGGATCGCCACCCGCCCGGTGCGCGTCGTGATCCTCGCGATCGGCCTGATCTTCGCCAGGCGCCGCCTCGCCATTCGGCAAGGACGCCGTGCTCGGCCACTCCGGCCTGCTCGCGCCCGCCGTCTACGCGCTCGCCGCGCTCAGCGTCGTAACCGTCGCGCAGCGCATCTGGCACGTCAAGCGCGCGCTGTCCCGGCCGGCGTGAAGACGCACGCACCACTCCCACAGCGGGAGCGCCCCCGGCGCAGCCCGACAGGGCGCAGCCCATCCCCGATCCCACCCCGCCTGTGACCACGGAGGCCGAACGGGGTACTCTCCCCCTACTTTAAACACGGAAGGACGTCCCACTCGTGAGCATCAACAGCAACGGAGCGGCCAGCAACGGCAAGGCGCGCTACCAGCAGGAGAAGGTCCGCGTCGCGATCGTCGGCGTCGGCAACTGCGCCTCGGCGTTCGTGCAGGGCGTGCACTACTACCGCGACGCCAACCCCGGCGAGCTCGTACCCGGGCTGATGCACGTGGACCTCGGCGGCTATCACGTGCGCGACATCGAGTTCACCGCCGCCTTCGACATCGACGCCGCCAAGGTCGGCAAGGACCTCGGCCAGGCGATCTGGGCCGGACAGAACAACACGATCAAGTTCGCCACCGGCGGGCGCGCGGTGCCGAAGAAGCTCGGCGTGCCCGTCTACCGCGGCATGACCCACGACGGGCTCGGCAAGTACCTCAAGGAGAAGATCTCAAAGGCGCCGGGCGAGACCGCCGACATCGTGAAGATCCTCAAGGACACCCACACCGACGTGGTCGTCTCCTACCTGCCCGTCGGCTCCGAGCAGGCCACCAAGTGGTACGTCGAGCAGGTGCTGGAGGCCGGCTGCGGCTTCGTCAACTGCATCCCCGTGTTCATCGCCCGCGAGGACTACTGGGACCGGCGCTTCAAGAAGGCCGGGCTGCCGATCGTGGGCGACGACATCAAGTCGCAGGTCGGCGCCACGATCGTGCATCGCACGCTCGCGCGGCTCCTCGCCGATCGCGGCGTGAAGATGCTGCGCACCTCCCAGCTGAACGTGGGCGGCAACATGGACTTCTACAACATGCTCGAGCGCGAGCGCCTGGAGTCCAAGAAGATCTCAAAGACCAACGCTGTCACCTCGATTATGGACGAGCAGCTGCCCGCGCAGGACGTCTACATCGGGCCCAGCGACTACGTGCCGTGGCTGACCGACCGCAAGTGGGCGCACATCCGCGTCGAGGGCCAGGCCTTCGGCGACGTGCCGCTCAACCTCGAGCTGAAGCTCGAGGTGTGGGACTCGCCCAACTCCGCCGGGATCGTGATCGACGCCGTGCGCTGCTGCAAGCTCGCGCTCAACAACGGCATCGGCGGCCAGCTCGACGGCCCCTCCTCCTACCTGATGAAGTCGCCGCACAACCAGCGGCCGGACAACCTCGCGCGCGAGGAGACCGAGAAGTTCATCGCCAAGCACTCGCGCCGCGCCGCGCCCGCCAAGCCGCGTGCGCGGGCGGTGCCGCGCAAGGCTCCAGCCAGCTCCTGAGGACCGCCGGCTTCGCTGGCGCGGGCTGGCGCGGGCGGGCCGCAGGGGGGCAAGCGCTCAGGGCGCCGGCGCCGGGGGTGTGAAAGATCGAACGGACGAGCATAATGGGAGGGTGAGCGCACCCACGTTCTCGATCGCACAGCTAACGCCATACCCGTGGGAGCACCGGCAGAACGAAATCAACGCGTACGTCGCGCGTCTGGCGGGCGAGCTCTCCCGGCACGGCCACCGGGTGCTGATCCTCGCGCCCTCGCGCTCCCCCGAGCGGGTGCGCCAGGCGCGCCGTGAGCTGCGCCTCGCCAAGGAGGACCCGGCGAGCCTGCTCGCCGGCAGCGACGGCGGCGAGCCGCGCCTGCTCGCGATCGGCGAGGTGCTCGACATGGGCGCCTCCGCGCGGCGCCCGCTTGCGCTGCCGCTCGACGTGGCGCGCACGCTGGAGGAGCTGCTCGCGGTGGTGCCGCTGGACATCCTGCACATCCACGAGCCCACCCCGGGTCTCCTCGGCCTCGGCAGCTCCAGCGCCGCGCTGCGCCACTCGCGCTCGCTGAACGTCGCCACGTTCAGCTGGCCCGAAGAGCGGCTGCCCTCCAGCGCGATCGCGCGCCGCTTCGTCGAAGGCTTCCTCGCGCGGCTCGACGCGCGGCTCCCCGCGACCGCGAGCGTCGAGGTCGTCGAGCAGACCTATCGCGAGCTGATCGCGCGCCGCCACGACGGCAGGGGGGACCCGGCGCTGCGCCGGCGCCTGGAGCACCGACCGCTGATCGATGTCGACCTGCACATGCACACCGACCACTCCGGCGACTGCGAAACGCCCGTGGAGGTGCTGCTCGCGACCGCCAGGGAGGTCGGCCTCGGCGCGATCGCCGTCACCGACCACAACGAGATCTCGGGGGCGTTGGAGGCGCGCGAGAAGGCCATGGAATCGAATGCCCACCCACCCCTGAAGGTGATCGTCGGCGAGGAGGTCAAGACGGCCGAGCAGGGCGAGGTGATCGGGCTGTTCATCGAGGAGAAGATCCCACGCGGACTGACGCTCGCCGAGACAGTCGCCGAGATCAAGCGCCAGGGCGGCCTGGTGTACGTGCCCCACCCCTTCGACCGCATGCACGCGGTGCCCGACTACGAGCACCTGCTGCCGATCCTCGACAGCGTCGACGCGATCGAGGTCTTCAACCCGCGTGTGGCGATCGGCGCCTTCAACGAGGAGGCCGCGCGCTTCGCCGCCAAGTATCGGATCGTCGCGGGCGCGGGCTCGGACTCCCACGTCGCCCAGGGCCTCGGCTCGGTGCGCATCCGCATGCGCGACTTCGACGGCCCGCAGGAGTTCCTGCAGTCGCTGCGGGACGCCGAGATCACCACCAAGCCCTCCAGCCTGATCTACGTGCAGGCGCTGAAGTTCCTGCAAACCAAGGCCACCCCGGCGGCCGCGCGCAAGGCCTCGCGCGAGCGGCGCGTGCGCCGGGCGAGGAGAGACAGCGGTGGGGGATCGTGAGAGCACGGCCGCGCAAGTAGCGATGCACGAGCAGGGAGAACCCGGTGCGCCGTCAAATCTCTCCGCGTCGATGCCCGCCACAGACGATGAGATCCGCGAGAAGTACCTCGAGCGGGCAATCAGGGAGCTGAACGCGCTCACGCGCGAGCTGCAGAACTGCCCCCACTGCCCGCGCGGCCAGCTGATGCCGGTGCTCGGCTCCGGCCACCCCCAGGCCGACATCATGCTGCTCAAGCACGCCCCGCTGCCGTCTGAGATCGAGGAGGGGGTCGCCTTCTACGGGCGCTCCGGCAGCGCGCTGATGAAGTCCTTCAAGCGCCTCTCGATCGACCCGCTGACCGTGTACGGCACGCTCTGCGTGAAGTGCCCGCTGGCCGACGCCTCGCTGGCCGACCCGGCCTGCGTGGCGCGCGTGGCGCAGGAGATCGCGATCGTGGGGCCGCGGATCGTGGTCGCGATGGGCGCCGAGGCTTTGAGCGCGCTGGGCGAGCTTCAGATCCCGCTCGCGCGGCCCCTGCAGGCGCGCTACGGGGAGGTCCAGCAGCTCACCCCCACATGCGACGCGCTGTACGTCCCCAACATCGACGACTCGCTCGACGAGCAGGACTCAAAGCGCGCGTTCTGGGCCGCCTTCCGGGTGCTCGGCGAGTGGTACGCGGCACAGCCGCCCTATTGACGCGCGCGCCGGCTCAGAGCACAAGCACGATCTTGCCCAGCTTGCCGCCCGCCGCGAAACTCTCGTAGGCGGCGGCGACGTCCTCCAGCGCGAACGTCTGCGCGATCGCCACCGTCAAGGCGCCCGTCTCGAACAGCGGCAGCACCTCACGCTCCAGCGCCCGCGCCGCGAGCGCCTTCTCCTCCAGTGGACGCGCGCGCAGCGTGGAGCCGTGGATGCGGGCGCGCTTGCCCATCAGCGCGAGCAGGTTCAGCTCGGCCCTGGCGCCCGCGGAGACGCCGATCGTGCAGATGCGCCCGCCGGTGGCGAGCGCGCTCAGGTTCTCGGCCAGGTTCGGCGCCCCCACCAGCTCGAGCACCACGTCGAACGGTCCATGCTCGGCAAAGCCCTCGGGCGCGATCGCCTGCGCGCCAAGCGCCGCCACCTCCGCGCGCGACTCCTCGCGGCGCACCGTCGCCGTGACGCGCGCGCCGGCCGCCCTCGCGAGCTGAATCGCGGCCGTGCCCACGCCGCCGGCCCCGCCGTGCACGAGCAGGCGCTCGCCGGAGCGCAACCCGGCCTGCGTGAAGATCGCGTCGTGGGCGGTCGTGAACGTCTCGGGCAGACCGCCGGCGGCCGGCCAGTCGAGCCCTGCCGGCACCGGCATCAGCTGGCGCTCGTGCACCACCGCAAGCTCGGCCTGGGCGCCGCCGCCGACGATCGCCATCGCGCGCTCGCCGGGCGAGAAGCGGCTCGCCCCCGGGCCGAGCGCCTGCACCTCGCCGGCGAGCTCCAGCCCGGGAATCTCCTGGGGCGAGCCCGGCGGGGCCGGATACAGCCCGCGGCGCTGCATCATGTCGGCGCCGTTCAGCCCGGCGGCGCGCACGCGCACGAGCACCTCCCCGGCCCCGGGGGTGGGGTCGGGGTGCTCCTCGAGCACAACCTCTCCGTCGCGGATCGTCGCGGCGCGCATGTGGCGCGAACCCTACTGCGCTGGGATGGGCTTGCGAATCATCAGCCACAGCGGCGGGCTGGAGCCGACGTGCAGCTCCCTTACGTGCCGAAAGCCCAAGCGCTCGTACAGCGCGGCGCTGCGTTCGCTGGAGGCCTCGATGTAGGCGAGCACGCCCTCGCGGTCGCAGCGCTCGAGCGTTGGCGCCATCAGGGCGCTGCCGAGGCCCTGGCCCTGGCTGTCCGGGCGCACGCCGACGTCGCGCACGTAGTAGTGGGGCTCGCGCGGCCTGCGCGTGTGGTGCCACTCCATCGCGGCTCCCATCCTCGCCGCTCTGGAGAGGTGGATGCCGAAGGCGCGACCCTCGAGCAGCGTCGCCTGCGGTGGCGCACGCCATGCGCCGGGCGGCAGGGTCAGCGCGGCGCCGCTGAGATCGCCGCTCGTCCACACGCGGCCGTGGGGCAGCACGTAGTGGCGCAGCTCGATGCCGAAGTAGCGGCGCAGACCCGCTAGCCGCCTGCTGTCCTCGGGTATCAGCCAGCCGAAGATCGGGTCGTCGAAGAACGCCTCGGCGAGCATCGTCTTCAGGGGCTGTATGTCGCGCTCGGTCGCCGGGCGCAGTGCGGAGTCGACGAGCATCTGCCGGAATCCTATCGCGCGAGCGCGCTTTCAACGAGTCCGACTCCAACCGCTATGCGCCCACCCGCTCCAGCAGCGCCACGCACTCGATGTGGGGCGTTTGCGGGAACATGTCAACCGGCCGCACCTTGACCAGCCGCCAACCCGCCTCGACCAGCTGAGCCGCGTTGGGGGCGAGCGTGGTGGGGTTGCACGACACGTACACGATCCGCCGCGGCGAGGCGTCGATCATGCGACGCACCACCTTCTGGGAGAGGCCGGCGCGCGGCGGGTCCACCACGAGCACATCCGGCCTACCGGCGCGCTCGATCAGCTCGGGCAACGCGAGGCGCGCGTCGCCGGCGAAGAAGTGGGCGCCCCTGACGTCGTTGCGCCGGGCGGCGGCGATCGCGTCGGCCACGGCCTGCTCGACGAGCTCGATCCCCCACAGCTCACCGGCGCGCGGGGCGAGCGTCAGCGCGATCGTGCCGATGCCGCAGTACAGGTCGTACACGCGCTCCCAGCCCTCCAGCGCCGCATACTCGGCGACGATCCCGTACAGCAGCTCGGCCATCTCGGTGTTGGTTTGGAAGAAGGCCTCAGCGGAGATGCGCAGATCCAGCTCGCCCAGGCGCTCGGGCAGCTCGGCCTCGCCCCACACCAGCTCGGTCTCCCCGCCGGCCGTCGTCTCGGCAAGCGAGGAGGAGCGCGTCCACAGCACGCCGCCGAGCGCCTCCTCGCCCGTCCCGGAATCGGGGCCGAGCTCGGCCGCGAGCGCGGTCGCGAGCGAGCCCACGTCCAGCTCGCCGTCGGTGCTGACGAGGCGAATCTGAAGCCTGCCGCTGCGACGGCCTTCGCGCACCACGAGGTTGCGCAGCAGCGGCCGCCCGTCGGGGGCGGGGCCGATGCGCTGCTCACGCGAGCGGCGCGCATCCTCGCCGGCGCGCGCCGCGGGCTGCTCGTGCCGCTCGGGACGGGCACGCCCCCCGCCAGGGCGACCCCCGCGGCTCCACGCCTGCAACCCCTGCTCGCGACACCAGCGCAACGCGGCCTCCCGCGCGCGGTTGCCGAGCTCGGAGGCGAGCAGACAGTCCTCGATCGGCTCGACCGTGTTCCAGCCCGAGGACGCATGAAAACCGCACACCAGCTCGCCGTTCGGGGCGTTGCCGAACGAGTACTCCAGCTTGTTGCGATAGCGCCACTGCTCGAGCGCGGGCACGATCTCCTCCAGCTCGAACCCGTCGAGCTTGCCGATGCGCCGCAGCGCGTCGTCGACCTGCTCGGCCTTGATCTGCAGCTGGCGCTCATACGGCAGCACCTGCCAGGCGACACCCGGATGGCTCGCGCGGGGCGCGATCCGCTCGGGGCTCTGCTCCAAGACCTCCAGCAGGCGCGCGTGCGCATAGCTGCGCTTGCGCTTGACGACCGCCGCGCGCACGCGGTCGCCGGGAAGGGCGCCCGCGACGAACACGACATAGCCCGCCTGCCCGTAGCGCCCGACGCCGTCGCCGCCGTGCGCGAGCGAGTCGATGCGCAGCTCGATCTCCTCGCCGCGCTCCGGACGCCCCGGCAGCGCCGGCGCGCCGCCCTGCGCTTGCGCGCCCCTAAGCCCGTTGGCGGCGAGCTTGGCGCCCGGCGCGGGCGCGCTCATGAGCCGACCGGATCGACCAGCAGCTCCAGCAGCGCCTTCTGCGCGTGGCGGCGGTTCTCGGCCTGATCCCAGATGCGCTGGCGCGAGCCGTAGAGCACCTCGGCAGTTATCTCCTCGCCCGGATGGGCGGGCAGGCAGTGCAGCGCGATCGCCCCCGGGGCGGCGCTGTCGAGCAGGGCATCGTCGATGCGATAGGGCGCGAGCGCCGCGCGGCGGTCGGCCGCGGTGTTCTCCTCGCCCATGCTCACCCACACGTCGGTGTAGAGCACGTGCGCTCCCCGCGCCGCCTCGCGCGGGTCGCGGTAGAGCGTGAGCGAGCCCTCGGCGCCCGCCGGCAGCGACAGGGTCTCCTCCAGCGCATAGCCCTCGGGCGAGGCGATCGCGACGTCCATGCCGGCGAGCGTGCCGAGGATCGCCAGCGAGCGGGCGACGTTGGTGCCGTCGCCGACATAGGCGAGGCGCAGTCCGGCAGGGCCCCCGAAACGCTCGCGCACGGTCATCAGATCGGCGAGCGCCTGGCAGGGGTGGTGCAGGGCGGTGAGCATGTTTATCACTGGCACGCTCGCGTGCTCGGCGAGCGCCTCCAGCAGCGCGTCGGGGCCGGTGCGGATCGCGATCGCGGCGACGTGGCGGGAGAGGATCAGCGCGGTGTCGCGCGGGGACTCCCCGCGCGAGAGCTGCATCTCGCCCGAGCGCAGCACGACCGCGTGGCCGCCCAGCTCGTGCACACCCATCTCGAACGACAGCCGCGTGCGCGTGGAGGGCTTCTCGAAGATCAGCGCCACGCCGCGGCCGGCCAGCGCGCGCGAGGACAGCGGCGCGGCCTTCAGCTCGATCGCACGGTCCAGCAGCGCTTCGAGCTCGGCCGCGTCCAGCTCAGACCCGTTCAGGAAATGGCGCGGGCGCGATCTCATCGGACGGACCAGTGTAGGCGTCGGGCTCGCCGATCTGTACGCTGAGCGTGTAGCCGATCGAGAAAGGGATGCGATGAGAAGGGGATTCGCGGCACTCGCCGCCATATTGGGTTGCTGTGCGCTCGCCGCCGGATGCGGGTCGAGCAAATCGAGCACGACGACCGCGACCACGGCGACGTCGAAGACATCGAGCTCCCAGGGCGGGCTGACGGTGCCGGGCAAGATCAACTACGCAAGCCCGCCTGCCAACGCGCCCGTGCAGAGCGGCACGATCAAAATCACCTACCACGAATTCGCGATCGAACCGGACACGCTCAAGGCGAAAGTGGGAAGCACGCTCAGGTGGACCAACGACGACAGCGAAAAGTGCAACGTCAAGAGCGAGGGCGGCCCGTACACGTTCGACTCCGGCGAGCTGCCCGAAGGCGGCACCTACGAACTGAAGCTGACCAAGCCCGGCACGATCCACTACGAGTGCACCGGCTACCCGACCACGATGAACGGCAGCATCGAAGTCGTGGAATGACGGGTGCGCCCGGTTTGCCGGCGCCCCAACCCAGGCCGGCGGCCGGCTCCGGGCCCGCAACCGGCTAAAACTCGGCCAGCCCCGCCTCCGGCGAGGAGGCCGTCGCGTAGGTTCGCCTCGGGATGCGCCCGGCGGCGTGCGCCAGACGACCAGCCTGCACCGCGGCGCGCATCGCGCCCGCCATCGCCACCGGGTCCCGGGCACGGGAGACGGCGCTTGCCACCATCACCGCGTCGCAGCCCAGCTCCATCGCGAGCGCCGCGTCGGAGGCGGTGCCGACGCCCGCGTCGAGCACGACCGGCACGCTCACCGCCTCGCGGATCAGGGCGATGTTGTGGGGGTTGCGGATGCCCATGCCGCTGCCGATCGGCGCGCCGAGCGGCATCACCGCCGCGCAGCCGACGTCAGCCAGCCGCCGCGCCAGCACCGGGTCGTCGGTCGTGTAGGGGAGCACCACGAAGCCGTCGTCCACCAGCAGCTCGGCGGCGCGCAGCAGCTCGGGCGCGTCGGGCAGCAGCGTGTGCTCGTCGCCGATCACCTCCAGCTTCACCAGCTCGGTGCCGAACGCCTCGCGCGCGAGCTTGGCGGTGAGCACCGCGTCGCGCGCGGTGAAGCAGCCGGCGGTGTTCGGCAGCAGCTCGACGCGCTCGCGCTCGAGCACGTCGATCAGCGAGCCGCGGGCCGCGGGATCGACGCGCCGCAGTGCAACCGTCGCAAGCTCCGCGCCAGACGCGCGGATCGCCTCTGCAAGCAGCGCAAGCGAGGGAAAGCCGCCGGTGCCGAGCAGCAGCCGCGAGCGCAGCGTGCGCCCGGCGATCGTGAGCGCGTCGAGCTCGGGCTCGCGCTCGCGCTCGGGCGGTCCCGGCGTCGCGGCCGCGACGTGCCCGTTCTCGACCTGCCCCTGCCGGGCGTGCGGCTCTGCCTGCGAGTCGGCCATGCTCAGATCATCCTCCCTGCATCGCCGTCAGCACCTCCACGCGCGCGCCGTCGGCGATCGCGAACGTCTCCCAGTCGGCGCGCGGCACGACCTCGCCCGCAACCGCCACCGCCACCCCGCGCGCGTCGGGCGCGAGATCGAGCAGCTCCAGCACGCTCGCCACCGTCTGCCCGGCGCGATGCTCGCGAGGAGTGCCGTTGAGGTAGATCAATTTATGTATATGGGGTCGTACGAGGCGTCGCCACTGCGCAGCGAGGTCATCACCAGCTCGGCGGTCAGGGGGGCGAGGAGGATGCCGTTGCGGTGGTGGCCGGTCGCCCACGTCAGCCCACCCACCGCGCCGGGGCCGACGATCGGCGCGTTGTCGGGCGTGCCCGGACGAAACCCCACACACAGCTCCTCGACCTGCAGCTCGCCGATGCCCGGCACCAGCTCGTGGGCGTCGCGCAGCAGCTCGTACACCCCGCCGGCGGTCGGCGCCCGATCGAACCCGCGCTCCTCGACGGTGGCGCCGAGCACGTAGCGCCCATCGCCGCGCGGCACGATGTAGCCGCCCTCATAGCGCACCACGCCGTCGAGCAGACCGGGGCCGGCGGGGTCGCGCAGGCGCACGATCTGACCCTTCACCGGGCGCACCGGCACACCCGCGCCCCGCGGCAACCCGGCCAGGCCGCCGCTCCAAGCACCCATCGCCACGACCACCCCGCGCGCTCCCACCACCTCGCACGACCCCTCCTCCCCCAAAAAAACCCCGCCCGAGCCCTGCTCCGCGTCGAAGCTCGCCGGCGGCGCATCGCGCGAGACCCGCACCCCCGCGACCCGCGCGCCGCTCGCGTCGAGCTCCACGGCGAGCGCCGGGGTGTGCTCGTGCAGCCGCACGCCGGCGCGCTCGCACGCACGGCGAAGCGCCGCCGCGACGCCGCGCGGGTCCACGCTGTGGTCCTCGGGCGCGTGCAGCGCGAGCCTCACCGTCGCCGCCAGCGCCGGCTCGCGCTCGCGCGCCTCGCTCGCGCGCAACCGCTCGGCGCGCAGCCCCAGCTCCCGGCGAAACTCGAGCTGGCGCTCCAGCTCGCGCGCCTCGTCGCCGTCGCGCGCCACGACCAGCGTGCCGGTGCGCCGCAACCCCACGTCGATCCCGCTCGCGCGCCGAAGCTCGGCGGCGAACTCGGGCCACATCCGCGCCGAGCGCAGCCCCAGCTCCAGCACCCGCCGACCACCCGGGCCGAACTCGACCTCGGCGACGGGCGCGAGCATCCCCGCCGCCACGTGCGTCGCGCCCGCGCCGATGTGCCCGCGCTCCAGCAGCGCAACCGACATGCCCGCGGCGCACGCGCGCCACGCCACCGACAGGCCCACGATGCCGCCGCCGAGCACCGCCAGATCGACCGTCGACTCGCCGCCATCGCTCATGGCGTTGATGCTAGAGGGCGTCCGGCCGCGCCCCGCGTGCGCCCTCGCCCGCGGGGTGCCGCCACCGGGCTGTCAAACTTGCGGGCGATGGCGCACCTGCGGCCCGTGCCCGACCCCACCGGCGAGCAGCGCCGCGCGCGCCTGGCCGCCGCGCGCCTGTACCTCGTGTGCGATTGCATGCCCGGCGAACGCAACCTCGGCGAGGTGATCGCCGCCGCGGCCGCCGGCGGCGTGGACGTGGTGCAGCTGCGCGAGAAGCACCTCGACGACGACTTCCTGGTCGAAGCCGCCAGCGTGGCGGCCGACGCGTGCGACGCCAGCGGGGCGCTGTTCATCCTCAACGACCGTCCCGACATCGCCGTCGAGGTGCGCGCCGACGGGGTTCATCTCGGACAGCAGGACATGCCGGTCGCGCAGGCGCGCAAGATCGTCGGCCCGGACATGCTGATCGGCCTCTCCACGCACACGCCGAGCGAGATCGACGCGGCGCTGCCGAGCGCCCCCGACGGCTCTCCATACGTGGACTACATCGGCGTCGGCCCCGTGCACGCGACCCCCACCAAGCTCGGGCGCCCGCCCGTCGGCCTGGAGCTCGTCGGCTACGCGTACGCCAACGCGAAGGTGCCGTTCTTCGCGATCGGGGGCATCGACAGCGAGAACATCCTCACCGTGCTCGACGCCGGCGCCTCGCGCGTGTGCGTGCTGCGCGCGATCTGCGACGCCCGCAACCCCGAGCACGCGGCGCTGACGCTGCGCGGGGCGCTGGAGCTGCGACCGTTGTGGAACGGCGATGACAGAGAGTAGCGGCGACGGCGCGATGGGCGCCGAGCAGCAGCCCGTGGCCCGCCGCCAGCAACCGGTCGCGCGTCGTCAGCAGCGCGAGCTCGACGCGCACGCCGCGCTGGCACCGCTCGGCCCCGGCGAGCGCCCGACCGCGCTGCTCGTCGCGGTGGCGGTCGCCTCGCTGCTCGCGCTCGCGGTGCTCGTGGGCGTCGCGACCGTCAAAGACCTCGCCAACCACGGCGGCTCGCTGCCCGGCGGACTGTTCATCGCCCTGGTGCTCGCAGCGCTCGCGGCCGGCATGTACCGGCGCCGCTACTGGGCGGTGCTCGGCTTCGAGGCGCTGCTCGCGTTCCAGATCGTCGTCACCTCGCTCGCGCTGGTCGTCGCCGAGACGTGGCTCGCGGCCGGGCTGTGCGTGCTCGGCATCGGCCTGGCCGGGTGGTTGTTCTGGAAGCTGGTGCGAGTGATGGGCCGCATCCAGGCGGGCGAGCGGAGCGCGGAGGAGGGGCCGTAGCCCTCCCCGGCCCGGCGGCGGCTCGACCGCGGCCGTGCGATAGGCTCGCCCCGAAATGGACGACAGCTCGTTTGGCTGCATAGTGATCGGCTCGGGCCCCGGCGGGTACGTGGCCGCGATCCGCGCCGCCCAGCTCGGCATGAAGACCGCGGTCGTGGAGAAGGACAGGGTCGGGGGGCGCTGCCTGAACTACGCGTGCATACCCGCCAAGGCGGTGCTGCGCTCCGCCGACCTGCTCGACGAGATCCGCGACGCCGGCGACTACGGCCTGCGGGTGAGCGGCGTGGAGGTCGACTACGCCGCCGTGCAGGCCCGTCGCGAAAAGGTGGTCGCGACGCTCGTCGGCGGGGTTGGGGGGCTGTTCAAGAAGAACAACATCGAGCTGATCGAGGGCGAGGCGTCGCTGCTGCCCACACGCGCGGCCGGCGACGGCGAGGATACGAGCGAGGCGGCGGTTCGCGTGCGCGTGGGCGAGCGCGAGCTGCGGGCGGGCACCGTGATCCTCGCCACCGGCTCGGTCAAGCGCTCGGTCCCGGGCGTCGAGTTTGGCGGGCGCGCGATCGGCACCGAGGAGGCGTGGGCGCTGCCGCGGCTGCCCGCGCGCCTGGCCGTCGTGGGCGCGGGCGCCTCCGGTGCCGAGATAGCCTCCGGCTATGCGCGCCTGGGCAGCGAGGTGCTGCTGTTCGAGATGCTCGACCGCGTGCTGCCCACCGAGGACGCCGACATCTCGCGCCTGGTCGAGCGCGGCCTCAAGCGCCAGGGCATCGCCGTGCACACCAGCACGCCGATCGAAGCCGTGAGCAGCGGCGAGCGCAGCGTCAGCTTCAGCTATGGGTCGGAGTCCGCGGAGGTCGACTACCTCGTGATCGCCGCCGGCCGCGGCCCCGACGTGGACGCGCTCGGACTGAAGGACGCGGGCGTCGAGCTGGACGAGCACGGACTCGTGCGCGTCGACGGCGCCCAGCGCACCACCGCCGGCGGCGTGTATGCGATCGGCGACCTCGTGCACGGCCCCGCGCTTGCCCACAAGGCCTCGGACGAGGGCATCATCGCGGCAGAGACCGCGGCCGGAATGAGCACCCACCCGCTCTCCTACGTGGACATTCCGCGCGCCACCTTCTGCGCGCCCAACGTCGGCTCCTTCGGGCTCACCGAGGAGCAGGCGCGCGAGCAGGGCTATGACGTGGTGGTCGGCAAGGTGCCCTACGGCGCCGTCGGCGGCGGCACCGTGTACGGCGATCGCAGCGGCCTGGTGAAGCTCGTCGGCGAGCGCAAGTACGGCGAGCTGCTCGGCGGGCACATCGTCGGCTCGCGCGCCACCGAGCTGATCCAGGAGCTGGTCAACGTGCGCGCGCTGGAGGGCGGGTTTGCCGAGGTGGCCCGCATCGTGCACGGCCACCCCACATTGTCGGAGGCGGTGATGGAGGCGGGTCGAGCCGCCGACGGCTGGCTGATCCACGGCTGAGGCGGCCGCGGCGCGTCCCATCCACGGCCCGGCCTGCTCGATAACTAATCTGGCGGTATGTCCAACGCGAGCGCCGCCTTCTACTTCGATCTCGCCTCGCCGCTCGCCTACCTGGCCGCCGAGCGCGTGCTGCAGGCGATGCCCGTCGCGTGCGAGTGGCAGCCGGTGCTCGCGCGCACCCTCAGGGGCACCCCCCATCGCGGAGGGCGGGCAAGCGAGCTCCCCGGCGCCGAGAGCTTCGAGGCGTTTCGCTGCCGCGAGGAGCAGGACATCTTCCGCCTGGAGGTCGAGCGACGCGCGCGAGCGCTGGAGTTGCAGGAGCTGCGCTGGCCCGACCCGTTTCCCTTCGACAGCACGTTCGCGATGCGCGCCGCCACATACGCCAGGTCGATCGGGCGGATCGTCGCCTTTGCGCAGGCGGCGTTTCGCCAGGCATACGCCGGTGGGCGCTCGCTGGCGCAGCCCGACAACGTGCTGATCGCGGCCGCCGCGTGCGAGATGCACCCATCGGCGGTGCTGAAGGCAGCGGAGCTTCGCTCCGTCGCGGAGCAGCTGTCGGGCGCGACCGCGGCAGCCGCGGCGCTGGGCGTCAGCGACGTGCCCGCGATCCGCGTCGGCGAGCGCGTGTTCCTCGGCGAGCGCTGCCTCGAGCAGGCCGCGGCATATGCGCGCGAGACCGGCGCACCCGAGGGCGCCGATGGCGGCGGCGCCGGCGCGGCGCTCGTGGAGGCCGCCATCGCCGCTGGCGCGGCGCAGGGGCGCCACGGCCGGTGAAGGCCAACCGCTGCTTTCGCCTGATCGTGCGCCGCGGCGGGCTGGCGCCCGCGTTTCTCGCCAGCCCCGACCGCGTCGACCACATCGAGGTGGTCGAGATCGACGGTGGCGAGGTGGTGTTCTTCTGGGACTGCCCACCCCACACGGCCTCGCGCCGCGCGCGCGAACTGCGCGAGGAGCTGAGCATGATGGATCGCGAGGACTTCCTCGCGCGCTGGAGTACCGTGGAAGATTGATGAGCGCCACATCGCCGAGCGGTCCCCACAGCGGGGATGCCCCCCTTCCCGAGCCCGACACCGCCCGCGAGTGGCTCGCGGCGATGGTGCTGATCCGCCACTTCGAGGAGCGCGCCGGGGAGCTGTACGCGCGCGCGAAGATCGGCGGGTTCCTGCACCTCTCGATCGGCGAGGAGGCGACGATCGTCGGCGCGGCGCGGGCGCTGCGCGACAGCGACTATCTGGTGTCCACCTATCGCTCCCACGGCGACGCGCTGGCGCGCGGCACTCCGCCCGAGCAGGTGATGGCGGAGCTGTACGGCAAGGCCACCGGCTGCAGCAAAGGCCACGGCGGCTCGATGCACATGTTCGATTTGCAGCGGCGCTTCATGGGCGGGTACGGGATCGTCGGCGGCAACCTGCCGATCGCGGCCGGCATCGCGCTCGCGTGCGATCAACGCGGTGGCGAGGAGGCGACGCTGTGCACGTTCGGCGACGGCGCCTCCAACCAGGGCACCTTCGGCGAGACGCTCAACCTCGCCGCGCTGTGGCGCCTGCCGGTCGTGTTCATGGTCGTCAACAACATGTTCGGCATGGGCACCTCGCTCGCGCGCCACTCGGCCGTGACCGACCTGCGGCGCAAGGGCGAGTCGCTCGGCGTGCCCGGCATGCGCTGCGACGGCATGGACATCCTCGACACCCACCGCGTCGTCTCCGAGGCGCTCGAGCGGGTGCGCCGCGAGCGCCGGCCGCTGCTCGTGGAGGCCGTGACCTATCGCTTCCGCGGCCACTCGATGGCCGACCCCGAGGACTACCGCACCAGGGAGGAGGTGTCGCAGTGGCGCGAGCGCGACCCGATTCCCGCGTTCGCCGGTCTGCTGGAGCGCGAAGGCGTCCTCACCGCGGAGCAGCGCGAGCAGATCGAGCGCGACGCCGCGGCGCGCGTGGAGCAGGCCGTCGAGTTCGCCGAGCGCTCGCCATTCCCAGCCCCGGACGCGCTCTACGAAGACGTGTACGTGCTGCCGGCCTCGCCGAGTCCCCGCAACGGAGCGGGCTCGGGCGGGCAGGGCGAGGCGAGCGGAGAGCGGGGGCGCGGCTACCACTTCTCGCCGGGGGCGCTCACGTGAGCGAGATGCGCTACCGCGACGCGCTCAAACTGGCGCTGCGCGAGGAGATGCGCCGCGATCGGAGCGTGGTGCTGCTCGGCGAGGACATCGGCGTGTTCGGCGGCGCCTTCAAGGTCACCAGCGGCCTGCTGGAGGACTTCGGCGAGCGGCGCGTGCGCGACACGCCGATCTCCGAGAACACGATCGTCGGCGTGGGCGTGGGAGCCGCGATGGTCGGGCTGCGCCCCGTGGTCGAGCTGATGACCGTCAACTTCGCGCTGCTCGCGTTCGACCAGATCGTCAACCACGCGGCCCACATCCACTACATGTTCGGCGGCCAGGCGCGCGTGCCGCTGGTCGTGCGCATGCCCCAGGGCGCCGGGCACCAGCTCGGGCCGACGCACTCGCACAGCCTGGAGGCGATGTTCCTGCACGTGCCGGGCCTGCTCGTGGCCGTGCCCGCCACGCCCGCCGACGCGCGCGGCCTGCTGAAGACGGCGATCCGCGACGATAACCCGGTGATCTTCATCGAGCACGAGTCGCTGTATGGGGTGCGTGGCGAGGTGGACGAGAGCGACGAGCAGCCGCTCGCGTTCGGGCGCGCCCGCGTCGCCCGCGAGGGCTCCGATGTGACGATCGTCGGCGTCTCGCGGATGGCGCTCACCGCCGAGCGCGCGGCGCAGACGCTCGCCGCCGAGCACCGCGTCGAGGCCGAGGTGATCGACCCGCGCACGCTGCGCCCGCTCGACCTCGACACGATCCTGCGCTCGGTCGCGAAGACCAACCGCTGCGTGGTCGTCGAGGAGGGCTGGCCGCACGGCGGCGTCGGCGCCAACCTCGCCGCGCTGATCTCAGAACAGGCCTTCGACGACCTCGACGCGCCGGTGATGCGGGTCAGCGGCGCGGACGTGCCGATGCCCTACTCCAAGCCGCTGGAGGAAATCGCCTTCCCGCACGAGCCCCACGTCGTGCGGGCCGTGCTTGGCACGATCGGACGCGAGCTCCCGAGCGCGGCGAACGGC
Source organism: uncultured Solirubrobacterales bacterium (assembly GCA_963831995.1). Lineage (GTDB taxonomy): Bacteria > Actinomycetota > Thermoleophilia > Solirubrobacterales > Solirubrobacteraceae > Palsa-744. The sequence goes on along the minus strand of CAWHSI010000005.1, from coordinate 1,106,630 downwards.
GCGCCGCCGCTCGAGCGCCCCCCGGCATCGGCGGCACAGCGATGAGCGAGATCGCGATGCCGCGGCTGTCCGACACGATGGAGGAGGGCACGATCCTGCGCTGGCTCAAGCGCGACGGCGAGCACGTGGGGCGGGGCGAGGAGCTGGTCGAGATCGAGACCGACAAGGCCGCGATGACCTATGAGTCCGATAGCGAGGGCACGCTCGAGATCGTCGCGCGCGAGGGCGACACGCTGGCCGTGGGGGCGCCGATCGCGCGGGTGGGAGAGGCAGCAGGAGAAGCCGACACGCATCACAACGGCATTGCCACTGCCCAGAGCACGCCCGCCGCTCCCGCCGCGCCACAGCCGCCCACCGCCACGGCCCCGCCACAGCGCGGCGGGAATCGCGTGAAGGCATCGCCGCTTGCCCGGCGCATCGCACGCGATACCGGCGTGGAGCTCGGCGCGCTGAGCGGCAGCGGGCCGGGAGGCCGTATCGTCAAGGCAGACGTGGAGGCCGCCGAGAGCAGGACAGCCGCGACGGGCGGCGAGCGGGCACCCGAGCCCAAGCGCGAACCCACACCCGGCGCACACCCCGCGCTCGACACCGGCGCGGACACCCACACCGATGGCGTAGCTTCCTCAAAGGGCGAGACGACCATCGTGGAGCTCTCGCGCACCCAGCGCACGATCGCGCGGCGGATGGCCGAGTCAAAGGCGACGATCCCCGACTTCGCGCTCACGGCCGACATCGACATGGAGCGCTGCGCGGAGCTGCGCGCCGAGCTCAAGCGGCTCTCCCAGGCCGGGGGCGGGCCGCTGCCCACATACAACGACATGATCGTCAAGGCGTGCGCGCTTGCGCTGCGCGAGCACCCGCGCGCCAACGCCAGCTACCGCGACGGGCGCTTCGAGCTGCACTCGCGCGTGAACGTCGGCGTGGCGGTGGCGGCCGGCGCCGGGGATCCGACGGGCGGCGCGCTCGTCGTTGCGACCGTATTCGACGCAGACACAAAGGCGCTCGGCGAGATCGCGCGCGAGACGCGCGCGCTGGCCGAGCGGGTGCGCGACGGCTCGATCGCGCCGCCCGAGCTGAGCGGCGGCACGTTCACCGTGTCGAACCTCGGGATGTACGGCATCCGCGAGTTCACGGCGATCGTCAACCCGCCGCAGGCCGCGATCCTCGCTGTCGGGGCGGTCGCCCCGCGGGCGGTCGTGCGCAAGAAGAAGCTCGCCGTGCGCGCCGCCATGACGGTCACGCTCAGCTGCGACCACCGCATCCTCTACGGCGCCGACGCGGCGCTGTTCCTGGGCCGCATCCGCGAGCTGCTGGAAGAGCCCGCCGCGCTTACGCTGTAGCGTTTCGCCTCGCGCGCCGAGTACCTTCCGGATTGCTCGATAGGTTGCGTAACGCACTCCAGCTCCGGCGAGAGTCGGCCCCGATGCTCGCCGGAGCGCCTCATTATAAAACGGAGCCCGGCGAACCGGGCTCCGCGGAGGTACGTAGACGAACAAGCAATTGAACTCATCCTGGCGTGCTAAGTATGCTACCACGAGAGGCGGTATATGAAAGATCGTCAGCCATCCGCCGCCATGCGCATCTGCCGCCTGGGAACCGTTCCCTACCGCGACGCGCTCGCGATCCAGGCCGACGTTCAAGCGCGCCGCCAGGCCGACGAGCAGCCCGACACGCTGCTGCTGCTCGAGCACCCACCCGTATACACGCGCGGCCGCCGCGCGGCCGATGGCGAGCTGCCGCTCGGCGAGGACTTCTACCGCGCCCAGGGCATCGAGATCGTGCCGACCGACCGCGGCGGCAAGATCACCTACCACGGCCCCGGCCAGCTGGTCGGCTATCCGATCGTGCGCGTCAGCGACATCGGCGCGCACCTGCGCACGATCGAGGCGGCGATCGTGGCGGCGCTTGGCGAGTACGGCATCGAGGCTCGCTCCCGCTGCGCTGAGGGGATCGACTACACCGGCGTGTGGGTGCAGGATCGCAAGATCGCCTCGATCGGCGTGCACGTCTCGCGCGGCGTGTCCACGCACGGCTTCGCCGTCAACGTGACCAACGACCTGACGCCGTTCGCCTGGATCGTGCCGTGCGGCCTGAACGGCGTGAGGATGACCTCGGTGCAGCGCGAGCTGGGCCACGCGCCCCCCGGCGGGATCGATTCGTTCGCCGAGCGCATGGCGCGCTGCTTCTGCGAAACCCGGGCGGCGTCGCGGGACAGGACGTCCCGCGCCCACAACCGCCGGTCACCGACGAAGCTGCGCGGATGCGACCCAAACGACAACCCGCCGCACACGGCGTCGCGCTCGACGGAACCGGCGATCGCGTGAGCACCCGCTCCCGCTCCAACCCCGGCGGCATGGACGTGCTCGACGTGCTCGGCCCGAACGTGCGCCCGCTGCGCGAGCGCAAGCCGCCGTGGTTCAAAGTGCCGGCCGCCGGCGGCGCGCGCTACCGCGAGCTCTCGGCGCTGATCAAAGCGGAGAACCTGCACACCGTCTGCCAGGAGGCCGCGTGCCCGAACGTCGGCGAGTGCTGGGAGCGCGGCACCGCCACGTTCATGATCCTCGGCGACACGTGCACGCGCCGCTGCGGGTTCTGCAACGTAAAGACCGGCAGGCCCACGTGGAACGATCCGCTGGAGCCCGCGCGCGTGGCCCGCTCGATCGCGCGCATGGGCCTGCGCCATGCGGTCGTCACCTCGGTCGACCGCGACGATTTGCCCGACAAGGGCGCCGGCGCGTTCGTGGGCGTGATCCGCCAGGTGCGCAGGCAGGCGCCGGAATGCCAGATCGAGGTGCTGACCCCCGACTTCCAGGGTCAGGAGATGCCGCTCGCGCGCGTCGTCGCCGAGCGCCCCGACGTGTTCAACCACAACGTCGAGGTGGTGCCGCGCCTGTATCCGATCGCGCGCCGCGGCTCGGAGTTCGAGCGCTCCTGCCGCGTGCTGCGCACCGCCGCCGAGCTGGGCGAGGGCGCCCTCGTCACGAAGTCGGGCCTGATGGTGGGGCTCGGCGAGACCCACGAGGAGCTGGTGGACGCGTTCGGCGCGCTGCGCGAGCACGATGTGCGGGTGCTCACGGTCGGGCAGTACCTGCGCCCCTCCGAGCGCCACCTGCCGGTCGTGCGCTACTGGCACCCGGAGGAGTTCGCGGCGCTGGAGCGGGCCGCGTACGCGCTCGGCTTCGAGCACGTCGCCGCCGGTCCGCTCGTGCGCTCCTCCTATCACGCCGACCAGCACGTGCCGCAACCGCGCCCGGGGGTCGGGCCGCTCGCCGCGAGCGCGTAGGCGCCGCTGCCGCGGCAGCGCGACGGGTGCGTCGGAGAGTCGCCGCGAGCGGATAGGCTCGCGCGATCCTCCTCCTCGGCGAGACCCCACTCCAATGAGCCGTGTCTTCGTGCTCGCCATCTCGCTTGCGTTCATCCTCGGCTTCGCGTTCCTGACGATCGGAGGGATCGCCGAACACGGCCTGACCGGCGAGGCGGCGATCTCGGTGTTCGTGCTCGTGCTGCTCACGGTTGGCATCGTCGGCGCGTTGCGCAATCCTCCACGTTGATGAGAGCGCTCTCATGAGCAGCGTCGGCAACGCCCGCGGGGCGCCGCGGTGAGCCGCTCGCCGTTCCTCGCCCAGGGATCGAGCTCGCGTCGCGCACGCGCGCTGGCCAGGCGCAGGCGCGTGCGCCGCCGCGTGCTGGTGGGCGGCGCGCTGCTCCTGCTGGCGGCCGCGCTCGCGATCCTGCTCGGGTTCGTGCACCCGGGCACGACGCACAGCTCGCCACGCGCGGCTGCCAGGACGAGGCGCGCGGGCGCGCACGCCGCGATCGCGCGCTCGCCCGCGGGCCTGCCGCTCGGGCGCCCGCCGCTGGCGCTCGACCTCGGCGCGAGCGACGATCCGGTGCGGGCCTCTTTTGCGCAACCGCCGCGGGCGGGGCTGCTGTTCGACCTGAACAGCGGCCGCGTGCTGTGGCAGCTGAATCCGCTGCAGCGCCTGCACATGGCGAGCCTCACGAAGATGATGACGGCGCTGCGGGTGGTGCGCACGACCAGCCCCGAGGCGCCCGTGCTGATCACCAGGGAGGCCGTCGAAGCCGCCGGCTCGAAGGTGGGGGTGCTGCCGCTCGGCAAGCGCGTGCCGGCGCAGTCGCTGCTGTATGGGCTGCTGCTGCCATCCGGCAACGACGCGGCGGTCGCGCTCGCCCAGCACGTGTCCGGCAGCGTGGGTGCGTTCGTGGCAGGGATGAACGTCGAAGCGGCGCGGCTCGGGCTGGGCTGCACGCACTACAACTCCCCCTCGGGGTACACCAACGCGCGCAACTACACGTGCGCCGCCGACCTCGCCGAGCTGGCCTATGTGGATCTGCACCAGCCGCGCATCGCCAGCGTCGTGCGCAGCGCCGAAGCGGTGCTGCCGTTTCCGATCGCGGGCGGCAAGCTGTACCTGTACAACAACAACCCGCTGCTCGTGTACGGGTACCCGGGCACGACCGGCATGAAGACGGGCTACACCGAACTGGCCGGCGACTGCCTGGTCGCCACGGCTGAGCGCGATGGGGTCAGCCTCGGCGTGGTGCTGCTGCACTCACCCGACATGGGCCAGCAGGCCGAGTACCTGCTCAACGCCGGCTTCGCCGACGTCTACCACCAGCGGCTGATCGCCTCGCCGACGGTGCCCGCGGGCCGCTAGCGCGCGACTGCGGGCGGTGCCCGCGGGCGCGACCGCGCATCTGCGACCGCCTGGCCCGCGGTACCCGCACGCCCGGCGCGCCCATGCGCGCCGCACAGGAGTACGCTTAGAGGCCAATATTGACTGGCCAGTCAGCCAAGGGAGAGCACAGTGGATCTCGACGACACGCCCGAGCAGGCGGCGCACCGCGCGAAGGTGCGCGCCTGGCTCGAGCAGCACAAGGCGCAGGCGCCGGTTCTGAGCGGACCCGACGCCCTCACAGAGGAGGCGGAGATCGTCTCCGCCCGACGCGCATGGCAGGGCAAGCTCGCCGAGGCGGGGCTTGCGGGAGTGACGTGGCCGAAGGAGTACGGCGGCCAGGGCCTCGGCCCGATCGAGCAGGTGATCTGCAACCAGGAGATCGCGAGGGCGGGCGTGCCCGGCATCCTCGACGCGATCGGCGTGGGGATGCTCGGCCCGACGATCATCGCGCACGGCTCAGACGAGCAGAAGGGCCGCTACCTGGGGCCGATGCTGCACGGCGACGAGGTGTGGTGCCAGCTCTTCTCAGAGCCCGCGGCCGGCTCGGACCTCGCGGCGGTGCAGACGCGCGCGCGCCTGCAGGACGATGGCAGCTGGCGCCTGAGCGGCCAGAAGGTGTGGACGACCAACGCCCAGTTCGCCTCCTATGGGCTGCTGCTCGCGCGCACCGACCCCGACCAGCACAAGCACAGGGGCCTGACGATGTTCGTGATCCCGATGGACGCGCCCGGCGTGACCGTCAGGGGCCTGCGCCAGATCTCGGGCGAGGCCGAGTTCAACGAGGTGTTCCTCGACGACGTGCGGCTGGAGGGCGACGCGGTCGTGGGCGGGGTCGGCAACGGCTGGGGCACGGCGCTGACGACGCTGATGTTCGAGCGCGTCACGATCGGCCTCGGCGGCGAGGGCCTGGGCTATAACTCGGTGCGCTTCGCCAGGGGCATCGCCTCCGACGAGCACGGCCGCCGCGACCCCGAGGTGCGCAGGCAGCTGGGCGAGATCGCGAGCGAGCTGCTGGCGGTGCGCTTCACCGGGTATCGCACGCTGACGGCGCTGCAGAAAGGCCAGATCCCGGGTCCGGAGGCGGGCCTCGCGAAGGTCACGATCGTCAACGGCGCGATCAAAGCGGGCGATTTGATCGCCGACACGATCGGCCCGGACGCGCTGCGCGAGGACAGCGAGTGGGCCTACATGATCTCCTTCCTGCCAGGCCTGAAGTCGGCCGGCGGCACCGAAGAGATCTTGCGCAACACGATCGGCGAGCGCGTGCTCGGGCTGCCCCCGGAGCCGCGACTGGACAAGGGCATCCCGTTCTCGGAGCTGCGCTCCAAGGAAGGGGCCGCGGCATGACCCCACCCAACCCACCCCATCCCGCCCGCCGGGGGCGGGCGGACACACACGCGGAGGCGGCGGCATGAACCTGGCACTCTCAGACGAGCAGGAGTTCCTGCGCGAGGCGGCCAGGGGCACGCTCTCGCGCACCAAGACGCTGGAGGCCGCCCGGGAGGCGCTCGACACCCAGGGGGGCGCGGGCGGCGAGGAGAGCGCGCTGCCCGACCTGTGGCCGACCGCCTGCGAGGCGGGCTGGCCGGGGCTGTTGATCGACGAGGACCACGGCGGCGCGGGACTGGACGCGTTCGACGCGATGCTCGTGATGGGCGAGTGCGGGCGCGTGCTCGCGTCGGTGGCGCTGCTCGGGCACCTGCCGGCGAGCGCGATCCTCGCGGACGCTCCGCGCGTGGCCGGGTATCTGCCCGCGCTTGCCACGGGCGAGCGGCGAGCGGCCTACCTGCCCTCACAGCCTCCCAGCGATCTCGACCCTCGCTGGAGCGCCGACCCGGCCCACGGATCGGCGCGAGCCGAGCTGCCAAGCGGCGCGGCGCCGGACGCCGGCGGCGAGACGAGGCTGAGCGGCGCCCATGCGTTCGTGCCCGACGCTCCCGGCGCGGACGTGCTCGTCGGCGTGGCGCTCGTCGACGGCGAGCCGACCGGCGTGGTCATCATGGCCGACGCGCCCGGCGTGCGGATCGAGCCGGTGCGCCGCTACGACGCGACGCGCTCGCTCGGGCATGTGACGCTGAGCGACGCGCCCGCGACCGTGCTCGACGCCTCCGTGCAGTCGCTGGAAGGCGCGTGGCATCTGGCGCAGGCGCTGATCGCGGCGGAGTCGCTCGGCAGCGTGGAGACGGCGCTCGACGTGTCGGTCGCCTACGCCAAGGAGCGCTTCACGTTCGGGCGCGCGATCGGGTCCTATCAGGCGGTGAAGCACTCGCTGACCGAGGTGCTGCGCCAGCTGGAGAACGGCCGCTCGCTGCTCTACTACGCGGGCTGGTCGCGAAAGGGCGCGCCGGCGGAGTTTGCGCTGGCGGCCAGCGCGGCGCGCTCGGTCGCGGGGCGCGCGCTCGACTTCGGGGCGCGCACGATGATCTCCGTGCATGGCGGCATCGGCGCCACGTGGGAGCACGACGCGCCGCTGTTCTTCCGCCGCGCGCAGCTCTCGCGGCGGCTGCTCGGCGGAACGGCCGGGGCTACCGATCGTGTCGCCGGCGAGTTGATCGCGCAGGCCGACGCCGCTTAGCTTTGGCGCGAGCAACCGTGGCGGCTTCGGATTCGTAGGCGGCCGCCACCGGCGCGCCGTAGGCGGCGTAGACGGCCTGGACCATCGCCGGTTCCAGGCCGCAGTTGATGCAGAAGCCGTGCTGGGACCAGCCGATCGCGCGGGCCAGCACCTGGTCGGCGTAGGTGACGCCGGCGAGGTCGTGGCCGTAGTAGTCGTACGCCGCGCCCCACGCGGCGCCGCCCAGTTCCATTTCCGCGCCGTCCGCGGAGAGCAGGTGCGCGGCGGCCATGATCGAGTCGAAGTCGTCGTAGATCGAGGGATGGCGCTCGGTCATGTGGTCGTAGCTGGCGGGCCGCGGGCCGTAGAGGTAGGAGTCGCTGACGAGCGACCACGTGGAGCCGGTTGCTCCGGACGGGCGGGCGGGGTTGCCATTCATGACGTTGAACTGCATCGGCCCGCCGCAGCAGCCGGCGAAGTTGAGCCCGTGGTAGGTGGTGGGCGCGGTCGAGAAGTCGGTCTCCTGCTTGTGGATCGAGGCGATCAAGAGCCAGTTGACGCCGAATGTCTTCTGGGCGACCTCGTAGATCGGGTAGAAGCCCTGCATCCAGCGCTCTGAGATGTGGGTGCTCGTCGCGGGGTCTTCGTAGGCGGCAGGGTCTTCGTAGGCGGCAAGCTCGCGGTGGGCGCGCGGGGAGCGGGTGCCGCCGGACCAGCCGAGGATCGCATGGGCGCGCGCCGGCGCCACGGCGCCGGCGGGCCTGACCGTGCTCGCGAGCGGGGTGGCGACCACGCGGTAGACGGGCGGCGGGGCGGAGGCGCCCGTGGCGGGGGCGGTGTCGAGCACGCCGCTCAGCGCAAGCGCCAGCACGAGCACGCCGAGCGCGCCGAGCGAGGCCGCGAGGATCCATGCGCCCCGCTCCGACGGCGGCTGGGGCAGGTTGCCGGCGGGCCCGTCCATGGTTGGCTCTATGTCGAGTCGCTCGGAGATGCGCGGCACACCGTCAAGGTTGCCAGGAACGGAGCGCTCGCACCGCCAGTCGCGCTGGCCGACGGCGGCTCACGCCGGCGCGAGCGAGCCGAGCTTCGCCGCGAGCGAGTCGAGCAGCTCGCGGAAGCTGGCTTCGAACTTCTCCACGCCCTCGCGCTCGACGGTGTCCGTCAGCTCCTCGTAGCTGACGCCCGCGGCGGCGAGCTCGTCGAGCACGGACTGCGCGTCGGCGAGCCCCTCGGTGAGCAGTGCTCGCGGCGTGCCGTGGTCCTGGAAGGCGCGCACGGTCTCCTCGGGCATCGTGTTGACCGTGTCGGGGCCGATCAGCTCGTCCACGTAGAGCGTGTCGGGGTAGCTCGGGTTCTTGGTCGAGGTGGAGGCCCACAGCACCCGCTGAGGGGAGGCGCCCTTGCCCGCGAGGTACTCCCAGCGCGCGCCGCCGAAGGCCTGCTGGTAGTGGCGGTAGGCGAGCTTGGCGTTGGCGACGGCGAGGCGGCCCTTCAACGCCTCGAGCTTGGCGGGATCGCGATGCTCGGACTTCAGCTCGTCGAGCAGCCGGTCGCCCTCGGTGTCGATGCGCGAGACGAAGAAGCTCGCGACCGAGGCGACTCTGCTCGGGTCTCCGCCCTCGGCGACGAGCCGCTCCAGCCCGCGGATGTAGGACTCGGCGACCTCGGCGTAGCGGCGCAGCGAGAAGATCAGCGTGACGTTGATCGAGCGGCCCTTGGCGATCGTGTCCTCGATCGCGGCCAGGCCGGGCTTGGTGGCGGGGATCTTGACGAGCAGATTCGGCCGGTCGACCTGCTCGTGCAGGCGCATCGCCTCGCGATAGGTGGCCCGCGCGTCGTAGGCCAGGCGCGGATCGACCTCCAGCGAGACGTAGCCGTCGCGGCCGAGGCCCTGCTCCCAGATCGGGTGGAACAGGTCGCACGCCTCGCGGATGTCCTGCTGGGCGAGCGCCCAGAACGCCCGCTCCACATCGCGCGCCCGCCCCTCGCCATCGGGGGAGCCCGGCTCGCTCGCCTGCCCCTCGCGATGGGGGGTGCCCGTCAGGGTGCGCAGCTGCTCGTCATAGGCCTCGCCCGAGCTCATCGCCTTCTGGAAGATCGTCGGGTTCGAGGTGGCGCCGACGATCGCGTCCTGCTCGATCAGCCGCGCGAGGTGCCCGCCGCGGATCGACTCGCGCGAGAGGAAGTCGATCCATACGCTCTGGCCGAGCGCGGAGAGGCTGTGCAGGGGGGAGGGCTTGCTTGAGGGCATCTTGGCTCCTAACGACGAGCGGGCGGGTTCGGTATCTCTCGACAGAATTTTTTTATGGATATGGGGTCGTACCCGGGTGGGGCAGTGGGCGAACCGCCGTCAGCCTCCCCGCGCGAGCAGGACCCGCGCGCGCGCGGCGATCGACTCGGCGACGAAGCCGTATTCCTCGAACACGATCGGCCCCGGCGCGGAGGCGCCGAAGCGCTCGATCCCGATCACCTCGCCATGGTCGCCGACCCACTTCCACCAGCTCATCGCGACGCCGGCCTCGACGGCGATCCGCGCGGGGACCTCGCGCGGGATCACGCTGCTCCGGTACTCGGCGGGCTGGGCTTCGAAGCGTTCCATGCAGGGCATCGAGACGACCCGCACGCGCACCCCCTCCGCCGCGAGTTCACGCGCCGCCGCGAGCGTCGGGGCAACCTCGCTGCCGGTCGCGATCATGACCAGCTCGAGCGCGCCGCCCGAACCGCTCGACCCGTCCGCGCAGGCCCCGTTGCCGCCGCCCGGCGAGCCCGACTCCCACAGCACGTAGCCGCCGCGCTGCACGCCCTCGATCGCGGCGGCCGGCGGACGATCGAGCACGGGCATCCCCTGGCGCGAGAGCAACAGCGCTACGGGCCCGTCCTCGCGCTGCAGCGCGAGCTTCCAGGCGCCCACGGTCTCGTTCGCGTCGCCGGGGCGGATCACCCACAGGCCGGGGATCGCGCGCAGCGCGGCGACGTGCTCGACCGGCTGGTGGGTGGGGCCGTCCTCGCCGACGCCGATCGAGTCGTGCGTCCACACCCACACCACCGGCAGCCCCATCAGCGCGGACAGGCGCACGCTGCCGCGCATGTAGTCGGAGAAGACGAGGAACGTGGAGCCGTAGGGCTTGACCATGCCGCCGTGCGCGGCGAGCCCGTTGACGATCGCGCCCATCGCGTGCTCGCGGATGCCGAACGGGATGTTGCGCCCGACGTGTACGCGCGAGTACTCGCCGGCGCCGTCGAACAGCGTCTTGGTGGACTCGACCAGGTCGGCGGCGCCGCCGGCCATCGTCGGGGCGAAGCCGGCGAACGCGGCCATCGTCTTCTGCCCGGCGGCGCGCGTGGCGATCTGCTCGCCGGCGGGGAAGCTCGGCAGCGCCTCCGCCCAGCCCTCGCGCAGGCGGCCCGACCAGGCCCGCTCCCAGTCCTCGACGAGCCCCGGGTAGCGCTCGCGCCACGCCTGCTCGCGCAGCTCGGCCTCGCGCTGGGCCCGGGCGCCGGACTCGCGCAGGCTCATGTGCTCGTAGACGCCGTGCTCGACGTGGAACTTCAGATCGGGGTCGAAGCCCATCGCGACCTTGGCGGCGCGCACCTCCTGCTCGCCGAGCGGCGCGCCGTGCGCTTTGGCGGTGTCGATCGCGCTGGGCGCGGGGTAGGCGATGTGCGAGCGCACCTGGATGAAGGAGGGTCGCTCCGTTTCCGCACGCGCGAGGAGCAGCGCCCTGTGGAGGGCGTCGACGTCCTCGGAGTCCTCGACGCGCTGCACGTGCCAGCCGTCGGCGTGCATGCGCGCGATGTGGTTCTCGGTGTCGAAGGAGATCGAGGTGGTGCCGTCGATCGTAATGCGGTTGTCGTCGTAGCAGACGATCAGCTTGCCGAGGCCGAAGTGGCCGGCGATCGAGGCGGCTTCCTGGCTGACGCCCTCCATCATGTCGCCGTCGGAGCAGATCGCGTAGGTGTGGTGGTCGACGAGCTGGAAGCCGGGGCGGTTGAAGGTCTCGGCGAGGAAGCGCTCGGCCATCGCCATGCCGACGGCGTTGGCGACGCCCTGGCCGAGCGGGCCGGTGGTGACCTCGACGCCGGGCACGTGGCCGCGCTCGGGGTGGCCGGGCGTGCGCGAGCCCCACTGGCGGAAGCGCTGCAGCTCGTGGAGCGAGAGCTCGAAGCCGCACAGGTGCTCGAGCGCGTATTGCAATATGCACGCGTGGCCGGCGCTGAGCACGAAGCGGTCGCGGTCGCGCCATGCCGTGTCGGCGGGGTTGACGCGCAGCACGTGGCGGTAGAGCGTGTAGCCGAGCGGGGCGAGCGCCATCGCGGTGCCGGGATGGCCGGCGTTTGCCTTCTGCACGGCGTCCATCGCCAGCCCGCGGATCGTGTCGATCGAGAGCTTGCGCAGCTCGGCCCCGCCGCCGGGCAGCGGCGGGGTGCTCTTGGGGGCTACCGCCATATACCGCGATCCTAGCGGTGGCGCCCGTCAACGCACGGACGGGCGCCTCTGCCGCGGCGGAAAGCCGGCGATCGAGTGCCGGCGGCCGTGCGAGCACCAGCGCCGGCGGGCGCGCACGCGCACCAGCCAGTGCAGGTCGTGGCGGCAGTGCGAGCGCCGGTAGGGCCAGCGCGGATGCAGTCCGCGGCCCATCAGCGTCCGCTCGCAATCGAGTCCTCTCATCTCAATCCAACCTCCGTGTCGGCCCGGCGTGCGCCGGCTCGTCCAACCCGCCTCGCGGGCATTTGCCGGAACGCACAACTAATAGTACACTGCTTACAGAATGGTGCCGATCCCCACGACCGCGGAAGCTTCCCTCGCCTGCATCCCACCGCTCGCGAAATCGGACTTGACCACATGCTGGAACTGCTGTTTGAAGCGGAATCAAGGCCGTGATGTCGTCCACGTCAGTGACCTCCCAGTGAGCTGGAGACATCTTTTGCAAGAACAAATAAATCACCCTTTACGCAGCTTGTCAAGAGCTATGGTATAGGGATGGCGGAACGGACCAGACCGAGCGGGGCGCGCGAGCCCCGCGAGCCGCGGAACAAGCGAGCATTGCCGCGCGGCCCGCAGGCGCTGCCGCGCGAGCAGGTCGCCGCCGACCAGCGCGAGCGCCTGTTCGAGGCCACGATCAAGTCGATCGACGAGCGCGGGTTCGTCGCGACCACGATCTCCGACCTGGTGGCGAACGCGGGCGTATCGCGGCGCAGCTTCTACGAGCACTTCCAGAACAAGGAGGAGTGCCTGCTGGCCACCTACGACGCGCTGATCGAGCGCCTGACGGCGCGGATCGTGGCGGCGTACGACCCGCAGGATGAGTGGACCGAGCAGATCGAGTCGATCGTGAGGGCGCTGTTCGAGGCATCCAGCGACCGCCCCGACGCGGCGCGGCTGATAGCCGTGGAGATGGGCGCGGCGGGGCCGGTCGGGATCGAACGCTGGGCGCACAACGCCGAGCAGCTCTCGCGCTTCTTCACGTACGTCTTCGAACAGGCGCCCGGGCCCGGCACGGTGCCCGCGCCGATCGCACGGGCGATCGTGGGCGGCCTGCGCACGATCCTCTACTCGCGCCTGCGCCACGAACGCTCCAGCCGCTCGCTGAAAAGCGAGCTGCAGAAGCTGACCCCCGACGTGGTGACGTGGATCGCAAGCTTCTACCCGACCCCGGAGGGCATCCCCGAGAAGCCGCGAGCAAGGCGCCACGGCCACCTGCAGGGCGGCAGAGCGCCGGGCACCCTCTCACCCTCCCCGCGCTGGGCGCCGCGCGGGCTGCCCCGCGGCGAGCACAGCCTGCCGCGGGGGTTCGTGGCGCACAACCAGCGCGAGCGGATCTTCGACGCCGTCGCCAACCTGACCGCCGCGAAGGGCTATCCGGCGCTGAGCCTCGAGGAGATCGTCTCCGAAGCCGCGATCTCGCTGCAGACCTTCTACGAGCACTTCGACAACAAGGAGGAAGCGTTCCTGGCGACCTTCGAGATGGGCCACGCGAAGGCGACCTCGGCGATCAACCGCTCGCTCGACCTGCGCCTCGGCTGGGCGGAGAACGTGAGGCGCGGCCTGACCGCGCTGCTTGAGATCCTCGCCTCCGAGCCCGCGATCGCAAGGCTCGCGTGCGTGGACATCCTGATCGCCTACCCGCACATGACGGGCCGCGTGAACGAGGCCAACTACTCCTACATCGAGCTGCTCGACATCGGCCCCGAGGGCACCTACCCGAACATGCCGGCGCCGATCATGCGCGAAGCCTCGGTGGGCGGCATCTTCGAGCTGCTGCACGACTACATCCTGCACGGCCGCACGCAGCGCGTGATGGAGCTGATCGACTACGTCATGTACATCGCGCTGGTGCCGTTCGCGGGCAGCGAGATCGCGGCGCAGGCGGTGGTGGGGACGCGCGGGTAGCCCAAGACAGCGCCCGGGCTACCCCCGCCTGCCGCTGCTACTTCTGCTTCTGCAGCCCTCGCATATCTCAAGCCCGCTCGAGGGCGGCCGTCTCCACCGACAGCGGTAGGCCCGCAGCTCGCTGGCGGGGTGGTGGCGCTCGCCGGAAGGCGATCAGCGCGTGGCACCCTCGAATTCGTCGACCAGCGCGGCATATGTGCGCCGTAGCCCGTCGCCGATCTCGACCGTGGCGCGCCAGCCCAGCTCGCGCTCGGCGAGGCTCGTGTCCAGGCAGCTGCGCCGCAGCTCCCCCGGACGCAGCTCGGCGAGCTCGGGCTCGATGTCCGAGCCGGCTGCCTCCCTGAGCACGCTCCACAGCGTCGCCACGTCGGTCTCGACGCCCGTGGCGATGTTGTAGGTGCCGCGCCTGCCGTTGGCGGCGATCAGCGCGGAGACGACGTCGCCAACGTACACGTAGTCGCGCGTGGGCTTGCCGTGGCCGAACATCTTCGGGGCTCTGCCCGTGTGCAGGTGCTCGGAGAAGATCGCCACCACGCCGGCCTCGCCGTGGGGGCTCTGGCGCGGGCCGTAGACGTTGCCCAGGCGACACACGGCGTGGGGCACGCCGGAGGACAGCGACCACGTGTTGAGGTACGCCTCGGCCGCCCACTTCGACGCGCCGTAGGGCGCCAGGGGCGCGGGGATGCGCTGCTCGCCGGTGGGCAGCGGCGCCTCGTCTCCGTAGAGCGCCCCGCCGGTCGAAGTGAACGACACCGGCGCTCCGAGCTTGGTGGCGGCGTCGACCACATTCAGCGTGCCGAGCACGTTGACCGCGCAGTCGCGGCCCGGGTCGGCCACCGAGGCCGTCACCGACGCCTGCGCGGCGAGGTGGAAGACGGCGCTCGGGCGCACCTCCTCGAACACGCGGTCGAGCGCCGCACGGTCGACGATGTCGAGCTCGCACAGCCGCGCTCCGCCCGGCACGTTCGCGGCGCTGCCGGAGGAGAGGTCGTCGATCGCCGCCACCTCATATCCCCTGGCCAGCAGGGCGTCGACCACGTGCGAGCCGATGAAGCCGGCGCCGCCGGTGACGATTGCGTGCTCGGACATGCGCCGAAGCCTACCCATGAGCGCGCCGAAACGATCCTTGGCATGGACGGCCGCCGCCCGGTAAGAGAGACGGCCCCGCTATCCGCGAGCGAGCAGATAGCGGTCCATCGTGGCCATCACCCGGCGTGTGATGGCGTCGGCGCGCCGCTCGGTGTCCGCGTCGATCTCCCCGGCGCGGCGCAGCTCCTGGATGTGGCGCATCGCGGGAGCGAGCACCTCGCTCTTGAGCGTCGCGGGGTCGATGCCGTCCTCGATCGCGGAGGCGATCGCCTCCTCGGCCAGCTCCGCGTCGCCGAGGCGCATCGCGTCGGTGTAGATCTCGAGCGCCCCGGCGAGCAGCGAGTGGGGATCGGAGCGCTCGCGCGTGCGGGCCTCCGCGCCGGAGCTGCCGAGCACCTCCATGAAAGCGTGCAGCAGCACCGGGTCGAAATGGCGGTCGGCCTGCTCGAGCATCATCTCCACCGCCTTCTCGACGGGGAATGCCCTGCGGTACACGCGATGGCTGGTGAGCGCGTCGAACACGTCGGCGATCGCGACGATCCGCCCCTCGATCGGGATCTCCTCCCTCGCCAGGCCGCGCGGGTAGCCGCCGCCGTCCCAACGCTCGTGGTGGCTGAGCGCGATCGTCGCGCCCATGTCGAGGATCGAGGAGGAGGAGCCGCGCAGCAGGCGGTGGCCCTCCTCGGCGTGCGTCTCCACGATCGCCCGCTCCTCCTCGGTGAGCGAGCCGGGCTTCAGCAGGATCGCGTCGGGGATCGCGACCTTGCCCACGTCGTGCAGCGGCGCGGCGTGGCTGATGCGCCGGCAGAACTCCGCGCTCATGCCGATCGCTTCGGCGAGCAGCGTCGAGAAGCGCCCGATGCGCTCGATGTGGGCGCCGGTGTCCTCGTCGCGAAACTCGACCGCCATCGACAGGCGGCGCACCGTCTCCGCCTGGGCGATCTCCAGCTCTGAGAGCGCGCGGCGCAGATCGTCGTTGCGCTCGTCGACCTCGCTCTGGAGCGCGCGGCGGCGATCGTCGCCGAGCACCCAGCCGGCGGCGGCGGCGGCGAGCGCGAGCGCGAGCGCGCCGAGCACCGTCGCAAGCGCTCCGCCGAGGGCGAGCGCGGCCACGCCGGCGAGCGCGGGCAGCGCAAGCAGCGGTGCCCTGTGTCGCCTCGGACGCGTGCCGGGGCGCGGCCCATCGGGTGCGGTGTGCTTGGCGCCGGATCCCTCGGCGGGCGCCGGCTCGCCGCCCGCGCCGCCGAGAAGGGCGCGCAGCCTGCGCGGCTGAGAGTCGCGCTGCCGCTCGGCGGGCGCCGCGGGATCGCTCGTGGCGAGGCCGTGCGTCAGCGACACCCGGCGATGGGGGTTCTTTTGAAAGCCAACCTTTGTGACTTCACGCACGAAACGCACTCCGTTCTTACGGCTCTTCGTATATTCGACCGCTTTCGGCTTACGCTTGAGTACCCCGACACCAGCTACGCGAACCAGGACAAATATTTGGGCTATATCGCCAATGCGACGTACTTCGTCTCCAGGTACTCGTCGATGCCCTCGAAGCCGCCCTCGCGGCCGAAGCCCGACTGCTTCACGCCCCCGAAGGGGGCGGCGGGGTTGGACACAAGCCCCTGGTTGACGCCCACCATTCCCGCCTCGATGCCCTCCGCGACGCGGAACGCGCGCGCCAGGTCGCGCGTGTAGAGGTAGGCGACCAGCCCGTACTCGGTCGCGTTGGCGGCGCTGAGCGCCTGCTCCTCGGTGGAGAACGCCTCGATCGGAGCCACGGGACCGAACACCTCCTCGCGCAGGATGCGCGCGCCGGCGGGCACGCCGGCGAGCACGGTGGGCGCGTAGAAGTAGCCGGCGCCCGGCAGACGCTCGCCGCCCGTCAGCGCCCGCGCGCCACGGCCGACCGCATCGTCGACCAGCTCGGCGACGATCTCGCGCTGGCGCTCGTCGATCAGCGGACCGACGTCCACGTCCGGCTCGGTGCCGCGGCCGACCTTCAGCTCGCGCATGCGAGCGGCCATGCGAGTCGCGAACTCGGACGCGATCGACTCGTGCACGTGGAAGCGGTTGGCGGCGGTGCAGGCCTCGCCGACGTTGCGCAGCTTGGCGATCAGCGCGCCCTCCACGGCGGCGTCGAGGTCGGCGTCCTCGAACACGAGAAACGGGGCGTTGCCGCCGAGCTCCATCGAGACGCGCAGCACCTGCTCGGCCGACTGGGCGATCAGCGTACGGCCGACCTCGGTGGAGCCGGTGAACGACAGCTTGCGCGTGCGCGGGTCGCGCAGCAGCGGCTCGATCACCGCACCTGAATGACGCGCGGTGATCACGTTGAGCACGCCCGCGGGCAGACCCGCCTCCTGCAGCACGCCGGCGAGCGCGAGCATCGACAGCGGCGTTTGCTGAGCGGGCTTGACGACCATCGTGCAGCCGGCGGCGATCGCGGGGGCGATCTTGCGCGTGCCCATCGCCACCGGGAAGTTCCACGGCGTGACGAACACGCACGGGCCGACGGGCTGGCGCATCGTGAGGATGCGCCCGGCGCCGGTGGTGTTGGTCATGTAGCGGCCGTGTATGCGAACGGCCTCCTCGGAGAACCAGCGCAGGAACTCGGCCGCGTAGGAGATCTCCGCGCGCGATTCGCCGAGCGCCTTGCCCATCTCCAGGGTCATCACGAGCGCCAGCTCATCGACGCGCCGCAGCAGCAGCTCGTATGCGCGGCGCAGGATCTCTCCCCGCTCGCGCGGCGCGGTGGCGGCCCAGCCGGACTGCGCGCCGGCGGCCGCGGCAAGCGCGGCGAGCGCGTCCTCGGGAGTCGCGTCCGCAACCTCTCTCAGCGGCTCGCCGGTGCTGGGGTCCTCGACCGGTAGCGTGCCCCCGCCGCTGGCCGCACGCCACTCCCCGCCGATGTACAGCTCCCCGGGCACGCGCTCCAGGGCCGCGCGCTCTCCCTCGGCGACGGTCATCGTGCGGCGCTCAAGCAATTGTCGGAGCGCTCCGAACCAGAGAGCATGCAATTCCCCTTGCCAGCTCGCCGCGGCGAGATCGCGATCGACTGACCGGGTACCCAGCTGCGAGCACGGATGCTCCTCACGAGACCAACTTATCAGCGCTTCCATGCCCGCCTGTGCGCCGTGTCGATCGCGACGTGCACCGTGCTGGCGCTGGCGCCGGCGAGCGCATCCGCTCGGGCACAGGCGGCCCGCCCGCCGCGGGCACCCCGCCGGGCGCCCGCGGCGACCGAGGGCAGGCAGGCGAGCACCGCGCGCACGGCGACGCTGGTGATCGACGGCGCCGGCGACGGGCACGGCGTCGGCATGAGCCAGGACGGCGCGCTGGGGTTTGCCGAACATGGCTGGTCCTATGGCGCGATTCTCGCCCACTACTACACGGGCACGGCGCTCGGGCAGGCGCCGCCGGGCACGATCGTGAAGGTGCTCGTCGGCGCGAAGGTCAAGAGCGTGCCGCTGGAAGAATACGTGCGCGGCGTGGTGGCCGCCGAGATGCCCTCGAGCTGGCCGCTGGCGGCGCTGGAGGCGCAGGCGGTGGCGAGCCGCACCTACGCGATCGCCTCCGACGCGGGCGGACAGAGGTTCGACGTGTACGCCGACGATCGCTCGCAGGTTTATCGCGGCAAGGCCGCGGAAACCTCGCGCTCCAACGCCGCGGTGGCGGCCACGGCCGGGCAGATCGTCACGTATGCGGGACAGCCGGCGATCACCTACTTCTTCGCCGGCTCGGGCGGGCAGACCGAGAGCGTGCAGAATGCTTTTCCCGGAGCCGAACCCGAGCCTTGGCTGGTGAGCGTGGCCGACCCCTATGAAGAAGGACCGTTGCGCCGCTGGACGATGACGCTGAGCTTTGCCTCGGCGGCGTCGCGCTTGAGCGGCCTCGTCAAGGGCGCGTTCAGCGGCATCGAAGTCCTAAAGCGCGGCGTCTCGCCGCGGATCGTCTCAGCCAATGTGGTCGGCTCGAAGGGGCGCACGCCCGTGAGCGGAGCGGAACTGGAGGCGCGCCTTGGGCTGTATTCGACTTGGGCGTACTTCAGCGTCAAGAACGCCCAGGTGCCACAACCGAAGCCCAGCGTGGACGGACAGGGCGGAGTGTCGGCCGGGTAGCCTTGGCGCGATGGACGCGCCACTGCTGATCGCCGACGTGCCGTGGCTGCTGTATCGCGCACACTTCTCGCTGCCCAAATCGATCGAGGGCGCAGACGGCAGGCCGGTGAACGCGCTGCTCGGGACCGTCAACGCGTTGCTGGCGGCCAGCGAAGCGGACCCGCCGCGCGCGGTCGTCGCGTGCTTCGGCGCCGAGCAGGCACGGTACCGCGTGGAGGCATACCCGCCCTATCACGCCCACCGCGATCCGATGCCTGCCGAGCTGGCCGAGCAGTGGACACGCGCTCCCGCGCTGCTCGAGAGCTTCGGCTGGACGATCGCCAACGCACGAGAGCTCGAGGCCGACGATGCGATGGGGTCGTTCGCGCGCGCGGAGGCGCAGGCGGGCGGGCGGGCGTTGCTGCTCACCGCGGATCGCGACCTCTATCAGGCGGTCGGCGAGCACGTGGCGGTTTTGGATTTGGGGAGGGGAGGGGCGTGCGTGGCGCTGGGACCGCTCGACGTACAGGAGAGATATGGCATCGCGCCCGAACAGGTGCCCGATTTCATCGCGTTGCGCGGCGACCCCTCCGACGGACTTCCCGGGGCGCCGGGCATCGGCGCCAAGACGGCGGCGCAGCTGCTGCGCGATCACGGCACGCTCGAGGCGCTGCTCGACGCCGCGGCGAATGGCGAGGGCGAGTTGCGCCCGCGCGTGGTGAGCGCGCTCGTGGAGAATGCCGAGCTGTTGCGCACGTTCAAGCGCATCGCCACGCTCGTGGAGATCGACGTGACGCCGCCGCCCGACACGCCCACCGACTTCGCCGGCGGCGCGCAGGCGGCGCGGGCGATCGGTATGACGCGCCTCGCGGAGCGGCTCGAGCAACTCGCTATGGAGTGAACTTGACGGTGATCACATCCCCGTCGCGCATCGCGTAGTCGCGACCCTCCAGGCGCAGGGTGCCGCGCTCGCGCGCGCCGGCATACCCGCCCGCGTCCACCAGCTCCCGCCAGCCGACGACCTCGGCGCGCACGAAGCCCCTCTGGATGTCCGAGTGGATCTGACCGGCCGCGTGCCACGCGGTGAGTCCGTCGCGCAGGTGCCACGACTGCGCCGGCTTGGCCTCCCCGGCGGTGAAGAACGCGATCAGATGCAGCAGCGAGAAGGCGCCGCGCACGACCCGGTGAAGGCTCGATTCCGACACGCCAAGCTCGGCTCTCATCAACGCCGCTTCCTCCTCCTCGAGCTCCGCCAGCTCGGACTCGATGCGCGAGCTGACGGCCACCGCGCCCGCGCCCTCGGCGGCGGCGTGCTCGGCGACGGCTGCCGGCACCTGATCCGAGCCCTCGTCGACGTTGACGACGAACAGCACCGGCTTGGCGGTCAGCGCGCCGAGGTCGCGCAGCGCGTGCGGCGCGTCCTCGGGCGCCGGCACCCCGCGCGCGGGCCGTCCCGCCTGCAGCTCGCCGATCACCGCGCGCAGCCATGCCTCCTCGGCGATCGCAGCGCGGTCTCCGCCCCTGGCCTGCTTGGCGACGCGCTCGACGCGGCGCTCGGCCTGCTCCAGGTCGGCGAGCACCAGCTCCGTCTCGATCGTTTCGATGTCGGCGAGCGGGTCGACGCGGCCCTCGGGGTGCACGACGCTCGCGTCGGTGTGCGCTCGCACGACGTGCACGATCGCGTCGGTCTCGCGAATGTTCGCCAGGAAGCGGTTGCCGAGCCCCTCGCCCCTGTGCGCCCCGGCGACGAGCCCGGCGATGTCGTGGAAGTCGATCGTGTCCCACACGATCTCCGAAGCGCGCACGGTCTGGGACACCTGCACGAGCCGCTCGTCGAGCACGGGCACGACGGCGACGTTGGGCTCGATCGTGGTGAAGGGATAGTTGGCCGCCTCCGCGCCGGCCCTCGTGAGCGCGTTGAACAGCGAGGACTTGCCCGCGTTGGGCAGCCCCACGATGCCGATGCGGGTGCTCACCTCGCGATCACGATCCGCTCAGAGGAACGACACGACCGTCGCCGGGCGCCTACGCGGAGAAGCCGACGCCGCGATCGCTGTCCTCCGAGCGGACGTACACGACCTGCCCGACGTCGAGCCGCACGGGCCCTTCCTCGGTCGCGAGCTCGTGCCAGCCGCCGGCGCCGAGCGCGCGGTGCAGCGCCTCCAGCTGCTCGTCGCTGACGCGCAGCGCGAGCACCTGACCGCCCTGGAAGCCGACGCTGACGCGCCGGTTGGTCTTTGCCATCAGTGCACCTCCACAGGTTGTACGAGCTCGGTCAGCACGCGGCCCGTGCCCTTCGGCTCCAAGAACGCCACGAGCGCGCCGCGGATGCCGATGCGCGGGCGCTTGTCGATCGGCGCCTGGCCTGCCTCGCCGAGCGCCGCGATCGCCGCCTCGATGTCGGACACCTGATAGGCGACGTGGTGCAGCCCGGGACCGCGCTTGGCGAGGAACTTGCCGACGGGCGTGTCGGGGCCGAGCGGCGCCAGCAGCTCGACGTGGTTCTCGCCGACGTCGAGCAGGATCGCCTCGACGCCCTGCTCCTGCACGATCTCGCGATGCGCCACCGTCATCTCGAAGGCATCGCGATACAGCGCGAGCGAGGCGTCGATGTCCTCGACGGCCACGCCGATATGGTCGATGCGGTTGAACATGGCTGGCGTCAGTGTATTCGCGGCGAGCCCAGCTCGCGCGACGGGCGGCGCTCGGCCGCGCCGTGCGAGCGGTCAGCTCCCGGCGGACGGCGCCCGGCCGCGCCGTGCGAGCGGTCAGCCGTCGGCGGGCGGCTGACTGGCGGGGGCGAGCAGCGACGCGTCTGGCGCCAGCTCCGCGGGCATCGCGGCGGCCACCACGCGCAGGCCGACGCCGGGCCGACGTTCCAGTCGCGGCACGCCCGCCATGATCCGCTCGATCGCCTCGCGGTCGAGCACCTCGTGCTCCAGCAGCTCGCCCGCGAGCGCGTCGAGCTGAGCGCGGTGGGCGAGGATCATCCGGCGCGCGGCCCGTCGCGCCTCGTCAATCAGCTCGCGCCGCTCCTCGTCGCGCAGCCGCAGCGTCGTCTCCGACAGGCGCACGTCGCCGTCGGGCGTGCGGCCGACGCCGGCGCTGCCCATCGCGTAGTCGTGCACCATCGAGTGGGAGATCTCGGCAACGCGCTTGAGGTCGTCGGAGGCGCCGGTGGTGATCGCGCCGAACACGATCTGCTCGGCGACGCGGCCGCCGAGCAGCACGGTCATGTAGTCGAGCAGCTCCTCGCGCGTCTTCAGGTAGCGGTCCTCGGCGGGCAGGTTGAGCGTGTAGCCGAGCGTGCGCCCGCGCGGCACGATCGAGATGCGGTGCACGCGATCGACCGAGGGCAGCAGCTCGCCGCACAGCGCGTGGCCGGCCTCGTGGTAGGCGACGACCCGCTTCTCGTGATCGCCCAGCACCCGCCGCGACTGCACCCCCGCGATCACACGCTCCAGCGCGCTGTCGAAATCCCGGTCGGTGATCATGCGCGCTTTGCGCCGCGCGGCGAAGATCGCCGCCTCATTGCAGATGTTCGCCAAATCGGCGCCGGTCAACCCGCTCGTCTGCTGGGCGACGAGGCCGAGGTCGACGTTCTGCAGAGGCTTGTCGCGCGTGTGCACGCCAAGCACGCCCGTGCGCCCCCTCACGTCGGGTGGGGTGACGAAGATCTGACGGTCGAAGCGGCCCGGTCGCAGGAGCGCCGGGTCGAGCTTCTCGAGCAGGTTGGACGCGGCGATCACGACCAGGCGCCCGCTGGTGGAGAACCCGTCCATCTCGACCAGCAGCTGGTTGAGCGTCTGATCCTTCTCTCCGGAGAAGTCCGCGCCGCGGCGCCCGCCGACGGCGTCGAGCTCGTCGATGAAGATGATCGCCGGCTCGTGCTTGCGCGCGATCGCGAACAGCCGCCGGATGCGGGCGGCGCCGAGGCCCGCGAACATCTCCACGAAGGCGGCCGCCGACTGGGCGAAGAACTGCGCGCCCGACTCGTGCGCGACGGCCTTGGCCAGCAGCGTCTTGCCCGTCCCGGGAGGCCCGTGCAGGAGGATCCCCTTGGGCACCTTCGCGCCCAGCTCTTCGAACTGCTTGGGGTCGCGCAGGAACTCGACTATCTCCTGCAGCTCGGCCTTGGCGTCGTCCACGCCGGCGATGTCCTCCCAGGCGACCGACTGGCTGGACGAAGGCTTGATCTGCTGCGGCTTGACCCGCGGCATCACTTTCAGCATGCGGATCATCACGAAGATGATCACCGCGAAGAACAGGATCATCACCACGCTGGACCACTGGTAGGACCAGTTCTGGATGTCCGTCACGAGGGATGTAGCTAGCGTCACCGTCCGTGGCTCCACGCAACCATTATGCAGCAATCACGCCAGAATGCGAACGGCGAGGTCGCGATACAGCTCGGTCGCATAGGTCAGGTCGCGCACGTCGATGCGCTCGTCCGCGGCGTGCATCAGCGCCTGCGTCTGCAGCAGCGACTGGTGGCGCTGGGGGAAGAAGCCATAGGCGACGCACTCCGGGAAGGCGGCGCGGAAGCGGTGGGAGTCGGTGAAGCCCGGCATCGCCGTCGGCACCGTGCTCGCGCCCGGATCGCGCTCGCGCACCCATTGCCGGAGCGCGTCCATCAGCGGCGAGTCGATCGGCGAGCGGTTGCCGCTGACGCGCTCGGTGAACTCGACGCGCAGCGCGTCCGGCGCGACCGAGTCCCCGACCGCGCGGTCGCGATCTGCCGCCGCCTCGCCGGCAAACTCGACCCGCAACCCCTCGATGCCGCCGAGCACCTGCTCGATCGCCTGCCGCGCGTCGCGCTCGCCGAGGCCGGGCGGCACGCGGCAGTCCACGCGCAGCTCGGCGGCGGAGGGAATCACGTTGATCTTCTCCGAGGCGCCGATCCTGGTCGGCGCGAAGCTGACGCCGAACATCGGCTCGAACATCATCGGCAGCCGCGGGTCCTGCTCGCCCAGGCGCGCCAGCGCGCCAGCCGGGTCGCGCTCATCCTCGCCCACGCCGCGCAGGAACGCCCGCGCCTCGGCGGTCGGCTGCAGCGCGGGCTGGCGGGTCGCGAAGCGCTCGAGAATCGGGCCCATCTTCAAGAGCGCGTTTTCGCCCAGCTTCGGCATCGACGCATGACCGGCCACGCCGCTGGTGGAAACCGTGAAGCGGTACACGCCCTTCTCCGCGCAGCACACGCCGTAGTAGCGCCGGCCGCCGAGCTCGAAGTGCGGGCCCGCGCCCTCGTTCAGCAGCATGTCGCAGCGCACCTTCTCCGGGTGGGTCGCGCACAGCCACTCCGCGCCCAGCTCGCCGCCCGTCTCCTCGTCCACCACAACCACGATCAAAAGCTCGCCGCAGGCGGGACGCCAGCCTTCGCGCGCCAGCGCCGCCGCGGCGACGACCTCGGCCGCGACCTGCGACTTCATGTCGAGCGATCCCCGCCCCCAGATGAAGCCGTCGAGAAGCTCGGCGGAGAAGGGATCGTGCGTCCACTCGCTCGCATCCGCGAGCACCGTGTCGACGTGGCCGAGATAGCACAGGGTCGGGCCGGCATGCGCGCGCTTCGGCCCATCGCGCTCGGAGGCGGCGGGGTGCGCGGACAAGCGCGCCACCAGGTTCGGACGCTCGGGCGTTGCGCCGAGCAGCTCGCAATCAAAACCGGCGCCGGCGAGGATGTCGCGCAGATACTCGATCGCGGCGCGCTCGTTGCCGGGCGGGTTGACCGTGTTCAGCCGGATCAGGCGCCGAAGTACTGTCGCCGCTTCGCCTGCGAGGCCTGCACCGGCGGCGGGCTGTTCTGCTGAAGCGACATCTCCCGGTCCATCCATCCCGCGGATCGTACGCCACCGGGCAAGCGTGGGCAGGACGCGAGCAGCGTTTGCGTGTAGGGGTGGACCGGATGCTCGAGCACCTGGCGCGCGTCGCCCAGCTCGACGATCCTGCCCGCGTACATGACCGCGATGCGGTCGGCCACCGCTTCGACGGTGCTCAGGTCGTGAGAGACGAGCACGTAGGCGCAGCCGAGCCGCGCCTGCAGATCCGCCAGCAGCTCGATGACTCCATGGCGGATCGAGGCGTCAAGCGAGGACACGGGCTCGTCGAGCAACAGCAGCTGACGGCGCCCCGCGCGCCCGTGCGCGGCGCCCGGCCGCGCGGCGCGCGCGCCGGCGTCGCCCGCCGGCTCGCCTCCAGCGGATGGGAGGGCGCCGGCGGCGGCCTCGCGCGCCATCGCGCCGGCCAGCGCGCGCGCGATGCCGACACGCTGGCGCTGCCCGCCGGAGAGCTCGTGCGGGTAGCGCGCGCCCTGCGCGGCGCTCAGCCCGACCCGCTCCAGCAGCTCGGCGGCGGCGGTGCGCGCCCGCTCCCCACCGAGGCCATGCGCGTGCAGCGCCTGCTCGAGCGTGGCGCCAACCCGCCGGCGCGGGTTCAGCGACGCCTGCGGGTCCTGGAAGACGATGCCGAGCTCGCGGCGCAGCGCGGCAAGCTCACCGCGGCGGGCGCGTGCGAGGTCGTGGCCATGCAGGCGGATCGCGCCGCTCGTCGGCTCGACCAAGCGCGCGATGCAGCGCAGCGTCGTCGTCTTCCCGCAACCCGACTCGCCCACGATCGCAAGCGTTTCGCCGGCCTGCACGGTGAGCGACACGCCCGCGAGCGCCTGCACGCGATCGGCGCGGCGGCCGCGAGCGCGATAGCACACATGCAGATCTTCGATCTCCAGCAGAGCGGGCTGCGGCGGCGCGGGAGAGCTCGGTCGGCGCTCGCGGCCGGCGGTCGGCGCGGAGGCGGACGGCCGGCGATCCGCGTCGTCGGCCGAGGATGAGGCCGTCTCGCCCGCGGCGCGCAGCGGGGGACGTCGCGGCGGCGGCGCGAGCGCGCGCAGCAGCTCGCGCGTGTAGGGGTGCTGCGGCTCGTACAGCACCTGCTCGGTGGCGCCCTGCTCGACGATCCTTCCGGCGCGCATGACCGCGATCCGGTCGGCGATGTCGGCGACGACGGCGAAGTCGTGGGTGATCAGCACGATGCCCAGCCCCTCCTGCCGGCGCAGCTCCTTGAGCTGGTCGAGGATCTGCGCCTGCACGGTCACGTCGAGCGCGGTTGTCGGCTCGTCGGCCAAGAGCGCCTTCGCGCCGAGCGACAGCGCCATCGCGATCATCACGCGCTGGCGCTGCCCGCCGGAGAGCTCGTGCGGGTAGGCGCGCACCCGCTCGCGTGCTCGCGCAATGCCGACGCGCTCCATCAGCTCGGCGGCGCTGGCGAGCGCCTGCGCCCTGGACACCAGCGGCCGGTGTGCGCGAATCTGCTCGGCGATCTGATCGCCGACGCGGTGCACGGGGTTCAGCGAGGACTGGGGGTCCTGAAAGACCATCGCCAGGCGCGCGCCGCGGATGCGCCGCAGCTGGGCCTCCGATGCGCCGATCAGCTCCTGTCCCTCCAGCCGGGCGCTGCCGGCGATCGCCGTGTTCGGGCCGCGCGTGAGCCCCATCAAGGTCATCGCGCACACCGACTTGCCCGAGCCGGACTCCCCCACGATCGCCAGCACCTCGGCCGGATGCAGCTGAAACGACGCGCCCGCGACCGCGTGTACGTCGCCGTCGCGCGTGGCGAAGGTCACGCTCAGCTCGCGCACGTCGAGCAGGCTCTGCCCCGCGGCTTCCAAGCCGCCCTCGCCGCCGGCCGCGGCCCGCGCGCCGGGGACGGGCTCGTGCAGCAGCCGATGCGTGTGCGGACGCCCGGGATCGCGGCCGCTGACGGTCACGAGAGCCTCACGCGCGGGTCGAGCACGGCGTAGGCGATGTCCACGAGCGCGCTGAGCACGACCACCGCGCACGCCACCAGCATCGTGATCACCATCACCGGCGGCACGTCCAGGCGGCCGATCGACTGCGCCGCGTACTCGCCGACGCCGCCGAGGTTGAACACCGACTCCACGAGGATCGCGCCGCCGCCGATCACCCACGCGAAGTCCAGGCCCCACAGCGTGACGATGCCCGTCAGCGAGTTGCGCAGCACGTGGTGGATCAGCACGCGGCGCTCGGACAGGCCCTTGGCGCGCGCGGTGCGCACGTAGTCCTCGCCCATCGTGTCGAGCACATTTGCGCGCAGCACGCGCGAGTACACGCCGATCGAGACGATCGACAGCGCGGTCCACGGCATCAGCATGTGCGTGAACCAGCCCCACGGGCTGCTGGTGAGCGGCACGTACCCTTCCAGCGGCAGCAGCCGCCACTCATAGCCGAGCCAGTAGAGCATGATCGCGCCGAGGAAGAACACCGGCATCGAGATGCCGCCGAGCGCGAACACGGTCAGCACGCGGTCGAGCAGCCGCCCGGCGTACACGGCGCCCAGCAGCCCGAACAGCACGCCGAACAGCAGCCACGCGACGCCGGCGCCGATCGCCAGCGAGATCGTCGGCGGCAGATCGCGCACGATTTCCTGCTCGACGTTCACCTGCTGGCTGTAGGAGATGACGCTGCCGTCGAGCACCTGCTCCATCGTCCTCACGTACTGCACGTAGATCGGCTTTTCAAAGCCCCACTGCCGGCTGATGTCGCGCACCTCCTGGGGGCTCGCCAAGCGCCCGGCCATCCGCAGCGCCGGGTTGCCGTCGGGGATCGCCTGGAAGATCAGGAACGTCAGCACCGTGATCGCGAACAGCACGGCGATCAGCGAGGCGAGGCGGCGGGCGAGAAACCAGGCCATTACAGCGACCCCTCCCGTGCCGCCGAGACCGGCGGGCGAAGCGCTTGAGAGCGGACCGTCACAGCCGCCCTCGCACGGCGCTCTTCGGGTCCAGCTCGTCGCGCACCGCGTCGGCGCACACGTTCACCGACAGCACGCACAGCACGAGCATGATGCCCGGCACGAGCACGAGGTGGATGGCGCCCGGGATCAGGCGGATGCCGTCGGCGAGCATCGTGCCCCAGGACGGGTTCGGTGCCTGCACGCCTGCTCCCAGATACGACAGGGCCGCCTCCAGCAGGATCGCGTTGGCGATCATCAGCGGCACGAACACCACGATCGTCGAGGCGAGGTTGGGGAGGATCTCCCGCACCATCACGCGCACGGGCGAGACGCCCATCGCACGCGCGGCGTCGACGAACTCGCGCTCGCGCAGGGACAGCACCTCGGCGCGCAGCGGCTTGGCGACATAGGGGAAGCACACGATGCCGATCACGAAGGCGGGCAGCAGCAGCGAGCCGCTGTGCAGCGTGAACAGCCCGAGATCGAGCCCGCCGACCGCGAGCGCCACGCCGAGCGCGACACCGAGCAGCACTGCCGGGTAGGCCCACACGAGGTCGAACAGGCGCGAGAGCACACCGTCGGTGAGGCCGCGCATGTAGCCGGCGAGGGTGCCGAGCACGATCGCGAGCACCATCGTTATCAGCGTCGCGATCCCGGCTATCTCCAGGGAGTTGCGCCCCCCGTACAGCAGCCTGACGGCCACGTCGCGGCCGTTGCTGTCGGCGCCGAGGAAGAAGCGCGCTTTCCAGGTCGGCCCGATCGGCACGCCCTGGGGGGAGACGACGTCGACGCGCTTGCCTGTTTGCCCCCCGCCACGGGGGGTGCCCTTCGGGGTGGCGCCGACGCTCACCGTTTCGGTGATGTGATTGGTGTTCGGGCCGGTGTGGGCGATGTCTTTGGCATACACGGGCGCGAGCAGGCACGCCAGCACGATCGCCACGAACAGCGCGGCGAACGCGGCCGCGACCTTGTTGCGCGCAAGCACCTTCACAAGCTCTTCATCGCCAGCGCAGCGGCCCGTGCTTTAGCGCTGGCAGCGCATTGGCGCCTCACGAAGCTGGGGCGCTCGGTGAGATGGATGCCGGACGCCGGCAGTCGAGCGCCGCGGCCACCGTGCGGCGCCGCCGGACGGCCCTACTTCAGTTCGATGGTGCTCCAGTCGTTGCCGTACACCGGATGGAAGATTGCGGCCTTGAAGTTGACTCGACTGGAGAAGAACTTCGGCACCTCGTCATACCCGAACACGGCCATGTAGGCCTTCTTGGCGGTGTATTCGTCAAGCGCCTGCCAGCGGCCCACGACCGTGCTCAGCTGCGAGGAGGGCACCGGGCCGAGCGAGGCCAGTTCGCTTTGGATGTGCGGGTCGTCGACCTGGCTCTGGTTGTGGTTTTCCTGGGGAGAGATCGACTTGGCGTCGAGCAGCTGGTAGAAGTCGAGCGGGTTGGGGAAGTCCTGGCTGTAGGACAGCCACCCCGTTTGCACTTTGTTGGAGATGTTGCCGATCGTCTGGTAGTACTGCGCGTCGGCAACGATCTTCTCGGTGGCTTTGAAGCCGATCGCGTTCAGCATGCTCGCGTAGTAGTCCACGAATTCCTTGTGCGGCGCGCGCGAGCCGCCCCACACCGTCACCGGCGCTCCCACGAGGCCCGCCTGGCGCACCAGTTCGCGCGCCTTGGCGATGTTCGGTTCGGCGGTCGGTTCGCCATACGGGCATTTGCCGCTCGGATGGCCGGGCATGCCGGCCGGCAGGAAGAAGCAGGCGGGATCGAGCATGCCGCTGTCCAGGCGCTGCAGCGCCTGGCGGTTGAGCGCGTAGGTGACGGCCTCGCGCGCCAGCGCGTTGCTGAACGGCGCTTCTTTGGTGTTCAGGAAGAAGTACTCGCCGGAGACGGTCGGCTCCTTGGCGTAGCGTTCTTTGGCCTGGCTTTCGACCTGCGCGAGCAGCGTCGGCGGGATCGTGTCGTTGTAGTCGAACACGTCGGCGCTGTTGTCCAGCACCTGCTCGGCCTCGGCCTGGTTGTTGGAGACGATCCGCACGTCCACGTTGACGTGGCCGGCGGGGATGCCGGGGATCGCCTCTTTGGCCCAGTAGGGGTTGCGCACCATCGCAAAGGACTTGTTCGGCACGACGTCCTCGATCTCATACGGGCCGACCCCCGGCGGCGGGTCGTTGGCGAGGTTCTCGATCGGCGTGTTGCCGGGGACGAAGCCCGCGGCCGGGAACGCCAGCACGTTCAGGAAGGGGCCGTAGGGCGCGACCAGGTCGATCGCGATCGTGCCGGTCGCGTCGTTTGTGCGAATGCCGGATATCGAGGACGCCCTGCCCGCGTCGAAGGCTTCGGCGCCGACGATGTTTTCGGTGAGAAAGCTCTTGCTGTTCCACCCGAGCTTGATCGCGCGTTCGACCGCGTGGGCGAAGTCCGAGGCCCGCACCGGCGCGCCGTTTGAGTAGACGAGTCCCCTGCGCAGCGTGAACGTGTAGGTCTTGCCGCCGTTGGTCACGCTCGGCAGGCTCTGCGCGAGACCGGGGATCAGCTTCGTGCCCGCTTCGCCTTCGGCGTGCGCATAGGTGACGAGGCCCGTGTATGCGATCCAGGTGGCCTCATAGGACTGCGTGGTCGCGCCGAGGCCCGGGTCAAGCGAATCGGGCGGCGTGCCCATCAGCACCGTGGCGGTACCCGCGCCCGAGGATGTCGAGGAGGAGCCGCACGCGGCGACGCCGAGCGTCAGCACGACGGCCAACGAGCCCGCGGTCGCGGCTGCGATCGCCCGACGCACCTGCCTGCCTGGACCCTTCAGCGTGTTCCCCCCCATGGATACGCCCCCTCCTCGCGAACCCGCGAGTCTCGTAATGTGTGCCACCAAGTACATGGTTCGACAATCCTCCTCGGCACCCTCTCGGGAAACTTGAAGTATTCAAATGAGCGTGGACGCCACCGAAACCGACCTTCGCGAGGTCGTGGCGCAGGTCGCCAAGGTGCAGCCGCTGTGGGCGCTGCTGCGCCTACAGGACAGGGCGCGCTACATGCGCCGCATGGCGCAGGCGATCGTCGACGAGCTGGAGGAGCTGCGCGAGACGATCGCGCGCGAGCAGCGCCGCCCGGCCACGGAGGTAGCGGCGCTGGAGCTGCTGGCGGCGATCGACGCGCTGAAGTGGGTCGCGCAGGACGGCGCGCGGGTGCTGGGCGGGCGCCGCGTGGGCGTGCACCGCTCGCTGTTTTTGACCAAGCGGGCGCGGATCGCGTATGAGCCGTATGGCGTCGTCGGGGTGATCGGCGCGGGCAGCGCGCCGTTTGCGCAGCCGCTCGGACAGATCGCGGGGGCGCTGCTGGCGGGCAACGGGGTCGTGTTCAAGCCGGCGCCGCGCGCGCGGGAGAGCGGCGAGCTGGTGGCGCGGGTGCTGGCGCGCGCAAGCCTGCCGGAGGGGCTCGTGCGGATCGTGCACGGCGGCGCGCCCGCGGGGCTTGCGCTCGCGCGCTCGCCGATCGACAAGCTGCTGTTCACCGGCTCGCCCGCGGTCGGGCGCGCGGTGGCGCGCGAGTGCGTCTCGCGCGAGAAGGAGGTGACGGTCGAGCTGGGCGGCAAGGACGCGATGCTGGTGCTCGCGGACGCGCACGTGGGGCGCGCGGTGACGTGCGCGCTGTGGGCCGGGTGCGCGGGCGCCGGCCAGGCGCGCGGCGCGGTCGAGCGGATCTACGCCGTGCCCGAGGTCGCCGAGCGGCTGACCGCACGGCTGACCGCGGCCGCGCGCGCGATGCGCCCCGGCGATCCGAGCGAGGATCCGCGCGCGCAGCTGGGACCGCTGAGCTCCGAGCGCCGCGCGCGCCACATCGTGGAGCTGATCGACGAGGCGGTTGCGCAGGGCGCGACGCTTCGCTGCGGCGGGCTCCTGGGCGAGGAGCTCGAATCGCGCTCGAGCGGCGCGGGCGATGCGAGCGCCGGCGGCGAGCCGGGAAGCGCGAAGCAGGGCGGCGGGGAGCGCGAGCGGCCGCTGTTTGCCCCCGCCGTGCTGAGCGGCGTGACGCACGAGATGCGGCTGATGCGCGAGCCGATCGGCGGGCCGGTGCTGGCCGTGATGGCGGTCGGCTCGGTGTCGGAGGCGATCGCGCTGGCCAACGACAGCGCCTACGGGCTCGGCGCGTCGGTGTGGAGCGCCGACCGCTACCGCGCGCTGCGGATCGCGCGCGAGCTGCACGCGGGGATGGTGTGGCTCAACGACCACCTGCCGAGTCCGGCCGTCTCGCGCGGCCCGTGGGGCGCCGCCGCCGGCAGCGGCCTCGGCCGCACGCTGGGAGAGGCCGGCCTGCGCGCGTGTGCACAGGAAAAGCTGATCACATGGGACCCCTCGGGCGTGCGCGGCCTGTGGTGGGGACCATACGACGAGCTGTCGGCGCGCGCGGCGAGCGCGGCGGCGCACATGCGCTCCACCCGCGAGGGCGACCGCGAGCGGGCCTGGCGTCAGGGCGGCGTGGCGCTCGCGCGCGTAGGGCTGCGCGCGCTTGGCCGCAGGTCCTAACCTGTACTCATGCCCGCCCAGGCCTACCAAGGCAAGGAGTGCGTTTGCCAGCTGCGCAGGGGGATCTGCGACCAGAGCTGCGTGCGCGACATGCTCGACACCCCCTTCTACATCGCGTGCCTGAAGCTGAGTGGCAGGCGCTGTGCGGTCGTCGGCGGGGGGGAGATCGGCCTGGAGAAGGTCGAGGGGCTGCTCGCCTGCGACGGCGAGGTCACGCTGATCGCACCCGAGGCCGAGCCGGCGCTGCAGCGCTACGCGCAGGAGGGATCGATCCGCTGGGAGCGGCGCGCCTACGGCGGGCCGGGCGATTTGGACGGGGTGTTCATGGTCATCGCGGCCACGAGCGACACCGACGTGAACATCGCCGTGTACGACGACGCCGAGCGGCGCGCGATGCTCGTCAACGTGGTGGACGTGCCGCCGCTGTGCAACTTCATCCTGCCGGCGATCGTGCGCACCGGGCCGCTGGCGATCGCGATCTCCACCGCCGGCGCCTCGCCCGCGCTCGCCAAGCGTATGAAGCGCGAGATCTCAGAGCAGTTCGGAGAGCCCTATGCGCGACTCGCGGTCATGCTCAACGAGGTGCGCGGCTGGGCCAAGGGCACACTGCCCACCTATCAGGAGCGCAAGCAGTTCTTCGAGGGCATCGTAAACGGCGATCCCGACCCGATCGAGCTGCTGCGCGAGCAACGCGGGGCCGACGTGCGCGAGCTGATCGCGAAGGCCCAGAGCGAGCAAGAGCGCGCCCGCTCGGCGGTTCGATAACCGCAGCGGCACGCTAAGCTTGGCCGATGAACGATCCGCTGCATCTGACGATCGTCTACGAGCCCGGCGAGGATGGCTGGATCGTCGTATCGATTCCCGAGCTGCCGGGGGTCTTCAGCCAGGGGCGCACACGTGAGGAGGCGCGAGAAATGGCCCTGTCGGCCCTGAACGATTGGCTGCGCTTCTACGTCGAAGATCAAGCCCGCGAAGGACCGCGCGAGATACCGGGAGACGCCGACACCGAGCCGGTGCACCTCCGCTTCGCGGCGTGAAGCGCCGCCAGCTCGAACAGCACCTGGAAAAGCACGGCTGCCATCTCGATCGTGAGGGCGCCGAGCACTCCTGGTGGGCGGCGCGGGAAGGCACGCCGCGCGCCTCGATTCCACGTCATCGCGAGCTTGGGTATGGATTGGCGCGCAAGATCTGCAAGCAGCTGAAAGTCCCTCCACCGGAGGGATCGCGGTAGCCCGGTGAGTGCAACCCGCACACCCGCGCTCGCGCTCGGCGGGCTGACGCGCAACTACGGGGAACGCGCCGCGCTCGCCGACGTATCGCTGTCGCTCGCCGTCGGACAGACACTGGTCGCCTTCGGACCCAACGGCGCCGGCAAGACGACGCTGCTGCGCGTGCTGGCTACGCTGCTGCGCCCGCACTCCGGCACGGTGCTCGTGCTGGGCGCGACGCTGCCGCAGGACGCCTGGCGCGTACGCGGGCGCATCGGGCTGCTGGGGCACGAGCCCCTGCTCTACCGGGAGCTGAGCGCACGCGAGAACCTGCGCTATCACGCGCGCCTGCACAACGTCGACCCCGAGCGCGTGGAGGAGCAGCTGAGCGCGGTCTCGATGAGCGCCAGGGCGGACGAGCCGGTGCGCACGCTCTCGCGCGGCATGGTGCAGCGCGTGGCGATCGCGCGCGCGACGCTGCACAGCCCCGAGCTGCTGCTGCTCGACGAGCCCTACGCCAACCTCGACCCGGCCGCGATCGAGCTGGTGGAGCCGCTGATCGGCGCCGAGTGCGGGTGCACGCGCGTCGTCTCCAGCCACGATCCCGGCCGCGGGCTGGCCGAAGCGGACGTCGTGCTCGGACTGCGCGGCGGGCGCGTGTCGCTGCTGACGGACGCCGCCGGCGCGAGCACCGACGCGATCGCGGAGTTGTACCGGTGAGCGCACCGGGGACGACATCGCCGCATGCGGCGATGTCCCAGGCCCGACATGTGGGGCCTGGCCGGCCGGCACATGTGCCGGCCGGAACGGCAAAAGTGATACTCGCCCTGCTGCGCAAGGAGCTGCTGGTCGAGCTGCGCACGCTGGAGTCCGTCCCCGGAATGTCGCTGTTCGCCGTCACGACGTTCGTGGTGTTCCACTTCGCGCTGCAGCAAAACACCGTCAGCGGGCAGGAGGCGGCGGGCATCCTGTGGGTGACGCTGCTGCTCGCGGCGATGCTCGGCGTCAACCGCCTGTTCGTCGCCGACGCCGAGGAGGGCGGCTTCGACGGGTTCCTGCTCGCGCCGGTCGACCGCACCGCGCTGCTGGCGGCCAAGGCGCTCTCGCTGCTCGCCTACCTGCTCGTGCTGGAGCTGGTGGCGGTGCCCGCCTTCGCGCTGCTGCTGCTCGGCCCGCCGCTCGGCCAGGCGCTGCCGGGCCTGCTGGCGCCGCTCGCCCTCGGCGACCTCGGCGTCGCGGCGATCGGCACGCTCGTGGCCGCGCTGGCGGTGCGCACACGCGCGCGCGACCTGCTCGGAGCGCTGCTGGCGCTGCCCCTGCTCGTGCCGATCGTGATCGGCTGCGCGCGCGCCAGCTCGCCCCTGCTGGCGCTCTCGCACCCCGCCGGCATGCCACTGCGCTGGCTTGGCACGCTCGCGCTCTATGATCTTGTGTTCGGCCTCGTCGCCTTTGCCGTGTTCGACTTCCTCCTGGAGGACTAGCAGCAGTGCGCAGCCCCTCACTTCGCGCCCTCTCGATCGCCACCGTGCTCGCGTTCTGCGTGTCGCTCAGTTTCGTGTTCTTCTACGCGCCGATCGAAGCCGAAGAAGGGTTTCTGCAGAAGATCTTCTACCTGCACGTGCCGCTGGCGATCGTCTCGCTGTGCGGGTTCGTGCTCGGCGGGCTGCTGGCGATCGCGCACCTGCGCACGCGCGACGCGAAGTGGGACCTGCGCTCCTACGTCGTCATCCACATGAGCCTGATCTTCGGCATCGGCGTGCTGCTCACCGGATCGATCTGGGCGCGCGGCTCGTGGGGGCACTGGTGGGTGTGGAGCGAGCCCACGCTCGTGTCGTTTCTGATCGTCATGCTGCTGTACGCCACCTACCAGCCGCTGCGCTTCGCGATCGAGGACCCCGAGCGCCAGGCGCGCTACGCGTCGGTGTTCGCGATCGTCGCGGGCGCGTTCGTGCCGATGAACTTCCTCGCCGTGCGCCTCTCGGCCTCCTATCTGCACCCGCGCGTGCTCGGCAGCTCCTCCAACCTGCCCGCGCCGATGGCGCTCACGTTCCTGCTCTCGCTGGCCGCGATGACGCTGCTGTTCGCGACCCTGTGCTCCTACGAGCTGGCCGCCAAGCGCACGCGCATCCTGCTCAAAGCGCGCAGTCGAATCCTCGGGTACCAATCGTGACGCTGCTCGTTTATGCCCTTCAGGGTGCGCCAACACTGCCCGAACACTCAAACGACGGGTATGTCGCCGCCGCCTACATCGTGTTCTTCGCGATCGTGCTGATCTATGTGGCGATCATGGCGGTGCGCCTCGGCCGCGTGGAGCGCAAGGTGCGCGAGCTCAGCGCCGAGGAGCGCAATCGGGAGCGCGAGACGGTATGAGCGAGCCGAAGGGCATACCCGATCGCGGCGGCCCCCCCATCGCGGGGGGCAAGCAGGCGCGCGAGCTGCTCGCGCTCGGCATCTCCCACAAGACGGCGCCGGTCGCGCTGCGCGAGCGGCTGGCCTTCACCGAGTCCCAGAGCGTGGAGCTTGCACGGCAGATCGTAGGCACGCCCGAGGCCCACGAGGCGGTCGTGATCTCGACCTGCAACCGCACCGAGCTGTATCTCGTGGTCGGCGACCCCGTGCGGGCCGAGGCCGACGTGCTGGGGATGCTCGCCCGGCGCGCGCAGGTCCGCCCGACCGAGCTGGCGGGCGCGATCTACTCGCCGCGCAACTGCGACGCGGCGCGCCAGCTGTACCGCGTCACGGCGGGCCTGGAGTCAATGGTCGTCGGCGAGGCCGAGATCCAGGGGCAGGTAAAGCGCGCGTTCGAGGCGGCGATGAGCGCCGGCACGACCGGCCCGCTGTCCAACCGCCTGTTCGCCGCCGCGCTCACCACCGGCAAGCGCGTGCGCTCGGAGACGGGCATCGGCGCCAGTCGCGTGAGCGTGCCGTCGGTCGCGGTCGACCTCGCCCAGGACGTGCTCGGCGGGCTGGCGAACCGCTACGTGGTGATCCTCGGCGCGGGCGAAACGAGCGAGCTGACCGCGCGCGCGCTGTCCGAGCAGGGAGTCGGCACGATCTTCGTCGCCAACCGCCGCGCCGACCGCGCACTCAGCCTGGCGCGGCGCTTCGGCGGCTCGGTGGTCGGCCTCGACGGCCTGCCCGACCAGCTGCTGAAGGCCGACATCGTCGTGTCCTCCACCAGCTCGCCGCACCCGATCGTCGGCAGCGAGGAGCTCGAGCTGGTGATGGCCCAGCGCGCCCGCACCCCTCTGGGCGCGGGGCGGCCGCTGCTGCTGATCGACATCGCCGTGCCGCGCGACATCGACTCGCGCTGCGGAGATATCGACAACGTCACGCTGTACGACATCGACGACCTGCAGGCCGTCGTCAAGCGCAACCTCGGCGCGCGCGCCGAGGTGCTGCCGCAGGCACAGGAAATCGTCGACGACGAGATCCGCCGCTTCGCGCGCTGGCTCGGCCAGGCCGAGACGCTGCCGACGGTCGCCGCGCTGCGCGAACACGGCAACCGCATCGTCGAGCAGGTGCTCGCGGAGAACGCGAGCCGCTGGGAGACGGCGAGCGAGCGCGACCTGATGCGCGTGGACGCGATTGCGCGCGCCACCATGAGCCGGCTGCTGCACGAGCCCACGATCCGCCTGCGCAGCCTCTCCGAGGAACGGGGTCACGCGAGCCTGGAGGTCGTGCGCGAGCTGTTCGCACTCGATACCCCGCAGGGACGGGCCGGCGGCGAGCCGCGCTCGGCGCAGCGCGAGCCGGAGGGCGAGGGCGCCGAGGCGGAGCTGGCCGAGGTGCGGTCGATCGAGAGCGCCCCCGCCCGCGCCCCACAGGGCGCGCCCCGCAGGGTGCGCAGGGGCTCCTAGGGGAGCGGGGAGCGTCGGGCGATGCGAATCGGGACGCGCGGCAGCCTGCTTGCGGTCGCCCAGGCGCGACTGCTGGCGCGAATGCTCGCCAAAGCGCACCCGGACGTCGCCGAGCCGCGGATCGTGATCGTGCGCACGCGCGGCGAACGAGCGGCGACCGCGGCGAAGGACCGACCCGCCGCCAGCGCGGCGGCCGAGCTGGAGGACAAGTCGCGCTGGGTGGCCGAGCTGGAGCAGGCGCTGCTGGAGGGCGGCATCGATCTGGCGCTGCATTCGGCCAAGGACGTACCCGGCGACTTCTCCGACGGGCTGGAGCTGCTCGGCGCGCCGCGGCGCGCGAGCCCGGCGGACGCGCTCGTCGGCGCGCGCACGCTCCAGGAACTGCCCCTCGGCGCGAACATCGGCACGAGCAGCGTGCGGCGCGGCGCCCAGCTGCGCGCCGCACGCCCGGACTTCAACATCGTGAGCCTGCGCGGCAACGTGGACACGCGCCTGCGCAAACTCGCCGAGGAGGTCGCCCAAACCGGCGAAGGCAGCCGCCGCGACCCCCGCTCGCTGCACGCGATCGTGCTCGCCAGCGCCGGGCTGAGCCGGCTCGGCCGCGCAGTCGACATCGGCCGCGAGCTGGACCTCAAGAGCTTCGTGCCCGCCCCAGGCCAGGGGCTGCTGGCGCTGCAGGCGCGCGCGGACGACGAGGCCGCGCGGGCAAGCGTCGAGAAGATCCTCAACGCCAACGCCACGGTCTGCCTGAAGGCGGAGCGCGCGGTGGCGCGAGCGCTCGAAGCCACCTGCAACACGCCGCTCGGCGCGCACGCCGCCCCCGTGCCCGGCGGCAGCCGCCTGAACATGCACGCGTGGATCGGGCTGCCCGACGGGTCGCAGTGGCTGGCCGACGAGCTCTCGGGAGACTCCGCCCAACCCGAGGAGCTGGGCCGGTGCCTGGCCGAGCGGCTGCAGGCCGTCGGCGCGAGCGAGCTGCTGCGGCGCGCCGAGGAAATGGCCGTTGAGCAAGACTGAGCGAGCGGGCCGCGTGTGGCTCGTCGGCGCCGGGCCGGGCGACCCCGGCCTGCTGAGCGCGCGGGCGCTGGAGGCGATCGCGCGCGCCGACACGATCCTCTACGACCGCCTGATTCCAGCGGCGGCGCTCGACGGGGCGCGCGCGGACGCGGAGCTGCTGTACGTCGGCAAGCAGGGCGGCGGGGAGTCGGTGCCCCAGGAGCGCACGCAGGCGCTGATGATCGAGCGCGCCCGCGCCGGGCGCGAGGTGGTGCGCCTGAAGGGCGGCGACCCGTTCGTGTTCGGCCGCGGCGGCGAGGAGGCGCTCGCGCTGCGCGAGGCCGGCATCGAGCTGCGGGTCGTCCCCGGAATCACGGCGGGCGTGGCGGCGGCGGCGTATGCGGGCATTCCCGTGACACACCGAGCCCTGTCGAGCGGCGTGGCGCTCGTCACCGGACACACCCGGCAGCACACGCGCGCAGGCGCAGCCCAGTCCTCCGGCGGGGAGACGGGCGCGAGCACAGCCCCGTCGCAGGAGACGGGGGAGCCGCAGGAGTCGCTTGCCGAGCTCGACTGGGAGGGCCTCGCGGCATTCCCGGGAACGCTCGTGTTCTACATGGGCGTGCGCCAGCTGCCCCACATCGCCGAGCGGCTGATCGCCGCCGGGCGACCGGGCACGGAGGCGGTGGCGATCGTCGAACGCGGCACGCTGCCCGACCAGCGCACCGTCGGCGCCACGCTCGAGACGATCGCCGAGGTGGCCGGCAGCGAGCGTGTGCGGGCGCCCGCAGTCGCGGTCGTCGGCGCGGTCGCGGGGCTTGCGGAGCAGCTCGATTGGCTGCCCTCGCAGCCGCTCGCGGGACACAGCGTGACCGTCACACGCGCGCGCGCCCAGGCCAGCGAGCTGGCGCGGCGCCTGAGCGAGCTGGGGGCGAGCGTAGTGCAGGCCCCCGCGATCCGCACGCGCGCGCTTGAGGGGCCGCCGCTCGACCCCACGCCGTATGACCTGGTTTGCGTGGCGAGCCCGAGCGCCGTCGAGCACCTCTTCGCCCGGCTCAGCGACGGCGTGCACCCACCCGGCGACGCACGCTCCCTCTCCCACGCGCGAATCGCGGCGATCGGGCCGGCAACCGCGCGGGCGCTGGCCAAGCACGGCGTGATCGCCGACATCGTGCCGCGCCGCGCCCACGCGGAGTCGCTGCTCGAGGCGCTCGCGGGAGCGCCCGCCCGCCGTGTGCTGATCCCGCGCGCGCGCGACGCGCCAGACGTGCTTCCCGCCGGGCTGCGCGCGAGCGGTGCGCAGGTGGACGTGGTCGCGCTGTATGAGACGCTGCCCGAGCCGCTGCCGCCGCGCGTGGTGGAGGCGGCACGCACGGCGGACTACGTGACGTTCGCATCCTCCTCGGCGGTGAGCCACTTCTTCGAGGGGCTGCGTCTCGCGCTCGACGCACGCGAGCGCGGCGCGGCGTCCGATCGGCCGGGCAAGCCAGCCTCGCCGGGCGCGCTCCTCTCCGCGCACACGCGGATCGTCTCGATCGGCCCGCTCACGAGCGCAACCCTGCGCGAGCACGGGATCGAGCCGCACCTGCAGGCCGCTCGCCACGACATCGACGGGCTCGTGGACACGCTGCTGGTCGATGCCGCCGCGACCGCGCCGCACACGCGGTGAGCACGGGATGGGCGAGCGGCGCCGGCGCGGCGGGGGGCGGCGGCCTGGGTCATCCACGCGTGCACCTGCGATGCACGGACTCCACGAACGAGCGGGCACGCGAGCTGGCGGCGGCGGGAGCGCCGAGCGGCACGCTGGTCACCGCCGCCGAGCAGACCGCCGGGCGCGGGCGTCAGGGACGCGGCTGGGTGGCGCCGGCGGGGAGCGCGCTACTGTGCTCGCTGGTGCTGCGCCGCCCGCCACCGCTGCTGTCGCTGATCGCGGGGGTCGCCGTGTGCGACGCGGTCGACGCCATGAGGCCCACCGGCGAGCGCGCTCGGGTGAAGTGGCCAAACGACGTTCTCGCCGGCCCACCCGCGTCGTGCGGAGCGCCACCGGCGCTCGCCGGCGGGGCGCAGCGCTCCGCGGAAGCCGTCTCCGAGGAGCCGGCGCCGGCGCTCGCCAAGCTCGCCGGCATCCTCGTGGAGGGGCGCCCGCAGGAGGGCTGGGCGGTGCTCGGGATCGGCGTCAACGTGGCGGTGCGCCCGGAGGATCTGCCGGCCGAGCTGCGCGATAGCGCCGCCAGCCTCGGGCTGCCGCCGAGCGCGATCGAGCCGACACTGCAGCATCTGCTCGGGGCGCTGGAGCGCCGCCTGGCCGAGCCGGCGCAGAGCGTGCTTGCGGCGTGGCGCGAGCGCGACGCGCTACTTGGCCGCGCCGTCGTCTGGGCCGGGGGAGAGGGACGCGCGCACGGAATCGACGATGCGGGTCGCCTGCTCGTGAGACTCGGAAGCGGCGCCGTCGAGGCTCTCGACGCCGGGGAGGTTCACCTCGGCCGGGCTTGACTGCTTGACGGGGCGGCGATTGTTGCGCCGCCGCCGCGCGCCGCGCGCGCGGCGCTTGGGGAAGTTGCGCAGCAGCTCGCGCGCGAGCGCCGGGGGCTTGCGCGCCATCCGCGTGCGCGCGCCGCGCAGCACCTCCTCGGCCTCGGGCGTGTGCGCGAGCGCGGCCGCCAGCAGCGCGGCGGCGAGCCTGCGGTCCTGCTTGCGCGAGGCATGCACGAGCCGGCGCGCGTTGCGCGCGTGGGCGCCGCCGGCGGAGTTGACGAGCAGCCCGAGCAGGCGCTTGGTCTCCGGCCAGCGCTGCACCGCATACTCCTCGTGCACGTCGCGCGTGTACTCGGCGAGGCGCCAGATCCAAGCGTTGGCCTGGTCGCGGCGGCCGATGCGCCGCTCGACCAGCGCGCGCAGCATGATCTTGGCGGCCTCGCGACGCTCCTCGCGCGGCCAGCTGCCCGCGATCTCGATCGCGGTGTCGAACGCATCAGGGTCGCGCAGCGCGGCGATCTCCGTCAGCGCCTTCAGGCGCAGTTGCGAGTTCTTGTTGCGCTGCACGGTGGTGATCAGAAAGCGCGCCTTCAGCTCGCCGGTGCGATCGAAGTGCAGCATCGCGCGAGCCCTGCGCCAACCGTTGGCGGTCACGCGAGCGCCGGCCAGGGCGGCCCACACGTGCTGCTCGCCATAGTCGAGGTGCTCCACCGCGATCCGCCACAGCTCGCGCTCGAACACCTCGAAGCGCCGCTCCTCCTCCGCGCACACGGGCAGCACGCGACGCTCCACGCGCATGCGCCGCCCGCGCCCGCGCCTGACCGGGCCGACCACGATCGCCCCGCCCCGGTAGACGTCGCGGTCGAGCAGCGAGTGCAGCGTCACGACGGGATCGTCGTTCTTGGTGGCGGGGTGCACGAAGTCCACCACCAAGCCCGCCTCCTTGCCGGGATGGCGGCGCGTGACGCGGCCGACGCGCTGCTGGTAGATGCGCTTGGAGGCCGTCGGCGCGAGGTGCACGCA
The DNA here is from genome assembly GCA_963831995.1 of uncultured Solirubrobacterales bacterium. GTDB lineage: Bacteria > Actinomycetota > Thermoleophilia > Solirubrobacterales > Solirubrobacteraceae > Palsa-744. Next base: position 1,064,988 of record CAWHSI010000005.1, on the reverse strand, counting down.
GACGGTGGCGCGCGGGCTGTTCCAGCCCTCGGCGAGCAGCTGCGCGTTGATCAGCACGTCGATGTCGCCGCGCTCGTAGCGCGCGAGGATGTTGGCCAGCTCGCGCTTGGGCGTCTCGCCGGAGACGCCGACGGCCTTGATGCCTTCGGCCTTGAACGCCTCGGCGAGGTTGTAGGCGTGTTTGACCCCGGCCGCATACACCACGCCGGGAACGCCGTTGAAGCGCGTCTTGTAGAGGTTGGCGGCGGCGATGTTGAAGGGCTGCTGGTCGAGCAGCTCGGCCAGCTCCTCCTGGTCGAACTCGGTGTCCACCTCGCCGCGGCGCAGGGGCACGTTGGCAATCGTGCGCACACCCACGCCCGGAGAGATGCGCACGCAGCGCAGCGGCGCGATCACCCCGCGGCGCGCCGCCTGGGCCAGATCGAAGCGCGAGGTCTGCGTGGGGAACAGGTCGGTGACGTGGCGCGCGATCAGCGCACCCGTGGCGGTCATGCCGATGAAGATCGGCCCCGTCCACGCGCGGATCGCGCCGCTGGTCTTCTCGCCGAGCGCGGTATGGGCCTCGTCGCAGATCACGATCGTGTAGGCGCTCGAGATGCGCCCGGCGTTGCGCACGAACCACTGATAGGTCTCCACCGTCACGGGCCCCTTCGGCGAGTCCTCGCCGACATACAGCGGGCGCGAGATGCGCTTCTGATAGCCGCGCTGGCGCAGCTCGCCGTGGAACTGGTCGACGAGGTTGCGACGGTGGGTGAGGATCAGGATGCCGCCGGTCTGCGAGGCCTCGACGAAGCCGAGCGCGGCCACCGTCTTGCCCGCGCCGGTGGCGTGCTCGAACCAGAAGCGCTTGGCGGCGTTGGGGTCCTCGGGCTGCTCGGAGACGTCCTCCTCGTCCTCCTCCACCCAGTCGCGCGGCTCCTCCTCGGACTCCTCCTCCAGATCCTGCTCGGCCTCGCCCTCGGGCTCGACCTCCTCCGGCTCCTCCTCGAAGTCGTCGTCGTCCTCCTCGTCCTCAGGGGCCGCGCGCTCCACGGGACCGAGCTCCTCGTCGTCCTCGTCCTCCACGTCGTCCAGATCGTCCTCATCGACGTCGTCCTCGTCCTCGTCCTGCTCGCCACGTGCGCCGCGGGCGCTTGCCGCGCCATCACGCGCCCCGGAGGACTTGCCCGCCTGCTTGTCGGCGGAGCGACCACCGTCCCGCGCCGCGTCGCCGAGAGCGTCGCCGTCGGGGCCTAGAATCGCGGCCGAGGCGAGCAGCTCGGGCGAGGCCGCGGCCGCCGCGCGGCTATTGCCGTTTGCGGCCGTGCGCTGCGCCTCGGCGAGCAGCGCCGTGAGCGTGCCCGACAGCGCATCCACCTGGTGGGCCGAGAGCACGGTGCCGTCGGCCAGCTTCGGCTCGTCCTCGGAGAGCACCCGTTCGAGGCCGAGCAGCAGCGAGAACTCGCGCCGCCAGGCAGTGGAGGGGTGCTTGGCGCCCTCTTTCAGCTCGGCCAGGGCTTGGTCGAGCGCGCGGCGGCGGGGCGATCCGGCTGCGAGCGCGACGGTCGCGTCCTCGCCGTCGTGCAGGAAGCGCTCGCGCACAAGCTTCTCCGCGCGAGTGATTTCGGCGGAACTCGGAATGGACGTGGCCGCGGGGGCCACTGCGGTGGACTCGGCCATAGAGGCTCTGGGCTTCGAGATCGAGCCGTCGCGAAAATCAGGGTTCCGCGCGACTCGCGGTACCGGCGCGCTTGCCGGCGAGACTTCAGGCGGTACAGGGGAGCCCTGAGGCCCCCGTTCCCTTGTCCTGTGAGGATACAGCACAACCCAGGGGAATTGAAGGGCCGCCATCCGACGCCCTCCCGACGAACTCGAAGGGCTCGCCATCTGGCACCCTTCCACCATGACCTCCCGCCGCGCCCACGCGACGCTCGCCTGCCTCGCCCTCGCGGCGATCCTCGCCGTCGGCATCGCGCGGCTGCCCGGCGGCTCGAGCGGCGCGCGGCTCAGCGCCGCGCGGGTCGGCGCGCTGCTGGCGGGCTCGCCGCCGCCGCTGCGCGCGTTGCACGCCCAGGCTAACGAGCTGCTGGGGGGCGGCGCGCGCGCCCTGCACGCTCGGCTCGCCGCGCTTGCGGGATACCCGGTCGTGATCAACAAGTGGGCATCGTGGTGCGGGCCGTGCCGAGCCGAGTTCGGCGCCTTCCAGCAGGTGGCCGCCGAACTCGGGCGGCGCGTGGCGTTCATCGGCATCGACTCGGGGGAGGTCAGCCGCTCCGACGCGGCGGCGTTCCTGAAGTCCTTCCCGGTGAGCTACCCGAGCTACTACGACCAGAGCGGCGAACTCGGCGAGCAGCTGACCGACTCCCCCTCGACGCCGGCGACCGTGTTCATCGCCCGCGACGGCCGCTCGTTCGTCTGGCAGGGCCAGTTCCCCAGCGCGGGGAAGTTGCGCCGCGTCGTCGAACGCTACGCGCTGGATGCCTGACCGACAGCGCTGGGAGGAGTCGCGCCCGCCCGGCCAATACCTCCTACCGTGTGCGCCACATGCCTGAGATCAGGGTCGACCCGCTGAGCGGACACAGGACGATCGTCGCGGGCGAGCGCTCCGCGCGACCGGGCGGCGAGCCGCGCTGCCCGGCGGCCGAACCGATCGACGTCGAGCGCGACCCGTTCGCCGAGGGCCACGAGCAGCGCACGCCGCCGGAGCTGTACGCGGTGCGCCCGGGGGGCGGCGAGCCCAACTCGCCGGGATGGACCGTGCGGGTCGTGCCGAACCTCTACCCGGCGCTCGCCCCCGACGGCTGCGAGCCCGCCGCCGACGCCCAGCCGGACCTGTTCTGCGCCGCGCCGGCGCGCGGCGCGCACGAGGTGATCGTCAACGCGCCGGAGCCCGTCGCCTCGCTGGCCGAGCTGCCGGTGCAGCGCGTCCTCGGCGCGATGCAGGCATGGCGCGAGCGCATGCGCGCGCACGCGGGCAGCGCCTACGTGCAGCTGATCGTCAACGAGCGCCGCGAGGCGGGCGCGTCGCTGCAGCACACCCACGCGCAGCTGTACGCGCTCGATTTCGTGCCGGGCGAGGTCGCGCGCGAGCGCGAGCGCTACGGCGCGTATGCGACGCGCACGATGGGCCGCAGCCTGCTCGAGGACCTGCTCGCCGAAGAGGTGCGCCGCGGCGAGCGGATCGTGGCGATCGACGAGCAGGCGGTGCTGCTCGCGCCGTACGGCTCGCGCGTGCCCTTCCAGCTGATGCTGGCGCCGCGCGCGGGACGGATGCGCTTCGAGGACGACGGGCCGCTCGGCGCCGAGCTGCTGCACGACGGGCTGCGGCGCCTGGCGCGCCACTTCGGCTCGAGCCCGCCGCTGAACATGTGGGTGCGCTCGGCGCCGCGCGGCGCCGAGCGGTTCTGCTGGCGGATCGACATCGCGCCAAGGCTGACGTATCTCGCGGGCCTCGAGCTGTCCACGGGCGTGAACCTCAACATCGTCGCGCCCGAGCACGCGGCGGCGGTGTTGCGGGCGGCGTGACGGTAGGCTGCGCGCGTGCCGCCCGTCGAACGCCCCGTGCCCTGCTTTGCCGCAGAGCCCCCCCAGGAAGGCCTGCCCTACGGACGCTGGGCCGAGCGCTTGGAGGAAGAGCTGCGGGCGGTGTGGAGGGCGCTTGACAGCGACGGCGAGGATCTCGGCGAGCCGGGTGAGATCGTCTGGTATCCGGACCGCAGCTGGCACGGTCGCCGCTATGTGCCCGCGACGTCGATCACCTCGACCGGCTTTGAGCTGTACGGGTACGTGCGCTTCGTGGCGCTCGGCGAGGAGGGCGAGCCGGCGGAGCTCTCGGCGAGCGGCGACTACACCGAAGAGACCGCCGAGCGCAACCCCGAGTGGAAGCTCGACGTGTGCGACGAGGTGATCGGCTCCTGGCACGGGATCGACGGAGCCGTCGCGGCGATGACGCTCGTGTGGGGACGGCCGCTCGTGGGCGCGGGACGGGTCGTGACCGCCGAGCTGGGACGCGCGACCGTCGATCAGTGCGAACTGGTCGAGCAGCGCTTCACGCTGATCGCCCCCGACGACTATCGCCACGACCTGCTGGAGATCAAGCTTTGGGGGGCGAGAGCGCAGGAGCTTGCGTGCGAGTCGCTGTACGAGGGGGATGAGTCTGAGAGCTGAGCGCGCGCTTCGCGCTCCGCTCGGCGCGAGCGGTCGTGCTCAGCAGCCCGAGCAGCACGATCGCCGCTCCGCAACCGCTCAGAAGCCACCACACGGTGTGGCTCGCGTCCACGAAGCCCGGGCCGATGCTCGCCGCGCCCGCCGCCGCGATCGCGCCCGCCACCGCCACACCCAGCGTCTGGCCGAGCTGCCGCGAAGTGGAGGCCACGGCCGCGGCCACCCCCGCCTGCGCCTCGGGCATGCCCTGCACGGCGGTGTTCGTGATCGGCGGGTTGACCATGCCGAAGCCGATGCCGAACACGAAGTAGGCGGGCAGCAGCAGACCGAGCGGCGTGCTCGCGTCCACCCCCGTCAACAGCAGTCCGCCCAGCCCGATCCCGAGCCCGCCGACGAGCAGCGCGATGCGCGGCCCGCGATGGCCGACGATGCGACCCGAAAGCGGCGCGAAGAACAGCGTCATCGCCGCGATCGGCAGCGTGTACAGGCCGGCGGTCAGCGCGGAGAGGTGGCGAACCTCCTGCAGGTACAGCGTATTGAGAAAGAGAAACGCACCGAGGGCGGCAAACGTAAAGACGGCGATCGCGCTGGCGCTCGAGAAGGGCACGCTGCGGAAGAAGCGGGGGTCGATCAGCGGTTCGTCGCGACGAGACTCGTAGGGCACCAGCGCACAGACGGTCGCGAGGGCTAGAGCGAACAGGCCGAGCGTCTGGGCGGAGAGCCATCCCGCGGAGGGCGCCTCGATGATCGCGTAGGTCAGCGAAGCGAACAGCACCACGACAAGCAGCTGGCCGACGGGGTCCAGCCGGCGCGGGCGCGGCGCGCGGGACTCCGGCACGAAGCGCATCGTCAGCACGAGCGCGAGCAGGCCGACGGGGATGTTGATCCAGAAGATCGCACGCCAGTCGATGCCCTGCACGAGCGCGCCGCCGAGCACGGGCCCGAGGGCGAGGCTGATGCCGACCGTGGCGCCCCACATGCCGATCGCCTGCGCCCGCTCGCGCGCATCGGTGAACACGTTGCGAATGATCGACATCGCGACCGGGTTCAGCATCGACCCGCCGACGGCCTGCAGCATCCGGAACGCGATCAGCCACCCCAGGCCCGGGGCGGCGCTGCACAGCAGCGAGCCGAGCGTGAACAGCGCCAGTCCCGTCTCGAACACGCGACGGCGTCCGAGCCTGTCGCCCATCGAGCCGCTGAGCATCAGCAGGCTGGCGAGCACCAGCGTGTAGGCATCGACCGTCCACTGCAGCTCCGACACCGATGCGTGCAGTTCGCGCCCGATCGAGGGCAGCGCGACGTTGACGATCGTGTTGTCCAGCCCGACGATCAGCAGGCTCATGCAGCAGATCGCCAGCACGAGCCGGCGGCGGCGGCGGGGCAGCTCCGGAGAAGATGGCGAGGATCGAGACGGCGCGGACACTTGGCTCACCCCTGCAGTCTGCCCGTTGTGCTGGCGCCCGCGCGGCGAGCCCCTTCGATGGCGTCCGTCACCCGCCCCGCGTCAGGGAGGCGCGATGCATCCGAGCGCCACGGCGGAAGGCGCCCTCAGGATGGCGCCGGCTGAGGCGAGGTGCCCGGCGGTCGCGCCGAGCCCGACCTCCTCTTCGGGCTCATCAGGATGGTGCCGGCTGAGGCGAGGTGCCCGGCGGGAGGGTCGTCGGAGGCGAATAGGGCGGCGGGGTGCGACCGTAGGCCAGCACCCAGCTGCTTATCCAGGAGGAGAGCGAGCTCACGCTCGCATACACCGATGGGTGGCGCGTGGAGCACCTGTCGTACACGTGGTCGGCAACACCGATCTCGATCGGCTCGCCGCCGGGTCCGCTCACGAGCAGCGGCCCACCGCTGTCGCCCTCGCACACGCCGGTCGTGTAGCTCGGCGGAGAGATCGTGCAGATCTCGCTGCGCGCGAAGAAGCGCGGGGCGTTGCGATTGCACCACTTGCCGGCCTGCACGGCCGTCGCCGCCGACTCCAGGTGTTCGGTGAGCGTCAACTGTTCGTAGGAGGTCCTTCCCCAGCCGACCATCGTCGCGGCCGCGCCCGGAGCGGCAAGACGCCTCGCTGTGGCGGCGCTCGCAAGCGCGATGGGCGGCGCCGCGGTCGGGGTCGAGAGCACCAGGAGCGCCGCGTCGCCGTCGTCGAACCGGCGCGAGATCCGCGGATTGACGATCACCCCGATCACCGTCGAGACGGGCAGGTTGGGCAGGAGCGGTTCGACGGCCCCGATCACCACCCGGTAGCCGGAGGGGCTGTAGGTGGCGCCGGTTTGCATGTTCTCCGCGCAATGCCCGGCTGTGAGAACCAGGCTCGGGGCGATCACCGTACCGGTGCACTGATAGGCGATCTTGCCCTGGAAATCGACGATATAGGCAAGCGAGGGAAACGCGCCGGGCTGCGCCGGCGCGCCGCCGATGACCGAGACATGGGCGGTGCTGTGGCGGTGGGTGCCCAGCGCGAGCGCGAGCGGCGCGCAGACGACGATGCCCGCGAGCACACCCAGCGCGAACGCGGGCCTGAGCAGGCAAGCGATTCCGCTCGCGTAGCTCCCATGGTCTGTTGACATCGATGGCATCGTGGCGCGCCGGCAAGGACGCACTGCCGTTCATCGGCACCGGCTCTTCGGAGTTTTAGCGCGGTGTGGGCGCCTGCACCGGTCAAGCGGCGTCCAGGACTTGCCGAATACCCTGAGTATGAGGGATCGACAGACAGTGGGCGGGCACACTGCCGGCAGCGAACGCGTTGCGCGTAACCTGGCTCCGTTTGCGGCGGCCGCCTCGCTGGCCGCCATCGTGGCGGTCGTGGCGAGCAAAGTCGACTGGGTCGAGTACGCCGCCGCGATCGGCCTGGGAGTCCTGGCCGGCCTGGTCAGGATCGTCAGCTGGCCCCGCTCCTCGCCACAGGTCCGAGAGATCCCTCCTTCGCTGATCTTCCTCGCGGCGGTAACGCTGCTGCGGGGGTCGGCCGGCGGATCGAACTCGGGCGTCACCGTGGTCGCGCTGCTGCCGGTATTCTGGACGGCGCTGTACGGGGACCGCCGTCAGCTGTGCGTCGTCACCGCCGGCGTGGCCGCGTTCTTCCTCGCGCCGCTGCTGTTCGTCGGAGGCCCCGCATACCCGACCAGTCAGTACCGCGCCGGCGTGCTGTTCCTGGCGGTCAGCGCGATCATCGGCTTCACCACCCAGTGGCTGGTGTCGGAGGTGCGCTTCCAGGCAAGCGAAGCCGAGCATCGCGAGCACGCACTGGAGCAGGTCGCGGCCGCGATGCGGGGCATGTCGAGCAGCCCCGATGCCCGCTCGGAGGTGTGCGAGGCCGCGCGCGCGATCGGCAAGGCCAGCTTTGCCCTCCTGTACGAGCCCGCCGGCAGCTCCGGAATGCTGCGCACGACCGCGATGGCGGGCATCGAGCTGGCTCCCGTGGAGATCGCTCCAGGCACGGGCTCCGCGGCCGGCCAGGCCTTTGTCTCTCGACGCTCGTTCCTGTGGAACGAAGGCAGCGCGCCCGCCAACTTCGACCGCACGATCTGGCAATCCGCCGGCCAGCCCGCCTCGATGCTGTTCGAGCCCGTGTTCAGAGGCACGGAGCCCGTCGGCGTGCTCGTCGTCGGCTGGACCCAGAAAATTCGAGCCGGCGGCACCCGTGCGACTCTGATCGCGCTGCTCGCACACGAGGTGGCGGCGGCGATCAAGCGCGCCGATCTGCTCTCCCAGCTGACCGACATGGCCAGCACCGACTCGCTGACCGGGCTGCCCAACCGCCGGGCGTGGGAGACCAATCTCCAGCGCGTCCTGCTGGAGGGCGAGCAGTTTGCGCTGGCGATGCTCGACCTCGATCACTTCAAGGCGTTCAACGACACTCGCGGGCACCCAGCCGGCGACCGTCTGCTCAAGGAGGCGGCATCCGCCTGGCGCGAGGAGCTGCGCAGCGGCGATTTCCTCGCACGCATCGGCGGCGAGGAGTTTGCGCTGCTGCTGCCCAACTGCTCGCCCAGCGATGCGGTGACGGTCGTCGATCGCCTGCGCAGCAGAGTGCCCTATGCGCAAACGTGCTCGGCGGGAATGGTGCTCGGCGAGCCGGGCGAAACCTCCGAGACGCTGATGACACGCGTGGACGAGGCGCTCTACAGCGCCAAGTCGGCCGGGCGCGATCGCGTGTTGCTGGCAGCCTGAGGGCTGGGCCGATCGCGCGTGGCCGGCGACGTGAGGGCCGGCCCGATCGCTTGTGGCCAGCGACGTGAGGGCCGCGCGGAACGCGTGTGGCCGGCGACGTGAGGGCCGGCCCGATCGCTTGTGGCCAGCGACGTGAGGGCCGCGCGGAACGCGTGTGGCCGGCGACGTGAGGGCCGGCCCGATCGCTTGTGGCCAGCGACGTGAGGGCCGCGCGGATCGCGTGTGGCCGGCGACGTGAGGGCCGGCCCGATCGCGCGTGGCTTGCCGTTTACGCTACCGTCTCGTCGCCTGCCCTAGTCCGTCAACTCGATCACGAGCGGTATGCCCGTGTCGAACCAGGCGCGGTGCAGCTCTTCGATCTTCTCGCGAGTCGGCCATGGCCCGCGATGGAACGTGCACTCCATGTAGTCAAATGGGTGAACCGTGGCGCAGTAGAGCTCTCTGGCTCGCCGCAACTGCTCGCCGTCGTCGAGTTCGCGCGCGTGACCCGCGAACGTCCCACCGCGCATGCGCAGCGTCACGCTTGGATCGGCGCGGATGTTCAACACCCAGGCCGATACCCAGGCCGGCATCTCCGCAGTGACATAGGGCCGGATCATCACCACGTAGGCGCGATTGCCGTCGCGGACCACATGGACGCACTTGCGCCGCTTCTTGCCGGTTCGGCGACCGGTTGTCGTGAGTACGCCGAAGCCCACCGGCGGGCGCACCGCGAAGTACGGCAGCGTCATCGCGCTGAGCACCCTGCCGCCGGTCGAAGAGCGTATGAAAGGGTTTGATTTGCGCTCGACCGTGAGCATCCCGTTGGCGTCGTAGCTCATGCCTGCGCAAGCATGACAGATGAGCATCCGCTCGGGCATCCACCCGCGACAGCGCCTGGCGGGGCTGCCCACCTGCCGCTGAACGCCATGAGTGTCCGGAAGACTCGCATGCTAGCATTGACTTTACGCCATATCAACTGAAATGTCGGAACCCTCCCCGCCAAAGCGCCCTTACCGGATGACCGCCCGAGCCGACCGCGCGGCCGCGACCCGCGAGCGCCTGCTCGCCGCGGCCTGGCGCCACTTCGCCACGCGCCCCTACGAGGACGTCCGCTTGAGCGAGATCGCCGCCGACGCGGAGGTCACCGCGCAGACGCTGCACACACAACTCGGCTCCAAGGAGCAGCTGTTCACCGCCGTCGCCACGCGATGGGGCCTCGAAGAGATGGCGCGCCGCGACGAAGCGCCCGTGGGCCGGGTGCGCGAGGCGATCGAGATCCTCTTCGACCGCTACGAAGCCAACGGGGAGACGGTCCTGCGAATGCTCTCCGAGGAGGAGCGAATCCCCGCCGTCCGCCGCATCACCGACGCAGGCCGCGCCTACCACCGCGACTGGGCGACAAGAACGTTCCAGCCGCTCCTGCGCGGCCTGCGGGGCCATGCGCGCGAGCGGCGCCTGACCGCGATCGTCATCGCAACCGACCTGCTCGTGTGGAAGCTCCTGCGCCACGACATGCAACTCGACCGCCCCACCGCCGAACAGATCGTCACCGAAATGGTCAACCCCAGCACGCCGCAGCGCCTCGATTTCCAGCAACGCGATTAGCGGTATGGAACCACAACTTCCGCGGGCGGAGCTGCGCGCGTGCGCGCCGGCGCTCGGTCAGGCGAGCCAGAACGGTGCCGCGACGGATACGAACGCCGTGTGCGGGTCAGCTGAGCCGACGTCGCGCCTTCTGCACCGACGGCAGCGCCCCCTTGGCCTTCGTCAATGCCCGCGCGCGCAGATCCACAGATGCGGGTTTCGCGGCGATCGTGATCTCCTCGCCGGTCGCGGGGTTGCGCCCCTTGCGCGCCTTGGAGGCGGGCTTCACGCGCACCGTCAGCTGCACGAGCCCGCCGATCTTCACCTTCTCGGCGTTGGCGATCTCCTCGAGCACGACATCCTCGAGAGCGTCGAGCACGCGCTTGGCCTCGGCCCTGGTGATATCGGCACGATCGGCGACGGCAGCGGCGAGTTGTATCTGGGTCAGTGGCACGACAATCTCCTCCTTGTGGGGTCCCGAGCTGCGCAGAGCGTAGTCATCCATCCGGCGTGACCGCAGCCGTCCCGGGGCGGGGGCGGGCTTTGATACGCGATGACCGGCTCTCCAGGCCGACTCGACACCGTCCTCTTGCCCGGTCGCCTCAGTGCGGCTCGGAGGGAGGGTCGTGCTCGACGCCGATCGCTCGCTGCACCCAGGCGACGTCGTGCCACGCGCCGAGCTTCCAGCCGATCCGCCGGTAGACGCCGACCGGCTCGAAGCCCATTGCTCGATGCAGGCCCGCGCTCGCCTCGTTCGGGAGCGTCATGCCCGCAACCGCCATCCGATAGCCCCGAGCCACAAGCCGCTCCAACAGCGCCTCGTACAGCGCGCGGCCCGCACCCGTGCGTCGCCGGCCCCGCTCGACGTAGACGCTGACCTCGCACGAGAAACGATAGGCCGCCCGCCGCGCGTGCGGCCCGCCATACGCATAGCCAACGACGCGATCCTCCTCTTCGAGCACGACCCAGGCATGCGTGCGCGTGGCCGTCGCGACACGTTCGGCCATCTGCGCAGGCGTCGGCGGCTGCGCCTCGAAGCTGACGGCCGTCTCGCGCACATACGGCGCGTAGATCGCCGCGCACGCAGGCGCGTCATCCTCACTCGCATCTCTCACCCTCGCACCGGACACGCTCGGCCCTCAGCATACGCGAGCGCATGGGAAGGCGTTCACGACGACGATCTCGACGCGAGCGGCTCTGCTCTCCTGCGTTTCTCACGTGGCCGAGGATCGCCTCGTCGAGCTCGCCGTCGCTCAGATCGTCCGGTCGGCCCGAGCCGCCCGCGCCGCGCGAAGACTGCGAGGCTCAAACACCGGTCGGGCGACCATGAGCTTCGGATAGAGCACGATCGCCACCGCCGCCACGATCCGCGCGACAGTCGGCGTTAACCATCAGACGGCCATCACGAACCTTATCTCACATATTGAACAACGCGATCGCCTTGTCCTACACAGAGGCGCATTGAGCTTCCCGGCGAGTAGTACGGTTAGCCTCTTGGCTATCTCGACGAGTCACTGTGCGATCTCGTCGTCCCGCCGATACCCCAGTCGCGCCGATATGTTTCCGGCGGCGGCCATGAGGTGCGGTAGCAATTCCTCACCCATCTTCTCCAGGGAAATCATCGATGTATGGGCGGCGAGATTAATTGCCGCCATCACGTCGCCGTGCTCGGCACGAACTGGCACCGCGATCGAGACAAGACCCTGCGCAAGCTCTTCGTCGTTTACGGCCACACCCTGCTCGAGAACATACTCCAACTCGGCGTGCAGAGCTTTCTTGCTCATAATTGAGTTGGGGCCGTGACGCGTAAGCGTCATGTTGCCGATCAGCTCATGCTGCTCAGCGTCAGGGAGATTGGCCAGCAGCACCTTACCCATCGCAGTGCAGTAGGCGGGCAGGCGCGAGCCGGGACGTAGGTTCAAGTCGATCCTATTCTGGCCGCGCCGGAAACTCCGCAAGCGATCGATATAGAGAATCTCATGACCATCGAGCGTCGCCAAGTTCGCCGTGTAGGAAGTACGCTGACGCAGCTCCTCCAGGTACAGATGCGACTGCTCGCGAAGACCCGTCGAGTTGAGTGCGGACATACCGAGCTCGGTCACCCGCAGTCCCAAGCGATACTTGCGCGAAGGACCCTGCTCAAGAAACCCAAGCGCGGCCAGCGTAGTAACGTACCTGTGAGTCGTCGAGCGATGCATGCCTAGCGACTCCGCAAGTTCCGCGATGCCCATCCACGGCCGCTGAGGCGTGAACGAGCCGAGGATCGCCAACCCCCGCTCCAACGATTGGGAGTACCGAGGGTCGACCAGCGTCGGAAACCGCTCCGGCGGGTCCTGCTCATCGACTCGTGGAACTGTCATCTCCCCTATCGTCTGCCTTTCGATACTTTGCCTGCGGTATCCTTGCGTCTAGCCTTGCCTGCGGTATCCCTGCGTCTAGCTTTGCCTGCGGTATCCTTGCGTCTAGCCTTGGGCAGAGAAGTCCGCCACTGTCGGGCAAGCTGGTAGCGACGGTCCCCTCGCTCTTCAAGTACCCCGACCGATACCCCGGCCTTGCCGTCCGGCTTGCTTGGTCGGGCGTTGGCAGCGCCACCAGGTCTGCCGCCCCCGATGCCGCGTCGCTCGTCGTGCCCTTCATGGAGACCAGAGTGGCAGAAGATCGCTGTGGCGACCACTCCCAAACTTAAGGGCTTAAGATCTTGAGGTCAGTGCCGATCTTTAGAACTTAGTGCAGGACCCAGGGAGACAATCTGGCTGCCGACAGAGTAGGATAGGTTAGATGAGACGACTACCGGACTCTTGGCCCAGCGGCTTCTTCCTGGCGCAGAGGGTCCTGGCATACGCCGTGATCGTCCTGACGACGGTGGTTCTGCTCTACGGTCGCAGCGCGAGGGCTACCACCGCGGTCGCGGCGCGCTCGCTCCACCTCACGATCACTGCCCACCTGCACTACGTTTCGAGCAAGGGCTCCTACTTGATAGAGGAAGGACCAGCCTCCGGGCAGCTCGAGGGTACCGTGAAGGCGCGTCTACGGGTCACCGCCGAAATCTCAGGGTCATTTACGCTCTACACTCATGCCGGGGCAATCAACGGTGTGGGTTCGGGAACTCTTCACGAATCTGGGACCTACGCAAGCTTCGGCGGCTCCTTGAAGATTCTTGGCGGCACGGGCCGCTACGCGCACGGCAGTGGCGGGGGAAAACTCTACGGCGTCTACGATCGGCGGAACCTTGGAGTCACGATACAGACGATTGGCAACCTGTCCTATTAGGACTTGCCGCGTCCAGCTGACCCGAACGGCAGACGATGAAGCTCCATCCTCACAAGCCGATCGCTTCAATCGTCGCCGTCCTACTGATTTTCTCTTCGAGCAGCGCTCTTGCGAAGCAGACTGCAAGACTGGAAGTGTCGTTCAGTCCGGAGCGCCTCGGGGAGCCCACAACGATCTATTTTGGGTTCACGATTTCCAGTGTCGGGCCAAACGCTCCGGCAGCGTTGACCAACGTCGGGGTGTCGCTGCCGGACGAAATGGGGATTGCAGCGAGTGGGCTGGGACTTGAAAACTGTATAGCATCCAGGCTCGAAGCGCGTGGGCCAGAGGGGTGTCCATCGAATGCGCGCATGGGCCGAGGAATCGCAACAGCACAGATTCCGATAGGTGGCGAAACGGTATCCGAGAGCGCGGAAATCGAACTCTTCTCGGCACCCGTGAAAGACGGTCACCTAGCGATGTTGGTGTACGCCAATGCTACCTCGCCTGTCTGGGCACAACTCGTGTTCCCGGTCACCGTGATCCCTGCTTTGGCGCCATTTGGCGAGAACATCGACACCAACATACCGCTGGTTCCCAGCTTGCCTGGAGGCCCCGACGTGGCTGTGACTCACTTCCACGCATCTATCGGTAGTGCTTCCGGCCCAGGCCATTTCGTGTACCACGAGTTAGTTCGCGGTAGAGGCATCTCATATGTGCCGCGTGGTTTGATCCTGCCTTCAAGATGTCCCAGCAATGGTTTTCCATTCGAGGCGCAATTCAGCTTTCAAGACCAAACAAGCGCAACCGCTCGTACCAATGTCCCCTGCCCGCGTCCGGCGCGTCGCCTATCATAACTACCCCGCTCCGAGGTGCGTTTGCCACCATCGACGTGCTCGCTTTGCACGACGCCAAGCCCGCATACTCGCAAGAGTGGGCGTTATGAGCGGTCGCAGGGCAGCCTGGGCCTGTTCGGCTGCCGGACGTGCGAAGTCGCCCGTCGCACTCGGCTGTGACGTGTAGTACGCAACGACACCTGCAAGCATCACGGCGTGGTGCGGACCATGGGGAATCTCCCTTACGCGCACCATGACTCGACCGGCCACGGATGCTATCGCTTGGGCTAGAACTCCGGGGCTCTCGTAGAAGCGCAGATAACTTTCCTCGCCCGTGGTGATGTCGCGTTCATAGTCCACGACGTGATCGAGGATCGTCGTCAGTACGCATAGTGATAGGTAGGTAGAGTCGATCTCGCTCGCCAGCTCAGGCGTGGTGCGCTCATCGGCGGCAGCTGCGATGAGCGCGTGGGCTGCGACGACGGAGCCCATCGCTCCGAACAGCCACTCACGCCACGCGAGTTCGGTGCCCTCTGCTTTACTCCTAGCCCAGCTTTCTAGCTGATCGATCCCCAAGCTTGGCACCGCATGTATGCGTACCTGCGCCTCCGCACATCGCTGAGCGATGGTAGCGATGACGTCGGCGACAGCCTTTACGGCTGGCAGAGAGGACAGCGCCCCGCGCACCGCACAAGCCAGGTCGGCGAGATAACCTCCATCGCCCTGCCCTGTATAATAGGCGTAATAATCGCTGGTGCTCGCTCCGGATACTGTGAGCGCATCGTTGAAGGCTTGTGAATAGTTGAGACCGTAGCGAATTGGGTCGGCTGTCGGCTGCTCCGTCAGCGCGTCGAGGTAGTCATACATTATCTGGAGAGCTACGATCGCCTCGACGACGTTCTCACGATTGCGTGCTGGCGCAATCGTTGCGATCATCGCTGCAACCTCGACATTGAAGCGCTCGTCGCGTAGCTTGCCAAGCGCCAAGCCCTGAAGCGTCGGGTCTAGGATTTCGGCGGCGCGAGCCTCCCACCGTCGGAGCCCACGACGTACGCGCGGGGCGACACTTGTCCAGTAGCGCGCGTGAGCGAACACGAGCGCCGAACAGGCGCGGATAGCGAACCACCGATCACCGATCGAGCGCACGGTTGGTGAGTCTAGCCACCGAGAGTGCTGGATCGGCAGGCAGCGCGTTCACTGGTTTGGATGTCGGCTTACTCTTCCAGCGCTACTCTTGCAGGTACGCGTGCTGTGAACCAGGCGGGGAGCATCGAGATGGCTAGCGAGGCGATGATGACGAGGGCCAGTACCTCTAGCGGACGCATGCTCTCGCCGAGGTGTCTGACCGGGAACCCGGTGGTGGTTCTCAGGTAGCCGTCCAGCGCGATCTGACCATAGATTCCCCAGACCGCTCCCGTGACCGCGCCCACGCTGAGCATAAGGGTGGATTCGAGCAAAAGGAGACGTCGTAGCCGTGAAGGTTGGACGCCTGAGAGCCTGAGTTCTGCTAGCGATGTGCGTCTTTGCCAGATGGCCGAGGCCAACGCTGCCGCCATAGCGAGGATGGAGGCGAGCGCCAACAGCTTTGAGATGGTGGTCAGTTGACCGAGCCCTTCCTGAACTGACCCGTTCATCTTTGCTTCTCGGGCCTGTGCGGTCAGTACTTCGAGCCCGTCGCTGGGGGCGAGAGTGCGCTCGATCTCGCCCCGCACCACTTGTGGGTCGGCTCCGGGGATCGTTTGGATCGCGAGCGCGGTCGGCTGCGTTGTCTCCCAAGCACTTGCATAATCGACCGTGCTCACCACGATTGCTCCGGGACTCCAGCCAAAGTTCGTCGTCTCTGCCGCAATCTTGAACCTGACTGCGCCCGTCGGTGTCGGGAGCGTAACGGTGCCACCGACTCCTGTGTGGCGTTCTTCGGCGAACTGCTGCGAGACGGTGGCCCAGCCGCCTTGGCGCAGCCTCGCAATGGCGGTGGTCAGGTTGCCTTTGACGATCTGGCCGTCGAGCAATTCCAGCCGGCTCTGTGCGGGCCAGGCGAGAACCCACACGCGGCGATTTCCTACGTCTAGCAGACCGCCGCTCAAGGCCTCAACGTTTCTGACTCCTGGCAGTCCGGCGATGCGCCGCTGGCGATTGTCCGACGAGAATGCCGTGACGGCCTGATTGTCGTTGGGCGTTACGACCCAGATGTCGCCCTCATTGGAGTAGTGAGTTGCGAATCCACCGATTCCCCGCACGAGATCGTCGCGGGCTCCCCCCAAGGCGACGGCACCAAATAGAGCAGCAGCCCCGGTAGCCACCAGCGCGAGCGAGCGCAGTGTTGTCTCGTTCAGCGACTCCAGTGCCAGCGGCAGCAATGTCAACCGGGTTTGGAATCGCTGCGCGATGGCCTCGCCGGCGTGGAGCAGGCCCGCGAACAGAAGCGGCACACACAAGACGGCCGCGATCGCCAACAGAGCACACCAGGCGAGCGCAAGAGACGGCCACAGCGAGTTGGCGACTATGCGGACGACTACAAGAACCGCCGCGGTGAGCGCGAGTCGAAGCGCAACATCGCCACCTAGAGCGTTCCCCGGCTCGCCCGCCTCCAGGTACACCGAGCCGACCGCTCGACCGCGACGTAGATCCAGCAACGGAAGCATCGACGCGATACATGTCGCGAAAATGCCACCCAAACCCGCGACGAGCAGTGGCGCGACCCCGATCGATGTGCTGGTCCCGAGCGTAAACCCCTTTGCAAGATAGTTGGGTGTCTGGGCAAAGATCCCTGCTGATAGGCCGTAACCAGCGAGCAGCCCGACCGACGTCGCTACGATCCCCAGGCAGAGCGCTTGGAAGAGGACCATTTGCACGATCGCGCTGGACGTAGTGCCGCTCAGGCGTAGGTCGGCGATTGCCTGCCGCCGTGCTGGGACCGTCAGCAGCACCGCGTTGAACGTGAATAGGAAGCCGAGCAGAGCGCTGATGGCGGCGAAGAAAAGGCTTGCTTGTTCGGCTGGCTTCAGCGCCTCGCGCAGCAGTGAGATGTCCTGATTCGCGGGCGCGACCGTCAGACGTCCCGCTGCGAGAGCCGTGAGCTCTGCACGGACGTGTGCTTCCTGGCCTGGCTTTGTCTGCACGAGGATGCGAGTGACACGATGGGGAAGCCCAGCGAGGGTTTGCAGGCGTTCTATCGGCATCACCGCGACGCGAGCTTGCGAGAGCGCGCCAAAGCTTTCGGGTCCAAGGACGGCACTAACGCGCAACGGCGTCGTCCGGCCGCGCAGCTGTAGCGACACGACGGGACCACTCCCCGACTGTCCTGCTATGCGCATTATGCCCAGTGCGGTGGCGCTGGCCTTGCTTAGACCTATCCCCCCCTTTTCGAGGGTCGCGATCGGCAGCGTGTGCACGAGCCCGTCAAGAACAGCCAAGCTAATGTCGGTGCCTGCGAGGTTGACAGGGATGCTGCTGCCATTTGCCGCGACGATCGTCGCGTTCTGTTCGAGCAGCGGCGCTGCGTGCGCGACTCCCCCCAGAGTTTCGACGCGGTCGAGGATATGTTCTTCAATGCCTTCTTGGCTGCGTGCTCGCAACTGAAGGCTTGCGGGTCCAACCAGCGCCCTGTTGACTTCGTCAGCCGAGTCGATGATGCTCTGGCTGGCGACGGTGACCGCGAATACGAGGGCCACCGCGACCGCGATTCCCAAGCCCGCGAACAGCTCTGGGACCGTCTGCTCGCCAAGTCGCTGGCGATAAAAGAAGATCAGGCCCGATAGACGCATCCTGGCTTTTGGCGGCGCGTTCTCGACACGAACCATCAGGCGCTCACCGCCGCGCTGCTGAGGAGTGTTGCACCTCGCCAGATGGCTCGCAGTCCGCCAGCAAGCCATCGCGTAGGGTGTAATGCCTGTCAGCCAGTGCTGCCACATCTGCGTCGTGGGTAACGAGCACGACCATCGCGCCGCGCTCGTGTGAGATTGAGCGCAGCAACTCGATTACCTCCTTGCTGCGCGCGCTGTCGAGATTGCCGGTCGGCTCGTCGGCGAGGATCAATCGCGGCTCACAAGCGAGTACTCGCGCGATCGCGACGCGCTGGCGCTCACCGCCGGACAGTCGGCCCGCCGCATAATCAAGACGCTCGCCGAGACCAACGCGCTCAAGCCAAGGGATCACGCGCTCCCTGGCGTCGCGCAAACCCACCCCAGTCGAGATCAACTTCTGGGAGGCATTGCGGGTAACCGAGCTGCGAGGCCACAAATGCAAGCGCTGAAAGATAAACCCGACTTCATTCATCAGGAATTGTGAGACTTCACGCTCCGAGAGCGAGGCGAGGTCGCGCCCGTCATAGCGAATCGTCCCTTTTTCGGCTCGCAGCAGTGCTGCCATCAGCAGCAAGAGTGTCGTCTTGCCCGACCCACTGGGACCTTGCAACGAAACCATCTCTCCTTCTGAGACGGTCAAGCTCACGCCGTCTACAGCGCGTACCTCCTCAGCAGGCCCACGATAATGCTTGACGACGCTCTCAAGCTCAAGCCCACGCACGCTGCTCACTCGAGCGAGGCCACGATTCGAGCTGCCCATCTCACGCTGCTTCGCCTTTTCCCACCGCGCGCTTCAATGGAAGCACCGAGCCCAACTCTGGTGTCGTCCTACCGCGCAGCTCGCCAGCCGCCAACGTCAACGAGCGGTCGGAGTCTGAGAGCGCGCTGCCGTCTCCATCGCTGATCAGGACCGCGATACCTTCGTCGGCGAGCGAGCGCACCAGCAGCAGGATCTTGTCGCGTTCGAGAATGTCCACACCCTTCGCCGGTTCGTCGATCACCAGCGCCCGCGGCTTGAGTACGAGCGCGCGTGCGATCGCGACTCGCACGGCCTCCGCACCGTCCAGGTCTCCCATCACAAGTTCGCCGGGCCGCTCGATCCCCACCCGCTCAAGCGCCTCGTAAGCGCGTGAGTTCGCGCTGGGCGCGGGGACTCCCCTCCCCATCAGACCGGCGCAGACCGTGTCTGTGACTGCTCGCCCAGCCGGCACCCGACCGGGGACATGACAATAGCTCACCCCGTGTCCCAACTCCTTTGCGCCCTGGCGGGCCCGCAGATCGGCCCCGTTGAAATACACCGCGCCCGCGTCAGGTCGGTCGAGTCCCGCAGCCACCTGCAGCAGAGTTGTCCGGCCCGAACGCCGCAGACCCCAAACCGCTACAAATTCGCCCGCGTCGAGTTCCAGCGACACATCGCGCAGAACCTCGATGCGACGCGACCCGCGCGACCGCGACTTGCTGACATTCTTAAGCTCAAGCACGCTCATCTCGCTAACGCCTGCTTGTTCGCAAGAGCAGCAAACTCGCGGCGGGCGTACTCGATCCAACCGAGCGTTGCCGCGACAATGCCGCGACCATAGACCGACGCCAGATTGTCCCCCAGCCCAGGAACGTACCGAGACGGGAACTCGGTAGCGGTAGGAATCGCCGCCCCCTTTTCGTCCAAGCACGCCTGTTCGTAACGAGACAAGATCTCCAATGCGGTCTGCGGCTGCTGCGCAAAGGCCCCGAGTTGGCGCGCAAACTCGCGCGAGCGGCGATTATGCTCGCGCATCTGCGCGATCACCCACGCCTCATAAGCTCCCAGCCCATCCTGGGTGGGACGGTAATGCGGCTTGGGCTGACGACTCCTATCGGACTCAAGCGCACGTGACCCCGGCACCTCCTCGATCAAGCCCTTGTTCTTGAGGATATTGAGCGCCGAATAGATGTTCGACTCGTTACGCGTCGGCATCACATCCCCATACAGCCGCTCAAAGCGTGTCCACAGCTCCCACCCATAGCTCGAGCGTTCGATCACCAGACCCAGCACGGTCCAGTTGATCGGCGAACGCATCGGCACCGAACGCTCCTTCTTGACGCTCCTTCCCATAAGTTCTGAATAATAGCCAGATCACGCTCTCCGAAGCAATGCGGACACACCGACCAAGGTTGTGGACCCGGTTGCTCGCCGGACCCGCGATTCGGGCGCTGGGATCGACGAGCTGCTGGCCCGTCGTGCTCCCGGGCGTGAGGCTTCTCGATAGTGGACGCCCATGCCCGCCACGCCAGCCACAAGGCCCGCGGCGAGCGAGTTGTCTTCAGCCGAACTCAGCCGGGAGTACGCTGCCGCCAGCCGCCGCGCTTGACTATTGACTACATACAGGAAAGTGCCGCACTAAGTGCTACACTGGATCGATGCCGACCAAGAAGCGTCGCTACACCATCACCGCCGACGAGGATGTGGAGGTCGCGCTTCGCCGGAGTCGCCGCAGCTTTCCCGCGGGCACTTCTGACTCGCGGATCCTCGCGGCGCTGGTCAGCAAGGGGGAGAAAGCACTCAAGCGAGAGAGCGAAGCCGAGGTGGAGCACGAGCAACGACGCCGCGCGGCTGCGGGACGCCTCGCCGAGCGCTTCGGTCGTCCAGATGGACTTGATTACGCGGCGCTCAGCGAGGCGTCCGCGCAGTGGCGAGACGGGTGAGCTCAGCTTTCATCGACCGCGGACTCGTGGTCGACAATTCGGCGTTTCAGCGGGGTGCTCATCCTGCCGTCGGCGCAGACTGGCTTACAGCGATCCGCGACGGTCAGCTTTATCGATCGCCGATCCTTGAGTTTGAGGTTCTATACAGCGCACGCAACGCGCGCGAGCATGCGGAGCTGCGAGAGGAGTTGGAGGCGCTCAGCCCACTCGAGCTAACAACCGAGATCGTGAATGCGGCGCTGCAAGCTCAGGGGGAACTCGCGCAGCACGCACCGACGTTCCATCGTCTACCTCACCAAGATTATCTTGTCGCTTCCATCGCTGCCGCAAATGGCCTCGGCGTTCTTCACTACGACTCCGACTTTGATCGGATCGCAGAACATTCATCGCTGCTCTTCGAGAGCGTGTGGATCGCTCCGGCGGGTAGCCTCGATCAGCAGGCCCTGGCTGATCCTCTGCGTCAGCGGCGGCGGGCGGTGGCTCACGGGCTGGCTCAGTTCAGCGGCGATCGGGCGCGAGACGTACTCGACAGCGTGCTCGACCTGATCGATGACGCGCTGCGAGCGGACGGGCTTCAGCCTACCGCGCGCCCTTCCGCACCTACCGTGACCGAAAACAGGCCAGTTCGCAGGGGTTTTTAGTGGGCGAAACTTCTCTGTGCGCAAACCATGCGCTGATGGCGGCGACGGTGGTTCGGGTCGCGTGATGCGACTACGTAGGCGGCGAGCGCTCCTGGTCGAGCGGTTCGCTTGCGGGCACATCGGGGGCTGTGGACCACTGGGCCTCCCGATCGTCGCTGTCGATGAGTCGCACGGGCAGTTTCTGTCCGGCCGCGTTGCGTGCCAAAGGACCATCGAGTGTCCACAACTCCGCATCGAGGATACGGGCGAGCGCTACGTATGAAGCGTCGAATGCGCTGCGTCGCCCAAGCGTCGCCGCCACGTCGATCACCGCCGGGCCGTCGAGCAGGGCGTGGTAGGTGATAGGCAGCTCTTCAAGGGCCTGCCAGCCGCTCTTTATGTCCTCCTTCGACAGCCGGCCGCGTGCTGGCGCGCGAGGACGTTGGCGACCTCGTAGCGCGCGAGCGCGGGAACGTGTAGCTCACGCTCCTCGGCGATCCACCGCTCGATCAGCTCGGAGACTGCCGGCCCGTTGGGCTCGCTGGCGATCAACGCGACCAGCGCGTTCGCGTCGATGACGACTGTCACTCGCTTGAGGGGATGCGCTGGTCGAGTTCTTCCCGGCTCTCGCGCACGAGTGCCACGGCATTGACGCCTCGCCCCACGCGAGCCCTGAGCCCCGCCAGACACTCCAACGCCGATCGCGCCTGCTCGCGGTCTGCGATCGGCTGTTGCAACCGTTCATCCAAGAGCTCCCCGGCGATCTCGTCGATCGCGCGGTGGCTGCGCGCAGCCTCGGCCTGAAGCCGCGCATACGTGCTGCCCGGAAGTCGTATCGTGTGGTCGGTAGCGGCCATAGCCAGAGTGTAGGGACTGCTGGGGTCGGGCAAACGGTCTGCACCGGCCGTGCAACCACTGTAAGCGAGGGCATCGCGCCGCTCCTCGATCAGTTCCGCTGGCATCATTGGCTGCGTGGAAAGCGACACGGAGGATGTCCGGATCGTCGTGGAACTTTGGCGGCGGTCCTCACGGGTTGATGGTCAAACGGTAACGAGTTCGCGAGTCTCCTGACGGTCGCTGTTCTTCTCGGCAGCGAGGAGGGTGTGACGCTCAATTGCGATCACGAGCTTGGCGAGGTCGCGGTAACCGATGATCCGCCGGAACTGCTTCTCGGCTACGAGCATCCCGGCGGCGGTCCAGCGCTTGCGCATGTCGCCGTCCTGCCAGCGCTTCACGTTGCGCTGCGTGTGACGGACGATCTCGATCATCGACTCACACGGGTTGGTCGAGCACAGCGTCTTTGCGAGTTGACCGGTGATCTTGAGCCGCATCAGCGTCAGCGTCTCGGGCATTCCCTCCCGCAGCGAGGCGGCAGCGTCGGGCCAGGTGCGGTCGAGCTCTGAGGCGAGGAGTTGCAGGCGCTGTTCGGCGAGATCTGGGTCCTTGAGCGCCCACGCGCCGCGGATCCGGGCCAAAACGGCGGGGCGGTCGCGTTCGGGCAGGAGGTCACAAACATTGCGCTCCTTGTGTCGTTGACACCTGTGCACCAGCGCGTGCTCACCGAACACGTCGGTGATCGCCCGACGGATCGCCTTCCCGCCGTCGATGACGAACAGGATCGCCTGCTCGGGGTCCAGTCCCCGGTCGATGAGGTCGGCGAGCAGTGTTCGGGCGAGCGTGGCGTTCTCGGTCGAGCCCTCCCACAGCCCGAGCGGGATCTTCACGCCCTCGGTGCTGATCCCGAGCGCGACGATGTGCGTGCGATCGGCGATCTGAAGGCCGTCGAGCATCATCACCGCCAAGCGCACGTCGTCCAGCCGGCGGCCCATCAGCTCTCCAAGCGCGGTGCGGGTGCGCTCGATGAACATGTCCGAGACTGCGCTCTTACCAGTCGAGGTCGCATTCCCTTCGACGTCGGCGCCGACCGGCTCGCCGAC
The DNA here is from genome assembly GCA_963831995.1 of uncultured Solirubrobacterales bacterium. Lineage (GTDB taxonomy): Bacteria > Actinomycetota > Thermoleophilia > Solirubrobacterales > Solirubrobacteraceae > Palsa-744. Next base: position 1,041,979 of record CAWHSI010000005.1, on the reverse strand, counting down.
CGTAGCGAACCGCCGCGTCGAGACACCGGCGAGCATGCGGTCCATCACAGCCCTGGTCAGCGGGTCGCGATCAGCGAAATACTCATAGGTCTGGACCGGCAGCTCGTGCGCGTCGTCGGTCGTGCGCATTCGTGGACGAGAGACCCGCACCCGGCGACCGCCGAGTGTCATCGACCCTGTCTCGTGACCGTGACGCTTTGCGGTGCGATCCCGGTTCCACTTGCCCTTCGGACCGACCACCTCGTCGACCTCGCTCTCCATCAGCTCATGGACGACGCCGAGCCCGACACCGACGCTCAGCGCGAGCAGCCCCTCCCTTGCCGCTCCCACGAGCTCACCGAGCGCCTCCTGGATCTGCGGTGGCAGCGGACTCTCCGACACCTCGAACGTCGTGCCGACCTTCGCAGCGGGTACCTTCTTCATGGCGGTTCCTCCTGTCCTCTCGGACTTGGTTAGCGCCCCGAACGCTCCCAACCGGAGCGGACAAGGCGGGAGGACCGCCGTTCAAAGATCTACGAGATCGCGGACAACCTCGCGACACGCCACCCAGGCTGACAATCGAACTTGTGCCGAGAACCTGCTGGTTCTCGAATGTCCGCAAGCAAGTGTCCCGCCAAGACTGGGATCGAATACGGTCGCAGGCATATGAGCGCGCCGATCGTCGCTGCGAGGTTTGCGGCGGACGCGGCAGCAAACATCCCGTTGAGTGCCACGAGGTATGGGAATACGACGAGACTGCAGGTATCCAACGGCTCGTCCGAATGATCGCCCTCTGCCCGGCCTGCCATGAGGTCAAGCACATAGGGCTCGCAGGACTCAAGGGCCGAGGCGAAATCGCGAGCCGCCTCATGAGCTGCTCATCGTATCGGCCCTGCTGTTGGGGAGCTTGAGGCTGAACGGCCCGGTAGGATCGCCCGGTGACCGATGACGAACTAGATGATGGACTGCTTCGCTTGCTTCGACAAGCTCGCCAGAACGAGGAGGACGACAAGACGAACGACCGGACGATGAAGTGTTCCGACCTCGCGTCTTCCGTAGGCGAGTCGAAGGAGCGAGTCCGGGCGCGTCTCGGAGCCCTGGAGGCCGAAGGGACGGTCAGGGAATCCGCAGCCGCCCCCGATAGGTGGATGATCGTGTGCCCGGGCGACTGAGCGAGGGGCCCTATATCGTGTTCGACTTCGCTTGGGCTAACGACTCCGAGCATCAGGGTGCCGAAGCCGACATCGTGAGCCGGTTGTTGCGGGCAGGGTGGCAGGCGGTTGACGCGAGCGACGTCACGCGGACGCTGCGGCCTCCCGACGGAGCGCTGTTCGAGGAGGCAATCGCTGAAGCGCAGCACTTGGTCGGGCAACAGCTCGTCACGGAGGCGAAGGCCGAAGGGTAGGCACGGCGGGCCGGCAGGTGCAACTGAGTCGCAATGGGTGGTACTTCGGTGGAAGCCCGATGAACATTGGCCCTTCGCAGCCATCTGAGCCCCGACTGGCCGCACAAGGCGAAACGCTGCGAACACCAACGAATGGCCCCAAATACGTCCGATGAGCGCCGCGAGCCCGGCGACGAGCAGTTTGAGCCCGAGCAGCGAGGCCGCGTGCGTAGCCTGCGTGCCGGTCGGCGCAGCGTGTGGCGGTAGCCGGACGCCGACCCGCAGGGCTGACTGGCGCCGACGCGCCCCGCCGCGATCGGCGAGCGGTTGCCGGATCACTGACAAGCAACACGCAGAGCACTCGCAAATGACACGCAGATCGCTCGCAATCGGCGGGCGCTGGGGTTAGAGCTTGCCGCGAACGGGTAGAATGGGTTTCCGCTGCTGGGAGCCTGGATGGTCGGCCGTGTGGGCTGGCTGTTCGGTTTGGCTCCCGGTTTGGCCTGTCTGTGTGCAGGGTCTTCCGTCCGGCTGAAAGAAGCCCTATGGATGAACGTGTACGTCGTGATGATGGCGTGCGCCTTGCTGCCCCAAGGGTGCAGCGGCTCTCTGCCGAGATGGAGCGCGAGGCGACGCGGCTGCTCGCAGTACTGCTGGCCGACGCTGTAGCCCGCCGCAAGGCCGGGCAGGGTGCCGTGCCGATCCGTGCTCCGGCCGGTGGAATCCATGAGCCGCTGATCGACCAAGACACCTTCGACCACGCGCAGGCGCTGTTGAAGGAGCGCGGCGAGGACATGACGTACCGCGCCGCCCACGCCGAGTTCCTGCTCTCCGGCCTGTTGCGCTGTGGGCACTGCCGCCGCGCCTACGTCGGCATGTCCGCGAAGGGAAACGGCGGCACTTACCACTACTACGCCTGCTCCGGGCGATAGAAGCTCGGCCGCAAAGGCTGCGACGGCGAGCGGCTACCGAAGGACAAGCTGGAGACGGCGATCCTCGACCAGATAACCGGGCTCTATCGACACGGAGGCCTCATCCGCGACGCGATCGAGCAAGCCGCCGCCAGCAGCGAGACAGACCGCGCACGGCTCGCCGAACAACGCGCCTCGCTCGCCAAGGAGATCACCCGCGCCGAGCGCGCGATCGAGCGCTACCAAGACGCCTTCGAGAACGGCAACCTCGATCCCGCGCGCTTCAAGGAGCGCCTATCCGCGCTCGACACGCGCCTGGACGCCCTCCAAGCCCAAGACCAAGCACTCGCACGCGAACTCGCCGCAGACGCGCCCACAACGCCCGACACGGCCGCGCTCCACGCCGTCGCCGACCAGCTCGCCCACGTCATCGCCAACGGCGACACCGACCAGACCAAGGCCCTGCTACGCATCCTCATCGCCGACCTGCGCGTCAACAGCCGCAAAGAAGTCCTACCCACCTATCGTGTCGGCGCGCCCGTGGTTTGCGCACAGACAAGTTCAGTGGCGAGACTCGGAATCGAACCGAGGACACTACGATTTTCAGTGGTGGGCAGCCGGCCCTGACCCGCTCGGCTGAGCGTAGCGAACAGTGGCTGTTTGCGGGCGGTTTGGGACGCCTTCAGCACTCGCCGCCGGCCGTGCGGTCCACCGGGATACCTGCGAATACGCGCGGATACCGGTGGGTTTGTGCCGCGATGCGGGGTCGGCGGCACAACCCAGCCTGCCTGGAGACACGTCGCGCGGACTCGACGAACGCCGCGGTTGGCGGCTATAACCCATCTCGTCAGGTGGGGCGTTGCTCCTTGGCGGCTCCGCCTGCGTCGGGCAGTGGCCGTCTGGCGATCGCGGCGGCCTCGGCGCGGTCGAGGCCGAAGCTGCGCAGCACGCCTTCGGCGTGCTCGCAGTCTGGGTGCTCGCTGAGTTCGCCGACGAGCTGGGCGTGGATGACGGCGAACAGCGCGCCGCCGCTGGCGTTCAGCGCGAGCCTTTCGTTGGCGACCTGGAAGCGGCCGGCTTCGATGCCCTCCCGCAGGTCTCTTTCGGCGGATTGCCCGAGCACCGACCAGGCTATGCGGTAGGGGACCTCCAGGCGCACGAGCAGCCAGGCCCAGTCGGGGTCGGCCTGTGCGACGCGCACGAGGTGGCGGTGGGCGATGCTGATCTTCTCGGCCGGATCCGTGACCTTCGCCTGGCGCGCCTGCAGCGCGCGCAGCTGTGTGGCGAGCTCTTCTTCCAGCAGCGCGTCGAGCAGCTGCTCCTTGGTGTGGAAGTAGTTGTAGAAGGAGCCGATCGCGATGTCGGCGTGCTCGGCGATCTCTGCGACCGTCGTGCTCCGGATGCCGCGTGCGGCGAACAGCTCTCTCGCTGCCGCTAGCAGCCCGGCGCGGGTGCGCGCCTTGCGACGCTCGACTCGGCCGGCGGGGGACGCGGCGTGGAGACGGGATCTGTGCTGCACACGCGCATTATCGAGCAACGGCACAGCTTGAATATAACATCATAGTTGAGGATTGATTCAGTTCTGCTACTCTGCGCGGATCGTAGGCGATAGGTGCCTTGAGGAGGGAATTTCGTGGCCAGTGAGCAGACCCCCGTGCTGATCGTCGGCGGTGGTGGCGCGGGCCTGACCGCCTCGATGCTGCTGGCACGACTTGGCGTGGAGCACCTGCTCGTGAGCGCCCGTGCCGAGACCTCCGATTTGCCGAAGGCGCACGTGCTGAACCAGCGCGCGATGGAGATCCTCGACGACGTCGGGGCGGCCGATGAGATCGCGCGCCAGGGGACCCCGGCGCGGAACATGGCGGCGACCGCCTTCTACGCCGGTTTCGCCGGGCCGAGCGAGGAGTACGGGCGCCGCCTCGCGCGGCTGGAGTGCTGGGGCGCCGGCGGCGCGGACGAGAACTGGCGCGCCGCAAGCCCGTGGGTCCAGCAGAACCTCCCTCAGATCCGTCTCGAGCCGATCCTGCGCGCCCGCGCCGAGGAGCTCTCGCCCGGGCGCATCCGCTTTCACCACGAGCTCACGCGGCTCGAACAGGACGACGGGGGCGTCACGGCGCACATCCACGATCACGATGCCGGCCGCGAGTACACGATCCGCTCTCAGTATCTGATCGGAGCCGACGGCGGCCGCCTCGTCGCGGAGGAGATCGGCGTGGAGTACGTGGGGCTCGGCGTCGTGGTGCAGGCCGCGACGCTGCACGTGACCGCGGACTTCTCACGATGGGCGCGCGACCCCGACGTGCTGATCCGCTGGATCCTCTCGCCGCAGAGCGGCGTCGGCGTCGTGATGGTGCCGATGGGCCCCGAGCGCTGGGGCCCGGACTCGGAGGAGTGGGTGATCCACCTCAACTACCCGGTCGACGACCCCCGTGCGCAGTCAGACGAGCAGGTGCAGGCCGATGTTCGCCGCGCGCTGGGGATCGGCGATCACCCGATGAAGATCCACAAGGTGACCCGCTGGTCGGTGGACGCGGTGATGGCCTCGGCGTTCAGCGCCGGTCGCGTGCACCTGGTGGGCGACGCCGCCCACAGGCATCCGCCGACCGGTGGCCTCGGGCTGACGAGCGCCATCCATGACGTCAACAACCTGTGCTGGAAGCTCGCCGCGGTGCTTGAGGGACACGCGGCCCCGGGGCTGCTCGATACCTATGAGCCCGAGCGCCGCTGCGCCGACGAGCAGAACGCGCAGCGTTCTCTGGAGAACGCGATCAACCATGTGACGATCGCCGCCGCGAGCGGCGTCTCTCCCGAGCAAGCGGAGGAGCAGAACCTTGCCGCTCTGCGCAGGATGTGGAGCGGCCTGCCGCAGGACGCCGAGCACCGCTCGACGATGCTGTGCCACATGCGGGCGCAGTCGATGGAGTTCAGCGAGCTGAACGTCGAGCTCGGCTACCGCTACGAGTCGCCGGCGATCGTCGGCGACGGCAGCCCGCCACCCAATCCGGTCGATCCGATCCGCGTCTACGAACCGTCCACGCGTCCTGGCGCGCCCCTCCCCCACGCCTGGATCGACGACGAGGAGGGCGAGCGCCGGGCGATCAAGGACCTAGTCGGTGCGGGGCGCTTTCTGCTGATCGCCAGCGAGGAGGGAGAGGAGTGGTGCGACGCGGCGCGCGAGTTGGCCCGGACGAGCGGCCTGCCGCTCGACGCGCTGCGAATCGGGCACCTCGACGGCGACCTGTTCGACCCCCGCTGCACCTGGCTGCGCCACCGCCAGATCGGCGCCGACGGGGCGATCCTCGTGCGCCCGGACCGCTTCGTCGCCTGGCGCAGCATGGGCGCCGGCGAGCGCCCGCTGCAGGAGCTCGCCGCTGCGCTCGGGCAGATCCTCGCCCGCCCCGCCGGCGAGGCCGCCGTGCCCGCCGGGATCGCGACGACGGCCGGATGAGCCCCGACTACGACGTCGCGATCGTTGGCTACGGGCCGGTCGGGCAGACCGCCGCGATCCTGCTGGGCCGGCTCGGGTACGAGGTCGGCGTGTTCGAGCGCTGGCCCAGCCTCTACCCGCGGCCTCGCGCCGTGCACTACGACGACGAGGTCGCGCGCATTTTCCAGCACCTTGACATCGCCGAGCAGCTACGGCCGATCACCGAGCCCGCGACCACGTACGAGTGGCAGAACGCCAGCGGCCAGACGCTGCTGGCGCTGGATCGGGCCGGGCCGGGGCCGTCGGGCTGGCCGGCGGCAAGCATGTTCAGCCAGCCCCAACTCGAGCAGCTGCTCGATCGGACCGCGAAGGCGGTCCCGTCGGTGGAGGTGCACCAGGGCTGGGAGCTGTGCGAGCTGCTCGACGCCGGCCCGCACGTGACCCTCTCGGTGCGACGCGGCGACGCCAAGGGCGGGCGGTGGGTCCCGACCGGCGAGCAGCGCGAGGTCACAGCCCGCTACGTGGTCGGCTGCGACGGCGCGAACAGCCTCGTGCGCGAGCGCATGGGCACGCCGCTTGAGGATCTCGGGTTCGCGTTCGACTGGCTGATCGCCGACACGGTGCCCCGTGATCCGGGGCTGCTCGCCGGCGTGAACCTGCAGCGCTGCGACCCCGAGCGTCCCACCACGCTCGTCTCCGGAGGTCCGGGGCGCCGCCGCTGGGAGTGGATGCTGCTCCCGGGCGAGACGCCCGAGCAGGTGGAAGACCCGGCGTTCGTGTGGAGCATGCTCGCGCGCTCGGGGATCGGCGAGGCCGACGTGACGCTGGAGCGCCATACCGTCTACACGTTCCGCGCCCGCTGGGCCGAGCGCTGGCGCGAGGGCCGCGTGCTGCTGGCAGGAGACGCCGCCCACCTGATGCCGCCGTTCGCTGGCCAGGGGATGTGCTCGGGCATTCGCGACGCCTTCACGCTGGCGTGGCACCTGGATCTCGTGCTCGCCGGTCAGGCGCAGGAGTCGACGCTCGACGCCTACACCAGCGAGCGCCGCGGGCACCTGCAGCACGCGATCGAGATCTCCGTCGCGCTCGGGCAGGTCATCTGCATCGCCGACCCCGCCGAGGCCGCGACGCGCGACGCGGCCCTGCTCGCCGCGGCGGCCGACCCGAGCACACCTCCGCTCGAGCCGCCGCCGGCCAACCTCGGCCCCGGCGTCCACGACGGCCCCGCGGCCGAGAACGGCGCCAGCGCGGCCGGGTCGCTGTTCCCGCAGGCGCACGTGCGCGTCGGCGGGCGCGAGCGCCTGCTCGAAGAGACGATCGATGGAGGGTTCGCCCTGTACGCGCTCGACGCGCACCCGTCAACGCTGCTCGACGCGCAGACGCGCGGCTACCTGCAGACGCTGCGATCATCGCTCGTCGAGATCGATGCCTCCCTCGACGAGCGAGGCGTCTACCGCGACTGGTTCTCCGCCCATGACTGCGCCGTCGCGCTCGTGCGCCCCGACTTCTATGTCTTCGGGACCGCGGTCACCGCCGAGGAGACCCGCGCGCTCGTCCGTCGCCTGAAGACCGCACTGACCGAACCCAAAGTCAAAGCGTAAAACGCGAGGAGATGCACGGCAACATGACCGACACCGCCATCAAACCGACGTTCCACCACTTCAACCTGAAGACGACCCGCCTGCAGGAGCTGATCGACTGGTATGCAGCAGTCGTCGGCGCCGAGGTGATCTTCCAGGACGCCACCGGAGCGTGGCTGACCAACGACGCGGCCAACCACCGGATCGCGCTGCTGGCGTTCCCCGGGTTCGTCGAGGACCCCGACAAGGATACGCGCACGGGGATGCACCACAGCGCGTTCGAGTACGAGCGCTTCGAGGACCTCAACACCAGCTACCTACGTCTGCGTGAGCAGGGCATAGAGCCCGCGATCTGCATCGATCACGGGATGACGCTCTCCTACTACTACAAGGATCCCGATGGCAACCACGTCGAGCTGCAGGTCGACGTCTTCGGCGACTGGGGAGCCTCGAAGGAGTGGATGCGCACCAGCCCCGACTTCGCCGCCAACCCGATCGGCGTGTTCGTCGATCCGGCGAAGATCGCCCGCGAGGCCGCTGCGGGAACGCCGTTCGAGGCGATCCACCGCCGCGCGACGCTCGGCGAGCTGAGCCCGCCGCAGCCGCCGATCGAGCTGCCCACGGAGCAGGCATGAGAGTGGTCAGCTTCATCGCGGAGGGCACCGCCGGCGCAGAGAGCAGCCCTATCGCAGAGGGAACCCCCAACGCCGGTGTGCTGGTTGGCGAGGAGATCGTGCCCGCCGCCGCGCTCGGCGCACCGGCAAGCGCACGCAAGCTGCTCGCCGCGCTCGGTCGGGACGAGCTGCGGACGCTCGCCGAGCGGGCCGGGCGCTCCGGGGCGCAGCGGCTCGCGCTGGGCGAGGTGACTCTCGCCGCTCCCGTTCCCGACGCGCAGAAGATCATCTGCATCGGCCTCAACTACCGCGACCACGCGCAGGAGACCGGGCAGGAGATCCCGCAGGCGCCGATGTGGTTCGCGAAGTTCCAGAACTCGCTGTGCGGGAGCGGCGCCGACATCGTCCTGCCCTCCGCTCACCCCGACTTCGTCGACTACGAGGCCGAGCTCGCGCTCGTCGTCGGCCGGCCGACGCGCAACGTCGCGGCCGCGGACGCGCTCGCGCGGATCGCGGGCGTGATGCCGTTCAACGACGTCAGCGCGCGCGACCTGCAGTTGCAGAACCCGCTGTGGACCAGCGGCAAGGCGATCGACACGTTCGCGCCGTGCGGGCCGGCGCTGGTGACGCTCGACGAGGTCGAGGACCTCGCCGGCCTGACGCTGCGCACACGCATCGACGGCGAGACCGTCCAGGAGGGTAGGACCGCCAACCTCATCTTCGCCCCCGCGGAGCTGGTTGCGTGGCTGTCGCGTACGATCACGCTCATGCCCGGGGACATCATCGCCACCGGTACCCCCGCCGGAGTAGGAGCGGCCCAGGGCCGGTTCCTGCGCGACGGCGACACCGTCGAGGTCGAGATCGAGGGCATCGGCACGCTCAGCAACCCGGTGCGCGCCGAATGAGCGTCCTCGCACCGGGACTGCGCGAGTTCCTCGACGAGCACGTCGTCGGCGTGCTCGCGACCCGCTCGGCCGCGGGCCGCGTCCACCAGTCCCTGGTCTACTACGCGCGAGCGGCGGAGGAACTGCTGATCTCGACCGAGGCGGGGCGCCGCAAGGCGCTCGACGTCGCGGAGACCGGCTGGGCGTCGCTGTGCGTGATGGGCCACGAGCGGCCGTTCCCCTCGGTCACCGTGTCGGGGCCGGCCGAGATCCGGCGGGAGGGCATCGGCGTCGCGACCGCGACGATCGCCCAGCGGATGCTCGCGCTCGAGGAGCCCCCCGAGCCCCAGACCGACGAGGCGTTGGCCGGGGCCAGCCGTGTGATCGTCGCATTGCGCGTCGAGCACGTCGGACCCGCGAGCTACGTGGAGCTCGGCGACTGACGATGATCCCGCTTCCAACCGACGAGGAGCTGACCCCCGAGCACAGCGAGCTGCTGGACAAGGTGCCGGCGCTGAACATCTTTCGGATGCTCGCCGGAACGCGCCGGGCGCTGCGGCCGTTCCTGCAGCTGGGACGGACCGTGCTGTCGAGCTCCCTGGATGCCCGACGTCGCGAGATCGCGGTGCTGCGGGTCGCGCACGCCACCGGCGCCGGCTACGAGTGGGCGCAGCACGAGCGGCTGGCCCGCAGCGCCGGCGTGAGCGAGCGGGAGATCCACGCCATCTCCACCGAGGAGCCGGTGTCGAGCCTCGACGAGGAGACCAACCTCCTCTGCAGGGTGGCCGATGAGGTGAGCAGGAACGTGCGCCTCTCCGACGATGCTCTCCAGCAGATGATCGACCGCTACGGACCGCGCGAGGCAACCGAGGTGATCCTGCTGGTGAGCTACTACAACATGGTCAGCCGCTTCCTCGAGTCAACCCGCGTGCCGATCGAGGACGAGCCGGCCGACATCGAGGCACTGCTCTCCACCCAGTGAATGGCCTGCTCGATGACTTCGCCGAGGCACTTGATGATGGCCCCGGAGCGGCGGGCCGCGCGACGCTTTAGACCGGCGCTCGCGGGGCCGGCAAGACGGTCATGCTCAACGCTGTCGGCCCATCCAGGATGGCCGACATCCAGCAGCGCCTCGGAGTCGATGTGAACTACGCCAGCCAGTACCGCCTACGGCTGATCGCAGCCGAGCTGATCTATCCCACCCGCCACGGCTACGTCGACTTCGCGCTGCCCTACCTGCGCGAGTACCTCCGCCAACACTCAGCGATCGACGCCTGACCGGCGCCGTGAGCCTTCTCGCCTATCCCGCTGACGCTTCAATCCTGCGACTTCGCAACCCTTCGATGACCCCCGTCCGACTGGCTATAGATGTTTATCGGGATCGCGTAAACCCCGTAAAACTCTGTACAACTCGATATGAGCCAGGCATCGCAGTCTGGTTCTCGTTGCCCGCGCCACACACAGAGCTTGACACCCGCAACAGACGGCCATCTGTCCTCTTTCTTATTAGAGCTTATGCGCTCATGCCGGGCACTCGAACAGCCCAGAACTCGTTCTCAGGGCATCACGATTCCCGCTCTTGTTGGCTTCGATTCGAGCCTCGCACTGAAAGACCGGCTTTTCTCGTCAATACCGGATAGCTAAGCCATTTGCCGCCGGAAATGCGCCTCGTAAGGCCCCTCGATACGGCCGACTGGGCCGCGGAACAGGGGCTACTGTCAAGGGTTTGTGTCGCGGTTTGTGTCGCGGCGACCAGATGGGGCCAGCCGAGATAACGACCACCATCTTAAAACACTAAAACACGCCCATTTGCAGGTACTTCCAGATGGCGAGACTCGGAATCGAACCGAGGACACTACGATTTTCAGTCGTATGCTCTACCAACTGAGCTATCTCGCCGGGGCCACGATCCTAGCGCTTCGATGGAGGTTGAGCCACTAGGAGCGGTCTGGCCGGGCCAACCGGGCGATATGAGCGATGGCGGAACTTGACGAGCTGATCCTTGGCCGCTTGAGAAACGGACGAGGTCACAGGCACGCGGTTCCTCCCGGCAGCCCAACGGCACGGTACGTGCGGCGCGGGCGGTCACAGCCCCCCCGCCTGGTTCAGCTGACGAACTGAACCGAGGCACCCATAGCCCTGTACGTCGGTAGCGCTCGCTGGTCCGCGCTCAGCACCTCGGCATCGTGTGCCACGGCGGTCGCGGCGATCAGCGCATCGTAAAGAGCACCGCTGCGCACACCGGCCTCGACCGCTGTGCGCAGCGCTTCGCGCAGTGCCTCGCCGTCCATCATCAACCACGGCTTGGCAAAGCCGCGCTGCAGAGCCTCGAATACGACCGTGGCCGCGATCCGACGCCCCTCCGGCATCCGACTGAGCGCCGAAGTGGCCTCGAACGCGACATGGCCAGGTAGCCGAACGTCAGCGCCGGCAAGCGCACCGCGGGCTGGTAGATGCGCTTCGTGCCACGGAGCCAAGGCCGCGATCACGACGCTCGAATCCGGGGCGATCACCGCCGAACGCGCTCGATGGCGGTGCGCGTCTCGGTGGTGCTCATCGGCGCCATCGGCTCGTCGGTCACGATCACCGGGAAACCGTCCTGTTCCTCGACGTGCGCCGGCACATCCGCGACCGTCAACTCCAGCCTGCCGTCCGATGCGGTCAGCTCCAGGTCGGTTGGGCCATCGACACCCAGCTCCTCCCGGAGGGTCTTCGGGATGACCAGCCGCCCTACGCTGTCTATGGCAACACGCATACCATCAGATTACCAATCGCCGATGCAGCCTGCCGCCACGAGCTGGCTACGCTCGTCCGACTTGGCATCCTTTCCGGGCCCGTCCCTCCCCGGCTCGAGGCGCGAAACCCCGAACCGGGGAGGCGAACGGCGACCCCCGACCGGCTAGGCGGCCTGAGCGGCTGGTGTGGCGCTCGCCGCAGTCGGCTCGCCGCTGCGCCGGTACATGACGATCGTCACAGCGAGCGACCACAGAACGAGCACGCCCAGGGCGATGAAGCTCGCCGGCGGGACGATCGCCCCAATCCCGAGGACCATTGCGACCCAACCAAGCCAGTTCGGAAGATCGGCACCGCGCAGGATCGCCAGGCCCGCACAGATGCCGAAGATGAAGCCGCCGGCCAGCACCGGCAGGAACAGTTCCATGCCGACGAAGTTCAGCGTCTTGACGGCTTCGGGGCTCAGCTCGTGGAGGTTGTGCGCGATCCCGTATTCGATGCCGGTTCCGCCGAGCGCGCCAACCGCCATCAGGATCGCGCCGGCCAGCACCATCGCTGCCAAGCCCTCGCACCCGCTCGTGCGCCGCAGATAGGACCGCAAAGCGCCGGCGAACAGCACCAGCGCCAAGAAGGTGAGCGCAAACAGGATCGCGCCCCGCTCGATGGCCGAGTGATGTTCGGTGTAGAACGACACGACCTTGCTCGCGCTGGCACTCGCTTTCGGGGTTTCTTCGCCGCTTCCGATCACCGCCGCGATCGCGAGCACCACGAACACGGCTCCGGTCAACGGCGCGAGCCGACTCCAACGATCAGACATTCCCAAGCCTCCCTTGTGGACTGGATAGGTCAGTGCGGGCGGACTCTAGCGCCGGAGTAGGCGGCTTGTGCGTTTCGTCATTACAGGCTCCGGGGTCAACCCACGGGGACGTCGCGCTTGGGCCTGGAGTTTGTGCCGCCAACCCCACGGGGACGTCGCGCTTGGGCCTGAAGTTTGTGCCGCCAACCCCACATCGCGGCACAAACCCACCCGAATCCGCGCGTATCCGCAGTCGGCGGCCCCCCACACTGATCGCGCTCCTTCCCACTTCCCACCGGTTCATGACGGCGCCCCTCGCCGCTCGGGTGCGCGCCCGGGCGGCTGCCTGGGCGCCTCGCGTGCGGGCGATGGGGGAATGGGGCGGGTCTGTGGCCGCTGCGAGTCAACCGTCGCCCTCTCGCCGTGATGGACGATCTCAAGCGACGCGCCCTGAAGCAGCGAGTACACCGCCCGCTCGGGACCGACCTCCACGAGCAGTCTGCGTCCGCGGAAGCAGAGGCGGAACGTCAGCCGGGTGAGCGTCTGCGGGAGGCGGGGGTTGAAGCTCAGGATCCCATCGTGGTCTCGCATGCCTCCAAACCCCGCGACGGCGGCGATCCATGTTCCCGCCAAAGACGCGATGTGGAGGCCGTCGCGCGTGTTGTGCTGGATGTCGTCGAGATCGATAAGTGCGGCCTCGCTGAGGTAGTCGTAGGCAAGCTCGAGGTGTCCGACCTCCGCGGCGATGACCGCCTGGGTGGACGCCGACAGCGAGGAGTCGCGAACCGTCAGACGCTCGTAGTAGGCGAAGTCGCGCACCTTCTCCTCCTCGGCGAAGGCGTCGCCGCGCAGATGTAGCGCGAGCACCAGGTCGGCCTGCTTGACGACCTGCTTGCGATAAAGGTCGAAGTAGGGGAAGTGCAGCAGCAGCGGATACTGCTCGGGAGCAGTCGCCTCGAAGTCCCATGTCTCGTGCTCGGTGAACGCCTCCGCTTGAGGGTGAACTCCCAGCTCCGTGTCGTAGGGGATGAACATCGCCTGGGCCGCGTCGCGCCAGGCGGCCGCCTCCTCCTCCCCGACTCCGAGTTCAGCGGCCCGTTCGGGATAGCGCTTTGCGCTCTCAAACGCCTCGCGCAGGTTTCGCTCGGCCATCAGGTTTGTGTAGAGGTTGTTGTCGGCGACGGCACTGTACTCGTCGGGACCGGTTACGCCGTCGATCCGGAAGTTGCCGGCGGCGTCGTGGTGCCCCAACGAGCGCCACAGTCGGGCCGTTTCGACGAGCAGCTCAAGGCCAGTGCCGCGCGCGAACTCCTCATCGTCGTCGCTGGCCGCCTGGTAGCGGGATACAGCGTCGGCGATGTCGGCGTTGATGTGGAATGCTGCTGTTCCCGCTGGCCAGTATCCCGAGCACTCCTGTCCCCGGATCGTCCGCCAGGGAAATGCTGCGCCCTCCAGTCCTAGCGATCTCGCTCGCTCCCGTGCGAGATCGAGCGTGAGATGGCGCCAGCGCAGGGCATCGCGCGCTGCATCCGGAGCCGTATACGTCAGGACCGGCAGCACGAAGGTCTCCGTATCCCAGAACGCATGACCGTCGTAACCCGGTCCGGTCAGCCCCTTCGCCGCGATCGCCCGCCGCTCGGCCCTCCCGCCCGCCTGCAGCGTGTGGAAGAGCCCGAAGCGAACCGCCAGCTGCAGCTCCGCGTCGCCGTCGATCTCGACGTCGGCGCGATCCCAAAAGTCGTCCAGGTAAGCTCGTTGGTCGGCGAGGAGACCGTCCCAGCCGCGGTGTCGCGCCTCTCCCAGCGCGGCCGCAACCTGGTCGACGATCGCGGGCGCCGACCGCTCCCGCGACCATCCGTAGCTGATGAACTTGACGAGTCGAAGAGGCTCCCCAGGTATGAGGTCGGCCGTTACGAGCAGACGACCGATGTCCTTGAAGCTCTCCGATGCAACCGTCGTGTGTGCCGGCCCATGGATCGCGTGGTCCATCGCCGAGGCCACCGTCAGGCCACTCGCGCGAGTCGAGTGCTCCAACATCACGCGAGTGCCACGGGCGTCGAAGAACTCGGATCGCAATGGCGAGGAGAGCGCCGCCGCGGCGCGCGGATCGCGCTCGGTGACGGGCAGCTTTTCGTTGGCGACGAGCTCAGACTGCACGACCACCGGTGTCTGGCCGTCCAATGCCTCGACCTCGTAGAGAATCGCCGCGACCGCCCGCTGCGTAAATGACACAAGGCGCGTGGAGGCCACCCGCACGGAACGTCCCGTCGGAGACACCCACTCGACGGTGCGGCGCAGCGCGCCGGCGCGCAGATCGAGCACCCGTTCGTGGCGGCGCAACTCGCCATAGCGGATGTCAAACGGCTCGTCTTCCACCAGCAGGCGGATGATCTTGCCGTTGGTCACGTTGATAACGGTCTGCCCCGCCTTGGGGTCGTCATAGCCAACCTCGGCGTAGGGAAGGGGCCGCACCTCATAGACACCGGCCAGATAGGTGCCCGGCAAGCCGCAGGGCTCTCCCTCGTCGAGGTTTCCGCGCAGGCCGATGTGACCGTTGGCGAGAGCGAATACCGACTCGCTCTGAGCGAGTCTTTCGAAATCGAGGCTGGTCTCGTGCATGGCCCAGGGCTCGACCGCGAAGTTCGGATGCTGGATCATGGCGTAGGCAACAGCTCGGCCAGATCCTCCACGACGAGGTCGGCGCCGTGGGCCCTCAACTCCTCGGCCTGGCCCACGCGATCGACGCCGACCACGAAGCCAAAATGCCCAGCTCGACCGGCCTCGACACCAGCCAGCGCGTCCTCGAACACAACCGCCTCCGCGGGCTTGACGCCCAAGGCCCGTGCCCCCGCGAGAAAAGTGTCCGGCGCAGGCTTGCCCTTGAGGTGCTCGCGCTCGGCCACGAGTCCGTCGACGATCTCTTCGAAGAGCTCCTCAATGCCCGCGGCGAGAAGAACGTCGCGGCAGTTGGCGCTGGAGGAGACAACGGCGCGTCGCAACCCAGCCGCCTGGACCGCCTTGACGTAGCGGACCGATCCATCGTATGGCTGCACACCCTGCTCGCGGATGAGCCTGAGCAGGATCTCGTTCTTGCGATTGCCGAGACCGTCGATCGTCTCGGTGTCCGGCGTATCGCTCGGGGTGCCCTCCGGTAGCCGCACCCCGCGCGAGGCGAGAAGTGCTCGCACGCCGTCATAGCGAGGCTTGCCGTCCACGTACCGGTCGTACTCGCGAACCGGGTCGAATGCAACGAACGGCTCGCCGGTCCGTCGGGCTCGCGCGCGCAAGTAGTCGTCGAACATCTCCTTCCAGGCGGCGGAGTGCACCTTGGCCGTCTGCGTCAGCACTCCGTCGAGGTCGAAGAGGCACGCGGTCACACCGATGGGCACGCCAAGCACGTCCCAGAGCTAATCAGCTTGTCGCTTTGGCCGCCGGACTCGCAGCGTCCGCGCGCGGGGCGAGGATGTCCGGATCGTCGTGGAACTTTGGCGGCGGTCCTCACGGGTTGATGGTCAAACGGTAACGAGTTCGCGAGTCTCCTGACGGTCGCTGTTCTTCTCGGCAGCGAGGAGGGTGTGACGCTCAATTGCGATCACGAGCTTGGCGAGGTCGCGGTAACCGATGATCCGCCGGAACTGCTTCTCGGCTACGAGCATCCCGGCGGCGGTCCAGCGCTTGCGCATGTCGCCGTCCTGCCAGCGCTTCACGTTGCGCTGCGTGTGACGGACGATCTCGATCATCGACTCACACGGGTTGGTCGAGCACAGCGTCTTTGCGAGTTGACCGGTGATCTTGAGCCGCATCAGCGTCAGCGTCTCGGGCATTCCCTCCCGCAGCGAGGCGGCAGCGTCGGGCCAGGTGCGGTCGAGCTCTGAGGCGAGGAGTTGCAGGCGCTGTTCGGCGAGATCTGGGTCCTTGAGCGCCCACGCGCCGCGGATCCGGGCCAAAACGGCGGGGCGGTCGCGTTCGGGCAGGAGGTCACAAACATTGCGCTCCTTGTGTCGTTGACACCTGTGCACCAGCGCGTGCTCACCGAACACGTCGGTGATCGCCCGACGGATCGCCTTCCCGCCGTCGATGACGAACAGGATCGCCTGCTCGGGGTCCAGTCCCCGGTCGATGAGGTCGGCGAGCAGTGTTCGGGCGAGCGTGGCGTTCTCGGTCGAGCCCTCCCACAGCCCGAGCGGGATCTTCACGCCCTCGGTGCTGATCCCGAGCGCGACGATGTGCGTGCGATCGGCGATCTGAAGGCCGTCGAGCATCATCACCGCCAAGCGCACGTCGTCCAGCCGGCGGCCCATCAGCTCTCCAAGCGCGGTGCGGGTGCGCTCGATGAACATGTCCGAGACTGCGCTCTTACCAGTCGAGGTCGCATTCCCTTCGACGTCGGCGCCGACCGGCTCGCCGACCGTAGCGAACCGCCGCGTCGAGACACCGGCGAGCATGCGGTCCATCACAGCCCTGGTCAGCGGGTCGCGATCAGCGAAATACTCATAGGTCTGGACCGGCAGCTCGTGCGCGTCGTCGGTCGTGCGCATTCGTGGACGAGAGACCCGCACCCGGCGACCGCCGAGTGTCATCGACCCTGTCTCGTGACCGTGACGCTTTGCGGTGCGATCCCGGTTCCACTTGCCCTTCGGACCGACCACCTCGTCGACCTCGCTCTCCATCAGCTCATGGACGACGCCGAGCCCGACACCGACGCTCAGCGCGAGCAGCCCCTCCCTTGCCGCTCCCACGAGCTCACCGAGCGCCTCCTGGATCTGCGGTGGCAGCGGACTCTCCGACACCTCGAACGTCGTGCCGACCTTCGCAGCGGGTACCTTCTTCATGGCGGTTCCTCCTGTCCTCTCGGACTTGGTTAGCGCCCCGAACGCTCCCAACCGGAGCGGACAAGGCGGGAGGACCGCCGTTCAAAGATCTACGAGATCGCGGACAACCTCCGCGGGGCGGCGAGCATGCGCACGCGTTTGCGGCGCCACAACGGATGCACGTCGAGACGAGCAGTCTGGACGTGGGCGGCCGACCGAGGTCATCGCATGGCTTCATGGCAACGGCTACCGTTGGAAGACATGACCGCCCTTGGACGCACCGATCTCGACGTATTCCCGATCTGCCTCGGCGGCAACGTGTTCGGCTGGACCGCCGATGAGCCGCAGTCTCACGCGGTCCTCGATGCGTACGCCCGCGCGGGCGGCAACTTCATCGACACCGCGAACTCCTACCTGGTCGAGCACGGCCGCTCGGAGTCGATCATCGGGCGCTGGATCGCCAGTCGTGGAAACCGCGACCGGATCGTCCTGGCCACAAAGGTCGGCGGCGGCCACGGCGCGCTCCGCAACCTGCGGGCGGACACGATCGAGCGCGAGGCGCAGGCCTCGCTCGAACGCCTGCAGACTGACCGCATCGACCTCTACTACGCGCACTTCGACGATCAGCAGACGCCACTGGAGGAGTCGCTGCGCGCCTTCGACGCACTCGTCAAGGTGGGCACGGTGCGCCACCTCGGAGCCTCCAACTACACCGCCGAGCGGCTCGCCGCCGCGCTCGCCTTCCAGCGCGCTCATGGGCTTGCCGAGTTCACGGTCCTGCAACCGCACTACAACCTGCTCGAGCGCGGCTTCGAGCGCACGCTGCTGCCCCTCGCCAAGACCTGGGACCTGGCTGTGCTGCCCTACTTCTCGCTGGCCAAGGGCTTTCTGACCGGTAAGTACCGGCCCGGTGGCGAGGTCGTTGAGTCCGAGCGCGCCGAGGCTGCCCGTGCCTACCTCGACGATAGGGGCGCAGCGGTACTGGAGGCGCTTGACGAGATCGCGGCGGCTCACAAGACGACGGTGGCCGCCGTCGCGCTCGCCTGGCTGCTTGCCCAGCCTCAGATCGTCGCGCCGATCGCCAGCGCACGCACGACAGGGCAACTCGAGCAGATCCTGCCCGCCGCGACGCTCAAACCGAGTGCCGCGGAGCTCGACCGGCTGTCGGCCGCCACGCAGGAGGCGTAGGCGACACCTGTCGGATTTCGTCCTCGACCGCGCGGGCGCCACGGCGATCGTCGGAGGGTCCGCCGCCCCGCGCGGGCTCGATGGTCGGGGAGAGATGGCTGGCATGGGCCGGACTCCTCGCGCTGGTCCCGCGAGGTGGCCCCTGCACACGCGCAACGAGCCTGGGACGAGAGAAGGATGCTTGGCCTCACCCGATGTCAGCGCCCCACGGTGGCAAGCGTCTTGCAGCGGAAGGATGGTCCCTCGCTTGGTGGCTAGCCAATCGCGATCAGCATCATCGCCACCCACGTTTCGATCAGCGTGTCGTCTCCCACCGGGGATGGGATGTCGAGGACGTCGCGCAGCAGGCGGGAGGAGAGCAGCGCTCCAAGTCCCACGGCCGCGATCGCGTCTGCATTGGTTTCGGGCAGGGCGGGCTCTGCGCGCTGGGCGATCCATGCGGCGAAACCCTGGAAGGTCGAGTTGACCAGCTGGTCGACCGCTGTCGTCAGTATCTGTGGGCGGTTGCGTGCGGTGGAGGAGAGGATGCGCAGCAGCTCGGACTCGCGGTCGAGCTCGGCGAGCATGTAGCGGGCGATCAGGATCAGTTCGGCTTTCAGATCTCCGAGCGGCGTGAGCACGTTGCGGATCTCGCGCAGCGCCTGCAGGCGAGCGAGCTGGCGCTCGATGCCCGCCGCCAGTAGCGCTTCCTTGCTCTCGAAGTGGTGGTAAAGCCCGCCCGCTCCAGGAGTGAGCCCGGCGGCCTGCTCTATCTTGGCGATGCTGGTCGCGGCGTAGCCATGCTCGCCAAACAGGCGCATAGCCTCGTCGATGATGCGCTCGCGGGTTGTGCTTGACATGCCGACTGCCTCAGCATACACTTAGACGAAGTCAGTAGAATCTGACGACAGAAAGCGTGAGTGTGGCCGATAGAGAGCATCCTGCAGACGCATTCGACGCGAGCGAAGACGGCATCGTCGGGGGACGCATAAGGCGCACCGCCCCGCTCGTGGGGCTGACTGCCCGCACCGCTGGTGAAGCGGTCGTGCTCGGGCTGCGTACGAGGCTGACGGACTCCGACAGGGCCGATGCCTATCGGGCCGACTTCCACGTTCAGGCGGCGGAGCGCTATGCGCAGCTGCTCGGTCGCTCCAAGGGTGCACTGATGAAGGCGGGACAGCTGCTCTCGCTTTCCGCCGCGACGTTTGCGGTGCCGGAGGAGTTCCGCTCGGTTTACGAGGCCGCCCTGAGCTGTCTGCGCGACGATGCTCCGCCGATGCCTCCGCGGCTGGCCCGCTCGGTACTCGAACACGAGTTTGGCTGTCGAGCGGAGTGTGCATTCGCCGAGTTCGACTGGCAGCCGTTTGCCGCCGCCTCGATCGGCCAGGTGCATGCCGCGCGGTTGCACGATGGTCGTGAGGTCGCCGTGAAGATCCAATACCCGGGCGTCGCGGAGGCGATTGTCGCCGACCTGAAGAACGCGGAGCTGTTGGCGACGTTCATCAGCCTGATAGCTGGTGGCTTTTCCTCGCAGAGGCTGAGCCTGGACATTCGCGGTGCCGCACGCGAGCTGACTACGCGTATCGCCGAGGAGCTTGACTATCGGCTGGAGGCCGCCAACCAAGCAGAGTTCGCCTCCCATTATCGTGGCCATCCCTTCATCCACGTTCCCGATGTCGTTCTCGGTCTGTGCACCGACCGCGTGTTGGTTCAGGAGCTCGTGCGGGGCCTGTCCTTCGACGAGGCGCTCACAGCGGAGCAGGGTCTGCGCGATCAATGGGCGGAGGGGATCTACCGATTTGTATATGGCATGTATAAACGCTACGGCCTGTTCAACGCCGATCCGCACCCGGGTAACTACATGTTCCATGAGAACGGGAGCGTGAGCTGCTTTGACTTCGGCTGTATCAAGCGCTTCCGCCGTGACCAGGTGCAGGCGATGGACGCAGTTGTCAGCGAATGCTTTCGCAACAATGTGCGCGGAACCTGGCGGGCGTGTGTGGAGGCTGGCTTCTTTCGCTCCACCGACCCCGTCACCCCCGAGGAAGTGTTCGAGTTCTGGAGGCGAGACTGGGCGATGCTGTGGGCCCAGCGCCCGTTCACGATCACGCCCGAGTACGTGGCAAAAAGGATCGAGCGCAGGTGTTCGCCGAGCGGACCATCGGCCAACGCGCTGCGACACTTCGCGATGGACCCCGACTACATCCTCATGGGGCGGATCGAGCTGGGGGTCGCGGTGACGATCGCGCCACTGCGTCCTCGTGTCCACTGGGGCTCGATTGCCGCCGAGGAGTTCGACGGCGCCTTACCGCTCACTGAACTCGGTAAGCGCGAACACGCGTTTCGCGAGCGCTCAGGTTCCGGCCAGCGCCTTTAGCGGCGTCATGCGGGTGACCCTCCAGGCGGGATAGATCCCACCGAGCACGCCGATCGCCACGCCGACCAGCAGCGCGCGTCCAAGGCCCCAGGCCGTGACCGACGGCGACACGTAAGCGCTCACGCCGAGCGCGTGCACCAGCAGGCCGCCGCCGATCACGCCGATCAGCAGGCCAAACGCCGCGCCGAGCATACTGACCGCGATCCCTTCCCCGAAGATCAGCGATGCGACGCGGGTCGGGGACCACCCGACCGTGCTCAGCAGGGCAAGCTCGCCCTGACGCTCCATGATCGACATCGCCATCGTGTTGGCCACGCTTATCGCGCCCACGATCAGCGCGATCACGACGATCACGAGAATCGCATTGGAGATCAGCGTGCCGTCTGCTCCGGCCCGCAGGGCTTGCTGGGGATCGCTGATGATCTGTGTGCCAGGGAAGCTCTTTTCGATGGCCGCGCCGGCCGTCGAGGCGCGCGCGCCCGGCGCGAGTTGCACCACCACGTCCGTCTCCTCCCCCGAGCGCCCCGCCAACTGCCGTGCCTGTTCGATCGCAAGCACAGCGCCGGAATCCTCAAACAGCACGCCGGAGTGGTAGACGCCGGCGACGCGGAATGCGCGTCCCTTCACGATCAGCAAGCCGCCAGGCCCAAGATGCAGTTGTTCGGCGAGGCGATCGCCCACGAGAATTTCACTTGCGCTGGAGCGCGGGCGGGCTCCCTTGACGAGAACCAGGTTGTGGGTGAAAAACCCGTCTGGGTCGGACCCGAAAACGACCGCCGCAGGCTCGGACTTGACGGCTTCCACCATCAGCAGCAGCGGTGTCGCCCGGGTGACGTCGGGGCGTGCAGCTATCTGCCCAACGATCGAGGCGGGAAGAATCGAGGCTGTCGGATCGGACACATTCGCCTGAAAGATGCCGAGCTCAGAACCACCGAGATGGATAAATTCGTCAGCTGTGTCGCGTAGTCCCTGGGTAAATGACAGCAGCGCGACGATCGTGGCCACCCCAACGGCGATCCCGCCGGCGGTGAAGATCGTGCGCGCCCGGCTGCGCAGAAGATTGGTGACGACGATCGCGAGCATCGACCGGGTCGTCCCCTACGGAGCGCAGAGCGCCGGCTCCCCCGAGGCCTGGACGCGCCCGTCGATCAGGTTCACGGTGCGGTCCGCGCGCGCTCCCACGGCACTGTCGTAGCTGACCACGATCATCGTCATCCCCTGGGCATCGCGCAGGCGAAACAGCAGATCGAGCACGCGCTCGGATGTCTGGGAGTCAAGCGCCCCGGTGGGCTCGTCGGCCAGCAGCAGGCGTGGGTGATTGGCAAGGGCCCGAGCGACGGCCACGCGTTGGCGCTCGCCTCCGGAAAGCTCGTGCGGGAGGTGATCGGTGCGCTCGGCGAGTCCGACTTCGCGCAGTAGCTCGATCGCGCGGGAATGGCGCTCGCCGCGCCGCATGCCCGCACCGATCAGCGGAACTTCCACATTCGCGCGTGCCGAGAGCGTGTTCAGCAGCAGGTGGCGTTGAAAGATGAATCCGACTAGCTCCCGGCGTGCGCGTGCGGGATGCGTCTCCCTCCAGATCGCCTGTCCGTCGATCAGCACCTGCCCGCGGTCCGGTTGCTCCAGCCCGCCGATCAGGCTCAGCAGGGTGCTCTTGCCCGAGCCCGAGCGACCCGCTATCGCGACCGCCTCGCCGGGCCTTACCTCCAGTGAGATATCACGCAGCGCCGTGACACGCCCAAAGCTCTTGTCGGCACCTTCGACGAGTACCGCCGCGCCCGTCTTGGCGTTCATCCGTTCGCCCGCGGTATGCGGAGGCGGGCATATCTCATTGGGCCACCTGCACGGGATAGTCGAGGTTGATCGTGGCACCCTTAGAGACGATCACAGCCCGAAACGTCAGCGGGTAGCCCACGGCCGATGCCGGCCACCTGAACACGTCTGAAAAATGACCGGTGAACGTGTAGTGAGAGCGGTGGGCCACGACCTGGCCACCGAACAGATACTCGTATTCAACCGATGCTTTCGCAGGTGCACCCCCGCTGGTCACCGTGAAGTGAAGCGGCCAGGGATGTTCGACCTTTGGATTGTGGGTGCTGGCGCTCAGCGTTGCCGTGACGCCCCTGACCGTACCGGTCGCCCGCTGGGCGGCGGCCGTCGCGGGCGCGACCGTGACGGTGGACGAACCCGATGCCGACGAACTTGGCGTAGAGGCAGTCGCAGGCGGGGTTGTGGAAGCGCTCGAGGTCCTTTGGCTGTTCTGACTCGTGGAAGAAGCGGTGGGCGTGCTACTCGAAGATTTGCCGCACCCTGCGAGCAGCAGCGCGAGGACCGCCAGCGCGCCGAGTAGGACAGATGTCTGTCGTTTGCTCATGACGGTAGTCTCACCTGGATCCTCTGCTCGATCATAGTTGCAAGCTGCCGCACGAACTCCGTAGTCTCTACTGAAGGTCACTATAGGCCCGCCTGACATGATCGAGGGATGCGGGCGATGCAGATCGAGCGTCCGGGCGTATTGCGCCTCTCAGAGCTGCAACGTCCGCGGCCTGCTCCCGGTGAGGTTCTCGTGCGGGTACACGCGTGTGGTGTGTGTCGCACCGACCTGCACCTGCTCGACGGGGAGGTCGAAATACCAGCTCCGCCGATCGTTCCCGGCCATCAGATCGTGGGCACCGTGGTGGCTTGCGGCGAGCCGAGCGGGGCGCTGCGGTCTGGCACTCGCGTTGGCATCCCCTGGTTGGGGTGGACGTGCGGTCGCTGCCGCTACTGCCTCAGTGGGCGGGAGAACCTGTGCGATCTGGCGCGCTTCACCGGACGCGACATCGACGGCGGCTTTGCCGAGTACACAGTCGCCAGCGAGCGCTTCTGCTTCCCGCTGCCCGACGGCTTCGCCGATCTACAGGCCGCGCCGCTGCTGTGCGCCGGGTTGATCGGCTACCGGGCGCTGGGGATGACTGGAGACGCGCAGCGGCTCGGTCTCTACGGGTTCGGCTCCTCGGCGCATATCGTCGCCCAGCTCGCACGCTTTGAAGCTCGCCGCGTTTTTGCGTTCACACGCCCGGGCGACGAGGCCACGCAAGCGTTTGCGCGCGGGCTTGGCGCAGAGTGGGCTGGCGACTCGCTCGCGACGCCGCCCGAGGAGCTGGACGCGGCGATCGTGTTTGCGTCCGCCGGCGAGCTCGTGCCCCAGGCGCTGCGCATGCTGGCAAAGGGCGGCACGGTCGTGTGCGCCGGCATTCACATGTCCGACATTCCGAGCTTCCCCTACGAGATCCTGTGGGGCGAGCGCGCTGTTCGCTCGGTCGCCAATCTCACCCGCCGCGACGGGGTCGAGCTTCTTGCGCTCGCGGCAAAGGTGCCTGTGCAAACCGATGTTCGCGCCTACGCACTGGAGGATGCGGGCCAGGCGCTTGAGGATCTGCGTGCCGGGCGCTTCCATGGCAGCGCCGTCATCGAGCTCTGAGCCCTGCGGATGCGTAGTTTTCCCTGGCGGCAACGGCGGTTTTCCTCGGCTGGAGAGATGCGCGGGCGCAAATAGGCTGCTCTTGTGTTCACCTCCCCCTCGTGTTTGATCCTTGGCTACGATCGCACCGACACCGCCCGACTGGCCGCGGCGTGGGCCGCACACAGACTCTCACCGGAGGGCAAGCTCGTGATCGTGCACGCGTGCCGTTCGCTGCACGCGCCCGCCTCACCGCTTGTGAGCGCCCAGGAGCGCCACAAGCTGGGCAGGGCGTTGATCGACGAGCTGCTCTTGGAGGGCAGCGACGCGCTGTTCGACATCGAGGTGGCGGTCGAGGTGCCCGACGAGGACCCTGTCCAGGCGCTCATAGGCGCAGCTCGCGCCCATCACGCCGAGGGCATCGTGATCGGCCACGAGCGGCACACCTCGCTGCGCCGCGCGATCGGTACGGTGACCACTGAGCTGCTGAACCGCTCGCCCGTTCCGGTGATCGCGGTGCCGATCACGAGCGCGTTGCGCGAGACCCGCTCCGGCGCGCAAGCCGCATCCTGACCTCGCGGGCGATCTCGAGATCCTCGCCCGCCGCCACCGCCACGGTGCGCACGCGGGCGCCCTCAGCGCCGATCTCCGCATCGGCGCTGAGTCCACCGTCCACATTTCGATGGAGATTGCGCGGTTCGTTCAGACAGACACCGAGGAATGCAACCCCCGCGCAGGCCCGTGCGCGCACCTCGGCCGAGCGTTCGCCGATGCCGCCGGTAAACGCGAGCACGTCCAACCCGCCGAGCGCCGCCGCCATCGCCGCGATCGCGCCGCACAAGCGATGGGTGTAGACGTCGAGCGCCAGGGCGCCCGCCGCGTCCCCGTCCTCGGCGCGCTGGAGGATCTCGCGCATATCCGAGCTGCCGGCCAGCCCGAGCAGACCCGAGCGGTGCTCGAGCGCAGCTGTCATCTCACCGGTCGAGATACCGGTTTGCTCCAGCAGCCACATGAGCATCCCCGGGTCGACGCTGCCGCAGCGGCTTGCCATAACCAGGCCCTCGAGGGGGGTGAAGCCCATCGTCGTGTCGAGCGATACCCCATTGCGTATCGCGCACAGCGAGGCGCCCGCCCCCAGGTGGCAGCTGACGACCCGCAGGTCCTCTCCGGATACCCCCAGCAGCTCTGGCACGCGCCGCGCAACCCATGCGTGAGAGAGGCCGTGAAAACCGTAGCGGCGCAGTCCAAAGCACTCCCGCCACGAGGCCGGCAGCGCATAGGTCGCGGCGGCGGCGGGGATCGTCGCGTGGAATGACGTGTCGAAGCACGCGACCGCCGGCAGCTCGGGCAGCGCTTCGCCGACCGCATCCAGGGCCGCCAGCGATGCCGGCTGGTGCAGCGGCGCCAAGTCCACCAGCCTGCGCAGCTGTGCCTGCACGCCCGCGTCGATCCGCACCGCGCTCCTAAAGCACTCGCCGCCATGCACGATTCTGTGCCCGACAGCGTCGGCCTGCCCGAGCTGTGAGTCCAGCGCAGCGCGCAGGCGGTCGCGATCGAACTCCCCACCGGGAGCTTCGAGCTGCAGCGCCTCGATTGTGATGTCCCTGCTGTCACCCTTATCGGCTGGAGCCAGCAGCGAGAGCTTGAGACTGCTGGAGCCAGCGTTGACGGCGAGCACGCGCACTGGTCTAGTCGCCTTGCGGCGATGTGGGCGGTGCGCCCCCGCTGGATCGGGACGGCTTGGGGGCGCTTCCGCCGTCGGGCCATGTCCAGTTGCGCAGCTCCGGCGGGTCCTCTCCGTGCTCGCGCGTGTACGCGCGGTGGCGCAAGCGCTCGTCGGTCATGTGCTGGCGCAGGTGTGCGGCGCGCTCGATCAGGCCAGGCACGCGATCGATCGTGTCGATGACGAGGTGAAAGCGGTCGATGTCGTTGAGCATCGCCATATCGAAGGGCGTCGTCGTGGTGCCCTCCTCCTTGTATCCGCGCACGTGGATGTTGGGGTGATTGGTGCGCCTGTAGGTGAGGCGGTGGATCAGCCACGGGTAGCCGTGATAGACGAAGATCACCGGTTGCGCAGCGGTGAACAGCGCGTCGAACTCCTCCTCGGCCAGACCGTGCGGGTGCTCGCTCGCGGGCTCCAGGCGCATCAGGTCGACGACGTTCACAACCCTCACCTTCAACTCGGGCAGCTCGCGCCTGAGGATCGCGGCCGCCGCGACGGTCTCCAGCGTCGGCACGTCGCCGGCGCACGCCAGCACCACATCGGGCTCGGCTCCCTCGTCGCTCGACGCCCAGTCCCATACACCGATGCCGCGTGTGCAGTGGGCGATCGCCTGCTCCATGCTCAGGTAGTCGAGCGCGGGCTGCTTGCCCGCGACTATCACGTTGACGTAGTCGCGGCTGCGCAGACAGTGATCGGCAACCGACAGCAGGCAGTTGGCGTCCGGCGGCAGATACACGCGCACGATCTCCGCCTTCTTGTTCACGACGTGGTCGATGAACCCCGGGTCCTGGTGGGAGAAGCCATTGTGGTCCTGGCGCCACACGTGCGAGGAGAGCAGGTAGTTCAGCGAGGCGATCGGCCTGCGCCAGGGAATGTCGCGCGCCACCTTCAGCCACTTGGCGTGCTGGTTGAACATCGAGTCCACGATGTGGATGAACGCCTCATAGCAGTTGAATAGGCCGTGGCGACCGGTGAGCAGATATCCCTCGAGCCAGCCCTGGCACAGATGCTCGGAGAGCACCTCCATCACGCGGCCGTCGCGGGCGAGGTGCTCGTCGGTCGGCAACGTCTCGGCCTCCCAGGCGCGATCGCTCGCCGCGAAGACAGCGCTCAAGCGGTTCGAGGCCGTCTCGTCCGGACCCATCAGACGGAAGTTGTCGTGGTTGGCGCGCATCACGTCGCGCAAGAACCCGCCGAGCACGCGTGTGGCTTCGCTTGTGCGCCGCCCCGGCTCGGGCACCTCGACGGCGTGCTTGCGGAAGTCGGGCATCTCCAGAGCGCGCAACAGCAGCCCTCCGTTGGCGTGCGGGTTTGCGCCCATTCGACGCGTGCCCTTCGGGGCCATGGCCGCGATCTCGGGGCGCAATCCGCCGTTGCCGTCAAAGAGCTGCTCGGGCTCATAGGAGCGCATCCACGCCTCCAGCTGGGCCAGGTGCTCGGGCTTTTCGGCGAGCTGCGCAAGCGGCACCTGATGGGAGCGAAACGACCCCTCGCTCGGCAGCCCGTCGACCTGCTTGGGGCCGGTCCACCCCTTTGGCGTGACCAGCACGATCATCGGCCAGCGCGGACGCTCGCTCGTGCCGCCCGCGCGCGCCGTGAGCTGAATCTCGCCGATCCGCGCGATCGCCTCCTGGAGCGCGGCGGCCATCAGCTGGTGCATCTCCATCGGCTCGGCGCCCTCCACGAAGCAGGGCGCATAGCCATACCCCTCGAGCAGCGCTCGCAACTCCTCCCGCGGGATGCGGGCGAGCACGGTGGGGCTTGCGATCTTATAGCCGTTGAGGTGAAGCACCGGCAGCACCGCTCCGTCGCGCACGGGGTCGAGGAACTTATTGGAGTGCCAGCTTGCCGCCAGCGGGCCGGTTTCGGCCTCGCCATCGCCGATCGCGCAGCACACGAGCAGATCCGGGTTGTCGAACGCCGCTCCGTGCGCGTGCACGAGCGAGTATCCGAGCTCGCCCCCCTCGTGAATCGAGCCCGGCGTCTGCGGCGCCACATGGCTGGGAATGCCGCCCGGAAAGGAAAACTGGCGGAAAAGTCGGCGCAGCCCCTCCTCGTCGTGGCCGATGTGCGGGTAGCACTCGCTGTAGGTGCCCTCCAGGTAGGTGTTGGCAACGACACCCGGTCCGCCGTGTCCCGGTCCGGCGATGTAGATCGCGTTCAGATCGTGCATGCGGATCGCGCGATTCATGTGCGCATAGAGGAAGTTCAGCCCGGGCGTCGTGCCCCAGTGGCCGAGCAGGCGCGGCTTGACGTGCTCGATCCGCAGCGGTTCGCGCAGCAGCGGATTGTCGAGGAGATAGATCTGTCCGACCGAGAGGTAGTTGGCCGCGCGCCAGTAGGCGTGCAACAGATGCAGCTCCTCGACGGAGAGCGGACCCGGTGGGCTCTCTTGCGCTTGGACGATGGGCCTCGATTTCTCCAAGGACAGAAGTTTGCCCGATCGAGAGACCGCTGTTCTAGGGTTTGTCGATGGCCGAGCAGGTTCCCGCCGTTTCCGCTGTGCTGGACGCGATCGAACGTCGCAACTGGCCGCGCCTGCGAGGACTGCTGCATCCCGACATTCACTGGAGCACCGCGGCAGAAGAGCAGCTGCACGGCCGTGAGAGGACGATCGCGCGGCTCGCGCGCGATCCACCCCCGGCCCCGCCCTCATACCACGAGCTTCGCGACGGACTGATGTATCGCTGGATCGACTGTCCTGGCTGAGCGAGTGCGCTGGTGACCGCCGGTCTCGATGCGCGTGCCGGCCGGCTCGCCTATCTTTCCGTCTCATGAGCCAGGCTCTCTGGAGCGATGTCGACAGCTACATCTGCGAGCGGCTGCTCCCGCCCGACCCGGCGCTGGACGCGGCCGTTGCCGCCGGGGAGCAGGCCGGCCTGCCACCGATCGCGATCACACCCAATCAGGGCAAGATGCTCGAACTGCTGGCGCGCATACACGGAGCGCGGAGCATCCTCGAGCTCGGCACTCTCGGCGGCTACAGCACGATCTGGTTGGCGCGCGCCCTGCCGCGGGACGGCAGCATGATCACGCTCGAGCGCGATCCGGGCTACGCCGAGATCGCTCAGGCGAACATCTCGCGGGCCGGTCTCGCGGATACCGTGCAGATCGCGGTGGGCCCAGCCCTGGAGACCCTGCCGGAGCTGCATCGGGAGGGCGCCGGACCGTTCGACCTGATCTTCATCGACGCCGACAAGCAAAACTACCCCGGCTACCTGGAGTGGTCGCTGAAGCTCTCGCGCGTGGGCACGCTGATCGTCGGCGACAACGTCGTACGCGCCGGGGCGATCCTCGACCCCGAGGCGGAGGACCCTAGCTTTGGCGACAGGGGAGTAGCGGCCGGTGTGCGGCGCTTCTACGAGATGCTCGCAGCCGAGCCGCGCGTGAGCGCCACGGCGATGCAGACGGTCGGCGCAAAGGGCCACGACGGCTTCGCCCTGGCGCTCGTGACCTCGCTCTGAGCACACGCGAGGCTCCCGAACAGCGAGCGCGCCGCTCGTTTGGCCTATCCACGAGATCGTCCCTGACTTTCGGCTCGAGGACGTCTGGGCTCTGCCCGTGCCGCTGCGAGGGCCGGACGCCGGCATCTCGTGGACCTGGTGTTGCTCGTCTGGTGCCCGTGCTCACATGGCGGATCGGCGCCACGTCGTGGTTGAGGCCGGCGTCGCACCGACCAGTCCAGGGCACACGATCGGCGACCGGTTCAGGGCTACGAGCTGGAGACGAGCTGGAGGATCGGGACTGTACGGCCGGCGCGCGCCGCGCTCTCTCGATAGGACGCAAACGCGGGGAACACTCGGTCGGCAAGCTCCCACAGCCGTGCACGAGCCGCCTCGTCCTCGACGATCTCGGCCCGGAAAGCCTGGCCGCCGAGCAGCACGTCCGGGTTCGCGCGCGCGTTGTAGAACCACGAGGGATTGCCGGGACGACCGGCCTGGGAGGCGACGATCGTAACCCGCTCACCGTCGTGAAAATAGATGACGGCGTTGCGACGGACCAGGCCGCTGCGCGCACCGCGCGTCTGAAGCAGTGCCGTGGGGAGCAGGAGGCCCGTGCCGAGGCGGCCTGCGGTGACACGCAGCAGGACCGGATCGATCCTCCACACGATCGCGCTCCAGACCGTCTTCTTCGATAGCCAGGTCGCAAAGCGCGAGCTGGCGAGGGCGACGTACGCACGGTAGATCGGGCCGCGCTGCGCGCAGGGATCGACATAGCGGAGGGTTTGACGGGGGGACATCAGCGAGCGCCTGAAGCGACTGATCATATGCCCCGCGCCGCTCCAAGCGGTCGATGGTCGAGGCGTTCAGACGAGCGGAGAACTGGCGCGGACGACATGTAAGGCAATGTCACGCATCATCGCTTCGGATATGAGCAGGTTTTGGACCCATACCGCGAAGCGGTCCCCTTGGGCGCCGCCGGCCGTGTGATGCGCGTGATGCGCTAGACTGTGCATCATGCGAACCACGATTGCTGTCGACGATCATCTGCTTGCGGCGGCCAGGCGGCGGGGGCGCGAGCGTGGCCAGACGCTCGGTCAGGTGATCGAGGGTGCGCTTCGCCGCGAGCTTGCCGAACAGGCCCAGAGCGAGCCCGTCGCGGTGCCAGTGTTCAGGGGAGGCGACGGTCCGCTGCCCGGCGTGGATTTGCGGTCGAACAGGACGCTGCGGGAAGTGCTCGACCGTGGCGCCAGCGGGATGGCCGAACTGCGTTGAAGCTGCTCGACGTCAACGTGGTGCTGGCCGCCCACCGCGACGACCACCCTGATTTCGACACGGCCAGACCATGGCTCGATCAGAGGATCGCGGAGAGCACGCCCTTCGCCGTGGTCGATCTGGTGGCAGGAGCGTTCCTGCGCATCGCAACCAACAGGCGCATCTTCTCGATACCCACCCCGGTGGATGACGCATTTGCCTACCTGAAGGCGCTGCGCGCACAACCGGCGCACGTCAGGCTGGCGCCCGGACCGGAGCACCTTGCTCTGCTGGAGCAGCTCTGCGCAAGCGCCGAGGCATCCGGGGATCTCATCGCCGACGCGCAACTCGCGGCGATCGCCCTCGAGCACGCCTGCGAGCTGGTCTCCTTCGACCGCGACTTCGCCCGCTTCTCCGAGCTCAGCTGGAGCCGCCCGTCGTAAGCAACCGATCGCAGCGACGGCCCTTCGCAAGCAGCTCCAACCCATCCGTACCTCGAAGACGGTTACGGAGGTCGTCCAGATGGGACTCAGACGGCTGCTCGTCCAGCCACGTCACTATCGCCTGGGACCGGTTTGTGCAGGATGCTATGAACCCGGGACGAGAAAGCTGGCTCGGGTGGTCGACGGGCGCGCAGACTAGTGGAGGTGTCCGGAAGTGATGCGGTTCAAGCGGCGAGTGCGAGGGGCTGGAATTCGTGACGGGTGATCTTCTCGATCACGTTGTCGAGCTTGGCGCGGGTGAAGGTCCACTCGAACGGTCGGGCGAGGGTGCGGTAGTGCTGGCCGAAGTCCATCAGGTGTCTGGCGAGTTGGGGTAGCGTCGCGAAGTCGTTGGGGGTCAGGGCCTTGCGTTGAACGATCGAGAAGTAGATCTCGATCTGGTTCAGCCAGGAGGCGTGGACGGGGAGGTGGATCAGCCTCGCGTTCGGGTAGGTCTCGGTCATCCGCTTGACAGAGGTCTTGCCAGCGTGGCTTGAGCCGTTGTCCACGATCCAGTAGACGGTGCGGGCCGACCGGTAGGGCTCGACCTTCATCACCTGGTCCACGAGCCGAGCGAACGGGTCGATCCCGGTCGTCTGCTCCACCCGGTCGAACAGGTTGGCGTGGTGCACGTCCCAGGCGGCGAGGTAGGCGAGCGTGCCGCCGCGCAGGTACTCGAACTCGACCAGGCCCGGGCGTCCCGGGCCGGGCGCCACGGTGTCGTGATAGCGCCCGAGCGCTTGCAACTGCGTCTTCTCATCAGCACTGATCACGTACTCGTCGGGGCGCAGCCGCTTGCCCTGGAAGGTGCGGGCGTAGAGGTCCAGTACCCGTCCGGCCTTCACGGCGAAATCAGGGTCGCGCGGGAAGATCCAGGAACGCGTCTGCCACGGCTTGATCGCGTCTTCGTGCAGCCACCGCCAGATCGTCGAGGCCGACGCCTCGGTCACGCCGCGCTCGATCACCAGGCGGTGCAGCTCAACCCGGGAGAAGCGCGAGAGCGGCAGCTCGTGGGTGCGCGGCAGCTCGCACGCGATCGCCTTGACCTCGGCGACCTCTTCCGGGGGGAAAACGACGCGGGCGACCCGACCGCGCTTGATCCTCAAGACCATCCAATCGCTCAGAACAGAACCGCGATCTTCGCCGGGCAACGCTGTCCGGCGAACAGTCCAGCCGCGCGGCGATATCGATGTCCTGCATACCCTCGGCCGCGTACAGGATCATCCGCGCTCGCTGCACGACCCGGAACGGCAACGTAACCGTGCTCGCCCGCCGCTCAAGCTCGGCACGCTCCTCCACAGAAAGCTCGATCACATACTGGCTGGTTCTCGGCACGACACACAATTCAGCGCGCGCACCGATATCCCTCCCGATAAACCGCAAGACTTGCGGATGCGTCTACTAGCTGACCGCGGTCCAGCTCACCGTCTCGCCGGAGCTGCTCCTGTTGAAGTGCGATTTCACGGTGCCCGTCGCTTCCCCGTGCTTGCCGAACGTGCCGGTGACGGTGTCGGTGCCCTCCGCCTTGGTGGTCGACCCCGGTGCGTTGATCGTCAGGACGGCCTTGAACTTGCCGCTCTTCGAGATGCTCGCCGAGCCTGGGCTGGGACTACCCACTCCGCCGCAGCCGCCGTTGCACTTGAAGGGCGTAGCAACCGAGAGGTCGATGACCTTCTTCCCGTTTGCGGAGATCTTGAACGTGATCTGGTCCGTGGAACGTCCCTTGTAGTGGCCGACGTATGTCGCACCGGCTGTCGCGCTGGACGCGACCGCGACGCCGCCAAGTACGAACGTCGCCATGACCGCGAGTGTGCCGGCTCCGAACAGTCCCCGCTTAAGAATCCCTGCGCGCATTATCCGACCCCTTCCGGGTGGTCCTTGATCCCATGTTCTCGCGCGAAGTCTACCGATGGCGGGGAGCCTGCGAGTAGAACCGCCAGACACCGGCCAGCGCCTGATCCCAGACCACTTGCTCGCCGGCATCCAGCAGACGCTCGGCTATCACGTCGAGCTCGCCGGCAGCCACACGAATAGCTGGGTGTGCCTTGCGCGCCGGCACGAAACGTGCTCGCGGGTCACCCGCCGACTTTCCACTGCGATGATCGCTCTACGGATTCCAGCGCCGCGACGAACGGCTCACGGACGGCGGGGTTGCAGTGCTTGGCCCCGAACGCGCGTTTGTCGGCGTCGCTACACAACGCTTACGGTGCCAGGCGCGTAACGCGCCAGCCATCCACTGTTCGCCCGTAGAGAAGCCGGTCGTGCATGCGGTCGGGCGCCTGCGTCCAGAACTCGACCGCCTCCGGGACCACGCGAATGGCGCCCCAGTCTTGCGGACATTTGGGCGGGCTCTCCATCACCCCCATCAGGTGGGCGTGCCGGGCGCGCAGCGGCTCGATGTCCTCGATCGGCTCGCCCTGACGCGAGACGAGCGCCTGCACCTGGTGGGAGCGCTCGCGCTGCGCGAACAACTCCACCGCAAGCTCCCGCTCGGCCACGATCGCCCGTCCCGCGACGTGTACCTGCCGTCCGACCGACGGCCAGTGGAAGAGCAGCGACACGTGGGGGTTGGTCTCGAGATCGCGCGCCTTGCGCGTCCACAACGCCGAGGTGAACACGAGCGCATCGTCCTCCAGGCGCTTGAGCAGCACCGTCCGCGCCGAGGGCCGTCCGTCCTGCCCGACGGTCACGAACGCAACCGAGCCGGGCTCGGGCACGCCCGCCGCACCCGCCTCCGCAAGCCAGCGATCGAGAAGCGCGAGCGGTTCTTGTGCATTTGTCTCAGCTTCCACGTCGAGTGCAGAATATGCGAGAGCATCGAGTCGCTGTTCTCTCAACCGCGAGCCCAGAACCACAACAAGCATGCAGGCCGTTAGCGTTCGACGCGGTGGACGATCATCCCTTCCGAACGGCATGGCGCACGCGCGACCTCAATGCGTGGATCGATGCGCTCTCGCCGGAGATCGTGTTGCGCTCGCCCGTCGTGCGCGCGCCATTTCGGGGACGCGCCGCGGCCAGGGAACTCTACGGCGTCCTGTTCGAGACGCTCGGCGAGGTGGAGATCGCGGCTGAGCTCGCCGGCGCTGAGGACACTCACGTGTTCTTCTGGCTGGCGCAGGTCGCGGGTCGGCAGATCGAGGGCGCCGATCTGATGCGCTATGACGAGCAGGGCAGGATCGCCGAGATCCGCGTACTGATCCGGCCGCTCGTGAGCATCGCTGTGTTCGCGTCGGCGGTCGGCCCGGCGTTGACCGCCCGGCGTAGGTGGCGAGGCCTCACACCTCAATGGCCTCGCTCTTTACGGGTCCGTCAGGGTCGCGCTACCCGGTCTTCCTGCCCGACGTCTCGTTGCGCGTCAAGGACGCGAACTCTCCCCGCGTGCGGTTGATGTCCGGTAGCGCTCGTACGCTGGCGAGCGTGCCCTCCCGTAATGAGCCCTGTCCGTGCGGCAGCGGCTCGTGCGCCTGCTGGCGCTCAGCACCCACGGCGAGCCCGACATAGTCTTGTATCCCGACTCCGGCAAGCTCGGAGCGGCCGAGCGACTGCCGCACGGCGGTGGGCTGCGCAAGTTCTTCCGGCTCTCCGACGAGGTCGACTACTACGACGGTGAGCAGGCATCTTCCCGAAGGAAAAGCCCGGGTTGACATCGAACCGCACGAGCGCTGCCAGCCTCACTCGTACCGATCGACATCGACTCACGCTGGCTGGGCGCCATAGTCCTCGTCGCTGACGTGCTCGCCCCATGTGACCGCGTTGCCCTGGTCGTCGACCTGATGCATCGCTACGTGGACCATGAAGCGGTCCGGGAGGATGTCCCGCGTGGCGTAGAACTTGAGGTGGCGGTCCTCCCGCCTCGTCCGGTCGTATTGCGACCGTGGCGAGTGCGAAATCGGTCCATTTGAGACAGGAGGAACCGCCATGAAGAAGGTACATGCTGGGCAGGTCACGAGCGAGGACACGCCTTCGGAGGCGTCTGCTCTGCCTGAGCGGGTGCAGGCCGCGCTCGGGGAGCTGGTCGGGGCGGCGAGGGAGGGCCTGCTCGCGCTGAGCGTGGGTGTCGGGCTCGGTGTGATGCACGAGCTGATGGCCGAGGAGGTCGAGGAGGTGTGTGGCCCCAAGGGTAAGCAGGACCCGGAGCGGGTCGCTTACCGCCACGGTGGCGATGACGGGGAGGTCACGCTCGGTTCGCGCCGGGTGGGGGTGCGGCGGCCGCGGATGCGCGCCAAGGACGGCAGCGGCGAGGTGCCGGTCGAGACCTACGGGCATTTTGCCAGCCGCGACGTGTTGAGCGCGGTCGTGTTGGAGCGGATGCTCGCGGGGGTCTCCACCAGACGGTTTGTGCGTACCCAGGAGCCGGTCGGTGAGCGGGTGGAAGCCGAGGCGCGCTCGACGTCGAAGTCGTCGGTGTCGCGCACCTTCGTTGCCCGCACCGCACAAACGCTGAAGGAGCTGATGAGTCGTCGCTTGGATGACGTGCGGTTGGCGGTCCTGATGCTCGACGGTGTCGTCTTGAAGGACCACACCAACGTCGTCGCGCTCGGGATCACGACTGACGGGGTGAAGGTCCCGCTCGGGTTGTGGGAGGGCTCCACGGAGAACAAGACGATCGCGACCGCGCTACTGGCCGATCTCGTGGACCGCGGCCTTGATGTCGAGCAGGGCGTGCTCGTCGTGATCGACGGCTCCAAGGCCCTCAGAGCCGCCGTGAACGCTGTCCTGGGCCCGCGCACCCCGGTCCACAGGTGTGTCCGGCACAAGGAGCGCAACGTGCTCGATCACCTGTCTGAGCGCGACCGCCCGGAGGTCAAGCGCCGGCTACGCCGCGCGTGGGCGCGTGAGGATCACAAACAGGCCCTCGGGGAACTCCAAGCGCTCGCCGCAGAACTCGAGCGCTCTCACCCGGGTGCTGCCTCATCCCTGAAGGAGGGCATGGAGGAGACGCTCACCGTCACCCGTCTCGGCGTGAAGGGCGCGCTGAAGCGCACGCTACAGAGCACCAACCCGTGCGAGTCGATGATCGAGTGCGTTCGTCGCAGCTCGCGGAACGTCAAGCGCTGGCAGTCCGGGGAGATGTCCCTACGCTGGACTGCCGCCGGGATGCTCGAGGCTGAGCGACAGTTCCGACGGATCATCGGCTACGACGGCCTCACCAAGCTCGCCCTTACAGTCGAACGCGAGATCACCCAGACCACCACCACACACGTCGCCGAGAAGGCCGCTACGCTCGTCACCATCTGAGAGATTCACCCGAGGGCCGCTCACCCAAGTTCCACGCTGGCCGGGACATCCTCCGGTCCGGCGCCGCGCCGTGCCAGTGGTTCTCGCCAGGCTCGAAGAACACACGGTCGCCCGCCCGGATCTCCTCGACGGTACCTCCCTCGCGCTGGCAGCGACCCACACCCTCGGTCACAAAGACAGTCTGCCCCAGCGGATGGGTGTGCCAAGCCGTGCGGGCGCCCGGTGTGAAGTGGACGTTGGCCGCGGCGATACGGTAAGGCTCGGACGGCTCGGCGACGGTGTCGATGTACACCTCGCCGGTGAACCAGTCGGCCGGCCCCTTGCCGGTGGGGGTGCTGCTGCGGGTGATCTTCATGACTCCTCCTTTAGCGTCTGTGCATGGTGGGTTCGAGTGCGGACTGGGTCCAACCAGCTCAGTTGACTTGGTACTTGATGTGTGTGACGCCCGGCGCGTCGACGGCCCGGATCTGCTCGAGCTTGGACGTCCCGCCCTCGAGGCCCTCGAACAGGCGAGATCCGGCGCCGAGGATCACCGGCGCGATCGAGACGTCGATCTCGTCAACCAGTCCTGACGCGAGGTACTGGTTGACCACCGATGCGCCGCCGGCCAGCCAGACGTCACGCTCCCCTGCGGCGTCCTTGGCTTGGGTGAGGGCTGACTCGATGCCGTCGCTGACGAAGTGGAAGGTGGTGCCGCCCTGCATCTGCAGTGGCTCACGCGGGTGGTGGGTGAGGACGAAGACGGGATGGTGGTAGGGAGGGTCCTCGCCCCACCAGCCCCGCCAGGACTCGTCCGGCCAGGGACCACGCACCGGGCCGAACATGTTGCGGCCCATGATCGTCGCGCCAATGTTCGCCCGGCGCTCCTGCACCACGACAGAGCTGACGTTGACCTCGCCACCCTCCTCGCCATGCATCTCCCGGAACGCCCTGAGCGGAAAGAACCAGCCGTGCAACTCCATCCCGCCGACCCCGAGCGGGTTCTCCTCGCTCTGATCAGGGCCGCTGACGTAACCGTCCAGCGACATCGTGATGCTCAGCCTCAGCTTGCTCATCTGCGCTCCTATCGGTTTACGCACGAGCATACGGCGGAGACGCGCAAAGAGCACCCTGTCAGTGCTTCGGGCTTCACGCCAAAGATGCCGCGCGGACTACGCCGGATCGATGCCGGCCACGGCGGGCTCGGCCGGCCCACGACGCGGCGGGATGGAAGCCTCGTGCGCCTGGAGTCTGTTGGGTGTGAGTGTCGCCTCGAGGATCAGCACCGTCGCGCACACCAGTGCCCATGCCTGGGCGACGAACGCCCACAGGCGCTCTTCGAGTCCCTCGTAGCCGGTGAACGAGTCGTGCAGGATGAACGTCACGATCCCCGCGACCAGCAGTACGAGCGCGCCGCCCAACACGAGCCGTCCCAGCCGGCTCGGCCACGCCGAACGGGCGAACGCGAAGCCCGACGCCAGCAGCGCGACCTTGATGCCGAGGCTCAGCCATATGTGCGCTTCGTAATGCCACGACCTCCCGACCGCGGCTTCGCGTGATCTGCATGTCGCGCTCAGGATCGTCGAGCAGTCCATGCGCAGCGGCCCGACGAGGATCGCGCACACGCCGGCGAGCATGAACATCGACGGCATCGCCGCCGGCCACGGGCGGGTGCGCAGCGACGGCACGACCGCGAGCGCGAGCGCGATCCAGCCCAACCCCCAGACCGCCATAAAGGTCATGAAGATCCACGGATTCGCGGCCCCTTCCCGGCCGAGTTCGCTTATGTACTGGCGGATCTGCGAGTAGTGCGGTTCCAGCGCGCCGCCGAGCACCCACCCGCCGAGGAACACGGCCTGGGCGAGGATCACAGCCCACGCAAGCAGCAACGTCCGATGGCGCGCCGCCGCAGGCAGCAGCGGCCACCCTGCAGGTCTGAGCCAGAGTGCGGCGTTGCGTAGCACGTTCTCGTCGGATGCTACCCATCCTGCTCGCTGGCGATTGACGCGCGCGATCATTGACGCGCATCGTCGGTCGGGCGTGTCAGCCCAGGTTGAGGAGCCGCAGCAGCTGATCGAGCGAGTACAGGATCTCCGTTGCGCCCGCGTCGCGCAGCGCGTGCTCGTCGCTGTCGGCCGCGTAGCCCACCGCGCGCATCTGCGCGGAGACGGCGTCGGTGACGCCCGATGGCGTGTCCTAGCGGCTGCTTGGTCGCCTGCTCGCGCATGCCCGCAGATCCTGAGACGCCAAAAGCGGCCCCAGGTGCAGTGGATCTTTAGAAATGGAGCTAGCGAGACTCGAACTCGCGACCTCCTGGGTGCGATGCGCCCGCTCTGGACGGCGGTTTCGTGTTGAAAGGCGCCGATTAGCAGGGTGTTTGCGAGAAGGCCCCGACACCGAGATGGGTGCGGATGCACGCGGATTGTCGGCGATTATCGTGGACTCGGGCACTTCTGGCTATGAGTGCCTAAACGGAAGGTACCCAACGGATCCGGGCCGGAACGACGGAGCCCCAGGGGGATCACCGCCGAAGCGGGAGAGCCTTACCTGGGGCATACGCCAGCTAGTGTAGCGCGACACCGGTTCGTCGAGCATCTTCGTGCAGCACTCGCAAACTACAAAGTGGATCACCGAAGCGCGGTTCGCGCCATATCTCGCCGAGGCTCGCGGCGACCATGAGACCGCTGTCGCGTTCTATGTCTGGAATGCGCAGATCTCGGCGGCGATGTTCGAGACGTTGCACCACGTCGAGGTGCTGTTGCGCAACGCGATCGACGCGCAGTTCACGCCAGTCGACCCGTCTGCCGCGCCGAGCGCGACATGGCTCGGCGACCCGGCCGTCCTCAACGAGGCGTCTCGCTGGCGCGTGCGCGAGACCATCGAGCGGGTCGTCCGCGACGGCAAGACCCCGACGCGTGGGCGAGTGGTCGCGGGCTTGTCGTTTGCGTTCTGGCGCGCGTTGTTCGACAAGAAGTACAACCAGCTATGGGTCTTGCGCCTGCACAGGGCCTTCCCTACCGGCACCGGCGATCGAGCCGAGGTCGCCACGCTGATGTCCAACCTGGTGCCGTTCCGCAACCGGCTTGCTCACCACGAGACGATCATCGCCCGATCACCTCGCACTACTCCGAGATGCTCATGCTGGCCGGACTGATCGACCCTGATGCCCGCGCATGGATCGAGCAGATCTCGCGTGTTGAGCAGATTCTGCGTGCGCGACCTGACGTCGGCTGACGCAGTGTATGTCGCTGCGGGCAAAGTGCCGAGTATGGGTTTACGGCTCGCAGCCGAGCCAGCGGCGGTAGGCGGCGGTCACTCGACCGAGTTCGCTGCCGGCTGGGAACGTGAGATCCACCAAGCACGGGCAGCTCAGCGTCGACGTAATCGTAGATGAGCACATCCTGCTTGCCGGGATGAGCGCGGTGCAGGCGCCCGGCGTACTGGATGACGGTGCCTTTCCAGGCGATCGGCATCGCGAGCAGCAGCGCGTCGAGGCACGGGTCGTCGAAGCCCCTCGCCGATGTAGCGTCCGGTGGCGAGCACGATGCGCTGACCGTCGCCATCGCTGCTGGTGAGCCGCTCGTACGCGGCACGGTGCTCGGCACGCCGCATGTCGCCGTGCAGGGTGATGAGCTTGCGGCCGTTCTGGGCCAGGCGCTCGGCCAGCCGCTCCAGGTGCTCGCGTCGTTCGGTCAGCACGATCGGGCTACGCCCCTTTGCCGTCAGCTCAAGCGTGTCCCTCGCGATCATCTCGGTGCGTCGCTCGTCTGCGACGAGCGCGGTGTAGACCTCCTGGATGTGGGGATCGGTGGGAAGTGTCTGCGGATCGAAGGTCGTATCGCGGCGCACGACGCGCAACACGAGCGGCTGCGATGAGCGGGTGGCGTCGGACTCGATCGTGTGGCGAACCGGACCGCACTGCATGGTGATGATCGGGGTGGTGTCCGTCGCGGCGCTCGGATTTGGGGAAGACTGCGCCGCATGCGGCGCAGTCCCGGCCGGTACATGTACCGGCCGGCCGGGCCGTGCATGCACGGCCCGGAACGGGGCCGCACATGTGCGGCCCCGCCAGACCGATCGTCGATCGACGTGATCGCCGATCGGCCAGCATGCGCCGACTGGAACAACGAATGAACCGGTGGGGCTATCCATTGCTCGGACCGCCCGACATAGCCGCCAATCGTCCCGATCGCGCCTGCCTCGAGGTCGAGGAACTCCTCCAGCCGCTTGACCCACTGCTCGAGCAGCGGCTTGCGGTGAACGAGCACGAGCGTCGAGCGTCCCTGGCGGCGATCAGAGCAGTCGCAATCACCGTCTTGCCGATGCCCGGCGGCGCACACAGCACACCGAAATCATGGCCGAGCATCGCCGGCACAGCATCCTCTTGACGGGCCGTGAACCGCGCGCCCAGCGGCTCGCCGTCAGCGCGTTCATCGGATAGCTCAAATGCGACGTCGACGCCGGCGAGAAGCTCCTCCAACGGTTCGCGGCATCCGCGCGGGAGCACCAGATAGCGGTCCGACTGTTCAAAGCACACGATTACGCGTGGGGTGCGCGGCAGCGACTCCAGATATGACCACTGGTCCTCGAACGGCTCCAGGCGCTCGTCCACGAACAGCGTGTTGCCGCGCTGACGCGCCTGCAGCTGGAGCGGCAGCGCGATGAGGTTCCGAAGCCTCCCTTCGGCAGCGTATCCTCGCTTGGGAACAGCCGATCGTAGGACGCAATCCCCAGCGTGGGACTGCGCGCCATCGCGTCCGTCAGGAGCATCAACCCGAACCGCCGTGCAAGCGCTGCCTGCACTGGCTCGCTGAAGAAGAACCAGACGTGGGCGCCGTCTCCCGAGCGCGAGCGCTCCACCGCCGGGACGAGACCGAGCTCGCGACACATCTCGCGCAAGGCCATCACATCCGCACGCCACGAGCGTTCATCGAGATCGATCGCCAACAGCCAGCACATATCGTCGGCCAGCAGCGGATAGACGCCCATCACGTGGCGGCCCTGCAGGTGTCCGAGCAGCTCGCGCTCAGCCGGCGCGCGGAATGCCTGGTTCGGGCACTCCCCGCATCTCACGCGCGGCTTGCCGCACACCCCGGCCTTCCACTCATTCTCGCAGCGGGGCGCCTATCCGCTCTTGCTGGGGAACTTGACCAAAACTTGACTACCGCTTCAGTGCTGCCTCTGTCGGCATCCGGATGACGTGTTGAAACCCCTCCACGTGCAGGGATCTTTAGAAATGGAGCTAGCGAGACTCGAACTCGCGACCTCCTGGGTGCGATCCAGGCGGTAATCTCCGCGTATTTGGCCCGTTTCCCCTGTATCTATGCGGGATGCAGGCTCTCGGACGATCGTCGTAAACCGGCTGATTTAGGCTCAATTCGGCTGGGTTTGGGCCCACGAGCGAGTCCATGGACCCAAACACCAAGCGGACCCAATGCAGACAACTATATGCTCATCGTTGCGGGTGGGCTGGAACCGTTTCCTCCAGCGGTCTGTCCCATCGGCAGGGGCGTACGCCCGGTGAGGCCCGTGAGGAGTCCGTTGATCAACTCATCGACATAGCCTCATGATTGGGGATGATCTCTCAGGGAGGCCGGATCGCAGCGGTGTGATGGACAAGGAACATGCGCGC
Source organism: uncultured Solirubrobacterales bacterium (assembly GCA_963831995.1). GTDB lineage: Bacteria > Actinomycetota > Thermoleophilia > Solirubrobacterales > Solirubrobacteraceae > Palsa-744. The sequence continues at coordinate 1,000,126 of CAWHSI010000005.1, read as the reverse complement.
ACGATGGGGTCGCGTCCCGGGAGGTGCGAAGCTAGCGCGAGGACCAGCGGCGTGAAGATCGCGCCGGTCTAGGCTGCGAGGACGTCCACGAGGAACGCCTGGTTGATCCGGGCAGGACACACGCCAAGAGCGGCCACCAGCCGATGAGATAGAACCGCCCAGTGGACAGCGATAATGCTCGCTCAACGATCATGTCCTCCATAGCTCATCATCCTTCTCCGTGGGATCTTGCAGCCGGTCACACTCTGACCGAGCTACTTGAAGTCAGCACTCACAGCACCTCGGGCGGTTGCCAATGGCGGCGGGGACAGTGCGCGCCGACTGAAGGCGAGCGGCTCGACGCCGCTGCGTGGCTCGTCGCCGAGGAGATCATGCGGCTGCGCTGTGGTCGGGCTCAGCACATCTTCTCGACCTGGCGGGCCACCGCTACCGGTCAGCGCATCGCTGACGGGGCAGATCCGTCGCTCGCCACTGCCTTCATCGAATCGACGTTTGGCCTGCCGCCTAACGGCGCATCTGAAGACCATGCGCAAGGTTATGTCGCAGAGATCGTCTGGCGTATGCTGACCGCGGAGGAGCAGGCCGAATGCCGGTTCGTCGCCCACCTTGCGCTCCCGGACCCCGACGTCACCTCGCCTGGCGGCGACGGATTTGTCATCTACCGCAACCAGGCCCGGGCTGATCTCGGCTTCCGTCTCTGGGAGATCAAGAAGCGCGACGGCTCGGGCTCGGTCTCGACCACCATCAACACCGCGTACAAGCAGCTCGACCTCAACGCCGAGCGCTACCTTGCCAAGATTACTGGCCAGACCGAGGCACCAGGGCTTGACCCGGACGTCCTCAATCTGCTTGTGGATCTCGTACCTGCATGGAAGCGCGCTGACCCGTGTGCCGGGGCGGGAGTCGCGGTCGCCACGAACTCGCAGGATCTCCCACGGCGCGCGTTCACGACGATGCATGAGCACTTCCCCACACTCGTCGCGGCCGGGGGCATCGAAGGCTGCCTCGTTGGTCTGGGTTCATTGCGCGACTTCGCGCTACACGTCAGGACGCTGCTGTGGACCGGGCTCTCCGCCGAGACGAGCTAACGCTCGCTCTTGGCGAACTCCAACGTATCCCGTCGCCAGATGAGCTGCAGCAGCTCCTCGCCGACGCGGAGCTGAGCCTATTCGCCGCGCGTCCGGAGATTCCTGACGACCTCGTGAGGACCGGCTGGTACCTGCATGCCATCGCATCGACTGGCGCCGATCGCATCGAGTGGGCACGCCGAGCTACTGCGTTTCGCATCAGCGCTCATATTCTGGAGTTGGCTGCCACGACCGAGCGCCCTACACACGAGCGATTGGACTGTGTGCTCGGTAGCGAGCTCGGGTACCGTCGTGGTGGCCTGGACCCCAACGCGACAGCGGTGTTTGCGTCGGCGGCTCCTCTACTCGCGGAGGTCGCAAGCGACGAAGCCCCGTGGCGGCCGACGCTTGCCGTGGAGGCGACCATCTACTTGCTTAGCTTCCACACGTCGCAGACGTTTCGGTGGCTGAACGCGCGCCGTGAAGACTTCCGCAGCCTGCGCGCGAGTACGGGTCTCGATGACCTCGCTGGCACGATGTTCGGGCCGGCGGAGCACGTTGTGGAGGCGTGCCACCGTCTGCTGTGCTTTCTGATGTTCGGTGATCGCGGCGCGTTGCTTCAGGCCCAAGGGCGTCTCCGTCGCCTACTCGGACCCGATGGTGAGCTGGCCACCATCAACGAGCAGTGGGTCGCGGCGCATCTGCTCGGCCTTTCCAGCGAGCTCGATGCCGCATCGATTTGGACAAGCCTTCCGCCCGAGGTTCCCGATGCTGCTCGACGGGCGCTGACATTCACGTCACCGCCCGTCCTAACGCTCTGGGAGCCACAGCGCGAGCTTTTCGCCGCTGGCGCGGACAACGCAGGGTTGCTGTCGGGTCAGACTCGCAGGGCGATTCTGTCGGTGCCGACGAGCGCCGGAAAGACCCTCGTCGCACAGATCCTTGTTCTGACTGAGCTGGCCCGCAACGATCAATCGGTTTGCCTGGTTGCCCCGCAGCGGAGTCTCGTGCGCGAGATCCGATACGCACTCCGTCCGAGAGTCCGGGCGCTGCGCAAGCGCTTGAGCCCGGACGTACCCGACTTCCTGGCCGACTTCGCGGCCGACATCCTGGAAGAGGACCCACCCGATGTCGATGTGATGACACCAGAGCGCTTCGCCGCGCTGCTACGCGCCGACCCGGAAGGCGTGCTCAACCGTTACGGGCTTTTTATCTTCGACGAGGCGCACCTCGTCGGTGATCGAGGCCGTGGTTTCACGCTCGAGGGTGCACTGAGCTACCTCCATTGGCGTACCCACAACACCAACCACCGCATCGTCCTCATGTCCGCGGCAATCGGCAACGACGCGGCGTTCCAGGCCTGGCTGAGCACCGACCAGCCTGTGGTGCCGTTTAACTCGCAGTGGCGCGGTCCCCGTCGACTGACCGCGGCTTTTAGGACCGCCCCCGACTGGAATGACGAGCAGCATATCCCGCCGGTGGGCCGAGGCCGCCTACACCGCTTGTCGTATCCGCTGAAGGGCATCATCTCATTCACCGTACCCGGCGCCGGACCGCGGTCCTTCGCCACCACTGAACCGATCGGCAAGCTCGTGTTCAAGCAGACACCTCAGGGAACGCGCGGTGAGAAGGACGAGAGCAGCAGCCGCCATTACGAGCACGTCGCTGCCCTCGCGTCCTTCCTGGAGCACGCCGGGCCAGTATTGACGGTGACAGGCACGCGTCCCGATGCCCAGCGCCTAGCCGGCGCACTCGCGTCCGACCGTGCCCGGCTCGCGTCGCGCGCGCGACGCGATCGCCGCCATCCTTGATGCTAGCCATCAGCTGGTCTACATGGTGGAACGTGGTGTCGGTTATCACCATGCGGGGCTGCCGCTAGAGGTGCTGTCGCTTATCGAGGATGAGCTTCGCGCTGGACGTCTGCAACACTTGGTTAGCACGACCACCCTTACCGAGGGTGTGAACCTGCCGGTCCACACCGTGGTCCTCGCCGAGACCCGCTGGGATGGCAGCGACATTCACCTCTCGGGACCAAGGATGCTAAATGCGATCGGGCGGGCCGGCAGGGCCGGCATCGAGACCGAGGGGTGGGTGGTATTTGCCCCCAGCGGCCGCGCGCCTAGTAACCCCGAGCGTCACCTTCCCAACCCCGACGAGTTGCTCATCCGCTCCAAGCTGAGCACCGAGGCGGCCCTGGAAGGCCTTGTCGAGTTCGAGCGCCGCCGACGCACCGCAGCCGACGCGGTCTTCTCCGACGTGCCCGAGAGTCTGCAGGAGTTCACGACGTTCGTCTGGTATGTCCTGGCGTGTGAGGAGGCGCTCACTAATGCGCTCGATGACGATCAGCTGGACGATGTCATCGACACGCTCTTCGCCGCGCGACAGGTCGGGGCGCCGGCCCTGGATCAGCTACGCCGCTATGCCCGTGACGTTCGCACCACCTATCAGGAAGCCGACCCTGGCCGCCGCCGCGCATGGGCGCGGTCGGGAACACGGATCGCTTCGGCTAGGCACCTCGACCAACTCGCCCAGATCCTGGCCAACCAAGCCCGTCACCAACTGCTTCGCGGGTCCGTGAGATCCGCCATCGCGATCCTCGATCAGAGCGGTGTGCTTGATGAGCTTCTCAAGTTGCCAGACGTTCCCGAGGACGCGTGGCGCTTTCGCACTACGCTCCAGGGAGCGGACGTCGATGTTGATCTCGCTGACACGCTTTTCCGCTGGACGTCCGGCGAGCCATTGGCTGAGATGGCCGAGGCGCTCCTCGCCCAGGTGCCCGACCGAGAGTGGCGTCTTGAACAGATGGTCGACCGCGTCAGTCGTGGCTTCGGTCACTCGATCAGCTGGATGATCGCCACCGTACTTGAGCGAGCCAATGCAGTCCTTGCCGAAGCCAGCCTCGACCCAATCTGCCCGGCGCTTGCCCTCTACGTCCGGTTCGGCGTCGACTCCCCGGTTGCGTTGCAATTCATCACGCGATCAGTTCGCAGCCGCGAGGTCGCCGTCAAGGTCGCAGGAGCTGCCACCGCCGAAGGCGTCGCTGACGACGCTGTCGCGGCGTGGCTCGCAGGAATCCCGATCGAGCAATGGCCCCACCGGTTCGCTGTCCGTCCGTCCGACGTTCTGGATCTGCTCGACGCCATCAGCGATCCACAAGCGGAGGTCCTGCGACGGCTGCTTGACGGCGACACAGTCGAGCTCAAGCAGAGCGGGGCTGTGGAGCCGGGCGCTGTAAATCTTGCCGTGGAACAGGACAGCGAAGGCATCCCGCTCGTATCGATCACGAAAGTAGTAACCGGAGAGCATGTGGCGACGGTAGGCAGCCGGTGGCAAGCCGATCTTCGAACAGTCCTCGCGACGGGAGTGGATATCACCGCCGAACTCACCGCGGAGAACCTGCTGGTCGTGCGCCGCAGCGACACCTAGTGTCCATTCCAGGTCGCGAAGTTGGGACTGAAGCGGGCATTCACTCGCGCCGGGATCGCCTTCGCTCGGCCCAGGCAGCGAGTTCGTCGGCCGTCATCGCAAGCTGATGCACGACGAATCGCGCCGTGAGTGCTGCATACCCAACGACCGCCAGCACGCCCGCGGCGAGCAGGAAAAACTCCGGAAGCGCCGCCACGTGCCCAGCTGCGGCTGCGACGCCAAGGAAAAGCGGGTGCGCCGGGCTGCTGCCGCGCCAGGCTTGGCGATCAGGTGACGAAGGAGGGTGCTGCCGCTGATACTGCGATCCTATAGTGCGCATGATGGGATCAGAAAAGCATGTGGCAAGCGCAAATGGGCTATCTCCGCAAGATCTGCGCCGGAACTTTCGCGGGCTGCTGAAAGACTGGGCGGACTACGAAAACGAGAAGCCGGCTGGTTGGCTGCCCGAGCAGTGGGGGTCCCGCATCGACCCGACGGTCCTGGACGATGCGGTCGTCGCATTCGAGAATGCCCGCGACGATGAGGGACGCGCAATGGCGCGACGAGCACTGGAGCCGATCATCGCGCGTGGGCTAGTGCGCCGACATGGCCGGTTCCTTGCACCACCCGCAATCGTTGAGCCCACACTACTCAAGGACTGGGTGATCTGGATAGCCCTTCGCTTTGCTTACGATCGTCTGGGTGGCGATGTCTCCGAAGTGCAATGCGAGCACTGGGGCGAATGTTTTCGGCTCATCGTGTGCGACTCCTGTTCGGCGGTTTTCCGCCCAGCGCGCCGTTCTCGACAGGCGTCGCGTTGTCGCCTCTGCCGCCACCGACCTGCTGCTGCCGCTCTCGGATCACCCGAGACCCTCAAGGCCATCGCAGCCGGCGAGCCCGTCACGATCCGCGTACCCGAGAGCATCGGGACCGTAGTCACGTCCTGGAAGCTCAAGACGCTGATCCGTTGTCCAGAGTGCCACGAACCAGCCTTCGTCCGACACGGGGCGACAACGTGTGGCAAGCCAGCATGCAGGAGTCGTCGGAGGCGCCGCCAGCTACCGACAACCAACACCCGCAGTGCCAGCGGCCTGTGAACGAGGCAAGCCCAAGGCTTTGCCGCGACGGAGATGACCGAACTCCTTTCAGACGACGAGCGCACCGCTGCGCTTGAGGCCGCACAGCAGCGCATCATCGACCACCCCGGGTATAGAGCAAAGGAGCTGTATGACGGTCTCGCGCGCACCGTCTACGCGGTCTTTATCCCGAACCGCCACGACTTGATCGCGCTCCTTGACCGTGCAGCGAGCGACGGGAGCCTCGCGATCGAGCTGTTCCAGAACGTGCGACGCCCGATCGTGCGGACGCGATTCGAGGGCATGGTGGCGCGTGCGCTGCACAACTATGTCGCGAGCGCGATGGCGCTGGTGGAGCACACGCGCCGAATCATGCGTGACCGCTCAGGACCCATCGTTGACGAGTTCGGACAGCGTAAGCATGACGTCGTCGCAAATCCCGAGGTGCCGTTCATTCACAACCTCCGCAACTACGTCCTGCACCACTCCCTCCCGTTTATCGGACACGAGGTTCGGCTCCAGCCTCAGCCAGGAATCCTGGCGACCGAGATCCAGCTGAGCGTCCGGCAACTCATGGCGTGGGACGGCTGGTCTGCGCCAGCTAGACGGTTCATTGAGTCGCATGGAGACGCGCTGGCGTTGCGTCCCGTGACCGAGCGCCACGCCGACCTAGTGGTCCAACTCAACCTGTGGCTTTACGAGCAACTGGCGGATGCGAATGCGCCAGCGTTGGCGGAAGTCAATCGGCTCGTCGTCGAGCGCAACGCGATTCTCGGCGGCACAGACCTGGAAGAGGCAAGGCGCGTAACGGAGGCGTGGACAAGGCGACGCGAAAGCCCGAGGCCAGATCCAATCGTTGACATCACGACCTTGATACCGAGACAGAAACCGCAAAACCACTGATGGCATCTGACGGTCTCTACGGCATCCGGGCCACCCGCGCAGCGCCGCCCGGCTACGCACTCGACGATCAGCAGCGCAGGGCAGTCTACGGCTCTGCCCTCGCGCAGTTCGACGAGCTGATCGCGGCAGCGGCCTCGGTGGGTCCTGCCTCACGGCCCCTCCCTCTTTTCTACGCCTTGAGCCAGGCGGGACGCGCGATCGCGGCGGCGCACGCCGAGGGGGTCTGGAGGTTGCGCATGCACGGGCTGTCGGCACCCGACTTGGATCGTACGCCGCTGGCGATCGAGGTGCACAGGTCCCCCAGAGAGAACGAGTCGTGGGTGGACTCGGTAACAGGAGTGGCCGCTGCAACGCACACCGGGGTCTTCACCGATACTGCGACGATTGGCGCCCTTTGGACTTCGCTTCCGGAGCTATTCAATTTGCAGCCGACATCGCCTGACGCTGATCCTAGGCCGTTGCGGCTCGTGCCGGAGAACCCCGGGCCGGAGAATCTCCATCTTCAGACCGATCCGGGGCATGTCTACGCGACGGTGGTTGGCTTCTCCGGCACAGCCGATGATCTGGTCCGCCACCTCGCCGAGCGCTACCCCACCAGCGGCAACCCAAAGCTATGTCAGCCGCAGGGCCTGCCAAACGTCCAACAGCACACCGTCTGCGGGTACGGATTCTTGCTGCGCTGGGACGCGGATACACCAGACATCAACGGTCATATCCAGTACCCTTGATCGGCTCGCTCCGGCAGACGGCCAGTATGTGCCGACAGACGGCCCCTGGTTGGTGTTTCCCCCGTCTGACGGTTTCCAGCCACGCTGGTTGCGACCAAGCGTCGGCGGCGCCGCACTGTCATCTCTGCTGTCGTGGTGGACACTGCTCTTCGGCTTGTCGATGCTGGCCAGGTACGAGCCCGCTATATGGACAGCAGCACTTGACTACGACTCCTCGGACCTAGCTGCCCCGCTCGACACGGTGCTGGCGACAGGCTTGGCGCGAATACCGGAGTTGGTTCTGGCGACCCTTACAGCCGAGCCTCGAGTCGACCTGTAGAGGAGCCGTCGCCGGGGACATAGAGAATGTGAGGAATGCCGCGTATCGACTGGTCGAAGTCCATCAGCATCACGTGGGATGAGAAGCTGCGCGAGAACTCGGTGGTGCGGGTGCCGGGGATCAAGGTGCCGGCTGATCCGCCGACCGTGCGGTCCCGGCGCGCTCTCTGGGAGCTCAGCAGCTTCTACCCACGGGTGTTCGGCGCCGCCTACCGCTTCCCGTTGGACACCGTGGCGGTCAACCGGGGGCTCAAGGATGGGCGCGGCCGGACGCTGGTCGCCCGCCATGTCGAAGAGCCCAGCGGGCAGATGCCCCTCGCGGTCATCGGCTGGCATCTTTCGCGGCGCCTGGAGGATCCGCTGCTGGTCATCGCGGCGAGCCCGCGACTGAACTCTCGTGTCTCGCCCACACTCGAGATCATCACCGAGACAGGGTTCCAGCTGCTCGTCGACGCGCTGCTGTACGTCGCTCGTGACCATCGGGCGTGGGTACTCGAACGTCTGCCCGCCGGTGCGCGGGCGCGCGAGAGGACCGAGGCGGAACTCGGTGGCCTGCTATTCGATGTCGAGGGCCAGGACGCTCTGGCCGCGTATCTACGCGGGCTCTATGGCGCACGGCTCAGCGTCAAGGCGCGGGCAGGGGGTGCTCCGAAGCTGCTTCGGCTAGCACCGTAACGCCGGCGCGGGCCAGGATGGCGTCGGCAGCGTCGGTGCCGATCGCCTCGCGCATCTCCCAGATCACCGCTGCGAGCTGGTCCTCGCGCGGGCCGCTGGCCTGCATGGCCTGCGTCGCGAACCATGCGCCCATGTCCTGCTCGGTGGCCATGACCAGGGGCTCGGACACGCCTGAGTCCTCGGCGATGTTCATCACGTCGTCGGCGACCTTCGCGACGTCCGCGCCGTACTCGACGGCCAAGTCGAGCAGTGCCACGGGCGCGATCTTGCGCGTGCGGCCCCCGAGCTGATGCTTCGGGATCTTGTGGGCGTCCATTGCGCGTGAAAGGGCTGATAGCGATAGGTCGAGCATCTGCGCGGCCTGGCTCAGCGACGGCCATGCGCGCAGGCGCTCCCGCGAAGGTGTCGTGCCACGGGCTGCGTCGGCGAATGTGGAGCGGGCAGCAGCCATAGACACAAATATAGCAAGGAACGCAAGAAGCGCAAACTTAGATCGGAGCGGGACTACCGTGCCGGCGTGCTGCACGAGGGCGGGGTGATTCGCGGCCGTGGCGTGCTCTACACGGCGGGGACGGCTCCACGGGCGAGCCCGGGAATAGAGATCGCGCCTGCTCTGTTTACACCCAGCGACCTCCTGCGTGTCAAGCAGACGCCCTCTCTCGGCGTTTCCCCAGCAGGCAAGCAGAATCCGACCCGGGGAAGAAGTTTGGGCCCACGGACAGGCCTCATGGACCCAAATAACGACTCGGATCACACGGAGAAGCCACTTAAAACCCCTCATTTGCAGGCACTTTAGAGTGGAGCTAGTCGGACTCGAACCGACGACCTCCTGGGTGCGATCCAGGCGCTCTCCCAACTGAGCTATAGCCCCGCAGGCTCTCGCATGTGTGCGAGAGGGGTATGCGAAGTGTAGTCGCCGGACGCGATGAGGTGGGGCCCGACGCGCACACCCGCGCGCGGCCAAAGACGCGAGGCGTGGCGCCCGGGCTGGACAGCGCACGGGCGCAGTATGTTGTGGGCGCGATGGGATTGCTCGATGACGCTATACGGGAGCACCTGGAGCTGAAGCGCCTGAGGGGAGCCGATCCCGGGCGTGTGGCTCGCGCGGAGCGCGATGCGCTCGGGTCGGCGCGGGGTGGGGAGGCGTATGCCCCGGAGGAGCAGGAGCACGCGGCTCAGCCAGAGGCCTGGCGGGACGCCGCCGGGGCTTCGGCGCCTGACCTGACGCACGAGGAGGGGTCGTCGATGCTCGAGCACCCGGGCCAGGAGACCGTTGAGATCAACATGGAGGCGGAGCTGCAGCGGGGTTTCGAGGATGTGCTCGAGCAGGCCCCGGACTCCTGGCGCGACGCGCCCGAGCGGGAGCGGCCGTGTTTTGAGCAGCGCCCGCCGCGCGACCTCGACTTCGACGGGTAGCGTCTCAAGGCCGACTGGCGGGTGGTCGATGGTAAGGGGTGGACGCCTCCTCGTATGCGCTCCGCTACGGCGTTGGTCGCACGCGCACTACGCTTCGTGCGTGGCGACGACGGCCGCTGCCGGTGCTCGGCCGCTGGTTTGCGGGGTCGGCGCTCGCGGCGACTGGGCTGCTCTCGGCGGTGTTGCTCACATCGGCGCTGTGCTCCAGCGACACGCAGGTGCTGCAGTTGCGACCGCCGTTTGCGGTTGGCGATCTCGGCGACGCGGGCGAAGTGCTGTCGCGCAACCTGCTCGTGCTCGCGCTGCACGCGGCGGCGTGCCTGGCGGGGTTTATCGCGGGCAGCTCGCTGCCGTTGCAGGCCGAAGGCAAGGCGGGCCTGTCGCTGTGGGTGCACCGGCATGGCGGGCGGGTTGCGATCGCGTTTGTGATCGGCGCGAGTGCTTTCTCCCTATCCGCGCAGGCGTATGTGCTGGGAACAACCCTCGCGGGTGTCGCTCACTTCCTGAAGGTGTCTCCTGCGCTGCTGCTGGTGAGTGTGCTCCCACACGCGATCCCCGAGCTCGTGGCGCTGTTTCTCCCGCTGGCCGCATGGGTGGCGGCGAGCAGAGCGGGGGAGTGGGATCAGCTGCTCGCCGCCACCGTCGTGACGATCGCGATCGCACTGCCGATGCTCGCCGCCGCGGCGCTTGTCGAGGTGTATGTTTCACCGCATCTGTTTGGGACACTCACCGGCATTCATCCACCGATCGTGCGCACATGGGAAGGGATCACGGTGCGGGTGGGCAAATGAACTCTTTTTTATGGGTTTGGGTCGTACTAGCCGGCGCAAGGCCGGCACGCGCCGTCACGAGGTCGGCAAGACGAGCGCTGGTGGCCAGCGCAAGAGGGCGTATATTGAAACCCGCGGGGCCATAGCTCAGCTGGGAGAGCGCCTGCTTTGCAAGCAGGAGGTCGCCGGTTCGATCCCGGCTGGCTCCATTTGAGAAATGCCTGCTAATTGGCAGGTTTTGCGGCTGTCGGCAACGATGGGGCACGGCAGAGATCAAGCAGAGATCAAGCAGAGATCAAGCAAACGTTTTAGAAGCCAGCAGTGCGCCAGGGTCAAACCTTTGTTTTGTCATCCGAGAGGCCGGGTCGCAACCCTCGCACCGGATGCCTAAAGAGGAGCACGATCGCGCCCACGGCGAGGGGTCCGGGGAAGATGCTGCGATTAAGGCCGTTGACTGAGAGAGCTTCTACAGGGGCCTTTCAGCAAACGGCTCGCCGCACATTGGGCTCGCTCCGACCTGACCTGGAACTAGCTCGTAGACGGACCGCTCGGGCCACGAGTGCAACCACACACGGTCGAGATGCTTCGTGACGGGTACGGCGCTGCTGACCGCACGCGCGAGTGCTGCCCGCGCCAGCAACGTGTCTGCAGGTCGCGCCCGGTTCGAGGGTGTGGTCGGGCTCCCGCAGACCACGATCAGCGCATCGTTGCCAGGCACGTCCTTCTTCTCGATCGCCTCGGTGAGCTGCCCCCACGCGTCGCTGCTGGCGATCCAGCCGGATGAGGATAGGAGCAATTCCCAGCGCATCAGGCGATAGAACTGATCGCCTGGGTCGCCGGCGAGCTTAACGGCGGTCAGCTCCCCTCCTTCAAACGCGACAGGCATCATCTCTGGTGTCAACTTCTCTGGTGCTTTGGATGTCGATGTTTGGGGCGGCAACTTGAAGCCTCTGAGGGCTTCCAAAAGCGGGGTCGCTGCCCCAGCGGTCGGCACGGCCGGCTGCTGGTCGCTCCCGAAGAACGTGACCACGACAGCAAGGCCGCGAAGATGCGCGAGTTGCCCTCGCCCTTTGTCAGTACGTCGCGCTTGATCTGGTCGAAGCGCGCTTGCTCGCCGATCCTCTCCCCGAAGGTGAGCTGGGTCAGCTCCACGCCGATGTTGACGTGATCAGTCGCACGCTCGCAGACGAAGTCAGGGGGATCGGTGGGGCCGCGTGCGGCAGAGGCGAATGGATCGGGCTTGCCGTCTGCGCAAAAATCGGCGCGAAATCGGTCGAGCTGCCGTTGCTCGTTATGGGTACGCTGCTCGTGAGGTTGTCCGCGATCTCGTAGATCTTTGAACGGCGGTCCTCCCGCCTTGTCCGCTCCGGTTGGGAGCGTTCGGGGCGCTAACCAAGTCCGAGAGGACAGGAGGAACCGCCATGAAGAAGGTACCCGCTGCGAAGGTCGGCACGACGTTCGAGGTGTCGGAGAGTCCGCTGCCACCGCAGATCCAGGAGGCGCTCGGTGAGCTCGTGGGAGCGGCAAGGGAGGGGCTGCTCGCGCTGAGCGTCGGTGTCGGGCTCGGCGTCGTCCATGAGCTGATGGAGAGCGAGGTCGACGAGGTGGTCGGTCCGAAGGGCAAGTGGAACCGGGATCGCACCGCAAAGCGTCACGGTCACGAGACAGGGTCGATGACACTCGGCGGTCGCCGGGTGCGGGTCTCTCGTCCACGAATGCGCACGACCGACGACGCGCACGAGCTGCCGGTCCAGACCTATGAGTATTTCGCTGATCGCGACCCGCTGACCAGGGCTGTGATGGACCGCATGCTCGCCGGTGTCTCGACGCGGCGGTTCGCTACGGTCGGCGAGCCGGTCGGCGCCGACGTCGAAGGGAATGCGACCTCGACTGGTAAGAGCGCAGTCTCGGACATGTTCATCGAGCGCACCCGCACCGCGCTTGGAGAGCTGATGGGCCGCCGGCTGGACGACGTGCGCTTGGCGGTGATGATGCTCGACGGCCTTCAGATCGCCGATCGCACGCACATCGTCGCGCTCGGGATCAGCACCGAGGGCGTGAAGATCCCGCTCGGGCTGTGGGAGGGCTCGACCGAGAACGCCACGCTCGCCCGAACACTGCTCGCCGACCTCATCGACCGGGGACTGGACCCCGAGCAGGCGATCCTGTTCGTCATCGACGGCGGGAAGGCGATCCGTCGGGCGATCACCGACGTGTTCGGTGAGCACGCGCTGGTGCACAGGTGTCAACGACACAAGGAGCGCAATGTTTGTGACCTCCTGCCCGAACGCGACCGCCCCGCCGTTTTGGCCCGGATCCGCGGCGCGTGGGCGCTCAAGGACCCAGATCTCGCCGAACAGCGCCTGCAACTCCTCGCCTCAGAGCTCGACCGCACCTGGCCCGACGCTGCCGCCTCGCTGCGGGAGGGAATGCCCGAGACGCTGACGCTGATGCGGCTCAAGATCACCGGTCAACTCGCAAAGACGCTGTGCTCGACCAACCCGTGTGAGTCGATGATCGAGATCGTCCGTCACACGCAGCGCAACGTGAAGCGCTGGCAGGACGGCGACATGCGCAAGCGCTGGACCGCCGCCGGGATGCTCGTAGCCGAGAAGCAGTTCCGGCGGATCATCGGTTACCGCGACCTCGCCAAGCTCGTGATCGCAATTGAGCGTCACACCCTCCTCGCTGCCGAGAAGAACAGCGACCGTCAGGAGACTCGCGAACTCGTTACCGTTTGACCATCAACCCGTGAGGACCGCCGCCAAAGTTCCACGACGATCCGGACATCCTCCTGCTCGTCGTTGGTACCGGGCAGTGGGGCGTAGTCAGTTGTCCACTCGAAGGCCAGCGCAAAGATGTCATCGCCAGCGCTGTCGGTCCCGATGCTGCCAAACATCGTTGGTACCCCGCAGCGTTTTGGCCCGACGAGCATCGCCCGCAATGTGGCGTTCGGATGCACGTACATCCGTGCGACAAGCTGCATCCCTAGATATTGCTCTATACGAGCCTGGCGTAGCGATCCGGCGGCGCTGGTCGCGAGCTTTAGCGGCGTTCGGAGAACGCTCGCCCGATGTTCATCAGCTGTGGTCCATGTGGTGTGCGCAAGGTCGACTGGCGACGGCATCGCCTGCGATTCGCTGATCGCATAGACGGACAGCCGCGACTAGAGCTACCGTGCGCGGGTGATCAACCAGCCAGAACACGGCGATTCCTCCACGCGCCATCAGGGGCCTCCACTGCCGTCGGGGCCTCGGGCGTGGTGGCGCCGTTGGCGTCTGTGGTGGCGTTATCGCCTGCGGGCCTTCCGCTATAGCCCGCGCATCCGTCGCTTGCGGCTGATTCGTGCGCCCGAGGACACGAGCCCGATCGCCGCCGGGCCACAGCTTCGCCTCGGGCGGTTGTTGGGCCGTGGATACCTCGGCGCCTTGAAGGTTGGCGAGCACGTTCGCATCCAGCGCACGAGGCTCCCGGAGCGTGTCGAGCCCGGCCGCGTCGTCGCTGTACTGGTGCGTCGGCAACGGGGGTTGCTCGTGACCTTGGTGTTGCTGGTGGTTCTTGGCATGGCCGTGGACTTGCTCTCGCACGAATACGCACGCGGCATCGAGAGCACGCTCGGCATTCGCCACTGGCTGACGCACAACATCTCGCTACCGAGCACCGAGGCGCTTCGCGTCCTGCTCGCGGCCACGGCAGGCGCCACGGGGACGATCCTGGGCATTGTCCTCTCGATTACGCTGATCGTCTTCCAGACGACAGCCGAGCGGTATGGGAGCGCGCGCATCGTCTCGTTTCTGTTGCGTGAGCGTGTCGGCTCAGCCGTGATTCGGTTGCTCGCGCTGAGCTTCGCTTACTCGCTGGCCGTGCTCGTGCTGCTCGAAGTCGCGACCAAAGCTGGCCCCCTCTACTTCTCGTCGGCGCTCGCGCTCGCGATGAGTACCGCCGGTGTCCTCGCGCTCATCACGTACCGCACACACGCGTTGCTCGGCTATCTGCCTTCCTCGATCGCCGACGCGCTCACGCGTGAGATGATGCAGGCAATCACACACGCTCGCCATCGTCACTCAGGGCGGAGCGTGCAGCACCACGCGCAACAGCTCGTCATCGAAGACATGCACACGATGGTGGACCTGCTGCGACGCTTGATCTCACCCGACCGCGACGTTATCGGCGTCGCTAGTGGAGGTGTCCGGAAGTGATGCGGTTCAAGCGGCGAGTGCGAGGGGCTGGAATTCGTGACGGGTGATCTTCTCGATCACGTTGTCGAGCTTGGCGCGGGTGAAGGTCCACTCGAACGGTCGGGCGAGGGTGCGGTAGTGCTGGCCGAAGTCCATCAGGTGTCTGGCGAGTTGGGGTAGCGTCGCGAAGTCGTTGGGGGTCAGGGCCTTGCGTTGAACGATCGAGAAGTAGATCTCGATCTGGTTCAGCCAGGAGGCGTGGACGGGGAGGTGGATCAGCCTCGCGTTCGGGTAGGTCTCGGTCATCCGCTTGACAGAGGTCTTGCCAGCGTGGCTTGAGCCGTTGTCCACGATCCAGTAGACGGTGCGGGCCGACCGGTAGGGCTCGACCTTCATCACCTGGTCCACGAGCCGAGCGAACGGGTCGATCCCGGTCGTCTGCTCCACCCGGTCGAACAGGTTGGCGTGGTGCACGTCCCAGGCGGCGAGGTAGGCGAGCGTGCCGCCGCGCAGGTACTCGAACTCGACCAGGCCCGGGCGTCCCGGGCCGGGCGCCACGGTGTCGTGATAGCGCCCGAGCGCTTGCAACTGCGTCTTCTCATCAGCACTGATCACGTACTCGTCGGGGCGCAGCCGCTTGCCCTGGAAGGTGCGGGCGTAGAGGTCCAGTACCCGTCCGGCCTTCACGGCGAAATCAGGGTCGCGCGGGAAGATCCAGGAACGCGTCTGCCACGGCTTGATCGCGTCTTCGTGCAGCCACCGCCAGATCGTCGAGGCCGACGCCTCGGTCACGCCGCGCTCGATCACCAGGCGGTGCAGCTCAACCCGGGAGAAGCGCGAGAGCGGCAGCTCGTGGGTGCGCGGCAGCTCGCACGCGATCGCCTTGACCTCGGCGACCTCTTCCGGGGGGAAAACGACGCGGGCGACCCGACCGCGCTTGATCCTCAAGACCATCCAATCGCTCAGAACAGAACCGCGATCTTCGCCGGGCAACGCTGTCCGGCGAACAGTCCAGCCGCGCGGCGATATCGATGTCCTGCATACCCTCGGCCGCGTACAGGATCATCCGCGCTCGCTGCACGACCCGGAACGGCAACGTAACCGTGCTCGCCCGCCGCTCAAGCTCGGCACGCTCCTCCACAGAAAGCTCGATCACATACTGGCTGGTTCTCGGCACGACACACAATTCAGCGCGCGCACCGATATCCCTCCCGATAAACCGCAAGACTTGCGGATGCGTCTACTAGCGTGACGCGCGCTGCATCACAACTTCTTTCCCACTACCTCGTCGTCAAGCGGCACATCGGCGGGCAAAGCGAGTGGTGGGAACGCGAAGCCGTGCGAGCAGATTCGCCACTAACGCGCATGACCGAGCAGCTTGCAACAAAGGGCTTGATGGATCCGACATCACAGCAGCCCAATCGTCAGTGGCTTGAGCGGCGTATTCTCGCGCTCGCCGCCGAAGTCGTGGAGTCCGGGCTACTCGCCGAGAGTGACGTGCGCGAGGCGGTCGCTGGTTTGTTGATCAGCAACGTGCAGATCGCATTCCATATGCAGGAGTTCGATGTTTGCCTCGGAGTTCTCAACGAGTTGCAGCGCCTCTCCGCAACCGATGTCGCACTCTCGGACGGCACGTTGGCGGAGCAACTGACGCAGGTGACATGGCTGTTGTTCAACCTGCTCGACACTGGCATCGGGTTCAGTGCCAAACGCGTCGTCGATGCGCAGCCGTGGCGTCACGACATCGATCGGCTTGGCTTGGCTTGGCTTGAGCGCGAGGAGGCCGCCAACATCGCGAGCAAGATAGGCCGCGAGCGCGCGATCACCGGCAAAGCCGTGACTCCGCGCGAGGCGCAGATCAGCGAAGTTAGTATCAACTTCGCGCCGAAGGAGGCGGAGATTCGTAGCCACCTGACGGACGAGGCATATAGGTGGCTGCACGATCGCCTCAAGCAGGCTGTGGATGGATCAGCGCCGACCGAGGGTGTGGTGGCGAAGCAGGTGGTGCGGGCCTTGCTTCGCGCCGTCTACAGGGAGTTGCCGATCCGTATCGCCGACGACCTGCCACAACTGCTCGCCAAAGCCTTTGATGGCACGGAAGATGCGACGGTGAGAGCGGACGTTCGCGAAGACACTGCGTTGTTGGCACGCAACCTTGCAGAGGCCGGTCACTGGAAAGAGTGCTGGCGTGTGGTACATGCAGCATCGGTGCTCAACATGCTCGAACGACAACGTGAGACCGACCAGCAGAAACAGGTCGAGCTTGTATTCGACCTGCTTTTTACCCTGGCGCACGTTCACGGATGGGCGGAGCTAACGGGCGAGCCGAACCATGTCCGTCGATTGGTGATCTATCTGCAACGACCCTGGCAGGATCTTGATGCGCTCAACACAATGGTTAGTAAAGAAGAACACTTCACGACGACGTTCACGCTCCAGTTCGTCACCGGCATCAAGTACCAGCGCTGGTTCCAAACGCTGTTGATCGCCGCGAACAATCTGCCACCACGTTACGAGTCCGTTGGGCCGCAGCACATCGCCATCGAACGCGGCAAGCTCCACGTATCATCGTTGTTTGCTAACTGGAGCATGGTGGAGAACTACGATGAGGTTCTGGTACATCTCGTTCATGCTGGCGTCGCATTGCGACAAGCGGAGCGCCAACGCATTGTTGCTTGGCTACACGCGCTTGCCACTATGCGCGAGGCCGAGACATGAGACGGCGTCCTCGCAGTGTCCGCGGTTTCTACACGATGGATAACTACGCCAGCTTTGCGCTTGACATGCGGCCGCCAATCGGCAGCTCGATGGCGGACGCGCGGATTCACAACGCGTCAGAGACGTTCTCGTATCTCGTGATTCCTGACATCGATGAGGATTCGCTTGTAGTGGAATGCTCGGACAGCGATGTTGCGGAGACGGTGCGAGAGACGCTGTTCGATTGGTCGAGCCGACATGACCTATGGGACCAGCCGAATATGGCGATGGAGTTGCGCTCGTGGGTCACGGGGATGCTCACGTTTCGCGACATTTACATTCATTTCGAGTTGGAGCGTGTCGGAGAGGACGAACCGTGGAAACTCATCTTCGTTGGCTGGCTGCCGCCAGAGACGATCGTCGTTCGCGGGCAAGATAAGCACAGACGCTACGAGCAGTTCGTGAGCAAACACTGGCCCGAGGGTGGCGGCATTTCTGTGATCGGTGGCCCACGCGAGTTCTTGGAGGTCTTCTCCGCCGATGAAATTGTGCATTTGCGCTGGCCGCTCCAAGAGCCCAGCCGTACACGTGCTCCCGAAGCCGCTGCTCGACGAATAGGCCGCTCGCTCGACCGTTACGCAGATCATCTTCTCGCGGGCGCGCGCGCAGGGGCCGAACCGGAGGAGACGTTTCTACCCGTCGCCAGAGGTCGCGCTGGCGCATACGCCGGTGCGCTCGACCACGAGAAGGTTCAGGACGCCGTCGTCGGAGATCGCCTCTTTCAGCCGCCGGACGAAGATGTCACAGAGTATTTCTACGTTGATCGGCTCGTGCGCAGTCGGATCGCTGCATGCGAAGTTCGCGACTACGTGTTTGCCCAGGTGAGTAAGCAGTTGCTCGCACCTTGGAGTGCGCTCAACGCGTGGCCAACTGTCCGCCTGATGCTTCGTAGGGAATGTTGGACCGTCGAAGAGTGGCGTGCGTTGCATGCCGAGTATCAACGCGGTCAAGCGACGATCGACGACGTACTCGCAGCCGTGAAGGTCGAGTGGGAACCCTTGGACACCCCATCTACTGCATGAGCTTGGTCATGGCGGGGTCCCGTGGATCGTGGCGCACCCTGACATGCGACGTGCCCCAGCTATCCAAAAGCAGCCTTGTATAACAGGGGCTAGCGCGGCGTCGAAAAGTTCCGCCGGAAGCTCTGCTCTGATCGCCGGCAAGCCCAAAAACCGATTCGGCCGGACGGGTCTTGTCCACCCGCCCGGCCTGTTAGCACCGAAGTCACGACCTTCGATGCCAGACCTACCGTAGGGCTGCCTGCGGATGATCCGGTGTGCTCGCTGGCGTGTCTTTCGGTGCCCGAAAGGAGGCCGAATGAGCGCAACGTCTGTCGAGCCCGCCACAACGCGAGCCGGCCTACCCAACCATCCATCCCAGTCCATGCACTTGCTCGATGCTGCGGGTGCATGCTTGACGATGAGCAGGAGCCCGGCTGTGCTGCTCTTGTATGGCGAGGAATACGTGAACCTGGCGCTGGCCGACGAGCTGGCACTCGACGGCTATGAGGTCCGCCGTGCCAGCGACCCCGCGATGCTACGAACCGTGTGCGGCACCTGCGAGGTGGCGCTCGTCATCTTCGGCCGTGCATCACGCCGCGGTGCAGGGCTCGACGTGCTCCGCCAACTGCGCGCGGGAGCGTTCGCACCGGAGGTCAAGCCCGGACTCCGCACGCTCTGGATGAGCCCAAACGGCGAGCTGAGCGACGTGCTGCGTGGATTCGAGGCCGGCGCCGACGACGTGCTCCGCGCGCCCTTCGCCTACCCCGAGCTTCGCGCCCGCGTCCAGGCAGTCGCGCGCCGTGGCCCCACTGACACGCCTAGCGTGATCGAGTACGAGGGGCTTCGGATTGACACCGCAGCGCACGAGGTCACGTTCCGGGCGACGCCCGTTGGTCTGCGCCGTCTGGAGTACGCGCTACTCGTGCACCTCGCTCGTGATGCCGGCCGTGTCTACACCAAGGACGAGCTGCTGCGCGAGGTTTGGGGCTTCCGCTCTGCCGGCTCAACAAGGACCCTCGACTCTCACGCCTCGCGGTTGCGCCGCGCGCTCGCCCGCGCGGGCGCGAACGGCTGGGTGCGCGCTACGCGCGGTGTCGGTTACCGCCTCGCCCCCAACGCTCTCGGTGCCCGGCCGGAGACGCGCGTCGCATGATCCAGACATCCTCGTGTCAGCTCCGTGTGCCGCGCTCACAACGCCAAGGGTGCGCTGTATAGCTGGGATTCCATTCGACATATGGCCCCGGCGCGGGGATTGGAGCCCCGCCCGAGACCGTGACACAGGAGGCTTCATCTCCCATGCACGATCAACGTAGCTCAACCGAATCCGAAGCACACGCCCTCCTTGACCAAGCCGTCCTCAATCTCATGGTCGGCCAAGACCGGCAACGCCCATGGTCAGAAGCCGAGATCGCGCGGATACTCAGCACCCCTGGCCACGTACCCGCGAGCCTCAAACGGCTCCGCACGGCCGGCCTGATCCACCGTTGGAACGACCTGGCGACCGCCTCGCACGCTGCCGTTTACTACCACGAGATCACGCAGTCAGCCGCATCCTCCGAGCGTGGGCATCACTGGGACAGCGCAGTCCTCGAAAGTCTGATCGTGCGCGGCAGCGACGGGCAAGGACCGCTCACCGAGCAAGACCTCTGGGAGGCGTTCAACGCCAAAGATCAGAAGCGGCAGCTTGAGATTGCCGACGCGCTTGACCGTCTCGATGGAGCGGGGCTCATCGAACGTCGTGGCGGACGATCTATTGCCTCAGAGGTAGCGCAAAACCTTGATCGCGTAATGACACTCTGATCCTTTTGGTCGCGATGAACTCGTGGCAGAGGGGTCGAATGAGTCGGGCGGGGTATCCGGGTTGGATGCCAGGATGTCCTTGCCGCGCTTGCCTTGCTTTCCACCCATGAGTCTCTGAGAGGCCATGATGACGATGTAGCGTAGAGCGCCCAGCGCACTGTCGGCCGCGCGGCCTAAATCGAAACCTGCGCACTTGAAGTTCCGCTACAGCATCGGCTGGCCCGGATGCGTGCTCACCTCGTGGTCTGGTGTTGCGATATGGCGCGGCTCGTGCGTTCCGGGGCAACGGGGCGGCAGCCCGAATGTTGCCGCCCGGGGTTGCCATCCGTGCCCGCTACCGCCGAGCGGCGATCAGACCAAGCAGCATGAGGAGCAGCCCGACTACGATTGCGATTGCTGCCGGCGAAGTGCCAAAGGCCTTCGCTGCGTTTACGTTGGCCACGTGTGTCGCTAGGCCGGCTGCCACGGCTAGGCCCAATGCGGGTACTGGCCGTCTATAGAGGGGAGTTTCCACGAGAATATCTCCTTTCTTGTCGTACACTGTATCGGTGGTTCGTGATGCCAGATTGTCCCTTATAAGCACTGGCAAACGGTCTAGATCGTATCGATCTGATGTTGCCGCGCGTGCAGCATTTAGCGTAGGCTGTAAGTGAGATGAATGAACCGGCCGACGCATGGGAGCTACGGGCGCAGTTGCTTGATGCAGCACAGGTTGCTGGCTTCAAGCTCAGCGATCCGCAGCTCGGACGGCTGCACCGGGCTGGGCTGGTTCCGAGCCCTCGCACACGTCGCCTGGGTCGGGGCAAGGGCACCGCTTCGGAGTTTCCTCCCGGCAGCACCGCTCGGCTTCTACGCGTTCTTGAAGTCCAGAAGGCCGAGGGCACACAGAAGTTCAGCACGATCGCTTGGCGCCTTTGGTGGGAGGACGGTGGCCAGTTGCCGGAGCCGGCACGCGACCTACTGGCTGGGACTGCCCTGCGCTGGGATCGGGAGCGCGACGAGCTGTCCGACCTGCTCGCGCGGGAGGACGCAGGCGATCTCGACGCCGAGCGACAGATGGACACGCTCTACGCAGAGGCCGAACAGGGTCGTGTTGAAGGACCGCTCGGGACTGTTCGCCGCAATACGGGACGTGAAGGCTTCGCAAGTGTGGCGCGAGTCTTCGCCGAGGTCGCGACCGGGCGGTTTGAGTCCTACCAGGACCACGAGGACACCGACGAGGACGGCGCCCCTCTGGCGGGCACAACGGGAGCGCTCGTGGAGCGCGCACTGGGCTTGGATCACGCGCGAAGCGACCGCATAGCAGGCAACGAACCGCGCTTCACCGGCAGCTCGGAGGCGCACTTCAAGCTTCTGTCGAACCTGATCGGCGAGCGTCAGCTTGGGCAGCTCGCGAAAACAACCTCTGATACGGAGCTAGACACGGCACGCACCGAGATCCGGAACTTCCTCGACCTGATCTCAAGGTTCGCTCCGATGGTCGGGCGGGCGTTGGGCGGCGACGCGGCCGGTTACAGGACGATCGCGCGGGCTTTGAATCAGCTTTCCTCGCGCTCCCAGGCGTTCATGCTGCTCGCCTGGCTTGTCCTGCGCCAAGACTCAGAGCTCCTCGAGGGCCTGCAGCACCTCATCGCCCGTCTGCCGCAGGCGCTCGCTGCGGCCGAGCTGGAGCGGCTATCTCACGCGCTGGCGCAAGAGGTGCCGGCACTTGCTTCTCCGCTCAGAAACGCGGCGCGTACGAATCTACGCGGAGATGCTGATGAGAGCGTGCATTGGCGCGCCGAGATCGCGCGTGTTTCCAATGAGCACCGCGAGCAGGTCGACAGTTTCTTTCAGCAGCACCCTGAGGTCGAGCAGCTAATCTCAACAGCGGAGGACTCAGAATGACTGCGACACACACGGCTCAGCGCCTGCCCGTAAAGACATGAACGACCCGCCAACGCACTCACGAGCTCTCCCGCAGGGAGACGCCGGTGAACGCTTCGTCGATTACTACCAGCGGTTGGCCGACCACGGCCTCGCACCGGAGATCATCACGGTCACGCCCCACGAGATCGTCACGCGGGAGTACCCAACTCTCTACGACTGGTTGGGCATTGAGCGCCCACGCGACGAGACAATGGAGATGGGACACCGCTTGTATCTACGCGTCGAGCAGCTTCATAGTCATGGGATATGCCACCGCGACCTCCATACCGCAAACGTCGTTCTTCGGGACAACGAAGTCCCGCTGTTCATAGATCCGGCTTTCGCTATAGACAGCAATCCGGACATGCCGTGCTACGACCTAGAAGGACCAGAACGCTCTGGTGTGCCAGTTCCGCCGGAGCACGCAACGCAGCCAAACGACAACCGTTTCGGCGTGTGGTGGGACTCCACGGGTCCGGTCCCGACCCTCATTAGCGCCTTCGGGGCCCTCGCAGACGTGCGCGATAGCAGTTAGCCTGCGGATTTACCAGCGCCGGACGGATAGTCGGCTAACTTCATCCCGTGGAACCACCAGGCTGGGTGCACGGGGGCGACCGCTACGGAAAGGGGCTGCTTTGGCGCCCACGTCGTGATCGCGTCGAGGACTACACGCTTCGGGTGTTCGACGCTGCCTGCACCCACGCTCAAGCAATCCGTGCGTTCGGTGGGTCGAGACGGATCGTCGCCGCACTGCTCATCGAGCCAGATGGGCGTTTCGATGCATTGCCGTGGTGGAGTGCGGGCGCGGACTGCCTTGCAGACATTGTCGAACGGCTCGATCCGAAGCTGACGCGGAGGGAAGACGACGTATTTGCTGTTCACGTGAAAAGCCGCTGACGAGCGTATGACTGCCTACAGGGTGCCAAAAAGGGCTGGCCTTTCTGCTGACGGACGCCTTGCAGGTTTACAGCACCAATTCGTCTCTACCGAACAGTCTTGTAGGACAAGGGGACGTGATTCGTCTATGCGCTGGAACAACCGTCGCTCCGGTACGGGGCCGTCGTCGGGGACGGCTTCTCTGCCCCTGGACGAAACTTCTTGTCGCGCTGAGGAGCCAGCCTGCATTACAGGGGTGATGGCAAGTTCTGAATCCGCAGCGATCCCCCGACCCGCCGGCCTGCCGCTGGTGCGGCGTGGTCATGCTCGCTGGCTCGTGCGTGCTCCCGGCCAGCGCGGCGCGCTGTCCCCGGAGGAGGTCGCGCACGCCTTGAAGGCCAAGCGCGCGGAGCTGCGCAAACGCCTTGACTGGCGGCGGGACGTGGCCGGGCTGCCCGAGCATGTCCGCGAGGAGCTGGTGGATGAGGCGATCGGGCTCGTGGTCATGTCGAGCAAGCCGATTCGTGACGAGCAGCACCTGCAAGGCGCGTTTTGGACCTCGATCGGCTACCTGCTCATGGAGCATCGCTCGGGACGCCGGGACTTGCACGTCGGGTCGCATCGGCGTGTGGAGTTCGAGCCCGTCGCCGAAGTGCTCCCTGGTGGTGATGATGAGCCGTTTGATCTCGTGGCCGCTCAGGAGCGGATTGCCACGGCCGCCGATCTCATGGTGCAGCTCGATCCGTTCGAGCGGCAAGTGATGGTGGTGATGGCTGCGCACGGGCTCGGCGTCAAGCGCGCGGCGAAGGCTATGGGCAAGCCGATCAAGACAGTGCTGGCGGCATCCCGCAGCGCGCAGCGCAAGCTCGATCAAGTAGCAGCGATCACAGCCGCCGGGCGCCTGTGCGACTACCGACAGCCGGCGATCCACGCGCACGCTGAGGGGAGCGCCCAGGCCGAGCAGGCAACGGTCGCCAGAGCGCACCTCGCAGCCTGCGCCGGCTGCCGATCGTCTTACGCGACCCTCGTGCGGGAAATGCGTGGCCGCGAGTTCCAGCGCGCCGCGAGCGCGGCTTTCCTGCCGCCGCCGGTGCTCGCCGTCCAGCTGCATGGCCGTTGGATCGAGCGCCTTACATCGCTCCTGACGACCGGTCGCACACCGAGCGGCACCGCGACGGCCGAGCGCACCGCAGGGGTGCTCGGCGGCGGCGGGCTAGTCAAGGCAGCCGCCGTAACCTCGGCCATCGTGGTCGCTGGTGCCGGCGTGGGCGCAAGAGTCGTGCACTCGCTCGAATCAACCGCACCGATCCACCATCACAAAGTCATCGCCCACCCGGCGTCGATCGCGCCCGCCGCGAGCATTGCGCCGACCACCACAGTTGTCGGCGGGCTGACCTCGACGCACACGACTTCACCAAAACCCGTCACCAAAACTCCCGCCAAACATCGTCACCTAGCACCACCGAGCAAGGATCTCGGCTATCTGGCGATCGGAGGCAGCGCGAGTAATGGCAGCTCTCAATCTTCGACTTCCGTAGCAACCACAGCGTCAACGTCGTCTAACGAGTCCGGCAGTGAAGCTCCCGCGCCGTCACACAGTGGCGGCGGGAGCAGCTTGGGCTATCTCGGACGCTGAGTAACCCGACACACATGGAAAGGAATCCAAGACCGATGACCACCCGACGCTCTCTCCAGTTCTCTATATCTAGCCGTGGTCGCCTCCCGGCCGCGTCACTCTTGGCGAGCGCGCTATTCGTGTTGGGCTGGGCACTGCTCGCCCCGATCTCGACAGCAAACGCCGGTGAGTGGGCGCAGGTCAGTTGCTCACTCGCTGGTAAACCCGTCTCGACCGAAGGTTGGAGTAGCGGCTACCTCGGAGGGCCATCGAGTTCGAGCGGTACATACGACGGGTGCGATAAGCCTGGCGGTGCTCTTGAAGTGGTAGACATCTCAAGCGGCGGGGAATCCCAGGTTTCGGGTATGGGCTCCCGTTGGGGCTACGCGGCGCCCACCGGCTCAACTATCGCGGGGGGTAGCCTCACCTACACACTCAAGGCCCCGAGAGGCACCGTGTATATGGCGACACCAGAAGACCTGCCAGATGCCTCGGACCTACTGTTGATTTGCACCGACTCGCTGTGCGGATACACCGGGGAACCAAATACCGTCTCGATCACGCATACCGGCGGCACCGGGCTATCCGTTGATGCTTTCTGCAAGGCGCCAGCGGGGGAAGTCGAGTGCCCCACATCATTCGGCGTGAACGCAGAAGTCGCGGTTTTCAGTGCCGATATCGCCCTACAAAACAACTCCACACCAACGGCTTCGGGGCTCGCAGGTACATTGCTGCAATCAACCGCGACAGGCACGGCTCATCTAGCGTTCCAGGCTCTCGATCCGAATGGGCCAGGCGTTTACAAGGTCACTGCCAAGCTGGACGGCAGCACCTTTTACTCGGCGACTCCGGCAAGCAACGAGGGGAATTGCGCTGTCCTTGGCACCGATTCCAGCGGCGTGCGCGAGTTCCAATCGAGCCAACCCTGCCCAACGGAAGTTCCGGTGAGCATAGAACTAGACACGTCCACGATCGTAAACGAGGATGTCCCGCGTGGCGTAGAACTTGAGGTGGCGGTCCTCCCGCCTCGTCCGGTCGTATTGCGACCGTGGCGAGTGCGAAATCGGTCCATTTGAGACAGGAGGAACCGCCATGAAGAAGGTACATGCTGGGCAGGTCACGAGCGAGGACACGCCTTCGGAGGCGTCTGCTCTGCCTGAGCGGGTGCAGGCCGCGCTCGGGGAGCTGGTCGGGGCGGCGAGGGAGGGCCTGCTCGCGCTGAGCGTGGGTGTCGGGCTCGGTGTGATGCACGAGCTGATGGCCGAGGAGGTCGAGGAGGTGTGTGGCCCCAAGGGTAAGCAGGACCCGGAGCGGGTCGCTTACCGCCACGGTGGCGATGACGGGGAGGTCACGCTCGGTTCGCGCCGGGTGGGGGTGCGGCGGCCGCGGATGCGCGCCAAGGACGGCAGCGGCGAGGTGCCGGTCGAGACCTACGGGCATTTTGCCAGCCGCGACGTGTTGAGCGCGGTCGTGTTGGAGCGGATGCTCGCGGGGGTCTCCACCAGACGGTTTGTGCGTACCCAGGAGCCGGTCGGTGAGCGGGTGGAAGCCGAGGCGCGCTCGACGTCGAAGTCGTCGGTGTCGCGCACCTTCGTTGCCCGCACCGCACAAACGCTGAAGGAGCTGATGAGTCGTCGCTTGGATGACGTGCGGTTGGCGGTCCTGATGCTCGACGGTGTCGTCTTGAAGGACCACACCAACGTCGTCGCGCTCGGGATCACGACTGACGGGGTGAAGGTCCCGCTCGGGTTGTGGGAGGGCTCCACGGAGAACAAGACGATCGCGACCGCGCTACTGGCCGATCTCGTGGACCGCGGCCTTGATGTCGAGCAGGGCGTGCTCGTCGTGATCGACGGCTCCAAGGCCCTCAGAGCCGCCGTGAACGCTGTCCTGGGCCCGCGCACCCCGGTCCACAGGTGTGTCCGGCACAAGGAGCGCAACGTGCTCGATCACCTGTCTGAGCGCGACCGCCCGGAGGTCAAGCGCCGGCTACGCCGCGCGTGGGCGCGTGAGGATCACAAACAGGCCCTCGGGGAACTCCAAGCGCTCGCCGCAGAACTCGAGCGCTCTCACCCGGGTGCTGCCTCATCCCTGAAGGAGGGCATGGAGGAGACGCTCACCGTCACCCGTCTCGGCGTGAAGGGCGCGCTGAAGCGCACGCTACAGAGCACCAACCCGTGCGAGTCGATGATCGAGTGCGTTCGTCGCAGCTCGCGGAACGTCAAGCGCTGGCAGTCCGGGGAGATGTCCCTACGCTGGACTGCCGCCGGGATGCTCGAGGCTGAGCGACAGTTCCGACGGATCATCGGCTACGACGGCCTCACCAAGCTCGCCCTTACAGTCGAACGCGAGATCACCCAGACCACCACCACACACGTCGCCGAGAAGGCCGCTACGCTCGTCACCATCTGAGAGATTCACCCGAGGGCCGCTCACCCAAGTTCCACGCTGGCCGGGACATCCTCTCGTAAACGGCGTGCATGACCTGACCGTCGAAGTCGAAGACGTAGCAGGCAACACGACCACCGTAGTCAATCGGCAGATCACAATCGAAAACGCCGTTCCTAGCGTGGTCATAACCCCACCCGCACCACCGGAAAGAGGTCCGTGTAACGGCACACCATGCGACGAAGCCGCGAAACTCGTCGCCACGGCAGGTGAGGGCAAGACCTTTGCCCGTGCTCTCGGCCACTCGCCGGTCACGCTCTCGGGGCGCCTCACGAGCCCGACGGGCGCTCCCATCAAGGACGCGCAGGTGAAGCTCCTACAGCAAATCGCCGGTTCAGCGGCCGTGACGCAGATCGCCAGCACGACGACCAGCGCTAACGGCTCGTGGTCTCTCAAGGCGTCTCCGGGCGCGTCGCGGCTGCTGCAAGTCGCCTTCTACTCACACACGCTCGACACCATCCCGGCATCGACTCTCGACTTTCACGAGAGCGTGCAGGGTGCGGTGTCGATGCACGCTCTGCACCGAGCGTGGCTAGGTCATGCGCTGGTGTTCACCGGGCAGCTCTCCGGTGGGTACGTGCCCGCTGGCGGTGAGTCGGTACAGGTGGAGATTTTCTACGGCGGCCGATGGCGCACGATCGAAGTGCTGCCGACCAATAGCAAGGGGCGATGGTCGTACAAGTACGTGTTCACGCTCGGCGTCGGCGCATCATATCTCTTTCGAGTCGTGACGGTCCCAAATGGCGCATACCCATACACGAGCAGTCATAGCAAGCCGGTACGAGTGACTGTCCAGCAGTAGGACACCCACCGACGCGTGGCCGGTGAATCCAATCCACATACTGTGCCTGCCTCTACCAGGGCGGGCACAGTCATTTAACGCATGCCTGTAATTCACTGTCGCTTTGTGCGGTGTCCTGGCATTAACAGGTATGGACCCATTCTGCGAGAGCGATCTTTTTGACGATGATGTGCCGTTCGCCCCGTCACCGGAAGTGGAGCGGGACACCGAGTCTCTAACCTTGCCTACGGACGGCGGATCACGACGCCTGGACGGCAGGCACGCCACGCTACTGACTGCGTTCGGACTTGCCGTGCTCGTGGCGCTGTTGGTCGGCGGATTTGTCCTCCGTGCCACGGGAGGAACCTCGGCTCACCACGCAGGGCTCATCGTCAAGGAGCATCATCACCGCGCACGACCTCCTAGAGCACATGCGCGGAGACGCGCCGTCCTGCACCGCCAAGCGACGGAAGCGCAGGCTCCGGTCATCGTGGGTTCGCCTCAAACAGTCGTTAAGCCGCCCAGTCACGAGGCTGAACGTCCCACTCGTGATAAAGGCGTCGGTACTGGGCGTCCCAATTCAGTGCCGCCGGTCGGTAATATGGAACAGTTCGGTTATCTAGGTAAGTAAGCCGGGATAAGGTGAACCGAGGCAAGGTCTACGGCCGGAATCGTCCGATGCGGGTGGAGACACGCACGCCATCGGCGAGGTTGACCGTACCCTCACGCCGCGAGCGCATCCGCTCCAGGTGGAGATGAGGTACCGATGAGTCAAAATCTATCTGAGCCTTTCCTAGATTTTGTAGCTCGGCGGATGCAGGCGGTTGCTGAGCCTAATCGAATGCGCATTCTAAAAGTTCTTGAGCAGCGCGAGGCCACTGTGCAAGACCTAACGGACGAACTCGCGACGACCCATCAAAATGTGTCAAAGCACCTCAGTATCCTGTATCAGTCGGGGATCGTGAGCCGGCGCAAAGACGGGACTAAGGTGTGGTATGCGCTTGCCGATTTCACCGCGTGCAAGCTTGTGGAGCAGGCCACCGCTAGCGCCACCGGGTTCGTGGAGGAGCTCGCCACGATCGCCGGGCTGGGCGGCTACACGTAGCCACCAGTCATCCTGGCCATCCTCCTGACGGCCCGGTCCCCAGCGACCATCGCTCGTCGCCGCCATAGATGTCTAGCCCCCGCTCGCGGGGCCGTTCCCCCTGCCTGGATTCACTCGCGCTCCGTCCGCAACTAGGCGGTTGCGGAGTTACACATCTACGTATCAGGTAATTCGTTCTCAAAAGGCCCGCCGATCCTTACCGTCGTCCTATGACTGTTTTTCGTAGGACGACAAATGGAAGCCAGCCGACAGAAAATGTGAATCGTCTGGTTCGGTTCGTGGGTCGCCTGTTGTTGTGGGGGTGTGTGCTGTTGCTGCTTGTGCGCGGCATCGCCTCCTACCTGAGCAGCGACTCGCGTGTGATGACAACGACGCGCGGGGTTGGTGTGACTGTCACACGGCCCGCTAGCACCGTGCCGTCTAACACGGAAGGGAAGTGATCGGCATGTCACGGAAGCGACCCGTAGGGATCGTGTGTTGGCTGGCGGCTTGGGTGCTGGTGTTGTTCCCTGCGGACGCGCTCGCGTCGGGTAACAACGTCGGCGAGAACGTCGCCAACCTGTTGAAGGGTTACGCGACTGATTTGTATGGCGGGATCGTCGCCGTCATCAGTCTGGTGTTTCTCCTGAACCGCCGTTACACCGAGCTTGCGGTGTTCTTGTTCGCGGCGATCGTGGTGGCGTGGATGGTGTTCGCGCCGTCTGAGATCGCGACGGCGGCCGAAGGCATCGGCAAGCAGATATTCGGCTGAGGGCTTGAGGCGATGAGTGACACCTCACACCCGATCCGCTCCTACCAGCGGATTTTCCGGCCCGAC
This sequence comes from uncultured Solirubrobacterales bacterium, assembly GCA_963831995.1. Lineage (GTDB taxonomy): Bacteria > Actinomycetota > Thermoleophilia > Solirubrobacterales > Solirubrobacteraceae > Palsa-744. Next base: position 970,482 of record CAWHSI010000005.1, on the reverse strand, counting down.
CGGCGTATCTACCAGATCGACGGGCGACGTTTGCCCGTCCCTGGCGGTGTGCCGCTTGAGTCGCTTGGCTGGGCGTTCGGCGCGCTCGTGCTGATCCTCGTCCTGGCTCAGCGCTCGATCTTGTTCGCGCTGGTACTCGGCGCGATCGGCGCTCTGCTCGGCGCAAGCTCACACGGCGCCAAGGGAGCGGTGCTCGCGGGAGCAGTCGGTTTCCTCGGCGCGCTGCTGGTGGGTGTCGTGTTGGGGTGGCTTGCCTGGCCGCTGCGACTGGTTGTCGTGCCGGGGATTGTCGCGGTGCTCGCGGGCCAAGCGTCTCCTGATGGGCGGCCAGCTCACCGCTATCTGACCTCGTGGGTTTCGGTGCGTTTGCGCCCTGCACGCCGTTCGCTTGAGCGGCCGATCCCGGTCGAGGGTGTGGTGCATGTGTGGGCGCCGCAGGTGTGGGTCGCCCCGGACGAGCGCTCCCCTGTCTTGCACCACGGGCGCGTGCAAGGCCCGGCACGGCTGGTGTTCGGTCGCCCGGTCGTCGCGATCCCCAGCAGGGGGCGGCTCGTGGTGCGCCCTGCTGACGGTCACCGGATGCGTCGGGGTGAGCGCCGCGCGGAAGTGATCGAGCTCGGCGACGGCCAGGTTGTGGAGGTACGGCCGTGAGCTTCCCGTTGCGATACGCACACGGCAACGTCCTTGTCGGCCGTGGCGGTGAGGCCGCCGGCCTGTACCGGCTCGGGATGACTTCGTACCCGTATCTGCCGACGGGTGAGAAGTGGGCGCTACAGAGCCGCCTACAGCGGCTTGCGCACACGATCGCTGCCGACTTCAGCTTGTGGCGCGTCAGCCGCGCCTACCCGGCCGACCGCTACGTCCAGCACACCGCTGGCCTGCTCGACGGGCGCCACCAGGACCCACGGGCGTGGCAGGCGTTCCTTGAGGGTCATAGGGAGCGGCTGCGCCAGCTCGGCTCGCATATCCCCGAGTGCTACTTGGCGGTGTCGCTCGCCGCCGGCACCCGTGTGGGGGTCGGCACCGGGTTTGTGCGTGGCGTTGATCGTGTGCGCCGCCGTGTGGAGGAGTTGGCGGGCATAGGTGCCGAGTCCCCGATCTCAGCCGGGGAACTCTCAGAACTCGCTACTCGCGAGCAGCGCATCTTTGAGCGGCTGAACGGCGTCGTCCACGCCCGCCGCGCCAGCACCCAGGAGCTTCAATGGCTGTTGCGCCGCTCGGTGTGTCGTGGGCTTGGGGAGCCGGAGCTTGACCGGCACTGGCAGCCGGACGCGCTCATCGTCCAGGCACAGGACGGTGTTGGGTTTCAACCACTTGGGCACGACCTCGCGCGGTGTGCGAACGCCGCGATCACCGAGCAGCAGCAAACGCTTGTGGTGGATGGTGAGCAGGGCCGGTGTTTTCAGGCGTTGCTCGCGGTCGGCGCGCTTGCTGACGCACCCGAGTTCCCCGGCTCCACAGCGGAGGTGCTGTTCGCGCCGCTTGAGGCTGTCGGGTTCCCGGTGGACGCCGTCGTGCACGCGCGCTGGCTTGGTAACAGGCAGGCGATCGCGCAGGTGCGTAAGCGGATAGCGGATGTCGAGCACGCCTACCACGAGCAGGTGCAGGGAGCGGCGCATGGCCCGAGTCTGCTCGCCGGGGAGGACCGTGTGCTGGCGCGCGAGTACGAGGCGCAGCTACAAGCGGGCGGGCACCCGCCGATGCTCTACGCGCAGATCGGCCTCGCCGTCGGCGCCAGCACGGAGGAGCAGCTTGAGCGTCGTGTTGCCGCGCTGAAAGAGCAGTACGGCGATATCACTCTGCATCGGCCGGCTGGTCTTCAGCGGGAGATGTTCTTTGAGCATCTGCCAAGGGCTGACGGGTGGTTGTGATGCGCGACTACACGCAGCAGCTCACGGTCGAGCAGTTCGGTGGCATGGTCGCCACCGCCACAAGGACGGTCGGCTCCGGTCGCGGCCCGTACCTCGGGTACACGCCGAAGGGCGCCCCGTTGCCCGTGCGGTTCGATCCGACACAGGCGCCGAGAGAGTCCCGTGCCTCGGCGGTGCTGTTGATCGGCACGTTGGGGTCGGGCAAGACGGTTGCGGCTCAGACGATCGAGTACGCCGCCGAGCGCAGGGGGTCGCTGGTGGTGGACTTCGACCCGAAGCCCGACCACGGGCTGCACAAGCTCCCCGAGCTGGACGGCCGCGTCGAGGTGCTTGAGCTGTCCGGTGACCCGGCGCAGCAGGGCAAGCTCGACCCGCTCGCGATCGGGCTCCCTGACCTGCGGGAGGAACTGGCCTGCTCTTACCTCTTGGAGCTGCTGCCCGGCAGCGCCGGGCAGTGGGAGAACGCCGTATCGCTCGCGGTGAAGGACACCGTGCGCGAGGGATCGCGCAGCCTCTCGCGCGTCGTCGAGTTGCTGCTCGCCAGTGACCGTGCCGGCGGGCGGGATGCGGGCGAGGCATTGGAGGTGATCCGCGACTTCGGCCTCGCGCGCCTGGGGTTCGGTGGCGGTGAGAGCACAGAGGTTCAGGCGGTCAAGCCGGTCACGACGATCCGTATGCCCGGCCTCTCGCTCCCCGAACCATCGGCGGCGAGGGACACGTACACCCGTGCGGAGCGCGTGTCCGTCGCGACGCTTTCACTGGTTGCGGCGTATGCGCTGCAGTTGATCTCGGGGGACCGTTCGCGGCACAAGGTTGTCGGCCTTGACGAGATTTGGTTCCTCCTGGCGTCCCCACAGGGGCGGCAGGTAATCAACCGGCTCGTCCGGTTGGGGCGGGCGTTCAACGCGACGCTGCTGTTGGGGACTCACCGGATTGGTGATCTCGGGGACCTCGCGGACCTGATCGGTGTCGTGTTCGTCTTCGGCCAGGACTCCGACGACGCGGCCCGCGCAGCACTGCGGTTCATCGGCCTTGACCCCACACGCGACCTCGTCGGCCTGGTCCGTGAACTGCGGGCGGGTCGCTGCCTGATGCGCGACCTGGGCGGACGGGTCGGCGAAGTGCAGGTCGACCTCGTCTACCCGCACCTGCTCCAAGCGTTCCAGACAACCCCCGACCAGCCCAGGAGCGCCACATGAGACCCACCATCCATCGCGCGCTCCGCTCGGTCACACGCCGACGAGTCCTACTCACAGTCTCTATCGCTACGGCGCTCGCGCTGTTGCTGGTCGCCGCCCCGGCTTTCGCGGGTGACGTTTACAGCAATATCGGGCCGGCTCCGCAGGTGACGGGCGGCGGGATTTTCGGTCGCTACCCGATCGGCAACTATCAGCTCGACCAGTATTTCTCGGCGATCAGCGTCGGGTTGACGAGCGGCGTGGACGCCTCGGGGGTCGCGCCGATGATCGCGTCCTTCTTCGCGCAGCTCCTGTGGCTGCTCACGTCGTGGGTCGCCTACGGGGTGATCACCCTGTTCGGGTTCGCGTTCAACCTGGATTTGGTCAACGGGAACGGCAGTCCTGGCTCGGGCGCGCTGACTCCTGTAGCGGAAGCGATCCACAACCTGTACGCCAACACGTTCGGTGCACCGTGGCTGGTCGCGGCGATCGTGCTCGCAGGGTGCTGGGCGATGTGGAAGGCCTTGGTGCAGCGCCGCTACACCGAGACAGCCGGAGCGCTTGCCGTCTCCCTTCTGTACTGCGTGCTTGCGATCGGGATTGTCACGCAGCCCGAACGCACCATCGGTCCTGCGAGCAAGCTCTCAAACCAAGTCTCCACGGCGCTGCTATCGCTGACAAACGACGGCAGCCTCTCTAACGAACAGCAGGCCAAGAGCCAGGCAAGCGACCAGCTCTTTGAACTGCTCGTGCTGAACCCGTGGACGACCCTTGAGTTCGGCGGGATCGAGCACTGCACCACCACAAGCGGCGGCAAGACCCATTCAGTAGCGGTGCGTCCGCTCAGCGCGAACCCGGCTGAAGATGCCCGGCTTGCCGCGCAGCTCGAAAACGGGATGGAAGTCCACGCGGAAGGCAAGACGTGCATCAACAACCGCAACAAGTACGCGCCGCACTTCCTCGCCTACCCGTATCAGTCGTCCAGCCGCAACTCCGAGCACGAAGCGCTCGAACACGGCACCGACGAAGACCTCCCAAGCTCAGACCCCGCCAAGACCAACGGCAGCTACCCACTCGGCAAAGCCGACGAGCCCGCCGCCGAAGCGATGGGCAAGGGCGGCCAATACCAACGCTTGCTGCTGGCGATCGTCATTCTCGCCGGCGAGATCGGCGCGTTCCTGCTGCTGGGTGCGCTCGCGCTCGGGGTGATCCTCGCCCAAATCCTGCTGTTGACGCTGCTGTGCTTGGCGCCAGTCGCGCTGCTGCTCGCGGTGTTCCCAGGACGCGGCCACGACTTCTTTCGCTCATGGCTGGGCAAGCTCGCCGGCTACCTCGCACGGAAGGTCATCTACAGCCTGATCCTCGTAATCGTCCTCGCGGTCTGCAAAGCGCTGGACGACGCCACCTCGAACCTCGGATGGCTGTTGGCGTTCGTGCTGCAGGCCGCGTTCCTGTGGACCGTCTTCACCCAGCGCAACCGGCTGACCAAAGACCTGCTCGCAGCGACCGCCGGCCACGGCGCAGCGGAAGACGGCGGCGACAAGCTGCAGACCCTCTACTACGCCACCCGCCTCACCCAAATGGCACGACTGCGACGCCGCGAGCGACGGCGGCGTAAGCCCGAGACGCAACGAATCGAACTGCTGCTCGGCGACACGGGCGGCTCCTCGCCATCGGCTTCTGACCCCGACCCCGGTCCAGCAGAGACCTCAGAGGAGGAGCCCGCATGAGCTCTCGCATCGAAACAACCACGTCCCCTGCCGGGCTGCTGCGGGAGCTGCCGACCGGATGGGCACAAACGATCGTCACCAGTCCCAGCCGAGGCGATCTCGACCGTTCGCCCGACGCGCTGTTTACCGAGTTGCATCGGGTGCTGCGCGCCGACGGCACCCTCTGGCTGCTCTGCGCGGACAAGCATCTCCCTGATGCGCTCGCGGAGCGCGGGTGGATGCCGCGCTGGGTGGATTGGGCGACACCTCTGCGTGTTGACCCGGCGGGGCGCGCTCGCCTTCACCTGTTCGTCAAGCAGCCCCGCTACCACTACAACACCCACGCGGCCGAACTGTTCCTCGCGCCACGCACACGGGCAGCGTTCGCGTACGCGACCGGCCGGCGGCACGGCTGCGCTTGGAGCCCCGAGCACCGCCGGGAGCTGATCAGGCTGTGCATCCTCGCGGGCTCCTCGAGAACAGCGTGCCGGGTGTGCGGCGCCCCCTACACCCGTACCGCGCGTGGTGGCAGACGCGCGACGTGCAAGCACGACCGTCCCGGCGGCTGCTGCCTGGTCCTCGACCCCTTCTACCACCACGGCGCCGGCACGCGTGAGATCGCCGACCGCTGCGGCCGCGCGTTCCTCGGAATCACGACGGGTGAGTGCGAATGACCGGCTGGCTCACAGCCCTGCGCGACCGGCCGATCGCCGAGCGAGAGCGACACACCGCACTCGCGGCGACCGCCGCGATGCTCATCGCAGCAACCGTGCTGCTCGCACTCACCCGCCCCACCACACCCGCCGCCACCGCGCGTGCGGCGGACAAGGCGAGCACCACCACCGCGACCGTTGATCCCGGTCCGCCCGCACCGGCAACGCCTCCGGGCAGTGGCACCTCTGCCGACGCGGTAGCCGTCAGTCGATCGTTCCTCACTGACTACCTCGCCTACACCTACGGGAGCGCGCCCGCCAGCCAAATCGCTGACGCGGCTCGGTCGCTGATCGCCTCACTTGAGGCTCACCCGCCGCGTGTCACCCCGGCAATGCGCGCGAGCCGGCCGCACGTCCTCGAAGTGCACGCCACGCCTGAGCCTTCCGGTCAGCTTGCGGTTCGCGCCGTTGTCAACGACGGCGAGCTCATCGACTACACGCTCGGACTGACCCTCGCCCCGCAAGATGGCCGGTTGCTCGTCACCGGAGTGGAGCAGGACTGATGGACGAGCAGCACGACCGTACCGCACTGTGGCTGTGGCTCGCTGGAAGCCTCGGCGTGACCGGCCTGATGGTCGTCGCGATCTTCGGCCTCGCCGTCGCCGTGCTCGGCGCGAGCCTCACCGGCTGCCAAACGGGCAGCGCACCAGCCGACACCGCCACGGGGCCGACACCAACCGCCTACGCGCTCCAGAGCATCCCACCCGAACGACTGCGGCTATACGAGCAAGCCGGCACAAAGTTCGACATCGACTGGTCTTTCCTCGCGTCGATCGGGGCGCAAGAGTGCGACAACGGCGAGTGCGCCGGCACCAACAGCTCGGGGTGCGCAGGGCCTATGCAGATCGCCTACGTGCGAGGCAGCGCTGTGCAGCCCCGGAGATGGGCCGACGTTGTGGGAACGCTACGCCGTAAACGCCGAACCCGGCCATCCACTGTCGATCAACGACCCGGCGGATGCGATCTACACCGCAGCGCGCATCCTGCGCGAAGACATGGGCGCGCCACCGACCGGCGGCAGCTACGCCGAATACCGCCAGGCGGCGTGCCACTACTACGGAGCCTGCGCCGACAGCACAGTCAGCTACGCAGACGAGGTGATGGCCCGCGCCGTGCAATACGGGTTCACTGGGAGCGGCGCACCGGCCGCGAGTAGCCCACCGTTGGCGCAGCCCGTCTCGACCGGCGGCTGCGAAGCGAGCGTGTTCCTGCCCGAAGCCGGCGCCGGCTTGCAGATCGTAAAGGTCGCCGAAAGCCAGATCGGCCAAGGCGAAAACCCTCCCGGCTCTGACTGCACGATCTACGGGCCGTGCGAGGAGTGGTGCTCACTATTCGCCTCATGGGTATGGCAGCACGCCGGGGTGCCACTGCCCGGCTCGACAGCCGCCTACGGATACTCCGGGTCGCTCTACACCTGGGCCAGAGAACACGGTGGCCGGGTGCTCCCGCCAACCGCGACCCCCGCGCCGGGTGACGCGATCTTCTACGGCACCGGGCCGAGCGAAAGCGCGCACGTTGGGATCGTTGCGCAAGTCCTCCTGGACGGGGAGATCGTCACCGTCGAGGGCAACTACGCCGGGCAGGTCACCCGCGTCGGCCCATTCCAGCCAAGCCATCCGGTCGGTGAGAGCGCGCCTGTCTACGGGTACGCCCAACCGCCAAGCGCTGCGAGCCAGCAGACGGGAAGGCGGGCAGGATGACGGCTCCCAATGTGTACCAACGGTGGTACCGACTGCGGGACCAACTGAGGGACCAACCGCGGTGCACCCAGCGCCGCACGCGGATCGTGTGTTTGTGGCTTGGTTGTGCGGGATTGCGCGGCTTCGCGTTTTTCGACATCTCTATCTGTACTGGTGACTGCCTGTGACTCGCCGCCCCTCACAGGACGTTCGGCCGCTGGTGGCTGTTGTTGGCGTGCTGGTTGCGCTTGTGCTGTTTCGTGACCGTGAGCTGCCCGCATGGCTCTTCCGGCACGCCGAAGTACTCATTGCGTATGCGGCCGTGCCGGTGACGCTGGTGTTGCTAGCGGCGCTCACGTGTCGTGTCGTCGTGACTCGTCGTGCGCTTTCCCGGCGGGTGCGGCTCGTCGTGCTTGCCCCCGACTCGTTCGCGCCAACGCTTGACGGTGTTCTTCGCTGCGCCGCCCAGCTATCCCGTGTCCGCCGTGTCGTCGGCGGCTGGCTCGATCCCCGCGCGAGCGCGGTGCGGGTGCTACTCGACAGCAGCGAGGGAGCGATGCGCTACTCGCTCGTGGTGCCCGAGCGCGCGCTGCCCGCGATCCGCTCGGCGCTCAGCAACTACGACCGGGTACAGGTGAGGCTCGCCGACCCGGAGCCACCTGCAAGGGAGGGCGGGTGTGTGATGCGCGCCGAGCTGCGGCTCTCCCGGCCGAGCAGCGAGCCGCTTGCGCATCTCGCGCTCGACCCCGATCCGCTTCAGGGCTTCGCCCGCGCGCTCGCCGCCCTGCACCCCGCACGGGAGCGCGGGCAGGTAGCGGTCGATCTTCTGCCATGCACCGCCGGGGCACGACGACGGATGCGACGCACGCTGCTCCGCCAAGCCCGCCGCACGAACACGACCGCCTCCTACACGGGCCGCGGGATGCTCGACCTGCTGGCGGGCGCCGGCCGGCAAGCCGGGCGTCAGCCGGCGGCCGATGTTGTGGAGCAGCGAGCGCAGCGCGAGCAGATTGCCGCGAAGGTGTTGCAGAACGAGCCGCTGTTTCACATGCAGGTGCTCGTGCGCTGCCAAGCCCCGGTGAAGGGCATCGCCGCCGAACGTCTGCAAGGGCTACTCGGATGCTTCGACGGGTGGGCCGCCGCCAACTCATTCCGGGTCGTCGGTGTCCGTCTGCTCGGCCTCGCGTTCCTTGGCTCGGACCTCCCCGGCCGCCGAGCACGATTTGACCGGCGGATGGATACCGGCCTGTTCCGGCCCGCCCGGCAAGGTGTCGTCAGTGCCCGCGAGGTCGCGGGGTTCTTGAAGCCCCCGACGATCAACTGTGCGGCACCGGATGTCCTGCGCCTTGGCGCGGCGGTCTACCCGCCGCCACGCAACCTGCCCGAGTACACCGGGCAGCGCGACGTGCTCCCCCTCGGCCGCGTGAGCGGCGAGCAGGGACAGCGGATCGTCGGCCTGCGGCTCGCGGACACGTTCTTTACTTACACCGCTGGCAGGAGCCGGTGGGGGAAGACCGAGCTTGCGATCACCCAATTCTTGAGCTTGGTTCGCTCCGGGCACGGCGGCATGTTTCTCGACCCCCACGAGGACGCCATCCGCAGGATCAAGTCCTGTCTCACTGAGCCCGAGCTTGCCGAGCGGATTGTCGAGCTTGACCTTGTTGGCACCCGCTCGCGCGAGGGGCAGCCCGGCTGGAACCTGCTCGCCGCACGAGGCCTCTCCGATGACGCGCGGGAGCGGCGCGTGGAGGCGATCGTGGATTCGTTCGCCTCGGCCCTCCAATGGGGCGAGCGAAACAACCGGGCGCTCACCCTCACCACGCAGGCAACGGCCGCACTGATCGAGCTATCGACCGTCCTGCCCGCCGAGCTTGCACCGACGATCTTTCAGATACCCACGCTGCTCGGAAACCCCGAGTGGCTAGAGGTGATCCTGCCGTACCTCTCGGTCCCGCGCCGCCAGTTTTTCTCAGAGCGGTTCCCGCGCATGGCCGAAGAGGCCATCACCCCTGTAACGAACCTGATCGACCGGCTGCGCTCCTCCACGCAGCTCGCCGCCTTGCTCGGCTCACAGCAGAGCACCTATGACATCGCGAAGGCGATGAACGAAGGGCGGATCGTGCTCGCGTGCCCTGGTGCCGGCGGCGCCCGCGACCGGCTCATGGCGAACCTGTTGGTGTTCGACCTGCTGCACGCCGCGAAGGGCCGGGCACATATACCGCCAGCCCAGCGGCGCGAGTTCTACGTCTTTCTGGATGAGGTCCAGACCTACGACGGCGCATCGTCGGGGAACCTCGCGGCGCTGCTTGAGCAGACCGCGAAGTACGGGGTCCGCGCGACCCTGCTGAACCAGAATCCGGAGCGGCTGACCAGCGCGACTCTGAATGCGCTGACCACCAACCGCTCGCACCTGATCGCGACCGCGCTCAACGCGCACGCCGCCGCGCTGATCGCCCGCGAGTGGGCCTCAGACCCGCCAGCCAACGCGATCACCGGGCTACCCCGTTGGACGTTCATCGCGCAAGCCACCCATCACGGCGGGCTGACCCGCCCGTTCCTGTTCGAGAACCTTGCCGTCACGGACCTGTTCGCCGACGCCTACCGGCCCGAGCAAGTCCCACACATACAAGCCACGATCGACCAGGCATCCGGCAGGGTCGACGCTGCCGAGACGATCCGGGCGCTCGACACGCTCGACGAGCGCATCCGCGCGTACCTCACGAACAAGACCGGCGCTGCGAAGGCGAGCGGCCCAGAACGCTCCACGATGCCAAAGCTCCCCGACCCCGGGGGTGCAGAAGCATGAGCACGCCCCAGCGACACGCCATCGCAAGAGCGCTGTCCACCGTCGCGGTCGAGGTGCTTGAAAGCCTGCACCAACACCGGCTGCTCACGGTGCGCCAGGTACATGCGCTGCATACGCCCTCAACACGGCCGCGTTGGACCTATCGCATTCTCGCCGGGCTCGCCGAGCGTGGACTCGCCGAACGAGTAGCCGGACCACATCGCCAAGGACTCTGGTTCCTCACAGCCCACGGCGCGGACACGATCCAAGCAGCGGGCACGCTCGCCGAGCCACGGCGGCGCATCACGACTCCGGAGCAGGCGGCAGGCCCGTTGCGCGCGCATACCCTCGCGGTCAACGACACCGGGATCGCGTTCGTCAAAGCCGCCCGCGAACGCGACGGTGACGGCTGCGGCCCGCTTTCCTGGCGGCACGAGATCGCCCACCCATACATCGCCGGGCGCGGGCGCAACGGGACGCACCTGCTGATCGCCGACGCGCTGCTCTCCTACCTACAAGCCGCGCCCGACGAGTCGCTGATCCTGCACCAAAGATTCATCGAGCTCGACCGAGGGACGATCCCGCCTGAGCAGCTCGCCTACAAGCTCGCTCGCTACGCCCAACTGAACCACTACAGCGTCGCCAACGACGCGCCCGAGGGGCCGCTGTGGCGGGCCTACTACCGCACGTTTCCCCCGGTGCTCGTCGTGCTCGCCGACCAAACACCGGCAGCGGCACGAAGGCGCATCCAGAAGACGATCGCGCTGTACCGCTCCGACCCCTCACAAGGCCGCTACGGGACTGTACCCACCGCCTTCACCACGCTCCCCGAGCTAACCGCACGCGGCCCGTTCGCACCGATCTTCATCCCCGCCGAGCAGCCAGACCACTTCACGGACTGGCTCGGCAACACCCACCAGTACCAACCGAAAGGCGAACACGATGTCCCCGCATAGAACGACTACACCCGCAGCGCAAACCCGCCGCACACGAGACCAAGGCTGCCCGGCGGCACCGCAACACCCGCGACGGCGAACACGGGTAAGAACCCGCGCGCCGTATCGCACCGCAGACCTGCCGCTCGCCATCTGGCCGTGCGCGCAGACCACGAGCCAGTGGCAGCGCCACGGCCGCTACCTACCCGAGTCAAACCGACACCCCGGCAAGATGCTCCCAGCGCTCGCCCGCCGAGCGATCGAGGTATACAGCGACCCCGGGGACCTCGTCCTCGACCCGATGTGCGGGATCGGCACGACGCTCGTGGAGTCGATCCACGCCGGCCGCCGAGCAGTCGGGACCGAGCTAGAGCCCAGATGGGCGACGCTCGCTCGCGCCAACATCGAGCACGCCCAACATCAGGGTGCGCGCTCGTCCGCGCAGGTCATCGAAGGCGACGCACGCCATCTCCCCCAACTCCTCGCCACCGAGACGCCGGTATGCGGTCGCGTCGATCTGATCCTCACCTCGCCGCCCTACGCCTGCGAGGTCGCGGACGTATCCAACGCGAACCTCGTCAGCGGCGTCGGGCCAATCCGCCGCGAGGACACCAGCAACTACAGCGCCGACAAGACCAACCTCGGTCACGCTCGCGGACGCACTTACCTCGCCGCGATGGCGGAGGTGTACGAAGCGTGCGCCGCCGTGCTGAAGCCCGGCGGGTACCTCGTGCTTGTGACCAAGGACATGCGCTCCGGCGGCAAGCTGCACAACCTGAGCGGCGACACGATCACGCTCTGCGAGAACCTTGGCCTGAGCTATTGGCAGCGCATCATCGGCATGCTCGCCACGGTCCGTGACAGCGAGATCGTGATGCGTCCGTCGTTCTGGCAAACGTTGCACGCCCGCCGGATGCGTGCACGAGGCGAACGCGCGCACGTCGTAGCGCACGAGGACGTGCTCGTCTTCCGCAAGCCGAACTCGCCCTCAGCATGAGCCCTCAACCCACGGAAGGTCCCATGAAAATGGCCCAGACACGCCAGATTGGGCAGGCCAAGGAAGGCCGCCGGCCCTGCAATCAAGCCACCCGCCCGCGCCCTGCTGCCAGACCCTTGAGATCACCGCCCGGGTCTGGTCTGATCGAAGACGATGACGCACGACCGATCGAGATCCCCGATGCCTTCCTCGATGCCCTGGCGCGCAGGCTCGCTGCGCGGCTTGCCGAGCAGACGGCCGACCAGCTCACAGGGCTGCATGAGGGTTCGCCGTGGATGACCTTCGAGGAAGCCGTCGAGTACACGAGAGTGCCCGCAGGCACATTTCGCAAGCTGAGCGCCGACGGAACGTTCACCGCGCACGGCGGCAAGAGAAAGATCTACCACCGCCAAGAGCTGGACGCCGCGCTGCTGAACCTCTCCGCACGCGCACGCCGCTGAGGCAGGCGACCTGATGGCGCGCAGCGAGCGGATACGCATAGAGCGAGGCCTCTACCGAAGCGACAAGACGTACATCGCTTGCGCAACATCGCCAGGCGCGCGCAAGGCGAAGTGGAAGACGATAGGCGAGGTCGGCCTCATGGAGGCCCGCCGCGAGCGCGACGCCTGGGCCGTGGAAGTCCGCTCCGGTGGCGTACCTGAAACGGGCGGCAAAGAGAAGGTCGAGGAGGTAGCGCTCGCATGGCTGGGATACATCGAAGGTCTTGTCGAGATCGGCGAGCTGCGACCGCGCACCCTTGAGGCATACAAAATCGGCGTGATGCTGCATCTCATCCCCGACTACGGACATCGACGCATCCGGTCCATGACGACCGACGATCTTGTCGAGTGGCATCGCAAGCAGCGGAAGCTCAAAGCATCGACATGGACAATCCGTGCACGCTGGATGGCAGTAAGAGGCGTCTTCGGCTACGCGGCACGCCACAACATGATCGCCGCCAGTCCAGCCGACAAGCTGTTGCCCCGCGAGCGCCCAAGCGCCGGCGAACCCCGCCAGCGGTTCCTTACCCGCGATGAGATGGACAGGCTACTGGAACATGCCGGGCCAGCCCTCGCGATCATCGCAACCGCACTATTTACAGGCATGAGGGTGATGGAAGTCCTCGCCCTCCAGTGGGGCGACATCGACTTCGCCGAGGGAGTGATCCGAGTGCGGTTCCAGCTCAGCCGTCAGGGCAAGCGAGTTCCCCTCAAGACAAAGGCGGCGAAACGCGACATAGTGCTGATGGACACCCTTGGAAAGCTCCTGCGCCGACGCCGCCTCGCCGAAGAGTTCTCGACAGACACCGATTTCGTCTTCCAGAGTTCGGTGCCGCGTCGGCCAATGACTTACAGGGGAGCCCTGCTCGACCTCTTCCACGACGCCCGCAAAAACGCGAACTTGGAAGACGTGACATTCCACTGCCTACGACACACCTTCGCCTCGATCCTGATCGCCCAAGGTCGCGACGTGCAATTCGTCTCCCGCCAACTCGGGCACACGAAGACCTCAACGACCTGGGACACCTACGTGCACTTGTTTGAAGCTCACCGGCACGCCAACGACGCACGAGAGCAGCTAGAGGCAGAGTACGGCGAGATGCTCGGCGCAGCCGACGCATGAATCAGTACCGGGTCGGCCGTGGAAGCACCGCGCCGTGGTAAAGTGCTGCAAGGCAGGGGATAGATTTCTATGGCTTCCACATCTGCACTACTGACCCGCCGCGAGGCCGCTGAGATCGGCCGCGTTCCGCTGAACGCGATAGACAAGGCGATCGAGCAGGGCGTCGTAAAGCCAAAGCGTCGAGCAGGCAAGCCGCTGCTCCCCGCCCACGAAGTCGCACTGCTCGTTCTGCTGCGCCAGATCGATGTCGCGCTCCCGACCAAGGCGAAGGGGAGCCTTCGCAGGTGGCTGGCAGAAGCGCAGCCGCAGGCTGTCGGCTCTGAGCTAGCGCTGTCCGAGGCACTGCGCGTCGCGATGACCGAGGATGTCGCGCAGACGATCGAGCGCGCCGAGTCCTACGCGCGTCTGCGCGACCGCTACGTGAAGCGCAATCCGGCCGTGATGGGAGGCGAGCCGGTCATCACGGGAACCCGCGTGCCCGTACGAACGATCGCGAGCCTGATCGAGATGGGCGAGACACACGAGGTACTGCGCGAGGACTACCCGCACGTCCCGGAGGAGGCGTACCCCGTCGCCGTGCTGTGGGCGCACGCCAACCCTCGTCGCGGCCGTCCCATACGACTCTGGGACGCGGCAGCGAGCCGTCCCGCGCCCAAGCATCGCTCCGCGCGCTGCGCGTGAAGGCGGACGGATACCTTGAAGCTGATGGCACGCCAGAAGACGACGATCTACTTGGAGCGCGACTTGCTAACGGCCGCCAAGACCCTCGCTGCCGAGTCGCCATGTCGCATCCTGCATGAGTGTGTCCATGCGCCATCGGCAGACTGACCCCCTCTACCTCTACGCTTCAGGTATGGCCACCTCGGAGATGCTTCAGGAGCTGATTCGTGCCCACGTGTCCGGGGACGCCGACCGGTTTCGGCAGATCGCGCTGCAAGTTGCCGCCCGCGAGGCCCGAGTCGGCCATCGCGTCGTAGCGGGAAAGATCAGGGATCTCGTTGAGCTTGAGGAGCCCGTCCTTCCGCCCACGCCAATTGTTCGCGCTCCACGCGATCTGCGGAACATCCTCGCCGTCAGCTATCCCGAGGTTGCGCTTGACCGGGTGGTCCTCGAAGGAGAGGCGGCCATCGTGATCGACCGATTGCTCACCGAGCATCATGGACGTGCCCGACTAGCCGAGTGGGGTCTGCAACCGCGCCGCCGCCTGCTGTTTCACGGCCCGCCGGGCACGGGAAAGACGATGACTGCCAGCGCGGTCGCTGCGGAGCTATCGTTGCCGCTCTTTAGGGTGCGTGTAGAGACGCTCTTCTCGCGCTACATGGGCGAGACAGCGGCGCTGCTGACTGACGTCTTCGACCAAGCCACCGCGCAACGCGGTGTGTATCTGTTTGATGAGTTCGACGCGATCGCCAAGCAGCGCGGCGATACGCAGGACGTCGGAGAGGCACGGCGGATCGTCAGCACCTTTCTGCAGCTACTGGACGCGGACGAGAGCGAATCGCTAATCATCGCTGCAACGAATACACGTGAGGTTCTCGACCAAGCGCTGCTGCGCCGCTTTGATGATGTCGCCTTGTTCGACCTTCCCGGCGAGGAGGCACGAGAGCACCTACTTGGCCTTTTGACCGCGAGCCACGGGCTGACCCAGCCGAGCCGCCGCGCCCTCGCACGCGAAGCGGAGGGCCTGTCGCACGCCGAGATTACCCGAGCGGTTACGGACGCCGTGAAGGCGGTCGTTCTCAGTGGTCGTCGTCGTCTGCGCAAGACCGACGTTTCTCTAACGCTCGCCGAGATGGTGGAACGCAGGACGCGTAGCTGAGCCTGTGCCCGAGCATTTGCCGCATCTGCCCCTTCCAGGGCCGCAGCGGATCCCGTACCGCTATCCGGGTACGCCACGCGACGAGCGACCGCTACCTGAACGGAACCCGGGCGTTCACTCTGCGCGCCTCCTGGCCGATGTAGCAAGCATCACCCGCGCAATCGAGGAGCTGCGAGCGGTCGAGCGTCCACGGGAGGCCGAGGGCCATCTGGTCAAGGCGCGGATCGTGCCTGACACACCAGCCAACGTCGGCGGGTTGGGCGCCGCGCGGTCTGAGGCTGTGGTGGTCGCGCGAACGGACGACGGCGCGATCATCCACATCCGTAAGGACGATCTCGGGCCACTTGCCCGCAAGATTCGGGACTATGGAGACCCAAACAAGCAGACCAAGACCGGCGCGCAGAAGAACACACCTTTGGTCGCACCGCTGGAGGAGCTGCGACTAGCAACGCTGCACGACCTCAGCTCTGGCTGGCTGTCGGAGGACAGTCTTGAGGAGGGCACTACCTACTGGGTCGAGCTCTGGGTCGCAGGTGGCCGCCTGGCCTCGGATGAGCGCCGCCGCCAGACGCGGCAGGAGATCGAGTGGCTACTGGAGACCTATGAGTCCCAGGCCCGTGTGCGACTGAGCGCCTTCTTGGCTGCGGAGCACGACATTTACCTCTTGCCTCTGCATGCAGCGGCTCTACGCCAACTCCCAAACATCGTCCCCGAGATCTACCGTGTTGTACCCCCCCAACGAGTGCAAGTGCCCTGGCTCGTTCAGAATCAGCAGGATCTCCAGTTGCCTAACTGCGCGGCGCCTCTCGATCGAGAGACTGTCGTTGTCCTGCTCGACACGGGTATAGCCGAGCGACATCCTCTGCTGGCCCCAGCCGTTCATGCCGCTGGCCGCTCGGTAGTCGTTGGCAACCCGAGCGCAGAGGACACGCATGGTCACGGTACGCGAATGGCGGGCCTGATTGCGCATCGAGATCTGGCTGCGGCCATCGCGGCGGGCGGGCCGATCACCGCGCGTTCGCGGATTCAGGGTATTCGCGTAATGGAAGGAGGGATTACACATGCCGACCTCGAGTTCTGGCCGGACCGCACGCGCGAGGCGATTGAAGTCGCAGAGCAGGTGCGCGCGAGCCGGCGCATTTTTAACGTGCCGCTAGGCGCCGTGCCGGACGTACCCGGCGATCACACGACCTGGGGCATGGCGGTTGACACACTTGCCCATAACGATGGCGAGGGGAGACTTATCTGTGTCCCGTCCGGAAATCTTTTGCCCTCGCAGGGTCAGCCAGCTGCATATCCGGCCGAGAACCTAGCCGCCGGTATGACGAGCCCGGGCGAAGCTATCAACGCAGTTACGGTCGGTGCGATGACGGACCTCGTCGTCACCTCGCCGGAACGCGTGCCAGTTGCCGCAGAGGGCCAGCTCTCGCCATATTCCCGGTGCAATGTTGGCGGAAGCCGCCCGCTAAAGCCCGACATCGTCATGGAGGGCGGCAACTGGGCTACAGACGGTCTTGGCGCCTACCACGAGACGTCGCTCGGGGTACTTACCACTGACAAGGGTCACGCCGTTGGGCCTCCGTTGACCGTTACAAACGCCACGAGCGCTGCGTGCTCACAGGCCAGCGGCGTGTTGTCTGAGATCTGGCAGGCCAACCCTCGGCGCCGGCCCGAGACTGTCCGAGGCCTCTTGGTACACGCAGCGCGGTGGACGGACGCGATGCGAATGCAGTTTGCAGATGCGCAAGATCTGCGCCGAGCCTTCGGCTACGGAATGCCACGATTCGACCACGCGAGCTACTCAAGTTCCCAGCGGGCTACGCTAATCCTGGAGTCAGAGTTGCACCCGGAGCGTCCGCTCGATAACGGCCGTGAGCTGCACTTTGTGGAGCTTCCTTTGCCCGATCCGGCATTGGGAGCGCTCGGCAACGCGATGATCGAGATTTCTGTCACTCTCTCCTTCTTCGCCGAGCCAAACGAGAACAATCTGCGCCGGTATCAGGGCGCTGGCCTGCGCTGGGGACTACAGAGGCCGATGGAGACCCAAGCACAGTTCCGCGAGCGCATTAACAAGCTTGAGCGCTCGGAGGACTACGCTGGTGCTGTCGAGGATCTTCCTTGGGATGTCGGCTACCAAGCCCGCAGTCGCGGAACGGTGCAGTCCGACCGAGCACAGGTCACCGCGGAGGAGCTTAGAGGTGGTCGGGCTGTGGCCGTATGGCCTGTGGGCGGGTGGTGGCGGGGTAGGCAAGACCGAGAAGATGCGGCGGTCGCCTACTCGCTGATTGTTACGTTGGACGCTGGCGAGGCCGATGTTGATGTTTACACGTCCATCCTCAATGAGCTGAGGATCGAGCCGCCCGTCGAGGTGACGATAGAGGCGTAAAGGCCCTCAGCTGATGATCAAGCAAAGATCAAGCAAACGCGGAAGACAGCCGCCACCAGCGATCACCAACGAACACGCGAACCCTTGTTTTATAGGCATATGCGACCTGCCGACACCACCGACCAAGCCCCAGACCGCCTTTGCAAGCAGGAGGTCACCGGCTCGATCCCGGTTGGCTCCATAGGCCACGATTTGCAGCGGATTCGGCGAGCTCATCGTGACGGTGGTCGAACCGTGCTCTGCCGTCGTCGCGGCGCAGCTCGTACAATCCTTCGTATGGCCACGCGAACGATCCACCTGCCCGAGAGTTCCTACGCACTGCTGTCTGCCGAGGCGCAGCGGCGCGGCCTGGACCCTGACGCACTGGCGGACGAGTTGGTGCGCGCCGACCTCGCCGCACAGGGTGAACAGGACCTTGAGACGACGCTCAAGGGCCTTGCGGACTTCCGTGCGAGGCTGCCTGAGATCGACGGGATCGTGCTTGCACGCGACGCTCGTGCGCAGCTCGAACGACGCGGCGACAGTTGAGCGTCGTCCTCGACGCCAATGCGCTTGTCGTGCTCGCGCTCGATCGGCGGCGCGCTGTCGCCATCGAGAAGCTGCTGCGCACCTGGAAGGCCGAAGGGGAGAACCTGCACGCCCCGGTGCTGTTGCGCTACGAGGTAGCGAGCGCCTTGGCGCAGGCGGTTTCCGCCGGGCAGCTTGAGCCGGACGCGGTGGCCGATGCTACGCAGCGCATCGACTCGGTGCCGATCGCCCTACATCAGCCCAAGACACGCCTGCGGTCGTGGCGATGGCGCAGCGTCTTGAGCGCCGCAGCGCCTACGACGCGGCGTATGTCGTGCTCGCTGAAGAACTCGACACGCAGCTATGGACGCTCGACGGAAGGCTCGCTCGAAACGCCGTCTCGCGCGGACTGCCGGTACAGCTCATCCAGACAGACTGACGGCTGCTTCGTCAAGCGACATCCGCCCACCCGGCAGCCGCGCGGAGCGGTTCGACTTGAGGTCGGTTGGCTCCATGCGGACAGTTGTCTGTTATCTGTCCTTGCTATGACCTGCCCCCGGTCAGGCGGCAGCGCGCGATCCAGTCCGTAGTCGGCGGTCCGCTGGAGTTCTCCAGCGATGCCCTCGCCATCAGCGCTCCGGCGTGTCCGACTCACACGCTGCTAGCTCACAGCGGGATCAGACGTCGGATCGACTCGCGCGCCATTTCGGTGTCCCAGTTGCTGAAGGGATGCGGGACGCAAGCGCTCGCGGGCGGCCTGACCGGGAGCGGCGGCACACGCGCCCTCTAGTGGATTTGGTTGATGGCGTTGGCGATGTCGTTGGCGCTTGCGAAGGTGGTGGGGTGGTGTTGGCCGGGGAAGGTGATGGCTTCGCTTCCGGTGAAGTCCTTGAGTGGTCCGCCGGTGCGTCCGAGTCGGTATGCGGGGGTGACGTGGATTCCGTCGGCTCTGGCTGCTTGGTCCTCTGTGAATACTTGTTCGGCTCGCCCGCCGTGGTTGCGATCGTGGTGCCATTGTGCGATGTTCAGCCCTGGGACTTGGCTGGCTATGTTGTCGATGTAGTGTTCGGTGACGTAGGGTGTGTACTCGGTGCCTTGCTCGTGGTAGAAGGTATCGATGAAGTTCCATAGCTTGTTTTGTGCGCCGGCGGCGATTGCCGCGGCTTGCTGCTTGACAAACGTTTCTGAGTTGATTGTGTTTGTCTTGTAGGCGAGGTATTCGATCTTTAGGATGTCGGGGCGTACGAACTCGCGGACGATTGCGGGTAGTAACGTGAGGACCCAGCGCTGGCTGTCGTCGTCCTCGAGGTCGCCGAACACTTGCAGAGTCACTGGCGCTGTGGGTGAACCCAGCGTTCGTCCTTGTTGTGGTATTCCGGTCAGGAGCGTGCTGACTTCGTGATCGATGTGGGTGTCCCCTCCGGTGTGACTGCTGTTCGGGCTGATCAAAAGGACAGCACCGACGACAGCCACGACCATCAGAGTGGCGCTCGTGAGCCCGGTGCGCAACCACAGTGTTCTGCGTGGCGCACGTGCGGCTCGCTTTGCCGCTTGCGCTGCTTTGGGGTCCGCCCAACTCCTGGGCATCGACCGTTTCTGCTTTTTTGCCACGCTAGCCTCCTACGGCCCCCGCCGCGAGACTGAACCGAGCCGGGCCGTCTCATGATCGGTGATGTGCATGCTGCCGCTTGAGATAGGAGCAGCCGACTGGCGGCACGTTGTGCTCCTGCATGCCATGCGTGGAGCGTTGCAGCTTCCGATCTACCCGTCAAGAACAGTCAGAGACAATATCTGGCGACTGGTCTGCTCAAGTCCAAGTCCACCAAAGACCAAGAGCGCTAGTAGTCAGAAACATTCGGCTTGTACCGCACCGGGCCATCTTGTGCATTGACGTTGGAGGAGTAGCGTCCGTCGAAACCACAATGGCCTAAATCAGCCGACGGATATCGGAGCGGGACCATGCTAGGTGACCCTCATCGATTAAAGCGCGTAACAAGCCTATCGGTATCGCGAGGCAGGATCATGCTAGTCACGGTACCGGCCTTCCTGCTCATCCTGGCTGGGATGGCAGTCTCTGCAACAGCCTGCGAAGGCGTCGGCGGTCCGGAACTGACTACACTGACGACGTCGCTATCGGGGGAAGGCAAAGAAGGTACAACGATCACTGTCCTTGAAGGCTCGAAGGTCAAGGACAAAGCGACGCTCAAAGGTAAAGACGCCTCCTCGGCCACCGGCAAAGTCACGTACAAGGTGTACTCCGAAAGCGAATGCAAAACGCTCGTCAAAGAAGCCGGGGAAGTAACCGTCAGCGGCGAAAGCGTGCCGGCGTCAAGCGAAGTGGAACTCGAAGGCGGCACCTCCTACTACTGGCAAGCACACTACAGCGGTGACTCCAAAAACGGTGCATCGACAAGCGAATGCACCGAGATAGTCACCGTCAAGGCGAAAACGTCGCTTTCGACCAAACTTTCGGGGGAAAGCAAAGAAGGCGAAGAGCTGACCGTCCTCGAAGGCTCCAAGGCCAAGGACAAAGGAACGCTCACCGGCACTAAATCCTCAAGCGCCGGCGGGAAAGTCGTCTACAAGATTTACTCTGACAGTAAATGCGAACACCTGGTGGATGAAGCTGGCGAAGAGACCGTAAGCTCGGGTAGCGTTCCCGCATCGAACGAAGAGGAACTCGAAGGCGGCAAGACCTACTACTGGCAAGCCCATTACGGTGGCGACAGCCTCCACCAAGAATCCACCAGCACATGCAGCGAGATACTCAACGTCAAGGCCAAAACCAAACTCTCAACCAAACTATCCGCGGAAAGCAAAGAAGGCGAAGAACTAACGATCCTTGAAGGCGTAAAGGCCAAGGACAAAGCCACCGTAGAAGGCACAAGCTCTTCGAGCGCCGAAGGAAAAGTCGTCTACAAAATCTACTCGGACAGCGAATGCAAAGATCTCGTCGCTGAAGCGGGAGAAGAGAGCGTTTCCTCGGGAGACGGAGCGGCCTCGAGCGAAGAGGAACTGGAAGGTGGCAAGATGTACTACTGGCAGGCTCATTACAGTGGCGATGGCCTGCATGAGGAATCAACGAGCGCTTGCGGGGCAGAGATCTTGAAGGTCAAGACGAAAACCACGCTCACCACAACGCTCTCGGGGGAAAGCAAAGAAGGCGAAGAACTGACCATCCTCGAAGGAGCCAAGGCAAAGGACAAAGCAACGCTCAGCGGCACCAACTCCTCCACAGCTGGAGGGAAAGTCATATATAAGATCTATTCGGATAAAGAATGCAAAACGCTCGTCAAAGAAGCCGGCGAAGTGACTGTCAGCTCCGGGAGCGTGCCGGCGTCCAGCGAAGAGGAACTGGAAGGCGGCGCTTCTTACTACTGGCTGGCGAGCTACTCGGGCGACTCGCTCCATCAGGCATACACCAGCGGCTGCGAAGCGGAGGTCGAGACGGTCAAGGAGAGTACATCGCTGACGACCTCGTTGTCGGGTGAAGGCAGAGAAGGTGCCGAACTCGAAGTCCAAGAAGAAGTCCCCGTCAGTGACGCGGTCACGCTGTCTGGCAAACATATATCCAAAGCGACGGGCACCGTTGAATACGACGTGTACTCCGACGGCGAATGCAAAACACTCGTCGCCAAAGCGAGCACAGAGACGGTGACGGATGGAAGCGTATCCGCGTCCATCGAAGAGACACTCTCGCAGGGCACGTATTACTGGCAGGCAATCTACTCTGGCGATGCGCTCAACCAGGAATCCAAGGGCGTCTGTGGGGCAGAGATATTGATAGTCAAGGCACCGACGTCGCTGACGACGTCGCTCTCCGACGGCGGCGAATCGGGTGAAGAACTGGGGGTCGCTGAAGGCACCGCCGTGAGTGACACTGCCACGCTCAGCGGATCCGACGCTCTCTTGGCGAGCGGCACAGTCACATATGACGTCTACTCCGATCCCGAGTGCACAAAACTTTATGTCGAAGCGGGAAAAGTCAGCGTCAGCGGAGAAATCGTCTCTAAATCGAGCAGCGAGACGTTGCCGCCGGGCACCTATTATTGGCAGGCGCACTACTCGGGAGATGCCGCAAATTTTTCTTCCAACAGTGAATGTGGTGCTGAGATCACGGTTGTGGAGCCGCCCTTGACCGGGGTGCTATCCGGCGAAGGCAACTCGGACGAAGAACTGATCGTCCAGGAAGGCGCAGCGGTGACCGACAGCGCGACGCTGCAGGAGGAAAACTTTTCGACAGCGACAGGCACGGTCAAATACGACGTGTACTCTGACAGCGAATGCAAAACTCTCATCGCCGAAGCCGGCGAAGTGACGGTCAGCGACGGGGACATCCCCATCTCAAACGCAGAGACGCTCTCACAGGGTACGTACTACTGGCAGGCCACGTATTTGGGCGACTTGAGCCACGCCGCCGCGGCGAGCGTATGTGGAGAAGAGGTCGATATCGTCGAGACGCCGACCTCGGTGGGTACCTCGTTGTCGGGAGAAGGGGAATCGGGTGATGACATCACGGTCAAAGCGGGAGCGGCCGTGACCGACAAAGCGAGCCTCAGCGGCTCCAATGCGGCCACCGCGGGCGGCAACCTCCAGTACGACGTCTATTCCGACAGCGAATGCAAGGATCTCTACGCGACGGCCAGCGACGTGGAAGTCAGCAGTGGCAGCGTGCCCGCGTCCGAAGAAGAGACGCTGCCGCCTGGCACCTATTACTGGCAGGCGGTGTACTCGGGCGATGGCACCAATCACGCCACCGAGAGTTCGTGTGGTTCGGAGATCTCGGTCGTCACGACATCGGTGACGACGACTATCTCTGACGAAGAAGGCTCCGGTCAGGACATCGCAGTTCCAGATGGGATGTCGATGGATGACACGGCCACGTTGCACGGTCCGTATGCCGAAACAGCCTCCGGAACCGTCAAGTACAATGTCTACTCCGACGACGAATGCAAAGATCTGGTTGCCGAAGCGGGTGAAGTGAGTGTCAGTGGCGCGAGTGCGCCGGCCTCAAGCGAAGAGAAATTGGAACCAGGAACCTACTACTGGCAGGCTGAATACTCAGGTGACGGGGAAATGCCGGCGGCCAAGAGCATATGTGGCGAGGAAGTGGCCCAGGTGCAGCCTCCGTCCTACCAGTACGCTGCGCTCGGCGATTCCTACTCTTCCGGCGAGGGGGCCGGAAGCTTCTATCGAAGAACCCGTCCATCGTTGGTTAACGCCCAAAATTTTTGTCACCGCAGCAGGAGTGGTTGGCCAACGCTATTGGCTGAAAATTTCTTTGGGAACGCAGCGGTCAAAAGCCCCGAAATTTATGGGAGACAGGGACGGTTCATCTTCCGCGCATGCAGCGGCGCTGAAACGGTCAACATATGGAATGCGGGAGTCGGGCTTAGAAACGCGCTGAATGGTGGGCAGTACGATGAGTGGTCCGAAAACGAACCGGGTGTTCCGCAAACCAACACGTGGCTGCAGACTCCTGCCCAGGCATGGTGGCTTCTCACTGCCGAAGCAGTGCCCAAACCCAACCCGAAAGTAGGGCTGGTGACGTTCACGATCGGAGGCAACGACGCCGGCTTTGGCGCGATCGCGACTAACTGCCTTGTTGGGATATTTGGCTATAATCGGCTAAATTGCCTGGCGACGATCACAGCCCAGAAAGCGACCTTCGCTGGTATCGAAACAAAAGTGCAAGCGATCCTCACAAAGATCCATGAATGGGCTCCAAAAGCGCTGATCCGCATCCCGGCGTACCCGCAGATTCTCAATCCAGCGAATGGCGCCATACCCGTCGGCGTGATCCGTGGCGACTTGGGGCGCGCGATTGGACTTTTCAAAATCGAAGCTCCGGTAGCAGTCGCCCTGGGGCTATTCACCTTTGATTTGAACGCGAGTGTCAAACAGGCGGTGGTAAAATGGCTGGACGCGAATCGCGGCGTTGCTGCGAACACGGTCAGCGTGATTGCCGCGACCGAACAGGCCTTCAACGGCCACAGGCTCGGAGATGCTAAATCGTGGACGAACGGACTGGTCCTCCTTCCGCTGGGCATCACAAAAAGTTTCCACCCAAATCCCTGCGGGGATAGGTCGACCGCCGCGCTTGTGCTGCAGAGCTTCGGACGCATGGTACCCGCAGGATTGCGATGTCCCAATTAGGCTTGCCTGGTGGGAAATATGCGCCTGCGGCGCGATTTCATCAGCCCGCCTCCAACGTCGTGAGCGTGTGGGAGCGCTAGAGCACCGATCACGAAAAAGGTAAAAAAAGGGGAGGTTAACCTTCCTGCGGCGCAAGGAACGCGGGACCCCGTCGTCTGGGTGGGAGGGTCCTGCGTCCGGTCGGACTATCCGGGCGAAGTACTACAGCGGCGCACAAGCACCAGCGTATACACGACCAAGCGCCATCAACCGCTCACTTCCGTGACGACCGCGTATGCCGCGCGCAGGCGGGCATCGGCCTCATCTTGGGACAGCCATCCCGGCGCGCTACCGAAGACCACCTCCCCCCGCCGCAGCACCCATTCGCCGTAGTAAAGGGGCGTGCAGGCAACGCTCCACGCTGATCCCCGCCGGTAGATGGGTTAGTCGCCCGGTAGGAAGTGCGTCGGTTTTGTGGGACGGAGTATCCGTCCTGCGCATGGGTATTTTGACACTTTCGTGTCCTCCTTGGTTGTGTTGATGCTGTAGGGTGCCGATGCCGGTGCTCACGCCCCACGCGTGGCGCTGCTGCTAAGTAGCGTGCGGCACGAGGTGCAGGCGGTCAGGCCGCTGTCAACCCGTCACGCGACCAGAAATCCGAGATGAGCGGCACGAGGACGGTCGCTCGGTCGAGCACGTACAGTCGGGCACGCCCGTTTGCGTGCTGTGCTTCGATGCCGTAGACGGCGTAGCTGTCTGCTTGCCAGTGAAGCGTTGCGTGCAGGCCACTGAGCGCGAGCGCTAACACGTTTGGCAAGCCAAGCTCGCGCAGCTCGGGTGCGATCCCGCTGGCCTGGAACTCCGACAACGTGCGACACCCGGCGAGTGTGCGCCAGCGCAGTGTGCCGATCGCGCGCGGCATGTCGGGACGGCGCTCGGGAGTCGCGAAGTCCGAGTCGACGCGGGTCCAGGTGCGCTGTGGGCGCGGCCGATCCTACTGGCGCTTCTCGTCATCAAGCGACATTCGCCCGCCAGTTACCGCCGCAATGCGGTTCGCGTTGACTTCGGTTGGCTCCATCTACGCAGATTTGCAGCAGATTCCTGGACACACTCCCTGACAGTGGTCGAACCGTTTGCGTGTGAGTTGGCGATCCGTTCCCGAGGATGTCCGGATCGTCGTAGAACTTTGGGGGCGGGCCTCCGGGATTTTGTCGGTTAGACAGTAACGGTTTGTGGTGCCGTGGGGTGAACGGTGGCGGCGGGGGTTGGTGGAGCGGATCGTGCTGTGTGTCGTTCGATCGCGAGGATGAGCTTGGCGAGGTCGCGGTAGCCGATGATCCGCCGGAACTGTTGCTCGGCGACGAGCATGCCGGCGGCGGTCCAGCGCTTGCGCATGTCGCCGTCCTGCCAGCGCTTCACGTTGCGTTGGGTGTGACGGACGATCTCGATCATGCTCTCGCACGGGTTCGTCGAGCACAGCGTCTTTGAAAGCTGCCCGGTGATCTTGAGCCGCATCAGCGTCAGCGTCTCGGACATACCCTCCCGCAGCGAGGCGGCGGCGTCAGGCCAGCTGCGGTCGAGCTCTGAGGCCAGTAGTTCGAGGCGCTGCTCGGCGAGATCCGGGTCCTTCAGCGCCCATGCGCCGCGGATCTTCACAAGGACGGCGGGACGGTCGCGTTCGGGCAGCAGGTCACAGACATTCCACACCCGAGTCGGCATAACCCGCACATCGGCATAGTGCCTGTGACACCGATGCACCAGCGCGCGCTCGCCGAACACGTCCTTGATCGCCCGACGGATCGCCTTCCCGCCGTCGATGACGAACAGGATCGCCTGCTCGGGGTCCAGTCCCCGGTCGATGAGGTCGGCGAGCAGTGTTCGGGCGAGCGTGGCGTTCTCGGTCGAGCCCTCCCACAATCCGAGCGGGATCTTCACGCCCTCGGTGCTGATCCCGAGCGCGACGATGTGAGTGCGCCCGGCGATCTCCAACCCGTCGAGCATCATCACCGCCAACCGCACGTCCTGCAGCCGCCGGCCCATCAGCTCGCCCAGCGCCGTGCGCGTGCGCTCGATGAACAGCTCCGAGACCGTGCTCTTGCCCGTCGAGGTGCTGGTCTGCTCGATCTCCTCACCGACCGGCTCGCCAACGTCCGCGAACCGGCGCACAGAGACACCAGCGAGCATCCGGTCCATCACCGCCCTGGTGAGCGGGTCGCGGTCGGCGAAGTGCTCATAAGTCGCGAGCCCCAACTCGCGCTCGTCATCGGCCGTGCGTACACGCGGCCGGTCGACCTTCACGCGCCGGCCCCCAAGCGTCATCGACCCGTCCTCGTGGCCGTGGCGCTTGGCGAGACGACCAGGATTGTGCTTGCCCTTCGGTCCAACGACCTCGGTCACCTCGAGCTCCATCAGCTCATGCACAACACCGAGCCCGACGCCGACGCTCAACGCGAGCAGCCCCTCCTTCGCCGCCCCAACGAGCTCGCCGAGCGCCCCCTGGATCTGCAGTGGGAGCGAACTCCCGGCGGCCTCCACGGCCGTGACGACCTGCGAGCCAGATACCTTCTTCATGGCGGTTTCCTCCTGTCCTCGCGGACTTCTTGACACCCCGAACGCTCCCAACCGCAGCGGACGAGGCCGGAGGACCGCCACTCAAAGTTCTACGAGGCCTCGGACAACCTCCCGTTCCCGTGTAGTGCTCCTCACGCGAGGCTACACTGAGCGTATGGACGTTCATCCCTGGCCCACGCTGCCCGATGAGGATCGCTGGCTTACCGACGCGATGGAGCGCCGACTGCGCGAGACGAACCAGAGCGTGGACGAGTTGCGCGCGCGGGCACGTGAGCTCCGCGTCGAGGCTGGGCAAAGCGACATGAAGGGGACACGCGATGCGGCGCTGGCACTCGCGGACCGCTACGAGCAAGCGGCGACCGCTCGCCTGTTGACTTGAAGCAACCGCTGCGTCGCTAGCGTGCTCGGCCGACCAGATCGAGCAACTCAGCGGCGATCTCATCTTGTTGAGCGCGAAGCCCGGTGATCGTCGGCATGATCTCCACGAGGCCGGTCTCCATGCGTTCTATCGTGTGCGCGGCTGCCGGCGGGTCAAGTAGCTCCTGCTCCGCCCATTCGCGTTCAAGCGGGCGCAGACGGAGGATCAACTCTGGCATCCGATCAAGAGTCAAGGCTGCCGACTCACGCAGCAGATCACGACTGCGCTCGTCGGCTGCATTGCATGCGACAAGCTCGCGGTGCAGGTCGGATACATACTCGTGGGCGATCATCGCGGCCGCGAGATAGCGATCAGCGATCTCAAGGGGTTCGGGGCGGTCACCGAAGCTCATAGGACAAACCTGTGGTTGTTGGGTGGTGGGGCTGCTCATGTGTACGCATGCAGCCGTGCACGTCCCTTGTCGGTGATCTCCCAGGTGCCCCTCGGCGACCCCTTCCTAAGCTCACCCCGTTCAATCAGGCGAAGCCGCACAAAAGCGACGCGATTCTCCCAGCGCACGTCGCCAGACTTAAGAGGCTGTCTGTCTAGGTTCGTGAACTTGTGGTTCAACGCCTTCCCGACGGCTTCGACGACCTCTCTGCTTGGCGCTCTCCCCGCTCGTTCCTCTAGGAAACGCAGAATCGGAAGCTCATACTCGGACTCGGGTAGAAGGGTTCCGGGTGCCGCACGACCGGTTGCGATGGTTGTTGTTGGGGGTGACATTGGTCGATTTTTGTCCCGGTCAACACCGAGCAGACGACGAAGCACCGTGTTCGGACTGTCCACGAACGGCTCCGCGTTCTTCTTGATGACCTCGAAAACCTTGTCGTCGACCTCAATAGAGGGGCACACTTAAAGACCTCCGCGCTGAGATTGGTAAAAAGACTTCTAGACAAGTTAGTTTTGAGCCTTCATTATAGCCATACATCGGCGTAGTGCGTCACGCAAGTTTCGCGAGCGCAATTGCGCGGCTCGGTAGACCTACTGGGCTCCGTCCAGCGACATCCGCCCGCCCAGCAGCCGCGCTGAGCGGTTCGACTTGAGGTCGGTTGGCTCCATAGGCCACGATTTGCAGCGGATTCGGCGAGCTCATCGTGACGGTGGTCGAACCGTGCTCTGCCGTCGTCGCGGCGCAGCTCGTACAATCCTTCGTATGGCCACGCGAACGATCCACCTGCCCGAGAGTTCCTACGCACTGCTGTCTGCCGAGGCGCAGCGGCGCGGCCTGGACCCTGACGCACTGGCGGACGAGTTGGTGCGCGCCGACCTCGCCGCACAGGGTGAACAGGACCTTGAGACGACGCTCAAGGGCCTTGCGGACTTCCGTGCGAGGCTGCCTGAGATCGACGGGATCGTGCTTGCACGCGACGCTCGTGCGCAGCTCGAACGACGCGGCGACAGTTGAGCGTCGTCCTCGACGCCAATGCGCTTGTCGTGCTCGCGCTCGATCGGCGGCGCGCTGTCGCCATCGAGAAGCTGCTGCGCACCTGGAAGGCCGAAGGGGAGAACCTGCACGCCCCGGTGCTGTTGCGCTACGAGGTAGCGAGCGCCTTGGCGCAGGCGGTTTCCGCCGGGCAGCTTGAGCCGGACGCGGTGGCCGATGCTACGCAGCGCATCGACTCGGTGCCGATCGCCCTACATCAGCCCAAGACACGCCTGCGGTCGTGGCGATGGCGCAGCGTCTTGAGCGCCGCAGCGCCTACGACGCGGCGTATGTCGTGCTCGCTGAAGAACTCGACACGCAGCTATGGACGCTCGACGGAAGGCTCGCTCGAAACGCCGTCTCGCGCGGACTGCCGGTACAGCTCATCCAGACAGACTGACGGCTGCTTCGTCAAGCGACATCCGCCCACCCGGCAGCCGCGCGGAGCGGTTCGACTTGAGGTCGGTTGGCTCCATTGGAGAATCACCTGCAACTGAGCCGTTTTTAGTAAGCGTTTAGCTGTTGGCGGGGGTGCTGGTGGTGCGGGTAGGGGCGGGGTGTCAGACGAGTGCTGGGAGTGGGTCGCCGCGGGCGTGGGCGGTGAGTAGTTCGCGTAGGTAGGCGAACAGGCTGCGGTGTTCTAGGCGGCATGTGACGGAGGCCGACAGGGTGGGGCTTGTTGCTGGCCTATTTAGGCCCGCCGTGGGCCAGCCTGGAAAGCCAGGCAGGAGCGGAGCGACCTGGCCGCGGAGATGCTGGGCATTGTTGGGCGGCTCATGCGAGGCTAGCGGTGGGGCATACGCGGATGGCGCGGGCGAGGGTGAGCCCGAGGTTGTGGGTGTCACCGTCGATGCGTATTTCGCATGGTCCGTCGAAGGGCTGATGGTCGATCATCTCGACCCGATCGCCGATCCGAATGCCGTGCTCGGTGAGGTAGCGCAGCATCGCGGGGTCCGAGTCGGAGACGCGGGTGAGGGTGGCGTGCTGTCCGGGCTTTAGGCTCGCGAGGCTCTGGGTGGCTTGTTCCTCGATCTCCAGTTCGTGGTTGGGGATCGGGTCACCGTGCGGGTCGAGGGTGGGGTTGCCGAGCTTGTGGGCGATGATCTCGATCAGCTCATCGGAGGTGGCGTGCTCGAGTGCCTCGGCGTAGCCGTGCACGTCCTCCCAGGGGATATCGAGTGTGGTGGTCAGGAACAGCTCGAGCAGCCGGTGGCGGCGGATCACGCTGAGCGCTACCCGCTCCCCCTTGGAGGTTAGGCGCACGCCGCGATAGGGGACGTGCTCGACCATGCCCGTCTCGTCCAACCGCTTGATCATCGTCGAGACCGATCCGGGTGTGATCTGAAGCCGCCGCGCGAGTTCGCTCGTGGACGCGGTCTCGTGCTCCCCACGAGTCAGGGAGTAGATCGCCTTCGTGTAGTCCTCGACCGGGATCGAGGGGCCGGCTAGATCAGTCGATGGCACCGAGTTCAGCATACCGTCGCCAACCGCTGATTTCGAGAGCGGGGAACTTGCGACCACACCCCAAGACACTACAGATATGTCATACACTGATCTAGAGTTTGACAACGGGGACTTTGTGTTAGGCTGCACCGAACTTTGTCGACCGAGACTCAGGAGAGCACGAGATGACCCCACTGCGCCCCGATCCGATCCCCGCGCTCGAGGGCGCGGTCGAGGGCGCCTCCGTAGCGTTGCCGGGGGAGCTCGGCGGGACACTGGAGGGGCCGAGCGCGCTCGAACGGCTGCTGTCGAGGGGTCGCCTGCGCGCGACGATCATGATGCTCGGCCCGGCGTTCGTGGCCTCGATCGCCTATGTCGATCCGGGCAACTTCGCCACGAACATCGAAGGCGGCGCGTCATACGGCTACCTGCTGCTGTGGGTCGTGCTGGTGGCGAACCTGATGGCGATGCTGATCCAGTACCTCTCGGCCAAGCTCGGGATCGTCACCGACCGCAACTACCCCGAAGTCGTGCGCGAACGCTTCCCACGCGCGTTCACCTGGGGGATGTGGGTGCAGGCCGAGATCATGGCGATGTCGACCGACCTCGCAGAGTTCCTCGGCGCCGCGCTCGGGATGAACCTGCTCTTCGGTGTGCCGCTGCTCCCCGCTGGGTTGCTGACCGGTGTGGTCGCGTTCGCGATCCTCGAGCTGCAGACGCACGGTTTTCGTCGCTTCGAGCTGGCGATCACCGCGCTGCTCGGGATCATCTTCTTGGGCTTCCTGTATGACACGCTGCGCATCGGCCCCTCCGTGCACGGCTCGCTGAAGGGACTGCTGCCCGGCCTGCACGGCACCGCCTCGCTGTATCTCGCGGTGGGCATCATCGGCGCGACCGTGATGCCACACGTGATCTACCTGCACTCTGCGCTGACCAAGGGCCGCATGCCATGCCGCAACGACCGCGAGCGTGGCCGCGTGCTGCGCTTCGAGCGCCTGGACGTGATCATCGCGCTCGGCCTCGCTGGCCTGGTCAACATGGCGATGCTGGCCGTCGCGGCCAAGCTGTTCCACACACCTGCCCTCTCCGGTATCACCTCGCTCCCAGAAGCCCACGCGCAGCTCGGCCGCCTCGTCGGCGGCAGCGCCGCGCTCGCGTTCGCGGTCGCGCTGCTCGCCTCTGGCGCATCCGCCTCGAGCGTCGGCACCTACGCCGGCCAGGTCGTCATGCAAGGCTTCATCAACTTTCGCATCCCGATAGAGCTGCGCCGCGCGCTCACGATGATCCCCGCGATCGTTGTCCTGGCGCTCGGCATGAACCCCACCAAGATCCTCGTTCTGAGCCAGGTCGTACTGTCCTTCGGCATCCCATTCGCCCTCGTGCCGCTCGTCATGCTCACCGGCCGCCGAGACGTCATGGGCATCCACGTCAACCGCCGTCTCACCACAATCCTCGCCTGGAGCTGCGCCGGGGTGATCACCCTGCTGAACGTCTTCCTGCTCTACCAGTATTTCTTCATGAGCTGAGCAGCACCGGAGCGACGCCCAGACAAGTGGGCTGTCCGCGGTCAGTGGACTGGCCTGAACACAAAATCCGCGGATTGGCTCCATCTTCTTGTCGGCAAGCAAACCGACTGCCGCTGCCCTATGGCTGGGCTTCGGTATTGCTCTCGTCGGGAGGAGGCGACTCCTCCTCATGCACGCTCGCGGGGCTACTCGCAAGCCCCTTGCTCACGAGGTCGCGCATGTCGCAGCTGACCAGTGTGCTCCCGCCTTGATCGGCCGCCGCTACATAGGCCGCGTCGTACACGGAGATGACGTGCTCGCCGG
The DNA here is from genome assembly GCA_963831995.1 of uncultured Solirubrobacterales bacterium. GTDB lineage: Bacteria > Actinomycetota > Thermoleophilia > Solirubrobacterales > Solirubrobacteraceae > Palsa-744. The sequence goes on along the minus strand of CAWHSI010000005.1, from coordinate 938,482 downwards.
CGAGCTTCGCTGCGCGGCTTAGCAAAGTTGTCGTAGACGGTATGACTCCGCCATCGCTAGAGATCCGGTCGATCGCTTCCAGCAACGGGGCGACAGGTACCAACTCGCACCAGCCCCGAACTGCCACGTTCGCCTGGGAACGGCGCAGCGTTCATCCGTTGCGACGTTCGCTGGCTTTCCCACCGCCGCGCCGGGGCCAGTGCAAACCGCCGCGCCCAGGTATCGACCCAGCGAGCTGCTGCACCGCTAGCGTGAATCGGTGCCGTAGGCAATCGAGCGGTGGCGAATGGTGGCGGCTCGGACCGTCTTGTCGTTGCCTGAGACCTGATAGACGATTCGGTAGGAGCCAATTCGCAGTGAGTAAAGGCCGCGAAGCCTGCCACGCAGCGGGTAGCCGGCATAGGGTTCGCGTTGGAGCAGCCCAAACGCCTCCTCGGCCGCATCGATCAAAGGCCAATCGAGTTCAAGAAGCTCGGCACGTGCACTTCGCGCGAGAACCAGTCGAGCCACAGGCCCCTGCTATTTTGTCGGTCGTCGCTCCGCCAACTCGCGGCGCAGATCGTCGAACTCGACCGTTTCTCCTTGTGCGAACTCGTCAAGGCCCGCCTGGAGTGCATCCAATGTTGCGACATCCGAGAGGATCTCGGCTGTCTCCTCAAGCGCCTGGTACTCGTCGATCGGTACCAGCGCGGCCGCCGGCCGCCCGTTGCGCGTCACAACCACGTGATCACGTCGATCGGCCACATCACTAAGCACCTCGGCCAGGTTGCTCCGAAACTCGCGCACGGGGATAGTCTTGGTCATTGGAGCGCAGTGTACCAAATCGCGTACACCATGATAGGCGCACCCGCAACGCCGAGCCCGAGACAGGCCAGTGCGCCGTGCGGGACTCGAACCCGCCCCGCCGGATTAAAAGTCCGGAGCTCTACCCGATGAGCTAACGGCGCGTGCGCTTGTCAGTGTGCCAGATGGGCGGGCGGTTGGAGCGCTCGCGCCGGGGCGCGCTCGCGGTGCTCGCGGTGCGGGCTCAGCGACGCAGCCCGAGGGTGTCGAGCGGCTCGGCCGTCGGGGTCTCGCCGGCCGCCACCCTCAGCAGCTCCTCGATGCGGGTCAGCTTCACGCGCGGGCGGCCGTGTGGCTCGCCGCGGGCCTGCTCGTGGCGGTCGATCTCAGACCAGCCCTCATAGCTCACGAGCGCCTCCACGCGCTCCTCCAGCAGGCGCTCGATCGAGCGCGGATCGGGGTCGGTCGGGCTCAGATGCGTGCCGGCCTCCAGGTCGGCGAGCAGCGCGTCCACCGTCTGCTGGGCGTCCTTCTTGTTCGTGCCGATCACACCCGAGGGGCCGCGCTTGATCCAGCCCACCGCATACTCGCCGACGTGGGGTCCGTCGGGGCCAACCACACGACCCTGCTCGTTGGGGATCGTCGCCGAGCGCTCGTCGAACGGCACCCCCGGCAGCGCGATCCCACGATAGCCGATCGCTCTCAGCACGAGCCCCGCCTCGATGCTCTCCTTCTCACCCGTGGGCACGGCGCTGAGCCGGCCGTTCTCGCTGGCGTGTAGTGCATTGCGCATCATGACGGCGGCTCGAACGCCCCCCCCATCCCCCAAAAACTCGAGCGGGGAGAGCAGGAAGCGCAGGACGATGCGCTTGCGCCTGTTGGCCGGCGGTCGCTTCGCATACTCGCGCAGCACCGCCACGTTTCGCTGCGCGGTCGGGTCCGCACTCGGGTCCTCGACCGCCAGCGCACGCTCCAGCTCCTGCGGGTCGACGATCACGTCGGCTTCCTCCAGCTCGCCCAGCTCCAGCAGCTCGGGGTTGGTGAAGGCGGCCTGCGCGGGGCCACGGCGGCCGGCCACCACGATCTCGCGCACGTTGCTCGCGTCGAGCACCTCCAGCGCATGGTCGGCGATGTCGGTGCGCGCCAGCTCGCTGTGGCTGAGCGTCAGCATCCTCGCCACGTCGAGCGCCACGTTGCCGTTGCCGATCACGATCGCGCGGCTCGCCGACAGGTCGAAGTCGTGATCGGTGTAGTCGGGATGGCCGTTGTACCAGCCGACGAAGTCGGTCGCCGGGTGGCTGCCCGCGAGCTCCTCGCCGGGGATGCCGAGCGGGCGGTCCGCCGGCGAGCCGGTCGCGTACACGATCGCGTGATAGTGCTGCGCCAGCTCGTCGCGAGAAACATCGCGGCCCAGCTCGACGTTGCCGAAGAACCTGAAGCGCGGGTGCGCCGCCGTCTTCTCATAGATGCGCGTCACCGACTTGATCTTCGGATGGTCGGGCGCCACACCCGAGCGCACCAGCCCCCACGGCGTCGGCAGGCGCTCGAGCATGTCGACCTCGAGATCGATGGAGTGCCCGCTCACCCCGTCCTTGAGCAGGTGCCCGGCCGCATAGAACCCGGCGGGACCGGCGCCGATCACGGCTATGCGAGTGCTTTTCATGGTGTCCTCGATTGGTCGCGACGGCGCCGCCCCCCGCCGGCGCGCGCTCCACTCCGCGGTCTGCGGCTCCGCTCGTCATGGGCACGGCCCGACTCGAACGGGCGACCCCCTCGGTGTAAACGAGATGCTCTAGCCAGCTGAGCTACGCGCCCTGGGGAGATCTTTAGGTTAGAGACTCTCGCCTCTGCCAAGCTGTGAGCATGGTAGTACGGGGGAGCAGGGTTCGGGGCACGCGGGTGGCGCTTGGCGTCGGCGCTCCGCTTGTGCTGCTGCTCGTGCTCTCCCAGGCGCTGCTGCCCTCGCTGGCCGCGAAAGTGCTGAGCGGCCGGCTCGCGCGGTATGGCACCGTCAAGAGCGTCAGCGTCAGCGCCTGGCCGGCACTGGAGCTGCTGCTCGGCCGCGCCGACTCGGCGACGCTCATCGCCGGCTCGCTGTCGGTGCCGTCCGGCAAGCTCGCCACGCTCTTGTGGGAAGGGCACAACGTCACCGACGTCACGATGAGCGCCAGCTCGGCCACGCTCACCTCGGTGCCGAGCCTGCCGCGGGGGTTCACCGTCAGCGACATGCGCATAACGAAGCGCGGTGCGGCGATCAGCACGAGCGCTACCCTCACCGCCCAGCAGCTGCGGGAAGCGCTGCCCAGCGGCTTCAGCATCGAACCGTTGGCAAGCGGCGACGGGCAGGTGGAAACGCGCGCCTCCGGCGGGCTGTTCGGGATTCAGGCGTCGATCGTGGCGCTGGTGAAGCCCGTCGAAGGGCGGCTCGTCGCCGAACCCGAGGGCTTCCCCTTCGCGAGCCTCGCCACCGTCACGCTGTTCTCCGACCCGCACCTGAAGGTGCAGTCAGTGGGTGTGCGTGTGCTGCGCACCCAGCCGCTCACCTACGGGCTGACGATGAGCGCCAGCCTTGTGTGAGGGCGCGCTCGCACGCTCGCGCACGATCATCGGCAGCCCCCGCTTCGGGCTGATCGTCGGCATCTGGCGGATCTCGAGCGCGAAGTCGCGCGGCAGCTCCAGCGCGAAGCGAGCGAGGAGCATCGAGGCGATCGTGCGCACCTCCAGCTGACCGAAGCGCATCCCGATGCACGTGCGCGACCCGCCACCGAACGGCACATATGCGCCCTTCGGCAGCGCCGCCATGGCCTCCGGGGAGAAGCGCTCGGGGCGAAACCGCTCCGGTTCCGCGAACACGCTCGGAAGGTGGTGGGAGGCCCACGAGCTGTAGTTCACATACGCGTTGGCGGGCACGCTGTGGCCTTCGAACTCGAACGCGCTCACCGACTTGCGCGGCCCAACCCACGCGGGCGGGTACTTGCGCAACGTCTCCTGGAGCGTCATCTCCAGCTGCGCGAGCTCACCGCTCATCATTTTTTGGGAGGGGTGGGGCGTGCCCGCGGGCATCAGTTCGCGCTGCTCCGCCACGATGGCGTCAGCGATCCAGGGGTGGCGCGCCAGCTCGTAGCACATGAACGACACGGTCGAGGTCGTCGTGTCGTGGCCGGCGAACAGCAGCGTCATCATCTCGTCGCGGATCTGGTGGTCGCCGAGCGTGGCGCCGTGCTCGTCCTGCGCGTCGAGCAGCAGGCTCAGCACGTCCTCGCCGCGCTCGCCGCTCGAGCGCCGGCGCGCGATCTCGCCGTACAGCAGTTTGTTGAGCTTTTTCGACGCCGCCTGCAGCCGGCCCCACGGGCTGCCCCGGGTGCGGATGAAGCGATTGTGATACCCCGAGGCGTAGAACCCGAGCGCCTGCTCGAACAGCGCCGCGGCGTCGATCGAGCGCGCCGCCTCGCCGTCGGGGTCCAGGCCGAACAGCGCCCGCATCGCCACGCGCGTGGCGAGATGGCGCGTCCACGCATACAGGTCGAGCATCGCGCCCGGGATGAGCTGCTGCAGGGCGCGGTCGGTCTCCTCGATCATCGTGTCGATCGACGCCGCAATCCGCTCGCGGTGAAACGCCGGCAGCATGATCTGGCGCGAGCGCCGGTGGTAGGGGTCGTCGGTCGTCAGCAGCCCATCGCCGAGCAGCGCGATCAGGTCGCGGAAGTGCGACTCGCGCCACTGGAAGTTGTGTGCATGGGAGACGGTGATGTAGTGGTTGGCCGCCGGGCCCAGCATGAACACCACGTTGCTGTGCAGCAGCCGCAGCGTGAAAATCGGCCCGTAGCGATCGTATGCTTCGAGCAGCAGCGGCAGCGGGTCCTCGATGAAGCGCCGCGTGCGATGCGGCGAGAAGCGAGTATCTCCGGGCGGGTAGGGCACGGTCGCGGCACGTTCGTCGCGCAGGTCCTGGGCGAGGATGCGAAACGGGTTTTCGTGGCGCAGCGGCGGCGGCTGCAGCGTCGGCATGGCGTAAGCGTAGACGACGCACTGGCGGTCTGGCTGGCCGGCCAGCTTGGGGGAGCTCGGTGCGGTATCGCGCGGAGAGGGAGCACCGACCGGCACGCGCCGGGCGCTATGCGATGTGGGCGGTGCCGGGCTCGTGCTGGTGGCGGTCGGATGGCTAGGCTCCCCCACCCGCAACCGGGCCAGTCCTGCGATACTGTGCGCCACGCGCATTTGCGGAGTCCCGTGCGCACGCACGGGGGCGTAGCTCAGTTGGTTAGAGCGCTGCCCTGTCACGGCAGAGGTCGCGGGTTCGAGTCCCGTCGCTCCCGCTGTTGTCACCCCGCTTTTCCGGTCTGCTTTGGGGTGTTTGGCGCGGGCCTCGTTGGCGGCTACGAAGTACTTCGCGAAGGCCGCTTGTGGCTTGACGGCGACGATCGAGCCGTCCTTTTGCCAGACATGCTCGAAGAGTGTCGCGATCAGCTTGCGTCGCTCTGCTGGGTCGGGCTCGGCTTCCCAGAAGCGGGCGAAGTCTTCGAGCAGTGCTTGGGCGCGGTCGAGGTCGGGTGTCGCGGGAGGTGCTGTGCGCTGGAGTTCTTCCTCCAGTGCTTGGCGGCGCATGACGTATTGGGCCTTGGTGTAGTCGCCCATCAGAAAGAGGTCGCGCAAACGCCCTAGCTGGATCAGCAGCTCGGCGCGGCGAGTCGGATCCTTGGGCTGGCCGTCCGGCTCGGCGCGGAGGGTGTCGAGCATCAGCTTGCGCAGTTGCTCGTCGGGTTGGAAGGTATGCACCCAGTCGATGAGCTGTGCCTCCAGGGCTTGCGCCTTGACCATCGTTTGCTCGCACTCGCCGTGGTAGCGACGGGTCGAGCATTGGTAGCGGCGGATACCGGCGCGCGATCCGCTGGTGCCGTGCATCCGTGCGCCGCAGCGCTCACAGCGCAGGAGCTTGCGCAGCAGGTAATCCTCGGATGGGCGGCCGGGCTTGACGACGCGTGTTCGCCATCCTCGAACCTCCTGCACGCGGTCGAACAGCTCGTCGGTGATGATCGCCTCGTGCAGTCCTTTGATCGCACGGGTCTTGTCGCGCAGCCCGCTCACGTATCCCGCGTAAGCCGCGTTGCACAGCATCTCCCGCACGGTGTCCTTGCCGAACTCGCGATTGCGTGCGGTTCGCGCGCCGGTTGCGTTCAGCCAAGCGGCGAGCGAGCGGTCGGACTCCTGGCCGGTGGCGTAACGCTCGAACAGGGTGAGCACGAGTGGCGCGCGCTCTGGGTCGGTAATCGCGAGCTTGGTGTCGGGGTCGCGGACGTAGCCCCACGGAAGGCTGCCGACCAGATGACCTTGGCGAGCCTTCTCGCGTAGTCCGCTACGTGTCCAGAAGGACAACGACACCGAGTAGTACTCGTCGAACATCTCATGGATCGACTCCGCCAGGAACGCGGATGGAGGATGTCCCGCGTGGCGTAGAACTTGAGGTGGCGGTCCTCCCGCCTCGTCCGGTCGTATTGCGACCGTGGCGAGTGCGAAATCGGTCCATTTGAGACAGGAGGAACCGCCATGAAGAAGGTACATGCTGGGCAGGTCACGAGCGAGGACACGCCTTCGGAGGCGTCTGCTCTGCCTGAGCGGGTGCAGGCCGCGCTCGGGGAGCTGGTCGGGGCGGCGAGGGAGGGCCTGCTCGCGCTGAGCGTGGGTGTCGGGCTCGGTGTGATGCACGAGCTGATGGCCGAGGAGGTCGAGGAGGTGTGTGGCCCCAAGGGTAAGCAGGACCCGGAGCGGGTCGCTTACCGCCACGGTGGCGATGACGGGGAGGTCACGCTCGGTTCGCGCCGGGTGGGGGTGCGGCGGCCGCGGATGCGCGCCAAGGACGGCAGCGGCGAGGTGCCGGTCGAGACCTACGGGCATTTTGCCAGCCGCGACGTGTTGAGCGCGGTCGTGTTGGAGCGGATGCTCGCGGGGGTCTCCACCAGACGGTTTGTGCGTACCCAGGAGCCGGTCGGTGAGCGGGTGGAAGCCGAGGCGCGCTCGACGTCGAAGTCGTCGGTGTCGCGCACCTTCGTTGCCCGCACCGCACAAACGCTGAAGGAGCTGATGAGTCGTCGCTTGGATGACGTGCGGTTGGCGGTCCTGATGCTCGACGGTGTCGTCTTGAAGGACCACACCAACGTCGTCGCGCTCGGGATCACGACTGACGGGGTGAAGGTCCCGCTCGGGTTGTGGGAGGGCTCCACGGAGAACAAGACGATCGCGACCGCGCTACTGGCCGATCTCGTGGACCGCGGCCTTGATGTCGAGCAGGGCGTGCTCGTCGTGATCGACGGCTCCAAGGCCCTCAGAGCCGCCGTGAACGCTGTCCTGGGCCCGCGCACCCCGGTCCACAGGTGTGTCCGGCACAAGGAGCGCAACGTGCTCGATCACCTGTCTGAGCGCGACCGCCCGGAGGTCAAGCGCCGGCTACGCCGCGCGTGGGCGCGTGAGGATCACAAACAGGCCCTCGGGGAACTCCAAGCGCTCGCCGCAGAACTCGAGCGCTCTCACCCGGGTGCTGCCTCATCCCTGAAGGAGGGCATGGAGGAGACGCTCACCGTCACCCGTCTCGGCGTGAAGGGCGCGCTGAAGCGCACGCTACAGAGCACCAACCCGTGCGAGTCGATGATCGAGTGCGTTCGTCGCAGCTCGCGGAACGTCAAGCGCTGGCAGTCCGGGGAGATGTCCCTACGCTGGACTGCCGCCGGGATGCTCGAGGCTGAGCGACAGTTCCGACGGATCATCGGCTACGACGGCCTCACCAAGCTCGCCCTTACAGTCGAACGCGAGATCACCCAGACCACCACCACACACGTCGCCGAGAAGGCCGCTACGCTCGTCACCATCTGAGAGATTCACCCGAGGGCCGCTCACCCAAGTTCCACGCTGGCCGGGACATCCTCCGCGGATGGGTCGGATGGATCCTCGCCCATCGGCTGGGTGACTGACACGACGCGGATGCCCAGCCGCTCGCGTAGGAGTTGCTTGTAGCGGCGTGCCTCGACCTGATTTCTGGCGAATCGCGAGGTGTGGTATACGAGCACCACGTCGAACATGCCCTCGGCGGCGTCGGCCATCAGGCGCTGGAACTCGGGACGGGCCTCGGACTTGCGCCAGCCGGAGTGGAAGTCGCAGTACTCGCCGACGAGTTCGAGATTGTTCTCGGGTGCGAAGCGGCGGATGCCCTCGCGTTGGGCGTCGGGCGAGAATCCTTGGCCCTGCTCCTCGGTGGACTCACGCACGTAGGCGACCGCACGCTGCTTGGCCGTTGTGTTCGCCGGACTATCCATCTCCTCACCTGTTGCTTTGGGCGCCGGTGAGGTCGCGGCCACGTCGCAGCCACCAGTCTGCGAACCAATGCGCGAACGCTTGTAGTTCGGTGTGGTGGTCGCCGGTTGGCTGGGCATCGGTTTCTCCTCTGTGGTTGGGTAGGTGCTGGCAAACGTCTCTCGATCGACTTCGTGCCGATCGCAAGACTGAATCGGTGTGGCGCCTGCTTCGGGCGCCGCAGTGTTGGCTGGATTGGTCGGGTGGGCTCATGGCTGTGATCGCCACCTTCCGTTCTCGTGGTCGGGCATGGACTGGTCGCTGTAGTCGGAAAGCTGATCGCTTGCGCCGCAGTAGTGGCAGGGCGAGGACTGGCGGCCGTAGACGTCTCTGTTCTCACGGGCGGCGGGATAGACAACCTCCCCGCAGTGTTTGCAGACCTTCAGGTGCTCATTATCGAGCTGCGGGTAGAAGCTCGCCGTTGGGTGAGTGAGGCGCCCGAGGCCACCCGCCTGGCGGGCGAGCTTGCGGGCGGTGTGCTCTCGCCACTCCAAATAGGCGAGTCGCCGCTGGCCTTGGGTCTCGCGCGCCGGAGGTTGTCCGCGATCTCGTAGATCTTTGAACGGCGGTCCTCCCGCCTTGTCCGCTCCGGTTGGGAGCGTTCGGGGCGCTAACCAAGTCCGAGAGGACAGGAGGAACCGCCATGAAGAAGGTACCCGCTGCGAAGGTCGGCACGACGTTCGAGGTGTCGGAGAGTCCGCTGCCACCGCAGATCCAGGAGGCGCTCGGTGAGCTCGTGGGAGCGGCAAGGGAGGGGCTGCTCGCGCTGAGCGTCGGTGTCGGGCTCGGCGTCGTCCATGAGCTGATGGAGAGCGAGGTCGACGAGGTGGTCGGTCCGAAGGGCAAGTGGAACCGGGATCGCACCGCAAAGCGTCACGGTCACGAGACAGGGTCGATGACACTCGGCGGTCGCCGGGTGCGGGTCTCTCGTCCACGAATGCGCACGACCGACGACGCGCACGAGCTGCCGGTCCAGACCTATGAGTATTTCGCTGATCGCGACCCGCTGACCAGGGCTGTGATGGACCGCATGCTCGCCGGTGTCTCGACGCGGCGGTTCGCTACGGTCGGCGAGCCGGTCGGCGCCGACGTCGAAGGGAATGCGACCTCGACTGGTAAGAGCGCAGTCTCGGACATGTTCATCGAGCGCACCCGCACCGCGCTTGGAGAGCTGATGGGCCGCCGGCTGGACGACGTGCGCTTGGCGGTGATGATGCTCGACGGCCTTCAGATCGCCGATCGCACGCACATCGTCGCGCTCGGGATCAGCACCGAGGGCGTGAAGATCCCGCTCGGGCTGTGGGAGGGCTCGACCGAGAACGCCACGCTCGCCCGAACACTGCTCGCCGACCTCATCGACCGGGGACTGGACCCCGAGCAGGCGATCCTGTTCGTCATCGACGGCGGGAAGGCGATCCGTCGGGCGATCACCGACGTGTTCGGTGAGCACGCGCTGGTGCACAGGTGTCAACGACACAAGGAGCGCAATGTTTGTGACCTCCTGCCCGAACGCGACCGCCCCGCCGTTTTGGCCCGGATCCGCGGCGCGTGGGCGCTCAAGGACCCAGATCTCGCCGAACAGCGCCTGCAACTCCTCGCCTCAGAGCTCGACCGCACCTGGCCCGACGCTGCCGCCTCGCTGCGGGAGGGAATGCCCGAGACGCTGACGCTGATGCGGCTCAAGATCACCGGTCAACTCGCAAAGACGCTGTGCTCGACCAACCCGTGTGAGTCGATGATCGAGATCGTCCGTCACACGCAGCGCAACGTGAAGCGCTGGCAGGACGGCGACATGCGCAAGCGCTGGACCGCCGCCGGGATGCTCGTAGCCGAGAAGCAGTTCCGGCGGATCATCGGTTACCGCGACCTCGCCAAGCTCGTGATCGCAATTGAGCGTCACACCCTCCTCGCTGCCGAGAAGAACAGCGACCGTCAGGAGACTCGCGAACTCGTTACCGTTTGACCATCAACCCGTGAGGACCGCCGCCAAAGTTCCACGACGATCCGGACATCCTCGCGCGCCGTGACGTCGCGCTCTGCATCTGCTGGCAGTTGATCCCAGGTGCGTCGTTCGAGGAGCTTGCCCTTCTGCAAGGTCAATCGCGCCCGGCGCAGGGATGGGCCGTCCAGTCCTTGGCCGCTCAGCGACTCGATGAGCCTGCGCTGCGAGCTCCGATAGCGGTCTGTGAGCAGCGCCACGTCTGACGTAACCGCAGCGCCGGGAAGGGTTGTGCCGTCGGTCCCTGGGTCCAGTAGGTCGGGGAGGTCTCGGGCAATCGACGCGAGCACCGCTCGCTCGTCCACGTCCGCCGGTGCGATCCCGCTGAGCAGCAGTCGCACTGTCTTCTCGTCCGCTGTGCCGAGCGCTCGCAGGTAGGGCCGTAGCGAGGATTCGTGGCGGCGCATGTGCTGACGCATTGCCTCCGGGTCCTCCCGCAGCCGCTTGCACTCGCGATCTGCGGCTTCCTGCCGTTCCCGCGTGGATTGGAGCGAGCGCTCATAGGGTGCCCGCGCTGCGCACAGGACATCGGCGAGCGCCAAGCCATCGCTCCCGGTGGCGTCCGCGAGGCATTCCTCGCCAAGCAACAGGCCCGGCTGGAACGCGACGCCTGCGGCTGCGGCGGTGAAGCTGGCTGGGTTCCAACCACGGCGCTTACTCGCGAGCGTGCTGCGGAGTGTTGTGAGGAACTTGGCGGCGCGGGCTTCGGTGCTCGTGAGGAACAGCAGTGCGGGCAGGAACGGATGGTGCTCACGCCACGCTCCTGCCGTGACATAAGCGGCGTACAGCTCTGCCTTGGCGCGCAGGCGAGGGTGAGACATCGTGCCGAGGTCAAGCTCCACGAACGCTCGTAGCTCGCGACCGTGCTCGTCGTGGAGCACGAGCAACGCATCGGGCGCCAACGCGCGCTGCTTGCCCAGCTCCTCGAAGGGCTCGCGCGCATCGCCCTCTCGCTGGAAGCGTTGTAGGAATAGTCCGGCCTGCTCGGCCTGAGTCACGAGCGTGACGTACAGCTCGCTGAGCAGCGCGGCGTGCGTGAGGAAGACAGGGTTGGGTTGCTTGCGCTCGCCGCCGCGCGGCGACGGGGCGCCGCTGATGAGAGCGTCTGCTCGCCGGGTGGGCCAGTGATGGTTGGGCGCTGAGCCACGTTCGCGGTAGGGGCGGAGGATGTCCCGCGTGGCGTAGAACTTGAGGTGGCGGTCCTCCCGCCTCGTCCGGTCGTATTGCGACCGTGGCGAGTGCGAAATCGGTCCATTTGAGACAGGAGGAACCGCCATGAAGAAGGTACATGCTGGGCAGGTCACGAGCGAGGACACGCCTTCGGAGGCGTCTGCTCTGCCTGAGCGGGTGCAGGCCGCGCTCGGGGAGCTGGTCGGGGCGGCGAGGGAGGGCCTGCTCGCGCTGAGCGTGGGTGTCGGGCTCGGTGTGATGCACGAGCTGATGGCCGAGGAGGTCGAGGAGGTGTGTGGCCCCAAGGGTAAGCAGGACCCGGAGCGGGTCGCTTACCGCCACGGTGGCGATGACGGGGAGGTCACGCTCGGTTCGCGCCGGGTGGGGGTGCGGCGGCCGCGGATGCGCGCCAAGGACGGCAGCGGCGAGGTGCCGGTCGAGACCTACGGGCATTTTGCCAGCCGCGACGTGTTGAGCGCGGTCGTGTTGGAGCGGATGCTCGCGGGGGTCTCCACCAGACGGTTTGTGCGTACCCAGGAGCCGGTCGGTGAGCGGGTGGAAGCCGAGGCGCGCTCGACGTCGAAGTCGTCGGTGTCGCGCACCTTCGTTGCCCGCACCGCACAAACGCTGAAGGAGCTGATGAGTCGTCGCTTGGATGACGTGCGGTTGGCGGTCCTGATGCTCGACGGTGTCGTCTTGAAGGACCACACCAACGTCGTCGCGCTCGGGATCACGACTGACGGGGTGAAGGTCCCGCTCGGGTTGTGGGAGGGCTCCACGGAGAACAAGACGATCGCGACCGCGCTACTGGCCGATCTCGTGGACCGCGGCCTTGATGTCGAGCAGGGCGTGCTCGTCGTGATCGACGGCTCCAAGGCCCTCAGAGCCGCCGTGAACGCTGTCCTGGGCCCGCGCACCCCGGTCCACAGGTGTGTCCGGCACAAGGAGCGCAACGTGCTCGATCACCTGTCTGAGCGCGACCGCCCGGAGGTCAAGCGCCGGCTACGCCGCGCGTGGGCGCGTGAGGATCACAAACAGGCCCTCGGGGAACTCCAAGCGCTCGCCGCAGAACTCGAGCGCTCTCACCCGGGTGCTGCCTCATCCCTGAAGGAGGGCATGGAGGAGACGCTCACCGTCACCCGTCTCGGCGTGAAGGGCGCGCTGAAGCGCACGCTACAGAGCACCAACCCGTGCGAGTCGATGATCGAGTGCGTTCGTCGCAGCTCGCGGAACGTCAAGCGCTGGCAGTCCGGGGAGATGTCCCTACGCTGGACTGCCGCCGGGATGCTCGAGGCTGAGCGACAGTTCCGACGGATCATCGGCTACGACGGCCTCACCAAGCTCGCCCTTACAGTCGAACGCGAGATCACCCAGACCACCACCACACACGTCGCCGAGAAGGCCGCTACGCTCGTCACCATCTGAGAGATTCACCCGAGGGCCGCTCACCCAAGTTCCACGCTGGCCGGGACATCCTCGTAGGGGCGGGTGCGGCCCGCGTAGCCGAGGTCGCGCAGGCGCCTGGTGCGGTAGCGCAAAGTGCGCTCGGGAACATCGGGAAACAGTCGGGCAAGCTGATCTTGGGTCATCACGCGGTGCTCGCACAGCACCTCCAGCACGCGACGGTCGAGCCCGGCAAGTGCCACGCCGCCGGGATCGACAAACAAACGACGAGGCCGCACGACACGACGTCGGTCCGTTGGAAGACAAAGATTCGAAGGAGGCGTCTCGCTCATCAAGTCACCAGATGGGGCAGAGATAAGAGTCGGGCGCGGGCCGACCGCCCGAAAACCGCATGGACAGGCCGGATCGGGTTGCCAGGGCCTTGCCGATCACAAACGACCGAACGGCAAGGCCCGCAGCAGCCCCGAGCGCGCCTTCTCGTGCTCTGATCGATTGGTCCCACACCCCTTAAGCACCGCCAGGCCCGGAAGCGGGTCAGCGAGTATTGGGCGGCCAGCCTGAGCGCCCGCTCAGGCGGCTATCTGGTCGAAGTGCAGTGCGGCCCGCGTCGGAAAGACCAGGCCGTCCGTCGTGCGATGGATCAAGCCGACGCCGTGTAGTCGTCTGATCGCGTCGGTCGTGTCCTCGCGACTGACCTGACTGTCTGTGCGGTCGCGGATCATCTCCTCGACAGACCACGGTCGCTGATCGTCGGGGTCGAGGATTCGGATCATCACGCCCCAGTCGTGCATGTTGTTCGCCTCCACCGCTGGGTTAGGCTGTTCTTGCATCAGGACTCACCTCCTGGTGTCGCGGCCCCCGGCAGACCACAATCTGCGCGGGGGCCAACTTTGTATGTAGTGCGACTTATAGTGTATAGACTCATAGCAGTCAAGACGCCAGTCTTGCGGCTTGCCCGCGATCTCCCCCATCCACGCAGCGTTCGGCGACGCCCTACGCGAGCTACGCGCCGAGTGCGGTATGTCCCAGGAAGCCGTCGCCCTGGAGGCCGGGCTGAATCGTGGCTACTACAGCGGGGTCGAGCGCGGCGTACGGAATGTATCGCTGGCCAACATCGTCAAGATCGCCGGGGCGCTTGGTTGTCCGGCTTCCGAGGTGCTTGGAGGATGTCCGGATCGTCGTGGAACTTTGGCGGCGGTCCTCACGGGTTGATGGTCAAACGGTAACGAGTTCGCGAGTCTCCTGACGGTCGCTGTTCTTCTCGGCAGCGAGGAGGGTGTGACGCTCAATTGCGATCACGAGCTTGGCGAGGTCGCGGTAACCGATGATCCGCCGGAACTGCTTCTCGGCTACGAGCATCCCGGCGGCGGTCCAGCGCTTGCGCATGTCGCCGTCCTGCCAGCGCTTCACGTTGCGCTGCGTGTGACGGACGATCTCGATCATCGACTCACACGGGTTGGTCGAGCACAGCGTCTTTGCGAGTTGACCGGTGATCTTGAGCCGCATCAGCGTCAGCGTCTCGGGCATTCCCTCCCGCAGCGAGGCGGCAGCGTCGGGCCAGGTGCGGTCGAGCTCTGAGGCGAGGAGTTGCAGGCGCTGTTCGGCGAGATCTGGGTCCTTGAGCGCCCACGCGCCGCGGATCCGGGCCAAAACGGCGGGGCGGTCGCGTTCGGGCAGGAGGTCACAAACATTGCGCTCCTTGTGTCGTTGACACCTGTGCACCAGCGCGTGCTCACCGAACACGTCGGTGATCGCCCGACGGATCGCCTTCCCGCCGTCGATGACGAACAGGATCGCCTGCTCGGGGTCCAGTCCCCGGTCGATGAGGTCGGCGAGCAGTGTTCGGGCGAGCGTGGCGTTCTCGGTCGAGCCCTCCCACAGCCCGAGCGGGATCTTCACGCCCTCGGTGCTGATCCCGAGCGCGACGATGTGCGTGCGATCGGCGATCTGAAGGCCGTCGAGCATCATCACCGCCAAGCGCACGTCGTCCAGCCGGCGGCCCATCAGCTCTCCAAGCGCGGTGCGGGTGCGCTCGATGAACATGTCCGAGACTGCGCTCTTACCAGTCGAGGTCGCATTCCCTTCGACGTCGGCGCCGACCGGCTCGCCGACCGTAGCGAACCGCCGCGTCGAGACACCGGCGAGCATGCGGTCCATCACAGCCCTGGTCAGCGGGTCGCGATCAGCGAAATACTCATAGGTCTGGACCGGCAGCTCGTGCGCGTCGTCGGTCGTGCGCATTCGTGGACGAGAGACCCGCACCCGGCGACCGCCGAGTGTCATCGACCCTGTCTCGTGACCGTGACGCTTTGCGGTGCGATCCCGGTTCCACTTGCCCTTCGGACCGACCACCTCGTCGACCTCGCTCTCCATCAGCTCATGGACGACGCCGAGCCCGACACCGACGCTCAGCGCGAGCAGCCCCTCCCTTGCCGCTCCCACGAGCTCACCGAGCGCCTCCTGGATCTGCGGTGGCAGCGGACTCTCCGACACCTCGAACGTCGTGCCGACCTTCGCAGCGGGTACCTTCTTCATGGCGGTTCCTCCTGTCCTCTCGGACTTGGTTAGCGCCCCGAACGCTCCCAACCGGAGCGGACAAGGCGGGAGGACCGCCGTTCAAAGATCTACGAGATCGCGGACAACCTCGGTGCTTGGGCGGGCGGAGGCAGTGCAAGGACGCAGGCGGTAGCGGAGTTGAACGGCGCGCCATAGTCGCCAGCTAAGACGGCGAACGCGACGGAGGCTGGCCGTGGATGCGCTGATGCGCGAGCTGGTAGACGGTCGGACGACGCGAATCCTTTGGTGGGTGACGCACCCCGAAGGCGAGATAGGCCATATGGAGGCGTCCGTCGATCTTGATGGCCCTGAACACCATGCCGAAGCGCCCCGCCGGTTGAGGCAGGTAGACCTTCGCGCAGTCCGGTAGCACGGTGCCGTCGCGCCCCTCCTGCTCCACGCGACGGAGGTGCTCAAAGGGAATCCCGCTCTGCTCGTAGGTACGCCGAGCGGCTTCAGCTGCCTCGCGCCCAGCAGGAGTGGTTCGCGCTAGGTCTTCCTCCCAGCCGTCGGGATCGAAGTGCGCGGGGAAGCCGCCCGCGGCAGTGTCCGTCACGTCCTATGGCTCGCCGTCAGGCGGGAGCATGAGCGAGGCGTACTCGTTTCGGAACTCCGCGGACTCCTCCGGAGTTAGCTCTCGACCGCCCGAGCGCTCCACGATGGCCGACCAAGACGTGTCGGGCGCGAGCGTCAACTCGCCTCCGGGGCGTCTCTCGGTGACGACGTAGCGACCACTGATGTCGCCGCTTAGCTGGACATGCGCTTGCTCGGGCATGACTCCATGATGGCAGGTGGGCTGGTTGTCGTCCTTGCTCAGATATCGCCGCCTGCGCGCCTAGTGAGGATGTCCCGGCCAGCGTGGAACTTGGGTGAGCGGCCCTCGGGTGAATCTCTCAGATGGTGACGAGCGTAGCGGCCTTCTCGGCGACGTGTGTGGTGGTGGTCTGGGTGATCTCGCGTTCGACTGTAAGGGCGAGCTTGGTGAGGCCGTCGTAGCCGATGATCCGTCGGAACTGTCGCTCAGCCTCGAGCATCCCGGCGGCAGTCCAGCGTAGGGACATCTCCCCGGACTGCCAGCGCTTGACGTTCCGCGAGCTGCGACGAACGCACTCGATCATCGACTCGCACGGGTTGGTGCTCTGTAGCGTGCGCTTCAGCGCGCCCTTCACGCCGAGACGGGTGACGGTGAGCGTCTCCTCCATGCCCTCCTTCAGGGATGAGGCAGCACCCGGGTGAGAGCGCTCGAGTTCTGCGGCGAGCGCTTGGAGTTCCCCGAGGGCCTGTTTGTGATCCTCACGCGCCCACGCGCGGCGTAGCCGGCGCTTGACCTCCGGGCGGTCGCGCTCAGACAGGTGATCGAGCACGTTGCGCTCCTTGTGCCGGACACACCTGTGGACCGGGGTGCGCGGGCCCAGGACAGCGTTCACGGCGGCTCTGAGGGCCTTGGAGCCGTCGATCACGACGAGCACGCCCTGCTCGACATCAAGGCCGCGGTCCACGAGATCGGCCAGTAGCGCGGTCGCGATCGTCTTGTTCTCCGTGGAGCCCTCCCACAACCCGAGCGGGACCTTCACCCCGTCAGTCGTGATCCCGAGCGCGACGACGTTGGTGTGGTCCTTCAAGACGACACCGTCGAGCATCAGGACCGCCAACCGCACGTCATCCAAGCGACGACTCATCAGCTCCTTCAGCGTTTGTGCGGTGCGGGCAACGAAGGTGCGCGACACCGACGACTTCGACGTCGAGCGCGCCTCGGCTTCCACCCGCTCACCGACCGGCTCCTGGGTACGCACAAACCGTCTGGTGGAGACCCCCGCGAGCATCCGCTCCAACACGACCGCGCTCAACACGTCGCGGCTGGCAAAATGCCCGTAGGTCTCGACCGGCACCTCGCCGCTGCCGTCCTTGGCGCGCATCCGCGGCCGCCGCACCCCCACCCGGCGCGAACCGAGCGTGACCTCCCCGTCATCGCCACCGTGGCGGTAAGCGACCCGCTCCGGGTCCTGCTTACCCTTGGGGCCACACACCTCCTCGACCTCCTCGGCCATCAGCTCGTGCATCACACCGAGCCCGACACCCACGCTCAGCGCGAGCAGGCCCTCCCTCGCCGCCCCGACCAGCTCCCCGAGCGCGGCCTGCACCCGCTCAGGCAGAGCAGACGCCTCCGAAGGCGTGTCCTCGCTCGTGACCTGCCCAGCATGTACCTTCTTCATGGCGGTTCCTCCTGTCTCAAATGGACCGATTTCGCACTCGCCACGGTCGCAATACGACCGGACGAGGCGGGAGGACCGCCACCTCAAGTTCTACGCCACGCGGGACATCCTCCGCCTAGTCTGGCTGCATCCACTGGGCTCCCTCATGAGGTCGTGGGACTAAAAAGTTTGACATGATATGATCTGTATCATGACATATCAAGCTTTGCTCGCCCGGGCACGTGACCTCGTCGATGAGATGTTGTCCGATCTCGCGGCCGATAGGCCGACGTCGGAGATCGTCGGCTGGTTGGAGGCGATATCGCCGCCCGAGTTGCTCCGGGCGCGGGCGTTGATCGACCAGCGCCTAGCCGCGAGCGCCCGCCCGCTCCCGATCGAAGTGGTCGATGGCGGCCTGCGATTTGGTGATTGGCTTGCGGACGAACTGGATCTCGACTATGACCGTACTCATCGTTTGGTGGGGTTCATCGACGAGTACGGCGTCGTGGCTGACCAGCTTGGGCATGAGCCCACCATTTCCTGTCTGGCTGCATCCACTGGGCTATCGATTGCCACAGTCAATCGGCGTCTTGCGGACTTCCGTGCTGCATTCCCTAGCGAGCAAAACCCGGCGCGACTCGCACGCGCTCTGCGAAATGCTCTGGACGACTTGCGACTTTGGGGCACAGTCGAGGACAGCCTCAATGCTCGCATTGGGGACGTGCCGGTCATCGGCAGTTCGGCGAGCCGTGATTTAGCTCACGTGGTCGCAGCACTCGAACAGGCGGCTCAAGCAATGGGTGGTACTGCAGTTGGCTCGGCTTCTCTCTTCAAGTTCATGGTCGAGCGCGGGATGGAGGTTCCAAAGGACGCTGGTGCGCTTGCAACAACATTGCGAGTTGCCTGGAAGGCTGGTCTCATCATGAGGGCGCCCAACGGTGTCTATACGCCGCTTGACGGGACCGGGAAGACCGAATGGGACCGTCCTCTAAGTGACTACTACGTCGCTGCTCAATACGGGTTCCCGCTGCCCAACAGTTGGCCATCCACTGGCGGTCATTGAGTTGTTGTAACTGTATGAGAGCGAGTAAACAGACACAGAAGGGCAACCTCGGTACGAGCGAAGTGTCCGCCGCATTCGAGCGAATCGGATGGGGTGTGGCCTCGAACGACCGTCATGATCTGGGGACGGACTTGTTCCTCGCCGCTCGCGATGCGCGCGATTTCGACACGCTGGATGTCGTAGGCGCACAGGTCAAGGCTGGTCCGCCAAGTTACTTCGAAGAGCCCGAGAAGGACGACGTTGGCAATATTGTCGGCTGGTGGTATCGGGACACTGATCGTTCGCACGTCGATGACTGGGCTCAGCACGGGCTGCCACATCTGATCGTCCTCCATCATGTCGAGAGTCGGATCTCCTATTGGCAGCACGTAACAGACGACGCCATTGTCTCAACAGGCGAAGGCGCCAAGATCCTCGTTCCGAAGTCGAATACGATCGACGCAGCGCATCTCGATGAGCTGCTTGCTGTGGCGGCGACCCAGCGCTCGATTGGTGGATGGGAAGGAACGGCATGGGTCGGAACTATCTCGCTACCGCCACGAGATCGGCTGCGCCATGCGCTACTTGTGCCTCGGCTCGTCGCTCCTCATCCAAACGCGGGACGAGAGGAGCCGATCACTGCCTGCCAGGCGGTGGCCCTGTTGGCACAAGTGCGTTTCAATGACCTGCGCGCGTTCGCCGAGCGGTACGACAGCGTTCCGACGTTGAGCGAGGCGGCGGACTCGCCCGATTGGCAGTGGCGCTACGTGGCCGCGCTCGGGCGCTGGATCAAAAGTGAAGACCTCGACGGACTTCTCGCGGCAGTTCAGGGTGCACCGGGTCCGGAGGAGCGCGCGGCGGCCACTGTGAGTGCGGCGTGTGCCCTGATTGAGCTTGCCCGCCCGGAGGAGGCGATCGACCTACTCAAGGAGGCAATCAACCGGGATGAGGCGCGGCCCGTAGACCATGCGTGGCTGCAGGCTCAGCACGCGCGTGCATGCGTTGAGATTGGGCGCCTTAAGGAGGCGCGGGTCGAGGCTGCCTTGGTGCAGGCTGTTCGAACCAGCGCCCCCTGTGACGTGACTGCTTCGGCTCTTGCTGGCACCGCCGCAATACTTTTGTTCAACACCGCGAGGATCGGCGAGCATGACCTCGCAGCGACGATCACGGGTGGCGACACGGCAGCGAGCTGGTGGCTGACGCAGACCGAATCACGAGCGCTTGAGGCGCTTGCTGCCCGTGCGTTCAAGGAGTGGGGGCGCTCCACCGAGATCCAGTTGGCAGGGCCAGACGTTGCGAACAATCAGCTCATCGCGGCAGCTCTCGTCGCAAACCACGCTGCCGATCACGGAGCATTCAGACATATGCTCTCACTACTGGGACGCGACACTTTCCTTCGTCTCGATCGACACGCCGACGCCAAGGAAGCAGCGGGAGGGCTAACGACGCTTCGACTCTCGGGAGACGAGAAGAGCCTCGAGCTGGCAGTGCGCAAGCTCTGCCTGGACGGCCCCGCGTTAGCCGTCACTCTGGCTGCTGCCGACATAGACCTTGATTGCGTCACGCGCACGACCGCGTCGACGAGCCTGAGTCTTCTACGAAACGGTGCGGATCTGCTTGACGCTGCCACTGGACAGCGAGTACTCCAGTGGATACTGGCTACCCTCGACGATCCCGCCGAGTTCGTTGAGCGCACGACGCCCTGGTATTTCGTTGAGCTTCGGCTGCTTGAGGCTCTCGCGGCCGTACTGACGGCTGTCGAGCCGCAGAAGCAGCAGTTGGTCGTAGAGCGCATCATTCGACTCCCGAAGCTCGACCCGGAAGAGCTGTTGCTCACCGAGGGGTGGGCACGGGTCCTAGCGGAGGTCTCCGACGATGCCTGGTCGAGTGCTGCCGCCGAGGTTGTCCGCGATCTCGTAGATCTTTGAACGGCGGTCCTCCCGCCTTGTCCGCTCCGGTTGGGAGCGTTCGGGGCGCTAACCAAGTCCGAGAGGACAGGAGGAACCGCCATGAAGAAGGTACCCGCTGCGAAGGTCGGCACGACGTTCGAGGTGTCGGAGAGTCCGCTGCCACCGCAGATCCAGGAGGCGCTCGGTGAGCTCGTGGGAGCGGCAAGGGAGGGGCTGCTCGCGCTGAGCGTCGGTGTCGGGCTCGGCGTCGTCCATGAGCTGATGGAGAGCGAGGTCGACGAGGTGGTCGGTCCGAAGGGCAAGTGGAACCGGGATCGCACCGCAAAGCGTCACGGTCACGAGACAGGGTCGATGACACTCGGCGGTCGCCGGGTGCGGGTCTCTCGTCCACGAATGCGCACGACCGACGACGCGCACGAGCTGCCGGTCCAGACCTATGAGTATTTCGCTGATCGCGACCCGCTGACCAGGGCTGTGATGGACCGCATGCTCGCCGGTGTCTCGACGCGGCGGTTCGCTACGGTCGGCGAGCCGGTCGGCGCCGACGTCGAAGGGAATGCGACCTCGACTGGTAAGAGCGCAGTCTCGGACATGTTCATCGAGCGCACCCGCACCGCGCTTGGAGAGCTGATGGGCCGCCGGCTGGACGACGTGCGCTTGGCGGTGATGATGCTCGACGGCCTTCAGATCGCCGATCGCACGCACATCGTCGCGCTCGGGATCAGCACCGAGGGCGTGAAGATCCCGCTCGGGCTGTGGGAGGGCTCGACCGAGAACGCCACGCTCGCCCGAACACTGCTCGCCGACCTCATCGACCGGGGACTGGACCCCGAGCAGGCGATCCTGTTCGTCATCGACGGCGGGAAGGCGATCCGTCGGGCGATCACCGACGTGTTCGGTGAGCACGCGCTGGTGCACAGGTGTCAACGACACAAGGAGCGCAATGTTTGTGACCTCCTGCCCGAACGCGACCGCCCCGCCGTTTTGGCCCGGATCCGCGGCGCGTGGGCGCTCAAGGACCCAGATCTCGCCGAACAGCGCCTGCAACTCCTCGCCTCAGAGCTCGACCGCACCTGGCCCGACGCTGCCGCCTCGCTGCGGGAGGGAATGCCCGAGACGCTGACGCTGATGCGGCTCAAGATCACCGGTCAACTCGCAAAGACGCTGTGCTCGACCAACCCGTGTGAGTCGATGATCGAGATCGTCCGTCACACGCAGCGCAACGTGAAGCGCTGGCAGGACGGCGACATGCGCAAGCGCTGGACCGCCGCCGGGATGCTCGTAGCCGAGAAGCAGTTCCGGCGGATCATCGGTTACCGCGACCTCGCCAAGCTCGTGATCGCAATTGAGCGTCACACCCTCCTCGCTGCCGAGAAGAACAGCGACCGTCAGGAGACTCGCGAACTCGTTACCGTTTGACCATCAACCCGTGAGGACCGCCGCCAAAGTTCCACGACGATCCGGACATCCTCCTGCCGCCAGCGCTGCGGCACAAGCGGCCGAGGTACAGCCACCCGTACTCCGTAGCGCGCTCCTGGAGGTGGCAGCCCGGTTCGATCCAGAGATCCGCAAACGTCTTCAGATGGAGGCGCGTGAGGGCTCGCTCGATGCTCTTGCGGCCTTCGGCGACTTGTCCGAGCTATCAGAGGATGCCGCGACTGAGGTAATCGGTCACGTAGCCGATCTGGTCAGGAAAGAGATCGTAGATGCGCATGGCGGTGGCAGGTCGTTCGGAAGCGCTGACCCTGGCCACGACCTCGCCCTGCTCAATTCGACCCATCCTTCGGTCGCCCAGTGGGCGCCCCTGTTTGAAACGTTCTCCGACGACGCGGTGTGGCCGCGAACGAAGCGCGGCGCACTTGAAGTCTTGCTGGCCAAGCGTGGACGTATACCGGAGGAGGTGCTCGCGGAGTTGAAGCCGATTATCGCGGATCTTGCTTCCAAGACTTGTGCAGACTGGCGTGACCCGTTCGATCGTGAAGGTGACGTCCGAGGGCCCGCAACGTGTTTGGCCCTCGCGATAGACGCCGTCACAGCCGATGAAGCTGCCGAACTGCAGTTGGATCTCGTCGCCGGTGGACGAAACCACCGCCGGTGGGCGGCCGAAGCAGCACGTCTGCGACACAAGCCTGAAGACTTCGGTCTTCTCCTCGATATGGCGGCAGATCGCGATCCATTTGTACGCGGTGCGGCGGCGATGGCGCTTGCATGGCTCCTCGGGGAATCGCTCGGCGGGAACGTTGTCGAGCGCGCCGTAGCTCGCTGCATCGACGATCCAGGTACCCAGGTTCCTGCGAGCGTCGCCTCCACGCTGACTCACCTGGAGTCACGGTCAGACCAGGGGAGTCGACTGCTCGACCGCCTCGCGGATCACCCGTCTGCGACTGTCCGCCGTGACGCCGCCCGAGCAACAGCTCAAACGGCTAGCGCGCTTGTATGACTGTTGTGACGGAGGGCCCCCCGTTAAGAACTCTGGGCGACCGGGCTAGAGCCGTATCGCGATCCGCGGGGTGACAATCGCGGGATGGACCCCCGTCGCTCCCGCTGTTGTCACCCCGCTATTCAGACCGGCTTTTGGGCGCTTTGACCGCGCCTCCTCCATGGTCGTGAAGTAGCGGGCGAAGGCCGACCGGGGTTTGACGGCCACGATCGCCCCGTCCTTCTGCCAAATCTGCTCAAAGAGAGTGGCGATCAGCTTGCGACGCTCTATGGGGTCCTGCTCTGCCTACCGGAGAGCGCCGAAGTCTTCGAGGAGCGCCTTCGCGCGATCGAGCGCCGGTAATCGGGCCTGGCGCTCGGACGCTACGAGCTGCTGCCGCTGAGTCGTGCGACCAGTTCGAGCATTGCGTCGAGCGCGGCCTCTAGTGGCTTGGTGTCGCGTTTGACCTGAGTGAGGAGCAGGCCGCCCTGCAGGGCGGCTAGCAGCGCGAGGGCGAGGGTGTCGGGGTCGGTGTCGGGCGTGAGCTCGCCTCGTGCGTGCATCTCTCGCAGGCCGCTCTGGATGGTGGCTTCCCATCGTTTGAAGCCCTCGGCGACGTGGGCTCTTGCGTCGGGATCGGTCTCGGCTAGCTGGCCTCCGAGAGAGCCGATTGGGCAGCCGCCGCTGCAGTGGTGCTCGCGCTGGGCCGCGACCAGGAAGTCGCGCCAGGCTCGCAGGCCATCCAGCGTGCTGAAATCGAACATCTCCTGCCCGCCGACCATTGTGTCGGCCTGGTGGTCGACCACGGCCCAGACCAAAGCCGTCTTGTCCTCGAAGTAGTGGTAGAGCTGCGAGCTTGAGACGTCCGCCGCCGCGCGTACGTCCTCGATCGTCGTGTGGGCGACGCCTTGCCGGAAGATCAACCCGGCCGCCGCGTCGACGATGCGCTGACGGGTCTCCTGGCCCTTGCGCGTCAACGGGCGAGAGGAGGGGCTGGTCGTAGTCATATCGCAGATTCTACCAACAGAATGGAACGCCCTATCCATTCTGTGTTAGAGTGGAACGCACGATCCATTTCGAGGGTCGCGACAACCACTCCAAGGGAGAGCGCGATACATGTCACTTCAAGGCAAGACCGCCCTTATCACCGGCGGCACATCCGGGATGGGTTCCGCCACCGCACTGTCGATGGCCGAGAAGGGCGCGTCGGTGATCATCACCGGCCGCGACGAGACCCGCGGCGCGAGCACCGTGGAGGAGGTCCGGGCGGGTGGGCACGATGCGCAGTTCATCGCCGCTGATTTCTCGGAGATGTCCGAGGTGGCTCGCGTTGCCGACGCAGCAGGCGAGATCGATGTTCTGGTCAACTGTGCAGGCGTTGCGGCGATGGGGCCGACGGTTGACACCGACGAGGCGGCGTTCGACGGGCTGTTCCAGGTCAACGTCAAGGCGCCGTTCTTCCTCGTCGCCGCGCTCGCCCCGAAGATCGCCGCCCGCGGCGGTGGGTCGATCATCAACGTCTCAACGATGGTCGCGAGCTACGGGCAGCCAGGCTTGGGTGCCTACGGCGCGTCGCGTGCAGCGATCGAGCTGCTCACCAAGGCTTGGGCTGCCGAATTCGGGCCGCAGAACGTCCGCGTCAACGCGGTCGCTCCCGGTCCGACATTGACCCCGTCATTGGAGCCAAGGTTGGCGACGGCCCAAGAGTTCGCCAAGACGATTCCGCTCCGCCGCGTCGCTGACGTGCACGAGCCGTCCGACGTCATCACGTTCCTCGCGACCCCGTCGGCCGGCTACATCAACGGCGCGATCATCCCCATCGACGGCGGCCGCCTCGCGATCTGAGAGCGGCTGGCCAGGGACCGCGACAGGTCCGCCAAACACCCACGGCGCGACATCGACGAGCGGCAAAGTCTGACCACCAATGACCATGTTTTTACCTGAGGAGCCAAGCACTCAAATGCAAACCACCACAGAAAAGACCGTGTTGATCACCGGCGCCAACGTCGGGATCGGCAAGGACATAGCCCGGCAACTGGCATCACGTCCCGAGATTGCTCGCATCTACCTGGCGTGCCGCAACCACGACCGGGCGGCAACGGCAAAGGCCGATCTCGAAGCGAAAACCGGCCGGCGCATCTTCGACATCGTTCTCATGGACGTTGCCGAGCCGGGCTCGGTCCGCGCCGGCTTGGCGGGCATTGACGGATCTCTCGACGCGGTCGTCATGAACGCCGGTGGAATGGGCGGCAAGACGCCGATGAAGTTGACCCCAGACGGGGTCACCTACATGTTCGCGCAGAACGTTCTCGGGCACGTTGTCCTCCTCGAGACGCTGCTGGCCGAGAACCGACTTGGCGAGGTGGCGGTCTTCGCCGGAAGCGAGGCAGCCAGGGGAATCCCGAAAATGGGGTTCAAGCGGCCGTCGTTTGACTCAAACTCCGCCGACGAGCTCGCCACAGTCATCGACGGCAGCTATTTCGCCGGCGGCAAACCTGACGTCAATTTGGCCTACGGGCAGGCCAAGCTGATCGGCATCCTGTGGATGGCCTACCTGGCCCGCCAATACCCCGACCGCCGATTCATCTCCATGAGCCCCGGCAACACCACCGGCACCCAAGCACCCAATGACCTCGCATTGCCGCTGCGCATAGCGGCCAAGTACGTCATGCCCCGCCTCGGCATCGCCCACAAGCTTGATGTGGGCGCCAAGCGACTAGTCGACGGCGTCACCGACCCGACCCTGTCCAGCGGCGTGTTCTACGCCAGCAAAGGGGAAGTCCTCAAGGGTCCCGTGGTCGACCAAGCAGACATCTTCCCCGACCTGGCCAACCCGTCGTTTCAGGACCACGCCAACGAGGCCATCCACCGCTTTCTCACCTAAAAGACATTCGCGTAATTTTCAGCACAGCAACAGTGCCGTTCAGGATGGACGTCCGGCTCCATCGAGAGCGCCCTTGCGATCGGCAGCGCCGTCTGGCCAAGCGATCTCAGGAAGCAGGCCGACCACGATAATCGGCGCGTCACCGGCGCAGAGCTTTGGGCCGCGCGCTGAACAGGCGCCCGATGTTGGCGGTTGTGTCCCACTCGCCGCGCCAGCTCACCGAAGGTGGTCGCAGCGGCCGGGGGCGTAGGTAGGATCAACGCAGGCAACCACGAACTCCGGCGGTGATGGCAACGAGCAGACAGCGGAATGGCACGACGACGATTGGCGAAGGCGACCTGCGGGTAGCGCGGGCGGTGTTTACGCTGCGGGAGGCGGCGACCTATCTCGGGTTGCCCAACTCCACACTGCATAGCTGGGCGCGCCCGGGCGGCGCGGCTAAGCCGATCATCACGTGCTTTCCGGCTCACGGGCGAGAGGCGACGGTGCCGTTCATCGGTTTCGCGGAGGCATACGTCCTCTCTGCGTTCCGGCGAGCCGGCGTTCCGATACAGCGTATTCGGCCGGCGGTCGAGGTGCTCTCCTCCGGTATCGGCGTCGATCACGCGCTGGCGTCCAAGCGCCTGTATACCGACGGCGCGGAGGTGCTCTACGACTACGCAGCCAGCGAGCACGACGAGGAGTTGCGGGGCCTGACGGTTGTCCGTACCGGGCAGCGTCAGTTCGCGGAGGTCGTGCGCGACTATTTGAAGCGCATTACCTACGGCGATGACGGCTGGGCCTCCCGGGTACGCCTGCCGGCTTACCAGCACGCGGATGTCGTCGTTGATCCGCGGCGGGCGTTTGGGATGCCGTTGGTCGTTCACGGCGGTGCGCGGGTCGAGGATCTCGTCGATCGTTTCGTAGCGGGTGACATGTTGGCGGACATCGCCGAGGACTTTGGTGTTTCCGAGCCCGAAGTCGAGGACGTAGTCCGTGTCGCCACCCGAGCGGCCGCCTGACGCACGCCCTGACGTCGCGGGAAAGTCGGGCGAAGATCATCGCCCGGTCATCGAGGTCTTCATCGATCGCAGCCTGGGCCGCAGGCATCTTGCTCAGGCGCTCGGAGACCTCGGCTTCATGGTCCACACGATGGCGTCGGTCTACGGCGAGCGGGTAGCCCAAGAACTCGACGACGAGCGCTGGCTCGCCGATGCCGGCGAGCATGACTGGATCGTGCTGATGAAGGACGACGCGATCCGCCGCCGGCCTGCTGAGCGCGACGCGCTGGCAGAAGCCAAGGTGCGAGCCTTCTGCTTGACCAACGCCCAGCTACGGGCCTCCGAGCAGTCGGCCCGGTTCGTCGGCAACATCGAGCGCATCCAGCGCCAGGCCGAGAAGCCCGGGCCATACATCTACGGGGTCTACGACGGCTACATCAAGCGGCTGTGGCCCTGACAGACCGACCGGCACGCGGGTACGCGAGAACCATCAAGAAGGTCTCTCTCGTCTGCCCGTGGATCGGTGCCTTGTTGCGCTGATCCGAGCCGGCGATGGTCGCGGCTCGGACTCTTGTGGTGCGGTGGAGCGCGATCTGTCTGCCGGCGCTCCTATCTTCAAGTGTGTCCGATGGCGGTCCCTCGTAGCGGGCCGTCCGGGCGGTCCTCGAACGGGAGATGTGTCATGGCCGGAACTCCACGCAACGCGCCTTGCCCCTGTGGCAGCGGGGTGAAGTACAAGCGCTGCTGCCTTCGCCGGGCGGCCGATATCGCCCTCGACGCGCTTGAGGCCGAGCAGGTTTGGGATCGGATGCAGAGCTGGGCGCTCGACCGGTTCGGGGACGAGCTCGGCGCGGCGCTCAAGGAGAACGGCGAGCTCGAGTTCGACGACATCACTTCTTTGGGCACGTTCACGCTGCGTGGCGATCGCCTGGAGTTCTTCGGGCTCTCCGAGGCGCGCCTGGAGGGCGCCGTAGCCCTGATCGAGCGGCATCTCGGGGGAGCTGCAGGTGCTCCCAAGCGGCGCACGCGGTCCGTGCAGGACGCGATCGCAGCCACGCGCGTGGAAAGGGACTCCGCCTTGGCACGGGGGATATCGGGGCCGCCGTTGGGGGAGGCTCCTGCGCCAGACGAGGTGTCGACCGCACCCGAAGCGCGCATCCGAGAGCTGACGTACGTGCGTTGGATCGATGACCCCAACGAGCGTCTCGGTGGTGCCAGCCCACGCGAGGCGGCCGCCCGGGGCGAGCACCGCGAGGAGATCGAGCGCCAGCTGCGCAGCCTGGAGCACCACGACGCGCGCGAGCGCGGCGACAGGCGCCCGGGGTCCCAGGTCACGCGGCGTCGCCGCGAGCGACCATCTCATCCGCCAGCGCTTGTGCCGTTCACCGGCCCGATGCGATCTTTGCCGCACTCGTAGCCGCCGGGCTTGCGTCAGCGCAGGTCGCGAAGGTGCTGTACCCAGAGATCCTGAAGGCGAGCGTCGACCCGCTCATCCGTCTCGACTGTGGCCCGTTCGGCGGAATGCTCGACCCGGCGAGACCGGTTGCGCTCACTCGCCCCGTGCTCGCAGGTGTCGGTGCCGTGGGATGCGCGCTCGTCTACGCGATGATCGCTACGGGAACGACGGGCCAGTTGCTGCTCCTCGACCGCGATGTCATCAAAGACTCGAACCTGATGCGCTATGTCCTCCTCGACACCCGTCATCTCCACCAGCCGAAGGTCGAAGCGGCGAAGGAACTCGTAGAAGCATCCGGTCTCGACCTGCGCATCGGCTCTGACCAAACCGTTATCCAGTCCTACCTCAAGGCGAATCCCTCCGAGCGCGAGCGACTCGACCTCGTCGTCTCGGCCGTCGATATGTACGAGACGCGACGTGAAATCGCCGGTGAGCTACCGCGCGCGATCGTCAATGCTGGAACAACTGCGCGAGACTTCACCGTGTCCCGCCACGGATTCGGCGACGGCTATGCATGCCTCGCATGTCTTTACCCGCCGCGTGAGCAGGACAGCGAGCGCGACGCCGTTACAGCTCGCGAGCTCGGCCTCGACAAGTCCGAGGTGGCGCACCTGCGACGCACGAAGGAGCCGCTGACTGTTGTGCAGCTGACGCGGATCGCGCGGGCACGCGGGCTTGCTGATGACCACTTTGCCGGCTACGCCGGCGAGCCGCTGGACACCTTCTACAACAAGGAGATCTGCGCCAACCTCACGGTGCAAAGCCCGCAAGGCGACGCAGTCGCACCACTTGCCTACGGCTCGGCGCTCGCGGGTTTCCTACTCGCTCACGCTACGTGCTTCCCGGTAGTGGGCGATCAACGCCGCTTCCGCATGGATTTCATCAATGGGCTCACAACGCCACTTCGGACAAGTCCCGCGGCCCGTCCTGCGTGCCAGTACTGCGGTCGCGAGGTATTCCGCCAAGCGTACGCAGACTGCTGGGGCGATGTTGTCGCCACTGAAGCTGCCTGACTCAGGCACGGCCAGCGTCATCCGCGCTTTCGGCTGCGGCGGCGCGCACCGCGCCCGGTGGCACGCGGTCGAAACTTGGCTCCTCAAGCGTGAGCCGGATGGCGGTCGCGGCGGTAGCGATCGTCCGCCTGACGTCGGGCAGGTCTTCGTAGGTACTGGCGAGCACCGTGAGCGCGGCGGTCTCGAACACTTGATCGAGGGGGATGTCAAGCCCGGCGACCTCGAGCCGGTGTGTGAGGATGCGTGTGAGGTCGGCCTCGGGTCGGCCGAGCTGAGGGACACGGATGCGCTCGAGCCGGGGGGCGATCTCGCGGTAGGCGGGCAGGTCGAGATAGGTGGTGTGTACGGCGAGGATGAAGCCGCAGTCGATCTCGCTGGCGAGCATGCGCACGTTGCGGGCGAAGAACGAATCGGCGAGCTGGGCGGGCTGTTGGTCGTGTGGTCGGGCGATCCAAGTGTCGGTGTCGTCGAGCACGAGCACGGGGTCGGTGTCGCGGGCACGGAACAGCTCGATCAGCCGCTGGAGTCCCTCGACGACCTCTCCGGCGCCGATCTGCTCTTCGAACTCGTCGCCTGAGCGTGTCAGCTCACGCGCAATCTCCCCTTTGAGTACCCAGGCGTTCAGGCCGACGCTGTGTGAGCGTCGTCGTTCGCCACTGCTTCGACGGATCGTGTCGGCCGCCCGATTCCGCAGATTGCCTGTCTCGCTATCGCCGAGACGGGCTGTGGCGATTACCCGACGAATGAGATGGCGGGCGAATCCGGCGGTCGTCTTGACGGTGTCGTCGTCGGCGAGCGCGACTGGTATGCGCAGGATTGCAAGGTTCTCCGGTGCGTGGTGGGCGAGCACCCATGCGAGCACGCTTGACTTCCCTGAGCCGCTCGGTCCGATCAGCGCGACACGTCCGCGGTGTGCGAGCCAGTATGCGAGCTCGCCCTCCACGGCTGTGCCACCGCACAACTCGTCGAAGGGGACGTGGTAGGGAGCGAGCTGGTCGTAGCGCAGCGTGTGTGGCAGCGCATTCATGGTTCGCAGCGATTCGAGTGGCGCGCGTGTCACACGGCCTCCACTCTCCTGTAGACCTTGCGCGGGCGCCCACTCGGTCCCGGCAGACGCTCGGCGCGGACGAGCTGCTCGCGCTCCAGGGCTGCAAGAGCTTGCTGGGCTCGCTGACGGCTGATGCCGAAGCGTCCCGTCCAGTCGGGGTCCGAGGCGCTTGCGGTGGCGCCGTCTTCGATCTCGGCCAGCATCATGTTTTCCAGTCGGCCGAGCTTGTCGGCGACACGTGTCTGGCGCTCGGCACGGCGGGCGAGGAGCGCGTGGACGTCATCGGTGCTGTTAACGGCGTCCCGCAACGCGGTGAGCAACGCACGCGGGTGACCGCTCTCGACACGCACATCCAGCAGTTCTCTGTTGTCCTGACGGCCCATGCGCCGACGGATCAGCTCACGCTGCTGTGCGTCGGTCAGCGGCGCGAGCTCGACAATTCGCTCGAAGAAGGCATCGGCGGGTGGCGTGAGGTACTGCTGGCGGCGCGCACGATCTCCCGCCACGACCCAGACGAGGCCGGTCTGCCACAGCTCGTCGCGCAGCCTTCCGAACAGCCGGTGGGCGATCTCCGGGTTAGGGTCATCGAGCAAGACGCACCCTTGGTACTTCTCGGCGTCTGCAGCGAGCTCCCGGACGAGTTGCAGCGCCTCCTCGTTGCGTGTTTCGGCCAGAGTCGGCGTGAATGGCGCCGTGGCCATCGGCGGGCCCCCGGCTATCGCAGTGAGCTGTCGCTGCTCCCTTGCGTGCAGTGCGTGGAGAGGGGAGTGGTAGCGGGGATCCTCGTCGGTTGGAGTTCTCGGTTCCCCCAGCTGATCGAGTGCGGCGAGCAGGATCATCGCCGCGTCGCTCAACCTGTGTCCGTCGAGGTAGACGGCGCTGATGCCCGC
This sequence comes from uncultured Solirubrobacterales bacterium, assembly GCA_963831995.1. Lineage (GTDB taxonomy): Bacteria > Actinomycetota > Thermoleophilia > Solirubrobacterales > Solirubrobacteraceae > Palsa-744. The sequence continues at coordinate 907,395 of CAWHSI010000005.1, read as the reverse complement.
CTCGTCCTGGAGCCGCCCCTCGAGCTCGCGCAGCAACGTGGTCCTGCCCATCCCGCGCTCGGCCAAGACGAGTGTGTTCATCCCTGTCTGCACGTGCCCGAGTACGATGTCAGCCTCCGGGCGCTCGACGAGGTAGCGCCGGTCGGCGGCGGTGGCCAGGAGGGGACGCCCACTCAACATCATCGCTAGCGATAGTAGCAGCTACTTTTGCTACCTCCCACGGGAGGGACGCACATCGTTCGGCAGCTCACGCCACACCTCGATGTCCTCCGGGGGCAAACACCGGACCCGACCCCCGTCGCTCCCGCTGTTGTCACCTCGCTTTTCAGGTCGCCTTTGGGGGTTTCTCCTCGGCGGCCTGGAGCGAGGTGAAGTAGCCGGCGAAGGCCGCGTGGGGCTTGACAGCGACGACCTGGCCGTCCTTCTGCCATACGTGCTCGAAGAGGTTGCCGATCAGCTTGCGGCGTCGGTCTCTACTTCCCAGAAGCTCGCGAAGTCTTCGAGCAGCTTGCGCGCTCGGTCGATGTTCGGGTTGGCCGGCGGCTTCGCGCGCTGCAGCTGTTCCTCAATCGCTTGTGCCGCTGCCTGACGCAAATCAGGTCGAGCGGTTAGCGCCTATGCTGCGCCTAAACCGTCGCGGGGTACAGCCCGCGTGCGGTGTCGCGGATGTGGTCCTTGGTGATCCGCTCCGGGAATGGCGGGCCGGCCTTGGCCAGTGCGATGTAGACGATCGTCAAGGTATTACGCAGGTCACGCCCGAGCCGGTCGTACTCGGCCTCCAGTCGATCGATCGCGCCGTCCTCGAATACCTCGCCGAGCGCGGCGTTGCGGCTTGACTGGCCGATGCGCTGCGCGAGGATGCGCCCGAGCGCGACTGCGGGCGGTGAGAGTGCCGGGACTTCGAACTCGCGCACGAGCTCGCGCGCCGATAGGTACTCCTCGAGCTCGCGGTAGTGATCGTGGACAGCGAGCAGCAGGCGCAGGTCGAGGTTCTTGGCGTACGGGCGCAGCACGTTGCTGAAGAACGCGCGTGCGACGTCGATGCCCTCCTGGCCGCTCGCTGAAGGTCGGCTGCGCTCACGACGGCACCCACGGTGCGCTCACGCGATACAGGCGCCGCGGGCGCCCACGCACGGTCTGGCGCTCGTCACGAGCGCTGACCAGCCCCGCGGCCTCGAGCTCCTCGAGCACCTTGCTGATCCGCTGGCGCGTCCACCCCATCCGCCGCATCAGCTCCGCGTCGGTCGGGCTGGCCTCCCCGATCGCCTCCAGCTCAGCGAACAGCATCGAGTGCGGCCGCCCAAGCTGCGCGGCGCGCTGGACCGCGCCGAGGTTCGCAGCGACCGACAGCGGCACTTCCTCGACGAACACACGGCGTGCCACGTCAAGCAGCCGTCGCGGGTTCTCCGGCCCCACCGCCGCGATCTCGCCGATCAGGCTCTTCGAGCGGTTGGGGAGCCGCTTTGCGAGCAGCTCCCCGCGCTCCTGCTCGTTCAGGCGCGGCGGCTCGAGCACGACCGGGAAGAAGGCGTCGGCCGGCGGCGCACGCACGACATCGGCGGCGAGCGCGTCCACCGCCGCGGCCCACGTGAAGGGCAGCTCCCACAGCCGATCGCGCATCCGCCCGAAAAGGTCGTAGGCGACCCTCGCGTCGAGCAGCCCATCGATAAGAAGCACCATGTCGGGCTGCTGACGCCCGAGCTCCGCCAAGGCTGACAGCGCGTCCCCGCCATCGGCGCCGGCGATGCGCTCAAGGACACCGGCGGCGCTCTCCTCCTCAGCCACGTTCACTAGCCGCACCGGGCGCTTACGCTGGCGCAACTCGAACGAAAGGGCGTTCAGCAGCGTCGTCTTGCCAGCCCCGCGCTCGCCGAGGATCAGGACGTTCAGGTTGTTATCCAGCGCCCGCAACGCCCGCTCAAGCGCCTCCGAGCGGACGAGCAGGCGCGCGTCAGCCGCATTGTCGTACAGGGGGCGTGAGTCCAGGCGCTCCATGTTGCATAGATTACCGTAGCAAAAGCAACATCGGAGTTGCTTTCGTTACCGAAACCAACGCACGCCTCGCGTACGCGTCGTTGGCAAGCCCGCATCTGGCGCGGGTTCACTGGCTCGCCCCTGCTGTCCGCGCCGAGCTGGCAGGCGACTACTGTGGTACGGGAGGCCCGTCCCGACACCGAAGCAAGGTGCGGTTCCGTGGGCGATCGCATGCGTGGCGATGCGCGCGTCCGGCAAGGTCCAGTGCCACGTCCTCCGCGCTCACCACCACGTCCCGGCACAGAGGTTCCCATTGAGTGCTTGAATGTGAGCCAACCACATGGCGACCGGATTGATCAGATGAAGAAGGCGGGTCAGATTGAGCGATATGACCCGCCGGGCTTCATGACGGACTTCGACGGGATCCGCGGTCAGCTGGAGCAGTGGAGTAAAGCCCTCTCTCTCGTGACTGTTCAGGTCGCGCGGGGCTTATGGGCTGGCGGCGTGCGGGATCCAGGGGTCGCGGGCGGCGAGGGCGGCGAGGGTGTGCGCGATTGGTTGGTGTTGCTTGGTGGCGGTGCTGAGGTAGGCGCGGATTGCGAGGAACTGCTCGGCACCGGTGAGTGTGCGCCAGCAGCCTGAGATCTTCTGCTGCAGCTTGACCATTCGGATGTCGCGCTCGGCGAGGTTGTTGTCGAACGGCACCCGGAAGTCGTATGCGAACCGCAGGACATCCTCGCGGTGGACATCGAGGCGGACGAGCAGGTTGTGTGCGGGGGTCTGGCGGATCACACCGCGCTTGCCGGTCGGGACCGTGCCGGCAGGGTTGGTCTGATAGCCCAGTGCGATGATCTGCTCATAACGCTCGCGCCGGGCAGCGAGCTTTTCGGGATCCAGGTGGTCTTGTCCAGCCGTCCGGGAGTCACGGACGAGGGTGTGTAATTCGCGCAGCAGTTGGTCCATCTGCACCGCCCATGCCTGCTGGGGATCCTCGGGTGCCGGCTCGATGATGCCGAGGAGCTCGCGGAGGTGATGCACGTTGCACAGAGCGTGCCGCATCTCGATGTACTTGCGGTAGGGCTTGAACCCGTCGTGGACCGCAATCCCCGTGAAGTTCGGGAGCACCCCGCCGTGATCGAGACCGTCAAACCCGCGCTTGTCGTGCAGCGAGTAGAAGGTCGCGTGCTCGGTGCTGGCAGAGAACAACCAGCGCAACTTCCCTTCCGCGCGAGCGCCTGTCTCGTCGAAGTGCGCGACCGGCGCCGCAGTGATCTGCCGGTGCACCTCATCCAAGAACGGCGCCAGGTCCTCCGCGCCGCGAGCGACGAACGCGGCCAGCGTCCCGGTCGAGATCGGCACCCCGGCCCAGTCCGATAGCAGGCGGGCGGCCCGCTGATAGGGAAGGTGCTGGAAGCTCACCAGGTAGATCCCCAACGCCCGCAGACGCGGCCCGTACTGCGTCGGCGCGCTGACCGCGGCCGGGAACGCGGCCGTAGTCTCATGCCCACACGCACATCGTCGCCTCTGCGCCCGATGCTCGACCGAGCGCAACCGGATCTCCGGAAGGTCGAACACCTGCCGGACCAGGAACCCAGCATCCTCACCATCAGCGAGATCCGCGTCGCAGGCCGCGCACACCGACGGTACGTGATCGACGATCTCATCCGCCACTGCGACCATCTCCAACCGCCCGCCGCGATGACCGGGTTGACCGCCCGGCTTACGACCCGACGGACGCCGCAGACTCTTCGCCGGCGGCTTTGAGAGCCCGTCCGAGGACGGCGGACGCGACGAATTACGCGAGTTCGCCGCCAACCGACGCTTCAGATCAGCGACCTCCGCACGCAGCTCAGCGACCTCGCCATCCAACCGCCGGATCGTGGCTGCCTGCTCAACGACAAGCACCGCCAACTGCTCATACGACGGCCTCCGCGAGGACACATAACCAAGTTCGCGCTCACCAACCCCACCCCTGCACGACCTGAACAGTCACCTCCGCTTGGTTTGACGAAGTGGTCGAAAAGGAGGAGGGCGAGCTTAACGGGCAGCCGTGTCAGTACTACAACCAGCTGAAGCCGTGGCCGCAAATGCAGGCTCCGCCGCTGGAACAGAGCGTCGTCTGGAGCGCATTCCCTGGGACTCTGCTTAGGCGCTTCGGCGAAGCGGGCGCAATGGAAATCGCGGAAACCGTGATGCCTCTCTCCCTTCGCGAGGATGGCCAAGGACCCTTCCGCGTTGGTCCGAACTGGCCGAACCTCTACTACCGTCCCCACGATGAGTACTGCGAGTGGCGAGTCGAGCGCGACCAGGACGGGCAGATCATCCGCGTCATCTTTACCTCTGAGCCGCCCGAGTACTGGCAGGCGCTGCACGGCGACGACCTGCCCACGATCAGAGACGAGCCCAGATATGAGACCCAGGGAGACGTGCAATTGCTGGTCGACTTGTATCGCGAGTACGTCAGCCCAGAGGTGCAACCGGACGACCTCCGCTGTGCTGAAGACCTGTTCGACTACAGCGACCCCGCTAACCCGAAGCTGATCTATCCAAAGGACTCCTACAACCCGTACAACCGCTGGAACACTACCGATGGGATCATGCACCTCACCCAGCCGGACAACTCTCTGCGGGCAGAGATCGAGTTGGGAGGCGATGCAACGATCCTACGAGAACGCGACGGCCGTCTGATCACCGATCCCGATGCGCTGATCTGCGCTAGTCGCTACGGGGGCGCCAATCGGTGCAGCGATCCAACGATTGGCGCGACCGTCAACGAATTGACCTCACTCGGATGTTGGATCACGCTGCGAAATCCGGTAGGCCTCTACATGGATCACCTCGACCTCGCCGGTCTCACGAGGCCCGACGGTTCGCCTGTGGAGCCCGAGTACTTCCGCGTACTGCGCGGGGACGCCGAGCAGAAGCTGATCGAGCGCGCCGTCTTCGAAGTGCCACCGGGCGAGGGGCTCACGGTCAGCGATCTCAGTATCGGTGGAGTCCCGATTCGGTTCGGCGGGCAGCTCGCCCAGCTTATGACGGTGAAGCTCATCGGCCTTGCCTGCCAGCCGGGCGCGTTCCATAACCAGCCAGTGTCTTGCGACAATTACTGCATCATCGACCCGGCTAATCCGGCGTATCTGATCCAGCCGCGACCGGAACGTGAACCGTGTGGGCATGAGCTCCGCGCATTCGACTATCCCGACGTGCAGACGCCGCCGATCGTACCCGCGCTGACGACGGCGGAGAGACAGGCGCTGCTCAGGAAGGCCTCGGCCCAAAAAAAGTTCAAGCTGAGGCCAGGACGGGCGCAATGACCAAGCCCGTGCTGGCACCCGAAGAGCCGGAGTTGGACATCGATGAGATCCAGGGCAACGTTCTACCGGGCTTTATGAAGCCCAACGTGATCCTCTGTGCTTTCGCGATCTCCGAAGTGGCGCTGGCGAAGTCGTGGCTACGGGAGATCGCAGGGCGGGTGACGAGCCTCGGCGCGACGCTGGAGAGCCGGGCACGGGTTCGACGGCTACGCACCTACCGGCCTCATCTGGCTGGAACCGTCGGCGCGATTCCCGAGGACGTCAACGACGCCTGGCTCAATATCGGCTTCACCAGAACCGGCCTCGCAAAGTTGCTCGACGGGGGGCCATACGAAAGCGACCTCGCCCGCTTCGAGGACGAGGCCTTTCAGGCCGGGCTGGCGGCGCGGTCGACGCTGCTCGGTGATCCAACCGATCCGGCGGCCGAGGGCAACCAGGCAAAGTGGATCGTCGGCGGCCCCGGCACCGAGATCGACCTTATGCTCACGATCGGCGCCGACGAAGCTCGAGAAGGCGCACGACTACTCGGGGAGGTGCTCTGGGGACCGGCGCACAGCGGCGTCAGTATGGTGTACAAGCAGAGCGGTGCGAAGCTTGACGAGATCGGGTCCGAACACTTCGGATTTCAGGATGGCGTCTCGCAGCCGGGCGTACGCGGCCGGATCTCCGCTGCGGCTGGCGATTTTCTGACCCCACGGACCATCGCATCCACCGCACAGCCGGAGTCCAGCCTCTTTGGGTTGCCAGGGCAACTGCTGACCTGGCCGGGTGACTACGTATTCGGCTACCCGGGATCGGGTCCAGACCCGCTGATCTCGGGACCTGAATCTCGGGCGGGTTCGCTAGCGCCCCCGTGGAGCCGTAATGGATCCTTCCTTGCCTTCCGCCGCTTTCGCCAAGATGTCGTCGGATTCTGGGCGTTCGCCGCCGAACAGGCCGCGCGGCTGAGCAAGACGGCTGGCTTCGGAGGATGGAGCGCGGACACGCTCGCGGCGCACTTGGTTGGCCGCTGGAAGAGCGGGGCTCCTCTGGAGCGCAGCGCGGCGAGAGATCAACGCGCGCTTGGCCTTGACCGCCTCGCCAATAACGACTTCGGGTTCGCCGCTGGCTCAGTCAGCCTGCCCCTGACTAGCGGTGGCAAGACGAACAGCTACCCGATGGCTCGGGCAGATCCGTTCGGTGACATCTGCCCGATGGCTGCCCACATCCGCAAGGTCAACGCTCGCTCGGCGGCCAACGACGAGGGTGGCCGGCAAGCGACCTTCCAGCGCCGGATACTGCGCCGTGGTCTTCCTTGGGGACCCCGGCTCGCCGACACGACTGGATCGGACCCGGCCTCCGGTCAGCGCGGCCTCCTCTTCCTTTCGCAGCAAGCATCGCTGACTAGGCAGTTCGAGTTCCTCTCCGCAAAGTGGATGAACAGCCCGACGAACCCCCGCAGTCCGAGCGGCTTTGACCTCCTGGTCGGCCAAAATGGCGAGCCGGGCAGTAGCCGCCGCCGCGTCGCCACTGTCTTTGGCGAGAATCTCGCCGCAGCCGAAATTACTGCCACCGAAGATTTCGTGATCCCGACCGGCGGCGGCTATTTCTTCGCGCCGTCGCTCTCGGCACTGACTGATGTGATCGCTCGCCCTGGTACTTAGGCTTGTCCCGTCAGAGTCTTCGACGCGCATCTTTTTACGAAGGGATCGGTCTCCGAGCGAATACCGCTACGTACCCACGCCTGGCAGTAAGCTAGGGGAGCTACAGCCGGATCTCGATGCGGTGTCCAGAGCGCGTCCGACCCCCGTCGCTCCCGCTGTTGTTGCCTCGCTTTTCAGGCCGCCTTTTGGGGGTTTCTCCTCGGCAGCCTGGAGCGAGGTGAAGTAGCCGGCGTTCCTGCTGGTGCTCGCGGTGGGCGGTTCTTTGCGCCCGACCTCGCGCTCAGGACGGGTGTCAAGCTCGCGCTGCTCGTTCTCGCCGGCCTGGACGGCAGCGCGATCCGAGCGCTCGTGCTCGGACTCATCCCCGCTGCACTCGCCGGCGCGAGCGTGTCGCAAGGCACGGCATCAGCGCCGGCCGCAGGACGCTGCCGCAGATCCAGTCGCTCACCGGCTCGATGAGCAGCACAACGTTCGAGGAGCTGATCCAGCTCATCGCATGGGTTCTGCTCACGCTCGCGGTCCTGCGCCTCGACTACGAGGCGCTGCGGACGCTCGGCGAACGGCCGTCACGCCGACGGCTGGACGAATACGAGCGCCTGCGACGAGCGCTCACGCCGCCCGTACCTCCATCAGAGGAGCCGCGCTTCTACAAGCGCTACAGGCCGCCACTCAAACTCGCGTTCAGACCTGCAGTCGATGGTGGCTACGGCGCCGAGGCGACAGTGCACAACGCCGCGAGCAGCCCGCCTGCAGCGGCTGGCAGTGCCTCGGCTGACCGGCCGGTGCTCCGCGTCTCGCTACCCGGCCCATTCAGGATCGAGGGAGTCAAGCACACCGCCCCGCGCAGCGCCACCGAGCAGCTGATCGCCTACCTCGCACTGCACCCCCGCGGCGCCAGCCGCGACCAGCTCATCGAAGCGATCTGGCCCGAGGAGGATCCACACCAAGCACGCCAGCGCTTCTGGCAGAACGTCAGCGACGCGGCGGCGGGCGCGACCGACGAGCCGAAGGTGCAACGCCCCATCCTCGAGTGGGCGCTCCTGCTCTTCCGCGGCGAGCCGCTCACCGGCTGCATCTCCGCTGTGCGTCCGGGCTTCATCGACCAGGGCCGAAGTGCGCTCATCTCCATCTTTCGAGCAAGTTGCTCATGGTGGCGGGCGATGCTACTACCAGAGATCTTCTGCCAGCGCTGGTCTTGAGGGGTGCGCGGGTCTTCTGCGATCATGGGCAGCGAGCAGCACATGGAGCACGTTACGGTCACAGGCGCGGTCAATGGCCGCAATCTCATCAGCGACGGGCGCCCGGATGGGGTGCTGACGCTGAAGCCGGATACCTCGATCGAGGCGATTCGAGAGCGGACGGGTACGCGCGAGCCGACCGTGGAGGAGTGGGCTGAGTTCGAACGCGACCACTGCTCGCAGATGCTGCCCCCCGACGGCGATAACTGACCGGCCTGTGACATGGCGTCTCGGTACAACCCATGGTCTTGCCGACGAGTTCGCCATGCAGAGACGACGACTTGGGACGTCACTGAGAGCGGTTCATGTCGAGTCCTGCTAACGGCGTTGCGCTTGTCAAGCGTTTAGCCGGCGGCCAGCAGCACGGCTGCGGTGTCGGTCTCGTAGGAGGCGATGGCGTTCCTACCTTGCGCGCGTCCGCTAAGGAGCTTGGGTGCCCGCTCACGCGGGTGGATGTCGATGGCGAACTCAAGGTTGAGTGTTTGTGCGAGGCGGGCGAGGGTGTCGATGGTGGGGTTGTGCTCGCCGACCTCCAAGCGCGCGAGTTGTGGCTGGGTCATGTCGAGCTTCTTTGCCAGCGCTCGCTGGGAGAGTCCGTGCTCGGTGCGGTAGGTCAGCACCTTCAGCGCGACGGCACGTGCGACAGCGGTGCGGTCCCACTCGCGCCGGAACTCCGGGTCGCGCAGCTCCTCGGCCAACACCTCCTCGCTCGTCTTCATGTCGCTGAGCTTCATACCGTTCCTTTGGTCCTAGATCTGTCCAGATGATATCAAGGTTGTTATCGACCGCGTGAGGATCACGTGTCAAGCTCATCGAAGCGTCGCCGGGCGTCGCGGACCTTCTCGTCGAAGCCCAACTGCGATTGCCCGGTTGCGCCTTGGCATCCCATCGCGCTACCGTGAGCGCGTGATTGACGACGCGACAATCGATGAGGCAGGGAGACGGCTGTCCGGCGCCTGCCCTCCGGGCACGCGCGTCATCCTTTTCGGCTCGCATGCGCGGGGCGAGGCCGGCAAGCACAGTGACCTTGATTTTCTCGTGATCGAGCCGGAGGTCGAGAATGCGGCCGAGGAGTCCGTAAGGCTGCGGAGGACGTTGCGTGGCCTGCTGCTCGCGGCCGACGTGATTGTGGCGAGCGAGCAGAGGGTTCGCGACTGGCGCGACGTCAAAGGGAGCTTGATCCACGCGGCGCTCGCCGAGGGCCGAGAGCTGGCTGCCTGATGGCGACCGGCCGTGACCTGGCAGAGCAGCTACTGCGGAGGGCGACCGCAGCCGTGGCATGGGCACGGGGCCAGATACAGGGCGAAGGATCACCGGCGGCTGAGGACACAGAGAGCGCCAGCTGACCGGTTGCATCGAGGATCGCCTTGTGCCGAAAGTCGCCACAATGGTCAGGCCTTCAGGTCCACCTTATGCGGCCTCCGCACGCATTCTGCTGGGCAGCCTACGCGCCTGCGACAGGTCGCTCCGCCAGCGGCTGCGCTCTGGCCAGGTTGAGCGGCCAGCCTCGTACGTGCCACGCGCCGCGGGCTCCGGTACCAGTAAGGAGGCGCTGTGCGGGGCGAGCGGGCCTGCTGCGTGCGCTCCGGGCCTCGCCCCTCCAACCGAGCAACGACTAAAAGACTTGACAGCCGAGGACTGAGATCTATTAACAGGAGAGGATATAGGCCCCGTTTCTCGCAAGGAGGTTTTCCGATGGCACTGATTCGTTGGGAGCCGGCTGCTGAGCTCAACACGATCCAGACCGAGATGAACCGGCTCTTTAACAGCTTCTTCGATCAGCCCGCGTCAGGCGACCGCGGCAGCGGCCTGCGACGCTGGATACCGGCGATGGATCTCGTCGAGACCACCGACCACTACGTTCTGCGCGCCGATCTTCCCGGGCTTTCCGACGAGGACGTGAACATACAGCTCCAGGACAGCGTGCTCACCGTCTCGGGCGAACGGAAGGCCGAAAACGGGCAGCAACAGGAGGGCTACTACCGCCTCGAGCGAGCGTCCGGCGCCTTTTCCCGCTCCCTGACGTTGCCGGAGGGGGTGGACCCCGATGGTGTGAAGGCCAAGTTCGACCGGGGCGTGCTCGAGATCACGATCCCCAAGCCCGTGCAGAAGAAGCCCCGACAGGTCCGCATCAGCGTCTCCCATGCTGAGGACGCGAACACGATCGAGGCAACCGGGACGGCCGATCCACAGGCCAACAGTCACGCCGAGCCCGCGCTAACGACCTGACCTGCCATCGCAGGAGCCTCCAACAAGACGGGGAATCGCGGGCAGCGCTTGCCGCCCTGCCCGCGATTCCTCAACGGCTCAGCGTGGCCGGAAAGCCGCACGCGAGGTGTCCTCGTTGTCGTGCTCGTCCGCGCCGGCGGCGGCCCGCAGCTTCCCCAGCGCACGGTTCTCGATCTGGCGCACACGCTCGGCGCTCACACCCAGCTGTCTGGCGAGATCGCGCAGACTCTGCGGCTCGCCGTCCAGCCCGTAGCGCGCGCGAAGTATCTCCCGTTCGCGGTCGCTCAGCCCGCTCAGCAGGTCTCGTAGCTCGCTTGCCACGATCGCGGTGACGACACGCTCATACTCGTCCTCGGCCAGCGGGTCGGCGATCAGCTCCCCGAAAGCGCCGATCTCGCCCTCCTCGCCGCGGACGGGCTCCTCGAGCGCCTTCGGCGGCCGGTCGGCCGCGACCAGGTTGGCAAGCTGCGCCGCCTCGACCCCGGTGCGCTCGCTCAGCTGCGCGAGCGTAGCGCCGCTCCCCTCCGCCTGCAAGCGGGCGTAGACATCCTTGATCTGCGAGAGCTGGCGCAGCGCACGATCGGACATCACGACCGGGCGCGTCAGCTCGGCCACGAGCTGCTGCATCGCCTGGCGCACCCACCAAGAGGCGTACGCCCAAAACGGCACGCCCAGCGAAGGGTCATAGCGCTCAAGCGCGCGCAACAGCCCCACGACGCCCTCCTGCATGAGCTCTGTGCGGGCGATCTGCCCCGAGCCTCGGTAGTTGCGCGCGACGCTCGCTATCAGCGGCAAGAACGCCTCTACAAGCCGCGCGCGCGCGTCACGATCGCCACCGAATGCCTGAAGCACGAGCCGCTGCTCGACAGACGCGGACAGCCGAGGCCGCTGACCGAGATCGTGGATATAGTCGCTTGAAACCGCGCGGACTGACCCGCTGGCCTGCTCCAAGTCGCGGGCGAGCGCACGGTCAAGCCGCCGACCGCGCTCGGCCTCCGATGCGATCGCGTCGCTCTCCGCAAGGCTGAAACTCGTCTCCTGGCGCCCCGGCGCCCCGCGCGCGTCCGCCTGCTCGGCGGTCGCGTGTGGCCCGCCGCCGGCCTCTGGGTGCCTGTCCTCATTTGGCATATCTCTCTGAAGCCAGATTCTTACACCGATGCATGGAGCCCCGCTACCGCGGCGCGAGGAGGTGGGCATGCACGTCGATCGTGCCGGGGCGGGTGCTCACGGGTCGTCCCTCTCGGTGTCCGTGGCGGCGGGCTCGGGCAACGGGCGCCGCGCGATCACGGAGGCCTCCTCGGAGGAGAGACCGAAGCTGCGCAGCACGCCTTCTGCGTGCTCGCGGTCGGCGTGCTCGCCGAGTTCGCCGACCAGTTGCGCGTGGATGACGTGTTATAGGTTCGGCCCGTGTAGCACTCGCTTGCTCTGGCCCCTACGATCGCCACGTCGAGATCGAACCCGTCCCGCAGGTCCACCTGATAGTCCGCGTCATTACGCAACTGCTCCATGATGTGCCTGCGCGTCAGTAAGAAATTTGAATATCACCTCCGCTTTACCCCAAATCGCCACCCATCTCGCTGAAATAGTCCGTCGCCTGGATCGCGCCCGTCCCGTCGAGTTGCACCTCGTGGATCACCACTCCCTGGTTCTCGCCCTCGCGTTCGCGCCCGCAGATCACCACCACCCCGCCGCACGCCGCACAGGCCAGACGTCCTGGCGTGCCGCAGTAGGCGCGGCTCGGCAGGGACGTTCGCTTCACCGCCACCCGGCGGTCGTTATGGAAGGTAAAGGCATTCGGGTAAGGATCGGCCTGAGCCCGCACCAGGTTGTGAACCTCGCGCGCCGGCCGGCTCCAGTCGATGCGACTGTCGGCGAGCGTGCGGCGGTGGAACATGGTGGAGTCACCACGCGACTGGGGCAGGCCCGCAAAGCCGGGCGTGCCGATGCGGTCGAGCGCCTCCACGGTCACCCCTCCGACTCGCTCGAAGATCCGTTCGGCCACCTCGCACACCGTCTCCTCGGCCCCCACCTGCAGCCGCTCCTGGACGATCATGTCCCCCAGGTCGATGGCGGGCGACATCAAGTGGGCGCTGATCCCCACCTCCCTCTCCCCCCTGGCGATCGCCCAGTTCAGCGGCGCAAAGCCGCCATAGCGGGGCAGCAGCGCGTCGTGGACGTTCACCCCTCCCAGCGGAACAGAGGCGAGCACCTCGGCCGAGACTCGCGAGCGCCAGTTCGAGGCGACGATCACGTCGGCTTCCCTGTCTCTCAGGCAGGACAGAAGCGCGCCCGGGGAATCGTCGTGCAAGCTCACCACCTCGACTCCGGCCGCGCGCGCCGGCTCACTCACCGAATCGGTCCACACCTGCTCGTAGGGGTCGCTGCCGTCGGGATGGGTCACCACGAGGGCAACGGATGTCGAGGGACGCTCGAGCAGCGCCAGCAGGCTGCGCAGTCCCCAGGTCTGATACGCGAGCAGCGCCACTCTCACGCGCGGCTCCGCGGTGCTCGGTGTCCTGGTGTCGGAGCCGGCGGAGGCGGCATTTTCGCAGTGTGCTCCTCGATGCCTTCGCGCACCATCCGGGAGGTCGGCTCCTCGCCCAGCATCCGCTGGCCCAAGGTCACCTCGCGCGGGTCGCCGCGTTCGCGGATCAGATGGATCCGCTCTCCATCCCAGGCGACCTCGGCCGCCGTGGGATGCAGACAGAATCCGTGGAGCCCATGCCCGAACCCATACCCACCGCAACCGACGATCGCCAGCAGGTCGCCGCGCCGCGGCCGTGGCAGCTGCACATTCTCCGCCAGCACGTCCTCGGGATCGAGCAGGGGCCCGGCGACAGTCACCGGCTCCAGTGGCGCGCGAGCGCTGGACAGCACCGTCGGCGGCTGCTCGCGGGGGGTCAGGCGCGGCCGATAGAGGTGGTTGATTCCACCGTCGACGAGCACAAACGAGCTATCGCGTGCGCGCTTCACCTCACTGACCGACACGAGATATGTGCCACACCCTCCCACGGGATAGCGCCCAAGCTCGAGGATCAGCGAGATGTGTGGATGTGCGGCGGCAAGTTCGCGCACGCCCGCGGCGTAGCCGTCGAGGTCAAACTCCGCCTCTCCGCTTCGCGCCGGCACGCCGAACCCACCGCCCAGGTCCACCACACCGATGTCGACTCCTTCGTGGCGCAGCGTCTCGGCGAGCGCAAGCGCCCAGCGAGCGCGCGCCAGCAGCGGCTCGGCTTCGCTCACGTTACTCTCCGTGCAAACGTGGATGCCGCCGAGTTCGATCCCGGCCATGCCCATGATCTGGCGCACGGCCAGTGGCACGCCGGCCTCGTCCACGCCGAACTTGCAGTCAGGGCCGGTGAGTGCCAGTCGCGTGGACGGCGCCTTCGCACCAGGGTCCTCGCCGCCGATCCGGTGGTTTGGAGCTGCCGGCGCCAATCCGCTTGAGACCGCCTCCGGCCCGGGGTTCACACGCAGCAGCACGCACTGGCGCGCGCGGCCGTGGCGCAGGGCCGTGGCAGCCACGCGCCTAGCTTCACCGACGGACTCCACCACGATCAGCCCGACACCCCACGAGACGGCCGCGGCGATCTCTCGATCGCTCTTGGCGGGGCCTGTGTAGAGCGCGTCCCGGGCGCCTACACCAGCCGCGCGCGCAATCTCCAGCTCCCCGAGCGAGCAGACGTCGGCGCCGCAGCCAAGGCGCGCCAGCTCGCGGACCAGCGCGAGGCTGCCGTTGGCCTTCAGCGCGTAGTACACGCGCACGCTCCCCGCAAGCGCACGCCGCAGGCGCGTTACCCCCGCGCGTAGCGCCATCAGGTCGTAGGCATACAGCGGAGTCCCGTGGCGTGCTGCCGCCGCCCCCCACCAGGCGCGCCACTCGCCCGTCGCCCTAGCGGGGTCGGCCGGGGAGATTTGTGGCTGAATCCATTGGCCGGGCGGAAACCGGTGATCGGGCATCGCGACAGGGTACGCTACTCTGCCCAGTCGTGGAGGAGACACCGGGCGCAGACGGTCCTTGCGATTGCAGACCTCCCGAGGACGCCCCCGATCGAGGGAGCCCCAGCGGATGAGGATCGTCCTCGCCTATTCCGGCGGACTTGACACATCGGTCGCTCTGCACTGGCTCCGCGAGCGCCACAAAGCAGACGTGCTGGCCTACTGTGCCGACCTCGGCCAACCGGAGCCGCTGGAGGAGGTGCGCGATCGGGCGCTGCGCAACGGGGCGGCCGAGGTGATCGTCGAGGACCAGCGCCACGCCTATCTGAGCGATTACGTGTTCCCGGCGCTGCGAGCCAACGCGGCCTACGAACGCCGTTACCTGATGGCGGCTCCACTCGGGCGCCCGCTGATCGGCAAGCGCCTGGTGGAGGTCGCCCACGAGCGGGGCGCCGACGCCGTCGCGCACGGTTGCGCCGGCAAGGGCAACGACGCGGTGCGCTTCTACACGGCCGTGGTCGCGCACGACCCGTCGCTGAGGCTGATCGCCCCGCTCGCCGAATGGGAGTTGACGGGTCGCGAGCAGGAGGTCCTCTACGCCGAGCGCCACGGCATCGAGATCCCCGCGGCGCGCGGCACCCCGTACAGCAGCGACGGCAGCATCTGGGGTTCGAGCACCGAGTGCGGCCCGGTAGAGGATCCGTCTGTCGCCCCACCCGAGGATGCCTGGCGGCTCACCCGCTCGGTTTCCGAGGCGCCCGAGGCGGCGGACGAGGTGACGATCGCCTTCGAGCGCGGTCTCCCGGTGGCGCTCGACGGAGTGCAGCAGGACCCGGTCGAGCTGGTGCGCGCTCTGACCGTGCTGGCCGGAAAGCACGGGATCGGCCGAGTGGACATGGTCGAGAGCAGCCTGCTGGGAATCAAGACCAGGGCCCTCTACGAGTGCCCGGCCGGCGCCGTCCTGCACGCGGCCCACCGCGAGCTCGAGTCGCTGGTCTCAGACCGCGACACACTGCGCTTCAAGGCGACCGCCGACCAGCGCTACTCCGAGCTGATCTACGACGGCCTGTGGTTCACCAGCCTGCGCGAGTCGCTCGACGTTTTCCTGAAGGCCACGCAGGAGCGAGTGTGCGGGACGGTGGCGATGCGGCTGCACAAGGGCAGCGCGGTTTGCAGCTCGCGCGAGTCCCCACACTCTCTCTACACCCCTTCGCTCAGCGCCCACGACGAGAGCGACGAGTTCGACCGCAGCGCCACCGCCGGCTTCTCCTACATATGGTCGATGCCCTCACGGGTAGGCCGTTCGATCTCCGGCGAGCGCGATCGCGAGGCCGGAAGGTGACGATCGCGAGGCCGGGGAGCAAACGACCGGCCGCGTAAGTCGACTGATAAGGAAGATTTGCATTGACAGACACGGCTGGCACAAGCTAGAGTGCCCTCGCGATGCGCTCGCAGATAGCTCGACACCTCGCTCCAGTGTTGTCGGATGGTGCCTGCATTGCCAGCGAAGCCCGTATGTCCGCGCCGGCCTTCCTTGCGGGTGAACCCTTCGCGGAGGGTCCGCCGGACTTGGTCCTGGGCGAGCTGTCGGCGGCAAAACCACCCGTGGAGTTCAACTGGCGCGACTATGCGGCCATGCTGCTCGACGTCGCGTCCGAGATCGAGCATTCGCTGATGGTCCAGTACCTGTTCGCCGCCTACTCGCTCGGCGGTCCACAGGTCCCGAGCGAGCTGCGCGGCGAGGTGCGCGCGTGGCAGGAGACGATTCTCGGTGTGGCCAAGGAGGAGATGGGCCATCTCCTAACGGTGCAGAATTTGCACACCGCGCTGGGGCTGCCGCTGCATCTCGAGCGGGAGGACTACCCGTGGGGGAGCGAGTTCTATCCGTTCGATTTCACCCTGGAGCGCCTGACGCTCGATACGCTCGCCACCTACGTGTGCGCCGAGAGCCCGCGCGAATGGAGCGGAGCGGAGGCCGAGGAGATCAGAGAGCGCGCGCTGGAGGGGGCTCACCGCGCGGTCAACCGCGTGGGCGCGCTGTACGAAGCGATCAAGCGGATTCTCTCCGAGCGCACGCTCGTCCCGGACACCGCGTTCGGTGCCTCCACGGTTCCCCGCCAGGCGTCGTGGGACGAGTGGGGACGCGGCTACACGCGCGGCGCCCGCGGTGAGTCCAGCGGCGTCCCCGGCGTCCCGTCTCCCGACCTGCTGATCCTCGAAGTCTCCTCGCGGGACTCCGCGCTGCACGCCCTTGACGAGATCGGCGAGCAGGGCGAGGCGGCGGGCGCACTGTCGGGCAGCGACCCGTCCGATGCGGGCGAGGACTCGCACTTCGTTCGCTTTCTCACCATCTACAGAGCGTTGCGCCCGCTCGACCCGCGGGTTCAAGAGCTGGTCAGCCGGCGCATACAGCCGAACCCGGCCGCCAGTTCGATAGCCGAGCAGGACGCAAGTGCCTGGGCACACCTGTTCAACCTGCGCTACCGCATGCTGCTGGTGAACCTGGCGCACGCCTTCGAACTCGCCGACCTGCCGGGCGACGGAGCCACGATCAACCCGCGCGGGGCGCTGATCAACCGCACGTTCGCGGAGATGTACAACCTGCGTGCGATCGCCGCGATGCTCGTCGAACTCTATGCAGAGCGCTCGGGCCCCGAGGGACCGCTCCACGCTGGACCGCCGTTTGAGATGCCCTACACGCTCGCCCTCCCGCGCGGCGAGCGCAACCGCTGGGTACTCCACAGCGACCTGCTGGAGGCCTCCGCGGCGCTGGTCGAGACGCTGAGGCCGCTTGCCTCGGCGCAGGGGGATGCCTACCTGGCGGCGCTGTCGGAGTCCGACGCACTGGCGCGCAGACAGATCGAGCGCATGTTGGGAGAGGACAGGGTCAAGACCGTGACGGGGGCCAGGGCATGACGGGCGACGGTATGACGGGCCGGAGCATGATGGGGGCCGGGGCATGACGGGCCGGGGCATGACGGGCCGGGGCATGACGGGCCGGAGCATGATGGGGGCGACGGTATGACGGGCCGGAGCATGATGGGGGCCGGGGCATGACGGGCCGGGGCATGACGGGGGCCGGGGCATGACGGGGGCCGGGGCATGACGGGGGCCGGGGCATGACGGGGGCCGGGGCATGACGGGGGCCGGGGCATGACGATCCGCGAGCTGCGCATCCTGCCCCCCTTGGCCGTCGGCCGGCTGGGCGCCGCGCCGACGCCGATGGACAACTACGACGTCGAGGTCGATCCTCTGCGCCCGCTGGGCAATCGACGGCTCGTTCCGGCAAGCACATTCGAAATCGACCCCGACCGCGGCGAGATAGTGCGGGCCTTCGTACCGGCGGAGCTGCGCTTCGGCCAGGACGGCAAGGCTAGGCCGGTAGCCCCCTTTCTGGAGGTGTGGGCGCTCACGCAGGAGAACCAGCTGCAGCCGCTCACGACGGAGCTGCTCTCGCGCTGCGGCGCCTCGCCCGCGGACGTCCGCTGGCGGGTGCACCTCGCCAACCTCAAGCTCTACCGGCGCACCGGCGCGAGCGCCGACAAGATCGAGGCGCGCCTGGAGATCGCAGACCACGCACGCCATCCGGTCGAGGCGAGCAGCGAGCACTTCTGGCCCGGGAAGCGCCTGCCGCTCGGCCACGTCCAGTACATCAAGCCGACGGCTGAATTTCCCGAGATTCGCCTGCGCTATACGCCGGCTGGCGGATTCGTCTACGGGTCCAGCGAGCAGCCCCCCGGTCCGGGACGACCCGAGGACCCGAACATCGTCGAGATCCTCTACGACGCCAGCAAGGGCAGGTGGCTCGGCTACTTCGACCCCGAAGGCGACCCCGGGCTTACCAACCCGGCTCAGATCTATGCCGGCAAGCAGGTCGGTCCGAACTGGGTCAGCAAGGGCTACCTGGACGACGAGTGCGACGGCCTCCTCTACGTCAGCCTGACGGTCGATGGCCGCACGCTCACGGCGTATGCCCGCATCGGCGCCGGCGCGCCGGCCTACGCTCCGGACGGTTTCCCGTTGCGCACGGTAGCGGACGAGCTGGTGCAGGCGATCGAGGGCCACGAGGTCGATCCCGAGCACGTCACGGCGGATGAGATCGCCGCCGTGGAGGAGATCGTGCGGCGCGCCTTCGAGTCCGTGCGGCTGATGAACACGGTCGTCATGAACGGCAACACCGTCGATGGGCAGGTCAACGTGGCCAGCACGATGGTGCGCCAGGACACGGGCGATACGGGCCGTTACTTCGAGCCGATCATGGCGCGCTCGATCGTCGACACGGCGGCCCTGGAGAACCTCCATCAGAACCTGCTCGTCGCGCTGCGCAGCGGAACGGCGCCGTGGTTTGCCGACGTATTGCGCGACCACGACGAGATCGGCGATCTCTCCGCCAAGGGCCGGCGCAAGATGCCCGCGATGATGCGCGGCGCCGACGGCCGCTATCTGGCGTTGACGCGCCGCCAGGCAAGCATCGTCCGCGCGGTGGCGCGGCGCGCGGTCTCGCCTCCGGGCGAGGCCGTCGGGGACGGTGAGGGCGTGCGCCCCGACAAGGGTTCTGGGGCCACCAAGGGTTCGGGGGGCGGCAAGGCGGGCGGGCGATGAAGATCGACCCCGCCAACCGGACCGCGCAGCTGCAGTACCGCGCCGCCGGCAACCCGCCCAGCACCCAGCCCGACTCGGCCATCTCCAACTGCTTTCCCGGACTCGAGTTCGACTTTCGCAACATTTGGCGGCGCATGTTCGAGGGAATCGAAATGCACGAGGCGGATAACTACGTGCTCAGGGGGGAGGGCAGGTACAGGCGCCTGGAGAAGCACCGTCTGCTGCTCCTCGCCGGCGTGCCCACGGTGGTCGAGCTGCGCGGCCCGCAGACACCCGGCGGGCCGCCGATCCCCCTGACCTCGCAGGGCAACCCCGACGGCGTGGCGACGATGGAGTGGTCCAACTCGATGGCGGCCGTGCTGCGTGCCAACGCCGGCAAGACCGTCACCGGTCACTTCACAAAGCACCAATCCCCCAGGCCCACCGGCATCCCGATGGACCCCGCCGACGCGGGCAAGCCCGACTACTCCAAGCTCGACGCGGTCGAGTTGACGGTTTCGCCGCTGTTTGGATCGAGCGCGGAGACCGGTGAGCCGCTGGCCGTGATCGAGGAGGGCAGGGTGGCGCCGGGCGAGCTGACTCAGAGCCTGTGCTCGCCGTGGCAGAACGACTATCGCGAGTGCGCCTGCTACTACTGGGCCGCCAGCCGGCCCGATTACGTCAACGTCGAAGTGGCCGAGAACGGGGTCAGCGCCGGCAACAGCTGGATGGCAAAGCGGCGCGAGCCGAAGCAGTACGTGCTGGACGATCGCAAGGACACGCGTCTGGTCAGCTACGAGGACCTATTCCGCGACTGGCAGGGCGAGCTGCGCTTCATCGTCGGCGGCGAGGACCATGACTGAGTCGTGACGCGCGCGGCCGAGCTGTTCGAGGTCTCGGCGCCGGTGAGCCCCGAGGCGCATCTGGTCGATACGGGCGCAGGGTTGCTGCTGCTGCTCCCCGACGGTTCTCGCGTGTACGACGTGGACGGCACAACCGCCGCGGAGCTCGACCGCGCGCGTCACGGCGCCGGTGACGGCGAGCTCGCGCAGCTGCTGGGCAGTCTCGGCCTGCGGACGCCCCGCTACGTCGACGACACGCCGCCACGGGAACCTCCGCTGCGCGCACTGTCACTGGCGGTCGCGCAGAAGTGCAACCTGGGCTGCACGTACTGCTACGCCCAACAGGGAAGCTTCGGCGGCGCGGCCAAGCAGATGCCCGACGAGACCGCGCTGGCGGCGGTGGAGCTGCTGTTCGGCGAAGTGGCCCCCGGCGAGCGAGTCAACCTGAGCTTCCTCGGCGGCGAGCCGCTGCTCAACCGTGCCACGATCCACGCGGCGACCGAGCGCGCGCTCGCGCTCGCCGGCGAGCGCGAGGCGACGATCGGCTTCTCGATCACCACCAACGGAACCCAGCTCACGCCGGCGGACGCCGACTTCTTCGAGGCGCACGGATTCGCCGTGACCGTCAGCCTCGACGGCGTCGGTGCGGTCCACGACGAACTGCGCCCCTACCGCGGCGGCAGGGGCAGCTTCGAGCGGATCATGCGGCGCGTGGCACCGCTGCTGGAGCGCCAGCGGCGCATGCAGGTCTCGGCACGCGTGACGGTGACGCCGCGCAACCTCGCGCTGCGCGCGACGCTCGACGAGTTCGTGGCGCTCGGCTTTCACAGCGTCGGCTTCTCGCCGTTGCTGCGCTCGCCGAGCGGGCGGGAGGAGCTGGGGCGCCCCGAACTGGAGGTCATGCTCGACGGCATGGTCGACTGCGGCGAGGAGTTCGAGCGGCGCCTGCTCGCCGGCGAGCGCTACCCGTTCGCGAACATGGTCAACGCCCTGCGCGAGATCCACCGCGGCACCCACCGCCCCTACCCGTGCGGCGCCGGCGCCGGCTACCTGGGCGTCTCCGCCGTGGGTGAGCTGGCCGCGTGTCACCGTTTCGTAGGCGACGAGGACGGCGCGATGGGCGACCTGGCCGGCGGCGTGGACCGCGAGCGCCAGACGCGCTGGCTGGAGGACCGCCACGTGCACCGCCAGACCCCCTGCCGCGAATGCTGGGCGCGATACATGTGCGGCGGCGGCTGCCACCACGAGGTCATCCGCCGAGGCCGCCCCGCATGCGACTACATACGCGGCTGGCTGCACCACTGCATCGGCGCCTATGGCAGGCTGCTGGCGAGCCGCCCGGACTATTTCGCCGGCGAGCCGGCGGCGAGTCCTGCGGACGTCGACGCGCCGGCCCCGAGCGCACCGACCGCCGGCTCGCGGTGACGCCGCGGGCCGGACTCGATGCCGAGGTATGTGTGGTCGGCGGGGGTCCGGCCGGCGCCACGCTCGCGTGCCGGCTCGCGACGCTCGGCCACAGCGTGGTTGTGGTCGAGCGCGAGCGCTTCCCCCGCGCGCATGTGGGCGAGTCGGTCAGCCCGGGGGTATGGTCGCTGTTGGAGACGATCGGGGCGCGCGATGCTGTGGAGGCGGCCGGCTTCCCGCGCGCGGTCGAGGCGCGCGTGCGCTGGGGTGGACGCGAGGAGGGTATGCGCGACGGCGCGCCCGAGGCGCGCGTCCGCGGGGGTGCGCCCGAGGGAGGAGCCATGAGGAGACCGGCGACGCGACGCTCGAGGACCGCCGAACCCGGCATCACCGTCGATCGGGGCGTCTTCGATCGGCTGCTGCTCGACCAGGCCAGGTCTGCCGGCGCGAGGATCCTGCAGCCCGCGAAGGCGTCCCCGCCGATCGCCATCGCCGGGGGATGGGAGGTCCCGGTCGCGAGCGCGGATGGTTGCCAACCCGTTCGCGCGCGTTTCCTCGCCGACGCGAGCGGGCGCGCGCGCCTGCTCGGAGGGCGCCGCCGACGCACCGCCCCGCGGACGGTCGCACTGCACGCGCTATGGGCGGGCGTCGAGAGCCACACCGCTCACACCGCTGTGGAGGCGCGGCCCCAGTCCTGGCTGTGGGGCGCCCACCTGCCCGGCGGCGCCTTCCGCGCGATGGCGTTCGTGGAACCGGAGCTGGTGCGCCGGGGATTGCGCGCCGGGGAGCGCGTGGAGGACCTGTATCGAGAGCTGCTGGGCGCCTCGTCGCTCTTCAGCCACCTGCTCGCCGGCGCCGCCCGGCTCCAGAGTGGCGTACGCGTTTGCGATGCCACCTGCTACGCGGACGAGAACCCGATCGACGCGAGCAGCGCCAAGGTCGGCGAGGCGGCCTTTGCGATCGACCCGCTGTCCTCGTCCGGCGTGCAGACGGCGATCCAGACGGGTGTGGCCGCCGCCATCGCGATCCGCACGATCCTCTCCCCGGACGGAGACCCGGGCGCCGCGACGGCGTATTTCCGCGAACACCAGCGCCACGCGGTGGAGCGCCACCAATCGCTGGCGGCGCGCTCGTATGAGATGTGCGCCGCGTATGCCGCCGAGCCGTTCTGGCGCCGGCGATCGGGCGGAGCGCGACCAGAGGCGCGGTCCGGCGAGGGGACGGCGCCGTCCGCGGGCGGGGGGCGAGGGTCCTGGTCCACCGGAATGGCGGGCTCGCGGCTCGCCGGGGCACCGACGCCTCCACCCGCGCAGGCGGTTTCGCTGCAGGACCTGCTCGGGCGACCCGTGAGCTTGTCCCCTCGCTCCGCGCTTGTCTTGACACCGTGCGTGGTGGGCGAGCGCGTGGAATTCCGCCGCGCGCTGTGCGCCCCCGCGTTGCCGCGACCGGTCGCCTACCTGGGCGACACCGAGCTTGCTCCGCTGCTGGATCGCCTCAGCGCGGACCGCACGCTGCGCGAGGCGGTGGAGGACTGGGCGCGGTCGATCCCGGTCGGCGCGGCGTATGCAGTCGCTGGCTGGCTGGTTGAGAACGGGCTGCTCGAGGACAACGCGGCACGCCGCGCCAGGTGCCCGCCAGACGCGTGCACGAGTTTTCGGACAGACTCCAAGTAAGGGGTATCCCCAATTGCGCGTGTGGCCCTGCGGCTCGACACTGTGAGCATGCTGAAGAAGATCCCCCTGTTCCAGCCGAACACCGGTCGGCCACTCGCCGGAGGGCCGGCCGATGTCGACGCCTGAGCCGGAGCCTGCCCGGCGTCCCCGCTTTCTGCGCACGCGACGCGGGCGTCTGATCGGCGGCGTCTGCAGCGGCCTGGGCGCGCACTTCGGCGTCGATCCGATCCTGTTTCGCATCGCCTTCGTCGGGCTTGCGATCTTCTCGGGGATCGGCATCGTGCTGTACTTGGCGATCTTGCTGCTGGTGGCCGAAGAGGGGGCGGCGCACGCGCCGATCTACCTGAGCCGCTCCTCCTGGCGCACAGTGCTCGGCGCGGTCGCGATCGTGCTCGCCGCATGGATAGCCCTCGCCGCGATCGGCGGCGGTTCCCACCGCGGCGCGTGGGGGCTCGGCATCGGACTCGGATCACTCGTGCTCGTGGGCGCGCTTGCGGTGCTGCTCTGGCGCCATTTGCGAGAGCCCGCCGATGAGGGGGGGCGCACGAGCGCGGATCGCCGGCTGTTGCGCTGCGTGGCGCTCGCGACGGCGGTGCTGGCGTGGATGGCGGGGCTTGCGCTCGCGGGCGGCTGGCTTGCGGGCATCGATCTGCGGCTGGCGGCGTGGGCGGTGGTTGCGCTCGGCGCGCTGCTGGTGTGGGGGGCGTACGCGGGCTGGGCTCGCTGGCTGGTGCTGCCGGTCGCCGCGTTCGCGCTGGGCGCCGCCACGATCGCGGCCGCCCACGTGGACCTGCACGGCGGCATCGGCGAACGCTCCTATCGTCCGCAAACGCTCGCGCAGGTTCGCTCCGGCTATGAGCTGGGCGCGGGCCGGCTCGAAGTCGACTTGCGCAACGTGCGCTTTCCCGCGGGCACGACCAGGCTGCGCCTGCGACTCGGCGTCGGCCAGGCGGTTGTGCTGGTGCCGAGGAACGTGTGCGTGGCGAGCAGCGCGAGCATCGGCGGCGGGTATGTGGGTGCACTTGAACTTCGCGACGCGGGCCTCGACATGAAATGGTCGCAACGCCCGATCGCGCCGACGGGCACCCCGAGGCTGCTCGTGGAAGGCGATGTCGGGCTCGGCGCGCTGCTCCTCGCCGACCACCCCATCGAACACGGTTGGCGCGGTTGGGGCGGCTGGGGCGAAGGCGGTTGGTTTGGCGCTCGCTCTCACCGCGCGGCGCTCGGCAGCAACGAAGCCTGCCTGCCGGCCGCGGCGTCCACGACCCGCGCGAGCGGATCAAGCCGATGAGACGCCCGCCAAGCACTGCGATGCTGTGCACGGGCATCGCGGTGCTCGCCGTGGGTGTGCTGCTCGTGCTCGACGCAAATGGCGCGATCGACCTGCGCTTCGCCTACACCGCACCGGTGCTGCTCGGCGCGCTGGGGGCGGTGTTGCTCGCCAGCGGCCTGGCCAGCCGCCGCGGCGGCCGCGGCTGAGAACATGAAGGCGCATGTCCCACTCCGGCAAGCCGCTGCGCGGCGGTCGTAGGATCGCGATCGGCACCGCACTGCTGGTGCTCAGCGGGCTGCTGTTCGTGCGCGCGGCGGGGCCCTGGCCCGGCGATGCGGTCGTGTGGCCGCTTGCGGTGGCGGCGCTCGGGGCGCTGCTGATCTGGCGCGCGCCCGCCGCCTCGCCTGGACGCAGGCGCGGCTGGGCGGCCCATCGCCCGCCTGCGCCGTCCCCGCGAGTGCGCCAACCGGCCGAACACTGGCGGGAGCCGACCGTCCGCGTGCGCACGCTGGGCCGCCCCGAGGTCAGCGGCGGCGGGCTCGGCGTGGCGCTGGTGCTTGCCGCCGGGTTTGCCTTCCTGTGGGCCAACGGCGCGCTGCGGCCCGCGGGCGAGGCGCTGCTGGCGGCGCTCGCGGCGCTGGTTGCGCTCGCCCTGATCTTCGCTCCCTCGTGGCGACGGTTGGCGCGCAGCCTCGCGGCCGAGCGCACCGAGCGGATTCGCTCGCAGGAGCGCGCCGACGTGGGCGCTCACCTGCACGACTCGGTGCTGCAAACGCTCGCGCTGATCCAGCAGAGCGCGCAGGACCCGCGGCAGGTATCGGCGCTGGCCCGCCGCCAGGAGCGCGAGTTGCGCGGCTGGCTGGCCGGCGCGGAGCAGCGCGAGGCGGGCGAGACGCTCGCGAGCGCCCTCGATGCCGCGGCCGCCGAGGTGGAGGCGGCGGTGGGTGGCCAGATCGAGGTCGTCACGGTTGGCGACTGCTCACTGCAGGAGCGCACGCTCGCGGTTCTCGCCGCCGCCCGCGAGGCGATGCTCAACGCCGCCAAGTTCGCCGGCGACGCGCCTGTCAGCGTGTATGGCGAGCTTTCGCCCGCGCGCGTGCGCGTGTTCGTGCGCGACCGCGGCGCGGGCTTCGATCCGCAGGCCGTGCCGCCGGGACGGCGGGGTGTGCGCGAGTCGATCCTCGGACGCATGCGCCGCGCGGGCGGCAGCGCCGCGCTGCGCTCGCTGCCGGGCGGGGGCACCGAGGTGGAGATCGCGATCGAGGGCGAGCGGCGAGTAGGAAAATGCGAGTCGTGAGCCGAGCGGGCCGGGGGTGTGGCGAAACAGTGAAATGGGCACAGTCATGAGAACCGGAGCGCCGCCCCGCGTCGTGATCGTCGACGATCACGACCTGTTTCGCGCCGGCGTGCGCGCGAGCCTCGGCGCGCGCGTCGAGGTGGTCGCCGACAGCGCCGGCGTCGAGGATGCGGTGCGCGCGATCGAAGCGCTTCACCCTGATGTCGTGTTGCTCGATGTGCACATGCCGGGCGGCGGCGGGGTCGAGGCGATTCGCCGCGTGAGCGACACCTGCCCCGACACTCGCTTTCTCGCCCTCTCGGTCAGCGATGCCGCCGAAGACGTGATCGCGCTAATCCGCGCGGGCGCGCGTGGGTATGTGACAAAGACGATCTCCGGCCCCGAGCTGGCCGACGCGGTCTGCCGGGTGCACGCGGGCGACGCCGTGTTCTCCCCTCGACTGGCGGGCTTCGCGCTGGACGCGTTCGCGGGCGAGATACCGGCCGCGCAGATCGACCCCGAGCTCGACCTGCTGACGCCGCGCGAGCGCGAGGTGATGCAGCACATCGCACGCGGGTACATGTACAAGGAGATCGCATTGCAGCTCGGCATCTCCGCAAAGACGGTCGAGGCGCACGTCTCCGCGGTGCTGCGCAAGCTGCAGCTCTCCAGCCGCCACGAGCTGACCCGCTGGGCGGTCCATCGCCGTCTGGTCGAGGAGTAGTCACACATTCGGGATGTCCTTGACACATGTGTCAAGGACCCTGCCGGCACATGTGCCGGCAGGCCGACCCCCGCATGCGGGGGTCGGAGGGAGTCGCACATGTGCGACTCCCCGGGTCGGCACATGTGCCAACCCGCACAGCACGAACAGCGGCCCGCGGCTACTCGCTCACGAGCGCCGCCAGCACGTCGAGCTGCGCCGCGCGCCGCGCCGGGATCTGCGCCGCGAGCACTCCGGCGATGGCCGCTATCGCCAGCAGCGCGACGAGCGTGAGTACCGGTATCGAGAGCACATACCCCGAGCCCGAGAGCGCGAGCGTCGTCACGAGAATCGCGCCAAGGAGGCCGATCGCAAGTCCGAGAACGCCGCCGATCAGGGAGGTGATAACGGACTCGTAGCGGATCAGCTGGCGGATCTGCCGGCGCGAGGTGCCGATCGCGCGCATCATGCCGAGCTCGTGGGTGCGCTCGTAGATCGAGAGGATCAGCGTGTTGACGATGCCAAACAGCGACACGATCACCGACAGCGCCAGCAGCACGTACACGAGCAGCAGGAACTGGTTCACGCTTTTGCCCTGTTCGGCGGTGTACTGCGCGGCGGTCTGCGCGTGGGTCTGCGGGAAGCTGCGGCGCAACAGCGCGTCGATGCCGGCCAGCGTGCGCGCCTGGTTGGCGCCGGGCGCGTAGGCGACGAAGTCGACGCCGTCTTCGCGCTGCCCGAACGCGGTGCGCGCCAGCGAGCGCGAGATCGTCAGGTTGGACATCAGCCCGAGCACTTCTTCGGAGACGACCCCGAGCACCGTGAGCGTCACCTCGCGGCTCGCGGGCGTCAGCACGCGCAGCCGCTGGCCCACCTGCAGTTTGTGTGCGCGCGCGAACTTCGCGGAGACGACCGTGCCGCTTTCGCCAAGCGCCGCCAGCGTAGCCGCCGAGCCGTGTTCCCATTGCACCTTGTACATGCGCACAAACGATTCGGGTTCGATCGCGGTCAGACGTCCGGCTTCTTCGATCGTGGGCGCGCCCGTCTTTGCGAGGTCGCGCACCGTGCCCTTCGTGAACGCGACCGCCGTGACCGCGCCGACCCCGGGCACGGCTCTGACGGCCGGCGCTATCGCCCCTGGGACGCCCAGCCCGCTCTGCGAGTTCTGGACGATCAGGTTGCCGGCGAAGGAGCGGTGGACGGCGTCGTCGATCGTCGCCTTCGTCCCCGCCGCGAGCACCGAGATGAAGGCGACCAGGCCGAGCCCGACGGTGAGCGCGAGCGCGGTCACGAGCGTGCGCCCCGGCTGGCGCACCGAGTTCTCGCTCGCCAGGCGTCCCATGATCCCGCGCCAGCTGACGGCAAGCCCGAGCGTCCGCCCGAGCGCGGGGATCACGCGGTAGTGGCGCGCCGGGCGCTCGCCGTCGCGGCGCAGCCTGACCCACAGCCTGATCGCGCGCGCCGTCCAGAGGATTATCAGCAGCAGCCCGAACCCGTGCCCGATCACCGCTCCCAGAGCGAAGATGAAGACCAGCCCAAGCACGAAGCGCATGACCAGCATGCGGCGCGTCGGCAGCGGGCGGGGCGGGATCTGCACGCCCTCGCGCATCGCCGCGATCGGCGGCACGCGCGTCGCGCGCATCGCCGGGAACAACCCGGCGATCACCGTCACGACGATGCCGACCGCGAGCGACACGACCACCGTGCGCGTCTCCAGCACCGTGCCGTTGTCGGGCAGGTCCGCGCCGAAGGACTTGAACAGCCCGTCGAGCGCCGGGGCGAGCGCGACGCCGCCGAGCAGCCCGAGCACGGCGCCGCCGACGCCGAGCATCAGGCCTTCCGCGACGACCGCGCGCATCAGTTGCGCGCGCGAGGCGCCGAGCGTGCGCAGCAACCCGAACTCGCGCGTGCGCTGGGTGACGGTGATCGAGAAGGTGTTGAAGATGATGAACGCGCCGACGACCAGCGCGACGTAGGCGAAGATCAGCAGGAACGTGCGCAGAAAGCCCAGGTCTTCTTCCAGTTCCGCGGTCTGATTGGCGGCTTCCTGGGCACCGGTGCGCACCGTCAGGCTGCTCGGCAGCGCCGCGCGCACGCGCCCGGCCAGTTCCTGCGGCGTGACGCCCGAGCTCGCGGCAACGTTGATGCTGTCGTACTGGCCCCGCTTGTTAGCGACGTACTGCGCCTGAGCGGGCAGCAGCAGCGCGACGCTCGTGCCCCCGAACGATTCGCTGCCGGCGAACTTCGCGATCCCGGCGAGCACGTAGGTCCGCGCCGGCGCCCGGCCGGCGATCACGATCCGCTGCCCGAGCCGCAGGTGCTCGCGCGCGACCGTCGCCTGGTCGAGCGCGACCTCCTCGGCCGCGCGCGGCAGATGGCCCTCGGCGGCGCTGAAGGACTCGAAGCGCGGCGGCTGCAGTGCGCTCACCAGCGACGGCGCGCTACCCGTGGTGAGCCGTCTGCCGGCCGTCGTGAGCAGCGTCGCCGTGGTCGAGATGTCGCCGGAGGCCGCCGCCACGCCGGGAACGGCGCGCACGCGCGCGAGCGTGGCTTCGCCGATCTGGGAGGCCTGCGAGCGCGTGCCGCGCCCGAGCGCTTCGCGCTCGGTGACGACGACCGCCTTGTTCCTGTAGGAGCTCGCGAAGACTTCGCCGAACGCGTGGTTGATCGTGTCGGTGAGGATGTACGTGCCGGCCATCAGCGCCACACCGAGCGCGATCGCGATGCCGGTCAAGAGCGCGCGCACCTTGCGCTGGGCGAACCCGCGCAGGATGAGCTTGGCCATCAGCCGACGGCCTTCATCAGATCCAGCGCCTGCTCGGCGCTCGTCGCCTGCCCGTCGTGCACGATCCGCCCGTCCGCCAGCACCAGCAGCCGGTCGGCGAACGAGGCGGCGTGCGCGTCGTGGGTCACCATCACGACCGTCTGGGAGAAGTCGTCGACGGCGTGGCGCAGCAGCGCGAGCACGTCGCCCGAGGCTTTGGAGTCGAGGTTGCCCGACGGCTCGTCGGCGAACACGACAGCCGGCCGCGAGATCAGCGCCCGTGCCACCGCCACGCGCTGCTGCTGGCCGCCGGAGAGCTCGGCCGGCCGGTGGGAGAGGCGGTCGCGGATGCCGACGGTGTCCACCAGCCGGTCAAACCACTCGCGATCGACCTCGCGGCCGGCGATCGAGAGCGGCAGCAGGATGTTCTCCTCCGCGCTCAGCACCGGCAGCAGGTTGAACGTCTGGAAGATGAAGCCCACGCGGTCGCGGCGCAGCTGCGTGAGCGCGCTGTCGTCGAGCCCGCCGAGCTCCACACCGTCCAGCGTGACCGTGCCGGAGGTGGGTCGGTCCAGGCCGGCGAGCAGGTGCATGAGCGTCGACTTGCCCGACCCCGACGGCCCCATGATCGCCGCGAAGCGCCCGGTCGGGAAGTCCACGCTCACGCCGGAGAGAGCATCGACCGCCGCCTCGCCCTCGCCGTAGCGGCGACACAGCTCCCTCGCCTGCACGATCGCATCGCTGGGTTCGTCCATGCCGAAGGACGCTACAGACTCGTCGAGACGCATCCGCTCAGCTATGCCCGGTGGGCATGGGGCGAAACCGGCTTCGGCTCGGCGGTCGGTCGCCCCGCATGGCCCGATACCCGGAGTGCAAGGCGCGATGTCCGGCTCGATCCAGTGGCTATGGTGAGGCGGCAACCATCGTTCGACCCCCCAAGGAGGAGACGCCATGTCCCGTTATGCCACCGTGAACCTGTTGGAGCTCGAGGATGTCGTGGGCGAGCGGGCTCCCGGTATCGAAGGTCGCTTCGGACGCAAACATCTCGAGTCGCGCGATCTCGGCGTCAGCCTCTTCCGCTACGCGCCGAACCTGCGCAGCCCGACGGCTCACAGCCATCGCGAGCAGGAGGAGGCATATGTCGTCGTCTCAGGCTCGGGGCGGATCCTGCTCGACGGCGAGGTTCACGAGCTGCGCCAGTGGGACGTCGTGCGCGTGGCCCCCGAGGTGGTGCGCGCGTTCGAATCGGGGCCGGATGGGCTCGAGCTCGTCGCGGTCGGCGGCCCCAAGCCCGCGGAGAGCGACGGCGTGATGGGCGAGGCGCTCTGGCCCGACGGGGAGTAGCTCGCGTCCGTCAAGAGGACCGTGTCCGAGGGGCGTCGCGGGTCCCCCGCGAGCTGTGGCTAGCCCGCCTCCGGCGGCGCCTGCACGCGTGCGCGGAACACGTGGAAGGACCAGCCCTGATACAGCAGCACGACCGGGAAGAAGATGACCGTGACGATGCTCATCACCGTCAGCGCGTAGGAGCCCGAGGCGGAGTTGTTGACCGTCAGGTTATACGCGGCGCTCGTGCTCGAAACCATCACGTTCGGATACAGGTCGATGAAGATCGACCCCACAACCGAGGCGATCGCCGTCGCGGAGGCCGCGAACGCCCAGCCGTCGCTGGACTTGGCGGAAGTCAGGCGCGCGGCGAAGACGACCGCCACTATCGCCAGCACTTCGACGGGGCCGGGCACCTGGGTCGAGCCGATCGCGCGTGTCCAGATCACGAACCCGAGCACGAGCGCGATCGCCACCCAGCCGAGGCGGCGCGCGGCGGCCTGCGCGCGGGCGCGCACGTCGTCGGTTGTCTTGAGCATCAGGAACGTCGCGCCGTGCAGCAGGCACAGTCCCACGAGTGTTATGCCCGTCCACAGGCCGTAGGGGGTGAGCAGGTCGAAGAAGCTGCCCGTGTATTCGTGTGCGGAGTCGATCGGCAGCCCGTTCAGCAGGTCGCCGAGGCCGACCCCGATCAGCAGCGGCACGAGCAGGCTGCCGAGGGTCGTCGACCACGTCCACGTCGCGCGCCAGCGCGGGTTCTCGCTCTTGCGGCCCCACTCGAACGCGACCCCGCGCGCGATCAGCGCGACCAGCACCAGCAGCAGCGCCAGGTACAGCGCCGAGAACATCGTCGCGTACCAGCCGGGGAAGGCGGCGAAGGTGCCGGCGCCCGCGACGATCAGCCACACCTCGTTGCCGTCCCAGAACGGACCGATCGCGTTCAGCGCGACGCGCATGCCGGTTTCGCTCTTGCCGACGATCGTGTGCAGCATGCCGACGCCGAAATCGAAGCCCTCCAGCACGAAGAACCCGACCCAGAGGATCGCGAGCACGATGAACCAGACGGTGTGAAGGTGCATGTCAGTAGGTGAGCGCCGGGATCGCCTTCGCGCCGCCGCCGGCGCCCTGTGTGGTGTCCTGTGAGTGCTCCTGCTCGTGGCCGAGCCCCTTGCGCGCGTAGCGCAGCATCAGCACCAGGTCGGCCGCGCCGAGCGCGAGGTACAGCGCCACGAACACAACCAGGCTGATCCAGATGTCGGTTGCGCTGACCGAGGGGGAGTTTGCGTTCACGGTCTTCATCAGCCCCTGCACGATCCAGGGCTGTCGCCCGCTCTCGGTGAGCAGCCAGCCGGCGGTGTTCATCGCAAATGGCGTCACCACCGCCCAGATCGACAGTCGCAAAAACCACTTCGACCCCTCCAGCCTGCCGCGATTGAGCAACCACGCGCCCCACAGCGCCAGCAGCAGCACGAGCGCCGCCAGGTAGGCCATGATGCGCATCGACCAGTACTGGATGAACACGTCGGGCACGTAGTTGCCGGGGCCGTAGCGCTTTTCGTATTCGGCCTGCAGCTGGTTGAGCCCTACCACCCTCCCGTTCCAGGAGTTCGTGGCAAGCAGCGAAAGCACGTGCGGCACTTCGATGATCTGCGATGGCGTCTTGTCGTCTTTGCCGCCGCCGATCTGAAACAGTGAAAAAGAGCACGGCTGGCAGGTGTTCCACTGGCCCTCGGCGGCGGCGATCTTCATCGGCTGGTACTTGGTCTCCACGACCCCCAGCTCGCTGCCGACGAACAGCGTGAGCACGATCGAGGGGATCAGCACCGCCAGCGACAGCCCGGCGGCGTGCCTGAAGGCGTGCACGTCGCCGTCCCCGTCGGGCACCTCGGCGGGTTGGGCGTCGTGAACTGTCTCGCCGCTCCCGTCGAGCTTGCGCAGGTACCAGGCCGACACCGCGAGCATGATCAGCGCGCCGGTGATGAGCGCCGCGAGCAGCACGTGCACATACCCCCACAGGAACGTCGGGTTGGTGAACAGCGCGCCGATGTTGTCGAGCTGCGGCTGGCCTTTGACCATCTTGTACCCAACCGGGTGCTGCATCCACGAGTTGGCGGCCATGATGAACAGCGCGGAGAGCATCGTCGCGAACGCCACGATCCAGATGCACGCCAGGTGGATGCGCTTGGACAGGCGGTCCCAGCCGAACAGCCACAGCCCGAGGAAGGTGGACTCCAGGAAGAACGCCGCCAGCCCCTCCATCGCCAGCGGCCCACCGAACACGTCGCCCACGTAGCGCGAGTACACCGACCAGTTCATGCCGAACTCGAACTCCTGCACGAGGCCCGTCACGACGCCGATGGCGACGTTGATCAAAAGCAGCGTGCCGAAGAAGCGCGTCAGGCGCCGGTATTCGTCCTTGCCGTTGCGATACCAGGCGGTCTGCAGCACGGCCACCAGACACGCCAGCCCGATCGTGACCGGCACGAACAGGAAGTGGTAGATGCTGGTCGTCGCGAACTGCCAGCGGGCGAGGTCGTTCGTCATCGGCGGGCGAGATCCTCTATCGTCGGCGAGCGCCGTCGTTCGTCATGGCGCGGGCGAGATCGTCCGTCATCGGGGCGAGCGGGGTCGTTCCTCATCCTCGGACACCATTACCCATCTCGCGGCGGAACCATTCCGCGTAGCGCCCGCAACGTGCGAGCAATTGCGCGTGTGTGCCGCGTTCGACGATCCGGCCGGCCTCCAGCACGAGCACTTCGTCCACCTGGTCCAGGCCGACCAGGCGGTGCGTGATCAGCAGCGTTGTGCGCTTGCGCGTCGCGTCGAGCAGGTCGGCAAGGAGGGCGTCGGCGGTGGCCGTGTCCAGGTGCTCGCCGGGCTCGTCCAGAATCAGGATCGGGAAGTCGGCCAGCAGCACGCGGGCGAGCGCGAGGCGCTGGCGCTGCCCCCCGGACATCCGCTGCCCACGCTCGCCGACCTCGGTGGCAAGGCCCTCGGGCAGCCCATCCACCCAGTCGAGCAGCCGCGCCCGCGCGAGCGCCTCGCGCAACTCCGCCTCGCTGGCCGCGCGCTTGGCGATGCGCAGGTTCTCCTCGATCGTGCTGTCAAACACATGGGCGTCCTGGCCGAGCAGTCCCACCGTGCGCCTGACCTCGTCGCCGTCGAGGCGCTCCAGCTCGATCCCGTCGAGCGTGACCGACCCGTGCTCGTAGGGCAGGAAGCGGAGCAGCACGCCGGCGAGCGTCGACTTGCCCGCACCGCTTTCGCCCACCAGCGCCACGCACCGGCCCGGCGAGAGCGCGAGGTTTACGTCGGCAAGCGCCGCGTTGCGTGCGCGCGGGTAGGAGCAGCCCAGACCGTTCACGCGAATTGTGTGCGCTTGTGTGGTGTGTGAAGTCTCAAGCGACAGCAAATGCCTCGGCTCTGCCACGGGCGCCGGGGCATCGAGCACTTCCTGCACACGCGCGGCCGCCTGGCGCACGCGCTGCAGCGTTTGCGTGGCGCCCGGCAGCCCGCTGACGAGCTCGAAGGCGACGAGCGGTATCAGCGCGATGCCCGCCAGCAGCACGCCGTCCATGCGGCCTGCGCGCACCGCGCTGACGCCGACCAGCAGCGCCCCCCACATCGCAAGGCCCGAGCACAGCGTCGTGAGTCCCTGTCCGATCCCGGCCGTGCGTGCGCCCGCGCGCGCGATGCGCGTCAGCTCCGCGTCGGCGAGCAGTGTGCGCCGCAGCTGCTCCTCCGCGGCGCCGTAGGCCACGAGCTCCGGTGCGCCCTCGATCAGGTCCACCACCGACGCGCTCAGCTCGCCGCGCGCCCGTGCCTGCATCGCCTCGCCGCGCGCGGCCAGCGTGCCTGCCGTCCACGGCACGAGCACGCCCGCGAGTAGCAATGCAACGAGCAGGATCAGCGCCGCCGCGGGCAGCATGCTCCACACCAGCGCGACCGTGCCCGCGCCGACGAGCAGCGCGATCGCAAACGGCGGCACGACGCGCAGCAGCACGTCCTGCAGCGAGTCCACGTCCTGCACGAGCCGCGACAGCAGCTCGCCGGAGCGAAACGCGGGCAGGCCAAGCGGGGCGAGTGCCTCCAGTCTCACATACACCCTCGCGCGCAGGCTCGACAGCACGCGCAGGGCCGCGTCGTGGCCAACCAGTCGTTCGAAGTAGCGACACAGCCCTCGCGAGAGCGCAAAGAACTGCACCCCGACGATCGCCACCGCCACAACCGACTCCGGCGGGCGCTGCGAGGAGCGCGATATCAACCACGCCGATGTCGCGATCAGCCCGATTGCGGCGGCGATCGAGCCGGCGCCGAGCAGCGTCGCGAGCGCAAGCCTGCCGGCCGCGGGGCGTGCGAACGCGAGCGTCCGGCGCAGCGGCGCCTCGTGTGGTGCGGCCGCGGGCGATCCGGCCGGTGTCGCCCGCGCGCTCACACTGGCACCCGCGCGGTGTCGAGGCGGGTGGGGCCGGCGGCCGCGATCGAGATTGGCGCGGCGAGATCGACCACGCGGTCGGCCATCTGGAGCAGGGCTGCTCGGTGCGCCACAAGGATCGCGGTGCGCCCGCGCGCGAGTCGCTCGACCGCCTCCAGCACGTGCCGCTCGGTTTCGCCGTCGAGGTTGGCGGTTGGCTCGTCGAGCAGCAGTAGCGGAGCGTCACGCAGGAACGCGCGGGCGAGTGCCACGCGCTGGCGCTCGCCGGCCGACAGTCCCGCGCCGCGCTCGCCGAGCATCGTGTCAAGACCCTCGGGCAGACGCTCAATGACATCGTCCAGCCCGGCCGCCGACACGGCCGCGCGCAGCTCCCGCTCGCTCGCGTGCGGGCGGCCGAGAAGCACGTTCTCCGCGATCGTGCTCGCAAACAGGTATGGCCGCTGTGGCACCCACGCCAACTGCGCGCGCCACGCGTCGGGGTGCAGGGCGGCGAGGTCGTGCTCCCCGATGCGCACCTCCCCCGCTTGGGGTGCGAGAAACCCAAGCAGCACGGCGAGCAGCGTCGACTTGCCAGCACCGCTCGGCCCGGCCAGCGCCAGCAGCTCCCCAGGCTCGACGGTAAGCGAGAACTCGCTCAGCGCGGGCTCGGTGCGGCCCGGGTAGCAGACGCTCAACTCCCGCACCTCGATCTCCGCTGTCATCATGTCGGGCACCTCCCGATCGGTGCCACGGGCCGGCAACGGTGCTTCGATTACCGCGAATGCCTGCTCGGCCGCCGCCACTCCCTCCGCGCTCGCGTGGTAGTTGGCGCCAAGCTGGCGCAGCGGCAGGTAGGCCTCCGGCGCGAGCACGAGCGCGAACAGGCCGGTGCGCAGGCTCAGCTCGCCGCCCATCAGGCGCAACCCGATCGCCACCGCCACGAGTGCCACCGAAATCGTGGCGAGGAGCTCCAGGATCAGCGAGGAGAGAAACGTCACGCGCAGCGTCGACATCGTCGCTTCGCGATAGCGCTCGGAGATCGTGCGAATGCTCTGCGCCTGCGCCTTGGCGCGGCCAAACACCTTCAGGGTCGGTAGGCCCGCGACGACATCGAGGAAGTGGCCGGCAAGGCGCTGCATCGTGCGCAATTGCAGGTCCATCTTCTCGCGTGTTGCCGCCCCGACGAGCGCCATGAACAGGGGAATCAGGGGGATCGTGAAGGCGACGATGGCGGCCGACACCCAGTCGCGCGAGAGGATCGCGGCGAGCACCACGAGCGGCACGATCGCGGCAAGCAGCACCTGTGGCAGATACAGCGAGAAGTATGCGTCAAGCGCATCCATTCCGCGCGTGGCCAGTACCGTCAGCTCGCCGGTGCGCTGTCCGCGCGAGCTGTCGAGGCCGAGCTGCGAGGCACGCTCGAGCAGAGCGCCGCGCAACTGCGACTTCGCCTGCGCCGAGCAGCTGGCCGCGGCCAGCTCCGCCGCCCACGCCACCAGCGAGCGTGCGACTACCACGCACAGCAACCCGATCAGGGGCGCGCGCAGTTGCGCCAGCCCCTCCCCGTCGGAGAACGCACCCACCACCACGTCGACCAGCAGCCATGCCTGCGCGACGATCAGCAGCGCGCGCAGCGAGCCGAGCAGCACCGACAGAACCAGAAATGTGCGGGTGGCGCGCGCATAGCGCAGCAACCGGGGATCGAGCGCCTTCACGAACTTCGGGCCGGTCCGCCGCGATCCGCTCCACACCGCTCCGGCCGGCTGGCGTGCGCCGAGCCGCCCCTCCACTCGGTTTTGGGGCGAGCGCACACCTACAGTCGCGCCCCGCGCGGCAACCGCTCGACCGAGCTCAGATCGCCGTTGATGACGGGATTCTGCGGCCGCCCCAGGCGCGCGCTGATCCAGTCGAGCAACACCTTCGCCCGCCGCCCCTGCCCGCCGCCGCTGAGGTAGTACATGTGCACTGTCAGATACAGGGTAAACGCGGGCCGCCCAGAGAATTCCAGGCCGCGAATCTCACATATCGCCTTGCCGCGCCCGACGACCGCCAGCGCCCCCTTGTCGAGGTAGCGAAAGGGTGCGTTCGCGCCGGGGGAACCGGCGGCGAGGCCCCTGGCGACGTGGCGCCCCTGCTGGATCGCGACCGTCGCAAGTCCCGGCAGCGGCCGGTCGCCCGGCCCGGCCAGCGAGGCGATGTCGCCGATCGCCGATATCTCCGGGTGCCCCGGCACGGTCAAATCGTCTTCGATTTCAATGCGCCCGGCCCGGTCGGTGGCAGCGCCGGTCGCCTCGACCAGCGCCTTGACGAACGGCACGGGCTGAACCCCGGCGGCCCAGATCACCGTCCGCGCCTCCAAGCGAGTGTCGCTCCCACCGATCGAGGCGGTGACCCCGCGCGCGTCGATGTCCGTCACGCGCGCGCCGACGTGCACCTTCACGCCAAGCGAGGTCAGCTCCTTGGCGACCTTGCCCGACAGCTTCTCGCTGAAGGAGGCCGCCACACGCTCCCCGGCGTCGAGCAGTATCACTTTCGCCTCGCTCGGTTGGATACGAGTGAACTGCCGCTTCATGGTGTGCGCGGCGATGATCGAAAGCTCGCCGGCGATCTCCACGCCGGTGGGTCCGCCCCCGATCACGACGAACGTCATCCACCTGGCGCGCTCCACCGGGTCCGCACAGCGCTCGGCCTCCTCGAAAGCGCCATAGATGCGGTTGCGCAGCTCGACCGCGTCCGACAGCGTCTTCATGCCGTAGGAGGCGTCCTGCCAATCCTCTTTGCCGAAGTAAGAAGTCTCCGCGCCGCAGGACACGATCAGCGAGTCGTAGTCGAGCGCCTCGCCGCGGTCGAGCAGCAGTCGCCGGCGCTCGACGTCGACCCCCGTCGCCTCCGCCATCAAGACGGTCGCGTTGGAGCTGCGCTTGAGCCCAGCCCTGATGGGAGAGGCGCACTCGCCGGTGGAGAGCGATCCGCAAGCCACCTGGTAGAGCAGCGGCTGGAACAGGTGATGGTGCACCTTGTCGACGAGCGTCACCTCCACGTCGGCCCCGCGCAGCTTGCGCGCGGCTGTCAGCCCGCCAAAGCCGCCGCCGACGATGACGACCTTTCTCACAGGCGCTCCAGAAGGCGATCGCCGACGCGCAAAGCGTTCGCCATCGCCGTCAGCGCGGGGTTCACGAGATCTCCGCGAGGCGCTCGACGAGGATGATGCGCGCCGCCGCCTCGATCAGGGCGAGGTGAGAGAAGGCTTGCGGGAAGTTGCCGAGGTGGCGCCCGGTGGCGGTGTCGAACTCCTCGGCGTAAAGTCCCAGTGGCGAGGCCACTTTCAGCAGCTTTTCCATCAGATCCCGGGCGCGCTGCTGCTCGCCGACGACCGCGAGCCCCGACACCAGCCAGAAGGAGCAGATCAAGAAGCTCCCCTCCTTGCCCGACATGCCGTCGTCGGTCTGCTCGGTGCGGTAGCGCAGCACGAAGCCGTCCTCCGTCAAGTCTTCGGCGATCGCCAGCACGCTCGCGCGCATGCGCTCGTCGTCGCCCGGCAAAAACCCGAAGATCGCGGCCAGCAGGTTGGAGGCGTCGAGCGCGTCGGTGTCGTAGTGCTGGCGCAGCACGCCGTCCTTGGTGAGCCCGTGGGCGAGGATGTCGGCCTTGATCTCCTCGGCGGTCGCGTGCCAGGTTTCCTTGAGCTTGGCGCTGCCGCGCATCTCCGCCAGGCGCGAGGCGCGGTCCATCGCCACCCAGCACATCAGCTTCGAGGAGACGTAGTGCTGGGGCTTGCCGCGCGCCTCCCAGATGCCCTGGTCGGGCTTGCGCCACACCTTCGTGGCACACTCGGCCTGGGCCTGCACGATCGGCCACAGCCGGCGCGGCAATCGTTCCGAGCGCCGCGTGTGCAGCAGGATCGAGTCGAGCGCCGCGCCGAACACGTCGTTCTGGCGCTGGTCGTAGGCGCCGTTGCCGATCCGCACAGGGGCCGCGCCGGCATAGCCGGAGAGGTCCTCGCGCGTGGTCTCGGTGAGGTCGCGCCGGCCGTCGATCCCGTACATGATCTGAAGCGCCCCATCCTTGTTGGGCTGAAGATCGGCCACGAACTGCATGAACTCCTCCGCCTCCCAGTCGAGGTTGAGGTAGTGCAGGGCCTGCAGGGTGAAGGTGGAGTCGCGCAGCCAGGTGTAGCGGTAGTCCCAGTTGCGCTCGCCCCCCGGCGTCTCGGGCAGCGAGGTCGTGAGCGCCGCCACGGTTGCCCCGGTCGGCATGTAGGTGAGGCCCTTGATGGTGAGCGCCGAGCGCTGGATCGGGTCGCGCCAGCGGTGGTCGGGTATGCGCGCGCGGCCCAGCCAGTCGCGCCAGAACTTGGCGGTGTTGGCCAGGCGCGCGTTTGCGTCGTCGATGTCCTGCGGCGCCGCAAGCTCCTCCGCCCAGGAGAGCGAGCAGTAGATCTGCTCTCCCTGTCCCAGCACGTGTCGCGCCCTCACCCAGTCGCCCTCGACGCCGACGGCCATGTCGGTTTGCAGCCTGATCGTCTGCCCCGCGCCGCTCGAGTCGGCTCGACACCCCTCCTCGCTGACGGTCCACTCGGCGGGCACCCGCCCGTAGTCGAAGACCGGTTCGCAGGTCAGCTCCATCTCGACTTCGCCATCGAGGCACATCGCGACGCGCACGAGCACGTGGTCGGCGTCCTGGTCGGCCGGCGGGCGCGTGTGCGGCGTGATCAGATCCTCGCCGCGCCTTGGCCCCAGCACCAGCGCCTCGCGCACAATCACCCAGCCGGTTGTCGTCTTCCAGGTCGTGAGCAGGATGTTGGTTCCGGGCTCGTAGATGCGCGCGGTCGGCACGTTGATGCCGAACGGCCCGAAGCGAAACCCGCCGGCCTGGCGGTCAAGCAGCGAGCCGAACACGCTGGGCGCGTCGAAGCGCGGCACGCACAGCCAGTCGATCGTCCCGTCGGGCGCGATCAGGGCGCCGGTGTGGCAGTCCGAGAGGAACGCGTAGTCGGCGATCGGGGGAAACGGCGAGGGCGCTGCCGCGCTCTGGGGCATCCGCGGTAGCGCCGCCACGCCGGGCTGGGCACGCGTCTTGGCGCTTGGTCTGCCGTTGGTCTTGGTCGCGGGCTTTGTGGTCCTGGTCTTCGCCTTGCTCGCTCGAGCTTTTGTTTGGGGGGCGCGGGGGGACATATATACTTTTTCTGTCAACTACCATAGGGACTACTATTTGTATCCACAATAGTAGTCAAGAGAAAATTGACACCGATATCGACGCCTTTATCTTCAGGCTCTATGCCTGAGCCGCGCGTCACGCCGTCACCCAAGGCCCATGCCAGCCGCCGAAGCCGGCGACCAGCTTGTCTGCCTCGGCGGGTCCCCACGTGCCGGGTGCGTAGGGGTGTACAGGCGGCGGCTGTTGCAATAGCGGTTCGAAGATACGCCAGGTCTCCTCGACGGAGTCCTGGCGGGTGAAGCGCATGGCGTTGCCCCGCATCGCATCCAGCAACAGCACCTCATAAGGCGTGGGCGCCTCGCCGCCCTCCTGCGAGAACTCCATGTCGAGCGTGATCGCCTGCGGGCCGCCCCTGTCGGCGCGGTGCGCGTCGAGGATCATGCGCGTGCCGGTCGAGGGGTCGAGCTTGACGACGAGCTGGTCGGGCTCGGGGCGGCGGTGGCCGCGCTCCATGAAGCCCAGGCGCGGCGGGTGCTTGAAGACGACGCGCAGCTCGGTTTGCGTGACCGGCAGCTTCTTGCCGGTGCGGATGAACCACGGCACGCCCGCCCAGCGCCAGTTGTCGATGTGCAGCTGCAATGCGGCGTAGGTCTCGGTGGTCGAATCCTTGGCGACGCCGTCGATGCTCAGATAGCCGTCGTATTGGCCGCGCACGTACTGCCGCGGGTCGGCGGTCTCGGTCGAGCGAAAGACCGCGTACTTGGCGTCCTTGAGTGTTTCGGCGTCGTTGCCGGCGGGCGCCTCCATCGCGGCGGCGGCCACCAGCTGCATCAGGTGGTTGACGACCACGTCGCGCACCGCGCCGACCGGATCGTAGAAGTGCCCGCGATCCTCCACGCCGAAGCTCTCGGCCATCGTGATCTGCACGCATGCGATGTGGTTGCGGTTCCAGATCGGCTCGATCATCGTGTTGCCGAAGCGCAGATAGAGGAACTCGTCGGTGCCCATCTTGCCGAGGAAGTGGTCGATGCGATACAGCTGCGGCTCGGCGATGTACTGGTGGATTTCAGCGGCCAGCGCGCGCGCGGAGGCAAGGTCGTGGCCGAAGGGCTTCTCCACGACCACGCGCGCGTTCTTGGTCGTGCCCGCTTCGGCCAGGCCCTTTATGACCCGGCCGAACAGGAAGGGCGGGATCTCCAGATAGAACACGGGGCTCTGCGCGTCGCCGATCGCGCTGCCCACCCGTGCGTAGAGCGCGTCGTCGTCGAAGTCCCCCGAGACGTAGGAGAGCCTGCCGGCGAAACGCTTGAAGATCTCCTCGTCGATGCTCTCGCCGCAGCCTTCGATGCAGGCGCGCGCGTGCTTTTGCAGTTCTTCCACGCTCCAGTCGTTGGCCGCGACGCCGACGATCGGGCAGTCGAGCAGGCCGCGGTACTCCAGGCGGTAGAGCGAATGGAAGGTCATCACCTTGGCGAGATCGCCGCTGATGCCGAACACGACGAGCACGTCGGCGGCGTCGGTGTAGGCGTCAGATGAGGGTTGTGTCGCGGGCCGAGATTGTGCCGCTGTACTCATGTGTGCCTTTCCTCCGGGGGTCATGGTCTGCGGGAAGTGTGCAGATATTCCCATCTACCCGATCCGACGCGCATCATCCACAGCGGATGACGTGCGTCTGCACGACGGGCGGATCGCGCGAGGGCGTGCTGTCTAACACTCGAATCGGTGGTTACCCGATCGAGCGGTTTGCGACGCGGTATGGATTGTTTGGATTTGCGGGGCGTGCGGGGCGGTGGTCGAGCGCGCCTCGCCATCATGGCGACAACCACCGGACCTGGCTACACGAGACGTGCGGATCTGTCTAGTAGTATCTGACTGTGGGCGTCTCTGGACAACGGTTGAACCTCACGCTCGGCTCCGAGTACGCCGCGCGGCTGGCGCGGCTGGCCGAGCGCACGCATGTGCAGGAGGGCACGCTTGCACGGTCCCTGCTGTCGACGGCGATCGAAGAAGCGGACCCCGACGCACGCAGCATCGCAGCCTTGCTGGACGGGATCCCGGGCGCTTATGAGGACGCGCGACTGGGCCTCGAGCAGGCGCGGGAAGGCAGGACGATTTCCCTGGACGACCTGTAGGTGGCTGAGGTCAAGCTGAGCCTCGCCGCGGTGGAGAGCCTCGATCGGCTGGTCCTCACGCACAGCCTTTCGCCGGACACCAAGGTCCGCGTGAAGCGCTCGCTCCGCGTACTCGAGCGCTTTCCTCGCATAGGTCGCGAGCTCGAAGGGAGCTGGCAGCCGTTTCGTTT
Organism: uncultured Solirubrobacterales bacterium; assembly: GCA_963831995.1. Lineage (GTDB taxonomy): Bacteria > Actinomycetota > Thermoleophilia > Solirubrobacterales > Solirubrobacteraceae > Palsa-744. The sequence goes on along the minus strand of CAWHSI010000005.1, from coordinate 865,346 downwards.
CGTCCTGGGCCCGTGGAGATGGCTGCTGATCTTTTATGTGTACGACGAGCAGGAAGATGTCGTCCTTGTTCTGACAACGCAAGACGCGCGATCGTCCACCGCTGTGACTTCGAGCTGAGCGACATTATCGGGCGTCGCCTATTGGTCGCGACCGCGGGCGCGGCGGATCTCCTCCAGTCGTGCCGCCAGTCGCGACTCGGCTTCGTCGGGCGTGTAGAAGCGCGCGCCCACCGCCTGCTCGGGCGCAAGCTCCTGGGAGGAGAGATGCCCTGGTTGGGCATGTGGGTAGTCATAGCCCTGCCCGCGCCCGCCCGAGCGCAACTGGACGGGCGGGGGCGCGGCGCCGTGCTCGCGCACGAACTCGCGGGCGGCGCCGATCGCACGCTTGGCGGCGTCTGACTTCGGCGCGAGCGAGAGGTAGATCGCGGCCTGGGCGAGCGCGAACTGGCACTCGGGCAGCCCTGCGTGCTCGACGGCCGCGGCCGCTCCGGTTGCGACGGTGAGCGCGTTCGGGTCGGCGTTGCCGATGTCCTCGCTGGCGAGGATCACCATTCGCCGCGCGATGAAGCGCGGGTCCTCGCCGCCCTCCAGCATCACCGCCAGGTAGTACAGCGAGGCGTCGGGGTCGGAGCCGCGCGTCGCCTTGATCCAGGCGGAGATCGTGTCGTAATGCGCGTCGGCCTTCTTGTCGTAGTGCACGATCCTTCGCTGCAGCGCGTCTTCGGCGTGCTCGACGGTGACCGTATCGGTCGCGGTGTCGCACGCAAGCTCGAGCGCGCTGAGCGCCGTGCGCACGTCTCCTCCCGCACGGGCCGCAAGCATCTCGATTGCCGCGTCGTCCACCTGCGCCTCACCACACTGGCCGTGCGCCAAGGCGCGGCGCAGCAGCGTGAGCACGTCCTGCTCGGAGAGCTCGGACAGCTCATACAGGCGCGTGCGCGAGAGCAGCGCGCGGTTGACCTCGAACGAGGGGTTCTCGGTGGTCGCGCCGATCAGCGTCACCAGCCCTTCCTCCACCGCCGGCAGCAGCGCGTCCTGCTGGGCCTTGTTGAACCGATGGATCTCGTCGAGGAAGAAGATCGTCTCGCGCTCCCCGCGCCGCCGTTCGCGCGCCCGCGCAAGCACCGCGCGCACCTCCGCGCGTCCCGCCTCGACCGCGCTCAGCTCCTCGAACGCCGCGCTGGCGCTCGCGGCGACGATCCGCGCGAGCGTGGTCTTGCCGCTGCCGGGAGGCCCATGCAGGATCATCGAGTGGGGTCGTCCCTGCTCGATCGCCGTGCGCAGCGCCGAGCCCGGCCCGAGCAGGTGCTCCTGGCCGACGAACTCCTCGAGCGTCCTCGGCCGCACCCGAGCCGCCAGTGGCGCCGTGTCGGCGGCGCTCGGTAGGACGGTGTCCGCGTCGGCGGGATCGAACAGCGAGTCCATCGCCCACAGTGTGGCGCAGGCGGGCGCTTCGGCCTGGAAAGTCAGCTTTGTTCACCAACGATATGTTCATATTGTCGTTGCATCGGCGGGCTCGCTACGCTGCCCCTCGGTGCGCCCCACACCCACAGCCCCACTCGCCGCCGCGTCGCTGATCGTCGGGTATGCGGTCGCCGACTACACCGGCTCGCGACCGCTCGGCGGCGTAGTGCTGGCGATCGGTGGCCTGTGGTGCATCCAGATGTGGACGCGGCGTCATGGCGCCCGCACGGCGGTGACGCTCGGCTGCGTCGGCTTCGCCGCGCTCGTGTTCTCGCACGTGCTCGCGCTGGCGGTTGGCGCGTGGCCGGCGGTGCTGCTCGTCGCGACCGCCACTGCGTTTGTCGTTTGGACGCGTGCCGACCGGCTACTGCTCTCGCGCGCCGGTTGAACATGGGTTCGTGAGTTCGGCGCCGCGCGCCATCGACTTGCTCTCTACGGCCTCGGTCAGCCTTCCAGCCATCTTGTTCCAGGAGAGCGCCAGTTCCAGGCGTTCCTCTGGCGTTCGGGCAAGCGTGCCTGCCATGTGGGCCGGGTCCCAATCGGTGGGCAGGCGCCGGGCGCTGAGAACGGGTTCCTCACCCATCGACAGCAGCAGTTCGCGCAACGTGGCGTATGTGGGAGAGACGAGCCCACGCTCGATGCGGCTGATCGCCGCCTGCGTGGTTCCGGCCCGCAGCGCCAAGCGGCGCTGGCTCAAGCCGGCGCGCCGGCGGGCGCCTTGGAGGATGCCGCGCCGCTGTCCAGCCGCTGGTATTCGGCCAGCAGCCGCTGCTCGCGATCGCGCTTGGGGAACATGAAGAACACGAGTGCCGCGCCCAGCGCGATCGCGACGATGCCGGCCGTGTAGGCCCACTGGTCGCCTTTCACGAACGACTGCTGCGCGCCCGCCACGATCGCTTTGGCGTACTGGGGGTAGCGCGAAGCCGTGTCGGCGGCGCTCGAGAACGACTTCTCCAGCTGCCCTTCCACTTCGGTTGTCACGCGTGCCCGGTCCGGTGAGGCGGCGATCGCCGTCGCCACGGCCGCCGCGTACCCCGCCGTCAGCAGCGCCCCGAAGATCGACTGCATGATCGCCCCGCCGAGATCACGCTGCAGATCGGCGGTGCCGGAGGCCATGCCGGCGCGGGACACGGGCACCGAGCCGGTCAGCGAGTGCGAGGCGGGCGTGCCCGCGAACCCCACGCCCGCGCCGACGAAGGCATAGCCGAGCCCCACCTTCCAGTAGGAGATGCCCTGCTTCCACAACAGCAGCATCGTGAGAAACCCGAGCATGCAGCACGCATACCCGACAAGCAGCGTAAAGCGCGCCCCCCTGGTGTCGACGAGCTTGGCCGAGTGCGGCGCGATCAGCACCATGAACACCGCTGCCGGCAGGATCGACAGACCGGAGTCGAGCGTCGAGTAGCCGAGCACGTTCTGCAGGAACTGCTGGCCCACGAACATCGCGCCCATCAGCGACCCGAACACGATGATCCCCGCCAGCGCCGCCACCCAGAAGACGCGCCGGCTGGCCACTTTCAGGTCATACAGCGGCTCGGGCGCGCGGCGCTGGCGCAGCACGAACGCGGCCCCCGCGCCGATCGCCACGATCGCGGTGACGAGCACGATCGTGCCCTCCCCTTTGACGGGCGCGAAGTTGATCGCGAGGATCAACCCGGCGACCGCCAGCACCGACAGCACGCCGCCGAGGTTGTCCACCAGGCCGCTGGTCTCGTTGATGTGGGCGGGCACATACCGCCACGCCATGTACAGCGCCACGAACGCAAGCGGCAGCGTGATGAAGAACACCGACCCCCAGTGGAAGTGCGTGAGCAGCGCGCCCGACAGCAGCGGCCCGAGCGCGGAGATCGCGCCGCCGAGACCGGACCACAGCGCGATCGAGCGCGTGCGCGCCGTGCCCGACCACAGCGCGGTGATCAGCGCGAGCGTGGTGGGGAAGGCCATGCCGGCCGCCAGCCCACCCAGCAGCCGCGCGAGGAACAGCACGGTCATCGACGGCGCCAGCGCCGCCAGCAGCGCCGCGGGGATCGCGAGCGTCGTGCCGAACATCAGCATCATCTTGCGCCCATAGCGGTCGCCGAGCGCGCCGAGATACAGCACCGAGGCGGCGAGCCCGAGCGAGTAGCCGACGGCGATCAGGTCGAGGCCCGTCTGGGAGGCGCCGAACGCCTTGCCGATGTCGGGCAGCGCGACGTTGGCCACCGACAGGTTGAGGTTTGCCACGGCCGCGACCGCGATCAGCGCGGCCAGCACCGCGCGCGAATGTTCGGGCGATCCGGATGGCTCGGCGCCGGCCGCGGGCGCCGTCACGGCTCCAGCCGCCGCGGCGCCGGCGCTCTCATCGGCCGTGGCGGCCTCGCCTTCGCCGCCCGCGCCCCGGGCGCCCGGGGTCCGCTTGCCATCCGCCGCGCTCACGGCGGCGTCCGCTCCAGCGCCGCGAGCCGGCCGCTTCCGGCCGCCATCCCACCGGGATCGCGCCCGCCCGGCCCGCGCAGGACGTAGGCGATGCCGACGGCGATCAGCGCTCCCGCAAGCGGACCGACGACATACACCCAGTAGTGCGCGAAGTCGCCGAGCACGAGGTCCGGGCCGAACGAGCGCGCGGGATTCATCGAGGCGCCGCTGATCGGGCTCGACCACAGGCCGGCGAGCACGATGTACCCGCCGACGCCGAGCGCCGAGAAGGTGCCGACGTTCTGGGCGCTGGAGGCGGTTCCGAGGATCGTGCTAACGAGCCCCGCCGTCAGCACCAGCTCGATCAGCATCGCCTGCCAGTCTTCGACGCCGGGCCCCGGCACGGTCGCGCCGAGCTGGCCCACCTTGCCGAACACGGCCCACAGGAAAACGCACGCGAGGGTGGCGCCGATCAGCTGCACGAGGACATACCCGAACGCGCGCTTCCACGGGAAGTCGCGGCGCAGCCCGAAGGCGATCGTCACGACCGGGTTCAGGTGCGCGCCGGAGATCGCGCCCATGAACAGGATGATCGCCATCACCGTAAGGCCCGGCGCGGTGACGGCCGCCGCGCGGCTGATCTGCCCGTGGCTGACGGCCGCCACGACGCCCGCGCCGGCGCCCGCCATCACCAGCAGGAACGTGCCGAGCATCTCGGAGAACAGCCGTCGCCACTCCAGGCTCGGATCGTCCATGTCCGCGCGCTCGGGGCTCTCCAGCGTCAGCAGCGCGTCGCGCAGGCGCGCTATCTCGGCGCGGCGGAGCCGCTCCTCGGAGGCGGACGGTGGACTGGCGCGCACGCCACGCGTTGGCGGGGACCCCGGCACGGAGGCGGCCGGCGCATCCGGCGTCGACGCGCCGCCCGTCCCCGATGCGGTTGGCTCGCGCCGCTCCGGCTCCGGCTCTGGCCCTGGCTCAGGTGGATACGTGCCGGCTACGACGACCACCTCCCCTTGCCGTAGCGCGCCAGCTCCAGGCGCGCCACGACGCCGCGGTGAACCTCGTCGGGACCGTCGGCCAATCGCAGCGCGCGCGCCGCGGTCCACGCGCCCGCGAGCGGCACGTCGTTGGATAGGCCCGCGCCCCCGTGCAGCTGCATCGACATGTCAACTACCCGCTGCGCCATGTTTGGAGTCGCCACCTTGATCTGCGACACCGCGCCGAGCGCCTCCGGGGCTTTGCGGTCCAGCAGCCACGCGGCGTGCAGCACGTGCAGGCGCGCCTGGTCGATCGCGATCCGCGCGTCGGCGATCCGCTCGCGGTTGCCGCCGAGGTTCGCCAGCGGCTTGCCGAACGCGGTGCGCCGTGTCGCGCGCTCGCAGCCGAGCTCCAGCGCCAGCTCGGCCAGCCCGATCAGCCGCATGCAATGATGGATGCGCCCCGGACCGAGCCGCGCCTGGGCGATCGCAAACGCCTGTCCCGCACCGCCGACGATCGCGCTCGCCGGCAGCCGCACGTCGGTGAACGACACTTCGCCGTGCCCGCCCGGAGCGTCGAGAAAGCCCATCGCCTGAAGCATCCGCTCCACTTTCACGCCGGGCGCGTCCATCGGCACGAGCACCATCGAGTGCTGGTGGTAGCGGTCGGCGCTCGGGTCGGTCAGGCCCATGAAGATCAGCGCCCGGCAGTTCGGGTGCCCAACGCCGGTGCTCCACCACTTGCGCCCGTTGACCACGACCTCCTCGCCCTCGAGCACGGCCGTGGCCTGCATGTTGGTGGCATCGGAGGAGGCCACCTCGGGCTCGGTCATGCAGAACGCCGAGCGAATCTCCCCATCCAGCAGCGGCTCCAGCCAGCGCCGCTTCTGCTCGGGCGAGCCGAAGTGCCACAGCACCTCCATGTTGCCCGTGTCGGGAGCGTTGCAGTTGCACACCTCAGCCGTGATCAGCGAGCGTCCCATGCGCTCCGCCAGCGGCGCATACTCGACGTTGGACAGGCCCGCGCCGCGCTCGGCGTCCGGGAGGAACAGGTTCCACAGCCCTTCGCGCTTGGCGATGCCCTTCAGCTCCTCGATCGCCGGCAGCACCGCCCACGGGTCCTCGCGGGCGAGCAGCTCGCGCATGTAGGGCTCCTCGCGCGGGCTCACCTCCTGCTCTTGAAATGCGCTCAGGCGCTCCAGCAGCTCGGTCGTGCGGGGTGAGTGCTCGAAGTCCATGTTGTATCTCCCGGATGATGGCGGTGGCGCCGTAACGACGGCGGGTACGACCCTATCCCCAAAACAATTCCACCGTCCGCTCGCCGCGCACAGGCGTGCCCGCCCCGAGCGGCCTGACACACTGACCGCACACAACCCGAAGCGAGGAGCCCGCAATGGATGTCGCAAGCAACCAGTTTCGTCTCGCCTCCCGCCCGCAGGGCATGGTCGCGCGCGAGAACTTCGACTATGTGCAGGAGCCGCTGCCCGAGCTGGAGGAGGGACAGCTGCTCGTGGAGATCCTCTACATCTCCCTCGACCCCGCGATGCGCGGCTGGATGGCCGAGGGGCGCTCCTACATCCCGCCCGTGGAGATCGGCGAGGTGATGCGCGCCGGCACGGTCGGTCGGGTGCTGGCCACGCGCTCGCAGAGGTTCGCCGTCGGCGACCACGTCTCGGGCTGGCTCGGGGTGCAGAGCCACGCCGTGTGCGAGGAGAGCGCGGTGTTCAAGATCGACGCCGACGCGGCCGCGCTGCCCACCTATCTCGGCGTGCTCGGCATGCCGGGCGTAACCGCCTACTTCGGCCTGCTGGACATCGGCGCGCCCAAAGAGGGCGAGACCGTCGTCGTCTCCGGCGCCGCCGGCGCCGTCGGCAGCGTCGTCGGGCAGATCGCGCGGCTGAAGGGCTGTCGCGTGCTCGGCATCGCGGGCGGCCCGCAGAAGTGCGAGTGGATCGTCGGCGAGCTCGGCTTCGACGCCGCGATCGACTACAAGCGCGAGGACGTCGCCGAGGCGCTGCGCGAGCAGTGCCCGGAGGGCATCGACGTCTACTTCGACAACGTCGGCGGGGAGATCCTCGACGCGGCGCTCGCGCGACTGGCCCGCGGCGCGCGCGTGGTGATCTGCGGCGCGATCTCCCAGTACAACAACCTCGACGACATGCGGGGCCCGTCCAACTACATGTCGCTGCTGGTCAACCGCGCGCGCATGGAGGGCTTCGTGGTGATCGACTACATGTCCCGCGCTCCGGAGGCCGTAAGCGAGATGGCCGGCTGGATCGCCGAGGGCAAGCTGATCGCGCGCGAGGACATCGTCGAGGGTCTGGAGAGCTTCCCCGAGGCGCTACAGCGGCTGTTCCGCGGGGAGAACGTGGGGAAGCTGGTTTTGAAGGTGGAGGACAGCTGAGCCCTTTCCGTCATAAAGCTTGACAAACTCGCTATGCTTGTAAAGCACCTGATCGCGGACGTCGAACACCAGGAGGTAGCGCGAAGATGAGCACCGACGCACACGAGATGACGACTGCCGGCGCGCTGGCGGCGCCCCGGTGGCGCGACCGCAAGCGCTATGCCTGGCTGCTTGGCCTGATCGTGCCGCTGCTGCCCTTCATCGCCTGGGGTCTGGTCGAAGCGACCGGGCTCGGCGTGTTCTGGTTCTACGGTCCGGTGCTGATCTTCGGGGTGTTCCCGCTGCTCGACCTGCTCGTGGGGCTGGATGCGTCCAACCCGCCCGACAGCGTCATCAAGTGGCTGGAGCAGGACCGCTACTACCGCTGGTGCACCTACCTGTTCCTGCCGCTGCAGTACGCGGGGCTGATCTTCGCGTGCTGGATGTGGTCGCACGGCGGCCTCTCCACGCTTGAATCCGTCGGCCTCGCGCTGACGATGGGGATGGTGGCCGGCGTCGCGATCAACACCGCGCACGAGCTCGGCCACAAGCGCGCCAGCTCCGAGCGCTGGCTCAGCAAGGTCGCGCTTGCGCAAACCGGCTACGGACACTTCTACGTCGAGCACAACCGCGGCCACCACGTGCGGGTCGCCACCCCTGAGGATCCCGCCAGCTCGCGTCTCGGCGAGAGCTTCTACGAGTTCCTGCCGCGCACCGTAATCGGCAGCCTGCGCTCGGCGATCGAGATCGAACGCCGGCACCTCGCGCGCGAGGGCCATCGCTTCTGGAGCCCGCGCAACGACATCCTCAGCGCGTGGCTGATGTCGCTCGCACTGTTCGCCGGGCTCGCGCTCGCCTTCGGCCCGGTCGTGCTGCCCTACCTGCTGGTCCAGGCAGTCATCGGCTTCTCGCTGCTGGAGGTCGTCAACTACCTGGAGCACTACGGCCTGCTGCGCCAAACGCGCGACGACGGTCGCTACGAGCGGACCCAGCCCGAGCACAGCTGGAACAGCAACAACGTCGCCTCCAATGTGCTGCTCTACCACCTGCAGCGCCACTCCGACCACCACGCCAACCCGCTGCGCCGCTACCAGTCGCTGCGCCACTTCGACGAGGCGCCACAGCTGCCCACCGGCTACGCCGGGATGATCGTGGCCGCCGCGATCCCGCCACTGTGGCGGCGGATCATGGATCGCCGCCTGATCGAGCACTATGGCGGTAACTTCTCCCGTATGAACATCCACCCGCGCACCCGCGCGCGCGTGCTCGCGCGCTACCAGCGCACCGGCCTGCCGGCGGTCGGCTCTTGACGGCTGCCGTCCCCCCGCGAACTCCGCGCGGCGGTCGCGGCAGAGGCAGCGGCGTCCTGCTGCGCAGGCCGGGAGCGCCGCCGCCCGAACCGGCCCTGCCCTATCGCGCGGCCGCACGCGAGCTGCTGCGCGACACGATGCTAGACGCAGTCGGGCGGCTGCTGGCGGAGCGGCCGTGGGCGCAGATCACGATGTCCGACGTGGCCCGCGCCGCCGGTGTCTCGCGCCAGACCCTCTACAAGGAGCTGGGCACACGCGACGAGTTCGCCCAGCAGTTCGTCATTCGCGAGGGCACCCGCTTCATGAACGAGGTCGAACAGGCGGTGCTCGCGCGGCTGCACGACATACACGGAGCGATCGAAGCGGGTATGGAGGTCTTCCTCACGATGGCCTCCGAAGACCCGCTGCTGCGGATGCTGCTGGAAGACGACGGCACCGGGGGGATGCTGCCGCTGCTGACCACCCAGAGCCGCCCCGTACTCGAATGGGCCTCCCAGCGCCTCTCCCAGGCGATGCACGCCGGCTGGCCCGACATCGACGACGACGCGACCGAGATCCTCGCCGACACATTCGTACGCCTCGCGCTCAGCTACGTAACGATGCCATGCTCCACACCGCACGACGCCGCGCAGACGGTCGCGGGGCTGCTCGCTCCGACGATGGAGCGGGCGGTGAACAGGGCCCAATAGAGATAGTCCTTGCGGTGGCGGGCAGGCCGGTTCGCCTTGATGATAAGCCCGCGAGCACGGGCAGTTTCGATGGCTCGGTCTATGCGCTGCCAGCCCAGCCTCCGTTCGATCGCCGAGAGCGCCGGCACCGCTCGGTCGGGGGCGGCGCGCAGCTCGGCGAGCGTGTGCTGGACACGAGTACGGGCCGTGGACGCTGGTCAGTAACGAAGGTCGCTCGCCCCTCACCACTTGGCCCGCCGGTCATACCTGACGTGCTCGGCGAGCTCGTCTGCGGTGGCGCGCAAAGCGTCGAGGCATTGGCGTGTAAGCATCTTTATGCCGATCGTCTGAGCGTTTGCCACGGCTGCGAGCGCGACGTTTACGTGCTCGCCTTGGCGGATCGGGACAGCAATCGCGACCGTCTTCGACGTCAGCTCTCGGTTATTGACGGCGTAGCCCAGCCGCCGTACCTGGTCCAGCTCGGCTCGAAAACGCTTCTTTGCCGTTACGCTGCGCGAACTGCCAGGCGTGGGCATCGTCGTGTCTATCCATGCCTCTCTCTCGGCATCCGGTAGTCCCGCGACGAGAACCTTCCCCATCGCGGTGAGCGTCGCGGGTACGCGCGATCCCACTTGCCGATCGTCGTCGGCAGCGTATTGTCCCTTGCGGTGACTGCGAGCGCGGGCGGCGTAGAGGATCGAGTCGCGGTCGAGTATCGCGAGGCTTATAGTGTATCCGAGCTGATCGCGGAGATCCTCAAGAAATGGAACGCACAGCGGCGGCAGTCCGGTCGCGTTGAGCATCGACATGCCTACGTTTTGGGCCCTCGCTCCAAGCCTGTACTTGCGCTTGGCGTCTTGTTCAACAAGCCCATAGGCATGTAGCGTTACAACATATCTGTGGCTCGTCGAGCGACTCAGCTTAAGCTTGTCGGCGATATCCGCAATGCCCATTGTCGGCCGCTCGGAAGTGAACGTACGCAGCACCAATAGTCCTATCTCGAGCCCCTGGGACCGCCTCGGATCACCAAAGGTCTGCAAAGTTTGCCGCCAGCGCCGTTCGTCCTCGTTGCCCTTACTCACGCGGACCGCCTTGCTCGCGGTACGCATGACCGATTGCCGCATAGGTGGCGCACCGGCGAGCCGACCCTCGGGCCGGCCTGGTTCAAGGCTCGGCTCGCCGTGGAACATGGGCGCCGGAGCCCGTGTGGACCGAATGGGCATTCGGGAACGATAGGCACCGCCCTCTCGCGTCTACCGCTCTCATTGCATCGGGCGAGGCCCGACCGGCTTTTGTTCCTCTGCGCCACGCAGCTAATGCTGCCCACAACAGGCCAAAATGCCAAATATTGCGTTCAGGCTTGACGAGTAGCGTTCTCTACTGAACAAATGGGCCTGGACAATCGCCGAGTGCCGCATGCCAATGTCCGCCACGAGGCACGCGCGGTTGGCGAGCGGGGGGTGACATTCCTATCTGGTTGTCGGGCCCGTTGGGTATTCAGCCGGTCGGTCGGGCCGCCTGCGGTCTGACACGCACGATGAAAAAGCCGGCGATGGACAGCACAGTGACAGCACCCACGCTGACTAGCCCAAACGTCGAGAGCGCCACCAGCGCTTCCACTCCAAACGCAATGGGGAAGCCGGTAACGCTCGCCAAGGCATGACTCATGAGCAACTGGCCGTAAATCCCAAAAATGGCCCCTGTGAGACAGCCTATGCTCAGCAGTATTGTGCCCTCCCACAAAAGCCACCGCTGGAGTGCTGCCTTGCCAAAGCCGACGGATCGAACAAACGCGACGTACCCACGTCGCTGCCAAATCAAGGACCCGAGCGCACCTGCTATCGCCAGCATCGCATCGATCAGTACAAGGAAACGTATTTGTGTCAGACGCAACAATCCCTGGCTCGCGAGCGCAAAATGACGCTGCTCGCGTTCGCCAAACGTTTCTACCGCGAGACCGGTATGAGGACCGAGGGCGGCCTGTGCCTCTCGGCGCACGGTCGCGAGCGACACGCCAGGCTTGGTATCGATCTCATAGCCGCTCGGTTCGCGGCTTCCCCACGCCCGCGCGTAGTCGCTTGCGTTGACGATCACCGCGCCGGGGGGCCAGCCGAGGTTCGTGGACAGCGCCGCGACGCGAAACGTGCGCGGTTCGGGCGAAGGGAGCACGAAGGCCTCCCCGACGCGTAGGTCGTGTTCGGCCGCAAGCTCCCGCGATATGACTGCCCATCCGCCTGCTCGGAGCCGCGCGGTCGCGAGCGTCAGATCGCTGGCGGGGACCTCACTTGGTGGGATCGGATGAGCGCTGCTGGAGGGCGGTCCGAGCACCCACAGTCGCCGGTCTCCCCACGTCAAGAAGCTCCCTCGATATTCGCTTACGGTCGCTACTCCAGACAGCCGTGCGAGTATCGTGCGCGCTCCGGGGTCTGAAAACGGCGTCGTCGCGAACGCGTTCGATTCTCCGCGTGGCGTCACCCATATATCGGCGCCGGAATCGATACCGCTCGCCGAGGCGTCAAGTCCGCGCTGGAGATTCCGCTGTGCGCCCTGAATAGAGACGACTCCAAACACAGCCACGGCCGCTATCGCGACTATCGCCAGGGAGCGGACGCGCGTCTTCGACACCCGCAGTATGAGCGTTACGCGAGGAGACGAATGACTCAGGGCACGCTGTAGGTGTGCAAACACCGCTACAACCGCATTGAACTCAAACGGGAGCAGGCAGAGCAGGGCAACGACAAGGGTGAAGTTTCCAAGGTTCGAGGCGGCGGGATGAGCGATCAAGATGGCTGTCGTGGTCGCAAGGCCGGCTATGCCGAGGGCCACTCGGGCAGCTATCCAATGCTGGCGAGCGAGTACCTGGTGCCATTTGGGAGAGACAAATACGTCGCGCAGCGGAATCAGCACTCCTGCGCAGGCGGCTCCTATCCCGGCCACTACGGCGATGACGACACACTGCCATGTCACAACACGTCCGCTTCCTACGGGAAACGCGAAAGATAGGTACCCAGGAGTCGAACGAAGTACAGTTCGCGACAGTATCTCTCCAAACGCCAACCCAAACACGCAGGCCAGGATTCCGAGTACTGCAGCGTCGAGCAAGGCGAGCTGTAGCGCCATTCCACGATTTGCGCCTTGCAGACGCACGTGGTCAATCAAACGACGGCGGCGTGGCACCGTGATCAGCATCGCATTGATCGCAAACAAAAAGCCAACGAGTGCGCTAATGAGCGAGAACAACATCTCACCCTGATTCTCCGGCAAAGCCGCAATACTAAACAGCTTGGCGTCAAAATTTGCCGGCTCGATGCTTGCGTGTACCGTTACGGCGAGTCGTCGCAGCCCTCGCAGAACTTCGGTGTTGCGTCCAGGTTGAGATTGAACGAAAATGCGAGTTACGCGACCCACCATACCCGTGACTTGCTGGGCATATTTGACTGGCGCGAGCGCTACCGGACTATCGACCAGACTCCCAATATCGCCAGCACCAAGCGTCGCGCCCACCAGCGTCGGGATCGTGCGCGCGCCGACCTGCAGCCGAATAGTCTGAAGCGCCCCGGCGCCGATCGCTTCGGCGATGGGGTTCGGCAGCGCGATCGCGCGTTGCGCGGCCAGCAGGCTGGCGCTGAAGCGCCGCATAAGCGGACCCCCGAAGCGCGCGAACTGAGGGTTGGTGCCGATCAGATCTACCGAGCGCATTTGGCCGTTAGGACCGATGACCTGTGCCTGCCGCTCAAGAACTGGCGAGGCGACTCTCACGCCTGGGATATGCCGTACTTCGGTTAGGACCCTTTCGCTTACGCCGACCGACCCTCGTGCATCGAATTGGTATTGCGTGCTGCCGACCAGCTGGCTGCTGAGTCGCTGCACGGACTGCGTAAGGCTTGTGCCTGCTACCTGGGCGGCAAACAGCAACGCGACCCCAACCGAAATGCCACCTACAGCGATAGAATCCATTACGACTACGTTCCTGCTCCGCAAACGTCCTCGATACACATACACGAGGTTCGACCAAGTCAGATGTCGTCGGCGACGACGCAAGGGTCTTTGCGGTCCTGGATGTGACGTATCCGCTGGCTTACGGCGCGTCCGAAACGCCCTACGTGAGTCACGATCAAGTTTCATACGTCCCCCTCGTACAGGTCGGCACGAACAAGGATGTGAGTGGGCCGGTACCTCTGAAGGCGGCCGTCTCGTAGCTCGTGCACTTGCGCCGCGAATGCCGCGGCTTGGGGATCGTGAGTTGCCAGCAATATCGCCGCGCCACGCTCCTCACAAATCTCGCGTAGGAGCCGCAGGACATTCTCGGAGTTCTCCGTATCCAGGTTCCCGGTCGGCTCGTCGGCGAGCACAAGCGTAGGGCGGGTGGACAATGCCAGCGCGATCATCACCCGCTGGCGCTCCCCCATCGACAGCTCCTCGATCCGGTGATGCAGCCGCTGGCCAAGACCGAGCCTGTCCATCAAGGGCACAATCCCGCTGTCGGCATCTCGACAACTGGCCAACGCGAGGCGAAGCGACGCGTTTTCGATTGCGGTGGCACCCTCTGTCAGGTTCTCTGGCGGGCCGACGACGCCGAGCTGAGTCAGCCGATACTCGTCAAGTTCGACGTCGGACATGGAGGCGAGGTCGCTACCTTCAAAGCGGATCGTGCCACCGTCTGGCTGCTGTGCCGCAGCGATAAGGTCGATCAGGGTGGACTTGCCCGAGCCGCTGGGCCCGTACAGGGCAACGAATTCGCCCGCCTCAACGGCCAGCGTTACACCATCGATGGCATGAATTGGCTTTGCCTTGCCGAGCTGGTAGTACTTGACGAGATCGCGAATTTCGAGCACTCGACACACTCGGCTAACCGACGGCACGGTCGCGAGCACCGTCGATCCGGACGACGTTCGTTGTGTCTTCGATGGCGGTGAGCCCACCGTTCCCGTCGAAGCAGAACACGCGGTCCGCAGCCAGCAGAGCGGACATGTGCGAAGCGGCGACCAACACACCGCATTGAAGCTCCCGGCCCAAGCCGAGCAGCAGTTCGCCAGCCTCGCGCGCCCCACCGGCCCCGAGCGCGTCCAGGAGATCGTCTACGACCATGAGCTTCGGACGCGCCGCATACCCACGCGCAAACGCTACAAGCAAGCGCTCCCAATCGGAGAGCTCCTCCCAACGCCAATCATCGCGACCGTCCATGCCAACCCGTCGCAGCGCGCGCCTCGCCCGATCCTCTGCGTCGCCCATATCGCCGCCTCGACCCATCGCCAACGGCAACGCAACATACCGCAACACATCGAAATCGGCCATGTCCTCGCGCGGCAACAACACGATCCGATCCCCAAGCAACTCCGAGCGCTCATCATCGGAGCACAACGCCAGATCGAGGTCCCCAAACCACACATGGCCAGCTTCCGGGACCGTCAACCCCGCCGCAAGCTCCATCAACGCGGTCTTGCCCTGCCCCCTACCACCAAGGACCCCTACGAACTCGCCCGCACCGACCGACAACGACACGTCCCAAAGCACCCGCCACCGATCCCGTCCACGACGGAACCCATGACCAACACCATCCAACCGCAACACCGACTCAGACATTTTCGTCCGGCGGGACGCGCTTGTGCAGTTCGCGCTGCCCGGCCAGCACCTGGCGCAGGAAACTGCAGTAATCGACGCGCCCCTGCCAATAGATCACACGGCCACCGAGGACCGCATATCGCGCCCGGCCCGACCAGCTCGATCCGTCCGTCGGCCTGAACCTTCCGCGTCGTCCTTCCTCCTTGACCGCCCTGCGGGCCTCCGCCAGCTCGCCGAGCACCGCCAGTTCCGTCTCACGTATGGTCGCAAGCAGTACAGGAAGTTCGTCCTCTGTCGAATGTTCGATCCAGAGTTGGAGCGGCTCGCGTCTTGGTCCCAGCGTTCGCGTTGACTCGCGCATATATCGCTTGCACGCGGCGACACCCTGGTTGGTGACTTCGTAGACGCTGTCGGCGGTCTTCTCGCCGGCGGCGACCAACGCGATATGACCCTGTAAAGCCAGGGCCGGAATCGAGTAGTCCACGATAGACCGCGACCACCGTGCGTCCCCGTATTCGCTTCGCAGGCGCGTCCTGATGTTGCCGAGCGTCTCCGGCCCATCGAGAAACAGGCTTAGGATCGCCTTGTTCGCCGCGAGGTTGCCCTTGGAGGGAGGCATTACGTCCCTTTCGGAGTCGGTGCTGGTTGTGCTGATCGTAGCTAAAAGTCGCAGATAGTGTACGGTCTACCCGAACAGTCCTGGATGATCGAGCATAGGAGACAACTGGTCTAGATATGGACAAGTCATCGGGGATGCGAAGCCTGCCGGGTCGAAAACGCCACGTAGCGGTGTGCGCTGGCGTCATGCTCGCGCTCTTTGGTGTGCTCGGCACGGTCCAGGCGGCTTCCGGCTCCTCATCGCCGCATGCACAAACGGCGCGAACGCTCGTCGCCAACGACGAAGGGCATCTGCACAAGGTTGGCGAATCGGGCGCCGACCTGATCGAGGAAGGATCGGTGACCGGCACCCTTCCGGGCAGGGTGCGTGTCGGCTTCAACATCGGCGCCGTCGTCGAGGCGACCTTTACGCTGTATCCGCACGGTGGCGGAACCCTCAGCGGGCATGGGTCGGGCGAACTACACTCCTCGGGTCGATATGCCAGCTTCGGTGGCACGATGAGGGTCACGAGCGGGAGCGGTCGCTACAGCCACGCTCGCGGAACTGGCGGGTTCTATGGCACGGTCAACCGCAAGACCTACGCGCTCGTGGTCCAGACCCGCGGGACGCTGCGCTACTGAACGACTCGCTCGGAGTCATGGCCGTGCATCGGACCATCATCCCCATCGTCGCGGTATGCGCATGGGCATGCCTGTCAAGCATGGCGTGGGCGGCTCGAACGACGAAGCTAGAGGTGACGCTGACCCCAGACCGACTGGGTGCCGGAACGACCATCGTCTTTGACGTCCAGATCGGAAGCAACGACGAAGGTATGCCGTCCCCGTTGACGGGTATTGCTCTGCGATACCCGTCAGATCTCGGGATCGGCGCAAGCGGCCTGGGCCTGGAAACCTGTCAGCTGGCGGCTCTTGACGCGTTTGGACCACAAGCCTGCCCGGCGGACTCTCAGATGGGATATGGCTCGGCGCTGGTCGAGGTGCCATTCGGCCCGGAACTGGTCCAAGAGACGGCGAGGACGAGGACGTTCTCCGCGCCCGTCAGCAAAGGACATCTCGCGCTCCTGTTCTACGCGGAAGGAGAAACGCCGATCTCCGCACAGCTCGTGTTTCCGGCCGTCGTCGCGACCGCGCCACCGCCATTTGGGGGTAGCCTCGACACCACTCTTCCGCTCGTGCCGAGCTTCCCCGAAGGCCCTGACGCCGCGGTCGTACGGCTACGCTCCACGATCGGACCCTTGAACCTGACCTACTACGAACAGGTTCGCGGCAAGCGCGTGGCGTACACCCCGAAGGGGATCGTGCTGCCCAAGCAGTGTCCGCCTGGCGGGTTCCCGTTCGCGGCAGACTTCAGCTTCGAGGACGGCAGCAACGCCAGCGCCGCCTCGAACGTTCCATGTCAAGGCAGACGACGCGCAGGGCGCTAACTTGCCCGTGCGGTTCCCGGGAAGTCGACCACGTTGGTGGTTTCTTCGACGGGGGTGAGTCCACCGTTCCCGTCGAAGCAGAGTACGCGATCGGCGGCGAGTAGGGCGGACATGTGCGAGGCGGTGACCAGCACACCGCACTGGAACTCGCGGGTCAGCTCCAGAAGCAGTTCGCCCGCCTCGCGCGCTCCGCCAGCCCCGAACGTGTCCAGGAGATCGTCTACGACCATGAGCTTGGGGCGCGCCGCATATCCGCGCGCGAGGGCGACAAGCAACCGCTCCCAGTCGGAGAGCTCCTCCCAATGCCAATGCTCGCGACCCTCCACGCCAACGCGTCGCAATGCGTCTCGTGCTCGATCCTCAGCGTTGCCATATCGCGGTCTCGGCCCCATTGCCAACGGCAACGCGACATAGCTCAATACGTCGAAATCGGCCATATCCTCGCGCGGCAACCATACGATCCGATCCCCACGCAGCTCTGAGCGCTCATCGTCGGAGCTAACCCCGCAAGTCGAGTCCCCAAACCACACATGTCCCGCTTCCGGGACGATCAACCCGGCCGCAAGCTCCATCAACGTCGTCTTGCCCTGGCCCCTCCCGCCGAGCACCCCGACGAACTCGCCCGCCGCGACCGACAACGACACCCCACGAGAGAACACGCCACCGGTTCCGGCCACGACGGAACCCCTGCCCAACATCTTCCAACCGCAACACCAACTCAGACATGCCAGCATCTCCGATCACGGCATACAGCGTAACCCGGAAGTTGGTGGCCATGGTGCCAGGCGCAGCCCGGCATGACGCTCCCGAGCCTGGTTGGCCCCTACCCCTTGATCGCGGGCGAGGTGGAGAGCACTTCGCCTCCGCTACCAAGCGCCTGGACCGCGACGTAGGCGTGTGTGCCGGGCACGGAGATCGCCGTCTCAAACCCGCTCTTGGGCGCGCTTGCCACCGGCGACATCGCGCTTGCGCTCGTGCCCGCGAGCACGTGCCAGCTGGCGACCGTCGTCGCGCCGTTCCAGCTCGCGTAGACGGTCGTGCTGCCGCCGGACCCGCCGCGGCGGCGATCGCCGGCGTGTCGGTCGGGGTGGCGGTCCACTGGAAGCGGTAGGCTGCGGTAGGACTCGGTTTTGGCTGGCAGGTGCGCGTTGTAGAGGACGGTGCCGCCCGGCTGTGTATTCGGTCACGTACGGTTCTGCGCCCCAGCCGATGAAGGACGTTGCCGTCTTCGAGCATCTGCACGTCGCCCTGGCTGCCCGCCGCCAGCGGTTGGGAGTGCTCGTACTCGGCTACGAGCGTGTCGGTCTTGGTCGCGGGGTCGACCGCGATGACGATCCCGCGCGACTGAGGGTGAACCTTCGGCACGCCGCCGTTGTCGAACACGCTGATCTCCCCGTTGGGGAGCGCCTGTGGCGTCGTGCTGGTAGGCGGTGGCGGTGCCCGGCGCCGAGCTTGACGGTGCTGTGCTTGCCGCCGATCTGAGCGGTCACCTGGCCGCTCGCCTCGCTCCAGCTCGTACAGCGCGGAGGTGTTGCGCGAGGAGATCAACGTCGACCCGTTCGGCTGCGGGTCGATCGAGTTGAGGTGGAAGTAGTCGAACGGCCATTCCCCGGCGCTGCTGACCGGCGAGGAGTAGGACTGCGACAGGGCGACGTGGTCAAGCGGCGTCCATTCCCGCCTGACGAGGTGCGTCTTCAGGTCGATTTCCTGAAAGACGCTGTCGGTGACCGCCCCGTCGTGGGGGCCGCCGACGCTCGCCAGGTCGCAGCGGATCGGGTTGAAGGCGGTGAGCAGCGCCGTGTCGTTGGGCATGATCCGGAATTCGTGCAGATCGGCGGGCAGGCCGTTGCCGGCGGGGAATTTCGCGATCTGCTGGTAGGAGGAGTTCTCGATCACCTCTTCGCCCTGGCCAAAGCCCTGCGGCGGGATGTACCCCTGCCACCAGCGTCAACACCGGCTTGCCTTCGTACTGCTGGACCTGCAGATTGGTCGCCTCGGTGCCCGGCGGCAGCGGGTCGAACCACACGAGATTGCCGGAGCTTTCGAAGATCATCGGACCGTCCTGGCCGACGCCGGTATAGGGGGCCACGAAGATGTCGCCGGGGGTCTGCTGCGGCGAGTCGGCGCCGACCGTTATGACGTGGCACGTGCAGATCCGGGCGCGAGTGAAACACGACCAGTTCCCTGGCTTTGGCGGGCGGGTTGGGGGTCGAGGCGGCATGTCGCGAGCGGGTCTCCACCGCGATCGTGAAGTGAAAGGCAAACGGCGCCGTCTTGCCGCTCGGCGATCGTCCTTCCCGTGCACGGTCACGACCTCGCCGGCGATGAAACGGTTTGCGCGGGCACGAAGCTCGCGCCGTCACCCTGGGAGTAGGCCTTCAGGCGTCCGGGATGCGCTGCCCGTGCTCGAGCCGCTGACGCGAGATGTCCGACAGCTCGCTCGCCGGGTACGCCGAGTAAGCTGATCTGCGTCCGATAGGAGGCGTCCAGGGAATCGGGCAGCGGTGACACCTCGACGCTCGTACCCGGCAGCATGTCCGAGCGGTTCAGCTGCGAGGGCACGCACTGCGGCGCGCCCGTCCCTGATAGGCGCTGTCCTCGGCGGCGATTCGCTTGGCGGCGAACGCGAGCGATGTCGATTGTGCTGAGCAGCGTGCCCGCGGCGAGCAGCGTGAGCGTCCGGCGCAGCAGTTTCAGCTTGAGTGTGTGTGTTGGCGAGTGCGGTCGCGTGACATGAGCGGTTGCGATCTGTGCTCCTCGATGTACCGGGTTTGCCCGGCTGCACGCGCTCACAGCACGCTAAGTCCCAGATCAGTGGACAAGGCTAAGAAGTTCTACGACGCCTAAGACTGCCGCAGAAACGCTGGCCGAACCTAAGAAGTTGCGACTGAAACCGCGTAAGAACTTATGAAACCGGGCGGTCGGAGGCTCAGAAGACCGGCGTCTCGGTGTAGCGCCGAACACCTGTTGCAGGGACTCGACGATCTCGCCCTCGCGAGGCGCTTGCGCGAGCGCAATCGAGCAGCGGTCCATCAGGTTGCGCTCGCCCGTGCCGCTGCCGCGCGCAGCGCGGCGCAGCGTGCGCTCGACCTCAGCGCCGTCGCGTATGGCGCGTGGACCCGCAGGCGCTCGATCTGCTTGCGTTCCAGGGCGGGTCGATGCGCAGGATCGTCGGGCTCGGCTCTTCGTCCTCTTGTGTGAAGCGGTTTACGCCGACGACGACCCGCTCGCCCGCGTCGATCTGCCTGCTGCAGGTCGAACGCCGCGTCGGCGATCTCGCGCTGGGGGTAGTTGCGCTTGACCGCCTGCACCATCCCGCCGAGCTCGTCGATCTTCGCGAAGTACTCGTAGCAGCGCTCCTCCATCTCGATCGGTCAGAGCCTCGACGAAGTAGGACCCGCCGAGCGGGTCGGCGGTGTTCGCGACGCCCGATCTCGTGCGCGATCATCTGCTGGGTGCGCAGCGCGATTCGCACCGCCTCCTCGGTCGGCAGCGCGAGCGCCTCGTCGTAGCTGTTGGTGTGCAGCGACTGGGTGCCGCCGAGCACGCCCGCGAGCGCCTCGATCGTGGTGCGCACGATGTTGTTGAGCGGCTGCTGGGCGGTCAGCGACGCGCCCGGCGGTCTGGGTGTGGAAGCGCATCAGCCACGAGCGCTCGTTCTTGGCGCCGAAGGTCTCGCGCAGCTCTCGCGCCCAGATCCGCCGCGCCGCCCGGTACTTGGCGATCTCCTCGAAGAAGTCGATCTGCGCGTTGAAGAAGAACGACAGTCGCGGGGCGAACTCGTCGACGTCGAGGCCGCGCTCGAGCGCCTGCTCGACGTAGGTGAACCCGTCCTTGAGCGTGAACGCGAGCTCCTGCTGGGCGGTCGCGCCGGCCTCGCGGATGTGATAGCCGGAGATCGAGATCGGGTGCCAGCGCGGCATGTGGCGGGTGCACCACTCGATCATGTCGCCGCACAGGCGCATCGCCGGGTCGATCGGAAAGCACCACTCCTTCTGGGCGATGTACTCCTTGAGGATGTCCGCCTGGATCGTGCCCGAAAGCCGCTCGGGAGCGAGCGGCTCCGCCGGCTCCGTCGCCGTCCTGCTCGGCGGCCACGACGAAGAAGGCGAGCATGATCGCGGCGGGCGCGTTGATCGTCATCGACACCGACACCTCGCCGAGGTCGATACCCGCGAACAGCGTTCTGCATGTCGTCGAGCGTGTCGACCGCCACCCCCTCGCGGCCGACCTCGCCGAGCGAGCGCGGGCTGTCGGAGTCGTGGCCCATCAGCGAGGGCATGTCAAACGCGGTCGAGAGGCCGGTCTGGCCGTGCTCGAGCAGATAGTGGAAGCGCTCGTTGGTCTCCTCGCTGGTGCCGAATCCCGCGAACTGGCGCATCGTCCACAGGCGGCCGCGGTACATCGACTCGTACACCCCGCGCGTGAACGGGTACTGCGCCGGGCCGGCCGATCGGGTCGCGCTCGGGGTCGCCGATGCCCTCGGGCAGGTCCTCCGGGGTGTAGAGCTCGCGGACCGGCTCGCCCGATAGCGTGCGGGCCTCATGGCCCGCGACATGCGCTTGAGAGGATCCCGTCACGTGAATGGAAGATACCGCCTCCCCATTTGGGATTTGAGATCGGCGCCCCCGCGGGCGCTGACGGCGATCGGCATGTGGGCGCTGGTGTGCCTGCTGTCGATCGGCCTGTGCTCGTGCGGCTCCTCTGCGCACACGAGGAGGGCGACGCTGATCCTCGACTTCACGCCGAACGCCGTGCACGCCGGCATCTATCGCGCGCTGGCCGCCGGGTACTACACGGCGCGAGGGCATCGACCTGCACGTGATCGAACCGAGCTCAACGCAGGAAACGCTGAAGCTGATCGACGCCGGCAGGGCGCAGTTCGGGCTCGCCGACGGCAGCGACGTGGCGTCGCTGATCGCGGGCGGCGGCGACGCGCAGGCGGTGATGGCGCTCGTGCAGCGTCCCGCTGGGGGGACTGATCGCGCTTGCCAGCGAGCATCTGCGCTCCCCCGCCGACCTCGCCGGCAAGACGGTGGGCATCACCGGCGTGCCATCGGACCGCGCGGTGCTCGACACCGAGCTGCGCA
Source organism: uncultured Solirubrobacterales bacterium (assembly GCA_963831995.1). GTDB lineage: Bacteria > Actinomycetota > Thermoleophilia > Solirubrobacterales > Solirubrobacteraceae > Palsa-744. Next base: position 843,456 of record CAWHSI010000005.1, on the reverse strand, counting down.
GCGCGGGGGTGAATCCCAGCCGCGTGCACGTGGTGACGGTCGGGTTCAACGGTCCCCAGGCGCTGCTCGCCGGGCGGATCGCGGCGTTCACCGGGTTCATCCCCGACGAAGGCGTGACGCTCCGGGTGAGCGGACACCCGGTGAGCGCGTTCGGGCTCTCCCAGTACGGGGGTCCGGCCTACCCGGGGCTGGTCGCGTTCACCACGCGGCACGAGATCGCCGCGCACCCGCAGCTGGTGCGCGGCTTCGTGGCCGCGACCGTGCAGGGGTACCGGGACACGCTGAAGGACCCCGCGCGCAGCCTGCGCGATCTGCTGGCGGCCAACCCGACGCTGCCGCGCGCGCTGACGAAGGCCTCGCTCGCCGTGTACCTGCCGCTGTTCGCCGACGCCGACCGGGTTCCGTTCGGCACGCTGCAGGCGGCCAACGTGGCGGCGATGTCGAGGTGGATGGTCGGCGCCGGGTTGATCGGCGCGCCGATCGCGCCGTCGCGCTACGGCACCGACGCGTTCCTGCCGTAGCCGCGAGCCGTCGACTGCGCCGGGTGCTCGCCCAGCCGCTCGCCGGGCGCGAATTGTGGAAAAGCCGCAGAGGACGAAGACCGCTCGCACACGCCTCCCCGCGGTGCTACCTTTAGTTGACTAGAAGGAGACGGGGCGTATCGTGCGGGTGTTGGTTACGGGAGCAGGTGGGTTGGTTGGGTCCAACGTCGCGGCCGTCGCGGCGCAGCAGAGCTGGGACGTGCTCGGCTGCTGGGGTGCGCGACCGGTCGAGCTCGCCGGGGTGCAGTCGGCCGGGGTGGACATGGCCGACCGCAAAGCCTGCGTGCGCGCCGCGATGGAGTTCGAGCCGGACACGATCGTGCACGCCGCCGGCGGCGTGGCGCTGAGCCGCTTCGAGCGCGAGCCCCACATCGCCCAGCTGGACTACGTCGGCGCCGAGCACACGCTCGCCGCCGCGCGCGCGGTGCGGGCGCGCTACGTGCTGGTGTCCTGCGACTGGGTGTACAGCGGGTACCGCGCGCCGGGCTCGCGCTTCAGCGAGCGCGACCTGCCGGACCCCGTCAACGCATACGGGCGCTCCAAGCTCGCGTGCGAGGAAGCGGCGATGCGCTCGGGCGTGCCCTGGTTGATCGTTCGTCCCGGGGAGGTATACGGGGTCAACGTGTCGCGCCCGAGCGCCGCCGAGCGCCACCCCCCGGAGCCGTGGGAGCGCTCGGGGCTGGCGCTGTGGCTGCTGCGGCGCCTGCGCGAAGGCACCCCGATCCCGGCGCCGGCGACGGTGTGGCGATGTCCGACCTATGCGTGGGACTTCGCGCAGCGGTTGTGCGAGCTGATCGCGCAGGGCTGTGAAGGCGTGTACAACGCGGGCGGCCCGGTGGCGCTCGGACGCTATGAGTGGCTGGAGCTGCTGGCGCGGGTCGGCGGCTGCCAGAGCGGGCTGGTGCGCGAGGGCGGCGTGGCCGCCTATCTGCACGCCTGCGGTGAGGATTTGCGCGTGAAATTGCCTCCCAATACGGCCCTCTCCGAAGAGAAGACGCGCGCCGCGATCGGGCTCGCCGCGGTCGCTCCGGAGACCGGACTGCGGTCGATGTTCGAGCAGTTGCGCCACGTGCGCGTGCCTGCCGAGTCCCAGGCGCGCTAGTCTCCGCCACTGCCTGTCACACAATCGAAAGGGAGCACTCATGAACAAGAGCCAGCTTGTCGAGGCGGTTGCCGCCGACAGCGGTCTCTCCAAGGCGGATGCGGGTCGTGCGGTCGAGTCGTTCGTGACCACGGTCGGCAAGACGCTGAAGAAGGGCGACGAGGTAGTGATCACCGGCTTCGGCAAGTTCTCGGTGGTCAAGCGCGCCGCGCGTCAGGGCGTCAACCCGCGCACGGGCGAGAAGGTCAAGATCAAGGCGTCGAAGGCGCCGAAGTTCACCCCCGGGGCGAGCCTCAAGCAGACGGTGCACCCAAAGAAGTAGGTCCAACAACCGATTCTCGCCGAGATGGCGCTCGTCGGAGAGCTGGAGCTTGCGAGCTTCGACTACACCGACCCCGCCCTTGTGGGGGAGCGCTTTCACACGGCCATGCGCGCGCTGGCAGCCGAAGGATGGCTGGCGGCTGGGCCGTACGGGTATGTGGTGCTCGACCGCGAGGCGGGCGAGTTCTTTCTGCGGACACGCTCGGCGATCTTCCCCGGTATGAAGATCGCCGAGCTGTTCGGCGTTCGAGACGGGCCGTTGTGGGAGGAGATGAAGCGCAACATCCTGAACGTCAACGGCCCCGACCACACCCGCCTGCGCAGCCTCGTCAACCCGTCGCTGTCGCCGAGAGCGGTGCAGCGGTGGCGCCCGGCGATGAGGGATTTTTTGGAGGAGGGGCTCGTTGCAGTGGCAAAAGCCGGGCGGTGCGACTTCATCGAGGCCTTCGCCAAGCCCTATCCCTCGCAGACGATTGCCCGCGTGATGGGCGCGCCGCTGTCCGACGCGCCGCGCCTGCACCACTGGTCCAGCTGGATTCAGCGCCAGTTCGACGCCGCCTCGATGATGAACGAGCGGGCCGGCATCGAGCGGGCGGTGGGCGAGTTCTACGAGTATGCGCGCGCGCTGCTCGCCGCGCGCCATGACGATCCCGGCGACGATCTGATCTCCACCCTGCTCGCCGCGGAGGAGCAGGGCGACCGTTTGGAGGAGGAGGAGTGCGTGAACCTCGTGCTGAACGTGCTGATCGGCGGCGTGGACACGACCCAGAGCCAGCTGGCGCACACGATTCGCCTGCTGGCCGAACACCCCGAGCAGTGGGCGGCACTCGTGGCCGACCCGGCGCTTGCGCCGCGCGCGGTCGAGGAGGCGCTGCGCTATGAGCCGATCACGCCGTTCACCGCGCGCATCACCGTGGAGGAGCTGACCTATCGCGACGTCACGTTTCCGCCGGATACGGTTGTGATGGTGTGCGCGCACACCGCCAACCGCGACCTCCCACGGGGGCAGGCAGGCGACGTCGGACCCGACCCCGAGCGCTTCGACATCGCGGCGGAGCGCCCCAGGGCCCGCGTGCTGACCTTCGGCGCGGGCGTGCACTATTGCCTCGGCGCCAACCTCGCGCGCCTGGAGCTGGAGGAGGCGCTCGGCTTCTTCGCGAGCAAGATGAGGCGCCTGGAGCTCGACGGCGAGCCGGCGTACGAGAGCATCCTCGGCATCTACGGCCTCGCCGAGCTGCCGATCAGGTTCGCTCCCTAGCCACGGGCGGCGCGCGGGCGGCGCCGTTTTGGATCGCTCGCTACACACGATGGCTGGCTCGAACCAGGCCGAACATCCGTCGATTTTAGCCAGTCGAAGATTCCGCTCTGCCGGCATGCTGGCCGCTAAGCAGACACGGAGGCCCTCAATTGACAGGGGGGCCAGCTGGCGCCCGCCGGCGACACAGGTGTCGAGGGCGGCTGCGCCGCCGGTTCGATCGGAAAGGAATACGACGAGATGCTCAGCACAGAACGCACCACACCAGCCCCAGTGGCCTGCCGCACGACGCGCGCGCCGGCGGCCACGATCGGGATGCTCGCGCTTGCGATCGCCTGTGCGCTGGCGAGCGCCGCGAGCGCGACGGCGGGGCAGTTTCACGTGTACAGCTGCCGCACGCCGAGCGGGGCGGTTGCTCCTACGGTGGGGTGGAGCAGTTCTACGACAGGGGTTTCCGACTACGTCGAAAACGGGTGCAGCGAAGGCAAGGCGTTGGTGGCTGCGCTTGGCGACGGGAGTGCTCATGCAGCCAACACAGATACAGCGATGTGGCAGTTCAGTACGTCGCCCGAAGAGTCGCTGGCGGGAGCAACTTTGTGGCGCGCCGGCGATGCCGACGGCGGGATGGCCACTAACGCCACCTACGAGTTCTGGTTGGCTGGCCCTTCAGATACGGAAGTGTTCGACGAATGCGTCTATGAGTTCGGATGTCAGCTCGGCTCGGGCGATCCAACGGAACCGCTGTCGAGTTCAAATCTCGTCGCGGTGCCAGCCAAAAACCTCGGCGAACACCTGTACGTCAACGCCTCATGCGGCGGCATATCGACGTACAAATGCCCCAGCGGCAAAGGCGACCCCAACGGCTATGCCGCCGTCGTCTACCTCTACGCCGCCGACCTGCTGCTCGAACAGACCTCCCAGCCGGTCGTCTCCGATGTCGAAGGCGAACTTGCCACGGCCTCCACGCTGAGCGGCACGGCCGACCTCTCCCTGCACGCCGAAGACGGCGGCTCGGGCGTGTATGAGGCGGTGTTCACGGTCGACGGCGCCGAAGACGGCTCGGTGCTGCTCGACGAAAACGGCGGCCACTGCCGCAACGTCGGCCCGGCAGGCGACGGGCTGCCGGCGTTCCTCTACCCGCAGCCGTGCCCGGCCGCGCTGAGCGCCGACATTCCCTTCGACACAACCGCGCTCGCCGACGGCACCCATCATCTCGTCGTAACCGTCACCAACGCGGCCGGCAACTCGACGGTCGCGCTCGACCGCAAGATCGACGTCGACAACGATCCGGTCGCGCCGCCTGAAAAAGAATCGCCGTCGTCGGGCGGCTCGTCGTCGAGCGGCTCCCAGTCGGGCGGCTCCTCGTCCGGCGGCTCCTCGTCCGGCAGCTCCTCGTCGGACGGCTCCTCGTCGGACGGCTCCTCGTCGGACGGCTCCTCGAACGGCTCGCCGCCCGCCAGCTCGCAGTCGGGCTCCGCTGACGGCGCGCAGCCGACTGATGTCGCGCAGAACGACCCCCAATCCCAAACAAGTCCACCCCAGGGACAGAGCGGCGACAACGGCAGCGGCGCCTCGGCCGGCGCCGCGCTGCACGTGCGCTGGAGCACGACCGCGAGCACCGCCCTGCGCGATGCCGGCTCGCGCGCGAGCACCGCTCTCGGGCAGCTGCTCGGGCCAGGCGGCGCGCCGATCGCCGGAGCGCTCCTCAGCGTGCGGTTCACGCCGAGCTACGGGGGCGCCCGCACGGTTGCGCTCGCGAGCGCGCGCACCTCCGCGAGCGGCACGTTCCGCGTGCGCGTGCCGGCCGGCACCTCCTCGGGCCGGGTCACCTTCGCCTACAGCGCCACGCTCGGCGCCGCCGTCCCGAGCGTCACCGCCGCGCTCTCGCTGTCGGTGCCCGCCAGGCTCACGCTGCGCGTCACGCCGCGAGTCGCGCCCGCGCTCGGCACGATCGCCTTCGCCGGCACGCTCAGCGGCAGGCCGCTGCCACCCGGCGGCAAGACGCTCGTGCTGGAGGCACGCGTCCCGGGCGAGTCCTGGCGCCAGTTCCAGGTGCTCTCGACCGGCCCCGGCGGCCGCTACCGCGCAAGCTACCGCTTCCGCCTGCCCGGCCCGATCGCCTACGAGTTCCGCGCCGTCTCCCCCGCGGAGGCCGACTTTCCCTACGCGGCCGGCTCCTCGAACGTGGTGGATGTGAGGGAGCTGTAGGGGGCGTCGATACGCTGCGGCGGTGAGCAGCGTCAAAGCGGGCGACAACGGCAACGGCGGGTCGCGGCGACAAATCGCCCCAGAGTTTTGGCGCGGCCGTCGCGTGCTGCTCACCGGCCACACCGGCTTCAAGGGCGCATGGCTCTCGCTGTGGCTGCAGTCGCTCGGCGCACACCTCGCGGGCCTCTCGCTCGCCAGCCCGCCGAGCGAGCCCTCGCTGTATGCGCTGGCGCGAGTCGGCGAGGGCATGGCCGGCAGCGTCGCCTGCGACATCCGCGACGCCGCCGCGGTGGAGCGCGAGCTCGACCGCGCCCGCCCTGAGATCGTCATCCACATGGCGGCCCAGCCGCTGGTGCGCCGCTCCTACCTCGCTCCCCGCGAGACATACGAGACGAACGTGCTCGGCACGGTCAACGTGCTGGAGGCCGTGCGGCTGTGCGAGGGGGTGCGCGCCGTGGTGCTCGTCACCTCCGACAAGTGCTACGAGAGTCGCGCGCCTGGCGCCGGCGGCCATCGCGAGGGCGACCCGCTCGGCGGCTGCGACCCCTACTCCAGCTCCAAGGCTGCGGCCGAGCTGGTCGCGGGCGCCTACCGGCGCTCGTTCTTCTCAGACCCGGGCGGCCCTCGGCTGGCCACCGCGCGCGCCGGCAACGTGATCGGCGGCGGCGACTGGGGCGAGGACCGCCTGATCCCCGACATCGTGCGCACAGCCGTCGCCGGCGAGGCGCTGCGCCTGCGCAACCCAGGCGCGATTCGCCCCTGGCAGCACGTGCTCTGCCCGCTGGCCGGCTACCTGCTGCTGGCGCAGGCGCTGTGCGAGTCGCCCAGCTTTGCCCGCGCGTGGAACTTCGGCCCGAGTAGCGGCGACGCGCGCACCGTGGAGTGGGTCGTGCGGCGCATCTCGGAGCTGTGGCCCGGGGGCGTCCCGTGGGAGCGGGACGAAGGCGAGCACCCGCATGAGACAGCCCTGCTCGAGCTTGACTCCACGCGTGCGCGCGAGCAGCTGGGCTGGGTGGCGCCGCTGGATTTGGATGCGGGCCTGCGGGCGACCGTGGAGTGGTATTTGGCGTGGCGGGCGGGGGCGGATGCGCGCGAGGCGACATTGGCGCAGATCGCCGCGCTGGGCCGACGCTAGACGCCCGGTTCGGCTGCGCGAATCCTGCCTTCGCGGCTGACGGCGCGGGTATAGTGCTGGCGCGGTGGAGGCCAACGTCATCGATGCACCCCCCGTCTCGGGCGCAGGGATTGGAGGGTCGCGCCGTCTGCTCGGGCTGTGGCCATGGCTGCCGCTGCCGCTCGGCGCCGCGTACCTGATCGTCCTGCTCGCCAACTTCAATCGGATCGTCGCGGCAACCTATCTGAACGCCGACGCCGCCTCGGCCCCCGTGATCGGCGAACTGTTCGGCGGCTCGCCCGCGCACCGACAGGTGTTTCTGGGCCAGATGGGCTGGTTCTCGACGCTTATGTTCGAGCTGGCCACCCGCTCCTTGCCCGCGCACCGGCAGCTGTGGGAGGCGGCCCCCTACGCGATGGCCTTGGCGTCGGTGGCGATGGTCGCGTGGGCCGCGTGGAGGGTGGCCGGACGCTGGGCCGCGACGATCGCGGGCGTGGCGATCCTGTGCGCCGGGCCGCACACGCTCGGCCTGCTGTTCTCGCTCAACGACCACTCCACGACATGGTTCGCCCTCGCCCTGCTGGCGGCCCTGCTCGTCTTCTTCGAGGCACCGCCCACCTGGTTGAAAGCGTGGTCGGCGGCCCTCATCGCGCTGGTGGCGGGGGCGATCGTGGGCGTCAACGCCGCGTCGGATTTGACTCTGATGGTGGCGGGAATCGCCCCGATCGCATTCGCCGCCGGCCTCGCGTGGGCCCTGCGCCCAACGTCGGCGCGGGCGAGCGCATGGTGGTGGATCGTGGCCACCGTAGTCGCGGCCGTCGTCTTCGACGTCCTGACACACACATGGGCGCACCACGAGAACGTGCTCACACCACCCCAGTACGCCCATAACACGCTGGCCGCCGCCGAAGCCGTTCCGACCAACTTCAAGCTGTGGTGGCAGTCCCTGATGGTGTTGGGCAACGGCAACTTCTTCGGAGGCACACTCGATTTCGCCTCGGGCCTGCAGCTGCTGTGCGCCGTGCTCACTCTGGTCGCATTGGCGCTCGTGCTCCGCTTCGCTTGGCGCGCCCTGATCGCCTCCGCATCGCGCCAGCCGTCTGGGAGCCGCCGTGCCGAGGATGTTCGATCGGGAGCGCCGGCGAATCGAGGCGAGCATCGCGCCCAAGCCCTGCGAATTGCCTGGTGTGCGTTCTGGGGCTCCTCCGCGCTGCTGCTTTCCGCCAGCTTCATCTTCAGCTCCAACCCGATCGACATCAACTCCAGCCGCTACCTGGTGGGCGTGATCTACGCGATCGCCGCGCTCTTGCCGCTGCTGGCCACGAGCGGTTTGGTGGCCCGCGCGGCGGTCACCGCCGGAGTCACGATCTTTGCGCTCAGCGGGCTCGTCTCGCTTCTGGAAGACGAAGAGATCCCCGCCGGCACAACCCCCAGCTATGGTCTCATCCACCAGGTCGAACGCTACCTCGACGGCCGAGGCCTGACCGTGGGCTACGCCAACTACTGGGATGGGGCTCCGATCATGTGGTCTTCGCACTTCCACATCAGGGCCTATCCCGTGCAGGACTGCGCCCCCAACCTGTGCTGGTCCTATCTGCACATGATCACCTCCTGGTACACCACGCCTCGTCCCGGCCAGCGCTCGTTCCTGATCTCCGACGCCACCCAGACCGTCTCCTCGGCGCCAACCCCCAATCTGGGCAAGCCCGCCGCCGTCCAGCAGATCGGCCCGCTCACGATCTACGTGTACCCGTACGACATCGCAGCGCGGATGACTCCGTGAGCGCCCCGGTCCCCCGGGACGGTTCGGGCGAGGCTCTACTCAGCAGCCCGCCGGGCATGCGCCCGTGCTCAGGCGCGAGGCGATGTCATAGGGGTAGACGTACATCGTCACGATCGTGAGCGGGATCACGGCGGAGGGCTTGCCTAGGCCCGCGGGCGCGCTCTGCACGAACGCCTCCACCGGATCGACGAGCAGAAAGCTCCGTTCACGGCGCGGCGTATACCACGTGCTGATGACGTGCTCGTGGTTCGGACAGATCGTGGTACCGCACGTGAACACGGGATAGACGTCGACCTTGAACCGCGCGGCCACGGTGATCGGCGCCGCATCCCAATAACCGCTGTAGCCGGTCTTCAGGTGCAACCGCTCGGCCTCGGAGAGGACCTCGTTGGCGATCGTGTCGGTCGGTGAGGGAACGTATTCCTGCGGATGCAGCAGCGTGCGCTGCGCACGGGTCACAACGCCGGTCAGCGCGAACACCAAAACCCCGGCGAACACCAGCCCGCGCCACGCCGGCCCGCGCGCGGCGAGCAGCGGGAGCACGGCCGCGATCGCGTAGATCTCGCCCACCAGATAGCGGTTGAAGGCGAGGTTGCCGGGTTCGGTCTGGGAGTTCGACAGGTAGGAGAGCGCCACGAGCAGGGCGCTCGAGCCCCAGAACGCGACGTACACACGCCACGCGCTCGCCAAACGGGGTGTGGCGCCTGCGGGTGCAGCTCGCCGAAATGCCGAGGTCCATGCCATTCGCTGGACGGCGCACCAGGCGACGAGCGTCATCGCGGCACACACGAACTCGAGTCCCGAGGTGAGCCCCAGCTGCTGGCCGAAGAACGAGCCGTCGCCCAGCATCGCCGTCCCCTGGATCAGCCATCTGAAGGTTGTGCCCAGCCCGCCTTCGCCGATGAACGAGGTCACGTCGACCGCCTCGCGGTGAACGTCGAGCCCGTCCATCAGGAGGCGCAAGCCCACCGCCGCGAGGGCGCAGACGAACGCGGTCCCCGCCATGCGCGCGAGCATCCGCCCCCTGCGGTCCTGTGGCTCGAAAGCCGCGACCAGTCCGCCGACGAGCACGAACGGCAGCCAGCCGCAGACGATCAGGGTATCGTCGGAAATCCCGTTTGCGCCGCACACGATGCCGACGAGCGCGATGCCCAGCACGGCCTTTCCCCGGCCGATCTCGCAGGTGCTCAGCACGACGAGCCACGCCGCCAGCAGCGCGAGCGAGAACCAGGTCTCGATATGGGCGTTGAGCGGCAGCTGCCAAATCAGCGCACCCGGACCGGCGCAGACGATCAGGACGGCGCTCATCGCCCCCGCCCAGCGACCCGCCAGGCGCCCCGTGGCCCAGCCGATCAGCCCCGCCGCTCCCAGCACCATCGCCCAGGGCGCCACCTCCCAGAGCTCGCGGTGCGCGGGCAGCCAGCGGGTGGCCAGCTCGAACAGCAGCACCGAGTACCAGGCCATGTTGCCGAGCGTCACGCTGCCGTGGCCGAACAGCTGCCCGATCATCAGCGCCGAGGCCGAATCGCCGCTCAGATCGATCGCAGCCGCCAACTGGCCGTACTGCGAAGCCATGATCGCGACGTAGGCGAGGGCGAGGGCGACGGGCAGCCACCACAGCCACTGCGCCCACTCCAGCAGCTTCGCCCCGTGCCTCACGCCGAGCTTGGCCGAATCGGGGAGCTTGGGCTTGGCCGAATGGGGTGGCTCAATGGTCTCGGACCGCACGGGAGGGCAAACCCTATATATCGCGGGCGACACCTCGGCCCGCGTCGTCGTGCGCCACCGGGGCTTTTGCGGGTGCTCGGCGCGCTACGGTGCCGCTCACATGAACAGCGACGCTCTCCCTCGCCGGATCGGGATCAACGCCCTCTTCCTGGAGCCGCGCATGGGCGGCCTCGACACCTACGTGCGCGCGCTGGTGCCGGAGCTGGTGCGGCTCGCGCCGGAGGTCGAGTTCACCGTCTTCTGCAGCTCCGGAGGGCGGGAGTATCTGGAGGGCGAGAGCTGGGGCGAGCAGGTGCAGCTGAGCGTGCCGCCGCTGATCGGCCGGCGCGGCCTGAAGGCCGCCGGCGAGCTGAGCCTGCTCGGCGCGATCGCCGGGCGACGAGTCGATCTGCTGCACAGCGTCGCCCTGACCGCGCCGCTGCGCACCGCGGCGGTCAACGTCGTGACGCTCGCCGACGTCACCTGGCTGCTGGCCCCCGACCCGGGCGACTCCTCGACGGTGCGCGTCTGGCGCCTTGTGGTCCCTCCGGTGGCGCGTCGCGCCGATCGCGTGATCGCCCTCTCGAATGCCGGCGCCGAGCACGTCGTCGAGTATCTGCACGTCCCGCGCGAGCGCATCGACGTGATTCCCCTCGCGGCCGGCGTCGGCGCTCGCAGGGCTCCCACCGCCGAGCCCGCGCTGCGCGCACGACTCGGACTCGGCGCGGGCCCGGTGATCCTGACCGTCTCGGCCAAGCGCGTCCACAAGAACCTGATCCGTCTGATCCGCGCGATGGCCTTCGTGGTCGAGCGCCATCGCGACGCGGTGCTGGTGCTGCCCGGCAACCCGACCGCCCACGAACGCGAGCTGCGCGCGGCCGCCGCCGAGCTCGGGCTCGACGCGAATGTTGTGTTCCCTGAGTACGTCAGCGCAGAGGACCTGGAGGGCCTGTATGCGCTGGCCCGCTGCTTCGTGTTCGCCTCGATCAACGAGGGCTTCGGGATCCCGATCCTGGAGGCGATGGCGCGGGGAGTGCCGGTCGCGTGCGCGAACGCCTCCGCGCTGCCCGAGGTGGCGGGCGACGCCGCACGCTACTTCGATCCCCACGACGTCATGGACATGGGCGAGGCTTTGCTGGAGCTGCTCGACGATCGCGATTTGGCCCAGCGCCTGATCGAGCGAGCTCGCGCGCGCGAGGCCACCTTCACATGGGAGGCCACCGCGCGCATGACGCTCGCGAGCTACGCGCGCGCGTGGGCCATGCGGCGATGAGCTCGGGCGACGCCCACGGCGAGGATGCGGTGGAGCCGGGGGCATCGCTCCGGGGTCCGCCGGCCGCCAACTCCGGGGAGAGGAGCGACGTCGAGCTGGACGTGCTCGACACCAAGCGGGCGGGCGGGCTGATCATCCGCGGCGGAGCGCTGCGGCTCGGCAGCTACGTCGGGGTCGTGCTGCTCTCGGTGCTCTCCACAGGGCTGCTCACCCGGTATCTCGGGGTGAAGATGTTTGGCCACTACACGACCGTAATCTCGCTCGTGAGCGTCGTCTCGGTCATCACCGACGCCGGCATGTCCAATCTCGGCACGCGCGAGTACGCGATGCGCGTGGGCGCCGACCGCGAAGCCCTCCTGAGCGATCTGCTGGGCCTGCGCGTATCACTGACCCTGCTCGGGGTGCTGCTCGCGACCGCGTTCGCCCTGGCGGCCGGCTACGACGCCGCGCTGCTGGCGGGCACGGTGGTGGCGGGGCTGGCCACGGTTGCGCTCGTCTTTCAGCACACGCTCTCGATCCCACTGAGTGCGGCTCTTCGCATCGGCGCGATCTCCTCGCTGGAATTCGTTCGCCAAGCCCTGACGGTCGTGGCGATCGTAATCCTGATCGTGCTTGGCGCCGGCGTGTTCCCGCTGCTCGCGGTCGCGCTGCTCGTCAACCTCGTGCTCGTACCGCTCACCGCCGCGCTGGTGCGGGGGCAGATATCGATGCGCCTGCACCTGCGTCCCGGCCGCTGGCTGGAGCTGATGCGCCTCACCGTCTACTTCGCGCTCGCCACCGCGGTCGGCACCATCTACGTCTACACCGCCCAGATCCTCACGAGCCTCGTCGCAAGCGAACACCAGAGCGGCCTGTTCGCCGCGTCGTTTCGGGTTTTCGTCGTCCTCGCCGGCCTGCCGGGCCTGCTCGTCGGCGGAGCGTTGCCGATGCTCGCCCGCGCCGCGCGCGACGATTCCGAGCGGCTCGCCTATGCCCTGCAGCGGATCTTCGAGGTGTCTCTGATCATCGGCGTCGCCGCCGCCGTCGGTCTGCTCGCAGGCGCGCAGTTCGTGATCCACGTGATCGCCGGGCCCAGGTACGAGGGTGCCGATGCCGCCCTGCGCATCCAGGGCGTGGCCCTGCTCGCCTCCTTCCTCACCGCCGGCTGGGGCTTTGCGCTGATCTCGCTCAAACGCTACGGCAGCCTGATCATCGCCAACGCGCTCGCGTTCCTCGTCAGCTCGCTGCTGACGATCTCGCTCGCGGCCACCCACGGCGCGCGCGGTGCGGCGCTGGCCACGCTGTGCGGCGAGGCGACGCTGGCGGCCGGCTCGCTGGTCGCGCTGGTGCGCCACCAGCCGCGGCTGCGACCCAAGCCGGCGGTTCTCGCGAAGGTGGCGCTTGCGGCGATCCCCGCCGTGGTCCTGGAGCTTTCGCTGAGTCTCTCCTCGCTCGTGCGCGCACTGCTCGCGCTCGCGCTGTACGGCGCGCTGATCGCGTTGACGGGAGCCCTGCCGGCGGAGATAGTGGAGCTGATCCCCGGCCGAGTGCGACCCCGGGGCGGGTAGCGTCGCGCGTGGCACGGCCGGGGGCGTGAGCTAGCCTCTCGGTCGCGTGAGCGCGCCCCCACAACACCCGTCGAGTCAACCCGAACCGCCGCCCGGCGCCCCTTCGCGTCGGCTGCCGCCGGCGCTGAGCGGCCTGCTTCGCCATCCGCTGGTCGAGCCGCGCATCGCTGCACTGCTGCGAAGCAGGGTCGTGTGCGAGTCGATGCCCTTCGCACTGCGCGAGTTGAACGGCGGGCATCGCGCGCACGTCTATCGCGTGCGCGAGTCTGGCCTGAGGGTGCTGATAGTGCACGGCACGCCCGACGCGCACGCGCTCGACCAAGCCTTCTACCAGCAGGCCCATGAGCCTCCGCCCGGTGCGCTCGCGGCTTTGCAAAGCATCGGACATCCCCTGCGCGCACTCGACCTCGGCGCGAACGTGGGGCTGTGGGGCCTGTGGCTTCACGGGCGCTTCCCGGTCGCACACATACTTGCGCTCGAGCCCGACCCGGAGAACGTGGAGCGCCACCGACGACAAATCGAGCTCAATGGCCTGGGCGAGGCGTGGCAGGTGCTCGCCGCCGCCGCGGTCACCTCCGATGCCCCGGTCGCCTTCACGATCGGGCGGGCCACCAACGGCCGCGTGACCGACGCCGAGGACGCCGGCGCCGTCAGCGTCGCCGGGCGTGACACCTTTGCCCTGCTAAAGGACATAGACCTCTTGAAGATCGACATCGAGGGGGGCGAGTGGCCGATCCTCTCAGACCCTCGCTCGAAGGAGCTGGCGGTGCCCGTGGTGATGCTCGAGTACCACGCCCACGGCGCGCCCTCCTCCGATCCGGCGAGCGACGCGCGCGTGGCGCTCGAGCGCGCCGGCTACGCGACCGAGACGATGGCCGAGACGGCCGAGGGCTTTGGTGTGGTGTGGGGATGCAAGCGCCCCTGCGCGTCGGCCTCAACCTGATCTTCCTCGGCGAGCGCGCGGGCGGCGCCGGTCGCTACGCCCGCGAACTGCCCGGTGCGCTGCTCGCGGCGGAGCCGGCCACGCAGATCACCGTCTTCGTATCGCGCCGTGTACCCGACGATCTGCGCGCCGAGCCATGGGCGGACGGGGTGCGCTGGGTCGAACTCCCGGTCGCCGGCGGCGGCTCGCCCGCTCACGCGCCAGTCGAATATCTGGTGCTCCCCGCGCTCGCCACCGCACGGCGGCTCGACGTGCTGCACAGCCCGGCCAACACGGGCCCGACCCGCCTCGCGGGCGTGGCCGGCGTCGTCTCGCTGCTCGACCTGATCTGGTTGCACAGGCCGGAGGAATGGGAGGCGAGCCCGCGCGTGCACCGCACCATGCGTCGCCGTGTCGAGCGCGCGGTGGGCGGCGCCGACCGGATCTTCGCGATCTCACACGCCGCCGCCGAGGATTTCACGGCGACGCTGGGGCTTGCGCCCGAGCGCATCGAGGTCACCCCGCTCGGTGTGCGCGCTCCCGACGTGGCGCCCACGGCAGAGCCCGAGCTGCGCGCACAGCTGCGGCTCGGCGACGCGCGCCTCGTGGTGTGCGTCGCGCAAAAGCGCCCCTACAAGAACCTGCGCGTCCTGATCGAAGCCCTGCCCGAGCTCGGCCGTGACGTGTCGCTGGTGCTTCCGGGTACGCCCACGGCGTACGAGCGCGAGCTGCGCCGCTGCGCCGGCGAGCTGGGCGTGAGCGAGCGGGTCCGCTTCCCCGATTGGCTGGCCGAGGCGCAACTCGAGGGCCTGTATGCGTGCGCGAGCGTGTTCGTGCTGCCCTCGCTGATCGAGGGCTTCGGCCTGCCCGTCGTCGAGGCCATGTCGCGCGGCGTTCCCGTCGCGTGCTCGAGCATTCCGGCTCTGCTGGAGGTTGCGGGTGACGCCGCGCTGACGTTCGCGCCGGAGAACGTGCGCGAGGTTGTCGGCGCTGTGCGGCGACTGCTGGACGATCGCGACCTGGCGCGGCGGCTGGGCCGACGTGGACGCGATCGGGCGGCACGATTCAGCTGGGAGCGCACCGGCAGGGCGAGTCTGGCGGGCTATCGGCGGGCGCTGCAGGCGAGGGCCGGCCGTTAGCTCTCTCACGACACCGGCCGCCGGCTGGCCGGCGAGAGCGCCTGTCAGCGGCTACTGTCCGGCTTTGTGCCGAATGTGCTGATCGTCCGTGGCCACCAGGTCACCCCCTGGGAGCTGCAGCCCTGGCGAGAGCTGCCGGCGCGCTTTCAGGTCTCCTACCTGCTCACCGGCTCCAACCGGTTCGCGGCGCCCCAGGGTTTGCACGCGGTTCGTGCTCGCTCGCTGCGCGATCTGCTGCCGGGCGGAGCTCTCGGGGAGATCGGCGCGAAGGCGCTCGGCGATCGCTATCTCTCGCCCGAGGAGGCGTTTGCCTCAGCCGACATCGTCCATGCCGAGGAGCTCTCCTACTGGTTTGCCGCCGAGGCGGCCAAGCGCAAGCGGCGCCACCGCTTCAAGCTCGCCCAGACGGTGTGGGAGACGTTGCCGATGCTGGACGCCTATCGCAACCGCCACGCCCGCCGCTATCGCCGGCTCGTGCTCGAGCAGACCGACCTGTTTCTCCCGGCCACCGAGCGCGCGGCGCTGGCGCTGCGGCTGGAGGGCGTGGAGCCCGAGCGGATGGTGGTCTGTCCGCCGGGGGTGGAGATCGCTCGCTTTGCCGCCCACCCGCCGGGCCCGGTGCCCACCGAGCACACGATCGTCTCGCCCGGGCGGCTGGTGTGGGAGAAGGGCCACCACGACGTACTGCGTGCGCTGGCGCTGTTGCACGGGGGCATCGTCACCCGTCCGGACGGGGCGGCGGTCAAGCCCCGCTTGACGATCGTCGGTTCCGGCCCCGAAGAGCGGCGGCTGCGCGAGCACGCCCGTGAGCTTGGGCTGTCTGATGCGGTCGAGATCGGCGGCGTGCCCTACGAGCAGATGCCTTCGGTGTTCGCGAGCGCTTCGGCGATGGTGCTCGCCAGCCAGTCCTCTGCCACGGCCGCCTATCACCCCCTCGGCATTCCGCATGCCTTCTGGGAGGAGCAGTTCGGGATGGTGCTGGCCGAGGCGATGGCTGCGGGGCTTGCGATCGTCGCGACCGCCAATGGCGCGATCCCCGAGGTGCTTGCGGGTGCGCCGGCCGACCTGGTGGCGCCCGGGGATTGGGTGGGTATCGCGCGCGCCCTGGCCGACGGTCCGCTCAGCCGTGCGCCGGGAGAGCGCGTTTCCCACCCTGCGGAGCTGGTCGAGCGCTACTCGACGAGCGCGGCGGCCGCACGCCTGGCTGGCGCCTACGACGGTCTGTCGGACGCGTAGAGCGAGTGCGCGGGGAGGCTCCTGAGCGCGCCCCCTTCGTGGGCCGTCGCGGCGTCAGCCCGCGGCGACTCGGTCCAGCACGCTCAACACGCCGTCGGCGAAGCGCGCCCAGGAGAATTCGCCCGCGCGCCGCACGGCGCGCTCGGAGAGCTCCGCCGCTCGCGGCCGATCGGTCAGCAGGCGGCGCAGTCCGCTCGCGATCGAGGCTGTGTCCGTCGGGTCTGCGTATTCGACCGCGTCCGCCCCGACCTCCGGTAGAGACGACGCCTGTGAGGTGAGCACGACCGCGCCGGCGGACATCGCCTCCAGCACCGGCAACCCGAAACCCTCGCCCAGCGATGGGTAGCAGAACACGGCGCAGCGGCGGTAGAGCTCGGCGAGCGTCGCGTCCGAGACGTATCCGAGCATCCGCGCGCGCGCGTCGAGCGAGCGCAGCGCGTCGAGCGTCTTGCCCGCCTCCCAGCCGAGCGCGCCCACGACGACAAGCGGATGGTCGTGCTGTAGGGGCTCCTCGAGCATGCTGTATGCCTGCACGAGACGCGGCAGGTTCTTGCGCGGCTCCAGCGTGCCAACGGCAAGCACGAATCCGGCCGCCGGCAGCTGCGCCGCAGCGTCGGCGCCAAGCGCGTCCTCGCTCGGCAGGGTCGCCGCCAGCGCCGCGATCGCGATTCGCCCGCGCGCACGCGGGAAGCGCGTCGTGAGCGCCTCGGCGGTCGTCCGCGTGGTGCAGAGCAGCGCCGCGCAGCGACGCACGGCCGGCCCGAGCGTGAGGCGCTCGATCGCGCTCGAGCGTCGGTTGGGGCGCATCGCCGGTTCGAAGGTGAGCATGTCGTGCACGATCGGCACCCCGGGGATGCGCAGAAAGCAGATCGTCAAGTACGAGTTCGTCGAGAGAAACGCATCGCACTCGCGATTGGCAGCGCGCGCGGCAAGCACATGCCACCAGGGATCGCGTGCGCCGATGAGCCGCCAGCAGAAGCGCTCGTCGAGCGGCAGCTCGGCCCAGGCGCTGCGCGCGTAGAGGATGTAGCGGTGATCGTCATTTGTGCGTTCGGCGAGCGCGCGCAGCAGCTCGCGCACGACGCGCCCGCGGCCCGCGGGCACCTCGCTCGCGGCGCGTGCGTCGATGCCGATCGTCAGTAGGGGGCGGTCGTCCAAGGGGTTCAATCGGTCGATGTTCGTGTGGGTGGCAGGTGGCTGTGGAGTGCGCAGGCGCCGCATGAAGCGGCGGCGACGGTCGCGCCGTCGAGCTTCGACGCCCGCGGCGGCGGGACCTTCGCGCTGCGGTGAGGCTAGCCTCACGTCTCGATGCACGTCGGCCTGAACCTGGTCTTCCTCGTGCCCGGCGAGACCGGCGGCATGGAGGTTGCGGCGCGCGAGCTGATCCCGGAGCTGATCGAGGCCGCGCCAGACGTGCGCTTCACCGCGTTCGTCAACCGCGAGGCGGCCGCCGCCAAAGACGGCCCGTGGGGCGAGCTGTTGCCGGCGGTGACGGTGCCCGTGAACGCCCGCAACCGCGTGCAGTGGGTGCGCGGCGAGCAGCTGCTGCTGCCGCGGCTGGCGGCACGCGGGGGGGTCGATCTCGTGCACTCGCTTGCGAGCACCGCCCCGGCGCGCGGGCGCTTTCGCCGCGTGGTGACCGTCCACGACCTGATCTACGCGCGCTTCCCCGAGGCGCACGCCGGCATCCGCGACCTCGGCATGCGCGTGCTGGTGCCGCTGGCGGTGCGCCGCTCCGACCGCGTGATCGTGGACTCGCACAGCACCCGCAGCGATCTGATCGAGCTGCTCGGCACGCCCGCCGAGCGCATCGACGTGGTGCCGCTGGGCATCGGCGCGACGGCGCGCGGCGCGCCGCTGCCCGAGCGCGAGCTGCGCGAGCGCCTGCGCCTCGGCGAGCGGCCCGTGGCGCTCAGCCTCTCGGCGAAGCGGCCCCACAAGAACCTGCTGGCGTTGATCGGCGCGCTGGCGCTGATCGACGCGGAGCGCCGTCCGCTGCTGGTGCTGCCCGGCTACCCGACCGAGCACGAGGCGCAGCTGCGCGAGCGAGCGCGCTCGCTCGGCGTCGAGGGCGACGTGCGCTTCCTGGGCTGGCTCGGCGGCGAGGAGTTCGAGGGGCTGTGGCGAGTTGCGCGGGCGTTCGTGTACCCGTCGCTGTACGAGGGCTTCGGGTTGCCGGTGCTGGAGGCGATGGCGCGCGGGGTGCCGGTGGCGTGCTCGAACGCATCCTCGCTGCCGGAGGTCGCGGGCGAGGCGGCGCTGCTGTTCGACCCGCACGAGGAGCGCGCGATCGCGGCGGCGCTGGAACGGCTGCTATCGGACCCCGCCGAGGCCGAGCGCCTGCGCGCGCGCGGCCTGGAGCGAGCGCGCCAGTTCACCTGGGAGCGCACGGCGCGGCTGACGCTGCAGAGCTACGGGCGGGCGCTTGGCGGCGATGGCGCTCGCGATTGCGGGACCGCCGCCCGGGGCACCGGCGCGGGTGGGCCCTGAGCGGCTCAAGCGCCGGCGTAGCTTGCCAGCACGGTTTGCAGCGAGCTCTCGAGTGAGAGCTCTCGCGCGTGCTCGGCAAACCAGCGCGCCGTGCTCTGGCGCATCGCCATCCCCGCCGCGTGCACGCGCACGATCGCATCGGCGATCGCCTCGGGGCTGGCGCTCGCGGCGAGCGCGCCGTTGACCCCGTCGTCGACCAGCTCGACAGCGGCGTTGTCGGGCGCGGGGACCACGACCGCGGGGGTGGCGTGGGCCGAGGCCTCGACCACCACCATCCCGTAGCCCTCGCGCTCGGAGGGCAGCAGCACGCACAGGGCGCGGCGCATGTCGGCGTCCACCTGCTCGGCGCCGGCAAACCCCGGTGCGCCGATGTACGAGCTGGCGCTGTGCTCGGCGATCGCCAGCGCCAGCGCGTCCCGCTCGGGGCCGTCGCCGTAGAAGACGCCGCGCAGCCCCTCGATCCGCCGTGCCGCCAGCGCGACCGCCGCCACCCCGACGGTGACGCGCTTCTCGGGGATCAGCCGCCCGGCGAACAGCACGAGCGGGTCGGCCTCGCGCGCCGCCGGGGGCTCCGCGGAGGCGGAGGTGTCGGAACGGGGGGCGCCGGAAGCGCCCAAGCCGCGGGCGCCCGGCCCCGCGTACAGCCCGCGCAGCACCTCTAGCGGGCCGCGCAGGCCCAGCTCGCGCAACCGCTCCGCGTGCAGCTGTGAGAAACAGAACGCCCGCTGGGGCACGCGCGCGCAGAGGCGCTGCACGAGCTCGCCGACGCGCCCGCCGGCGCCGCCGAGATACCCGCGCCAGTAGTCGCGGCTCCACACCTCGAACCAGTCCACCACGAGCCGGTAGCGTCCGAGCGGGCGCGCGAGCGCGGCCGCGAGCAGCGAGAAGTAGGGAAACGCGCAGGTGTGCACGACCTCGTAGCGGCGGCCATGGCGCAGCAGGTGCCACAGCACGCCGGCGCCGAACACCAGCGGCGGCAGGATGCGCCGCCGCCCGGGGGTGCGCGAGTCGGGGCTCGTGTACAGCGCCATGCGCGGGCCGGCGCAGACGACGCGTATGCGCGGGTCCAGATCCAGAAGCTCTCCACGCTCCCACTGGCGCAGCGTCAGGTAGGTGACCTGGTGGCCATCGGCGAGCAGCCGCTCGGCGAGGTTGCGGTACCAGCGCTCGGCGCCGCCGACCGTATACGGGTACAGGCAGTCGTACACTAGGCAGACTCGCATCCTGGGGAGACTGCCAGGAATGAGTCCGGGATACCCATGAGCACCGCACAGAAGAGCAGGCCATCGCTTGCCAAGGCCGCCGAGGAAAACGCGTCGACACTCGTGTCGGTGGTGATTCCCTGCCTAAACGAGGAGGAGAACATCGAGGAGTGCGTCAGCACCGCGCTCGGCGTGCTGGAGCGCACGGGGATCGCCGGCGAAGTGCTGGTCGTGGACAACGCCTCCGAAGACAATTCGGCCGCGCTCGCCCGCGCGGCCGGAGCGCGCGTGGTTTCCGAACCCCGCAGGGGCTACGGGAGCGCCTACCTGGCCGGATTCGCCGCCGCGAGGGGACGGTACATCGTGATGGCCGACGCCGACCTGACCTACGACTTCAACGAGATTCCCCGCTTCGTGGCCGAGCTCGAAGCGGGCGCCGAGCTCGTGATGGGCGACCGCATGGACAACATCCAGCCGGGCGCGATGCCGTGGCTTCACCGCTACATCGGCAACCCGATCCTGACGGGCCTGCTCAACCTGTTCTTCCGCACGGGCGTCAAGGACGCGCACTGTGGGATGCGGGCGCTGCGCACCGACGTGCTGCCGCGGCTGGACCTGCGCACGACCGGCATGGAGTTCGCCTCCGAGATGGTGATCCGCGCCTCCAAGGAGAAACTGCGGATCGCGGAGTTCCCGATCGAATACCACCCCCGCGGGGGCGAGTCGAAGCTGTCGAGCTTCAGCGACGGGTGGCGTCATCTGCGCTTTCTGCTGGTGCACTCGCCGACCCACCTGTTCATCGTGCCGGGCGCGGCGCTGGCCGGCGTCGGCACGCTGATCGTGGCGCTCGTGGGTGGGGGCTTGGACTTCTTCGGGCGCTCCTGGGGCATTCACGCGCTGATCGGCGGGGCGCTGCTGATGGTGGTGGGCACTCAGGTGCTCGCGCTGGGGCTGTGCGCGCACGCTTACGGCACCTACTACATGGGCGAGCGCGACCCGTGGTTTGACAGGATGCGCGCCCGTTTCAGGCTCGAGCACGGGCTGATGCTCGGCGGCCTGGTGGTGCTCCTGGGAGCCGTCCTCGGCGGCATCATCGTGGGTACGTGGATCTCCCACGGCCTGGGCTCGCTCGCCGACGAACACATGGCGGTGGTGGCGGCTACGCTGATCATCGTCGGCATTCAGATCTTCTTCTCCTCGTTCCTGCTCAGCATTCTCGGGTTGCGCCGCAACCTCTAGGCAGGTCCGCCGCCGGTGCGCTACCTGATGGCCGTCGTTGGGGCGCCCCTGGTCATGTGGGTGCTGTGCCTCGGCTGCGGCCTGGCGCTGGAGCGCCTGCTGCGCGCGCGCCTGCACAACGCGCTGCTGCTGCCGCTGGGCCTGTGTGTCGCGCTCGCGCTGATCTACCCCGGGTACGCCGCAGGCGCGGGCGACGTGCTTGCGATCGCGCTGCTGGCGGGGGTCGCCGCGGCGGGCCTCGTGCTCGCCGCCGGCGGGCTGCGCGCGCGCCTGAACCCGGGCTGGCCGGGCGCGGCGGGGCTCGCGATCTATGTGCTCTACATGCTGCCGGTGATCGCCTACGGGCACTGGACATGGTCGGGCTATGACTTCGTCAACGACTCGGCCTTCGAGATGCTGCTCGCAGGCCACATCCAGGGGTATGGGCTGACGCTCGGCAACATCCCCCTGACGAGCGCGCAGCAGTTCCTGATGTCCTACCTGAACAGCGGCTATCCGCTCGGCACGCAGGCGCTGCTGGGCACGCTCGGCGCGCTCACCGCGACCGACGTGGCGGTGCTCTACCAGGGCTTCATCGCCAGCATGGCGGCGCTGGCGGCGGTCGCGCTGGCGAGCGCGATGCGGGGACTGCTCAGCCCGCGTCGCGCGGCGCTCGCGGGCGCGGTGGCGATGGCGGCCAACCTCACCTACCAGTACGCGATGCAGGGCTCGATCAAGGAGATCGGGCTGCTCGCCACGCTGTGCGCGGGGGTGGCGCTCGGACGCGAGGCGATCGCGCTCGGGCGGCCCTACCTGGGCGCGATCCTGATGGCGGTCGTCGCGGCGGCCGCGATGGCCACGTACAACGCGGTGGCGGTCCCGTTTCTGGGTGCGCTCGTGCTCTTTTTGGGTTTGGGATCGATGTTCGTGCGTCGCGCCCGTCCGAGCGTTCGGTGGAGCGGACCCCTTGCGGTTGGAGTCGCTCTCGCTGTATTGCTGTCGATCCCCTCGCTGGTGTCGTTCAAGACGTTCTTCAACGTCGCGAGCACGGGGCAGGGAACGACCGGGGTCGGGGCGAGCCAGTTCGGCCAGCTGTTGCGGGCGCTGCCGCTCAGCCAGCTCAGCGGCGTGTGGCTGTCCGGCGAATATCGCCTGGCGATCGCCTCCCACCACGCGGGCGAGCTGACCGCGCTCGCGACGCTCGTCGTGCTGCTCGCGATCGTGCCGTGCGTCGCTTGGGCGCTGCGCCGCGGCCAGCCGGCGGTGCCGATCGCGATCGGGATGGTGGGGCTCGTGCTGTTGATCGTCTACCCGCGTGTTAGCCCCTATGCGCAGGGCAAGCTGCTTGCGATGTGCAGCCCGCTCGTGGTGCTGGCGGGCGTCGCCGGGCTGCTGTGCCTGCGCGGGCCCCGCGCGGGGCTGCTCGGCGCGCTGGCGGTGGGCGGCGTGTCGCTTGCGATCCTCGCCTCCGACGTGCTCGCCTACAGCCACGATCGCGTCGCGCCGACCGCGCAGATCGAAGCGATCCGCCAGACCGGCGACCATTTCGCCGGGCGGGGGCTGGTGCTGTGGAACGAGTTTCAGGAGTACGCCAAGTACTTCGCGCGGGCCGCCAAGATCAGCGTGCCGTTCGAGGCGCTCACCCCACAGCAAGTGCAGCTGCGCAACCCGACGTACTTCTACGGCCACTACTTCGACCTCGACGAAGAGCTGCTGTCGTTCGTCGAGAAATACCCGATCGTCGTGACGCGCCGCTCCCCCTCGGCGAGCCGCCCGCCCGCCAACTACAGGCTCGTGTACGAGAACGCCTACTATCTCGGCTGGGAACGCGAGGCCGAGCCGGAAGTGCTCGAACACCTGCCCCTGCAGCAGCAATACAGCCCCTCGCAGACGGTGCAGTGCAGCGCGCTTGCGCCGATCGTCGCCAAGGCCCCCCGAGACTCGAAGCTGGTGGTGGCGATTGCGCCCGAAGTCAGCTGGTACGTGCCAATCTCCGATCCAACCCATTCAGGCGGCTGGGTGACCGACCCCAACCTTCCCGGGGTGCTCGAAACGCGCACCGGCGGACACGCCGAAGGCGTGCTGAGCGTCAAGCGCGAAGGCACCTATCGGGTGTGGGTGCAGGGCGACTTTCCGCGTCCCGTGCAGGTGCAGATCGCGGGCCGCACGGTCGGGTTTGTGTCCGGTGCCAATACGCCCGGACAGTGGCTCGAGGCCGCGACGCTTCGCCTGCGCGCCGGCTCCTACCGCTCGCGCGTGCTCATCGCGGCGGGCCACCGGCACTTCGGACCGGGGGAATGGTGGCCGGGCACGCTCGGCGCGGTCGAGCTGCAGAGCACGGCTCCCGAGCGCCTGCGCACGCTGGCGCTGTCGCGCTGGCGCACGCTGTGTGGAACCGAAGCCGACTGGGTCGAGGTCGTGCGCCCGTGAGGATCGGCGATCGGGCTCAGCGCACGCGGGAGGCGATCCGGTGAGCACGGACGTCACCGTGGCGATCCCGGTGCGCGACGGCGGCCGGCTGCTGGGCGGGGTGCTCGGCGCGCTCGCGGGTCAGACGGTGGCGCACGAGCTGCTCGTGTGCGACTCGGGCTCGCGCGACGGGTCGGTCGCGCTGGCGCGCTCGCACGGCGCGCGCGTGCTGGAGATCGCGCCGGAGCGCTTCAGCCATGGCGGCACGCGCAACCTGCTGCTCGGCGCGGCGCGCGGCGGGCACGTCGCGCTGCTGACCCAGGACGCCGAGCCGGCGGACGAGCGCTGGCTCGAGCGGCTGCTCGGCGGGTTCGAGCTGGCTGGGAACGTGGGCATCGTGTATGGGCCGTATCGCCCGCGGGCGGATGCGCCGGCGGCGGTGCGGCTCGAGCTGGAGCGGTGGTTTCGCTCGCTCGCGCCCGACGGGCGGCCGCACGTGGAGCGCCTGGAGCCTTCGCCGCCGGACGGTGCGGGCGCGGACGGTGGCGCGGACGCGGGCGGTGTGGACGCGGGCGGCGAGGCGGAGGCGGAGGGCGGTGCGCGTGCGCCTGTGCCCCCCGCGCGCGTGCCGCCGCTCTCCCAGCTGATCGGGCGGCGCGGGTTCTTCACCGACGCCAACGCCTGCATCGCACGCGGCGCGTGGGAGCGCGTGCCCTTCCGCGAGGTGCCCTACGCCGAGGACCGCGTGCTTGCGATCGACATGCTGCGCGCCGGCTACGCCAAGGCGTACGTGCCCGATGCGGGGGTGCTGCACTCCCACCGCTACAGCTCCTGCGAGCAGCTGCGCCGCTCCTTCGACGAGGGGCGCGGGCTGCGCGAGGTCTACGGCTGGCGCGAGCCCGCCTCCCCCGCGCGGCTGGCGCGCAACCTGCGCGGCGAGCTCGGCGCCGCGCAGGCCGAGCTGCTCGCCGCCGGCGTGCCGCCGGGGCGGCGGCGCGCGACGCTCGCGGCGAGCGCCCGTCAGCATGTGCTGCGCTCGGCCGGCGCGCTGCTGGGCTCGCGTGCCGACGCGCTGCCCGCGTGGGCTCGGCGGCGGCTTTCGCTGGAGGGCCGCGCGAGCTTCGCGGCGCTCGATCTCGATCTCGACCCACAGGACAACCGCACGTGAGCCACAACGACACCAGGCAGCGGCGCGCGTCGGTCGCGCCCTCTCAGAAGATCGCCGCCGATGCGATCGAGGGCGAGTTCAAAGGCCCGCTGGCCGGGCTGCGACGGCGCATCTACCTGACCCACCGCTATCTCGGCTGGCGCACGCTGCTGTATCGCATCGTCACCTTCCCGCTGCGCTTCACGCCGCTGCGCCACCGCCTCAGCCTGCGCTCGCGCACCGGCGAGGACGGCTACCGGCGCGCGCTCGCCTGGTATCGCGAGCACGGACGGCCGGTGTGCATCGTGATCCCCAGCTACCGCGACGCCGAGCGGGTGGCGGCGCTCGTGGCGAGCATCCGGCGCACGGTGCCGGCGGAGCTGGCGCGCATCGTCGTCGCGGATGACGCGAGCGGCCCCGAGCACGTGGCCGCGCTGCGCGCGATCGAGGGCATCGAGGTGGTGGAGGGGCAGTCCAACAGCGGGTTTGCGGCAAACGTGAACCGTGGCCTGCGCGCCGCCGACGAGCAGCTCGACGTGGTGGTGCTCAACTCCGACATGGAGGCGCGCCCGGGCTGGCTGGCGTGCCTGCAGTTCGCGGCCTCCCAGGAGGACGATGTGGCGATCGTGGGGGCGCGGCTGCTCTACCCGGACGGGCGCATCCAGTTCGCCGGCACCGCGCGCAACCTCGGCGCGCCGGAGTGGTTCGACCACCGCTACCGCTTCAAGCCGGCCGACTGGGGTCCGGCCGCGATCCCCGGAGCCGTGCTCGCGGTGACCGGCGCCTGCATGTACGTGCGTCGCGCGGCGATCGAGCGCATCGGGCTGCTCGACGAGCGCTACCCGATGGCCTACGAGGACGTGGACTGGTGTCTGCGCGCGTGGCAGGCGGGGATGCGCGTCATGTACTTCCCCGGCGCCTGCCTCTACCACCACGAGTCGCAGACGCGCGGGATGAGCGTGGGCGAGCGCGAGCGCGAGTCCCAGCGCGTGTTCTGGCAGCGCTGGGGCGAGTTCTTCGACGCGCGCGACGTGCGCACCGCCGGGGGCGGGCTGCGCGTGGTTTACGTAACGGAGGACACGGGCGTGGGCGGCGGACACCGCGACATCTTCGAGCACCTCAACCGCCTGTCCGAGCGCGGCCATGAGGTCGCGCTCTACACGCTCGGCGAGGCGCCCGACTGGTTCGAGCTGCGCGTGCCCGTGCACAGCTTCGAGTTCTACGACGAACTGGTCGAGGATCTGGCGCAGGTGGACGCGATCAAGGTCGCCACCTGGTGGAACACGGCGATGCCGGTGTGGCGCGCGAGCGTGCTGCGCGGCATCCCCGTGTACTTCGTGCAGGACATCGAGACCAGCTACTACCCCGACGACGAGTCGGTGCGCCACGCCGTGCTCGACTCCTACCGTCCCGAGTTCCACTTCATGACGATCTCCGGCTGGAACCGCGAGCGGTTGCGCGAGCTGGGACTCGACGCCGAGCTGATTCCTCCGGGCATCGACCTCGACACCTTCCGCCCGCGCCCCGAGGTGCAGCGGCGCGAGGACATGGTGCTTGCGCTGGGGCGCACCAACCCGCTGAAGAACCTGCCGCTGACCCTCGACGCGTGGCGCGCGCTGCCGGCGCCTCGCCCGGAGCTGTGCATGTTCGGGATCGAGCCCGAGCTGGGCGGCGAGCAGGGCATCCGCTATGTGCTCTCCCCCAGCGACGAGCAGGTCGCCGAGCTGTTCAGCCAGGCGACGGTGTTCGTGCAGACATCCACGCACGAGGGCTTCTGCCTGCCGGCACTGGAGTCGATGGCGACGGGCGGGGCGGTCGTGTGCACCGACGCGCACGGCAACCGCGACTTCTGCACGGACGGCGAGAACTGCCTGATGCCGCAGGCCGGTCGCGAGGCCGTCAGCGCGGCTCTCGCGCGCCTGCTCGGCGACCGCGAGCTGCGCGAGCGCCTCGGGCGGGCCGGGATCGAGACGGCGGCGGCGTATGCGTGGGAGCGGCGCATCGACGCGCTGGAGGCGTTCCTGACCGAGGTTGCCCGTCCACGCGAGACGGTGGCCTCGACCGAGGTGGTGCCGGATCAGGGGTGAGGGCGCTGGGCGAGAGCCGGCGCGGAGTCGAGACGGACTCGTGGCGTTGCGAGGAGGCCGCGGGCCGTTGCGGAGGCCGCGGGCCGTTGCGAGGAGGCCGGGGGCGCTGGATCAGAGATCCTCGGCGATGTGGGGGGCGGAGCGGTTGAACACCCAGAAGCCGACCAGCAGGGTGAGCGCGACGATGCCCAGCGGCTCCAGCAGGTAGACCCAGCCCCCCAGCAGCTGGCCCGCGCTGAGCGTGGCATGGTTGACCATCGCGTGGCGGAACTGCTGGAAGATCGCCACGAGCGGGTTGAGCAGGTAGATGTGGTAGAGGATGTGAAAGAGAAGGACATGCGTGTAGTAGACGTGGTGGACGCCGTCTATGACAACTTCGTGGCGCTGTCCGTGCGCCAGCTTTTCCCGCACGGTTTCGGCGGGGATGATGAGCGGCGAGGAGTAGAAGATGACCTGTGTGACCACTTCCCAGATCGGCTGGATGTCGCGGAATTTCACGAACATCGCCGACAGCCACATCGCGATGCCGGTCGAGAACACGACGAGCATCGCGACGATCAGCGGCAGCTCGATCCAGCTGAGCATCGGCTTGATCCCCGAGATCAGCGCGAAGACGAACACGACGACGAGGTTCATCGCGAAGTTGAAGAGCCCGAGCGTGGCGATCGACAGCGGTATCACCAGGCGGGGAAACTGGATCTTGCGCACGAGGTTCTCGCGGTCCACGACGCTGCGCACGGCGCCGGAGGTGACTTCGCCGAAAAAGGTGAAGAGAACGATCGAGCCGAGCAGCTGCACGCCATAGTTGGCTTCCCCGGGGTGGCCGTGCTGGCCCACTTTGCTGATCTCCACGAAGAAGATGTAGAGCACGGTGAACAGCAGCAGCGGGCGCATCACCTGCCACACGTAGCCAAGCGCCGAGCCGAAGAACTTCAGCTTGAATTCGTTGCGCGCGATGTTGTAGGTGAGGTGCCAGAAGCGCGGCCAGTCGTCGGTCAGCGCGCGCGGACCGCGGATCGGCTGTCCCAGCGGTTCTGAGAGCGTCGGCTCGCTCAGCGCCGGTGTGCTCATCGCGAGCGCCCGGCGCTCGGGATCGCCTCTGGGGCGAGCGGCACGAGCTCGCCGCGCGTGACCTCGGTTTGCACCGGTATCTCGACCATGCCGCCGCTCGAGACGACGCCCCGCACGACAAACGACATGCCGCCCGCGAAGCGGTCGATCACGTTCAGGCCCGAGCCGCGGTGGGTGATCGTGAGCACCGGGTGGTAGCGGCCGGGGGCGAGCATGTTGTGGAAGGAGAACGCAAACAGCGCGCGCTCGCCGGCCGAGAAGTCGCCCGTGCGCTCGCTCGTAGCCGCGGTCGTGGCGACGACGACGGGCTGGCGGTGCTCGTTGAGCAGCGACATCGTGACGGCCGGGTCGCTGACGTCGGCGTTGAAGGCGACGAGCACCTTCAGCGTGAGCGGCTCCGATTGCGGCGCGATCGCGCGGCGCTCGCTGCCCTCGTCGCCGAGCCACACGTCGGTCACGCGCGCGGCGCCGTCGCCCATGCGGGCGCTGCCGACGTTCTCCTCGTCCTCGTGGGCGACGTTGCGCCCGAAGGCGATCTCCAGATAGCGGTCGGCGACGTCGCGGGGATCGCCGATCGAGACGATCTCGCCGCGCTCGAGCAGCATCGCGCGGTGGCAGAAGCGGGTGACGGCGCCCATGTCGTGGGTTACGAACACGATCGTGCGGCCTTCGTCGCGCATGCGGTTGAACACGTCGAAGCACTTCTGCTGGAAGGCGGCGTCGCCGACGGCGAGCACCTCGTCGATCAGGAGGATGTCGGCGTCGACCTGGATCGCGACCGAGAAGGCCAGGCGCACGTGCATGCCGGAGGAGTAGTTCTTGAGCTTGAGGTCCT
The DNA here is from genome assembly GCA_963831995.1 of uncultured Solirubrobacterales bacterium. GTDB lineage: Bacteria > Actinomycetota > Thermoleophilia > Solirubrobacterales > Solirubrobacteraceae > Palsa-744. The sequence goes on along the minus strand of CAWHSI010000005.1, from coordinate 814,848 downwards.
GGAACTCCTCCAGTTCGGCGAACTCGATCACGCGCTGGTAGCGCGCCCGCGCCTCCGACGGGGAGAGCCCCAGCATGATGCCGTTGAGCGCGACGTTGTCGTAGGCGGCGAGATCGGGGTTGAAGCCGACGCCGAGCTCGATGAACGTCGACATGCGCCCGTTGCACCAGATCCGACCGGCGTCGGTGCGGTAGATGCCCGCCAGGCACTTCAGCAGCGTGCTCTTGCCGCTGCCGTTGCGCCCGACGATCCCGAAGAACTCGCCCTGGGGGACCTCGAAGGAGATGTCCTTCAGCGCCGTGAACTGCTCGTGGCGCGAGCGGCGCAGCGGGTGCAGCGCCCGCTCCTTGAGCGTGTGCGTGCGCTCCTCGGGGATCTTGAAGGTCTTCTGCACGTCGTGGGCGGCGAGGGCGGGCGCCATCGAGTTGCTGGCCTGAGGCGGCATAGGGGAAGCGTATCCGCTGGCTGCGCGGGTCAAGCTCGCACGAGCAGCGCACCAGCCGGCTCTTGCGCTGGAGTGGGCACGAGGAGCGTACCGACCGGCTCCGGCGGTCAAGCTCGCACGAGCGGCGCACCCACCGGCTCTTGCGCTGGAGTGGGCACGAGGAGCGTACCGACCGGCTCCGGCGGTCAAGCTCGCACGAGCGGCGCACCCACCGGCTTCGGCCGTCAGGCTCGCACAGAGAAGCCGACGGGCCCCGCTCCAGGCTAAGATCGCCGGCGCTGATGAGCAACGCCGACGACATGCTGCAGCTGGCCAACGCGCGCGCCGAGCAGCTCGCCGCGCCCGGGCTCAGCCCGCGGCCGCGCCGCGGGGTGGCGGTGCTCGCGTGCATGGACACGCGCATCGACCTGTTTCCGATGCTCGGCCTGCGGCGCGGCGACGCGCACATCGTGCGCAACGCGGGCGGTCTGGTCACCGACGACGCGATTCGCTCGCTGAGCGTCTCTCAGCGCAAGCTCGGCACGGTCGAGATCGTGGTTGTGATGCACGACGACTGCGGACTGCACCGCGCCTCCGAGGACGAGTTCGCGCAGGCGCTCGCCGCCGACGGGGTGCTGCCACAGTGGCGGCTCGGCGCTTTCGAGGATGTCGAGGCGACCCTGCGCGCCGGCCTTGCGCGACTGCGCCAAAGCCCCGAGCTGCCCGCCCGCGATCACATCCGCGGGTTCGTGTTCAACCCCGAGACGGGGGCGCTTCGCGAGGTGTAGGCAGACCACGCCCCCGCTCGGCTCTGCCCGGAGAGCGCTGGCGGGCGGGGCCTTCCGAGTCCGTTCCCGAGTCCGTTCCCGAGTCCGTTCCCGAGTCCGTTCCCGAGTCCGTTCCCGAGTCCGTTCCCGAGTCCGTTCCGGCTCGCCTTGCGCCGCGCCGGTCCGGTCGACTGCTCCGGCGGGTGGACCGACATTTGTGACATTCGTCGCTAGCCGTCCGGCGTTGCGGGTACCAATAGCTGCGACGTTCCCGCATGCTTCGAGCGAAAGGTGCCGCCGTGAACGACCGTCCCGTACACCTGATCGTCAACGACGAGCTGCAGCGCTCGCGCCTGACCGTGTTCTTCCGTCTGCTGCTCGCGATCCCGCACCTGGTCTGGCTGGCCCTGTGGGGGATCCTCGCGGCGCTGGCGGTGATCGCGAACTGGTTCGCCACGCTGATCGCGGGAACGTCCCCGCGGGGGCTGCACGACTTCCTCGCAAGCTACATCCGCTACGCGATCCATGTCGGCGCCTACGTGCTGCTGGCCGCCGAGCCGTTCCCCGACTTCCTCGGCAAGCCCGGCTATCCGATCGACGTGACGATCGCGCCGCCTCGCCGCCCGAGAATCGCTGGAAGGTCGCTTTCCGCATCGTGCTCGCGCTACCCGCCGCGCTGATCGGCGGCGCGCTGCTCTCCGGCAGCGCGCGTAGCTACGGCATCAACTATGGCTCCGGACTGGCCGCTCGCCGCCGCATTCCTCGGCTGGTTCGCGGCGCTCGCGCAGTGCCCGAATGCCGCGCGGGCTGCGCGACCTGATCGCCTATGGGCTGTCCTACTCGGCCCAGCTCGACGCGTACCTCTTCCTGCTCACCGACGTGTATCCCGACAGCAACCCGCTCACCGCGCTCGCCGAGCTGCCCTCGCGCGAGGACCCGATCGAACTGCAGGTCCGCGGCGAGCCTGCAGCGCTCGCGCCTGACCGTGTTCTTTCGTCTGCTGCTCGCGATCCCGCACCTGATCTGGCTAACCCTGTGGGGGATCGCTCGCGGCGCTTGGCGGTGATCGCGAACTGGTTCGCCACGCTGATCGCGGGCGCCTCGCCGCCGGCGCTGCACGGGTTCCTGGCGGCGTATGTGCGCTACCGAACGCACGTGCTCGCCTACCTGTTTCTGATCGCCGATCCGTTCCCGGGCTTCACCGGGCAGCCGGGCAGCTATCCGATCGATCCGCGCATCGCGGGCCCTGTGGCGCAGAACCGCTGGAAGGTGTTCTTCCGCGGGCTGCTCGCGCTGCCCGCGATCCTGCTCAACAGCGCCTACGGCGCTCTGCTGCTCGTGGTGGCGCTGCTCGGCTGGTTCGCCTGCCTGGCCACCGGCCAGATGCCGCTGGGGATGCGCAACGCCGGCGCGCTCGCGCTGCGCTACGCGGCTCAAACCAACGGGTACATCATGCTGCTGACCGAGGCCTACCCCTACAGCGGACCGCTCGCCCCCGCGTCCGCGGCGCCGGCGCCGAGCGCCATGGCCGAGCCACTGCCCGAGCCGGCGCTGTAGCGCACGGGCGAGCCGAGCACCGCGGCATGCCCTCGGCGCCTATCGCAGCGCACGCACGTAGTAGCATCGTGTGCCGCACGCGCCCGTAGCTCAGTGGTCAACGGTTCTCTTCGGGGAGCCAAAGAGCAGCGGTCTTTCAAACCGCAGGCCGCGGGTTCGATTCCCGCCGGGCGCATGCCGCGGATTTCGCTTGGTTAGGGGGATTCGTCGTTTCAGGCGAGCGCTGCAACTCGCCGATCAGGGCGGGGTGGTAACGGAAGTGGTAACTCGGCGTCGGCTCACGGTGCCCAATCCCTCGGCGCCGCTGGGTGTCCGGCGAGCAGCGGGCCCGCGCTGTCGCCGGACAGGTACCCGTGCTGTTGAGTCCGCCCACGCCCGGTCAGGCCAGCACCTCCACCCATCTCGAGCAGGCTTCGCCGTAGGGAAACCCGGCCTGCCCATACCGGACCCGTAGCCGGAACGGGAACTGTCCGGTGGCTTGGTGGAACTGGTAGCGGACGCGTAGCCGCCCGTCCGGGGTGGTGCGCGGGGTGCGGATCGGCTGCCACTGGCCGAGGTAGTAGACGAGCACTTCGACGACGACTCCCTGTGCGGGGATCAGGCCGAGCACTCGGCCTTCGAGCTGGACGGCGCCGGTCGGGGTGGTGTGCCTTGGCGTGACGCGGAGTCGTAGTCCCGCGGTGACTGTCTCGACCAGCTCGGTCTGTGCGGCGTATCCGCTGCCGTCGGGGTTGGGGTAGGCGAGGTCGATGAGCCGTGACGGGCCTGCTGGGACGGTCGCGGTCAGTGTCCCGTCCGCGCGTGTGAGCGTGCTCCCGACGAGCTGCATCTGGTTGTGGCCGAGGATCTGCTCGAGGATGTCGATACGCGCGCTGGCGATCGGCTGTCCTGTTCCGTCGAGCAGCCGGCTGGTTAGCCGCAGCTCGCTGTGCGTGTAGGGGCGGAGATGTTCGCGGGGTTGATCGGTGTCAGCACGGCGCCGGAGCTGGCGGGTGGTGGGTCGGCGGCGGCGGAGACGGCGAGGATGTCGGCGAAGAGGACGATCAGGATCGCGGCGAGCAGGATCGTTGTGAGAACGGGGTGGGGTGTTGCCGAAGGGCGCATCTGGACAGCCTCCTTGTGGTGGGGTTGGCGGGCTCGGTTTGGCCCGTCTGCCCCTATGTCGCTGCGAGGCGCGTTATGACCCCCCTCCCAATTTCGTGGAGGCTCTGTCTATGGTCCGAATGGTCCACCGCCGTGCTGGCTGACGACCGGGGTGGCCGTGCTGCCCTGGACCGGTTGCGGGGTCCCGAGATAGGAGAAGCCGCCCGGTGTGTGTTGTTCGCTGGGCCGCGGGAGCCGCCGCGGGCGTCGGGGTGGTGGGGAGGGTTTGCGCGCCACGATCCGCCCGGCCGGAATAGCGGGCCGAACGAGAGGCAGCGGGCGGACGGCGATCGGATGGTGCGTTGCGCGCCGATGTGGGATTGGCGGGCTGTTGGTGGCGGCGCTGACGGCTCCGCCGGCGAGCAGGAGCACGCTGGCGATCCCGGCGGCGAGCTTTGCGCCGGCGCTCGTGCCGGCCACGACCTCCAAACCCCGCTCGCGTACCCCTCCGGTCTGCGGTGTGGAGAACCGTTGGAAGAAGCGGGCTATCCGAGAGAGAAGCGTCTGCAGCTGGTCGAGTAGGGATGGGGCGGCGTGCGTAGTGGTGTGCGCGGGCAGGAGTGGCATGATCGCGAGCGCGCGCGTATCGAACGCGGCGCGCAGGCTCGGCGCATCGGTCTTGTACCGGGTCCGGCAGGTGTGGCAGTGGCGCAGGTGCGCAAACGCCTGGCCGACAGCCATCTCGCTGTCTGTCTTGCCGGCGAGCAGTGCTCCGATCGTTTGTGAGCGGTAGCCGCAGAGCCGGCCTGTCGAATACAGGGTGAGGAAGCGTGTGCGCTTGCGCTCGCACACCCTTGTGAGTCTTCGTGCCTGGGTCTCTGGCAGGGCGAGCGCGGTGGCGATCGCTCGCCAAGATCGTCCGTCTGCGACCAGTGCGAAGACTTGGCGCTCAAGATGGGTGAGCTCGGCGATGAACTCGCCGACGATCGCATCGTCCTCCCGTGCGAGCAACGCCCGTTCGGGCTCGTCCGGCCACGCGCGATCCTGGGCCACGGTCTCGATCACCGGTGCGGCCTGTTCGAGCGTGTTCATATGGGTCTCGCGGTCGCGGTGCAGGCGCAACGCCCGCAGCTTGATCCCGCGATGCAAAGCCGCCCGTAGGTGCTCCGGGGACTCATAGGGCTCGTCCTTCTCGACGAGCGCGGCGATCGTGGCGTCATATAGGTCTTCGATTTCCGCGAGCGAGGAGCCCCAGCACGCTCGGAACTGACGCGCGGTCCACAACTCCCGCGAGCGCCACCGAGCAAGCAGAACCGGCGTATCGACACCTGTGCGTGTCCTGCCGGTCCGCGCTTGCGGCCGTCCGTTCAGAGGATCGCTCCCCTGCCGCGTGGCGGACGCGGTCCATCGTGTCGTCCAGGTAGTCGTGCAGCGCGCGCAGCGAGACCGCCTGCCCTGCCGAACCGCCGTACTGGAGGTGGTGCGCGGCCGCGTGTAGCAGCATCAGCTCGTACTGGCCCGGGAGCGCGTCGGCGAACGTCTTGCGCCACTGCGGGTTGGCGAGGCCAAGCATCCGCGCCGTGTCCGCAAGCTCCCGCTCTCGTGCCAGCCTGGTCTGCTCGTAGGCGTCCTTGCAGCCCGGACAGAACCCCTCGGGGGAGACCGAGCGTCCTTCGCAGCCCGCCCGACGGCAGATCGTCCCATCCGATCTCGGCGCCGGCGAGAGCCCGTCCTTGTTGTCCCCGTGCGTAGCCATCTATGACTACTGACCGCCAACCCGCCAGACCGGCCAACAACTTTTCAAGCCGAGCCGGCCGGCGGTGGGCAGGTCGCCCTCAGGGCACGCTAACCGCAGCCAACCCCTGCGGGCCGGTGGCTGGACGAAAAGACGAGCACCCCGTGCTTTCTCGGCGTACGCGTGCCAGTCGTTGCCGGGCTGCACGACTACTCGGGCGGGCTTGGCAGGGCGGTCTCCGGCTGAGCGTAGGGCCGTCGTCTCGCACGATATATTGGGCGTTTCCCGCTATATCGATCCTACACCTTATTGTCATTATTTGAATTTATTCGATCCACTTGCATTTCCTGCGGTGGATCGTGTAGTGTGCTCGCATCTCAGCAAGGGCATGTGCCTGGAACGGCTGGGGGACAATTGGATAGGGAGGAGCGGGGAATGCGGGTCGCGTGGCGGTCGTTGCTGGTGTGCGTCTTGGGGTGTGTGGTTGTTGGGTCGTTGTGTGCGGGCGGTGCGTGGGCGGATGAAGCTAGCGGAGGGGAGGGCGCCCAGGAAGCGTCTCTGGCTGGTGTCCCGACGGTGGTGCCGGGCAGTGGGGGGTTGTTGGGTGGCGAACAGCAGCAGTTGGCTGAAGAAGCGAGGCGCGATAATCCCGAAGCGGTTGCCATGCGTGAAGCGTCGCGAACGGAGTTTGAGGGTTTGGACGCAGAACAGGCGGCGAAGCTGGCGCGTGAATCGTTCCCGCGCGTGGTGGATGATCCAGCAGGAGGGCCGCCGCAATTGCCAGAGGGAGAGCGAATCGTCGGCTATCCGACGGCCACGACGGCGCAGCTGGAATTGCCCGGCCATGAAAGCGCGGTGCTGGAATCGTTGAGTCCGATCGCGATCGCGACTTCCCCCACTACCGATGCGCCGATAGATCTGTCCCTCAGCGAAGAAGCGGGCCAGTTCCGGACAGCGAGGGATCTCGTGCCGATCGGCATCCCCAAGCGTCTGGCCGACGGAGTCTCGTTGTCCGACCGGGGTGTGTCCTTGACGCCGGTCGATGGGCAGGGGCAGCCTTTGGGGGGATCGGAAGGCTCGCTCGTGGGGGCTAGCGTGCTGTATGCGAACACGCAGACCGACACGGACACGCTCGTGAAGCCCACCACGAACGGTTTCGATCTCGACGCCTTGATACGCTCAGCCGAGCTGAGTCCCGAACAGCTGTACTTTCGGGTTGGGATGCCGTCCGGTGCACAGCTGGTGAGCGACAGTCGGGGTGGCGCGAGCGTGACGCTCGAAGGGCAGACGATCGCAAGCGTCCTGCCGCCAGCGGCTGTGGACGCCTCAAAAAGCTCGGTACCGGTGTCGATGAGCGTTACGGGGGATGTTCTCGTCGTCAGGGTGGCCGATCGTGCTGGTTCCTACCAATATCCTGTCGATGTTGATCCATCTGTCATCGATAGCCAGCTGACGAAGACAGGCGCAAAGCGGGCGAACTGGGAATTCAGCTCACAACCCGCTGAAAGCAGCAAGTTCGGACACACCAATTCGGCGTGTAAAGGTCCTGGGGAACAGTACCTCGAAACCTGCGCCACCGGTGAATATAAAGAAGGCGAATTCGCCGTATGGATCTACCAGACGCGCGGCAACTCCAAAATCTTCGAGTTCAAAGGCGAAACCGAAGCCGAAAACGCGAGTGCAAGGATCGAAAGTCGGATTGAACTTCAGGACAACGCCGTAACCGAAGAAAAGGAGGTCCTTTCGACCGAATTCAAAGAACCCAGCTATGCCAAGCGTGTGTTGCCCGAACCATTGTGTCCGAAAGGCAAAACCACGTGTACGTCTAGCTACGGCGGAGAAAAAAACGCCGTGCATTTCCAGCAATCGGTGACAGCCAACGGCGGCACGAAATTTTTCGATTATCTTTACGCGGGCGAAGTTTCGATCACCGAGCCCGAAGAGCACGCTACGACGCGGTACAACACCACATCGCCCGAACTTGAAGGTGAAGTCCTCAACGCAAAAGGCGAAAAAGAAAAAATCAAACGCAAGAATGTGCTCGATGGTGGCGGGTGGCTCAGCGAACACGAGGGTGCCGCCGAGCTGATTTCCGAAGATAAAGGCATCGGCGTATCAGCGACCCAACTCGAATTCGAAAGTGAGCCCGGCAAATGGGAACAGATAGCCAAACACAACTATCTCACAGAAGAAGACCTATGCAAGGGATACCAGTGCGAACCAAAGAATGAAGAATTCTGGGTGCTAAACCCCAAACTCCCTAACGGCGAAGATAAGATCCGCTACCGGGCAGAAGACGGTATGGGCTCTGCAACGGAGTCTACCGAAACCGAAGGTATTACTACCGTGAAGGTTGATACATCGAAGCCTCGCAAGCTCACGATCGGTGGGTTGCCGTTCGGAAACGAACTAAGCGAAAGACCCTATCATCTGACGGTGGAAGCCACTGACGGGGAAGGAACCACCGTCCCGAGTTCCGGGATCGAATCGATCGCGCTGTATATCGACGGCAGCCTGATTGGAACCAACGGGGGCACCGGCGGCAAAGAAGGCTCAGAAGGAAAATGCAGTGAACCAAAAGGGGAATGCACCGCAAGTGCCAAATGGACATTCAACGGTGCGGAACTCGGTGCCGGCAAGCATCAAATCGAGGTGATCGCACGCGATAGGGCCGGCAACGAAGAACGCCTTTACGATCCCATCTCAATACGACACTCGACGCCCGTGGCGCTTGGTCCTGGCTCGGTCGATCTGGAGTCCGGCGACTACACGTTGAGCACGACCGACGTTAACATGGGTTCTGGTCTAACGGTGTCGCGTAGCTACAGCTCACGTGCCCTTGAGGAGGGCGTAGAAGGACCACTAGGGCCGCAATGGAACGTGACCGTGGGAGGTTCGGCAGAGTCGCTCGTAGAACTTGTTGACCACAGCATGATGTTGACAGGCAATAACGGCAGGCAGACGATCTTCGCGAAGACCGAAACGACGACATACGAATCACCTATCGGTGACTCAAACTTGACACTTAAGCTGGAAGAAAACAAAGAAACCAAAGCAAAGGAGGCCTTTTATCTCGAAGACGCAGCAGACCATACAAAGGTCAAGTTTACGATTCCCAGTGGCGGCACTAAGGTGTGGGTGCCCACTCGGCAGGAAGGAACTGCCGCGACTGACACCGTGACTTACGCATACCGCACTGTCACCCAGGACACCGAATACAATGTGGCGTCTGGTTCTCTACCGGAGGGGATCGTGTCGGGTCCAGAAGGCGACCTATTCTTTGTGGAGACTATTGCCTCACGCATCGGAAAGGTGAATCTGAGTGGCGTAGTAACGGAATATTCGCTACCGGAAAAAAGCGTTCCCCGAAGCATCGTGGACGGCCCAGAAAATAACATGTGGTTCACCGATGAGGCCAGCGACAGGATTGGCCGAATCAGTCCCACAGGGACTATCAAGGAATACGAAATCGGCCAGGAACCTCGAGGGATCGCGTTGGGAGCCGAAAACGACTTCTGGGTCATAAACGGGAACAACACGGTCGACAAGATAAGTACCGAAGGCAAAATTCTCGCCACATACTCACTCGGAGCAGGCACTAGTAAGCCGAACTTCGTCACGCGAGGGCCGGAAAATAACCTGTGGTTTACCGTCAGTGGCGCAAACAATAACACGAGCACAAGTAAGATTGGCAAGATTACGCCCGGCGGAGAAGTGACGGAATACGAAGTAGCGGCCTATAGCTGGCCAAACGAGATCACCAGTGGTCCCGAAGGCATGATGTGGTTTACGGATGGTGGTTCAAACAAGATCGGCAAGATCACCACTGAAGGCAAAGTCACCGAATATAGCCTCCCGTCTAGCGGAAAACCGGAAGCGATCACGTGGGGGCCAGACGGCAACATATGGTACGGCATGTCTTCGGAAGGCAAAGTTGGGAAGATCACCAAGGAAGGCACCGTCACTGAATACGAATACAAGAAAGTGTCTGGGATTATTAACGGGCCGCTGGGTATGACGGTAGGCGCGGATGGAAGGCTGTGGTACACGGAGGGCACTGGGCACATAGGAGCAATGACGACGACCGGCACCGTTACAGAGCCTACGGAAGCACTTGCGCCGGTTCCTGCGAAAGTCTCCTGCGCTCCGATGAAAGAAGGTTGTCGGGCGTTGAAGTTCAAGTATGCAACCGAAACTACCGCCAAAGGCGAACAGGGAAGCGAATGGGGCGAATACAACGGCGATCTCACAAAGGTGATGTTTGAAGCCTACAATCCTTCGAGCAAAAAAATGGAAGAAGTAGCGGTAGCCGAATATCGCTACGATCAGCTCGGACGGCTTCGTGCGGAGTGGGACCCGCGGATGGAAAAAAGCACGTCGTGCGGTGGGAGCTGTTCAGCGTTGAAGACCATCTACGGGTATGACGCGGAAGGGCACGTGACGGCGATGACGCCGCCAGGTAAGGAGTCCTGGGCGTTTACCTACAGTGCCATAGCTGGGGACGCCGGGACAGGCCGATTGCTCAAGGCTACGCAGGCACCTGCGTCAGCCGGTCTGTGGGGAGGAACCCTTCCAAGCAACTCCGAAGCACCTAAAATCACTGGCTCGCCCGTAGTCGGGGTGCGCCTAGCGGTATCCAGCGGCGCGTGGTCAGGTAGTCCCGTCTCCTACTCCTACCAATGGGAGGACTGCACGTCTGCCGGACTCGAATGTACCCAGATTACCGGTGCCGTGAATCCCAACTACACGCCTGTGACCACCGACGTGGGTCACACCCTAGTCGCAAAGGTAACCGCCACGAACGGCGGCGGGACCGTTCTCGCGACTACGACGGCGAGCGCTGTGGTTACTACATCCGGGTTCACGCAGACGGTCGATAGTGGTGCCAGCATCAATGCCGTATCGTGCATACCGAGCACAACCGACTGCATGATCAGCGACAGTAAAGGCAATGCCTACTATGCGACCAATGTCAGCGCGTCCGCCAGCGCCACGTGGAAAAGCTGGACTGGACCTGGCACTAGCCCAAGTGAGGCCGTCGATTGCGTCTCGACCTCACTCTGCCTAATGGCTGACGGCAGCGACAGCGGTAGCGGCGGCAATATGTATTACGCCACCTCCCTCGGCGGTTCGTTCACCGAAGCCTACAGTCCGGTTTACGGTGTCGATGCGATTTCATGTGTATCGTCCTCTTTCTGCGTTGATGCACAGGACGGGGAAGGATACTTCCGTTATTCCACGAGTCCCGGATCGAGTTCGTGGACTCTTGAGGATCAGGGATCGACCAGCATGAAGGGCGTGTTTTGTCTTTCAACGACGTTCTGTGCGATCGCTGACGGCGCCGGCAGCCTGCATGTTGCCACGAGCACAAGTCAGATCGAGTCCTCGTCATGGACCTCGACCGATGTAGACGGTGCGGCTGCGCTCAATGGCGTGTCGTGTACATCTACATCTTCGTGTCTCGTAGTTGATGGTGTCGGCAACGTACTGAATCTAACGATCGAAGGCAGCGGGAAAGCAACGGCTGCAAAGCACGACATTGACGGGACTAATAACCTCACTGCTGTCACTTGTACGACTAGCACCACTTGTGTGACCGTTGACAACAAGGGGAACGTTTTTGTATCCACGAATAGCGGCTCAACCTGGACAGAGACGTATGTGCTTGGGGATGATCTGACTAGCGTGTCATGTGCATCGTCATCCCTATGTGTCACGGTCGACACCGCTGGGCACGTCACGGCATTTAACCCTACCGGCGGCGGAGGCAGCGAAGGCGAACTTCGTGCTCCCCAGCCGGGAACCACGATCGAGTATGGAGTGCCGCTCGAGGGTGCGAACGTGCCTGCGCAGATGGGAGTAAATCCGACCACCCACAAGCCAGAAACCGAACAATGGGGTCAGACAGAAGACGTGCCGGTAGAAGCTACCGCTATCTTGCCGCCCGACTCCCCCCAAGGATGGCCGGCCTCCAGCTATACACGCGCTACGACCTACTACCTGGACGAAGAGGGGCGGATGGTCAATGAGGAGACACCAAGCAACGGAAAATATGGGGCCATCTCAACGACGGAATACAACGAAGAAAATGATGTGACGCGCACCCTAACACCGGATAACCGGGCGACGGCGCTCGAAGCTGGAGAAAAATCGCAAGAAGTAGCGACCTTGTTGAGCACGTTCAATACCTACAAGAACAAGTGCAGTCGGGAATCAGAATTCAATGAAGAACAGGAAAGCGGAGAAGCGGGGACCCGGTTGTGCGAAACGGAAGGTCCTGAGCACACGGCGAAGTACACCGGCACCAAAGGGCAGGAAGAAGGTCAAGCGCGCGAACACATCAGGTACTTCTACGACGAGAAAGTGCCAGCCGAAGGGCCAAACAAAGAATCCTTCAGCAAAGAAACGTTTGATCTCGTAACCGAAACACAGACACTAACGGAGATACTTGGGGCCAAAGGGCGGGTCGAAGAGGAAATAGAACCCCGTACAACGATGACCTCGTACTCGGGGCAGAACAATCTCGGTTGGGCGCTCCGCACGCCCACCTCGATCACCAGCGATACAGAGACGGGGGGCCAAAAACTCAAGCATCAGATGCTCTACAACGAAGCTGGTCAGGTCATTGAAACAAGAAGTCCGTCTGGGGAAGGCGGGAATTCCGCACACGATGCCAAGATCGTGTACTACACGCCAGAAAACGAAGCGGAAGTCGCGACCTGCCGTAAACACCCGGAATGGGCCGGTCTAGTATGTGAGACACTGCCCGCTAAGCAACCGGAAACCAGCGGTGTGCCTAACCTGCCCATCACAGAAACGACGTACAACATGTGGGACGAGCCGGTCGAAGTAACCGAAACGATGACGTTTGCGCCACACCCAACGGCGGTGCGAACGAAGAAAGACGAATACAACCCTGCGGGTCAGCTCACGAGCAGCGAAACAACAGTGACTGGCAACGAAGACAAGGTTCTTCCGAAAGTGACCTACGAATACGAACCGAAGCAGGGCGTGCTCGACAAGGAGAGCGCAACGATCGGCACTAAAACGAAGACCATTGCTACAAAGTACAACACCCTGGGAGATGTCACGGAATACACCGACGCATCAGGCGAAAACACAGCTAAGTTCGTTTACGGTGGCCCCGAAAAGGACTACCAGCTCGAAGAAATGAGCTACGGCAGCAATGGCGGTACAAGCAGACAGACCTACGCATACAACAAAACAACCATGCAGCTGGAAACACTCTGGGATTCCGCAGCCGAAACGTTCACAGCTGCCTATGACACCGAAGGCAAGCTGACTAGCGAGATATATCCCAACGGAATGTGTGAGAACTACACGTATAACTCGGTCGGCCAAGCCACCCATCTGGAATACCTAAAGACGACGAACTGCTCGGAAAAAACCGCACCGGTCTGGTATAGCGAAACGGTAGGCTCTACCGTGCGCGGCGAAACGCTCAACCGCACGAGCACGCTTGCGACCGAGAATTACACGTATGACACGGTTGGGCGCCTGACGGAAGTGCAAGAAACACCAGTGGGCGGTGAATGCGCCGTGCGCCTTTATGAATACGAAAAGGAATCAAACCGCATAAAGCTCACGTCCCGGAAACCAGGCTCCAAAGGCGAATGCGCCACGTCGGGCGGCACCGAAGAAAAACACACGTACGACGAAGCAAACCGCATGACCGACACCGGCATCGAATACGAAGGGCTCGGAAACATCACCAAGCTCCCCGCTGCGGACGCGGAAGGTCACGAACTGAACAGTAAATTTTACGTGGACGGCTCCGTCGCGTCGCAGTCTCAGAATGGCGTGACCAATGAATACGGACTCGATCCGGGTGGCCGCATATTGACGACAACAACGGGCGCTACAACGACGATTAATCACTACGACGGAGCCGGCGAAGCGGTGGCTTGGTCCTGCGAAGCAAGTACTGGTACAGAAACGTGCGCCAGCGGAAAGTGGACTCGCAACATCCCAGGCATTGATGGGACGCTCGTAGCTGTTCAGACGAACGGGGGCTCCCCGGTGCTAGAGTTGCATGATCTCAAGGGCGATGTAGTGGCAACTGCAGAACTGAGTTCGGGCGCAACCAAATTGCTTTCCACCTACAACAGCACCGAGTACGGTGTCCCGAGTGACGAAAAAACACCGCCGCCGTTTGCGTGGCTGGGAGCTGGAGACATCTCGAAGTCGCTCGCGTCCGGCGTGATCACCTACGGCGCGACATCGTACGTTCCGCAAACCGGGCGAACTCTGCAGACGGTTCCGGTCGAAAGCCCAGGATATCCGGTGCCGATTGGCGGGGGAACGTATGCGACGTTCATAGCCGAACCGTGGAACATGCAAGGTGGCGCCCGTGTGGAGTCCGAAGCGCCAGGGATCGCCGCCGCTGAACAGCACGAAGCGGAACTAGCGGCGTGCCGAGCCGACCCGCTGTCGTGTGACGAAGATCCGCACTGGATATGGACCCCCACGATCGTGCAGTCAGAAGCGTTGTCGGGAGCCCTGGACGGGGGCCTACTAGCCAACGAACTAGACGCGCTGAAGGTGGGTACGCTGATCAAGAAATATCTAGGGATAGATTTCGTGGCGCAACTCGAGGCCGCGATCGAGAAGGAAGTGTTCGGCTTCAACAGGGAAGAAGTCGAAGCTTGGGGTGGTAGCCTAGCCAGCGGTCTCAACGTCTGCGATGAATGGGCAGTAGAGAAAAGAGGGAAACCCAAAAACCCACACTGCTGGATTTACATTCCGACCGTGAATATATTCGAAACGCCCGAAGTAAAATTGGGTCCGCTGGCGACTATCCCCCGAGTGGCAATTGGCGAAATCCCGAACTTCAGGGTCGATCCACAGGTCGCTTACTGCGTCAAGGGCTCAACCTATTGTTACGTGACATGAGGAGGATAGTGCGATGACGTTAGGGGTCGGGTCGCATCACGTCACTCAGATCTCCGTAGCTCGGTCGAAGATGGCAGCAGTGACGGTCGTAGCCATTGCCGCCGTGACGCTAGTCGCGGGATGTGGGACTTCGACTAGCAGAACTGTGACGAGCCCCGTTAGAGATGATGCGACGGCAAGTGGCAAGACGGAATTTACTCGGTGTCTCCAGAGCTACGGGATTGCACAGCCGGAAGACGTGCGCGGGCGTACGCGCGACGAACTAGCTGTGCCAGGGCTGAGCGGCATCTACGGACTGCGTGTCCCTGTCGGAGTCACGCGTGAGACGTTCGCAGCGGCCGTGAAGACCTGTAGTGGCGGGGAGTTGCACGTAGGACGGGTGGCGGTGACGAGCCCTGTGCTGCAGCATCAGATCCTGGGTCTCGTGAGCTGCCTATCTCGGAATGGGTTTTCGCTGCCTTCGCCGAACTTCCCTGGTCCGGGACCCGTGCTAGATGTGAGCAAAGTAAATATTGCGAGTGCGAGATGGGTTGCGACTGCCACGGGCTGCTACGTCGACAATCGAGTCACCAGCGGGGCACTTGAGAGATGCCTCGGGAGGCGAGGCCTGAGAGGTTCGGCTGAGACCAACGCCGTGTTTCAGCAGCGGCTCCTAGAACTGCCGCGGTGCGTGAAGAAACCAGCGTGAGATGGCGCAGCATGAGCGCATTCTCGCTCGACCGTGCGGTCGATGCTGTTGCTCATCCGCAACCGTCCGACTATGGCGTTGGCTAAGACGATATAGGTGCTAACGCAGCTCGATCGTGGCGAGCTGGCATGACCAGCGCGACTATGAGGGGTATTGGCCAAGCGATCACGAGCGAGGCAACAAGGAAGACCCCAAAGCTGTGGCCCTTGCGCCCTGCCAAGCGGGCTACGAGCACGGCCGGGATCAGCCAGAAGACGATGAGCACTATAAGGAAGGCCGCGTCATGTACCGGGTGCGACATGAACATGATTTTACACCGAACGATTCGGTCGGCGCTCCGGCGGATCGTTTCGCTTCGCCTCGTCTCGCGTGGCTGAGCGATCCCGACCGTGCCCGCGCCGACAGGGTTCGATTGTGTGGTACGAAGTAGATCTCGGCTGTTGCGGCGATGAGAACCACGCTAAAGGTCAGCAAGGCCGCTGCGGGGCGTTCGCGACCAGTTAGGCGTCGCTGTCGCTCAACCACCCACCCTGCAGCCCCAACAGCAAGCCCGCCCCACTCCAAAGGCAAGTGCGGAAGGAACGCCAGCACCCGGACCCCGTACCCGCCAACGGCCGCGCCAACGAGCACGCCGGAAACAAGCAGGTTGCCAACCACGGCCCCGTCGGCAAGCAGTCGAGTTACGCGCCAGCGCTGAAGATCGATGAGCCCAAGCGCGAGCGGCCAGACGCTACGGAGCGTGTTGTTGACCGTGATCGAGGCCACGCCGGCAAGACTGGGCGGCGGGTTGTGAGCCGCGTCGAGCGTGAGCGGCAACACCCGGCGCGCAAGCGCCGGTCCGCCGGGCACGACCAGCACGACCAGGCACGCCCCGAGCGTGAACCCCCAGAGCACGGCGTAGGCTCGTACCCAGGCCGGCCAAAGCTCGCGCGCAAACGCAGCGCGTCCGGCGGGTCGCTCGCTCAGCTCTGCGGCAGCCATTGCGAAACCGCCCACCGATCGTCGACCGAAGCGACCTGCGCGAGCGTCACATGGAATCCGGCGGCGAGCCCTTCGTATTCGCCGTTGCCGACGGTCCGTTCGCGTGTGACGACAACCCACCATCTGTCGCGGGCCAGGTCCGGTGAGACGGAGAGCGCCTCCCCGCTGTTGGCGATCCGCGCTCGCGCGAGTGTCGTGTCAGCGCGCGTGACGGCGGCGGCCTGCTGCTCGGCGAGCCGTGCGGCGCCGACGGAGATCGACGCGAGCCCGAGCTGGTCCTCCGCAAGCGTCTTGTACGTCCAGTTCGCATAGCGGCCTGCGAATTGGAGGATGGCTTGCCGGGGCGTTGGCTGGATACCGGTTGGCGCCTGGGCGCCGGCTTGTCGAGGTGCCGGCGCGCGCGGCTCGCCAACACTCTGCACGCCAGCGCTCGAGGATGGTTCGCCCTGCGCACGGCTGGTCGCATAGGGGTTGCTGCAACCGGCGAGCCCAAGCACGATGACAAGCCCAGCGAGCGCGAAGAGAGCAAGATGGCGAGGTCTCACGGTGAGTCTCCTCATAGGCCGGCCGGGTGTCGTACGGTCCATGTCGTCCACCCGGGCACGGATGGGTAGACCCGCCAGCGCGCGCCCGACTTCCCCGAGTTCGGGCCGGTGTCGTATTCGGCCGCGTCGACGGTGTCGAAGCGCAGTCCGCCGACATACACGAACGCGTGTGCGGAGTTGGCGTAGATCGTGACGTAGCGTCCGGGGCCGGGGAGCCCGTAGGAGGCAAGCCCGCTCGAGTCCAGCGCGGAGGCGCCGAGCATCCCGCCAGCGTGCAGCACGTAGGAGACGGCCGAGGAGCAGTCATAGGCGGGTTGCAGCGTGTCCAGCGACGGGCCGTGCCCACCACCGTAGAGGTAGGCGGTCCCGTAAAGTCGGTTGCCGGCGGCGACCATCTGCTTGACCGCGGCGGGTGCGTCGCGTCCGGCGGCGGCGAGCCCACTCGGCAGGATCGTTGTGCGCTCGCCGGGAACGAGCGGCAGCGGGACTTCGCCCGTACCTGGCGACCCGTCGCATTCTTCGCCACCATCGGCCGCGCTCCCCGGGTCCGCTTCTTCTGCGCCGCTGTCGTCCCCGAGTGTGGGGGCGGTCCCGCCGGCGGGGGCAAGTTGGATGCGCACCGCACCCTTGCTCACGTCAAGGGTTTGGGCTGCTTGCCACCAGAGGTCGAGCCGGTACGGTTCGCCGTCGGGGATGGTCTGTCCGGGGCCTTGGCCGTAGCCGGTGTCGCGCTTGTAGAGGATGTCCTCGCGCGCGCCGGCCGCGACACGCAGCCCGGTCATATAGGGGAGGTTGTCTGTAAGACCCGAGGAGGTTGTTCAGCTCGTTGAGGCGAGCGATTGGCGGCTTGTGGCTGAGGGCGCCGTGGGGTCTTCGTCGATTGTAGAAGTCGATCCAACCGGGTAGGGCGGCGGTGCGCTCGTGACTGTCGCGGTAGATCGCTCCGTAGGCCCAGCCGCCGAGCATGGTGCGGATGAATCTCTCGGCCTTGCCGTTGGTCTGGGGACGGTAGGGACGTGTGCGTAGGTGACGGATCCCCAGAGCTCGGCAGGCGATCGCGTGCACGCTTGAGCGGTAGGCCCCACCGTTGTCGGTCAGGAGCTGCTCGACCGTGAGGCCGTAGCTTTTGTAGTGAGCGACGGCTCGACGAAGGAACGCGATCGCCGTGAGTGCCTTCTCGTCGGGAAGCACCTCGACGTAAACCAGGCGGGTCGCGTCATCGATCGCGATGTGCACGAACTCCCAGCCGACTGTCTTGCGGACTCTCCCCTCGGCATCGGTCCGCTGAGGCTTGTAACGACCGCGTTTGCCTGTGATGCGGTGCCCGGCGCCTTGGTGAATCCTGCCGAGCTTCTTGACGTCGATATGGATCAGCTCCCCGGGCCGTTGGCGTTCGTAGCGTTGGGCTGGCTCCAGTCCGAGACGCCCGAGTTTGCCCATCCCGATCTGGGTCAGGATCCCCGAGACCGTTGAGAGTGCCATCCCGAGCACCTCGCCGATCTCCGCGCTCGTCATCCGCAAGCGTCGTAGCGCAGCGATCGCCTCCACTCGCCGCTCATCGGTGCGATTGGCGACTCGCAGCGGCGCCGAGGAGCGATCCAGCAGGCCGGCTATTCCCTCCGAGCGGTACCGGGCCAGCCACTTGTGCGCAGTGCGCTCGGTGATCCCGGCCGCCTCAGCGGCTCGAATCACCGACCAACCAGCATGCTCGACACGATCGACAAGCAACTCACGGCCCTTGACGCTGAGACGAGCGTTAGCGTGCAACTTCATCCGGTGTCCTCCTTGGACTGGTGGCTTCGACACCAACCAGCCTCCAAGGAGGCCCGGATGAACAACCTCCTCAGGAACTACACCGACCGGTACGCACTCCGCTACTTCTCGCAGCGCACACGACTCGTGGACATCACGCCGAGCCACGTTGCCGGGTTCGTGGCGTGGCTATGCGATGAGACCAAGCAGCGGCGCTCGCTCTCAGACCAGACCGTGCGCAACCTCGTTGTGCCGTTGCGTGCGTGCCTTGCGACCGCCGTGCGTGAGGGCCTGCTGCGCGCCAATCCAAGCCGGGAAGTCGATCTGCCGCACCGCCCGACCGCCGAGGACATGGAGGACGATGACGTCAAGGCGATGAGCCGCGAAGAGCTGTCCACTCTGCTCGACCACTTCCCAGAGAAGTGGCGGCTGTTCTTCTGGTTTCTCGCGGCCACTGGGCTTCGGATCAGCGAGGCCGTGGCGCTGCAATGGCGCCACGTCGAATTTGACCCTGACCGTCCCCACGTAAAGGTCCGCCGAGCGCTCGTCAAAGGTCGCATGGGACCGCCGAAGACCCGCTACGCTCGCCGGGAGGTCCCGATCGACGGCGATCTCACCGATGCTCTCAGTGCCGCTCGGGCAGCCTCGGCTTGGTCCGAGGAGAGCGACCCGGTGTTCCCTTCGCTGGTCGGCTCGTGTCTCGACCAGCAGAAAGTGCGAAGCAGAGCGTTGTTTCCGGCGCGCAAGAAGGCGGGACTATCGTGGGTCGGCTTCCACGCTTTCCGACACACCTGCGCCACGATGCTGTTCGCTGAGGGCCGTAACGCCGTTCAGGTGCAGCGCTGGCTTGGCCATCACTCCCCTGCGTTCACGCTCGCGACATACGTACACCTCCTGGACGGCGACCTCGGCGCGCCTCTAGTTATTGATTCTGGCCGCTCCGCCAGTAAGGCCGACGCGCTCTGAGTGCGTCCGTGATCGCGCCCACGTGCGCGAGGGTGCGCTATGAAGGTCTGTGGCTCTCTGCATCCCAGCCTGGCAGCGCGGCGCGCCGGTCGATGATCGGCCGGCAGCTCGCCTAGACTGGTCTTGTCATGGCCAGCGTGCGCACCACCGAATTGGGTCCGGCGGCACGGCCGGTTGCCGTGCCTGATGACCTGGATGACCCCTCTCTCGCTAAAGCGAAGGGGAAGGTCGAGCTTCCCCTGCACATTCGCTGGAGCGGGTCCGCAATGACCTACGACCTCGGCGATCGCGCCGACCGTGTGCGCGTCTACGAGCAGGTGCTGCGCGAGGGAACCGAGGACGACGTGCGCTTCTACATCGACGGCGACCGGCTTGCCGAGCTCTTCGACGAGCTGGTGCTGCCGCCCACTGTCCGGCACGCGTGGGCTCAGCGGCTGCGCCGCGCTCAAAACGCTTGAGAGATGCTGAGCGGCGAGGAGCTTGCCGTCGACAAGGTGCTCGCGATCTTCGGACGGGCCGAGGCCAGAGACTTCGAAGACCTCATGGCGCTCGAGCCACGCTACGGCTTCGACCGACTCTGTGAGCTTGCGGCAGCTGAAGCCCTCGACGTTGCGCGGCTATCGCTCGATCATGCAAGCGCATCTGCTGCCGGCTTTCGGCGAGCGCCCTTTGGAGCAGATCACGAGCGCCGACATCGAACAGTGGCGCGCCGGGCTGTGCGCGGTCGATGGCCCGCGCCTGCACGGGGGCTCGCAGGAGCAGGCGAGGCCCGGTTCGGAGCCTGCCGCCTCCGCTGAGCAACAACTCCAGGAATCACATCATGGTCTTGCTGCACGGAGTCTTGCGCGCGCCTGCAAGGTCTGGAGCCTGCCGGCCTAGGCTCGCTCGCAAGACCGAGGGTGGCCACGGCCAGCTGGTGTGCCCCGAAGCCACGCACGAACAGTCGAGCCTCCGGATGTTCAAGGTGTGAGCGGCCAGTCGGAGTTTGCTCATTGTCCGTGGGGCGATGATCTAGCGGGTTTGAGGGTGAAGCTGCCTTCGATGGGAGCGTCAAGGTTGCCAACTGAGGTAGCGGAGTCGCTTTCGGCGGTAGGGGGGCCGAGGGCGCGGACCAGTCGGCCGGTGCTGTCGAGCCATTCGATCCGCGTAGGCTCCGTTTCATCCACAGTCTTGTCCCACTGCGAGGTGATGCGGCGACGTTGGGCCGTGGTGATGTGTTGCGCCACGATCACTGGCTCCAGCCGCCTCAGCTCAGCCTCGACACGGGGTGTCGGCGGCGGTGGTGTAAACAGGACAGCGTTTTCGCTGACGGCGATGACTATCGCAGGCGTTTCGTGGTAGGCGATCCTTATCGAGGCGACACCATCTGGCACCAGTTCGACGGTCGGTTCCTTGGTCAGGGCATCCGACTGGAAGACGCGATCACCTTCGTCGATTGCAGCGAACGGCTTGCACCCTTGGGGAGGCATGTTTTCGCCGCCTCCCGTCTCGACGATGCAATCGACTGGCTCGACCAGCCGCCGATGCTGCTCTTCGACCAGTGCGCGCCGCTCACGATCCCCGCCCGCCAAGCAGCGGGCCGGAGGGACTGCTTCGGGCCGTCCGTAGGCAGGGATCACGAAATAGCGTCTACCGTTGGGGAGCCTCCTCGAGGTTGTCCGCGATCTCGTAGATCTTTGAACGGCGGTCCTCCCGCCTTGTCCGCTCCGGTTGGGAGCGTTCGGGGCGCTAACCAAGTCCGAGAGGACAGGAGGAACCGCCATGAAGAAGGTACCCGCTGCGAAGGTCGGCACGACGTTCGAGGTGTCGGAGAGTCCGCTGCCACCGCAGATCCAGGAGGCGCTCGGTGAGCTCGTGGGAGCGGCAAGGGAGGGGCTGCTCGCGCTGAGCGTCGGTGTCGGGCTCGGCGTCGTCCATGAGCTGATGGAGAGCGAGGTCGACGAGGTGGTCGGTCCGAAGGGCAAGTGGAACCGGGATCGCACCGCAAAGCGTCACGGTCACGAGACAGGGTCGATGACACTCGGCGGTCGCCGGGTGCGGGTCTCTCGTCCACGAATGCGCACGACCGACGACGCGCACGAGCTGCCGGTCCAGACCTATGAGTATTTCGCTGATCGCGACCCGCTGACCAGGGCTGTGATGGACCGCATGCTCGCCGGTGTCTCGACGCGGCGGTTCGCTACGGTCGGCGAGCCGGTCGGCGCCGACGTCGAAGGGAATGCGACCTCGACTGGTAAGAGCGCAGTCTCGGACATGTTCATCGAGCGCACCCGCACCGCGCTTGGAGAGCTGATGGGCCGCCGGCTGGACGACGTGCGCTTGGCGGTGATGATGCTCGACGGCCTTCAGATCGCCGATCGCACGCACATCGTCGCGCTCGGGATCAGCACCGAGGGCGTGAAGATCCCGCTCGGGCTGTGGGAGGGCTCGACCGAGAACGCCACGCTCGCCCGAACACTGCTCGCCGACCTCATCGACCGGGGACTGGACCCCGAGCAGGCGATCCTGTTCGTCATCGACGGCGGGAAGGCGATCCGTCGGGCGATCACCGACGTGTTCGGTGAGCACGCGCTGGTGCACAGGTGTCAACGACACAAGGAGCGCAATGTTTGTGACCTCCTGCCCGAACGCGACCGCCCCGCCGTTTTGGCCCGGATCCGCGGCGCGTGGGCGCTCAAGGACCCAGATCTCGCCGAACAGCGCCTGCAACTCCTCGCCTCAGAGCTCGACCGCACCTGGCCCGACGCTGCCGCCTCGCTGCGGGAGGGAATGCCCGAGACGCTGACGCTGATGCGGCTCAAGATCACCGGTCAACTCGCAAAGACGCTGTGCTCGACCAACCCGTGTGAGTCGATGATCGAGATCGTCCGTCACACGCAGCGCAACGTGAAGCGCTGGCAGGACGGCGACATGCGCAAGCGCTGGACCGCCGCCGGGATGCTCGTAGCCGAGAAGCAGTTCCGGCGGATCATCGGTTACCGCGACCTCGCCAAGCTCGTGATCGCAATTGAGCGTCACACCCTCCTCGCTGCCGAGAAGAACAGCGACCGTCAGGAGACTCGCGAACTCGTTACCGTTTGACCATCAACCCGTGAGGACCGCCGCCAAAGTTCCACGACGATCCGGACATCCTCGCCTCCTCAGCTGGCGGACGTAGGCGGGGTAGTAGCTCGAGAGCTTGTATGCCTTGTAGAGATCGCGGCTCAATCCGCCGGCCGCCAGGTTCAGCCCCGGCGACTCATCGCTTGGTAGCGGGGGCCTGCGAAAGATCGCGAAGCTGGACAAGATCGCGGCGTCGAGCGGTGTCGAGAGCGCCTTGGGGAGCGGACGCCGGGGACCGAGAAGCGCCCGCTCGCTGAATTCGGGCGGTATGCAGTACGGCGGCAGGCGCATCATGCTCGCTGTCGCCGTCCCTGCGGAGGAACCGCAGGCGGTGAGGATGAGGGCAAGCGCTGCAATCAACACGACCACACCGCCCACACAGACAGACCGCAGCCAAGCGCGATTCGAGCAAAGCAGCTGATCACTCACCTACGACGCTCCGCGCTCTGAGTCGCAAGGACCGGCCTCTCGCCGAGTGTGCGCGCCATGCATAAGAAACTACCCCAAGCGGTCGTGGAGCGAGCTATGGCGCCAGTGCCCGCCGTGTGCGACGGCGTTGCTTCGATGTCAACGAAGAGGATCGTATTTTGCGGATATTCGCCATTCGGACTGGCCCCGTGTGGGATCATGTTGCCATGATCGTGGAAATCGTGCTGGCGCTTGTGGTTGTGATGATCGTGTTGCCGGTGTTCCTGTTCGCGGGCGCGCAGAGGTGGGCAATGGTTTCTCCCCGTTTTGGTCGCTGGTTGGATCGGACTGCGTCGCGTCTTTCGCCCCGTCTGGGTCGCTGGGTCAGCGATCCAACCAGGGACCGGCAAGACACCCCTTCAAGCGACGATCGGCAGTTTGACGCCTGAAGTCGCTACGAACTCGCTATGGGGACGCCCGCACCCTGGATCGGGCCTGGGGCGACCGTTCAAGGCCGGACCGCGATGCCTGCCGACTGGGGATACTCGTTTGAGATGGCCGGCTGGTGTTCGCGAGCCGGTCTGTTTGGGTGTTTCTGACTGGTTCCTCGACTCGGCGGGCGGGTCGTGAAGCCTGGTCGTCCACTGGCGGCTTCGCGGGCCCAGTCGAATCATTTCCCGGCTCGGGATTCGGCGCGGATCGGTTGGCTAGGATATCGGTCCTATGAAGGACCCGCTAACTGGTGAGATGTCTTCGAGTACGGCCGTTCCGGATCTGGTGGCCCGGCGGCCGGACACGATTGCGGGCGATGTTCTCGGGTTTCCTGCCGCTGGGCGCGCGGGTCGTCGTGGGGCGCGTGGTGTGGGCGCGTAGGCGTGCTTGAGGTTCGCGATCTCCTGAAGCATTATCGGATTGGCGTGGAGGAGCCGGTTCGCGCGGTGGATGGCGTGTCGATGACGGTTTTGGCGGGTGAGTTTGTCGCGTTGTATGGGCCGAGCGGGTCGGGCAAGACGACGCTGCTCGAGCTGATCGCGGGATTGCGGCGAGCGGACGGTGGCAGTGTGCGCGTCGCGGGTGTGGATGTCGCGAGCATGTCTCGTCGCGAGGCCGATGAGTATCGGTTGCGTCGGCTCGGTGTGATCGGCGCGCCGCACAATTTGTTGCCGGGTGCGCGTGCGATCGACAACGCTTCGTTGAAGCTGTGGTTGTCGAGCAAGCGCGGCGCCAAGCAGGCGATAGCGCCGTTGCTTGAGCAGCTCGGCCTCAGCGAGCGAGCGTTGCATCGTACCGAGCAGCTGTCGATGGGCGAGCGCCAGCGCGTACTGATCGCGAGGGCCTTGGCGCTTGAGCCGAAGCTCGTGCTCGCGGATGAGCCGACGGGCAATCTCGATACCCAGCGAACGCTCGAGGTGCTGGGATTGTTGCGCGAGCTGTGCGCTAAGCGAGGCATGGCGCTCGTGCTCGCCACGCACGATCCGCGGGCTGCCACGTTCGCCCACCAGGTGCACGAGCTGCGCGACGGGCGTCTTGCGCCCTACTCGCCCGAACACACGGGACCGGTCGACTCCACCACCTGGAGAGCGTGAACATGGCCCTGATGAGCATCCCCGACCTGATGTTTCTCTATGTCGGGTGGGATCGTCTCTGCCGTTCGACAATACCCTTCGGTAGCGGTAGGGGGCGCGTTCCGGGCGGCTCGTGGATCGTGACGCTGCCGAGGGGTGTGGGTCGTGGCAGACCGCCCACGAAGCGGACGTATTCGACCTTGAACGCTACGGTCTGGGCACATGCGTCGGAGAGAATTCGCCCCACGGGTATGCTCACGAGCGCGCCACGCGCGACATCGGCCTGAGAGCTGTTTCCCGCGAAGCCACGATGGCAGACCGTCGCGCTCACCGAATAGCTCTCGCCGGCGCTCGTCACAGGGTAGGGTGCGTGGAAGCTGATCTGCGCGCTCGTGATCACGTGGTTGTGGATCTGCAGGTGAGCGTGCAGCGGCTCGCGCACGACGGGCAGCGCAGCCGGGGGTGGTGGCGGAACTTCCGAGAGTCCACACGAAGCATCGCGCAGGTTGCCCCGGTCGACGCACGACCGTCCCGCGTAGCTGTAGGTGATCGCGCTCAGTGCTCCGTTCGGGCCGGCCGGTGAGCTGTAGTTGCCCGGTTCGTCTCTGCCGTCGCTCTCGCTGAAGCTTCCCAGTGGCCTGCCGCTCCTGTAGCGCTGCACGATCAGGTACGCGCCCACCCTCGGGAGCACCGGCTGGGTGCGTGTCTGCGAGCCTTCGCGGTAGGCGATGCTCACCGCGTGCACTCCGAGCAGCCCGAAGGAGATCTCGCGGCGGTCGGCGAGCACCCCGGCGCCCGGCCGGGGGCTGGTGGCCGCGCTGACCTCAAGCCCCACGCTGTCTGCCGAGTAGGTGGCCCCCGGACTCGAGCAGTTTCCGGACATCCACCCAGCCACGTTCGCGATGTCGCCCGGGAGCGCGTCTGCGGGCAGCGGGTGGAAGCGCCCGTCGTCGTGAAACGCGCCGTCGACGCCGAGCTGCCCAAGCTGGTTGTCATAGACGCGGCCGATCTGCACACAGACGAGCCCGCGCGTGGTGTGGACGATCCGCATTCCCCAGGGCAGGCCACCCGCCGGGTCCGCCACCCGCAAGGGGAGCAGCCGCGCACTCCCTGCCACCGGGATGCCCTCGCCGGCGGTGGCGATCGGGGCAACCGACGTGCCGACCGGCGATCCCGTGAGGATCACACCAGTCGCCGCAAGCGTGATCGCGGCGGTGGCAAGCACGAGCACGAACGCGACGAGCACGGCGCGCATATGCACGAACGCGCGGCCTCGCGGCGTTCGCCCGGCGAAGCGTGTGCCGGCAAGCGAGATCAGCGGCCGACGCCAGAGGCGCCTGCGCCGAGCGGCCCGCACGAGCCCCTCTCCGAACCTGTCCATCGCATCCATTTCTAAGCCTCCTTCATTCTCGTGCGCAGCTCGGCAAGCCCACGGCTCACGCGCTTGCGAACCACCGACTCAGAGCACCGCATGCGTCTGGCCAGCTCGTCATATTCGGCTTCGTCGAGCACCCGTCCTTCGATCGCGACGCGCTGCTCGGCCGACAACCGCTCGAGCTCGCTCAGCGCGGCGCCGCCGGCTGCCGCAGCCGCCCGCTGCTCCACGCGCTCGATGTCCTCGTCGCCGAACACGAGCGGCTCGAGGCCGAGGCGCCTGCGCGCTCGATCCTCGACCTGTCCGCGACGGATCGAGTCCGCCAGCTTGTGGTGTGCGATCGTGAACAGCCACGCAAGCGCCGAGCTGCGCTGCGGGCTGTAGCGAGGCAGGGCCGACAGCGCCGCGGCGAACGTCTCCGCGGTCAGGTCGGCGGCGAGCTCGCGGTCACCGGTGCGCCGTAGAAAGAACGCGAGCATCGCATCCACGCGCCGCCCGTAGAACAACCCAAACGCGTCCGGGTCACTCCCGCTCGCAACAAGAAGCGCCTCGTCGGCCCGGTCATCATCTATGCCCACAACAAGTACATCGTGACGGCCGAAAGTTTGTGACGCAAAGCGGGGCCGCTCGAGGCAGCCACGCACACTACGGCGAGTACGAGGCGCAGATCGTCATCGAGACCAGGGAGCCTCTGGCTGGATGCTTGCCGATCCGCGCCCTGCGCCTCATCCGCGAGTGGGCCACCCTGCACGAGACCGAACTACAAGCCGACTGGGAGCTTGCCCAGGCTCGCGCGCCGCTCGCTGGCATTGACCCACTGCCATGAACCCAGCAGCCAGTGCCCAAACAAAATAACCGTCGCGGTCGGCGAGTAGCCTGCACCGACGATGACGACACGAGGAACATGGCCCAGCCAGCACACGCGTTTGGGAGGTGGCGCTAATGCCGCGGATTAGCGCGTTCTACGGGATCGTGATTTGGATGTACCACGACGAGGCGCACCACGGCGGGCGCCCGCACTTCCACGCCAGTTACGGGGGAAACGAGGCCACAGTCGATATCGAGAACCTGGCGACTCTCGCGGGGGGACTGCCGCCCCGTGGGCAGCGGCTCGTGGTCGAGTGGGCGAAGGCGCACCAGTCCGAGCTACGCGAGAACTGGGTCCGTGCGCGCAACCACCAACCGCTCACCCCCATTGAGCCGCTGGGCTAAACGCTCTACCATTGCGACCATGCGCAGCACGCCCCTTCTCACCGAGGCCCAGCCGCTAGACGGATACACCGTGCACGTCCGGTTCGAGGACGGCACCACGGCCGACGTAGACCTCTCCTACCTGCTCGACTACGGCGGCGTGTTCGAGCCACTGCGCGACCCGACCTACTTCGGGCGGCTCCGCGCGGATGCCGAGGCCGGCACGATCATTTGGCCCAACGACGCCGACATCGCGCCCGAGACGCTGTACGCACACGCTCAGCAGCGCGCCACGGCCACGGCGTAACACGCGGTCGGTCATGCCGCCGGGGGCCACCGTGAGTCCCACAACCCTTGGGCACTTCCTGAACTTCCTGATGTCTACGACATCCCGTCAGCTCACACCGATTTTCGGTCCAGCACACGGATTACGCGCCGCTCCGGGGACGCACGAGTGGGCCGAGCAGGCACCGGGAACCGCTCCGAGACGGCAAGCATGCGAAGCCGCATTCAACCAGCAAAAACACTGTAAATGGCGGTTGCGATGATCGCGATGATCACTGCCCCTGTCCAGGCGAGAACCTTGTTGCGCCAGCGTTCATAACGGGGCACTCCGTCGTCGGGCAGTACCTCGGTGTGCTTGGCGGACGCCCAGGCCAGTACCCCGCAAGCAGCCGCCCACAGCAGCCCCAGGCCGAGTGAGATTAGGCCGCGCTCTGGCTTTGACCAATGCGCAGCGTAGTAGAGGGCTTGGTCCATGCCGATGAACACAACGAAAAAGCCAAGGAGCTGTTGATGAGAGCTGGCGCGCGCTAACTATGCCCTCGGCCGGATACGCTCCACGACGATCACGAGCGGCCCGGCATTCTGCGCTGGTTGGGGAGCTGAAGCTGAATGGGCAGCAATGGGCAGCAGCGAGGCCCAAACGCCCGGGAGCGAGCATGCAGCGAGCGGACAGCCAACTCTCAATCTCGCCCCATACCAGGGGATTCCCCCCAAATGCCCCCGCCAGGAGTCGAACCTGGATCTACCGCTTAGGAGGCGGTCGTCTTATCCATTGGACTACGAGGGCTCGCCGCGAAGGCTAGCGCTCGTCGCGCTCGGGGTAGACCTCGTCGATCGTCGTGAGCGGCGCATATGGGGCGCCCGCCGCAGCTTCGATCGCCGGTCCTCCGCCGGCGAGGCGGTCGAGTACCGACACGACTCCGCAGATCGTGTGTCCGGCATCTTTAAGCGCGGCGATCGCCGCGAGCGTCGAGCCGCCGGTGGTAACGACGTCCTCGACCACCACGCAACGATCCTCCGGTGTCAGCAGCGGGCCCTCGATGCGCCGCTGCAGTCCGTGCGCCTTGGTCTCCTTGCGCACGAAGAACGCCTTCGCCTGCGCGCCGCCCGCAAGCGCCGCGCACGCCACGGGGTCCGCTCCCATCGTCATGCCGCCAACCGCGGTCGCCTCCCACTCGCGTACCCTGGCCGCCACCAGCGTGGCCAGCGCCCCGAATCCCTCGGGCCTCAGAATCGCGCGCTTGGCGTCGACGTAATAGGAGGCGGTGGCACCGCTCGTGAGCGTCACCTCGCCGATCACGAGGGCGTGCGAGCGCAACTCGCCGATGAGCCGCGCTCGGGCGCCATCGAGCGCGCCGGTGCTTGGAGACGGTGTTGACATCCAGGGCAATCTAGCCTGTGCCGCACTCGAACGTCCGTCCAGCCCGTCCTCCGGGGGGGCTACTCTGCGATTGTGCTGGTCCCAACGATCGCTCGCGTGCTGCGCCTTGCCTCAGCCGTCGCCTGCCTGATTGCGGTGGCGTGGTTCCTGCTGTTCGCGCTCAACCAGACGAGCAGCGCCTCAAACCACCAGCAGGCTGAGATCTACACGGCGCCGGGAGCGTCCACGAGCCACCCGTCGACGCCCGCGCCGGTTGGCGGCGTGCATAAAGCGATCAACGAAGTCTTCTCGACGCTGTCCTCGCCATTCTCGAGCGTGGCCTCGGGCTCCAGCGAATGGACGATCCACATCGTGGACACGCTGCTCGTGCTGCTGATTTACGGCTTCGGCCTGGCGTTTATCGCGCGCCTGCTGCGTCTGGGCCTCTGATCCCGCTCACGACGTCGACGCCGGTGCACCCGCTCCATCTCGGGCCTTCACGGTGGGCTAGTAAACGCCACCTTCGGTGTACACATCCACCGCATACCCAACCTGCACCCACGCAAACACTTCGGCGGCATTGGGAATCGGAATACGCAGGCACCCATGGCTGGCCGCATAAACCGGCACTTCGGCATACCCGTGGATCGCATACCCGCGAGTGAAGTAGTTGGAGTCGACCATTCCCTCGGAGTTGGTGCCTGGCGTCTTCAAGTACACCCGGTAGCGGCCGAGCACGGTCGGAGTGGAGGGCTTTCCGGAGCTCATCGTGTAGATGCGCCGCACTCGGCCTCCGCGCTGCACCTCGACAAGCACCTGCTTGGTCAGGTTGGCCTCGATGTGGTTGCCGTCGCGGGGATAGCGCACGCGATAGCGCCCCTCGCCCTTGCGCAGGCGCTGGAACACTCCGGCGTTGGCGGTTTCGACGCGCTCCAGGCCGACCATCTTGCGAAACGCAAGCACAGCCCGGCCCGTGGCTTCGTCGAAGTGGCCGTTGACCGGCACCTCGTAGCGCAGGCGCGCGAGCTCGTCCTGGAGCAGCAGCACCGCGGCCCCGTGCGAACCGGGGCCAAGGGTTCCGCGCATGTGGAGCACGCGATAGGCCACGCTGCCCGGAGCGGGCGGTGCCTTGGCGAGCCGCTTGGCAGCCGCCGTCGCGGGGACGACCGACAGGCAGAAGGCGCACAATGCCGCCGCGACGAGCGCGACCGGCCTCACCGGTTGACGAGGACTCATCACAGACGATCGTACGCGCCCGGGGCGACGGCCTCTTCGGCCGGGATCTCGGATATCGCCCCGACCGCTCGAAACAGCAGTCCGAGCGCACCAATTGCGGCAAAGGCGCCCACGATCAGCAGCATCGTCTGCCCCACCGACCAACCCTCAAGCGCACCAAACGCGATCGAGTTGTTCAGCGAGTGCGTGGCGATGCACGGGTACAGCGAGCCCGTGCGGCGGTAGAGCAGGCACAGGAGGAACCCGAGCACGCCAAGCGGAACAAGGTCGATCGCGGGCGCCGAGCCGGCGTGCACCCCGCCGAACAGGACCCCCGTCATCAGTGCGCCCGCCAGCCACCCCCTCCATTTGGAGAGCGCAGGGAAGATGTAGCCTCGGAACAGAGTCTCCTCGCAGATCGGCGCGATCGTCGTGGTCAGCAGCGCACTCAGAGCAAGCAGCAGCGCCGTTTCGTTCGCTCCGAGCTGTTTGAGCAGTTCCTCCTTGGTGCTTTCGTTGAGCACAGCCGCCCACACGGCGCTGGCGAGAAAGAACAGCACATAGGTGACCACCACCGCCAGCGCCGCACGTTGCCAGCGCTGGGCCGGCGGACGAAACCCGAGCTGCCACGAGCGCACGGTTCGCCCGCCAAGCTGGGCAAACAGGACGACTGTCAGCACGAACACGACGTCCTGCACCACCGTGTCAGCCAACTCGATGCCCGGCGGGGTGTGTTCGCCGCTGATCTTCACCCCGAGCACAAGCGCGGGGATGTCCACGATCAAGCCGCCGAGCAGCGCGAACAGGAGCGCCGCCACAAGCGCCGCGACGCCCGTCCAGGCTCGCCAGTCGTTTGCCGGCAGCCCCACCCAGGAGCCACTCGCGAACATGCGCTGGGACGGGTCCTGCTCGGACGGGACCGGTTCCAGCGACCACCCCAGCGGCGATCCTTTCTCCGACGGACAGGACTCCGCCGGCTCGGCGCAACGCTCCAGTGGCTCCTCCGCGCTCACGCCACCCAATGCCAGGTCGCAAACTCGCCAACGAAGAACGCCATCGCCAGGCCTGAGCATATGAGCACCGCGCGCTGTAGCGCCCGCGGGCGCAAGGAGAGCCGTAGGGCAAACCACATCGTCAGCGGAAACAGTACGAGCAGAAAGCGCGGCAGCGACATCAACGGCTGGGGCGCCACCGGATAGGACAGCGGCAGGGCAAGCGCCACGAGCACATAGGCGCCATAGGCGAAGGGAAGCAAGCGCAGCACGCCCACCGTCGCCGGTATCGCGGCGAGCAAGAACGCAAACAGCAGCAGGTTGTGCCCCGCGTCGATGAACGGACTGCCCCCCGCGACCGGGTAATAGACACGGCGACGCTGAAGGGAGAGGAGCTGGCGCAAACCCTCGAATGCGGCCTTCGCGCCGTCCCACACACCGCCGAAGGGTGCGGCGAAGTGACGATTCCATACCGCCTCGGCGTGAAATGGCGCGAGCGCATCGCCGCCGGCGAGCGCGAGGTGCGCCATGTACACGCCAAGGCCAACCGGCGCAAGGGCGATCCACAACGCGTCCGCTCGCAGGCGATAACGAGGACGCAACCGCCGCGCAAGCGGGAAGTCGGCCGTGCGATCCCCGCGCGGCCCGTACAGGTAGAACAGCGCGATCGGCAGCATCAACACAACCCCCGTACTCCGAGTCGCCCCCGCCAGCGCCGCGAGCAGCGCGGCGCCGGCCCAGCGACCGCGACGTGCGCACAGGAACACGCCTACTGACAGCGCCATGTACAGCGACTCGCTGTAGATCGCCGAGAAGAAGAACGCCATCGGCGCAAACGCGGTGAGCAACACCACCAAGCGCCCCACCGCCTGTGGATCGAGCTTGCCCGGAACCGCATCGCGCAACCGGGCGACTTCGAGCGTGCTCAGCCGGTGCAGTCCGTAGAGGGCGCCCGCAAATGCCGCGAGCGACAGCACCACGCCCGCGACCACCGGTGCGAGGCCAATACCGGAAAGGACACGCAGGCCCATCGGGTACAACGGGAAGAAGGCGGTGCGCGAGGCCGTCAGCGAGCCCAGCTCCGGGCGGTAGCCGAAGTGCGCGATCGTCAAGTACCAAGCGGCGTCCCAGCGCGCCGCGGGGGCCGCGAGCACGTCGCCGAGCCAGCCAAAGCCACTGGTCGATCCGGGAGGGTCGAAGGCGTGGCGCACCGGGCCGAAGCCGAGCGTCGCGACGGCGCCGGCGCCCACCACCCACACCACCAGCCGCGAGCACCACAGCGCTCGCCATACCTCGCGCGCCGCGACGGCCCGTTCGCCGTCGGTTCGGACGTGGCCGCCAGACGCCGCCTCGGCCGAAACAACGGCGCTCTCCGCGACGGCGAGTTCGCTCGGAGGATCTGCGATAGCGGTGTCGGAGCTCATCGTGGAGGGGCGCGCGAGGGCGTAGCCGACGGCCACGCTACAGGCAGGAAATCACACCGTGAGACGGTACAGTCACAGTCGGGGCGAGTGAGATGTCACGACAAGCACGACAGCGCCGCAGGCGCCGCAACCGCTCGGGGCCGTCGCGCTTCGTGTTCATCGGCCTGGTCGGGCTCGCCGGCGCGCTCGCGATCGGGGCGCTCGCGGCAGTCGGCTACGTGCTCTCGGTAGCCCAGTCGGCGCCGACCCTCGCGTCTTTGAAAGCAAGCATCGCGGGCGCCTCATCGCAGGTGTTCGCCGCCGACGGCACGCGACTCGGCTTCATCCAGTCGGACGAACTGCGCACGCCGATCGAGAGCTCGCAGATGCCCAAATATCTGCGCGAGGCGACGGTCGCGATCGAGGATCAGCGCTTCTACAAAAACGACGGGGTCGACTTGACCGGCATCTTTCGCTCGGCGGTCAAGGACGTCCTGACCGGCCAGGCCCTCCAGGGCGCCTCCACGATCACGATGCAGCTCATGCGCAACCTGTATCTGGGTAGCGACACCCACTCCTTCAAACAGAAGATCGAGGAGGCGAAGCTCGCGATCGAATACACCAAACACCACAGCAAGTCCTCGATCCTCACCGATTATCTGAACACCGTCGCATACGGCACCGTCGGCGGGCAGACCGCGCTCGGCGTGCAGGCGGCCTCGCGGATCTTCTTCGACAAGAGCGCCTCTCAGCTCGACCTTCAGCAGAGTGCGCTGCTCGCGGGACTACCGCAGGCACCCTCGCAATACAACCCGTTCCTCTACCCGGCGGCGGCGCGAGCGCGGCGCAACGAGGTGCTTGCCAAGATGGCCGAACTGCACTACATCACGCGCGCCCAGGCATCGGCGACCGAGCGGGCGCCGCTGGAAGTGCGCCACGGCGACTTCTACACCCAGCGCCAGGAAGGGTTCTTCTTCGAATTCGTGCGCCGGCAGCTGGTCGAACGCTACGGGCTCAACCAGGTCGAGAAGGGCGGTCTGAAGGTGTACACGACGATTGACCTCGACATGCAGCGCAAGGCGCGCGATGCGATCGCCGAAATTCTCGACGAGCCCGGCGACCCGGCATCGGCGATCGTCACGATCGACCCGCACAACGGCGACATCGAGGCGATGGCGGAGTCCGAGAGCTACGACCAGTCCCAGTACAACCTCGCCGCCGAAGGCCACCGTCAGGCCGGCTCGACGTTCAAGGCGATCGTGCTCGCGGACGCGCTCGCGCGCGGCGTGGACCCGAACACGACCTACTACCTCTCGCATACGCTCACACCCGGCTGGCTGCCCGCCTATCCCACCTACGAAGTCAAAACGTTCGAGAACACCTCGCTTGACAAGTCGATCAACCTGGTGCAGGCGACGCTCACCTCCGACAACACCGTCTATGCCCAGCTGGCGGCCGACCTGGGGGAGGAAACCGTCACGCAGATGGCATACAAGATGGGCGTCAAGGAGCATCTGGACAGCTATCCGGCCGAGGCGCTCGGCGGCTTGACCGTGGGCGTGAGCCCGCTCGAAATGGCAGACGTGTACGCGACGCTCGCCGACGGCGGCTATCGCAACACGCCGATCGCGATCACGAAGGTCGTGTTCCCCGACGGCTACACCGACACCAATTGGGGCACGCCGCACCGCGTCAAGGTGCTCTCCAACGGAGTCACCGCCGAGGAGACGGAAATCCTGCATGAGAACGTCGAGAGCGGCACCGCCACCCGCTCGGCGATCGACTGCCCGACGGCGGCCAAGACCGGCACGACCAGCGAATTCACCGATGCCTGGCTCGACGGCTACATGCCAAACTACTCCACAGCTGTTTGGATGGGCTACCCCAACAAGGCGATTCCGATGACCGACGTCCACGGGGAGGCCCAGCAGGGCGGCTACCTCGCGGCTGAAATCTGGCACACCTACATGGCCGCGGTGACCGAAGGTCAGCCGTGCACGCCGTTCCCCTCGCCCACAGAACCGATCTCCTACCAGCCGTTCTTCGGCAAATACGCGACCACCGGCGAGACACCGGTCAAGACTCCCTACGAAGGCGAACCGGCCACGAGCGCGAAACCGGGCAGGCATACGAAAGCCCCCGCCCCGGGCGAACCACACACTCCGGAAACGATCCACCCGGGCGTCAGTCCATCCGGCGAAAGCGAAAATCCAGCAGGCGGGCGAGAACCCGAACAACACACACCCACGCCAGCGGGGGGCGAACCGGTCCAACCCGCTCCCGCTCCTGCGCCCAGCGCGGGCGAACCGCAGGTGGGCGGAACAGGTGGGGCCGAATCGCCGCACCGCTGAGAGCTGGGACGCGGCCGAGCAGACCTGCGAGCGGACGATCTCTCGACTCCAGCGACACCGGCGCGGCCTCTACCCGCCTACGCTGGTAGTTTGACGGTGCACACTTCAACACAGGCTCAGCCGCCCAGGGCGCGAGCGGGCCGGACGGGAAGCGACTCGTGGCTAAGGAAGACAAGGTCGAATTCGAGGGCGAGGTGATCGAGGCCCTGCCAAACGCGATGTTTCGCGTCAAGCTCGACAACGATCATGTGGTGCTCGGCCACGTGGCGGGCAAGATGCGCCGCTTTCGTATTCGCATCCTGCCGGGCGATCGCGTGCGCTGCGAGCTCTCCCCGTACGATCTCGACCGGGCACGGATCGTCTACAGGCATCGATGATGTCCCGCGCGCCTCTCGGGCACTGGCCGACCGTGCAGCTTTCACCCAAACCAACCCCCACGCAAACCGACCGAACGGGCAAACACTTGAGTTCCTCGCACTGTCCACGGACCGACTGAACGGGTATCGCCGAGCTCTCCCTGATCGACTCGATCGAGGCCGCCCTGAAGACGCGCGGAGGCCGCTTCGTGCGCGGTATCGGCGACGACGCCACGGTCGTCAAAGCGCTCAAGCTCTGCGTCACCACGGTCGACACGGTCGTCGAGGGCGTGCACTTCGAGCTCGACGATCCGCGGCTGAGCTTCGAGGACATCGGCTGGAAGGCTCTGGCGAGCGCGCTCTCGGACATCGCGGCAATGGGCGCACAAACAGGCGAGGCGTACGTCGCGCTCGGCATCCCCTCGCATGTGAGCGAGGCGCAAGCGCTGCAACTGATGCTCGGCGCCGAGGAGCTGGCCGAGCTGACCGGGACGACGATTGCCGGAGGCGACGTGGTGAGCGCACCCGCCCTGTTTGCGAGCGTCACGATCGTCGGTTGGGCCGAGCGCGACCAGAAGCTGCTGGGGCGCGACGGCGCGCGACCCGGAGATCTCGTCGGGGTGACGGGCACGCTCGGGTGCCGGCCGTGGCGCCCCATGCCGCGACTGCTCGAGGGCCGCGCCATCGCGCCGGCGGGGGCACACGCGATGATCGACCTCTCCGACGGCTTGGCGACCGACGCCTTGCACATCGCGCGCCGCAGCGGCGTCGTTCTGAAGATCGATCTGGACAAGCTGCCGACCGACGAGCGCACGCAGGCCACCGCCGAGCGGCTCGGAGTGCCGGTTTGGGAGGCCGCGGCGACGGCGGGCGAAGACTACGAGCTGCTCGTGTGCGTGCCGCGCAAGCGAGCCACACGCGCCGCCCAAGCCTGCGAGCGCGTCGGCGCCAAGCTCACGTGG
Source organism: uncultured Solirubrobacterales bacterium (assembly GCA_963831995.1). Classification (GTDB taxonomy): domain Bacteria; phylum Actinomycetota; class Thermoleophilia; order Solirubrobacterales; family Solirubrobacteraceae; genus Palsa-744. The sequence continues at coordinate 778,872 of CAWHSI010000005.1, read as the reverse complement.
GTCGGCAATGTGAGCGAGGGCGAGCCGAACGTGCTGCTACGACACGAGGGGCGCAAGCAGGCGCTGACCGGCTTTGAGCATCGGTGGTAGCCCCGATTTCTCCAGTGTGCGTTCTTCGCTGAACGCTTCGGCCGGGGAAACGCGGGTATTCGACACGCGCGCGGCCCCCAGCGGCACTGTGGAGATCAGACGGGCGAACACGATCAACCGATGGGTCGCGCTGAACGGTGGCGTGCAGGCCGAGAGCACCAGTCGCGAGTAGCCCACCGGATCGATCACCGACACGTCGGTCGGCAGTACGACCCGCGAGCCGATCACACGGTAGGTGAAGCGCGCGTAGGGCATGTCGAGGACGACCGGCGCTCCCCGACGCAGACCGCCGAGGCTGCGAAATGGCGCCAACCAGGTGGTGCGATGACCGGCGATCGCCGTCGTACCGGGAATCCCCGGGAAGTTCGTTTCCGGATAGATGCCGGGACCGCTCTCCAGTTCGGAGGCGCCGGTGCCCTTTACGACAACGTAGTCGGCGCCAATCATGGGTATGTGGATCGACCCCACAGCCGATCCGTTCTTGGCGTGGCGCTGCAGCTGGGCCGCCAGATACTCGATCCGCCGGCGCTGCTCGTGTAGGCGCACGAGCGTCGCGCGCGCGGCGGCCGTCGTGTCCGACCGTTCCAGCGTGTGCAGATCGCCGCGCAGGCTTTCCTGCTTGAAGTGGGAGTAGAGCGCCGTGATCGGCTCCTGCCAGACGAGCGTCGCGCCCGCGTCGAGCAGCACCAGCACCCCGGCAACGATCAGCAGCCAGGCGAGTGCGGCGGGGAGTCGCGAGCGACGCCGGCGCGGCGGACAGACGCCGGCGCCAAGCCCGTCAGGCGCCGCACCCGCGGCAAGCGAGGCGCCGCCTCCCGACACGCTCCCGCCGCCCGCGAGCGGTCCTGTGGCGCCCCTGCTCGCGTCGGGCCGCGAAAGCGACAGGTGCTCCGCGGCGGGTTTCTTGCGTGGGGATGGAACCATGGCTCAGCGTCGCAGCGCGGACTCGGTGCCGCCGAGCGACCCAGGCCCAGCGTAGGACACCGGACCGCGCGTGGCGAGTTCCACCAGCGGCTGCGCGCTCCTGGAGTCGGCGGGCACAACCACCAAAACGCGCAGCACGACCGCGAGCAGGCAGCCGAGCGCGACGCTCCACAACAGAGCGGCAAACACTCCGATCTGCCCGCCGGCAAGCGCCAGCACGACGCTCTGCGCCACACCCGTCACCCCCAGACCCAGCTCGTGTGCGTAGGCGAGCATCAGCAACGCGGGCGGCAGCGCACCGAGCAACACCGCCATGAGCGCGAGCAGACGACCGTTGGCTCGCTCGCGCACGCTCGGCGATACCGCGAGCAACCACAGGTGCAGCGCCGGCACGAGCAGCAGACAGGCAAACGGGTTGAACAGCCACACGATCAGCGCCACGGCCAACAGCACCAGCAGCACCGCCAGGCCCGCCGCGTCGGCGCGGGGGCGTCGAGGCAGCCCGACCGCTCGCAGAATCGCCGACCACGCGAGCAGCGCGAGCATCAGCACGAGCGCCATAGCGAGCAGGGCCGGAGTCGCCGAGGAGTCGGCGCGCAGCGACAGCGCCGGCAGCTGTCCAGCCGGAGCCGCGACCAGCCCCAGTCGCCCGATCAGCGCCGCGAACAGCACGCAGGTAAAGAACGGCAGCGCCGCGGCGAGCGTCCACACGATCCAGCGCAGGACCGCTTCGCGACGGCGGCGCAGGCGCGCCAGCGCGTCCACCGCGACAAGCAGCGGCGCCAGCAACATCGCGAGTGCGAGCAGCTCTATCGTCCAACCGGGAAGCGCGTCGCGGCCAAGCGACAGCCGCGGAGATTCCGGCGCGGCGATGTTCGGCCCTTCGTCGAGCGCATACACGGTGCTGAGCACCGACCTGCCAAAGTTCTGAAGGCGAGCTTCGCTGACCGTCTCTCCGGGGGACGGGCCGCGCTCGCCGCTGACCTGAACGAGCACCGCCGGCACTCCCGCGGCGTTGAGAGGAGCCTCTTCGCCGGTGGCGAGCGGCAACGCCACGTGCGCGAATTGAGCAAGCGTGTCGGGGGCGCGCGAGGCGATCCCGACCTCCTGGGAGATCGCGGCCGCAAGCGTGAGCCGCAGCGTTTCCGGCGCCGCGCCCTGCCCACCGGAATAAGGGAGCACAAGCGGCTGGCTCGTGCTGCTGCCGGCGAGATCGCCGAGCACGATCGCGGCATCGAGCGGGCGACCCCCGTTCTGCGCGAAGGCGGCGGCGCCACCGAACCCGCCGCTGCCACCGCTGGTGGACACGAGCACGATCGTGCGCCGCGTCTCGCTCTGGGAGAACACGCGCGCCAGCTCCAGCAGCGCTGCGGTGCCGGACAGTTCGGCGATCGACCCCGTTGCAAAGCTGTCGCGGTGGGCCACGATCGCGATCGGACTTTCGTCGCTTGACCCAGGCCGCGTGGCGATAACTGTGGTGAGCGTGCGCTCGCCGTCGATCGTCTGCGCCTTCGTACGAGGCGTGGACACCTGGAAGCCGCCGCCGGCCGAGCCGCCCAGTCCCCGCAGGGTGCTCGCGATTTCCCCGGCGAGCTCGTCATCGCCGGCGCTACCCGGCTGGCGATCCGGATAGCGCGCCGCGAGTGCCCGCAGGTCGGCATACGCACGTGCACCGTCGAAAGCTTCCGGCGCGAGCGTGGAGCTGAGCGGCGCCGCGCGACCGGTGAGCGAAAACCCCGCAATCGCCATGACGAGCAGCAGCGGCACGAACGCCGCGCGATAGATGCGGACGTTGAACATCAGCGCTAGACCATAGCCCGACGACGGACGGGAAGCGTGGGTCCCGGCGTGCCCCGCGCTCGATTGCAGCCGCACGGTGGGAGAACTACTTTGAGCCGCTCGCCCGCGCGGCGTCCGCGGGAGGGCACGGATTTGCGCAGAGAGAGGTGACTGTTCAGGTCGTGCAGGGGTGGGGTTGGTGAGCGCGAACTTGGTTATGTGTCCTCGCGGAGGCCGTCGTATGAGCAGTTGGCGGTGCTTGTCGTTGAGCAGGCAGCCACGATCCGGCGGTTGGATGGCGAGGTCGCTGAGCTGCGTGCGGAGGTCGCTGATCTGAAGCGTCGGTTGGCGGCGAACTCGCGTAATTCGTCGCGTCCGCCGTCCTCGGACGGGCTCTCAAAGCCGCCGGCGAAGAGTCTGCGGCGTCCGTCGGGTCGTAAGCCGGGCGGTCAACCCGGTCATCGCGGCGGGCGGTTGGAGATGGTCGCAGTGGCGGATGAGATCGTCGATCACGTACCGTCGGTGTGCGCGGCCTGCGACGCGGATCTCGCTGATGGTGAGGATGCTGGGTTCCTGGTCCGGCAGGTGTTCGACCTTCCGGAGATCCGGTTGCGCTCGGTCGAGCATCGGGCGCAGAGGCGACGATGTGCGTGTGGGCATGAGACTACGGCCGCGTTCCCGGCCGCGGTCAGCGCGCCGACGCAGTACGGGCCGCGTCTGCGGGCGTTGGGGATCTACCTGGTGAGCTTCCAGCACCTTCCCTATCAGCGGGCCGCCCGCCTGCTATCGGACTGGGCCGGGGTGCCGATCTCGACCGGGACGCTGGCCGCGTTCGTCGCTCGCGGCGCGGAGGACCTGGCGCCGTTCTTGGATGAGGTGCACCGGCAGATCACTGCGGCGCCGGTCGCGCACTTCGACGAGACAGGCGCTCGCGCGGAAGGGAAGTTGCGCTGGTTGTTCTCTGCCAGCACCGAGCACGCGACCTTCTACTCGCTGCACGACAAGCGCGGGTTTGACGGTCTCGATCACGGCGGGGTGCTCCCGAACTTCACGGGGATTGCGGTCCACGACGGGTTCAAGCCCTACCGCAAGTACATCGAGATGCGGCACGCTCTGTGCAACGTGCATCACCTCCGCGAGCTCCTCGGCATCATCGAGCCGGCACCCGAGGATCCCCAGCAGGCATGGGCGGTGCAGATGGACCAACTGCTGCGCGAATTACACACCCTCGTCCGTGACTCCCGGACGGCTGGACAAGACCACCTGGATCCCGAAAAGCTCGCTGCCCGGCGCGAGCGTTATGAGCAGATCATCGCACTGGGCTATCAGACCAACCCTGCCGGCACGGTCCCGACCGGCAAGCGCGGTGTGATCCGCCAGACCCCCGCACACAACCTGCTCGTCCGCCTCGATGTCCACCGCGAGGATGTCCTGCGGTTCGCATACGACTTCCGGGTGCCGTTCGACAACAACCTCGCCGAGCGCGACATCCGAATGGTCAAGCTGCAGCAGAAGATCTCAGGCTGCTGGCGCACACTCACCGGTGCCGAGCAGTTCCTCGCAATCCGCGCCTACCTCAGCACCGCCACCAAGCAACACCAACCAATCGCGCACACCCTCGCCGCCCTCGCCGCCCGCGACCCCTGGATCCCGCACGCCGCCAGCCCATAAGCCCCGCGCGACCTGAACAGTCACGAGAGAGAGCGCAACGCGCGCTGAGAGCGAGCCCGGCCCTCCGTCCAGTTCGGGGGCCACCCCAGGTATCGTGCGGTCCGCCGATGCTCCAGCCCGTGGCCACAGGACACAAGTCTCTCGCCGACTACACCCATATTTGCGGGCGCGAGCTGATCGAGGAGATCCGCGAGCTCGCCGAGCCGCTGAAGGGCAGGCGCGTCGTGCACGTCTCAGCGACGGCCTTCGGCGGCGGGGTGTCGGAGATCCTCTATACGCTCGTGCCGCTGATGCGCGACGTCGGACTCGACTGCGAGTGGCAGGTGATCTACGGTCGCGAGGAGTTCTTCAACGCGACCAAGCTGATGCACAACGCGCTGCAGGGCAACCCCCAGGACCTCGACGGCGAGCAGTGGGGCACCTGGCAGCAGTACAACGAGATGAATGCGCGCGAGCTCTCCGACGGCTGGGACGTGTGCCTGGTCCACGACCCGCAGCCGGCCGGGTTGTACCGGCTCGTGCCCGAGAAGGCGAAGGGCTGGATCTGGCGTTGCCACATCGACCTCTCCACGCCCAACCCGGCGACGATCGAGCGACTGCTGCCCTACATCTCCGACTACCCGCAGTCCCTCTTCCACATGGCCGCCTACGTACCGCCGGGCATGGGCGGCAACGTGAACATCGTGCCGCCCGCGATCGACCCGCTGATGCCGAAGAACATGGCGCTCTCGCCGGAAGACGCCTCCTATGTGTGCGAGCAGTTCGGCATCGATGTGGACCGGCCGCTGATCTGTCAGGTATCGCGCTTCGATCCCTGGAAGGACCCACTGGGGGTGATCGACGCCTACCGGCTGGTCAAGGAGCAGATTCCGGAGGTGCAGCTCGCGCTGGTCGGGTCGATGGCCAGCGACGACCCGGAGGGGTGGGACTTCTTCAACGCGACGATCGCCCACGCCGGCGGCGACCCCGACGTGCACATCCTCAACAACTTCAACAACGTCGGGGCGATCGAGGTCAACGCGTTCCAGTCCCACGCCGACGTGGCGGTGCAGAAGTCCACGCGCGAGGGGTTCGGACTGACCGTCTCGGAGGCGATCTGGAAGGCACGGCCGTTCATCGGCGGCGACGTGGGCGGCATCCCGCTGCAGGTCGAGGATGGCGTGACCGGCTTCCTGGTGGACACAGTGGAGCAGTGCGCGCAGCGAGCGCTCGAGCTGCTGGAGGACCCGGCGCTCGGCAAGACCCTGGGCCGACGCGGCAAGGAGCACGTGCGCACCCACTTCCTGACGCCGCGCTATCTGCGCGACTACCTGCGCATCTTTACGGAGCTTTGCCAGCCATGAGCCTCGCTCGCTTACAGGCGCGGCGGCTGCCATGAAGCGCGACCCGGCACAGCGCTCGCCGCTCGTGCTGGTGAGCAACCGGGGACCGGTCACGTTCGGACCGGGCGAGGAGGTGCAGCGCGGCTCCGGCGGCCTGGTGACCGCGCTCACCGGGCTCGCCTCCCACCGCGACGCGGTGTGGGTGGCCTCGGCGATGAACGAGCACGACGCACGCGTCTCACGAGAACACGAGGGACAGGCGTTCCCGGTGCGCTCACCCGCCGGTGGGGAGTACCTGGTGCGCCTGGTCGCCAGCGACCCGGAGGCATACGACCGCTTCTACAACGTGTTCGCCAACCCGATGCTGTGGTTCATCCAGCACTACCTATGGGACCTCTCGAACGCGCCCGACATTCGCCGCCACGAGATCGAGGCTTTCGAGTTCGGATACAACGCGGTCAACGAGGACCTCGCGCGCGCCGTGGTCGAGGAGATCGCGAACGTCGGCGAACCCGTCGTGATGGTCCACGACTATCACCTCTACACGCTGCCTGACCTCGTCAGGCGAGCCCGTCCGGACGTGTTCCTGCACCACTTCGTGCACATCCCCTGGACCCAGTCGGACTCCTGGCGGGTATTGCCCTCTCGTATCCGCGAGGAGATCTACGCGGGGCTGCTTGCAAACGACATCATCGGCTTTCACACGCGCTCCTACCGGCGCAACTTCCTGCAGTGCTGTCGCGACCTGATGGAGCTCGAGGTGGACTTCGAGCGCGGACTGGTGCGCTTCCGCGATCGGGAGGTGTGGGTGCGGGCCTACCCGCTCCCGATCGACCACCAGGCAGCGCGTCAGGTCGCGGCGGGCGAGCGCGTGGAAGAGTTCGAGCGCGAGCTGCTGCGCCGCCGCCGCGACCATTTGATACTGCGCGTCGACAGGGCGGACCTCTCAAAGAACGTGCTGCGCGGCTTCTCCGCGTTCGACCTGTTCCTCGAGCAACACCCCGAGTTCCGCGAGCGCGTGACATTTGTGGCGCAGCTGATGCCCTCGCGCACCGACGTGCCCGAGTACGCAGAGTACCTGGAACGCATCGAGGCGCTGGTCGCGGTCGTCAACCATCGCCATGGAACCCCGGACTGGATGCCGATCCAGCTGAAGCTGCGCGACGATTTGGAGGAGGCGATGGCCGCCTACAAGCACTACGACGTGCTGCTCGTAAACGCCATGTTCGACGGCATGAACCTGGTCGCAAAGGAGGGTCCGATCGTCAACGAACGCGCCGGCGTGTCGATTCTCTCGGAGAACACGGGCGCACACGAGGAGCTCGGCGAGTATGCCCTCTCGGTCAACCCGTTCGACATCCAGGAGCTGGCCGACTCGATTCACGCGGCGCTCGACATGCCGGCCGGCGAGCGAGCGCGGCGAGCGCGGGGACTTGTGGAGATCGTCACCTCGCGCGACCCCGGGGACTGGATCGACGAGCAGCTGGCGGACATCCGGGCCAAGCGCGGCGTCGAGCCGAGCTGACTGCCTGCCGCGCGTTGTTGTTATGATCGACCGCCCTCGCAGCGCCCCCGAAATGACCCTGCCCGCAACCACATATGATCTGGTGCTGATGCTCGACCCACTCCTGGAGCCCCCGCTGCGTGCCAAGATCCTCGACGATGTGCGCACGGCGATCGCTGCGAAGGGCGAGCTGTTGCGTCAAGACGACTGGGGCGAGCGGGCACTGACCTACCAGATCGACCACAAGGCGACGGCCGACTACCACCTGCTGCAGTTCCATGCCGCGACCGCAGAGCTGATCGATGAGCTCAACCGCACGCTGCGCATCACCGACGGCGTGGTGCGCTTTCGCATCAACAAGCTCAAGCCGGGCACGCCCGACGCGCCGGACATGCGCTCGAGCGCCGCGCCCGCCCGCGAGGATGCGGAACAGGCGGCGGACGAGGAGCACGTCGTCGCGTAATACACTCAGAGGCGTGCAGCCGCTGAAGACAACGACTGTGGGGGGCTCACCGCGCCGTTGCGCCCACATGGGGTGGCGCCGGCCATGAGCGAGGAGCCGATCGGCGAGGGTCCCGGGATGCGCCGCAGCGACGTGCTGCGCGCGTCCCCGCCGTTGTTCGAGTCGCGCGTGCTCGACGCGTTCTCCCGCGTGCACCCGGCCGTGCCGATCCTGATCTTCGCGCCGGGGATCGTCGCGTTGACGGCCTGGGGACTTTCCTCGCTCACGGTGGCGGAGACGGTCGGGCTGTTCGCACTCGGGTACGCGCTGTGGACGCTGTTCGAGTACTGGCTGCACCGGCTCGTGTTCCACTTCGAACCCGACCACGGCATCGGTGCGCGGATGCACTGGATCATCCACGGCATCCACCACGAGCACCCAAACGATCCGCTGCGCCTGGTCATGCCACCGGCCGTGAGCATCCCACTCGGTGCGATCGTGTTCGGCCTGCTGTACATCGTCTGCGGCAGCCGCTACGCCCCCGCCGTGGGCGCGGGCTTCTTCGCCGGCTACCTCGTCTACGACATGCTCCACTACTACGTGCACCACTTCCGCCCCCGCTCGCGCGTCGGCCGAATGCTGCGAGAGCGCCACATGCGCCACCATTTTCAGGACGACACGCGAGGCTTCGGCATCAGCGCTCCCTACTGGGACGAGGTGTTTCGCACCTCCCCCCGCGCGCGCGAGCACGGTTCGCGGTAGCGTCCGCTACAGACACCAAGCAAGGCGAAAGGAACAACCGTGGCCGCCAGCAACATCAACCGCGTCGTGATGACCGGGAACCTCACCGCAGACCCCGACCTGCGCTCGCTGCCGAGCGGCACCGAAGTGTGCGAGCTGCGCGTCGCCTGCAACACGCGGCGCAAGGACTCGAGCAGCGGCGAATGGGTGGACAAGCCGAACTACTTCAACGTCAAGGTGTGGGGTGCGCAGGGCAAAAACGCCGCGCAATACCTCTCCAAGGGCAGGCCGGTCGCGATCGACGGAAGGCTCGAGTGGCGCGAGTGGGAAGCACAGGACGGCACCAAACGCAGCGCAATCGATATCATTGCCGAGTCGGTGCAGTTCCTCGGCTCGCGCGAGGGCCCTTCCGCAGGAGGGGGATACTCGGGCGGCGGGGCCTCGCAGGGCAGCGACGTGCCGGTCGACAGCGGCGACTTCCAGCCCGCACCGGTCTCAAGCCAAGCCGGCGACGACGACATTCCGTTCTAGTTCGAAAGCAAGGATCTTCCAGTGGCAAAGCGCGGTCGCGGCAAGCCTGTTCGCCGTCGAGACAAGAAGGGTGGCCCCGGTACGGGTAGGCGAAAGCCTTGCCAACACTGTCGCGACAAGGTCGAGCAGGTCGACTACAAGGACATCGCGACCCTACGCAAATTCATCTCCGAGAAGGGCAAGATCCGCTCTCGCAGGATCACCGGGGCGTGCCGGCGCCACCAGGGCCAGATCGCCCGCGCGGTCAAGCGCGCACGCGAGCTGGCGCTGCTGCCGTACGTAAACGAGGGCGGTCGCGACGACCACCCGCGACGCGAACGCGGCGATCGGGATCGCGAACGATAGGCATGCCCGAAGCGATCCTTCTCAAGGATGTCGAGGAGCTCGGCGAGCAGGGAAACGTCGTGGAGGTCTCCAAGGGCTACCTGCGCAACTATCTGATCCCGCGCAAGCTCGCCCAGCCCGCCACTCGCGGTGCGATCGAGTCGATCCGCCAGCGCCAGCAGGCGGCCGAGCGGGCGGCCCGCGAATACGTCGAAAAAGCCCACGACAACGCAGCCCTGCTGAATAAGACGGTGCTGACCATCGCCCAGCAGGCCGGCGCGGACGGACGCCTGTTCGGATCGGTCACCGCGCAGGACGTCGCCACGGCGATCCGCGACGCCCGCGGGCTGCGCACCGACAAGAGCAACGTGCACCTCCCCGAGCCGATCAAGAACGTCGGCACCTACATGGTCGTGGTCGATGTCGTCGAGGGAGTGACGGCGACGGTCAAGACCATGGTCGTCGCCCAGAAGTAGCTCCGACGCCGCGCCACGCGAGACCTGCCCCCAGGAGGACCGGGGCAGTATCCGCCCTCCCAGCCTCATGATGGTCGTTGCGCAGAAGTGGGTCCGACGCTACTGCGAACATCTGTTCGTGAATTGGCGAGGATTTTTTCCCTGCGAGTTGCGGAAACGACCGGTGTGGACACAGGACGGCGGGCTTAGACTCGCGACGGCATGAGCCCCATCTCGCAAGCCAATGGCAACGGCAGCGGCGCGCCAATCGGCGTTATCGCCCCACCGCATAACCTCGACGCCGAGCAGTCGGTGCTCGGTGCGATCCTGCTCTCCGATCGCTCGCTATATGCGCTGGTGATCGAAGAGGGGCTTCGTGCCGAGGACTTCTACCGCGATCGGCACGGCCTCATCTATGAGGCGATGCTGGCTCTCTACAACGAGTCCGAGCCGGTGGACGTGCTGACCGTGAGCGACCGGCTGCGCCAGACCGGCAAGCTCGATGCGGCCGGGGGCTCGGCGGTTGTGGACGAACTGACCGGCGTCGTGCCGGCCGCTGGACACGCCCGGCGCTATGCACAGATCGTGCGCGAGAACGCGCTCCTGCGGCGCCTGCTGGCGGCCTCGTATGACATCCAGTCGAGCGTACTGGAGCGCACAGAGCGCCCCGCGCGAGCTGGTCGAGCAGGCTGAGAAGACGATGCTCGAGGTCGCTCGCGACGACCGCCAGCAGGATTTCCGCTCGATCGAGGAGGTGCTGCACGAGGAGCTCGACAAGCTCCACCGGCTGTCGATCGAAGGCACCTCGCTGACCGGCGCTCCCTCGGGCTTCAAGGACCTCGACGAGATCACCGGCGGCTTTCAGGCCGGCAACCTGATCATCATCGCGGCCCGCCCGGCGATGGGCAAGAGCGCGCTGGTGTGCAACATCGCCGAGAACGCGGCCGTCGAACACGGGCGGCCCGTGGCGCTGTTCAGCCTTGAGATGGCGGAGGCGGAGCTGGCGCAGCGCTTCGTCGCCTCGCAGGCGCGCATCAAGGGCGAGGAGCTGCGCAAGGGCCGCGTCAAGGAAGAACGCTGGCCGAAGATCCTGAAGGCATCTCAGCGCCTCGCCGACGCGCCACTGTGGGTGGACGACTCAAGCGACGTGGGCATGCTCGAGATCAGAGCCAAGGCGCGTCGCCTGCACTCCCAGTGCGAGAGCGGCCTCGGGCTGATCATCATCGACTACCTGCAGCTGATGCGCACCGACAGTCGCTATGACTCGCGCGTGACCGCTGTCGGCGAGCTGAGCCGGGGTTTGAAGATCCTGGCGCGCGAGCTGGGCGTGCCGGTGATCGCGCTCTCACAGCTCAGCCGCGCGGTTGAGACGCGCCCGGACAAGCGCCCGCAGCTCTCCGACCTGCGCGAGTCGGGAAACCTCGAGCAAGACTCCGACCTGGTGATGTTCATCTACCGCGACGAGTACTACAACGAGGACTCCGAGCGGCCCGGCGAGGCCGACCTGATCATCGCCAAGCATCGCAACGGCGCCGTCGGCAAGGTCACGCTCACCTTCCAGAAGGAGTACCCGAAGTTCATGAACTACGCGGGCGAGAGCCGCTACGCCGCGTGAGTGCGGATCCCGCTCACCGTGCTTGCCTCACGCGGCTTCGGCGGCTGCCCGCTCGGGCTGTGCGACGGCAGCGGCTTCGTGGTGGACGAGGCCACGAACACGGCGTCCGATTGCCGTTGCCGCGCCGGCCATATCGCCAGACGCAGGGCCGCCGGCCTGGAAGCGCGCCTACCCAAGCGCTACCAGGGGGTCTCCTTCGACCGCCCACCGGTCCCCGAAATGCCCGAGCCGATCGTTTCTGCTGTGCGCAACTATGCCCGCAACGTCGGCGCGCGCCTGGACGAAGGACGCGGCATGTGGCTGGTCGGGGACATCGGCACCGGCAAGACGACGCTTGCGATGCTTGCCTCCAAGGCCGCGCTGGACGCGGGGCGCACGGTCGCGATCTATTCCCTGCCGAGGCTGCTGAACCTGATTCGCGGAGCGATCGAGACCGAGGGAGGAATGGTGGGCTTCTTGGATCGCCTCACCTCGGTCGATCTCCTGCACATCGACGACCTTGGAGTCGAGAACAAGACGGACTGGGTGCTGGAGCAGCTGTACTCGATCATCAACACCCGCTATGAGGACGAGCGGGCGATGATCTTGACCACCAACCTCGAAATCGCCGAGCTCAGGGAGCAGTTTGGCGAGCGTACCCTGTCGCGCCTGCTGGCCATCTGCGGCGAGCCGCTGCCGCTGTTTGGACGCGACAAGCGAAGCGAGTACCGACCAAAGCGCCACGACAGCGGCTTTCAAGCGCAGCCAGCCTGAGCGCACCGCACCTGCGTAGACTGAGGACGCGATGCCAGGGATAGTCATAGTGGGCGCCCAGTGGGGCGACGAGGGCAAGGGCAAGATCACCGACCTCCTCGCCGAACACGCCGATGCGGTGGTGCGCTTTCAGGGCGGCAACAATGCCGGCCACACGATCGTGCGCGGTGAGCAGGAGTGGAAGCTGCACCTGATCCCCTCGGGCATCCTCTACCCGGGCAAGCGCTGCGTGATCGGCAACGGCGTCGTGATCGACCCGAGAGTGCTGATCGAGGAGCTGGATGCTCTGCGGGCACGGCGCGTCGACGTCAGCGGACTGCGAATCTCCGCCAACGCCCACCTGATCATGCCCTACCACCTGCTGCTCGACTCCGCCGGCGAGGCCAAGCTCGGAAGTCTGCAGATCGGCACCACGCGACGCGGGATCGGCCCGTGCTACGCCGACAAGGCGGCGCGACTCGGCATCCGCGTGCAGGACCTGCTCGACGAGAAGATCCTCAAGAAGAAGATCGTCGCCGCGATGGAGCCCAAGCGCCTTTCGCTGCGTCCGTTCGAGAAGGACCCGACGCTCGACCTGCACACGATGACCGAGGAGTACCTCACCTACGGCCATCGCCTGGAGCAGCACATCGCCGACACCGCCCGCCTGATGTGGGAGTTGCTCGACGACGGCAAGAAGGTGATCTTCGAGGGAGCCCAGGGTGCGATGCTCGACATCGACCACGGCACCTATCCATTCGTGACCTCCTCCAACCCGCTGTCGGGGGCGGCATGCGTCGGCACCGGCGTCGGCCCGAAGGACATCGAGGAGGTGTGGGGCATCTCCAAGGCCTACACGACGCGCGTCGGCGCCGGCCCGTTCCCGAGCGAGCTGCATGAAGAGATGGGCGAGACGATTCGCCGGCGCGGAGGCGAGTTCGGCACGACCACCGGGCGTCCGCGTCGCACCGGTTGGCTGGACCTTGTGGCGCTGCGATATGCCGCGCGCCTGAACACGCTCACCGCGCTGGTGCTGACCAAGCTGGATGTGCTCTCCGGGCTCGACCGCATCCAGGTGTGCACGAGCTACCGTGGCGCCGAGGGCGCGGAGTTCGACGACTTCCCCTACCACCAAACGGTCCTGCACCACACGAGCGCCGAGCTGACCGAGCTGCGCGGCTGGAGCGAGGATCTGGGCGAGTGCCGGACGCCCTCCGACCTGCCCGACGCCGCCCGCGAGTACCTGCCTTCATCGAAGATCAGGTCGGCGCTCCGGTCACGCTGCTGGGTGTCGGCCCCGGTCGCGAGCAGATCGTGTGGACCGACGCCGGCAGGACCTCTCTCATCGGCCCCGACGTAGGCGCCCCCACAACCGCATAAGCGCACTTGCCGGCTCTCCGCGTCGAGCGGGGCCAGGTCGAGCGGGGCCAGGTCGAGCGGGGCCAGGTCGAGTGAGGCCGGCGCGACACGTGCCGGCGGCGCCTGCGAAGCGTGCGGCTCGCCGGCAGGCCCACCTGCGCCCCGTGGCGCTCGGAGTGTCTCGTCGTCGTCGCAAAGCGAACTCGCGATCCGCGGTGTTCAGCGCGTCGCCTCGTCGTCCTCGCGACGAAAGCCCAGTCGAGCAGAGAGTTGCTCGGCCGTGGCCAGCAAGTGCGCCAGCTGCTGGTCCACCAGAGCCCCGCAGCTCGATCATCGAGGTATGAGCTGAGATCCCGAGCGCCGCGATGACATCGCCAGTTGCGCCGCGAACAGGCACCGCGATCGACACGAGGCCGGCGGCCAGCTCTTCGTCGCTGACCGCAAACCCCTGCTCGATGACGTTCGCGAGTTCGTCCCTGAGCGCCTTCCTGGCGGTGATCGTATGGGGGCCACGCTTGGCCAACGCCATCCCGACCACGAGTTCGTGCTGCTCCTCGTCGGGCAGAAACGCCAGCAGCACCTTGCCCAGCGAGGTGCAATAGGACGGCAGTCGCGAACCGACCCGCAGGTTCAGATCGATCTTGTACTGGCCACGACGGAAGCTGCGAGCGCGATCCACGTAGAGTATCTCGGCGCCGTCGAGCACGGCCAGACTGACCGTACAGCCGCTGTACCGGCGCAAATCTTCGAGATATGCAGCGCGAGTGCTCCCGCAGCCCGGTCGAATTCAAGCGCCGACATGCCGAGATCGGTGACGCGCAGGCCGAGCCGATATCGACGGTCGGCGCCCTGCTCCAGATACCCCAGCGCGACAAGTGTGCTCACGTAGCGATGGATCGTCGAGCGGGTCATCCCGAGCTCTCCGATAGCTCGGCGATTCCGAGCATGGGATCGTCGGGGGAGAAACAGCCGAGGATCGCCAAGCCGCGCTCCAGCGACTGCGAGTAGCGCGGCTCGCGGAGGCGCGGCATGGACTTCGGTGGAGTTGGCCGCCGGCCGCCGGCCGCACGGGTCTCCGATCGTGTGCTCATCGGTGCTCCCTCCTTGTGGACTTTACGCGCTCGGCCATGGCCCCGCCCGCACCTTGCACTGCCTTGCGGTAGCCGCGCGACGCACCCCCTTGCGACCGCCGGCGGCAGAGCCGCTCCCGCGATCCGCGTCGCGCGACATCCGCGCTTTGGCATGGCAAGCAGGGAACACTCCCGACCTCTCCCATCCGTGCCGGCCGAGGGGCCGATCGCTTCCGGGGCGCGGCCGGTGACTGCCTCCTTGCTCATGTCGATAAAGAATGCAGTGCGCCGCAGCCGCGAGGCCAATACCTTTAAGTAGGCATTTGGAGCCGGGGTCCCGATGGCCGCGCTGCAAGCGCTGCAAGCGGTCTCGACCACCGGCGGCGCGCGGCGCGCACACGCTTTTGCGGGCGCCGTGCGCCCCATCGGTGGCGGCGCGAGCCGTGCGGGTCGCGACCCTTTAAGTAGGTATTTGAGGGCGGGAGGGGACATCGATTGTGCGGTGGGTGTAGGGTTTGTTTTGCCGGAATGCATCCGGGCAAGGGGATGAGTGGCCAGGATTCATAGGAGGTCGGATGTCTGCCAAGCACGCACTGCTGGGGTTGTTGGTCCACCAACCCGCCTACCCCTATCAGCTCGCCGACCGGCTGCAGAGTCGTCTGGGTCCCGCCTGGGCGGTGAACTCCGGCCAGCTGTATCAGACGATCGACCGCATGGAGCGCGACGGTTTGATCGAGCGCGTGGAGGGCGATGCCGAGAGTCGCGAAGACCGCCACGTGTTCGCAATCACCGACAGCGGCGTGGAGGAGTTCGAGCGCTGGCTGGAGTCGAGCAGCGGCGGCATCCAGCTGACGCGTCGGCCGTTGCTCGTGAAGCTGACGCTCGCCGGCCCGGATCGAATGGCGGACGCATTGACGCAGATCGATGCGTATGAGCTCGACTGCGCGGCCCGCTTGAAGGAGCTATCGCGGCTGCGCGAGGCGACCCCGGCCGAAGGACTGCGGGTCCGCGCCGATCAGGTTCTGCTACGGCTGAATCTGAGCGCCGACATCTTCCAGCTCGAGGCCGAGCTGCGCTGGGCCAGGCACGCTCGCGAGATGATTTCCTGGCTGCTCACTCGCGAGGCGATTTGGCCGTCGGCCAAGGAGCGCCACGGCGAGGCGCCCACACATGCGCGCGAGGGTCTGCAGGCGCGACGGGAGCTGTTTGGCAAGATGGCCGCGCGGCGCACGTTGATGTCTTCCGAGGATCGTGGAGAGGACCATGAGCGCTCAGCAAGTCGAGCGCCAGCAGAGCTGCACCTCTCACGCCGACGACCGCACGGGGCAACGCTCATGAGTGCGGCGCCGGTCGCGAGCCCAGGAGAGTGAGATGATCCTCGAGCTCGAT
Organism: uncultured Solirubrobacterales bacterium; assembly: GCA_963831995.1. GTDB lineage: Bacteria > Actinomycetota > Thermoleophilia > Solirubrobacterales > Solirubrobacteraceae > Palsa-744. The sequence goes on along the minus strand of CAWHSI010000005.1, from coordinate 762,924 downwards.
CGGGTGTCGAAGACCTACCAGCGGCCGGACGGCCCCAGAGTCAGCGCTCGACCGTGTCAGCCTGCAGCTGCTTCGCGCGCCAGATCGCTGGATCTTCGGGCCCAGCGGATCGGGCAAGACAACGCTGTTGCGGGTTGCCGCGGGACTGCAGAGACCGGATAGCGGCGCGGTCACATACAAGGGCGAACCCGTGAGCGGGATGTCGGACGCACAGCGGCGACGCTACCGACGTCGCGAGGTTGGCTGCGTGTGGAGCGACCAACCGTGGGCAACCGGACTCAGTGTGTTGGAGCATGTAGAACTCCCGCTGCTGGTCGACGGTTGCGAGCACCGCGCCGCGCGGCGACAGGCTCAGCGGTGCCTGCTCGCCTGCGAGGCCGAGCAATGCGCGGAGTCCAAGCCCGAGGAGCTCTCCGAGGGAGAGCGCCAACGCGCCGCGATCGCCCGTGCGCTGGTGATCGAACCGCGACTGCTGCTTGTCGACGGCGCTCTTGCGGGGCTCTCGCCGGTCGAGCAGGAGACGACGATGGCGCTTCTGAGCCTCGCTTGCGGTCGATGCGAAGGTGGCCGTCCTGGTGGCGGACACCGGCGCCGGGCAACTCCTGCGGGCAGACCCCATCCTCTACCTGCGGGACGGCCAGCTGATCGGCGAGGAGCCCACGGATGCGGCCGGCAAGCTCTACACGCTGCCGACAGCGGCCGCGCGGCGCTCCGCGGCCGATGCTTGAACTGGAGCGGGCCTCCAAGCACTACTCGACGCCGGCCGGCGATATTCGAGCGGTCGACGAGGTCAGCCTCGCCATCCACGCCAACGAACTCGTAGCCCTCTTCGGGCCCAGCGGCTCCGGCAAGACGACACTGCTGCTGCTGGCCGCGGGCCTGCTGCGCTGCGATTCGGGCGATGTTTGCTTCGAAGGCCGCGATCTGGGAGGACTCTCCAAGCGAGACGTCCTCGAGTATCGCCGCACAAAGCTCGGGTTCGTCTTTCAGAACTTCAACCTGGTGCCGGGCCTGAGCAGCGAGGAGAACGTCGCGCTGCCGCTGCTGCTGCGCGGCGTCCACCGCGAGCAGGCACACGAGCGCGCACTTCTTGCCATGGACAGCGTCGGCCTGGTCGCTCGCGCAAACCATCCGCCGTCGAAGCTCTCCGGCGGCGAGCAGCAGCGCGTGGCGATCGCGCGCGCGCTCGTGGGCGAGCCAAAGCTGGTGCTGGCCGACGAGCCTACCGGCAACCTCGACACCGAAACGGGGGACGCCGTGCTCGATCTGCTCAGTGCGCTGCCACGCGAGCGCGGGGCTGCATGCGTTCTGGTGACTCACGACGCACGTGTGGCACGCTACGCCGACAGAGTGCTCGCACTGCGCGACGGCAAACTGGTTGCCCACGATCCCGACGTCGCGGAGCTCGGTCGATGATCAGCCTGCGTACGCTGCTCCTGTTCTATCGGCGTCATCTGCGCGTGCAGCCTCTGCGAGAGATCATGGCGGTGGTCGGAGTCGCTGCAGGCGTGGCGCTGCTTTTTGCGGTACAGATCTCCAACAGCAGCATCACCGGCTCCTTCGAAGAACTCGTACACGGCGTCGCCGGACGCGCGACGCTGGAAGTCGCCGCCAGGTCGCCCGAAGGCTTCGCGGCGGGCGTGGGCGAAGAGATCGCGGAGACACCCGGCGTCCGAGCCGCCGCGCCGGTCCTGACTCAACAGATCACGATGGTTGGCCCCAAGGGCACACGAGCGCTGACCCTGGTTGGAGCCGACGAACGACTGGCTACGCTCGGCGGCAAACTGATCTCGAGCTTCGAAAAGTACGCGGCAGCCTCCAGGCGCGGACTGCTAGTCGTGGCGCAGCCCACCGCGCAAGCGATCGGGGCCAAGCCCGGGAGCACCGTCGCGATCCAGGTCGCTGCCCGTACAGAACATCTGACGCTCGGCGCGGTCGTGCCCACGAGCGACCTTGGAGCGCTCGCCGAAAGTCCCGTGGCCGCGACATCGCTCCCGGTTGCACAGACGCTCGGGGGATTGCCGGGGCGCATCAGCAGAGTTCTAGTTGAGCCTGACGCCGGTGCGGAGTCACGCGTACGTGGGACTCTGGCATCACGCTTTGGTGCCACCTTGAACGTGCGATCTGTCGATACCGAAGCAAAGTTGCTCGCTGGGGCAGCCAAGCCCGAGGCGCAGGTAACGGCACTCTTCAGCGCGATCAGCCTGGCCGTGGGCATGATCCTCGCATACAACGCGCTGTTGCTCGCAAGCGGCGAGCGGCGAGTATTTATGTCCTATCTGATTCAGCTCGGTACACCAGACAGTGCAATCGTAACGTCACTCGCATTCGACGCACTCATCCTCGGTATCACCGGTTCCTTGATTGGCCTTGCAGCCGGCGACGCGATCTCGCTACTTGCCTACCGCGCACCACCCGGCTATCTAACGGCTGTATTTCCGATCGGAGGCCAGCGCATCGTCAGCACACAAACAGTCCTGATAGCCCTCGCCGCGGGGGTCTTTGCCGCATTTGTCGCTGCCGCGCTGCCAGCCGTTGCGCTATTGCGAAGCAGCGCCATCGAACCGGAGGAGGCAGGCCGTACGCTATCCCTTATTCGTCGTCCAAAGATCAGCGACGCCGCCGTGTTTACTTCAGGAGCAGTACTCATATGTGCATCGACTGTGGTTTCGTTGATGGCGCCCGCTGTCATCGTGGTCGCGCTGATACTGATCGTCGGCGGTCTCGCGATGTGCCTACCGATGACGATCCGGTACGTGCTCAGATTTGCGCGACGCGTCGCACAGCAATCCAGAGACCCAGCCGCGCGACTCGCCAGCGGCGAGCTGCAGGCGTCCCCCACACGCTCTATCGCTCTTGCGGCGACCGGCATGATCGCGGTGCTTCTCGTTGTGACGATCGGAGGCTCAGTGGCGGATGTGCAGCGCGCAGTGCGGCTTGGAGCTGAACAGACCGGGTCAAATGCGGACCTTTGGCTGAAACCTGGCGGCGCGAGCAATGTTTATGCGACCCAGCCCTTCGCCGCCGACGATACGCTGCACCGGCTGCGTCGGCTCAAAGTGGTCAGCGCGACCGTCGCATACAGTCAGTCGTTCCTGGACCTGCCAAATCGCAGGGTGTGGGTCATAGGTGTACCCCCGCAGGCGGAGAACCCGATCGCCGAAAGTCAGCTGATAAAAGGCAACATCGCTTTTGCGACACGGCGCTTGCGCGAAGGCGGCTGGATCGCGATAAGCCAAACGATCGCCGACGAACACCATCTGAGCGTGGGCGATGTCTTTAGTTTGCCGACACCGTCCGGCATCTCTCGACTCCATATCGCCGCGACGATCTCGAACTACGGTTGGCTGCCAGGCAGCATCCTAATCAACGCCAACGACTACAGCAGACTATGGCGGACAACTCGCGTCAGCCAGTTGGCGGTGATACTCAAGCCTGGTATCGATTTGGAGGCGGGTGAGCTTGCAGTGCGGCGAGCACTTCCATATAACTCCGCGCTCACCGTTCAGACAGCGGAAGAGCGACAGTCACAGATCAGCGCCGTCCTGGGTGGCACGCTTTCGCGGCTGAATCAAACCACAGCGATCGTATTGGCTGCGGCAATAGCCACAGTCGTCGCAATGATGATGTCCGCTGTGTGGCAGAGGCGAGGAAGGCTTGACGCCTTGATTTCGATCGGAATGAGTTCGACCCAACTGGCGCGACTCGTCTTTTACGAGAGCGGGTGCGTGTTGCTTTTCGGGTGCCTGATCGGGATCATCACTGGAAACGCAGGTCAATACCTTGTCGACAGATGGACTCAGTACGGCGCCGGCTCTCCGGTTCATTTCGCGTTTGCGTGGCAGCTATGCCTACGCGCGCTTCTCATTGCCACACTGATCTCCTTTGCCGCCGCGGCAATCGCTACCGTCCGGGCAACACAATCGGAGCCAAAGACCGCCTTTTCGATCAACTAGCTGACAACAAGGAGCCGTATCCACCATGTACGAGCAAGACTTGTCCGAAACAACAAGCCGTCCCCAAGCCGACGAGGGCGCCGAGGGCATACTACGCTCAGACGAAAGTACTTTTGCGCCTGGGCTCAGACTGCTTCCACACTCTGTCCGCGAGGACACACGTCTTCTCTACACGGTTCTACGCACACTCGACGATCTGGTGGACGACGACTGCCCCGAGGCGGCACAACGCGTCGAGGCAGTCGAGCGTTGGACACGTAATGAACCCGCCGAAACCGAGGAGACTCGGATACTTGTCGAGCTATCGCGACGTCACGACCTGCCCCGTCGTTCCTTCCTCGAATTCTGTGAAGGGATGCGTCACGACATCGCGCGGGCCACAATAGAGAACGAAGAGGATCTTGAAATCTATTGTCAGCGCGCGGGCGGCTCAGTCGGGATAATCCTTGCGCGTCTGCTTGGTGGTTCGGGCCCAGCGAGCGAGACGAAAATGGCAACTCTGGGCAGGGCTATGCAGCGAACTAACATCCTGCGCGATATAGACGAGGACGCGACTCATGGACGGGTGTACATCGCCACGAGTACGATCAAGCGTTTCGGTGCCCCAGTCCCCGGCGCGCGAGCCGATTTGCTTCGCGATCAAATAGCCCGTGCCGACGGCCTTTACGAGCAAGCGGCCGACGCTCCGTCATTGCTGGGTTGCGGACAACAAAGCATGGCGCTCAGCGCGGCGCTGTACCGCGCGATCTTGCGCGAGATCGAGCGAGAGGGCTATGGCCTCAAGTCAGGATGCGTCGTGGTGCCTCGCTGGCGCCAGAGCCTTTTGATCGCCGAATACTGCGTGAAGCCGCGGCGCCTGTCGAGCGATCTAGCTGCGGCCCAAGCCTAGTGTCTCGTGTCACCAGTTCGTTTGCATTCCCCAGCGTCTGCTCGCGCGCCTGAGGCCTGCCGACGTCGCCCCACGTGCCACCGGCACGCAGGCCGACATCAGCGTCAGAGCTCAGCGATCGTGACCATCCATCCGGGTAGTACTCAAACAAACTGGTGACGCGGGACACGGCTCGGAACCCGTGGAGGTGGCCGCGATGGCCGCGGCAGGCCTGGCTTCGACTCCTGACAGTTGCGTCATCGACTCGCATGTGGAACTTTGGCCACGGGCAACCCGGACAGCAGATCGACGCCTCCACCCACCCCACCGAGCTACCCCCAACCGGCCAACAGGAGGACGGATTCGAGATATGGTATGGGGGTGCGGTTATCGTCGGGGTTCGACAAGCCATGACCACAATGAGCGGTATATCTCCAGCCGACATCCGGCCCAAGCGCGAGCGCCTAAAGACCCTGCCTGCCCTGCTCGCGACGGCGCTCGTCGGCGGCGCGGCGCTGATGCTGCCGGCGGCGTCCTACAGCTCGCGGCCGTCTGTCCAGGTCCGCCCCGCAGGGCGCGCCGCCAGGTCGCTTGACGGCACCACCACGGGGCGCCTGCATCTCGTCAGGGCCGAAGGCTCTCAGCTGTTCGAGGAAGGACCGGTTTCCGGTGCGCTCGACGGATCGATGCGAGCCACATTGAGCACCGGCGCCAGCTTCAGCGGAACCTTCGCGACGCATACCGGCGTCGGATCGATCTATGGTCGAGGACGAGCGACTCCCCACGGCTCGGGACGCTACCAGAGCTTCAGCGGCACCTTCCTCGTCACCGGTGGGAGCGGTCGCTACACGCACATCAGCGGCCACGGAGGGCTCTATGGCGTGTTCGACCGCAGGAGCGACTCGGTGGTCATACAGACCACGGGCAAGCTGTCCTTCTGAGCGGCTGTGCGTTGGAGACGGCTCAGCCACGCGCACCGAGCCCGCGATCTGCTGGTAGCGCTACTGGTCTGCGCCTGCCTGCCGGCCGCCGCCAGGGCGACCCCCACGGTCGACCTGCACGCTCGCTTCGTACCCGAGCGACTGGGCGGGTACACGACACTTGAATTCGATGCCCAGATATCGACGACAGACGGCCTGGTGGCGCCTCCTCTGGCCGAGCTTGACGTGCGCTACCCGCAGGACATCGGCATCTCCGTCGGCGAACTGGGCCTTGAAACGTGCCCCCGCACAACGCTCGAAGCGCTCGGTCCCGAAGGCTGTCCGGCCGACTCGCGCATGGGCGAAGGCAGCGCGCTCGCCGAGGTCCCGATCGGGCCGCACGTCTTCAGCGAGCAAGCAGCCGTCACGATCCTGCGCGCACCCGAAGAAAACGGGCACCTGGCGCTGCTGCTGTTCGCAAACGGCCTATCGCCCGTGTACGCGCAGATCGCGTTTCCCGGCCTGCTGCTGCCGGCGACGGTGTCTTACGGTGGCAGCGTCGACATCGCGGTACCTTTGGTCCCAGGCCTGCCCGGCGGCCCCGACGTGTCCGTCGTGCAGTTGAGGGCGACCCTCGGCCCACAAGGCCTGACCTACTACGAACGCGTGGGCAGTCAACTGGTCCCCTATAAACCCCGCGGGATCCTGCTGCCGAGGAAGTGTCCGCGTGGAGGCTTCGACTTCAGCGCGGCCTTCACATTCCTCGACGGCAGCCGCACGATCGCCGCCACCAGCGTGCCCTGCCCAGCGAAGCGGGCCGCCGCCAGCACGGTCGTGGGAGCACATGCCAGCAGCGGTCGTTGAAGTGTCGCGCAGCGAATGGAGAGGGCCGTACGTTGCGCAAACCCCGTGGTTGTGCGGGCGGAGCCGCTGAGTGTGTAGCCCGAGGATCGTGACGGGGATGGCGGGTACGCTTCCATGCCGCTATGAGCGTCCCGAACCCATCACTCTCGCGCGAGATTCTGGAGCGTGAACGCGCGTACGTGCGCGTCAATCAGCAGGCCGTCTCGGCGCTGCCCGAGCTGGGCGAGGCGCTCCGCTCGTTTGAGCCGGTCCCAGGTCCCGCCGGGGAGAGCGTCGCCGAATGGTTGGCCGAGCGGGCGCTGAGCGAGCCGCAGGAGGCGACCGTTCGCGTACGGCTCAGCTACGGCAAGGTGGCGGGCGTCTACGCGCTGTGCGCCGCGCAGGTCGCACTCAGCGGCGAGGAGCGCGCCGAGCTCGGCGGCGTGCACTACCGCACCCAGCCGGCAATCCTGCTCGCGCAGTTCGCCCGCGCAACGCAGGCGTCAGGCATCGGCACCGAGTTGTTCGGACACGCCGCGCGCACGGCACAGCAGGCGCTGTCGTATGTCGGTGCGACGGTGCTGGTCGTCGATCCCTTCGATGAAGCCACCGACGCCTACTGGCGGGAACGCTGGGGCCTTCGACCTTCCGAGCAGCGAGTGCCAGGCAACCGCCGGCTGCAACGACTGTGGACGGCGATTCCCCGGGAGGGCTAGAGATTCGCGCCTTCGGCCTCTAGCTCAGCCACCAGAGCCCGACCCTGCTCAAACAGTTCATGCACACGAGGATCGCGGCGCGAGCGCTCCAGCTCCCGCTCGTCGATCACGATCACCGCTTCATCGAGCACGTCGTGCAGCCTGTCCTTGTCGAGTGCTGTGGCCACGACCTAAGCGTACCGCAACAGACAGTCCGCACGGCCTGGCTGGGATACCAGGCCGTATCAAGCGAATGTGCCAGCGATGGATCGCTTGGCTCAGGGCTCTCCTTCCAGCACCGCTTTCGGCACGGGTTCTCGCCCGTCCTCGTTGATCGCTGTGCCACCTGTGACCGCTTGCCAACGACGCCCGACTGTCGAACACCATAGGGACCACACCCTCACGAAGCGAGGTCCGGTATGCGCCGTCGTAGGAGCGGATTATTAGTGGAGACTGTAACCGTGCGCGGTCGATGCGTCTGAAGGTCCGTGAGCTATACCCAGAAGTTGTGGATGCGCGTGAAGAGGAAGGCGGCGTACCTTCCCGGTTGATCAAGACCGATGCCGGTGATGGCCGGCAGGAAGGCACGCCATGTCAGATGTTCGCAGGCTCCCCGTTGGGGAGGGCAACGATGAGATTGGGCTCACGCTGGACGACCTCGCGCGGGAGGGCGCGCGGCGGATGATCGCCGCGGCGCTGGAGGCCGAGGTCGAGGAGTACGTCGGCTCGTTCATCGATGAGGTCGATGAGGACGGCAAGCGGTTGGTCGTCCGTAACGGTCGCGCGCGGGAGCGGCGGGTGACGGTCGGGTCGGGGACGGTCCCGGTCCGGGCGCCGCGCGTGAACGACAAGCGCGTCGACGAGGAGAGCGGGGAGCGCAAGCGGTTCAGCTCCCGGATCTTGCCGGCGTACGCGCGACGCTCGCCGAAGGTCACCGAGGTGCTGCCGATCCTGTACCTGCATGGCCTCTCGACCGGGGACTTCGGCCCGGCGCTGCGGGATCTGCTCGGCGAGGACGCCTCGGGGCTGTCGTCCAGCTCGATCCAGCGGCTGACCGAGCAGTGGCAGGCTGAGCACGCCGCGTTCGGTACCCGGGAGCTGCGGTTTCATCGCTACGCCTACCTGTTCGTCGACGGTGTGAACGTCAGTGTCCGTCTCGGCGAGGATGCCAAGCTGTGCCTGCTGGTGGTGATCGGCGTGCGTGAGGACGGCTGCAAGGAGCTGCTAGTGGAGGTGTCCGGAAGTGATGCGGTTCAAGCGGCGAGTGCGAGGGGCTGGAATTCGTGACGGGTGATCTTCTCGATCACGTTGTCGAGCTTGGCGCGGGTGAAGGTCCACTCGAACGGTCGGGCGAGGGTGCGGTAGTGCTGGCCGAAGTCCATCAGGTGTCTGGCGAGTTGGGGTAGCGTCGCGAAGTCGTTGGGGGTCAGGGCCTTGCGTTGAACGATCGAGAAGTAGATCTCGATCTGGTTCAGCCAGGAGGCGTGGACGGGGAGGTGGATCAGCCTCGCGTTCGGGTAGGTCTCGGTCATCCGCTTGACAGAGGTCTTGCCAGCGTGGCTTGAGCCGTTGTCCACGATCCAGTAGACGGTGCGGGCCGACCGGTAGGGCTCGACCTTCATCACCTGGTCCACGAGCCGAGCGAACGGGTCGATCCCGGTCGTCTGCTCCACCCGGTCGAACAGGTTGGCGTGGTGCACGTCCCAGGCGGCGAGGTAGGCGAGCGTGCCGCCGCGCAGGTACTCGAACTCGACCAGGCCCGGGCGTCCCGGGCCGGGCGCCACGGTGTCGTGATAGCGCCCGAGCGCTTGCAACTGCGTCTTCTCATCAGCACTGATCACGTACTCGTCGGGGCGCAGCCGCTTGCCCTGGAAGGTGCGGGCGTAGAGGTCCAGTACCCGTCCGGCCTTCACGGCGAAATCAGGGTCGCGCGGGAAGATCCAGGAACGCGTCTGCCACGGCTTGATCGCGTCTTCGTGCAGCCACCGCCAGATCGTCGAGGCCGACGCCTCGGTCACGCCGCGCTCGATCACCAGGCGGTGCAGCTCAACCCGGGAGAAGCGCGAGAGCGGCAGCTCGTGGGTGCGCGGCAGCTCGCACGCGATCGCCTTGACCTCGGCGACCTCTTCCGGGGGGAAAACGACGCGGGCGACCCGACCGCGCTTGATCCTCAAGACCATCCAATCGCTCAGAACAGAACCGCGATCTTCGCCGGGCAACGCTGTCCGGCGAACAGTCCAGCCGCGCGGCGATATCGATGTCCTGCATACCCTCGGCCGCGTACAGGATCATCCGCGCTCGCTGCACGACCCGGAACGGCAACGTAACCGTGCTCGCCCGCCGCTCAAGCTCGGCACGCTCCTCCACAGAAAGCTCGATCACATACTGGCTGGTTCTCGGCACGACACACAATTCAGCGCGCGCACCGATATCCCTCCCGATAAACCGCAAGACTTGCGGATGCGTCTACTAGCGGTCGAGGACGGCTACCGCGAGAGCGAGGACTCCTGGGCAGCCGTGTTCCGCGATCTGCGCGACCGCGGCCTGAACGAGCCGAAGCTCATGACCGGTGACGGCGCGCTCGGCGCGTGGGCAGCGCTACGGAACGTGTTCCCTACCACCAGGGAGCAACGCTGCTGGGTGCACAAGACAGCGAACGCCCTGGACGCGCTCCCGAAGCGGTTGCAGCCCAGGGCCAAGACGCTGCTGCACGAAATGGCCGAGGCGCCCACGCGGGCGGACGCTCGCAAGGCGCTGGAGCGCTTCCGCGGCGAGTTCGACGCCAAGTACCCCAAGGCCGTCTCCAAGCTCGACAAGGACTGGGAGCAGCTCACCGCGTTCTTCGACTTCCCCGCCGAGCACTGGCGCCATTTGCGGACGACGAACCCAATCGAGAGCAGCTTCGCGACCGTCAAGCTGCGCACCAAGGTAACCAAGGGCGCCGGCTCCAAGAAGGCCGCACTCGCGATGGCCTACAAGCTCCTCGACGCCGCCCAAGAACGCTGGCGACGGTTCAACGGCCACGAGCTCGTCACCGACGTGCTCAACGGCACGAAGTTCAAGGACGGAATCAAGGTCACAGACGACGAAACCACCACAACGGACGAGAAGGTCGCCGCCTGATGCTTCACCTCCCCATCCACAACTCTTGACAATTGCTCAAGGTCCGTTCGTACCACCCGCAGACCGTATGTATAGAGATCCGAGTACACGCTGAGGTCGCCGACTTCCACTATACCCACAAACGAGTAGCGGCCATGCAACCACGAGGCTCTGCACCGAAAGCGGTCAGCGGTCCTCTTCATGCAGTGTGTAGCTCGATATCCCTTCGGCTCGTACCCAAAATGATACGCCACTGCGACCCGCGGCACCGACGCCTCACGCCGCCGCGGCAACCGCTCCGACTTCCTGCTCTCCGGCGTCATCCGCTGCGGCCACTGCGGACGCGCCCAGCCCGATCGCGCCCTCACAACCGGGTTTGCGCAATGTCCGAAAAAGTGGGCCGTGTAGGAATCGAACCTACAACCTTGGGCTTAAGAGGCCCCTGCTCTGCCAATTGAGCTAACGGCCCGCGAGGGCGCCGACCCGCGGAGGTCGGTGTCGCCGGGATTCTAGCCCAGCTCCGCACCGTTTGAGGGATGGCGCACGCCGCGCGGCGTGCGCACGTGCGGCCTTCGGGCAAGCTCAAAACACGATCGTGCGTCCACTGTCGGCGATCACGCGATCTTCCAGGTGCAGCGACACCGCGCGCGCCAGCACGACCCGCTCGATGTCGCGACCCACGCGTTCGAGCTCCCGCACGCTCTGGCGGTGGTCGACGCGCGCGACATCCTGCTCGATGATCGGGCCTCCGTCGAGCTCGGCGGTCGCGTAGTGGGCGGTCGCGCCGATCAGCTTGACGCCGTGCTCGCGCGCTCGTCGGTATGGGTTGGCGCCGGCAAAGGCCGGCAGGAAGGAGTGGTGGATGTTGATGACCGGGGCGGCCACCCGGTCCAGGAACTCGCCGCTGAGGATCTGCATGTAGCGCGCGAGCACAACAAGGTCCACCTTGCCGCGCAGCAGTTGGAGCATCTGCTCCTCTGCCGCATGCTTGCCCTCGCGAGGCACCGGCACGTGGTGGAAGGGGACTCGTGCGCCAACCACCTCCTCGCGGAGGTCGGGGTGGTTTGAGATCACCGCGACCATCTCCGCGTCCAGCTCGTCGCGCCGCCAGCGCCACAGCAGGTCCATCAGGCAGTGGTCGTGCCGGGAGACGAGGATCGCGACGCGCTGGCGCTCGCCCCAATAGCGGATCCTCCAGTCCATCTCAAAGCGCCGAGCCACCTCGCGGTCGAAGCTGGCGTGGAAGCGCTCTCGATCGTCGAGCGGCGCCTCCAGGAAGAACTCCGTGCGCAGATAGAAGCGCCCTCCGCTCGGATCGGAGGAGTACTGGTGCGAGGAGACGATGTTCGCGCCTCGCTCGAAGAGGAACCCCGAGACGGCCGCCACGATTCCCGGGCGGTCGGCGCAGTCGATCAACAATCGCGCGGAGTACGGCGGGATGTCCTCATCGGCCGCCACGAGCGCACTCGCGACTCGCTATTTCTTCTTCGCGGAAGCCGGCGGCGCCGCGCTGGTTTTTATGATCGTGCCCTGTCCTTTGGGGCTCACTTTCACGGTGTAGACCTTGCCGTTGGTCGTACCGGTCAATGTCCTGCTGGTGGGGCTGCCGGACGGGTTGCTCTTCAGTTCGGCAAGCTCGGCCGCGACCTTCCCACGCTCAGACGCGGGCGCCAGTGCGATCGTCTTCGCGGCCGCCAGGTCTCCGACGCTTGTGTTTTTTGCCTGGTAGGCGTACTTTGCGAGATCGCCGTAAAGCGCGACGCTCGGCGACTTGGTCGGAATCACATACTGCAGCACGGCAACCGCTTCGGCCGGCTGGTTGAGCCCTTCTTCGCCAAACACGCGAATCATGTCGTCGGTGACGGTCAGCGGCGGGTTGCTCGGTTTCAGCGCAAGGTAGCGGTTCCATGCGGCCACGACCTTCGCCAGCAGTTCCTTGCCCTTGGCGGTGAACTGCTGCTTTTCTTCGTCGTAGTATTCGCTGCCGCTGGCCTGATGGAAATGGGCTTCGGCCAGCTGCGCCCATGCCGCCGCTTCGCTCGGGTGCTTGCGCGTGCGCTTTTCCGCTTCGGCTATCTGTTTGCTGTAGCTGGCGCCGGCCACGCTTTCTTTGCCGCCGAAGATGGCTTCGATCGGGCTCGCCCCGCCGCCGCCGCCGACGCCCACCCCGAAGCCGACGAAGCCGAGCAGGAAGATCAGCGCGAGCGCGAGATAGACGACCTGTACGGTGCGGCGCCGGCCGCGTGCTCTGAGGTCGAACAGCATCAGCTGGACAGCTCGGGGTCTATGTGATCGATCATCTCTGCGGCCCTTGTCTTTGGGGTGCCCGTCGGTGTTGCCCGCGAGGCGTCTTGCCCGGAGGGGGCCGCCGCACCGCTCGAACCGTCGCCCGGCGAGGGGCCGGAGGGGCCGGACGTTCCCGGGCCGTCCGAAGGGTTCTCCGGAGGGCGCCCGTCCCCTGCAGCCGTCGCCTGCGCCGTCTCGCTTCTGGCGAGTACCGACGCAATCAGGATACTCATCTCGTAGAGCAAATACAGTGGGACCGTCTCCAGCACGAGCGTGAAGGCGTCTCCCGGCAGGATCGCGGCGATCGCGGCGCACACGAGCAGCGCGTACCGGCGGTTGCGCCGCAGCTGGCGCGGCGTGACGAGCCCTGCCCGTACGGCACCGAGGATGACCACCGGCGCCTGGAAGGCGAGGCCCATCGCCAACAGCACGGTCGCCGCGAACTTGTAGTACTGATTGGCCTGCACCATCACGTTGAACTGGCTGGAGTTGAAGTTCTGCAGGAAGCGCACGGCGGTGGGCAGCACCACGACATAGCCAAACGCCGCGCCCGCCGCGAACAGGAACGGCACCGAGATAAGCAGCGGCATCACGACGCGCCGCTCGCTCGGGCTGAACGCGGGCAGCACGAATCCGTACAGCTCGAAAAGGATCAGCGGCAGCGCGATGACGAGCGAGAAATAGAGGGAAACAGTGAGCGTCGCGGTGAGCGGTTCGCCCGGTCCGAGCGTGGTTGGATCGAGCCCGCTGGGACTGCGCGGAATCCTTGCCACGTCGGCCTGCAGCCTGGGGATCGAGCCGGCCAGTTGCGCCCTGGTCGCCGCCGGCAGGCCGCTCGCGGGCCGGCTGAGCGCACCGGCGATCGCCTGCGTGTCTTTGGCGAGTGCGAGCACCCCCTGCTGGGCCAGCCAGGTCGCCCCTGCAGGCCCCTCCCCGCGACGCACCTGTTGCTCTGTCTGTTTGTGCAGAGGCGCGTTGATGAAGTTGAGCAGCGCATGGTTCTGCCAGAAGCACACGGCGAACACGATCGCGAAACAAGCCCGCTGACGATCAGCCGGGTGCGGAGCTCTTCGAGGTGGTCCACGATGCTGAGCCGCTCTTCGTGGCCGACCGTGCGGATCGCCGTCGCCATCACCATTTGACGCTATCACCGCGGTGTCGCCGGGCGGTTCGGGGACCCTCGGGCTAGGGTCCCGCATGTGCGGGTATATACCGAACGCAACAGCGTCCTTCGACGACCCGGCGTGCGGAAACTTCGCTAAAGCCCGCCTGCCCGAGCGTCGATGAAGCCAGAGACAGACAATGCATGAGGATCGCGAACATCGCACACGCCACCACGTGCAGCTTCCGAGCGGCAGGCAAATCGAGGTCGTGTATCTCGACAGCACCGGCCACCGACTCGCCGAGCAGCCGTCGTCCGCGCCGTCGCTTCCAACCGGGCCGGCGCAGCTGTCCGCGTCCACTGGAGCAGGCGAGCCCTACCGCGCGGCCTCGCCCGCGCCGGCGCCCGCGCGCCCACCCGGGCGCGCACCCCAGCACGACCGCCTGCACGTGTGTCCGCGCTGCGACGGCGAGCTGATGCACCCACTCGACTGGTCGGAGCAGTCGCCGGGGCGCTGGCGCATCTCGATGCGCTGTCCCGATTGCGATCTGCTGCGCGAGGGCGTGTTCGGACAGGCGCTCGTCGAAGCGCTCGACGAGGAGCTCGACAAGGCGACCGGCGCGCTGCTCAGCGATCTCAAGCAGCTCACGCACGCGAACATGACCGAAGAGCTCGAGCTGTTCGCGCGCGCGCTGGAGCTCGACCTGATCGGGCCGAGCGACTTCTGAGGCCGCTGTCCGCAGAGCGCCGACGGCTCTCGGCGGCGCCCACCGCGACCCACGGCCCTCCACATGAAGGGCCGCCGAGACAGACGCCCAGGCTCAGCAGTAGCGCTCGACCACCGCGTCGGCAACGAGATCGAGCAGGTCGTGGCGGCCGTCTGGCAGCGACGCCGGCAGCGACGCCTTTGCCTCGGCCACGATCGACAGCGCCCGGTCGCGCGCCTGCTCCAGCGCGCCGGTGGCGGCGATCCGCTCGCACAGCGCCTCCGCGTCCTCGGGGCCCTCGAGCGAGGCCAGGTCCACCGCGGCGATCCGCGGATCGCGCTGGCGCGCGAGGATCAGAGGCAGCGTGACGGTGCCGTCGAGCAGATCGGTGCCGCGTGCCTTGCCGGTCTGCTGCGCCGGACCGGACACGTCGAGCACATCGTCGAGCAGCTGAAACGCGAGTCCGATCCGCTCCGCGAATTCGCCGAGCGCCGCGGCGAGAGCGGGCGTGCCGCCCGTCGCCACAAGCGCGCCGAGCTTGCACGCCGCTTCGAACAGGGCCGCGGTCTTCAAGCGGCAGCGCTCCAGATAGCGCTCCACGGCGATGCCCGACGCATACGCGTCCTCGCGCTGCAAGAGCTCCCCGGCCGCGAGCGCCGAGCTTGCGTCTGACAGCGCTCGCAGCTGCTGCGGATCTTCGTTGCGGGCCAGCTCCGCAAAGGCACGAGAGAACAGCAGGTCCCCGGTCGCGACCGCGGCCTGGCGCCCCGCCACGGCGGCCACCGTCGGGCGACCGCGACGCAGCTGCGCGCCGTCGATCAGGTCGTCGTGGACGAGCGTCGCCGAGTGCACCAGCTCGACGGCCACAGCAGCGCGGACGAGTTCCTGCTCGCGCTCGGACCCTGCGCCCAGATCCTCGGTTCGAGCGCCCCCCCTCCCCGCACCGTCCTGCGCTGAGCCTGGCGGCACGCCCACGGCTTCCGCGGCGAGCACCACCAGCAGCGGGCGCAGCCGCTTGCCGCCGGCGAGCACGGTTGCCGTCGCGTGCGAGGCGAGCGGAATGCCGGCCTCGGCGGCCACCGCTTCGAGGTGAGCCTCGGTGCGCGTCATGCGTTCGGTCAGAGTTTGCCCGCCGCGGCGCATGATCTCCTCCACCGCCTCGACATCCGCCGCCATATTCGCTCCCACCCCCACAGCCCTCACACGGGGACGGTAGCGCCGTGGACGGCAACGATGCCGCCCGCCATCAGCACATACCCGATTTCACACAGCCCGGCGCGCTCCATCTCCGCGGCGAGCTCCACCGGCGAATGGAAGCGCTTGACCGAGTTCGGGAGGTAGGTGTACGCGTGCGCGATCGAGGTCCCCTCGCCGGCCGCACGCGACCGCGACACACCTCCGAGCAGCCTCGCGACTGGAGCGGTGAGCTTGCCGAGCGCGGGCACCACGCGATCGAACCACACGCGATAGAACAGCGACAGCGGAGGTCGTGTGGGAGTCGTCAACTCCAGCACCACGATGCGCCCGCCGGGGCGCACGACGCGCGCCATCTCCCGCAGACCGCGTCCCACGTCGGAGAAGTTGCGCAATCCGAACCCATTGGTGGCGGCGTCGAACGCGCCGTTGGCATACGGGAGCGCGAGCCCGTCGCCGAACTCGAAGCGCAGCAGGGCCGGGCCGTGCGCGCTGCCCGGGTCGAGCGTGCCATTGTGGGCCGGCTCGCCCGCCCGCGCCGCGAGCGGATCGCCGAGCGCGCCGCTTTCGAGCGCCTCGGCTCCCTTCGCGCGCGCGCGCGCGAGCATCTCCTCGGAGAAGTCGCTGCCGATCACCTCTCCGCCAGGCGACACGCGCCGCGCCAGCTCGATCGCCAGATCGCCCGTGCCGGTGGCGATGTCGAGCACCCGGTCGCCGGGCCGCACCCGGGCAAGGTCCACTGCGCGCGCGCGCCAGCGATGGTGCAGTCCGGCGGTCATCACCGTGTTGAGCAGGTCGTACACACCCGCTACACGGTCGAACATCGCCCGCACCTGGCTAGCCTCCAGCCGCCCGGCGCCCGCTTCCGGTTCGGCTCGTCGCTGAGCGGCCATCGCCTGCCGCGCTACTTCAGCAGCGAGAGGAAGTAGACGGCCGCCGCGAACTTCTTGGGCGGCAGGTTCTTGAAGGACGGCATCGGCGCCGTCGGGTTGACGAGCGTGCGCGCGATGCCGGGGCCCGGCAGGCGCGAGGCGATGTGCGTCAGATCGGGGCCTGGACCGGGGTTGCCGTTGTCGCCGATTTTGTGACAGGCAAGGCAGCCCGACTGTGCGACGACCTTCCGGCCGGCTTCGTATTCGGCCAGCTCATGTCCCCCCGCCTGCGCCACGGCGGTCGGAGTGGGCATTTCGATCGCGGTCGGTGCGCCGGCGTTGGCGCCCTGGTAGGTGAGCAGCGCCATCGCGCCGATCACGAAGATGCCGGTGACCGTGGCAACCGGGCGGCGCTCCGGGCGGCGCTCGGGGCCGCGGTCGTAGAACGGCAGCAGGAACAGCAGAATCATGCCGAGCGTGGGGATGCCGATCGTGGCCATCGGCACCATGCTCGGCGGCTTGATCACGCGCAGCAGCTCGAAGAGGAAGAAGAAGTACCACTCCGGCCGCGGCACATACGTGGTCGTCGTGGGGTTGGCCTTCGAGCCGAGCTCGGCGCCGAAGATGAGCGACATCCCGATGATGACCGCCATCACCACGCAGGCCATCACCGAGTCCTTCATCACCGCGTAGGGGAAGAACGGCTTGCCCTGGCTCTTCAGAACGGCGTACTCGCGGAGGTACTGCTCCTTCTCGCGCTTGTTCATACGTCGGCCTTGCGCAGCTCGGGGTTCTTCTCGGCTTTGATCCACGGCGGCGCGGTCGTGCCCAGCTTGGCGACGAGGTACAGGTGGGCGCCGATCAGCGCGGCGATCAGGCCGGGCACGAGCAGCATGTGGATGGCGTAGAAGCGCGACAGCGTGGTCGCCCCGAATTCGCCGCCGCCGCGCAGGAAGTCGCTCAGATAGGGGCCGATCAGGGGGCCAGTGCCGTTGATGTTGACGCCCACGATCGTGGCCCAGTAGGCGCGCTGGTCGAACGGCAGCAGGTAGCCCGTGAAGGACATCGTCATCGTCAGGATCAGCAGCACGACGCCGATCACCCAGTTGAGCTCGCGCGGGTACTTGTAGGCGCCGAAGAAGAAGGTGCGGCCCATGTGCAGGAACACGAGGATCACCATCACGCTCGATCCCCACTTGTGCATCCCGCGCACGAACTGCCCGAGGAACACTTCGTTGGTGACGTGGCGGATCGATTCGTAGGCCCCGCCGGAGGGGTCGGGGCGGTAGTACATCGCCAGGAACACCCCCGTGACCGCCTGGGAGAGGAACGCGAACATCGTGGCCGAGCCGAGCGTGTAGAACCAGTTGGTGCCCTTGGGCACCTTGCGGAACATCATCCAGCGGGCGGCGCCGCTGAGCGAGGTGCGCTCGTCGACCCAGTCAACGACGGTCTTGCCGGCTTCGGCGGCGTGGTCGAGCGGCTTCGCCCCGCCGCCCTGCCCCGGGCGCGGGGGCGGGGCCTGCAGCGCGGAGGGCAGCGGGGGAGCCGGCAGCTTGCGACGCTTGGCCATCGCCGGCTACTTCCTCTCCGAGGGGCGGGAGGGGTACAGGTACTGCCCGAAGCCGTCGAGCGTCTCGCCCGGATCGCGCGGGGAGAAGCGTTCGAGCTCGCTGTTGACGCTGAAGCGCGGGCCGATCTGCACCAGGCCGTCGCGCACGCGCGTGTAGAAGCGGTCGAGCGGACGCACCGGCGGGCCGCCGACGCGGCGGCCCAGCAGGTCGTACACGCCGCCGTGGCAGGGACAGATGAAGCGCTCGGCCGCATCGACCCAGCGCACGGGGCAGCCGAGGTGCGCGCAACGCGAGGTGATCGCGATGAACTGGGTGTGCAGGTCGGCCTTGTCGGTGTCGAGCAGGGGGTTGCGCTTGCGCACGTACACCGTGCCCTTGCCGGCCTCGCCGATGCCGGGGGTGAGCGTGATCACGGTCGGGATGTAGTTGTTGTCGGGGAACATGTCGGTCGGGCCGACGCTCTCCCAGGTGTGCGGCTGCTCCTTGAAGATCGGCCCGATCGCGAAGCCGAGCGCGGGCAGCAGGAAGGAGGCGGCGGCAACTCCGCCCGCGGCCTGCGAGCCGATCGTCATGAACCGCCTGCGCGTGACGGTCTCGCCCTCGAACGCTCCGGGGATCTGTCGATCGACTGTGTAGCGGGACTTGTGCTGGCTGTGCTTGTCGGCCACGGCCGGAACAATATCGAGTGAGCGGCCCGTCGGTTCCTCAGGTCCTCGCCGGCGCGGATTGTGGATCGGAGCGCTCTCGCTCCGGCAGGCGCTTCGGCGAGAACCTCAACCTGCGGCGAGACCGCGCATCGCCTCCAGAGCGCCGGGCGCGGCGGCGCGGACAAGCGCCTTGGCGCGCTCGTGCCGCGGGCTTGCTCCCCAGCCCACAGCGCGTGCTCCGGCGGTCCATACGGCTTCGGCGAGCTCGGGGCGCTCAGCGCCGTGAGCGAGCGCGCTGAGGGTGATCACGTCGGCCAGCTCCGCCACCGCCTCGACGTCGCCGAGCCCCACCAGACGCGCGAGGCCGAGCGCGTAGAGGCGGTCGCCCGCGAGCAGGCCGAGGTCGGCTTCGGGGGCGCGCACCACGCGCGGAGCGTGGTAGTGCAGCAGATAGCCCTCGTAGATCGTCTCGATCAGCAACTCGTAGTCCGCGGCGCGGCCGTCCGCCCGCGGGCCCGACGCGGCCAGCTGTGCGGGGCCGTCCACCGGCGCTCCTACCTCGGAGTCCCGCGGGGGAGCGTCGTCGACCAAGCTCGCCATCAGTCCGCCCTCGTCCAGCAACAGGGCGCGCAATCGCTCCAGCGAGGAGCCCTCGAGCACCGGCGCGCTCATGGCAGCTCCGCGAAGGCGGCGGCTGCGGCCGACACGGTCAGCTCCAGCTGCTCCGGGGTGTGGGCAAGCGAGGGAAACCACGCCTCGTACTGGGAGGCGGGCGCGTACACGCCGCGCGAGAGCAGCTCGCGACACCAAGCGCCGTATGCCTCGTGATCGCACGCCCGCGCGCCCTCCAGATCGACGACGGGGCTGTCGCTGAAGAACACCGTCAGCAGCCCGGGAGCGCTCACGATCCGAACGGGGTGGCGCTCCCCGCCCACACTCTCCGCGGCCTCGCGCAGACCGCTGGCAAGCTCCTCGGTGATCGACGCCAGCCGCCGGTAGGCGTCGTCGTCGAGCAGCTCGAGCGTCGCGAGCCCCGCCGCCACCGCGAGCGGATTGCCCGACAGCGTGCCCGCCTGGTAGACCTCGCCGGCGGGAGCCAGCAGCCGCATCGTCTCCGCGCGTCCGCCGACCGCCGCGGCCGGCAGTCCGCCCCCCAGGATCTTGCCCATGATCGTGAGATCCGGCTCGACGCCGGCCAGTTCCTGCGCGCCGCCGCGCGAGACGCGAAAGCCGCTGATGACCTCGTCGAAGATCAGCAGCGCTCCGGTGGCGTCGGCGCGCTCGCGCAGCAGCTCCAGAAAGCCCTCGCGCGCGGGCACCAGCCCCATGTTCGCGGGTAGCGGCTCGGCGACGATCGCGGCGGGCGGCTCGCCGGCGGTGGCGGCGAGCAGCGCGTCGGGGTCGCTCCAGCTCACCACCGTCGTCGCCGCGGCGCTCGCGGCCAGGACGCCCGGACTCGACGGCAGCGCCTGTGTGGCGAGCCCCGAGCCGGCTTGCGCGAGCAGGCCGTCGACGTGCCCATGGTAGGCGCCGGCGAACTTGACGATCCGCTCGCGACCGGTGGCGGCGCGGGCAAGGCGCACCGCGGTCATCGTGGCCTCGGTGCCGGATGAGCTCATGCGCAGCATGTCGACCGAATCGAAGCGCCGCACGACCTCGGCGGCGAGGTCGAGCTCGCCTGCGGTCGGCGCGCCGAAGCTGGTGCCGCGGGCGGCGGCCGCGCTCACGGCCTCGAGCACGCTCGGGTGGGCGTGTCCGTGGATCAGCGGCCCCCATGAGCAGACATAGTCGACGTAGCGGTTGCCGTCGACGTCGGTCAGCTCGGCCCCCGCGCCGCGCTCGATGAAGATCGGGTCGCGGCCGATCGCGCGCATCGCGCGCACCGGCGAGTTCACGCCGCCCGGCAGCAGCTCCAGTGCCCGCCGATACAGCTCCGCCGATCGCGTGTCTGTCAGGGATGCCGGCATCGGATCGGTCCAAGCGCAGCCCGGGACGCGCTCAAACGCCGGCGTGCTCGCGTTCCCACGCCCTGAATTCGTCGGTGAAGTAGAGCAGGCGGATCTTCTTGTACTCGGTCGAGGAGTACAGCGTGGCGCGCTCCTCGATGCCCGTCATCTGCGCGATCGCGTCGAGCACCGCGTCGCACTCCTCCTTGGAGCGGCCGTGAGCCATCGTGAACACCGAGTAGGGCCAGTCGGCGTAGGTGGGTCGCTGATAGCAGTGGGAGATGCCGCGCACCGCCGCCATCTGGCAGCCGACCTCGTGCACGCGCTGCTCGGGCACCCTCCACACGCCCATGCCGTTGGCCGAGAACCCGGCACGGCGGTGGTAGAGGATCGCCGCCACGCGCCGCAGCAGGCCTCGCTCGCGCATCCCGGCGAGGCGGTCGAGCAGGCGCGGCTGATCGACTCCGAGCGCGGCGGCGGCGGGCGCGTAGGGTTCGGGCACGACCGGCATGTCGCCCTGCAGCGCCCTGATGACCGCGACGTCGAGCTCGTCGTAGGGCTGGCGCTCCAGCTCGATCGGCTCGCTGGCCACCGCGGCCTTCGCCAGCGCGTCGGTGCCGCCCTCCATCTCCAGGTCCATCCTGATCTTGAACAGCTTCAGCGTGGGCAGCTGGCGCACCGACTCGGCGCCGGCCTCGGCGGCGAGCGCCTGCAGCGTTCCCTCGAGTCCGAGCGGCGAGTCGGGCTCGGTGGCGATCGTGAACCACAGGTTGAACTCGTGGTTGCGCAGGTAGTTGTGGGACACGCCCGGGTGGGCGTTTATGACCTGCGCCGCGCGGTGCGGGTTCTCGGGATCGACCTTGGCCGCGACGAGCATCGAGGAGTAGCCGAGAGCGCGCGTGTCGAAGATCGGCGTGACCTGGCGGATGATGCGCTCGTCGAGCAGGCGCCGCACGCGTGCGAGCACCTCCTCCTCGGGCACCTCGGCGAGTTCGGCGACGCGCAGGTAGGGGCGCGGCTCGATCGGGAAGCTGCCCTGCATCAGGTTCAGCAGGCGCCTGTCGAGCTCGTCCAGCGGGATCGCCGCGCCGTACTTGCGGCTGCGCGTCTTCAGCCCCGCCCTCCCGCCGGCGGCGGCCGGCGCTATGCCGTCTGTGGTCGTGTCGCTCGTGCTTGACATCGGCTGTCCTTCTAGTCTGCCTCGGACAGCCACAGGGCGGCGTCCTTGGCGTGGTAGGAGATCACGATATCGGCACCGGCACGGTGCAGCGAGGTGAGGATCTCAAAGACGGCGGCACGCTCGTCGAGGGCACCCGCGGCGGCGGCGGCCTTGACCATCGCGTACTCGCCGCTGACGTTGTATGCGGCAAGCGGCAGTCGGGTCGCCCGCTTGAGCGCCGCGATCAGGTCGCCGTAGGCGAGCGCCGGCTTGACCATCACCATGTCGGCCCCCTCGCTCGCGTCCAGCAGCGCCTCGCGCACGGCTTCGCGGCCGTTGGCGGGGTCCATCTGATAGGAGCGGCGATCGCCAAAGGAGGGGGCCGAGCCGGCGGCCTCGCGGAACGGGCCGTAGAAGGCGCTGGCGTACTTGGCCGAGTAGGCGAGGATCGGAGTTTCAGCGAAGCCTTCGCTGTCGAGCTCGGCGCGAATCGCGCCGACGCGCCCGTCCATCATGTCCGAGGGAGCGACGATGTCGGCGCCGGCGCGGGCGTGGCTGGCGGCGGTGTGCGCGAGCAGCTCGATCGTGGCGTCGTTCTCGACGCGGGGCGCCCCCGAGGCCGAGGAGAGCACGCCGCAGTGGCCGTGGTCGGTGTACTCGCACAGGCACACGTCGGTGATCACGAGCAGCTGCGGCAGCGCCCGCTTGATGGCCGCAAGCGCCTGCTGCACGATCCCCTCATCATCCCACGCGCCAGAGCCTTCGGCGTCCTTCTCGGCGGGGATGCCGAATAGCAGCACCGCGCCCAGCCCGAGCGCAGCCGCCTCGCGCGCCTGCTCCACGACGTCCGCCAACGGCAGGCGCCGCACGCCGGGCATGCCCTCGATCGGCTCGGGCTCGCGCGCCGTCTCGGACACGAACAGCGGCAGCACGAGCCGGTCGCTGCGCAGCTCGGTTTCGCGCACCAGCCCGCGCAGGCCCGGCGAGGCGCGCAGTCTGCGCATGCGCGTAGCGGGAAAGACCATCGCGTTCGAGCATACTCTCCCCCCGCGGCCCGCCCACGCCGGCGCGCGGGCCGGCGCGAGAGCACACAGGGCGCGCCGTGCGCGACGCTATCCGGCACGACCGGGCCGAGGCGGGCGCGCGCGAGGAGGGCGGCGGCGGCGGCCGTGGTGCTACTCCGCGCTACCCAGCCCGAGGCGCGCGAGCGCGCCGAACAGCAGCGTGAGACCGGCCAGGTGCAGAATCGAGATGCCGATCCCCGGGGAGGCGCCGTTGACGGCCGCGTCGAGCGCCTGCAGGGCCGCCTTGTAGGGGAACACGAACGACACGGTTCCGATCGCGTCGTAGAGCCCCGCTGCGACCGAACCGCCCGGCACGAGCGCGAGGAAGGCGAGCGGCAGCGACAGCAGGAAGGCGAGCAGCGAGGCGGCGCGCACCTCGCGCGCGAGCACGCCGATCGCGATCCCCAGCGCCGCGAAGGCGAGCGCGCCGAAGGCGAGCGCGAGCGCCCACAGCGCGATGCGCGAGAGCTCGAGCGAGACGAATGCGCTGACGCCGAGCAGCATGATCAAGGCGACCGCGAACGCGCACGCGGCCGCCAGCAGCGTCTTCTCGGCGAGCAGGCCCTCGCGCGAGATCAGAGACCCACCCGCCTGGCGCACGAGCCGCGAGATCGTGTGCTCTTCGCGCTCCAGCGCGATCCCGCCGGCGGCCAGCAGCACACCGATGAACATCAGCGAGATGCTGACCGCGACCACCACCGCATAGGTGTCGAGCGGCGTGCGTTTGCCGCTCAGCAGCGTGCTGTGGAGGGTGATCGGCTGGCTGACGGTCGTGAGCACGTCGGCGGCGATGCCGAGGTTGGCGGCGGCGAGGCTGGCAAACCCGGCGATCCGCGTGAGCGTGGTGCGGTCGGCGCTGGGCGGCAGGCGATGGGCGATCGCGCCGAGCTCGCCGGGAAGCTGGCGCAGGCCGATGATTTCCCGGCCGCTGAGCACACCGACATGACCGCCTTCGAGCAGCAGGTCGAGATCGTGCACGGCGACGCTCTTGATCTGCTCGGAGAGCGCGAGATTTGCCTGCGCCAGGGTCGAGCTGATCGTGGAGCGCACAAACGACTGCTGCAGCGCGTTGCCGTTGTAGATCACTTCGACCTGCGCCTGGCTCACCGCCGAGGAGATCTTCGAGACGATGTCGGAGGGGATCACGATCGCCGCGAGCACGTCGCCGGAGGCGACCTTGCCGACGGCGGCAGCGCGCGTGGGGACGCTCACCACGTGCGCCTGGTCGAACAGCCTGTTGGTGTATTCGTCGAGGCCGATACGCTTGCCGCCGAGCACGATCGTCTCCCCCGGGGGCGTTTCGTCGACGATCGCGATGCGGGGCTTTGAGGGGCTGCGCGAGATCGCGAGGCCGATCAGCAGCGCGATCGCAACCGGGTAGAACACCAGCAGGCCCACCAGCAGACGCGAGCGGCGCAGGATCAGCAGGTCCTTGCCGAGCAACCACCTCATCGGCCGCTCCGCCGGCAGGGTCCGCCCGGCGCCGGCGCGGGGGCGCCGAACAGTCGCTTTCGCACACGCCTCATGCGCGCCCCCGCAAGCGCAGGAACGACACGAACGCCTGCTCGAAGTCCGTGCCGCCGCCGCCTTCGCGGACCAGCTCCGCCGGCGTGCCGTCGAACAGCAGCCGGCCCTCGTCGAGCACGAGCACGCGCCCCGCGTAGCGCGCCGCCTCGGCGACGACGTGCGTCGAGAACACGACGCTCGTGCCATGCGCCGCGAGCGTCGCGATGAACTCCCACAGGCGCTCGCGCTGGGCCGGGTCGAGCGCCGAGGAGGGCTCGTCGAGCAGGATCGCCGGCGGATCGGAGAGCAGCCCGAGCGCGACGTTGACGCGCTGGCGGTTGCCGCCGGAGAGCCGGTCCACGCGCTCGGAGGCGCGCTCGGCCAGACCCGTTTGCTCGAGCATCCGCGCAACCACCGCGTCCACGTCGGCGACCCTCTCCAGGCGCGCGAACAGGCGCAGGTTCTCCGCGACCGAGAGCTTGGAGTAGAGCGCGGGCTGCTGGGGCACCCACCCGATCTCCCCCACCTCCCGGCCGATGCTTCCCGAGCTCGGCGGCTGCACCCCGGCGAGGATCGAGAGCAGCGTGGTCTTGCCGGCGCCGTTGGGGCCGATCACGGCGAGCATCTCGCCGGCGTGGGCGGCGAAGCTCACCTCGCGCAGCGCGACGCGTGAGCCGTAGCGCTTGCAAAGCGACTCGGCGCGCAGGACGGGGTGGCTCACAGCAGCTTGTTGGAGGCGCCCCCCGAGGGGGAGGAGTCCCCCGGCGGGGACAGGCCCCCCGACGGCGACACCCCAGAGGGCGCGGGCAGGCGCTCCCATGGTTCGAGCTTGAGGTGGCGGTAGAGGTAGATGGCGGTCTCGCGCAGCACCGAGAGGATCGGCAGCGCGATCAACGCGCCGACGACACCGTACAGGTGCAGGCCGAGCAGCAGCGCGAAGATCACCAGCAGCGGATTGATGCGCAGCGTGTGGCTGAAGATCTGCGGCGCGACCACGTGGCCCTCCAGCTGCTGCAGGCCGACGAACAGCAGCGCCACCCACAGCGCGCTGATCGGGTTGGTGAACAGCGCGAGCAGCACGGGCGGAATCGCGCCGAGGATCGGGCCGATGTAGGGGACCAGCTCCATCGTGCCGTAGAACACGGCGAACGCGAGCGCGTAGCTGCGACCGTCGGGGAAGATGCCGAGCACGCCGAACAGGTAGAGCGCAAGGCCCGCGGAGGTGCCCATCACGACGCTGAACAGCAGCTGGCCGCCGACGTAGCGGGAGACGGCGTGCTGGACCAGTATCGGGAAGTCGTCCGCGCGCGTGCCGTCGCCCGGGGGCATCCAGGCGCGGGCGAGCCGCCCGATCGACTGGCCGTAGACGAGCATGTAGATCGACAGCACGAACACGAGCACGAGATCGACCAGTGCGCTTGCCACTTCGGAGAGCAGGGCGCCGCCGAAGGACACGAACTTCGAAGCGCTCTTGGAGACCTTGTCCTCGATCGTCTGCAGCGCGGTCTTGCCCTGCGTGACGAGTTTCACGTGCACGCCCTGTTTGTTCAGTTCGCGCTGAAGGCTGACGATCTGGCTGTTGGCTTCGCTGGCGATGTGGGGAAGGTTGTGCGTGAACGTGCGAACCTGGTTGGCGATCGGGTTGGCGAGCAGAAAGCCGACTCCGGTGAGCGTCAGGAAGAATGCGACGTACACGGCCAGCACCGCCAGCCCGCGCGGCAAGCGCGTGCGCCGCTGGAGGAACGCGACCGGCGGGTTCAGGATCAGCGCAATGACAGCGGCCACGACAAACACCAGCAGCACCTTGCCGGCGGCGCGCGCCAGCACCCACAGCGCCAGCAGCGAGATCGGCAGCAGCACGAGCTGCACCCAGCGCGGCACGATCACCCGCTGCGCCCGCGAGGACGCGCCGGCCTCGGCCTCGCTCCCCGGAGCATCGACCAGCTCGCGCTCGGCGGCCGTGGGCGGACGCGCCTCGGGCTGCCCGCTCATCGCGACATCGGAGCATGCACTCCAACCGTGGTTGTCATCGACCCGCCACCGATGGGTGGAGTATGGCTGAGCAGGAGGCGGGTCCAGAGGGGGGCGCCGGCAAGGCCCCCCAAAGCACCCTGGGGGGCACAGGCTCCCCGGGGAGCACAGGCACTCCGGGGGGCACACGCACCCTGAAGGGCACAGGCGGGAGACACCCCGAGGGGCACGGGCAGGCGAGCATCCTGTTCGTGGGCGATCTCGTGGGCAGCATCGGCCGTCACACGCTGATCGAGTGCCTGCCGATCCTGCGCGAGCGCTACGACCCGACGTTCGTCGTCGTCAACGGCGAGAACGTGGCGGGCGGGCTCGGGATCACCCCGAAGGCGGCCGAGGAGCTGTTTCGCAACGGCGTCGACGCGATCACGCTCGGCAACCATGCCTACTATCGCCGCGAGATCTACTCCTATCTGGACACCAAGGAGCCGATCGTGCGACCGCTGAACTACCTGCCCAGACAGCCCGGGCACGGGCTGTGCGTCGTCGAGAAAGACGGCGTGCGCCTCGGCGTGGTCAACCTCAGCGGCAACCTCTACCTGAAGACGGGCTCCTCGGCGTTCAGCGCGATCGAGACGGCCCTGGAGAAGCTCGACGACGTCGATCACATCCTCGTCGACATGCACGCCGAGGCGACCAGCGAGAAGATCGCGCTGGGCTGGCTGCTGGATGGAAGCGTGACCGCGGTCGTGGGCACCCACACGCACGTGCCGACGGCCGACGCGCGCGTGCTGCCGAAGGGCACCGCGTACATCACCGACGTCGGCATGACGGGACCGCGCGGGGGGGTGATCGGGGTCAAGCGCGAGCAGGCGATCGAGTCGCTCGTGACGCAGATGCCGGTGCGCTTCGAAACCTCCGCGGAGGACCCGTGGTTGATGGGCGTGCTGGTGCGCTGCTCTAGGCCGCGGCGAGCCGACTCGATCGAGCAGATACTGATGGCGCGTCCGCCCGCCCCCCCTCGGGGCGCTCGGGCGCCCCGGGCCAGCTGAGCTGGCCGAGCAGCGCGAAGATCGCGACGCCGAAGAACCAGGGGATGTAGAGGTAGAACCAGTGGTTGATGCCGAGCTGCACCGCGATCAGCACGGCCGCCGCGGTGGCGGCGAGGCCGACGAGGTCGGCGCGGCGGGGCAGGAAGGCAACCGCGATCGCAAGCGCGAGCGCCGCGCCCTGCACCGCCGCCTGGGCGTATTCGACGAAGGCGGGACGGCCATACAGACCCCACAGCGAAAACGGCGATTCGCGACTGTTCTGGTAGGCAAGGGTGCGCTCGTAGATGGTGTGCAGCGAGTCGTGCGCGAGCGCAGGGATCGACACGAATGCGACGGTCGCCGCGAAGGCCAGGGCGAACAACGCCACCGCCCGAGCGCGGCGGGAACGCGAAAGGCCGGCGAGACCATGCGTGCACAGCAGCGGCACGAGCGCCAGCGGCGCGAACTTGGTGAGGCCGGCGAGCGCGGCAAACACTCCACGCGCCGGCGGCGAGGACGCGACCAGCACGGCCGCGAGCACGAGCGCGGCCACGAGCGAGTCGTTTGAGTTGCTCTCAAGCGCATACAGCGTGAACGGATAGCTCACCCACGCGTAGGCGAGCACCACGCCCAGGCCCGGGCCGCGGATGCGGCGGCCGAGCAAGAACAGCAGGCCCACGCACAGCAGGTCGAAGAAAATCGCGGCGCCGTGGGCGGCAGGCAGTTCGTTCCAGCTGTTGCCGCCGCCGAACGCCTGCTGGAAGGGCACATAGGCCTCGTAGTTGACGGGGCCGTAGGTGTCGCCGTGTTCGTTGTCGGCCGGGTAGCCGCCGTACAGCGACTGCCCGTACGCGAGTCGCTGCGCGCCGATCACGCCGGCGTAGCCGACGTCGATCACGTTGGAGTCGGTGATGTTGAGCGCGATGCGAAAGCCGAGCAGGAACACGACGGCGACCGCCAGGTAGGGCACCGGCACGAGCAGCCGCAGCGGCGGCGCGCGGTGGCTGTCCTGTGCCGCATCGATGTGTCCGTCGGGGCGCGCGCCCTCGGCGCGGCGCGGGCGTCGGCCGACGCGCGCGAGCACCAGCAGTCGCACGAGCAGATACACCAGCGGCGGGTAGGCGAGCGGCGTGGAGGCGTAGATGTGGGCGTGGTTGAAGAACGCCAGCGAGATCGAGAAGGACAGCAGCACGAGCAGGTCCAGGTGCAGCAGGCGCAGCGGTTTGCGCCAGTCGAAGAAGGCGGCGAAGAACAGCACGCACAGCGGAATCCAGATGTAGAGCGCGTTGACGTGGCGCCCGAACGCACCCGGGTAGCCGCGCGCCATCGACCAGGCGATCTGAAACCCGGTCCACTGTTCGAGCACTTTGCCGTTGTGATCGGCGATGTACACGAGCCCGATCTCGCTGCCTGCCTTGGAGAAGTAGCTGACCTGCCAGCGCGTGGCGCCCTTCAGGTAGGCGTCGCCGAAAGACCCGGGATAGCGGGCGCGCACGGCGCGCATCTCGGGCAGCCGGCCCGCGATCGCGAGCACCTGGTCGGAGGACAGGTGGCGGCCGACCGGCGGCATGGTGGAGGCGGGGACGGGCACCGGCGCTTCCGGTTCGGCCGCTTCGGTCTGTCCCCCGCGATGGGCGGTCGCTGCCTTGACGCTCGATTTCGTCGCGGCGCGGCCGGTTTCTTTGAAAACGACGGTCGCGGTCGATTCGGTGGTGGGGTCGGTATGGATTTTTGGGTCGTACCCGCGGGGGAAGGCCGCGGATACGGTCTTCATGCTGGCCGCCGGGCGCGTCTTTGCCGGCCCGTCGCTCGCGGCGCTCGCTGAGGGAGCGCGTGCGAGCAGCAGCAGCGCGAGCGCGCAGAGCGCGAGCGGGCGGGCGCGCGCGAGCGGACCGGCGAGGGTGCGCCCAGAGATCATCCTGCGAGGGTACCGGCGCGCCGCTTCGCTCAGCGCGGGTGCAGCCCGAAGTGGCGCTCGATCATCGGCGCCACGTCGCGGATCGCCCACAGCTCCGGTTCGCTCGCGGCCTGCACGCCGCACAGGATCAGCGCACCGAGCGAGTCTTCGCCGCGCAGCGACCCGTGCGAGCCGCCGCCGACGTGCGCCTGACCGCCGAGGTCGGCGAACTCCCGTCCCGGGGCGGCGGAGAGCAGCAGCTCGCCCGAGCTGGCGCAGGTGAGCGCCGACCACACTCTGCTCAGCGCGTCGGGGTACTCCGGAGTGTGCAGCCGACCGTCGCGGGGCTCGCCGCCGAGTACCGCGAGAGTCCCTTCCACACCCCAGGAACGACCCCGCAAATCCAAAAAATCCCCACCCCCCGGAGAGAACCGCATCTCTCCGCATCCCGGCCGCGCGATCGCCGCCTCGACCTCCCCGCCGCCGGCGCCGCGCTCGAGCCACATCGCAAGCTCCACCCCGTCGATGCCCAGCGCACAGCGCACCGCGTCCGAGCGCGTACGCTCGAGTCGATCCTCGTCGAGCACGTACACCATCGCCGCGCGCTGAGACGGGCACACGGCGACGCGCGCGCCCCGCCTGCGCGCGGCGGAGGAGCGGGCGCCGGGCGCGAGCACCTCCAGCCCTGCGAGCTCCTCGGCCAGCGGCACGCCCGCGGCGACCGGCGCCTGGGAGTGGTCGGCCATCACGATCACCGCATATTCGCCGAGGAACCGCTCCAGCCCGCCAGCCGCGTTCATGACGCGCGCCAGCTGCACGTCGGCGAGCGCGAGCGACGCCGTCTGGCCCTCGGGACCGGCGCGATGGGAGTGCCAGTCGTTGTCGGGCAGCGACAGCAGCATGAAGTCGCACAGATCGTGCTCCACCAGATAGGCGCCGACGCAGCCGGAGTGCTGGTCGCGCACGCCGGGCATGCCCAGGTTCGAGCGACAGCCCGTGTCGCGGCTGGCGAAGATGTCGGCGTAGAACAGCTCGCGCGGTCCCAGCACCGGGTGGCGCAGCACCGTCGCGGCGATCCGCGTCAGCGCGCTGTCGCGCCGCGGACGGTGCAGGTGGCGGCCGCGGTACATCAAGTAGGTGGTGCCCGCCGTGCGCACCCCGGCCCGCTCGCGCCCCACGGGTCGTGCCGCTTCATCGGCTGCGTCGTCGAGGCGCTCGAAGATCGTCTCGGTGCTGCGCGAGAGATGGGCGCCGTTCATGTTGTAGACCGTGTCGGTCAGCTGCCGCGTGAGGCCCACGCGCTGGGAGGCGCGAAAGCTCGACCCGTACTCGACATAGCGCTGCTCGGCGCGCGAGTACCAGCACATGCCCGGTATCTCGTGGCGGTCCTGCCACTCTCCCGTCACGATCGAGGCTGCGCACACCGGCGTCACCGAGGGGAACGCGGCGACGCAGCCGGGCACGTAGGTGCCGCGCTCCATCAGCGCCGCCAGCGTGGGCGCCTCGCCGGCCGCCACGGCGCGCTCGAGCATGGTGGGCGCCATCGCATCGATCACACACAGGAGGAGCTTCGGTGGGACCGTCATCTACGAGAGCGATCGGGAGATCGAGCGGGGGTGTGCTATGCCCTTTTTATACGATTCACATATGTGAATACTATATGTAGTCACAATCGTTATGGTAGGGGAGGCGGGGCGCCACCGTCGCTACCGTCGCAGGATTCGCAGACCCGCGTACTTCTGCTCCGAGCGAGAGCGCACCCGCCAGGCAAACCACGCGAGCAGCGCGACCGCCACATACCCGAGCGGGTGCAGCAGAGCGACCAGCGCGGCGAGCAGCAGCGCTGTGCTGTCGAGATACAGCGTCAGCGCTTCGCGCGCGCCGCGATCGGGCAGTCGCTTGCGTGCGCGCGCGACGATCGGCCCGCCTGCGCGCTGGGCCAGGCCCGCCGCGAGAATGCCACCGAGAATGCCGGGCCACGCCGCATCGCCGTGGGCGGCGAGCGTGCCCGCGAACAGCAGCGCGCCCGCGCCGAGGCCGAGGCCCGCGATCGACGCGGCAAGCGGGTCGGGACGGGTCGTGCGCTCGCCCGGGGCGAGCGTCGGCGCGAGGCCGAGCAACATCTGCAGCGCGTAGGCGAGCACCAGCGCGACGACGACCGCGAGCAGCCACCAGTCGGCCTGCAGGAAGCCGAAGGAGCCCGGCACGAAGCTCACGCCCAGCGCACCGCCGGAGGCGAGCGCGCCCGCCAGCAGCAGCGGCAGGAACGGCCGCAGGCCGCACGCGGCGGCGAGGCCGAGGCCGAGGCCGATGTAGAAGAGCAGACCGTTCATGGCGCGCAGGAGATCGTTGCAGGAGCTGAGTGCGTTTGGGGCGTGCGCTACCTTGGAGCGGGTATGAACCCGCACCAGGCGAGCGCCCGATGACGATAGACGACGTCCCCGGCGGCGGGAGGCCGCCTCTGCCCGGGGCTGCTCCCGAGGGCGGAGAGGCGCCTGCGATCGGCGATGGTCCCGGCGACGGCCGGACAGCCGCCGCGGGCGGCACCCGGGCGCGGCCGACGGCCCACGAACTGGCGCGCTACGAAACGGCTTTCGCACAGCGCACGCACGGCATGCGCAGCTCGGCGATGCGCGACATGATGTCGCTGACCGAACGCCCCGAGGTGATCTCGCTCGCGGGCGGGCTGCCGGAGACGGGCACGTTTCCGCCGGAGCTGTACGCGAAGCTGATGGCGAAGGTCGCCGCCGAGTCCACGGCGCGGGCGCTGCAGTACGGGCCGACCGAGGGGATGGCGTGCACCGTGGAGTGCATCGTGCAGGCGATGGCCGAGGAAGGCACCTCGGTGGACCCCGACGAGGTGCTCGTCACGACCGGCGGCCAGCAGGTGATCGACCTGATGTGCAAGGCCTTCGTCGACCCCGGCGACACGATCGTCGCCGAGGCGCCCACCTACCCGGGCGCCGTGCCCACGTTCGACGCCTATCAGGCGAACGTGGTGCAGATCGAGATGGACGCCGACGGCATGCCGATCGACGAGCTGGAGGCGACGCTCGACCGCCTGCAGGCGCAGGGACGCCGGCCGAAGTTCATCTACACGATCCCCAACTTCCAAAACCCGGGCGGGGTGACGATGTCGCCGGCGCGGCGGCGGCGGCTGGTGGAGGTGGCGCGCGAGCGCGAGCTGCTGGTGCTGGAGGACAACCCCTACGGGCTGCTGCGCTACGAGGGCGAGCCGCTGCCGACGCTGCACTCGCTCGACGCGCTCGCGGCGGGGCGCGGCGGCGCGTCGGACTTCGTCGTGTATCTCGGCACCTTCTCGAAGATCCTCTCCCCGGGCCTGCGCCTCGGCTGGGCGGTCGCGCCGAGGCCGGTCATGGAGAAGCTGAACCTCTGCAAGCAGGGCGCGGACCTGTGCTCCTCGCCGGTGACTCAGCTGTTCGTGGCCGCCTACTTCGACGAGCGCACCGGCGGCGGCGAACCGCTGTGGCTCGCCTATCTGGAGTCGCTGAAGGTGCTCTATCGCGAACGTCGCGACGCGATGCTGGACGCGCTCGGCGAGCACTTCGGGCCGGCCGCGAGCTGGACCAGGCCGCGGGGCGGTTTGTTCATCTGGGCGACGCTGCCCGACTACATCGACACGACCGATCTGCTCGCGCGGGCCCTGGAGAGCGAGGGCGTGGCGTTCGTGCCGGGCCGGGCCGCCTATCTCGACGGTCGCGGAGCGTCGTCGATGCGACTGAACTTCGCGGGCGTGCCCGAGGAGAACATCCGCGAGGGCATCCGCCGCATCGGCAAGGTCGTGCGCGAGCAGGTCGGGCTGTTCGGCACGCTGACCGGCGCCGAGCCGGCCGCGCGCGCGGCCGCGCCGCCGGCGGCGGAGGCCGATCCGGGACTCGCACAGGTGGTGGAGCTGCCCAAGCGCGATGGCCGGCGGGCCAAGCGGCGCAGCAGTTAGCCGCCCGACCTCGCATCGCACGAGCAGTGCGCGTCTAGGAGTCGCCGGCGGCGAAGTCCTCGGGGGTGACCTCCTCGAGGAACTCCTTGAAGCGCTCGACCACGTCCTCGGACTCCTCGATGTTGTGCTCGAACTCGATCGCCGACTCGGCGATCACCTCCTCGGCGGCGAAGATCGGCGCGCCGGCGCGCACCGCCAGCGCGATCGCGTCGCTCGGGCGCGAGTCGATCTCCATCTCGCGGCCGCCGACACTGAGCGTGATCGACGCGAAGAACGTGTTCTCGCGCAGCTCGGTGACGGCGACCTGCGTGCACTTGACGTCCAGCTCGCCGAGCACGTCGCACAGCAGGTCGTGGGTCATCGGGCGAGGGGTGCTTGCGCCCTGCAGCTTCATCAGGATCGAGGCGGCCTCGGGATGGCCGATCCAGATCGGCAGGAACCTGTTGCCATCGACCGTCTTCAGCAACACAATCGGCTGCTTGCCGACCATGTCGAAGCTGACGCCGTAGATGACCATTTCCTGCACGACATTCCTCCAAAGGGGGAGATCCAGAGTATAGGTGCCCCAACCTCGCGCCCCGGCTGGAGCCCGCGGAGCGCGATCGGCGCGCTAGCCGCGCATGCGAAAGCTCCACAGCTTGTTGCCAAGGAAGTTGAACGGCGTCGCCGCGGCGACCGCCAGCGCCTGAGCGGGCACCTTGGCCATCCCGGCGTCCTGCACCAGCAGCGTCAGCAGCACGAGGTTGACCAGCAGGAACGCGGCCAGGCTGACGAGAAAGAAGCGCAGCGCCTGGAAGTGCACGCGGCCCGCGGAGGCGTCGAACGTCCAGTGGCGGTTGATGACGAAGTTGTTGAGCACCGCCACCAGCCACGCCGCCACCGCCGCAGCTTGATAGGGAACGCCGAAGACGTGCACGAACAGCGCATACACGGCGATGTTCACGGCGAAGCCGAGACCGCCGACCAGGCCGAAGCGGATCAGCTGCAGCCAGTTGGCGGGGCGGCGCATGCCGTGCAGCAGGCGCACGTGCGGTCGCGCCGCGGCGCGCTGCGGGGTGGCGACCGGACGCACGTCCACGGCGCTTTGCTGTGCGGGCATCCGACCAGGGTAGCTGAGAGTGTGTCGGGAACGACTCGGGTGCGTGGATGGTGGGTGCATGACCAAGTGCCGCTGGGACGCAGGACCGAAGGCTTGGCGGCGCCAACTCGAGGGCCGAGGACAACGCGGCACACCGCGTCAGGTGCCCGCCGGACGCGCGCACGAGTTCCGGACAGACTCCAAGACGGGTGCGGAGCGAGGGCGCTTGGAGTCAATCTTGCGTGCGGGCGGCGGGGACGGGGCGCGCCGGCGCGGGCGGTGTGCGGGCGGCGCTAGCCTGTTGGAGGGTGAGCAGCGGGTCCAACACCACAGCCCAGCCGGGGGCGCGCACGAGATTGCCGCTTTCGCGCGGCGCGATCGCGGGCGCCCTTGCGATCGTCGCGGCCGCGGTCCTCGCGGCGTTGCTGCTGAGCGGCGGAGGCCACTCGGCGCCGGTCGGCGCGGCCAGGGCGAGCGGCGCGGGGCCGGACGCGGCGCGGAGCCGCGCGAGGAGCTCGGCCCGGTCCGCCGGCGGCGCCGGCGGACTCGACCGTGGCCACCGCACGGCGGGCGGCGGGGGGGCGACGGGCGCCGCGAGCGGTGGCGCGACTCATACGAGCGGGGCGGCCGGCACGGGGCTGGGCGCGACCGGTGGCGGTGCTCCGGCGGGCGCCGCGTCGGCGAAAGCGGCGGCGGTGGCCGAGGTGCGCGACCCCGAAGAATCCAAGAGCTTTCCGCTGCCGGCCTCGGTGCACCACGCCTCGGCGTCCACCCCGAGTGTCGCCGCGGAAGCCGCCGTCGCCCCCGGAGCGGCGTCCGACGCGCAGATCCGCAAGGAGCTCGGCGAAGAGGAACACGCCGAAGCGCAGCAGCGGGCACAGGCGCGGACGCTGACGGCGACCGCGGGCTCCGAAGGCGGCTCTTCGGTTGGCGGCAACGGCACGATCCCGATCCCCTCGGGCGTGCCGGAAGCGGTGCAGCGGGTCGTCGCCGGCGGCAACGCGATCGCCGACTTCCCCTACATCTGGGGCGGGGGCCACGCGTCGTTTGTCGCCAACGGGTATGACTGCTCCGGCTCGGTCAGCTACGCGCTCGCGGCCGGCGGCCTGCTGAGCGCGCCGCTGGTGTCCGGAGAACTGGCTCATTGGGGCGAACCGGGGCCGGGCCGCTGGATCACGATCTACGCCAACGCGGGGCACACGTTCATGAACGTGGACGGCGTGTGGTTCGACACGGCGGGCCGCAGCGGACCGTATGCCTCGCGCTGGATCCTCGCCACGCCGTCGCTGGCCGGCTACGCTGTGCGCCACCCGCCGGGGCTGTAGCGAGCGCGCTGGCGGATTCGGCGAACGGCCGCGAGCGGGCGGTACGGTTCGGCGGGCCGCGGGCGTGCGACCCACCGGCAGACCCGGCCGATGGCCCGCGAGCTCAGTCGAAGACGACGGTGCTGAGCGTCGTCGTCGTCAGCGGGTGCGTGCGCGACGCGTTGCGCGCGCGGAGCCGCAGCGTCAGCTTCAGTTTGTGGCTGCGCGCCAAGCGGGCCGCCGTCCTGGAGGCAAACTTGACATGTACCGTGCCGTGGCCGGCCCTGGTCGTGACGAGCACCGCGGTGCCGATGATCGTCTCGCTGGGCGTGCCCTTCGCGAGGTCCGTCGCGATCTGGCCCTTGATGCCGAGACGCTTGGCAACCGAGGTTTCGAGCAGCACCTGCACGCTCCCCGCGACCTGCTCGTTGACCGTGTAGCGCACCGGTATGCCACTGCTCTTGACCTTCCTCAGCGACGTGGATGCGAAGGCCGCCGTGACCACGGGCGCGGGCACAGAGGAGGCGGTGCCGGTCTGACCGCCGGCGGAGCCGCCGCCGGAGGCGCCCGAGCCTGTGCCACCGGAGCCCGAGCCCGAGCCTCCCGATCCGGAGCCGCTCCCGGGAGTGCCGGACGGGCTGGGCGTCGGCGCCGGGGGCAACGGGCCGTCGACGGTGATCGGTTCGGTGATGCTCGCGGTGTTACCGCCCACGTCGGTGATCGTGAGCGTCACGTTGTAGGTGCCGCCATACTGGTAGGAGTGGTACACGCTGGCCGCGCAGGGCGCTTCCCAGGCTTCCGAGCAGGGCGTCACGCCGGGGGAGTCGACCGTCGGCGCGCCGGGCGCCTGGCCGGTTACAACCGGCGTGCCGTCGCCGAAGTTCCAGCTGTAGGTGGCGTAGGAGGGCTGCGGATGACCGTCGACGTAGGTCGTGCCCGCGTTGAGGGTGATGTCGGACTCCATGCCGTCGAAGCCGACGATTTCACCGGACTTGACCGGGTTGGGAGCGGTGAATTTAGGATCGAGCACGATTTCGCCACGACAGGGTATCCCAGCGTAGGGTAGCTTGAGGGCTGCCAGATTAAAAGCGTCGTTGAGGTAGTAAATACCACCACCGAGCGATTGATTGGAGAGGGTTCCGGCGAACGTTTCCGTGTTGCCCGCGACATCGCCGCCGAGCTCGCCGGTATCGAAGAAGTCGCGGCACTCATCGGTAAGCTCATCGCCGCTCGGATCCTTCCATCCGTCGAGCAGCGGGTCGGTGACGATATTCTGTTGCTCAACGGCGATTTGGTTGACGATCAGATCAGCCAGGCCGGTGTCGCAATAGCCATCTGAACTGGGGCATGGCACCTGGTTTGGCTCCTGCTGATGGGGGCCTTCCAAAAGACGCGCCTCTTCCGTTTTCTCCTGTTCTTCCTTGGTCATCTTGTCGAATTCTTCTTCTTCCTTCTTTTCCTCTTCCAGGGTCCTTTCCGCCCTTTCCTCCCTCTTCTCTATCGGCTTGCTGCTCGGGTTAAACCCGCCATCCTGGCATTCATATCCAGACACGTAATCGTCGATGTGTCCATCGCCGAGGCCGCCGGCGATCCAGGGGATGGCAGCGTAGAGGATCGTCGCGGGACCGCCCGCCGCAGGGTTGCCGGGGTTGATATCGCTATGATAACTGCAGAAGCTGTTTTCATAGCTCGTTTGTTCTTCGCTTTCCTTAGTTTCTTTTTCCAGCTGCGTTTCTCCCGCTAGATTATAGGTATATCGCTCATAGTCAGAGCAGTGTCCGGCGAGACCGCCCCCGTTCAGGCAAACCGTAACGCCGGGGGGAGTAAGCAGGTAGAAGATTGTGCCCATGCCGGTCGGAAGCTGGTGGTCGGTAATGAACAGCTTCAGCTCCGTTTCGATCTGTGCGTTGGTGATACAGGTAATCGCGGCGGGTTCTCCCCACGGATAGTTTGTGCCTTCCAGCGGATCTGGATCGCTGCACTTCCCGCTGGTGGGATATGGATCGGTGTCGGTGTAGGCGCCCATGAAGGTAGAGGCGTAATCGGCATGCTGATTGGCTGCGTCTGTGTACTGGGCGTCGACCGCATAGACGCTTGCGAGCGAGCCGCTGCTGGCGCCCGCGTTGTGAAGGAACCCGTCGATCACTGCTTGCCAATCGCCGTGATAGTTGTCGGTCGGATCCCAGTAGATCGCATAAGTCTTGTTCGCCGGGAGAACCGGAGCGCCGGTCTGGTTCGCGAGCCGCTTCGCTTCGGAACTGGTCCCGTCATGCAGTGCGGTGCTACGCGGCTGTAGGCCCACCGTTGTCGAGCCGACCGTCGTAACCAGCGCCTCGGCGGACGTCGCCGCGGACAGCGCAGCGAGCAAGGCTACAAGCGCAAGAGCCGCGAAGGCAACGTGAGCGCGTGCCGGGAGCAGTCGGGATGGAGTTGCCACGGACCCTTCATCGGCAGTCTCGCCCACTTGCCTTAGCGGATCGGCGCCACGCTGCAACTGCGCTTGCGCTCTGCTCGGCAGCCCCTCGGGCGCGACGAACCTACGCTTGCCGCGCGGCGCTCAGTTGCGCCTGCGACGGCCGTCTCGACCGCTGCCGCTCAACCGTACCGGCCCGCGAGCACGATGGTCGGACCCGGCCAGCTGCCGCTCGATCCGCCGGTCGCGCTCCTGTTCGAGAACCCACAGCCGGATCTTGCCCTCGACCGATCTTGCCTGCTCTCTGTTCATGCGGCCATGTTCGCGCCGCGGCCCGCGATGCGCTTTGGACAGCGGTCCCAAATCGCCGGGCACCCGCTGGACAGCCGGTCCAACCGACCGCGCGGGGCGAGGCTGTCCCGTCGCCGGGCGCGTTGACCCACCCGCGAGACAGGCGTATCGTGCCAGCCATGACCGACATCGGCGACAGCCTCTTCCACAAGGGTCAGGACGTGTGGGTCATACAGAGCGACGGCTCGCGCCGCGCCGGCGAGTACGTGGGCGAGGGCGAGATGAGCGCCTGGTTCGGAGGCCCTCCAACCGCGATCGTCGTCTACCCCGACACGCGCTCGGGCGAAGCGGTCGAGATCGATCGGATCCTCGCGCGGTAGGGCGGAAGAGGCCACGCTTTTGCTGGCCTTGCGGTCAGCCCTAATCTCGTGCGTTGGGACGTCCTGCTTGCTACCAATTTGCTACCGGTCCCGGCAGGACCGCCGTTCGACTCACCGCTACGCTTCGGCGAGTAGGTCGTCAACCCACGCCCGCATCTTCTCGACCGCCACACGGGCTGCATCCCGATCAAGTCGCTCTTCGAGCACATCGTCGTAGCGGAAATCCACCGCCCAGGGGACCAAGACGCGCGCGTCGCTCACGGATACGGGCGGGGACAGGCCCGCATCCCTGAGCAGCGAGCGAGTGGGCGATCCTGGATTCGAACCAGGGACCTCTTCCTTATCAGAGAAGCGCTCTAACCAACTGAGCTAATCGCCCGCGGCGGCCGATTCTAGCGTCCACGGCCGCTTGCCGCCGGGCGTCAGGCGGCGCCGGGCGGTTGCAGCCGGCTCGCCAACGCGAGTGCCTCCTCCGGACTGGCAAAAGACAGCTCGGCGCGATATCCGCTCTTATCGGCACGCACCCTCACCTCGGCGCCCAGCAACTCTTCGAGCGTGGTCGCGATTGCCGACGCCGCCTCCTGCTGATCGGGGTGCATCCCGCCATTGCTGGGGCTGGAGCGCCTCTTCGGCTGGCCAGACCGCTCCCTGTCCGCCTCGCGCGCGCGCGCTTCCACCACGCGCACCGACCACCCCTCGCGTGCGGCGTCCCGCGCGAGGCGACGCCGCACGCTGTGGTCCCCGGCCAGCAGCAGCGCCCGTCCGTGGCCCTCGCTGAGCTGCTCGCGCTCGAGCAGCTCGATCGCCTCGTCGGGCAGGTCAAGTAGTCGCAAGAGGTTCGACACGGCCACGCGACTGCGCCCGACGCGGCGACCCACCTCCTCGCGCGTCAATCCCAGCTCCTCGACCAGTGCCGCGCACGCACGGGCCTCCTCGATCGGATTGAGGTCCTCGCGCGCCATGTTCTCGATCAACGCCAGCTCGAGCGTCGCGGCGTCGTCGCGGGGGCGCACGAGCGCCGGGATCTCGGTCAGCCCGGCGATCTGAGAGGCACGCCAGCGACGCTCGCCGGCGACCAGCTCATAGGTTCCGTCGGGATTGGGCCTCACAAGCACGGGCTGCAGCACGCCGCGCTCTGAGAGCGAGCCCGCCAGCGCGTTCAGAGAGTCCTCATCGAAGTGCTTGCGGGGCTGCCGTGGATTGGGGGCGATCAGCTCGACGGGGAGCTGGCGCAGTTCCCCGCCGACTCGCGTCTCGCTCGAAACGGACAGGATCGCCTCGAGACCGCGACCCATGCCGGGCTTGGGCCTAGCCACGGGCAGCAACCTCCTTGGCCAACTCGAAGTACGCCTCCGCTCCCGCGCTGTGCGGGTCATGGTGGGTAACGGGAAGTCCATAGCTCGGCGCCTCGCCGACCCTCACGTTGCGTGGAATCACCGTGTCGAAGACCAGATCGGAGAAGTGCTCGCGCACCTCGCGCTCCACGTCTCTCCCAAGACGCGTGCGACTGTCGTGCATCGTCAGCAACATTCCAGCCACCGTTAGCCTCGGGTTGAGCTCGCGTTGCACAAGCGCCAACGTGTCCAACAACCCGGCAAGCCCCTCCAGGGCGAAATACTCGGTCTGAACGGGCACGATCACACGGTCGGCGGCAACGAGCGCGCTCACGGTCAGCGGACCGAGCGAGGGCGGACAGTCGAGCACGATGTACTCGAACCGGTCCCTGAGCGGCTCGATCGCCTCCTTCAGCCGCCGCTCGAAGCCGTCCAGGCGCGGAAGCTCCACGTTTGCACCCGCCAATCCCGGCCCGGCGGGCAGCAACTTCAGGGACTCGATCGGGCTCTCGACGAGCGCCTCGAGCGCCGTGCTCTGCTCGGTTATCACCTCATACAGACCCGGCGCTTGCGCTCGCGACGCACCCAGCCCCACCGTGGCATTGGCCTGCGGATCGACATCGACCAGAAGAGTCCCATAACCCGCCTCGGCAATGCAGGCCGCGACGTTGACGGCCGTGGTGGTCTTCCCCACGCCCCCCTTTTGATTGGCGATCGCGTAAATCTTGCCCATCGTCGCAGCCACGCTAGCGCTGTTTGCGGTCGGAGCAAGGCCAGGCCCCGGATGCACCGGAGCCTCTCAACGCCGGCCTCACGCCGCCAGCGGCCGCTTGCGGGCCATTCCGGCGCGACGAGGAAACCTCTCCGGCGTGTCGTGCACCTTCGAGTAGACGTGCAGGTGACGGTCGCGGGCGCCTCCAAACGGATGCACGCTGCGTATCTCCACGAGTCGCAGCCCGAGCAGGCCGGCTGCCGTACGCGCGGCCTCCTCCTCCTGCGCATCCCTGCGCCCTCGCCAATCGACGAGAACGCCTCCACGAGCCAGCAATGGCGCCGCGTACTCAAGCACGACGGGAGCGGGCGCGAGGGCGCGGGCCAGAACCGCGTCGTGGGCGCCGAAGCCCTCCCGCCACTCCTCGACCCTGCGCTCGATCACGGCGGCGTTGTCGATCCCCGCCGCCGCTATCGCTCGACGCAAGAATTGGCACTTCCTGCTTTGACTCTCGACGAGCCGCACCTCGCTGCGCGGCAATGCCAGCGCCAGCGCCAGACCCGGGAAGCCGGCGCCGGTCCCGATGTCCGCGAGGCGCGAGGCGGAGCCGACGGCATCGAGCTCGAGCGCCACCAGCGAGTCGGCCAAGTGCACATCGATCGCCTCCCCCGGTCGGCGCACGGTCGTCGGGGCACGGTCGTCGGTGTCGAGCGCCGCGAGAATCGCCGTCATCTGGGCGGGCGCGGGCGGTTGTAGCGCATAGCGCCGTGCAAGCTCTTGGATCTCGCGTCCGCTCGACTGTTCATGTCGGGCGAGTAGGCCGGGGTGCGTGTCTCTCATGTCGCGACCGCGAGCACCGTGTAAAACGTGAAACGCTGCTTATTGTCTGCTACGCCTCGGCGGGCGGCTCGACGACGAGATACCGCTCGGGCTCTTCGCCCTCGCTGTGGGTCTGCACATCGTCGCGTTCGCGCAGGTATTCATGGACGATCCGCCGCTCCGATGCCGGCATCGGGTCCAGCTCGACCGCCTCGCCGGAGCGCAGCGACTCCTCAGCCGCGTCCAGCGCGATCGAGCGCAGAACCTCCGCGCGACGCTCTCGATATCCGCCGGCGTCGATCGTCACGCGCGCATCGGGGGAGCCGCCGCGAAAGACGATGCGCTGCGCGAGGTGCTGGATGGCATCGATCGTTTGGCCGCGATGGCCGATCAGCAATCCGACGTCCTCCCCCTCGAGCAAACCCCTCAAGACACCCTCCGACCGCTCGATCCGCACGTCGGCGTCGAGTCCAAAGCTGTCGAGGATCTCCTCCAGAAGCTCTCGCAGAACTCCCT
This sequence comes from uncultured Solirubrobacterales bacterium, assembly GCA_963831995.1. Classification (GTDB taxonomy): domain Bacteria; phylum Actinomycetota; class Thermoleophilia; order Solirubrobacterales; family Solirubrobacteraceae; genus Palsa-744. The sequence continues at coordinate 720,782 of CAWHSI010000005.1, read as the reverse complement.
CGGGGTCCTCGCCCGCCGTCTCCACCTGCTCCTCGACCTGGCTCATCGTCGCCGACCGGAGCGCTTCTTCTTCTTGCGCGGCGGAGGGGGCGGAGTGCCGCCGGCGGCGACCCCGGCTAGCGCGGGCGCACCTCGCGGACCGCTCGAATCGGGCGGCTTGCCGTTGGCCGCGCCGGCAGCACCGCCCGGCGTTCCATCCCCTCCGACCTTCACGGTCGGCGGCGGTCCGAAGCTGCGCCTGACGAAGTAGCCCTGCCCGACCGTCCACAGGTTCGTGGTGATCCAGTACACAAGCAACCCGGCCGGGTATTTGTAGAGCACGATCACGAAGAGCACCGGCAGCGCCATCATCAGACGTCGCTGAGTTGGGTCGGCCGACGCGGACATGAGCATCGTCGAGGCAAGCTGCGAGCCCACGTAGAGCACCAGCAGCACGACAAGCGCTATACCCGTCGCCTTCGCGGTGATGTCCGGTATGAACAGGAACTTGGCCGAGCCCGGGGCAACGGTCTGGCAGCCGGTCTGTTCGACGTATTTGGTCGGCAGCTTCGCAAACGTCAAGACCGTCGTGTGGTGCAGCGCGTTGTAGTGGGAGATCAGTGCGCTGCCGCAAATGTGCTTCTTCAGGTCGGTGCGGAGCATGTAGAACAGCGAGATGAACACCGGCAGCTGCAGCAACAGCGGTAGGCACGAGGCAAACGGGTTGACTTTGTGCTCCCGATAGAAGTTCATGATCTCCTGCTGCTGGCGCTGCTTGTCGTCCTTGTACTTCTCCTGGAGAGCCTTCAACTCAGGCGCCAGGCGCTGCAGTTCCTGCATCGAGCGGAACTGCTTCAGCGTCAGCGGCACGAGCACGGCGCGTATCAGCACCGTCAACCCGACGATCGCCAAACCCCAGCTGGTGCCCACGAGATGGTTGTGGATGAACACCAGGATCGACTGGAACACGCTTATCAGCGGCGAAAAGGCTTCCTCGATGATGTTTGCGGAGATGAACATTCTGGGAGCTGCCCTACCGGTTATCGATCGTGTGGGGCTGGAGACGGGGACGTTCGAGCGACCCGGCCCGCGCGCCGCTGGCCGATCCCGAACAGCCGCTGAGCCTCGACCGGGTCAAACCCGCCGTGGCTCCACGGATTGCACCTGAGCAACCGCCATGCGGCAAGCACGAGGCCCCTCAGTATGCCGTACTCGCGCACAGCCTGTACCGCGTATCGAGAGCACGTCGGCTCGTACTTGCAGCGCCGCGGCAGCGCCGGGGAGACCAGTCGCTGGTAGAGAACCACCGGCGCCAGCACAACCCCACGAAGCGCGCGGTCAACCCTCATGGGCGCTCGCCTCCTGCCGGCGCAGGCCGGCTCGGTCGAGTAGATCGGCGAGCTCGCGGGCGACCCCGGCGAGTCCCTCACGCTCGGCCAGCTCTCGTGCCTCGGGCCGCGCGACGACGACCACGTCGTGACCCGGCCTCAGTTCGCCCAGCACCCCGTCGAAGGACTCGCGCAGCAGGCGCTTGACATGGTTGCGCTCGACGGCACCGCCGACCTTGCGCGACACCGACAACCCGAGGCGCGGCCGCTCGACCGACTGATTGGCAAAGAAGTAGAGCACCAGGTGGCGGTTCGATACCGACCGTCCCTGGCGGTACACCCGCTCGAACTCGGCGCTGCGCGACAGGCGGCGGCCTCGGCGAGGTGCTGGCGCCATCATCGCGTGCCCACGGCTATGTGGACAGGCGCTTGCGTCCCTTGCTGCGCCGGCGCTTGAGCGTGAGCCTTCCCGCGCGGGTGCGCATACGGGCGCGAAACCCATGGGTGCGGGCTCGCTTGCGTTTCTTCGGCTGATAAGTGCGCTTCATGATCGATGTTCTCCGGCCGCGTTCGTTTTCCTGTCGCGACCGCAACGCCAGAGCCGGCCGCGGCAGACCGGCTTGCGCCAGGCACGCAAGTATAGACACCCTCCAGGGTCGCTGCTGAGGCCATCGCTGCCCCTCGACCGATCCCGGCAACGGAATTTCTCGCCATTTGCGGTGAGCCGAGTGGTGGTGGCGGCGCAAAGGAGCGGGCTCGGATATATTCGTCTGACCGGGCTCTCCGCGGGCCCCAAACAAATGATTTCCGCCCGTCTTCTCCCACAAGGAGCAGGTCATCGCTGCCGCCACCCAGCTCGATCGCGTCTGGTCAGAGGTGAGAGCCGAGCTCTCCCAGACGATCGACGATCCCGTCTATCGGATCTGGCTGGAGCCGCTGGAGCCCGTGGAGCTGACTGACGACCGTCTGCTAGTGCGCGCTCCGGAGCAGACGTGCGGATGGGTCAGGGAGCGCTTTGCGAGAACGCTGCAAGCCTGCGTTGCCGCGGTGCTCGGCCCCGACGTCACGCTCGACATCGTGGCGATGGCGCCGGGCGGGCGCGAGCACACGAGCAACGCTCGCCCGACATCCCCAGACACCTCCACACCCCCTCCACAGGCTGTCCACAGCGCGGGCGGCAACCCAAAGCTCACCTTCGACCAGTTCGTGATCGGCGACTGCAACCGCCTGGCCCACGCCGCTGCGCTCGCCGTCAGCGAGCTTCCCGCCCACGCGTACAACCCGCTCTTCATCTGCGGACCCCCCGGCGTCGGCAAGACCCACCTGCTGCGCTCGATCGCGACCTACATCGCGACCTACAACCCCGCATTGACCGTGCGCAGCACGACCGGCGAGGCCTTCACCAACGATTTCCTCAGAGCGCTCGGCTCGGATCGTCTGAGCAGCTTCAAGGCCAGCTTTCGCCACGTGGACGTACTTCTCATCGACGATGTCCAGTTCCTCGAGCGCAAGACGCGAACCGAGGAGGAGTTCTTCCACACCTTCAACGACCTCTACGACGCCGGCAGCCAGATCGTGCTGAGCTCCGATCGACCGCCCAGCGACTTGCAGGCGCTCGAAGATCGACTTCGAGAGCGCTTCCAATCGGGGCTGGTCGCGGACGTCCGCCCACCCGACCTCTCGACCAGACTCGCGATCCTGCGCAAGCGTGCACAGCACGACGGCATCGAACTCGCCGACTCGCGAGCCCTGGACGCGATCGCACAGCGCATCGACGTCAATGTCCGCGCGCTCGAGGGAGCCCTGATTCGAGTCGTCGCCTTCAGCTCGCTCACCGGTCGCCCCCTGACGGTCGAGCTGGCCACAGAGGTGCTCGACGGCCTCTACCCCAGACCCGAGCCGAGAGTTCGCTCCATCGCCGAGATCAAGGCGGCCGCCTGCGAGCAGTTCGGGCTCTCACCGGAGGAGCTTCTCTCACCCGCGCGCACGGCGCGCATCGCATGGCCGCGTCAGGTGGCCATGTACCTCGCGCGAGAGCTCACGCGGGAGTCCCTCCCAGCGATTGGCCGAGAGTTCGGCGGGCGCGACCACACGACCGTCCTGCACGCATGGCGGCGAACAGAGCAGCGCATCGCCGCGAACCCCTCCTCACGCGCGATCGTCGAAGAACTGCGAGCGCGCCTCAGCTCGCGAGCCTGATGACCGGCGCGCTTGAGACACTGTCAGCCCTCCACAGCTACGCCACAGACCACGCCGGCCGATTCCCTGTAACCACCGCCAATTCACAACCCCACAGCTCCTACTAACCCTATGAGACTCAATAAGGTGCACACGTGAAGCTCTCCCTCTCGACCGATGAGTTGCTGGCTCAGCTGCAGACAACCACACGGGTGGCATCCTCACGGTCATCCGTACAGGCCCTCTCGGGAGTTCTTATCTCGGCCACCGGCGAGACGCCGATGCTGCTGGCAACCGATATGGAGGTCGGTCTGAAGGTGCCCCTCGCCGGCGAAATCGTTCAACCCGGCGTTGCGGTGCTGCCGGCGCGTCTACTGCTCGAAGTGGTCCGTTCGCTGCCGGCCGAGACGGTCACGCTCGAGCTCCGCCCCGCCGAGCAGGACATCGAGTTGATATCCGGCCCGGCGAAGTTCCATCTGCGGACGCTGCGCGCCGAGGACTTCCCGGAGCTGCCCACTCCGGATCTCGCCAGCGGGATGAAGCTGCCGATGCAGGTTTTCGTCGACACGGCCCTGCAGGTGGCACGGTCGGCCTCCAAAGACGAGACGCGGCCTGTGCTCACCGGCGTGCTGATTTCCGCCAGCGGCCAGGAGCTGACGATGGTCGCAACCGACTCCTACAGACTCAGCGTCAAGCACGCGACGTTGGAGTCCGCGCTGGACGGGGCCATCGAGGCGAATGTGCCGGCCCGCGCGTTGCAGGAGCTGGCACGCGTCGCGCAGGCCGGCGAAGAGCACGATCTGACGGTCGGGCTGGGCCAGAACCAGGTCATCTTCGAGATCGGCCAGATCGTGCTCTCCTCCAGGTTGATCGACGGCCAGTTCCCGAACTATCGCCAGCTGCTGCCGGAGTCGGTCGAGCACGAGTTGCGACTGTCGAGCTCTGAGATAACCGACGTCGTCCGGCGTGTCAGCCTGCTTGCGCAGAAGAACGCGCCGCTGCGCCTCAGCTTTGCGGAGGGCGAGCTGACGGTGTCAGCGCAAACCCCGGATATCGGCGAGGCGAGCGAGGCGCTGCCGGTGCCGTTCTCCGGCGAGCCTTTCGAGATCGGCTTCAACCCGGAGTTTTTGCGGGATGGGCTTGAAAGCGTCGAGTCCGACGAGCTGGTGCTGAAGCTGATCAGTCCGCTGCGTCCCGGCCTCATCGAGTCTCCCGACGGTGGCCGATTCGTGTATCTCATCATGCCGATCCGCCTGAACGCCTGAGGGTTGGCGGGGGAGTGACGTGCGGGTCGTCAGTGTGCACCTGCGCGACTTTCGCACCTACGCACGCGCGGAAGCCCATCTGGGCGATGGCCTGACGGTGGTTCACGGTGCCAATGGCGCCGGCAAGTCGAACCTGTTGGAGGCGCTCTATTTCGGTTGCACCGGCCACTCGCAGCGAACCCGCGCCGAGCGTGAGCTGGTTCGCTTCGGCGCGCAGGCCGCTCGCGTCGCTGTGCGCCTCAGCGCCGACGGGCGCGACCATGAGCTGACCGTGGGCTTTCAGCCCGGCGCCCCGAAGCGGATGGCGGTTGACGGCGCCTCCGTGGAGCACCTGGCGGACGTCGAGCAAAGGCCGCTTGTGAGTGTGTTCTCCCCCGATCGCCTCGATTTGGTGAAGGGTGCGCCGGCGCTGCGCCGGGCGCACCTGGATCGGCTTCTGGGAGCGCTGTGGCCGCCTCGCTCGGCGACGCGACGCGACTATTCGCGGGCGCTGGCGCAGCGGAATGCCCTGATCGCCGGCATACGCTCCTCCAAGGCCTCTCGCGCGACACTGCCAACCTGGGATCTGGAGCTCGCGCGTCACGCGCTTGCCCTGCGAGAACACCGAGAGGAGGTCGTATCCCTGCTCGCCGAGCCGTTTGCCCTGCGCGCCCGCCAACTGGGCTTGAGCGGCGAGGCGCACGTCGAATATCGTCCGCGCTCGCCGGCGCGCACGGTCGAGGGGTTCGTCGCCGAGCTGCAGCAGCGTTTGCCCCGCGACCTCGAACGCGGTTTCTCGACTCACGGTCCGCATCGAGACGAGCTTGCGATCCTCCGCGATGGCCGCGAGCTGCGCTCCTACGGCTCGCAGGGCGAGCAGCGCCTTGCCCTGCTCGCCCTGCTGCTCGCCGAGCGCGCGGTACTGGCGCACCAGCGCGATCGCGTCCCGTTGATGTTGCTCGACGACGTCATGAGCGAGCTGGACTCCTCTCGCCGCGAGCTGCTCTCCAACGAGCTCGGCGCGGGCGGGCAGAGCGTCCTCGCCACCACCGACCTCGCCCACGTGCCCGGCGCCGGCGACAGCTCGGTTATGCGTCTGCGCGTCCGTGCCGGGACGATCCTGCAGGAGGCGATGGCCGCATGAGCCGCCCCGCCCCCAGACGGCTTTCGCTCGCGCTCGAGGACCTGACAACAGGACTGGCGCCGGCGACGACGCTCGCGCATGTGCAGCAGATCTGGGCTCAGACGGTGGGCGCCGCGGTGGCGCAGGCAGGCCGCCCCACCGCCGAGCGCGACGGCGTGCTGACCGTTTCCTGCACCGATTCGGTGTGGGCCGCAGAGCTCGATCTCATGGGTCCCGAGCTCGTCCGCGGCCTGAATCGAGCGCTTGGCGACGGGCGCATCGACAGGCTCCGCTGCCGCGTCGGCTGAGGCGCCCAGCCGCGACGTCGCGAGTCGGCTGCCGAGGCACTCTCGCCGACATCGCACGAGTACCCTGTAGGTGCCCCGTTTTGGCTTATTTGCAGGACTTTCCGCCTGGCGGCAAGTACGGTTGCGGGGGGTCTCTGTGCTATGGTTATGCCAACATCATCTGCGCCCCGGACCGAGGTCTAGAGAACCCGGCTGCCGGGGCGTTCTCGCGTCATCGGAGGACTATTGGCGACCGACACCTCAAGCTCGCAACCCAAGCCTGCCGCCAGCGGCGGCGACACCAACCCGATCATGGGGGGCGACGCCAGCTACGACGCACAGGACATCACCGTACTGGAGGGCCTGGAGGCTGTTCGCAAGCGGCCCGGCATGTACATCGGCTCCACTGGCGTCATGGGCTTGCACCACCTCGTGTACGAGGTTGTGGACAACTCGGTGGACGAGGCGCTCGCCGGTTTCTGCAGCGAGGTGTCCGTAGCGATCCACCCCGACAATTCGATCACGGTCGTCGACAACGGCCGCGGCATTCCCGTCGCGATGCACGAGAAGGAGGGTCGACCGGCGGTCGAGGTCGTCCTCACCGTACTTCACTCCGGCGGCAAGTTCGGCGACGGAGGCGGCTACAAGGTCTCCGGCGGACTGCACGGCGTCGGGGTGTCGGTTGTAAACGCTCTGTCAGAGCGCCTGCTCGTGGAGATCCGCCGAGACGGCTACGCGTTCTCTCAGGAGTATGCGCGCGGTGCGCCCCAGGAGGAGCTGAAACGAGGCGAGAAGCTGCCGGCCGGCTCCGCCACCGGGACGATCGTCACGTTCCTGCCGGACGCGGACATCTTCGAGTCGCTCGAGTTCGACTTCCACACGCTGGAGGAGCGACTTCGCGAGACGGCCTTCCTCACCCGTGGTCTGAAGATATCGATCGTCGACGAGCGTGCCGAGGGGCATGCCGCCGAGTTCCGCTACGAGGGGGGGATCGAGGACTTCGTCTCCTATCTCAACGAAAACAAGGACACGGTGCACCGCAAGGTCGTGTTCTTCTCCGGCGAGAGCGAGGAGGGCGCGGTCGAGGTGGCGATGCAGTGGAACTCCTCCTACCAGGAGTCGATCCACTCGTTTGCCAACAACATAAACACGCGCGAGGGCGGCTCGCACATGTCGGGCTTCCGCTCGGCGCTGACCCGCACCCTCAACAAGTACGCGCGCGATCACGGCCTGCTCAAGGAGAAGGAGGACAACCTCTCCGGCGAGGACGTCCGGGAGGGCTTGACAGCCGTGATCTCGGTCAAGCTGCGCGACCCCCAATTCGAGGGCCAAACCAAGACAAAGCTCGGAAACCCCGGCATGGCGGGCTTTGTCGAGTCGATCGTCAACGCGGGCCTCGGCGAGTTCCTCGAGGAGAATCCGAGCGAGGCCCGCGCGGTGATCGTCAAGGCGGTTCAGGCGCAGCGCGCCCGCGACGCCGCGCGCAAGGCGCGCGACTTGACCAGACGCAAGTCGGCGCTCGAGAACTCCACGCTGCCCGGCAAGCTCGCCGACTGCTCGGTCAAGGACCCCAGCCTCGCGGAGCTGTTTGTGGTCGAGGGCGACTCCGCCGGCGGCTCGGCCAAGCAGGGCCGCGACCGCAACACCCAGGCGGTGCTGCCCCTGCGCGGAAAGATCCTCAACGTCGAGAAGTCGCGCATCGACAAGGTGCTTCAGAACACCGAGATCCAAGCGCTGATAACGGCGATCGGCACCGGTGTGCGCGACGAGTTCAACCTCGAGAACGCGCGCTACCACAAGGTGATCCTGATGACCGACGCCGACGTGGACGGCGCGCACATCCGCACGCTCGCCCTGACGTTGCTGTTTCGCGAGATGCAGGAGCTGATCGAGGCGGGATACGTCTACATCGCCAAGCCTCCGCTTTACAAGATCAAGCAGGGCAGCCGCGAGCGCTACATCGAGAAGGAGCACGAGCTGGAGGACATCCTCCTCGCCGACAAGTGGGAGAAGCTGTCCGTGTTCGACCGCCACGGCACCCAGTTCAAGCTCACCGAGGCCCGCTGGCAGAGCTTCACCCGTCGCCTCAAGGAATACGAAGGCTGGGCCTCCTCGCTGCGTGCCGCTCACGGTCACGAGATGGTCCAGTTCCTGGAGGAGTCGGCGCTGCTCGGCGAGCAGGTCATGAACGCCGAGGACGCGATCGAGCTGCTGGGCCGCGAGGGCCTCGAGGGTGAGACGCACGCCACCGAGCTGCTCTCCCAGGACGAGCGGGAGCTGCGCGTCAAGGCGATCGAAGCCAGCACGGGATTCGCGCGCACGCATCGCATCCAGCGCGGACTGTTCGAGTCGCAGGAGTACCGCCAGCTCGCTCGCGTGCATTCCAAGCTGATCGAGCTGGCCGGCACGCCCGCGTTCGATGTGCGCCTCGGCGACGCGCGCGAGACCGCACCCTCCTTCGAGGCTCTCCGCGAGGCGGTCATGGCCGTCGTGCAGAAGGGCGTCAAGCTGCAGCGCTTCAAGGGCCTGGGAGAGATGAACGCCGAGCAGCTCGCCGAAACTACGATGGATCCCGCCTCCCGCACGCTCGCCCAGGTGACGCTCGAGGACGCGGCCGCCGCCGACCGCATCTTCTCGATGCTGATGGGCGACCAGGTCGAGCCGCGGCGCGCCTTCATCGAGGACAACGCGCGAGCCGTCGCGAACCTGGACGTCTGAGCGATGGCGACCCAGGACACGCTGAGCGGCGGCAATATCGAACCGCGCGCTCTGGAGGAGGAGATGCGCACCGCGTACCTCGACTACGCGATGTCGGTGATCGTCGGGCGCGCGCTTCCCGACGTGCGCGACGGCCTGAAGCCGGTACACCGGCGCGTGCTGTATGCGATGAACGAGCTCGGCCTCGGCCCGACCCGCTCCTACTCCAAGTGCGCGCTGGTCGTCGGCGAGGTGATGGGCAAGTACCACCCGCACGGCGACAGCGCCATCTACGACGCGCTCGTGCGCATGGCCCAGGACTTCTCGATGCGCTACGAGCTGGTCGACGGCCAGGGCAACTTCGGCTCGGTCGACGACGATCCGGCGGCCGCGATGCGCTACACCGAGGCTCGCCTCGCCCGCATCGCAACCGAGATGCTGCGCGACCTCGACATGGACACGGTCGACTTCGCGCCCAACTACGACGGCTCGCGCCAGGAACCGCTCGTGCTGCCGGCGCGCTTCCCGAACCTGCTCGTCAACGGCTCCTCCGGCATCGCGGTCGGGATGGCCACCAACATTCCGCCGCACAACCTGCGCGAGGTGATCGACGCGACAATCGCCTACATCGAGGATCCCGATATCGACGTCGAGGGCTTGATGGCGCACGTCAAGGGCCCGGACTTCCCGACCGGCGGCGTGATCCTCGGCCGCGCCGGCATCCGCGACGCCTACGAGACCGGCCGCGGGAGAGTCCGCGTGCAGGCCAGGGCGCACATCGAGCCGCTCAAGCAGGGCAAGGAGGCGATCGTCGTCACCGAGCTGCCGTTCATGGTCAAGAAGGGCGGCGAGGGCGGGTTGATCCAGAAGATCGCCGACCTCGTGCACGAGAAGAAGATCCCCGAGATCTCCGACCTGCGCGACGAGTCCGACAAGCGCGGGATGCGGCTGGTGATCGAGCTCAAGCGCGACGCGATCCCCAAGGTCGTGCTCAACAAGCTCTACAAGCACACCTCGATGCAGAGCACCTTCGGCGTGAACATGGTCGCGCTCGTGGACAACGTTCCGCGCACGCTGAACCTGCGCGCCGTGATCCACAACTACGTGACCCATCAGCGCGAGGTGATCGTCCGGCGCACCAAGCACGAGCTGGCCGAGAAGGAGGCCCGCGCGCACATCCTGCAGGGACTGCTGATCGCCCTGGAGAACCTCGACGCGATCATCGAGCTGATCCGCGCCTCGCGCGACCGCGAAGCAGCCCGCGAACAGCTCGTCGAGCGCTTCGCGCTCAGCCCGATCCAGGCGACCGCGATCCTCGACCTGCGCCTCTCCCAGCTGACGGCGCTCGAGGCCGATTCGATCAAGCAGGAGCACGCCGACGTGACCGAGCGGATCGCCGAGTTGCGCTCGATCCTCGGCGACGAGCAGCGAGTGCTCGCCGTCATCAAGGAGGAGCTCGCCGAGATCTCAGAGCGCTTCGGCGACGAGCGGCGCACGGAGCTCAGCCACTCCGAGGACGAGATCGACATCGAGGATCTGATCGCCGACCAGCAGATGGTCATCACGATCACCAACACCGGCTACATCAAGTCGCTGCCGCTGGCGACCTACCGCCAGCAGCAGCGCGGCGGGCGCGGCATCACCGGCATGGACATGAAGGACGGCGACTTCATCGAGCACCTGTTCATCTGCTCCACCCACGACTACCTGCTGTTCTTCACCAACCGCGGCAAGGTGTACCGCTCGAAGGTCTATGAACTGCCCGAGGCCTCGCGCACCGCCAAGGGCCGCGCGCTGGTCAACGTGCTGCCGCTGCGCGAGGGGGAGCGCGTGCAGGCGGTGCTCTCCACGCGCGACTTCAGCGAGACGAAGTATCTCGTGTTCGCGACCTCGGGCGGCACGATCAAGAAGACCGAGCTGACCGCCTACAACACGCCGATCAAGGCTGACGGGATCATCGCGATCAACATCCGCGACGACGACGAGCTGCTGGCGGTCCGCGGTGTGGACGAGGGCGATGAGATCATCATGGTTTCCCGTGCCGGGCTGACCGTGCGCTTCGCCGAGTCCGACGCGCGCTCGATGGGTCGCGACACCACCGGCGTGCGCGGGATGGACGTCGGCGAGGAGGGCGAAGTCATCGCGATGGACGTGGCCCGCGACGACATGGACCTGCTGGTCGTCACGGAGAACGGTTACGGCAAGCGCACACAGATCAGCCAGTACCGCAAGACCAACCGTGGTGCCAAGGGCGTAAAGACGATCGGCCTGACCGAGCAGAAGGGCGCGCTCGCCGGCGCGCTCGTCGTCAGAGAGCACCACGAGCTCGTGTTCATCAGCGTCGGCGGCATGGTCCAGCGAACCTCCGCCGGCGGGATCTCCCAGCAGGGCCGCTCGGCGACCGGCGTGCGAGTCATGAACCTCAAGGCGGACGACGTCGTCAGCGCCGTGGCGCTTGTGGTGGACAGCGGCGAGGACCCGGACGCGCAGGGCGCGCAGGAGGGGCTGCCACTCGCAGATGCGACGCCGCCACCCGTGTCGCCGACCGATCCGGCAGAGCCCGCCAAGCCCGACGCATAGAGGCGCTCGCGCCCACCGCCCACATCGTCGGCTCGGTCCGCTACATTTGAGGGACCAGAGAAAGGAGGTGGTCCTACGTTGGCTGACAGTATTTGCGGGACTCTGGAGGTGGCCGGCCGTTAGGCCGAAGCACTCGGCTGGACCCGCCTAGCGGATTCCAACCCGGGCCACCATCGCGTAGGTCGCCGGACTTGTCCCTCCGGCCCGCAGCGTCGTCGCGCCCGCGCAATCTGGCGCGCCCGACAATGCGAAATCTGCGCGATCGTGTCCAGCACAGTCGCAAGCGAGGGGCGCCTGGTCGAGGGCGCCCCTCGTGTTTAGAGTCTGGACAGACTCTCGATCCTCAGGCGGCGGCGGGCAGGTACTGCCGCCACGCAGCCGGAATCGTCGGGCTGGCGACGTGGATGAAGATCTCAGCCCGTGGCGTGCGCGGCTTGTGACGCGGGTGCATACCCGCCTGGCGGGGCAGCATGTCGCCCTTGCGCCGGTTGCAGGGCGCACACGACGCCACGATGTTCTCCCAGCTCGAGGTCCCGCCCTTGGAGCGCGGAATCACATGGTCGACCGTCAGGTTCGAGCGCGACCCGCAGTACTGGCACATCCACCCGTCGCGGGCAAACACCGCCCGGCGGGTGATCTTGCGCCGATGGGTGTCGCGCGGCACGTGCACATAGCTGACGAGTCGAATCACCACGGGACGCGCGAGCGTCGAGGTCTCCGAGTGCAGCTCCCACAGCCCGCGCTCGATCAGCTCCGCCTTCTCCTTGAGCAGCAGCACCACCGCGCGGCGCACCGAGCACACGTTGATCGGCTCATATGTGGCGTTCAGGACGAGCACCCGGCCACCCATCGTCGAATTCGACGATGGGTTCGGTCCGTGCCGCTGGTGCTCTGACGGCGGCACGGACCCCACTGGCTCTGTGGGCGCCGTGCTTTCCATCTTCAGCGCCGCAGTGTAGCGAGCCGCCCGCCCGCCCGTTGTCGCTGCACCCGGCCTGAGCCGGCGAGTCGGTCGCGACGACGCGCCGGGAGCAGTCCGGCGGAACCGCCCGCGACGTCGTTCAAGCCACCGGATAGGACCCGAGTACGCGGACCTCTTCGCACCTCGCGCGCAGACCCGCAAGCGCTTCGCCGACCGCCTCCTCGGCGAGCATGCCTTCGAGATCGACGAAGAACATGTAGTGACCGAGCCGCTCGCGCATCGGCCGCGACTCGATCTTCGTCAGGTTGATATCGCGCCGCGCAAACTCGTCGAGGCAGAGCACCAGCCAACCCGCCCGATCCGCGCCCGCGCCCCAAAACACCAGCGAAGTCTTGCCGTGCTCGGCGTACGCCACGCGCAGCGGCGGCGAGCCCAGCGAGGAGTCCGCGCGGGCCAGCCACACGAACCGCGTCTCGTTGTCGCGGCGATCCTGGATCTCCTCGGCGATCGTCGTACACCCGTACAGCTCGGCCGCCAGGCGCGTCCCGATCGCCGCCCACCCCTCGTCCTCGCGGACGCTCACGAGTCGCACCGCCTCCGCCGTCGACGTGGCCGCCACGATCCGCGCCTGGGGAACCTGCCCGCGCAGGAACCGAGAGCACTGGCCGGGCACGTGCGGGTGAGAGACGATTGTCTGGATCTGCGCGAGCGCCAGAGGTTCGCGCGCGATCAGATAGTGGCGCACCGGCAAAACCGTCTCGCCGACGATCTCCACGTCGCTCGCATCGCCCGCGAGGGTGTCGAGCGTGACCGTCACCGATCCCTCGACGGAGTTCTCGATCGGCACGAGCGCCCACTCCACCTCGCGTCGCTGCACCGCCATCACCGCGTCGCGGATCGTCTCCAGCCCGACCGGCCTCACCGCGGCGGGCTCCAGGCTGCCCAGCAGCGCCTCCTCGCTGAAGGTTCCCTCCGGGCCCAGGTACCCGGCGCGCGGCAGCGCGTCGGGATCTTCGCCCGGAGCGCTAGGACCCTCGGACATCGATGCCATCCCGCGCGGCGCTTCGCCGCCCGCCCGCGGCGGCGCCCGCCGCGACGGCCTGTCCGCCGCCGAGCGCAGCCCGCACCGCCTCGCTCTCCTCGGGCGAGAGCTCGAGCTCGCCCTGCCCCTCGTGCACCTGCTTTGCGTACACGCGCGCCTGATCGCGATGGTGGATGCACGTCAGCACCACGCCGCTGTGGCGATCGTCGAGCAGCGCGATCGACACCGACTGCTGGCCGGACAGCTCGTTGTAGGCGTCATAGCGGACCAGCGCATGGTGAGAGACAGCGCCGGCGAGCGCCACCTCGACTTCGTCCAGGCGACGGTCCAACCGGCTCGCCACATCGGCCGAGTACGTCTGCAGAGCCTCGAACGCCTCCTGCAAGACCGCGCTGTGGGCGACGAGGTCCCGCTCCGATCGATCGCCCAGCACCAGCGTCTGTGCGGCGCGCAGGCGTCGTAGGCTGCGTGCGAGCATCGCACAGCCGATCAGTGCCAGCAGCGCGACGGCGAGCGCGCCGAGCGCGAGGATCCCCTGCGTATCGGTCAATGAGGCGGCGGGCATCGAAACAACTTAGTGGCTAGCGCGGTCGGCGAGCGTTGGTGGACATCGGCGGGGAAGGAGCGCGCGGCGCGCCGGCCCCGGACGTCGGCGAAGCGCTCCCTCCTGCTATTTGCCGAACACGACCTGATAGACGGCCTTGTTGTTTTCGACATCCGTCTCTCCCGGCACCGGCAGCACGTACACCGTCACCTGCGCGCTCGCTCCGAGCGTGACGCCGTTCACGGTCACGTTCGCGTTGTAGGTCTGGCCAGGTTCGGTCTTTTCGATCACGTGCGAGGCCTTCAGCGTCTTGCCTTCGCTCGACACCGAAACTTCGACCTTGACGTTCGTCTGCGGGTTGGAACCCGAGTTTTCGACCATCGCCGTAAACGTCGGGCTGGTGCCGGCGTTGACATGGTTTTCCGCCGGCGCCGGTTCGAGCGCGGCGGTGCCGACGCTGACTCCCTTCAGCGCGCTTCCGTGCGTGCCGGGCGTCACGGCGGTGCCCGTGCTTGCCGCCTGGCCCGTGATGTTCGATTGCACCGTGGAGGGAGTCAGCCAGCCGAGATTCGGCAGGAAGCGACTGGAGGAGGTGCTCTGCCCGCTGACGCCGCCGCCGGCGAGCGCCTGCTGCATGAGCGGCACAACTCGCTGCGAGTAGAGCACGTCGGAGGCGAGAAATATCTCCATCGCACCCGCGATCTTCGTGCTGGCCGTCTGCGCGTGCCCGCCGAGCGCTTCGCGGGTGAGCGCGTCGATCTTCGTCATCGCTTCGGTGCGCAGGTCGAGCGCCAACAACAGATCCCTTTGCGCCGAGGTCATTTCGCCCGGCACGCTCAGCGCCTGCGCGTGTTCGGCGAGTTCCTGCTGGCGCAGGCGCAGGTGATTGACTTCGCTCTCGACTTCCAGCGCCGACTTGCCGCTCGCGCCCGCGAGCGTCGAGAACAGGGGCTTTGCCACTTCCGTTTCCGAGGCCTGCCCGATCTGGTTGACGCTCTGGTTGTAGCTTTCCAGCGCCTGCTGTTTGCCTCGCTTCAGGCAGCCGTTGACAAGCAGCACGATCACGATCAAGAGCACCACGCCGATGCCGGCTGCGATCCGTCTGCGCACCATCATCGCGTGGTGCTCGACGGAGCCCGATCCGCCCGCCCGCTGCGGCCGGCGCGGTTGGGGTCGCGGCTGCTGTTGGGTTGGAGCCGCACGAACTGTCGTCGGCGGCTCCTCGTCCTCGTCGTCGAAGAACGACAAAAGATCGCTCCTTGCAGGGGTTGTGAAGCTCACCAGTATGACCCCACCGTCAGCCGGAATGACGATTGCAAGTTCTCGTTCGCGCCAGGATCGCCCAAACACCGGGCAGGGAAAGGGCTTCGCCGCGGCGAACGCGAACGCGGTGGACACCGCCAAGACCCTCGCGCAAGGCAGCATTCGCGTCTCCGACGAGCGGCGGCGGCGCGGCGGCGAGCTGCTGCTCGAGCGCTATCGACTGCTCGAGCGCCTTGGCGCAGGCGGTTTCGCAACGGTCTGGCGCGCTCACGACGAAGCGCTCGATCGACCGGTCGCGGTCAAGCGCATTCCGCTGCCCGGCGAGGAGGATCGCGAGCGAGCCAAGCGCGAGGCGCACGCAACGGCGCGCCTGGCCCATCCGGCAATCGTCTCGCTATACGAGGCGTGCGCCGACGAGCACGCCTTCTATCTCATCTCCGAGCTGATCGACGGCGACACGCTCGCTCGGCTGATCGCCGAGGACGAACTCGACGACGAGGACATCTTCGACATCGGACTGTCGCTGTGCGAGGCTCTCGAGCACGCCCACGCGCGCGGCGTCATCCACCGCGACGTCAAGCCTCACAACGTGCTCGTACCCGGCGACTGCGCGCGCGAGACGCCCTCGCGCGCCCATGCGCCCGCCGCCAAGCTCGCCGACTTCGGCGGTGCGCGATTGGCCGGCGACGACGCGCTGACCCGCACCGGGGACGTGCTCGGCACGCTCGCCTACATGGCCCCCGAGCAGAGCGAGGGCCGCGAGGCCGGGACCTCCGCCGACCTGTACTCGCTCGCGCTGGTCCTATACGAGGCGCTCACAGGCGTCAACCCGATACGCGGCCGCACTCCCGCTGCCACGGCACGGCGCATCGGCGAGCCGATCGAAGCGCTCGCGCGCCGCCGCCGCGACCTCCCGCGCAGGCTGACCCGTGCGATCGACACCGCGCTCGATCCCGACCCGGCGTGTCGTGGCACCCTCGCCGATCTCCACGGCGCGCTCGCGGCCGCGCTGGCAGCCGATCTGCTCGAGCGGCGCCCGACGCTCACCCCTGCGCCCGCGTCGCGTCCGCCGCGCGAGGCGAGCGCGAGGCGCGCACTTCGGAGACGCCCGTGCGCCCGCCGGAGGGCCTCGCCGAGGCCGCCCGCTCCTCGCCCGAGATGAGCACCCGATCGAGCAGCCGCGCGAGGCGACGGCGCGGCGCGGGATGCCGCCCGACGCCCACGGCGATGCCGAGCGCCCTCGCCGGCGTGCGCCGGTGGCGCTGCCGCGCACGATCTGGATCGGCTGCGTGCTCGCGCTCGCGGCCTGGCAGGCCGCCGCCGCTCGCCCCGGCTTGGCGCTGCTGGTGCTTGGCGCCGGCGCCCCGCTCCTGGCTCTGCCGCGGCGTTCGGGTCCCGGCTGGCTGGCCGCGTCGCTTGCGCCCGCGCTCGGCCTCGCGGGTCTCGCCGGCGCCTTTCCCGCGCTGGCCGCCCAGCGCGCCCGCTGGCCCGCCCGGGCGGCGCTCGCCGCGCTCGGCTTCTGGTGGCTGGCGCTGGCCGAGTCGCTGCTCGACCGGCGCCTGTGGGTCGGTCCGCCGAGCGGACTGCCGCCGCGCGCCGTCTGGGAGGGCTCGCTTGCGAGCGCCGCCACGCACGTGCTTGCGGGCACCGTCACGCTCGAGCTGCTGCTCGGCGCGGCGGTGTGGGCGCTGGCCGCCGCGATCCTGCCGTGGCTGGTGCGCGGCCGCAACGCGGCGCTCGATGCGCTGCTCGCGTTTGCGTGGGCGCTCGCGCTGCTTGCGGCGACGCCCCTGCTGAGCCGCGCGCTGCTCGCCCACGACACCCAGCCGACCCCTCGCGGCGCCGTGCTGGGCGTCGGCGTCGGCTGTGCGCTTGCCGTCTGCGCGCGGGCGCTGCGCGGGCCGATTTGACAGCCCAGAACGGGCTATCCGCGCATCCCCGTCGCATCTGCCCCCTAGAGTCGGACGCTCACGCCGACCGAGGTCGGACCCACCACGATGAATCCGCTGAGAACACTGGAGAGCATGATCGCCGGCCTCGTCGAAGGCACGTTCGGCCGCGTGTTCAAAACCGAGGTCCGTCCGATGGAGCTCGCGCGCAAGCTCGCACGCGAGATGGACGAGAACACGACCGTCTCGGTGTCGCGCGTGTATGCGCCCAACGAGTATTCGGTGTGGCTCTCCCCCAGGGACCGGGCGCGCTACGAGGGCGTCGAGCACGAGGTTATCGACGAGCTGTGCGCCTATCTGCTCGAGCACGCGCGCGGCGAGGATCTGGCGCTGCCCTCCCGCCCGAATATCGTGTTCCACACCGACGAGCGCCTCGCGCTCGGCGAATTCGGCATCGAAGCGCGAATGGCCAAGATCGACGCCGCCGCCGACGAGCGCCTCGATCGCCCACGCCCCGAGGCGCCTGCCGTGCCGCCGGCCGCGCGACTCGCCGGTGGCCCGAGCAGCCCGGCGCGCGGGCCGCGCGAGGCGCTGGCGGAGCATCCCGAGGAGCCGGACGCGGTTGGCAACACGATGATCTTCGGAAAACCCGAGCCTGCACGCGATCGGGCGCGCCGCGGCGGCGCGCGGCGGCGCCCCAGGGCGCTGCTCGTGCTGGCCGGCAGGCGCATGCTGATCCCCCCGCGCGGTGCGACGATCGGCCGCAGCCGCGACTGCGACGTGGTACTGGACGACGCCGGCGTCTCGCGGCGCCACGCCGAGCTGCGTCCCGAAGGTAGCCGTCTGGACGATCGAAGACCTCGAATCGACCAACGGCGTGCGCGTAAACGGCGCAACCGTCCGCGGGCCCCGCGAGCTGCATACGGGGGACCGCCTCGAGATGGGCTCCACTGAGATGCTGTTCGAGATCGCCCCATGACCGCCGCCGCCTGCCCCCCAACCGGCCACGCTGCACCCGGCCACGCTGCCCTGGACCGCACTGCCCCCGGCCGCGCTGCCCCCGGCCGCGCTGACCGGAACTGCACTGCCCCCGGCCACGCTGCCCTGGACCGCACTGCCCCCGCCCACCGGACGACACCGCCCGATGACCAGCCTCGCCCCGGTGTCGGCGATGCTGAAGTTCGGTTTCCTGCTCGTCATCTACCTTTTCTGCTGTGGGTGTCGCGCAGCGCGCTGCGCGACCTGCGCGGCAACGGCGTCGGCGCCGCCGGCGCGGATCGTGCCCCGGCTACGCGGGGGTGCCGCCGGCGGATGCGACCGGTCTGCACTCGGCGTCCACGTTCGGTCCCGCAGACCTGCGCAACCGCTCTCCGCGCATGGTCGTCGAGCGCGCGCCCGGCCACGAGCCGGGCATGATCTACGACCTCGACGGCCTGCACCCTGGAGGGTGCGATATCGTGTTCGGTCGCGGCGACACCGCCGAGATACGCTTGAACGACCCGTTCGCCTCCTCACGCCACGCGCGCATGTACGAGCAGGGGCACATACTCGTGATCGAGGATCTCGGCTCCACAAACGGCACCTATCTCAACGAGGAGTTGCTCGACGGCCCGCGACCCCTGCACCCCGGGGACCGTGTGCGGATCGGCGACTCCGAATTCGCCTTCGAGGTCGACTGACCTGGGATCAGTCCGTGGCCGGCTCAGCACGCGCACCCGCGCGCCCGCGTGGCCAACCGACGCGGGTCCTATCGGAAGGTGTCCCATGCTGCGCGTGGCCGAGCACTGGTGCGGCACCGACACGGGCCTGCAGCGGCGCGCCAACGAGGACTCGCTGCTCGTCCGCTCGCCGCTGTTCGTCGTCGCCGACGGCATGGGCGGCGCACAGGCCGGAGAGGTCGCCTCGCGGGTCGCGGTCGAAGCTTTCCGCGAGGGCCTCGGCGACAGCTCCGACGTCGAGCGCAGTCTCGTCGCGCAGGTGCAGCAGGCCAACGCGCACATCAACGATCTCTCCCACCGCAGTGCCGAGCACGCCGGCATGGGCACCACCATCACCGCCGCCTATGTCGGCGAGCGTGAAGTGTCGGTCGCACACGTCGGCGACTCGCGCGCCTACTGCCTGCGCGCGGGCGAGCTGCTGCGCCTCACCGACGACCACTCGCTCGTCGACGAGCTGATCCGCGAGGGCAAGCTGACGCCCGAGGAAGCCGAGGAGCACCCGCAGCGCTCGGTGATAACGCGGGCGCTCGGCCCGGAGGCGACAGTCGAGGTGGACGTGCGCTCCTTCAGGGGAAGTGCCGGAGATCTGTATCTGATCTGCAGCGACGGCCTGACCACGATGGTCGGCGAGCACGAGTTGCTCGAGTTGCTGCTCGAGCACGACACTCTCCGCGGCGGCGGCGAGGCGCTGATCGCCGCCGCCAACGCCGCGGGCGGCAAGGACAACATCACGGTCGTGCTGTTTCGCCTGGAGGATCTGCCGCTCGACGGCGAGCTTCCGGCCGACGGAAACACAGCCACTGCCACCCTCGCGCCAGCGCCACAGGCCGCACTTGGCGTCGGGGGAACGACCCAACCCCCCCACCACGGGCGCCGACCCAGCGTCACGCTGCCGCCGGAGTACGAGCTCGCGCGGTTCGGCCGCGGTCCTGCCGCGTCGTCCGCGCATCGGCGACCCCGACCCCCGCAAGCCGCGCGAGGTGCGCGCGCGCGTCGAGGGCTGCGCCATTGGCGCGGCTCGCTGATCGCGCTCGTCGTGCTTGGGCTGCTTCTCTGCGCCGGATATCTGCGATGCAGTCGGTGTACTTCATCGGCACCAACCAGCGCGGGCTCGTGACGATGTACAACGGGCTGCCCTACGAACTGCCGGGCGGGGTCAAGCTCTACACCGCCGAGTACGTCTCCGGCGTGAGCGCCTCCACGCTGCCGCCCGCCCGCCGCCAGGCGCTGCTGGACCATTCCCTGCGCACCGAAGCCAACGCGGGCGAACTGGTGCGTCAACTCGAACTGGGCCAGCTGAGTGCGCCGTGAACCGTCCGATCGTACGCCTCTACGGCCTGGTGGTCCTGCTGTTCGCCGTGCTCGTCGCGTTCACCTCGCGCTGGACGGTCTTCGAAGCGTCCTCGCTGCGCACCAACGCGCTCAACGCGCGCGCGTCTACTCGAGCAGGAGCGGATCGACCGGGGCGAGATCCTTGCCGCCAATGGCGATGTGCTCGCGCGCAGCGTGCGCCACTCCGGCGGCTTCTACACGCGCGTCTACCCATCCGGTGCGCTGTTCACCCCGCCGGTCGGGTATTCCAACATCGAACTGCTCGGCCAGACCGGCCTGGAGCGCTACCGCAGCGCCGCGCTGGACGGCGAAACCGGCACGAGCGTGCAGAGCGTGCTCGATGAGCTCCAGGGTCGCAGCTCCCAGGGCGACACGGTGCTCACCGCGCTGCAGCCGGCCGCCCAGCGCGTGGCGCTCGCCGCGCTCGGCGAACACGAGGGCGCGGTCGTCGCTCTGCGCCCGCAAACAGGTGCGGTCGAGGTGATGGCCTCCAACCCCGAGCTTCGATGCGAACGCGCTGACCTCGCAAGCTGCCTACGAGCGGATCACGGGCGAGCCCGGCTCGCCGCTGCTCAACCGCGCCGTGCAGTACGGCTACGCGCCCGGCTCGACATTCAAGGTCGTGACCGCGACCGCCGCGATCGACACCGGCCGCTTCACCCCCGAATCGACGCTCAGCGGACGCAACGAAGTGGTCGTCTCGGGCGTGCCGCTCAAAAACGACGACAACGAGAGCTACGGGCAGATCACGCTCACCGAAGCGCTCGCCCACTCCGTCAACACGGTCTACGCGCAGGTCGCCGAGCAGCTCGGCAAGCAGACGATGGCGCGCTACATGCGCCGCTTCGGCTTCGATCGCAAGCCGCAGCTTGACTACCCCGGCGAAGAAATGTCAGCCAGCGGCGAGTACCTCCCCGACGGGCGGCTGATCGCGCCCACCAGCCCCTATGTGGACGTGGGGCGCATGGGCATCGGCCAGGACAAGCTCAGCGTGACGCCGCTGCAGATGGCCGAGGTCGCCGCCGCGGTGGCCAATCGCGGCACGCTGATGGTGCCCCACATAACGACCGCGATCGTCGAACCCGACGGGCATGTCGTGCAGCGCATCTCCCCCAGGGTGCAGTCGGTGGTGATGAAGCCCTCGACCGCAGCCAGCGTCACGAAGATGATGGAAGCGGTCGTCTACAGCCCCGGAGGCACCGGCGCCTCCGCGCAGATCCCCGGCGTCACGGTCGCCGGCAAGACGGGCACCGCCGAAACGCAGTTCGGCACCGCGATCAACAATGTGTGGTTCATCGCCTTCGCACCGGCCCAGAACCCGACCGTCGCGGTCGCGGTCACGCTCAAGGGCGTCCCCGGACAGGGCGCCACGTACGCCGCGCCGGTGGCGCGGCAGGTCATGGAAGCGCTGCTGCATGGCTGAGCGTCGCCCCCACGGCGCCCGTGTGCTTCGCGGTGCGTGCTCGGCCCTGCCTATCGCCGGGGGCTCCCATGCGCGATGCCCGGCCCGAAAGGATCGCAGTGGTTGAGCCCGGCACCCTGATCGACGGGCGCTATCGCGTCTCCGAGCGGCTCGGCTCCGGCGGCATGGCCGACGTGTACCTCGCCCACGACACGCTGCTCGGACGCCAGGTCGCGCTCAAGCTGCTGCACCATCGCTTCGCCGAGGACCAGGAGTTCGTCGAGCGCTTCCGCCGCGAGGCCTCCAGCGCCGCCGGGCTCTCCCACCCCAATGTGGTCGCCGTGTTCGATCGCGGCGAGTGGGACGGCACCTACTACATCGCGATGGAGTACCTGCCGGGACGCTCGCTGAAGGCGATCGTGCGCGAGCACGGCGCGCTGTCTCCCGGCGATGCGATCGACATCGTCGTGCAGATCCTGCTCGCCGCCCGCTTCGCCCACCGGCGCGGCATCATCCACCGCGACATCAAGCCCCACAACGTGATCCTCGACGAGGAGGGTCGCGCCAAGGTCACCGACTTCGGCATCGCCCGCGCCGGCGCCTCCGACATGACGCTGACCGGGTCGATCATGGGCACCGCGCAATACCTCTCTCCCGAGCAGGCCCAGGGGCACGCCGTCAGCGAGAGCTCGGACCTGTACGCGATCGGCGTGGTGCTGTACGAGCTGCTGACCGGAGGCGTGCCGTTCGAGGGCGAGTCCGCCGTCACGATCGCGCTCAAGCAGGTCTCCGCCGAGCCGCAGCCCGCCGAGCCTGCGCAACCCGGAGGTGAGCGCGGCGCTCGACGCGGTCACGATGCGCGCGCTCGCCAAGGACCCCGCCCAGCGCTTCGCGAGCGCCGACGAGTTCATCGCCGCGCTGCAGCAGGCGCGCGAGGGCATCGCGCCGGCGCCGATGCCCGCGATGGCGCCCGCCACGGCGATCAATGGGCGCCCGGAGCGCCGCACGATGCGGCCGCCGCACTGGTGTGGTCCACCGCTTCCCGAGCACGACGAAAACCCCCCGGACGATGCGGCCCGCGGCGCAAGCGAGCCTCTGGATCGCCGCCGGCGTCGCGCTGCTGGCGATCGTCCTCGCCGCGCTGTATCTGCTCGTGCTGGCACCCAAGACCAGTCACATCGCCGTGCCGAACGTCGCCGGCGAGACCCAGTCGGCGGCGATCGTCTCGCTGCAGCGAGAAGGGCTTGTGCCGGTCGTCACACTCGCCGCCAACGCACGGGTCGCGAGCGGGCTGGTCGTCGGCACCACCCCCCAAGCGGCACCGCCGTCAAGAAGGGCGCGCGGATAAGCGTTGTCGTGTCCTCGGGTCCGGGCATTCTGGCGCTGCCCAACGTCGAATCGCAAGACGAGCGCGCAAGCCTCGAAGATCCTGCGCGAAAAGGGCTTCGCGCCGAACGTCCAGTCCCAGTCCAGCGCCACCGTGAGCAAGGGCCTCGTGATCTCCACCAATCCCGCCGCCGGCACCGAGGTGCAGGTCGGTAGCGCCGTCACCGTGCTCGTGTCCAGCGGCCCGCAGGAAGCGAGCGTGCCGGAAGTGACCGGCGAATCGCAGGCCGCCGCCACCGCGACGCTCGCGGCCGCCGGGCTGAAAGCGAGCGTGGTCAAGCGCGAAGTTGTCCGAACCATGCGCCGGTACCGTCATCTCTCAGTCGCCCAGCCGCCGGCACGCTCGTTGAAGCGTCGGCTCAGCCGGTCACGATCTACGTCGCACAACGCCGAGCAAGACCCCCGTCCCGTGGTGCTTGGCGAAGGCGAAAGTGCAGCGAGTGGCGACGCTCCCGCGGCCGGATTTACCTCGCGACGACCGTCAAGCGCACCGTCACCGAACGGCCAAGGCCGGACACCGTCGTGCAGCAGAGTCCTGCCGCGGGCCACGAGCTGGCCAAGGGCGCCACCGTGACGATCGCGGTAGGCGAACCGGAATCGCAGGCCACCACCACGAAACCCCGAACACTCACCACCACCACGACGCCACGACATTCCCCGCGGACCCCGGCACCGCCCGCCGCCGCCTCACCCGCCAACTATCCACCCGCCGCGCCCCCCGTCCTCGCGCCGCCCCCGGCGGAGCGGCACGCGCCATCTCCTCGGCTCGCGCGAGCGGTGCCGTCGGGGAGCTTCGCCGCTACTTAAACAGTGTGATTTCCGATATCTGCGCCGTTTCGCTACCTGGCGGCAGCTTCGTATCCATACCAGGTAATACAGGTACACGAGCTTGCGCCGGGTTGATCGTGATGTCGTGCGCGAGCCGATCGCCCGCGCCGGCGCAAGCTGAGTCCAACCGAGCGCGGCGAGTGCCCGCGCGCCGCCATCGGGCGAGGATGCGCTGGTGTCCCCCGTAGCGACTGCTCTCGCGGCCGCCGTCCCAGCCGACCCGCCCGCGCCCGACCCCACTCCAGAGGCTGCCGCATACCCGGTCGAACCGTAAATTGCCGCCACGAAACCCGGGCGAGGGCGTTTGGATCTCGATCGCGCTCGCGGCCACTCCCGGCGTCGCATCCAGCGCGATGCCGAGGCCCGGCTTGCCAAGCTCGTCGTTCGAGATAGTGCTCGGTGCTCCAGGTCGTGTTCAGGTCGCCGTCCACGATGCTCGCCACGCTCGCCGCGTGTTCGGGTCCGGTGCCAAACGGGTTATAGGAACTCGCCGCCGACTGGCCGAGTACCACTGGCGCGCTGCCCGCTTGCGAGTGCACGTCGGGCGGGATGCCGGTACCGCTATGGGTGTGCCGCAACGCGGCCACGAGTGCGATTGCCATGAGTGCGGCAAGCAACACGAGCGATATCGCCCAGCGTGCCGGGTGGCGGGTGCGCCATGGGAGCAAGCGTCGTGCCGGAGCGGGCAGCGTGCGCAACACCGCGGTAACCTCGCCCGTGGCCTGGCCCGAGCGGGCCGTCTCGATCGCGAGCGCCTCCTCCATGTCGGCAACCATGCTCGCCATGCTCGGGTAGCGGCGGCCCAGGTCCTTGGCGCTCGCGCGTTCCACCACGGCGGCCGTCGCCGCCGACACGTCCGGGCGCGCGAGCTGCACGTCGGGTACCTCCTCGCGCACGTGCATCATCGCCACCGCCACCGGCGAGGGACCCTTGAAGGGCGGCGCGCCGACCAGCATCTCGTACAGCACCACCCCGAGCGAATACACGTCCGACTGGCCCGTCACGGGCTGGCCGAGCGCCTGCTCGGGAGATACGTAGTCGGTGGTGCCGAGCACCCTGCCGTCCATCGTGAGGCCCTTCCTCGATCAGCGTGCGCGCGATGCCGAAGTCGGTGATCTTCGCGCCGCCCTCGCTCACCCAGCAGAATGTTCTGCGGCTTGACGTCGCGATGCACGATCCCGCGACCGTGAGCGGCGCCAAGCGCGCGCGCAATCTCGATGGCGTACGCGAGCGCCGTCGATGCGTCCAGCGGCGCTTCGCGGCGAATCGAGCTCCTTCAGCGTTTCGCCCGCGACGTGCTCGAGCACGATGTAGGGAGTCCCGGCGCTCCCACCATCGCCCTCGCCGCCGTCGTCGGCGGCCTGCTCGCCCGAGGCGCTCCACTCGCCTGCGTCGATCACGGTCACGATGTGCGGCGTGGTTGAGCTGGGCCACCGCTCGCGCCTCGCGCCGAAAGCGCTCGAGCTGATCGGAGTCCGACGCGATCTCGCTGTGCATCACCTTGATCGCGACCTCGCGTTCGAGCACGGTGTCGAACGCGCGATACACGGTGCTCATACCGCCGCGACCGATGCGCGCATCCAGACGGTAGCGACCGCCGAGTGTGGTGCCGAGGGTGACGTTGTTCACGGTGTTGAGTCTCGCATGCCTGAGTATGCCCCCGCGGCCGGGCGGTTAGGCGCGGACTCTTATCTCTTTGTGGTTTGTAGCTTGCTACGGCCGGTTTATCGCGCCTTGACCAAATAACGAGCAGGCGCGAGCGCGAGTCGATAGGCGGTGCACGGCTCCAAGCAGCGCGGTGCGGCGCCGGGCGTCGAGCACTCTCGCGCTCGCAAGCGTCGAAGCGAACGCGCTACCCGTGCCCGCCGCCAACGCGACGCCCATCCCCCGAGGCGCGCCCGGTCGCCCGCCGGTACCCCTGAAGCAACGCGGCGCCCGCGACGATCGGCAAGCCGACCCGCCACGACAGACGATCGGCGTCTGTCCGCGAAAAGCCGCGCGCGCGCGCCGCGGCGAATGCAGCGCCGCTGCGCGAGAAGCCCGGGAGCAGCGCCATCGCCTGCGCGACCCCGAGCGCGAGCCCGTCGCGCCCCCGCTGCTTGGGGACAGCGGCTCAGCTCCGCGCGCTGCCCGCGAGCGGCGTCCGCGCTCTGCGCACGCCCCGCCTCGCGGCCCCGGCCCCCGGCGTCCTGCCGGCGCGCGCGCAGCTCGCCGGCGAAGGTCGCGGCGGAGCCCGCCAGAGCCCGGCGGCGATCGTGGCGGGCGTGCCCAGTCGCCGCTCGATCTGCCCGCCCAGCGCCCACCCGGCGAGCGCGGGCGGAATCGGCCCGTCGCGAGAACGACGCTCCCGTCCGGCCCGCTCGCCGGCGGGCGCAGCAGCAGCGCCGCCGCCGTGCCCGCGTGCAGCGCGACCTCGAAGGACTTGCGCTGCCTGGCGTCGAGCCGCTCGTATGGCCAGCCCGCGATCCATGGCAGCAGCGTGGTGTGCGCCGAGGAGGACACCGGCAGCAGCTCCGTCGGTCCGTGCAGCAGCCCCAGCGCGAGCGCGTGGCGGAGCGGGAGTCCGGGCGCGCCGCGCATTCCGCGGGTGTCAGCTCGACGTCGGCGGTGGGCTTGTCCTCGCGTGCCGGGCTGGGCTGGCGGGAGCGGCGGCGCGCCACCGCATAGCCGATTGCGGCAACGGCGAGCACCACGATCGCGTAGTCGACGTACTCGAACCCCTGCGCACGCTCGTCCAGTCGCTGCCGAGCGCATGGCCGGCAAGCGCGAGCGCGAGCACCCACGGGATCGTGCCTATCAGGGAGAACACGGTGAAGCGCCCCGAGCGGCATCTTCGAGACGCCCGCCGGCAGCGACACGAACGCGCGCACGAGCGGCACCATCCGTCCAAACAGTACGGTGGCCTCGCCGTAGCGCGCGAAGAAGCGATCCGCGCGCTCGATCTGGGCCGGGCCCATGTGCAGCTTCGCGCCGTGGCGTTCGAGCAGCTCCAGGCGTCCTCCGCGGCCGACGGCGTAGGCGACCCACGAGCCCACCATCGTGCCGATCAGCCCGGCGAGCACGATCCCGGTCATCGTCAGGTGGTGGCTTGTGCCGCTCTGGGAGGGGTCGGCGACGGCAAACCCCGCGAACAGCATCACCACCTCGGATGGAATCGGTATGCAGGCGCTGGAGAGCGCCATCAGGGCGAAGATCCCGGGCAGTCCCGCTTCGCGCACGAAATGCGAGATTTCGTCGACGAGCGTCTCGGAGACCGACGCGAGCACGAGGACATGGGTCATGTGCGCGCAACGATACCTTGCGCCTGCCATGCGCCGGCGAGGCAAGGCTCGCGCTCCCCGCGCGAAGCGTCGACGCCGCGTCAACGCTAGCGTGCCCGGCATGCGCGTGTGGATCGACCTCACAAACAGCCCGCACGTGCTCGTGATGCGTCCCGTGATCGAGCTGCTGCGCGACGACGGCCACGAGGTGCAGGTGACCGCGCGCGACTTCGCCCAGACGCTGCAGCTGCTCGAGCGCTTCGGCATCGATCACACCGCGATCGGCCGCCACCGGGGCGAGCGCCTGGCGGAGAAGGCCGTCGGGCTCGCCAGCCGCTCGGCGGCGCTGCTGCGCTGGGCGCGGCGGCGGCCGCGCTTCGACATCGCCCTCGGCCACGGCTCCAACGACGTGAGCGTCGCCGCGCGCCTGCTGCGCATTCGCTGCTCGACGATGTTCGACTACGAGTGGGCGGCCGTACAGCACCACGTCAACTGTCGCCTGGCGCAGGCCGTGGTGGTTCCCGACGCGATCCCGCCCCAGCGCTTGGATCGCTATGGCGCGCGCGGCAAGGTGCGCGCCTATGCGGGCCTGAAGGAGGAGTACTACCTGGCCGACTTCGAGCCGGACGCGGCGATTCTCGACGCGCTCGCCCTCGACCCCGCGCGGCCGATCGTGGTCGTGCGAACTCCGCCGGAGGTGTCGCTGTATCACCGCTTCGAGAACGACCTCTTCGCCGCGGTGCTCGCGCGCCTGCGCGACGCCGCCGCCGGCGGGCACGGCGTGCAGTCGGTGCTGCTGCCGCGCACCGACGCTCAGCGCGCCGAGCTGCGCGATGTGCCCGGCTTCGCCGTGCCCGAGCGCGCGATCGACGCCCAGTCGCTGATCGCCGCCGCGGATCTCGTGATCTCCGCCGGGGGCACGATGAACCGCGAGGCGGTGGCGCTCGGCACCCCCGTGTACACAACGTTCGAGGGGCGCCTGGGCGCGGTCGACGAGCGCCTGATCGCCGAGGGGCGCTTGCGCAAGCTGGCCACGGCCGCCGAGCTGGATTTGCGCAAGCGCGATCCCGGCGAGCATCCGCCGCGCATCAGGCGCGACCCGCGTCGGCTGGCGGAGCTGCTGCTGTCCCCGCTCTCGCCCTGATAGGCCCTAGAATCAAGTCCCATGCGCCGACGGATCACTGCGCCGGCTCTATCCCTCACCCGGCACTCGCTACCGAGGCTGGCGCTCGACGGTGCGCTGATCGCGCTCGCCTACTGGCTCGCGTGGGAGCTGCGCTTCGACAACGGTCCGAAGGGCCGCTACGAGAAGCTGTTCGAGCGAACCGTGTGGTGGGTGCTCGCCGGCAGCCTGCTGGTGCTGCTGCTCTCGCGCGTCTACCAGCGCCGCTGGCGCTACTCGGGTCAGCGCGACTACGAGGCGGTTGCGCGCGCCGTGGTCGCGATCGTGCTGCTGTGCGTGGTGGCGGTGGCGGTCGTGCGGCCGGTGCAGATACCGCACGTGCTCGACGGGCGCGTGGCGAGCACCAGCGCCGTCGAGCTGCCCAACGGCGTGATCGCGCTGTTCTTCCTGCTCTCGCTGCTGTTCCTGATCGGGGTGCGCGTGCTCGCCCGCGGCCTGTACGAGCGCCGTCCGCTCGGCGCGTTCCGCGCCGGCGGGCGCAGCGAGCGCAACGTGCTGATCGTCGGCGCCGGCGACGGCGGGCGGCTCGTGCTTCGCGAGATCCTGCGCAACCGCGAGCTGGGGCTGCAGCCCGTCGGGTTCGTCGACGACGACGCGCGCAAGCACGGCATGCGCATCGAAGGCGTCAGGGTGCGCGGCAACACCGAGGGCGATCTGCCGCGCATCCTCGAGGAGTCCGATCCCGAGGAAGTGATCATCGCGATCCCCTCCGCGCCCGGCTCCACGCGTGCGCGTGTGGTGCGCGAATGCCGCAAGCGCTCGATCGCGGTGCGCACGCTGCCGACGGTGTTCGAGCTGCTCCAGGACCAGAGCGCGCTGAGCCCGGTTTCGCTCTCCCGCCAGGTGCGCGAGGTGCGCGTGGAGGACGTGCTCGGCCGCGAGCCGGTGCAGATGGCGCTCGACAGCGTCGGCGCCTATCTCGCCGGCGAGACGGTGCTCGTGACCGGGGCCGGCGGCTCGATCGGCGCCGAGCTGTGCCGTCAGATCGCGCGCGTGGGCCCGCGGCGGATCGTGCTGCTCGACCACGCCGAGGACAATCTCTTTCAGATCCAGCGCGAGCTGCACGACGAGCGCCACGTGCAGCCCTCCGTGCTTGCGGCGGTGCTCGCCGACTGCAAGGAGGAGGAGCGGATGCGCGAGGTGTTCGCCGAGCACCATCCCACCGTCGTGTTCCATGCGGCCGCCTACAAGCACGTGGGGCTGATGGAGTCAAACCCGGTCGAGGCGGTGCGCAACAACGCGATCGCCACGCGCGTGGTGGCACACGTCGCCGGCGACCTCGGCGCTGGGCGGTTCGTGCTCGTGAGCACCGACAAGGCGGTCGCCCCCGCCACCGTGATGGGCGCCTCCAAGGCGCTCGCCGAGTTTGCGCTGGAGGCCGCCACGGCGCGCTTCGCGGGCACGCGCTACGCGGCGGTGCGCTTCGGCAACGTGCTCGGCTCATCCGGCAGCGTCGTGCCGATCTTCCAGCGCCAGATCGAGCGCGGCGGGCCTGTGACGGTCACCGACGAGCGCATGACGCGCTACTTCATGACGATTCCCGAGGCGGTGCAGCTGATCATCCGCTCGGGCGCGCTCGCATCCGACGGCCATCGCGGCGCCGACGTGTTCGTGCTCGACATGGGCGAGCCGGTCAGGATCGTGGATTTGGCGCGCGCGATGATCGAGCTCTCGGGGCTCGATCCCGATCGCGACGTGGAGGTCGAGATCGTCGGGCGGCGCGCGGGGGAGAAGCTCAGCGAGGAGCTGTTCAACCGCTACGAGCAGCCGCGCTCCACGTCCGCCGAGAAGATCATGCTGGCCGAACGCGAGCCGCTCGCGCCCGAGACGGTCGAGGCGATGTTCGACGAGATCGTGCTGCTCGTAAACGAGGGCGACGCGGCCGGTCTCGCCGCCAAGGTCTCCGAGCTGTCCGCTGTGCGCGGCGAGTTGTCCGAGTCGGTGAGCGGAGCGCGCCCGCAAGCCTCCGGACGCGGCGCGATGCGCCTGCCGCCCTCATAGACTCCGAGACAGATGAGCTCTCTGCCACTAGCGCTGTCGCTGTCGAATTCGTTTACGAAGGTTGGCGCGATAGCCGCGTTCGCGGCGCTCGCCGGGATCGCGATCGTGTCGCTGCTCGCGTTCGCCCAAGCACGCGAGATCAAGCGCCTGCGCGAGTGGGCCGGCCGCGCCCCCGAGCGCGCCGCCGAGTTCGAGCAGCGCGCGAGCGCCATCGCCGCCGCGCGGGTCGGAGCCGCCGCGGCCGCGCCATCGCCCTCCGCGCCCCAGCCCGCGGGCGCGACGGCCGTGCGGGTCGTGCGCAAGACCCCGCTTGTGAGCGCGCCCGTCTCCACGGCGGTGCACGCGACCGCGGCGGCGGCCGTGCCGGCCGCGGGCGCGACCGCCCCCGGCCAAACACCTCCCGCAACCGCCTCGCCGGTGCCGGCCACCGCAGCCGCGGCCGTGGCCTCGGCGCCGGCGGCCGCGAACGCCGGCGCGGTCGCGCCGGCGGGCTCTGCCCCTGCGGGCACGCAGCCGGCGGACCTCGCGGCGGGAGCCACCCCGCCAGCGCCCGTGGGCGGCGGCCAGGCGGAGGCGACGCTCGATGCGGGCCGACCGGCCAACGGCCAGCCGCCCACCTCCGCGCCCGCGACGCCCGCGACGACCGCGCCCGCGCCCGCTACGCCCGTGCCGGCGCCGGCAACCGCCGCGGCCCAGGCCGCCGCCGCTCCCCGCCCCGCACTGCCTCCGTCGCCCGCGGCGCCCGCGCCACCCGGCGCCTCGCCGTCGGCGCTTGGCGCCGGTGCGGCTTCGCCGGCGTCCCCGCTCGAGGCCGTGCCCGCACCCGCGCCAACCGCGCCCCGCTCGCCCGCGCCGTCGCCCGCTCGCGCCGTCGCGGCGGCCCAGCGCACCCCGACGCGCGCCCCCGACATGCCGCTCGCCGCAGCGGAGTCGCTCGCGCCGGCGCCGCCCCGCTCGCCGGCCGCGCCGCGGTCGGGCACCCCCGCGGGAGTGGCTGCGACCCCGGCTGGAGCGACCGTCGGCGGCGGCGGACCGAAGTACTTCAAGCCGGAGCGCTCGCCCGCCCGCGCGACGGCGCTAGTGGTCGGCGGTGTGGTTGCGCTCGTGGTGGTCGTGGCGCTCGCGGTGGCGCTGCTGAAAGGCGGTGGCGGCGCCGCGACCGCGACGCACTCGACACCACCCGCGAACGCACACCTCGCCAACCATGCCGCGATCCGTGAAGCGAGCGCCTCGAGCCCGGCGGAACTGGCGGTGACGGTGCTCAACGGGACGGAAACGACCGGCCTCGCCCACCACCTCGCGGCCACCCTGCAGCAGGGTGGGTATGCACGCGCGACAGCCTCGGCGGCCGTGCCGCCGGGCGGCGCGCACGCGAACACCGTGGTCGAGTACGCCTCGGGTCATCGCGCCGACGGACGGGCGGTGGCGAGCGCGCTCGGCGTTACGAGCGTGCAGCCGATCGAAGGCAACATCGCCTCGCTGGCGAGCGGAGCGACGGTGGTTGTGGTGGCGGGGGCGGATCAGGCCGCGCTGTTCGACAAGGGCACGCAGGGCGGCGAACCGCAGGGCGGCGGAGAAGCCGCCGGCGAACCGCAGGGCGGTGGCGAAGCGTCCGCTGGGGCGCCCGCGGCGGCCGGCGAAAGCGCCGGCGGCGCGGGCGAAGCCGCCACCGGCTGATGCGCTCTCCCGGTAGAACCCCGAGGGTCCGATAAGCGACTTTCTCGACATCCCGGCCCGCTCGAGCAAGCCACGCGAGCGGGGCATCACGCACGTGATCGACCGCGGCCTCTCGCTGGCGGCCGTCGACGGCTTGATGGAAACGGTTGGCGAGAGCGTGGACATCGTCAAGCTCGGCTGGGGCACGGCGCTGGTGACGGCCAACCTGAAGCCGAAGCTCGAGCGCTATGCCGCGCACGGGGTGCCGGTGGTGCTCGGCGGCACGCTCACCGAGCTCGCGATCCGCCAGGGGCGCGTGGAGGGGCTGGTGGCGTGGCTGCGCGAGCTGGGGTTGGGCCACGTGGAGGTCTCCGACGGCACGATCGCGATCGAGCCCGAGGTGAAGGCGCACCTGATTCGCACGCTCTCCGCTCACTTCACGGTGCTCGCGGAGGTCGGCAGCAAGGACGCCGATTTCATCATGGCGCCATATGTGTGGGTGGAGCAGATCGAACGCGACCTGCAGGCGGGTGCATGGAAGGTGATCACCGAGGCGCGCGAGTCGGGCACGGCCGGCATCTATCGTGCCGATGGCGAGGTGCGCACGGGTCTGATCGACGAGATCGCGCACGCGATCGACACCGACAAGCTGATCTTCGAGGCCCCGCGGCGCGAGCAGCAGGTGTGGCTGCTTCACCGCTTCGGGGGCGAGGCGAACCTTGGCAACATCGTGCCCGAGGACGTGCTGTCGCTCGAGACGCTGCGCCTGGGACTGCGCTCGGACACGGTCGAGCGCTTCGCCCGGGACGGCGGCGCTTGAGTGCGCGGCGGCCCGCCGGGGAACCGTTGCCGAGCAGCCCGGGGGGAGCGGGATCGTCCGCGCCGCGCGCTCCCGGCGCCGCTCGTGCGCCCGCCGGCGAGCGCCTCGGCCGCGTCGTGTTTGCGCTGCTGGTGGTTGGCTGCTTCGCCGCGCTGCTCATCACCCAGCGCCTGAAGCACACGCCGACGCTCGTGCAGGAACCGAAGCTGACGCCGGTGTTCGCGCCCGCGTCGAGCGGCGCCGGCAGGGAAGAGCACATCGCCTTCAAGCTCTCCAGCGCCGACGAGGTGACCGTCGCGATCGAACGCGCCGGCGGTGGGACCGTCGCCACGCTCGTGCGCGAGCTGCCGGTGGCGCGCTACAAAATCGTGTCGCTGCGCTGGAGCGGACGCGAGGGCATCGCCAGCCGCTACACGACGCTCAGACGCGCCGACGGGTACACGACGCTGCTGCCCGCGATCCGCGGCTCGCTCGCGCCGGCGGGCGAATATCGCGTGCGCCTGACACTGCGCAAGCAGGATCGCTCGCTGTATCTGCCGAAGAGCTTCACCCTGGTGGGACCGTGATCGCGGCGCCGTCAAGCGCGACCCGCGACCCGCGCGCGCGATCTCGCCGCGCCGCCCTCGTCGCGGGTCGGTGCCGGCGATGATCGCCACCGCACTGCCCGGCGCGGGAGAGCTGGCGGCGCTTGCGCTCGCCGCCGCGGTCGCGATCGCGGTGCTCGCGATCGCGATGCGCCGCGACCCGCGCGCGTTTCCGCTGATCGCGATCGTCGCGCTGCCGTTCCGCCTGCCGATCTCCAGCGATGGACGCACGGTGAACCTGCTGCTGCCGCTGTATGCGGTGGTGGCGGCCGGCGCGCTCGCGCATCTGCTGCCGCGCCTGAGGGGCCGTGCCGGGGGCTATGACTCCGGGCGCCCGCCGATGGCGCTCGACTGGCTGTTGCTCGCGTCGGTGGTGCTGTATGCGCTGCAGGCCAGCTATTCCAGCGACATCGAGAAGGCGGTTGAGAACCTCGCGTTCTTCTATGTGCCCTTCGGGCTGCTCTATGTGCTGTTGCGCGAGGCGCCCTGGACGCGCCAGCTGCTGCTGGCATGTCTCGGCGCCGCCGTCGCCCTCGCGGTGCTGTTCGCGGGCGTGGGCTTCGTCGAGTACTACCGCAAAGCGCTGTTTCTCAACCCGAAGGTGGTGGCGGCCAACGAATACGGCAACTACTTCCGCGTGAACTCCCTCTTCTTCGACCCGAGCATCTACGGGCGCTTTCTCGCGCTGGTGATGATCGCCGTGACGACGGCGGTGCTTTGGGGCCGCGAGCGGCGCACGCAGGCGCTCGGTGCGCTGGTGCTGCTGTGGTTGATGGGCGGGCTGATAACGAGCTTCTCCCAGTCGAGCATCGCGGCGCTGCTGCTCGGGCTGGCGGTGCTTGCGGCGTGGCGCTGGGACGTGCGCTCGACCGTGTATGTGGCGATCGCCCTGGGAGCGATCGCGGCGGTGTTCGTGGCGCTCGCGCCGTCGAGCCTTCACCTCGGGTTGAACGGGTCGGGCGGGTCGGCCAACAACGCGACCAACGGCCGCGCGAAACTGATCTCCGGCGGGCTCGCGCTGTTCGCGGAAAAACCGCTCGTCGGGTACGGGTCGGGGTCCTTTGAAACCGAGTACAAGCGCCACGGCAACGTGAGGTCCTCGGGGGCGCAGGCGGCCGCAAACGCCACGTCCGCCTCGCACACGATCCCGGTGACGATCGCGGCCGAGCAGGGCATCGTCGGCTTCGCGCTGTATGTCGCGCTGCTGGCGGTTGCCTTCCTGACCCTCTTCTCCCGCGCGGGCCGCTCCCCGCCCCGTATCGCGGTCGCGGCCTGCTTCGCGGCGCTGGTGTTGCACACGTGGGTGTACGCCGACTTCCTGGAGGACCCCCTGACCTGGACGCTGCTGGGAGTCGGTGTGGCGCTCGCGCTGGCGCGCGAGGGTTTTTTTGCGGGAGACAATCGCGCCCGCGCATCCGAAGGATCGCCCTCTTCGCCGGTCGCCGCGGCCGGGTGACGCGCCCCGTCGGGACTGTAGAGGCCCGGTGCGCCCGTTAGGTTCTCGCGAGTGCTGGGTTATCTGAAGCGGCTGGTGAGCACGGGCGCGGCCTACCAGGCCGCGGAAATAGTCGCCAAGGGCATCGCGGTGTTCACGCTGCCGCTGTACACGGCGCACGCCTCGACGGCCGCCTACGGCGCCTACAACCTGCTGCTGACGACGGTGATCCTGTCGAGCATCGTGCTGCGCCTCGGGCTGGGGGAGGCGTTCGTGCGCTTCTACTTCACCGACTCCGACGAGCAGCGCCGTGAGCGCATCGCGCGCACCGCGACCGCCACGGTGGCGTGGACGACGACGGTCGCCTCGCTGGTCTGCGTGGCGCTGGCGGGGCCGCTGTCGAGGCTCGTGCTCGGCCAGGACGATCCGCTGCTGATGGACTGCGCGATCGTCGGCCTGTGGGCGTTCACCAATATCGAGATGGGCTACGCGCAGCTGCGTGTGGACGAGCGCGCCCGCGCCTACATGATCGCCTCGGGCGCGAACGTGGCGATGACCGTGCTGTTCACGATCGCGCTGGTGGTGCTCGCCGGTCAGGGCGCGCGCGGCCTGCTGCTCGGCAACTTCGGCGCCAGCGCGCTGGTCGTGCTCGGTCTGTGGTGGGCGCTGCGCAAGCGCTGGGCGAACCGGGGGTGCGAGCCAAGGGCGAGTGTCTCCCTGTTTCGGTCGCTGCGCGTCCGCGGCGGCGATCTGCGCGCGATGCTCGCCTTCGGCCTGCCGACGGTGCCGGCCGACGCGAGCGTGTATGCGCTGCAGGTGATCGACCGCTACTACCTGTTTCGCGCCGTCAGCAACGGCGCCGCCGGGGAATATGCGATCGCGGTGCAGCTGGCGACGGTCGTGTTCGTGTTCGTGCGCGGCTTCCAGTACGCGTGGCCGCCGCTGGCCTACTCGATCGACAGCGACGCCGACGCGTCGCGGCTGTACTCGCTCGTCACCACCTACTTCGTGCTCGCGACGGGGATCGTGGTGGCCGCGGTCGCGCTGCTCGGCCGCTGGCTGGTGCGGCTGCTGGCGCACCCCGAATACTTCGGCGCGCACACGGCGCTGCCGTGGCTGGCGCTCGGCTGGACGCTGTATGGGCTCTATCAGGTGATGATCGTTATCACCGGCAGGGCTCGCGCGATGCAGCGCAACATTCCCGCCGCCGCCGCCGGGCTGGCCGTGAACGTGGTGCTGCTGCTCGTGCTCGTGCCCAAAGGCGGCCTGGACCTCGGCCTGGCCGGCGCGGGGATCGCGCTGTGCGGAGCGTATGTGGCGATGGTGGCGATCATGCACCTGCTCACGCGCAGCGTGTTCGTCGTGGACTTCCAGTGGCGGCGCCTGGGCCAGCTGACCGCGATCCTCGCTGGCGTGGCGGTCTCCGGCGAGCTGCTGCTCCCGACCGCCGGCCTTGTGGGACTGGCGCTGCGGGTCGCCTGGCTGGCGCTGATCCCGGCGCTGCTCGCGCTCACCCGCTTCTTCGCCCCGCACGAGCGCGAGCAGGCCCGCGCGCTGGTGCTCGACGGGCGCCGCCGTGTGGCCGCCTTCCGCAGGGGCCACGGCGATGTCGAGGCGTACGCCGAGGACTCCCTGCGCGATATCTGACGGCCGCTGGCGGGCGTCCTGCGCTCGCGCGTGCGCAAAAACACGCTTTGCGGGCGGTGCGCGTCCGGGTGGAGCCCGCCCCTCGCCCGGCCGTCAGACGCTTGTGAGTGCCAGAAACCCTCAAGCTGCGGGGGTTTTCGTCCGATATCGCGACCGTGCGCGAGCTTGCCGTCAACCCACCGCGACCCGCCGGCCGGCGTGAGCTTGCGCGCCGCGCCGAGGCGCTGCGCCGCTACCGCGCCGACGAGCGCGTGCAGAGCATCGCGGCGGCGGGCGAGCTCGCCTATCTGCGCTCGCAGCTGCGCGCCGCGGCGCGCCTGACCGCGCGCCTGGCCGCCACGCGCGAGGTCGAGGAGATGGCGCGGCTGGTCGTCGACGAGCTGCACGAGACCTTTGCCTTCTATCTGGCGGCGGTGCAGCGCCTGGACGACGACGGGCTGCTGCGGCTGATCGCCGGCCGCGGGGAGCTGGCCGAGGTGATGACCGAGTTTCTGCTGGTCGAGCAGTCTGTGCGCGAGGGCGTCAACGGCCGCGTCGCGCGCTCGGGCGCGACGGCGCTCGTGGCGGACACGCGCGAGGACCCCGACTACATCTCGCGCGATCCCGACACCGACCCGCGCTCGGAGCTGAGCGTCGCGATCGTGGTGGACGGCGCGGTGTGGGGCGTGCTCAATATCGAGGCGGTCGAGGCGGGCGCGCTCAGCGAGGCCGACGCGGTGCTGGTCGAGGCGATTGCGGCGAGCCTCGGATCGGCGCTGCACAGGGCCGAGCTGATCGCCGACATCGAGCGCTCGTTCACGACCACGCTCGCGGTCGTGACGAGCACCGTGGAGGCCAAGGACGACTACACCGCCTGCCATGGCAGCGACGTCGCCGAGCTGGCCGAACGCGTCGCGCTGCGGATGGGGCTCAGCACCAAGCAGGCGCGCGAGGTGCACTACGCGGCGATGCTGCACGACGTCGGCAAGATCGCCGTGCCGAGCGAGATCCTCTGCAAGGAAGGGCCGCTGACCGAGGAGGAGTGGTCCGTGATGCGCACCCACACGGTCGTCGGCGCCGAGCTGGTGGAGCGCATCGACGCGTTCGCCCACCTCGCGCCCGCGATCCGCTCGAGCCACGAGCGGATCGACGGCAACGGCTACCCCGACGGTCTGGCGGGCGAGCGGATTCCGCTCGCGGCGCGCATCGTCGCGGCATGCGACACCTACGACGCGATCGTCACCGACCGGCCCTATCGAGCGGCGCGCTCCTCGGCGCAGGCACGCGAGGAGCTGCTGCGCGCGTGCGGCTCACAGCTGGACGAGCGCGTCGTGGCGGTGCTGCTGGAGGAGCTGGCGGCCGCGCCCGAGCCCGCTGGCCACTCGGCCTGAGCCCACACGCGAACGCCTACCCGTCGGCGCCGGCTTCCCGGTTGTAGCGCGCGGCCGCCTCGCGCAACCCCTCGCCGCGCGATGGCCACAGGCTCGCGATGACGTGACGCAGGTAGCGTCTCGGGGAGTGTCCGGGCAGCACCAGCGCCGCGAGGGCGCGCTCGGCGTAGAACAGCGCCGCCAGCCAGCGCACGGCCAGCGCCGCCGCGGGCGAGTGGTGCTTGCGCATGTAGAGGTCGCGGTTGCGCGCCATCTCCACGATCCGCGGCTCGGACACGGTGTCGGTCGATAGCTGCTCGTGGTGGACGGCAACCGCGCTCGGCACGTACAGACTGCGCCAGCCGGCATCGCGCAGGCGCCGCGCGAAGTCGACCTCGTCGGAGTACACGAAGAAGTCGGGGTCGAGATAGCCGACCTGCGCCGCCGCGTCGCGCCGCACGAGCAGGGCCGAAGACTGACACCAGTCCACTTCGCGGGTGCGCTCGCCCCTGCTCTGCACGGTATAGAGGCGGTGCAACCCCAGCACGCCGGCGAGCGCCGCGAGCGGAGTGGGGAAGCGCCACGCGCAGGCCTGAGCGCCGCCTCTGGCGGAGCTGCCAGGGCCGTCGGGGCGCAGCAGCCTGGCGCCCGCGCACGCCGCTCGCGGGTTGTCCCGGAGGGCGGTGTGCAGCGCGAGCGTGGCGCCCGCCTGCAGCTCGGAGTCCTCGTTGAGCAGCAGCGCGTAGCGTCCCCGCGCGCGGCGCAGCAGCTCGGAGTCGCTCGCCGCCTTGCCCTGGCGTTGCTCCAGGGCGATGACGTCGCTCACCGCCGCGTGTTCGCGCGCCGCCTGTGCGGAGCCGTCGCGCGAGCCGTTGTCGAGCACCAGCACCTCGCTTGCGAACGGCAGCGCCGCTCGCTCCCGCGCGATCGCGTCGAGCCCGCGCAGCAACAGCTCGCGCTGGGAGGTGTTGACCACGCAGTAGCTCAGCTCGATGTCGCTCACGCAGGGACCCTAACGCGCGCGCCGACGCGCAACTCCGGGATGTCCAAACGGTTGAACTTCATAGGTCGATATGCACTAGAATTGTCCAGCTGTCCTGCCTTTCTGCTATGTGGACTAGGATTGGGGGCAGCGCTCGTAAGAGGAGAGGGGTCCGTCCGGTCATGGGGCGCGATATCAACAGCCATAGGAGGGTCTGATGGGGAATATGTCTGCACGTAAGCGTCTGTCGGTACGGGCGCAGGTATCGACGGCGGCGCTGGCGCTTGGGGCGCTCGCAGCGGCCGCCGCGGTCGGAACCGGCGCCGCCGGAGCGGCGCCCGGCGCGCATGCGGCGCGCACGCTCGACCTGAAAGACAGCGCCAACCTGAGCCTGAGCAACAAGAAAGGCTTCGAACTGAAAGAGTCGGGCAAAGCGTCGGGCTCGCTGCCGGGCACGATCTACATCCAGCTGAAGGTCACCGGCGAACGCGAGGTGACCGCCAGCATCCAGGTGTACCCGAGCGGCGGCTCGCTGAAAGCGACCGCGAGCGGCAGCTATCGAGTGGACACCTCCTCGACGGCCTCCTTCGACGGCAAGCTGAACATCGACGGCGGCAGCGGCCGCTATTCCAAAGCGAAAGGCTCCGGTCTGAGCTTCACCGGCACCGTACACCGCCCGGGCGACTCCGTCTCGGTGCGTGTGAGCGGCAACATGTCGTACTAGCGAGGAGGCACATGTCCAGAGCGCTGAAACCTCGGGCCCGCCTGGCGGGCCTTTCGAGGGCGCCCGCCCTCAAGCTTGCGCCGCTGATCTGCGGATGTCTGCTCGCCGCCGGCCCTTCGGGACTGTCCCTGGGAGCCTCCCCGGCGCAGGCGGCGGAGACGGTGAGTCTGCACTCCTCGTTCACGCCCGACAGGCTGGGCGCCCCCACGACGATCGAGTTCGGCTTCACGATCTCGAGCACGACCGGCGGGTTGCCCTCGCCGCTTACGCATCTCAACCTGCGTATGCCAAAGGGCATGAACTACATAACCACCTCGCTCGGCACCGCCGAATGTCAGCCGGCGGCGCTGATCGAAAAGGGTCTGTCGGGCTGTCCGCCCGACTCGCGGATCGGCTTCGGCAGCGCGTTCGTGGAAGTGCCCTTTGGCCAGGGCTCGGGTCGTGAGATACCGGAAATCGACGCGCTGATGGGTCCGCCCCACAACGGAAACTCGGTGGTGCTGTTCTACGCCAACGGGCTCGCCCCGGTCTATGCGCAGATCGTCTTCCAGGGCGAACTCCTATCGGGAGGCGGCGCGTTCGGCGAAAGCCTGGACGCCGGCATACCGCTGATTCCAAGCGTCACCAACGGGCCGCCGGTGTCGATCATCAACGTCAACTCGACGATCGGGCCCAACCACCTCGTCTACTACAAGACCGTGCACGGCAAACTGGTGAGCTACAAGCCGGAAGGCGTCTCGGTGCCTGAATCGTGTCCGCGCGGGGGCTTTCCGTTCTCCGGGGAATTCGGGTTTCTGGACGGCAGCAAGGTGGTGGCCAACAGCACGGTGCCCTGCCCGCCGCCGACGCATCGCAAAAAGAGGAAGTAGCGCCTCCCGCTCCCGCAAGGCCGGCACATGCCGGTCTTGCGGGGCTCGGCGTTGGCGGGGTGGCTTGCTTTGGTCGGGACCGTGTCCAGCTTCGATCGCGACAGCGGCCCGACTACGTCAGGGCGCTCGCGTGCGACGCGGCCGAGAGCTGGCTGGCCTGCCCTCGCCTGTCAGTCCTGCAGCGCCAGGCTGGCGGGCACGCGCGCCGCGAAGTAGCCGGGGATCGCCACCATCAGCACGGCGGCGGCGGTGACGAGCGCGAGGCTCGACAGCGCCACGATCACCCCGACCGAGCTGACGACGGGGTAGTTGATGACGATGTTCAGGGCGCGGTCGAGCAGCTGCTGGCCGAAGAGCCCGAACACGGCGCCGCTGAAACAGCCGACGCCAAGCAGCATCAGGCTCTCGAGCACGATCGTGTGCCACAGTTCGTTCGGCGGGAAGCCCTCCAGCTTCAGCTTCGCCAGGCGCGGGCGACGCTGCCAGATCATCGCGCCCATCGCCGCCGCCATCGCCATCACGGCCGCCACCAGGATCAGGGTCGCGATCTGCGAGAGCCGTGTCAGGCCCTGGCGGGTGATCGTGCGCAGCTTGTCTTCGTGCTGGCGCGCCGTCTGCACGGCCAGGCCGGATTGCGCGCCGAGCGCGGAGCGCACTTCGCGGGCTCCCTGCGACGGGGACACGCCCGGCTTCATCAGCACGTTGTAGGCGCTGGCGTCGCCGCTGCCCCACGCGCTCGCGTAGTCGCTCGCGCTGAGAATCACGGCGCCCGGCGCCCAGCCGATGTTCGTGCTCACCGCCGCCACCCTGAACGAGGTCGGGACCGGCGACGGCAGCGTGAAGGAGTCGCCGATCTTCAGGTGGTGTTCTTCGGCCAGCGCCAGCGACACCACCGCCCAGCCGCCTTCGCGCACGCGCGCGTCGGCCTGCGCGACGTTGCCTTCCACCAGCTGGCTCGGCGGCACCAGGGGAGATGCTTCGCTGGGCGGGGCGATCACCCAGATGCGCCGGTCGTTGTAGTCCAGCAGGCCACCCCTGTACAGGCGCACCGCGCTCACCCCCGGCAGCGCGCGCAGCTTGGCGAGGGCGCTTGGCGTGAACGGCGTGGTCATCAGCAGGTTCGAGGAGCCCGACGGCGACACCCACACGTCGGTCGCGGCGTTCATGTCCGCGGAGGCGTCGTCGAGCCCTTTCAGCAGGTCGCTGTGGGCGCCCTGGATGGCGACGCTGCCAAACACGGCGATCGCGCCCGTCGCGGCGATCGCGATCGCCCGCGATCGCCCGGCGCGCAGCTCCATCACGGCGATGTGGGGCACCGCGCTGACAATCGTCGGCGCGAGCCGGCGCACCAGCGCGAGCGTCGCCGTCAGCGGCAGCGCGAGCAGCGCGAGCAGCGCCGCGATCAGGGTGACCATTCCCACGATCGCCTCCTGCGGCGCCGCCAGCAGGATCGCGAGCGTCGCCCCCAGGCACGCCAGCCCGGCGATCGTGAGCGGCACCGAGATCGAGCCCCCGGTCCCCTCCTTCGTCGCGATCGCGGCCAGCGGGTCGCGCGAGACGATGTCCTTGAAGGGGCTCAGCACCGCGACGCTGGCGGCGCCCATCCCGCCGAGCACCGAGATGACGATGCTCTGCCAGCTGACGACGCGCTCCGAGCCGACCGCGAAGGCCGAGGACAGGTAGCCGGGGTTTGAGTGGAACAGGTGAATCGAGAGCTCGTCGCCGAGCACGAGGCCGATCGCGCACGCGATCGCGCCGAGCACGACCGCGTCGAACATCAGCACCGCGATCACCGCCTTGGGCGTGTACCCGTCGCGGCGCAGGTCCGCGATCAGGCGCCGCCGCTGGGGCACGGTCAGCAGCATCGCGTTGAACGCGAACAGAAACCCGACGAGCGCGCTGATGACCGCGAACAGCTGCGTGGACTGGTTGGTCGCCGCCGCCGCCTTGGCGAACAGCACTTCGTCGTAGCTTGCGGCCTCGACGCCGAGGCGGCCGGCCGCGATCCGCCGAAGGCCCGCGCGCACGCTCGCGAGCCGGCCCGGCGCGGCCTCGACCAGGATGCGGCTGACGCGGCCCGCGAGCCCGCTGGCTTCCTGGGCGTATTCGAGCGGACCGACCGCGATCGGGCTGGAGATCAGCGCGCCGACCTCCTTTTCGGTGAGGCGCTGATAGAGGCCCGCTTCGGTCACGTGCCCGAGCGCTTCCACGGAGAGGATGCTGCCGAACTTGTGCACCCCGACCTTGCCCGCCACGGGCGTGGGCAGCACGATCGCGCTGACGCCGCCGAACGGGTTGAGCCCGACTTTGTGCACGAGCGCGCCCCCCAGCTTCAACAGCGCCCCTTCGGCGCCGACCAGCTCGACCGATTCGCTGCCCTTCGGCCCGCGCAGGTTCGCCGGCACTTCCAGCAGCGGCGCGGCGACGCGCACACCCGCCAGTTTTCGCACTTCGCCCACGACCTTTTCGGGGAAGCCCTGAGCGGTGCGGGCGGTCAACTGCAGCTGCGCGGCCCCCACGATGCCGCTGTTGAGCTGTCCGACGGAGCTCGAGAGGCTGGCGCTCGCGATCTGCGAGGCGAACAGCAGCGCCACCCCGGCGGCGATGCCGACGACCGCGAAGCACTCCTGCAGCGCCCGCGCGCGCAGCCGCACGCGATACAGGTGCAGCACGTTGGCAAACCTCATCGCCCGCTCACCTCGCCCTGCTCGGGAAGGCCACCCGGCCGCTCACTTCGCCCCGACCGGGGCAAAGCCCTGATCGGGGTCGTAGTCCACGAGTTTGCCGTCGCGCAGCGCCAGCACGCGGTCGGCATACCCGGCGGCCTGCGGATCGTGGCTGACGAGCACGATCGCCACCCCGCGCTCGCGGCACAGTTCGGTGAGCAGCTCGAGCACCTCGCGCCCGCGCTGGGTGTCGAGGCTGCCCGTCGGCTCGTCGGCGAGCAGCAGCTTCGGTTCGGTCGAGAGCGCGCGCGCGATCATCACGCGCTGGCGCTCGCCCATCGACAGCGTCTCCGAGCGATGCGTCAGCCGCCCCCCGAGCCCGAGCCGCTCCAGCAGCGGCCGCACGCGCTGGTGCGCCTCCTTCCAGGGTGTGTTCTTCAGCAGCTTCAGCACGGTGTTGTCGATCGCCGTGACCCCCGGCAGCAGGTCGAAGTTCTGGCGCACGAAGCCCATCTCCGCGAGGCGGAAGTGCGAGGCCTCGCGCTCGGACAGCGAGGAGATGTCGCGCTCGTTGACGAACACTTTGCCGCTGGTCGGCGTCAGCAGCGCCGCCACCATCAACAGCAGCGTTGTCTTGCCCGACCCGCTCGGCCCGTACAGCGCGACCATCTCCCCCGGCGCCACGGTCATCGACACACCGTCGACCGCGCGCACGGTCTCCTCCCCGGCGGTCTGGTAGTGCTTTACGAGATCTCGCAGCTCCAGCATCCCCAACCCCTTCTCCCTCGCGGCTGGCTGGTAGTGACCATGCTACCCGCCCTCCCTCCGCTTGACCTGGGAAGAAACCCTATCTGAGATTGTCCAACTGTGGGGGGCGCCGGCGCCTTCTCGCCGCCGGCCAGCCGAGCCGAGGTGGCGCAGGCGGAACACCAGCAGGGTGGCGGCGGTCAGCGGCCCGGCGGTCGCGAGCACAGCTTCGCTGACGGGCTCGAGCTGCTCGCTCTGCGCTTCGGGGGTCGAGAGGTAGTTGGCGATCATCGCGGTGAGAATCGTCTTGTGGCGAGCGCTGTGCTCGAGCTCGCCGGCCGCCTGCTCGGCGCGCCGGGCCAGCCAGGTCATACGCTGCGCGGTGCGCAGCGGTCCGTAGTACTCGATCAGGCTGCGATGGCCGGCGGCCTCGTCCTCGCGTTTGTCGATCAGGTTGTCCAGCAGCGAGTGCAGCCCTCCGATCCAAGGGAAGTACGCGCGGTCGATCGCCTCCGTCTCATGGGCGTCCAGCTTCGCTTCCGCGGCCGCCGCGATCAGCGCGTACACGCCCAACGACGACCCCGCCGCAGCAGCCGTCTCCCACCAGCGCAGGTCCGTGCCCGGCGGTGTGGCACGTAGCGCCCACTGTTCCAGGCCCCTGTGATCGCCCTGGGATTCGCTCAGGTTCAGGCTCTGGAACGCGACGATGCGCTCGGCTCCGGCGCGC
The DNA here is from genome assembly GCA_963831995.1 of uncultured Solirubrobacterales bacterium. Taxonomy (GTDB): domain Bacteria; phylum Actinomycetota; class Thermoleophilia; order Solirubrobacterales; family Solirubrobacteraceae; genus Palsa-744. The sequence continues at coordinate 676,390 of CAWHSI010000005.1, read as the reverse complement.
GCCCTCTCGCCGACCAGCTCGTGCGAGGGCAGTCCTGCGAACGCCCGGCGGCACCCCTCCACCAGGCGGGCGAGATAGCCGCCGTCCTCGCGCTGGGGATGGTGCTCGTACCAGTCGCGCGGCGTGCCATGCGGGTCCAGCGCATACACCAGCGATTCGTGCAGCTGCCGACCGTCGAGCACAGGGTCCGGGCTCGGCTGCTCGCCCAGCAGGTCCAGCAGGTTGTAGGCGGCTTGAAAGCTGCAGGTCGCCGTCGTCACTCGCGCGCGCCGGCGCAGCGGCGCAAACGCGGCGAACGCCGCCGCGCCCTCGATGTTGCCGCGCTTGGCGAGCGCGGCGAGCGCTAAGCGCCGCAGTTCGGGGTCCGGTATGCGCCGCGCCGCCCTTCGCCAGCGGGCGATGTGCACGCACACGTGCGGGAACACACACGTCCAGTAGCTCAGCGCTCCACGCACAAACGTGGCCCACAGCGCCACGCGGCCGCCCCTGTCCAGTCGTATTGTCCTGCTGCGGTGCGCGTCCACGTCGTCGACCCCTCCTCCTACACACCACCCTACGACCATGCGCTGTGCCGTGCGTTGGCAGTGGCGGGCGTCGAGGTGCAGCTGATCGCCAGTCGCTTCGCCTACGGCCCCGTCGCGGCGCCCGATGGGTACGCTCGCCGAGAGCTCTTCTACCGTCTCGCGTTCGGCTCGCCCGGAGGGCGAGTGCGGATCGCGGCCAAGCTCGCCGAGCACGTGCCCGACATGCTGCTCTACCGGCGCGTGGCTCGCACGGCCGACATCGTGCACTTCCAGTGGCTGCCCGTTCAACACCTCGACGCGCACCTGCTGCCGCGCGGGCGCCCGCTCGTGCTCACCGCCCACGACGTGCTCCCGCGCGAGCCGCGCCCCGGGCAGCTCGCCGCACAGCGGCGCCTGTACGACCGCTTCGACGCGATCGTCGTGCACAGCGAGCACGGCCGCGCGCGCCTGGTTCAGGAGCTGGGGGCCGACCCCGATCGCGTGCACACGATCCCCCACGGGGTGTTCTCGCACCTCGCCGAACGCCCTCCGGGACAGTCGCCCCCGCCATCGCCCTTCCCGGGGGAGCGGCCGGTCGTGCTGATGTTCGGGCTGATGCGCCCCTACAAGGGCATCGACGTGCTGCTGGACGCGTGGCGCGGCGTCGACGGGCAGGCGCCGATCGAGGACGCCGAGCTGTGGATCGCGGGGATGGCGAAGATGGACATGGCACCTCTGCGCGCCCGCGCCCCGAGCGGCGTCAGGTTCGACCCCCGCTTCATCGACGACCGCGAGCTGCCCGCCTACTTCGAGCGCGCCAGCCTCGTCGTGCTGCCCTACCTGCAGGCCGACCAGTCGGGCGTGCTGTTCACCGCGCTCGCCTTCGGCAAGCCGCTGCTGCTAAGCGACGTCGGCGGCTTTCCCGAGCTGGCCGCCACCGGCGCCGCGCGAGTCGTCCCCGCCGGCGACGCGCGCTCGCTCGGCGCCGCGCTGCGCGAGCTGCTCGCAGATAGGGCCGCCCTGACCGAGATGTGCGTGAGGGCCAGGGCAGCCACCCAAGGACGTTACTCCTGGCAGGCCATAGCGCAAGCCCACGTCGAGCTGTATCGCTCGCTCTGAACGCCCAAATCGCGATCGCCGTCCCAAGCCGACCGTAGAGTTATCGAGATGACCGATCGCGACGCATCGAAGGCGCTTCCCTCCGGGTCGTTCCGGGACCGTACGTTCCGGAGAAAGGAGGCAGCCCATGCCCGATACGTCGAGCGTTTTGGCCATCGCTCTGCTGGTCGCGGTGCTGGTCATCGACCGGTTGACGCGCTAGCGGGGCGCCCTGGTGGTCGCAGTTCAGACGGTTCCGGCGGCCACCAGGGACCTCCGCAAAGGCTGCCCGCCGATACAGCGAGCGTTTTGGCCAACTCCCAGGGTAGCGACGCCGCCGGCCGTATGCAACCGGCGCCCCTGCGATGAATGCGGCCCTCGAGATCCTCTTCTGGCTGTCCGCCGCGCTGATCGTGTGGACGCAGCTCGGCTATGCGCTTCTCATCGCCCTGCTCGCACGCCTACTCGCGCCAGCGCCACAGGCCGCGCTTGCATCGAGGGAACGACCCATCCCCCCCAAAAAGAGCGTGTCGTTGATCGTCGCCGCTCATGACGAGCAGGAGGTGATCGGCGCGAAGGTTTCCAATGCGCTTGCGCTCGACTATCCGCGCGAGCTGCTGCAGGTGATCGTCGCGTGCGACGGCTGCGGCGACGACACGGCCGCGGTCGCGCGGGCCGCGGGCGCCGACCTGGTGCTCGAGCTCCCGCGCGGCGGCAAGATCGTCGCGCAGGACACGGGCGTGGCGCGGTCGCGTGGGGAGATCGTGGCGTTCTCCGACGCCAATTCCCTGTGGGAGCCGGGCGCGCTGGCAGAGCTCGTGGGCGCGTTCGCGGACCCCCAGGTGGGCTATGCCTGCGGTCAGGTCCGCTTTGCGCAGGACGCGCACGGCGCGCCACCTCGCGGGGCACATGCCACCAACCAGGAGGGCGTCTACTGGCGCTATGAGATGGCGGTGCGCGAGCGCGAGTCGCGGCTGCGCTCGATCACGGCCGGCAACGGCGCGATCTACGCCACCCGCCGCGAGTCCTACATCGTGGTCGACCCGATCATGGGCCACGACCTGTCGTTTCCGTTCAACATGGTCAAGCGCGGGTGGCGCGCCGTGTACGTGCCCGGCGCGCGCGCCGCCGAGAAGATGGTGCCCTCGATCGAGGGCGAGATGCGGCGCAAGCGGCGCATGATGAGCCACACCTGGCCGATCGTGCTGCGCGGCGGCATGCTCTCCCCGCGCGGCTACACGCCCGGCTACGCGCTGATGATGCTCTCCCATCGAGTGCTGCGCTACCTGACCCCCTTCCTGCACGCCCTCGCCTTCCTCGCCAACGTCGCGCTCGTGGCGGGCGGCGCGCGTGGGGTCTATGTGGCCACCCTCGTGCTCCAGGTCGTACTCGGCGCCTGCGCCGGCATCGGCGGGCTCGTGCGCGTGCGCCCGCTGCTGATCGCGCGCTACTACTTCCTCACGACGCTCTCGGCCGCCGCCGGCCTGTGGGACTGGCTGCGCCACGGCACCGCCGCGACGTGGGAAGCGGCGGAGGGCACGCGGTGACTCGTCGCGCGATCGACATCGTGGTGGGCACGCTGGGGCTGATCGTGGCCTCGCCGGTGATCGTCGTCGCGATGCTCGCCATCCGCCTGGAGTCGCGCGGGCACCCGATCTATCGCCAGCGCCGGGTCGGCAGGGACGGCGTGCCGTTCGACCTGCTGAAGCTGCGCACGATGGTCGCGGGCGCCGAGCACCTCGGGGCCGGTCTTGCGATCAACGAGAACGACCCGCGCATCACCCGCGTGGGGGCGTTCCTGCGCCGAACCTCGCTCGACGAGCTTCCCAACCTCGTCAACGTGGTGCGCGGCGAGCTGTCGCTGCTCGGCCCGCGCCCCACCATCCCGGCGCAGGTGGCGCAGTACACAGAGCGCCAGCGCGGACGGCTCGCGATCAGGCCCGGCATCACCGGCTGGGCTCAGGTCAACGGCCGCGCCTCGCTGCCGTGGAGCGAGCGCATCGAGCTCGACCTCTACTACATCGAGCACCGCTCGCTCGCCCTGGACCTGCGCATCCTGGCGCGCACGGTCGCGATGGTGCTCGGCGGCGGCGGCCTCTACAAGGGTCAAACGGGAGGCTGGCAGGATGGATGAGCCTCGCGGCGCCCGCGAGCCTGCCGGTTTGGAGGGATATGGGGGGCGTTCCCGTGGTGGCCAGGGCGCCCCCGCCATCATGCTGACGGGCGTCGGCAAGCGCTATGACATCGTCTCCTGCTTCGCCGCGCTGACGACGGTCGTGGCGGTCGACCCCAACCCGCTGGCGCCCGCTCAGTACGCGGCGCAGGTGCGCGCGAGCCCTCCGCCGATCGGCAGCCCCGAGTACGTGCCCGAGCTCGCGCGGCTGTGCGAGCGCCATGGCGTGGGCATGGTGCTGCCGCTCACCGATCTCGACATCGAGGTGCTAGCGCTGGCTCGCGAGCGCGACGAGCTGCCGGCGCTGGTGCCCTCCTCGGCGGTGGCGCGCGCCACTTACGACAAGTACGAGGCGCACCTGCTGCTGGAGCGTCTCGGCCTGCCCTCCCCGCCCACCGCGCTGCCCGGCGCCGACCTGGAGGAGCTGTGCTACCCCGCGATGGTCAAGCCGCGCCGGGGGTCGGGCGCGCGCTCGATCCATCTCGCCCACGATGCGGAGCAGGCGCGCTTCTTCCTGGACTATGTGCGCGAGCCGGCGATGGTGCAGCGCGCGATGGGCGGACCGGAGCTGTCGATCGACTGTCTCGGCGACACCGCCGGGCGCTGCCTGAACGCGATTCCGCGCACGATGCTCGAGTCGCGCGGGGGCGAGTCGATCAAGGGCACCGTCGTGGAGGCCCCCGAGCTGGTCGCGCTCGGCGCGCGCACGATGGAGGCGCTCGGCGTGCGCGGTCCCGCCACGATCCAGGTGTTCCGCGACCCGGAGCTGGGCATTCGCATCACCGACGTCAACACGCGCTTCGGCGGCGCCTTCCCCGCGCCCGCGCTGGCGGCGCACGCGGGGCGCTCCTACCCCGAGCTGATCGTGCGCATGGCCCGCGGCGAGCCGCTCGAGCCGCACGTCGGCGAGTATCGCCGCGGCGTCACGTTCACCCGCTACTACTGGCAGCTGGAGCTCGACGAGCGTCTGCGGCCCACCGGCAACGACATCCTGCCCGGCGGACACCCGCCGCCGAGATGTAACAATTGAGCCGTGAGTACATCGCTCGCAAAGCCCCCGGGCGAAGAAGCCTCGCCGAGCGCCGCCAACGGAATCGGTCCCGACGCGCCGTCCGAGCAGCAGCAGGCCGAGCCGTGTGCGTGCGCGAAGTGCGGGACGCCCATGCAGGACGGCCAGGACTGGTGCCTGCAGTGCGGCGCGAGCGCGCCGGGGAGCCTGCGCGGCGGCGGTCCCGGCTGGCGCACCGGCGTCGCGATCCTCGGTGTCACCGCCCTGCTCGTGTGCGGCGCGGCCGTGGCGGCGTATGCGGCGCTCAACAAGGCCAAGCCCAAGCCGAGGGTCGTCGCGCTGGTCGTGAAAACCTCCACCACGGGTGTGACGCCCACGCCCAACCCCGCCGCTCCGGGCGCGACGCCGACGCCGGGCACGCCGACCACGGTGAAAGCGGCGCCGAAGATTCCGCTGCAAACCACCACACCCAAATCCTCCGCCGGCGAAAGCGCCGGGCTGTTTCCCCCGGAAAGCAAAACGACCTCGACGCCGAAAGCCACCGCCCCCACCAAAACAACCGAAGAAACCAAAAAGGCGGCGAGCGAAAAAACGAGCGGCGAAGGCTCGGAAACGAGCACCGGCGAAGAAGCGCCGAGCCCGATCCTGCTCGACACCAACGCCGCCGCCGTCTACAACCCCTACTCCTTCCCCGCCTCCCTGTTCGGCGATCCGGCGCTGGCGATCGACGGCGAAGTGAAGACCGCCTGGACCGCGCAGGTGCAGGCAAGCGTCGCGCCGAAGATGGCCGAGGGGCTCGTGCTCGACCTCAACAGCCCCCAGAAGCTCGGCAGCGCCACCGTCGTCACGAGCACCACCGGCGCCACCGTCGAAATCTACGGCGCCAACGGCAGCACCCTGCCGACCACGATCAGCAGCCCCGAATGGGCGCGCCTGGTCGGGCTGAAAGTGCTCAAGAAGAAAACCACGCCCTTCAAGCTGAAGACCAAGGGCAAGAGCTATCGCTACGTGCTGCTGTGGCTGGCCAAGGCCCCCGCCAGCTCGACCGCCGCCAACCCCGGCAGCGTGTCGATCGACGAACTGGAACTGTTCCCACCGTCAAGCTGAGCGGTTCTTGGCGGACTTTGCCGCCGTTGCGCGCTTGCGCGGCGCCCACACCTCGTCGAGAAAGCCTGCGATCTCGTCGGTCAGGCGCTCGGGGTGCAGGCGCAGCTCCACCAGCGAGTCGGCTTCGAGCAGCCGCGCGCCCGGCAGCTCCTCGGCGAGCATGCCCGCGTCGGAGAACGGGTGCACCGGGTCGCGACGGTGGCCGAGCACGAGCGCCGGCATCGCGAACGTGCGCCGCTCGCTGCGGTGCGGCGCGATGCGCCCGAAGTAAAGCCCCTGGATCACCGCGCCGCCCGGCCCCGGGTCCTGGCGGATCAGATCGAGCAGCACGTTGCCGTAGTAGGGCAGAAGTCGCCGCGGCAGCGCCCGCGCGATGCGGGCCACGCGCTTCATCACCGGCTCGCCGAAGGTCAGCGCGACCAGGATCGGTGTGAACGCCAGCGCGCACCACAGCAGCGCGTTGTCGAGCACCGGCATCTCCACGATCATGCCGCGCAGCCGCTCCGGCGCCGCGCTCGCCACCTCGAGCGACGTGTTCGCGCCCAGCGAGGTGCCCATCACGACCGCCTCCGGGATCTCCAGGTGGTCCATCAGCGCGATCAGCTGCTCGCCGAACTGGCTCATCGAATAGCGCCACATGTCGCGCGGGCGATCCGATTCGCCGTGGCCGAGCATGTCCACCGTGATCACGCGGTTGCCGCGCGCCGCCAGCTCTTCGGCGAGCGGGCGGTGCATCTTCTGGGAGAGCAGCAGGCCGTGCACGAGGATCACGGGCCGCTGGGCCGCGCCGGCGCGGCGCGAGGTCCGCGCGCGCTTACCGTCGCCAGCCAGCGCAGCGGGGCCTCCGCCGAACTCGGTGTAGGCGATGCGCTGATCGTCGAACATGAACGACGCCACACACTCAGCGTACCGCCGATTCCCCGCCTCGGCCGGCTCGCGTGCCGCTCGCCGTCCATCGCACGGTTTACGCGGGCCCGGACGAAGCCGTGGATCGTCCGGGCCCGGCCCCCTCTCCGGAGGCCATCCGAATGGGCAGTCGGATGACCTGTTTCTAGAAACCGCCGAGAGCGCCGAAGGTGCGGTGGAGGGCGAGGAGTTATTGCTCTGCCCGCCCGGTCTTCTCGTCCCTGTACGCGCGCGGCGGCGCGGCGCGCTAGCTTTGGCTGCGCAACCAATTTTCAGGAGGAGAGAGCATGGCCAAGCAGCCCCGAATCCTCGCCGGGCAGACGGCGGCGATCACCGGCGCCGCGCGCGGCATCGGCAAGGCGACCGCGCAGGCGCTGCTGCGCCAGGGCATGAGGGTCGCGATCGGCGACGTGGACCTCGACGTGGCCCGCAAGACCGCCGCCGAGCTGGGCCCGAGCGCCGTCGCTCTGCCACTCGACGTCTGCGACCGCGCGTCGTTCGGCGCCTTCCTCGACGGCGCCGAAGAGCAGCTCGGACCGGTGGACGTGCTCGTCAACAACGCCGGCATCATGCACCTCGGCCGCTTCGTCGACGAGGACGACCTGACCGCGCGGCGCATGATCGACATCAACCTGCACGGTGTCATCCTTGGGACGAAGCTGGCGCTCGAGCGGATGGTGCCGCGCGATCGCGGGCACATCGTGAACATCTCCTCGCAGGCCGGCAAGTTCGGCGCGCCCGGGGGCGCCACCTACTCCGCCACCAAGCACGCCGTCGTCGGGCTCACCGAGGCGGTGCGCGGCGAGCTGCGCCTGATGGGCGCGCACATCGACATCAGCTACGTGATGCCGTTCGTCGTGAACACCGAGCTCGGCTCGGGTCTCGGCGAGGCGCGCGGGCTGAAGAACCTGCAGCCGGGCGACGTCGCCGATGCGATCGTCGAGGCGCTGCAAACCGGCCGCGTGGAAGTGTGGGTGCCCAGGTCGGCGAAGCGCACCAACCTGCTCGGCGCGCTGCTCCCGCGCCCGCTCGCCGAGGGTGTCGCCCGCGCGCTGAAGGCCGACCGCGTGCTCGCCGGCGCTGACGCCGGCGTGCGGCGCGGGTATGAGCTGCGCGCGTCGCACTCCGAGCCCGGACTCGAGCCGGGGTCGGCCACCCCCAGCTCACCGATGGCTCAAGCGGCGGATAGCCACTCGGCGATCTGGCGGCCGATCTCGGGGCCCGCGTCCTCCTGCAGGAAGTGCGATGCGTTCTCGATCGTGCGCGGCGCCTCGCGCCCGATCGCCGTGGCGAAGCGCTCGCCCGTGGCCAGCGGCAGGATCGGGTCGGAGTCGGCCCACAGCATCAGCGTCGGGCGCCTGTCGTCCTTGAGCGCGTCGAGCACGCGCTGGCCCGCCCGGGCACCCGGCTGCTCGGGCGAGTGCGGGATCATCAGGGGGAAGGCGCGTGCGCCCGCCTTGGAGGCGACGCTCGGATAGGGAGCCTCATACGCGGCGATGACCTCGTCGCCCGGATCGTTCTTGCAGGCCCCGCGCACGAGCATCCCGACGGGCAGGTCCTCGGTGCGCTCCACGAAGTCGCGAAACTTGATCCACGCGTCGCTCATCCGCTGGTGGCCGGTGAACAGCCCCGTGTCGAGGATCACCAGGCGCTCGATGCGCCCCGGGTGCTCGACCGCGAGTCGCAATCCGATCGGCCCGCCCCAATCGTGCACGACGATGGTTGCGCCGCGCACGTCCAGCTGCTCGAGCAGCGGCGCCACCGCCGCCACGTGGCGGTCATAGCTGTACCAGTCGAAGTCGATCGGCTTGTCCGAGCGCCCGAACCCGGGCAGATCGGGGGCGATGCACCTGAAGCCCGCGTCGCGTACCGCCGGGATCGTCTTGCGCCACAGAAACGACCACGTCGGCTCCCCGTGCATGAACAGCACCGGCTTCCCCTCACCCTCGTCCACGTGCGCGAGCCGCAACCCGTCGTACTCGCGGTAGTGCGCCGCGAAGGGGAACTCGGGCAGACCTTCGAGCAGCTCGTCGGGGGTGCGCACCGCGTCGGTCATCGCGCGGCGAAGCATACCGGCGAGCCGCCTCGCGAAGCTCTAGGCTGCACCCGACCACCACGCGAGAAGGGACCCCAGATGGACGTACTTGCCAGGATCGACGACGCGCGCCGCCGGTACAACGTGCTCGAGCACTCCTTCTATCGGCGCTGGAGCGCCGGCGAGCTGAGTGCCGAGGAGCTTGGGTTCTACGCCGGCGAGTACCGCCACGCCGTGGTCGCGCTTGCCGACGCTTCCGAGGGCGTCGCCGCCAGGGTCGGCGCAGAGCACCGCGAGGGCCTGCTCCGTCACGCCGCCGAGGAGCGCTCCCACATCGGCCTCTGGGACGAGTTTGCCGCCGCCGCGGCCCGCGGGGACTCGCCGCGTGCGCCGCTGGCGGAGACCGAGCGCTGCGTGCGCTCATGGACCGCGGGGGCGAGCGCGCTTGAGCACCTCGCCGTGCTGTACGCGATCGAGGCAAGCCAACCCGCGATCGCGCAAACCAAGCTCGACGGACTCGTGGAGCGTTACGGCTACAGCCCCGAAGGCCCCGCCGTCGAGTACTTCCGGCTGCACGCCACGCTTGACGTCGAGCACGCCCGCCAGGCGGGCGAGCTGATCGCCGAGCTGATCGGCAGCGACCCCGACGAGGCACGCGCGCAAGCCGATCGCATGGTGCGATGCGCCACCGCCGCGCTACGGGGCAACTGGGAGCTGCTCGACGGCGTGGAGCGGCAGTTCGCGGCTACAAGCTGAAGAGGTTTCTAGCGCGGCGGGGCCTCAGGCGACCGCGGCGAGCTGCTCGTCGGGCACCCGCTCGTGCGTGGCACCCGGCCGCGCACGCAGCACGACCTCGCAGCCGCGCGCGGGGCTGATGGTGATGCTGCGCCGGCGCGCTCGCTCGGGGCGCTCGCCGACCGGGACGAGCAGGTTGCGCTCGACCACCGCGCGCAGCACGATCTTCATCTCGAGCATCGCAAAGCTCGCGCCCAGGCAGCGGCGGCGACCGCCGCCGAACGGCAACCATGTGTAGGTCCCCGGCGCCCTGCCGCCCTCGCTCTCCAGGAAGCGCTCGGGGCGGAACGCGTTCGGCTGCGGGTAGACGTCGGGATCGTGGTGGACGAGATAGGCGCTTGCGATCAACACCACGCCGGGCGGGTAGCTGACGCCGCCGATCTCCACCGGCTGCTTGACCAGGCGCGGCTCGGCGTTCATCAGCACCGGGCGCATGCGCATGATCTCGTGGATCGTGGCCGTCAGGTAGGCGCTGTCGGGGTCCTCGCGCAGCTCGCGCGCCAGTCGCGTCGCCGTCTCCGGGTGGCGCGCCAGCAGCTCGAAGCCCCATGCCAGCTGAGAGGCGGTCGTCTCATGTCCGGCCACCAGTGCCGTGACCAGCTCGTCGCGCAGCTCGGCCGGGCTCATCGGCGAGTCGTCCTCGTGCCTTGCCGAGAGCAGTAGCGTCAGCACGTCGGGACCTTGCGCGTGTTCGCCGCGACGCTGCTCGATCAGCTCGAAGATCAGCCTGTCGGTCTCCTCGCCGAGCCGTTCCAGGCGGCCCATCGGGCCGCGGCCCGCCAGCGCGCGCTGCGCGAAGGGGAGCAGCGAGATCGGGTTCTCGGCGAACTCGAGCACCTGGGTCAGCAGTTCGCGCAGGCGGTCCAGCTGGGCGCCCTGCTCCAGTCCGAACACGGCGCGCAGCACGATCTCCAGGGTCAGCTGCTGCAGGCGCGGGTGCAGGGCCACCGGCCGATCCTGCGGCCAGGTCGCGATCTCGCGCTCGGTCAGCTCGCTCATCAGCTCGGCCAGGCCCTGCATCGCATCGCCGTGGAAGGCGGGCAGCATCAGCTTGCGCTGCTGCAGGTGGGGCCGCTCGTCGAGCAGGATCACCGAGTTGGGGCCGACGATCGGCTCGAGGATGCGCGCGCCCTCGCCGGGGTGCAGCACCTCCGGCGGCGCTTGGAAGACCTGCTTGATGTCCTCGGGGTCCGACAGCACCACGAAGTGGGGCTGACCGAGCAGCCGCACCGAGAAGCGCTTGCCGTAGCGCGCTCGCGCGCGCTGGGCGACGGCGGTGGGGCGCAGCCACGAGCCGGCCATCTGGACGCTGGCGGGCACTCTGGGGCCGGGGGGAAGCTGGCGCTTGATGCGACGATTCTCCAGGATGCTGTTCACGGTGGGGCTCCGTTCCTGTTCGTCTTGCTGGGCGAGTGGGGGACCTTGAGCCTAGCGCGAGAGCGCCCGTTTGGCTAGACGGCCAGCCTAGGGGATTTCCCCTAATCGAGTGTGGGGGCGCTCACGCGCCGGCCGTCCTCGCGCGGCCGCTCATCGTGCTCCTCGCGCGCTCGCCGTGCGCTCGGCCTCGGCGGCCGCTTCGCCGTCGCGCGCCTCGAAGAACTCGGCCCCCTCGATGTTCAGGCGCGGCGTGATGCGATCCAGCCAGCCGGGCATGTACCAGTTGACCTTGCCCATCAGGATCATCAGCGCTGGCACCAGCAGGCAGCGCACGACGGTCGAATCGAGGATCACCGCGACGGCGAGCCCAACGCCGAACTGCTTGATCGTGGGCGAGCCGTTGAGCACGAAGCTGCCGAACACGAACACCATGATCGCCGCCGCGGCGGTGATCACGCGTGCGCTGCTCAGCAGTCCGGAGACGACCGAGCCGCGGTTGTCCTCGCCGGCGTGCACGTGCTCCTCGATCTGGCTGACGAGGAACACCTCGTAGTCCATCGAGAGCCCGAACAGAATCGCGAACATGAACAGCGGCACGTAGGAGACGATCGGCACCGGCCCGCTGAGGCCGATCAGCCCGCTCAGCCAGCCGTACTGGAACACGGCCGTCAGCACTCCATAGGAGGCGCCGATCGAGAGCAGGTTCATCAGCGCCGCCTGCGGCGGCACCACCACGGTGCGGAACGCAAGGATCAGCAGCACGAAGCTGAGCGCGATCACGACCAGGATCTGCAGCGGCAGCTTTTCGGATATCTGCGACGCCAGGTCGATGTTGCCCGCGGTGCTGCCGCCCACGTCCGCGTGCATGTCGGTGCCTCTTTCGGCGCTCGGGATGACGCTCGCGCGCAACCGTTCGACCAGTTCCTGGGTCGCCTTCTCGGCCGGCCCGGTGGTCGCGATCGCGTTGAAGTAGGCGGCGGTGCCCGCCTTGTCGATCTGAACCGGGGTGATCGCGGCGACGCCGCTGGTGGCGGACACGTCCTTCTCCAGCGTCGCCAGGCGTGGATCGCCGGTGCCTTTCGCGGGCGTTTGAAGTGTCACGGCGACGATCAGCGGGCCGTTGACGCCCGGTCCGAAGTTCTCGGATATCAGGTCATACGCGCGCCGCGCGGTGGTTGAAGTGGGCAGCGCGGCCACGTCTTCCTGGCCGAGGCTCAGCGACAGCAGCGGGATCGTCAGCGGCAGTAGGATCGCAAGCGCCGCCAGGCCGGCGAGCGCGGGGCGCTTGGCGATGTTGCCGGCCCACTTCGCCGAGGCGCCCCGTCTGGATTGAGCCGCCGTGGGCGGGTGGCGCACCCGCAGCGAGGTCATGTGCGGACCGGCGGTCGCGACCAGCGCCGGCATCAGCGTGAGCGCCGCGAGCACGGCGACGACCACCGCGATGCCCGCCATCAGGCCCATCGTGGTGACCAGCGGAATGTGTGCCACCGCCAGCGATACGAGCGCGATCGTGACGGTGCAGCCGGCGAAGAACACCGCCCCGCCCGAGGTGGCCGCCGCTCGCGCGATCGACTCGTGGATGTCCAGTCCCTCGTCGAGCCCGCGCAGGTGGCGCGTGACGATGAACAGCGCATAGTCGATGCCCACGCCGAGCCCGATCATCGTGGCGAGCGTCGGGGCCACCGTCGGCACGCTGGTCACGTGACCCAGCAGGCGGACGATCGCGAGCGTGGAGAGCAGCGCAAGCACGGCGTTGAGAATCGGAAGCAGCATCGCGACGATCGTGCCGAAGGTGAAGGTGAGGATCAGCATCGCCGCGACGATCCCGATCAGCTCGCTGGACTCGGTCGAGGTTTTGGACACCTTCTGGCCCAGCTGCCCGCCGGTCTCCACCTGCAGCCCGGCCGTCTTGGCCGGGCCGGCCGCGTCGACGATCTTCTGCGCTTCGGACACAGACAGTTCCCCGGGCGCCACCGCCAGAGTCACCCACAGGTAGCCGGTCGCCTCGTCCTTGCTCAGCGCGCCGGCGCCCTGCGGGGTGAGCGGGTTGACGACAGAGGCGACGTTGGGGTCCCTGGCGACGTCGGCCGCCGCTTCGTCCACCGCGCTCGCGTACTTCGCTTCGGTGAGCTTGCCCTTGGAGGCATGCAGCACGATCGGGCTCGTGCCGTTGGCCTGGTCGGGGAACGAGCGTGTGAGGGTGTCTGTGGCGCGCTGGCTGTCGGTTCCCGGCAGCGACAGGTTGTCGTTGGTGTTTTCGCCCAGCCTGTGCGACACGCCGACGAGCACGACCGTCACGACAAGCCACACCGCGATCGTCGCGTAGCGATGGCGCACGCAACGTTTCGCCAACCCGTACAAGATGCCCGTCACTGAGTGCTAAGCCCCCTCCAGTCGTGGGTCGGTCCGTGCCTATCCTGTCGGGCCGGGACGCGGCTGTCAAGAGCGCGCACACATATCGGTGCCTGTCTCTGAGCCGAATCCGTCGCAGCGCTCGAACCGCGTGGCGCCGTGTAGGAACTGTGTGGCGCGGGTATTCATACCGTCGTTGTCGGCATCGCCGAAGCTCACATCCTCGCGCGTTGCGATTGTCGGACTCGGGGCATACATGCTGGTGTATTTGAGCTGGCAGCTGTTGCACTGGCTGCCCGGTAGGCAGCAGCTCGGCCAGGCTTTCCTGATACCCGCCGACATGGCGGCGCTGTGTGCGAGCTGGTTGGCGGCAAGACGCTGCGCCGAGTCTCCCCGGCTGCGCTCGTTCTGGCTTGCCATGTGTGCGGCGATGGCGGCGGAGACGGTTGCCGACGCGTTCCTGCTGAAGTTCAACGTCCAGTACGCCCAGCCGCCGTTCCCGACGATCGCAGACGCGTTCTTCCTCTCCTTCTACGTGCTGCTGTTTCTCGCGCTGTTGCGCGTGCCGGTGGCGCCCGTCAGTCGGGCCAAGCGCATGCGCATGCTCCTGGACGGCGCGACGGTGGTGCTCGGCGGCGGGGCGCTGGTGTGGTATTTCGTTCTCGGCCCAACCGCCAAGCAGGGCGGGCAGAACACGCTTGCGACAGTCGTCTCGCTCGCCTACCCGGTTGGCGACCTGACTCTGCTGGCGGGCATCGCGGTCGTGCTGCTGCGACGCAGTCCCCCGAGCTTGAAGCCGGCGCTGCTGCTGATCGCCGCGGGAATGCTCGCCTCGATCGTGGCCGATGTCGTGTACGGGTACGGCGTGCTGCACAACACCTACAAGAGCGGCGATCCGATCGACACGCTGTATGTGCTCGAGTTTCTGCTCTTCGCGCTCGCGGCGATCTCCCAGCCGCGTGTCGAGGCCGGCGCCGAGGAGGCGACGACGGGAGAGTGGAGCCAGCCGACCGCTCGCGCCAGCTGGCTGCCGTACCTGACGGCGCCGATCGGGTTCGGTCTGCTGATCGGGGTCGAGGCCGAACGACCCTTCTTCCCGGATCTGAGTCTTGTTCTGATTCTCACCATGATCGGCGGGCTGGTGGCGGCTCGCCAGTACCTGGCGCTGCGCGAGCTCGCCGCCGCCGAGGCGGAGCTGCGCCGCAGCGAGCGTGTCAAGGACGAGTTCATCTCGGTTGTCGGGCACGAGCTGCGAACTCCCCTGACCTCGATCCGCGGTTCGCTGGGACTGCTACAGGGGGGCGTCTTCGGCGAGTTGCCCCCGGAGGCTGCGGAGATGCTCGAGCTTGCGGTGACCAACACCGACAGGCTGGTCAGGCTGATCGATGACATTCTGGACATCGAGCGCATGGATGCGGGCGCGATGACGCTCGAGCTGGCTCCGGTGAGGGCCTCGGAGCTGGTGCGCAATGCGATGCAGATCGTGCAGCTCGCGGCGACCGAGGCGAAGGTGACGCTCACCGCCGACCTCCGTGAGGACCCGCTCGTGTGCGCCGACGCCGACGGTGTCGTGCAGGTGCTCGTCAACCTGCTCGGCAACGCCGTGAAGTTCTCACCTCGCTGGAGCGAGGTGTCCGCCGCGGTCGGCCGCGACGGAGGGGAGGCCGTCTTCTCGATCGCCGACAGCGGTCGGGGCATCCCGGCCGATCGACTGGAGACGATCTTCGAGCGCTTCCGTCAGGTCGACTCCTCCGACGCGCGGGAGAAGGGCGGCAGCGGGCTCGGACTCGCGATCGCGCGTGCGATCGTGGAGCGCCATGGTGGCGATATGACCGTGCGCAGCAAGCCCGGCGAGGGCAGCACGTTCTGCTTCACGCTGCCGCTGGCCGTCGAGCGCGCGGCGGAGCGCCCCGGCGAGGTGGCGATATGAACTCGCGCCTGCTGCTCGTCGATGACGACGAGGCGATCCGCGCGATCGCCTCAATCAGCCTCGAGCGCGTCGGCGGATGGACCGTCAGGTCCGCCTGCTCGGGCCAGGAGGCGCTGGAAGCCGTGCAGGACGACGGTCCGTTCGACGTCGTGCTGATGGATGTGATGATGCCCGGCCTGGACGGCCCCGCGACGCTCGCGCGGATGCGCTCGGGGGTGCTCCCGGCCGCCGTGCCCGTCGTGTTTCTCACGGCGAAGGTCGGCGGTGCCGAACGCGAGCGGCTGATGTCGCTGGGAGCGGCGGGAGCGATCGCCAAGCCATTCGATCCGATGACCCTGCCCGATACGCTTGCGCGGATACTCGGGCGCTGAGGCGCAGCATCGCGACCGCCTCCCACGCGTATCGGTCTCGCCCGAGGCGCCTGCGCGGACCCGGCGCCGAGGGCACGACCCGAGCGCCGCCCGCCCGGCGGCGCCGTCGCTCGGCGCGCGCTACTCGATCGCGATCGCGCGCATCGTGTGCTCGTCGGGCAGCTTGGCCACGATGTGGCGCAGGATCTCGCGCTCCCGGGCCTGCCCGCGCTGGAGATCGTCGAGCAACAGCTTCACGGCGGTGTGGGTGATCTTCATCTGCCCCGGGTTCAACCCCACCGTCAACTTCCCCTGCTCGTCGGGCGTCGCGCCGAGACTCTCGAGCACCTCGCGTGCCAGCCGGCGGATCTCGGGCTCATGGGCCTCGCCTGAGATCAACAGGTGCAGCGCGTTTGTGGCCACCGGCACCTCCTCGGCATCGAGGAACAGGTGGTACTCGGCGTCGGGCTCGTCTGCTGTATCGCTCATGCTGCTCCAATTGGTCGCGTGACGTCACGTTCAGGAACCGCAAGCGTAGAGCCGATGCTCTATCGACGTCCTCTGGACGCCCCGCGACAGTGGTCCGATCGGTCTAGAACAAATGTCGAGTGTGGACATCTGGAGCAATCCCTGCCCTACGATTTGTCGTAGACCTAAGTACAAACCTCGTAAGCGCAAAGGATGACAGCGTGTCGTCCCAAGCGGGCAATCGGGGGTTGTGCGCAAACGCCGCGAATGCGGTCGAGCGAGTCGGACGGGCATAGCCATCGAGCATCAAGGGCAATGCGTACGAAGCTAGAGCCAAACGACAGATGAAGCTAGAACCACAACACAGCGAGCGAGACGATCGGCGGCTCGGGCCGACCCGCGTGGGGTCGCCCGAGCCGCAGGCGTGCGCGCGGGAGCCGATGAAGTGCGTGTGGAGCGGATACCCCGACTACAACCGCGACTGCCGTTCGCGCATTCCCGCGAGCGTTGTGGTCAAGGCGTGGCACCGCGAGATTCAGGTCAAAGGCACGGTCGAGGGGTTCTTCTATTTCTCCTGGCGCAGCGGAGTGTGGCTCGCCTACGGTCTGGAGGACGGGAGCGTGCGCGGCGTGTACTGCCCGACGCATTGCGTCGATCGCGACACGCGCGGCGCGCAGGGGGCGCAGCCCCGCACCCGGACGCCGGCGGACGCGCCGAGCGGTGACGCGCCGAGCGGGGACGCGCCGAGCGGGGACGCGCCGAGCGGTGACGCGCTGGTTCGAGACGAGCCAAGCTGGGACGCGCCGGTTCGAGACACGCCGAGCGGTGACGCGCCGAGCGGGGACGCGCCGGTTCGAGACGAGCCAAGCTGGGACGCGCCGGTTCGAGACACGCCGAGCGGGGACGCGCCGGCCGAGGATGCGCCGGCCGAGGATGCGCCGGCCGATGTCGGGGAGAACGCGCCGGCGAAGGTCGAGATCGACACATGCCGCGTGACGCGGTTGGGGGTTGCGCTCAGGTAGCATGGCCCGCCCCCGACAGTTGAAGGGCGGTGGCCGTGGCGCGCGTTGTCGTAGCCGATCTCAAATCTCATCTGCAGAACACGGTCGAGCTCCGTGGCTGGGTGCAGGCCGTGCGCGATCAGAAGCGGATGCAGTTCGTCGTGTTGCGCGACGAAACCGGGCTGGCTCAGCTGACGCTCGCCAAGGACGAGCAGCCGAGCGAGCTCAACGAAGCGGTCTCCGCTCTCACGCCCGAGTCGGCGGTCACGGTCGCCGGCCTGGTGGTGGCGGACGAGCGAGTTAAGCTCGGAGGCTTGGAGGTGCGGCTTGCGTCCCTGGCCGTGGATTCGCCCGCCGAGCCGGAACTGCCGGTCACACCCGACTCGGCGCTGGACAAGCGCATCGACTGGCGCTACCTGGACCTGCGCCGCCCCGATCGGCGGCTGATCTTCGAGGTGCAGACCACGGTGGAGCACGCAATGCGCGAGTACTGGCGCGAGCAGGGATTCATCGAGATCCACACACCCAAGACGATGGGGTCGGCGAGCGAGTCGGGCGCGGAGCTGTTCAAGCTGGACTACTTCGAACGCACCGCCTACCTGGCTCAGTCGCCGCAGTTCTACAAGCAGATGGCGATGGCGGGCGGCTTTGGCAAGGTGTTCGAGATCGGGCCGGTGTTCCGCGCCAACCCGTCGTTCACCTCGCGCCACGACACCGAGTTCACGAGCGTGGACGTCGAGATCTCCTGGATCGACTCCCACGAGGACGTGATGGCGTTCGAGGAGCGCTGGTTGGCTCACGTGCTCGCCGTCGTGGCGCGCGAGCACGGAGAGCAGATCGCGAGCACGTTCGGGGTCGAGCTCGGCGCGGCGCAGGGGCCGGCGATCCCGTTCCCACGGATGTCGCTCGCCGACGCCAAGGCGCTGCTGTCCGAGCACGGCCACGAGGCGCCGGGGCCCGAGCACGATCTCGATCCTCCGAGCGAGCGGGCGCTTTCGGAGATCGTCGCCGAGCAGCTAGGCAGCGAGTTTGTGTTCGTTACCGACTACCCGACATCGGTCAGGCCCTTCTACCACATGCGTCATCAGGGCGAGCCAACCCTCACTAAGAGCTTTGACCTGCTCTGGCGGGGTATCGAGCTCACCACCGGAGCCCAGCGCGAGCACCGCTACGAGCAGCTCCTGGCCCAGGCGCGCGAGAAGAATGTTGAGATCGAGCCGATTCAGTACTACCTCGACTTCTTCCGCTATGGCGCCCCCCCGCATGGAGGCTTCGGCTTCGGCCTCACACGTCTGCTGATGCAGCTGCTCGGCCAGGAGAACGTACGCGAGGTCACGTTCCTGTATCGAGGGCCGCACCGGCTGGAGCCCTAGCGACGGCGCTTTCCTGGAGCGCTCCCCGCCGCCTGGCGCGTCGCGGGTCCCGGCCATCGCGCTAGACCGATACGCCCGGTGGGACTCCCACCGCCCCCGAGGGGCGAGGACGGTGGGAGTTGGGGGAGACAAGGCTGGTGTCGCGTCCGTGGAGGCTCGCGACGCGTTCGTGGAGGCTTGGGACGTGCCCGTGGAGGCTCGCGACGCGCCCGCGCGGTCGCGACGCTCGTTTCTCGCCGAGCCAGCGCGAGGCGTCGCGCGCTCTTTCACGGGCGCTCAGCAGGGCGGCGCCGGCATGCGTGCGGGCGGCGGAGCCGCGGGCCGAGCGGTCGGCGGCTGCGGCGGCGGTGCTCGCATCCGGTGGGACTGTGCTTTCAGGCGGCAATTGCGCTCTCCATGCAGTCCTCGCACTCGCCGATCCCCTGCAGTTCGATTTCCAGCGGCGCGTGGTTGGAGGGCCGGCGTCCCTGCCGGTAGGCGTGCTTGACCTCGCAGCGGGTGATGTGTTCGGCGAGTCTGCTGCTCGCCAGCGCCAGGTCGATGCGCAGGCCGTAGTCCCGCGCATAGTGGCCGTCGCGCTGATCCCAGCAGGTGTAGCCGTGCTCGTCGGGGTGCAGGTGGCGGTAGACGTCGACCAACTCGCCCTCGTGCAGGATCTGGCGCAGGTCCTCGCGCTCGGCCGCCGCCGTCTGGTAGGAGCCTTCCAGCCAGGTGGGCTCGTAGACGTCGCGGTCGGAGGGCGCCACGTTGAAGTCGCCGGCGATCAGCAGCGGGTGGTAGTGCTCGTGGCAGGCCTGGTTGGCGACCGCCTCCAGAAACGCGAGCTTGCCCGAGTCGTCGAGCTCCGCTCGCGTGCGGGCCGGCGGGTACGTATACCGAGCCGAGCGTGAGCCCGCGCAGGTTGTTTCCAGCCACCGTCCCTGCGCGAGGTCGTGGCGGCCCGCGAGCGCACGGCAGCGGTGCGTGACGCGATGATCTTCGCGCACCAGGATCGCCACCCCGCCGTTGCGGCGGCCCGGGGCTGTGCTCGGCGCGGTAGCCGAGCTTCTCGCAGGCGCTCGTGCGGGAAGTGGCGAAAAGGGCAGCGGGTCTCCTGCAGGCACACCATGTCGGGACGCTCGCGGCGCAGCAGTTCCGCGATGCGCGGCATCCGCGCGCGAATCCCGTTGACGTTCCAGCTGACGATCCTGCATGTCCCTGCGAGTCGTGTGCGGTCATCGTCGCTGCTCCCCTCGTGGCGGTCGTGCGTCGTCGCGCGACGGTCGTCTGGCCGAAGCTCTGATCCCTCTGTCGCGCTGTTTGTGTCCCTGTCCCCATGTCCCCATTCCTCGTGTCGCGGTGTGCTTCTTCGTGTAAACCAGTCTCTACACAAAAGTTGAAACTGAGCCCTACACAACTGGACACGATAGGAGGGACATCGAGAAACGTCTATAGGTCGCACGGCCAAAGTGCAGGTCGCCCATTGGACATTTAGGTGCATGTGTGTCCGGGGTTTGGACGGATACCGTCCGCGCTCGGCTCTACCTTCAGATATGTGCTTGTCAACGAGCTGACAGATGGCGTGGAGTCGACCAGGTGCTGCTGGTGCGCGCGGTTGAGCGGCGCGCGCGCCGCGACGGCGGCGACTACCTGCGCCTGCAACTCGGCGACCGCACCGGCGCCGTGGTCGCGATGGTCTGGGAGGACCTGCCCCAGATGGAGGCGCTTCGCCGGCCTTGGTACTGCGGTGTACGTAAACGGGCGCTTTACCGTGCACCCGCGCTTCGGCCCACAGATAAACCTTCGCTCGCTTGCCCCCGCCGAGCCGGGAAGCTTCGACATGGCCCAGCTGCTGGACGGCCCGGCGCGCTCGCCGGAGCAGATGGAGCGAGACCTGCGCGAGCTGATCGCGACCGTGCGCAACCCCCACTTGACCGCCGCTGCTGGAGCGGGTCTTCGGCGAGGGCTCGCCCCTGTGGGCGCGCTACCGAGACTGCGCCCGCCGCCAAGTACTACCACCAGGCCTACCGCCACGGACTGCTCGAGCACTGCCTCGGCGTCGCCCAGGCGGTGAGCGCGATCTCGGCGACGTTCCCCGGCATCGACCGCGACGTGGCGGTGACAGGGGCGCTGCTGCACGACATCGGCAAGCTCGACGCCTACACGGACGGGCAGGGCGGGCAGGCTCATGCGATCGATCTCACCGATCTTGGCCGCCTGCACGGGGAGATCGCGCTCGGCTACTACCGCATCCGGCGCGACGATCGAGGACATCGACGGATTCCCCGAGGAGCTGGCGTGGGCGGTGCGCACATATCCTCTCCCATCACGGCTCGCTGGAGCACGGCAGCCCGGTGGTGCCGTGCACGCGCGAGGCCACGCTCGTGCACATGATCGACAACCTCGGCGGGCGACTGGGAAGCTTCGACAGGATCGAGAAGGAGCTCCCGCCCGGCGCGCGCTGGTCGAGCTTCGACCGCGCGATCGGCGCGGGAGCCTGGTTTGGCGAGCACGAGCCGGCTGGCGTCGGCAGAGCGGAGCCCGTGACTTCGTCGGCCCCGCCCGCGCGCGAAGCGGCCTGAGCGGGCCCTCGGCCCCGCCCGCGCACCGTCCTCGGCCCCGCCCGCAAACCGTCCCCGTCCCCGCCCGCGCACGCGAGCGCGGCGGCTCGCGCGATCGTCCGGCGAGAGCGTGCGGATGGCTTCAAAAACCCGCAAATAGCGAGCGCGACGCCTCCCGGGCGAATACGTCTCGCCATCGGGTTCTATCTTCTAGGTAGGATGGCCAAGGACACCGAGAAGCTGATCCGCCAGTTGTCGCTGATCTCCTACCTGATGGCCGAGCGCCGGCCCGTCACCGCGCTCGAGATCAGGCGCGACGTGGAGGGGTATAGCGGCATGAACGAGGACGCCTTCGCGCGTCGCTTCTACGCCGACCGCTCGGAGCTTGAGTCGCTTCGCATACAGCTCACCGTCGACCGTCCCGCCGACGGCGCCGCCGAGCAGGAGAACTACTCGCTGCGCCCGGAGAACTTCCACCTGCCCGCAATCGAGTTCTCAGACGAAGAGCTGGCCGCGCTGCAGGCCGCGCTGCACCTGCTGGACGGAAAGTTCGCCTACGCCGAGCCGTTGCGGCTCGCGCTGCAGCAGATCACGTGGGGGCGCCCGAGTCCGCTGCGCGCCCCCGAGCAGCGCTCGGTGGCGCTCGGGATCACCGCTTCGGCAGACGGGCACGAGCTGTCGGTGCGCCTGGCCAAGGTCGAGACGGCGATCTTCCGCAACAAGACGATCACCTTCGACTACTACACGATGGCTCGCGACGAGGTCGGTTCGCGTCGGGTGGACCCCTACCACCTGCTGTTTCAGGGCGGCGAGTTCTATCTGCTCGGCTACGCCCACGAGCGCGAGGCGATCCGCGTATTTCGCCTCTCGCGCATCCGCGGCAAGGTCTCCTATGCGACCAAGGCCGAGCACGACTTCAGGCGTCCCGCCGACTTCGACCCGCGCGAGTACGCCAACCGCGCCGAGTGGCGTCTCGGGCGAGGCGCAGGGCGTTGCGGAAGTGCTGATCGGCGAGCGCATCGCGTGGCAGATCGAGCGCCATTTCGGGCGCTTCGGGGAGATCGCGCGAAGCCGGCGAGGAGGGTCAGCACCCCGGAGACAGGCTTCTGCGCACGAGCTACTCCAGCCCGCGTACGATCGTCTCCTGGGTGCTCGGTCTCGGCGAGCACGCGCGCCTGCTCGGCTCCGGGCGAGCTGGTGGAGGAATACGGGCGCAGGCTCGCGCTGCTGGAGGAGCTGCACTGCGAGACGCTCGAGCTGGCCGAGAGCGTGCCGGTCGTGGAGGAGTCTTCGAGTGCCGCGCGCCTCCACCGCGGCCGAGAGGCGCACCGACCGCGCCGCGGCTGGCGCCGGCGAGCACGACGCCCAGGGCGAAGCGGCGATTCGCCCCGAGCGCTTCGCGCGACTGGTGACGCTCGCGAGCATCTTGATCCACGCCGGTCGCGCGTGGCGAGCGCTTGAGCATCGCCGAGCTGCGCGCGCGATTGCAGATCAGCGACGAGGAGCTGCGCGAGGACATCAACGTTCTGAACGTCGTCAACTTCGGCGGGGGCTCCTATGTGCTGTATGCCGAAGTGCTCGAGGAGGAGGGCGAGATCGACGTCGATCCGGAGCCCTACAGCGACAACTTCGACCGACCCGCGAGGTTGCTGCCGGTCGAGGCCAAGGCGCTCGTCGCGGCGGTCGACCTGATCGGAGAGCACATCCCCGAGGGCTCGCTGGCCTCGGCGCGCGAGAAGATCGTGGCGGCGCTCGGCGAGGACCCGATGGAGCAGGGGCTGCAGGTCGCCCACGGGCGCAGCGACGACTCCGAGGTCGCGCGCACCGTCTCCCGCGCGATCGTCGAGCGCCGGCTGGTGGAGCTCGACTACTACAAGGAGAACGAGGACGAGTTCTCGCTGCGCCGCGTCGAGCCCTACGCGCTCACCAACGGCCAGGAGGGCTGGTACATGGCCTCGTTTGACCCGGACAAGCAGGAGATGCGCCACTTCCGCCTCGATCGCATCAGGCGCGCCGAGGTGACCGAGGAGACCTTCGAGCCGCGCCCCGAGGTCGATCCGGGCGCCGAAGTGGAGGGCTGGATGCGCACCGGCGAGGTGCGTGCTTCGCGCAGCGCGCGTGTCTGGATCTCGCCCGAGCGGGCGCGCTGGGCGCGCGAGCAGCGACGCGTGGTCGAGGAGCTGCTCGACGGGTCGATCGTGGTCGAGCTCAGCTTCGCCGGCATAGAGTGGCTGGTGCGCGAGGTGCTCAAGGAGGCCGGCGATGCGGTCGTGCTCGAGCCCGAGGACGCTCGCGAGGCTGTGCTCGCCGCGGTCCAGCGCCTGCGTGCGGTGCCGGCCGGGGTTTCGTGAGTCGCTCGATGCTTGCGAGTGCGCCACGCCCGAACGTCCCCGCCGGGATAGGCGCTTGGCGACTCCCCTCGCGCTCATAGGTCGCTCGATGAGCCGCCGCGAGCAGATCAAGATGAGCGACGCCGAGGTGGCGGCGTTCCTGGCCGAAGAGCGCACGGTGACCTGTGCGACCCTCGGGCCGCGAGGCTGGCCGCACCTGATGCCCCTGTGGTACGTCTTGCGCGAGCCGCCGGCGGGCGAGCCCGGACCCCGAATCTGGGCCTGGACGTATGGGTCCTCGCAGAAGGTGCTCAACCTGCAGCGCGATCCACGCGCCACGCTGCAGGTCGAGGCGTGCGAGCGCTACGAGGAGCTGCGCGGCACGATGCTCGAGTGCGAGGCGATCGTGCACACGGACATCGACGTGGTGCGTCCGCTCGGAGAAGAGATCCTGCTCCGCTACGCGGCGCCGCGAGGGGAGGCTCCGGTGGGCGAGCTGCCGGCGGAGGTGGCGGCGATGGTCGCCAAGCAGGCCGTCAAGCGGGTCGGCCTGGAGTTCGTCGAGCTGCGGCGCGCGAGCTGGGATCACCGCAAGCTCGCCGGCGTGTACTGACGATCGCGTCCTCCCCGCGGATCGCGTCCTCCCCGCGATCGCATCCTCCTTGCCGCTCATCGGTACGCTTCCCGGCGTGAAGGGCTTGATCCTCTCGGGTGGCAAGGGCACGCGATTGCGCCCGATCACCCACACGAGCGCCAAGCAGCTCGTGCCGGTGGCCAACAAGCCGGTGCTGTTCTATGGGATCGAGGCGATGGCGGCCGCCGGTGTGCGCGAGGTCGGGATCATCATCGCGCCGGAGACCGGCGAGGAGATCAGGCAGGCCGCCGGCGACGGGTCGCGCTTTGGCGTCAGCATCGAGTACATAGTGCAGGACGAGCCGCTGGGTCTCGCGCACGCGGTGCTGACGGCCGAGCCCTTCCTCGGCGAGAGCCCGTTTGTGATGTATCTCGGCGACAACCTCCTGCAGGGCGGCATCTCAGACCTGGTGTCGGCCTTCCGCGAGCACGAGCCCGACGCGCTGATCCTGCTCACGCCCGTGCCCGACCCGCAGAACTATGGCGTCGCCGAGCTTGCCGAGGCCGCGCCCGGCGAGGTGGGCCACGTCGTAAAGCTCGTGGAGAAGCCCGCAGAGCCGGAGACGGACCTCGCGCTCGTCGGTGTGTACATGTTCACCGCCCAGATCCACGATGCCGCCCGTGCGATTCAGCCCTCGGGGCGGGGAGAGCTCGAGATAACCGACGCGATCCAATATCTCGTGGACACGGGCCGGCGCGTGGAGCCCCACGTCGTGCGCGGCTGGTGGAAGGACACGGGACGGCTCGAGGACATGCTCGAGGCCAACCGGCTGATCCTCGACAACCTCACCGCGTCGGTGCGGGGCGAGCTGGTCGACTCGCAGGTCGACGGACGCGTGGTGATCGAGGCCGGGGCGCGCTTGGAGCGCACGACCGTGCGCGGCCCGGCGATCGTCGGCGCGGGTGCGAGGCTGTGCGATTGCTACATCGGCCCCTACACGGCTATTGGGGAGGACTGCCGGATCTCAAATGCGGAGGTCGAGCACTCGATCCTGCTGGCCGGCTCCTCGGTGTGCGATCTGGACGGGCGCATGGAGTCCTCGCTGCTTGGCCGCAACGTGACGGTTCGTCGCGGCGACCGCCAGCCGCGCGCCTACCGCTTCATGGTGGGCGACAACTCCGACATCTCGATCCTGTAGGCGCGGCGGTGCGCATCCTCGTCACGGGCGCCAACGGCATGCTCGGCCACGACGTGCGCCGCGCCGCCGAGCGCGCCGGGCACGAGCCGATCCTCCTCGACCTGCCCGAGCTGGACATCGTGCAGGAGCGGGCCGTGCACGACCTCTACGAGCGGGAGCGACCGGACGCCACGATCAACTGCGCGGCGTGGACAGACGTCGACGGCGCGCAGACCAATCGCGAGGCGGCTCATGCGGTGAACGCCGATGGCGCCGGCAACCTCGCGCGCGCCGCCGCGGCGATCGGCACGCCGTTGCTGCACATCTCCACCGACTACGTGTTCGACGGCATCCCCCGGCTCGACGACAGAGGGCGCCCTCGTCCTTACGTGGAGTCCGATCCGACCGCTCCGCGGTCGGTGTACGGCGAGAGCAAGCTCGCCGGCGAGCGGCAGGTGCTCGACGCCTCTGCGGATCACGCCGTCGTGCGGACCGCGTGGCTCTACGGCCTCCACGGCGCGAACTTCGTCGCCACGATGCTGCGCCTCGCCGGCGAGCGCGAGGCGGTGCGGGTCGTGGACGACCAGGTCGGCTCGCCGACATGGTCGGGGCATCTCGCGCCGGCGATCCTGGGCCTGCTCGAGCGCGGCGTCGGCGGGCTTGTGCACCTCGCCGGCGCGGGTTCGGTGTCGTGGAACGGGTTTGCCAGGGAGATATTCCGCCAGGCCGAGATCGACTGCCGCGTCGAGATCGCTTCGAGCGCCGAGATGGCTCGGCCGGCGCCCAGGCCCGCGTATTCGGTGCTGGAGACCGAACGCGACGACGTCATCCCGATGCCCGATTGGCGCGACGGTCTGGCCGGCTACTTCGCGGCACGGGCAGGTCTCGACCGATCGTGAGTGCGCCGCGCCGCCGTGCGCGCGCGTGATGGGATGATGTGCTCATGAACATTCTGGTTTGCGGCGGCGCCGGGTTCATAGGCTCCAATTTCGCGCGCCTGCGCCTGCGCGAGCATGGCGATCGGGTGGTGGTGCTCGACAAGCTCACCTATGCCGGTCGGGAGGAGAACTTCCACGACCTCGCCGCCGATCCGGGCTTTCGCTTCGTGCACGGCGCGATCGAGGACCCGGAGGCGGTCGCGAGCGCCCTCGACGCGGACGGCTCGAGCCCGATCGAGGCGATCGTGAACTTTGCGGCCGAGACGCACGTGGACCGCTCGATCGCCGAGCCCGACGCGTTCGTGCGCACGCACGCGCTTGGCACCTACGTGCTGTTGGAGGCCGCGCGCACCCTGATGGGCGCCGCCCATGGAGGGAAACACCCCGAAGGGCACAAGCAGGCAGGCGGGCGCGAGCTGCGCTACCTGCAGGTGTCGACCGACGAGGTGTACGGCTCTATCGACGACGGGTCCTTCACGGAGGACTCTCCGCTGCGCCCCTCCTCGCCGTACTCGGCGACGAAGACCGGCGCCGACCTGCTCGTGCAGAGCTATTTCCACACCTATGGCCTGCCCGCCGCGATCTGCCGCGGGTCCAACAACTACGGGCCCTATCAGTACCCCGAGAAGCTGATTCCGCTGATGATCCTCAATGCGCTGCACGGCGATCCGCTGCCTGTGTACGGCGACGGGATGCAGGTGCGCAACTGGATCCACGCCACCGACTTCGCGCGTGCGATCGGCCATGTGCTCGAACACGGCGAGCCCGGCGAGGTCTACAACGCGGGTGGGCCCGACGAGTGCGCCAACATCGAGGTGGTGCGCAGGATCGTCGAGCTGACGGGCGCGCCGGAGTCGCTGATCGAGCACGTGCGCGACCGTCCCGGCCACGACCGCCGCTACTCGCTCTCCTCGGAGAAGGTTCGTGCGCTCGGCTGGGAGCCGCGCGTGCGCTTCGTCGAGGGTTTGGAGCGGACCGTCGCCTGGTACCGCGAGCACGAGTGGTGGTGGAAGCCGATCCGCTCAGGCGACTATCGCGCCTACTACGAGCGCCAGTACGGCCGCTCGCTGGCTTAGCAAGCTGAGCGGGGCTCAGCTTTCGGCGCCGGAGACCTTCCAGCGCGAGCCTTCCTTGACCAGCAGCAGCGTGGTGACGCGGCTCTTGCCCGAGTAGGTGCTCTTCACACGGGCGGCGGCCTTCTCGCCGTCGACCGCGATCGACACGATCGACAGCGTCAGCGCGTCGATCTCGCGCAGTTGGTTCTTGAGATTGGCCTGGCACTTCGCCTTGCCGCCAAGGCGTGCCGTCAGCCTCGCCGCAAGGTCGTTTTCGCAGATCTTCTTCTGGTCCAGCGCCGTGGCGTCGGTTTGCAAGTTGGAAACAGTTTCGGCGACCTTGTGGCTTTCGCCCTTGTAGCCGCTAGTCGAGGCCGTTTCTCCGCATGCCGCGACCCCGAGTGCGAGTGCGAGCGCGCCGAGCGCCCCCGTCAGCTGTTTGGCTGAGATCGTCATCGGCGCGTAGCGTACACGCCCTGGCGTGACGGCCGGCGTCGCATGCGCGACGCCGGCCGTTATACCCTGTCTACGGCGCTTGGTCTAGCTCTCGTCGTCGCGGCGATAGCCGAGACGGGCGGAGATGTTGTCGGCTGTGGCCACCAGGTGCGGGCCCAGCGCGTCCACCAGCTCCTCCAGCGAGATCATCGAGCTGTGTGCGGCGATGTTCACGGCCGCCACGACCTCGCGCGACTCGGTGCGCACGGGCGCCGAGATCGAGTGCAGGCCCTGTGCGAGCTCTTCGTCGTTGACGGCCATGCCCTCGTCGAGCACGTGCTCCAGCTCGGTGCGCAGCGCCTTCTTGCTGGTGATCGAGTTGGGGCCGCGACGCGTGAGCGTCATGTTGCCGATCAGCTCGCGCTGCTCGGCCTCGGGGAGGTTGGCGAGCAGCACCTTGCCCATCGCGGTGCAGTACGCGGGCAGCCGCGAGCCGGGACGCAGGTTCAGGTCGATCTTGTTCTGCCCGCGCCGAAAGCTGCGCGCGCGATCGACATACAGAATCTCCGGCCCGTCCAGGACGGACATGTTGACGGTGTAGCTTGTGCGCTGGCGCAGCTCCTCCAGGTACGGGCGCGAATGCTCCCGCAACCCGGTCGAGTTCAGCGCCGACATGCCGAGGTCGGTGACCCGCAGCCCCAGCCGGTACTTGCGCGAGGCGCCCTGCTCGAGAAACCCGAGCGCGACGAGCGTGATCACGTAGCGATGCGTCGTCGAGCGGCTCATCCCGAGATCGTCGGCGATGTCGGCGATTCCGAGCACCGGACGCTCGGGAGTGAAGCAACCTAGGATCGCAAGGCCCCGCTCCAGCGATTGCGAATATCGTGGCTCGCGAAGGCTTGGTATCGACCACTCGCCCTCTTGGCCGTCTTTGGAAGAATTCGAACTTACTTTAGGCATTTGTGCTATGGCCCCTATCCGTAGTGTGGGCGGAGGTGCCTCTTCATGGGTGCACCCCTGTTTGAACAGTCATCATACTTGGGAATGCCGATGAACTCAATCGCGACGGGAGCACCGATCCGGGTTCGGATGGTATTTCAGGTCGAAACTACGGCTGCCGCGCGCCCGTCCGATTGCAGCATTTTGCTTTTCATGACACCGTGTGGGCGACGCGTATCTGCTTTATCGGTGCGGGTTTTGCCGGTCGAGCGGGGTTTTCCGAAGTTGGCAGAGAGCGTTCGGCGGAGGGGTCTTGAGATAAATGGCCGACTATTCAGAACTGAATATTCAAGACGCGAACTTTAGGGTTGTGCAGGGGCTGTGAGCGAGCGCTTGACCTATACGAGCGGCTCGCTCGGAGAGCGGCTGGACGATGAATTCGAGGCGGCGCTCGCAAGCGCACGCCGAGCCGCGCCCGAGCCCTTCGCCCACATGATCGCCGGGCGCCGGTGCGCCGAGGGGGAGATCCTGGAGCGCCGTGAGCCCTCCGACGCGAACGGTCATCTCGGTCGCGCCCACGTCGCCGATGCCGACCACGGTCGCGCGGGCGCTGCGTGCCGCGCGAGACGCCCACGGCGGTGGGCCGCGACTCCACACGCGGAGCGTTGCGCACAGATGCGCTCGCTCGCCGGCGCGATCGGCGAGCGCCACGTGCGGCTGGCCGCGGTCGTCAGCTTGGAGACGGGCAAGACGCGGGGAGAGTCGATTGCCGAGGTGCAGGAGGCGATCGACCTGATCGACACGTATTGCGAGCAGATCGAGGCAGCCGATGGGTTCACCTCGCCGCTGGCGAGCTTCGTCGCCGGCGAGCGCAACGTCGAGACGCTCAGGCCCTATGGGGTGTTCGGCGTTATCGCGCCCTTCAACTTTCCCTGCGCGCTGCTCCTCAACATGCTCTCCGCGGCGCTGATCGCGGGCAACACGGTTGTGGCCAAGCCCTCGGAGGCGACGCCGTGGACAGGCGCTCTGCTCGGCGAGGCGCTCTGCGGCCTCGGAGCTGCCGGCGGGCGTGCTGAACATCGTGCACGGCGGTCCCGCCACTGGCCGAGCGCTTGTCGCGGGAGAGCTCGACGGCGTTGCCTTCACCGGTTCGGCATCGGTTGGGCGGGAGATCGCGCGGGTGCTCGCGGATGGTCGCTGGCCGCGTCCGGTGCTGGCTGAGATGGGTGGCAAGAACCCGGCGATAGTCACCGCCGCCGCCGACCTGGAGAAGGCGGTGGAGGGCGTGGCGCGGGCCGCGTTCGGCCTGTCTGGGCAAAAGTGCAGCTCCTGCTCCCGGGCGATCGTGTTCGAGCAGCTGCACGACGAGTTCGTGGAGCGGCTGTGCGCTTTCACCGCGACGCTCGCGCTCGGCGATCCGTCCGACCGCGGCGCCGCGCTGGGCCCGGTCGTCGACGAGCGGGCGGTCGCGCGCTTCCGCGAGAGCGCAGGCGAAGCCGCTCGCGACGGAAGGATCGTGGCGGGTGGCGGAGTGCCGCGCTCTCCCGGGCATTTCGTGCAGCCGACGGTGGTGTGCGAGCTGCCGCCGGCCCACCCGCTGACGCGTCGCGAGCTGTTCCTACCGTTTCTGACCGTGACCCGCGTCGGCGACATGGACGGCGCCATCGCCGAGGCGAACGCGGTCGACTACGGTCTTGCGGCCGGGATCTTCAGCGAGCGCGAGTCTGAGGTGCGCGAGTTCTTGGACCGGAGTGCAGGCCGGCGTGCTGTATGTCAACAGGCGCGCGGGCGCGACCACGGGAGCGTGGCCCCGCTCGCAGTCCTTCTGCGGGTGGAAGGCGAGCGGTCTCACGGGCAAGGGCGGGCTGGGGCCGTATTATCTGCCGCAGTTCATGCGCGAGCAGAGCCGCACGATCGTGAGGTGATGGCTGTTGCCCCAGCGCGACACCGTTCACTGGTACGCCGGCCCGGGCACCTTCTATCGTGCTCCACAGGTGGAGGCGGAGGAGCTGCCCGCGGGCTCGGTGGCCGTGCTGGGCGTTCCGCTGGACTCCTGGACGCTGGGGCGCAACGGGCAGCGCTACGCGCCCCGGGCGATTCGCGAGGCATCGCTGTATCTTGCCGGCTACTACGGTCTCCAGACCGAGCCGGTTGGCTATGTGAACGTCGAGAACGGCCGCGTCTGGACCGTTCCCGAGCGGCCCCGCCTGTTCGATGTGGGCGACGTGCGCATCCATCAGGGCGACGTGGGGGCCCAGATCGAGGCGATCGCGGCGCCGGTGGCGTCGATCGTGCGGCGCGGAGCGATGCCGGTCGTGCTCGGCGGCGACCACTTCGTTCCCTACCCGTCCTTCATCGGCTATGCGCGCGGGGTGCGCGAGCGTACGCCGGACGCGAGGGTCGGCTTCCTGAACATCGACGGCCACTTCGATTTGTGGGACGAGTTTCGCGACATGGGCCGCCTCAATCATGGCACCTTCGCGCGGCGCATAAGCGAGCACGAGGCGGTCGGAAACATGGTCTGGTGGGGGCTCAACGGACGAATATCGCCGAGCCCGAGCAGCTGCGGATCTGCCGGGAGCGCGGCTTCGTCGGCTATACGCTCGCCTCGATCCGCCGCCGGGGCGTGCTCGAGACGATGCGCGAGGCGCTGGAGATAGCGAGCGAGGGCGTCGAGCACCTGTATGTGACGTTCGACATCGACGCAACCGACGGGGCGTATGCGCCCGGCACCCACAGCATCGTCCTCGACGGGCTCAGCTCCGGCGAGGTGCTCGCGGCGCTGGCCGTCCTCCCCGAGTTTCAAAATCTCGGTGCGTTTGACGTATGCGAGATGATTCCACAATACGATGTGGGGGGAGGGCGCACCGCGCGCTATGCGGCGCACGCGATCCTCACGGTCATTGGCAACCGGGTGCTCGACTCCAAACAATCGATATCGCGAGGGACTCTTGACGCTGTGTTCCGCTGAGAGGGCTCGCCACGGTGGTCGGTTTCAGGTCGTCGAGTCCGAGCGGAGAGGAAGGGGTGCGCAGATGCGTTCATCGGGTAGCAGCAGGTGGGGGTCCAGGTGGGGGTCCAGGTGGGGGTTGTTGGGTGCGGTGGGGCTGGTCGCGTGGCGCTCGGCGTGAGCGCTTGCGGCAGCAGCTCGAAAAGCTCGACCACGCTCACGATTGGGGGTTGGGGCAGCCCGATCGACGAAGCGACGCAGAAGTCGTATCTGACGCCGTTCGGCGCAGAAACCAAAACGGGTGCGCGCTTCGTCGATGCGCCGGGCACCCAGCTGGCGCGCGTGGAAGCCCAGAACCAGGCCAAAAAGATCGAATGGGACGCGCTCGACTCGGTCGGCGGGGGCACCGCCTACGCGCTCGCCGCCAAGCACGAGCTGGCGACGCTGCCCGCGTCCCAGAAGGCCGAACTGGAACGGGAGCTGGGCGCCGTCAACGTGACCTCGTTCGGGTTCGCCCACGGCAACATCGGCAACGTGATCGTGTGCAACATGGCGAAGATGACAAGCTGCCCCGCCAACATGGCGCAGTTCTACAACACGAAGCTGTACCCCCAGTCGCGGATGTTCGGTGGGATCGAACCGATCGAGGCCGTCACGACCGCGGAGGTCGCGGCCGGAATGCCGATCTCCCAGACGGCGACTACGCCGGTGGACGTGAAAGCCGCGATCAAGACGCTCGAAGGGCTCAAGCCGAAGATCAAGGTGTTCTGGCAGTCGGGCGAACAGCAGGTGCAGGCGATGCACAGCGGCCAGGTGGACATGGGCATCATGTGGAGCAACCGCGCATACGAACTCGAATCCCAGGGAGTGAAAATCAAGGTCGTGTGGCTTGGAGGCGCCTACGAACCGAGCTTCTGGACGGTGCTCGCCGGGGCGCCGCACGAAGCGAGCGCCCTGAAGTTGCTCTCCTGGATCGCCAGCCACCCCAAGAACGAGGCGCAGTGGGCAAAGGAAATCCACATCTCCGTGCCGAATCCGCAAGCGCTGAAATATCTGCCGGCGTCCTTCAGCGAACAGCTCGCGGACAATCCCGTCAACTACAAGCAGATGGCGGTGCCCAACTTCCCCTGGTATGCCCAGCACGGCACCGAACTGGACACCGCGTACGAGAACTTCCTGCGCGGATAGTCGAGACTCCCGCTGCGGGAGCGAAGCTGCGCATGTCCGCTGAGGGCTTGCGTGGAGTGTTCGCGGGCCCACCCGACCCGGGCCCGCGAACACACATTCGCGCCGGTGCTCGCGGCCGCGCCTGGGCGCCGGTGCTCGGCAATGGCTGGGCGCTGGCGCTGGTGGCGCCGCTGCTGGTTGTGCTTGCGGGCCTGGTGCTCTACCCGCTGGCGAGATTGACGGTCGATTCGCTGAGCACGGGCGCCGGTCTCGGCAACTATGCGGCCGTATTCGAAAGCTCCGCGGGCCGCCGTTCGCTGATCACCACCTTCCTCGCGGCGGCGCTGGTGAGCGTCGTCGCGGTGGCACTGGGCGGGCTGCTCGCATGGTATCTGCGCACCGCCCGCAGCTCCGCCCTGAAGGTCGCGCTGTGGCTGGCGGTGCTGGTGCCGTTCTGGATGGGCACGGTCGTCAAGAACTACTCGATCGTGCTGCTGCTGTCCGCCGAAGGGCCGCTGAACAAGCTGGTGCAGGCACTCGGGCTGGGGTCGGTGTCGCTGCTCTACACCTCCACCGCGGTGGCGATCGGGATGGTGTACACGATGGTGCCCTATGCGGCGCTCACCCTGTACGGCGTTTTCCTCTCGGTGGACGAGACGCTGCTTGACGCGGCCCGCGGCATGGGGGCTTCGCGGCTGTATGCGGTGCGCACCGTGGTGTTGCCGCTCGCGCTGCCCGGAATCGTGGCGGCGACGGCGCTCGTGTTCGCGATCTCGCTGGGCTTCTATGTCACCCCTGTGCTGCTGGGGGGCGCGCAGACGCCGTTCCTTGCCAGCTTCATCAGCGATTACATCTTCACGTTCTTCGACTACCCGGTGGCGAGTGCCGCCTCGGTGATCCTGCTGGTGGGGGCGATCGCGGTGCTCGCGGGAGCGCTGCTGCTCATCGGGCGCGAGCGCCTCGCGCGGGCGGCGGCATGACGGCGGGCGGCGGCACGATGGCAAGCGCCGCCGCGAGCACCCGCTCGCGGCGATCGTGGCGAGCTCCGATGGCCGGCGATCGCGCCACGCGCACGGCCGGCGCGGGCGGCGTGGCGGCGATCGTGCTGGCGATGCTCGCGCCGCCCGCGATGGTGCTCGCGCTCTCGTTCTCCGACGAACGCTACTTCGACTTCCCCCCGCACTCGTGGGGGTTGCGCCAGTATCGGGTGCTGCTGGAAGACCCCCGCTGGGGCTCGGCGCTGTGGTTGTCGGTGAAGATCGCGGTGCCGGTGGCGCTGCTGGCGGCGGCGGTCGTCGTGCCCGCGCTGTTCACCTTCCATCGCAGCCGCCTGCCCGCTCGCAACGCGCTTCAGCTCGGTGGGCTGACCGGGCTGGTGCTGCCCGTGTCGGCCTATGCGGTCGCGATGTATGGCGTGTTCGTGCAGACCGGCTTGCTCGGCACCTATATCGGGCTGGTGCTGGCCGACTTGACGCTGGCGATTCCGGTGATGCTGCTCGTGACGAGCCCGGCGCTCAGTCGCATTCCCGAGGAGCTCGAGCTGGCGGCGATGGTTGCCGGAGCCAGCCGCGCGCGCGCCTGGGTCGAGATCACGGCGCGGCTGCTCGGGCCGGCGATCTTGGCGGGCGGCGTGTTGGCGTTCATGACGAGCTTCGACGAGTCGGTGTTCATCAACTTCCTCGGCGGCCCGGGACAGGAAACGCTGCCGCGGGCGATCCTCGACTCGGTTCGCTTCGGGCTCGACCCGGTCGTGACCGCGATCGCGACGCTGCTGATTCTCGGTACGAGCGCTGCGATGATCTTTGCCGTGCGACTCACGCGTGACAGGACATGAGGGACGTGGAGATCGCCATGAGCGAGCAGCCGCGAGCGCACGATCGACCATGCCCCGGGGACACGAGGCCCGCCGACACGGGGACCGGGGACACCGGTGCGGCTGCCATGCGCGAGTCCGCGGCCCGCCTGTCCTTCGCGACCGATTCCGCGCCCGCCGGCGACTCCCCGCCCGCCCAGGCCGAGCGCGAGCTCGTGCTCGAGATCGCCTCGCTGAGCAAGCGCTACGGCGAGACGCGTGCGCTGCGCTCGGTCGAGCTGTGCGTGTATCGCGGCGAGCTGCTCACGCTGCTCGGCCCGAGCGGCTCGGGCAAGACGACGCTGCTGAAGACGATCGCCGGCTTCGAGGCCCCCAGCGATGGGAAGGTGCGCCTGCGCGGGCGCGACATCTCGCGCTTGGCGCCGGCGCGCCGGGGTGTGGGCATGGTGTTTCAGCACTATGCGCTGTTTCCGCACATGACGGTCGCTCAGAACATCGGGTATGGACTGAAGCTGCGCCGCACGCCGCACGCCGAGCGCGAGCGGCGGGTGAGCGCGATGCTCGAGCTGCTGCGCCTGCAGGGCTTGCAGGAGCGCTATCCGCGCCAGCTCTCCGGAGGGCAGCAGCAGCGTGTGGCGCTCGGCCGCGCGCTTGCCTACGATCCGCAGATCATCCTCATGGACGAGCCGCTGGGCGCGCTGGACAAGGCGCTGCGCTTGGAGATGGAGGGGGAGATTCGCTCGCTGCATCGCGAGCTCGGCGCGACGATCGTGTATGTGACTCACGATCAGCAGGAGGCGCTCGCGCTGTCGGACAGGATCGCGATCATGCGCGACGGGGAGATCGTGGGGCTGGGCTCGCCCGAGGATCTCTACGCTCACCCGCCGAACGCGTTCGTGGCGAGCTTCTTCGCAAACGCCAATCTGCTCGCGGTGCAGGAGGCGGTGTCGCTGGGCGAGGGCACGGCGCGAGTGCGCTGCGCCGGCAGTGAGATTCGCTGCGAGACGAGCATCCCGATCGCGCAGCCCGTCTCGGGCGGGGAGCTGGTGCTGGCGGTGCGCCGCCGCAGCCTCCGCCGGCAGCGCTCCGACGGCGCGCTGCGGCTGCGGGGCACGGTCGCCGAACTGCTGCTGCTCGGCGACGAGCAGCAGGTGGGCGTCGACGTCGAGGGGCTTGGCCGCGTGGTCGCGACGATGCAGACGCGCGAGTGTCGCGACCTGGCGCTGGGCTCGACCGTCGAGCTGTATGCGCCGGCGGGCGAGCCGGTGCTGGTGGGCCGGTGAGCGGACCGCCCGTGCGAGCTCCCGCCGGCGCGTCCGAGCTCTACGAGCGCGCGCGAGTGCGGTTCCCCGGCGGGAGCTCGCGCACGACGCTGTTTGTGGCGCCGCACCCCCCCTATGCGAGCCGTGGCGAGGGCTGGAGGCTGATCGACACCGACGGGCACGAGCTGATCGACCTGCACTGCGACTTCTCGGCGCTCGTGCACGGGCACGCGTTCGCGCCGGTGCTCGCCGCCGCCTCGGAGGCGCTGGCGCGGGGGTCGGCGTTCGGCCTGCCGACCGTCGCCGAGATCGAGCTGGCCGAGCACCTGGCGGGGAGGATCGGGTGGGCGCCGCGGGTGCGCTTCACCGGGTCGGGCACGGAGGCCGTGATGGCTGCCGTACGGGCCGCGCGGGTCGCGACCGGGCGCGAGCTGGCGGTGCGCTTTGAGCACTGCTATCACGGCGCCTGGGACGCGCTGGCCCAGCCGGGTGCGCGCGGCGTGCCGCCGGGCACGAGCCGCTGCGCGCCGGCGCCGGCGCTTGGCGACGCCGATGCCTTCTGCCGCCTGCTCGATGCCCATTCGGGACAGGTGGCGTGCGTGCTGCTGGACCTGATGCCCAACCGTGCCGGCCTGCGTCCGGTCGAGCGCTCGTTTGCCGAGCTGGTGCGCGCCCAGACACGCGAGCGCGGCATCCCGCTGATCGTCGACGAGGTGATCACATTTCGCATGGCGACCGGGGGTATGCAGGAGCTGTATGGGATCGAGGCCGACATCGTGACGCTTGGCAAGGCGATCGGCGGCGGCCTGCCCGTCGGCGCGCTCGTGGGCAGGCCGGAGCTGATGGACGTGTTCGACCCGCATGGCCCGAGCGCGATCGGGCTGGCGGGCACGTTTTCGGCCAATCCCGTCTCGATGTGCGCGGGACTGGCGGCGCTGCGGGCGCTGGATGCGCCGCAGATTCGGCGGATTGGCCAGCTCGGCGAGCGCTTGCGCGAGGGTCTGCGCGGACTTGGCTACACCGTCTCCGGGGCGGGCTCGCTGGCAAAGCTGCACGCGACCGACATGCCCGCTCTGTGGCGCGGGGCCTATCGTTGTGGTGTGTTGATCGGCGCCGACGGACTGATGAGCGTGTGTACGCCGATGGGCGAGCAGACGATCGAGCTTGCCCTGCGGGCGTTCGAGCGGGTCGCCGAGAGCTGCTCGGGCTCGTTCGAGCGGGTGGAGGGTTGACGTTGGGGGACTCCGGCCCCTTAGTGTGTGTGATCGGCGCCGGCGCGCTCGGACTCTCCAGCGCGCTCGAGCTGGCGCGGCGCGGCGCCGGCGGCGTGATCGCGATCGAGGCGCGCCATGTTGCCGCCGGCTCCTCGGGGCTGTCGGTGGGGCTCGTGGAGACGCAGTATCTGCGGCGTCTCGACATCGAATTGCGGGTGCGCTCGATGCAAGCCTTTACGAGCCTGGAGCGCGAGCACGGGTTGCGCATCGTGCGCAACGGGTACCTGCGTCTCGGCCATGGCGAGGATGCGCCGGAGGCGTTTGCCCGCAGCGTGGAGATCCAGCGCGAGCTGGGAGTGCACGACGCGCGCATGCTCGATCGCGCGCAGGTGGCGAGGCTCGTGCCGGACATGTTCGTGGAGGACGTGTCGGCGGGGCTGTGGGGGCCGAGCGACGGCTATCTGGACGGCCACCTCTACTGCGGGCTGCTGGCGGAGCTGGCGGTCGCGGCCGGTGTGGAGCTGCGTCTCGGCTGCGAGCTGCTCGCGGCAAGCAGGCGCGACGCGGGTGGGCTGCTGCTGCAGACCAGCGAGGGCGGGCTGGAGTGCGACATCGCGGTCGACGCGGCCGGTCCGTGGGCCGGGAGGGTGGCGGCGATGCTCGGCTGCGGCGTCGAGCTGATCCCGCAGCGCCGCCAGGCGTGCGAGGTGAAGCTGGCTCGCGAGCTGTCCTACACGATGCCCTCGGTTGTGGACTACACGCCGGGCAGCGGGCTGCAGGGTGTGTATTTCCGCCACGACGGCCCGGGGCGGCTGATCGCGGGGCTGCACGCGGACGAGCCCTTAGGCGGTGGGGTCGATCCCGACGATTACGCTCGCGGAGCCGATCGGGAGTTTTTGGAGGCGCTCGCCGCCGCGCTCTCGCATCGCCTGCCCGGCTTGGCCGACTCGCGCCTGGGAGGAGGCTGGGCTGGGCTGTATCCGATGAGCGCGGACGGACGGCCGCTGGTCGGCCCCGCGCTGGGGTGCGCCGCCGTGATCGTCGTCGGCGGCGGCGGCGCGGGCATCCAGATATCGCCGGCGCTTGGCGAGCTGGTGGCCGACTGGG
The DNA here is from genome assembly GCA_963831995.1 of uncultured Solirubrobacterales bacterium. GTDB lineage: Bacteria > Actinomycetota > Thermoleophilia > Solirubrobacterales > Solirubrobacteraceae > Palsa-744. The sequence goes on along the minus strand of CAWHSI010000005.1, from coordinate 638,412 downwards.
CGCTCCACGGCGAGCCGCGTGCGGTCGCGGGCGCGGAGGTGTTGGCGCCGGGGTAGCGTCTAGATGCGCTAGCCCGTGCTGGGCTGAGCTTGCTCCTCGCTCGCCGCCAGCGCCGCCAGCACGCGGCGTGCCAGCCGCTCGTCGCCCGTGAGTCGCAGCTCGCTCGTGTTGTGCTCCTCGCCGAGCGCTCGCGTCCAGGCGCCGGCGCTGCCGGAGATGCTCGTCCACGGGACCGCACTGCCGGGCTCGACGAGCGCGATGCGGCCGTCGTGGATGTCGAACAGCTGGCGGATGGGGGCTTCGAAGTCCTCGACCAGCAGCTCGACGACGCCGTTGGGCAGGGTCGAGGCATCGAGCTGTGCCGGCAGCGCGCGCAGGCTCGCGCGCAGACCGGGTTGCTCGACGTCCGGGCCGCCGCGCTCGCTCTTGCGCGCGTTCCCGCGCGGCGCGATGCCAAGCCAGCGCATCAGCACGCGGGAGCGCTTGGGGGTGGCGTCGCTCGCACCCCCGGTCGGCTGTTGCGCTTTGTCATCCGCACCCACGCGCGGCAGTCTAATCGAACAATCCCGAGAACCGAGCTTGCGCGCCGATCGGAGATGTTCGAGCACGTTGACAGCGTCCTCGACGGGGATGCGGGCGCGCTAGCCTCGGCGGACGTGGCGCGCCCCAAACCCGATCCACTCGCCGCCTTCGCCGCCCCCGCGCGCGGCTGGTTCGAAGCGTCGTTCTCCGAGCCGACGCCGGCACAGGCGATGGCCTGGCCGGCGATAGCCGCCGGCGAGAACGTGCTGCTCTCGGCCCCCACGGGGTCGGGCAAGACGCTGGCGGCCTTCCTGTGGGCGCTCGACCGGCTGAGTGCGCGGAGCGCCGAGGCGCTCTCCGGCGCGACCTCGGATCGGGCGACGGGCGGCGGGGTGCGCGTTGTGTACGTCTCGCCGCTGAAGGCGCTGTCGTATGACATCGAGCGCAACCTCCGCGCGCCGTTGCGCGGGATCGGCGCGGACGTGAGCGTGGGCATTCGCACCGGCGACACCTCGCAGGCCGAGCGCGCGGCGATGGCGCGCAAACCGCCGCAGATCCTGATAACGACGCCCGAGTCGCTGTATCTGATCCTCGGCTCGCGCGCGCGCGCGATGCTGGGCACGGCGGAGACGGTGATCGTCGATGAGATTCATGCGGTGGCGGCGAGCAAGCGCGGCGCGCACCTCGCGCTGACGCTCGAGCGCCTGGAGCAGCAGGCCGGGGCGGAGGGATTGCAGCGGATCGGCCTGTCGGCGACGCAGAATCCGCTCGAGGAGATCGGCCGCTTCCTGGTCGGACCGAAGCGCAGGGTGCGCGTGCTCGACGCGGGTGCCTCCCATGCCGGGGGACAGGCGAGCGCCCCGAAGGGCACAAGCAAGCCGCTTGACCTGCGCATTCACGTGCCGGTTGAGTCGATGGGCGATCTTGGCGGCCCGAACGGCTCTCGGGGCGACGATCCGCTTCAGCCTGTGCCGGGCGGCGAGTCGACGCGAAACTCGCCTGCCAGCGCCCCGGGGGGTGGCCCCGAACGGGGGATCTGGCCGGCGATCTACCCGGAGCTGCTGGCGCTGGTGCGGGAACACCGCTCGACGATCGTGTTCGTCAACAATCGCCGCTCGGCCGAGCGAGTGGCGCTGCGCTTGAACGAGCTGGCCGCGGCGGGCTCAGGCGGCGAGCAGCGCCCAGATGGCAATGGGGAGGGTTTGGATGGGGCCGCCCATGGGGGCGGCCTGCTCGGCGTTCTCGCGGCGCAAGATCGGCCTGTGGCGCTGCGCGAGATCGCGCGCGCCCACCACGGATCGCTTGCGCGCGAGGAGCGCGCGAGCATCGAGGAGCAGCTGAAGGCGGGCGAGCTGCCGTGCCTGGTGGCGACCTCCTCGCTCGAGCTCGGCATCGACATGGGCGCGGTTGATCTGGTTGTGCAGATCGAGTCGCCGAAGTCGGTTGCGCGCGGGTTGCAGCGCATCGGTCGCGCCGGTCATGGCGTCGGCGATGTCAGCAAGGGGCGCGTCTTTCCGAAGTTTCGCGGCGACCTGCTCGAGTGTGCGGTGGTGTGCAGGCGCATGCGCGAAGGCGCGATCGAGCCTACGGTCGTGCCGCGCAACGCGCTCGACGTGCTCGCCCAGCAGATCGTGGCGATCGCCGCTTCTGCCGAGGAGGACGTGCTCGTCGAGGAACTGTATGCGCTGCTGCTGCGCACCCACTCCTACTCGGAGCTGCCGCGGGCGCTGCTGGAGAACGTGCTGGACATGCTCGACGGGCGCTATCCGTCCAGCGAGTTCGGCGAGCTGCGCGCGCGCATCGTGTGGGATCGTGCAGCGGGACGCATTCGTGCGCGCCGGGGCGCCCGGCAGCTCGCGATCGCCAACGCCGGCACGATTCCCGACCGCGGGTTGTACGCGGTCACGCTCCCGGACGGGCGCCGCGTGGGCGAGCTGGACGAGGAGATGGTGTACGAGGCGCGCCCGGGCCAGGTGTTTCTGCTCGGCGCCTCCTCGTGGCGGATCGAGGAGATCGGCCGCGACCGCGTGATCGTGACCCCCGCCCCGGGCGTGCCGGGTGCGGTGCCGTTTTGGAAGGGCGATGGGATTGGCCGGCCAAAGGAGCTGGGTCGCGCGATCGGCGCGTTCGCACGCTGGGCCGTCGATCGGGAGGCGGAGCCGCTGGCGCGCGAATACGACCTCGACGAGCGCGCGGCGGCGAACCTGATCGAGTACCTGCGCGAGCAGCGCGCGGCCACCCGCGTGCTGCCCAGCGACCGCACGATCGTGCTCGAGCGCTTTCGCGACGAGATCGGCGACTGGCGACTGTGCGTGCTCTCTCCCTATGGCGGTCGCGTGCACGCCGCCTGGGGGCTTGCGATCTCGGCGCGCATCCGCGAGCGCTTCGGGATCGACGGGGAGGCGCTGTGGTCTGACGACGGCATCGTCGTGCGCCTGCCCGACACCGACGTCGACGAGCGGGAGGACCCGCTCGTCGCCTGCTATGCCGATCTGGTGGCGCTCGACCCCGAGGAGGTCGAGGACGCGGTTGTCGCGGAGCTTGGCGACTCAGCGCTGTTCGGGGCGCGCTTTCGCGAGAACGCCGCGCGTGCGCTGCTGATCCCGCGCGCCTACCCGGGCCGGCGCACGCCGCTGTGGCAGCAGCGGCTGAAGGCGCAGGGGCTGCTTGCCGTCGCGCGGCGCTACCCGGACTTTCCGATCGTGCTGGAGACCTACCGCGAGTGCTTGCGCGACGTGCTCGACCTGCCGGGGCTGCGCGAGCTGTTGCGCGGCCTGTCCACTCGCGAGCTGTCGCTGGTCGAGGTCGAAACCGAGAGCTCCTCCCCGTTTGCCGGGTCGCTGCTGTTCGACTATGTGGCCACCTATATGTACGAGGGGGACACGCCCAGCGCGGAGCGCCGCGCCGCGGCGCTGTCGCTGGACCGCGAGCTGCTGCGCGAGCTGCTCGGCCAGGAGGAGCTGCGCGAGCTGATCGACGCGGGCGCGCTCGCGTGCGTCGAAGACGAGTTGCAGCATCGCTCCGAGCACACCCGGGCGACCGACGGCGACACGCTCGTGGATGTGCTCCGGACGCTCGGGGACCTGCGCCCGGACGAGGTCGGCGAGCGCGTGCTGGACGGGCTCGACGCGCAGCGGATGCTCGCGGCCCTGGAGCGCGAACGGCGGGCGCTGCGCGTGCGCGTCGCGGGCGAGGAGCGCCTGATCGCCGCCGACGACGCGGGGCTGTATCGTGACGCGCTCGGCTGTCCTCCGCCGGGCGGGCTGCCGAGCGCGTTCCTGGACGACGTTCCCGACGCGCTGGCGGTGCTGGTGGCGCGATACGCGCGGACGCGCGGGCCCTTTACGAGCGCCGAGCTGCACGCGCGCTACGGCGTGGATGCGTCCTCGGCGCTGCGCGAGCTGGAGCGCTCCGGCGGGCTCGTGCGCGGCGAGCTGCGCCCGGTTGGTTACCTGCCTTGGTCTTCGCGCTCGCCCTCGCCGGCGTCCTCCTCCTCCTCCTCCTCCTCCTCGTCCGCCGTGCCGCAGGCGCGTGATCGTGGGGCCGGGCAGGACAGCTTGCAAGCGGGCGAGCGCGAGTGGTGCGACGTGGACGTGCTTCGTCGCCTGCGCCGCGCGTCGCTGGCCGCGCTGCGCAAGGAGATCGAGCCGGTCGAACCGCATGCGCTGGGCGCGTTCATGCCCTCCTGGCAGGGTGTGGATCGGTGGCGCTCCGGCTCGCCTGGACGCGGCGGGGGCGGCGCTCAGGGGGATGCGGGCGGCGTGGAGCGGGTGCGCGAAGCGCTCGTGTCGCTGCAGGGACTCCCCCTGCCGGTGGCCTGCTGGGAGCGCGACGTGCTGCGGGCGCGCACCGGCTCCTACTCGCCCGCCTGGCTCGACAGCCTGTGCGCGAGCGGCGAGGTGGTGTGGGTTGGCGCCGGTCCGCTCGGTCGGGACTCCGGGCGCGTGGCGCTGTACTTTCGCGAGGACGCCGCTCTGCTCGGTCTGCCGGGTGGCGCTGCCGGCGAGCCGCCGGGGGAGCGCGAGCACGAGCTGCTGCGTGCGCGCCTGGCTGACTCGCCGTGCTTCTTCTCCGACCTGCTCGCCGAGCTCGACGTGCCGTCGCTCGAGCTCGCGAACGCGCTTTGGGATTTGGTGTGGGCGGGCGAGGCGACCAACGACGCGTGGGCGCCGCTGCGCGCCCCGCGCCGAGCGCTCGCCGCGCATGTTCCCGAGGGCGCCCAGCGCGGACGCTCGGGCACGCTGCGCGGTGGACGGCGCTTTGCGGGCCGCTCGTTGCGCGGGGGGCGATTCGGCGCTGGCGCTCAGGTGCAGGGCCGCTGGTCGCTGTCGCGCGCACTCTTCCCCGCGGAGGGGGCTCGCGGCGACGGCGACGCCGGGTCGATCGAGCTCGCGCGCCGCCGCCGACGGGCCCAGGCGGAACTGCTGCTGGAGCGCTATGGCGTGCTCACGCGCGAGCATGTTCTGGCGGAGGGCGTGGCGGGGGGCTTCTCGGCGGTGTATGGCGCGCTTGGCGAACTGGAGACGCTCGGCGTGTGTCGCCGCGGGTATTTCCTGGAGGGACTGGGCGGCGCGCAGTTCGCGCTGCCAGGGGCGGTGGAGCGCCTTCGCGCCCGCTCCCCCGAGGGCGGCGCGGCGACGCTTGTGCTGGCGGCACTCGATCCGGCGCAGCCCTACGGCGCGGTGCTGCCGTGGCCCCGGCGCGAGGGCGCCACGCGCCGGCCGGCGCGGGTCGCGGGGGCATATGTGGTGTTCGTGGACCACCGTCCGCTGCTCTACCTGGAGCGCGGCGGGCGCGGCATCGTGACACTTGCCGGCGAGTCGGCGCGCGGGCAGGCGCGCGCGGGCGCCGGCGCCCCGCGCGCTCTCGGTCGCGGCTCGTCTGCCGGCGGTGCGGCGGGCGATCGCACGCCGCTGGCGCTCGCGCTGCGCGCGCTCGCCGACGCGGTGCGCGGCGGGCGGGTCGAGGCGGTCGCGCTGGAGCGGGTCGACGGCGAGCCCGCGATCGGCTGCGAGATCGAGCCGATCCTCATCGAGCTCGGCTTTCGCCAGGGCCCGCGCCGGCTCACGCTTCGAGCTTGAATCGCTCGAGTTTCTCAAATAAGATCCCGGTGCGTGGATGGGCACAGAGGAGCGACGCGAGGGAGTCGGCAGTGCGAACATCTGTTCGTTTGGATCGCCGTAAACGGCTTGGCCAAGCGGTTTACGGCCCACAGAACCACCCATCGGAGGGAGGGTTGAGGCGCCTTGCCGGTTGAGTCGGAAACAATGGTCGGGATCGCCATCTGGCGCCTTGTCAATCATTTAGAGCTGAATTATCTTGCCGAACTATGGGGATGACTGGAACAGCTAGGGAGGCTCGAAATGGCCGATCCTCAGCCATCTTCTCCGCTGGGTCCTCGCGCTCCTCGTGCGGAGAACAGTCTCGACAGTCGCGCCCGGGGATCGTGATCGCGGGAGACTTCGGCGCCTCCTGCGAGGGGCCCGCGCCGCTCTACAAGCGCCTCCCCCACGGCCCGCACGGCCTCGCTCGCGAGGAGGTGGCGCGCCATCAGCGCGCGCGCATCCACGGGGGCATGGTCGAGTCGGTCTACCAGCGCGGCTATGCGGCGACGAGCGTCGCCCACGTGATCGCCCTGGCGGGTGTATCGCGCCGCGCCTTCTACGAGCAGTTCACAAACAAGGAACACTGTTTCCTGTCCACCTACGACGCGCTTGTCGCCGCCTCGCGCAAGCGTGTGATGAAGGCGTGGCTCAGCGAGCGCGGCTGGGCCAACCGGCTGTATGCGGCCTGTCGTGTGTTTCTTGCCGGTATCGCCTCCGACCCCCGCGGCGCGCACCTGGTGCTCGTCGAGTCGGTCGGCATCGGCCCGCGCGGCCACAAACGACAGCAGCTCACGGCCACCTCCTTCGAGCGGGTCGTGGCGACCGGCTTCAGCCTCACTCCCGACGGCATCGCGTTGCCGCCGCTTGCCCCGCGGGCGATCGTCGGCGGTGTGCGCTTCGTCGTGCTCAGGCGCCTGCGCGAAGGGCGCCAGCAGGAACTCGCGGCGCTCACCGACGAACTGCTCGACTGGATCAGCTCCTATCGCTCGACCTCGATCGTGCGCATGCGGGCGCTCGGCACCTCGCGCCCGCCGCGGATGGTCGCCAAACGAGCGCGCTTCCTGACGCGCGAAGACCGCCGCTCGGCGGCGATGGACGCGATGGTGCAGCTGGCGCTGGACGACGGCTACGCGAATTTTGCCGACTCGGAGATCGCGCGCAGCGCGGCCATTTCCACCGAAGCCTTCCATCGCGAGTTCGCAAGCAAGGAAGAGTGCCTGCTCGCGATCGTGGACGAGTTCGCCGCCGAAGCCCACGACACGGTGCGCCGCGCCACTCGCAACGACAACGAGTGGACCGACGCGGTACACAAAGGCATGGGGGCGCTGATCGGGTATTGCACCGCCCACCCGGGCCTGGTGAAGCTTTCGTTCATCGATCTCTTCGATGCCGGCGAGGGTGTGGTCGGGCGCGTCAGCGGCGTGCTCGACGGGTTCATCAACGTCCTGCTCGAGCACGTGCCCGAACCGCGCCGCGCGCCCGGCGTCGCGTCGGAGGCGATCGTGGGCGCGATCTGGTCGATTCTCGCAAGCTATGCGCCGCACGACCGGCTGCGCTATCTGCCTTGTCTTGTGGACCATCTGACGTTCTTCATCCTCGCTCCCTACCTCGGCCCGCGACCGGCGGTCGAAGCGATCGCGGCATCGAGCATGAAGCGCAAGCGCCTCGCGCTCTCCTGAGCTTTCGCCGCGCCGCCCGCGCGCTTCTATCCTGAGTGCGCAGTGGCCACGCAAGATGCCATCCGCGCCGGTGCGCGCCCGCGGCGGGTGGGTCACAAGGGCGCGGCGCACCTCGCCCAGGGCAATACGCGCGAGAGCTTTGCCGTCGCGCTGGCCGAGCGTGTGGACATGATCGAGTTCGACGTGCTCAGCGAGCGTCCCGACGGCAGCGGCAGGCTGCTCGTGGCACACGACTACGAGGACATGCGCTCGCGCGTGCCGCTGACGCTCGAGCAGGCGCTCGCGCACCTGGCGGGCCCGGAGTTCGCGGGCGTCGAGTTCGACCTCGACGTGAAGCTGCCGGGGTATGAGATGCGGGTGGTGGAGGCGCTGCGCGCGGCCGGCCTGACGAGCAGGACGCTGCTCAGCGGCATGTTTCCCGACTCGCTCGCGCGCGTCCGCGCGGCCGAGCCCTCGCTGCGCCTGGGCTGGTCGGTGCCGCGCGTGCGTCGCGACTACACCAGCGACATGCTCACCGCGGTGCCGGCGCTGGCGATGCTGGTCGGCTATCGCGCGCTGCTTCCGCGCCGCGCCGCGCGCGCGCTGCGCAGCGGCGCGGTCGATGCGATCATGGCCCACTGGCGTGTCGTCACGCCCGCGCTCGTGCGCGCCGTCGCGCGCGAGCGCGGCGAGCTGTATGTGTGGACCGTCGACGACGCGGCGCGCATCGGCAAGCTCACGGCGCTCGGAGTCAGCGGCATCATCACGAACAATCCCCGCCTGTTCGCCGCCGCCGCGGCGTGATCGCGAGCTTGGCGCGCGCCGCGTTCGGAGTCGGCGGCATCGTCGCGAACAACTTGCGCCTGTTCGCTGCCGGTGCGGCGCCGCGTGCGCGCTCGCCGGTTCGATGTCGCGCTCGCGCTCGCGCTCGGCTCGTGCGGCAATCAGGGCAGCGTACACGTGGCCGCGCTGAACCCCTTCGGGTCGGCGCCGGCGAGACTCGTGTGTCCGGCCGAGGTTGCCTTCGTGACGGCTTCGATCACGGTCGTGCCCTTGCGCCACTGGAAGATCACATCGCCGCGCAGCGTGTACGCCGTCTTGCCGCCGGCCGGCGCGAGCTGAAAGCTGCGGCCGGCCTGGCGCGTCAGCGTCGCCGAGCCGACCTTCAAAAAGCCGGAGTCCGCGCCCGCGCCGACGTCCAGCCACTGGCCGCTGGCGGCGTCGAGGTATTGCACGCGAAAGCGCATGTACATCGTCTCGCCGGCCCTGCCGTCGCCGGGCATCGAGCCGCGGATGCCAATCGTGTCGGGCTGGTCCTTCGGATTGCACACGTCCACGGTTGCCCACAGTTCGCGCGAGCGCGCCGGCGGGCGTGCCGGCCTGGACGTGCTGCTCGCCGCGCTGGCCGTCGCCGGCGCGATCGTCGCGACGTTCGCCGCCGTGAGCGCGATCGCGCTTGCCAGCGCCAGCGCCGTCGTCGACCTCGCTCGTGTCATCCTTTGAAGATAGCGCCGCGCGGCGTGTGTGATATCCCCTTGGCATGGGTGCCACCAAGGCGGCGGACATTGTCGAGTTGCTCGGGCGGGTGCCGGTCTTCTCGACCCTCGACGGCGACGACCTGGAGCGGATCGCCCAGCTTGCGGTGCCGCGCACCTTCGAGCCCGGCGAGGTCGTGTTCCGCGAGGGCGACTCCAGCGACACCTGCTACATCGTGCGCTCCGGCCGTGCGCGCGCCGTGCGCGAGCACCAGGATGGGCGCACGATCACGCTCGCCACGTTCGGGCCGGGCGATATCTTCGGCGAGCTCGCGATGTTCGAGGACGAGCGCCGCTCGGCCACCGTGGAGGCCGTGCAGCGCACGGCGGCGGTGGCGGTGCTCGGACCGGACATGCGCCGCCTGATGGTCGAGCACCCCGGCATCTCCGCGCGCCTGGTGGTGGCGCTCGGGCGACGCCTGCGCGAGACCAACGAGCGCTTGGCCAAACAGTCCTTTCAAACCGTGCAGAGCCGCGTGGCGGTGGTGCTCGGAGAGCTCGTCGCGCAGGCCGCCGCGGCCGGCCAGCCCGACCGCGAGGTGCTCGTCACCGCCACCCAGGCCGATCTCGCCAAGCTCGCTGGCTCCTCGCGCGAGTCGGCCTCCCGCTTTCTCGCCGTGCTCGAGCGCGCCGGCGTGATCTCCCAGGGGCGGGGGCGCTTGATCGTGCACGATCCCGCGGCGCTTCAGCGCTATGTCTTCTGAGAAGCGCGCCAGGTCGCGACGCGGCTTCGGCACTCGCACGCCGCATGAGGTGTCGGCCGGGGGCGTCGTCGTGCACGGGGACGAGGTGCTCGTGATCGTGCCGACGCGCAGGGCCGCCGACGGCTCGCTGGTGCTGTGCCTGCCCAAGGGGCACCTCGACGAGGGCGAGACGCCCGAGCAGGCGGCGACGCGCGAGGTGCGCGAGGAGACGGGCGTCACGGCCGAGCTGCTGTGCGAGCTCGGCGAGGTGCGCTACTGGTATGTGCGCAAGCGCCGCCGGGTCGCCAAGAGCGTTTTCTTCTTCCTGTTTCGGTATGTCGGCGGCGACCTCGCCGACCACGACGACGAGGTTCTGGAGGCTCGCTGGATGGAGTCTGCGCGTGCGCGCGAGGAGCTGACATACCCCGGCGAGCGCGACATGGTCGCCCGCGCGCTGGTCATTCGCGAGCAAGACCGGTAGCCTGCGCGTCGTGCAAGTGCTCAACTTCTACTCGACGATCTTCGCCGACGAGCTGAAGAAGGGTCGCAAGACGGCCACGATCAGGCTTGGCGACAAGTCGGGCAAGTACCGCAAGAACCAGGCGGTGCTCGTCACGATCGGCTACCAGTACTCGCCGCGCGAGCGCATTTTCGACGCCGTCATCGACCAGGTCGAGGTGATGAAGGTCGCAGAGCTCTCCCCGCGCGACATCAAGCACGACAACCCGGAGTTTCGTCGCCACGAGGAGCTGATCAAGTTCCTGGAGCAGATATATGGGCGCGAGGTCACGATGGACGACACGGTGACGGTCGTGCGCTTCTCCCAGATCCTCGACAAGCCCACGGCGATGACCGAAGCGATGAAGGGCTTCGGCGGCGCCCAAAACTGAGGGACGCGCGTTGCCCGCGCCAGATTCCGCCGGTCGCGCACGCGGCGTGAGGGCGCGCCCGCCGGAGCGCGCGGCGGGCTTGGGGGATTCGCCGCCCGAACAGCTCGACGGCGGACCCGTCACCGAGATCCAGCGCGCCCGCATGATCGCGGCGATGATCGACGTCGTCTCCGAGCACGGACGCGCAAACGCCACCGTGGCGCACGTGGTGGCGCGCTCGGGCGTCTCGCGCCGCACGTTCTACGAGGTGTTCGCCGATTTCGAAGACTGCTTTCTCGCGGCGCTCGACCGGGCGCTCGCGCGCGCCTCGGAATATGCACTCGAGGGCTACGACCCGAATGAGAAGTGGCAGACGCGGATTCGCGCCGCCCTCGTCGGGCTGCTCGAATTCCTCGAAGAGGAGCCCGCGATGGGCCGCCTGTGCGTGATCGAAACGCTGGGCGCGGGGCCGCGGGTGCACGAGCGGCGCGCCCGCGTCGTCGAGGCCGCGATCGCCGCCGTCGACGAAGGGCGCGCTCGGTCGCGCGTGGGGGCGACGCTCCCGGGGCTGACCGCCGAGGGGATCGTCGGCGGGGTGCTCTCGGTGCTGCACGAGCGCTTGCTGGCGGGCCTGCCGCCGCTCGAGCTGGCCGGCTCGCTGATGGGGATGATCGTGCTCCCCTATCTCGGCCCGGCCGCCGCCAAGCGGGAGAGCGCCCGGCCCGCGCCTGCGCACCGGACCCGCCCCCGCGCGCCCGGCGGCGACCCCCTGCGCGGCCTGGAGATGCGCCTGACATATCGCACCGTGCGCGTGCTGCTGGCGATCGCCGCCGAGCAGGGCATGTCCAATCGCGAGATCGGAGCGTCGGCGGGGATCGCCGATCAGGGGCAGATATCGAAGCTCCTGGCCCGTCTGGAGCGCCTCGGCCTCGTCGAGAACAGCGGTCCCGGCCATGTGCGCGGCGCGTCCAACGCGTGGTCGCTGACCAAGAAGGGCCATGAGGTCGAACGGCTGGTCGCCGCCAAAGCGGCCGCCGCGAGCGCCACCCGCCCCGGGGTCTGAGGGCCGGCGTCCCCTGCCGCACGGGTTCGTCGAGCCCGCGCGGTCTGGCGGGGCGGCGCCGCTCGCGCCGGGCCGGCGCCACGGGTTCGTCGTCGAGTTCCGCGGTCTGGCGCGCCGGCGCCACCCGCCGCGCCTCCCCGCCGCCGCGAGAATCTGGGTCGAAGCGCTCCTCGGACCGCTCGATTTTGGCCGGGCGCGCCCATCGGGCCGGTTTCCTTATATATTGAGGGTGTCGTTGGCACTCTCGCCTTGAGAGTGCCAACGGTGGCCAGACGATTCTCGTGTGTGGCCACCCGTCTCGAAGCACACTCTAAACGGAGGTTTTCAGCATGAAACTCAAGCCCCTGGGCGATCGCCTGATCGTGAGGGCCATCGAGGAGGAGGAGAAGACCGCAAGCGGTCTCGTCCTTCCCGACACAGCCAAGGAGAAGCCGCAGAAGGGCAAGGTCCTCGCCGTCGGCGACGGCAAGCTCGACGACAGCGGCAAGCGCATCCCGCTCGACGTGTCCGAGGGCGACGAGGTCCTCTACAGCAAGTACGGCGGCACCGAGATCAAACTCGACGGTGAGGATCTGCTCGTTTTGCGCGAGTCGGATGTCCTTGCCAAGGTTGCATAAGAGGGTGGCGCAGCCGGCCCGAGGGCCGGCAAGCCGGACCCCTCGTTTCTTAATCAAGGAGATCTGAACAACATGGCACACAAGGAACTCAAGTACAGCTCCGAGGCTCGCAAGTCTCTGGAGGCCGGCGTCGACGCCGTCGCCAACGCCGTGAAGGTCACGCTCGGCCCGAAGGGCCGCTACGTGGTGCTCGACAAGAAGTTCGGCGCGCCCACGATCACCAACGACGGTGTCACGATCGCTCGTGAGATCGAGGTCGAGGACGTGTTCGAGAACCAGGGCGCCCAGCTGGTGCGCGAGGTTGCCACGGCGACCAACGACGTCGCCGGCGACGGCACCACCACCGCGACCGTGCTCGCCCAGGCGATCGTGCGTCAGGGCCTGAAGAACGTCGCGGCCGGCGCCAACCCGCTGGCGCTCAAGCGCGGCATCGAGAAGGCGGTCGACCAGGTCGTCGCCAACATCGCCTCGCAGTCCAAGGAGGTCAGCGGCAAGGATCAGATCGCGCGCGTCGCGACGATCTCCGCCGGCGACGAGGAGATCGGCGACGTGATCGCCGACGCGATCGAGAAGGTCGGCAAGGACGGCGTCGTCAACGTCGAGGAGGGCCAGACGTTCGGCATGGACCTCGAGTTCACCGAGGGCATGCAGTTCGACAAGGGCTACATCTCCCCCTACATGGTCACCGACCAGGACCGCATGGAGGCGACGCTGGAGGACCCCTACATCCTGATCGCCAACCAGAAGATCGGCTCGGTGCGCGACGTGCTGCCGGTGCTGGAGGCAGTGATCCAGTCGGGCAAGCCGCTCTTGATCATCGCCGAGGACGTCGAGGGCGAGTCGCTCGCGACGCTCGTGGTGAACAAGCTGCGCGGCACGTTCACCGGTGTGGCCGTCAAGGCGCCCGGCTTCGGCGATCGCCGCAAGCGCATGCTCGAGGACATCGCGATCCTCACCAAAGCAGAGGTCATCACCGAGGAGATGGGCCTGAAGCTGGAGAACACGCAGGTCTCTCAGCTCGGGCACGCTCGCCGCGTGGTCGTGGGTAAGGACAACACCACGATCGTCGACGGCGCCGGCGATGCCGAGGCGATCAAGGGCCGCATCAACCAGATCAAGGCCGAAGTCGAGAACACCGACTCCGACTTCGATCGCGAGAAGCTCCAGGAGCGCCTGGCCAAGCTCTCCGGCGGCGTCGCCGTCGTGAAGGTCGGCGCGGCCACCGAGACGGAGATGAAGGAGAAGAAGCACCGCGTCGAGGACGCCCTGCAGGCAACCCGCGCGGCACTTGAGGAGGGCATCGTGCCCGGCGGCGGGGTTGCCCTGCTGCAGGCATCGGAGTCCGTCTCGCTCGACGGCCTGGAGGACGACGCCACCACGGGCGCGCGCATCGTGCTGCGCGCTCTGGAGGAGCCGCTGCGTCAGATCGCCGAGAACGCCGGCCTGGAGGGCTCAGTGGTGGTCAACGACGTGCGCAAGGCCAAGGCCGGAGAAGGTCTGAACGCCGCCACGAACGAGATCGTCGATCTCGTCGCCGCCGGCGTCATCGACCCGGCGATGGTCACGCGCTCGGCGCTGCAGAACGCCGCGTCGATCGCCAAGAACATCCTCACCACCGAGGCGATCGTCGCCGAGGTGCCGGAGAAGGAAGGCGGCGGAATGCCCGGCGGCGGTATGCCGGACATGAGCGGCATGATGTAGTCAGGACGGTGTTCACCGCGCGCCGCGCTTGCGCGGCGCGCGGATTCCGTCCCACTCCACGAGCACAATTGTCTGTGTGGAGCATGAAGTGGGCTGGGACCGCGAGCAGTTGGCAACTGTGAGTCGCCGAGGTTCAGGACGCAAGTCTCGTTCAGCGGCCCGAACATTGCCATCGTGACGACCCGGTCGAGGATGCTGCTGCCCTTCTCGAAGTCGCAGCCGTAGCCGAAGCAGACGAACGGCATGATGCCCTCCATCAGCATCGCCGTGCGGAACCCGATGACGTTCTTGCCCAGTCGCTCGATCGCGTTGCCCTTGGCCTGCTTGGGCTTGCCTTCGGCGGTGCGTTCAACGTTGGTGCCCTGGTTCTTCACCTCGACGATCAGGATGGCAGTGGACGATCGCGTGGTTATGGGCCGAGCAGGGCGAGCGGCACGACGCCGATACCGTCCCTGCGGCGGTAGGCGACCGTTCCGGTGTAGACGACGATTGCGTCGAGCAGGCGATCGCCGATCTGGCGGCGCAGCCATAGAAGGTGCGCCACGTCGGCGTCGGTGACGGTGTCGCTGAGCTTGGTCTCGATCGCGACTACGGCTGCGTCGGGGCGCTCGACGATGAGGTCGACCTCGTGACGGCCGTGTCGCTCTCGGAAGTGGGAGACCGTTGCGTCGGCCGGCTGGGCATAGACGCGCACGGAGAGGGTCACCAGCGACTCGAACAGGGCGCCGAGCAATGTGCCGTCGCGTGCTATCGGTGGCTGGAGAGTCTCTCCAGAAAGCAGCTTCTCAGCGGTGACGCCGAGCAGCGTGGCGGCAAGAGCGGGGTCGAGGAGGTGCCGCTTGGCCTGCTGGAGCAGCGGCGCGAAGTGGCTGAGTCCCGGCTGCCAGGCAGGCAGGTCGTCGATGATCCAAAGGCGTTGCAGCGCGTCTCGGTATGAAAGCGTTGTGCCACGGTTCGGAGTCATGCCGTCACCGCGATGGGCCGCGTCCCTGATCGTCTCCAGCGAGGTCGTCGTGCTCGTAGCCGCCGCATAGGCACGCAGCCAACGCCGTAGCCGGTCCGGCTGGCGGACCGATCGGCCAACGTCTATCGGGATGTCGCGCTGGATGGCGCGGTCGATGTAGCCGCCGAGCGCCCGCCTGTGGTCGCGTCCATCAAGCGTCCGAATGGCGGGGAAGCCGGATCGGAGCATCTCCTCGACATAGCCGGACAGCCCGATCTCGCTGCTGCCCGACAGCGCCGGCCGGCGACCGTTACACAGCTCTGTCAGACCGACAGATGGCGTGGCGAGCCGCCGCTCGGCGAACGAGAGGGGTCGCATCCGGATCGTGACGATGCGCCCGGCGCCCGAGTGGGTGTCGGCGCTCTCTCCGGCCGACCCGGCGAGGTAGAACTGCCGGGGGCTGTAGTTGGCATCGACGATTCGGCGCACCTTGTCGATGGTGTGAGCGTGCCGCTGGAACTCGTCGATCAGGACCGGGGGCTCGCCGCTCGTCACCCAGTCCTCGATGTCCTGCGCGAGCTGCAGCTCCGACGCGCGGTCGAGGCGGTGGATCGTCCGTGCGCGGCGCTCCAGCGTTCTCGTCTTGCCGACGGCCTTGGCGCCCTCCAGGATCACCGCCGGCAGCTGGAGCTGGTCCAGTTCGTTGTCGAGGACTCTCGGTATGTAGTCACTGACCATGAGCCTAAGTATACTGTTAGGACGCGCTCTAACATACGTATAGGACAAATTTTACTGTGCAGCCAGGACGGAGCCGGGTCCGCGCTACCAGCCGGCCGCCCGGACGAAACATCCAGGCCACGTCGGTTCAGCAAGCGACCTCCGTCAGGCCGACTGCTGCCTAACTGGTGGTTGTCAGCTGTTCGGGGCCAGTCACCCCATCGCCGACATCGGCCCGCCGATCGGCGGGCCGATGATCGTTAAGCGAGCGAGCCGCCGCTATTGCACCGCCGACACCGGTCGCGGTCCCTCGCCCACGTACTTGGCGGTCGGGCGGATCAGCTTGGCCTCGCGCTTCTGCTCGAGGATGTGCGCCGACCAGCCGGCCACCCGTGCGCAGGTGAACATCGGCGTGAACAGGTCCGGCGTCACTTCCGCGAGGTCCAGCACGACCGCCGACCAGAACTCGACGTTGGTGGCGAGCACGCGGTCGGGCTTGCGTGCGGTCAGCTCCGCCAGCGCCGCCTTCTCCAGCGCCTCGGCCGCCTCGAAGCGCGGCGAGCCCAGTTCCCGGCAGGTGCGCCGCAGCACGCGCGCACGCGGGTCTTCGGCGCGGTAGACGCGGTGGCCGAAGCCCATCAGCCGCTCGCCGCGGTCGAGCGCGCTCTTGACCCACACCTCGGCGTCGCCGGTCGCTTCGACTTCCTCGAGCATCTTCAGGACGCGCGAGGGCGCGCCGCCGTGCAGCGGGCCGGACAGAGCGCCCACGGCGGCGGACAGCGCCGCCGCACAGTCGGCGCCCGTGGAGGCCACGACGCGCGCGGTGAACGTGGAGGCGTTCATGCCGTGCTCGGCGGCGGAGATCCAGTAGGCGTCGATCGCCTTGGCGTGGTCGGGGTTGACCTCGCCCCGCCAGCGGATCAGGAAGCGCTCGGGGATCGAGCGGCCCTTGTCCACCTCGGATTGGGGCACCGGCGGCTGGCCGGCGTCGCGCGCGGACTGAGCCACGAACGACAGCGCCATCACCGACGCGCGCGCGAGGTTGTCGCGCGCCTGCTCGTCGGAGATGTCGATCAGCGCTTGGAAGCCCCACTCGGGGGCCAGCATCGCAAGCGCCGATTGCACGTCGACGCGATGGTCGCCGGAGCGGACGGTCAGCGTGTGCGGTTCGGCTGGGGGCAGGCCGGGCTTGAAGCGGCCGTCCACGAGCAGGCCCCAGACCTGCTCGTAGGGGATCGTGCCGACCAGGTCCTCGATGTCCACGCCGCGATAGCGCAGCGACCCGCCGGCCCGGTCGGGCTCGGCGATCTCGGTGGCGAAGGCGACGACGCCCTCCAGGCCTGACTGGACTTCGGGTGAGGGGGTCGGATTGGAAGGGGGTGATGCGGAAGAGGCTGGGGCGGGAGGCTGTGTCGTGACCTCGCTCATGGGCGCTCGCTTTCAGCTTGAGATGACCGGTTGAGAGTCGATCTCGCTGGATTGCACCGAGACCGACCCGGCTGCCTTGTGGGCAGATGCATATCGTCGCAGGAATCGGCCAGGTAGGCTCCGCTGAGGCGGACGACGCACGGTCCCCGATCGACGGGAACCGCGAGGGTCGCAATGTCCGCGGAGGGCACACCGTGCCGCCACACCGA
Organism: uncultured Solirubrobacterales bacterium; assembly: GCA_963831995.1. Classification (GTDB taxonomy): domain Bacteria; phylum Actinomycetota; class Thermoleophilia; order Solirubrobacterales; family Solirubrobacteraceae; genus Palsa-744. The sequence goes on along the minus strand of CAWHSI010000005.1, from coordinate 621,362 downwards.
GGAGGAGGAATGCCGTGAGCGACAGCGATTTGATGTTCGCACCCGCAACCGAGCTTGCCGCGATGGTGCGCTCCGGCGAGGTGTCCGCGCGCGAGCTCGTCGAGGTGTCGCTGACGCGCATCGAGGAGCTCAACCCGCGGCTCAACGCGTTCGTGGAGATCGACGGCGAGCGTGCCCTGGCCACCGCCGAGCGGATCGGGCCGGGCGACGAGCGCCCGTTCGCCGGCGTGCCGATCGCGATCAAGAACAACCGCCCGGTGATGGGCCTGCGCGACACGATCGGCTGCGCGCTGCTGGAGCGCCACGTCGCCGCGCACGACTGCAACATCACGCGTCGCTTCAAGCAGGCGGGCTTTGTGATCGTCGGCACCACCACGCTGCCCGAGTACGGCATCCTGCCCGTCAGCGAGGCGCGCATCTTCGGCCCGACCCGCAACCCATGGGATCTGGAACGCACGCCGGGCGGCTCCTCCGGCGGCGCGGCCGCAGCGGTCGCCTCGGGCATGGTGCCGGTAGCGCACGGCAACGACGGCGGCGGCTCGATCCGCATCCCCGCGGCCTGCTGCGGGCTGGTCGGGCTCAAGCCGGCGCGCGGGCGCGTCTCCGCGGCCCCCGAACGCGGCGAAGCGCCGCTCGACGTGGATGGCGTACTGACGCGCACGGTCGCCGACACCGCCGCGATCCTCGACGTGCTCGCCGGCTACGAGCTGGGCGACGCCACCTGGGCGCCGCCGCCGTCCGAGCCGTTCGCGGCCTCGGCCAAGCGCGATCCCGGCAAGCTGCGGATCGCGACGACGACGCTCCCGCCGATCGCCGACGCCGTCGTTGACCCGATTTGTGCGCACGCTGTTTCCGACGCTGCCGAGCTGCTGCGCTCGCTCGGACACGAGGTCGAGGAGGTCGATCCTCCCTGGCGCATCGAGGGCCTCTCCGAGCTGTTCGGCGCCGTCTTCTCGATCCACATCGCGCTGCAGATCGTCTACTCGGGGATGGTCGCCGGGCGCGAGCCGGCCGAGGCCGACATGGAGCCGATGAGCTGGGCGATCCACAAGATGACCCAGAGCTTCAACTCGGTGCAGGGCCTTGCGCTTGAAGTCCAGCTGCAGTCGCTCGCTCGCCGGCTGGTCGAGTTCCTGAACCCGTATGACGCGCTGCTCACGCCGGCGCTTGCCGAGCGGCCGCTGCCGCTCGGCACGCTCGACACGGCCGCGCCCGACCCGATGTCCACGTTCACGCGCTCGGGCCTGTTCACGCCCTTTACGCCCGTGTTCAACGCGAGCGGGCAGCCCGGCATCTCTTTGCCGCTGTATGAGGGCGAGGACGGCCTGCCGCTTGGCGTGCAGCTCGTTGGTCGGCCTGCCGGCGAGGCGGCGCTGCTCGCACTTGCCACGCAGATCGAGGCGGCCGCTCCGTGGGCGGGCCGCCGCCCGCCGGTTTCTTAACCCGTTCGACCCACCTCGGCGATCGGTCGAACCGTGGGACCAACAGCCGATAGCCCGGCAAACACCAGCGGATTGCAGACAAAGCAATTCATTTCTGCAAAACCGCAGCAATCGACTCAGGCGTTACGCCGAGTGCTTGCGCCTCTTTGATCCCGCCCTTGGCCACCATGTTCGCCTCGAGCAGCTCAGCCTCGTCCCATGTGATCGGCGTGTTTGTGTGCAGCGCGCGCTCGAGCAGGCGCAGCGCACGCGAGACGATCGGCGTGGGGATCGGCAGCAGCGGCCGCTCGCGGTCGAGCGAGCGCAGCACCGTGTCGATGACTTCGCCATAGGTCATCGTCTGCGGGCCGGCCAGCTCGTAGTGCTTGTGGGTCGGCACGTCGTCGGCGTTCCCACTCTCGCCCAGCGCCGCGACCACGCAGCTCGCCACGTCCTCCGCCCAGATCGGCTGGCAGACCGCCCGACCGCGACCTGAGATCGGCACGACCGGGAGCAGCGACAGGCGCTCGATCAGCCTCAGCCAGCGGTCTCCCGGCGCGTACACGAGCGACGGGGCGATCACGGTTGTGCGCATATTCGACTCGCGCACCGCCTGCTCTGCGAGCGCCTTGGCGCGGAACAGGCGCGCGCGGTGGTGGGTGGAGGCGCCGAGCGTTGAGAAGAACAGGAAGCGCTCGACGCCCGCGCGCTGAGCCGCCTCGACCATGCGCCACGTCGCGATTGCCGCCAGCTCCTCGATCGAGCCGCGCGGCTCGTCGCGCGTGGAGGCGGCGAGGTGCACGACCGTGTCCACGCCGCGCATCGCGTTGCGAAACGAGGGCGGGTCGGCGAGGTCGCCGAGCGCGATCTGCACGCGCACGCGCTGTGGGCCGAGGCGCCGCGGGTCGCGCACGAGGCAGCGCACGGTTTGGCCTTCGGCGAGCAGGCGCGGCAGCAGCGCGGAGCCGACGAGTCCGGTCGCGCCGGTGAGCAGGAGCATCGACCAAAGCTAGCGGAGTGGGCCGAGCGGTCGAGGCTTGGCTGTGGGTGACGGATGTCGATCTGCGAGCAGGCGGCCTCGCTACTATTCGTGCTTCAGCGACGGTTGACCCGACAACGAATCGAGAAGGAAGCGAATGGCCTACGTAATCGCCGAGCCGTGCATTGGCACCAAGGACAACTCCTGCGTCGAGGTGTGCCCCGTGGATTGCATCCACCCGACGCCCGAGGAGCCCGGCTACGACGCGGCCGAGATGCTCTACATCGATCCGGAGGAGTGCATCGACTGCGACGCCTGCGTCGAGGCATGCCCGGTCGACGCGTGCTTCGCCGAGGATCAGCTGCCCGAGGAGTGGCAGAAGTTCGCGTCGATCAACGCGGAGTACTTCGCCAACGCCAAGTAGGCCAAGCCCCACCGACCATGTTGGGGCCCCGGGCTTAAGCCATCGGCAACGACATACCCGCCGGCTTGGGACTGGCGGGCGGCGATGGTGCGCTTGGAACCACCTCCACCAGCGGCAGCGTCGGCAGCTCCATCGGCGCCAGCGCGATCAGACCGCGGGCCGCCTGGCGGATCGCCTGGGAGGCCGGGTCGTCGGGGTCCTCGAACACGAGCGGCAGGCCGCTGTCGGCCTGGGCGCGCAATGGCATCGTCAGCGGCACCCTGCCGAGCAGCGGCACGTCGAGCTCGTCGGCCAGCTCCTTGCCGCCGCCCTCACCGAAGATCGCGTAGCGCTCGCCGCTCGGGGTGGTGAAGCCGGACATGTTCTCGATCACGCCGCAGATCTCAAGCGAGAGCTTCCTGGCCATCTCGGCCGAGCGGCGCGCCACCTTCTGCGCCGTTGCCTGTGGCGTCGTGACGATCGCGAACTGAGCCTGGGGCAGCATCTGCGCGAGCGTCATCGACACGTCTCCGGTGCCGGGCGGCAGGTCGATCAGCAGATAGTCCAGGGCGCCCCATTCGACGTCTCCCAGGAACTGGCCGAGCGCCTTGTGCAGCATCGGCCCGCGCCACACCACGGCGGCGTCCTCCTCGACGAAGAACCCGATCGACATCACCTTCACGTCGTGGGCCTGCAGTGGCACGATCTTGCGCTGCGCCGATACGGGCGGGCGCGTGGCGCCGAGCCCGTACATGCGCGGGATCGAATACCCCCACACGTCGGCGTCGAGGATGCCCACGCGCTTGCCCTCGGCGCTCAGCGCGGCGGCCAGGTTGGCCGTCAGCGTCGACTTGCCCACCCCGCCCTTGCCCGAGCCGACGCAGAGCACGTTGGACACCTGCGCGAGCGTGCCCTCGGGGAGCGCGCCGCGCCCGAGCTTCTGCTGCAGGGCGGCCTTCTCGCCGTCGCTGAGCACGTCGAAGTAGACGTTGACGTGCGTCAGGCCCTCCAACGCCGAGAGGGCCTGGGCGACCGACGTTTGGAAGTGGCCCTTGATCGGGCAGCCGGCGGTCGTCAGCGACACGGTCACGTCGACCACGCCGTTGGCGGAGATCTCGATCTGCCGCACCATCCCGAGCTCGACGATCGAGCGGCGCAGCTCCGGGTCGATCACGGCCTCCAGGGACTTGAGCACTTCGTCGCGGTTCATGTCTGCTCGCATTCTGCCAAACCAGCGCCGCCAGATCGGCGAGAGGGGCTATGGGGCGAGTTGGCGGGGGCGCCGGCCGGAGCAGGAGGTAGCTGAGAGGAGGCCCACCGTGGCGATCCCAAAGAAATGCCGCCGGGCGGTAGGGGGACCGCCCGGCGGCGAGGGAGGAGAGGGTGCTTCTACTGCCGGCGAGGTATGAGGCCGGCAGACTCTCCCGACCACCGCCTTCGGTGGCGGTGTCCCCGGCTCTCCTGACCGGGGCGGGGGAAGCTCTAGGCCCTTGCGGGCCGTTGCGCGCTCAGACGATGCTGAGGATGCGCTCCTGCACCTTGCTGGCCAGATCTTCGCCTTCGCGCTGGACGCGACGCGCCTCGCGCTCGACGCTTGCACGTGTCTGGCGCACCTCCCGTTCGACGCGCACACGGGTCTTGAGGACCTCGCGCTCGAGCCGGTTGCGGGCGGTCGCGCCGCGGCGCTCGAACTTGCGCAGCTGCGCGGTCGCTTTGGAGGTGCTGTTGTAGTTTGAGATTGCGTCGCTCACCTCCGCGACCACCCGCTCGCGGGCGATCAGGGCGGCACCGACGGGGATCAGCACGGCGCGCTCGGCCGTGCTCGACTGCTTGGCGGCGCCGGCGGTGCGCTTCGGCGCGGTCGTGGATCGCCTGGGGGCGCTCGTGGCGCGCTTTGCGGCGGCGCTCGCGCGGGGCTTTGCCGAAGTTGTCTTGGGAGTCGTCTTCGCTGTGGGCATCTGGAGTGGAGTCTCCTGTCGCTGGGGGGCACACTTGTTCTGGTCAGTGCAGACTGTAGCACCGAACACATGTTCCTAACCCGCTCTGAATGGATGGTTACACGCCAATCTCAAGAAGGGGTGAACACGCTGTAAAGAACCCCTATGAGGTTCCACCGCGACAACTACCCAGCTTTGCGCGGAACAAGCGTTCGTGTGAGCAGCGGCACACAGTGGCCGGCGATCGGGCCAGGGCTCCGACCGGGCGCGGGTGGGCGCGGCGGTCGGGCGCAGGCGGCGGGTCGGGCCCCGGCGCGGCGGTCGGGTCTCGGCGTGGCGGCCAGGCGTCGGTCGCGGGCCGGGCCTGTGTGGCGGTCAGGCCTCGGTCGCGGGTCGCGTGCGCGCCAGCCACGCGCCCGGGTCTTCTAGCTCGGCCATGCTCGGCAGCATCTCGGCCGAGGCCCACGCCGTCGCGAGCGCGTCCGCGCCCCCCTGGGCGACGACGTCGTCGCAGAAGGAGCGCCCCAGCTCGTACTGGCGCATCTTCATCTCCAGGCCGAGCAGCTTCTCGACGATCCGCCACGCCCACCCGCGCTCGCGCCGGCGACGGTTCATCGCGCTTCGCATCTGCTCCAGCGCCGGCAGCTCCCCGGCGCCGACGGCGTCCATCGTGTGCTCGGCGTGTCCCTCGATCAGCGACATCGTCGCCTGCATGCGATCCACCAGCGCCCAGCGATCCTCGCCGAGCCCGATGCGAAGCACTTCGCCATCGCGGAGGCGCTCGACGAGCGTGTGCAAGTCGGAGGCGCTCGGCAGGCGCAGAGAACGACCCAAACCCATCCCAACCTGCATGCCCTCGATCAACTCCGCCAACATGCTCCCCAGGTGCTCGCGCAACCACGGCGCACCGCCGAACTGGACGGCATGGGTGACCTCGTGGATCGCCACCCACGCGGTGAACTGCTCGCGGTCGAGCCCGAGGTTGCGCGCGGCCTGCGCCAGGTTGGGCGCCAGCAGCAGCAGGCGGGGCTCGCGCTGCGGCTCCAGCAGCGCGATGTCGTACTGGCCGAGCACGCGCTGGGAGAGCATGCCCGTGACCGCCCCCACCTGCGCGCCGAGCAGCAGCTGCGTGGTCGAGCGGATCGCGGGCCCGAGCGGCCCCGAGCCCTTGCCGAGCTTCTCCGTCATCGGGTCCAGCAGCGGGCGCATCGTCGCGATGTTCGCTTCGATCCACCGCGGCCGGTCGATCGACTCGATCCGCGGCAGCGGCTCGCTCGGTGTCAGGCCGGTATAGGAGCTGACCCGCTCGGCAAACCCTTCGGCGAGCGCCTGCAGCCCGTTCGGGCTGGAGTCGAGGTACGGACTGCCGCCGGAGAGCATCTCGCCCACCCGCTGCGCCACGTTCCAGTCGATGCTTTCCATACGTCTAGCGTACGCCCCCCGCATAAAACCTCCCGCTGGTGACTTTTTTGGATTTATGGGTCGTACTCGCGGGTGCCAGGTCGGCTCGCGCCATCACGCACTCGTATGCTTGGCTCGTGGCCGCTTCCGGGATCGAGCTCTTCGAGCGGGCGGGTGCGCGCGATGTGCTTGCGTGGGTGCGGCTGCTGAGCGACCCTGCGGATGCGGCGGCGGTCGTGCGGGCGCTTGGGCGGCCGCCGATCGAGCTACGCCAGGTCGATATCGCGCGGGTCGTGCTGCTCGCGCGCAAGAACAAGCTCGACCTGGTCGCGGCGCTTGGGCCGGCGCTCGAGGCGGAGGGGATGCCGCCGCAGGCGCGCGAGCGGATCGAGCGCTTCCTGGGGCTCCATCGCGAAGCGCAGGCCGCCTTCGAGGCGCTGCGCCCGCGCCTTGCGTGCAGCCCGCGGGAGCTGGCCGCCGAGCTGACGGCCGCCTCGGAGGCCGGGCTGCTGGGCGCAGATGCGATCTCCGGGGCGCGCGCGCAGACGCTGGAGGCGACAATCGAGCTGATGCGCGAGGAGGTGCTCGGGGGAGCGGTCCGGATCGCGGGGCGCCTCGGCGAGCTGCGCCTGGACACCGATCTCGACATCTCCCACGGCGTTGTGCGCTACCTGGAGCTGGTCAAGCTGGCCGCGCTGCGCGAGCGTCCGGCGGGGCAGAGCGTTGCCGAGGCGCTGGCCGACATCAACCAGCGCCTGCTCGCCGCCTGCACGCCGCTGCAGCGCGAGATCTTCCAGACCTCGACGCTGGACGAGGCGCTGCTCGCGAGCGAGCGCGCCACGGTCGAGCCGGATGTGGGCGAGCAGGGCGCGGGCGGCGGCGGCACGCCGGGCGAGCCGAGCGTCGAGGCCGCCCAGCCGCGCCCGGCGGTCGCGGCGCCGGCGCTGGGCGCGTTCGCGCACCGCGACGAGCCCTCGCTGCAGGCGTTCCTGCCCAGGCGCGGCGAGGGCCTGGTGCTGTCCGCCTCGGACATCGACACCTACCGCGCCTGCCCGCTGCGCTACCGGTTCGCGCGGGTGCTGAAGGTGCCCTCCGAGCAAACGCTGCACCAGCGCTTCGGCATCGCCGTGCACCAGGTGCTGGAGCGCTACCACGCAGCCGATCACTCCACGGTCGCGCAGATGATGGAGCTATTCGAGGCGTGCTGGCGGCGCGGCGGTTTCGGCGACAGCGACCGCGAGCTGGAGCTGCACGCAAAGGCGCGCGCGGCACTCGTGCTCTACCACCAGCACCTGGAGGCGCACGAGGCCGAGCCCGTGTGGTTCGAGCGCTCGTTCTCCTTCAAGCTCGGCCCCCACCATCTGCGCGGACGCGTGGACCGCGTCGATGAGCTGCCCGACGGGGCGTACGAGCTGATCGACTACAAGACCTCGCGGCCGAAGAGCGCAGAGCAGCTGCGCGACGACGTGCAGCTGTCGCTGTACGCGGTCGGTGCGCGCGAGTCCTGGCAGGTGCAGGCCGAGCGGCTCTCCTACTACTACGTGCTCGACGATCTCAAGGTGCCGGTCCCGAGCGCCGAGATGGACCCCGACTGGATCGCGCGCGTGGTCGCCGAGGTCGGCGAGGCGATCCTCGCCGAGCGCTTCGAGCCAACCCCCTCGCCGAGCGTGTGCGCCCTGTGCGACTACCGGATCGCGTGTCCGGCGTGGGAGCGGTAGGGCGCCGAATCGCCTGTAGCCGTGGGGGATCCGGCGCCGCTCGCGGGTCGCCGGGCCCCGCCCACGGTTGCTTTCCTGCTCAGTCGTCGAGTCTTTTTGCCCAGGGGGCCTTGACAACTGTGGCAGTGGCGGTATATAGTGGCGCTGTCCCGAAATTCCACGAGGGGTTCTCGGGCGTTACATAAGGTCGGGTTGGGTCGGCCCACGCGGTCGGCGCACACCGGTGAAGCAGGGCCCTTGGGAGAGGGACCGGGTCGCATTCCCAGAGAGGGTTGCATTCGCGCGCATTAATTGCGGGCGCATGCCCCTCTGTCGGATAGCGGCTGGGCTCTGTCCGGGTATTGGTGAGGAGGGGGTTGTGTCGATGAGCATCCGTCGGTTGGCGATGATCGCGGTCTTTGCGTGTGTGTGCGTGTTGGGTGTGGGTGAGGCGTCTGCGTGGGCGTCTGAAGGCTATAGCGCATCTGCGTCCGGGTCTTTGGCTGCTCCTCCCGGAGGGTTCGTGAATCCGTTGGGTGTGGCTGTGAACCAGGAGACTGGGGACGTGTATGTGTCGGATTATTCCAGTGGGATGGTCGACGAGTTCGACGCTTCCAAGGAATATGTGTCGCAGATAGCCGTACCTGGCGGGAATCCCTACGAGTTGGCGGTGGATAATTCGGATGGATCGTCGAAGGGCGACGTGTATGTGGCTGGGTCTGCGAGCAATGTTGTTTACAAGTTTGACGCGCTTGTCGATGGGTCGTTGGTGGCGGACGCGACGACGCCTGAAATCGGTGCTGGAGTGCTCGGTAGGCCGACCGGTGTGGCCGTTGATGCTGCAGGCGATGTGTATGTTGCCAGTGAAGCGACCGAAACCGTGTCTAAGTTCTCACCGACTGGGCAAGTTCTCGATGCCGATCTGATCACGGGTGTGCAAAATCCGGAAGCGCTCGCGGTGAACTCTGCCGGTGACATCTATGTATCGACTCGGAATGGCGCTGTAGAGTACGGGCCATCTGGAGTATGTATCAATGGTTGTGCTTCTATTAGTAGCGGCGAATATGGCGACCGTGGTGTCGCGATAACTTCCGGAGGGGATGTGTTGGTGAGCGACCCGTCGGCATCGGATAGAGCGGTGGAGTACCGTCCCGGTTCGCAATATCTGCTGATACAGGAATTTGGTCCATTCGAATTGCCATTTGGCATCACTGTGGGTGAAACACAACACACTCTCTATGTTGTCGATTTTTTGGGCAAAACAGTCGATACGTTTGAAGGTGGCCAGACGCCGGAAGCGCCGGACACTGGGGCCGCGGAAGTCAAAGGAACGACCGCGATCCTGCATGGTACGTTGAATCCTGGTGTTAGCGCTAAGACAGAATGGTATTTCGCGTATAACGATAATGGCGGCTGTAGCGGGGGTGGGACTACGCCTGTCGAAGAAACGGAAGGCAAGGATCTTTCCGAGCCTAAGGAAGTGAGCGGTCTGAAACTCTCGACGATGTACACGGTCTGCATGGTTTCGCAGAACAAGTATGGCCGCGAATATGGGTCTCCGGTAAGTTTTACGACGTCCAACGTCGGGAGCGAGTCGTTCTCCGATGTCGGCCAGCATGGCGCTACCGTCAGTGCGCGGTTGAACACCGGTGGTTTGGCCACGACGTATTATGTCGAATACGGGTCGACGAGTGCGTATGGGTCAAGCACTCCTGTGCAGGTCACCGAGGAAGGTGAAGGCACGGTGAGCGTGTCTGCGCGTATCGAAGCTCTCCAGTCGTATAGCCAATATCATTTCCGTGTCGTCGCTTCGAATTCGAGGGGCGCGGAAGAACGTGGTGAAGATTTTGTGTTCCGTACATTGCCCGCCCCGATCAATGGTCTGCCTGATGAACGTGTTTATGAAATGGTGGATCCTGCGGATAATCTTAATCAGAATGTTAATAGGCCCGAAGGGGATCAGGAACTGCGGGGTAATGAAGGCTATGGTACGCTGCGACCTATTCAGGTCGCAGCTGATGGTTCTGCGGTTTCTTATGAGGGTGGAGCGACGGTTGGGGGTGATGGGAGTAGCGGCCAATTTGAAGGTACGCAGTATCTCGCTACGCGTAGTGTGGGTGGCGGTTGGTCGCAGAGGACGCTTTCCCCTAATGGGCGTGACGATTATTTTGTTGGGCTTGATAGTGAGCTCGATGCTGGTGTGATAACCGATGGTATCGACGGATTGTCGGCGTTGTCGGCTTTGATCCCGGAAAACAGTTATTTCATGATCTATGCCTGTATGGATTTGGATAGTGGGTGTAGGACTCCCGAAGAACCGCCCCGGACGGGTGTGAGTGAATTTGCGCCGCTCTTTACGGTAAAGCCGCCAGATCGCACCGGATATGAATTCGGCACAGACCATGAAGAAGTGAACGCTGGCGATAATGAAGGCAGCCAACCGCTGTTTGCGGGTGGATCGTCTGGTTTTACGAGCCTCCTGTTCGAGGCTAATGACGCGCTGATTCCCGGTAATGGCTCGATCGAACATGAACTTCGGAAAGATGTGGAACGAGAAGTCACGGACGGCGAAGATCATAGTTATCTTTATGATTCTGTCGGTGGAAAGCTCGCATTGATCGACGTGCTGCCGGGTAGTCAAAGTGTGCCCGCCGGTACGGTCGCGTCACACGCGATTTTTGGCGCGACGGCAGCCAACAAACCCGTAAAAAATCTTCCTGATTTCAGTAATGTGATTTCTGCCGATGGTAGCCGTGTTTATTGGACTGACTTGGCGTCCGGTGCCAATGAAGGCCGCGTGTTTCTCAGGGAGAATCCCGGGATGCCGGTGAGCCCTGTCGATTCCGAGGGTCATTGCGTGGTTTCCGTAGATGCTTGTACTGTGCCTGTGTCTGCTGGTGCGGCGCGGTATTGGACGTCCGCGGAAGACGGCAGGTTCGCGTTCTATACCGAAGCGGGTGCGCTGTACCGTTTCGATGCTGTTACGGGCGTCTCTGAAGAGCTCACGAAGAACACCGCCGATGTTATCGGTGTGGTTGGCACTAGCGAAAACGGGGAAGACGCCTATTTCGTCGCCGAGGAAGCCGTTGGTTCGATTCATGGTCCTGGCGGTACCGCACCGCAGCAGGGCGAGCCCAACGTGTACTTGTCAGATCACGGCACCGTGACGTTCGTCGCGACACTGGCATTTATTGACGGAACGAATGTGGAACCAATCGACGATATTTATACCCCAGTAGAAGTGGGCGATTGGGTGGCTGGTCTTGGTAACCGTACCGCAGAGGTCACTCCTGATGGTGGTGGTCTTGTGTTCATGTCCAGTGCAAGGTTGAGGACTCTCGGTTTCCCGGATGGTGTCCCCAACGGTGGGTTGCAGGAGGTGTACCTGTTCCAAGCAGGTAGCGATGAATTGTTCTGCGTGTCGTGCAGTCCCAGCGGCGAAACACCACCGGCACAATACGAAGGAGTCAATGGGCCTGGTGCCGCGGCGTTCTCGGCGGTGAGTTGGAGCGATACTTATGAGCCGCAATGGGTGTCCGATGACGGGAACGAGGTGTTCTTCAATAGTGTTGTGCCGCTGGTGCCTCAGGATACGAACGGCAAGCAGGATGTTTATGAGTGGGAGCGCGAAGGCACAGGGAATTGCGTGACTGGTACCGGCGCGGATGGTGGCTGCTTGTATTTGCTTTCGAGTGGGAGCAGTGAACAAGCATCGTGGTTGCTCGGTTCCAGCACGAGCGGTGAAGACGTGTTTATCGTGACGCGATCGAGGCTGACTCCAAATGATGGTGATGAAGCGGATAACCTGTTCGATGTTCGCGCTCATGGTGAACGACCCGTGGAAGAAGGGGCGTGTACGGGTACTGGTTGTCAGGGTGTGCCTGCGCCGCCGCCGACGTTTGCTACGCCGCCGAGCGTCACCTTTGAAGGTGTCGGTAACTTCCCGCCACCGGTCGCTGCCAAAACCGGTAAGTCGATACAGAAGATGGTGGTGAAGTGTCGAAAGCCCAGAGTGCGCAAGAACGGCAAGTGTGTAAAGAGCAAACATAAGGCCAAGAGTGAACGTATGGGTAAGCGGTCGCGCGTTTCGCGTCGTGTTATCAAGCATCACCGGAGGACTGCATAAATGAGCTATTCAACACAGAGTCCCATCGTGTCTAATGTTCTCTTCGCGACTGGTCGTCGCGGCAGGATGCTTGGTGTGATCATGGGTTTGTTGTCGGTGTTTGGTGTGATGGTCGTGCTAGCTCCGTCAGCGTTCGGGGTGGAATCGCGGCCCGGTTGGGAGGTGTTCGGGGATTTCTCTCCAACGGACCTGGCGCCGGGCGGGACGGACAACTTGAATGTGTTCGTGTATAACATCGGCAGTGTTTATGGTGGTACGGTGACTGTGACGGACACGTTGCCGCCGGGCCTGTTGGTTGGCAGCGGTGCGCCTTGCACCGGTGTGGGTACGAGGGTCGCGACGTGCGAAATCGGCTCGCCCGCCCCCGGCAATGAGCCGATTCCGTTCAGCATCCCTGTTGTTGTTGAAACGACCGCGTCTAACGCGGGCTCGCCGGTCGATCTTATCGTCGCCAGCGGTGGTGGTGCGCTCAGTGCCGCGTACGCGGAGGTACCGGTCACGTTCGGTTCGGGCACATCCGGTTTCGGGTTTGAGAATTTCGATGCGTGGTTCTCAAACGCGCAGGGAGAAGTGGATACGCAGGCGGGATCGCACCCATACGCGTTGACCGTCGTATACGCAGTGAACAGTAAGCCCGAACGTATTAATCCCAGTTCTCAGGAACCGTCGGGCGGAGAAGTACACACGCTGAATGTGAATGTGCCAGCTGGTCTCGTCGCTGAACCGAGCGCGGTACCACAGTGCACGTACGCGGAGTTCGATAGTAAGGTTGAAGGTGGGTGTCCCGCTGATACGCAGATCGGTGTCGACTGGTTCGACCTGTCGGGCGGTAGTAGCGGAGGCACGCTGCCAGTGTTTAACATGGTGCCACCGGCGGGGGTTGCGGCACAGTTCTCGTTCCAATTTGAGGGGACACCGTTCTTTCTTGATTCGGGTGTTCGCAGCGGTGGCGATAATGGAATCACTACGCACGTCGACCCGGTCGATCCGCACGGGATAGTGTCGAACACGACAGTAATTTGGGGTGTTCCTGGCGAACACGGTACCGGCGCACCGATCAAGCCATTCATGACACTACCGACATCGTGCAGCGAACCGCCAAAGTTCAGTATCGAAGCGATAGGAACATGGGAGAACCCTTCCGCCTATGCTCAGGACAGCAGCGTGCTACGCGACCAGGATGGAGAACCGACCACGATGACCGGTTGCGAACGACTCGTGCATTTCGCTCCCGTACTGGAAGCCTCGCCGGAAACACGCTACGCGGACACGCCAACGGGACTAAGCACGATCGTAAAGAACCAGACCGGCGTGAACCCCGAAGGACTCGCGACCTCCGGTTTGCGTGACACGACCGTGACGCTACCCGAAGGTGTGGTGATCAATCCTGGTCAGGCGACTGGGTTGCAGGCGTGTCATGCTGGTGTTGGGCCTGGTGGAGACAGCCTCCCGTTGCCCGGCGAAAACGGCGAAACAGAAAAGTTCTGGGGACCACCGCAATGTCCCTCAGCGTCGAAGGTCGGCACCGATGAAATCATCACGCCACTACTACCGAACCCGTTGAAGGGCAACGTGTACGTGCTCGCCCAGTCGAATGGTGGTCCTGGGGAACCACCGAACCTGCAGTCCAGTCCGCCCGCGTTGCAGATCCTGGTATCGGCCTCGGGGGAAGGCGTGAACCTCAAGCTCGTCGGCACGATCCATCTGAACGAAACGACGGGCCAGTTGACGACAACCTTCGAAAACACGCCGGACGCGCCGTTCAGCGAATTCCGCTTGTCCTTCAGTGGTGGTGCGCAGGCAGCGCTCGCGACACCCACTACGTGTGGGACCTACAGGACGACAGCTGTGTTCACGCCGTGGAGCGCACCGTTCGTAGAACCATCCTTTGAAGCCACGCGCTTCGCGATCGAATACGGCCCGAACGGTACCCCCTGTGCGAACCCGGTCCCGTTCGCGCCGAGCATGACCGCTGGCGCTACGACAGATCAGGCCGGCGGGTATACGGACTTCACGATGCTGTTGACCCGTGCCGATGGGCAGCAGCACATGGAAAAGCTGCGGTTCAACACGCCCGAGGGCCTGTTGGGCATGATATCCAAGGTCAAGCTCTGCGAGGAACCGCAGGCCGCGAAAGGCGAATGCCCAGCCGCCTCGCAGATCGGGCATACGGTCGCCGAGGCCGGTCCCGGCCCGTACCCGTTCGTGATCCCAGAGCCGGGTGCTCCACCCGCACCGATCTACCTCACCGGTCCCTATGACGGTGCTCCGTTCGGACTGTCTATCGCGGTACCGATCGTCGCCGGCCCGTTCAATCTGGGTACCGAAGTTGTTCGCGCGAAGATCGAAGTGGACCCGTTGACCGCGAGGCTCACGATCACCACGACACCGTTCCCGAAGACCGTGAAAGGCATCCCGACCGACATCCGCGCGATCAACGCCGTCATCGACCGTCCAGAATTCATGTTCAACCCCACCAGCTGCAACCCCATGAGCTTCGCCGGCACCGCCTACAGCTTCGAAGGCGCAACAGCACCCCTATCGAGCCACTTCCAGGTCGGGTCCTGCCAAGCACTAAAGTTCCAACCCAACTTCAAAGTCTCGACCAACGGCAAGACATCAAGGGCGGACGGTGCGAGCCTGACCGCGAAGATCGTCTATCCCGTCGGCAACCTCGGCGCGAACCAAGCATCCTCCCAATCGAACATCAAAGCCGTCAAGGTGGATTTGCCGAAGCAGCTCCCATCCCGTCTCACGACGCTGCAGAAGGCGTGTCCCGCAAAAGTATTCGAAGCGAACCCCGCAGACTGTCCCGCGGACTCCATCGTCGGGCACGGCAGGGCGATCACACCGCTACTACCCGTCCCCGTCGAAGGACCAGCCTACTTCGTATCGCATGCTGGGGAAGAATTCCCGAACCTGATCGTGGTGCTGCAGGGCGACAACGTGACCGTCGAGCTGATCGGCGACACGTTCATCAACACGAAGACGAACATAACGAGCAGCACGTTCAAGGAAGTCCCCGACGTCCCCATCCAGAGCTTCGAACTGAACCTCCCCCAGGGCCCGTTCTCGGCGCTGGCGGCGAACACGAACCTCTGCAAGGTCAAGGGCGGACTGAAGATGCCCACCGCGTTCACCGGACAGAACAACGCCATCATCCACCAGACCACCCCGATCGCGGTCACCGGCTGCGCCAAGGCCACCAAGAAGCACAAGAAGAAGAAAACGAAGGCCAAGCAGAGGCACACCAAAGGCAAGCAGAAGAAATAGAGGTGCATCACTCATGCCCTCCATCGACGGAGGGGCCGGGACGCGGCGCGGTGCGTATCCCGGCCGCGGCGGCACGGGAGCGAACACGGGCGGGATAGAGCCGGAGGATCTCGCCGCGATCCAGCGGGCGCGGATGATCGCGGCGATGGTCGATGAGGTATCCGAGCGCGGGTCGGCGAACGTGACCGTCGCGCATGTCGTGGGCCGCTCGGGTGTGTCGCGGCGCACGTTCTACGAGCTGTTCGCGGACATCAGGGACTGCTTCCTGGCCGCGTTCGATGAGACGCTTGCCCGCGCCGCGCGGTACGTGCTCGACGCCTATGACCCGAAGGCCGACTGGCGCGAGCGCGTCAGGGCGGCGCTGATCGCGCTGCTGGAGTTCGTGGAACGCGACCCCGACGCGGGCCGGCTGTTGATCGTCGACTCGCTCGGCGTCGGTGCCCCGACGCTTGCGCGCCGCCAGCAGGTGGTCGACCGGATCGTCGTGGTCGTGGACGAAGGCCGCGCGCTGTGCAAGCCGGGCAACGAGCCGCTGGAGCTGGCGGCGGAGGGGGCGGTTGGCGGCGTGCTCTCCGTGCTGCACACGCGTCTGCTGGACCGCTCGCCCTCGAGAGCGCGCGACAGTCAGGACGGTGACGGGACCCGCGTGGACCGACCGCGCGAGCCGCCGCTGCTGGAGCTGACCGGTCCGCTGATGAGCATGCTCGTGCTGCCCTACCTCGGCCCGGCCGGCGCGAACCGGGAGCTGAAGCGGCCCGTCCCCAGGCCCGCCGACCATACCCGGCGCACGACCGGCGACCCGCTGCGCGACGTGAGCATGCGCCTCACCTACCGCACGATCCGCGTGCTGCTCGCGGTCGGCACCCACCCCGGCTCCTCAAACCGCGAGGTCGCCGAAGCCTCCGGCGTAAACGACCAGGGCCAGATCTCAAAGCTGCTCACGCGCCTGGAGAGCCTGGGTCTGATCGCCAACAGCGGCGCCGGGCAGCCCAGAGGAGCCACCAACGCCTGGGCCCTGACACCAAAGGGCCAGGAGGTCCAGGCAGCAATCGCGCCTCAGTCGTCGTAATGGTGGCTGCAGGTGAGCAGGAGCTTGCGGCCGCCTGAGATTCGTTCGAATGTGATGCGCAGTTCCTTGGAGGCTGACGCTGACCACACGCCCTCGAGATCTCTGTGTAGCTCGTGCACCCGCAGGGACGGATGGCGCTCGTTCTCGTCGAGTAGTCGCAGCGCCTTGAGAAACCGCTTGCGCTCGCTGTGAGTGAAGTCCTTGCCGGCGAGGGTGTTCAGGAACGTCTCCGTAAAGGAGAGCGTCTGGTAGCCGTCTGCCACTACTGGTCGATGCCGGCCAGATCGTGGATGTCGTCCTCATCGAGATCGCGTATTCGACCTCTAGCCGCATCCTCGCGAGCCTGCCCAAGCAGCTTCCTGTGCTCCGGCGTGTAGGCCCAGGCGTCTTCGCGGGGAACGAGCACAGCCGGGCGTAGCAAAAGCCCCTCGTCGCGAATCTCGGCTTGAAACTGAGCTTCGCCGGTTAGCCCGAGGGCCTTACGCGCATCGGCGGGCACGGTAATGCGCCCCTGTGCATTCATTGCGACGGACATGGCCTTCATTCTGCTCTTTCCTCGCTTCGACGAATCGACAGATCGACTATAGCACCCAGAAGGAGTTATGCTCCGCTTTAGGCTTGGCAACTAAGCTGACTACCGCATGGAGGGAAGGATCGAGATGCTTGGGGGTCGCAGGGGCGCACGCATCGCCGTGCCCGCCCTGTCGCTGATCGTGGTTGCGCTGCTCGCAGGCTGCGGCGGCGGCGGGTCTTCGACCACTACCGCATCCGTTCCCGTGTCCCCCGCCTCGGCGCCGGTGGGCGTCGCCGACACCTCCAAGGTGGTAGCCGTTGCGTATGTCGCGGGGACGCCGATCTCCAAGGCGAGCTACACGCACTGGCTGGCGGTCGAGAGGGCGCTTGGCGCCAGCGGCTCGCCGAGCCATCAGGCGCTCGGGTTTCTGATCACCTCCCAGTGGGTGCTGGGCGAGGCGGCGGCTCGCCACGTGAGCGCGTCCGAAGCCGAAGTCAAGCAACGCTACACCCAGCTCGTGCACCAGAGCTTCCCCAAGGCGGGCACCCTGCAGGCCTATTTGAACAAATCCAAGCAGAGCGAAGCGGACCTGCTGGCGCGCATCAAGGTCGAACTGCTGGCCGCGCGGATCGCCGAAAAGGTCACCGCCGGCAAGAGCGGCTCGCAGCGCAGCGCGCTGCTGACCGCGTTCGAGAAGAGCTTCCATGCCCACTGGAAGGGCTACACCAGCTGCGACCCGGGGTATGTGATGGAAGACTGCAAGCAGTACAAGGGCAAGCCCGAAGACCTGACAGCCAAAAGCTCGAGCTCCTCCTCGAGCGCGGCAAGCTCCTCCTCCTCTTCTTCTTCTTCTTCCTCCTCATCCAGCTCCGCGGCGGCGAGCGGCAACGGCGAGGTCTACACCGCGCCCGGCGCGTTCTCGATCGCCAGCAGCGCCTTCGAACGCAACGGCGCGCTTCCAGCCCAGTACACCTGCGCGGGCGCCGGCATCTCCCCGCCGCTGTCGTGGTCGAAAGTGCCAGCGAAAACGGCCGAACTGTTCCTGTTCGCGATCGCCGAGGGTCCGGGCGGGTCGGCCGGCGGCGGCATCCGCTGGGTGGTCGGCGGGATCGACCCGAGCTCGACCGGGGTCGCGGCCGGCCAGCTCCCGCCGGGCGGGATCGTCGGCACGAACACGGCCGGCAAGGCCGCCTACAGCCCGGTGTGCCCGCCGAAGGGCAAGAGCGAAACGGTCGAGTTCGTGATGTATGCGCTCTCAAAGAAGCTGCCGCTCTCAACGGGCTTCTCCCCGACGAAGGCCGAGAGCGAATACGGCTCGAAAAAACTCGCGATCGGCTCCGCCGCCGTCAACTACGCGATCGCCACGAACCCGTAGAGCGGCCAGTCGGGCCGCGGCTCTGCCGGCGCTGTGCTCTTCACCGAAAGAGGTCCTTGGCCGTCAGCAGCGTCACGTCCTCGTCGACGGCACGGCGTCGAAGGGCCGCTGTGAAGCCGTGTCGCGCGAAGAGGAGGAGCTTGGCTGCGGCTGCGCGTTCTCCTTCGATCGCGTCCCGGCTTGCCAGAAGCGCGTCGAGCGCGTCCTCGCCGACGGGCCTGCGCGACCACTTGCACGAGCCGAGCAGCGTGTAGCTGCGCTTGTCAGCGCATACGACGTCGATCTCGTGGCGGCCGTTGCGCGACCACCACGAGCCGATCGCGCTTGCCGATCGCGCCTGCTCGATGCCCGAGTAGCGTCCCAGCCAGTGGCGGCAGACGTCCTCGAAGATGCGTCCGACGTATGTGTCGAGGTCCGCCTCGATCTGCTCCCACACCGCGTCGAGTGCTTCGCCGCGGTCGAGCCGGCTGCGGTTTGGGGCCACGCGGCGAAACCAGAAGCGAAAGAAGGGATCCACGATCTGCCAATAGCCGCGCGAACGGCGAGCGCCGGGCGCCACCGGTACGCGCTCACCGACGTAGCCGAGTGCCGCGAGCCTCGCGAGCACCGTGGCGACGTTTGAGCTGGGCAGCTCCAGCAGGCTCGCGATCTGCGCGTTCCTGGTCCGCCCCTGCGCGATCGCCGCGAGCACACCGAAGTAGCGGGTTGTCTCGCGGATGCCGGACTCCTCCCGCACCAGCGTCAGCGGCTCCTCGTACAGCGGCGCGCCCTTGCGCAGGATCGCATCGCGCACCACCGCTTCGAGCGGGCGCTCTCCCGCCCACAGCTGGTACTGCGGCGTGCCTCCGAGGACCGCATAGCGCTCGATCGCCTCCTCCGGCGAGCTGCGAGCAGGCGACAGCAGTCGCGCGTCGCGGTAGTCGAGCGGCTCGAGCAGGGGCCGGAATGTGGCGCGTCCGTGCAGCGGCGCGTCGCGGGAGAGCAGTCCCTCCATAAAGCTCAGCGCGCTGCCCGACAGCACCAGGCAGATCGGGACGCGCGCGGCGTCCCAGCGGTCCCAGTGACGCTGCACGATCGAGGCGAGCGCGGGCTCCGCGGCGCACGCGTACTGGAACTCGTCGATCACGATCACCAGCTCTCGCTCGCCCGCTCGAGCACCGAGAAACTCGAAGGCCGTGTCCCAGGAATCGAACGCCAGCGGCGGAGATCCGGGCAGCAGCCGTGCTGCTTCCCTCGCGAACGCCGCCAGCTGCACTGCGCGCGGCTGCTCGTCTGCCTGATAGCTGACGACGCCCTCCCCCGCGAACGCGTGCGCGAGTAGAAACGTCTTGCCCACACGTCGTCGCCCGCGCATCACGATCAGGCTGGGTGCGCTGGCGCGCTGTTCGTGCAGGAGTGCCAGCTCGCGCTCGCGGTCCACCAGGGCTCGCATAAGAACAATGCTACTTCATAAAATAGTATTTTACGTCGTAGCAACGCGAGGGCCCCGCGAGCGAAATATTGGGGAATATAATCCCCAATATCGGGGAAAGGTCCCCAAAACTATCGCCCCTCGCTCATCCCGAGCGCCCTGGCGCTGCCACGTGGCCCGGATAGCAAGGGCGCTCGGGCGCTCAACTCTCGATCCCGCGCTGGCGCAAAAAGCGCTGGAATTCCCGTGCCAGCAGGTCTCCGGAGGGCAGCTCGCCCGGTTCGAGCGCGGCCTGCTCGTTCTCGGTGGCGCGCTGCTCCAGGCGCTCGACGAACGCCTGGATGTCGGGGTCGGACTGCACTGCTAGCCCAACCTGCCGCTCGTACTCGCCGGCGGCCTGCTCGAGTTCCGAGACGTCCACCGACACGCCCACCAGCAGCTCCAGCTTGCGCAGCAGCGCCAGCGCCGCCTTCGGGCTCGACGCGGCCGCGACGTAGTGCGGCACGCTCGCCCACAGGCTCGCGGAGGGCAGCCCGGCCTGCCCGCAGGCGGCGTGCAGCACGCCGACGATCCCGGTGGGACCCTCGTAGCTGCTGGCTTTCAGCCCGAGCCGCTGCATCATCGCCGGATCGGAGGCAAAGCCGGTCATCGCCACGGGATGGGAGTGGGGCACGTCGGCGAGCAGCCCGCCGAGCGTGACCACGAGCTGCACGTCGAGCGCTTCGACCAGGTCCACGATCAGCGCGCTGAAGCTGCGCCAGCGCATCGAGGGCTCGGCGCCCTGCACGATCACGAGGTCGCGGTGGGCGCGCGGGGCGCGCGCCTCGAAGATCTCGACCGACGGCCAGGAGATCACGCGCGCCTGGCTCTCCTCGATCCGCACCTGTGGGCGGTTGGCCTGGAAGTCGTAGAACTCCTCGGAGTCGATCCGCGCGAAGCGCTCGGCGCCGAGCGCGCGTGCCAGGAACGCGGTGGCCGTGCTCGCGGCGTCGCCGGCGTCGTTCCAGCCCTGAAACGAGCACACCATCGCGGGCGCGCGCAGGCCGTCGGGGCGTCGATCCCAGATCAATGGCTGCATCCGACCCACCGTACATCATGGACAGACGATGTCCGTAGAGAGCCAAGCGGGAAAGTCGCCGGCCGCACCCCCCACGGACGCGCCGCGAGCGCCGGCCGCGGCACACGACACGGTTGCCACGCTGCGCGAGGGCGACGCCGTCGATGCGGTGTTTGCATGCGTGCGCAAGGAGCGCATGCTCTCGCGTGCCGGCGACCCCTATCTGACGGTACGGCTGCGCGACGGCTCCGGCACGATCACCGGCCGTGTGTTCCGCGACGCGGACCTGCACGCGGGCCGCTTCGAGCGCGGCGACGTCGTACGCGTGCGCGGGCGCGCCGAGCGCTTTCGCGAGGAGACGCAGATCGCGCTGGAGCAGATCGCGCGCGTCGAGCTCTCAGACGAGCAGGCGGCCCGCTTCCTGCCCGTCTCCCACCGCGATCTCGACGAGCTGGACGGGTTCCTCGAGCATCTTGCCCGCGAGGTGTACGACCCGGGGTTGAAAGGGCTGCTGGAGAACATCCTCGCCGACGCCGAGCTGCGCGCCGCGCTGCGCCGCGCGCCCTGCTCGCTGCCCGACGCGCGCGCCGGCGCGCATCACGCGTTCGTCGGCGGACTGCTGGAGCACACGGTCGCGGTTGCGACGCTGGCGGTCGAGCTGTGCGCGGTGCACCCGCGACTGGATCGCGACCTGCTGCTGTGCGCGGCGCTCGTGCACGATCTCGGCAAGACGCGCGAATACGCCTATGGCGCCGAGATCGCGCGCACCGAGGAGGGGCGCCTGCTGGGCCATGTCGAGCTGGGGCTGCGCACGATCGCCGCGCATGCTCCTCCGGCGCTGGGCGCGCAGCGGCGGATGGCGCTGGAGCACTGCGTGCTCGCCCACCACGGCGGCGAGGCCGGTGGCGGGCAGCGCTTCGCCTCCGCGGAGGCGCTCGCGCTGGCACGCCTGAACGCGCTCGACGCGGGCGTGAAGGGCGCTTTCGAGCACGGTCTCGGCAATCCGCCGATCCGGTGAGAAACAGCCCCGACGGGTCAAGTGTGGGCACGCGAATGCCGATCACGAAAGGGTGGGGGATCGACCTATATCCACCGGCGTGTCAGTGAGCGAGCTTTCGTCTCCGCCAGGGGGCGAGGGCACGACCGCGACCGCGCCGCCGCACAGCCGTCCGATCCAGGCGGACGCGCTCACCCAATTCCTTCGCGAGGGTCGCCCCGGGCGACTGATCGGCGATGTGGTCGTGGACCTCGGTTTCGCGACGCGCGAGCGCGTCGAGGAGGCCGTGGAGCTGGCCCGCGCGCAGCGCAAGCCGACGGGCCAGATCCTGGTCGAGCAGGGCATCCTGCGCCACGATCAGCTGGCTCGCGTGGTCGCCGATCGCTATGGCCTGGACTACATCGACCTGTCGGTGTACGAGCTGGACATGGGTGCGGTCAACCTGATCGACATGGAGGCGATCCGCCGCTATCAGGCGGTGCCGGTCGGGTTTTTGGAAGACGGCACGCTGCTGCTCGCGATGGCCGACCCCACGAACGTGCTGACGGTGGACGACATCGCGATGCTGACGGGCCGGCGCGTGCGCTCGGCCTCGGCCTCGATCGAGGACCTGAACATCCTGATCACCCGCCTTTCCCGCGTGGAGCAGTCCGTCGAAGGGCTCGTCGAAGATGACTCCCAGCAGCCCGAGCCGGAATTCACGATGGACGAGACCGACAAGGATGCGCCCGTCATCAAGCTCGTGCACTCGATCATCGCCGACGCGATCGAGCAGGGCGCCTCGGACATCCACATCGACCCCGGCGAGGGCGATATGCGCGTGCTGCTGCGCATCGACGGCGTGCTCTCCCAGACCGCGACGCTGAAGCGCTCGATGGCCAACAACATCATCTCCCGCGTGAAGATCATGGCCGAGATGGACATCTCCGAGCGGCGCGTGCCCCAGGACGGGCGCTTCGCGCTGACCGTCTCGGGCCGGCGCGTGGACGTGCGCGTGACGACGCTGCCGCTCGTGTACGGCGAGGGCGCCTACCTGCGCATCCTCGACAAGGGCGCGGCTGTGCGCGGGCTGGAGTCGCTGGGCATGCAGCGCACCGAGCAGGATCGCTTCGCCTATGCGATCGCGCGGCCCAACGGCGCGGTGCTCGTGACGGGGCCGACCGGCAGCGGCAAGTCCACGACCCTGTATGCGGCGCTCGGCGCCGTCAACGACGGCACGCGCAGCATCCTCACGATCGAGGACCCGGTCGAGTCGCGGATCGCGGGGGTCAAGCAGATGCAGGTCGCGCCGAAGGCGGGCATGACCTTCGCGGGCGGGCTGCGCGCGATGCTCAGGGCCGATCCGGACGTGATCATGGTGGGCGAGATCCGCGACCGCGAAACCGCGCACATCGCGGTGGAGGCGGCGCTGACCGGCCACCTGGTGCTCTCCACGCTGCACACGCGCGACGCGCCGAGCGCGCTGGGGCGCCTGATCGACATGGGCATCGAGCCGTTTCTGATCTCCTCGGCGATCGACTGCATCGTCGCGCAGCGGCTCGTGCGGATGCTGTGCCCGCACTGCAAGCAGCCGAGCAAAGCGCCGGAGGCGCTGCTGGCCGAATACGGGCTGTATGGGTCGGAGGCGTACGAGCCGGTCGGCTGCTCGCGCTGTGCCTCCAGCGGGTATCGCGGGCGGATCGGCATCTATGAGGTGATGTCGGTGACCGAGGAGGTGCGCGCGCTGGTGCTCAGCCGCGCGTCGGTCGACGAGATCGCCGCGGCCGCCGAGGCTCAGGGGATGCGCCGCCTGCGCGACGACGGCATCGCGAAGGTGCGCGCCGGTCAAACCTCGATCGCGGAGATCGAGCGGATGACCACGACGATGCTCTGAGTCCCTCGCCCGGCGTCGTTGGGCGCCTGTTGTTTTTTGGGATTGGGGGTCGTTCCCTCGGTCTGAGCGGGCGCGTCCCCGTGGGCGCGCGAGCGCCCGGTGGCGTGCCGCCGCCGGCTATGTTCCCGCGATCGGCGGGATCAGCAGCAGGACTCGCAACGGTCCGCTCGGGAACGCTTCGACGGTGAACGAATAGGGCCGGTAGCGCACCCCGCGGTAGGAGACTTCGCCGTGTGTGGGCACATTCGTCGGGGCAGGGCTCGTGCTGCCCACTATCGCTTCGGCGCCTTGGCTTAGGAACACGAGCGCGCCGGTGAAGCGGTGCGTGAGGATCACGTAGCCGAGGTCGTCCTGCACCGAGAGCAGGAAGTGGCCGACGACGCGCCCGCGGGCGTCGCGCACATCGCCCCGCGCGGGGGCCAGCACGTGCGGTCCGCCGACGTCGACCACGAGCTTTTCGCCGAGCGTGGCGCGCACGCGCACGACGTGCAGCGTGCCTTTGAAGAATTCGTCGATGACCGCGGTGGCGGCGGCGGGGTTGTCGCTTGCGACCGCCCGCTGGAAGGCGTGCGAGCTTTCGAAGTCGCGCACCACCTGCGCCGTCGCGGTGCCGGACCGCTCGTCGCGATAGATCCTCCTGGCCGTCTGGCCGATCGTGTCGGTGGCCTCCTCGGCGGGGGTGGCGGCGCATTCGGAGGCGAGCGGGACGGGCGCCAGCACGTAGGTGCGCAGCGCGCGGTCCGGGAAGCTCGTGCCGGGGAAGGAATAGACGGCGTAGCGCTTGCCGTCGAGCACGATCTGGCCATGGTCGGGAAGGCTGCTCGGCCCCGGGCTCTGCGAGCCGCCGAGCCAGCGCGTGCCCGAGCGCCCGAACACTTGCGCTCCGGAGATCGCGTAGACGGTGCTGGCGTACCCGTACATGCCCTCCTCGGAGGCTGTGATCGTGCCGATCTGGACGCCCGCCGCGTCGCGCAGCGGCGTGCTCACCGGGGCGATGCCGTTGGCGGTGCCGTATTCGGCGAGCAAATGCCGGCCGACGGTGACGCGCACGCGCACCAGTTGCTCGCGCAGCAGCGGCGCGATCGCGGCCCGCACGGCTTTCGCGCGGCCGCTTTCGACGGCCGCGATCACGCTGGGTGCGCTCGCCACCCGTTCGGCGGCCGGCAGCGCGATGCGCCCGCCGGCGATCTCGTGGTAGACGCTTTCGGCGACCCTGCCGAGCGCCCGCGCGCTCGCGTCGGCGCAGGCGGGCGGAGCCAGCCGCGCGGCGGCCGGCGCCGAGGTCGAGCCGTCGGCGCTGCTGCCCGCGCCACAGCCGATCAGGGCGAGCACCGGCAAGCTCGCGAGCGCGATCGCCGCGAGCAGGATGCGGGCCGGACGGCGCCAGGGTGGCTGCCGTCCGGCCCCGGAGCGGATGGCCGGCATGCATATGCAGGCTACCTGCTCGTGTGCGCCCGGGTGCGCGCTATTTCTTCTCGGCTTTCTCAGAGGATTTGTGGCCCTTGTCCTTTTTGTGCTTCCCGGCCTTGCCCTTCGAGGTTGGCGGCGCGACCGGGTCAAGGCGCGTGCCGCCGCGATAGGCGGTGGCGGGGCAGTGCAGCGGGCGTCCGAGGTCGAACGGACCCGAGATCGCCTGTGTCGCCACGCCCTTTTCGAGGTAGATGTCGGTGACCGTCAAGAGCGGATCCACGCGCGGTTCCTGACACAGTGGCGTGCCGATCGCGAACTGTCCGGTGATCGTCTCCCACCCCGCTTTGGTCGAGCCCTCGCAGTTATCGGCCCAGCCCGGCAGTTCGCCGCCGCAGCTGAATGTGTCCGATAGTCCCTGGTTGGTTGTGTTGCTCGTAACCAGCGGTTGCGGCTCAAAGCCGGTGATCGGGATGTTGGTCTCAAGCTGGTAGCCCGTGATCGGGCCGTTGCAATAGAAGGTGTAGCGAACCTGGTGTTCTTCGCTGCCGAGTTCGGGTGTGCCGATCGATATGTGTCCGATGCAGTTGAGGTCGTTCGGGCTGCCTTCGGCAGGCGCTTCGGCGGCGCGCGCCGAGGCGACCGCCGCGAGCGAGAGGGCAATCGCCCCCAGGATCGCGACGAGCCACCGGGAAGCTCGATCGTGGACGGGTTGATGTGTGTACAACGGGATCTCCGTTCGTGGTTGGTGATTGCTACTTGGTCGTGCTGTAGACGGTGGCGCCGAAAGACACGGTGCTCGGGTCGCTGGCATGGCCCAAGGGGAGGACTCCGAGGAGCAGCGAGAGGCTCTTCAGGAGCGAGAAGTCGTCGAAGCTTTCGCTTACGCGCGCGCCGCCGCGCACGAACGGCGAGAGCAGCAGCGCGCCGACCGGCTGGGCGGCGCCGTTCGCGGGGCTCGAGGGCGGTGGGCTGTCGGGGACGATCGCGATCAGCCCTTCCCTGCTGTAGGCGCTGGTGGCGAGAATCTCGGGCATCACTTCCTCGAGGAAGCTGTCGGCTGGCGCGAGCCCGGCGGGCGCGCCCGGCGCGCACGGGGCGCTCGAGCCGTCGCTGCAGGCCGAGGGCACGATCCAGCTGAGGCTGGGCGTGCTTGCCGGCGTCGTGAGGCTTGCCTGCAGCTGGGACAGATCGACGTCGTTTTCAGCGCATGCGCCTTCGCCGAGCAGCGAGTCGAAGTAGACGAAGGGGTTGCGGTAGGTGAGGTAGGGGTCTCCCGGGGCGGGGGTGCGATTGGGGTCGGCGGCGCCGAGTTCGGGGTGGCGGCAGGTGGCGTCGCCGGCGGGGGTGCTCGTGCCGCTTGTGGACGGGCCTGCCGAAGCTGGCGCCGCCGAGCTGGAGCTGGGTGTGCCGGCGCTCGTCGAGCCGGTGCTGGTGCTGTCTGCGCCGCTTGATGTCGCGGTGCTCGGCGCCGCGCCCGCCGGGGCTCCCCGATCCATGTCCTGCACGTATGCCTTCCACGTCAGGCTCGCCTCGCTCAGCTCGCCGGCCAGCGTCTTGACTTCGGCTGGATAGACACAGCCGACGCCCTCCGCCAGCCCGCTCGTCGCGTCCACGGTCGGTGGCTGCAGTTCGCTGTAGGTGGGGCAGTTCTGTTCGGTGTCGAGGTTCACGCCCTGTCCGGAGAGCAGCGCGATGCCGTTGCCCAGCGAGCTGCTTGCGCTGAGCGTGTAGTTGCTCAGCAGCGTTCCCCTGGGTATGAGCTGCTTGGCCAGGTAGGGGTCGGCGGTGGAGTCGGCCAGCGCCGCGCTGAAGCTCGTGCCCGACAGCGCGATCACCCAGATGTGCTTGACCGGCGGCAGCTTGATCGGGGTGCCGGGCGCGGGCCCTGCGCTTTTGCTCGGGCCGGTGGAGGGGCCTTGCGAGCTGTCCGAGGATGGCGTGCCCGAGGAGGATTCGCTTGGGGGGGAGCTTTCCGAGGATGGAGGGGCCGAGGCGGCTCTCGTGCTGGCTGTGGCGGGCTTGCCTGGCGGGCTCGAGTGCGGCGCCGGGTTGGGTGCGCCGCCGGTGGCGCTCGCCGAGCCGGTGGGAGCGTGCGGCGGGGGGCTGGCGCTCGCCCGCGCGATCAACGCGGCGATCGCCTGCTGGGCGAGGGTGGTGGCGTCCGCGGGCGACCCCGAGGGGCTCGGCCCGATCGCGGCGCCGGCGATCAGGCCGACGGCGAATGTCGCCGCCGCCATCGCGGCGATCAGCCGGCGGGAGGGTGTCCGGATGTCGGTCATCCTCATAAAATAGCTAATCTCGATCTTCTTTATGCAGAACATGCTAGTCTTCCCAAAATAAAGCTGTCAACCATTCGAGGGGAGACCCAGTCAAATGCACCGATCTCGCCGTGTCGCCGCCCTTCTCGCGGCGACGTTCACGCTCTCGATAGCGCTTCCCGCGCTCGCGCTCGCGACGAGCACGATCACGATCAGCGGGGCCACCGCCTCGGCGCCGCTGGTCCAGCTGCTCGCACAGAAGTACGAGAAGCTCAACAGGAAGGTCAAGATCAAAATCACCCAGGGCGGCACCCAGGTCGGGATCAACGACGTCGCCGCCGGACGCGTGTCGATCGCCGACGTGTCGCGCGATCCGCTGCCCACCGATCCGGCCGGACTCGACTTCTACCCGATCGCCAAGTACTACCTGTGCGTCGTGACCAACAGCGCCAACCCTCTGTCCAACCTCACCCAGGCGCAGGTCGAATCGATCTTCACGGGCAAGACCCGCGAATGGTCGAAGGTGCCGGGCTCCAAAGCCAGCGGCCCGATCGACATCATCAGCCGCAACTCCTCCGCGGGTACGCTCAGCAACTTCACAACGCTGCTGATGGGCGGTAAGAAAGTGTCGACGCTTGCAAGCGAAGAGTCCTCCGAGGGACTGCAGCGCGAGGCGATCGAAAAAGATCCGGGCTCGATCGGCTTCCTCTCCGGGTACTTCGCCAGCAAAGGCGTCAACGACGTCGCCTTCAACGGCGTCGGCTGCACGCTGGCCAACGCGACCTCCGGAAGCTACGCGGGCGTCGCGCGCTTCTACGAGGTCACCAAGGGCAAGGCCACAGGCGCCGCCTCTGCGTTCATCGGCTGGATCGAGAACAGCGCGGCGGCGCAGAAGATCATCTCGACGCAGTGGATCTCCCTGAAGTGAATCCGCCCATCCCACCCGTCTCCCTCCCGCGCCCGCGGGGGGAGACGGGGCCGGGGCGGGCGCCCCGGCCCCGCGCTTGCGCCGGCCGTGGTCGGACCGCCGTGCCGAGCGCGCACTCGGCGCGGTGTCGTTGCTGGCCGCACTGGCGATCGCCGCGATGGTCGTGTTCGTCGCCGTGCACGCGTGGCCGACGTTTCGGCACAACGGCCTCAGCTGGCTCGGATCGGGCGGCAACCTCGATCGTCAGCTGCAGCGAATGACCGAAGTGGGCGTGCACCCGGCCGCTTCCGCCTACCACGTGCGGGCGTGGCCGGTCATCTACGGCACGGTGCTGACCACGACGTTCGCGCTGGCGCTCGCGCTGCCGCTCGCGCTGCTGTCCTCGATCTTCATCGTCGAGTTCGCGCCAGGGTGGCTGCGGGGCGCGATGGTCCCCGTCGTGCGCCTGCTCGCCTCGGTGCCCTCGGTGATCTACGGGCTGATCGGGATTCTCGTGCTGGTGCCGTTTGTCGGCAACCACTTGATCACGATCCCGGAGAAGAGCTCCGTGCAGAACACGGTCGAGCTGACGGGCGCCAGCCTGCTGGTCGTCTCGACGATCCTCGCCGCGATGATCACCCCGATCATGGTCGCGCTGATAAGCGCGGCGCTCGCCGGCGTGCCCGCCTCCTGGCGCGAGGGCGCGATGGCGCTCGGCGTGCACCGCCTGCGCGCGACGCTCGCCGTCAGCATCAGGGCGATCCGCCCCGCGATCGTCGCCGCTACGGCACTCGCGTGTGCGCGCGCGCTCGGCGAGGTGATCGTGGTCTCGATGGTCGCGGGCGACGTGTCGTTTGCTCCGAGCTTCGCCCACGGGCCGCTCGTGTTCCTGTTCGAGCCGCTGCGCACGCTCGGCAGCGCGATCGTCGACAACCGCGAAGCCTTCTTCGGCGGGGCGCCGGCGCTCAGCTCGACGCTGTATGCGTTTGCGCTGCTGCTGCTGCTCTCCGCGATCGCTCTGTCGCTCGGCGCCTATCTGGTCAAGCTGCCCCTGCGCAAGTACCAGCTGCGATGAGCACACGCCAACCGCCCAAGGATGCCCAATGAGCGAGCCCCAAACATCCCATCTCGATCGGGTCCTCCCATGAATACGTTCGCCTCGGCCTTTTCGGTCGAGCCCACCGAGGCGCCGCGTCCGAGTCGCGGTCGCCGCTCCTCGATGCGCGAATGGCGCCTGCTCGACCGCGCGATCTACCTCGCGGCGTGGGCCGCCGGGCTCGGCCTGTGCCTGCTCGCGGGCGCGATCGTCGTGTATATGGGTGTGCGCGGCATCCAGTATCTGCGCCCGGAGCTGCTGGCCACGCACCCTCGGATCGCCGAAGACGGCACCGTCTCCGGCGGCTTTCTCGACCCGCTGATCGGCACCGCCGTGCTGACCGCGATCGGGGTGGCGATCGCGCTGCCGGTTGGCGTGTGCAGCGCCGTGTGGATCGTCGAGTACGGCCGGCCGTCGTGGCTGGCGCGGCTGGTGGAGTCCTCGATCGAGATCGTCGCCGGCACGCCCGACATCGTGATCGCGATCTTCGGCCTGGCGATCTTCGAGCTGAGCTTCATGGGTCCGCTGTCGAGCACCTCCGAAAGCGGCGTTGTGCTGGGCCGCTCGTTCGTCGCGGCGGGCGCGATGATGTCGATGATCGCGCTGCCGCCGCTGTATGCGGCCACCCGCGACGGCCTGCAGGCGGTGCCGGCGCACATGCGCGAGGCGGCGTTCGCGCTGGGCAAGACGCGCATCGCGACGATCCGCCGCGTGCTGCTGCCCAGCGTGCGCACCAACATCGCCACCGGCACGACGCTCGGCATCAGCCGCATCGTCGGCGACACGGCGATCGTGCTGATCCTGCTCGCCGCGTCGCTGCGCAACGAACCGGCCGGCTCCACCCCGATCCTCGGATTCCTGCGCGGCACCGGCTCGACGCTGACCACATACGTGTACGACAACTCGCCGGCGGGCGAAGGCAAGGCGCCAAGCAACGCCTATGCCGCGGCATTCGTGCTGCTGCTGTTCATCCTCGCGCTCAACTGGATCGTGGGGCGCGTCGGCCGCGCCCACGCGCGCAATAGCGGCTTCGACGGGGGAGCGGGGCTTTGACAAGCACGCGGTTTCACACTAAACTCATCGCTTCGATGGAAAACATGACGATAAACGCAGAGCAGGCGCCGCCCGACCCGTGGCCGCTCGCCGAGGAGCGCCCGGATGTCGTGGCGCCGGTGCGCACGAGTGGGAAGGCCGAGTCGATCCCGGCGCCTGGGCTCGCACAGCCGATCCCGGAGCACGTCGTGCCGCCGGTGCGCACGATCGTGCTCGACCGTCCTCCCACCGTGGTGACGCCGCCCCGGCAGCGCGAGGCGATCCGCACCGAGCTCGCGGCGCGCGGCCCCGAGCGGCTGAGCCTGCGCGAGGTGAGCATCTACTACGGCGAGCACCGCGCTGTGAACTCGGTGTCGCTGTCGATCCACCAGGGCGAGGTGCTGGCGCTGATCGGCCCGTCCGGCTGCGGCAAGACGAGCCTGCTGCGCACGCTCAACCGGCTCACCGAGCTGACTCCGAGCGCCTCGCGCTCGGGCGAGATCCTGCTCGACGGTCAGGACGTGCACGCGCTGGCAGACACGAGGCTGCGCTCGCGCGTGGCGATGGTATTCCAGCAGCCCAACCCGTTTCCGATGTCGATCTTCGACAACGTCGCATTTGCGCTGCGCGAACAGTCGCGCCGCAAGCCGCGCCGCCGGGAGCTCGAGCCGCTGGTCATCGACGCGCTGCGGCGCGCCGGGCTCTACGACGAGCTCGGCGGCGACCTCGATCGTCCCGCGCTGCGCCTCTCCGGCGGCCAGCAGCAGCGCCTGTGCATCGCCCGCGCGATCGCGATGCGCCCCGAGGTGCTGCTGATGGACGAGCCCTGCAGCGCGCTCGACCCGATCTCGACCGGCGTGATCGAGGAGCTGATCGGAGAGCTGCGCCGCGAGCTCGCCGTCGTGATCGTCACGCACAACCTGGGTCAGGCCCAGCGCGTGGCCGACAAGGTCGCGTTCATGTACCTCGGCGACCTCGTCGAGTACGGAACGGCCGCCCAGGTGTTCCAGCAACCGCGCGCCGTGCGCACCCGCGACTACGTGCGCGGCGCCTTCGGGTAGGGCTGTCGTGAGCGTCCACCCGATCCAGAGCCAGCCCGAGGGCGAGGGCGCCAAGTGCACCAATTGCGGCGCCCCCGTCGCCGCCGACCAGCGCTACTGTCTGGCCTGCGGCCGGCCCTGCTCGCCCGTGCGCCTCGCCTTTCTCGACGTGCTGCAGGCCGAGAACGAGCTGCGCGTCGCGCCGCTTGCGATCTCCTCGCCGGCGAGCGGATACATGCCACAGCCGCCGCCGGACGACGGCGCGATCGGCTGGCTGCGCCGCCACTCGGGCCTGTTCGGCCTGATCGCGGTGCTGCTGATCGCGGGTCTGATCGGACTGCTCGTCGGACACTGGCTGGCGCCCTCCAAAACCTCGGGCGTATCGGTCGTCAAGATTGAGGGCAGCCTGCCTGCCGCGGCGAGCTCCGCTCCAGCTACGAGCACTTCCACGGCCACAACGCCGTCGAGCCCATCCAAGACGGCAACCGGCAAGCGCGCGCCCGCCACCGAAGCGCAGGAAGTCAAAGAAGTGAGAGAAGCCGAAACGCCCAAGGCGAAGCCGAAGGCGGCGAGCAAACCCGGCACTGCCACCCTGAACAAGCTGAGCAGCTCCAACGGCAAGCAGCATCAGCGGGAAATCGAAAAACTGACCGAAGGCGACAAACCGATAGAAACGGGCGGCTGATGGCGGACGCGGCAACGACGAGCGGCTCGCTCGCCCGACTGCGCGCCCGCCGCCTGGAGCTGGCCGAAGAGGTCGCCGGGCTGACCTGGGATCTGGGCGGGCTCACCTATGAGATGGCGGTGCGCGACCACTATCGCCTCGACGTGCTCACCCGCCGCGCCGCCGAGCTGCAGAAGGCCGACGCCGAGCTGGGAGAGGTCGAACGCCTGCTCGGCGCCGCCGAGGCGGGCGTGCACGGCCAGTGCCGCTCCTGCGGCGCCGTCCACAGCCGTGGCGCCGCCTACTGCTGGCACTGCGGCGCCGGCTTGCTCCAGGAGGCGCGCCCGAGCGTCGTTGCGCCGCAGGCCGCTTCGCCCACGCCGTCCGATTAGCTCTCCATGGACGTATCGGCCACCCGCGGGCCGATGAAATCGCGCCGGAAGCGCGTATTCCCATCAGGCCCTGGGCGCCGGTCGGGCCCTGAGCGTCCACCAGCCCTGAGCGGGCCCTGGGCGCCCACCAGCCCTGAGCAGGCCCTGAGCGCCCACCAGCCCTGAGCGGGCCCTGAGCGCCCATCAGGCCTCGAGCGCCCGGTCTTGGGAGGCGACCGTTTTCGCCGCGGCGAGTCGGGCGGAGCGTGTTCGCACGCATCCGCCCGACAACTCAGACTCCGTCAGGAGACTGGCGCGCCTGGGTTCACGGCGAGCCGGAGAGCACTTCGCCGGAGTTGGCGCTTATCAGAACGTTGCCCACGACTAATCCCGCCCCTGTCCCGCCGATACTGCAGTTGAGGGTCGTCAACGGTTCCGATTCGCTCATTTCGACTAACAGCCCCCCCGGTTCGTTGAAGCCTTTGCCGCCGATGCTCCCGGCACATGTGTCTTCCGCTTTTACGCCGAGGACGGTGCACGACAACTTCAACGTGGGGTTTTTGGTGGGATTGTTTTCCGGGTCGGAGAAATCCGCCACCAACAGCCAGGGCAATTCGAGCGCCTTTACTAAGGCTTCGCCTTCGCAGAGGTGCTGGTCTGTGCATTTGACCGAATTTTCCAGTCCTTCGCCAGCTAACGTTAACAGTTCGCTTATGGGCCCGTTTTTGCTGTTTGCCGAGACCGCGCCGTCCCAATTCATAGAGCACACCATGGCGGCGCCGATTTTGGTGTCTTCGAATAAGAGTTCGCCCTCGACTTTGACGGGTGTTTCTTTGGTGATTTCCAGTCCGTTCAGTAAGAATATATTGAGAGCAGACGCCGACGACGTGGCGACGGCGCTGAGCACGAGCGCCGCTACTGACGCAAGGCATAGTATGTAATGCTTCCTCATGTTTGATCCTATGGTTTCTATGGTCGGCCGGTCAAAGCGACAGACAGCTACAGGTCAGAGAGCGCGAGAACCGGCCCTGGCAAGATCGAAGAGTGCCGGTGAGAACCAAGCGACGCAAATCGCTGGTCAAGTTCGGCCTATGCGATCAGGCCATAGCGTTGCAGCGGATCGCAGCCAAGTCAAGCAGACAAAGCGCGCCGCGAGCCCGTGG
Source organism: uncultured Solirubrobacterales bacterium (assembly GCA_963831995.1). Lineage (GTDB taxonomy): Bacteria > Actinomycetota > Thermoleophilia > Solirubrobacterales > Solirubrobacteraceae > Palsa-744. The sequence goes on along the minus strand of CAWHSI010000005.1, from coordinate 587,888 downwards.
CGTGCCGGCCGGCGCCACCGCCCACAGCTGGTGCTGCGGCGCCGGGCTGCTGCGGGAGGCGCGTGCGGGCGTGGCGGTGCATGAGGCGACATCGCGCGCCCCGCCGGGTGGAGTGCTTGCGCTACTCGCCAGACGCCGGGTCGCGCTGAGCGAAGGCGTCCTGCGCCTGCGCGCCCGCCGGCGATGCCTGGGTCGCGGTTGCAGCCTGTGCGGTCGCCTGCGGCTGGGCCACTGGCAATGTTGGTTGCTGATTGGTGTTCTGTCCGGGATGCTCGCCACTGATCGACTGCTTGAACTCACGCATGCCGCTGCCGAGCGAACGTCCGATCTCGGGCAGGCGCTTGGCGCCGAACAGCAGCAGCAACAGCACGACCAGGAGGGCCAGGTGGACGGGGTTGTCTAGTCCCATACGCTCAGTCTAGGCGCTATCGGGCGAAGCTGGGCTATTTTTGTGCGGGTGTCGGTCCGCGTGTCCGACCTGCGTCCCTCGGTTCGCTCTTCGCTCGGCGCACCAGCTGGACCGCCACGAGCACCATCAGCAGCGCGAAGCCGGTGCGCAGCACCGTCCCCGACAGCGCGTTGGCGAGCGCCACGCCGGCCCCCGCGCCGGCAAGCGAGAGCAGCCCCATCGTCAGCGCGTCCCCGCGGCGCACGTTGCCATACCCGTCCTGCTTGATCGTGCCCACGATCGCGACGGGCACGATCGCCAGCAGCGAGGTGGCCTCCGCCTGGTGCTGTCCGAGTCCGAGCAGGATCACCAGCCCGGGCACGAACAGCACGCCGCCGCCCACTCCGAGCAGCCCGGCGACGATGCCCGCGCACAGCCCGATCGCGACCGCGCCGATCACTTCGCCGCGCTCCCCGCCGCCGCAGCACGCTGCGCGCCGAGGCCGATCATTGCGTCACGAGCTCCACCGCGCTCGCCACCAGCACGATCGCAAACAGCAGCGAGATCGAGCGGGTGGCCATGCGCTGCTGCAGCCACGTGCCGATCAACACGCCGCCCACCGCGGGAATCCCGATCAGCAGCGCGTCGAGCACGTGTACGTTGCCATACGCCCCCTGCGTGGCGGCCGCGAAGGCGGCGATGAACACGATCGCCGCGAGCGAGGTGCCGGTCGCCTCGCGCGGGCCATACCCCAGCCACAACACCAGCAGGGGCACCATCACGGTGCCGCCGCCGACGCCGAAAAGGCCGCTGAACACACCGGCGGCGGTGCCGATCGCGGCGAGCTTCAGGGTTCGTTGGTAGCCCGGATCGAGCTTCGCCTCAGCAGTCATGCGCGGGATGCGACCGGTCCGCCGTCACAGGGCGCCATACTAGAGGTCGTGTCACCCGCTGCCACTCTCGTGGAGGCGCTCGAGCCGCTCCGCTCCGATCCAGCCCATGCAGCCGTGCTGCTCGACATCGACGGCACGCTCGCCCCGATCGTCCGCCACGCCGCCGACGCGCACGTACCGGAGGCCACGCGCACGCTGTTGATCGAGATATCCAAGCGCTACCGCCTGGTGGGTTGCGTCAGCGGACGGCGCGCCGCCACGGCCCGCCAGATCGTCGCGATCGGCAGCATCGCCTATGTCGGCAACCACGGCGGCGAGCTTCTGCGTCCCGGCGCCACCCGCCCGGAGCTCGACCCCGATCTGACCGCCTGGTCGGAGCGGGTGCGTGCGTTCGCCCGTCGCGCCTACACGCATGAGCTGCAGCGCGCGCGCGTGCGCAGCGAGGACAAGGAAGCGATCGCCGCCTTCCACTGGCGCGGGGTCCCCGACGAGCATGCCGCCGCCGCGCTCGTGCGCGAGGTCGCCGAGCGTGCGCAGAGCGAGGGCTTCGCGGTGCATTGGGGTCGCAAGGTGCTGGAGGTGCGTCCCCCGATCAGGCTCGACAAGGGCCTCGGCGTCAGCGCGCTGCTGTCGGGCGGCGAGGCGCGCAACAACGGCTCCCCGATCGCGCGCGCCGTGTACGTCGGCGACGACGCGACCGACGTCGACGCGTTCGGGGCCCTGCGCGCGCTCGTCGACGCCGGCACGCTCGAGCTCGCCGTGTGCGTCGCCGTCGGCTCGGAGGAGACCCCGCCCGAGCTGCTCGAGCGCGCGGACATGACGATCGACGGGCAGAGCGGGGTGCGCGGCCTGCTCGAGGCGCTGCTGTGAGACTGCGGGTGTCGAGCTGCGAGTGTCCCAGCGGATGTCGGCTCGCCGTCAAGCGCTCGCGCGCCGCACTCCGTCGTCCATCGCGCCGCGCCCAGCGCTGACGCGGCACGAGGCGTGCACTTCGTCGACTTTCTCAGGGCAACCGTCCTGCTCAGCGCCGCCGCCGCGACGGCGCTTGCGATCGTCACGGTGTTCTCGGCCGTGCCCGCCTCGGATTCCAACGTGGTGCCGATCTCGGTCGGCTGGTGGGTGCTCGCGACCGCGATAGGTCTGTGGCTGGGACGGCGCGCCGCGGTCCACCCACCGATCGCGCGCCTGCTGCGCGAGGCGCGTGCGAGCACCGCGCTGCCCGAGTACCGTCCGGGCGCCACGCTGTTGAACCGGCTGTGGCCGCTGTTGCTGTTCACCGTGCTCGCGGGCGGGCTCGCGTTCATCGCCCCCCAGATTCCCGGTATCGGCGCCGGCTTTGCGATCGTGCTCGCCCTGTGGTGGCGCCGCCAGGACGCGGCCGTGGCCGCGATCGAGGAGCGCGACGGGGTGCGCTTCCATGTGCTGCGCACCTCCCCGCTGCGCGCGATCTCGCTGGGACGCACCCCCGGCTTCAAGGCGCTGCGCCCGGAGCGCATCGATGGCGCCACCACCTAGCTCGCTGGACGTCCTGATCGTCTCGCTCGGCTCCACGGCTGGGCTGCGCGCCGCCGACGAGGAGCTGCTCGGCTCGCTGCTTCGGGCTGGCGCGAGCGCCCGGATCGTGAGCGCCGAGGCGCCCGCGCCGGTACGCACCCTGATGCTCACCGACCTTCGCTGGGCGCGGGCTGCCGCGCGAGCCGCGCGCATGGAGCTCGCTCGCTCGCGCCCGCGGGCGCTGATCTACTCGACCACCACCGCCGCGCTGCTGTGGCCCCAGCCCGGCGCGATCCGCTTCGACGCGCCCGCCGCGGCCAACAGGCCGGGACGCCACGGCCTGTGGCAGCGTGCGCTGGAGCGCCGGCGCCTGCGCGAAGCGCCGCTGCTGCTGCCTCAGAGCGAGGGTGCTCTGCGCGAGGTTCCAAGCGGGGTTCTCAACGCGCGCCCGCGCGAGGGTGCCCTGGTGTTGCCGGTGCCGGTCGAGTCCGGGCCCACAGGCCAGTCGTGTGCTTCAGGTCAAACGCATGAAGCGCGGCATATGAGTGACGCACGGCAAATGCCTGACACAGGCATAACGGGTGATGCAGGCATAACGGGTGATGCAGGCATAATGGGTGATGCAGACATAACGCCTGACACATGCATAACGCCTGACACAGGCATAACGGGTGATGCAGGCACAACGCCTGATTCAGGCATAACGCCCGACGCGGGTCAGACGAGCGATTCACATCAAACGCCTGGCTCGTCCAATCCGCGTGACATAGCCGCGATCGCGTATGTCGCCAATCCCGCCAAGAAGGGTCTGCGCACGATGCTCGACGCGTGGCGATCGGCGGCCGCGCCGGGCGAGGAGCTGGTGCTGGCCGGCGCGTCGGAGGCCAGCCTGCGCGCGCTTGGCTATGCGCTGCCCGCGCCGGGCGTGCGCGTGGCCGGTCTGCTCGACCCCGAGCGCTACCGCCAGCTGCTGCGTCGCGCGCGCGTGTATGTGTGCGCCGCCGAGCGCGAGGACTACGGCATCGCCCAGCTGGAGGCGCTCGCCGAGGGCTGCCTGCTCGTGACCGTGCCCTCGCCGGGCCCCTACGTGGCGCTGCCGATCGCGCGCTCTCTCGACGCGCGACTCGTCGGCGAGGACCTCGTTCGGTGCTTGCGCATCGCGCTCGACGATCCCGCGCCCGACTATGCCGCTCGCGCCACGAGCGCGCTCGCGCCCCTGCGCCGCGCCGCGGTCGATCGGATCGTCGCCGAGCGGCTGCTGCCGAGGCTGCTCGCCGGGCGTGCCGGCAGCGAGTGAGATCGACGATCGCCAGCCGGTCCGCGGCGGCCGTGCTAGTGTAGAGACGAACCAGAGAAGAGAGTTCGGAGAGGACATGACAGAGACGGGGAGGGAGACGGACAGGCGAACGGTCGTGATCGCAAAGCAGCGATTCGATTTGCGCAGGGAGGCGATCGAGCGGGCGCTGCGGGGATCGCTGCCAGAGCCGATCGCAAACCACTATGTGGTGGTGGGGTCGCGGCGCTATCCCCCCAAGCAGGCAATCGCCGCGGTCACCGGCCTCGACCGCGCCGACTTCACGACGCATCAGGCACGCAGGATCCTGATGAGGCTGGGCTTCGCGGTCGGTCGGTTGCACACCGAGCGCGGAGGGCGCCCCGATCGAGGGTCGGTCTCGGCGCAGGCGCAGATCACGGCGTCTGCGGCGAGCCGTCGTCGCGAGCTCGGAGCCACCCTGGCGCGGTTGCGCGGCCAGTGGGTCGCTGTCAAGGGGGATGAACTGCTTGTCGCGGCAGCCACGCCGCGGGAGGTGGTCGCCTGGCTGGCGCGATACAACCAGCGCGCGGACAGCATGTACCGCGTACCTGAGGACGAGCTTGCCGTGACGGGCCTCGCGCCGCTGTGAGGTTTCCCTTCAAGGCGGTTCCCGACCCGGGAAGCGCCTCGATGCGTCCGCGGCCCATAATCGACGTGGTTGTGGAGGGCCTGGAGCTGGCCCCCCAGGCCTGTCTGCTCGACAGCGGCGCGAGTGCCGTGCGGATGGGTATGCACGTGGCGGAGTTGATCGGCCTCGAGCTCGCGGACGCGCCGAGCACACGGATCGCGGTCGGTGGCGCGCTGGTCAAGGGTCGGGTCGCCGAGGTCGCGCTGGCCGTCGGCGACGGCGTCGCAAGCTACGAGTGGCTCGCTCCTGTGTGGTTTTGCGACCCATGGTTGCCGGCCTTCGGTCTACTGGGACTCACCGGTTTCTTCGACCAGTTCGAGGTGACCGTTGCCGCCTACGAGGAGCGAATCGAGCTGCATCCGCTGGCGCGATAACCGCCGGCGAAGGACGTGATGGCGGGCGCGGGACACTGTGCTGCCCATCGCGCTCCTCGCTACTGCTGAGCGCCGTCTCCGGCGCGCTCGCGCTTGCGCAACCCGGCGAACCGCTCCCACGGGAGCGTGTTGGCAACGTCCGCCGCTTGCAGCCACGCGCGCCGTGCGGTCGCGACTCCCCAGCGCATCGCCCCCAGGCGCTCGGTGCTGTGGGCGTCGGAGTCGATCAGGATACGCACACCGGCCTGTGCGGCCGCGCGCGCGTGCAGGTCGCCGAGGTCGCGCCGGTCGGGGTTGGCGTTGATCTCGAGCATCGTGCCGGTGCGCGCCGCCGCGGCGATCAGCGCGTGCATGTCGAGCGCATAGGGTTCGCGCCGCCCGATCAGCCGCCCCGTGGGGTGGCCGATCGCGTCCACCAGCGGGTGCTCGACGGCGGCGATCATGCGCTCGGTCATCGCCTGCTCGCTCATGCCGAAGGAGGTGTGCACGCTGGCGATCGCCCAGTCCAGCTGGGCCAGCAGCTCATCCTCGTAGTCGAGCGAGCCGTCGGGCAGGATGTTGACCTCGCTGCCCGCGAGCACCCGGATCCCCTCGATGCTCGCGTCGGCTTCGCGCACGCGCTCGATTTGGCGGCGCAGCTCCTCGGGGCTCACGTCGTCGCCGAACCCGTGTGTGGCCGAATGATCCGTGATTGCCACGTATTCGTACCCGCGCTCGCGTGCCGCCAGTGCCATCTCCTCGATCGTGTCGCGGCCGTCCGATGCCAGGGTGTGACAGTGCAGGTCGCCTCTCATGTCCGCGAGCTCGATCAGGCTTGGCAATCCCCTGCCACCATCCAGCGCGGCCGCCAGCTCGCCGCGGTCCTCGCGCAGCTCCGGCTCGATGTAGGCGAGGCCGAGCAGCGCATACACCTCCTGCTCGCTTGTGCAGGTCGTCGTGCTGCCCGCGCTGTCGCTGCTGATGCCGTACTCGGACACGTGCAGGCCCCTGCGCACGGTCATCTCACGAAGCGCGGCGTTGTGCTTGGCCGAGCCGGTGAAGTGCTGCAGCAGGTTGCCGCGCTGGCTTGGCCGGGCGATGCGCAGGTCGACGCTCACGCCCGAGTGGGTGTGAGCCTTGGCGCCCGCCTTGCCGGCCGAGGCGACGCTCTCGATCTGGGGGAGCGTGGCCAGGCTCCTGGCGAGCGTCACCGGCTTGCGCGTCAGCGCGACGAGGTCGATGTCCTTCACGCTGTCGGCCATGCGCCGGGCCGAGCCGGCGATCAGCACCTCGGTCCCCTCGCCTGCGCGCTCGCGCAGCCCCGCCGCGATCGCCTCCGCGAGCTCGAGCGCCTTTGGCAACAGCAGGCGCCTGCTCGCGCCGGCGTCGGGGTCCGCTTCGAGCTTCTCGAGCGCTTGCAGCACCCCCGTCTCGAACTTCGCTCCGAGCCCGCGCACCGTGCGCAGGCGCTGTGCCAGGGCCGCCTCGCGCAATGCTTGCAGCGAGTCGATGCCCAACTCGGAGTGCAGCAGCCGCGCGCGCTTCGGGCCGAGGCCGGGCAGCTTCACGATCGCGATCAGCCCGGCCGGGATCTTCGCGCGCAGCTTCTCCGCCGCCGGGATCGTGCCCGTTTGGATCAGCGCGAGAATCTTCTCCTGCAGCGTCTCGCCGACGCCGGCAAGCTCGGTGGCGCGGCCCGCGCGAGCAAGCTCGGCGACCGACACGGGGGCCTCGCGCACGGCACGGGCCGCGGTGCGGTAGGCGAGCACGCGGTGCACGATCGCGCCGTCGAGCTCATACAGGTCGCCGAGCTCCTCCAGAGCGTCGGCGATCGCGGCGTTCGAGTGCTCAGCCATGTCGTGCCGGGACGCGCGTGGCGCGCCGCCACCGCCGGCCGGGTGCCCTGTTGCCGGCACGTCCCACCGCGTCAGCTCGTCCTGAGCGCCACGACTGTGTTTGGTGCGAGCTTCAGCCTTACGCGGCCGTCGAGCACGGGCAGCGAGCCGTGCACCTCGCCGGCGCCGGCCGTGGTCAGCTCGTCGGTGCTCACCCGCTTGCGCGATCCGCCGACCGGGAGCGTGAGCGCGACCGGGTGGGCCGAGAAGGAGGTCACGATCGTGCTCGTGGAGCTGGGGCTGAGGACGCTCACGCTGAACACGCGCGAATGGTTGGTGCTGGTCGAGACGATGTGGCTGCCGAGCGCCAGCCAGCGGTGCAGGAACAGCAGTGCGTTGCCGAGCGGCTCGCGCACGATCGTGCCGTTGGGGCTGAACAGGAACGGGTCATAGCTGGTGCCGGCCGAGTGAAAGCGCACCTGCTGAAAGCCCGACAGCAGCGCTCCGAGCACGAAGCGCGCCGCCCACACGCCCGCCAGCGGCGTGTTCGACAGTCCGGGCTTGCCCCCGCAGGAGGCGCTGTTGCTCTCTGAGATGATCGCCGGCCTGCCGGTGGCCTGGGCGGCTTCCACCAGCCAGGCGAGCTTTTCGACAAGCCCCACGCTCGAGTGCTCGGAGAGCAGGCGCGCGGCGGTCGCGGTGGCGTCGGGTCCACAGGCGCTCGTCGGGTACACGTGCGCGTCGATCTGATCGGGCGGGTCTTCGCGCAGCAGGGCTCCGATCTGCTGCTTCCAGGCGCTGCCGGCGAGGTCGGGGCCTTCGAGGGGGATCGGGCCGAGTTCGGCGCGGCGCGCCTTCCATTCGCTTGCGTATTCGCTTGCCGACCAGGTCGGCGCTCGGAAGGCGGGCACGGTGAATTCCGGTTCGTTGGGAAGGATGTGGGCGATCGTGTAGAGGTCCGGCTCGTTGCCGAGCGAGAAGCTCAGCTGCGAGGCGGGGATCGCCTGCTCGGCCGCGGCGATCGTCGCCTGCTCGTCGGCCTCGGTGCCCGCCGCGAAGTTCAGTCCGATCGTGACCTGTACGGCGGTTTCGCGGGCCAGGCACCCAAGCGTCGGCCAGAACGAGGGCGCGATCGTGTAGCGGAAGGGACCGCTCGCCGCGCTCGTGCCTTCGACGCCTGCCAGATCCTGGGAATCCCCGCCCACGCGCAGCGAGGGCGCGCCGAGTTCGCGCAGCAGCGCGAGGAGCGCCGGGCTCGGGCACGGCCCGTCACCGAGCGCGCGCTCCAGCAGCGGATACTCGATCGACAGCCCGATCGGCGAGCGCTCGATCGTGGCGGAGCGCACGATCGGCGGCTTGGCGGTCCTGCCGGCGCCGGCAGTCGCGACGCCGGCGTGTAGCCCGAGTGCCGGCAGGCACACGCAAAGGGACAGGCACAGCCATCGCATCCCGGCCATGATATGCGCCCCCCGCGCGGCGGGCGCTCCGCAACCGGCGCCCCGCTACGGCAACTCTTGCCCCGCTACGGCAACTCGTGCCCCGCTCCGGCAACTCGTGCCCCGCTACGGCAACTCTTGCCCCGCTCCGGCAACCGGCGCGGGCATCTCCACGCTTGGTTAAGCTGGGCGGCGATCGTGAGTATCGAGAAGACCGCGCACGCGCGGGCCGGTGGAGGCGGGTGGGTGCGCGCTCGTCGTCGGTCCGCCGCACTGTCCGCCTCCTTGGCGCTGATCTGCACCGCGCTGGCCGGCCTCGCCGCGACGGGCGACGCGTCCTCCCCGTTCGCGCAGGCCGCCCGTGCGTCCGCCGCCCACGGTGCCGTCGGCCACCGCGCCGCCGCGCCGTCGTTTCGCTTCGGGCTCGCCGACTACGAACCGCGCACGTTCTCCGACCCGCGCGTGCGCGAGCTCGGGATCTACCTCGCCCGCGACGTCGTGCCCTGGAACGCGGCGCTCAACAAGCGCGACCTCGCACAGGTCACGGCGTGGCTGGACGCGGTAAAGCACGCCTACCACATCACCCCCTTCATAACCTTCCAGCACGCCGACAACAACGACATCGGCCCGCGCCCGGCCCAGTATCTGAAGGCGTTCCTGAAGTTCCGCAAGCTGTTCCCGTGGGTAACCGAGTTCTCGCCCTGGGACGAGGCGACCCACGTCACCCAGCCGACCGAGCACCGCCCATGGCTGGCCGCCGAGTACTACAACGAGCTCGCCTCCCACTGTCCCGGCTGTGAGATAACCGCGCCCGACATCCTCGACTCCGACGGCAACGTCGAGGCCTGGGTCGGCTCCTTCCTGGAAAAGGCGCGCCCCTATCCGAAGATCTGGCCGTTCAACCCCTATAACAGCGCGGCCACCGACAATCCCGTACCGGTCGAGAACTTCCTCGCGGCGGTGCGTGGACAGGTGTGGTTCAGCGAGATCGGCGGCGTCGTGTGGTGGCGCTTCAAAGGCAAGCTGATCGACCACGGGGTCGAGTATGCGGCGAGGGTCGCGAAGAACATTTTCAGCCTCGCGCGGCTCAGCCCCAGGATCACCAGGATCTACTACTACCACTGGCGCTCGCCTGGAACTCCGAGGAGTGCGCGCAAGGCCACCTGGGACGCGGGACTGGTCAGCTCCACGGGCGCGCCACGACCGGCGCTGCTGGTCGTGGCCAGAGAACTCGGCCGCCGCTTTCAGAGGACGATTCCCAAGATCTTCTAGTCAGAGCCGATTTCAAGCGTCGCGAAGTGCGCACGGCGCTTTGCGGGCCAGGAGATCGTCACCGGGCAGGCCGGCCCCGAAGCGGTCACGGTGCACTTGTCCGCCACGCGTTTTGCCCCCGGGGCCGACAGCCGCGGTTCGGCGCTCGAGAGCCACACCGTCGTGTGCAGCGATGCTCTGGCGGGCACGCTCATGCTCACGTGGATGCCCATCGGGGTCGTGCTCAGCGTCCACGTCGTGCTTGCGAGCAGGCGCCCATCCGGACGCCGGTAGCTGCCGCTCAGGGTTGTGCGCGCGCCCGTGCCGCGCACTCGCTCGAACGCCGGTGTCGCGGTTCCGCCGTGCGCGAGCCCGAGCGTCCACACGCTCGAGCGCCCGCGCTGGATCGGACGCAGCGCCAGCAGGTCGCGCCACCCGCCTGCGCGATGCACCTTGATCGCGACAAGCCCCTGCGCCTCGCGTGGGTCGCCGCTGGTGGAGCGACCGCTCAACTCCCACCAGACAGCCCCGGAGCGACCCCACACCAGGCCGCTGGCGGCGAGATCGTCGGCGAGCATGCGCTTGGCGTCGGCCGGCAATGGGGCCTGCGGAGGGTCGGAGCCCGGCCAGTGCTCCAGAGCGTCGGAGAGCAGCCACAGCGTGAGGCCCTCGTACTGGTTCAGCGCCGCGTACCCGTCCACGATCGAGGGGCTGAAGTCGAAGTCCAGGCCCGGCACGATCGGCAGCAGGCCACTGGGTTGAAGCGGGTAGGCGCTCAGCAGGTAGGCGCAGGCGCGCTGCGCAAACGCCCGCCAAACGCCCGCGCCGGCCGGTTCGTCGCTCGCGTGCGCCGCACCGAGCGCGGCGGCGGCGGCCTGCACCCAGGACTCGTCCAGCGAGCGCCCCGCCAGCGAGAGCTGACCGTCGGGCGCCATCTGCTCCAGCGCGTAGCGGTTCGCCGCGGCCGCCAGCCGTCGCGCGCTCGGGACGATCGCGCGCGGGTCCGCTTCGCCGATCAGCTGCAGCATGAAGGTCGAGAACAGCTCATAGGCGGGCGGCTCGGCGCCGGGATCGGACAGCTCGCGCGCGGGCCCGTCCAGCGTCGGGACCGTTCGCAGGGGCGCTCCTGCGTCAGCCACCGCCAACCGCAGGTCGGCTTTGATCTGCCTGTCCACCGATGCGCGTTCGCCTGCCAGCGAGCCCGCGTCGCCCGGCACGCCGTCGGCCATCAGCAGCGCCGCGCCGGCCGCCCATACCAGCCGCCAGTTGCTGTAGCAGCCCAGTTCGGTCAGACAGTCGGCGGCGGTTGGGGGGCCGATCTGTCCCGCCAGTAGCTCCAGCGGCTCGGCGATCCGCTGCCACGCTCCTGCCGGAAAATCGCCCGCGCGGCCGTCGTGGATCGTCGCGGCGATCGCCAGCAGGTTGAACGGATCGCTTGGCACCGGCAGGGTGAGCGCCGAGTCCACGATCCTCACGCCGGCGCTTTCCAGGGCGTCATCGTCGGTCTGGCGGGCGACGCGCAGCATCGCGTCCGCGAGCAGGATCACGCCGTAGTTATCGCCCGTGTCGCCCGGGTTCAGCGGGTCTTCGACGCGTCCGTCGGCCGTCGTGTACGGGATCCACGCGCGTGCCACGCGAGCGATGTAGCCGCTCAACGTCTCGGCGCTAGTGCTCTGCGTGCCCGCCCGCGCGGCTGGCACGCAGACGAACAGCAGCGCAATGCTCGCCAAGAGTCCCCCCAGAGTCGCCAGCGGCGTTGCGCGATTCCTCAACACGCTCTAGGGTACGACGCTTGCCGACCGACGTGCCCTGGCTGATACTGCCGACCTACAACGAGGCCGAGAACATCGAGGCGATCGCGACCGCCGCGGGCGCGGTGCTGGCGCGCGCGAACGACGGCGCCTACAAGATCCTGATCGTCGACGACGGCTCGCCCGACGGCACGGGCGAGATCGCCGATCGCCTGGCCGCCGAGCGCGAGCAGGTCGAGGTGCTGCACCGCACAGAGAAGAACGGCATCGGCCCGGCATACCTGGCCGGGTTCCGCTACGCGCTCGACCAGGGGGCCGCCTATGCGATGGAGATGGATTCCGACTTCTCCCACGACCCGGCCGATCTCGCGCGTCTGCTCGACGCGGTGCGCGGCGGCGCCGATCTGGCGCTGGGCTCGCGCTACGTGCCCGGCGGCGGCGTCGTGGACTGGAGCCTATTGCGGCGCTTCGTCAGCGAGGGCGGCTCCACCTACGCGCGCTGGGTGCTCGGCTTGAAGGTGCGCGACCTGACGGGGGGGTTCAAGTGCTTCAAGCGCGAGGTGCTCGAAGCGATCCACTTCGACAGCGTGCGCTCCCAGGGGTATGCGTTTCAGGTCGAGCTGACCTACCGCGCCGCGCGCGCCGGGTTCGATATCGTCGAGGTGCCGATCGTCTTCAAGGACCGCGAGCTGGGGCAGAGCAAGATGTCGTGGTGGATCGCCGCCGAGGCGATGTGGCTGGTGCCGCGCCTGCGCTTCGGGCGTCAGCCGCCGATCGCAGCCGCGCAGCCCGTGGCGTCCGGCGAGTCGCGAATCTCAACGGGAGTTTGACCGGTCGCGCCTCGGGGGGTTCGCCCCCTACCCTTTACTTTGTATAGTGAGCTGTGGGCGATGGGCCGGGACGAGCGCCCACCCGTAACGAGACGGCCATCCGATAGGAGATTTCCATGGCAGGCACACTTACCGAAGTCACCGACGCCAACTTCCAGGCGGAGGTCGTCGAGTCCGAGAAGCCCGTGCTCGTCGACTTCTGGGCCCCGTGGTGCGGTCCCTGCCGCGTGGTCGGTCCGGTGCTCGAGGAGATCGCATCCGAGCGCGAGGACCTGCGCATCGTCAAGCTCAACGTCGACGAGAATCAGCAGACCGCCGCGGCCTTCCAGGTGCTCTCGATCCCGACGATGATCCTCTTCAAGGGCGGCCAGGCGGTCAAGACGGTCGTCGGCGCCTACCCGAAGAAGAAGATCGAGGCCGAGCTGGAGCCGGCGCTGGCGTAGGCTGGCCTGCGGCGTCTGTCGGGAGTCGCCCGCCCCTGCCCACTTGCGATCGATCGGTGCCGCGCCGGGGCCGCACTGGTGTGGGCGGGTCTATGCGGACCCGGCTCTGCTCAGCGCGATCTCGAGCGCCAGCCCTTCGATCTCGGTCTGTTCGCGGTGGGCCATCCCGGCGCTGGCACCCGGATCGTCGAGGGTGAGGCTCACCGCGAGCGTCTCGCCGCTCAGGTACGCCTCGTGCTCGCGCGCGGCCTCCAGCAGCGCGGCGTCTCCTCCGAGAGCCAGCTCGATGCGGTCCTCGACCTCCAGCCCCGCGTTCTTGCGCGCGTTCTGCACCGCGTGCACGATCTCGCGCGAGCGGCCCTCGCGCAGCAGGGTGTCGTCGATCTCCAGATCGAGCGCGACGGCGTGCGCGCCCTCGCGCTCGACGCTGTAGCCCTCGGGGGCCTTCATCGTCAGGATCACGTCCTGCTCGGTCAGGGTGTGCTCGCGCTCGCCGACGGCGATGCCGATGCCGCCGTCGCCTGACTCGCCGCGCACGGCGGCCGCCACGCGCGCGGGGTCGAGTGCCGCGATCGCCTCGGCCGCCAGGGGCATGTCTTTGCCGAACAGCGGCCCGAGCGTGCGGTAGTTGGCCTTCAGCTCATACTCGCCGAGCTCCTCGGCGCCGGCCACGAAGCGCACGCGACGCACGTTGAGCTCCTCGCGCACGATCTCCGCCAGCTGCTCGATCGCGGCGCGCTCGCGCCCGTCGGCGACCACCACCGCCTCGGCGAGCGGCTGGCGCACCTTGATCTTCGCCTGCGCCCTGGCGCCGAGGCCGAGGCGCACCGTCTCGCGGGCGATCGCCATCGCCTCCTCCAGCGGCTCGTCGCGCTCGGGCAGGGCATCGCCGAGTGGAAAGTCGCACAGGTGCACACTCGCGAGCGTGCCGTCGAGGTTGTCGTAGATCTCATCCGCCACGAACGGGCAGAACGGCGCGAGCAGCTTGGCGACGATCAGCAAACACTCGCGCAGCGTCGCAAACGCGGCCGGCTCGCCATCCCAGAAGCGCCTTCGCGAGCGACGCACATACCAGTTCGATAGGTCATCGACGAGCTCCGCTATCGCGCGACCGGCAGTTGTCGCGTCGTAGGCGTCCAGGCGCTCGGCCACCGTTTGCGCGGTCGCGGCGGTGCGCGACAGTGCCCAGCGATCCAGGGCGCTCTCCGCGGTCGCGGCAGGCGTTGCGCTCCAGTCCGCCCCGCGTCCCGTCGCGCTGGGCGCGTCAGCCCCAACTCCGATTACCTCGTTGAGCGTGCCCGCATTCGCATTTGCGTACAGCGCGTAAAAGAAGTAGGTGCTCCACAGTTGCTTGAGAAACAGTCGCACCCCTTCGCCGATCGCCTCCTCGGAGAAGCGATACCCGTCCCACGGCTGCTTGGAGGTGAAAAAATACCAGCGGAACGCGTCGGCGCCGTACTTCTCCAAGACCTGCCAGGGCTCGACGGTGTTGCCCTTGGACTTCGACATCTTCTGGCCGTCCGCGTCGAGGATCAGGCCGAGGCAGACAACGTTCTTGTATGAAGACTTGTCAAACAGCAGGGTTGACACTGCGAGCAGCGAATAAAACCAGCCGCGCGTCTGGTCCAGCGCCTCGCAGATGAAGTCGGCGGGGAATTCCTTGTGGAACTGCTCGGCGTGCTCGTGGGGGTAGTGGTGCTGGGCGAATGGCATCGAGCCCGAGTCAAACCACACGTCGATCACCTCGGGCACGCGCTTCATCGGCTGCTTGCACTCGGGACACGGAAAATCGACGTCGTCTACGTAGGGGCGGTGGTGGTCGGAGAGCGTCTGACCTGAGAGCTGCTCGAGCTCGGCAAACGACCCGATTGTGTGCGTGTGCTTGTTTGGGCACCGCCACACCGGCAGCGGCGTGCCCCAGTAGCGCTCGCGCGAGAGCGCCCAGTCGACGTTGTTGGACAACCAGTCGCCGAAGCGACCGTGCTTGATGTGTGGGGGATACCAGTTAATCGTCTCGTTTGCCGCCATCATCCGCTCGCGCAGCTTGGAGGTGGCGATGTACCACGATGGCTTGGCGTAGTAGATCAGCGGGGTGTCGCAGCGCCAGCAGTGCGGATAGGAGTGCTCGTAGTCCTTGCGCGCAAAAAGCAGTCCGTGCGCGTCGAGGTCGGCGATCAGCTCCTCTGCCAGCGCCTCGTCCTTGACGAACCGGCCCTCATAGGAGCGCTGCCCATCGATGCTGCGCACACGCCGGTCATAAGTTCCGTCACGCCTCACCGGGTTGTAGACGCTGCCCGGGCTCTCTGGATTAAGCGCGTCAATACCGGCGGCGGCCGCGGCCCTGAAGTCGTCCTCTCCAAACGCGGGTGCGATGTGAACGAGGCCCGTGCCGTCCTCGGTCGTCACGAAATCCCCGCCGATCACCGGCGCGCCGCCGGGTGCCCGGTCGCTCAGCGCGAAGATCGGCGCGCGATAATGAACGCCGAGGCCGGAGCCCCCATACCGCTCCCCGATCAGCGCGCTGCCCGGGAAGCGATCGAGCACCTCGGCACCCTCCCCCAGCACCGCCGCAACCCGCTCGGCCGCGAGGATCAGCACCTCCCCGTCTTCTCCGCCCACCCGGGCGCGCACGTACTGGAGGCTCGGTCCCACCGCGACGGCTACGTTCCCCGGCAGCGTCCACGGGGTCGTCGTCCAGATCAGCAGTGCATCGCCGGCGTGCACGGGACCCGACGCCGCCCCCTCGGCGAGGTTCAGCGGCAACCGCACGTACACCGACGGGTCGACCACATCCCTGTACCCAAGCGCCACCTCGTGCGAGGACAGCGCCGTGCCGCAGCGGTAGCAGTAGGGCACGACCTTGTGCCCCTCATACAGCAGCCCCTTGCGGTCGATCTCCGCCAGCGCCCACCACACCGACTCGATGTAGCTCTCATCCAGCGTGCGGTAGGCGTGCTCCAAATCGACCCAAAACCCGATCCGCTCGGTCAGGCGGTCCCACTCCTCCAGGTACTCGAACACGGAGGAGCGGCACTCTTCGTTGAACCGCTCGATCCCGATCCCCTTCTCGGGGTCCTCGATCTCGGTCTTGCTCGTGATCCCGAGCTTCTCTTCGACCGCGATCTCCACCGGCAGCCCGTGGCAGTCCCAGCCGCCCTTGCGCTCGACGAGATACCCGCGCATCGTCTTGTAGCGCGGGTAGATGTCCTTGAACACGCGCGAGAGCACATGGTGGGAGCCGGGCCTGCCGTTGGCGGTCGGGGGACCCTCGTAGAACACCCACCGCTCGGCGCCCTCGCGGCTCTGCAGCGACTGCTCGAACACGCGTCGCTCGCGCCAGCGCTCGAGCACCGCCAGCTCGAGCGCGGGCAGCTCCTGATGCGCGTCGACTTCGCGCGCGGGCACGATCGGATTGCTGGAGCGGGCCATCGGGCGGCCAATTGTAGGTGTGCGCCGCCACCGCCCGGTGGTGCGCGCGTTTTGCGCGCCCGCCACTCAGGAGCTTGCGGCGGCTGGCAGCGGAGCGTCTTCGGCTCGCGCCAGCACCGCGGCTGCCAGCCGCTCGCGCAGCATTCCCACCGCCTGCACCGGCCCGGGGCCGATGCGCGGGACCGTGCTCGCCCCGGTGTCGGGGAGCGCCTCGCGATAGTCGAGCACGAGCGGCTTGCCCCCATACCGCCTGACGGCATACACCAGTCGCCCAACCGTCTCCAGCGACTCGCAGCGCCCGCCGAGCACCAGCGCGCTCGGAGACAGCGCGCGCAGCGCGTTGCCCACGCGCGTGCTGTCGAGCTCGACCGGCAGCGCCAGCACGCGCAGCCCGGCGCGCCTGGCGCACAGCTCCAGCGCCTGCACATACAGCGCGTCGATGCTCAGCGGCCCGCTCGCGTCGAAGATCAGCACGCCCTCCTCGCGCGTGGCCGGCGGCGCGACGCGCTGGGCGGCAGCCAGCCAGCCGGTTGCGTAGCGCCAGGCAAAGCCGTATTCGGGCCCACCGGCCCCCCCGCCGTCGGCCATGCCCTCCACAGCCGCGAGCAGCACGCTCTCGACCGTGCGCTCGACCGAGCGCACCGCCATGCTCTCCTCCAGCAGGCGGTCGGCCTGCTCGGCTGCGAAGGCGGCAAATGCCGAGCACAGCCGCGCGGGAGTGGAGGGACCCTCGCCGCGCTCGCGGACGACCGATATCGCCGAGGAGATGTCGCCGGTCTCCGAGAGCGCCTGCCTCAGCGCCTCGATCTCGACCAGCTCGAACTGGCGGTGGCCGCCCTCGGTGCGCCGCGGCACCGGATACCCGAAGCGGCTCTCCCAGCTGCGCAGCGTGTTCGGGCTCACGCCCAGCAGCGCGGCGGCGGCGTTCGTGCGGATGGTGCTCATGCGCACCAATGTTGAGCTTTGGCAAGCGATGGGGCAACCCGCGCAAGGCGCTGTGCATTCTGGGAGATCGCGTGCGCGTGAAGGGGCGAGCGGGTGGCGCGCGACGCCATACGATGGGTGTGTGTCCGTGCGCGAGACGCAATTGATGAGACTTCGCCTCTACCACCACTCCGACGGCGCCCGCGTGGCCTACCGCGAGGTGGGAGCCGGGCCGCCGCTCGCGCTGCTGCACTGCGGCCTGCTCTCCCACCGCGAGTGGGAGCCGGTGGTCGAGCGCCTCGCCGAGCGCCACCGGCTCGTGCTGCCCGACCTGCCCTTGCACGGCGATTCCGAGGATCGCCCGCGCCACCCCTACACGATCGACTGGTTTGCCGAGGTGATGAGCGGGTTCGTCGGCGACGTGCTCGGCCCCAGCCCGCTGCTGGTCGGGCACGACGCCGGTGCGGAGATCCTGCTTCACGCGGTCGCGACCGGTCGGCTTGCCCCCGCGCGGCTGGTGCTGATGCCCAACCGCCTGCACCGGCCGCCTGAGTACGCGCGCCGCCGCCGAGCATGGCGACTGGCCACGCTCGGCGGATCGATCCCGGGCGTCGACCGGATGCTCACCCACGCCACCAAGCTCGTGTTCACGCCGCAGTTGGGTGTGCGCATGTCGCACCGGCACGCCCCCGAGGCCGGCGATTTGATGCGCCACGCATTTGCCGACGTTCCCGGCAACCCCAACCTCGCCCGCTCGTGGGCCAAGTGCGCGCGGCGCTGGCCGCGCGGAGCGCAGGCGCAGCTGCTCGAGCTCTACCCGACGCTCGAGATGCCGGTGTTGCTGCTGTGGGCCGACAGCGATCCCGTGCATCCCCTGGCCGGCGCCGAGGAGGCGCTGCGGCTGCTGCCGCGCGCGCAGCTGCGAGTGCTGTCGGGCACGGGCTTTCTGATGAGCTACGACGACCCGGTCGGGGTGGCGCGAGAGCTTGTCGCCTTCTGTGGATAGATAGTCTGCAAAGGCGGTGCGTCGCACTCGCGCGCAACAGCACCGTCCCGAGCACCGACCAGGCCCGCGCACAAGGAGACTCGATGACCGACAAGCAGCTGTGGGGCGGGGAGACCGCCAAGGCAGTCAGCAACTTCCCGATCTCCGGCGAGACGGTTCCCGTATCGGTGGTGCGCTGGCTGGCGCGCATAAAGGGGGCCGCGGCCGCCGTCAACGGCGAGCTCGGCCTGCTTCCCAAGCGCAGCGCGGCAAGCATCGAGAGGGCGGCGGGCGAGATCGCCGCCGGCAAGCACGACGATCAGTTTCCGATCGACGTGTTCCAAACCGGCTCGGGCACCTCGACGAACATGAACGCCAACGAGGTGATCGCGACGCTCGCGGGCGAGAAGATTCACGCCAACGACCACGTCAACATGGGCCAGTCCTCCAACGACGTGTTTCCCTCGGCCGTGCATCTCGCGGCGCTCGACGTCGCCCAGAACGAGCTGCTGCCCGCCTTGAAGTTGCTCGAACGGTCGTTTGCCAGGAAGGCCAAGAGCTTCTCCGGCGTGGTCAAGTCCGGGCGCACGCACCTGATGGACGCCGTGCCGGTCACGCTCGGGCAGGAGTTCGCCGGGTATGCCGCGCAGATGGCGCTCGCCCAGGAGCGCGTGTCCGCGGCGCTCGTGCACGTAGGGCAGATCCCGCTCGGCGGCACCGCCACCGGCACCGGGCTGAACACGCATCCGAAGTTCGCCGAGAAGGTGCGCGCGCGCCTGAAGCGCGAGTCGGGGCTCAAGCAGATCTCAGCGCCGCTCGACCCATTCGAGGCGCAGGCCAACCGCGACGCCCTGGTCGAGCTCTCCGGCGCGCTGAAGGTCGTTGCCGTGTCGCTCACGAAGATCGCCGGCGACCTCGCGCTGATGGGCTCGGGGCCGCGCGCCGGGATCGGCGAGCTGCTGTTGCCCGAGCTGCAGAAGGGCTCCTCGATCATGCCCGGCAAGGTCAACCCCGTGATCCCCGAGGTGGTGCTGCAGGTCTCCGCGCAGGTGATCGGCAACGACACCGCGATCACGGTCGGCGGGCTGCAGGGGCAGTTCGAGCTGAACGTGCGCATCCCCCTGATCGCGCGCAACCTGCTGCAGTCGCTGCGGCTGCTCACCAGCGTCGCGCGCGTGTTCGCCGAGAAGTGCGTCGACGGCATCCAGGTCAACAGGGCCGGTTGTGCCGCCTCGGCCGGCGCCACGCTCGCGGTCGCCACCGCGCTCAACGGGGCGATCGGCTACGACAAGGCGACCGCGATCGTCAAAAAGGCCACCGAGTCGGGGCGGCCTCTGCGCGAGGTGGCGCTGGAGGAGGGCGTCGACGCGAAGCTGTACGACGCCACGATCGACCTGAAGAGGATCGCGGCGGGCAATCGGGGGTAGGGCCTTTCGCGCGACGTCGAGTGCGTCCTCCTGTCGGCCTAGTATCCAGATGGGATGGCGATAGCTATGGAGCATGTGGATCGGGCGCGTGGCGCGGCGGCAGACGACGCGTTTGCGCGCAGTGCGACGGGGCTGCTTGCGCTGTTGGAGCTGCCGCGGGTTGGGCCCAAGACAGCTCTGCGCGCGGCGCTGTCGGGGGCCGACTTCGCGTCGCTGATGGAGCGTCACGAAGCCGCTTGGCCGGCAGCCCTCGGGCGTGCCCACAAGGTGCTCGAAGAGTGCGATCGACGCGACATTCGGGTGCTCGGTTTCTTCGACGAGGGCTACCCGCGGTGCATGATGACCATCCACGATCCCCCGCCAGTGCTGTTCGTGCGCGGCGCGACCGATGCGTTGATCGACGAGCGGATGGTTGCGGTCGTCGGCACTCGCGAGCCCACGAAGTTTGGCCGCGAGGCAACCGTGCGGCTCGCCTCCACGCTTGCCGCCGCCGGTTGGGGCATAGTCAGTGGTCTCGCCAGAGGGGTCGACACACTTGCTCACGTCGTGGCGCTCGAACATGGGGTGTGCACGGTGGCGGTGATGGCCGGCGGGCTCGACAGCATCTACCCGGCGGAGAACACCAGGTTGGCTGCGGCGATCGTGGACGGCGGGGGAGCGCTGGTCGCAGAGGTTGGGCCGGGAGTGAGGCCTAGGCGTGCGCACTTCATCGCACGCGATCGGCTGCAGCCCGCGTTGGCGGTCGCGGTTGTCGTCGCTCAGACGGGAATCGAGGGTGGCACGATGCACACGGTTCGTCACGCCGCGGCCGAAGGCAAGCCGGTGTACTGTGCGCGGCCGCTCTCCGCGGACGAGCAGAGCGCCGGGCTCTCGGTGCTGCTCGATATTCCCGCTCAGGATCTGTGCGATCGGTTGCCCGCATGGGCGGACGCTCGCCGCCTGTGCATGCGTTTGGGCCCTCGACCTTTGGCTCGAGGGGTCAGTGGACGCGATGTCGAGGAGCTACTCGACGGAGTCGAGTTTGCCCTGCAGGCCCAGCGGATTCTCTCACAGCCCCGGCGTCGCACGCTCGCTGAGGAACATGACGACGATCGCGCCGCCGCGGCCTACGAGGAGGAGCGCTGGTCGCTGTTCGCGGCGATCGATTGAGTGCGCTTGCGAGTTGACAGCGGCTGCGTGTAGGCGCCGGCGGCACCATGCTCGGCCTATATCGGCATTTTGACCATACTCTCAAGCAAAGCCCGCGCGCCCGCCTTCGACAGCGGTTCGTTCAAATTGCCGCACTTCGGCGATTGGATGCACGAGGGGCAGCCGCTCTCGCACGGACACTCCGCGATCAGCCGGTGCGCGTCGTGGCACAGCTCCTCGAAGCGTTGGTAGGCCAGGCGGGTGATGCCGATGCCGCCGGGGTGGCCGTCGTAGATGAAGATCGTCGGCCCGCCGGTTTGCGGGTGCACGTTGGTCGATAGGCCGCCGATGTCCCAGCGGTCGCACATCGCGATCAACGGCAATACCGCGATCTGGGCGTGCTCGGTGGCGTGCAGCGAACCGAGCAGGGCGTCCATCGGGATGAGAACATCGTCACCTCCTGCGTCTTGCCGGCGTGCTCGCATCGCCGCCTCGCCCTCCGCCGCCTCGCCCGCCGGTGTGGCCCCGGCGAGCCCCGTCAGCGTGGCTCCGTCCAGCTCGAACCACAGCGCCTGCGTGGAGAAGCTGGTTTGCGGCAAATCGAGCATCACAAGGTCCACCTGTGCGTGGTCGGCCAGGCGCTTGCGCTGATAGCCGAGCACGGTCTCCGTTACCGACACCTCGCCGAAGGACAGCGTCACGCCGAGCGCCTCGCGGCGGTCGAGCAGCCGCTCGATGCGCGTGTCGGTTTCGCGCTTGGGCTGCGTGTACCAGTCGCCGTCGAACGGCGCGACAAGCGCGCGGCGGTGCTCCAGGTCCAGTTCGCGCACCTCATAGGAGCGGCCCAGGTGCAGGTAGATCGCGCCGTCGTGGATGGTGGAGTGGGCGCGGGCCGCCTCGGTCTGGCCGAGCAGCTCGCCGGAGGACACGTCGACGATCGCGAAGTGCTCGGGCGAGGCCGAGCGCAGCGAGACCCTGGCGGCGGGGTACTCGTCGGGGCGTCGCGGCACGTACTGCTCTCGCCGCCCGCCGCCGCCATCGCCGTGTGGGCTCGCGTGGGCGCCGTCGCCGGCCCGCGACTCCGCGGCGGCGGCGCGCGCGCCCGCAACTCGCTTGCGCAACAGTCCCGCGCTCACGAGCGCCTCCGCGTGGGCCTCCCAGCGCGGGCCGAAGAACTCCGCGTCGCTCCCTTCCAGCGGCCCCTCGTACGCCGCGCACAGCAGGTGCGCCTGGTGGATCTGGGCGCTCTCGTGGTCGAGGATCGCCGCCTCGACCGGCCGCTCCAGGAACTCCTCGGGGTGGCGGCAGAAGAACTGGTCCAGGGCGTCCTCGCCGGCGACGTACACGGCCAGGCCCTTGCCGCGGCGCCCCGCGCGCCCCCACATCTGCCGCAGCGAGGCGACGGTGCCGGGGAAGGTGACGACGACGGCGGCGTCGAGCTCGCCGATGTCGATGCCCAGCTCCAGCGCGTCGGTGGTGACGATCGCGCGCAGCTCGCCGCTGGTCAGGCGCGCCTCCAGCTCGCGCCGCTGCTGGGGGGTGTAGCCGGCGCGGTAGGGCGCCACCCGCTCGGCCAGCTCGGGGTCGGTGCGCTCGAGCGCTTCGCGCACCATCCGCGCGAGCAACTCGACGCCCTTGCGCGACTTCATGAAGCAGATGCAGCGGGCGCCGTCGCGCACCAGCCGCGCGAGCAGCTCGGCGGCCTCACCCAAGGAGGAGCGTCGCGCGCCGATCGCCTCGTCGATCGGCGGTGGGTTCCACATCGCGATCTGCCTGCGCGGGGTGGGCGAGCCGTCGCCGTCGATCAGCGCGACGTCGTCGAGGCCGGTGAGGCGCTCGGCCAGCTCCACGGGGTTGGCGATCGTGGCGGAGGCGAGCAGCACGCGCACCTCGCTGCCGTAAGCCGCCGCGACTCGCAGCAGCCGCCGCAGTACGTTGGCGACGTGCGAGCCGAACACTCCCCGATACACGTGGGCCTCGTCGACGACGACGATGCGCAGGTGGCTGAACAGTCGCTCCCACGCGCCGTGGTTGGGCAGGATGCCGACGTGCAGCATGTCGGGGTTGGTGAGCACGATGTTGGCGCGCCGGCGGATGTCCCCGCGCGCGTCGCGGGGCGTGTCGCCGTCGTAGATCGCGGGGCGCACCTGCTTGGCGAGGCCGAACGCGCTCAGCGCCCGCGCCTGGTCCTGGGCGAGGGCCTTCGTCGGGTACAGGTACAGCGCGCGCGCCAGCGGCTCGGCGCAGAGCGCCTGCAGCGCCGGCAGGTTGAAGCACAGCGACTTGCCCGAGGCGGTGCCGGTGGTGACGATCGTGGTGCGCTGAAGCGCGCAGCGCAGCGCCTGGGCCTGATGGGAGTAGAGCCGCTCGATGCCGGCGCGAGCAAGGCCCGCCAGCACGTCGGGGTGCAGCTCGCCGGGGATGTCCACCAGGCGCGCCCGGCCCGGGCCTTCGCGTGCCTCGCGCACGAGTCGCCCGTCCGCGCGCGCCTCGTCGATCAGGGCGCTCCAGGGGTCCAGCGTGCGCTGTGCGACTTTTCTCGCCCGCGCGCTCGCGTCCGTGTGTGGTTCGTCTGCGATCGCGTGCGCAGGTGCGCGGAGGGCGGGTTTTGCCATGGGTTGCGATAGTAGAGCCGATGCCCAGCCCAGCCGCCGAAGAGTGGAGCAGAACGCGCACCTTCCACCATTCGCTCTACCCTGCCGAGCGGATCGCGGCGCAGCGCGAGCGGAGCGTGTCGGTGTGCTTGCCGGCGCGCGAGTGCGCGGGGACCGTGGGGGCGATCGTGGGCGTGCTCGCCGGGTTGCGCGAGGCGGGCGCGATCGACCAGCTGCTGGTTGTGGACGCGGCGTCGGCGGACGGCACGGCCGAGGTGGCCGCGCGGGCCGGCGCGGAGGTTGTGCAGGAGGCGGAGCTGCTGCCCGATGTCGGGCCGGTGCTCGGCAAGGGCGATGCGATGTGGCGCGCGCTGTCGGTGCTGAGCGGCGAGCTGGTCGTGTACCTCGACGCCGACAGCGAGAGCTTCTCCGCGCACTTCGCGACGGGCCTGCTCGGCCCGCTGGTGTGCGAGCGGGGTGTGTCGTTCGTGAAGGCGTTCTACCGGCGTCCATTCGAGCACGGCGGGATCGAGCTGCCGGAGGGCGGGGGTCGCGTCAACCATCTGATGGCGCGGCCGGCGCTGTCGCTGTTCTATCCCGATCTCGCGGGCGTGCGCCAGCCGCTCGCGGGCGAGGTGGCGGCGCGGCGCGAGCTGCTCGAGCGCGTGCCGTTCGCGACCGGGTACGGCGTGGAGATCGCGATGTTGATCGACGTGTGGCGCGAGCTGGGACTGGAGGGCATGGCGCAGGTGGACCTCGACGTGCATCGCAACCGCCACCAGTCGCTGGCGGCGCTCAGCGAGATGTCCGAGACGGTGCTCGCGGCTATCGCACGACGGCTCGTGTCGGAGGGGCGCCTGTTTTTGGATGGGATGGGGGGTCGTACCCGGGCAGGATCAGCCGACGATGCGCCGTCACCGGCGATGTCGATCGAGCGTCCTGCGCTTGCCAGCGTGAGTGGCAGGTGAACGTGCGCTGCCTGCATGTCGAGACGAGCCGGCGGCGACCCCGCCGCGTTTGCCGTGGGATGAGCGGCAGGTGAGCGTGCGCTGCCTGTATGTCGATCTCGACGGCACGCTGCTGGGGCGTGGCGCGTCGCTGGTGCACGACGGCGAGGGTCGCGTGTCGCTTGCGGGCATGCGCGCGATCGAGGCGTGCCTGCGCGCGGATGTCGAGGTGGTGCTGATGTCGGGCCGGCGCCGCATGCAGGTTGCCGAGGACGCGCGGCTATTCGGCCAGGACGCCTATATCTATGAGGCGGGTGCGTGTGTGGTGCTGGGCGCCGGGTCGCTCGGGCCTCCCGGTGCACCCACGACCGTGCGGCCCGGCATCGCGCCCGCGGGCGGGGAGGAGCACTGGCTCACCGGCGAGATGATCCCCGGCGAGCTGTCGATCGCGGAGCAGATCGAGCGTGGCGGCGCTCCCGCGCTGCTGCTGGAGCGCTATCGCGGGCGCCTTGAGTACCACGAGCCGTGGCACTCGGGTCGCGAAGTGTCGCACCTGTTTCGCGGCCTGGTGGACGCCGCCGAGGTGGACGCGCTGCTGGCCGAGCACGGTCACGGTCACCTGCGGCTCGTGGACAACGGCGTGGTCCATCGCCGCTCGCCGGCGCTCGCTGCGCTGGAGCACGTGCGCGGCTATCACCTGGTGCCGGCGGGCGCTTCGAAGGCGACTGCGGTGGCCTTTCACCGGCAGGTGCGTGGGTATGCGCGCGAGGAGACCTTCGCGGTCGGCGACTCGCGCGAGGATCTGGCCTGCGCGGAGCATGTGGGCACGTTCTGGCTTGTCGGCAACGCGGTCGAGCGCGATCCCTCGATACGCGGTGCGGCCGCGGGTTTCGAGAACGTGCGCGTCGCCGAGGCGGGTCATGGCGCGGGCGTGTATGAGGCGGTGGTGAGCACGCTCGTGTCCGTCGGGCAGTGAGACGCCCACTCTTGTCGTCGGGCAGTGAGACGCCCGCTTGTGCGCTCGGGTCGCGACGCGCCGCTCGCTCGGGCATGCGCTGGCTCGTGTCCGTCACTCGATGATGCGCTCGCGCTTCTCCTCCTCATACAGCCGTTCGACCACGAACTCCTTCAGCAGCGTCTGATAGCCGGTGTTGCGCCGCGCGGCCAGGTCCTTCAGGCGCTTGATCGTGAATTCGTCGAAGCGCACCGCGATCGGCGTGGTTCTGCCGCGTGCGCGCGGCGGTCGCGTCGCGTGGCCGCGTTTTTCGCGGTCCTTGGCCTCGGCCAATTCGGCCATGAACCGCTTCGCGCCCTCAGACTCGACTTCGACCTGCATCCCTTCCTCATCCTGCTTCTGCTGTGGTGATGTCATCGATTTAACACCTCATACTAATATGACTACGATTTGTAGTTACGATGGTAGCAGGTATAAAAAGAGTGTTACACACCCCCTGCCGGGCAGCTTTTCGCCGGGCGTCCCCCGTCACCGACCCTCGTCAGCGGCCTCCCGCCGCCGACCCTCGTCAGAGGCCCTCAGTCGCGCACCCTCCTCAGCGGCCTCCCGTCGGCCTGCCCTCGTCAGAGGCTCTCAGCCGCGCGCCCTCGTCAGAGGCCTCCCCTCACCGACTCTCCTCAGAGGTCTCCCGTCAACCTCCGCCATGCCCTCCGCCAAACACCGGGCTTGGGACGGCGACGCCACAGCGCCGGCGGAGGCACGGTCGTGCGCACCAGCGCGACCCACTCGTCCAGCGGCAGCTCACCGGAGATGAGCCGCCCGAGCGCGCCCGTGACCGGCGCCTCCACCCCGGCCTGCTCCAGCGTGTGGGCCAGCAGCGGCACCCACTCGAGCGCCTCGACGGCCTGGCCGATGCGCGCCGGGATCTCGCGCGCCGGCACGCCCTCGGCAAGCAGCTCGCCCGCGCGGCGGTTGCGGCTCTCTCGCGCCAGCGCGGTCGCGACCAGGTCGCCGATGCCGGCGAGCCCGATCATCGACTCCGGCCGCGCGCCGAGCGCCTCGGCGTAGCGCCACACCTCCGCGAAGATGTGTCCGGCGGCGGCGCCGGCGGCGTTCGCCCCCTGCGCCTCGGTCGCGCCGGCCGCGAGCGCCGCGGCGTTCTTGGCCGCGCCCGCCAGCTCGACGCCGATCGGGTCGTTGGACTGCTCGCACACCACGCCGGCTCGCGTGAACACCTGTGCGAGCGTGCGCGCCAGCTCTTCCGAGCCGCTGGCCACGACCAGGCCGGCGCCCGAGCGAACCATCTCCTGGGCGTGCGCGGGCCCGCCCACGCAGGCGACGCGCTCGCCCCCGAACAGCGCGCCCAGCACGCTCGTCGGCGGACGGCCGTCGGGGGGCACGAGCCCCTTGGCGACCGACACCACCGCCGTGCGCCTGCCCAGCCCGCTTCCCCGGAGCGCCGCGATCGCGCTGTCGAGCCCGCGCGAGGGAACGGCGAGGAACACATAGTCGGCCCGCGCCACCCCCTCCGACGCCGGCTCGACGCGCAGCTGGGAGGGCAGCTCGACGCCCGGCAGATACTGCTTGTTCTCGCGCTCCCCCGACAGCAGCGCGGCCTGCTGGGCTGCGCGTGTTTGCAGCGTCGTGCGTAGCCCCGCCCGGCACAGCAGCACCGCCAGCGCCGTCCCGAACGAGCCGGCGCCGATCACCGTCGCGCGCCGGGCGACGGGGCTCGGCAGCGTGCGGCTGCGCGGCGCTCGGACCGCCGGTGCGACGGCGCTCGAGACCCCCTCCACGGCTGGCGGCGGTGTGCCCAGGGGAGCCTCGACGGCTGGCTCCCGCGAGCCCTCTGAGGCAGGCGCCGAGGCGGGGCGCGGAGTAGGCTCGGGCTGGGTCATGTGATGAGCGAGCCTAACGATCCCAGGGAGAGCGCCATGGAGTGGCGCAATTGGACCGGCGACGAGCGCTGCCGGCCGCGGGCGATCGTGCACCCGCGCAGCACCGAGGAGATCGCCGAGGCGGTGCTGCGCGCGGGGCGCGAGGGTCTGCGCGTGCGCGTCGCCGGCTCCGGGCACTCCTTCAGCGACATCGCCCTCACCGACGGGCTGCTGATCGTGCTCGACCGCTTTCAGCGCGTGCTCGACATCGACCGCGAGTCGCGGCTCGTGCGGGTGCAGGGCGGGATCGCGATCGCCCAGCTCAACGCGCAGCTCGCCCGGCACGGTCTCGCGATGGAAAATCTCGGCGACATCGACGCGCAGAGCATCGCCGGCGCGATCTCCACCGCCACGCACGGCACGGGCGCGCGGCTGCGCAACATCCCCTCCCAGGTCGCCGAGCTGACGCTCGTGCTCGCCGACGGCTCGACGCTCGTCTGCTCCCCCGAGCGCGACCCCGAGCTGATGCGCGCCGCGCGCGTCGGCCTAGGCGCGCTCGGCGTGGTCGCCGAGGTGACGCTGCGCTGCGTCGATGCGTTCACGCTGTGCGGGATCGACGCGCAGGCGCCATTGCGCGACACCGTCGAGCGCTTCGAGCAGCTCTCGCTCGCCAACGACCACTTCGAGTTCTACGTGTTCCCGCACTGCGACACCGCGCTGACGCGCACCAACAACCGCACCGACCAGCCCGCTCGTCCGCGCGGCAGGGTGGCCGAGTACGCAAACGACGTGCTGCTCACCAACCGCACGTTCGAGCTGTTCTGCCGCATCGGCCGGCGGCTGCCCGAGCGGATTCCGGAGCTGAACCGGATCGTGACGCGCCTGGCGGGCAGCTCGAAGCGGATCGACCGCTCCGATCGCATCTTCTCCAGCCCCCGGCTGGTGCGCTTCACCGAGATGGAGTACGCGCTGCCGCGCGAGCACACGACGACGGCCGTGCTGCGCGTGCTGGACGTCGTCAAGCAGCGCGGGTTTGCCGTGCCGTTTCCGATCGAGGTGCGCACCGTTGCCGGCGACGATGCGCTGCTCAGCACCGCGGCCGGGCGCGAAAGCGGGTATGTCGCCGTGCACATGTACCGCGGCATGCAGTGGCGCCCCTACTTCGAAGCGGTCGAGCGGATCATGAGCGAGCTCGACGGACGCCCGCACTGGGGCAAGCGCCACTTCCAGAGCGCCGCCACCCTGCGCGAGCGCTACCCCGAGTGGGATCGCTTCCAGGCGATTCGCGCGCGGCTCGACCCCGAGGGGCGCTTCGCCAACGCATGGACCGAGCGCGTGCTCGGGCCGGTCGGGGCGTCTCCATCTCTCGCCGCGCCATGATGCGTTGCGTTGGTCGGCGAGCGAGCCTCCAAAGAACCGAAACCGGACCCAAGAGCCTTGGGGTTGGAGGCGGAGCATGAGCAGCACTCGCCTGCGGCGCCTGGAACGCGCCACCGCCGAGCTCGAGCCGCCGTTTGCCGTGGTCGACCTCGACGCCTTCTCGGCCAACGCGGCCGACATGGAACGCCGCGCCGCCGCCAAGCCGATTCGCCTGGCGAGCAAGTCGCTGCGCTGCCGAGCGCTCCAGGAACGGGTGCTCGCCCGCCCCGGCTTTCAGGGCACGCTCGCCTTCACGCTGCCCGAGGCGCTGTGGCTGGCGGAGCTCGGCTTCGAGGACATCGCGGTGGCCTACCCGAGCGCCGACCGGGCCGCACTGGCGATGCTCGCGCGCCGGCCCGAGCAGGTGGCCGCGATGGTGGACAGCGTCGCGCACCTCGAGCTGATCGAGGCGGCGGTCGGGGAGGGCGGCGAGCAGGTCCGCGTCTGCATCGACCTCGACGCCGGCCTGTGGCTGCTCGGCGCTCGCGTCAGGATCGGCGCCAAGCGCTCGCCGCTGCACACGCCCGAGCAGGTGGCCGCGCTCGCCCGCGAGATCGTCGCTCGCCCGCGACTGCGGCTCGTGGGGATGATGGCGTATGAGTCCCAGATCGCGGGTCTCGGCGATGCGCCACCGGGATGGCGCCTGCGCGGTGCGACGATCGCGATGCTGCAGCGCCGCTCGGCGAGGGAGCTTGCGCCGCGCCGCGCCGCCGCGGTCGCGGCCGTGCAGGAGGTGCTCCGCGCCGCCGCCGCGCCGCCGCTGCAGTTCGTAAACGGCGGGGGCACCGGCAGCCTCCAGCTGACCGCGCGCGAGCCGGCCGTCACCGACATCGCCGCCGGCTCGGGGCTGTACGGGCCAACGCTGTTCGACGCCTACCGCGCCTTCCGCCCCGAGCCCGCCGCCCTGTTCGCGCTGCCGGTCGTGCGCAAGCCGAGCGCCTCCCTTGCAACCGTGCTCGGCGGCGGCTACCTCGCCTCCGGCCCGGCCGACGCTGCGCGCCTGCCCACCCCGTACCTGCCGAGCGGACTATCGCTCGACAGGCAGGAGGGTGCCGGCGAGGTGCAAACCCCCTTGCTTGGAGCGCCCGCGCGCGATCTGCGCCTCGGCGATCGCGTGTGGTTTCGCCACGCCAAGGCGGGCGAGCTGTGCGAGCGCTTCGACCGGCTCTACCTGATCGAGGGCGAACGGGTCGTCGAGCAGGTGCCCACCTATCGGGGCGAGGGCAAGTGCTTTTTGTGAACCTCATTTGACCGCCCGGGAGGTCGGCGCGAGCGCGATGCGCGCTCGCGGGGTGCGTCGGCGCCGCGTGTCTCGGGCGCGTATCGCATCGGACGCTACACGAGCGCGGCGAGCTTCCTGCCGGCCGCGCCCAGCGCGCGCGGGGTCGGCGCCTCCAAGATCGCCTGCAGGTCGAGGATGCGCGCCTCGAACGGATCGAGCGCGTCGTGGGCCGTGATGGCATAGGCGGGCACGCCCGACTGGCGGGCGCGGGTGGCGGCCTCGAACGCGACGCTCCCCGCGAGCGTGCGGTCGTCGAGTCGCGCGCACGCGATCACGAGCGCCCTGGCGGCGCGCATCCGCTCGCTGAAGTTGGCGGCGTCGAGCGGCTTGGGCGCGTCGCCGGCGCGCGCGCCGAGGTCGTCCTCCAGCGGACACGTGTCGCACGCGTCTCGTCCTCCGGCGCTCAGACCGCGCGCGATCGCGTCGGCTACGCCCTCGGCGTCCAACCGCTCCGCAAACGGTCCTGCCAGCACGAGCACGGTCTGGGGGATCATGCCTGGCATCCTTTCAGCGATGGCCGACGACGATCACGTCATCCTGGAGGTGTGCGGCCGCGAGCTGCGCGTGTCCAAACCGGAGAAGCTGTTCTTCCCCGAGCCGGGCTTCACCAAGCTCGACCTGGTGCGCTACTACATCGAGTGCGAGCAGGCGGTCGTGCGCGGCCTGCGCGAGCGACCGACCGTGATGAAGCGCTGGGTCGACGGGGTCGCCGGCAAACCCTTCTTTCAAAAGCGCGTTCCGAGCGGCGCGCCGGACTGGCTGGAGACGGCCACCGTCACGTTCCCCAGCGGTCGCAGCGCTCGTGAGTTGGTGCCCAACGACGCCGCCCATCTCGTGTGGGGCGCCAATCTCGGCGTGATCGACTGGAACCCATGGCCGGTGCGCCGCTCCGACCTCGACCATCCCGACGAGCTGCGCATCGACCTCGACCCCGGCCCCGGCGTGGACTTCGCGACGGTGCGCCGCGTCGCGCTCGCGGTGCGCGAGGTGCTCGAGCAGCACGGGCTGCGCGGCTTCCCGAAGACCTCCGGGTCGCGCGGCATCCACGTGTTTGTGCGGATCGCTCCCGAGCACGGCTTCTCGGAGGTGCGCCGCGCCGCGCTGGCGCTCGCGCGCGAGGTCGAGCGGCGGATGCCCGGCGAAGCGACCAGTCGCTGGTGGAAGGAGGAGCGCGAGGGCGTGTTCATCGACTACAACCAAAACGCCCGCGACCGCACCGTCGCCTCGGCGTACTCCGTGCGCGCGGTGCCCGACGCGCGCGTTTCCTGTCCGCTTGAGTGGGACGAGGTCGCCGACGTCGACCCCGCCGAGCTGCGCCTGGACACCGTGCCGGCGCGTTTGCGCGAGCGCGGCGACCCGAGCGCGAGCATCGACGAGCACGCGGGCTCGCTCGCCGCGCTGCTTCAGCTGGCCGCGCGCGACGAGCGCGAGGGTCTCGGCGACGCGCCCTGGCCGCCGCACTTTCGCAAGCAGAGCGGCGAGCCCCGCCGCGTGCAACCAAGCCGGGCAAAGCAGCGATGAATCGCACAGGCCAACGGTCGCGGCCAGGACACGCCGGCGGCGGACGCTCAATGTGTTTGGCCGCCGAACATGCGCGGGCCGGCGAGCGTGAGCGATGACGCTGCCGCTCGCCCCACCAATCCAACCCGCGCTGGCGCTCTCGCGCAAGACCCTGCCGGAGGGCGGGGACTACGTGTACGAGGTCAAGCTCGACGGCTTCCGCTGCCTCGCCTTCGTGGACGGCGAGGAGGTGTTCCTGCAATCGCGGGGCGGCAAGCCGCTCGGGCGCTACTTCCCCGAGCTGCGCTTCCCGGCCGGCCGCTACGTGCTCGACGGGGAGATCGTGGTGCGCGACGCGCGCGGGCGCGAGGACTTCGACGCGCTCGGCCAGCGCGTGCACCCGGCCGCGTCGCGGATCGAGCGATTGTCGGTCGAGACGCCGGCTGTGTACGTCGCCTTCGATCTGCTTGCCCAGAAGGACGAGTCGTTGCTGGAGCTGCCCTTCATCGAGCGCCGGGCGGCACTCGAGCGGTTGCTGAGCGAGGATCGCTTCGCGGCCGCGCCGGTCGAGCAGATGGTCTCGGTGAGCACGCCGGCGGAGGCCGAGGTGTGGCTGCGCGAGGCCGAGGGCGTGATCGCCAAGGAGCGCTCGGCCTCCTACCTGCCCGGCCAGCGCAGGGGCATGGTGAAGGTCAAGCGGGTGCGCACGATCGACGCCGTCGTCGCCGGCTGGCGCCCGGGCAAGGAGGAGCGCACCGTCGGCGCCCTGATCCTCGCGCTCTACGATGGCGAGGATCTGCGCGTCGTCGGTCACTGCTCCGGGCTCACCGCCAAGGTCAAGCGCGAGCTGGTCGACTTCCTCGCCCCCTATGAGACGGGCGAGCGCGGCTCGGCCGACCCAAGCCGCTGGAGCGCCGGCCGCGACCTGCAGTGGGTCGCGCTGCGCCCCGAGCTGGTCGTCGAGATCGACTTCGACCACGTCTCCGCCGGGCGCATCCGCCACGGCGCGAAGCTGGTGCGCTGGCGCGAGGACAAGCCGCCGCGCGAGTGCACGATCGAGCAGCTCGCCAGCTGACTTCGGGTATCGGGCCGCGCGCGTCTTGCCGATACTCGCCGACCAGATACGCTGAGACGATGAGCGAGGAGTCCACCGCCACAGTCGCCGAGGAGGAGTACCTGCAGATCCTCTTCTGGCTGAGCGAGGCCGGGCTGCCGATGACCGGCGCCAACGTCGCGCGCGCGATGCAGCTCTCCGCGCCGACCGTGCACGAGATGGTGGGGCGCCTGGAGCGCGACGGCTACATCACGCGCAACTCGGCCCGCACGATCGCCTTCACCCCCACGGGCGCCGAGCACGCCGAGAGCATCGTCCGCCGCCACCGCCTGATCGAGCGCTTCCTCACCGACGTGCTCGGCGTGCCGTGGGACGAGGTGCACGAGGAGGCCGAGCGCCTGGAGCACGCGATGTCGCCCGTGCTGGAGGAGAAAATGCTCGCCGCGATCGGCGACGCCAAGACCTGCCCCCACGGCCACCCGATCGTCGCCGGCGCGCGCCTGGCGGGCGTGCCGCTGGCCGACGTGCAGGTCGGCGCCAGGGTGCGCATCCTGCGCTTCGAGAACGAGGCCGAGGACCTCCTGCACTACCTGAAGGCATCGGGCATCGAGCCGGGCCTGGCGGGCACGCTCGTCGCCCACGACGATGAGCAGGTGATCGTCGAAGCGTCCGGCGGCACCCGTTGCGTGCTCACACCCTCGGTCGCCGAGACGGTCTCCGTCACAGCCGACCCCTCCCCGCCGCCGCGCACCGCGCTCCCCGAGCAGCTGGTGCTCGGCCAGCGCTACGGACGCTAGCTTCCCGGCGCGGCCTCGACCGGCGGGCGCGGCGACCGGCGACGCAAGCCGAGCTGCGGGCGCGTGCCGGATCTTGTCTCCCGAAAAAAGGCTGCTCAGAGCGAGCGATACGCTTCGGCGAGCTTGCCGACGCCCTCGTCTATTTCCTCGGGCGTAACACCCGAGTAGGCGAGGCGCAGCGTGTTCTCGCCGCCCTCGACGACGAAGTCGGTGCCCCGCACGAACGCGACGCCCAGCTCGCCCGCGAGCTTGAACAGCGCGTCCACGCTGGTCCCGTTCGGCAGCTCCACCCACATGAAGTATCCGCCCTCCGGCGCCACGAAGCGAGCCTCCGGCAGCTCGCGCTCCAGCGCCGCCGCGAGCGTGCGCGCGCGCTTGGCGAGCGCCGTGCGCACCGTCTCGATCGAGCGCTCGATCGCGCCCGAGGCGCAAAACTCGTACACGATCGCCTGCGACACCATGCTCGGCGAGATATACGTGTTCGTCGCGAGTTTCGCGATCTGCGCGATCAGCTCCGTCGGCCCGACGAGATACCCGACCCTGATGCCCGGACACACCGTCTTCGAGAACGACGACGCATACACGACCCGCTGCGGGTTCATCGAGAGCATCGTCGGCAGCCTCTCGCCGCTGAAGCGCAGGTCCACATAGGGGTCGTCCTCGAAGACGAGAAAGTCGTGCTTCTCGGCCAGGCCCAGCAGCGCCTGGCGCTTGGCCAGCGACAGCGTGTACCCGGCAGGGTTCTGGAAGTTGGGAATGATGTGCGCCAGCTTCGGCCTGACGGCCGCCTCGCCCTCCAGCAGCTCCGCCAGCGCCTGCGTGTCGATCCCGTCGTGCTGCAGCTGCACCGCGTGCACCTTCGCGCCGCGCTCGGTCAGCGACAGCAGCGTGCGATCGTACGTCGGGCGCTCCACCACGACGCGATCGCCACCATGCACGAGCTGCTCGAACAGGAACGCGTCGGCCTGCATCGACCCGTTGGTGACGAGCACCCGCTCGGGCTCCACGCCGTGCTTCTCCGCGATCCAGGCGCGCAGCCGCGGATACCCGATCGAGGTCCCATACGCGGTCGTGCCCGCCGGGTCGTGCTCAAATGCGCGCGCCGCCGCGTCCTTGAGGCCCTGCACGTCGACGATGTCCAGCGACGGCGCGCCGCGAGCAAAGGAAATCATGGGCCGTATCCTATGCTGGCGGCTTCGGCGACAGCAGTCTGCTGCACTCGTCGATCAGGTCCTCCAGCGTGCGCCGCAGCTTCTCCTTGAAGCGGTCCAGCTCCGCCAGGTCAAGCGGCTGGGGCGGCTGGGAGGATTGCGGAGGAGGAGGCGGCGGCGCGTCGCGTGCGCGCGGCGCATCCGGTTGGGCGGGCAGATACCCTGGCTGGGGTTGCCCTGGCTGGGGTTGCGGCGGGGGAAACGGCATCGTCGTCGAGTCGAGCGCCCGGGGCGGAGGTATCGGTATCTCCCCATACGCGGTCTCGCGCACTCCCTCGCTCCACTCGCGCCGGCTGTGCCCGTGCGGCTGCGCCGGCACTTCCTCGCCGCCCCACACCGCGGGCCCGCCAAACCCGTCGCCGTCCGCGACGGCTTCGTCGGCGATGCGCTGCGCCTCATCGCCCTCGCCCTCGCCTGCCTGCCCACCGCGACGGGCGGTACCCGCATCGGTGCGCTCGACGGCCTCGTCGACGAGTCTCGGCGCGGCGGGCGCCTGTCGTGGCCGCGGCGGCTGCTCGCGCCCCAGCGAGGTCAGCTCGCGCTCGAGCTCCTGCAGCTTGAGCTCCAGCTCGCTCAGGGTCTTTGCGACCTCTTGGTCCATGCGCCCTAGCGTAGCTGCTGAGGCGCCGCGATCGCCGTCGGAGCATCTGCGCCGTGGCGGCGCGGGTCAGGCGCGGGCGCCGCCGAGGATCTCGATCGCGATCTCCGCCACTTCGGTGGGGGTGCGACCGACGCGCACGCCCTTGGCTTCCAGCGCCTGCGCCTTCGCGGCGGCGGTGCCGGCAGACCCCGACACGATCGCGCCAGCGTGGCCCATCTGCTTGCCGGCGGGCGCGGTGAAGCCCGCGATATAGGCGACGACGGGCTTTGAGACGTTGCCGGCGATGTACTCCGCGGCCTCCTCCTCGGCGCTGCCGCCGATCTCCCCGGAGAGCACGATCAGCTCGGTTTGCGGGTCGCCCTCGAACAGCTCGATGATGTCCACGAACGAGGACCCCGGCACCGGATCGCCGCCGATGCCGACGATCGAGCTGCAGCCGAACCCCGCCTGGGCGATCTCGTTGCCGATCTGATAGGTGAGCGTGCCCGAGCGCGACACCACGCCGACGTTGCCCTCTTTGAAGAAGGACGCTGGGATGATGCCCACGTTGGCCTTGCCGGGAGAGAGGATGCCAGGGCAGTTCGGCCCGACAAGCCGCGTGTTCGGATGATCGCGCTTCAGTGTGTTGTACACCCGCAGCTCGTCGTGCGCGGGGATCCCCTCGGTGATCGCGATCACTAGCTCCACCCCGGCGGCGGCCGCCTCGAGGATCGAGTCGGCGGCGAAGCGCGGCGGCACGAAGATCATCGCCGTGTTCGGCTGCGCCTCGCGCGCGGCGTCCTGCCAGGAGTCGAACACGGGGATGCCCTCGACGTCCTGCCCGCCCTTGCCGGGCGTCACGCCGCCGACCACGTTCGTGCCGTAGGCGCGATTGTTGAGCGTGTGAAAAGACCCCTCTTTGCCGGTGACCCCGGCGACCGCGAGTCTCGTGTCCTTGCCGACGAGAATGCTCATGCTGCCGCTCCCCGGGCGGCCGCCAACTCCACGACCTTCTCGGCCGCCTCGTTCATCGTGCTTGCCGCATGCACATTGGGCAGCGCCGCCTGCCGCAGCAGCTCACGGCCCTGCACGTCGTTGGTGCCGTCCAGGCGCACCACGAACGGAACGGTTGGTTCGATCTCTTCGAAGGCGGCGATAAGGCCCTTGGCGACCTCGTCGCAGCGGGTGATCCCGCCGAAGATGTTGAACAGCACGGCTTTGACTTTGTCGTTGGCGAGGATCAGCTCGACGGCCTGCTTGATCTTGGCCGCGTCCGAGCCGCCGCCGGCGTCGAGGAAGTTGGCGGGCGCCCCGCCGGCCTGCGCGACCACGTCGAGCGTGCTCATCACCAGCCCCGCCCCGTTGCCGAGGATGCCGATGTCGCCGTCGAGCGCCACATACTGCACGCCCTGCTCCTTTGCCCGGCGCTCGATCGGATCTTCGTTCTCGCCGTCGGACAGCCCCTGGTTCTCGGGGTGGCGATACAGCGCGTTGCCGTCGAGCGAGACCTTGGCGTCGAGCGCCTTGACCTTGCGCTCGGGTGTCACGATCAGCGGGTTTATCTCCGCGAGCGTGGCGTCCTCGGCCAACCACACCTCATACAGCGCCACCAGCGCGTCGGCCACGCCCTCGACCACATCGTTGTCGGCGCCGCCCTGCTTGGCGATCTCCAGCGCCTCCTCGCGGCTCAGCCCCTGCAGCGCATCCACGTGATGGCGCACCAGCTTCTCCGGGGACTCCTCGGCCACCTGCTCGATCTCCACGCCCCCCTCGACGCTGAAGATCACCAGCGGCTGCTTGGCGGAGCGGTCGAGCAGCACCGAGGCGTAGTACTCGGTCGCGATGTCGCTGGCGTGCTCGATCCACAGCGTGCGCACGATGTGCCCCTTGATGTCCAGCCCGAGGATGTTGCTCGCGTGCTCACGGGCCTGCGATTCGTCTGAGGCGAGCTTCACGCCGCCGGCCTTGCCGCGCCCGCCGATCAGCACCTGCGCCTTGACCACGACCGGGTAGCCGATCTCGTTCGCCGCGGCCACCGCGTCCTCCACGGTGCTCACGGCCTTGCCCGCCGACACCTCCAACCCGTGCCGGGCGAAGAGCTGCTTGCCTTGGTACTCGAGCAGGTCCATACGCGGCGCGAGACTCTAACGAAAGCAAGCGGTGCGCGCGCTGAGCGACCGCCAGGTGCATGGCGCAACGCGCGCGAAGGCGTCAGCGAGGCATAATGCCCGCCCGATGCCGATTCCGAAGAACATCACCTTCGTCACCTTCGACGTCTACGGCACCCTGATCGATTGGGAGACCGGTATCTACGAGGCGTTCGCCAAGGAGGCCGAGCACGACGGCCTGGAGATCGATCGGAGCGTGCTGATCCCGCTGTTCCACGAGATCTCCCAGGAAATCGAGGCCGGCTCCTACGAGCTCTACGCGGAGGTGCTGCGCCGCACGGTGATCGAGATCGCCAAACGGCTCGACTGGGACCTCGAAC
Source organism: uncultured Solirubrobacterales bacterium (assembly GCA_963831995.1). Taxonomy (GTDB): domain Bacteria; phylum Actinomycetota; class Thermoleophilia; order Solirubrobacterales; family Solirubrobacteraceae; genus Palsa-744. The sequence goes on along the minus strand of CAWHSI010000005.1, from coordinate 550,674 downwards.
CCTCGCGCTCCGGGTTCCTCCCAGACTCGGTGCAGCGCTGGAAGCCGTTCAAGGAGACGCAGACGCAACTGAACAAGCTCGCCAAGAAGCACAAGCTGGGGCTGATCTCCAACATCGACGACAAGCTGCTCGGGCAAACGCGCCGGCACATCCCGATGGACTTCGACCTGGTCGTCACCGCCCAGCAGGTCCGCTCCTACAAGCCCGACCCCGCCCATTTCGTCGAGTGCGCTCGACGCCTGGGCTCCAAGAAGGGCTGGGTGCACGTCGCCGCCTCCCACCACTCCGACGTGGCGCCCTGCGTCAAGCAGCGCATCCCCGTGATCTGGGTCAACCGGGGCAAGCAGGTGCTGGAGTCCTCCCAGCGCAAGCCCACCGCCGAAGTGCACAACCTGCGCGAGGCGGCAAAGCTGCTCGGCGTCGCTTGAGGCGTGCGCGTCGTCTCGCTGCACGCCGACGTACTGCTCGCCACAAGCGCCATCTGGCAGACCAACTGCGTGATCGTGCGCGGCACGACAACGCCGGCGGGCGCGGGCACGTCCGCCGTGAGCCCGGCGGGTGGGTCCCTGACGGTGCACATATCCGGCGCAGAAGCGGGCTCGGACGTCGATGCGTCAGGCACCGAGACGTTCGTGATCGACTCGCCCGTGCTGCCCGAGGAGCTCGAGGTGCTGCCCGCCCTGCTCGAGCAGTCGCGCTTTCCCCAGCCCAGCGGTCTGCTTGCCACCCACGCCGACTGGGATCACCTGCTCGCACGCCTCGCCTTCCCCGAGGCCACGATCGGGTGTGCTGTGTCAAGCGCAGAGCGCGTGCGCTCGACCCCGGGAGCGGCCCAGCGCGAGTTGCGCGCGTTTGACGAGCGGCACTACGTGCGCCGTCCCGCCCCGCTCGCGCTCGGCTCGCTGCAGGCGCTCGACGTTCCGGGGGTCTGTGAGATCGGCTCGCGCGAGCTCGCGCTGCACCCGGCCGAGGGCCATACCGCCGATGGAATGGCCGTGTGGATCGGTTGGGCCGGCGTGCTCGTCCCCGGCGATTACCTCTCTCCAGTCGAGATTCCGGTGCTTGGAGAGGGCGGCACGATCGACGCCTATCTCGCGACGCTCGAACGCCTGCGCCCGCTGGTGGCCGCCGCACGACATATCGTCCCGGGCCACGGGTCGGTGCTGAACGCGGAGCGCGCCATGACCATCCTGGAGGAGGACGTTGCCTATCTGAGCGCGCTATACGAGCGCGCCGAGGCTGCCGCTTTGCCGCCCGGCCGTCGCACCGGGGCGCAGCGTCGCATCCACTTGGAGAACCTCGATCGAGTCGCCGGCTAGCGCGCCGCGTCGTTGCGCCTCACGTACCAGTTGACCGTCATCTCGGCCACCACTGCGTCCTGCGCGTCGGTCATCTGCACCTCGACAGGGAAGCGGATGCGCCCCTCCTCCCTCAGCTTCTCCTTCAGCGCCTCGCGATCCTCGCCAAAGCGCGCCGTGGCCGTTATCTCACCCTTGGCGAGCTTCTTGTAGGCGATCTGCGCCGACTCGGCCAGCGGCGTTATCTCACCCATGATGTCCAGGAAGGCGCCCACGAACGCCGCGCCGGACGCCGCCTCGCCGGCGGCGAACAGGGCACCCGCGTGCTGGGAGCCGACGTGGTTGCGCAGCCGCTCATCGTCGGGCAGCGCGACGACGCCATGGTCCTCGGCGACCGTCGTGGTGGTCAGGCCCAGGTGCACGTTGAACGGGATCGCCTGGCTCAGTCCGGCCGCGACGGCGGTGTAGTCCACTGCTGACATCTGCGTCCTCCGAGTTCTTGTGTTTGGTGGGTGCCCGAGCGCTCGCGCGGAGTGACGTTCGGCTCGCTTGCAAGCCGGTCCGGCTCAGCCCTCGCCGGCCGGCGTCTCGCTCTTGATCGTCGCGATCGGCGCGCCCGCGTTGATCGGCTCGCCCTCGACGATCGGCAGCTCGGCGATCATGCCGTCCTTGTGGGCGGTGATCTCGTTCTCCATCTTCATCGCCTCGATGATGCACAGCAGCTGACCCTCGGTGACGGTGTCGCCCTGTTTGACGAGCACCTTCCACATGTTCCCCTGCAGGGGCGACTCGATCGTGTCCGGGCCGCCAGCGCCGGAGGACTTCGCCCGAGCCGTGCGCTTGGGGGCGGCCTGGCCCGTGGGCACCGAGCCGTTGAGCGCCACCGCGCCGCCGAAGGGAGCGCCGAGGACCTTCACGTCAAAGCGCTGGCCCGAGACCTCCACGGTGTAGGTCTGCTCGACCTTCTCCGGCTCCCCGTCCTGGCTGGCGGTGGTGGGCTTCTGGAAGGCGAGCGTCTTCAGCCAAGCCCTGTCCTCGAGCAGGTCTCGGCAGGTCTCGCCTTTGGCCCACTGCTCTGTCTGCAGCAGCGCCTTGTGGAAGGGGATCAGCGTCTTCAGCCCCTCGATCTCGTATTCGTGCAGCGCGCGCAACATCCGCCGTGTGGCCTGCGCGCGGTCGGCGTCCCACACGATCAGCTTGGACACCATCGGGTCGTACATCGGCGATACTTCGCCGCCCGCGCCGACGCCGGAGTCCACGCGCACCCCTGGGCCTTTGGGCTCTGAGTAGGCGCCGATCTTCCCGGGCGCGGGGGCGAAGTTCTTGGAGGCGTCCTCGGCGTTGATGCGGCACTCGATCGCATGCCCGCGCAGGCGCACGTCCTCCTGGGCGATCGCCAGCGGCTCGCCGGCGGCGGCGCGAATGCCTTCCTTGACGATGTCCACGCCCGTGGTCATCTCGGTCACGCAGTGCTCGACCTGCACGCGTGTGTTCATCTCCAGGAAGAAGTACTCGGCCTTGCCGCCGGCGCCGGCGGCCAGCAGACCCTCGACCGTGCCGGCGCCGACGTAGTCGACGGCCCTGGCCGCCTCCACGCCGATCTCCCCGATGCGCGCGCGCAACTGCTCGTCCACCACCCATTCGGGCGCCGGGGACTCCTCGATCACCTTCTGGTGGCGGCGCTGGATCGAGCAGTCGCGCTCGCCGAGGTGGATAACGTTGCCGTGGCGGTCGGCCAGCACCTGCACCTCGACGTGGCGCGGGTCGGGCAGATAGCGCTCCAGGTACACGGTCGGGTCGGAGAAGAACTTCTCGCCTTCGCGGCTTGACCCCTCGAAGGCGCCCTCGAGCTCTTCGGGGGAGAGCGCCACGCGGAAGCCCTTGCCGCCGCCGCCCCCCGCGGCCTTGACGGCGACGGGGAAGCCGATCTCCTTCTCGGCGATCTTCATCGCCTCGTGCACGCTGCCCACGGGCGCGGTGGTGCCGGGCACGATCGGCACGCCGGCGGCCTTCATCAGCTCGCGCGCGCGCGTCTTGGACCCCATCGCCTCGATCGCGCTCGCGGGCGGGCCGATGAAGACGATGTCGGCCTCCTCGCAGGCCTGGGCAAACGGCGCGTTCTCGGCAAGAAACCCATACCCGGGGTGGATCGCCTCGGCGCCGGAGCGTCTGGCGGCGTCGAGGATCTTCTCGACGTTCAGGTAGTTCTCGGCCGCCGGGCCGTCGCCGAGGTTGTAGGCCTCATCGGCGCGAGCGACGTGCAGGGCGTCGCGATCGAGCTCCGAATAAACGGCCACGGAGGAGATCCCCATCTCCTCCAGGGCGCGACAGATGCGGACGGCGATCTCGCCGCGGTTGGCTACCAGGACCTTTGAGAACATCGGCGCGAAGCCTAATGGATCAGCCCAGCTCCCACGGTGTCGTTGGAGGTCTCGTCGATCAGGATGAAGCTGCCGGTGCGGCGGTTGCGCTCGTAGGGGTCGAACACGAGCGGTGCGTTGGTGCGCAGGCGGACGCGGCCGATGTCGTTCAGCGCCAGCTCGGCCGGCGGCGCGCCGCGCTCGAGCGTGTGCACGTCGACGTGGTCGCACAGCTCGTCCACGATCGCCGTCACCGAGCGCGTGGTGTGCTTGAGCACGTAGCGCCGGCCCGGGCGCAGGGGAGCGTCGGTCATCCAGCACACATCGGCCTGCAGCTCGCGCGAGACCGTCGGCTCCTGCTCTGCTCGGCAGATCGTCTCGCCGCGCGAGATGTCGAGCTCGTCGCTGAGCCTGAGCGTCACCGACATCGGCGCGAGCGCCTCGACCAGTTCGCCGTCGAAGGTGTCGATCGCCTCGATACTCGTGCGCTGCCCACCCGGCAGCACCACGACCTCCTCGCCGGCGCGCAGCGCGCCGCTCGCCATCTGCCCGGCGTAGCCGCGATAGTCGCTGCCCTGGGCGGGGCGGATCACCCACTGCACGGGGAAGCGCGCGGGCCGATCGTAGGGATGGTCGTAGGCGACCTCGACCTGCTCCAGCAGCTCCAGCAGCGTCGGGCCGCCGTACCAGCTCATCTTCTGCGAGCGGTCCACCACGTTGTCTCCGTCGAGCGCCGACATCGGGATGTAGGAGATGTCGCGGCCCATGCCGGTCCCGGTGCCGATCCCGCTCAGCTTCGCCGCGAACACCTCGAACTCGGCCACGAGCTGCTCGAAGCGCTCGCGCGAGTGCTCGACGAGGTCCATCTTGTTGACCGCCACGACCAGGTGGGGGATGCCGAGCAGCGCGCTGATGAAGGCGTGGCGCTTGGACTGCTCCAGCACGCCCTTGCGCGCGTCGAGCAGGATCACGCTGAGGTCCGCCGTGGAGGCGCCGGTCACCATGTTGCGCGTGTACTGCTGGTGGCCCGGGCAGTCGGCGATGATGAAGCGGCGCTTGGGCGTCGCGAAGTAGCGGTAGGCCACGTCGATCGTGATCCCCTGCTCGCGCTCGGCGCGCAGCCCGTCCGTCAGCAGCGCGAGGTCGAGCGCCCCCTCGCCGCCGCGCCGCTCGCTCGCCTGCGCGACGTGGTCGAGCTGGTCCTCGAACACCTGCTTGGTGTCGTACAGCAGCCTCCCGATCAGGGTGCTCTTGCCGTCGTCCACCGACCCGGCGGTGGTGAAGCGCAGCAGGTCCAGGGTCATCGCAACGACCCCGTCGTGGGCATCCGCGCGGACGCGGGAGAGGTTCCGCTCCAGCCGGCCCCCCGTCCCGTCGCGCTTGCCGCCACAGCCCCAAAAAACACGCTCACTAGAAGTACCCGGCCTTCTTGCGATCCTCCATCGCGGCCTCCGACACGCGGTCGTCCGCGCGCGTCTCGCCGCGCTCGGTGACGCGCGTCGCCGCGATCTCGCTGACCACTTCGCGCAGCGTGCCCGCGCTGGAGCGCACTCCGCCGGTGCAGCTCATGTCGCCCACCGTGCGGTAGCGCACCGTCTCTGTGAACACGCTCTCGCCCTCGATCAGCTCCGTGCCCTCGCGCCACGCGTACAGCATCCCGTCGCGGCTGAACACCTCGCGCTCGTGCGCGTAGTAGATCGAGGGCACCTCCAGCTGCTCCTGGTCTATGTACTCCCACACGTCCAGCTCCGTCCAGTTGGAGATCGGGAACACACGCACGTTCTCGCCCGCCTTGATGCGCCCGTTGTAGAGGTTCCACAGCTCGGGCCGCTGGCTCTTGGGGTCCCAGCCGCCGAAGTCGTCGCGGAAGGAGAACATGCGCTCCTTGGCGCGTGCGCGCTCCTCGTCGCGGCGCGCGCCGCCGAAGGCCGCGTCGAATTTGTGCTCGGCGATCGCATCCAGCAGCGTCACCGTCTGCAGCTGGTTGCGCGAGGCGCGCGGCCCCTGCTGCTCGACGACCCTGCCCTTGTCGATCGACTCCTGCACGCTTGCCACGATCAGCCGCTCCCCCAGTTCCGCCACGCGGCGGTCGCGGAACTCGATCACCTCGGGGAAGTTGTGTCCCGTGTCCACGTGCATCAGCGGAAATGGAAACGGCGCGGGGCGGAACGCCTTCTCGGCGAGGCGCAGCAGCACGATCGAGTCCTTGCCGCCGCTGAACAGCAGCACCGGGCGCTCCAGTTCGGCCGCCACCTCGCGCATCACGTGGATCGCCTCCGACTCCAGGGCGCGCAGGTGGCTCAGCTGGGGACGCTCGGCGACGCTCATAGCGCGCCCACGTGCAGTCCGCACTCGGTCTTCTCTGTGCCTGCCCAACGCCCCTCGCGCCCTGTGCCGGGCTGCGTGCACGGCGCACAGCCGATCGAGGCGTAGCCCTGGTCGTGCAGCGGGTTGTAGGGAAGGTCGCGCTCGAAAATTCGCGCCCACAGGTCCCTCTCGCTCCACCGCGCGAGCGGGTTGTACTTGTGCAGGTCGCGCTTTGCGTCGTGTTCGATCGGCTCGGTGTTCTCACGTGTGGGGCCCTGCTCGCGTCTGATGCCGGTGATCCAGCCCTCGGCGCCCTGCAGCGCCTGCTCCAGCGCGGCCACCTTGGCGATCGAGCAGCAGTGCTCCGGCCCGCTCCACGGATTGCTCGGGTTACTCGCGTCGTACACCTCGATCGCGATCCCGTAGCGCTCCTCGAAAGCCTTCCAGGTTTGCAGCGTCTCTCCGAACAGCACGCCCGTGTCGATCGTCGCGATCCGCACCGGCGTCTCTCCGGCGCCGATGCGCAGCAGCTCGTCGATCAGCACCGACTCCTCCTTCTGGAAGGAGCACAGCAGCACGAGCCTCTCGCCGTGGCGCTCGACGGCCTCGCGCACGGTGTCGCTCAGGCTCGCGGCGAGATCGTCCTTGCCGGCGGGAGCGCTGCTTTTGATGTCCTCTAGACCGCGCACTCGCCCTCTCCGCGGATCACCTGGAAGGGCACGTCGCGGTTCCAGTCGATGAACGTGTTCATCGTCTCCAGGCTGAAGTCGACGGGCAGCGAGAGCTCCTTGACGAGCCCTTCCAGCTCCGGCGTACCGACGCGCTGCACGAACTCGCCCCACTCCTCGCCGTCGTTGCGGGTTGCCTCGTAGTGGCGGATCCAGCGCTCCACCGCCTCGGGGGCGCGCTTGGCCGGCAGGCGCAGCTTCAGGCGCTGGCCGAACTTCACCTCGCCGCCTTCCCACACGCCCCCGACATGGGGGATGTAGGCGGGGATCGTGTGCTCGCCGACCTTGATCGACGCGCCATAGAAGCCGATCGCGCCAAGGTGGTGCTGGCCGCAGCCATTGGGGCAGCCGCTCATCTTGATGTGGATCTTGCGCGTCAGCGGGTCGGTGATGCCCATCTGCTCGATGCGCTCTTCGATGGCCCTGTTCAGCCCCATCGAGCTGGTGATGCCGAGCTTGCAGCTATCGGTGCCGGGGCAGGACACGACATCGCCGATCTCGCGCGATCCGGCGCCGCCGAGGTCCAATGCGCACAGCGCCCTCCACACGTCGTACACGCTCTCCTGTCGCACCCAGCGCAGCACGAGGTTCTGCTGGACCGTGGTCCGCGCGTACCCGCCGGCGTAGTCGCGCATGATCGCGCCCAGTCCGCGGAACTGCTCGGGGGTGAGATCGCCGCGCACGATCTTCACCTCGACGGTCACAAAGCCCTCCTGCTTCTGGGCCTGCACGTTGGCCTGGCGGAAGCGCTCGAACTCGGAGAGGTCGCCGTTGGGGCTGCCGTAGGCGGTTGGCGGAGCGGGGGCGGCCTCGCGCTCGTCGTCCGCGAACAGACGGTGCTCGATCGAGAAGTCGCGTTCCTGCACCCACTCGCCCTTCAGCTCCTGCTCGACCTGGTTGCGCAGCTCCTCGATGCCGAACTTGTCCACGAACACCTTGATGCGGGCGCGGGCGCGGTTGACGCGCAACCACTCCTGGCGGTCGAAGATGCGAAAGACGGCCTCCGAGATCTTCAGGTAGTCGCCGTTGTCCAGGCGCACGAACTCGTACAGCACGGGTGCGACGCGCGGCATGATCGAGGTGCCGCCGCCGACGAGCATCTGCACGCCGCGGACCTGCTCTCCGTCGATCTCCTGGACGCGGGCGCGGAAGGCGATGTCGTGGATGCCGCTGATCGCGCGGTCGCGCGGGCTGCCGTCGAAGGATGTCTTGATCTTGCGCGGCATGCCCTGCGTGGTGGGGTGCCTTACGAAGTAGCGCACGTAAGCGCCCGCGTAGGGGGTCAGGTCGAACAGCTCGTCCTTGGCCACTCCGGCCCACGGGTCGCCGGTGACGTTGCGCACCGTGTTGCCGCAGCCCTCACGGCTGGACAGTCCTGCTTCGCCCAGCTCGCGGATTGCCTTCTCGGCCTCGGGCAGCGGGATGTGGTGCATCTGGATGTTCTGGCGGGTCGTGACGTGGCCCTTGCGCAGCGGCGCGTACTTTTCGACGACGTCGGCGAACTTGTCCATCTGCTCCGGGGTGATGCCGCCGAAGGGGAGCTTCGTGCGGATCATCTGCACGTCGGGCTGGCGCTGGCCGTAGACGCCCTGGCGGAGGCGGAACTTGATGAACTCGTCCTCGGGCGTCTCGCCCTCCAGGAACTTGGTCGCCTCGGTCTTGAAGTCGTCGTACTCGCGCTGCAGGATCGGGATGATGTGCCCCGGCACGTTCTGGAGGATCTCGGGATCGTCCAGCGAGCCCTTTTTGGCGGGCCGCTCGGCGGGTATCGAAACTGGCTCCATCTGGCGAAACCTCCTGGCCGGGGATCGGGTTGGCGGGTCCCGGGTTGCTCGTTTGCTGCGGGTCAGAGAACGATTGGCGCTAAAGCCTAGCGGCTTTTAGGTATTTAGCCAAGGGTCCGGCTCGTCGGCAAGTCCCTCGCGCGCCACACCTTCGAGCATAGCCGCGCGCGTCCAGCGATCCAGGCTCTGCTCCGGCGCTGCCAGCGGGGGCGCGGTGTCGCGCATGAAGCGCTCCAATGCGGCCGCGATCGCGGCGGCCTCGGCGGGGGAGGCCGACGGGGCGATGAGCTTCAACTGGGGGCGACGGTTGACCATCCCGCTGTCTCTGACTCAGAGGGGGATGTTGCCGTGCTTGCGCTTGGGCCCCGGCTCGCGCTTGGTGTGCAGCGTGTCGAGCGCGGCGATCAGCTTCGGGCGCGTCTCGTGGGGGATGATCACGTCGTCGATATACCCGCGCTCGGCGGCGGTGTAGGGGTTGGCGAAGCGTGCCTTGTAGTCGTCCATCAGAGCCTGTCTGCGCTCCTGCGGGGTCGGGCTCTTGGCGATGTCGCGTCGGTAGATGATGTTGACGGCGCCCTCGGGCCCCATCACCGCGACCTCGGCGGTCGGCCAGGCGAAGTTGAAATCGGCCGCCAGGTGCTTGGAGGCCATCACGTCGTAGGCGCCGCCGTAGGCCTTGCGCGTGATCACCGTGATCTTCGGCACGGTCGCCTCCGCGAACGCGTACAGCAGCTTGGCGCCGTGGCGGATGATCCCGCCCCACTCCTGGGCGGTGCCGGGGAGGAAGCCGGGCACGTCGCAGAAGGTGATCAGCGGGATGTTGAAGGCGTCGCATGTACGCACGAAGCGCGCCGCCTTCGCCGAGGCGTCGATGTCGAGCACGCCCGCCAGCTGGCTGGGCTGGTTGCCGACGATGCCCACCGCGTGGCCGTCCAGGCGCGAGAAGCCGCAGACGATGTTCTTGGCGTGGTGCTCGTGCACCTCGAAGAACTCGCCGTCATCGACGATATGGCGCACCACCTCGCGCATGTCGTAGGGCTTGTTGGGGTTGTCGGGTACGACGTGATCGAGGTCCGGATCCATCCGCAACGGATCGTCTGTGGGCTGCACGCGTGGCGTGGTTTGCATGTTGTTCTGCGGCAGGAAGCTGACCAGGTAGCGGCAGTCCTCCAGGCACGCGTCCTCGTCCTCGGAGGCGAACTGGGCGACCCCCGACTTCGTGTTGTGCGACATCGCGCCTCCGAGCTCCTCGAAGCCCACTTCCTCGCCGGTGACCGTCTTGATCACGTCGGGTCCGGTGATGAACATGTGGGAGGTCTCCTTGACCATGAACACGAAGTCTGTGATCGCGGGCGAATACACCGCGCCGCCCGCGCAGGGGCCCATGATGAGAGAGATCTGGGGGATCACCCCGGAGGAGCGGACGTTGCGCAGGAACACATCCCCGTAGGCGCCCAGCGAGACGACCCCCTCCTGGATGCGGGCGCCGCCGGAGTCGTTGATGCCGATCACCGGACAGCCGATCTTGGTGGCCAGGTCCATGATCTTGCACATCTTCTCGCCCATGACCTCACTCAAAGAGCCGCCGAAGACCGTGAAGTCCTGGCTGAACACGCACACCCTGCGACCGTCGATCGTGCCGTGACCCGTGACCACCGCATCGCCCCACGGGCGGTTCTTCTGCATGTCGAACTCATAGGTGCGGTGGCGCACGAACGTGTCCAGCTCCTGAAAGCTCCCCGGGTCGAGCAGCTTCTCCACGCGCTCGCGCGCCGTGTACTTGCCGCGCGCGTGCTGCTTCTCCTCGGCCTCGGGCGCGGAGTGCAGCGCTTCCTCGCGTAAGCCCTGCAGCTCGGCGAGCTTCTCCTCGTAGGTTTCGGGGGCCTTGGCGCGCATGAGAGCGGGATATTATCCGCGCGAAGCGGGCAGCACGTTCAAGCCGCGTTGCGTGAAGTGGCGATCGAACGCGAAAGCGGCAGTGAGCCGTTCGCGATCGATCAACGCGACCGAGGTGGCGAACTCACCCCCGCGAGAACGGCCTGTGATGGGCGGCGCCCAGGCGATCCAGCACGCCGGTGAGCAGCTCGGCTGTCTCCGCGGCCATTTGCGCTTCCAGGGACTCGAGTTCGGTGGTCAGGCCCTCGGCCGGTGCCCCCGCCTCGGTCCGAGGCGGCGGATCGGGGTAGACCGGCTCTGGCGCGGCGAGCGCGACGAGCTCGATCTCCGGCTCTGGCGCCGCCGGTGCGACCAACTGCGGCTCCGGCTCCTCGACGACTGCCTTTGGCTTTGTCTTGCGTTTGCGAAAGAGTCGCGCAAAGAATCCAACTTGCGGCTCGGGCTCTGGGGCCACCGCCTCGGGCTCGACCGAGATCGGCTCCGGCTCGGGCTCGGGCTCGACGGTGCTCGCAGCCGGCTCGTCCACGACGGCGATCGGCTCGGGCTCGGGCTCGACGGTGCTCGCAGCCGCCTCGGGCTCGATGGCGATCGGCTCGCGCCCCGGCTCGGCCGTCGCAACCGGCTCTGGCCCTGACTCCGCGATCGCTTCGGGCTCGGACGCAGGCTCCCGCGGCGCGGGCGGAGTGCGTGTGACGGACAGCGTGACCTTCGTGCCCCAGCCGGACTGCTTGAGCTCCACCACGCCGCTGGCGTCGTCCGCTTCCCACTCGACCTTCGTCTCGGGCTCGACGTTGACGATGCGGATCTCGCCCAGCTCGCCAAGGTGGCGCGCGAGGGCAGCGGCATCGCTGAGCTCCGCCCACAGCTCGGGCGGCGACTTCACGAGGGTTCGTTGCACCTCGGTCGAGACGCTCATCGACCCCGGGTTTCGAGCGATCTCGCCGGAGTCCTCCTGGAACGACGCTTGCTTTCGATCGACCTCCTGCGATGTTAGGTTCCTGGAGAAATACTTTTCCAAAGCAAAGTATTTTCTAGGAAAGTATTTTTCGATATACTTTCTTTGATGAACGCCGGAGATGTATTTGTCGGGCGCAAAAGCGAGCTCGAGATTCTTGCCGAGGAGCTTGCGCATGTAAAAGAAACGGGCGAGGGGCGATTCGTCTGGATCTCCGGTCGGCGCCGTGTTGGGAAGTCCAGGCTCGTGCAGGAGTTCGTCGAGGGCGCTGGGCAGCGCTACGTCTTCTACCAGGCGCCCCGCCGATCCGGCGCGGAAGCTCTGGGGCGGTTTCGGACGGCCTTGGAAGATTCGACGCTGCCGGTCGCTGAGGCCGTCCGCGAAGGCGCTCGGTTCGACGGCTGGCCTGCCGCTCTTCGGCTGGCGTCTGGAGAAGCCACGCGCGAGCGCCCGGCGGTGATCGTGATCGACGAGCTGCCCTATCTGGTCGAGGCGGATCGGGGGGTACCAGCCGACATCCAGGAGGCATGGGATCGCGAGCTGCGCCGCCGCCCGGTTCTGCTCGTCTGCATCGGCAGCGACGTGCGCATGATGCGCGCCCTCACGCAGCATCCCGCCGAGCTGTTCGCCCGCCCGACACGCGAGCTGGTCGTTCGTCCCTTCAGCCCGCGCGACATTGGCGCGCTCAGCGATCTGAGCGCCGTGGAGGCATTCGACCGCTATGTGATCGTGGGCGGTCTTCCGGTCATCGCGCGCTCCTGGCCGGCGCGTCTGAATCGCCGGCAGTTCCTGGAGCGGGCGCTCGTGGACTCCTCGAGCCCGCTTGTCGTGGATGGCATGCGCATTCTCGATGCGGAGTTTCCCGCCGAACTGCAGACACGCGCCGTACTCGAAGCGATCGGACACGGCGAGATGGCTTTCACCGCGATCGGCGAGCGCAGCGGCGTGGTCAACAACTCCAGGCTCAGCTTGGCCCTGGCGGCGCTGACCGAAAAGGAGATCATTCATGCGCGCCTACCGTTTGCCGCGCCGCCCGGTCGCAAGAACAAGCGCTACTGGATCGCGGATCCCTATCTGCGTTTCTGGTTGCGGTTCGTCGGTCCGGCCGTCGATGAGATCGATCGAGGGCGAAGCGACCTGCTGCTCGCGCGCATCGATCGCGATTGGCCCACCTTCCGGGGAGTCGCGATCGAGCCGATCGTCCGGCGTTCGGTGGAGCGCCTGCTTCCGGACAAGCGCTTCGGGGACGCCCGATACGTGGGCGCCTACTGGACGCGTACGAACGATCCCGAGGTCGATCTGGTGGGAGCGGCCGAGTCCCAACCCAGCTCCGTGTCGTTCGTCGGCTCGATCAAGTGGCGCGAAAACGCTGCCTTCTCCCGCCGAGATACCCAGCGCCTGATCGAGGCGCGCGGCAAGGTGCCCGGGGCGGCCGAGAGCCGGCTCGTGGGCGTCTCGCGTCGCGGTTTCGCGGCCGACGCCGGGCTCGACGTCGAGGTCTCGCCCGACGAGCTGTTGCGGGCCTGGCCCGAGCCGTAGAAGACGACGGCGTGGGCCGTGGTTGCCAGCGCCGGGCGGATGCTCGCTACGCCGCGGCGGTCGCGCCCCGCGGCGCGATCAACCCTTGCTCGTGCAGCAGCTCGGCCAGCTGCACCGCGTTGGTCGCGGCGCCCTTGCGCAGGTTGTCGGCGACGATCCACATGTCCAGGGCCCGCTCGTGGCCCGGGTCGCGGCGGATGCGCCCCACGAACACCTCGTCGTGGCCGCTGGCGAGCGTGGCCAGCGGGTACAGCGCGGCAGCGGGGTCGTCGGCGACCGTGACGCCGGGCGCGGCGCGCAACAGCTCGCGTGCCCGCTCGGGGCTGAGCGGCTCGCGCGTTTGCACGTTGACGGCCTCGGAGTGGCCGTTGACGACGGGCACCCGCACGCACGTGGCGCTCACGCGGATCGCCGGATCGCCCAGGATCTTGCGCGTCTCGTCGATCAGCTTGCGCTCCTCGTCGGTGTGGTCCTCGCCCGGCGCGAACGAGCCCGCATGGGGGAGCGCGTTGAAGGCGATCTGGTGGGCATAGCTGCGCGGCGGCTCGATCTCGCGCTCGTGCAGCAGGGCGTGCGACTGGTCGAGCAGCTCGTCCACCGCCTTCTTGCCGGTGCCCGAGACGGCCTGGTAGGTGGAGATGACCAGGCGCTCGATGCCGGCGGCGTCGTACAGCGGCTTGAGCGCCACGACCATCTGCATCGTGGAACAGTTGGGGTTGGCGACGATCCCGTGGTGGGAGGCCAGCGCATCTGGGTTGACCTCGGCCACGACCAGTGGGACCTCGTCGTCCATGCGCCACTTCGAGCTGTTGTCGACGACCACGGCGCCGGCTCCTGCGAAGCGCGGCGCCCACTCGCCGGAGGTCGATCCGCCGGCGGAGAACAGCGCCAGGTCGAAGCCCTGGATCGTGTCCTCGTTGAGCGGCTGCACGACGCCGACGCCCTCGATCTCCCTGCCGGCCGAGCGCTCGGAGGCGAACGGCACGACCTCCCGCGCAGGGAATTCGCGCTCGCGCAGCAGTTGGAGCATCAGCGTGCCCACCTGTCCGGTGGCGCCGACGACGGCGACTCGGTAGCCCTGGCTCATATCGCTATCCAGCGTACTCGCCTAAAAGGTGGGCGCGTACTTGCCGAACACGTCCTGCATCGCCCCGCACACCTCGCCCAGCGAGCAGCGGTCCTTCAGCGCCTGGCGGATCGCGGGCAGCAGGTTCTCGCTGCCACGCGCTCTCTCGCGCAGCTCCTCCAGGCGCCTGTCGGCCAGCGGCTGGTCGCGGCTTGCCTTAAACGCCTTCAATCGCTCGACCTGTTCGCGCTCGGACTCGGGGTCGACGCGCAGCAGGTCGGGCACCTCCAGGTCCTCCTCCTCGAACTTGTTGACGCCTACCACGATGTCCTGGCCGATGCGATAGCGCTCCTGATATCCCCACGCGGACTCGTCGATCTCGCCGGTGATGAACTGGATCGCGTTGACGCTGCCTCCGAGCGCGTCCACCTTCGCGATCAGCTCGTTCGCTCGCGCTTCGATCTCGTCGGTCAGCGACTCCACGAAGTAGGACCCCGCGAACGGGTCCACGGTGTCGGCCGCGCCGGACTCATACGCAAGGATCTGCTGGGTGCGCAGCGCGATCTTGGCCGCGTGCTCGGTCGGCAGCGCCAGGGCCTCGTCGAAGCCATTGGTGTGCAGCGACTGCGTGCCTCCGCAGACGGCCGCGAACCCCTGCAGGGCGACCCTGACGATGTTGTTCTCAGGCTGCTGGGCGGTGAGCGTCACGCCGCCGGTCTGCGTGTGGAAGCGCAGCATCGTGGACTTCGGGTTCCTCGCGCCGAAGCGCTCGCTCATGATGTGCGCCCACATCCTGCGCGCCGCCCTGAACTTCGCGACCTCCTGGAAAACGTTGTTGTGACCGTTGAAGAAGAACGCCAGGCGAGGCGCGAAGTCGTCCACGTCGAGGCCCTTCTCGATCGCCGCCGTCACATAGGCGATCCCGGAGGAGAGGGTGAAGGCGACCTCCTGCACGGCGCTGCACCCCTTCTCGCGGAAGTGGTACCCGGAAATCGAAATCGTGTTCCATCTCGGCACGCGTTCGTTGCAGTACTGGAACAGGTCGGTTGTCAGCCGCATCGTGGGCGCGGGCGGGTAGATGTAGTTGCCGCGCGCGATGTACTCCTTGAGCACGTCGTTCTGAGTGGTGCCGCGCAGCTGCTCGGACCGAACGCCCTGCTCCTCGCCGACCAGCTCGTAGAGCAGCAGCAGGCACGCGGCGGGGGCGTTGATCGTCATCGAGGTGGACACCTGATCCAGCGGGATCCCGTCGAAGGCGGTGCGCATGTCGTCGATCGTGTCGATCGCCACACCCGTGCGGCCCACCTCGCCGAGGCAGCGCGGGTTGTCGGAGTCGAGGCCGAGCTGGGTGGGCAGGTCGAAGGCCATCGAGAGTCCGGTCGAGCCCTTGGAGAGCAGGTAGCGGTAGCGCTCGTTCGACTCCTTCGCCGAGGCATACCCCGCGTACTGGCGCATCGTCCACGTCTGTTTGCGGTACATCTCGCGGTGCACTCCGCGCGTATACGGAAACGCTCCCGGCTCGCCGAGATCGAGTTCGGCGGGCAGATCGCGCTCGTCGTACAGCGGCGCGATCTCGATGCCGGAGTCGGTGAAGCGGCGGGGGTCCTCGGGGCCCACGATCGGCGCCACGGTGAGGCGCTCCTGGCGCTCGGCATTCGCGCTGTTGTCGGTCATCGCCACAAGCAGATCATATTTGGCGGGCGAAGCCGGTATCGTGCGGGCCGTGTCGACGTGTCTTGTCACCGGCGGCGCCGGCTTCCTCGGCTCGCACCTCTGTGATGAGCTACTCGCGCGCGCCCACCGGGTGATCTGCGTCGACAATCTGGAGACCGGTTCGCTCGCGAACATCGAGCACATCCGCGACCCCGAGCGCTTTCGCCACGTAAACGTGGACATCATCGAGCCCTATGAGATCGACGAGCAGGTCGACTTCGTCTACCACCTGGCCTCGCCGGCCTCGCCGATCGACTACCTGCGTCTGCCACTGCACACGCTGAAGGTCGGCTCCTACGGCACCCATCACACGCTCGGCCTGGCCAAGCGCCATCGCGCCCGCTTTCTGATTGCCTCCACCAGCGAGGTCTACGGCGACCCGCTCGAGCACCCCCAGTCGGAGAGCTACTGGGGTCATGTCAACCCGATCGGCCCGCGCGGCGTCTACGACGAGGCCAAGCGCTACGCGGAGGCGCTGACGATGGCCTACCACCGCCAGCAGGGCGTCGACACCGCGATCGTGCGCATCTTCAACACATATGGCAGCCGCATGCGCCCGCACGACGGCCGCGCGATCCCCACGTTCCTGCGCCAGGCGCTCGCCAACCGGCCGCTGACCGTCTTCGGCGACGGCTCCCAGACGCGCTCGTTCTGCTTCGTCAGCGACCTCATCCGCGGGTTGATCGCGCTGGCCGAGTCCGGCTATCACGAGCCGTGCAATATCGGCAACCCGGACGAGTACACGCTGCTCGAACTGGCCGAAGCTGTGAAGGAGGTCACGGGCGCGGAGTCGGAGATCCTCTTCGAGGCGCTGCCGGTCGACGATCCCAAGCAGCGCCGGCCCGACATCTCCCTTGCGCGCGAGCTGCTCGGCTGGGCACCCGAGGTGAGCCTGCGCGACGGCCTGCGGCGCACGATCGATACCTCCGGAATCGAGCAGCTGGTCGGTTGAGCACGGCCGCCCAAACGGCTTCCGACCGCCCAGCAGCCGCCCAGACACATGGCCACCTTGGCGCGCATGTGTCCTGCCCGTTGGTTGCTGACCGCTACATACGGGAAACTCAACTGTTGTGAAGTCCGAGATGGGAGTTCGTTCCCCGGACGCTCCGCGCACCGGTCGCCCCGGCCGCCCGGCCGTGGGCGCCCGTGCCGGTGCGCAGTTGGGCTCCGCGCGCGAGCCGAACTCGCCGGCGCCGTCCCCGATCGACCCGCCGCCGCGGAGCGATCGCGACATGCGCAGCAAGCGCCCGCCGGCACTGTCGTTTCTGTTGCGCATGGACACGATGCGCCGCGCGCTGCGCGTCGTCTCCCTGCTGGCACTCGACCTGATCGGCCTCTCGCTCGCGATCTTTACGGCGCTGGCGCTGAAGGCGGCGCTGCTCTCGAGCTTCAGCGCGCACAACGCGTATGAGGGCACGCGCGCAAACCTTGCCTTCGCCTATCTGCTGACCGCGCTGCTGTTCGCCCGCTCGGGTCTGTATGCCGAGCGCTCGCAGCGTCCGGGCCTCTCGCGCATCGTCGGCTCGCTCTTCCAGGTCGCGTTCGTCGCGCTGCTCTTTGCGGTCGTCAGCGGCGAACACTTCTCCAGCTACTACATCTTCTACGGCTCGCTCGCCTTCGCCCTCTTCTACATCTCCTCGCTGCGCTACCTCTACGAGCGCGCCACCGGTGCGATCCTGCACGCGGCCGGCTACCAGCGCCGCGCGGTGCTGGTCGGCACCGGCAAGCACATCCACGACGTCGCCCACGCGCTCGCCGACGCGCCGCGCTCGCCGATCGAAGTGGTCGGCTTCGTCTCGCCCGAGCCGCTGCCGCCCAACGGGGTGCGCTGCCTGGGCACGCTCGAGCACCTGCAGGCCGTGATCGCCGCCGAGCGGGTCGACGAGGTCATCATCGCCGACCCCGACTTCCCCCAGGAGCGGGCCGTCGAGCTCGTCGACCAGTGCCACCGCCGCGGCGTGCGCGTACGCATCGCGCCCTCCACGATGGAGATCCTGGTGCAGCGCGCCGAGTTCGTGCCCGGCCAGTCGGTACCGCTGTTCGAGCTCGGTCCGCCCGTGTTCGAGGGCATCGACTTCGCCCTCAAGCGCAGCTTCGACCTGTTCGCCTCGACGCTGCTGCTGATCCTGCTGAGCCCGCTGCTGGTCCTGATCGTGCTCGCCGTGCGGCTGTCCTCGCGTGGCCCCGTGTTCTACCGCTCGATGCGTCCCGGCATCGGCCAGCTGCCGTTCGCGTGCCTGAAGTTCCGCACCATGTACTGCGACGCCGAGCAGCGCCAGGCGGACCTGGAGGATCTGAACGAGGCGAGCGGCGCGCTGTTCAAGATTCGCGCCGACCCGCGTCTCACGCCGGTCGGGCGCCTTCTGCGCCGCTTCTCGCTCGACGAGCTGCCCCAGCTGGTGAACGTGCTGCGCGGCGAGATGTCGCTCGTCGGCCCGCGCCCGCTCCCCGAGCGCGACTTCGAGCTTTTGGCCGACTGGCACCGCAAGCGCTACCTCGTGCTCCCCGGCATCACCGGCCTGTGGCAGGTCTCCGGCCGCTCCGAGCTCGACTTCGACGACCTCGTCCACCTCGACTTCATCTACCTCGAGCGCTGGTCGCTGGCACTCGACCTCGCGATCATCCTGAAGACGATCCCGGCCGTGATCATGCAGCGCGGGGCCTATTAGCGGCCCTCCTCCGGCGAAGCGACCGCCACATGCGCTTCGTTCTCCACCAGGGACATGCGCTCGTTCAAGAGGACGCCGTCCACGGACTTGGGCAACAACCCGAGCAGCACAGATTCGTTGGGTAGATAGCCACCGCCGGCGCGTATCAGCAGGTTCAGATCCCTGATCTCGTTGAGATCGCGAGTCAGCGTCTTCTCGGTCCTTTTGTCGTACGCCATCGCCAGCTTGGGCGTGAGCCAGCGCATCTCGCCTCTGGGCACCGCCTCGCCGCGATCGCGCGCTGTTCGAGACACCTCGAGCACCAGCCTGAGACGGCGACGGTCTGCTTCGCTGCGAAGCTCCCCGAACTGTTGATACACGTACTGCTCCCAGCGGTCTTCGCGCTGCCAGGCAAAGATCAGCTCGAGCTGCTCGGCCAGCCCGTCGACGAAGCCGCGCAGCGCGTATGTCACAAACGGCAGTGGATCGCCCGTCCGTCCAGCCGCACTCAGCTGCCGGTAATACTCGGACCTGGTCTGGTTGTAGTGGTTGCTCAGCAGCTGCGTCGCCGGCGTCGGAAAGCCGGCGGCCAGCAGGAGCTGCAGCTCGAGCAGCCTGGCGGTTCGTCCGTTGCCGTCCCCGAACGGATGGATCCAGACCAGGTACAGGTGGGCGACGACGGCCTTGATGACGACGAGCGCGCCGCGCAGCTCCGGGCGTCGATCGGGCGCCTTGAAATCGTCGCCGTTGAGCCAATCGCACAAGCGCCCCATCAGGAACTCCACGTCCCCGGCCGGCGGCGCACGGTAGTTGCCTACAACCACGCTGTCTTCGCGAAACCGCCCGGGTCGGACGCCCTCCTCGACGTCGAGGCCCCTCAGGATCGAGGCGTTCCATCGCTTGAACAGCTCCGGCGTGAGCTTCGCGTCGGGCGCCTCCAGGACCGCATCCACCACTTCGTTGTACGCGTCGATCACGTTGCGGATCTCTCGCGCCAGGTACTGCTTCGACGGTGGCAGCTTGGATCTGTCTTCGACGACTTCGCGAGCCTCATCCTCGGAGAGCGTGTTGCCCTCGATGGCTGTCGTCGCAAGCACGCCCTTGGTCAGGAAGACCTGCATGAGCTCGTGGCTGCGATCGGGGTGTAGCAGCGTCCGCGCGATGTGAGCGCTCTTGGACTTGGCCTCGCCCAGGAGCAGCCATAGCGCAACGTTCGGCTTGTCCAGCCGCAGCCTGAAATCGATATGCGGATGAGTCGTCTCGTACTCTCGCCGCCCTCCGGTCATGGCGCCATGGTATATTTCAGTGCCTCAAATGTCCCTTGGCATTGTCCGCTCATGTGTCCATCATAGGGCGGCCAGCCGTCCGGCGGGGCGACGGCCATCCAACGGGTCGCTCCGGCCCTGCCCCGGGATCTCCAGCAGCGTTTGGTGGGTGACAGCGGCCCATCCAAACGAGCCGCGCCGGTGGCCCTACTCCAGCTCCAGCCCCGCCCGCACCTCGCCCAGGCCCCAGCCGAGCGGCTGCGAGTCGCCGCCGCTCGCGAATGCGATCGCTTCGTGGTAGACCTCGAGCGTCGATCTGGCCGCGTCCTGCCAGGTCCACTGTGGCGGCGCGGGTGCGGGCCGGCGGGAACGCTCGGCGCTTTCGATCAGCGCCTTGAAGTCGCCGCGCTCGACGAATGCGGCGCGCTCGCCGAGCACCTCGCGCAAGGCGGGCACCGCGCAGGCGGCGACCGGCGCCCCGCACGCGAGCGCCTCGACGGCGGGCAGGCCGAAGCCCTCGTCCTCGGAGGCGAGCACGAGCGCGTGCGCGCCGCTGTAGATCGCCGCGAGGTGCTCGTCTGAGACCTCTCCGGTGAGGATCACGTCGGGCAGCTCGTGCGCCCACTGGCGTGTCGGGCCGACGAGCACGAGCGGCAGCTCGCGCGGCGTGGCGACCAGCTTGGCGACGTGCTTGCGCGGGTCGGGGTGGCGCAGCGAGCCCACCCACAGCAGGTAGCGCTCCGGCAGCGAGAAGCGCTCGCGAACGCGCGACACCTCCTCCTCCGAGCGTGCGTACATCGAGCGGTCGGGCGCCTCGGGGATCACGGCGATCCGCTCGCGCTGCAGCCCGAACTGCTCGACGGCGTCGCGGGCAACGGCCTCGGTCGGCACGATCGTGCGCACGGCGCGCTGCACCGCCAGTTGGCGCAGACGCAGGCGCACGCCCGTGCGCAGGTGCTCGCTGGCGCGCTTCAGCGCAGAGAGATCGTGCAGCGTCACGACCATCGGGCACGGGCAGCGCAGGATCGCGCCCTCCATCCACGGCGAGTGGAACACGGCGGCGCGACGAGGGCGATGCGTCTCGACGAGCTCCACGTTCTCCGCGGCGGTTTCGCGCAGGGCGCTCAGCAGGCAGCGCGTGTAGCGTCCGACGCCGCGCACATCGCCGGCGGGTCGGCTGTCGAAGGCGATTCGCGTCGCGCTCGCGGCGCCCGACCGCGAGCTTGACCCGCGTGTCCCCTTCACGTCTGTCCCAACCACAAGACGCGCACGGCCCAGACCATAGTCGCTAGCGGCGCGATATGCGAGGGTCGGTCGAGAATTCTCTCGCTGTTTCCAGGCTGCTGGCGGCGCGACGCGCCCCGCGCTCGCGCGGGGCGCCCTCAGGGGCACTGGTCTCCGGGGGCCTCGCAGAGGCTAGCCTTCTCGGCAATGCCCTCGCGCGGCTACCACGAAGCGGTGTGGAACGGCGTTCCCGAGCGACTGCCGCCCGCCGACGCGAGGCTGCGCGAGGCGTTCCTGCTCGAGTGCCTCGCCCGTGCGCGCACCTCGCTCGATCGCGCTCCGCGTGTGCTCGACGTCGGCTGCGGCGAGGGCCACTTCGCGGCCCTGCTCGCTCGCGGCGGGGCGGAGGTGCTCGCGATCGACGTCGCCGAGGAGCCGCTGCGCCGCGCGCGTGCGCTGCACCCGCAGCTGCAGGCACGGCTGGTGGAGCCCGAAGCGCCGCTGGCGCTCGAGGACTCGAGCTTCGACCTGGTGTGGGCGGGCGAGACGATCGAGCACATCGCCGACACCGCGGGCTGGCTCTCGGAGTTGCGCCGTGTGCTGCGCTCGGGCGGCACGCTCGCGCTCAGCACCCCCGACCATGGACCGATCGTGCGGCTGTGGATGGGGCTCAGCCGCGGCGCGTTCGAGCGCGGCTTCGATCCGCGCGCCGACCACCTGCGCTTCTACACGCGCGGCAGCCTCGCCGCCCTGCTCTACGACTTCGGCTTCGAGGGCGTGGCGGTGCGCGGCGCGGGCGGTCTTCCGGGCGCGCGGCGCGTGCTGCTCGCCAGCGCCACGCGCGCGCGCTTCTGAGCGGCGCGGCGCTCGGCCAGCGCGAGCGAGCCGGGGACTCCGAGCGTGGCCGCGGTGGCGCTCGCGCCCCTCGCGCCCCTGGCGCGGTTCGTGGCGCGAACCGTCGCGCTCGCCCTCCTCGCTGTGGTGCTCGCGCTGCCGGTCGCCTGCAGCGCCTGCACATAGGCGTTCTGCGCGGGGATCGACTCGGGGTTCAGATAGACGGCGGCGCGCAGCTCCCCGACGGCCGCGCGCGGGTCGCTCGCAAGGTCGTATTCGCCGAGGGTCAACCAGGTTTCCGGATTGGAGGGCTGCAGCCGCACCGCCTTCTGCAGCGTCGCTCGCGCAAGCGCGCGCTCCCCGATCGCGTGCTCGATCGCCGCCAGCCTGAACAGGGCGAGCGCCGAAAGCGGGTCGCGTTCGACGCCGGCCTGCGCCGCATCGAGCGCTGCCTGCGGGTTCTGCTTGACCAGCGCGACCGCCTGTTCGGACGCGTCGACCGAGCGCTGCGGCTGCCACTCCGTCCAGGCCGCCAGCAGCGCCCCCGCGACGACCGCGATCGCCACGCCGACGCGCACCGGCCCGAGCTCGCGCGCCGACGGTGGGCGTCTGCGCACGGCCCCGTGTGCGCCCGCCGCGGGCCGCGAGGTTCCCGGCGTGTCCGACGCCTGGAAGGTGGCGAGCGGGCTGCGCTCCGCGCTCGGCGCGCCCGCAGGCTCCTCGAGATTGCCCGCCGGCAGCGGTCCGCGACCGGCCAGCCAACCGGCGCACAGCAGCGCCACGAACGCGTCGCCGGGCACGTACCAGGTCCAGTCGGCAAACGAGTGCACGCCAAACGTCACGACCACGCACAGCATGCTCAGCAGTCCAACGCGCTCGGGCGTATAGGCGAGGGGCACCCTGCGCCACGCAAGCGCCGGCGGCGAGCGCCGTGCGCTCCAGCGACGGTTGAACGGGTGCGTGGCGCGCCCGCTGGCAAGCGCCCATGCGAACAGCAGTGCGAGCGTGAGCGCCAGCCCGAGCAGTCCCAGGTCCGCGAGGGTTTGCACCACGTACCCGTGGGCCTGGCGCACGTCGAGGTCCTGTGTGCGATAGCGCAGCCGCGCGGTTGCATAGCCGGCGGCGCCGGCGCCCAGCAGCGGGTGGGCTTCGAACACCTCCAGCGCCTCCTTCCAGTAGCGCGCCCGCACGCTGCCGACGGCCGTGAGCCGGCCGGGCGTGTTGGCCGGCACCCGCGCGTTCGGGTTCGTCAGCGAGGACAGGTCGTGGGAGATCGTGCCGGTGAGGCCTCGTCTGCTGGCGGCGAGGCCGCCGACGCCGGCCAGCACCACCAGGGCGAGCAGCACCGCCAGCGCGATTCCAACCGCGTCGCGCGTGGAGGCGGACGGTGCGCGCCGGTCGCCGAAGAACCCGATCGCGATGCCGGCGAGGCTCAGCACGACCAGCATCGCGCCGAGCAGCACACCGAGCTGGTGTCCGGCGCTGGTGCGCGCCGCCAGCCCGATGCCTTCGCTGGAGAGCGCGTGCCTGGAGAAGTCCCAGCCGACGATCGGTGCGGCGCCGAGCCCGCCGAGGAGCAGCACGCGCGCGCCGCGCAGGCGCAGCGGCACGATGCACATCCACACCGCGACGCCAACCAGCATCGCCGCCAGCGCACCGCGCGAGTAGGCGAGCATCAGCGTGACGAGCGTCAGGCCCATCGCCGGATAGGCGAGCGCGCTCAGCAGCGCGTGCCCGGCGCGCCTGGCGCCCAGCCACAGGCAGCCGATCGCGCCCATCGCGGCGGTCAGACCGATCGCGTTCCAGTAGCCGTACGGTTCTTGCAGGCGCGCATAGAAGTTCGCTTCGGCGCTGACGGCCAGTTCGTTTGGCAGCACCTTCGTGAGCAGCGCATACGCGCACACCAGCACGGCGGCGAGCACGATCCCGCCGAGCAGCGCGCGCCAGCCCACGGGCGCCAGACGCGCAACCGCCACCGCGCCCGCGAACACGCCGCTGTAGGCGAGCATTCGCCCCGCGTCCTGCCAGCTCGCGTCGGGCGCGACCGACCACACGACCGACAGGCCCGTGAGTGCCGTGAAGGCGAGCAGCAGGCCGATCGACCACAGGCCGTAGAAGCGGGTGCCGGGCGGCGCGAGCACCAGCGCCGCGGCGACAACCGCCCCCGCCAGCAGCGTGACGATCAGCTCCAGGGTCGTCATCGGCGCGAGGTTCAGCCCGCCGCCGGCGAGGAACGTCGCGAGACACAGCAGCCCCGCGACCGCCAGCGTCGCGACCGCGATCGCTCCCGGCCGCGGCGGACTGCTCGCCGCTTGCGTCGGCCTGCCGGCCGGCCGCTCGGGGAGCACGACGACCTGGTGCTTGGCGGTGACGGTCTGTGCGGACATGCTCACAGGGCCTCAGTCGCGGTGGCGTGCGCGAACACGCTTGCGAGCCTCCACCGCGGCCAGCGCGACGGCGCCGGCGAGCATGAACGCGAGCACGGCAAACAGCGAATTGGGCAGCGTGCTCGCGGCCGAGGCGATGTTGGCGTGCACGACGCCGGGGCGTACCGGCTCGCCGCCCACCTGGACCGGTGCCGAGCCGTTGCGATGCGCACTCTGCACCGCGCTCCGCTCGGCCGGCGTCAGCGGGGTGGCGACGTTCGCGGAGGGTGTGCCGGCCGCCGCGCCGGTGCCGCTGCCGGCCGCGGCTTCCTCGGCCTTGCGGATCTTTTCTTCGCATTCTCCGTCGTACTGGATTCCTGTGGTTGTCATCTGTTTGAGAGCTTCGCGATATGCCTGCTGGCTGTAGCCGCTGAAGGATTCGCCGTGACCGCACTTTTCGAGGATCGTCTGCGCCTGGTTGGCCTGCGCCGGGGAGGCGAAGCCGAGCAGCGCAAGCGCCACGAGCGCCGGCGCGAAGCCTCTGGAGAATCTGACCCACACCCCGTCCAAGAGACCCAAACGCTATCTCACCGTCCCCCCGGCAGCTTGCGCCTGCGGGAGCGAGCACCCCAGCTCGGCCAGCGCGGCCGAGAATCCGCTCGCCCACGCGTCGTAGTCGTAGGCGAGCACATCGCGCCGTCCCGCCTCGCCCATGCGTGCCCGCAGGGCGGGGTCGCCTGCCAGCCGCCTCAGCGCGCCGGCGAGCGCCGCGGGGTCGCCAGCGGGCACGATCAGACCGTTGTGCCCGTCGCGCACGAGCCCCCCGGCGGCGGCGCCGACCGCGTCGCTCGCGATTACTGGAAGTCCACGATTCATCGCCTCGTTGACAACGAGCCCCCATGGCTCGCGAAAGGTGCGCGTCGGAATCGACGGTACGACCAGAACGTCGCTTGCCGCATAGAAGTTGCGCAACGTCTCCGCCGAGACCGCCGGCAAACACACCACCGCGCCGCCGGCGGGGACCCAAGGGGGGGTGGATCCCGCACCGACGAGGACGAGCGCGGCGGTAGGCGCTTTCAGGCCCGAAATGCTCCAGGCCTGGGCGAGCACCCCCAATCCCTTTTCCCGAGCCGGACGACCCGCAAACAAGAACTTCGCGCCAGCCTCGCCCGGCCATCTTGGATCGTTCGGAAGGCTCGTCTCGGGCGATCTCCAGAAGGCGTTGTCGACGGCCTGCGGGGCGACGTGCACGCGCCGCGCGCCGTGCCCTCGAACGTACTCGCCGACGTGTGGTCCATACGTCACGACGGCGTCGGCGGAGCGGTACATGTGTCGCAACACGAAATAGCTGAGCGCGTGCGGCGCGCTGCGCGGGTGCGCCCACAGCGATGCCCACAGGATCCTCGGCACGCGCGCGCGTCGAGCGCCCGCCCATGCCGCCGGCAGTGCGATTCGCCCCGCGGTCGAGCACACCACCGCGCGATAGCGCCCACTGCCGGCAAGCCCGTAGAGCTCGCTCTCGCGCACGCGGCGGTGGGGGAATGCCAGCTGCACGTCGCCGCCGCCGCCGCCGTGCTTCAGGCGCCCCCCGAACAGCGCGAACTCGACCTGCTCCAGCTCGCTCAGGCGCGCAAACGCGCCGACACGATAGGCCGGCGCGTGGCCGGTGACGAACAGCACCGGCTTCATCGGCGTGCGCCGGCGTCCCCGACCGATGCGCTCGCGTCGGCGCCCGCAGAGGCCTCGGCAGCGGGTGCTCGGGCAAGCACGCCCTGAAGGGCACACCCCACGACGGGGTGCAGGCAAGCATGTTCGTATGCGGCAAGCGTCTGCTCGCCGCAGCGCTCCCAGGTGAAGTTGGCGGCCACCGTCTCGCGCGCGCGAATGCCCGCCTCGCGCAGTCGCTGCGGGTCTGAGAGCAGCTCGTCGATGCGCTGGGTCAGGCGCTCGATGTCGCCCGGCGGCACGAGCACGAAGCCATCGCCGGCCGCCGCGATCTCCTCCGGTCCGGGCTCGCCGCGGCAGCCGATCGCGGGAATGCCGCCTGCCATCGCCTCGATGTAGGCGACGCCGAACGCCTCCTCGGTCGAGGGCATCGCAAACAGCGTGCACGCGCGCACCCGCTCGAGCGCCTGCTCGTGCGCCAGCTGCCCGTAGAAGTCGACGCGCTCGGCAACTTCCAGTCGCGCCGCCAGCCCTTCGAGGGCGACACGCTCGGGACCGTCGCCGACGATCGCGTAGCGCAGCGTCGGATGGCGCTTGGCGAGCACCGCCAGCGCGCGCAGCACGTCGGCGTGGCGCTTGCGCGCGACGAGATGGCCAACCGTCACGAGCGAGGGGGCCGCTCGCCGGCGCTCGGCGCGCTCGGCGGCGGTCGGGCTCGCGCCGGGTTCCGCGGGGGTCGGCCCGTCCGCGAGCGCCGTGCCAATCGCGGACGCGGCCCGGGCGGGCAGGTCCGCGCCGAGGTGCACCACGCGCACGTCGCTCGCGCCGTAGGAGCTCGCGAGCTCCGCGATCCCGCGACTATTCGCCAGGACGGTCGCGGTCGCCTCGAACGTGCGTCGCACCGCCTGCGCACCCGCCTCGCCGCGGGGCGCGGTGTGGAGCACATCGCCGCCGTGCACCGATACGACCAGCGGCACGCGTGTGTGCAAGCGGCGCACGGCATCGCCGGCGGGCACGGCATTGTGGGCGTGGATCAGGTCGAACTCGAACGAGCGTCGCATGCGGCGCAGCGCCAGGCCGAGCGCCGGTGCCGCCCATGCGCCCCAGGCCGGGTAGGAGCTCGAGCGCGGCGGCGAGACATAGCGCACGTAGTCCACCTCCAGCCCGTCGAGGGTTTGCCTGCTGGGCTCGCTTGCAAGCGAGCGCAGAGCGCGCGCCGGGCCGCCCGAGCCGCGTCCGAACGACGCGCGCGGCGGTACCAGCCGGTGGAGCACCACCACGCGAACCTCCGCTCCAGCCTCGCGCGCTGCGAGCGCCTGGCGATGAGCCCAAACCCCCAACACCGGGTCTGACTGGCGAGGGTAGAACTCCGCGACGACGGCGACCTTCACGATCGCTCCCACGCCGCGAGGCGAGTGGCGGGTCGCGCGCTCACAGGCGCCTGTGCGTGACGAGGGTTTGCTGGGCTTCGCTCGCGCTCAGATACGGGCGCTCGGCGAGGAACGACCGTGCCTCGGCGAGCGCCTGCTCGCGCGAGTAGGCACTCGCGGCGGGTGCGAGGCGGTGGGCGATCGGGGTGGCGTCGATCGTGCCGCAGCGCCAGCCGTGCTCGCGCGCGAGCGCCGCCCAATGGAGGTCCAGGCCCCACCCCATGCGCAGATCCGGGAACGGCAGCAGCGTCGAGAAGGTGGCGCGCGCGAGCGCGGTCACGGGGCCGATCTCCACGAAGCGCGTCTCGCGCGCGAGGCTGCGCGGCCGGCGGCGGGTCACGCGCCATGCGGCGTGCGAGGCGCGGCGGTGCGCCGGCTGGGCCAGGTCGAAGCCGAAGCGCTCGGCCAGCAGCAGGAAGCGGTCGAGAAAGCGGTGCGGCAGCGCGATGTCGTCGTCGAGCACCAGCAGCCAGTCGTGCTCCTCGGCGGGATGCGCGTCGAGCAGCAGGTTGAGGTTCTCGAACTTGCCCCGACCCCTCGGGCGCCGCGGTGTGCAGCTCGACCTCGTGGCGCGAGCGCGCCAGCTCCGCGCGGATGCGCAGCGAGCGGCGCGGTGTGCTCGGGCCGAACCACGCACAGCGCCAGCACGCGCCGCCGGGGTGGCTCGCGACGCGCCGCCAGGTCGATGCGCCGGCGCATGCCCGAGGCGATTTCCAGTGCGTCCTCGGCGCCGTCGAGCGCGGCGCGGCGCACGGCGTCGAGGCCGCCCACGGTGCCGCTTTCGCCTGAGAGGAAGTCCGCGGGCGTCGCATGGCCGTTCGGGGAGTGCCCGAACGCCGGCGCGTCGAGCGTCTTGGCGGTCGGTGTGCCCGGGGTCGCGTCTGTGCCGCGGGTCGCGGCGCAGGCCCGGGCTGCGGCATCGGTCTGGCCTCCCCGGGCGCGCAGCGCCTCGTGCGTGCGTCCCGCGCTGTGGGCGAGCATCGTCAGCCCCGCCGGGCAGCGGCGGCGCACGACGTGAGCGAGGCAGCCCGCGAGCGTCGCGAGCTCGCGCGCGAGCGACGGCGCGACCCCCCGCCACGCGTCGAAGCGGCGCGCGGCGCGCCCGCGCGTGTGGGCGGCGCGACACAGCCTGAGCAAGCGCGCGTCCTCGGGGGCGCGGCGGTGGTGGAGCATCGCACCCGCCACATACATCGCTTCCCCGCCGTGCCGTTCCTGCCACTCCTGCTCGTCGCCGCCGTGCTCCAGTCGACACGTCGAACGGGCCGGTGCGCTCCAGCGCGCCGCGCCGGATAGCCATGTTCGAGCCCCACGCAAAGCGCGTCGTCGTGTCGCTCGGGCCGAGATCGAGCGCGGTGATCGGCGGGTGCGAGCGACCGCAGTCGCGCACGCGCGAGCCTTCCAGTCGCGCCACGATCGGGCCTGTGAACACATCCCGCTCGGGGTGCTCGCGCGCGGCCGCCAGCAATGCCATCAACCATCCGTCGCACACCTCCACGTCGTCGTCGACGAACACGACCAGCTCGCCGCTCGAGCGCTCCACCCCGGTGTTGCGCGCCACGTTGAGCCCGAGCGGCCCGGAGTGCGGCTCGTAGCGCGCGCCGAAGCGCTCGGCCAGCGAGCGCGTCTCGCGCGAGGCGCCGGCGTCGTCGACCACGATCGTCTCCGCGCCGGCGCTCGCGGCCTGGGGCGCGATCGAGGCGAGCGCCACGCGCAGGTAGCTGGGGCGCGCGCGCGTGGGTATCACGATCGAGGCAGCAGGCTGGCTGGAATCGCGCGGCATCACAGCCACAGTCTAGGTTTGCTCACAGCGATAAGGTGCGGGCGCTCCCGGCGGGGGTAGGCTGCGAGCGAGAGTGATCCTGTTTCTGCACAACCGCTATCGCACCACCGGCGGCGAGGAGCGCGTGGTGGCGGAGCTGATGACGCTCGTGCGCGAGCAGCTCGGCGAGCCCGCGGAGCTGCTGGTGCGCGACTCGGCCGGGATCGGCGCCCCGCGCGCCGCCGCCAGCCTGTTGCGCGGCGGGCTCGCCCCCGGCGAGGTGGCGGCGGCGGTGCGCCTGACCGGCGCGCGCGTCGTTCACGCCCACAACCTCGGCCCGCTGTTCGGCTGGCGCGCGCTCGCCGCCGCGCGCGAGCAGGGGGCGCGCGTCGTGGCGCACCTGCACCAGTACCGGCTCGTGTGCGCCACCGGCGTGTGCTTCACCGCCGGCGAGCAGTGCACTCGCTGCCACGGCCGCAACACGCTCCCGGGCGTGCTGCACAACTGTCGCGGTGCTCGCGCCGAGGCGCTTGCCTATGGCGCGTCGCTGGCGCTGTGGCAGCGGCGCGTGTGCGAGCAGCTCGACGCCGCGATCGTGCCCAGCGCGTTCGCGCGCGAGCGCCTGCGCGAGCTGGGCGCGCCGCTTGACTTCGAGCGCGTACACGTGCTGGCGCCGCCGGTCGCGCTCGTCGAGTCGCCGGCGGCGGACGTGGCGTCGGGCAGCTATGCGCTGGTCGTCGCGCGGCTCGCCCCGGAGAAGGGCCTCGGCGTGGCGATCGACGCGTGCCGGATCGCGGGCGTGCCGCTGGTCGTGGCGGGCGAGGGTCCCGAGCGCGAGGCCCTGCGGGCGCGCGCGGACGGCGGCGAGGTGCGCTTCGCCGGACAGGTCGGCGAGGCGGAGCTGCGGCGGCTGCGCGCCGGCGCGGCGCTTGCGATCGTGCCCTCGCGCTCGGCCGAGACGTTCGGGCTGGCAGCCGCCGAGGCGATGGCCGCGGGCGTACCGGTGGTGGCAAGCCGGATCGGAGCGCTCCCGGAGCTTGTCGAGCGGGCCGGGCTGGTCGAGCCCGGCGACGCGCCAGCGCTCGCCGAGGCAGTCGGCCGGCGCTGGCGCGACGCGGCCGCCGGTGCACGCGGCCGCGAGCGCGTTCGCGAGCTCTGCGCACCGGACGTCGTGGCCGGCAGGCTGGCGGCGATATACGGGAGCGGTCGCCCCGTACACGACACCCCGACACCCGATATCGATAAAGACGATTATTCAGACGCCGTCCAACAATGAGAAACACGCCTAGCCCATGCGGCCACGTCCAGTGTAGGTTGATCCCGACAGGGTTTCTAGAGGGAGGACGGGCTTATGGCGGTTTCGTTACGCCTCGTTGTGGCGTGCGTCGTGGTGTGTTCGGTGGGGCTGCTCCTGTGGACGTCGGCTGTGGCTACGTCTATGGGGGCGTCGCGGCCTTCGGCATCAAGGGCGAGCACGACGAAGCATTGGAAGCGCCGCAATGGTGCCTCGGGGCGACGCCATACACATCCCCACCGCGAGTACGCCCCTCGCAAGAGAGGCGATACGCGGCGCGGCGTGACCGTGCGGCGGCCTGCGATTGAGTCGGTGCGCGCTGGTACGTCTGGAAGTTCGCTTGGGGCTTCGGGCGGGCTGATGTTGTCCGCGAGCGGGACCACTTTGGGGGAAACCCAAGCACCGTCTGTGAGTGCTCCAAGCGTACGCGAACAGTCGGGTACGGCTTATGAGGGGTTGAGCACGCAGGCGGCTGAATCGACACTGGGGGAAGTCGTCCCCAGCCTAGTCGAGCTATCGGCGGGTGGACCGCCGTCGCTTACTCAAGGACAAAAGGCTCTTGGATACCCCAACGATTATACAATGTCGATCGAACTACCTAATGGTGGCGCAGAACCCGGAAACACCGGTGGCACCGCAAGGCGCGCATTGGTCGAATCAGCTACGCCTTTGGCGCTTGAAACTGAAGAAGGGAGGCATGCGCCCCTCGATCTTTCGCTACGCGAATCCCAAGACGGATTCCAACCTACGTTCGGTCTGTCCCCAGTGCGGCTTCCTCGCCGTATCGGAGAAGGTGCGGAACTAACTGATACCAAAGTGTCGCTGACGCCAGTCACTGAACAAGGGCTTGCGCTCGAAGGCGGCGGGAAGATCGATAACGCCGGCGTCTTTTATGGCGACACCGAAGACGCGACGGCAAACGCTCAGGATCTCAGCATGTTCGCAAAGCCTACCACGGCTGGGCTTGAGCTCTTCTCTGTCCTGTTCTCCGAACGGTCACCGGAAGCCCTGTATTTCAAAGTCGGCATGCCCCAGGGAGCGGCCCTCGAACAGGAGAGCACAAACGAGATTCGACTCCAGGCCGACGGTCAGACCCTTGCTGTCGTGGGGGCGCCGAATGCTCGTGATGCCGAAGGGACCCCAGTCCCAATCTCCATGAGCGTCGTATCTCAGGACATAATAAAGATCAGCGTACCGCGACAGCCCGCGCAGTTCGGCTATCCACTGGTCGTAGACCCCGAATTGATCGATGGCACTTTCTTTCCGTATTTAAATCCTGCATGGAAAGCTCACTGGTCGCCAGGTGGCTCATTTGAAGTAAGTGAATTCCCGGAAAATGTCGAGATGCGGTCAACGGGAGTCATCCACACCAATGAAATGGTGGAATATCAGTACGAAACGCAAGGGACGTCTAAAATCTATCAATTTGAAGCCGAAACATTGGAGCGCGACCTCTATACCGAAACCGAGACATTCTTGGAAGCTTACGCACCGAATAAAGTGCAGGAAAATTGGGGGCTTCTCGCAAACAATACCGAAACGACACGGTTTCCCGCGACTATCTGCGCCATCAAAACGACAAAATGCGAAGCTTCGCAGGGCGCCGATAAAAACCTGGTAAATTGGGTAAAACGCGTAGTCAAAGAAGGGGGCGGCGGATTTGAAGATTGGTTGTACAACGCGCGCGTATGGATTTCCCAAACGGAATCGCCTAGCGTTCATTTCAACACAACTAGCGCAAACATCCAGATCAACGAACCCAATGGGATAAAAGTAGAACGGGAAAATGTTCTCTATCCCGGCAGCAAAGGCTGGATCGGACCCTACTCTGACACGGCTTTCGAAATGATCGCCAAAGACCCCGGAATAGGTGTGAGTTTTGCTGTAGCCGACGGCAACACGTGGTCCCGCGAGGTCTTTCTTATGGCCACAGAAAAAGATTGCCAAGGGGACCAATGCCCAGAGAATTATGAAGGAAAATTCACGTACTTGACTGACACACCAGGGTTCCATACGCCAATGCCCAGTGGGGAATACTCTATTCAAGGTCGCGCCGAAGATCCTCTCGCGCTGACCGGAGAAACCCATGCAACCATACGTGTGGACGCCACGCCGCCGGAAAACATCAAAATTGCGAACCTTCCTGCCGGAGACCAGATTGGCGAAGGCGTATACAAACTCAAGGCTGAAGCAACAGACGGGAAACCCGGTACACCAAGTTCTGGGGTTCAGTCTCTTGAGCTCGGCATAGATGGAGCGGAAGCTACAGAACCCAGAGGCTCCTGTTTGCCAGGTCCATGTACGGCAAGCGCGGAATGGACCGTCAACGGCGGTCAGCTGAGCGTGGGCCCGCATGTGTTCACCGTGTTGGCGACGGATAACGCAGGTAACAAGGCCCACAAAAATTTTGTCGTCTATGTGCATCATGCCTCTCCCGTAAGCGTAGGTCCGGGGTCGCTCGACCCCCAATCCGGTAACTACAGTCTTGGTGCGAACGATGTGTCAATGGGTCCCGGCCTTTCTGTTTCGAGAACGTACAGTTCGCGAAACTTGACAGCTGGTCTGGAAGGACCGCTCGGCCCTCAATGGGCGATGAGTCTCGGTGGTGACGAAAGTCTCACCGAACTCGCGGACGGAAGTATGATGTTGACTGCCTCTACTGGTGTGCAAACAGTCTTTGAACGGAATTCAAAAGGAGAATTCGAATCTCCGCAGGGAGATGCAAA
This sequence comes from uncultured Solirubrobacterales bacterium, assembly GCA_963831995.1. Taxonomy (GTDB): domain Bacteria; phylum Actinomycetota; class Thermoleophilia; order Solirubrobacterales; family Solirubrobacteraceae; genus Palsa-744. The sequence continues at coordinate 517,817 of CAWHSI010000005.1, read as the reverse complement.
CGTCACGTTGTCGCCCGAAGAAAACGGGCAAAAAGTTCCCGTAGCCTACTACTTGAGGGATGTTGCCGCGGGAACCTCTACCGAGTTCGCGCGCCCAGAAGGCTTTCTCCAAGCGACTCCAACGTACTATGGGCAGGCGGGATGGCAGGGGACCGGCAGTGGTCAGCTGAACATGCCCGCGGGCGTCGCGACCGACGCAAAAGGCGATATCTGGGTGGCGGACACCCAGAACGACCGCGTGGCGGAGTTCAATCCGCAAGGGGAATACCTAACAGGTTTCGGATACGAAGGCCGCGGACCCGGCACATTCAGCAAGCCCCACGGGATAGCCGTCGACGCCAAAGGCAACGTGTGGGTTGCCGACACCGGAAACAACCGTATCGAGGAGTTCAAGGAAAACGGAGAATACGTACGCGAGGCTGGGACCGAAGGGGTTGCCGCGCTAAAAGAACCACAGGGGATAGCCGTTGATCCAAGTGGCAATGTGTGGGTTGTCGACACCGGAGACAATCGCGTCGTTGAGTTCAACGAAAAAGGAGAATACATCCGTGAAGCTGTGAAAGCGGTGGGCTCGACGACACTGTCTGAACCGCTCGGCGTTGCGATCGACAAAAGCGGGGACGCCTGGGTCACCGACGCCAACAATCATCGCGTGGTGGAGTTTAGTCCTACAGGTGCGGGGCTAAAAGAATTTGGTGCGAAGGGCACGACAAACGGTAAGTTTGAAATGCCAGCCGGAATAGCCATAGACTCGGAAGGAAACGTGTGGGTTACAGACAGCACAAGTGACGACGTGCAAGAGTTCAATTCGAAAGACGAATATCTCACCAAATTCGGAAGCAAAGGTTCAAATGGCGGCCAGCTGAGCAAGCCGTACTTCCTGGCGATAGATGCTCGTGGTGCGCTCGCCGTCGCCGACAGCGGGAACTCGCGTGTGGAGCGTTGGGCTCACGCGGCGTGGTTCCCAAAGAGCTCGGTAGGAGCGACCGCGACCAGTAAAGTGTCTTACGCTTACCAGACGGTGCTAGTCGAAGGAGGCACCACGACACGCCCGGTAAAGGTTGTCGCCCCGCATCTGAGCGAACTGTCGTGCGAACCGACGATCAAAGTCGGCTGCCGAGCGCTGATCTTCAAGTATGCCGACAAAACGACGGCTACCGGGGAAAACGAAAGCGAATGGAACGAATACGATGGTCGACTCAAGGAAGTACTGTTCGCCGCATACAACCCGTCCACAAAAACCGTCCAGGAATTACCGGTCGCGCAGTACGCCTATGACACGAAGGGCCGACTGCGCGCCGAGTGGGATACACGCATCGCTCCGGCGCTGAAGACGGTCTATGGCTACGACGAACAAGGGCACGTGACGGCGGTTTCACCGGCCGGGCAGGAGCCGTGGTTGATGCACTACGGAACGGTCCCGACGGATGCTAGCGCAGGTAGACTGTTGTCTGTGATTAGGCCCGCTGCGACGACAGAACTTGGCAGCAGGCTTGCGCCGCGGAACACCGGCTTGCCGACACTCTCGACGAGCACCCCCGCTGTCGGTAGCAAGATCAGCGTCTCGAGTAACGGGAGCTGGAGCAATGGGCCGCTTGCGTACAGCTACCAATGGGAGGACTGTAATTCCGCCGGTGGCGAATGCGTTGCGATACCCGGCGCGGTCAACGAAAGTTACTATCCGGTCACGAGCGATGAAAAACACAAGCTTGTGGCTCAGGTTGTTGCCGTCAACGCTGGTGGCAGCACCGCGGTCCTGTCGGCTGCGACGGGCTTGGTCGGTTCGGGCACGCCCTATAGCCCCGCCCCCGAACCTCCGAATCCGGGAACGAGCGCCGTCACGACGATCGAGTACGCGGTCCCGCTGTCGGGCGGGGGGTTGCCAAACCTAACGGCGGCAGAAGTCGAAAAGGGCTGGGGTCAGAAAGACGATCCGGTCGAAGGCATGGCGATATTCCGGCCGGACACACCTATGGGCTGGCCGGCAAAGGAATATAAATCCGCGACTATAGACTATTTTGACGCCGAAGGACATACCGTCAACATACTAAACCCAAATGGCGGTATATCGACCACGGAATATAACGCGACGAATGACGTAACAAGAACACTAAGCCCAGATAATCGCGCAACAGCGCTCAAAGAAGGATCAAAATCTGCCGAAGTCGCCGCCAATCTCGATAGCCGCAGTGTGTATAATTCCGAAGGGGACGAGCTACTCGAAACTACTGGTCCACAACATGCGGTCAAGCTTTCAAATGGGGAAGAAGTAGAGGCGCGTCACCACGTCAAGTACTATTACGACGAAGGCGCACCGGAAGGCGAAGAATACCATCTGCTAACACGTACAGTCGACGCGGCTCTTGTTGAAGGAAAAGAAGAGGAACCGCGCACGAGGCGAACCTATTATTCCGGGCAAAAAGATCTGGGATGGAAGCTGCGCAAGCCGACATCAATAGTCACTAATCCGGAAGGCTTGGATCTTGTAAATACCACAGTCTATAACGAAGCGACGGGGGCAGTCGAAGAAACACGGCGGCCGTCTGGAACCACCGAATCTGTATACCCGCCACTGTACATGTCGTCACTCGGCACTACGGAAGGTAACGGAAGCAAACAATTTAATCACCCCGAGGATACAGCCATAGATTCTGCGGGGGACTTGTGGGTTGATGACAAGGGTAATCACAGGTTGCAAAAGTTCTCGACCTCTGGGGAACTACTGGGTACGTATGGCTCAGAAAACAAAGAAGAAGGGGAACTAAAGAACACATGGGGGATCGCTATCAATCAAAGTACTAATGAACTATTTGTTAGCGACTTTAGCAATGACCGTATAGATGTATTTAGCGAGACCGGTAAATTCCTACGCTCGTTTGGTTCTCCAGGTGTTGGAAACGGTGAGTTTAATGGCCCGCTGGGACTAACGATAGATGCCCAAGGAGATGTGTGGGTGGCGGACAGTGGTAACAACCGGGTAGAGGAGTTCTCCTCCTCCGGAATGTATATTAGCCAGTTTGGTTCGTACGGAACAGGTAACGGCAACCTCAGTACACCAATAGCAATCGCGGTATCTGAAGGCGAGTTGTACGTAGTAGATTACGGTAACGACCGTGTGGAGGAGTTTACTCGTGCTGGCATTTACCTCAACAAGTTTGGAGATGAAGGTTCGGGAGAAGCCCAGTTCAAAGGTCCCGAAGGTATAGCGGTAAATCAAATGAGCGGAGACCTTTATGTGTCCGACGCGGGGAACGAGAGAGTTGAGGAGTTCAGTCCCGCTGGTAAGTTCCTAACTGAATTTGGGACATACGGATTGGAAGTTGGGCGCTTTCACGGACCTACGGGTCTTACGGTGGGTCCTACGGGGGAGATATACGTAGCCGATCAATATAACGCTAGGGTGGACGAGTGGTTGCCGCCGGAACCGGACGGTGCACGCTTGAATTACTCAGCGCAGTTTGGTGGCAAAGGTAAAGGCGAAGGCCAATTCGAAGCTCCGGTAGATGACGCAATAGATGGCTCAGGAAATATCTGGATAGTGGATCACTATGATGACCGTGTTGAGAAGTTTTCGGCTAAGGGAAAATTTCTAGCGGCGTACGGGTCAACTGGAAGCGGCAATGGACAATTCTCCGATCCCACTGGTATCGATATTAATAAGAGTAGCGGTGACGTCTACGTGATGGACTGCGGTAACCACCGAGTTGAGGAGCTTAACTCGGAAGGTGCATTTGTCAGAGTCTTTGGGTCGGCAGGATCTGAACCAGGACAGCTGAGCTGCGGCTGGGGCATAAAAATAGATCCTTCAGGCAATGTGTGGGTTGCGGATACCGAAAATAACAGAGTCCAAGAGTTTTCGGCGACAGGAAGCTTTGTTGCATCATACGGTTCGGCTGGAACCGGCGACGGCCAGTTTAAACATCCTGAAGATATAGCGTTCTCAGGCGGCAACATGTATGTGACAGATAATGGAAATAACAGGGTGCAAGAGCTGTCAATGACAGGAGTTTATATCAGACAGTTCGGTGCAGAAGGCTCGGGCTATGGTCAGCTTCGAGGTCCCGAAGGTATTGCCACCGACGCCGCCGGCAATCTTTACGTCGTAGACGATGGTAACGGGCGGGTGGAGGAGTTCAACCCATCCGGAGGATTTCTTGCGAGCTTTGGAGAATCCGGGTCGGGCGAAGGGCAATTTGAGGGACCCGTTGGGATCGCGATCAATTCAGCGAACGATATGTACGTTACGAACTGGGGCAGCGACCAAGTCGAGATGTGGACACCTGCAAACCAAGCCGCCCACGACACCAAGACCGTCTATTACTCGACTACTGCAAACTCGCAATATCCAGCATGCGGGGAACACGTCGAATGGGAAGGAATGCCTTGCAAGACACTCCCGGGAGCACAACCAGAAGGCTCGAGTGCTCCGCCTATACCGACGACTACTATTACCGCATACAATATGTGGGGGGAGCCAGAAGCTAGCGAAGAAACATTTGGCGGCGCAAAACGAACAAAGAGGACCAGCTACGACGAAGCCGGGAGAGTGTTAACAACGGAAGAGACAGCTACAGCCGATAGTGCTCTTCCAAAGGTAACAGACACGTATAGCGAAACGACGGGTCAACTCGTCGAACAATCGACTAAAGTCGGCGAAGAAACCCAAACCATCACGAGCAAATACGACAAGCTCGGACGGCTCACAAGCTATGTGGACGCTAGCAAAAACACCACAACCTACGAATACGAACCCAGTGGAGACGGCCGCCTCACCACCGTAACCGATGAAAAGGGCTACCAAAGCTACGCCTATGACCCAACGAGTGGGGAGCTGACCAAACTGTTGGACTCTGGTGCAAAAACGTTCACGGCGAGCTATGATGTAGAAGGCAACATGACCAACGAGACATACCCCAACGGCATGACCGCGACATACACCCGAAATACAGCCGGAGAAGCGGTTGGACTTGAATATGTAAAGACGACCCACTGCACCGAAAAATGCACTTGGTATACCGAAACCACCGTAGCGTCAATTCACGGCGAAATGCTATCCCGAGCAAGTACGCTTGCCGACGAGACCTACGCATACGATGCGGCAGGCCGGCTAGTGCAGACCACAGAAACTCCCGCTGGGAAAGGTTGCGTCACGAGGATCTACAGATATGATGAAGACTCCAACAGGACAAGTCTTACAACGCGTGAACCGGGCACAGAAGGAAAATGCGCTTCCGAAGGCGGAACGACGGAACGACACACGTACGACGCTGGCGACAGGCTAAATGACGCCGGGACCACCTATGACGAATTCGGCAACATCACCAAACTACCGGCTAGCGACGCGGGCGGATACGAACTTACAAGCGAATACTACGTTGACGGGCAAGTCCGGAAGCAGACACAAGACGGACAAACCAACACATACTCCGTGGACCCCGACGGACGCATAAGCAAGACGGTCGCAGAAGGGACGATCAAACTAACAACGATAAATCATTACGATGGTCCCGGCGAAGCGTTGGCATGGAAGGAAGAAGGCGAAAAAACCGGCAAATATACACGACTAATACCGGGAATCAACGGCGCCCTTGGTGCGACCGAAGCTAGTGGTTCGCAGGCTGCGCTGCAGCTGTCGGACCTTCAAGGTGATATTGTTGCGACTGCAGCGATTACAGAAACCGAAACCAAACTGCTGACGACCTATAACAGCACCGAATTTGGGGTGCAGGTGAACGGGCCGCCGCCCACAAAATATAGCTGGCTTGGGGCGGGGACAGTTTCCAGCGAACTATCGTCGGGAATTGTTGTAATGGGTACTGTGTCGTACGTGCCTCAGCTTGGAAAACCACTGCAAACCGTTGCAGTCACGCCACCGGGTGCGGGGGCAGGTGCGGCAGCAGGCGAACCGTACATTTCCCAAGTCTCCCCATGGTCGATCGCGGCGAGCAACGCGGCCGGCGAAAGGGATACAGAACGGGTGGTGGAAGAAGAAACTGCTCATCGTGAAGCGGAAGAAAAAGCTTGTGCCGTCGCCAGCGAATGCGTCGAACCGGAAAAAGGTCGTGTAGTTGACCCGGCTATTCTGCTGACGACAAGACAAGCTGAAGTTCTCGCCGCAGCCCTACGAAAGGGACCAAAAGAAGTGGAAGCCCTCGCGGTAAGTGGCGTTATTAAAAACTTTACTATGGAAATGGCAGAACTAATCGTCCAGATTGGGCAAAAGTATATGGATGGTATGGCATATGGGCTTGAAAGCTGCGTTCAAACAATTGACTCAGCCGTTAAAGCTGAGGCGCGTTGCAGACTTTATATAGATGATGATGAACTGGGGGAAGGAGGCGAAAAGATCACTTTGGATTGGGGAGTGGAAACTTGCTGGGGAGAGGAGCACGATCTAGCCGGCAAGAGATTTTGGACCTTCCCATATTGTCATACGTAAATGGCATCGGTAATAACGGTGACGAGGTGCTTGATGATAGCCATGGCTAGGCAGAATGATGGGCGACGCCGTCGGGGGTCCGAGGACCATAGCCTTGCACGTGTCGCCAGGAGATTCGTGGCTATTGGTTTGACAGCCACAGTCTTGGTAACGCTGCTTCCCGGATGTGGTGGCAACGACCCGCGAACGGTGCGACTCGGAACGTATGTGAGTCAGCTGTGTGAAGCGATAGGCCCGTTCGAGCGGGACTCTCAGACATTCGGACGTGTGCTCGTCAAGTATACTCTTCGATTGAAGTCGCGCGAAAGTGAGCAGAGGGTTGCAAGCGCCCTGACGCCTGTAATCGCAGACTCGCGTCACGTCGTCGTGGCGATGCAAGCGGTCGGCGCTCCTGACATACACGATGGACGGGCCCTTGCTGCGGCGGTGCGTCGGGCATTTAGCAAAATCCTCGAGAGCGATGTGACATGGCGCGCCGAACTGCGCACGGGGGTTTGGGCATGGCCAACTATGTCTCGCGCGAAGCGAGAACGCGTTCGCACATCGCTGGAAGCTCTAATACAGGTTGGTCGCGAGTTTGAAGCGTTGCCCCATAGTCCCGAAACCCAGGACGCAATGGCCCACAGCCCAGTATGCCGAGAGGTGTTCGGCGCCGTTCCTGCGGCCCGACGCCGCACGGCTGCCGGTTCGGCTGGGGTGGGTGGAACGCCGTAGCCGATAGTAGGCTCCGGCGCCGTGGAGGCGTCGCAGATCATCGACCTCGGACGCGAGCGCTCGGTCGGCGAGATCTTCGGCGCGACGCTCAGCATGTATGGGCGCTACCCGCTGCTGTTCGCCACGCTCGCGCTTGGCGTGATCGCGCCCTATGAGCTGGCGCGGCTGGCCGCCACCGGGGACGGACCGCTTGGCAGCGGGGGCAGCGCCAACGCGGGCACGCTGGTTGTGTTCGAGCTGGTCTACTACGCGCTCGTCGGTCCGCTGATCTCCGCGCTGCACGTGCACGCGGTGATCGAGATCGGGGCCGGCCGGCGGCCGCGGATCGGTCCGGTCGCGCGCCAGGGCCTGCGCGTGCTTGCGGTGGTGGCGGCTGCGGAGATCATCGCCGGCATCCTGATCGCGCTTGGGTTCCTGGCGCTGATCGTGCCGGGCATCATCCTCGCGCTGCGCTGGTCGGTGGTGGCGCAGACGGCCGCGGTCGACCACGAAGGCTGGCTGCCCGCGCTGCGCCGCAGCGCCAAGCTCTCGGCCGGCAACTACTGGCACATTTTCCGTGTAATAGTCGCCGTCGGGCTGCTGACGTTCGTGATCGCCGCGGTGGCCGGAGCGGCGACGGGAGGCGGTCACGGCGCGAGCGTCGCCGCAGTGCTGATCGGCATAGTGGTCTACACGCTGATCGCGTCCTTCTCAGCTCTCACCCTTGCGGTCCTCTACTTCGACCTGCGGGCGCGGGAGGCGGGGTCGGGGCACCGATCGATGCTGGAGCACCAGCATCTGCGCGATCTCGATTGACGCTCAGTTAGGCCAGAGTCCCGTCCGGCACGAACCAGTGCTGCTGAAGTTCGCCCACACGTGCGATGCGCTCGTAGTCGCGGTCATAGTGCACGAGCGGGACGCCGGCCTGTTCGGCCGCAGCGCCGATCAGGAGATCGATCGGCGGAACTCGGCGATGGTCGCCGTTTGACGAGAGGAGAGACTGAAGTTCGCGGGCGCGCGACCATGGGTCCGCCTCCATCGGAACCGACTCGAACGCATCGAGATGTTTGGCGACCTCTTGGGCGCGCGACTCGTTTGGGGTCAGACGGATCAACTCAAGGACGGTAAGGTCGCAAACGAGCACGCGGCGAGCGGCGACTTGAGCGTTGAACCAGGTTGCGAGTGCAGGGAAGCGGCGGTCGCGTACCCACGTCCACACGCCCGTGTCGAAAAGCGCCGGACGATCGAGCGAGATGGGCTCGATTTCAGTAGTGCTGCTCAGGGAGCCGCTCCTGGCGATTGGCCTCCACCTCGGCGGGTGAGCCGTCGATATCGCGAACCACATCGAAGTCGGTCAACGCACGCCGTCGCGCCACATCACGCAGCGCCGCGTTGACAGTCGCGCTCAGGCCCTTGGTACCCAGCTCGATACGGGCTGCGTCAAGTGCGCGGGAATCGATGTCCACGGTGGTGCGTGTCATGCGCATCATGATAGAGCACCATCCCAGGTGCCTGCAGCGTTTGCGTTGCTCTGCAAAGGATTCCGCCTAGCTCCTACCAAGCGAATCGGCTGGTAACGATCAGAACAGCTCCCTAAACTGACTGGAAAATAGCCTCCGATTCCCGCAAATTGCGGTATTTTCATCAGCCCGCGCGGGCCCGCAGCGCGGGCACGGCGACTAACTGCAACTCCTAGGAGTCCGCGACATGGCGATCTACACACGCATCTCGATTCCCAGCCCTTAAGCTGCCAGCGTGCAAACGCCGCCAAGACGCGCGCTGATCACCGGCATTAGTGGGCAGGACGGGTCGTTCCTCGCCGAACTGCTGCTGGAGAATGGGTATGAGGTCACGGGTCTCGTGCACGGGGACTTGCACGAGTGCACGCTGGGCTGCTCTGAGCACCTGCGCGAGCGCCTGGAGCTGCTTGGCGGCGATCTGCTCGTGCCCGACTCGCTGAGGGCGGTTGTTGCGCGGGTGCGACCCGATGAGCTGTATCACCTCGCCTCGCCGTCGTTTGTTCCCGCCTCGTGGGAACGGCCGGCGGAGACCATGCGGGCGATCGTCGGCGCTACAGCCGTGCTGCTGGAGACCGTTCGGGACACGTGCCCGAGCACGCGCGTGTGGGTGGCGGCTTCGGGCGCTATGTATGGCGATGCGCCGGAGAGCCCGCAGAGCGAGAGCACGCCGTGCCGGCCCACCTCGCCGTATGCGATCGCGAAGCTCGCGGCGCACCAGCTCGTGGGGGCGATGCGCGCGCACGACGGCCTGTATGCGTGCTCGGGGATCCTGTTCAACCACGAGTCCGAGCGTCGCCCGCACCAGTTCGTGACGCGCACGGTCACGCGCGCGGCCGCGCAGATCAAGCTGGGGCTCGCCGAGGAGGTGACGCTCGGTTCGCTGGACGCCGTGCGCGACTGGTCGTTTGCGGGCGACACGATGCGCGGGGCGTGGCTGATGCTCCAGCAGGAGCAGCCCGAGGACTACGTGCTGGCGAGCGGCGTGGGGCGCACGGTCGCACAGCTGGTCGACACCGCGTTTGCCTACGTGGGCCTCGACCCCGAGCGCTACGTGCGTGTGGATCGGAAGCTCGTGCGCGCGCCGGAGCACACGCCGAGCGTCGGCGATCCGAGCAGGGCGCGCCGCCAGCTCGGGTGGGAGCCGCAGGTGAGCTTCGAGCAGCTGGTGGCGCGTATGGTGGACGCAGACCTGAGCGAGCTGCAGGCCGTCGCCGAGCACGCGTAATACTGGCTACGCGATGCTGTCGAGGTGGCTACAGCGCCACTGGGTTGTGCTACCAGGCTTCCGACCCAGCTTGGCGGTGGCGTGGCACCGCCGAGGGGCTAAGCGCCTTAGACTGCCGGGCATATGACGACCGTCGGCATTATCGGCCTTGGCTATGTCGGCCTGCCGCTTGCGGTGGCGTTTGCGCAGGAGGGCTGCGACGTTGTTGCGCTCGATGTGGACGCGCGCAAGGTCGAGGCGATTCGCGATGGGCGCTCGTATATCGAGGACATCCCCTCCGAGCGCTTGCGTGCGGTCGCGCAGCGGGTGGATGCGACGGACGCCTATGAGGACCTGGCGCGGGCGGAGGCGGTGCTGGTGTGTGTGCCGACGCCGCTGACCCCGAATCGCGAGCCGGACCTCGGTCCGCTGGTGGACAGCATGCGCGCGCTTGCGGGTGTGCTGAGGGCGGGTCAGCTGGTGGTGCTTGAGTCCACGACCTATCCGGGGACCACGCGCGATCGGGTGGCGCCGCTGCTCCAGGAGGGTTCGGGGCTCCTGGCGGGCCGCGATTTTCACTTGGCGTTCTCGCCCGAGCGCGTGGACCCGGGCCGCACGGATTTCACGTTGCGTACGACGCCGAAGGTGTTGGGCGGCCTCACGCCGGCGTGCGCGGCGCGCGCACAGGAGCTGTATGGGCTCGTGTGCGATCGGATCGTGCGCGTGTCGAGCCCGGAGGCGGCGGAGCTGACGAAGCTGCTGGAGAACATCTTCCGTTCGGTGAACATCGCTCTGGTGAACGAACTGGCGATGCTGACGGATCGCATGGGGATCGATATTTGGGAGGTGGTGGATGCCGCGGCGAGCAAGCCGTATGGGTTCATGCGCTTCGACCCCGGTCCGGGCATGGGCGGGCATTGTTTGCCGGTAGACCCTTTTTACCTCAGCTGGCGTGCGCGTGAGTTTGATATGAGCACTGATTTCATCGAGCTGGCGGGGCATGTGAACCAGCAGATGCCCTATCACTGTGTGGCGAAGGCGCAGCGTGCGCTCAACGACGCGGGTCGCGCGGTGAAGGGGGCGCGGATCGCGGTGTTCGGCGTGAGCTATAAGCCGGGGGTGGGCGATGTGCGCGAGTCGCCGGCGCTGAAGATCCTGGAGCTTTTGCACGAGTTGGGCGCGGAGCTTTGCTACCACGACCCGCACGTGCCGGCGTTGCGCGAGCCGGAGCTTCAGAGCGTGGGGGTCGAGCAGGCGCTCGACGGCGCCGATCTCGCGTTGATCGTGACCGCGCATCCGAACGTCGATCACGAGCTGATCCTGGCGCGCGCCCCGATCGTTCTCGACCTGCGCGGCGTAACGCGCGGCCGCGAGCTGGGGAACGTGGTGCGACTGTGAGCCCCGCCGCTTCGCGTGCTCGCGGAGGGTATTTTTTTGGGAGGGATGGGTCGTTCTCGTGGCTGGGAATGGCGCGTTGAGCGCAGATGCCAAAGCTCCCGGTCTCGTCCTCGGCGCGAACGTGCGGGTCGGCGAGAACGTCGTTTTCGGCGCACACGTGGTTGTGCACGCGGGAACTACGATCGGCGACGGTTGCACGATCGAGGACGGCGCGGTGCTCGGTAAGCGCCCCCGCCTGGCCCGCGGCTCCTCGGCAAAGGGCGACGTGGCCCCGCTGGAGCTGGGCAAAGGAGTAACAGTGTGCGCGGGCGCGATCGTCTTCGCCGGCGCGGAGATCGGCGACGGAGCGATCCTCGGCGACCAGTGCTACGTCCGCGAGCGCTCCATCGTGGGCGCGAATTCGGTAATCGGCCGCGGTAGCGTCGTCGACAACGACGTGAGCGTGGGCGAGCGGGTGAAAATCCAGACGAACGTGTACCTGACCGCGTTCAGCACGGTGGAGGACGACGTATTCGTCGGCCCGGGAGCGATGACGACCAACGACGACACAATGGGCCGCCACGCCCCCGATACCCCGCTGCGCGGCGCGACCCTACGCCGCGCGTGTCGTGTCGGGGGCGGAGCAGTCCTGACCCCGGGCGTGGAGATCGGCGAGGAGGCCTTCATAGCCGCCGCCGCACTCGTCACCCGCAACGTCCCCGCCCGGGCGGTGGCGATGGGAGTCCCTGCGCGCGTGGTTCGGGAAGTGGGCGAGGAGGACCTGCTGGAGCACTGGCGGTAGGAGTGCTGGTCATCCGACGATGCTCTCGCCGGTCGGAACGCGTGACGTGGTGCATTCCGAAGTGGGAAACACTACTTGCAGGTGTGGGTTTCTGCGCTTTAGCCTGTGTACAATACGTCTCGTTTTGGGGAGTAGATGATCTGTCGTCGCGTGCTTCGATGTCGCGTTCGGTTGCTGGCGACGTGGGAAACGATGCAGATGGCCATTGAAAGAACAGGCAGGATACGACTTGTGAAGCGCTGGCCGATCACAGCGTGCGTCGTCGCGAGCGTTATCCTGCTGAGCTTCCTTGCTGGATCTGTGGAGGTATTCTCCGTTGAAATGGCTGCCGCCTTCACAGGCCCCCAAATCCCTTTGGGCTGGGCTGAATCGAACTGGCCCTGCGGCGTTGCCGAAGGGGCGATCCTCCCTCAGCCGGTCTTGTGGTATCAAGCAGGAGAATCTGTAACGGCGCCAGCTGGATACTTCACCTACGGCGAGCCACTTCTTTCGGAAGCGCCGCCGGCGAGCGACTTCACCGCGACGGTTAGCTGGGGAGACGGCACTACCGCACCAGCGCTGGTGGAAGAGGCGGACGGAGCGAGCGACTGCTACACGGTCTCTGCGCCGAGTCATGCGTACGCAAGCGTTGGCGCCTATGCGTTCTCCTACGCGATCGTCGAGCTAAAAACCGGACAGGATTACAAACTTGCCGCCCTCGGCTACCCGGAATTTCACATCTGGACCAAGGCTCCACAGCTGACCAGCACCCCACTCGTCGTCGATGGTAGCGTTGACACCTCCTGGAATGGCGTGCTCGCTCAATTTAGGTACACCGGACTAGCATCGACTCCCTATCATGCAAAGATCGAATGGGGCGACGGCGGAGCGCCGACAGAAGGCACGATCACCAACGAGGGCGGCGAACATACCTTCACGGTTAGCGGCTCTCACACCTACGCGCATCCGCTCACCGGCACAATAAGAGTGTTGTTGTCGTACGGCTGGAGCGCCAGTGAAAGTGAATCGCTCGGAGGGTGGACAATAGGCAGCGTAGACGTGACGTCCCCCACTGTAAGTGAAATGACGCCGGCGGTGCGATTTCGTGGCCGACCGCTCCTGGCTGTGATCCGGCGCGGGCGTAGAACGCCCCTGTACGAGCTGGTCTTCAGACTCAGTCGAGCTCTGGCGCAATCTAGCGCTGGTCATGTGGAGGCGACGATCAACGCCAACGGAGACACGATTCCAGTCCGCCAGCTGGCATCGAATCGAGCGCAGGCCTGCTACGTAGCGATAGTGAGCACAGCCGGGAAGCAAAGGCTGAAACCCGGGTCACGCTATCCGTTCACGCTCGTTATCGATGGGGCGCCGAGCAGGCGGGACCGGGCTTACGGGATAGTGCGCAGCTTCACGAGCGTCAACCGTGTGCACAACGCGGCAAGCAAGCAGCTGGGATGCGCGTAGCCACGCCTCCGCCGATTGTGCGGCCCGTCGAGTGTTGGCATCACACCGCCGCCCGCACCGCCCCCACCACCCGCTCGGCCTGCTCCCGCGAGAACGTGGGGCCGATCGGGATCGCGAGGTGGGCTCGGGCCGCCTCCTCGGTGCCGGGCAGCTCAAGTCCCCGCCCCCACGTGTGCATCGCCGGCTGGGCGTGGACGGGGGTGCGGTAGTAGGCGCGGCAGCCGATGCCGGCGTCGCCGAGCGCGGCCGCCAGGCGGTCGGCTTCGGCGTGGCGGATCACATATAGGTGCCACGCCGGGTGGGAGCCGAGCGTGGGGCGCGGCAGCTTCACGAGCTCGCCAAGCCCGAGCTCCTCGTAGTGGGCGCCGCCCTGGCGGCGGCCGTCGGACCACTCGTCCAGATGCGGCAGCTGTACGCGCAGGATCGCGGCCTGCAGCTCGTCCAGGCGGGAGTTGTAGCCGAGCTGCTCGTAGCCGATCTTGTCGCGGGAGCCGTGGAAGCGCAGCACTCGCGCCTGCTCGGCGATGCTCGCGTCGTTGGTCACGATCATGCCGCCGTCGCCGAAGCAGCCGAGGTTCTTGGAGGGGAAGAAGGAGAACGTGGCTGCCCTGCCGAGCGCGCCGGGGCGCAGGTGTGTGCGGATGTGGGCGTGTGTGCCGGGATGGCCCTGGACGACGGTTGAGCCGGCGGCTTGGGCGGCGTCCTCCAGGACCGGCACGCCGAGCGCTTCGATCTCCGCGACAGGGGCGACGTTGCCGAACAGGTGCACGGCGATCGCCGCCTTCGTGCGCGGCGTGATCGCCTCGGCGACGGTTTCGGCGTTGATGCAGAACGTTTGCGGGTCGATGTCGCAGAACACGGGCGTCGCGCCGGTCGGGGGGATCGCCTCCGCCGAGGCGTAGAACGTGAACGACGGCACCAGCACCTCATCGCCCGGCCCCACGCCCATCGCGCGCAGCGCGATCGTGATCGCGTCGGTGCCGTTGGCCACGCCCACCGCGTGGCGCGCGCCGCAGTAGGCGGCGAACTCCCGCTCGAATGCCTCCACCTCTGGACCGAGGATGTAGCGGCCCGAGTCGAGCACGCGCGCGACCGCAGCCCGCAGCTTCTCCTGCAGCGGATCGAGCGCGGAGGAGGTGTCGAACAGGGGCACGGCCACGCTGCTCACCGCCGCGACCTATGGGGTGGCCGCGAGTGTGGCGGCACGGTCATCTCGCGCGGCGCACTCAACCGCCGAGCAGCTCGAGGTCGGCGCGCGTCATCAGCCGGATCAGCTCCTCGAAGGTCGTGCGCGGCTTCCAGCCGAGGTCGCGCTCCGCCTTGGCGGGGCTGCCGATCAGGTGGTCCACCTCGGCGGGCCGCACGAACGCGGGGTCGATCGTCACGTACTGCTCGAAGTCGCCGAGCCCCGCCTCGTCGAAGGCGACCTCGCAGCACTCGCGCACGGAGTGCGACTCGCCGGTGGCGATCACATAATCCTCGGGCGTGTCGCGCTGCAGCATCAACCACATCGCCTCCACGTAGTCCTTCGCATACCCCCAATCGCGCTCGGCGTCGAGGTTGCCGAGGCGCAGCTCTTTGGTCAGGCCGTGCTTGATCGCAGCTGCATGCCAGGTAATCTTTCGTGTAACAAACTCAAGCCCACGACGTGGGCTCTCGTGGTTGAAAAGTATTCCACTGGTCGCATGCAGGTTGTAGCTCTCGCGATAATTAACTGTAATAAAGTGACCATACGCCTTTGCGACGCCGTACGGCGAGCGCGGGTAAAACGGAGTGCTCTCGGTTTGCGGTACCTCAAGCACCTTGCCAAACATCTCACTGGAGGAGGCCTGATAAAAGCGGGCCTCGGGGCAGACTTCGCGCATCGCCTCGAGCATTCGCGTTACGCCGGTACCGGTGAACTCGGCGGTCAGGGTCGGTTGGATCCACGAGACGGCGACGAAGGACATCGCCGCGAGGTTGTAGATCTCACTTGGTTTGGCGGCGCGCATCGCGTCGACGAGCGAGCGCTGGTCGAGCAGGTCGCCCTGGTGCAGGGTGACGCGGTCGCGGATGTGCTCGATGCGGTCGAACTTCTCGGTGGAGGCGCGGCGCACCATCCCGTGTACGTCGTAGCCGTGCTCCAAGAGCAGCTCGGCAAGGTAGGACCCGTCCTGGCCGGTGATCCCGGTGACGAGCGCGGAGCGTTTGTTGTTCATGGGCGGGGACCTTATCGGGCATCGCCGTCGGACGGACGGGGGCTCTCGATATGTTGGAGTTCGAGCCCTGACACGCGCTCGAACTCACTTGTGTTGGCGGTCGCGAGCGCGAGTCCGTGCGTGATCGCTGTGGCAGCGATCCACAGGTCATGCGCTCCGATGATTTCCCCCTTGGCTTGTAGTTCGGCCCAGATCTGCGCGTGCAAGCGCGCGATGCGTGGTGTGATTGGCAGCTGCTCTATTGCCCCCAGTAGGGCCTCGACGACCCCTTGACGGCGGATCCTCACGTGGTCGGGCGCCGCGCGGTGGACTCCGTGCAATAGCTCACTGGCGGTGATCACGCTGATCGCGTGCCGCGCCTGTTCTGATAGCTGCTCGAGAACCCGGCTGTCGCGCTCCGCGTCGACCAGTACCGAGGTGTCGATCAGGACTCCGGCCACGCGCCGGTCTCAACGCCCAAGCGTCTGCGTTGCGTCTCGAGCTCTCGTGCAAAGTCCGCGTCAAGCGGCGGAAGGCTGCCCATGAGCTCTCTAAGCGCCGCGCCGGAGATGCCGACGGGTTGGGAAGGGCGGCGCAGCTCGGCGATCGCCTTGCCGTTGCGGACGATCTCGATCTCCTCGCCCGAGTCGACTCGGTTGATCGCATCGGAAAAGTGTCGGGATACCTCCGTGGCGGTCATGCGCACCATGCATTCACCGTATCAGATAAATCAGATCGCTCTGGGGGCGCGAGTCGTGTTGCACAATCGGCCTGTCACACGGCACCCACGCGCTCGCGGCCGCGCAGCCACTCGACTGTCGCCGCGATGCCGTCCTCCACGTCGATCTTCGCCTCCCAGCCGAGCAGGCGCTTGGCCTTCTCGACCGAGGGCCAGCGGCGCGGTACGTCCACCGCGAACGTCGGCAGGTGCTTCAGTTCGAGCTCCTGCGGGTCCTCCCCACACGCCTCCCACACGATCCGCGCCGTCTCTGAGACCGTCAGCTCGCGCGAAGCGGAGATGTTGAAGTCCTCGTTCAGGCCCGCCGGCGAGGACATCGCGCAGACGATGCCGTCGGCGATGTCGTCGATGTGGGTGAGCGTGCGTGTTTGCTCGCCCGAGCCGAAGATCTCAAGCGGCCGCTGGCCGCTCAGCACCTTCTCGATCAGGTCGGGCACCATGTGGGCGATGCCTGGCTCTGCGTCGGGCAGCTCGCCGGGGCCGTAGGCGTTGAAGGGGCGGCAGATCGTAAACGGCAGGCCGTGCTCGGCGTGGGCGGCGCGCGCGTACACCTCGCCGGTGAGCTTTGAGAAGCCATAGGCCGACTGGGGTGTGGGGCAGTCGGGCAGGTGCGCCTCGGTCGTGGGGAACTCGGTGGCGCGCTCGAACACCATCGAGGAGGACACATAGGTGAAGCGCTCCACCTCCTGCTCGATCGCGGCGCGGTAGATCGCGTTGTAGAGGCCGTTGTTGACCTCCGTCAGCGTGTAGGGCAGCTTGTGGAAGTTGGCGATGCCTCCGACGATCGCGGCGAGGTGGATGACCAGCGGACACCCGCGCATCGCCTCGCGCGCCTGCTCGAGCTCGCGCAGGTCGCCGGTGTGCACCTCGCAGCCCTCGCGCATCCAGTGCGGCGCGGGGCGCTGGTCGGAGACGCGCACCTCGAAGGCGGGGTCGGCCAGCAGTCGCCGCACGACCGCCGCGCCGATCGTGCCGGCGCCGCCCGTTACAAGCACGCGGCTCATCGAATCGCCGCCGGTTGCGCCGCCGTCGCTGGTGTCGCCGTTCGCGCCGCGGCCCGCCGCGGCGCGGTTGCGATCGCCGGGAGGCTCATGTGCTCAGCGCCGCGAAGGTTGCAAGCTCGCCGGCATAGGCGAACACCTGGCCGGCGCCCCAGCAGTTCCACGGGTCCACGACCAGGCAATCGGCGCCCGCCAGCTCGGCGATCCTCGCGAGCGCGGAGGGCTCGCGAAACTCGTGGTGGTTGGCGGCCACGACGACAACGTCGGCGCCCTGCACGGCCTCCTCGAAGGACACGGTCGGGGTGGGCACGTGCGGGTCGTGGGCGAGCACGTCGGCCAGCTCGCGCTCCAGCAGCCGGATCAGCTTGTGGGCGAGCGAGTCGCGCTCGTCGTCGGTGTCGGCCTTGAAGGCGAGGCCGAGCACGGCCACCTTGCGTCCGGACAGCGAGCCGTGGCTCGGCGCCGCGCCGTTCGCGGCCGCGCCACCGGACCCTGCGCCGCTCGACCACCCGCACCCCCTGGCGCCGCCGGCCACGGCGAGCCGGCGGCGGATGCCTTCGACGAGGAACAGCGGCACCGACTCGTTCACACGAGAAACCGCCAGCAGCATTCCGGGTGCATTGGAGCGCTCCTCGGAGAAGGCGAAGTCCTTGCGCAGGCACGTGCCGGCCGTCAGGCCCGGCTGGGCGAGGCCGCCGCGCGGGTAGTCGCGGTTGACGAGGTCGATCGTCTCGAACACGTTGGCGCCGTAGCGCTCGCAGTCCATCATCAGCAGGTTGGGCAGCGCGAACAGTGTGTAGCGCAGGATGTTGGCCCAGATCTTGGCCAGCTCGGCCTGCACCGGGGTGGTTTGCACTATTGGGGCATCGAACACCGAGAACAGCTCCGCGACGACCTCGCCGGAGCGCTCGCCGACGCCGCCGATTATGCACGGCAGCGAGTCGATCTCCTCCAGGAAGCGCCCGGCGGCGATCCGCTCGGGGGCGTGTGCGACGAACACCTCCTCGCCGATCCGAAAACCGCGGTGCTTGGTCAGATACCCGGCGACGAACTCGGTCGTGCCGGGCGCGACGGTCGAGCGCAGCGTCAGCGCGTGGCCGGGCTGGAGCGCGCCGAGCAGGTCGTCGAGCGCGGAGCGGATGTCGCGCATGTCGATCTCGATGTGCGAGAAGGAGGGGGTGCCGAGCGTGATCACGATGTGCCGGGCGCGCGCGGCGTCGGCGACGCGCTCGGACAGCGCGAGGCGGTCGCTCGCGGCGACGCGGTCGAGCAGCTGCTGGGCGCCCGTCTCCTGGAAGGGCATCGTGCCCTCGCGCAGCGATCCCAGGCGGGCGGGGTCGTTGTCGACCCCGATCGTCGACAGCCCGCGGTCGGCGAACGACAGCGCGAGCGGCAGCCCGACGCGTCCGAGGCCGATCACGGCGACGTCGGCGGTGGTGTTTGTGTGTGGCATGGGCAGACCAGAGGTTATCGATGCTCGAGTCGGCGCTCACGCGCGATGGTGGTGCATCGATTTTGTGGACACTACGCCCGTAGCTACATTCTGTAGTCACCATCGTATGAAACAAAAAAAGTTTATACAACAACGGACCTCCTCGGGATGTGATCGCCCTCGGGTTGGCGTCATCGCTCGCGCAGGTACTGGCGCAGAAAGCCCACCATGAAACGTGGGTTCTGGCTGGCGTAGCGGCGCCACAACCGTCGCGGCTCGCGCGAGAGCCGGTAGGCCCACTCCAGCCCGTTGCGCTGCATCCACCCCGGCGCCTGGGAGACGATGCCGGCGTGGAAGTCGAACGCGGCGCCGACGCCGACCAGCAGCGGCGCCGCCAGCAGCGGGCGCATCTCGCTCATCCACAGCTCCTGCTTGGGCTGGCCGGTGCCGACCCACACGACCTGCGCGCCCGAGCCGTCGATCTCGCGCACGACCCACGCCCGCTCCTCGGGGGTGAGCGGGCGAAACGGCGGCGACCACCCGCCGACGATGCGCAGGCCCGGGAAGCGCTCGCCGAGGCGCGCGCGCAGCAGCTCCAGCGCCTCCGTGGAGCGCCCCCCGTAGAGGTACATCGGCGTGCCCGCTCGGGCCGCGTGGGCGCAGTAGTGCGCCATCAGGTCGGGTCCGTACACGCGCGTGGCGCGCGCGTGGCCGAGCAGCCGCAGCGCCCACACCAGCGGCTGGCCGTCGGGCACCGCGAGGGTCGCGTCGAGCACGGCGCGCATCGTGGCGGCGTCGTCGCGCGCGGACATGACGAGGTTGACCGCGGCCGCGGTCAACCAGCCGCGCGCGCCGGAGGCGACCATCGCGTCCATCCACTCGATCACCTCCGCGTAGTCGGACACCGCCAGCGGCACGCCCAGGACGTCGAAGCGCGGCGGCGGCTCCGGGGGCGGGGTGATCGCGAGCTCGGGGATCGGCTGAGAGTACCCGCGCGCGGCGCGCGCCGCCGGGCTGGGCGGCCCGGCGATTGGTCGAGTGCGCGCCGGCCCCGCTGTGCGTTTGCGCGCCGGCATCCGATGGAACCGGTTGGATGACTCGCACGATTCGCAATCTTCGCGTGCGCCGGGCCTCCGGGCGCGCATGAGCCCGCCCATCCCCCGGCGAGGCGGAGCCGGGCTGCGCCGCTACCGGGCCGAGCGGCTGCTGCGCAAGGACTTCGCGGGACTGCGCGGCAAGGTGCTCGCGGTCGTGCGCGCCCAGCTACGCGGCAAGGGCGTGACGCTCGACCCCGCCGATCTGGAGGCCTGCTACGCGCAGGCCTGGCAGGGCCTGTACGCGAGCGTGCTGGAGGGCGAGCAGATCGAGAACCCGACCGCGTGGCTGGTGCTCGTGACGTTTCGCCGCGCGATCGACGAGAGTCGCGCCGCCAGCCGCACCGGGGTGCTCGGGGATGGGGATTTGGGGTCGTACTCGCGGCAGTTGGACGCCGGGGCACCCGACCTGGCCTCGGAGCTCGACGATCGCACGCGCCTGCGGCACGTGTTCGAGGCGATGCGCGCGACCCTCTCGGAGCGCGAGTGCGAAGCGGCGTCGCTGTGCTACCTGCAGGGACTCTCTCGCGCCGAGGCCGCGCGGCGCATGGGCGTGAGCGAGGCGCGCATGCGCAAGCTGATGGAGGGCGCCGGCCCGGCCCGCCCGGGCGTCGCGGCCAAGGTGGGGGAGCTGCTGGAGACGATCCGGGCCGGCGGCTGGTGCGAGCAGCAGGCATCGCTGATGCGCGCCTACGCCTTCGGCATCCTCGACCCGCAGGGCGAGCGCCACGCGCTCGCGGCGGCGCACTGCGACGAGTGCCCGGCCTGCCGCGCTTACGTCGCCTCGCTGCGCGGTCTCGCGAGCGTGCTGCCGCTGCCGCTGCTGCCCCGCTTCGCGCTGGCGGGCGCCAGCGGCACGGCGGCCACGGCCGGCGGTGGAGCGGCGGGCGCCGGCGGTGGCGCGGGCGCGGGAAGCGCTGCCGCCGCTGCCAGTGGCGCGGGCGCGGGCAGCGCGACAGCGGCGGGGAGCGGAGTGGGCGGCGCGGCGGGCGCCGGCGCGGGCGGGGCGGGGAGCGCCACCGGCCTGGCCGGCGGCTCGGGTCTGTTCGGCTCGCTTGCCGCCAAGCTCGCGCTCGCGGCGGCGGCGGTGGTGTTCGGCAGCGGCTACGCGCTGCTCGGCAACCCCGCGCGTGGCAGCGCCCCGGCCCGTCCTCCGGCGCACGTCGCAGGCGCGGTCTCGAGCGCCGCCGCGCTGCCCGCGAGGTTTCCGGCGGGGGCTCTCGATCCGATGCGCCGCTCGCCGTCGCCGCGCCGTCGCTCCGCGCGCCCGCCGCACTCCCCCGCCCACAGGGTGCCCCGATCGCATGCCGCGCCGCCGGCAAGCGAAGCCGCGGCCCGCGAGTTCAGCCCCGAGCGTGTCGGCCCCGTGCCCGCCGTGCCCGCACGCTCGAGCGCCGCGCCCTCGCCGTCCACGGGCGCCGGCAACGAATTCGGCATCGAATAGCACGCGCGCGGTCGCGGGCGAGATTCAGCTCCAGCGGCGCCTCCGTCCCGTCGCGGGGGCTCGCTCAGCCCAAAAAACCGGAAGCCTTGCCCCGAACGCTCGCGGGCTGCCTCACGCGCGCGGGAACACCTGCGTCAGGCGCTTGACCGCGAGTGGGTTGCCGCGCAGGCGCAGCCGCCGTGTCGCGATCGCCCGCAGCGGGTCCAGCCGCTCGCCGACGATGTCGACGAAGTCCTGGTAGGCCACGCGCAGGCGCAGATCCGCACGGGGCGCCGCGCCCTGCGCCACCGTGCTCGACCCGTTCTCCACGCGCAGGTGCCACGTCGGCACGTCCTCGTCTGTGAACTCCCACTGAAACGTGGTCGCTCGCTTGAGCCCGTGCCGCGGGTTGACCTGGCGGCGGATCGTGTCGAACAGCAGCGCCACCGACTCGGGGTCGCGCTTGGAGGGCCCCTCGCGCACGCCGATGATGCCCGCCTGAGCGAGCGTGCGCCCACGCTCGGCCACTTCCACGGGAGCCAGACCGGGTGGCATCAACGGCGGGCCGTGCAGGCTCTCGACGGGCATCCCGGCCGAGCGCAGCTTGGTCGTCATCGAGGTCAGCCCCTCCACGCCCACCTCGTCGTAGGTCGCGCCGAACACGGTGATGTAGGTTTCGTCCCAGTTCGGCGGCATCAGCACCTGCGCGGTGTACCGCATCATTTCCTGAAGCAGTTTCGACACCGCCTTGGGCACGCCGATCGGGTCTTCGCGCTTGAGGTCCGCCAGCAGCTTCACCCCGAACCCGATGTGCCGCTGCTCGTCGGCGGCGATGTTCTGCATCCCCTGGCGGAACGCTGGCAGCACGTCGCGCTCTTCCAGGTAGCTGCAGATGAAGTGCTGCCCCGGCTGGGCCAGCGAGGCCTCGATCACGATGTGATACAGCGTCACGGCCGCCGCCAGCTTCGCGGGCGAGCGGTCGGCGCGCAGCTCGTCGGCCATCGTGTCCAGGCGCTCGAAGATCTTGCGAAACCCGGGCGTCAGCTGCGGCTTGATCGCCCTCAGCCCGCTGTCCATCGAGCCGTCGCCGATCCCGCACACCTCCTGCATGAAGCGCTTGAAGAACACCGCATGGCGCGCCTCGTCGACCTGCTGGGTGGCCAGGAAGTACTTCTGCTCCTCCCTCGGCGCCGCGTCGATGTAGGGGGAGAGGTTGTCCGCGACCGCATCCTCGCCCCAGAAGAACAGCGAGTAGTTCCACAGCGCCGCCTTGCGCTCGAAGTCGGTGAACTTCTCGCGCCACTGCCTGGCGTCCTCGCCGAAGTCGAGCTCGGTGGCGCTCCAGTTGCCGCGCTCCCAGCGCGCATACAGGTCCTCGTAGGAGATCGCATCGGCGGGCAGGCTGCCGAGTGCCCTGCCGTTCTGTGGAGTCGTCGTCGCGGTGCTTGCCATGTCTGCTCCTCCGCCGGGTCGTTTGGCTGGCCAGCCAGTTCTCTGCAATGTAGCGGATGGGCGGGGTTGTGCGCGAGGCGGCCGCGGATCGCTTGCGGGATGGCCGGCGCGGCTCACGCGGGCGGCAGGCACAGGCACGCGTAGTGCACCGTGTACAGCCGCCTCGCGATGCTCGGGGAGAGCGCGTGCAGGCCGCGCCGCACCCCCCACTTGCCGGCTGCGGCGACGTTCGCGGCGGGCGTGTCGGCGAAGAAGCGGTGCACCGCCAGCGGCAGCGGGTCCTCCAGCTCGCCCGCGACCCGCAGGCCCGCCAGCGCCACGATCGCGCGGGCGCTCGCGCGGCTGAGACGCTGCAGGTGCCCGACTTCGTCGGCGTGCTCGCGCTTGCCCGCGCGCCGGGCCGAGAGGTTGTCCTCCAGCGGCACCTCGACCACCACCGCGCCGCACGCGCGCGCCGTCTCGGCCAGCAGCGCCGCCGGGTCGGGCACGTGCTCGAGCACGTGCGAGAGCACCCCCAGCTGGTACGCGCCGGTGCGCGCCGGCAGGTGCGCGCCGTCATAGAGCTCGACCGAGGCGATCTCCGCGCGCCTGCCGGCGATGCGCACCGCGGCCTCGGTTATCTCCACGCCGCTCAGCTCGCCGCCGAAGCCGCGCGCCGCCAGCTCGGCGAGCAGCGCCCCGTCGCCGCAGCCCACCTCCAGGGTGCGCCGCGGGCGGATGCCGGCGCGCGCGCACAGCCTCGTCACGTGGTCGGCCTTGCCCCGCGCGCCGAGCGCGCGCCAGCGCGCATACAGCTGGGCCCGCTCGCCCTCGTGGGAGTAGGAGTCGTCGTAGAAGCCCGCCAGCCCCCCGTGCGCCGCGGCCGCCTGCGCCGATGGCCGTGCGGCGGAGGCGGCGGCGCCCCCCGGCGCGGCCGGATGCTCGGCGTGTGGGTGCGGTGCGGGGAAATCGGGCACACCGGCGATTATGCTGGCCGCGATGACGCGAGGGCTGAAGGCGACGCTGCGCGCTGCGCCCGCCACCGTGCCGGCGCTGGCCGCCGTCGTGCTGCTGGTCGTGTGGGCCACCAGCCAGGCCGGCTATCCCGTGACCCACTGGGCTCCCGGCGGTCTGGTCCTGCTCGCGCTGCTGGCGATCGCGCTCGCGGCGGTGCCGCTGCGCTTCGCGGAGGTCCCGCGCGCGGTCGGTGTGGCGCTCGCGTGCCTGGCGGCATACACCGCGCTCAGCTACCTCTCGATCCTGTGGGCCGCCGTGCCCGGCAGCGCGTGGGAAGGCGCCAACCGCACGCTGCTCTACCTGATCGTGTTCGCGCTGTTCGCGCTGTGGCGGGGACGCGGGGCCAGCGCCGCGCTGCTGCTGTGCGCGTGGACGCTGGCGCTGATCGGGCTCGCGGCGTATGTCGCGCTACGGCTCGACACGAGCAGCGGCGCGAGCTTTCTCGCGCTGTTCTCCGGAGAACGCCTCAGCTACCCCGTCGGCTACCCCAACGCGACCGCCGCCCAGTGGCTGATGGCGTTCTGGCCGGCGCTGCTGCTCGCCCGCGGCCCGCGCCTGCCGTGGGGTCTGCGCGGGCTGCTCGCGGGCGGCGCGGTGGTGCTCGCCGGGGTGGCGCTGCTCAGCCTGAGCCGCGGCTCGCTGTACGCGACCCCGGCGATGGTGGTGCTCGTGTTCGCGCTCGTGCCGGGACGCCTGCGCACGTTCGCCGTGGCCGCGCCCGTCGCGATCGCGATCGCCGCGATGACGCCGCTGTTGCTGCGCGTCGGCGACCGCATGCGTGTCGGCGCAAGCCCGCAGGCGGCGACCCACACCGCGGTGCTCGCGCTGTTCGCCGCGGCGCTGCTCGTCGGCCTCGCGGTTGCCGCGGGCGCCGCCGTCGAGAGCCGCCGCGCGCTCTCGCCCAGAGCGCTCGCGGGCGTGCGCCGCGGGGTCCTGGCCGTCTCCCTGGCGACGCTGCTCGCGCTGCTCGCCGGCGGGCTCGCCCTCGCCGGCAACCCGGTCGCGCGCGTTCGCAGCGGCTGGGACAGCTTCAAGGGCGGCTACACCGCCGAAGCAGCCGGAACCAACCGCCTGCTGAGCGGCCTCGGCAGCAACCGCTACGACTTCTATCGCGTCGCCCTCGACGAATTCGCCGCCCACCCGCTGCTCGGCATCGGCGTCGACAACTTCCAGCAGCAATATCTGGCGCGCGGCCACAGCGACGAGACGCCCCGCTACCCCCACAGCGTCGAGCTGCGCGTGCTCGTCGAGACGGGCCTGCTCGGCGCGCTGCTCGCCGTCGTGGGGCTCGCCGCCGCGCTGCTGTGCGGGTGGCGCGCGATGCGCGGCGCCGACCCGCTGGCGAGCACGGTCGCCGCGGCGGCGCTCGCGGGTTTCGCCTACTGGACCGTGCATGGCTCCTTCGACTGGTTCTGGGAGTTCGCCGGCCTCGGGGCGAGCGCGTTCGCGCTGCTCGGCATCGCCTGCTCGCTGGTGGCGGCGCGCGCGCGCGCCGGCTCGCCTGCCGCCGCCGGCGCACCGGGCCTGGCGCGGCCCGCCGACTCCACCGCCGCCTCCCTCGGTGGCCCAACCTCGGCGCCGGCTCCCGCCCGGGCGAGCGTGCGCGCCGGGCGCCGTCCGCCGCTGCGCGGGTGCCTGTGGGCGACGGCCACGGCGTTTGCCGTGGCGGCGGTCGCCTCGCTGGTGGCGCCGTGGCTCAGCGAACGTCAGGTGCAGAGCGCCGCGAGCGTCTGGTCGAAGGCGCCGCTGGTCGCCTACGCACGCCTGGACAGCGCCGCCAAACTCGACCCGCTGAGCGACGAGCCGTACTCGCTGGCCGGTAGCATCGCGCTGCGCTATGGCGACAGCGCTCGCGCCGAACACTACTTCTCGCTGGCGCTGAAGCGCGTCCCGGGCGATGCCTACGCCACACTCGAGCTTGGCGCGCTCGCCTCCGAACTGGGCGAGCGCGACCGCGCGCTCGTGCTGCTCGAGCGCGCGGTGCGCCTGAGCCCGCGCGATCCGCTGGCGCGCGAGGCGCTGCGCACCGCCCGCGCGGGCCGGCGGGTGGGCGTACAGGCGCTGAACCGCGAAATCCTGCTCGGCGCGCAGAATCTCACGTAAAAATCTCGCGCGATTGCGGGTTATCCTCTACCGATAGCCGGCTGCGTTCGCTAGCGTGTGGGTTCAGTCAGGTCGGCCCTCCAGCCCGGCGGCGTCCGGGCCCGGCGAGCGGGCGGATCGGACCCTTACAGCCAAACGCCATCAAGGGCGGGGCGCGATCCGTAGAAGGCACGGAGAGCAACGTTTGTGTTGCTCAAAGCCAAGTTTGGGAACCCAAGGTAGGGAAATGAATCGCAGTAGACGGATAGCATCGGCACTGGCTCTGGCGGGTTTGCTGTGTATGCCCGTGTCCATCCCCGCCGCCGCGCTCGCGGCCGGTCCGCTGCTGAGCGGCTACGGCGGGCCCGGCGCGGGCGAACAGGCGATCCTCGGCGCGACCCTGCTCGGAGGCCGTGGCGGCGGCTCCGGCTCGGGCTCGGGCGGCTCCGCGCGCTCGCGGAGCTCCGCCGGCACGAGCTCGAGCAGTGCCGGCGCCGGCTCGACGCGCTCCGGCGGCGCGATCGGCTCCAGCACCGGCGGCACCGCACCCGCAGAAGCCGGCATCGGCGGCTCGGCCGGGCGCGGCTCGGGCGTCTCCGGCGGCTCGCCCGGGTCGGCTGGGACCCGGCGCTCGAGCGGCGCCCGCGGCGTGGGCGGCGCGGCCGGCCCGTCGGCCGCCCACGCCTACGTGTACCCAACCTCGCTGCGTCTCGCCTCCGCCGGCAGCTCCGCGCTCGCGATCTCCGGCGGGGAGGCGCTGCTCGCGATCCTTGCGGTCGCGACGCTTGCGCTGGTGGGCGTACTGACCTTGCGGCTTTCCCGGCTACAGCGCTAGCGCCGGGCGGTCGATAGAGACGACAGAGGCGCCCATAGCCCTTCCACACGATGCCGATCTCCCGACAGACATCCACGACAGTCCCGCTGACCGGCCAGTTGCCCGTCAGCCGCGACGCTCCGCACCCCCACCACGTGCGCCGCGGCGCCTTCCGGGGGCCGTTGCAGTGGTGGCTGGAGGGCACCGGCTGGAGCATCCTGCGCCCCACCGCCGACCTGCTGCTCATGTACGTCGGAGTCGTGGCCGCCCTCGGCGGCCTCGGCGCCACGCTGTCTGTGCCGAGCGTCGGCGTGCCGCTGCTGGCGCTGCCGCCGATCGCGCTGCTGCTGCTGTATCTGCGCGGCCTCTACCGCACGCGCCTGCGCTCGATGATCCTCGACGCGGTGGTGCCCGTGATCAGCGCCGTGTCGGTCGCGGCGATGGCGGTCGCGATGTTCGGCTCGCTCGCCAACGGCGCCGTGCCGAGCCCGCACGACTGGATCCGGGCGTGGCTGTACGCGCTGGTGGCGCTCGGCCTGGGGCGCAGCCTGCTCGCGTTCGCCCAGCGCTCCGCGCGCCGCCGCCGCCTGGTCGGCAAGCCCGTGCTGATCATGGGCGCCGGTCTGGTCGGCTCGCAGGTTGCCCGTCGCCTGGACAGCCATCCCGAGTACGGGCTCGCTCCCGTCGGCTTCCTCGACGACGATCCCCGCTCGATCGCCGAGGTCGGCGGACGCGACGTGCCGGTGCTCGGCACCGCCGAGGATCTCGACAAGATCGTGGCGCGCACCCACGTGCACAACCTGATCGTCGCCTTCTCCTCCGTCGCCGACGCCCGCGTCAGCCGTCTGATCCAGCGCTGCCAGGAGCTCGGCATCGAGGTGTCGGTGGTGCCGCGCATGTTCGACACGATCAACGATCGCGTCGGCTACGACACCGTCGGCGGGCTGCCGCTGCTGTCGTTTGCCGGCGTCAACCCCAAGGGTGTGCAGTTCGCGATCAAGCACGTGATCGACCGCGCCTCCGCGCTGGCGCTTTTGATCGTGCTCTCGCCCGTGATCGCGCTTGCCGCGCTCGCCGTGCGCCTGAACTCGCCCGGCCCCGTGTTCTTCCGTCAGCGCCGGGTCGGACGCGACGGCACGGCCTTCGACCTGTACAAGTTCCGCTCGATGCGCATCGACACGGCACCCGTCGTGCCGGCTGCCGCCGACATCGGCGCGCTGGAGCGTACGCTCGCGCTCGACACCGCCCCCGGCGGCGTCGAGGGCGAGGATCGGCGCACGCTCGTCGGGCGCGTGCTGCGGCGCACCTCGATCGACGAGCTGCCCCAGCTCGTCAACGTGCTGCGCGGCGAGATGAGCCTCGTCGGGCCGCGCCCGGAGCGCCCCGAGTTCGTCGAGCTGTTCGGCCGCGACGTCGCCCGCTACGGCGACCGCCATCGCGTCAAGTCCGGCATCACCGGCTGGGCGCAGGTGCACGGACTGCGCGGACAGACCTCGCTCGCCGAACGGGTCGAGTGGGACAATTACTACATCGCCCACTGGTCGCTGGCGCTGGACCTGAAGATCGCGTTGCTGACGCTCGTCGCGGTGTTCCGCAACGCGGACTAGGCTTGCTCGGCGCGGGCCCGGGCCGGAGCAGGCTCGGGGGCCAAGCCTCGACCCGCCGCCGTGCGCTCAGACGCTGGCGCTCGCCGCGCGCGCCACGCCCTGCCAGTACTGGAACACGTGCACCGACAGTTTGCGCGTGCCCAGCACCGCCGGCAGCGCGATCGAGTAGCGGTTGAAGCGGTTCAGCGTGAACAGCGAGCGGTACACCGCGCGCCTGCCGCTGAAGGCTTCCAGCTGCATGTAGTCGCCAACCGGCCCGCCGCCGCTCGCCACGAGGCGACCGCCGCGCCGGCGCAACCGCACCGTCACCGGGGTCGTTTTACCGAACGGGGAGACGAACACGCCGCGCAGCGCCGCAAACGACGGCTTGCGGGCGCCCGTTTCGCTCAGCACGCCGAATTCTTCGCGGCGCGAGCCCTGCAGCTCGTACATGATCTCCGCCGCAACCCACGGGGTGCGCGCCAGCGAGCGATAGATGTTGGCGAGGTTGCTCGCCTGCACCTGCGGCGTGACGCACGCCTGTTCCTGCTGGACGCGCTGGCGCGGCCAGCAGCTGCTCCAGCCGAACTCGTTGAGCCACAGTGGCGTCGAGTCGCCGTTCTTCAGCTGCACTTCGTGGGTGTATCGCAGCCCCGCGAGCGTGAGGTTGTAGAAGTGCACCGACAGCCCGTCGTAGTAGCCCTTGATGCCGGCCGCATACAGTTCGCGCAGAAACGCCCCGTTGGACCCCACGAGCGAGCCGGCCAGCACCGGCAGCTGCGGGTCGGCCTGCTTGATCGCGGGATACGCCGCGCGCAGGATCGCGGCATAGTGACGCGCCTTCTGCGGCCCCGCGAGGTAGTCTTCGTTGGCCTGATCGGGCTCGTTCCACACTTCGATCGCGGCGAGCTTCGGCCCGTAGCGGGCGGCCAGGAAGGCGGCGAAGTTGGCGTAGGCCGCTGGTTCGGTTGGGGGGTAGGCCTGTGCCTTGCCGCCCTGCCCCGCCTGGCATCCGCTCAGTATCGAAGCCGGTGCCGAGGACGCCCAGCACGGGGTCCACATCACGAGCGCCACCACCTTGATGCCGGCGGCCGAAGCCGTTTCGATCAAATGGTCGGTGAAGGCAAGCGCCTGCGGTTCGATCTGCCCGCGGGTGGGTTCCAGCGAAGCCCACGGGACTTCGACTCTGATGGCGTGCGCGTCGAGCGAGTGCGCCCACGCGATCTCCCGATCGACCTGCGCCGCCGGCGCTCCAAACGTGATGCCCGTCATATTCACGCCGCCGAGCGGCGGCGTGGACGCGCGCACCACGACGCTCTGTGCTGCGCTCGGCCCAAGCAGCACAAGGACCAATGCAGCCAGCACCGCCGCGCCCGGCAGCACCCTGAAGCGCGTTGTCATCCCTACACGATAGTCGGGCTCGGTATGAACGCCGCAGGTACGCTGCCGCGCCCGCGATGCCGGTAGGCTCAGGTCACGATGTCACCGACGTGGATTTGGCTGCAGGGCGCGATTGTCGTCTTCGTGCTGATCGGCATGATCATCGCGATCACGAAGCTGGCCTGACGCTCAACGCCCGCGCAGGCGCGCTCGCCACGAACGCTGCTCGCGTGCGACCGGCACATCGGGGCGAGGGGGGATCTCCGCACCGCTCAGGATCGCTGCCGGCACGGCCTCGGCGAACCACTCGGTGAGACCCTCCAGTCCCGACTCGGCAAGCTCGGCGGCGATGCCGGGCGGGCGCCTGAGCGCATCGTGCGCGTCGGAGGCGACATTGTGGACGAGGCCCTGCTCGACCAGCTGTCGGGCAAAGCGACGCACCTGGCTGCCGAAGCGCCCGACGAGCGAGCCCGCGGTGATGGACGTCAGCGCGCCGCCGCGAACGAGCGTCTCCACCATGCGTGGCTCGCGATGCAGCGCCGGGCAGCGCTCCGGGTGTGCGAGCAGCACGCGATGGCCGGCGCCCTGCAGGGTCGCCACGATGCCGTCGAGACCCGAGGCGACTGGAGTGAACGGCGGCTCCAGCAGCAGCCAGGGGCCGCCGCCCAGGTGCAGCCGCTCGAGCTCCTGCGAGCCGATCTCCGCGGCGCGGGTCATGGCGACCTCGGCCCCCGCGCGGATCTCGACGGCGATCCCCTCGCGAGCGAGGCGAGCGTTCAGCTCGCCGGTGAGCCGCTCGATCGTGGCGGCTTCGTTTTGGTAGTGCCAGCTCACGTGCGGCGTGGCCAGCATCGTGCGGACGCCGACCGCCTGTGCGGCGCGCACGAGCGCGACCGACCCTTCGATCGTCTCGGGGCCGTCGTCGATGCCCGGGAGTACGTGGCTGTGGAGATCGATCACCTCAACCACACAAGATATGCGAGCTGTCCGCCGGCGATGTCGGGTGCAGGCGGATATGATCGGCGGTCTCAAGTCAGCTCGTAGCGCGAACCGCGGCCAAAGGAGGGTCATGTTCAGATCGATCGTGGTTGGAACGGACGGCTCGGATACCGCCGGGCAAGCTGTGCGCCAAGCCGTGGACCTGGCCAAGTCGGTCGGGGCGACGCTCGAGCTCGTGAGCGCGTATGAGCCGGTGCCCGCACAGCGATTGCGCGAGGAGCGCCGCGACATGCCCGAGGACCTGCAGTGGGCGATCGGCCCGCGCGAGGATGTCGAGGCGACGCTCGAGGCCGCGGCTCAGATCGCGCGCGAGGCCGGAGTCGAGGTCAACGTCTACCCCGTGCAGGGCGATCCGGCGGACGCGATTCTCGACGTCGCCGAGGAGCGCCAGGCCGACCTGATCGTGGTCGGCAACAAGGGCATGACGGGCGCCAAGCGGTTCCTGCTCGGGTCGGTGCCGAACAAGGTGTCCCACCATGCGCCCTGTTCGGTGCTGATTATTCGCACCACCTGAGGCCGGCATCGGTCGGCGCCGGATCCGCCGCCGGAGCGGCGGATGCTTGCAGCGCCCGCAATGCCGCGTGGGCGTCGAGCGTCGAGTCGACGCCCGCGATCGCCGGTCGCAGCGTGTGGGGAAGCAGACGGTGGAGCAGCTTCGCACGGGCACCGAAGGCAACGACGAGCCCGATCGTTCTCAGTCCCATCTCGGTGTCCAGGGCACGCGCCGTCCTCAGCGGGCCGAGGCGCGTCACCGTTCGCGTGGACATGGTCCCCCCGGATGGTTGCTCGTCGGTGAGCAGCATCGCGTCGAACCCGGCGGCGCTCAGCGGCGCAAGCCAAGTTCGCGCGGTTGCGGCCGGTCTGCCGCGTGCGGCGATCGCCACCACCTTCGGCGGGCCGGCCGGACGGCGGCCGAAATGACCCTCGCCGGCGGCGGCAGCGGTCGTCGATCGATCCGCCATCGCCGGCGATTCCTCCCCGCCGCGTCCCAGCAGCACCAGCGTCCACACGAGCGTGTCGCTCGCCGCGTCCAGCGCGATCTTCGCGAAACCTCGCCAGCCGTCGCGCCAACCCCCGTCGACGATCGTGCGATAGGCGATCTTCGCGGCTGGGCGCAGCACGATCCCCACCAGGTATGCACGTGCACGCGCGGGTCGCGAGATGTGCCTGCTCTCCAGCCGGGCGTAGCGCCAAGCGTCGCCCAGCGCCTCCCGCGGGGTCCTGGCCAGTTCGTGTTCGAGGTCGCCGTCGAGCACCGCGGGGCGCTCGCGCGGCTCGATCCCCTCGTGCACCTGGCGCGACTCGTCGTGCCGGTAGGCTCCGCGGCGAAACAGCCGCGAACGGTAGGCAGGGTACTTTGCCGACGGGCCGAGCAGCCCGCCGAGGAAGCGGTTGCGCAACGCGCACACGGCGATCTTGGCGCCGGGGTCGGCCGTCTGCAGCAGCCGTTCGATACTCGCGCGCAGCTGTGGTGAGACGCGCTCGTCGGCGTCCAGCTCGAGCACCCACTCTCCCGTCGCGTGATCGAGCGCGACGTTGCGCTGAGCGGCATAACCCTGCCACGGGTTCTCGATCACCTTCGCGCCGGCGGCTTCGGCGATCTCCACGGTGCGGTCGGTCGAGCCGCCGTCGACGAGCACGATCTCGTCGCAAAAGCCGAGACTGTCAAGTGCCGCGGGCAGCCGCTCCTGCTCATCCTGGACGATCATGCAGGCGCTAATGAGCGCACGCCTCGGCGAGGAGCCGCCGATCACGGACGGCATCTCTGCGAGAGCGGGCTGGGCAGCATGGTCGCTGAGTAGTATGCCGACGCGTGCGCGGACATAAGATCGTCTCCATCCAGACGACCAGCGAGCGTGGCGGCGCCGAGTACGCAAATGTCGACCTGCTGGACGCGCTTGCCGCCCGTGGCCACGATGTGCTGCTGTTGACGAACATGCCGGAGCTTGCGCGGGGAACCGGCGTGCCGGTGCGTCGCGTCGAGCTGGGTCCGAAGCTTGCGCGTCGAAGCGCCGCGCGAGTCGTGTTGCAGGCGCCGCTGATCGCGGCACGGCTCGCGCGCGCGTTGCGCGCCGAGCGCCCGCTCGGCGTCGTGGTCGTGAGCTTCAAGAAGGAGCAATTGCTCGCGTCGTTGCTGCCGAGACGCCTGACCGGACCGGTCGTGTGGATCGAGTGGGGCCCTGTGCCAGCGCAGATGCGCCGCGGGCCCGCCCGCGCGGCGTACGCGTTGGCGGCACGGCGGGCGCGTCGGGTGCTCGCGGTTTCGCGGGGAACTGCCGATACGGTCGTCGATGCAGGCATCCCACCGGAGAAGGTCGTAGTGCTGGAGGATCTGGTCAACCTCCACCAGGTCGCCCCAGACCCCGAGGGAGGGGCGAAGTTGAGGGCCGCCTGGGGAGCCGGGGAGCGAACGCTCGTCGTGGGCTGTGTCGCGCGCTTTCAGCAGCGCAAGCGCAACGACGTCGTGATCGACGCGATGGGCCATCTCGATGGGGACGTGCTGCTCGTTATGGCCGGCGAAGGCGA
The DNA here is from genome assembly GCA_963831995.1 of uncultured Solirubrobacterales bacterium. GTDB lineage: Bacteria > Actinomycetota > Thermoleophilia > Solirubrobacterales > Solirubrobacteraceae > Palsa-744. Next base: position 484,638 of record CAWHSI010000005.1, on the reverse strand, counting down.
GGAGGAGCAGGCGCTGCGCGCTCGTGCCGATCCCCATGGCGAGCGCGTCCGCTTCGTTCCCAGCGTGCGCGGCTGGGTCGACGCGTTCCTATCGGCCTGCGACGTGCTCGTGTTCGCGCCCAGCCCGACAGAGGCGGACAGGCCGCGCGTGATCGTGATGGCCCAGCTCGTGGGGCTGCCGGTCGTCGCGACCGATCCCGAGGGAGCCGGGACGGTCAGCTCCAGCGGAGCGGGCACGATCGTCTCGCCGCACAACGACCCGCGCGCTCTGGCGGCCACGCTCGCGCTGTATCGGGACGATCCCGATCGCCGCCGCCGGGAGGGCGAGATCGCGCGCGGCGCGATTCGCGAAGCCTACGATCCCGAAGTCACGCTTCGGGCGGTCGAAGAGGCTCTGGGCGTGGTCGCGTGAGCAGCGTCACCACACCCACAGAGGCATCGCCCGTAATCGTCATCGGCGCCGGCCCGCACGGCCTGGCGGCGAGCGCCCATCTGCGTGTCGCCGGCGTGCCGACGCGCGTCTTTGGGCAGACGATGAGCTTCTGGCGCGAGACGATGCCCCCGGAGATGTTCCTGCGCTCCTCGCCGCGCGCTTCGAATATCAGCGATCCTGCGGGCGAGCTGTCGCTGGCGCGCTGGGCCGAGCGCGCGGGGCGCAAAATCGCCGGCCTGATCCCGATCGGCGACTTCATCGCCTATGGCGAGTGGTTTCAAGCACAGGCCGCGCCCGACCTCGACCGGCGTCAGGTGACGCGCGTCGAGCGGCGGGCCGACGAGTTCCTGGTGACGCTCTCCGACGGCGAGCAGCTGGGCGCAAGCCGGGTGATGGTGGCGGTGGGGCTCGGCCGCTTCGCGTACATACCGCCCGTCTTTGCGGGCTTGCCCGCGTCGCATGCGACGCACGCCGTCCAGAGCCCCGACCTCGACCGCTTTGCCGGGCGGTCGGTCGCGGTGATCGGCTCGGGCCAGACCGCGCTGGAGTCCGCGGCCATACTGGGCGAGGCGGGAGCCGACGTCGAGGTGATCGCGCGCGCCACCAGGATCTTCTGGCTCGGTGGGTACGGTTGGGGCGGGGGGGACGGGCGGCCGCTGCTCCCACCCCCGTCTTCCACTGGCGGCTCGCCCGCGCCACCGTCGTGGCGGGCGCGCAGAGGGCTGTACTGGCACGAGGCGCCCACGGAGGTCGGAGGACGCTACACGGGCTGGGTCGGCGCCGCGCCAGACGTGTGCCGGCTGCTGCCGCGCGTCGTGCGCGGACCGCTGACCGAGCACTGCATACGTCCGGCCGGCGGATACTGGCTGCCGGATCGGCTGCGGGAGACGGCGATCACGCTCGGCCGCGCTGTGGTCGAGGCGCAGCCGGTCGATGACCGGGTCAAGCTGCGGCTCGACGACGGCAGCGAGCGCGTTGTCGATCGCGTGCTGCTTGGGACCGGCTACCGGATCGACGTCGGGCGCTTTCCGTTTCTCGCCCCGGGTGTGCTCGCGCGGCTGAAGACGAGAGGAGGCTCGCCCGTGCTTGCCCGCGGGTTGGAGTCTTCGGTCCCGGGTCTGCACTTCACGGGTGCCCTGGCCGCCGAGAGCTTCGGGCCGACGATGCGCTTCGTCGTCGGCACCGCCTACACCGCGCCGGCGCTCGCGCAGGCTGTGCTCGGCCGGCGTCGGCCGCTGTTTCGCTGGGCCTTCTGAGGGCCCCGCGTGGCGTGCCCCAACGCACTCGTCAGTCGTGTGTGGCGGTGCGTCCGGCGAGGCGACGAGCGCCGGCGAACAGGTTCGCGAGTCGTCTGCGCGCCAGGGTGGCGAGGAAGGCCAGGCCGGGGCCGGGGTCGCGCACATCGAGCAGGCCGAAGTTCCGCGTGTGGCGGTAGGAGAGCATGGTGCGCCACAGAAATGCCGCTCGCCCTCTGGGCGGCGTGGTTCTGAGTGCCTGCCACACGACCGGCGCGTCGGCGTCAGGCACGACGAGACGCACACCCCTGCGCAGGGGCGGTTGCGCTCCCATCGTCTCGCCGACCAGCGAGCTCACGAGCCTCCTCGTTGCGTCCACCCCGCACGTGTCGCCCAGGCCCCACTGGCCCGGGATGCGCACGTTGACCTCCAGGAACCAGCGCTCCCCGGTGTCGGCATGCCGCTTGGTCTCCACTCCCGCGACCCCGACAAACCCGGCCGCGTCGAGCACGCGCTTGGCGATTGCCGTCGTCTCGGGAAGCGGCGAGGCTTCGCCGAGCGCCGTGGCGCCGAAGCCCGGTGGATTCTGGCGCAGCTTGCGACAGCCGAAGCTCACGGGATAGCTGCCGTCGGCGAGTCGCACGACGATCGCCTCCTCGACGTCGTCGTCGCCGCCGGGTATGTACTGGCACAGGAGCATGCCGACGCCGTCCCGCAGCGGGCGGGACAGCAGCTCAGACGCCTCGTGCGCGTTGGACGCGACGAACACGCGCGCAGGCCCATAGCGCTCGCGCCACTCGTGCGAGAAGATCGGCTTGACCACGCACGGCCAGGGGGCCTCGGCGGCTACGGCTTCGAGCTCTCCGACGCTGCCGACGCGGGTGGTCCACGGGACCGCGACGCCGGCCCTGCGCGCGACGCCGTCGGCCTGCTCCTTGTCCATCAGGGCGAGGTGCGCGCGGCCGGTGCGCTCGTATGCGAGCAGGTTCTCCGGCAGCAGCTCGCAGGAGCGCAGCAGCAGCTCGCAGCTGCGGTCCGTCGCCGGCAGTACGACCGCTCGGCCGTCGCCGGCCGCTATGCGCAGGAGTTCCGTCAGCCAGACCTGGCCGTCGGCAAACGGCGCGATCACCGCTTCAGCGCGTCTGGTTTGCGCCGCCCACGGGTCGCTCGGCTCGAGGAAGAGCGTGACGCGCGCACCCAGTCGCACCATGCGGCGCGCCACGGCCAGCCCCGCGGTGAACGGATCGAGCACGATCACGTGAGGCCAAGCACCGTGTTGATGCCCGTCGGAGCTCATGTGTGCTGCTCCGCTCCCCGATGCAAGCGGGAACGCATCCGTCTGTAGCGCTGCAACTGGGCGGCGGGCAGTCGGCGCTTGAGCGTGCGCCGCAAGGCGGTGTTGGCGATCGTCGGCAGCACACGGGCACAGCTCAGCGGAAGCCGGGCCCTGGGGAGCAAGAGGATCGTCCACGCGACCGGCTCGTCGCGATCGGCGAAGCGGCTCTTGTAGGGCTGGTCGCCCACTCCAAGGTCCAGGCAGTGCTCGCCGCGCTCGAATGCCTCCTCGACCATGTCCAAGATGCCGATCGTCGGCGGCTTCAGACGCGCAAAGCGCTCGTCCCAACCGCCGTTCACATACAGCACGCGTCCGCCGGCCGCCAGGAACAGCTGCGCGGAGACCGGCTCCCCCTCGACTTCCAGCAGCCTCAGGCGAAATCGCCCCGACTCCAGGAGCTTGGCGCCCATGTCCAGGAGCGTTGCGGCTACCGCGGCCGGCGCTGTGAGCAGGTGGGACTCGCCCCTGCCCTCCCAGCGCGAGGCGTGCAGGCGCATGAACGCATCCACGTCGGCTGCGAGCGTGTCCGACGTGCTCGAGCGCCGCGTCCCGCCCGCCGCCGCGAACTGCCGTCCCAGACGGCGCATCTGGGAGCGGAAGTTCGAGCTCTTGGCGGCAAGCCATGCGGTGTAGGACTCCTCCCGCAGCGAGACGATCGGACAGCTGTGGACGCTGTAGCTGCTGCTCAGGGGTCGCATGTGCCCGGGCCAGCTGGCGCGCAGGGCGCTCGCCCAGCCCATCGACGTGGGCAATCCCTCCAGTGCCACCAAGTCGGCGCGGGGACTGGAACAGGCGAGCGCGCCGGCTACTGCGCCCGCCACCTCGGACTCGCGGCCGGCGGCCGCCAGGGGCGCGAGTCTGCCCGCAAGCTCGATGCCGGGCAGGCGAAGGTCCAGGCGGCCCCTGCGCGCAGCGGGGTCGACGTAGAAGGGCGCCAGGCCGATGAGGCGCTCGCCTTCTCGAACGGCGACGATCCGCGGTTGTGCTGTCGCGGGCGCCATGTGCGCCCACCAGGCGAGAACGCAGGGCGGCGAGATCATCGGCAGCTGGGCGGAGATCGACAGCTCGTCCCAGTCGGCCTGCAGCGGTCGCAGTGCCGAGAGGTCGGTCAACAGTTCGGTGGCGAGCATCGTCTCGGCCCGATCACCGGGGCAGCAGCCGAGCGAGCGGGCGCAGCCTGTCTATCTGCTCGGACGTCAGTAGGCGCTTGCCTTTCTCGCGCGCCCAGGCGCTGCCCGCCAGCGGCGCCGCCTGGGCGAGTGCGAGATGCAGGCGCGGGCCGAGTGGCAACAGCAGGTTCCAGGCCACCGGGGTGTCGCCGTTGGCGAATCGCAGCTTGTATGCGTTACCGCCCCAGCCCAGCTCGAAGCAGCGATCGCCGAAGGCGAAACCGTGCCTGATTTCGTCCAGAAGGGCCAGCAGCGGAGCGCTCAGTCGTTTGAAGCGCTCGTCCCAGCCCATGTTGAAGCCAACGATCTGCCCACCCGCCGCGATCGAGATGTCCGCGCAGACAGCTTCCCCGCCGACTTCCATGATTCGCAGCCTCAGGCGCTTGCCGGGGTGGGTGAGCTGCTGCAGCTCCTCATCCAACAACACGCGACCAACATCGAGCAGCGTCTCTCGCAGGCGCTCGCCGAGTGCGGTCAGGCGTGAGTCTCCCCGCCTCTCCCAGCGCATGGCGTGCAGGCGCACGAATGACTCGACGTCGGCACGCAACGTGGCCGCCGTGCTGAGTCGCACCGTGCCGCCTTCACCCTCGAATAAACGTTCGAGCCGGCGCATGCTGGAGCGGAACTTCGCACTGCGTCCGGCCAACCAGGCGTCGAAGGAGCCCTCACGGAGCGAGACGACGGGCATCGACTGCAGGTCGCACCGGAGTGGCAGTGGCCGCACCGCTCCCGGCCAGCGATCGCGCAGTGCGAGCAGCCACGGCGAGTCCAGCCGCGTCGGCTCCAGCGCGATCAGATCCGGGCGTGGGTCTGCATCCACGAGCGCGTGGCCGATCGCCTCAGCCACCTCCCACTCCCGGTCGCGCAGGGCCAGCGGCGAGACGCTCGTCGAAAAGTCCGCGGCCAGCAGCCGGTAGGCGGTTGGTCTTCCGCGTCGTGGGGTCTGGCAATACAGCGGTGCGAGCCCGATCAGGCGGTCGCGATCGTGGACCGCGACGATTCGCAGCAAGCCCCCGGCGGGCGCCTGGTGGCGCCACCAGGCGAGCATCCAGGCTGGGGAGGCCATCGGCAGCGCGCTTGCGCACGCCAGCTCGTCCCATTCGGCTGACAGCTTCTCTGCACTGGGCAGATCGTCGATTATGCGACTCGTGATCATTGGTCGGGGCGGATCGACAGCGCGCGGTGCTCGGCACGCCCGCCGCCGCGTCTGCTCCATGACATATCGGTTCCCACCGCCCGCCCGCTTTACGCGCGCAGTCGATTGCGCAGGGTGCGCAGGCGGTCTTGGCGCTGCGGCGTGAGCGTCCGCTTCGCCGTGCGGCGGGCCGCGCTGTCGAGGAGCATCGGACTCGTACGCAGCGTCGTCAGCGCCATCCGCCGTCCTGACGGAATGAGCACCCCCCATCCCACCGGGTCGTTGCCATCGGCGAACTCGAGCTTGTAGGGGTCCTCGCCGACGCCCAGATCCAGGCGTCGCTCGCCCCGCTCGAACGCGTCCTCGATCACGCGAACCATGCCGAGCGTCGCCGGGCTGAGCTTGCGCCAGCGCTCGTCCCAGCCGCTGTTGACGGCGAGCAGCTCGCCGCCCGCCGCCAAAAAGAGGTTGGCCCAGATCGGCTGTTCGTCGACCTCCACGAGCCAGATGCGAAAACGTCCGCTCGGGGTCAGCTCGCGCCCGGCCGCCTCCAGCATCCGCTTGAAACGATCGCTTTGCGCCACGAGGCTGGACGTCCCCCGCCCACTCCAGCGCTCGGCATGTAGACGCATCAGCGCGTCGATGTCGGCTGTGAGCGTCTGGAGCGTTCCGAGGCGCATGGTGCCGCCCGCCTCGGTGAGCATCCGCGAGCGGCGGCGATGGTTTTTGCGGAAGCTCGAGCTCCTCCCGGCCAGCCATTGCGCGAACGATCCGCGCAGCTCGACGGTCGGCGAGCCGCGCATGTTGTAGAGCGAAGCGAGAGGCCGCAGCCGTCCCGGCCATTGATCGCGAAGCGCCGTCAGCCACGGCGAGCTGGGGGGAAAGCCCTCCAAGGCGATCAGGTCCGCCCTGGGGGTTGCGGTGGCGAGCGCGCTCGCCACCGCCCCGGCGACTTCCCAGTCCCTGCTCGGCGCCGCGAGCGGGGCCAGACGCGTACCCAATTCCACGCCCAGCAGCCGGTAGTCGATGCGCCCCCTGCGCTCAGGGTCGACGAAGAACGGGGCCAGGCCAATCAGCCGCGCACCGTCACGGACCGCGACCAGCCTTGGGCTCGCGGTCGCCGGCGCGAGGTGCTCCAGCCACGCCCGCATCCACGCCGGTGAGCAGCTGGGACGCTCGCTTGCCACCGCCAGTGCGTCCCACTCGGGAGCCAGCTGCTCGAGCGCGTCGAGGTCGGCGATCAGCGTCCCCTCCATCAACTCGCGCCCCTCAGCGCCCGCATCTGCTCGATGTCGACGATCCTTGTCGCGAACAAGCCGGCAGTGTAGAAGAGAACGCCGATCGATCCGGCTGGGATCAAACCAAGCGGACGTGCGAGGACCATCACCCCCGTCATCGCCGCCGCCAGGACGATCGTGCGCAGCAACTTCCACGGCGAGGGACGCAGGCGCAGCGCGTAGAGGCATGTGCTCATCATCAAGATCATCGTCAGCAGCTCGGTCGCGACCGTCGCCCACGCCGATCCATACGAACCGTAGCGGGGGATCAGCGCAACGTTGAGGGCGACGTTTGCGGCGGCGCCGATGCCGGAGTACAGCGCAAGCCGCCACTGCAATTTCAAAATTGGAGCCAGCAGCCCGGCGAGCGATCCAAAGCACATCGAGACGAATGCGATCATCAGGATCGGGAGCAGACCCGCCGAGCGCTCGTAGCCCGAGCCATACAGCAGGTGCACGATCTCTCCCGACAGCGCGATCGTCCCGGCGAGAATCGGAAGCGAGATGACACCCATCGTGTCGGCGCAGATCTGCACGAGCCTGCGCGCGCGCGGGCGATCGCGACCATGTACCGCCGAGAGCACCGGAAAGAACGACGCCATGATCGCTCCCGGGAGAAAGGCAAGCGGTCCGAGAAAGCCATAGGCGGCACCGTAGATACCGGCTTCGTGGGGGCCGGATATCTGCAGCAGCAGCACCGAGTCGACCTGGTAGTAGACGGTGATGAACACCCCCGCGATGCCCATCGGTACCGAGACGCGCAGCAGTGGACGCCACAAGCGCCTTCCCGCTCGCCATGCGATATGGGTGAGTCGGCGGGTGGTGTGAAGTTGCAGGGCCGCGATCAGCGCGACCAGCGCTGCGTAGCCGATCGCGAAGCCCACAACCGAAGCGTGCGCCGACGCCAGTGCGGCGACCACTCCGAGCCAGAGGATGCCCTGGAGAACCGTGAAGGAGAGCACCAGGCCAGCTCGCAGGCGCGATTGAAATACGCTCATCAGCGCCGCGGCGCCCGTCGTGAGGATTGTCGTGGTGAGGATCAGCGCGACCGTGTGGCTGCTGTCGGTGTCGCTCAAGAACAGGGGGATCGAGGCGATGCACAGCGCGACCGCGAGCAGCGAGAGGGCCATGCGCGCACCCGCCAGCGCACCGAGCCATTCCGACTCGCGCTCCGGCTCGGCGGCCATGCGCTGCATCGCGATCGTCGTGATGCCCAGGTCGGTCAACACTCCGAACAGCGCCACGAACGAGGAAGCGCCGTTCCACACTCCATAGCCGGACGGGTCGAGCGTGCGCGCCGTCAAAGACACGGTGACCACGCTCATCGCCATCGTCAGCGCGCGCGCGAGGAGCTGCACGGCCACGTTGGATGCAATGTGGCGCCCACCCGCGGTGCCCGCGTCGCCGGCTGCGCCGCCGGCGAGCAGTCGACGCGGGAGTGCCGTTGCCCTCGTCAGCATGCGCCATACTCTCGCAGCCTTGCGTGTTCTGGTCGTCCTGCCGTATCCGCCGCTGCCGGAGGGTAGTGCGGCGGCACGGTGCGCGCTTGCCCTGTTGCGTGGTCTCTCCGCCTATGAGCTGCGGGTCAGAGCGCTGGCCGGCAATCTCGGGTCCGCTCCGCTGGGGGGGCTGCCGGCCGATCTGCCGGTCGAGGTGGTCCCGCTCCCCTTCCCCTCGGTTTGGCAGGCGCGGCGCGACCGGCTGCTGCGGCCCAACGGGCTGTTCGCCAGGGGAGCCTTCGCCGCGAGGCTGAGGGAGCTCTCCAGGGAGGCCGATGTCGTTCACTTCGTGGAGCCGCAGGCGGCTGTCGCGATGCCGCTCGTCGACCGTCCGTCGCTTGCGCAAATCCACTTCCTCACAGGGCGCGATCGTAAGCTCACGTGGCCCTGGCGCGATGAGATGCGCACGACGATCGAGCTGTTGCGTGCAGAGCGCAGTGTGCGCCGCCGGACGCGGTGGCTGCTCGCAAACTCCCCCGAGGTCGCCGGCGAGCTGGCGCGGCGAGCACCCCACGCCGACGTCGGCCTCGCGCCGCTCGCTCTCGATCCGTCCTTCTACGCTCCGCGCGCCACCTTGCGCGACCCCGTTGTCGGTTTGATCGGCACCGCCCGCTGGCCGCCGACCAGGCACGCGGTCGAACGCCTGCTCGAAAACGTCTGGCCACGGGTGCGCGAGCAAATCCCGCGCGCGCGGCTGCTGCTGGCCGGTCGCGGTATGGAGCGCGAGACGTTTTCGCATCTGCCTCAGGGGTCGGGCGTGCAGTGGCGCGGAGAGGTACCCAGCGCAACCGGGTTCCTCAGAGAGCTCGGGGTGATGCTGTATCCGCTCACCGAAGGCAGTGGCGTCAAGGTGAAGGTGCTCGAGGCGATGGCGCTCGGCCTGCCTGTCGTAACCACACCCGACGGCGCCGAGGGTCTGGGCGCACTCGGAGGCGTGACCGTGCGCGGCGACGATTGCGGGCTCGCAGACGCCACGGTGGCGCTTCTGGAAGATCGTGACGCGCGAGTCGCCGCCGGAGCGGCGGCGCATAGGACCTTCTCGGTGCACCACACGCCCGTGCCCGCCGCTGGGCCGGTGTTGGAGATCTACCGACGCATGCTCTCGTGAGCGCCGCACGACCGCCGCGACTGCTCGCCTACACCGACTCGCTCACGGTGGGCGGAGCCGAGCTGGTGCTCGGCTATCTGCTCGGGGCACTGCGCTCGCGCATGGAGATCGGGGTGCTGGCAATGAACGAGGGTGTGGCCGAAGCGATTCTCAAGCGCACGCCGGAGGGACACGCGATCGTTGTCGGGGTGGCGCGGCAGGGGGCAGACCGCGCCGCGCTGCTCGAGCACCTGCGCGCGGTGCGTGCCTTTGCGCCCGACCTGATCCACTCCAATCATGCGTGGCCGTGGGCGTGCACCTATGGAGAGCTGGCCGGACTGTTGAGCCCCGGGGTGCGCGTGCTCGCGGTCGATCATCTGCCCGTGCCGGCGGCGGTCCCGCGCGCCCGGCGCCTGCTCAGACGCCTGATCGCACGGCGGCTGGACGCGCACCTCGCGGTCGGGGAGCGGGTCGCACGCTCCGTCGAGCAGCTTGTCGGGCTTCGTGCTGGCACCGTCGCCTCGATTCCCAACGGAGTGCCGGTCGAAGCGATAGAGCCGATGCCCGCGCTCGCGCCGGCGCCGGTGATCGGATCGTTGGGGCGCTTGACCGAGCAGAAGGGTTATGACCTGCTCGTACGGGCTCTGCCCGAGTTGCCGCAAGCCACCCTTGTCCTCGTGGGCGACGGTCCCGAGCGCTCCGCGCTGGAACGCCTGGCGCGGGAGCTTGGAGTCTCGGAGCGACTTATCGTCGTCGGGTGGGTTTCTGAGCCGCGCCGCTATCTGCCGGCGTTCGACGTTTTTGCGCTGCCCTCACGCTGGGAGGGAATGCCGCTGGGGATCATCGAGGCGATGCAGAGCGCCCTGCCGGTGCTCGCCACCGATGTGGGCAGCGTCGTCGAGCTTGTCGGCGATGGCCAGACCGGCTATGTCGTGCCGGTGGAGGACCGGCATGCGCTGCGGGATCGCCTCAGGCGCTTGCTCGGGGATCCGGCGCTGCGCCGGCGCATGGGCGAGCGCGGCCGGCTTGTCGCGCTCGAGCAATTCACCGACGTTGCGATGGCACGCCACTACGAGGCGGCATACCGGGCAGTGCTGGGCGCATCCCCGGCCTTTCGGCGGTGAGGTCAGGCCGGGGCTGCGAGATAGTTCCAGATCGGCTCGGTGAACGCTTCCTCGAAGCGGGTGCGCGAATAGGGGCCCTCGCCGTCGAGGTCGAAGATCCGCAAACCGGCGGACTGCAGCAGGTCGAAGACGTCGGTGGGACGAGTGCCGTAAAGATCGGCGCCGCCCGCGCCGTGCTCGAACAGCACGAACGGACGATGGCGCTCGAGCATGCCGGCAGCGCCTCGAAGAACACCGAGCTCCGCACCCTCCACGTCGATCTTCAGCAGGCTCGGAACATAGCTCGCCTCGACAACGTCGTCGAGTCGCTCGAGGAGCACCTGGATGCGGCGCACCTCGCCGGCATCGGCGGGCAGACCGTTTCGCTGCCGCAGGCCACTGTAGGCGGGTGCGCCGAGGACGTGCGCGAACTCCGTGTGCCCTGACGAGTCGGACGCCGCGGAGCGGCGTACGTCCACCTGTGGGAATCGGGCCGCCAGCCGCTCCTGCAGCTCGGGTATCGGCTCGAAGGCGATGTGACGGCCGCCCGGCGCGAGACGCACGATCGCGTCGAGCACGACGCCCTCGTTGGCGCCGACATCGATTGCGTTTGAGTCCGTCCGCAGCACGCACGCCAGGATCGCGCGGGTCGCATGATCGTCGCGCAGCTCTCTGCGCCGATCTGGCGCGAACGCGACTCGAGCCTCGCGCAGCCTGTCGAGCAATGCTCGCGTCTGCTCCTCTCCAGCGACGCGAGCGAGGGCCGTGCGTGCACCGCGCTTGAGGCCCGTCCTGCCCGCGTGGAGACGCTGCTTCATCGGCTCCGATCCTACAGCGGCGCTGTGGCGCCTTCGCCGGGATGCCTCGCCGGGTGCTGTGGAGCCTCCCCGAGATGCCTCGTCCGGCCCTGTGGCGCCCCGCCGAGATGTCTCGTCCGGCGCTGTGGCGCCCTCGCCGCCGGCGGGTCCAGCGGCCCCATAGCCGGCGGGCGGCGCGGGATCGGCTTCGGTTGACGGGCCGGCGCAAGGACCGGCGCCGACGAGGCCGAATTAGTACAGGTGCAGCGGGTAATACTTAAATCCATGACTCGTCTCCAAGCCCGGTCCATCGGTGCCGGCTCTCAAGTGCCGCCGGGGATTGGACGATGAGCCCGGTGGTGTTGAGTCTCGTCGCGATACCTTCCGAGCGTCAGCCCGATCGAGGGACCACTTCCGAGCGTCAACCCGATCGAGGGACCACTTCCGAGCGTCAACCCGATCGAGGGACCGGTTATGAGCGCTCCTGAGCGCTTGGCCCGTGCCCGCGAAGTCGACGGGTTCGCCAACACCATGAGCGTCATGCGCCGTCGCTGGCTGATGGTGCTCGGCATCGTTCTCGCCTGCGTGCTCGTCTCGGTGGTGCGCCACGAGCGCGCGGCCAAGACCTATGCGGCGACCGCCAGCGTCGCGTTCCAGAGTGGCACGCTGCCAGATGCCGCGCTCCAAGTTACTGGAACGGGCAGCGGCGAACCCATACGCGACGCCGCCACCGAAGTGTTGATCGGCCACTCCTCCGAAGTCGCGGAAGGTGTGCGCCGGCAGTTGCACATAAGCACCGCACCGAGCGAGTTGCTCGAACAGGTGAGCGTGGAAGTCGCGCCGGACGCCGACGTGCTGCACTTCACGGCCACGACAGGCAACTCGCGGTACTCGGCGACGCTCGCGAATGCCTTCGCCGACCAATACATAGCGTTTAAGACCGCCGCGCAGGTCGCGAGCATCGAAGAAGCCAAGAGCCGGCTGCAGACGCAGATCTCCGCGCTGCCGGCCGGGTCGGCAGCGCGCGTGTCCCTCGAACAGTCACAGCAGCGTCTCGCCGGACTGCTGGCGGTGGCGGGCGGTGGCGCCAACACCATCAGTCGCGCGACGCCGCCGACCTCGCCGACCGGCACGAAACTGTCGACGAGCGTGATCATCGGTTTGCTGATCGGCCTGGCGGTCGCGTTCTCGGTCGTGTTTCTGCTGGAGTCGCTGGACCGGCGGATCAAGACGCTCGAGGAGTTCGAGCGCGAGTACCGGCTGCCGGTGCTCACGGCGGTGCCGCAGACGTCGTTCGGTCCGGTGAGCGCCTCCGAGCGGGATGCGCTGCTCGAGCCCTATCGGATGGTTCGCAGCGCGCTTGACTTCGCCGCCGTGGCGCGCCAGGTGGACACGCTGCTGGTGACCAGCGCCGTGTCGGGCGAGGGCAAGACGACGGTCGCGGTCGATCTCGCACACGTCGAGGCGCTGGCCGACCGCCGAGTCGTGTTGGTGGAGATGGACCTGCGCCGCCCGACGTTCGCCGAGCACTTCGGCTTCCGTTCCCGAGAGGGATTGACGACAGCCCTGGTGCACGGCGGGCGCGTCGAGGATCTGCTCGTGCAGCCGTTTCCGTCGCTTACCAACCTCTCGGTGCTCCCCGCGGGGTTGCTGCCCCCGAACCCGTCCGAGATGCTGGGCTCGCCCCGCATCGCGGAGCTGCTCGCCGAGCTGACGCGCGAGGATGCGATCGTCATCATCGACGCGCCGCCGCTGAACCCCGTGGCTGACGCCCACGTGCTCCTGAACAATGCCGCCATCCATGCAGCGGTAGTGGTCGCTCGGGTCGACAGGACTACGCGCGATGAGGTTCGCCGTGCGCGCACGATCCTCGACGGTCACAGCGTCGAGCCCGTAGGGCTGATCGTCACCGGCCTGCGCGATGCAGGTCGTTACGGCTACGAGCCCTACGATGCGGACGGGCAACGCTCAGATCCGTATGGAGAGTTGCTCTCGCGCCCGGCGGAGGGTGTGGGCTCGCCCCGGCAAGCTCGCTGAGGCCGGTGGCGATGGTCGCGCGGCGTTTGGGGCTCGAACGCGGAGAGCTCGTTGCGGCGGCGCTCGCGAGCGCGCTGACCCTGTTGGTGGCACTGTTGGCCACGCGCAAGGCCGGACCGGCCGGTCTGCTGGCGCCCGTCGCGCTTGTCGCGCTGGCGATTCTGTTGCGTCGTCCGGCCGTCTTCGTGACGCTCGTCGTGATTCTGGTAGCGGTGTGCGAGGGTCCGACATTCGGTCTGCTGCGCTTCACCTCGCATCTCTACGACCAGATCTATAAGGGACTCACTCCGCTCGACGCGCTTGTCGCGCTTGCGGTTGTGGCGGTGGGCGTCGATCTGATCGCCCACCGGCGGCCCCTGAGAGTGCCACGCCCGCTCGCGCCCGGCTTGGCGGTGCTGTTGCTGGGGATGATTGCCGGAGCCGTCACCGGTCACGCCGGCGGGGCGAGCGTACGCTCGGTCGTGCTGTCTGAGAACGTGCTCGCATATCTGCTGCTGTTGCCGGTGGCGGTCGCGAATCTCGATCTCGACCGTCGTCAGGTGTCGCGGCTGTTGGCCGGTGCCGTTGCGATCGCGATCGTCAAGGCCGGGCTCGGTCTGGTCGAGGTCGCCGGTCACTACGGTGAGTCGATCGAAGGCAGCTCCACTCTCACCTACTACGAACCGGCTGCCAATTGGTTGATCATGATGTCGATGCTCGCGCTGTTTGCGGCGCTGCTCCTGCGCGTCCGTCCGCCTGTGTGGATGCTGCTGGGGTTGCCGCTGTTCATCGCCTCGCTGGTGCTGTCCTATAGGCGCTCCTTCTGGATAGCGAGCGTGCTTGCCCTGCTGCTGGTGCTGCTGCTCGGCCTCGGGCCCGCCGGCCGGCGTCTACTCGTGCCCAGCGCGCTGGTGATCGCGCTCGCGATCATGCTGCTCGGCTCCGTCAATTTCCAAGCGCAGCTGCCGATCGTCAAGCGCGCCGAATCGCTGGCGCCCATAAGCCTCGAGACGAACGCCGAGGATCGCTATCGCCTGGATGAGCGCGCGAACGTGCTCGGTGAGATTCGCCGGCACCCGATCACCGGCCTGGGGATGAAGATCCCTTGGGAAGCCAGCGTGCAACCGCTCTCGGTCGAACACGAAGAAGGTCGCGAATACGTCCACTTCGCGGCGCTCTGGTACTGGCTGAAGCTTGGCATTCTCGGCCTCGCCGCGTATGTGTCGCTGCTCGTCGGCTCGGCGGTGCTCGCATGGCGCGTGTGGCGGGACAGCGAGGAGTCGTGGCTGAGAGCGTTCGGTCTGGCCTCGCTGTGCGCTCTGGCCGGCCTGCTCGTGATCGAGACAACCGCCAGTTTCACCGGGGTGGACCCGCGCTTCACCGTCCTGTTCGGCGCTCAGGTCGGGTTGCTGGCGCTGCTGTCGGCGTCGAGCGCCCAGAGGGGATCGACCCCCGCGACGCTCACCCCTGTTCGATGATTTCGGCCTCGGGCGAGTCGACGATGCGACGCAGCAGCCCGACCGCGACCGCCGTCCTACGCGGCGCGAGGAACCGCGACACCGCGTAGGTTTCGGTTTCGTGCACGCCCACGAGCTGGAAGCCTCTCGGTGCAAGCCTTGGCGCCGTCGGTGGGAGTGGCGAGCGGCCGGTGCGCCGTTCGCGCAGCGAGACGAAGTCTATTTCCCGCGCGAAGACGGTGGATCGAGTGACCGTGCGAAGGCTTGGAAGATAGATCGAAAGCGGCAGCGACGCGTAGGTTTCGCCGACTATCACTCGCCCCGAGGATTCTCGCGATGCGAGGACGCTCGCCGCCCCCCGCCAGTCGTCGCGCTGGTAGCCCGGAATCAGGTTGATGGACACGACGACGGCGAGAAACAGGGCGCACATGCACAGGCCGATCGCGGTGCCGGCGCGTCGTGCCGCCGCGGCTCCCAGGCCGATCGAGATCAGCACGGCGGTGGGAACCCAGTCGGCGATCATGTTGCGCCCGTCGAACACGTCCAGCGCATGCGATAGTGCCAGCAGGAGAGGTAGTGCCAGCGCCGAGGCGGCCACGATCGCGACGTCGCGCGCGACCCGCCGCTCGCCTGAGGAGCCGCGACGCAGCACGAGGACGATCGCGCCCGCCGCGAGCAGACCGCCGATCAAGGCGGTGAAGATCTCGAGCGGACTGTAGAGCCCGACGAGAAACTGCTTGGCAGTCTCGGCGACGCGCGATATCAGCGACGATTCTTCGATCCATTCGGACTTGTGGCCGTTGCCGTGCTCGGCGACGGCGAGCGGCATCAGCGCGGCTCCCACGAGTACGACCGCGCCGGCTGGCACGAGCAGGCGCCGCACCCCGGCGCGCCGCGCGAGCACGAGCGCCTCGGGTATGAACAGAAATGCGGCGAAATAGTGGGTCAGCACCGCCAGGATCGACGCGCTCGCCCATAGTGTGAGGCTGCGTCGGTTCGGCTCCTGCAACGCCTGCTGCCAGAAAACGAAGGCGATCGCGCTGAGGAGAATCAGCAGCGCGTAGCAGCGCGCCTCCTGGGAGTAGTAGTACATCGCGGGGTTGACCGCCGCGAGCGCCGCGGCCCATATGCCCACTCGAGCTGACGCTCGACGCCCCGCGAAGTACATTACGGGAATCGTCAGCGTGCCCGCCACGGCGGAGAAGGACCGAAAGCCGATCGCGCCGAGGCCAAAGACCTTGGTCCAAGCCCACACGAGCACGTAGTAGAGAGGTGGCGCCGACTCGCTCGCCGACAGGTGCGAGAGCATCCCCGCGAAGCCCCGCCGCACGAGGATCATCGTCGCGGACTCGTCGAGCCAGATGCTCTGCACGTCGAGCGTCGCGAATCTCAATACGGCGGCGGCCAGCGTAAGGGCGAGCACGATCTGCCCCGCCCGCGAGAGCCGCAAGCCCACCGGCCGCCCGAAGGCGGTTGCGGCGGGCTTGTGCGCCACTGCCATGCCGGAACTGGCGTTAGGCACTGTGCGGGTACCCACGCCGGCGATTATGTCAGCTTTCCATCAGGGCCTGTGCGGCTTCCGTGTACTGGCCCTTGGGCTGGAGTTCGTGCTGCAGGGCGCCGAAGTATTCCTCGCGGTCGCTCGACGCTCCGGTGGGCTGTTTGTCGCGAACCTGGTAGAGCATGAACAGTCCCATGCGGCTGCCGAGAAGCTGTCGCATTTCGCTGACACTGCGAGTCAGCACTTCGGCTGCTTCGCTGTATGTCATACATGGGTTCCAGCCATAGTTTTCGGTCAGGCATTTGCCGTTGTCGGTGGCCAGTCCCCACTCTGTTATATCGATCGGAATATTGGACGGAGCCCCCTGGGCGGCGGTTTCGCGAATCAGCGCTTCGAGGCGTGGGCGGAATCCGGGTCCGTAGGGGTGGATCGTCCATCCCGCCACGTACTGTCCGAGGTTCGGTACCGCCTTGAACATGTTTTCGATCCAGGTGCTGCCGGCGTTGCCGGCGTCGCCCTGGGCGAGAAGGCCCACTTCCGGATTGGCGGCGTGGACCGCGAGCGCGGCTTCCTTGAAGCGCAGCGCGTAGGTTTGCGCGCGACTTGCGTAGCCCGCGGTCGTGTCGTTGGAATACTGGTAGCTGTAGCTTGTCTCGTTGCCGAACTCGATCAGTTTGGCCGCGAGCGCGCCGTCGGTGCGCTTGGCCCAGAAGCTGCCGCCGGGACCAAAGGTCTTCGCCCAGGTGGCCAGGTTGGCCGCTTCGGCCGGTGTCGGCATCGACCCGTAGAAGTCGGCCAGGAACTCGACCTGAATGTCCTTGGCTGCATAGTCGGCCACGATCGATTCCATCGATTGCGGGCTCTGTTCGATCCCGACGTCGAGGCGGACCAGCTTCGCTCCGAGCTTGGCGGCGCCTTCGACATCCCAAGTCGGTTCCCAGCCGGAGTTGAGGCCGGGTTGGAACGAGCTGGCGCTTGTGCTTGTTTCTTTAGGGGATGTCGTTTCCGTGCCCGACCCGCTTGTGCTCGTGCCAGATCCGCTTGTGCTCGTGCCGGTGCCGTCGGAAGTGGATCCGCCGGAAGTGGATCCGCCGCTTGTCGAGGAAGCACCGGATCCGGTGGTGCCCGCGCCACTGGTGCCGGACCCGCCGGTTGTGCTGCCGCTCCCGCTGGTGCTGGAGCCGCCGCCGCTTGCGGTGCCCGATCCGTTGCCTGTCGCGCCGGCTCCGCTGCGGGTGTATTTGCGGTGCACCCGCGCGATTCGCGCCGAGAGGCTGTGGACGTAGCGTTCGGCGCTCGCGAGCTTGGCGCGCGAATGCGCGACGGCGAGTCGCTGGCCACCGCAGTGGCCGAAGTCTGTGCGCAGGCACGTGTCGAGCCGGCTAGTGTCGTTTGCCAGCGTGCGTCGATCGGCTGCGCGGACGGCGATCGCGCTGCGCAGGGTGGCGCTGCTGATGCTGGCGGTGGGCTGGGTCGTGCGCGCCGCCGCGCCGGCGCTGAGGGCCAACAGGGCGAGGCACGTCGTCACCAGCAGGGTGGCAATCAGCTCGATCGATGCCCGGTGGGGGCGAGGGTGGGACGTGAACATGCTGCTCATCTCCTTCGGGAGCCGGGCTGTCTGCGTGAGACCCCTGGCTTTGCGAGCCCGCCTCGCGGCGGGTGTGCCTTTGTCGGGAAGTTGCGAGGGCGCCTATCAGTCGATCCGGCGCCTGCGCCTCATCTGTTCGTGCAAGAATCGTGTCGGCGCTGTAGAGGCCGCTCTTTAGGCAATCAGAGGCTTTTTGGACGGTTCAGAGCAGGTCCGCGGATGCCTGCTGACGGCGCTCGGTAGAACCCACCCACGGCCCTGCGCCGAGTGCGCAGTCGGCGCTCGAGCGGGTGGCGCGAGTCGAATAGTCAGGCGCTCAGCAGCTCGGCCAGCGCCTCGACCGAATAGCGCCGCTCGGCCAGCAGGCGCCCTGCTCGCGCGATCTCCGGCGCCCCGTCGCGCAGCACGTGCGCGAGCGCCTCGGCGAACGCCTCGGCGCCGTCGGCCACCAGGCAGTTCACGCCGCTTTGGACCTCCAGGCCCGCGACTGCTCGAGGGGTGGCCACCACGGGCAGGCCGTAGGCGAGCGCCTCGACCAGCTTCAACGGGCTGCCCCCGCCCTGGAGCAGCGGCACGACCGCGCAGCGCGCCTGGCGATAGGCGACGGCGAGATCCTCGACGAAGCCCACCGCGCGCACGCGCGGGTCATCGCCGGCGGGGCGCTCCAAGCCGGCGCCGACGAGCAGCAGACGGGCCTCGGGGAGCTCCGACCACACGCGCGGGAGCACCTCGTCGATCAGGAAGGCGAGCGCGGTGCGGTTGGGCGCGTAGGCGAAGTTGGCCACGAAGATCGCCGCCGGCTCCCCGCGTGCGGCCGCCACCGCCGGGACCTCGGGCACAGACGCTTGCGCGGTGGACGCCGATGCGCCGCCGCGATCGCCTTGCGAGGCAAAGACGGGTGCGATCGCGGACACGTCGACCACGTTCGGGGCGAGGCGCAGCCTCGCGCCGGGGCACAGTGCCCGTGCCCCGCGCATGTCGGCCTCGCTGACCATCCACGACTCGCTGGAGCGGCGCAGCACGCGCCGCTCGAAGGAGCGCAGGCCGCGCAGCGAGCGCCGCTCCTCGGCGCCGAGCTCGTGGCGGAAGGCCGACTCCAGGTTGTGTGCGTTGTAGACGATTGGGTGCCTGCGGGCCAGCCCGGCGAGCGCGGCGGCGGCGGTCGGACCGTCGGCGACCGTGCGCTTGAAGCTGCGCTCGCCGAGCAGCTGGGCGGTGGCCGCGGCCAGCTCGGGTGAGACGCCGCGCGCCAGGCCGGCGGGCACTCCGCCGAGCAGCGCCTTCGCGTACGCAACCGCTCGTCGCGCTCCGCGCGAAGCGCGGACCTCGCGCAGCTCGATCCCCGGGATCGCCCTGAATGCCTCGTCGGGCTCCGGTGCACCGAAGCGCACATAGAGCAGGATCACCGGCCCCGACAGAGTGAGTGCGCGCGCGATGCCGTAGGTGCGCATGTCCCGGCCGGAGCGCAGCGCGGGCGTGTGCGTGGTGACGAGCAGGTTGCCCTTCGCGCCTGGCAGCGCGTCGATCGCGGCCGCGATCTGCTCGATGCGCCGCTCCCAGGAGTGCGCGCTTGCGGCGCGCGAGCGCTCGGCGCGCCGCTCGGGGCTGTCGCGTGCAAGCGTATCCTCCAGCAGCGCGGCCATGCCCTCGGCGCTCTCGGCGCAGCTCAGCTCGGCCACGTCCGCGAGCGAGGGCAGCGGCGTGGCAACCACCGGCAGTCCGGCGGCCAGGTACTCGTACACCTTCATCGGAAAGATGCTGCTCGTGAGCTGGTTGCGCGCGTAGGGGATCAGCGCGGCGTCGGCTCCGCGCAGCACGCTCGGCAGCTGCCCGTAGGAGCGTGCGCCGAGCAGGTGCAGGTTCGGCTCGGCGCGCAGGCTCGACACGTCGGTGCTCGGGTCGCCCGGTCCGATCGGGCCGACGAGCGCAAACGACCAATCCCGGTGCGCCCGGGCGAGCCCCACGAGCAGGTCGAAGTCGAGCTTGGTGGCGACGATAGCGCCCGTGAAGACGATTCGCGGACGCGGCAGTGCGGCCAGCGCCGGGTCGATCGGGCCCTCCTGCAGCGCGGTGGCGAACAGAGCGGTGTCGGCCACGTTGGGCGCGTAGAGCACGTTTGCGCAGATCGAGCGCAGCCGCTCGGCGAGCGCGGGGGCGCTTGCCAGCACCAGGTCGGCACGCGCCGCGAAGCGTTTCTCGGCTGCCCGAAAGGAGGCCGCGTCAACCCCCGGCTGGGCGGCGATGTCATCGACGCAGTGGTACACGACAAGCTCCGGGTGCAGCGCGTCGAGCAGTGACTCGGCCTGGGGCACATAGGCCCACAGGATCGGCCGGCTCATCCCCAGCCTGCGCGTGGCGCGCCGCACGAACATGCCGAGCAGGCGCCGGTTGAGCGCGCGCACGAGCGCGCTGGAGTGCAGCGGCAGCACGAGCGGGGAGAGCACGTGCAGCCCGTCGACCTCGCGCGCCCCGCGCAGTCCCGTGCGCAATCGCAGCGCGATCCGCCGCAGGTCGCGACCGGCGAGCTGGGGGCGGCGCAGGCCGAGCGACTCGACGAACAGCACGCGGTTCTCGCGCGCGAGCCGCTTCATCAGGTGGTGCTGGTTAGTCTGGAGGGCGGTGGTCCACTCGGCGAAACCAACACACACGATGTCGCGGCCCTGAAGCCGGGGCGGATCGGCCATCGCAGCACATGATCCCAGGCGAGCGCAAGGGGTGGGGTTTGGATGGGGCGCGCTCCGCGCGCCTGACGTTCGTTGTCGAGGTGAAAGCGGGCACTGTGCACGACCGCGATCTCGACACGCCCGCGGTGCACGCCGCCACGCGGGTGCGCCCGGTGCCGCGACGTCCGCGTCGCTTCGCCCAGCAGCTCGCCTACAAGCTCGGGCGGCTCGGCTACGAGCGCGACGCGATCGCGCCGCTGCTGGCCGCGCGGCGAGCCGTGCTGGGCGATCGCGCCGCGGCCCCGCCGCGTTTTCTGGTGCGCGTCGACGAGTTCCCCCACTACCGCGCGTGGGACGATCCAAGGCGCTTCGGCACCGAGCGCTTCGAGCGCTTCCACGAGATCCTCGCCGCCGCGGGAGTGCCCTACCTGCTCGCGGTGCTGCCGCGCGTGAGCCGCGAGCCGCTCTCACCTTCCGATTCGCGCTGGCGAGCGCTCGAGGATGGCGAGGTCGCGATGCTCGCGC
This sequence comes from uncultured Solirubrobacterales bacterium, assembly GCA_963831995.1. Taxonomy (GTDB): domain Bacteria; phylum Actinomycetota; class Thermoleophilia; order Solirubrobacterales; family Solirubrobacteraceae; genus Palsa-744. The sequence continues at coordinate 463,817 of CAWHSI010000005.1, read as the reverse complement.
GCCTGGCGAGCGAGGGAGTGTCGTTCGGGCTGCACGGGCTCACGCATCGCACGCGCTTCGCCTCGCCCCGACGCCACTCGGAGCTGAGCGGACTGGACTTTGCCGCGACCGCCCGCCTGCTCGACGGCGGTCTTGCCGAGCTCGCGCCGCTGGGCGTTCGCCCCGAGGTGTTCGTGGCGCCCTACAACCGCTTCGACGCGAGTCAGCTGACGCAGCTGGCCGAGCGCTTCCGGGTGGTGTGCGGCGGCCCCGAGTCGATCGGTGCAATGGGCTTTCAGCAGACGCCGCAGTGGCGGGGCGAGGCTGTCTACCTGCCCTCCTATGCACCGTTCTACGGTCACGCCGCGGAGGTCCTGCCCGCGGCGCGGCGTGCGATACAGGAGGCCTGCGGGCTGTGGATCCCGGTCGTATTGCATTGGGGCTGGGAGGCCGAGGACGGCTGGGAGGAGCTTGAGCGTCTGGCCGGCGCGATCGCGCCCTGTGCGGTCGATTGGCGCGATTTCCTCGCGGCGGTCGAGTGCAGCCACGGCGCACATCTCGACGCGGGCGGGGACGCTCTCACCGAGGGCCCACAGCGACGGGGGACGGACGCCGGGCCCGCGGCCACCACCGAGAGCGAACAGGGCTTGCGGCAGTGAGCGAGTCGCTGCTCGATTCGCTGCGCGAGCGTTTTCCGCGAGTCGCGGTAGTCCATGACTGGCTCACGATCCCCGGCGGCTCTGAGGATGTCGTCATCGAGCTGTTGCACATGTTTCCGCAGGCCGAGGTCTTCACCTCGGTCTACGATCCGACGCCATGGCCGTCCCTGCTCAGAGAACGACCCGTCCATCCCTCCCCACTCAACAGGATCCCGGGCGCCACACGCCATTATCAAAAGCTGCTGCCGCTGATGACGGCGGCGCTTCGCAGGTTTGACTTCTCGCGCTTCGACCTCGTGCTGTCGAGCAGCCATGCGTGTGCGAAGAACGTGCGCACCCCACCGACGGTGCCGCATATTTGCTACTGCCACACCCCGATGCGCTACGCGTGGGATGAGAGTCTGCTGCAGGGCGAGGCGATCGGGCGCATGACGCGGCTGGGGCTGCCGCTGATGCTGCGCCGCCTGCGCCGCCAGGACGTCGAGGGGGCGGCCTGCCCGGACGTGTTCATCGCCAACTCCCGCCACGTCGCCGAGCGCATTCTCCGCTACTACGGGCGCACGGCGGAGGTTGTCAATCCGCCGGTCGATGTCGATCGCCTGCTCTCGCTCCGGCGCGATCCCGGCGAGTACTACCTCGTGTTCGGGAGGGTCGTGCCGTATAAGCGCGTCGAGCTGGCGATCGCCGCGTGCGCGCGTCTGGGCCGGTCGCTGAAGGTGGCCGGCGATGGGCGCGCAATGGCTTCGGTGCGGGCTGCCGCGGCCGGGCACGCCGGGATAGAGCTGCTCGGCCGCGTCGACGATGCCGAGCGCGACGCGCTGATGAGCGGTGCCAGGGCGCTGCTGTTCCCGGGCGAGGAGGACTTCGGCATCGTACCCGTGGAGGCGCAGGCCGCCGGCCTCCCGGTGATCGCCTACGAGGTCGGCGGCGCCTCGGAGACGGTGATCGACGGGCGCACCGGGGTTCTGTTCGAGCAGCAGAGCGCGCACGGCCTCGCGGCGGCAGTCGAGCGCTTCGAGGGACTCGAGCTGGACGAGCGCGCGATCCGCCACAACGCCGAGCACTTCGGCCGCGCGCGCTTCCGCGCGGAGATGGCCGCGGCGATCGAGCGGGCTACCTCAGCGTGGCCGGCAACTGCTCGGCGCGCCGGCCGCGCGTAGATATCGCGACCCGGGGGGCGAGGCGATTGCCGTGGCGGCGCAGGCCCGCAATCGCCCCCGGGCGCGCCGCCAGGTCCTCGCCGGACATGAACCCCTTGGCCGCATCGTTGAGCCGGTCCTCGGGCAGGTTGAGCTCTTCGGCAACTTTTGCGGCCGCTGTGTAGATCGCGCTGTTGGGCTCGAATACGGCATCGACGTCCTTCGTCACGCACCTCGTCGAGTAAGCAAGCGCCATCGTGGCGCCCCGACGACGAAGGTCTGCCCGTGCACCTGGCCGGATAGCTCCAGGCCAAGCGCGCGCCTCGAGGTGCCAGTGCGCGGCCCCCGACCCGACCCTACCCCACCGCTCCCGGCCCACCGCGAGCCGTGGCCGCCGCCGCGTCCAGCAGACCCGCGCCGTAGTCGGCGCGATCCTGGGCGTCGCCGAGCTTGCGCGCCGTGCGCTTCAGCCGCGCGGTCAGCTGCGCGACCGTGGGTTTGCGCCCGAGCACATGCGCGGCGAGTATCAGCGCGGCGGTCGCAGCCACGTGCGGGGTGGCCATCGAGGTGCCTTCATACCCGTTGGGAAACCCAAACACGCGCGGGTTGGTGCCCGTGAAGGTCATCTGGAAGATATCGCGCCCGGCCGGCAGTTCGGGGTCGCAGTTGGGATCGCCCGGCAGGCTCATGTCCGGTCCGCCCCCGGGCGCCACGAGCGCGATGCCGCGGCCGTAGTTGGAGTAGCTGGCGAGGCACCCGTGTTCGGTCGTGGCGCCCACCGCGACCACGTGCGGCCCGCGCGCGGGATAGGGGATCGTGGTGCTGCCCTCGTTGCCCGCCGCGGCGACCACGAGCACGTTGTGGCGATAGGCATAGCGCAGCGCCCCCACCAGCTCGGGAATGTCCGCGGCGGTCACATTGCTCGAGAACTCCAGGCTCATATTGATGATGCGCGCACCGTGATTAACCGCGAAGCGCACCCCTTCGGCGATCGTCGACGCTTCGCCTTCGCCGGCGCCGTCGAGCACCCGCACGGGCATGATCCGCGCCGCGTAGGCAAGGCCCGTCAGGCCATATCCGTTGTTGGTCGCCTCGGCGATCGTGCCGGCGACGAACGTGCCGTGACCGTTGTGATCGTTGGGATAGGGGGTGTGGTCGATGAAGTCATACCCGCTCACAAACGCGTACTTGCTGAAGTCGGGCGAGCGGCGATACTTGCCGCGGTTGGCATACGCCACGCCGGTGTCGAGCACCGCGACGATCACGCGCGAGCCGCCGGGCGCGCCGTCGGCGATCGTATTGGCCCACGCTTCCGGGGCGTTTACCCCGAACCTCCCGTCGAAGTTCCACTGCACCTGCTGCCACCCGCCGGGCGGGTCCTTCGCGCTGGTGCCGGGATCGTCGGGGATGAACGTGCCGGCGGTGCGCGCCACATAGTCGGGCACCGCCCACACCACGTTCTTCTCGGCGCGCAGCCTGGCGAGCGTCGCCGCCAGCCCGACCGCCGGGCGCACGCGCAGCACGCGCGTGCTGGCGGGGTCTTCTTCCGGTTGCTCCCCGGGGCGCCGCGCGCTCGCCGCGTGAGCGGCCCGCGAGCCCGCCGGGGCGTACCTGACGACGACCCGCTGCGGCTGGGCCGGTTCCGGCGCGACCATGGGGGACTGCAACCCCGCGCCGGCCACGGAGCCGGCACCCGGGGTCGGCTGTGCGCCGGCGGCGCGCGCCGGCGAGCGAGCCGTCGCGAGCGCGAGCACGGCGGCGGCCAGCAGCGCGAGCGTCAGCGTGGCGAGGACCAACAGCCGCCGCTTGGGCGAGCGTCGATATAGGGGTCGGGATGTTGGCGGCAAGTTGGCTCCTCCGTAATCATGATGTGTTGCGGCCCTCAGAGCTGCACTCCTCGCCAGCCAAACCGCAAACCGCACATGAGCAACCGATTCTTTCCGCGCGACGAATACTTCATGCGCCTCGCGCTGCGCGAGGCGAGTTTGGCGCTGGAGCACGAGGATGTGCCGATCGGAGCGGTGCTCGCCCACGCCGGCGAGCCGATCGCGATGGCCCACAACGAGCGCGAGCTGCGCCAGGACCCGACCGCCCACGCGGAGATCCTCGCGCTGCGCGAGGCCGCCCGCGCACTCGGCAGCTGGCGCGTGCTCGACGCCGTGCTCTACGTAACGCTCGAGCCCTGCGCGATGTGCGCCGGCGCGATCGTGCTCGCGCGCGTGCCGCGGGTCGTATACGGGGCGAGCGACCCGAAGGCCGGTGCGTGCGGCAGCGTGCTCGACGTCCTCGCAGACCCGCGCCTGAACCACCGTCCCGAGCTGGCCAGCGGCCTGCTCGCCGGCGAGTGCGGCGAGCTGCTGCGCGAGTTCTTCGCCTCGCGGCGGTAGGGCTCGGCGGGTGTGCGTGTGCGCATCGACGCGCCCTTGGCGCCGGCCTCGGCGCTCGTGCAGGCAGCGGACGTCCTCGCGCCGCGCAGCTGCCGGACGCCCCGACGCCGCCAGACGCTCCTGAATCCTCTAGCCTTGACCCGTCGCTCTGGAAGGGTGGCAGAGTGGTTGAATGCGGCGGTCTCGAAAACCGTTTCGGGGGTTAAACTTCCGACGAGGGTTCGAATCCCTCCCCTTCCGTTGATTACGCCAAATTGCCTGTGCCTGCGGGCGATTGGTGCGTCCCCGAGGTAGCTCAAAACCGATCGCTCCAGCCGCTGAGAGGGGCTGAGAATGGCTCCCGAGGGGTGCTGGCTACCCCATTCCTTCCCCACGTAGGCTGGAAGGCAGAGGAAGGCTTCGATGGCTGTCCACGCGGTGCTGTGGGTCAGAGGTCCAAGTCGCGCGGTTATTCCCAAACGCCCTGAGCGGCGGTAACGTGGTCGCAAGCATGCGTTCTGCGGCCGCTCAGATCGACCTTCGACGGCTGCGTGCCCGGCGGGAGGAGATCCTGAGGCACGCCGCTGAGCATGGTGCGCGCAACGTGCGTGTGTTCGGCTCGGTGGTGCGCGGAGAGTTGGGTGCGTCGAGCGACGTGGACCTGTTGGTCGAGATGGAGCCGGGGCGTAGCCTGATCGATCTCGTGGGGCTGTGGCAGGACTTGGAGGACATGCTCGGTACCCACGTCGATGTGCTCAGCGATGGCGGGGTGAGCCCGCATCTGCGCGAGCGCATCTATGCCGAGGCCGTGTCACTGTGAAGGACGAGCGTGTCTATCTGCTCCACGCCATCGAAGCCATCGACGCGATCCTGAGCTACACCGTCGATGGTCGCGAGGCGTTCTTCTCGGACGGCAAGACCCAGGATGCCGTCATCCGCAACATCGAGATCATCGGCCAGGCGGTCAAGGGGATCTCGGATGGCACACGCGCTCTGGAGCCAGCGGTGCGCTGGCGGCAGATCGCCGGTATGCGCGACAAGCTCATCCACGAATACTTCGGCGTCGATCTCGCGCTCGTTTGGGACGTGGTTGAGTGCGAGCTGCCGGTCCTGGAGGTTGTCCGAGGCCTCGTAGAACTTTGAGTGGCGGTCCTCCCGCCTCGTCCGCTGCGGTTGGCAGCGTTCGGGGTGTCAAGAAGTCCGCGAGGACAGGAGGAAACCGCCATGAAGAAGGTATCTGGCCCGCAGGTCGTCACGGCCCTGGAGGCCGCAGGGAGTTCGCTCCCACGGCAAATCCACACCTGTTCGCCAAGGCCGGCGTGCGCGACCGCGCGCAGGCGGTCAACTACGCCTATCGCACGGGAATCGCTACACCGCCGCGCTGAAGTTCGCTGGTCTTTGCGAGGGCGGGCGCGATCGAGGATGGCGCGATAGCGTGGCGCGCGCTGGCGCTACGGCAGCACGCAGAGCGCTTTGAATCGATCCAAAGGCGCGAATCGAAAGGCTGGCCTCGTGCGAGAAGCTGCGGAACCCCGTTATTCGGTATCGTCCCGGCTCATTGTCATCGGACGGAAGGGGCGGGTGCGGTGGAGTTTGCTCGACGGTTGGTCGTGCGCGGGTCTGGCAGGGCGAGAACTCGCCGAGAGGCCGTTCTGACGATCTGCCTGCTCATGGCTCTCGGCTTCTGCATGGCGCAAACGTCAGCGGCTCTCGCGAGCCCGGCATCCTTTACTTGGAGCGGCCAGTCGGAAACCACGGAAGATTGGTCTACATCGGCGAACTGGCTGGGCGGCACCGAACCGACGAGCGGAGAGGAAATCGGGGCTCTCACGTTTCCGCGGCTGACCAACGAAGTTTGCGCGGACGGGCTGGAAACAGAGCCGTGCTACATCAGCTACAACAACGTCAGCGGGTTGTCCGCCGAATCGCTGCAGCTGGACGACTCTGAGGACTATCTGATCGGGGGCGATGAAATCGCGGTTGGGAGTGGCGGGCTGACCGCCTCGCCCGAAGGGAGCGGCTCCGCCGGGGACGTGGTGGAAGTGCCGTTTCGTCTGAGTGCGCCACAGACCTGGAGGGTCTCGGGCAGCGGCAATGGCGAGCTTGGCGAAAACGGTTTGCTCCTGGACGGTGACCTGAGCGGCTCAGGCAATGCGCTGACGGTCGAAATCGGCGGTGGTCCGCTCTTCTTCCTCGTGGAAAACGATACGGAGGTTGGGCCTGTGACGATCGAGGGAACCGACACGAGCAAGGTGGCGGCCAACGGAGTCGTCTCGATTCTGGGCGCCGAGCTCGACTCGGCAGACGGTGAAGCGGTCGGTCTGAGCCACATCTTTCTCGCCGGCAGCGGAGCACTGGGCGCGCTTACGACAAATGACGTTGATCTCGAGGTGGGAAGTCCCGATCATGGCATCGAAGTTGCGAGCGCGAAGCTGGATGCCGACAGCTATGTCGCGTTCGACGTGACGGGCAATGACACGATCGCCCAGGTCGACAATTCGCAGCTGGTATCCAAAGGCGCGATCGAACTTGCCGGCTCCAGGATCGAAGTTGTCGTTGGTCCACCGAAGAAGGGCGAGCCGTGCCCGGTCCTGTCGCCCGGTGCGACCTACGCGTTTGTCTCCACGACCGGAACGCTTACGGGCGAGTTCTCCAACGCTCCAGAACATGGCCCGGAAATACCGATCAGGTTCGCCGAAGCATGTCAGCAACTCTCTCAGACGATGCGGATCGCCTACAGCGAGAGCGGCGGTACCCAGATGGTTACCGGCACGGTCGAAGCGCAAGCCAAGGAAGCTCAGGACGCGAAAGAACAGCAGGAAAAAGAAGATCAGGAAGCAAAGGGACGCGAGGAAGCAAAAGAACGACAGGAAGCCAGGGAACGGGAAGAAGCCAAAGAAAAGGAAGTCAAGAAGAACGAAGAAGCCTCCGATGCGAGGAGCCGCGAAGCAGAATCGGCGGCTCTGGCTGCTGAGGCTGCCGCGGCCGCTGCCAGCAAGCGGTTGGAAGAAGAATTTTCCGAGGCGCTTGCCGAGAAGCTCCAAGAAAGCTCCCTCACCGGCAGCGGCGGGAGCCCGGACGGCGTATCGCTGGCTGGGTCGATCATCGACGTACGGGACGGCGCTGACGCTCAGATCAAGCTTGCGTGTGCCGGTACCGTCGCGTGCGGTGGGAAGTTGACCCTGCTCTCGAGAGCTGCCACAAAGAAAGGCGATCGCGGCAGGGCGCAGACCATTGGCACCGCCAGCTTCTCGATTGCGGCGGGGAGGAAGGCAACGGTGGAGCTCAAGCTCAACACGATCGGCCGAGCGCTGATCGCGGCGGCTCGAGGCCGACTGGCTGCGACCCTGACGGTCTTGCAGTCCAAGCCCGCTCCGTCGCGGGCACACGCGGACAGCGTGCGCCTCCAGGAACGCACTGGTCGCGGTGGGGCGAAGAGATAGGCGACGTACCGCTGTGCGACCTTGATGAGCTGGGTGAACACGCGTCTTGGCTGGCCTTGGAGAGAGCCCGGTCTTTTGCCACATTCTCTCCGGCAACGACAGCGAAGGATCAGCATCACGACGTATCGACATTGTACGAAGTTCTTCAAAACACTTGCATTGCGTGAGGGGATCATCTAGGATGCGCGCACCGCGGCGATGGTCCATATACTAGGAGATCGCCGAGGATAAACTCGGATAGAAGGGAGCGAGGGATGCGGGTCGCGTTGCGGTCATTGCTGGTGTTGGGAGGTGCACTGCTCGCGGGTTGCGTGTCCATATTCGTAGGCCAGGCGGATGCGACCTCGCTCACGTGGAGCGGCGACACGACGGGTCGGACCGAGAGTGCAGCTCGTTGGTCTGCTGCTACGAACTGGGTCGAAGCCATCTCGCCGGTTCCCTCCGAAGTCCTAGAAACGTTGACGTTCCCGCAGCTGACCAACAATCAATGTACGTCGGCGCCACCGACGGACACATGCTATGCGACGTTCAATGACGTCGAAGGTTTGACGGCTGACACTATGCAGTTGGACGATTACAATAATTATCAGTTGTTTGGTGACAAGATAAGTTTGGGGGAGGGCGGAATCGTCGCCAAACCGCCGAATGGCGCGGCGGGTTCGGGAAGTGCGCTTGTCGCGCTGCCGCTCGAACTATCTGCGTCGCAGAAATGGAGTATCGCCGAGCAAGGGACTACCGGGATCGAGGAAAACGGCTTGGTCATCGGAGATGAAGTGACCGGTGCCGGTAAGGCACTGACAGTCGAACTGAGTAACGGGCCAGTGCTGATCCTCGGTAATAACACGGAGGTCGGTCCCGTGGCGCTCGATGGGCCACGCAGTGGGGGCGAGCACATCGAAAATGGTTCGGTACTTCTGGAAGATGGTGAGCTTAACTCCACCGACGGTGAATCGGTGGCTCTGCGCAACATCTACTTCACGGGGGCTGGTGCCGTGGGTGCATTGTCCACGGATAACGCGACACTCGAGGTGGGAAGTCGCACGTACCCAGCGGGCAGTCTCGATACTTCGAGAGTAACCTTTGATCCCGCAAGCGGAGTGCTGTTCGAAATCCAAGGCGGTAAAACCGAGGCGGGGGTTGATTATTCTCAGTTGGTCTCGACTGGTGCGGTCGAGTTGGGGGGCCAAATCGGGATATTTGTTGACGAACCATCCCCAAAAGCTGGCTGTCCCGTGCTACAACGGGGCTCGCAATACACGTTTATCTCAACCAGCGGTCCTTTGTACGGTGTATTCTCGAATGCGCCGGAACGTAGCAACGAGGAACTGCCGATCGATTTCGCAAAGAGCTGCGGGCAACGTTCGCAGACAATGCGGATTACTTACAGTAACACAGGCAGCGTAAATACAGTAACGGGGACTGTCGAAGCGGCAGAGTTTGAACATGAAAATAGTCAGGAGTCGCTAAAGAAAGAAGCGGAAAGATTTACGATAGCTGTGGAAGCGGAACGGGCGGCGCAGAAGCGCCAGGAAGAAGAAGCGCTTGCGGCCCTAAGCAAGAAGATGTTGGATGAAGAAGCCGTTGCCATCGCTAAGAGGCAACGTGAAGAAGAAATGGAAGCCGAGGTCGCAACTGGCCGCCTCGAGGTATCGCTGGTAGGGTCGACTATCAAAGTGCCAAAAAGCGGCGTGCCTTCAGTCGAGCTGAAGTGCAGGGGCACCAGTACGTGCGCCGGTAAACTTACCCTCACGATCAGACGCATGGTCAGACGGGGCGGTAAGACCAGACACGAGACGATCGGAGCAGCTGTATTTTCGATCAATGGGGGCGTGACGATGACAGTCAAGCTGGCTCTCAACGCAAAGGGAAGAGCGCTAGTTCGCGCAGCGCGTGAGCCGCTACGCGCTACCCTTATGATCTTGCAGTCGGCGCCTGGTCCGCGACGAACGCACTCACAGGGTGTGCTCGTCATGCCGCGCGCCGCTGCACGTGCACTCGACAGGTGTGAGGTGATGGGCCGGTGCGCGAGCGCCAGTTTGCTCGCAATGTTTTTAACTGGGGAGTGGCCTTGGCGGCCAATATGGTGGTGACTGGTGGAGGACGACGTGGTTGAAGATCGCGGGGCCATTGAGTTCTTGGGCGGACACTTGCACGGGCGCGCCGTCGGGCCGAGCGGAAGGATGTTCAGGCGAAGTGGGTCACGGGCGATGTCGTGAGCCTGCCGACGCTCGGGTAGGGATCGGTTCGACCTGATGCGCGACTGCGGCTGCTTGCGCGATCTCCTCAGGCGCTCGACTACGATCCATCCGCAAGACCACGACTCCTCGAACGCCGCCGACGATGCGCATTCTCTACATATTGATAACGGTCCTATGGGTTGCCTTCTGGGTCTATTGGCTGGTGTCTGCCGCCTCGGCGAAGGCGAGCACGCGGACGCGGCGCACTCGACCGCCGGGCCTGCTCGCGGTGGCTGTGCTCGTGGTGCTGCGCGTGCTCCATGTTCGCGGCCTCACCGTCCACAGTCCGGTGCTGGAGGCGATTGGATTGGCGCTGCTGGTTGCGGGCCTTGGGCTGGCGGTGTGGGCGCGAGTTCATCTCGGGCGCAACTGGGGGATGCCTATGACCGAGCGGACCGAACCGGAGCTCGTGACCTCCGGGCCCTATCGCTTCGTTCGCCACCCGATCTACTCGGGCATACTGCTCGCCACGATCGGCACCGCGCTCGCCGTGACCCTCTACTGGCTGATCGTGTTCCTCGTGCTCGCCACGTACTTCATCTACAGCGCGCGCGTCGAGGAACGGCTGATGGGCGCATCCTTCCCGGGTGCCTATGCGGGCTATAGGGAGAAGACCAAGATGCTGGTTCCGTTCCTGTTGTAGCCGCTGATCGACGTACGACGCACGAAGCCGCCTCGCTGTGGACGCCCGACGACCTGAATTAACCTCCTACTCGGAGGGCGCCGAGGAAACGCGGCATCGCGCCTCGCGCGGGCGAGCGACGAACCTAGCCGGCCCCCGAATCGTCTGCCGGCGCCACGACGTACACGATGTGTGCTCGCGCGATCGCCATGAACGCGTGTCGCTCGGCCGGTCCGCCGTCGAGCGGCTCCAGCGTTACGTCGGTGAGCGTGAGGAAGTCGCGCTCGGAGGCGTTGAGCATGTCTGAGACGCGCGAGCGGTAGCCGTCGCGGGCGAGCATCAGCGACCCTTCGATGCGGTGGCGCGGCGTCTCCAGGCGGATGCGTTCGCGGCGCTCCTCGGTGCCGTCGGGGTCCTTGTCGAACGCGTGCTCGCCGGGAGGTGTGCTCATGTTCGCTTCATTATCGGGACTCGCGGGCCGTCTTGCCCGCCGGTGTATGGCGCCGCGTAGAAGCGCGCACTTCGAGCTGCCCGGCGGCGACGGACGATCGGGCTTGTTGTCTCGCTCGATTATGGCGCGGCGATAGCAAATCCCACGTTCGACGATGGAGAGCTTGGCGAGCGAGCGTCGTATGTGACGACCTCGAATTCGCTTGGGGCGCAGTTGCTGCGCTGGGCGTTCAGCACGGCGATGGGGACTGCGCCGCCGCTGCTGTAGCTCGACTCCCCGCTGACGATCGCCGGCTCGCCCGCCGGATTGATCGACGTGATCGGGTCCAGGCAGTAAACGCCCGTGGATACGCGGTGAACTGAGGCGAAGTTCGATGTTTGCGCGCCGACGAGCCCTTTGTTGGATGCGGTCGGTTCGACTTCTGCCGGGTTGACCACGGCGAACCCGCGCGCGGTACCGGCGGGACCGGTCGGTCCCGTGGCGCCCGTTTTCCCGGTGGCGCCCGTTTTCCCTGTTTTTCCGGTGGGGCCCGTGTAGCCGCGCGGCCCGGCTGGCCCCGGGATACCCCGCAGCCCGCGCGGCCCGGGCACGAGGCACTCGCGCACCCGGCGTCGGCCGATGCGGGTGTAGAAGCACTTGGTGGACGACGCGCTGTGAGCGCTCGGCAGGACCGAGACGCCGGCGAGCGCGGGCACCGCGACCGTCATCGCGGCGATCGCGGCGGGGATGGACAGCAGTGTGAGTGTGCGACGGCGCATGAGCGTGCCTCTCCTGTGTTGGGGCCTGTTCCCACAGAACCCCTGGGATGGCCCGAAGGAGCGGTGTGGCGTCTACCGGCCTTCGAGCGTGCTCGGGCCAGCTCGACGCGGGTGCGGCGTCCGCCCGGCCCCTACCCCACGCGCTCGACCACGCGCGCGGGCAGCCCGGCGCGGGCGCCGGCAATCGGCCCCATGGCGCTGTCGGCCGGCGCGTTGCGCTCCTCGCCGACGATGTACAGCGGGCGGTGCTTGACCTCGTCGTAGATGCGCCCGACGTACTCGCCGATCACGCCGAGCGCGATCAGCTGGATGCCGCCGATCAGCAGGATCAGGATCGTGATCGTGCTGAAGCCGGGCAGGTAGGAGTCGGCGAAGTGCAGGCCGATCACGACCGGGATCGCGATGAAGGCGACGCTTGCCGAGAGCAGGCCGGCGTAGGTGGCCAGCTGCAGGGGCAGGTGCGAGAAGGAGGCGATCGCGTCCAGGGAGAAGCGCAGCATCTTGCGCAGCGTGTACTTCGTCTCGCCGGCGGCGCGGGCGTCGCGCTCGTAGGGGACGGCGGTCTGCTTGAAGCCGACCCATACCGTCATGCCGCGCAAAAACCGCGAGCGCTCGGTCATCGACAAAAGCGCATCGAGGGCGCGGCGGTCCAGCAGCCGGAAGTCGCCTGAGTTGGGCTCCAGGTCGACCTGGGCGAGGCTGTCGAACAGCTTGTAGAACCAGGACGCGGTGGCGAGCTTGAAGGCGGTCTCGCCCTCGCGCTGCTTGCGCACCGCGTAGACGACGTCCGAGCCCTGGCCCCACTGCTCGATCATGCGCGGGATCAGCTCGGGCGGGTCCTGCAGGTCGGCGTCGATCATTGCGACGACGTCGCCGACGGCGTGCTCCAGCCCGGCCGTCAGCGCGGCCTGGTGGCCGAAGTTGCGCGAGAGGTGGATGACCCGCACGCGCGGGTCGGCGGCGGCGATGCGGTCGAGCAGCGCCGGCGTTGTGTCGGACGAGCCGTCGTTGACGAGCACCAGCTCGAACGCGTAGTCGGCGACTGCGGCGCAGGCGCGTGCGACGAACGCCTCGACCAGCTCCTCCTCGTTGTAGACGGGCGCGACCACGCTGAGCAGGGCTGGTATGCGCTGGGGTGTGTCCGACATGGTTCCTTCCGGCACGGGCGAAGTTGGTTAAGTACTGGCAATGAGAAGAGTAGGGGACGCACGAGCGCGCGTCATGAGGATGCCCTTGGTGGCGCAGTTCGTGAAGTTTGGCATCGTCGGGGTGTCGAACACGCTGCTGACCTTCGCGATCTACACGGTGCTGCTGAAGGTGTTCGGCGTTTGGTACATCGCCGCGTCGGCGATCGGCTTCGCCGTGGGCGCCGTGAATGGGTTTCTGCTCAATCGCGCATGGACGTTCAGGGGTCACCGGGGAGACTCGCTGACGCCGCTGCGCTGGTGTGTCGTGCAGGGCTGCGGGCTGCTCGCGAACCTCGGGCTCGTATATGTGTTTGTTTCCGACGCGGGCCTGGACAAGCTCCTGGCCCAGGCGTTCGCGACGTCGGTCGTGGTTGTGCTGACGTTCTTTGCCAATCGCGCCTGGACCTTCAAGGACCGCGTGCCGGGAGCACTTGCGGAGCCGACCGTCGAGTCCTGAGCGCCGGTCGCGCGCGATCCGGCGCTACCGGTAGACCGCGAGCAGCGAGAGTCCCGCCGGGATCGATCTGCCTCGCCCGATCGCGGCGGCCTCCAGGTTCAGCGGTTGGCGTAGCGCCCAGTTCAGCGGCGCCGGCGGCACCCACAGGTCGAGGCTCGACTTGGTGGTGGAGGGCTTGAAGCGCTCCAGTGCCCGCAGCATGATCGCGACGGGGAGCAGCAGCGAGTTGAAGTGCGCGGAGCTCTGCTCCTGCCAGCCGCCGCGCTCGGCGGCCGCGAGCAGCGTGCGGCGGTTGTAGCGGCGATGGTGGTGGTTGATCTCGTCGTGGCCGCTCCACAGCCACTGGTAGGCGGGCACGGTCACCAGCAGCGCGCCGCCGGGCTTGGTCACGCGGCGCAGCTCGCGCAGCGCGCCGACGTCGTCCTCCAGGTGCTCGATCACGTCGAGGCTGACCGTCAGGTCGAAGCGGGCGTCCTCGAAGGGCATCTGCAGGATCGATCCTTCGACGACCGTGCCGACGCCGCGCTCGCGCGCGAGCACGACGCTGGGGGGCGAGAGCTCGATGCCGGTTGCGCTGCCGTGGCGGGCGAGATCGACCATGTTGCGCCCGCTGCCGCAGCCCGCGTCGAGGATCGAGGCGCCCACCGGCAGGCCCAGGCGCGAGATCGCGCGCTCCAGCACGCGCCGGCGCCCCTGGTACCACCAGTGACGGTCCTCGACCTGGTGTGTTTGCAGCTCGTACTCGCGCTCCATCGGCAAGGCATCTTTCCCGATGTGGCGGTCGGCTGCGGTGCGACCCGGGTGCTCTGAGTGGGCTATCGTTGATCGCTCCCCGTCGCCGGGTCCGCTACGAGCAGGAGGCAGCGCCGATGGTCAGCAGGTTCAACAGCGTCTCCGCCGCCCCGGCCTGAGCGGCCGCGTTCGATGTCGCTTCCAGTCGAGGGGTATCGCCTGAAGGGGATTTCCCCGAAGGCATACGAACATCCGGCCGACCGCGCCGCGACCGCCGCGCTGCGCTCGATTCCGTATCTGAACTCGGTTGTGCGCAAGCTGATCGAGCTTGGCTACGAGCGGGCGCTGCGCCAGGCCTATCTGGGCTCCTCGGTGCGGCTCGGCGAGGATCAGCTCGCGGACGTGTGGGGAGCGCACCTGCGCGCCTATGCGACGCTCGACCTGGAGCCCGTGCCGGACCTGTATCTGACGCAGTTTCCGGTGGCCAACGCGATCACGATCGGCGCGGGCCGGCCGATCGTCGTCGTGCAGTCCGGGCTCGTGCAGCTGCTCGATGTGGAGCAGCTGCGGGCCGTGTTTGCGCACGAGGCCGGCCATGTGCTCTCCGATCACGTGCTGTATCGCACGGCGCTCGTGATCCTGATGCGGCTCAGCTCGATCCCCGGTATTCCGCTGCCGCTGCTGCCGGTGCGGGCGGCGCTGATGGAGTGGTTTCGCGCCTCGGAGCTCAGTTGCGATCGCGCGGCGGCGCTGGTGACGCGCGATCCGCTGACGGTGTGTCGCACGCTGATGGTGATCGCGGCCGGCGCCGAGGCGGAGCGCCTCGACCTCGACGTGTTCATGCGTCAGGGCGCCGACTACCGCGAGAAGGGCTCGGGCCTGGAGCGCCTGTCGCGGCTGTTGCTCGACCTGGGCATCACCCACCCGATGCCGGTGCGTCGTGTGCACGAGCTGATGGAGTGGGTTCGCTCCGGCGACTATGACCGCATCGTCGGCGGCGAATATGTCACGCGCGACGTGCCCCCCGATCCGCGAGCGGAGGCAGGCGACGCGGTCGCGCACTACGCCGAGCGCTTCCGCAAAGCGCTCGACGACGCCAGCCAGTCGGTTGGAGACATCGGCCAGCAACTCGGCGATGTCGGCCAGCAGCTCAGCGACTGGCTGCGCCGCGCGCGCGACGGCGACGGCGACGGCGACGGCGAGGGCGAGCGCGACGGCGAGGGGCAGGCCGAGGGGTAGGCCGATCTTGCCCGCGTCGCACGGCCCTGGTGCTGTTGCGCGTGTGGCCGGCGCCGGCGGAATCTCCCCACATGCGAGGAGGCGGGGCTTCGCCCGGCTCTGTCGCGGTTCGCTAGACCTGGGCGCTTGCCGTGTCTTCGTTTGCGCGCTTTGCTTCGCGCTCGAGCGCGGCGGCGAAGGCCTCGACGACGCGCGCGTCGAACTGGGTGCCCGAACAGTTGCGCAGTTCGGCGAGCGCGGCCTCGTAGCCCCGCGAGTCGCGGTAGGGGCGGTCGCTGGTCATCGCCTCGTATGCGTCGGCGACCGCGACGATGCGTGCCTCCAGGGGGATCGCGCCGTCGGGCAGGCCCAGCGGGTAGCCGCGACCGTCGGGGCGCTCGTGGTGGGCGGCGATCCATTCGCGCACGTCGGAGAGGCTTACGTGCTCGAGCATTTGCGCGCCGAGCGCCGGATGGCGCTTGACGATCTCGTACTCGTCTTCGGTGAGGGGACCGGGCTTGTGCAGGATGCTGTTGGGAACGGCGGCCTTGCCGATGTCGTGCAGGATGCCGGCGAGGCGGATGCGGCTGATGCGCCACTCGGGAAGGCCCAGCTCGCGGGCGGTTGTTTCCGCATAGCGTCCGACCGTCTCGGAGTGGCGGGCGCTGCCGCTGAAGCGCAGGTCGACGGCTTCGGCGAAGTCGAGTACGGCGACGATGAAGCGCTCGCCCCCGATGTCGCGCAGCTCGTTGGGCGTGCGCAGTTCCAGGCGCAGCGCGGCGCTGTGGTGCATCGTGCGATCGCGGCCACGCTGCTTGGCGCCGTAGAGCGCCTGGTCGGCGGCGTGCAGCAGCGCCGCGGCGGTCTCGCCGTGCTCGGGGTAGACGGCCACCCCGAAGCTGATCGTGAGCGGCGTGTGCTCGCATGCGAACTCCTCGCGCAGCAGACGACGCAGGCGCTCGGCTAAGGCGACGGCGCGGTCGCGGTCGATGTCGGGTGCGATCAGCGCGAACTGCTCGCCGCCCACGCGCGCGACCGTGTCGTTCTCGCGCTTGGCCTCGTTCAGCAGGTTCGCCACTCGCATCAGGGCCGCGTCCCCGACCTGGTGACCGGAGCGGTCGTTGACGTCCTTGAAGTTGTCGAGGTCGCCGACGAGCACCGCCATCGCGGTGCCGCCCCGGCGGGCGCGTTCGAGCTCGAGGTCGAGCAGCTCGCGAAAGGCGCGCCGGTTTGAGAGTTTGGTGAGGGCGTCGGTGCGGGCGGCGTCGTAGAGGCGCGCGATCAGCAGCTCGACGCGGGCGCGCATCGCCATGATCACCATCGCGCCGACGAGCAGCGTGCCCATGCCCACCAGCCACCAGGCGGATACCGCGCTGAGCGGCGCGCGCTCGAACAGCAGCGCTCCGTAGAGGAGCCCCACGTAGACGATCTGCGCCGCGGCCTGCTTGGCCGTGAAGAAATACGAGGCGTAGAGGAACACCCACAGGTAGAAGAACACCAGCGGGCTCGGCGATTCGCCCGAGAAGTAGGCCACGCCCGTTATCAGCGTGCTGCCCCACGCGAGTGTGATCGCAAGCGTCCACGCCGGTAGTCGCGCGGCTAGGGTGTAGAGCAACGCGGCGACCACGTAGGCGTTGGCGATGATCGCGAGCATTCCCAGTTCGTTGGTGTGCGCGGAGTGGGGCAGTGCCACCGTGAGCGCGGCGAGTGTGGCTCCGGCGGCGAACAGCACGCCGAGCACCCGGGCGACGAGGCTCGCCTGGAAGCTTGCGCCGACGAGCGATCCGCCCCAGATTTCGTCGCGAGCATCCGCGTGGGAGAGCGCGGACACTACCCTCGGGTAGCGGCGGCCCGCGGAGCCTAGGATGGAGTTGGGAATCGTTCGCATTGTTGGTGAGGGTGTCCGGGTATATAGCGTACGAGGAACTTCGACTATTCGCAACCGAACGACGATCCTGGTGCTTGGCGCGGCGCAGTTCGTGATGGTGCTTGACAGCACCGTCATGAACGTGTCGATCTCTCAGGTCGTGGCGGATTTGAAAACGAGCGTCTCGCAGGTGCAGCTAGCGATCACCGCATACACGCTGGTGATGGCGGCGTTCATGCTCACGGGCGCGAAGCTCGGCGACATCTGGGGTCGGCGGCGGGCGTTCTCGATCGGCCTGGCGGTGTATGGGCTGGGGTCGCTGACGACCGCGCTCAGTCCCAACGTGACGGTGCTGCTCGTCGGCTGGTCGGGCATCGAGGGGCTGGGCGCGGTGCTTGTGATCCCGGCGATCTTCGCGCTGACCGCCGTCAACTACAGTGGCCGCGAACGGGCGCTTGCCTATGGGCTGCTCGGCGGGATCGCGGGCGCCGGCGCGGCGGCGGGGCCGCTGATCGGCGGGTTCGTGACGACCGCGCTCACCTGGCGGGTGGTGTTTGGTGCCGAGACCGCGATCGTGCTGGTGCTGCTGACGCGCGTGCACGGCATCGGCGATCGCCCGCTGCGCCACCGCCCGGCGCTTGACCGGGGGGGCGTCGCGCTCTCGGCGCTCGGGCTTGGGCTGACCGTGTTTGCGATCCTGAAGATCAGCAGCTGGGGGCTGTTTGTGCCGACGGGGGCGCTGACGATCGCCGGCACGAGGATCACTCCGTTTGGGCTCTCGGCGGTGCCGTTCGTCATTCTCGCCGGCCTGGTTGTGCTCGGCTGGTTCTTTCGCTGGGAGGAGCATGTCGAGCGTGCGGGGCGCGCGCCGCTGCTGCGTACGGACCTGTTGAGGATCGGCCAGATGCGCGCCGGGCTCTCCACGCTCGTCTCGCAATATCTGATTCTCGCGGGTACGTTTTTTGTGCTGCCCCTGTACCTGCAGCTGGTGCTCTCAAAGAACGCGCTGCAGACCGGGCTGAAGATATTGCCGATCTCGGTGACGATGATGGTGGCAGCGATGCTCGGCCCGCGCCTTGCGACGCGCACCTCGCCGCGGCGGGTGGTGCAGATCGGGCTTGGGTTCCTGCTCGTGTCGATCGCGGCGCTGATGGCGACGATCTCCCCGTCGCTTTCCTCGCTGCCGTTTGCGCTGTCGCTGGCAGGCTTCGGCGCGGGCATCGGGCTGTCGATCTCGCAGCTCGGCAACGTGGTGATGTCCTCGGTGGGCGAATCGCGCTCCAGCGAGGCGGGCGGCGTGCAGGGCGCAGCGCAGAATCTCGGCCAGTCGCTGGGCACGGCGCTGATCGGCGCGGTGCTGCTGACGGGGCTCACGGTCGGCTTCCACGAGCGCGTGCTGGCCGACCCCGCGATCCCGCGCTCGCTGCAGGAGCAGATCGTGAGCGGCAGCGAGGAGGGTGTGCCGATGGTCTCCCAGGAGCAGTTTCGCGCCACGGTCGAGCAGGCCGGGGTGGCGCCCGCGCAGACGGAGGCGCTGGTGGGCTACTACAACGAATCGCAGATCGACGCGCTCAAGCGCGCGCTGCTGCTGGCGTGCGCGTTTGTGCTCGTGGGGCTGTGGTTTGCCCGCGATCTTCCCGGTGAGGCCCTTGCCGGAGATGAGGGGGGAGAGGGGGTCGTGCCCTCTGGGGAACACTCCGGTGGGGATGCTGTGGGGTAACGCGCGAAGCGTTATCCCCGATGGTGCACACGCGCGAGGGTGAGCGCGAGCGCGCACAGGCCGACCGCGAGCAGCACGCGTCCGAGCACGCTGCCGACGGCGCTCCATGCGGTGCCGGCGAGGATGCCGGCCAGCACGAACGCGCTCGCCCACAGGGCGCAGCCGACCGTGGTGAGCAGCACGAACTGGACGAGCGGCACCCGCCGCGCGCCGGCGGGCAGCGAGACGAACGTGCGCGCGAGGGGCAGGAGTCTTGCGATCAGCACCGCGCGTGGGCCGTGGCGGTCGATCAGCCCGCCCCAGCGCTCGATCGTCGCGCCGGCGAGCGGTACGCGCGCGAGCAGGAGCGAGGCGCCGAGCCAGTAGGCGAGCAGCGATCCGAGCAGGTTGCCGGCGGTGGCGGCGAGGATCGCGGCGGGCAGGCTCATCCATCCCGAGTGCACGGCAAAGCCGGCGAACAGCAGCGTCACCTCGCTGGGCACCGGGATGCAGGCGCTCTCGGGCACCATCAGGAGGAACACGCCAAGCGCGCCGAACTGTTCGATTGCCTCTGTCACGACGACAGGGTATATGCGCGGCTGGCGCGTCGGCAAACGCTCAGACGCGATTCATACCGGGTTCCGGCCGTTTGCAGACTGGAGCCGTCGATGCTCCTCTCATGAGAAGAATCATGATCAGCGAGCCGCACCGGGACGTGAGACGCCTGCTCGAGCGGATGATCGCCCGCGGGGGCGATATGCCGATCCTCGCCGAGCAGCCGACGCCGGCGAAGCTGCGCAGCGCCGATGTGCTGGTGGTCGAGACGGCGGCGCCGCGCGGAGCGATGCTGGCGCAGCTGGCGCGCGCTTCGAGCCCGTCGCTGCCGATCGTGTGCGCGAGCGTGACCGCGCCCTCGCGCGAGCTCTCGGAGATCGTCGATTTCGCGGCCGTGCTCGTCAAGCCCTACACGGCCGAGCAGCTGGCTGCGGCGATCGATCAGGCGCCGGCGCCCGAATCGAGTGCCGTCGCGGCGGCGACCGCCGTTATGGTTGGCGCGGGCTCGAGTGCGGCTGCAAAGAACGCGAGCACGCGGCCCCATGCGTCGCGCGCGGCCTCCGGCCGGTAGCTCGGGCGGGTGTCGTTGAAGAACGCGTGTCCGGCGTTTGGGTAGATGCGCAGCTCGCGCTCGACGCCGGCGGCGCCGAGCGCCTGCTCGAACGCGGGCAGGCCGGCGACGATGCGGGGGTCGTCCTGGCCGTAGAAGCCGCGGATCGGGCAGCGGATCGAGGACGCCTGCTCGTCGCTGGGCGCCGAGCCGTAGAAGACCGCCGCCGCCGCGAGCTCCGGTTCTGCGCCGGCGAGCAGCGCGGAGAGGTTGCCGCCCATGCAGAAGCCGATCGAGGCGATCGCGCGCCCGGCGCAGGCGGGGTGGGTGCGCAGGAAGGCGACGGCGGCGCGCAGAAGCTCGATGCGCTCGGCGGGGTCGCGGCCCACGCCGCCGAACAGCGCGCCGAGCGTCTCGCCCACCTGCGCCGCCTGCTCGGGGCCGAGCTTGGCGAGCGCCTGCTCGCGGCTGGCGTCGCTGCCGAGCACCGCCATCCACTGTCCCGGCGGGATGGTGTTGAGGAACGCTTTGGCGGCATCCACGCGCTCGCTTGCGAGCGCCGGGGGGCGGCCGCCTCCGGCCGAGTAGAGATCGGGTGCGAGCGCGACATATCCGGCGCTCGCGAAGCGCTCGGTGAGGTCGCGGATGTGTGCGTCTACGCCCCACACCTCCTGGATGACGAGGACTCCGGGCAGCGGCTCGGCGCTCGCGCTCGGCCGGCTGAGGTGGGCCGAGACCGGCCCGCACGGACTGCCGTAGCTGACCTGCTCGCTCACAAGCTCCATCGGTGCTCCTCCTCTTCGGTCGTTTGGTCTCGCCCGCTTCGCACCTCGGCGGGCTGGTCTGCTGCCGGTGCGCCTGCTCCGCCCGGTGGGGGCTCCTCACGGTGTGCGTCGGCGCGCGGAATGCTAGCCGGCTGGCTCGCGCCGCACGCCGCCTCCCGGCTGCCAATAATCGGAGGTACAGCATTATTCCGTATAATGGTATTTCCGGCGCGCGATTTGCTACCTTGCTGGCGAGGTGGCGGTTGCGAGATGCCGATGACAGACCACAGCGCATGGCTCGCCGAGAGGATGTTCGCGACGAGTGGGCGAGCGATGCGATGGAGTCCGTGGGCGCTCGGAAAGCTCTCGCCGATGGGCGCCACGGGGAGGCTGAGTGCGAGGGGCAGCGTCGGGCAGCGGAGGATCGTGCGCGGGCGGCAAACGATCGTGCGCGGGCGGCAAACGATCGCGCGCGAGCGGCGGAGGACCGGGCGCGCGCCGCCCACGACCGCGCCCTGGCGGCGCGCGATCGGGCGCAGGCCGCGCTCGACCGCGAGGCCTCCGAGGTCGACGAGCTGACGGGCGTGCGCCGGCGCGGTCCGGGCATGCGCCAGCTGCAGCGCGAGATCGATCGGGCCTGTCGTACCTCCGAAGGCCTGGTGGTGGTGTTTGCCGACGTGGACGAGCTGAAGGCTGTCAACGACAGCGAGGGTCACCCGGCCGGAGATGCGCCGCTGATGTCGGTCGCGAGCTCCCTGCGCCAGTGCCTGCGCTCCTATGATCTGATCATGCGCTACGGCGGCGACGAGTTCGTGTGTGCGCTGCCGAACGTCGACATCGCCGACGCGCGCCGTCGCTTCGAGGAGGTCTCGGCGGCGCTCGCGTCGGCTCCCGTGAGGAGCTCGATCACGGTCGGCTTCGCCGACCTGCGCGAGGACTGCCCCGCCGGCGAGCTGATCCGCCGCGCCGACGAGGACCTGCTGGCGCGCCGCGAGCGCCGCCGAGCGTGAGCGCCGCCGCGGGGCGCTCGGCTGTTCATACACTGGAGTGGCGCTCGGCGGGCCGCTTCGGCCACGCGCCGGCGTCGCCCTGTCCACGTTCTCGGAGGAGCACGATGTCGAGCACACCCGCAGACTTCAACGCCAAAGTCATCGAGGAGTTTCACGCCAACGAAGGACGCGTCGGAGGCCCGTTCGAGCGGATGCCGCTGCTGTTGTTGCATCACACGGGCGCCAAGTCCGGTCGCGCGCTGATCAATCCGCTGGCGTATGCGCGCGACGATGGTCGCTATGTCATCTTCGCCTCCAAGGGCGGAGCGCCGACCAATCCCGACTGGTACCACAACCTCAAGGCGCACCCGAACGCAACGATCGAGGTTGGCACCGACACGTTCGATGTCGTGGCCAGCGAAGCCGACGAGCAGGAGCGCGAGCGTCTGTTTCGGGCGCAGGCCGAGCGCTTGCCGCAGTTTGCCGAGTACGAACAGAAAGCCGGTCGCACGATCCCGGTGATGCTGCTCACGCCCGTGAGCGGCGACTGAGCGCTCGGGCGCTTCGCGTGGGAGCGCTCGCGTAGGCTGTCGAGGCGATGCCGCTGCCGCCGTTTCCCGTGCCCAACGCGGTCGTGCGCGGCGGACTCGCCGTGCGCGCTCGCGTGCAGGGACTGGCCGACCTCATGCTGCCCCCGGAGGTCGCGCTGTGGGATCTCGTCGCGGGGATGCAGCGCACCAGGCTCGCGGGGGTGCTCGTCACCTCTGGGCTCGCGGACGCGATCGGCGCCGATGCCCGCGACGCGCGCGAGCTCGCCGCCGAGCTCGGTTTCTCAGAGGAGGTGGTGCTGCGCGTGCTCGGCGCCGCGGCGGCCTCGCGCCTGGTTCGCCTGGACCGGCGTGGCCGCGTGCGACTCGCGCGGCTGGGCGCGCCGCTGCGTCGCGACCATCCGCGCTCGCTCTCGGCCTGGGTCGCCTATCAGGCGGCGCCGGCCAACGCGGCCGCGCACGGGGAGCTCGAGGGCATGCTGCGCGATGGAGCGCAGCCGTCGGGGCACCGGCGCGCGTTTGGCAACTCGGTGTGGGACCACTTCGCCGAGCATCCGGATGAGGGCGCTCGCTTCGGCGAGGCGATGCGCGAGCTGACGGCGATCGACCTCGCCGCGCTCTCCCGCGCCTATCCGTGGCCGGAGCAGGGCACGATCTGCGACGTGGCCGGCGGCATCGGCACGCTGCTGGCGGCGATCCTCCAGCGCCGCCCGCGTGCGCGCGGGGTTCTCCTCGACGCTTCCGAGGTGCTCGCCGAGGCCGGGAGCTTCCTGCGCTCGCGCGGCGTCGGCGACCGAGTGCGGCTGCAGGCGGGCGATCTGTTCGGCGATATCGGCGTGCAGGCCGACGTGTATGTGCTCAAGTGGGTGTTGCACGACTGGAGCGACGATGCCTGCCGTGACATTCTGCGGCGTGTGCGCGCGGCGATGCCGCCGGGGTCGAGGGTTGTGGCGATCGACCAGCACCTGGAGCCGGGTCGTCCGAGTCCCTTCTCCTCGATGGCGGATCTGCTGATGCTGGTCGAGTGCGAGGGCGGGCGCGAGCGCTCGCCCGTCGAGGTGCACGGACTGATGCGCGATGCGGGGCTCACACCCGGTCGCGTTCGGCACGCCGGGCTGCATATGCTGGTCGAGGGCGTGGCGGGGTAGCGGTGCGCTCCGGCGCCGGCTCGCTGTAGTGGTATGTGCCGCCCCGCATCAGCGATGCGGCGGCGGCGATCAGGCAGGCGAGGATCGCAAACAGCAGCGCCTCGTGCAGGCCGCTGCGAAACGCTCCGGAGATCAGCGCCGGAAAGAACGAGCGACCGGCCAGCGTCGCCCGGGCGGCGGGGGCGATCGAGGCGAGCACGTGCGGGCCGAGCAGGTGTTCGACCGGGTTGTAGCCGAGGAACGCGGCAAACAGCACCGATACGGGCGGGGTGTGGGAGGCGCCGCGCGCCGCCGCCGCCGGTACGCCGTGTGCCTGCAGTCCGGAGGACAGCGCGTGCGGCAAGTCCGAGGCAAGTCCGAGGATCATCAGCGTGAAGAACACGCCGACGGAGATCACCTGCGCGGAGTTCTGAAAGGTCTGGTTCATGCCTCCGCCGGCGCCCCTGTGCTGGGGCGGCAGGCTGTTCATCACGGCGGCGCGATTGGGCGAGGCGAACATGCCCATCGATATTCCGATCATCGCGAGTATCGCCGCGAACTGCGGGAAGGAGAAGTCGATCGGCAGCAGTGTCAGCAGGAAGAAGCTGAGCGCCGTGCAGAGCATTCCTCCGGTCGCAAACCAGCGCGCTCCGAAGTGGTCTGAGAGGTAGCCGGAGGTCGGGCCCGCGACCAGCATTCCGAGTGTCAGCGGGAGCATGTAGATGCCCGCGCGCAGCGGTGTGTCGGCGAAATTGACGCCGTGCAGGGGAAGCCAGATGCCCTGCAGCCAGATGATCAGCATGAACATCAGCCCGCCTCGCGCGAGCGCCGAGAGGAAGGTCGAGAGCGTGCCGAAGGTGAAGGCGCGGATGCGAAACAGGGGCAGGCGGAACATCGGCTCGGCGACGCGCCGCTCGATCGCGGCGAAGGCCCCCAGCGACAACGCTCCGGCGCCGAGCAGCGCAAGCACCCGCGGGCTGCCCCAGCCGGTGGGGTGCTCGCCATAGGGGCGGATGCCGTAGGTGACAGAGACCATGATCAGGACCAGGCCGAGGGCGAAGGTGACGTTGCCCCACCAGTCCACGCGCGCGTGTTTGGGCGTGCTGCGCTCCTCCAGCTTCAGGTACGCCCAGACGGTGCCGAGCAGCCCGACCGGCACCGAGATCAGGAACACGAGCCGCCAGTCGATCGGCGCGAGCAGCCCGCCCAGCACCAGCCCGACGAACATGCCGCTGACGCCGACGATGTTGTTGATGCCGAGCGCCATGCCGCGCTGGTTGGCGGGGAACGCGTCGGTGATGATCGCCGCCGCGTTTGCCAGCAGGAACGCGGCGCCGACGCCCTGCACGATGCGAAACACGATCAGGTAGGTGGCGCCGGCGCGTCCGCTCAGCCAGTCCACGGTCAGGATCAGCGAGGCGACCGTGTAGACGACGAAGCCGAGGTTGTACATGCGCACCCGCCCGTACATGTCGCCGAGCCGCCCGAGGCTCACGATCAGCACGCTCGTGACGACCAGGAACCCGAGGATCATCCACAGCAGGTAGAAGCTGTTGGCGGGCACGAGCGGGTCGAGATGGATGCCCCTGAAGATGTCGGGCATCGCGATCAGCGTGATCGACCCGTCGAGCGTCGCCAGCAACACGCCGAGCGTGACGTTGGACAGCGCAACCCACTTGTAGCGGTCGCTGCTCGGCGCGAGGGGAGGTGCAGGTGCGCTCATGCGGTTGCGGGCGGTCGCTGTGGCGCTGCCCCGTCCGCTGCGCGGCGTGGCGGCGTGGCGCTCCCGAGGCGGCCGGGCGAGGCTGGGTCGCGGCGGTGGGGCAGCGCCACGCTCCGGTCGATCGGTGGGCACAGCTTGCGCGCGAGGCCGGGCATCGGAAGTAGATGGTAGGTGCGCGCGAGCGGCGGTGCGCAGTCCGCTCGAGCGCCCGCCAAGCCCCGCGGACCTGCTCGCTCACGCCATACTGCCCAAGCGGTGCTCCCCCAACGACAGGCACGAAGGCTTCCTCCAGGGCGCCGCCCTGGCCGGGATGCGCCGGCGAAGGCGCGGCTGGCTGCACTCGACTGGATCGATGCGACGAGATCGGGGGGCGCCCCCCAGGCGATCGCGGCGCATGCTCCCGGGTGCGATGCTTCGGTCATAGGTCTGACAGCTGGGCGAGCTCTGGGGCCGATCGCGCAACCAGTATGTCGGCCGATGGTTCTCAGCTGGGTGAGGCAAAGGGTCGCTCGACGTTTTCGGGGGGGCGGATACGCGGCCGGCGGACCGCGTGCACGAGCTTGCGGACAAACTCTTACTCGCCCGGCGGCTGCGAGCGCCGCGCTTCTCCTCGCCCTGGCCGTGAGCGCGGGCATGCAGGGCGCGCTGGCACGGGCGGCCGGCGCTGTGACGATCTCGCCGCTGCCGGGCACCCCCGATGCCTCTCCGCACACCCAGATCAGCTTCCTCGGTGCGCCGGCCGATCGGATCCACGATATCTCCGTGGTCGGCTCGAGCAGCGGTTCGCATAGCGGTCGCCTGCTCTCCTACGCCAGCGCCGCGGGCGCGAGCTTCCTGCCGGCTCGCCCGTTCGCCGAAGGCGAGCGCGTCACGGTCACGGCGCTGATCGGCTCCGCCGGACACTCGAACCGCGTAGAGAGCTCCTTCACGGTCGCCCACATAGCCGACTACCGCATCGAGTCGATGGGTTCGGCGCTGCCCGCCAAGCAGGGCACCGTTCAGCACTTCGTCTCCGAGCCGACGCTTACGCCGCCGGTCGTCGACGTGACCACCAACTCTCCGGGCGCATCCAGCGAGGATGTGTTCATCACCTCCAATCACGGCTACGGCCAGTGGGGTCCGATGATCTTCGAACGCTCGGGCCAGCTGGTCTGGTTCCAGCCGAGCCCGCCGCACGAAACCGCGATGGACCTGCAGGTCGAGCGCTACCAGGGTCAGCCCGTGCTGGTCTGGTGGCAGGGCTCGGTCGCCAGCATCGGGGTGGGTTTCGGTAGGGACGAGATCTACAGCTCGGCCTACCGTCACATCGCGACGGTGAGTGCCGGCAACGGCTACTGGGCGGACCTGCACGACGTCCAGATCACGCCCTCCGGCTCGGCGTTTATCACCGCATACTCCCTCGTCCATGCCGACCTCTCCTCGATCGGGGGCGCCCGTGACGGGATCCTCCAGGATGCGCTGCTGCAAGAGGTCGACATCAAGACGGGCCTGGTGATGTTCGAGTGGCACGCCTACGGTCACGTCGCGCTCAGCGACAGCTACTCCAACTGCCGTCCCTCCCAGGAAGAACGGCCGTGCGACTACTTCCACATGAACTCGATCTCGCTGGACCCGTGGGGAGACGGCAACTTCCTGATCTCGGCGCGCAACACCTGGGCGGGCTATGAGATCGATCACATCACCGGACAGGTCCTGTGGCGGCTCGGAGGCAAGCACCCGAGCTTCAAGATGGGCGCCGGCACCGGCACCGCCTACCAGCACGACATCCGCTGGCAGCCCGACGGCACGATCACCGCTTTCGACGACGGCGCGCTTCCCAAGGCCCACTCCCAGTCGCGCGCGATCCGCGAGCGGATCGACTGGCAGGATCGCACGGTCACGCTCCTCGGTCGCGACGTGCGCGACCCCGGCATTCTCACCGGCAGCCAGGGCAACGACCAGGTGCTGCCTGACGGAGACGCGTTCGTGGGCTGGGGCGAACTGCCGTATATGACCGAATTCGGTCCCTCCGGGCAGACGCTGTTCGAAGCCGACATTCCCGCTCCCGCGGAGTCATACCGCGCCTATACCTTCCCCTGGAGCGCCACCCCGGCCAGCCCGCCTTCGCTGGCCGTCACGGCCGGTGCTCCGGGTGGCGGCGCCAGCACGGGGAATGGAGCAGTCAGCACCGTTTACGCCAGCTGGAACGGCGCCACGGACGTGAGCGCGTGGCGCGTGCTGGCTGGGCCCGACCCCGCGCACCTATCGGCGATCGCGACCGCCCCGCGCTCTGGATTCGAGACGGCGATCCCCGTGGAAAGCTCACAGCAGGACTTCGCCGTGCAAGCGCTCGGTTCCACCGGCACCGTGATCGGGACATCACGCCCCGTTGCGCGTTAGCCAAAGCCGGGGCAGAGTCCGACGGCCGAGCCTGGTTTGCGAGGGCCGGGGCTGCCGACCAGACCCGGCGCCAGCCCTGCTCCTCGCGCATGGGAGAGGTACCGTTCGGGCGGTGAGATGCCCGCCGCCGCCGGCTCCCGCGACGGCGACGCAAATGCGGACCCTCCTCACCCAGCTTGCGAATGATCGGCGTTGATCGCCCATTGGGCGGCAAAAGCCCGTTCGTATGCGGGTCGTGCTTCGCCGCGGGCAACATAGGCAGCCAGCGTCGGAAACTCGTCCAGAAGGCCGGAAGCCCTTAGCCTGAGCAGCACCGAAACCATCATGAGGTCGCCCGCGCTGAAGTCTCCGTCGAGCCAGTCGTCGTCGCTCAAGCGGGCAGAAAGTTGGACCAGCCGATCGCGGATGCGGTCTTGGACCAGAGGCAGGCGCTCTTTTGCCCACGGCTCCTCACCCTCCGCGAACCTGGCGGCCACGAGTTCGAGGATCGGCGGCTCCACGGTGTTGAGCGCGGCGAACATCCAGGCGATCGCCCGCGCCCGCGCGTTGGGATCGTCCGGGAGCATTCCAGCGTGGTGCTCGGCGATGTGCAAGACGATCGCGCCCGTCTCGAACAGGACGAGATCGCCTTGCTCATAGGTCGGAATCAGGCCGAAAGGATGAAGGCGCAGATGCGCGGGCGCTTTCTTCGCGCGGAAAGAGAGAAGGCGAACCTCGTAGGGCTGGCCGACCTCCTCGAGCGCCCAGCGAACGCGCGTATCGCGTGCCAGGCCCTTGCCGCCATCGGGCGCTCGCTCAAATGCGGTGATGACGATGGTCATCGTGAGACGGCCCTCAGATTCGCCTCCGTGGCGTTCTCCGCGTAGGTCACGAAGTCGTCCGGCTGCTCGGCGGCACCTGCGAGGGAGGGGGAACGGGGGGCTGCAGCTTTGCGCACCACGCGATTTCCTGGTCTCGCGGTCAGCGTCACTGCGAGCCGATCGGGAAACATCGCGCGGTCGACCACGACGGGCATCTCCGGAGTGTCGGTCTCGCTTCTGTTCGGCCATTCGGCGTTTGCCTTCATTTTGGCTGCTCCCTCCGTCTCGTCAGCGATTGTTATGTTGCTCCTTGATCTCATATCCTCGCAGCGCTGATGGAGCAAGCGTTGAGCGTCATCAAGCGCACGCTCGAGTCCGAGCGGCCGGGCCAATAATCGACATCGCAGCGTGGTCGTAGCCCCTCGCGCTGAGGCGATCGTCGGTGATCGGCTTGCGCGAGCGGCCTCAGATTGCTCTTCTCACGCAGCGGCTCTCTCAGATATGGGTTTGACTGCATCCACTGCCTTGGGGCGGTGAGGGCTCGACATTTTCAGTTGATATGGAGTAAAGTCAATTTTAGCGTGCGCGTCTTCCAGACACTCATGGCGTTCAGCGGCAACGCCCCGCCGCAGCTCGCCGTCACGCGCCGGCTGCTGGAGCGTGGCCACGAGGTGCGGGTGCTCGCGCACCGCGCGGCGCGGGTGCGGATTGAGGGCACCGGCGCGGAGTTCGTGGAGTTTCGGCGTTCGCGACCGGACTTCGACATCACTCGGCGCGAGACCGACTCGCTGCGCGACTGGGAGGCGCGGACCCGACTGGGGGCCGGGATGCGGTCGCTTCGAAACGCGCTGTTCGCGTTCGTGGGCAACGTCAGCCGCGAGTGCACGGACCTACTGGACAGAAGGCCCGCGGATGCGATCGTGTTCGACTGGATGCTCGCCGGCGCGGCGATCGCCGCCGAGCGCGCCGGCCTGCCCGCGGTCGAGCTCGTGCACTGCCCCTATCCGCTGCCGGTCGAAGGCGTCCCGCCGCTGTTCAGCGGACTGCGACCCCTGGACGGCCCGCTCGGCGCCGCCCGCGACCGCCTGCTCAACCGTATCGCACGGCGCGTGTACGACACGGGCCTGCCGGCTCTCAACAGAGCCCGTCACGAGCACGGACTCGCGCCGCTGGCGCATTGGGAAGACCAACTGCTCCGCACAGACGCGATCTGCGCGATGACCGCTGCCGAGCTCGACTTCTCCAGCCGCGGCGAGCTGCCCGCAAACGTCCGCTATGTCGGTCCCGCATTCGAGCCCTACCCACGCGAGTGGATCTCGCCGTGGCCCGCGGCGAACGCCAACCCACTGGTCGTCGTGAGTTTCAGCACCAGCTACATGAACCAGTCGGCGCTCGTGCAGCGCGTTCTGGATGCGCTCGCGGGGCTGCCCGTGCGGGTGCTGCTGACCGCCGGACCGGCGCTCGAGCAGAACCGGCTGAGCCTTCCCGCGAACACGCGCGCCGTGGACTTCCTACCGCACCGAACGGTCTTCCCGCACGCCTCGCTCGTCATCAGCCACGCCGGCTGGCAGACCGTCAACGCAGCGCTCGCGGACGGTGTGCCGCTGCTCTGCATCCCCGACGGCCGCGACCAGCCCGACAACGCCGCCCGCGTCGTCCTCGCCGGCGCCGGCCTACGGCTCGGCAGGCGAACCCCGCCCCCCAGGCTCCGCAAAGCGATCGCAACAGCCCTTGAAGACACCGCGCTCAAGCGCGGCGCCGAACGGATGGCCACAGCCCTGGCTCGCAGCGACGGCGCACACGCGGTCGTGGAGCAACTCGAGCGGCTCGGGCCCTCATGATCTCAACCTTCGACCGCAAAGGCTCACGCGGCTCGCCTACGGCGGGCCCAGATCGCGTGGTGGTCTCGGGGCTGGCGTCCACCATCTCGAGCGCGTGGAGCAGCGGGTGTGTGCCCACGCTGAGGTAGGCGAACGTCTCCTCC
This sequence comes from uncultured Solirubrobacterales bacterium, assembly GCA_963831995.1. Taxonomy (GTDB): domain Bacteria; phylum Actinomycetota; class Thermoleophilia; order Solirubrobacterales; family Solirubrobacteraceae; genus Palsa-744. Next base: position 433,584 of record CAWHSI010000005.1, on the reverse strand, counting down.
GGGGAGACTCTCATCGATTCGAATCGGAGCCGGGCGGGGCGTGCCAGCCGCTGAGACGTTCACACTCGGCCCAAAGCCGCTCGCGCTCGGAGGGCGTGTGCTCGGTCGCAGGCAGCAGGTGGGTCGGGCGGCGGCGGCGATCGTGCCAGAAGCCGCCGGAGCTGGTTGCCGGCTCGGCGGCGGCGCCGAGCCAGACGATCGTGTCGGCGCCCTGCGCCGGCGTGCGCAGCAGCGGCTTCATCAGGCGGTAAAACCGCGGCAGCGAGGACCTCAACCCGGGCGTGTCCACCCAGCCGGGATGCATCGCATGCGCGACGACGGCGCCGCTCGGCAACCGCCGCGCCCACTCCTCGGTGAGCATCACCTCGGCGCGCTTGCTGCGCGCGTAGGCGGTGGCGCCGTCGAAGCGCTCGCCCGCCATCTGCAGGTCATCGAGATGGATTCGCTGCGTGTACATGCCGCCCGAGGACACGCTGACGATGCGACCGGGGTCGCTTGCGGCAAGCGACCCGACCAGCAGGTTCGTCAGCAGGAACGGTCCGACCACGTTGGTCGCAAACGTCAGCTCGATGCCGTCCGCGGACAGCGTGCGCTCGTGCGGCAGCGCACCGGCGTTGTTGACGAGGACGTCCAGGCGCGGGGTCCGATCGCGCAGGCGCCGCGCGTACTGGCGCACCGAGTCCAGATCGGCGAGGTCGCACAGGTCGAGGTGGACGTCGCCGTTGCCGGTGCGCGCCGCGATCTGTGTGCGCGCCGTCTCGCCGCGCCGCTCGTCGCGCGCGAGCAGACGCACGGTGGCGCCGAGACGCGCGAAGCCTTCGGCCGCGGCGAGGCCCAGGCCGGAGCTGGCGCCGGTGACGAGCACGACCCTCCCATCCATGCGGGGCACACTGAGGGGCACAGGCAGGCCTGTGGGCTTGAACGTGTGCTTGCGAAGGCTATACCCGACGCGCGTGTATCCCAACACGACGGTACGGTCGAGGACGGTGTCGAGCCATGAGAACATCGTGTTGGACAGGATAGAATTGTTCGCAGAGGAGATCGATGAGGATTGCAATCGTCGGCGCCGGGGTATCGGGGCTTGTGTGTGCGCACATGCTGCGACGCGATCACGAGCTGGTCGTATTCGAGGCCGGCGAGCGGGCCGGTGGGCACGCCAGCACTGTGGGCGTGGAAACCGGCACCGGCGTCTATGCTGTCGACACGGGGTTCGTCGTCTTCAACGATCGCAACTATCCCAAGTTCGAACGCTTGCTGGGCGAGCTTGGCGTGGCGACGCAGCCGTCGCAGATGAGCTTCGGGGTGAGCGACGGGCGGGACTTCGAGTACAACGGCGCCTCGCTGGGGGGCCTGTTCGCGCGCCGCCGTCATGCGCTCTCGCCCTCTTTTTACCGAATGATCGCCGACCTGTTGCGTTTCAACCGCGACGCCGGCCTGCTGCTCGCCGGCGACAGTGAACCTTCGTTGCGCGAGTGGCTGGCCGAGCGGCGCTATTCGCAGATGTTCGTGGAGCGCCTCATCGTTCCGCAGACGTCGGCCGTGTGGTCCGCCGACCCTGCGCAGATGTGGTCCTTCCCGGCCCGCTTCCTGGTCGAGTTCTTCGAGAATCACGGCATGCTCGGCCTGCGCGGGCGGCCGCGCTGGCGCACGATCGCCGGCGGATCGAGCAGTTACGTCGAAGCGCTCGTGCGCCCTCTGCGCGAGCGCCTGCGGCTCCGCACGCCGGTCACAGAGGTGCGTCGCCATTCAAGCCACGTCACCGTCTCCTCACACCGAGACGAGCCGGAGCGCTTCGACGCTGTCGTGATCGCGACCCACTCCGACCAGGCGCTGGCGCTGCTCGGCGATCCCAGCGCGCGTGAGCGCGAGCTGCTCGGGGCGATCCCCTATCAGCCCAACGAGGGGGTGCTTCACACCGACCGCTCGCTGCTGCCGCGTCGCCGGCGGGCGTGGGCGAGCTGGAACTACCACCTCGACGCCGGGGCGCCTGGGCGCTGCGCCGTCACCTACCACATGAACCGTCTGCAGTCCTTGCGCGCCGACCGTGAGTTCTGCGTCACGCTCAACCGCACGGCCGCGATCGACCCGGAGCGGATCATCCAGACGATCCAGTACGCCCACCCCGTCTATACGCCCGCGGGCGTCGCCGCACAGGGCCGGCACGAGGAGATCAGCGGGCACAACCGCACGCACTACTGCGGCGCGTACTGGGGCTGGGGCTTTCACGAGGACGGCGTCGCCAGCGCGCAGCGGGTGGTGCGGGAGCTGGGCGCTGCGTGCCCAAGCGGACCGGTGGGGAGCCGCTGAGGGCATGATGGCCAGCGCGATCTACGAGGGCACGATCCGCCATCGCCGCCACGCCGTGCGCGAGCACGAGTTCCGCCATCGCCTGGCGCTGCTGTACCTGGATCTGCGGGAGCTGGACGGAGTGCTCGACGGACGCCTGCTCGCGCGCCGTCCAGGGCTGGTGCGGTTTTGCCGCCGCGATTACCTGGGCGATCCCGGCGTGGCGCTGGCCGACTGCGTGCGCAGCGAGGTACTGCGACAGACGGGCAGCGCGCCGACCGGGCCGGTTCGGCTACTCACACAACCGCGCACCTTCGGCCATTGCTTCAACCCTGTCAGCTTCTATTACTGTTTCACCCCCAAGGAGCAGCTCGACGCGGTCGTGGCGGAGGTGACAAACACGCCGTGGGGAGAGCGCCACGCCTATGTGCTGAGGCACACAGGCGATGGTCGGGAGCTTTCGGCGAGCCTCGCCAAGGCGCTGCACGTATCGCCGTTCATGGCGATGGAGCAGTGCTACACGATTCGCGCCTGCGCGCCAGGCCCCACCTTGTCGGTTCACATCGAGAGCCGGGAGCACGGACGGCCGGTGTTCGACGCGACGCTCTCGCTGTGCCGCGCCCCGCTGACCCGACGCGGCATGGCGCGTGTGACGATGCGCTACCCGGCCGCGACGCTGCGCGTGCTCATGCTCATCTACGGCCACGCGCTCGCGCTGAAGCTGCGGGGCGTGCCGGTTCATCCGCGGCCGAGGGAGCGGACGTGACGCCGTCGCAGCGCCTGGCCAAGCGCGTCGTGCTTGTGCTGCTCAGAAGACTGCGCTCGGGACGGCTCACCGTCCTCGATGGCGAGCAGCGAGCGGTGTTCGGCGAAGGCGCCCTGCGCGCGACCGTTCGGGTTAACTCGCCGCGGCTGTGGCCGATGCTGCTGCGGGGCAGCCGCGGGATGGCCGAGGCGTACACGCAGGGGCTGTGGGAGTCGCCGGACCTGACGGCGGTCGTGCGCGTGGCCGCGCGCAACGCCGCAAGCCTCGATCGGTGGCGTCGGCGTCTGGCCCCGGCGCGGGTCCCGCTGCAGGCCGCGCGGGGGGTTCGCACCCGCAACACACGCGCGCGCAGCCGCCGTGACATCGCGGCGCACTACGACCTCGGCAACGAGCTGTTCGCGCTGATGCTCGACGAGACGATGATGTACTCCTCCGCCTACTTCCCGCGCACGGACATGACGCTGGCGCAGGCGTCGCGGGCGAAGATGGAGCTGGTGTGCAAGAAGCTCGACCTTCGTCCCGGCGAGCACGTGCTCGAGATCGGCACGGGATGGGGCGGCTTCGCCGTTCACGCCGCGAGGACGACGGGCTGCCACCTCACCACCACCACGATCTCGCGCGAACAGTACGAGCACGCACGTGAGTGGGTGCAATCCGCCGGGGTGGCCGAGCGTGTGACGGTGCTGTGCGAGGACTACCGCGACCTGCGCGGTCGCTACGACAAGCTCGTCTGCATCGAGATGGTCGAGGCCGTGGGATATCGCGAATTCGGGACGTTCTTCGCGCGCTGCTCGGATCTGCTCGCCGGCGACGGGGCGATGCTGCTGCAGGCGATCGTCATCGACGATCGCGCCTACGCGGTCGAGAAGGCGTCGCGCAGCTTCATCCGCACCCACATATTCCCCGGCGGCTGCCTGCCCTCGCTCGGCGTGATCGAGCGCTGCGTCGCCCGGCGCACGGCGATGCGAGCAGTGCAGCTCAGCGACCTGACACCCCACTACGCGGAGACGCTGCGGAGATGGCGCGCCAACTTCGAGGCCGCGAGCACACGCCTGGAGCGGCTCGGCTATGACGAGCGCTTCCGGCGACTGTGGCGAATGTACCTTGCCTACTGCGAGGCGGGGTTTGCCGAGCGGCGCATCCGCAGCGTGCAGATGCTGCTGGCCAAGCCGGGGTGGCACGCTTGCGCCGGGCTCGCCGGCGCGTACGAGTTCCCGCAGGCGCTGGCATCGTAGAGATGAGCCGCGCGCTGGTCACGGGGGCGTCGGGATATGTGGGCGGGCGGCTCGTGCGCGAGCTGCACGCGCGCGGCGAGCCGGTCGGGTGCGTCGTGCGCGATTCGCGCCGGGTCGACTTCCCGGAGAACGTAGCGGTGCATCGCGCCGACGTGCTCGACCCGGGGTCGCTGAAGGCCATCGGCCACGGCTACACGACGGCCTATTACCTCGTTCACTCGATGGGTCGCGGGGGCGACTCCGACTATGAGACGCGCGACGCCGTCGCGGCGACCAACTTCGCTCGCTTTGCGAGCGACGCCGGCATCGGGCGGGTCGTCTATCTCGGCGGCCTCGGCGATCGTCCCGCGTCCAAGCACCTGCGCTCGCGCCTGCGCGTTGGTGAGATCCTGCACGAGCAGGGGCCGCCACTGACGTGGTTTCGCGCCGGCATGGTGGTGGGGGCCGGCTCGGAGAGCTACCGGACGCTGCGCTCGCTGGTCGAGCGCCTGCCGGTGATGCTCGCGCCGTCGTGGCTGTCCACACCCACCCAGGCGATCGCCATCGCCGACGTAGTGCGCTACCTCCTCGAGGCTCCCGGGATCCAGCAGACTCGCTCGCGCGAAGTTCAGATCGGCTCGGCGGAGTCGCTCACCTACGGCGACATGCTCGATCGGATGGCCGACGCGCTGGGAATCCGCCGCCGCCCGCGCATACCGGTGCCGCTGCTGACGCCGTGGCTGTCCTCGCACTGGATCGGGCTGGTCACGCCCGTGGACGCCGGAGTGGCAAGACCGTTGATCGAGGGGCTCTCCACCTCCACGACCGTCACCGACCCGTCCGGCATGGCGCTGTTTGATTTCCAGCCGCGATCGTTTGAGCAGGCGCTGCGCGAGGCGATCGCCGAGTGACCGTTGAGAGGGCCGGCTCAAACGCCGCTCGCCCGGAGCCTCGGCAGACCCATCGGCCGCCATCGAATCTGTGCCAGATACAGGCGATTCGAGTCATGGGCCCGATTTGTTACGCCGTGGCGATTCAGTCTTATCCGGCGGGCTGTCCAGGCTCGGGTTGCCTCCGATCTGCCTCTGAAACGTTCGGTCGCGGTTGAGGGCGCAAGCCCATTCTCCATCCGCAGCGGCGCTCATGATGGCGGCGTGCCCCGCATCAGCTTCTTCTATTGAATCGTGGTCACGATGTACTTCTACGACCACAACCCGCCCCACTTCCACGCCGAGTATGCCGAGTACCACGCGGCCATCGTGATCGGCAGCAACGAAGTGCTGGTGGGCGGTCTCCCGAGTCGCGCGCTCGAGCTCGTGACCGAGTGGGCGAGCCTGCACCGCGAGGAGCTGGAATCCGACTGGCAGCGAGCCAAGGACGGGGGCTCTCCCGAGCCCATCGACCCGTTGCCGTAACATGGGCGCATGGAGTTCGTACGCGTCACCTCTGTAGACGTGCTCGGTCACTACAAGCTCAGGCTTGGCTTCAGCGACGGCAGTACGCGCGATGTCGATCTCACGGGAGAGCTGCATGGCCCCGTGTTCGAGCCGCTGGCCGATCCCGATTACTTCGCGCAGGTTCGTGTAGACGACCAACTGGGCACTGTCGTCTGGCCCAGCGGAGCCGACCTCGACCCCCTGGTTCTGCACGGGGACTTTGAGCCGGCCTCGCGTCTCGTCCATCACTGAGCGACGCCCGAACAATCATGCCCGGCATCGGCGATGGCTGGTTGCGTCATGGCCATCCCGGCTCCGCGCCCGGGAACGATACGACCGAGGGTTGCTGGTGGTGGCCCGCTTGATGCGTTCTCGCGCCAGACGCTTGGAGGGGTGGCCGTAGAGTCGCTGCACGAGCGCGCCCCCGCCGCGCCGTCCCATACGCGAGCACCGGATGGACATACAAGACACCCCGCGCTTGCATCTCCCAAACGCGCGCAACCAAGAACACGGATCGCTTCCCCACACGTTTGACCGCATCCTGATAGGAGAGATTGGCGAATCTCTCCATCCCGCATGGATGCTGGGGATGGAAGGGTCGGTTGGGGGGTCGATACCTCACGTCTCGGGTGATCCTACCCCAGCCGATGATCCAGACCGCGAAGAACCGGGGGAAAGCGGGGATGATCGGCCTGGTGAGGTCCGATGACGCGCCTGCCCCTCGGAGGGGCCGACTGGTGGTCAGAGGAACCTGTCGAAACAGCCGACTACGAACTCGACACGGTCCAAGAGGGCTTTGACATACGTCATGGAGAGCGGGTCCCCTGGGCCGCCGAAAACTACGCTGAGGGGCTGCTGGGGGTCTATCTCGATCTGCGTATCCGGGGGTCGCGGGGTGAGGACGACGGTGGCCAGCCTGAGTGTGGTCGGGTCGCTCTTGTAAACGACTTCGCTGGGCCTCCGACGCCTCGCGGGGAAGATCCAGCGCGCCTGTGTCCCTTTTGGCAGCTTTGGCTTGAAGGTGTACTGGGGAGGGAGTGGCGTGCTCACCAGCGTAAGCAAGGGCACTACGAACCGGTGCTTGTCGCGGTTCGAGACCCACTGCAAGATGGCGAAGTGGTCGTTGCTGGGATCGCGTCCCGGATGTGGCTGGTGCCTCAGCATCTCGCACCGTACCTTGTTCGACACAAACGGCCAGATCGGGCGTTTATCGAACGTCGCGATGTTCGACGTGATCGGGAACAGGATCGATGGGGCCTCCTTGTCGGTCGGTTCCCGTCGGAGCTGCTTGCATGCAAGCTGCCAGGCGGTGAAGTCGAGGGCGCCCCGTGCGTTGTGGATGACATCGCCCAGGACGAGGCTGAGGTTCGGAGACGGCTCCGGGCCCATCTTGGCGTAGACGACGTAGCATCCCTCGTCCGGGTCATAATCCACGAGTACGCGGTGTCGGCGGGGATCGCGACCAAATCGGGTGGCCTGCCGTTTGAGATTCGCAAGGTGCTTCCGTGCGTGCTTTAGCTTTTCGCGAGCACCGTCCAACGGGTGGGCCATGGGCGCAGAGTCTATGCCGCCAGTGCCATCGTCCCTCGCCCCCGATTCAGCACACCCGTCAGTTGGGCGAGGATCGTGAGGTCGGCGTGAAGCCTCACACGCTCGATACGACGCACGCGCAATGGTGCGAGCGCCCATTCGTTCTTCAATCGGCCGAACGCACGCTCGACGGATGCACGACCACGGTAGAGGCCCTTCCAGCGCAACGTCTCGCGCGGGATCAGCGGATGAAGCCGGTCGGCCTTGACCCACACCGACGCGGGCTGGCACTCGCCGGTGGGACAACGCCACTTTGTTGCCTTGCGGTCGTAGTCGGCTCCCGCGAAGCGCCACTCGCCGTGCTCGCACGAGGGCGGCTTGTGCTCGCCTCGCTTGACGCGCCCGGTTTCTTTCAGGCAGATGATCGGTCGTATGTCGCGGTCCTCGCACGTCTCGTACATCGGGCCGTTGTCGTAGCCCTTGTCCAGGGCGCAAGTCTCCGGGTTGAAGCCCAGGCCCTTGAGCTGTCCAGCAACGGAGCGACGGTCGGGGATTCGTTCATACGGCCCGTCTCCACCTTCCACGCAAGCGGAAGATCGGTCTTGGCGCACACAGCCATGTGCAGGCGGTACGGCGCATTTAGTCGGTGGCGGGGCATCCTCGGCGCACCTGGCGGGGGCGTATGATCGGGCGCACCATCCCCGATCTTCGCTGCGGCCAGCCCGATCATTGGGTGGTCCTTTCTAAAGGAGTCGAGCGTCTAATGCAGGTTCCCGATCAGATGAGGCAGAGCGTCGTGTTCTTGTACGGACGCGTGAAGGGCAGCATGGTGCCCGCTGGCACGGGTTTCTTCCTGTTTAGCCGTGTGCCAGGACATGGGGAGCGGACGGTCGCGGTGTTGTTCACAGCCCATCACGTGATCGACGGCATTAGGACGCACTCGGACGATCGCAAGGTGCATGTGAGGATGAACCTGCGTAATGGCGGGGCACGTTTCTTCGAGTCGTCCGTGGACGATTGGCTTCATCCCGATCCAGGGCTTGATTGCGCGATGTTGCCGTGGGCGCCCGAGACCGGGACCCCGGTCGAGTTCGGTGGGTGGGTTCTCGATGATGGGGTCGCCACCAGCGAGGTTATGCGGCAGCAGGGCATCGGGATTGGTGACGAGGTTTTCATGGTCGGCCTATTCCGCAATCACATAGGCCAGGATCGCAACGAGCCGATCTTGCGCGTGGGCAACATCGCGGCCCTTCCCGTGGACCGGATCAAGACAAAGCTATATGGCAATATGCCCGCGATCCTGATTGAGGCGCGCTCGCTTGGAGGTCTTAGCGGCTCACCCGTGTTCGTGCATTTTGGAGGACTCCGAGTGCGCGACGGTCGGCCCTTTACGGAGGCCAGCGAGCGTCCGTTCTTCTTCTTGGGGTGCGTACACGGGCATTGGGATGCGCTGGATACGGAAGTTGATGCGCCGATGCTTGGCCGTGGCGAGAAGCTGAACATCGGCATTGCGATCGTCGTACCCGCGGAGCAGATCATTCGAGCCTTTGGGCCGCTGCTTGACCGCTATGTGGAGAAGGCGCAAGCGTATCTCGATGCCGAGCAAGCGCCGATGCAGGACTCTGTCGCAAGTGACGAGTCCAGCACCTTCGACGCGCAGGCGATCGTGCAGGTGCCGAAGTCTGAGATTGACGAGCTGCGAGCCAAGGAATGAGCGCCACGCCCAACCCTGCGACGTGGCGCTCTCGCGGCTCAGGCCGCGATCTGATCCATGTGCAGCGCGGCACGCGTGGGGAAGATCAGATCGTCTGCGGTGCGGTGGATCAACCCGGCTCCACAAAGCCGTCTGAGAGCGTCGAGCGTGTTCTCGCGGCTGACATGGCTGTCTGTGCGGTCGCGGACAAGCTCATCCACAGACCACGGGCGCTGGTCGTCGGGGTCGATGAGTCGGATCATCACGCCCCAATCGTGCATGTTGTCCGCCTCGACCGCTGGGTTAGGCTCTGCGTGCATCAGGATTCGCCTCCTGGTGTCGCGGCCCCGGGGCAGTTTGCGCTGTCGCCGGTGACTGTTCAGGTCGCGCGGGGCTTATGGGCTGGCGGCGTGCGGGATCCAGGGGTCGCGGGCGGCGAGGGCGGCGAGGGTGTGCGCGATTGGTTGGTGTTGCTTGGTGGCGGTGCTGAGGTAGGCGCGGATTGCGAGGAACTGCTCGGCACCGGTGAGTGTGCGCCAGCAGCCTGAGATCTTCTGCTGCAGCTTGACCATTCGGATGTCGCGCTCGGCGAGGTTGTTGTCGAACGGCACCCGGAAGTCGTATGCGAACCGCAGGACATCCTCGCGGTGGACATCGAGGCGGACGAGCAGGTTGTGTGCGGGGGTCTGGCGGATCACACCGCGCTTGCCGGTCGGGACCGTGCCGGCAGGGTTGGTCTGATAGCCCAGTGCGATGATCTGCTCATAACGCTCGCGCCGGGCAGCGAGCTTTTCGGGATCCAGGTGGTCTTGTCCAGCCGTCCGGGAGTCACGGACGAGGGTGTGTAATTCGCGCAGCAGTTGGTCCATCTGCACCGCCCATGCCTGCTGGGGATCCTCGGGTGCCGGCTCGATGATGCCGAGGAGCTCGCGGAGGTGATGCACGTTGCACAGAGCGTGCCGCATCTCGATGTACTTGCGGTAGGGCTTGAACCCGTCGTGGACCGCAATCCCCGTGAAGTTCGGGAGCACCCCGCCGTGATCGAGACCGTCAAACCCGCGCTTGTCGTGCAGCGAGTAGAAGGTCGCGTGCTCGGTGCTGGCAGAGAACAACCAGCGCAACTTCCCTTCCGCGCGAGCGCCTGTCTCGTCGAAGTGCGCGACCGGCGCCGCAGTGATCTGCCGGTGCACCTCATCCAAGAACGGCGCCAGGTCCTCCGCGCCGCGAGCGACGAACGCGGCCAGCGTCCCGGTCGAGATCGGCACCCCGGCCCAGTCCGATAGCAGGCGGGCGGCCCGCTGATAGGGAAGGTGCTGGAAGCTCACCAGGTAGATCCCCAACGCCCGCAGACGCGGCCCGTACTGCGTCGGCGCGCTGACCGCGGCCGGGAACGCGGCCGTAGTCTCATGCCCACACGCACATCGTCGCCTCTGCGCCCGATGCTCGACCGAGCGCAACCGGATCTCCGGAAGGTCGAACACCTGCCGGACCAGGAACCCAGCATCCTCACCATCAGCGAGATCCGCGTCGCAGGCCGCGCACACCGACGGTACGTGATCGACGATCTCATCCGCCACTGCGACCATCTCCAACCGCCCGCCGCGATGACCGGGTTGACCGCCCGGCTTACGACCCGACGGACGCCGCAGACTCTTCGCCGGCGGCTTTGAGAGCCCGTCCGAGGACGGCGGACGCGACGAATTACGCGAGTTCGCCGCCAACCGACGCTTCAGATCAGCGACCTCCGCACGCAGCTCAGCGACCTCGCCATCCAACCGCCGGATCGTGGCTGCCTGCTCAACGACAAGCACCGCCAACTGCTCATACGACGGCCTCCGCGAGGACACATAACCAAGTTCGCGCTCACCAACCCCACCCCTGCACGACCTGAACAGTCACGTCGCCGGGGCCAATTTCTAGGATTCGACCGACGCTAAACTGCCGGGGCGATGCCCGCAAGCAGTTTCGCTACTCGTTTCGCCAATCCCTCATAGGCCCGTCTGTGTAGCCGCCGCCAGCGGGTGGGACCCGAGCGGAACACGATCCCTGGGAGCTCTTCTATCCGCAGGCCCTCCTCGATCAGGCGCTCCGCCACCCGTGCCTTGGACTGGCCAAGGCGGTGGCTGCGGGCATCGAGCATATCGACCACCTCAGCGGAGAACCGTGCGGAAAATGACTTCGTGCGCTTGGCCCGTGACATCCCACTTTCCTGTTCTTGGATGTTCAAGACTTTGTAATGCAGTGCACAAATAGAGCATGTAGTCGGGTAGGCGGCAGGAGCCTTCGCCATCGGTCAAGAATTTGGCTTGGATACGGGGGAAACGAGGCATGGGCACGGGTGGTTTCGAACCACCGACCTCTCGCGTGTGAAGCGGCCGAGGAGGAAGCGGAAGAAGCGCGGAAAGGCTAGCGAATAAGCCGTTTTCGGGACGGAGCGGCGGTTGTGGAGTGCCGGCAGTTTCCCGCGATTTCCGGTGGGTTTGGCCCACCGGGCGGCGGCGGTCGGCTCAATGGCGATCATGCCGAGCACCAGAAGAGTCGCTGCTCAAGTATTGTTGGACCTTCAAGATATCCGCAGGATCGGGTATACATGAGCAATGCCAGAGCTGGCTCAACCTTCACCGCGCACGCTGTCGTCCCGCGAGGCCGAGGTCATTGCATGGCTTGAGAGCGAGCGCATTCACGGCGTCTCATCGCGCGAGATCGCGGATCGCTTCGCCTGGCCGGCGCAGACCGTGTGGCACACGACCTCGAGCCTCACCCGTAAGGGCTGGCTCGTGCGCACCTCACGCGGGCGCTACGAGGCCGTGCTCGCCGACACCGGAGGGTGGGTCGTCCCCAACCCGTGGGCGGCGCTTGGCACCACTGGCCTGCGCTACTACGTCGGCTTTCAGTCGGCCGCGTACGAGCGGGGGCTGACGCCGGACCATCCTGGCGCGGTGCAGACATGTGTGCCGGCGGGGACCAACCGGCCGAAGGCTTGGGCGCAGATACCGATCTCGCTGATCTTTCTGCGCTCGTTCACGCCCAGTGGCGTCGAGGAGGTCAAGCTGCACGAGTTTCAGATACGGCTTGCGCGACCGGAGAAGATCCTCATCGATGGGGCGGGGTTGCCGGGACGGATAGGCGGGGTTCAGGGTCTCGCACGCGTCCTCGATCGCGCCCACTCGGACCTCGACTGGAGCCTTCTGGTGCTCCTCGGCGAACAGACGATCCGTGGGCGCGCCGCCTTTCGTCGCATCGCCGCGCTCATGGAGACTCTCGATTTGCAGATCCCGCCGGTGCTCGCACGGCAGGCCAAGCCGCGCTCTGGCGAGCCGCTGCTGTATCTCGGGCCGCGCCGCGTCTTTGGCGCGCAGGGTGTCCGGCTTGCACGCTGGGCGGTGCTCGACAACATTGGAGCGGGTGTCCTGCGCGAGGAGCTCATCCACTGATGATCCCGGGCGCGATCGTCCGCCAGTACGCCGTCGGCGCGCAGGTGCAGGTCGAGATCGCAGACCAAGACGTCGTGCTGCACTACGCGCTCGCGCTGCTCAGCGACGCGGGGCTGCTCGGAGCCGATGAGAGCGGTCGGATCGGGCCACTCCTTTTCAAGGGCGGCACGGCGCTGCGCAAGTGCGTGTTCGGGAACACCGGACGCTTCTCGCAGGACATCGACTTTGATGCCACCCACAAGAACGGCTTCGAGGCGCAGATCGAGGCCGAGCTCGCCCAGCGCAATCCCTACCACGAGATCGCTTTTGCAATCGCCTCGTTCCGCTACTCCCAGGAGGGCAACTTCAGCAGCACGGTTGCCTACGAGCATCCCCACGGCAGCGGGAGGTTCGAGCTTCAGATCAGCTATCGCTCCGAGCGGGTCCTCGAGCCCCGCGAGCTGCCGCTCCTGACGCAACCCTACTTCTCGCGCGTGGAGTGCGGCGCGCCGACCCTCTACTGCTTGGATCCCTACGAGATGATCGCCGAGAAGATCATGGCGTGCAACCGGCGGCTGGGCGGCTCGGCCAAGGACGTCTACGACCTTCACCTCTGGTCCGCCAGACCCTTCTCCGCCCGGCTCGTGCGGCGCCTCGCGGTACTGAAGGCATGGATCGATCAACGCGAGCGGCCGCGCTACGAGCCGCACACACTGCTGCGCGCGATCCAACCCAAGAACTTCCACTGGACCGATCTCCAAGGCCTCGTGCCACGAAGCCTGCAACAGGATCATGAGCGTATCTGCGCTGCGGTGCGCGACCGCTTCGCCTTGCTTGCCGACTGCACAGACGACGAGCAGGTGCTGCTCGCCGACCAGGCTGCCCACCGCGAGCAGCGTCTCTACCGTCAGCTGCGCGACGAAGCCAGGCAATGGGCTGCGAACGTTGCCGGCTGAGAGATTCTGCGGAGAAGGAGCCGACCACTTCAGTTTTCGCCGCGCCGCACGTTCGCGTCGCTGTTGTTCGCCTTGGGGGAGACCCCGCCGTATGTCATGGGGCAGATGGCCATACCACCGCCGTGCTGACGCTCGAGCTCTATGCCCGCCAGATGCACCGGCGAGACGACGAGCCTGCTCGGCTGCGAGCACTGGTGCAAGGCGATCGGGCACTGAGGGATCGTGCGCCCGGAGGGCGGCGGGCGATGCGTTCGACCTCCACGACGGTCCGGGGAGCGGCGGGGCACGCGACGGTCCAGATCGTCGGCGAGTCTCGCGGCCAGGTTTTGAAATCGAGCGGCGTAACGCTGGCGAGGTGACGGCTGGTCAGGGTCTGACTGGCACCCCTGCGAGGCGTGCGAGGCCGGCTTGTGCGTCGTCGAGCGTCAGCAGCGCGCGTCCGGTTGCCGCGGCGGTGGCCAGGATCAGCAGATCGGTCGCCTTGCTGGTGCGTTTCTGTCGGCGGGCGGTCGTGAGCAGCTCGCCGTACTCGTGGGCTACCGCTTCGTCGATGGCCAGCGGTTCGAAGGTCTGGCGCACGGCTGCCAGTCGCGCTTGACGAACCGCGTGGGTGTCGGGATCGGCGGCGAGCCGGACGCCGGCTTGCAGCTCGCCCAGAGTGATAACCGAGATCGCCGCGGTCTCATCAGCGGCCAGCGTGAGCGTCGGAAAGCCGGCGATCACGACCGAGGTGTCAAGCAGCAGCCTCGTCAGCGCTGTGGCCATGGATCGTCGACCGGTGGCTCATCGCGCCTGATCTCTGCCAGATCGGAAGCGAACCGATCGTCGACCGGTGTTCGGGCCAGGAGCGTACGCACGGTCGCGAGATCGACATCGACCCTGCGTCCGATGGGCTGATCGGGCGGTCCGAGTCGCGCCACGGGCCGGCCACGCACCGTGATCGTGAACTCGGTCCCGGCTTCGGCCTCGCGCAGGATCGCGCCGATGTTGTTGCGAAGTTCGCGTTGAGGGATCGACCGCGCCGCCATTTGCTACAGACCGTAGCAGTTCTGGGTCGGGGTACCAGGCGCTCGACCCGCCCGTGTTCACAGAGCGTCCGGGCTGTCGACGGTTAGGTTCGTTTCCGGCGGGTTCGTGCTTGCTCGCGCATGCGTTTGGCGGCGCGAGTTGTGGCCTCGCGGTAGATCCGGGCTTGACGCCGAGAGCCATGACGATGATCGTCTCTGGCGAGCCGTCGTGCGGCTCGATGCGATACACGAGGCGATAGCGGTACCGCGGCTTGGCGGTCGCTCGACGGTTCGGGCGATCAAACTTCACCTTGCGGCAGTCGGCACGCGCGAGCGGCTTGAGGTTGCTCTTCTCGCGCAGCGGCTCTCCCAGATATGGGTTTGACTCGAGTTGCTTGGCGATGAGCAGACCCGCGCGCGCTACCTGCTCATCCTCGGCGACGAGTGCCCGGACGTCGGCCTTGGCCTCCTCGGTGAAGGACACGTTGGCCAATGTTGTCTACGCCGCATCGCCGTCGAGGAGGTCGTGGAAGCCGAATTTGCCGATGACGTCGTCGACGGGAGTGTGGGTGGTGCTCTCGCTGAGGGTGCGCTGCTCGATCAGTCGCATCAGGGCGATGTCTTCAAGCTCCTCTTCGAGGGTCTCGATCCGCCGCTCGGCCTCTTGGAGATCGACCTCGGGGACGAGGTAGGCGCTGCGTTGCTCACCGCGAGGCTGGATTTCGACTGCGTGGTCGAGCAGGCTCTTGCCCGGCTTTGACCGCTTGGCGGCGGCACGCGCCAGCTCGGGAAGCGCGGTCCGCGCCTGACTGGTCGTGACCACCAACTTCGCTCGTGAAGAGCCGCGACTCGTCAGTTCCTCTTTTCGTACAACAACTCGTACAAGCCTGGCTTAGCTTAGCGCGACCGGCGAGGACGAGGCGGTCAGATTGCTCTTGGACGCCGCGGCCGTGACTCTCGACGATCGCTTCGAGTTCGCCATCGAACGGGCGCAGGCGGATGACGACCTGCCGGGAGGGGGCCAGCGCTGGACGGTCGCCGCGACGGATCCGAGCGTAGGCGAATGGTCTACCAACAGACCCGCAACCGCCGCATGAGGGAGTGCGTTTAGGCCAGTGAATGGGCCAACGGGCAGTTTCGGTCGAGTGGGCGAGCCCGACGGTCTTGCTGAGAATGACTGAAATGCCTTGTTTTCAGGCTGTTTCGTGATGGGCGCGGGTGGTTTCGAACCACCGACCTCTCGCGTGTGAAGCGAGCGCTCTCCCACTGAGCTACGCGCCCTGGACGCTTGATTCTATTGGGGTTGGGCGGCGTCGGCGTCGGCGTCGGAGGCCGCGAAGGGGTGGCTGCTGCCTATTGCCGCCCAATCGCGGCCCTACGCAAGTGCCTCGGCGAAGATGGGCGCCACCGTCAACGCAGCGGTGACGGCCACGAGGACACCCGTTGCAGCGGCAGCGACTTCGGTCCAGTTGGTGCCGGCGAGAAGCATCGGCCCATGATGGGCGCGGGCATCATGCTGGCTCGTTCGTCGGGGCAACGAGAATGCTCGACATGAGCACCTGGACCGAGATCGACGAGCGCGTCCTGCGCTGGTTGCTAGACCAAGACTCGAATCCAGACTGGGACGGCCGAATAAAGCTCGTCGTGCACGGCCAGCCGCAGCCGTTTCAGGACTTGAACGGCGAGATCGACTCACGCCAAGCCGACGAAGCGCTCACGCGTCTGCACAGCTATGACCTCATCGCGGGAGTCCGCACCGGCACCGTTATGGTTGCGTTCTGGTCGGGACTCCGGCTCGCGCCTCGCGGGCTGATCCTCCTGGGCGAATGGCCCGACCTGGACCGTGTGGCGTCCGTGGTGGGGCTTAAAGCTGTATTCGTGGGGCTCGCGAAGCAGGCTGAGGATGCGGGCGACAGGACGGCGCTCCGCCGAACGGCGGGTGCGATCGGCCGGTTGGGCGAGGGCATCGTGGATTCCACGATCGAATCGCTAGGTGAGGAGCTTGCTGGCGGATGAGCGAGTATTGGGACGAGCGCGCCTTGCCGGTGCTTCAAGCCCCGCGGACCCGCGACGCAGCCTACGGCGCTGCTAGCACCATCAAGCTGGTCAAGGGTCACGGCAATGATCTCGGGCTTGCCCTGCCGGCTGGTGTCATCCAAGAGACGATCTTGCAGATCGCAGAAGCGGGGTACGTCGAATGTGACGTGACGCACGAGATCGGTGGCGGTCACGGGATGATCTTCGCGGGGCCTCGCGTCACCGGCCGTGGGCTACAGATCCTTGGTGAGTGGCCTCGTTTCGAGGTAATGATCTCGCCCGCGACGCTTGCAACGCTCGTAGAGACCCTCGCCGAATACGCAACGCCGGATGACGCCGAGCAAATGCATCACGCCGCAGCGGTGATCCGACGCATCGCGACCACTGGCCTCAGGAGCGTTGTTTTCGGTGCAGGCGGTCAGCTACTCCGTCACGCACTCGGACTGCCGTAAGCTCTCGCATCGGCCCTCCTCGCAGCCTGGGCGGAGGACCCGGCGGGGAAGGTTGGATATGCAGCCCATCGACGAGCGCCTTGAGCCGCTCGGGCTCACCGTCACGGCGGTCCATCTGCCGGGCGTAGATCGCCAGTGTTAGGGTCGGTGTCGTATGCCCCATCTGCGCCATTACGTACGGCGGTGTCTCGCCGATGGCGAATAGCAGCGAGGCGAACGTCCGGCGCAGCGAGTGGGGCGTCAGACCGTCGGGCAACGGCTCGGCCTCGTCCTCGGCGAGCTTCGTGTTGGCGCGCTCGACGGCCTTGGCAAGCACCCGCCGCCGGACGTTGGTTGCGCCCTGTCGCCTGCTAGTGGCAGTCCCGAACACCAGCGCGTCGGCCAACGGGTCCATACGCGCCCGGTAGTCGCCAAGCTCGTCGCGCAGCACCGAGAGCACGTTCACGGTGCGCACCCCTGCGTCCCTCCCAGCATCGCTGAGACCGCTGCCGCAACGCCCTCCCTCGATCTTCTGGCGCTCGAACCATTCCGACGCGAAGACGTGGAAAGTCGGGACCTCTCGCGGTGCCTGCACGACCTCCGCGACCGGCGAGCGCCAGATGCCGCGTCGCACGTCGGCGAGGATGTTCTCCAGCTCCGTCTGCGCCTTCGGGTGCGTCCTCGGCCGTCCCGAGTGTCACGTACTCGCGTTTGCCGTAGGCGCGGAAGCGCAACCCAAACGTCGGGCTGCGCCGGCGCTCATCCACGATCACCTGACCTGTCGCGGGGCGTGGCATCACTGGCTCCCGATCTGCTTGACGCGAGCGCGCAGGGTCGGCAGGAAGCCTTCGAGCGGCCGTGCAAAGTCCATCGCGGTCTGCCGCTGTTGCTCTGCTCCCCGCATGTGTGGGTCTGACTGCATGAGGTCGTGCTCGACGTCGAGGCGCCGCCTCAGGGTCGTCAGGAGCGCCCACTTGTGTTGTTCGAGGTCGATCTGCACCACCTCGTCGCTGTCGGGCTTGCTCCACCCGATCACGTCGAGTAGCGCACGGCGCGCGTCGAAGTCCATCAGCGGCTTGTCGTATTCCTCGGTGGGAACGGCGGTCTGATCTGGCCCCATTGCGGCGGTCTCAACTGGCCCCACCTTCGTCGGACTGGCAGTCGACTGTTCGGTGTTCATGGAGCTCGAGCGGGAGGCGGCGGAAGGAATGGGATCACGAGTGGAGACGTTCGAGCAGATCAGGAGGGACCGGGATCGGGAGGGCTTGTCGATTCGGGCGTTGGCCGAGCGGCATGGCGTTCATCGGCGGGCGGTGCGCCAAGCGTTGGCTGCGCCATTGCCGCCCGCGAAGCGTAAACCGGTCGGTCGTCCGGCGCCGAAGTTGGGTGCGTATCGGGAGTTGATCGACGGTTGGCTTGATGGGGACCGTGACGCGCGCCGCGCAAGCAGCGTCATACCGCGAGGCGGATCTGGGAACGCTTGCGTTATGAGCACGCTGCTGATGTCGCTGAGCGCACGGTCCGGGAATACGTTCACGGTCGTCGACGGGAACGCGGCGAAGGCGTGCAGGCGTTCGTGCCACAGGTGCGCGAGGCGGGTGTGGAGGCCGAGGTCGATTGGGGTGAGGCGCAGGTCGCGATGGCTGGTGTCGCGAGCAAGGTCTACCTGTTTCACATGCGCGCGTGTCATTCGGGTGCGGCGTTCGCGATGGCGTTCCCGCACTGCTCCCAACAAGCGTTCTTGGAGGCGCACGTCGAGGCGTTCGACTGGTTCGGTGGCGTGTTTGGCTTGTTGCGCTATGACAACCTCACCAGCGCGGTCAAGCAGGTGTTGCGCGGTCGCCAGCGCGTGCAGAGCGACAGGTTCATCGCGTTGCGCTCGCACTATCTTTATGAGTCGCAGTTCACGATCCCCGGGATCGAGGGCGCGCATGAAAAGGGCGGTGTTGAGGGCGAGGTCGGGCGTTTCCGTCGTCGTCATCTCGTCCCGGTCCCCGAGGTCGCGACGCTTGGCGAGCTGAACACGAGGATGCTCGCCGGCTGCGAGACCGATCTGGCGCGGCGGATCGCCGGGCGCCAGGAGACCGTTGGTGAGTCTTTTGCTCGGGAGCGCCTGCTGTTGCGCGCACTGCCACTCGAGAGAGCGTCCACGGCCGAGCAGGGCACGCCACGAGTGGACTCAAAGGCGTTGGTCACGATCAAGCAGAACCGCTACTCGGTGCCCGTTCGTCTCGCCGGCCTGCGTGTTCACACGCGCGTGGGCGCACGCGAGATCGAGTGTCATCACGACGGTGAGCTGGTCGCTGTTCACGAGCGCCAGAGGGGTCGCTACGGCGTCTGCGCGTCACTGGATCACTACCTGGAGTTGTTGGCGCGCAAGCCGGGCGCGCTGGCCGGATCGCTCGCTCTATCCCAGGAACGCGAGCGCGGCGCCTGGCCGTCATGTTTCGATGAACTGTGGGGGAAGATCGCCGATCGTTACGGTCCCTCGGAGGCTGCGCGGCAGATGGTCGACGTGTTGATGCTCGCGCGCGAGCACGGCGCGAGCGCGCTCGCGCTGGCCGTTCGTGGTGCCCTGGCGGCCGGCGCTCACGACGGGCGAGCGGTCGCGGTCCTGGCCGGTCGCGGTACTCGCACCGAGTGCCCGAGCCTTGACGATCTCCCGCCACGGCTGACCGGGCTCGGGGCGCCACCACCAACACTCGGCCATTACGACGAGCTGCTCGTGGCGGGAGGTGCGCGGTGAGCGCTCCGGCGAAGGTCCAAGCGATGGAAGCGCTGATCGACGCGCACGCCCGGGAGCTCCACCTCCCCACCATCCGGGCGCGCTTCCGTGCACTGGCCGAGGAGACCACGCGCGATCAGCAACCCCCGATCGCGTATCTCGCGGCGCTATTGGAGGCAGAGGTCTCAGAGCGCGCTGAGCGCCGCGAACGCCGACGGCTCATCGACGCGCGCTTCCCCCTCACCAAGCGCTTGGAGGACTTCCGTTTCGAGGAGAACCCGAAGATCCCCCAAGCCACGATCGCCGCTCTTGCCCAAGGAACATGGATCGACGATCGCGAGTCAGTCATCCTCCTTGGTGACAGCGGGACCGGCAAGACGCATTTGGCGATATCTCTCGGTGTGCTCGCCTGCCAGCAAGGACGCCGCGTCAGGTTCACCACGCTCGCGGCGCTCGCGAACGAGCTGCAAGCAGCCGAGTCTCGACGAGAGCTCGGCAAAGTCATCGCGCGTTACGCACGAACCGAGCTGGTCGTCCTTGACGAGCTCGGGTATCTCGCGTTGCCCGAGGGTGCAGCGGAGCTGGTCTTCCAGGTCATCTCCGAGCGCAACGAGCGCGCGTCGCTGATCGTGACCACCAACCTCCCGTTCGGCGAGTGGACCAAGGTCTTCCCCGATGCTCGTCTCGCCAAGGCCGTCGTCGACAGGATCACCCACCGAGCACACATCATCGACACCGGAGCGGAGTCCTGGCGCTTCCGCCACGGACTCGCCCGCACCAAGAAAGGAGCCGCCTGACCCCACCCACGGGCCGCGCCGGCGACCTCTCGTTCCGCTCCGCGCTACGCGCTCCGCTACACGAGACGCCGCCGAACCCCCCAATCAGAGAAGATCAACTACACACACAAACCGACGCGAAGTGGGGCCACTTCAAGCCGCCGCGCCGGGGCCAGTGCAAACCGCCGCGCCCAGCTCGGCGTGTAGGTCGCCGTGGCCGTCTTCGCTGACGCTCTCGATCTCGGATGCGTCCTGCCCGATCTCGGTGTGCAGCGCGCTACGCAGGATTCCCCACTGTGTGCGCTCGTCGTCTGGCGCGACTGGATCGACCAAGTAGCAGACGACCCGCGGCATGAGCTGGCCTTCCACGTACAGCTCGGCGACTACAGTCGGGAACTTCGCCAAGAGGGCGGCGGCGTCACGCGAGCATGGGTGCCGGGTGCGGCGCCCGACGAGTGGACTGGCCGGGCGTAGTTTGGAGTTTGGACTGCCCTCGCCGCACAAGCACGGCTACGCGTGGGCAAGCTCGCGCATCTGGCGCACGGGATGGCGGCCCAACCGGCCCGCAATCGCGTAGGGCGAAGCGTGTCCGTGGGTGCGATGGGCAACGTTGACGACGACGTGTCCCCGTAGCCGGTCTACCAGGCTGCGAGGCCGCGGGAGCAGCAGCAGCTCGGCATCCTCGCTGACGAGGACGGTCGGATGGCCTTCGGTGAGGTTGCGCCAGAGCACTTCGTCGGCCCACTCCTGATCTCCGGGAATGAACTCGACCTCATCGGGGTAGCCGAGGTCATCGTCGCTGAGCGACGCAGCCATAAAGAGATCCCAGGTCTTGTCATAGACGGCGCTCATTAGGTGTTCTCCCAGCTATGAACGATATCGGACCAGCCTCCCCTGATCTTGAC
The DNA here is from genome assembly GCA_963831995.1 of uncultured Solirubrobacterales bacterium. Lineage (GTDB taxonomy): Bacteria > Actinomycetota > Thermoleophilia > Solirubrobacterales > Solirubrobacteraceae > Palsa-744. The sequence continues at coordinate 412,409 of CAWHSI010000005.1, read as the reverse complement.
TTCGGCGGCGTGCATCGCGTCGTTCACGGACCCACGCGTGATGATTGGCTTCTGCTTCTCGGAGCCGATGTAGCGGTGCTCGTGGTGCTCCGTCGGATCGTGGGCGTTGTCGAAGGTGCGCACTGTGTGCCACTCCCCGTCGCGCTCGACGAGCAGCATGATCGCGTACTCGACGGGATGCGCACTTGAGCGCTGGATCACGACGCGCACGTTTGGGGCAAGACGGTAGCGTCGAATCCGGTCCTTGGGCATGGCCGGATGATCCCAGGACCTCAGGATGATCCCAGGACCTCAGCCACAGAGACGGCGCACCAACGGGTCGACCTGCTAATGCAGGCGTGGTTGACGGAGCTCGAGGCGGAAGCGGAAATGACTGCATCGCACGCCCCGACTGACGCGACGTGCGAAGGGCACTACTTCGGCTCATCCTCGAAGAGCGAAAGTGAGGAGGGTGGCGCTACAGAAGGCGAGGACTTGGCGACAGGGTTCACGCGCTCGGCGCCTGCGCCCTCGTGATAGACGAGTTGCCTACGACGGCGATTCTCACGCTCCTGCCAGCCCTCGAAGTCCACCTCATGCGCGCGCTGAGCACTGAGGTGCGACACGTCAAGCAGCAGCACCTTGTGGCGTCGAGACCCCTCATCGGGGACCGTCTCGCTTTCAAAGAGCAAGTGTGCGAATCGAAGGTCTTGCAGTTGATCGATCTTGGACGCGAGCCCGGCGTCTTGATTGTCGACAAGGAAGTAGGCCGCTTTTCGCGCCCGGCAGAACTCAGTAAGGTCGGCCAGTAGAACCTCAAGCGTCGCGGCTTCCTCGGGTGCGTCCTGTGGGAGATCGTTCAGCTTCGCGGGCGCCGTTTGACCCGCTGCCTGGTTTACGTCCTCAGCCATCACTCGGTGGCTCCCGACCTTGGCGCTGGGGCCGCGATTGCGGGCCTGATGGATCGCCTGCGCCGCCAGCCTCAGATAGTCGCGGGCGACGCCACCAGATGCCAGGACGAGCCGATTCAGAGCGCCGTTCGTCAGGAGCTTGCGGATGTCGGCAGTCGACGGCTTGGCGATGTTCGTCAGGATCGTCTCCAAGAATGTCCCGGTCGAGTCGACCAGCTGTAGTCCGCGGTCAAGAGAGATGACGTTGGCATCCTGCGTTTCCTGCATCCCGCGAGGCGGACTCCCACCGGAGTAGGGCGTCGTCCAGTACCGAACGCTGCCCACCTTCAGCCAAAAGTCGGTGTCCTTGACGAGACGGTGCATATACCCGAGCACGAGAGGCTGGTCGGCCCGATTTACTCGGTAGAACTCGTCGAGGAAGACGAAGCCTCCCCCAATCTCACGGCTTGCACCAATGAGAATCGCTCGGAAGTCAGTAAGGCTCCGCTCCAGATACTCCTCCTTGGAGCTTTGGATCGTCTCGGAAGAGGTCACCTCGTTGGACTGCTTTTCGGAGCCCTTGGCGCCAGCGACGACGGCGACAGGCCCGTGACCCACTTTGACCGATCCGAGAGCCTCTGCTGCGCTCTCGGCACCCCACGATGGTGGACCTCGTCGTAGTACATCAGCTCGCGATCCCCGTGGAGGTGGTGATACGCGGCGTTGGCTACCCCGAGCCCTCTCCCTCTTCGACCGCCTTCCCCGGGTGCGGCTCAAGCCGTACTCCGGGGATCGAGTAGGCCGCGGCGAGCCCGTCGATCTCTGCGCTCGTCAGCGCTGCCCCGAACGCGCGTGGGCCGCCGAGCTTTTCGTAGCCCGAGACGAGGCTCTTGCCGAGCAGCGACAGGTTGAAGTGGCCGTCGTAGATCGCGCTGATGTACAGGGAGGAGTTGGCGCGGGCGAAGCTTGCCTGCGCCTGGCGGGTGCTCGTGGATGCACCGGAGCGGGCGCCTGCGCCCCCCGCGGCGGGAGCGCTCGCGCGCGAAGCGCCCGCGCCGGCCGCGCCCGCGCCGCCATCGCCCACCCGGGCGATCGTTGTCAGCGCCTCGCTGCTGAGCAGCCAGCCGCGCCGCGCCAGCTGTTCGTAGCTTTCGTATATCCCCGCCACCCCGGCGGCCGGCCCCGTCAAGGTTCGCGAACGCGCGAGAAACGCCGGTTCGGGAAGCTCGGTGGCGCTGGCGCGCGCGCTGGCCATGGTCGTGGCCGCGAGCAGCGCGGGGGAGACGACCGCGGGCACGCCATTCGCGAGCAGCGGCCAGGCGGCGCGCGCGGCGGCCACCTCGCGCCGCACGGCCGGCTCGGCGGCGCGCAGCTCGCCCGCAACCCGCGCAAGCTGCGCACGCTCCAGCGCCAGTTCGGCGCCGCTGCGCGCACCCGGGGAGCTCGCGCCGCAGCCCGCGAGCAGCGCCGCCGCGAGGAGCGCGGCGGCGGTGCGGGCGATGGGAGCGCTTGGCGTCAGAGCCGCTGCGCTACACGGCGAGCAGGTCCACCACGAACACGAGCGCCGAGTTCGGTGGGATCTTCGGCGGTGAGCCGGTCGCGCCGTAGCCCAGTTCGGAGGGGATGATCAGCTCGCGCCGGCCGCCAACCTTCATGCCCGCGACGCCCTGGTCCCAGCCCTTGATGACCTGACCCTTGCCGAGCGTGAACGTGAACGGTTCGTGGCGGTTCCATGACGCATCGAACGGCTTTCCGCCCTTGTACAGCACGCCCACGTAGTTGACGGTGACCGAGTCGCCCGCCTTCGCTTCGGGGCCGGTGCCGACGATCAGTTCCTTGGTCACGAGCGTCTTCGGCGCGGGGCCGCTGGGAGGCGTCACCGTCGGCTCTTTGGAGAGCGGCCCGCTGGTTGGGGTCTTGACGGTGCTGGTTGGCGTGGTTGGCGTGCTGGCGGTCGTCGATGTTGTTTCGCCGGCGACGTGCGGCACGGAGGTGCTGTCGGACTCGTTGCCTACGGTGATGGTGCTCGATCCGCCCGAGCCGCAGCCGGCGAGAAGGGCGATCGTGCACAGCGCGGGCAGCGCCAAGCCGAGGCGTGCGCGCGAGCTTTGGGGTGTGTGTGAGCGATTGAAGTTCATATCGGCTCGGCAGCGTAACGCATCGGAGCGGCTTGTGTGCCGATGCTCTCCCGCGCACCGGCCCGGCGCGCGCGAGACGCCACGCGACGTGTCCGCCGGAGGGCGGTCGCCGGCGGGCGTGCTCGCGGCCCCGCGCGGTACCATCACGGTGGACCGTGCTAGGCGGGGATGTAGCGGCGCCCTGAATCCGCAATCCGCTCTAGCGGGGCTGAACTCCCCTCAGAGGAGCAACGCTCCGGTCGCTCCGCCGCACGGAGCGTCGATGGTTTGGGTCCCGCGCGGTGTCGGCTTGTGAACCAGGTCAGGTCCGGAAGGAAGCAGCCTTAAGCGATCCCCGGCAGGCGCAGCGGGAGCACCCGAACCGGAGCTGCGAGCGGCGATCAGGCGATTGGACGCGCGGTCTTCGAAGCGGGGTGCACGGTCCACTTTTTTTGGGATGGGGGTCGTTCGGGTCCCCGCCAGCACGCCCGTCTCCCCGCCGGCCCGGCGCCCGTGGGCCGGCCTCGCCGGCGCTGCGACGAGCGGTGCGGCGCTTCCCGAAAGATTGCTGACCGCGGCGGTGGCGCTCACTTGCAGCGCGCGAAGATCAACCACGAGCTGTTGGCGTGCGTCTCCAGGAACCCGGGCGGGATCGACACCGGCAGGTGCGGGTCTTTGGGGTCGAGCACATAGTCGCGTTCCACTTCGACGCTGGCGGGGTCCACATAGGTGCCGCTCTGCTGCTCGCTCGATTCGGCGCGCGCCGCTTCGGCGCTCACGATCAGTCCCGGGCGCTCCCCGAGATACAGCGCCAGCAGCGGAATCGGCGCGTGGTTGGGCACGCCCACCGGGCCGCACCTGCTCGCGATCGCCCCGTTGTGCACCATCGCGAGCAGGTCGTCCTGGATGCTCTGCTGGCGCGCCAGCTTGCGCAGTTCGCGGTGGTCGGCGCGCACCTGGCCGGGGAGGGTCGCGAGCAGCGCGACGAGCACCGCCCCGCCCGCGATCATCCATGGCGTGCGGTGCCTGTCTCCCCGTGGCAGCCTGGTCCAGCCGAACGCGCCCGCCCCGCAGAACAGGCACAGGATCGCCGCCGCCAGAAACGCGTACCGCGTGTCGATCGGAAGTCCGGCCGAGGCCATCGCGGCGAACACGACCACCGCGAGCACGCCCGCGATCGCGCCGAGCCGCGCACGATCTCCCAGCCACGCCAGCGACAGCACCCCGCCGAGCGCGGCACCGGCGAGCACCGCCGGGCGCAGGATTTCGCCGATGCGCCGCGGTATGTACTCGGGCACCTTGCCGATGCCGGTCTCGCGGCCCAGTATTTCGGCGGTGTGTTTGGTGTTCGTCAGCGACCACATGGCGTTGCCCGTGACGAGCAGGTCGCTCAGCACCCAGATCAGCGGCGCGCTCGCCGCCAGCAGCGCTAGAAGGGCGAGCTGTGCGCGCGTGCGAGCTGGGCTCGAACGAGTGTGCGAACCCGACCAGATAGACCCAATACAACCCAGAAAAGGCCCATGCTTCCGGCCGCAGGAGCCCTGCCAGCGCGAGCAGCGCGAGCACCGGCGCGCCCGCGCGCCGTTTGCGAGTCTCCACCAGCAGCGCGCACAGAACCAGCAGCAGGTAGGGCACGTCGATGTAGGCGCGCACGCCGTAGGAGAGCACCGGCAGGCGCGTCAGCAGGACCACCGCCGCCACCGCGCCCGCGGCGCGCCCGAACCAGGCGCTGCCGAGGCGATAGAGCACCCACCCGCACGCCGACAGCGCGAGGAACGCGAGCGCCACGGCATTATCGCCGTCGTGGCGCTCGCTCCGAGCGGCGCCAGCGGGATCCCGATCAGCTCCACCAGCGGGTGCGGCGTTGGCGCGATCGGCAGCCCGTATTCGGGTGTTTCCCCGCGCGCGAGCTGCTGGCCCCACACGAGCCCGTAGAGCGTGTCGTAGTTGACGAACCCCACGCCGGCGATCAGCCACAGCAGCAGCGCTCCGGCGGGGATCGCCGAGAGCGCCGGCACCGCTCGGCGCAGTCGCGCCCGCACAGCCGCATCGGGCGCCTGCTCCACCTCGCCCTCGATCGGCTCGGCGGCATGCACGGGCGTCGCGGCGGCCGAGGACGCCGCCCCCTCGGGCTGCGCGCGACCTGCCCGAGGGGGCGCGAAAGCGGTGACCTCGACGTGCTCCTCACAGCGTGGCACGCTACCGCTCTGGCGCTGTCGTGGCCCTGGATAGACTCAGCAGGCAGTGGCCGGAGGCGCTCAATCCCTGTATCGCACGCATCGCCCGCGCACGTTCGAGGACGTGGTTGGGCAGGATGCGGTCGTGCGCACCCTGCGTCACGCGGTGGAGCGCGGCAAGGTGCACCACGCCTACCTGTTCGTCGGCTCGCGCGGCACCGGCAAGACCTCGATGGCGAAGATTCTCGCCTCCTGCCTGAACTGCGAGCGGGGCGGGCCCACCGTGAACCCCTGCGGGCAGTGCGACTCGTGCACCTCGATCGCGAGCGCGACCTCGCTCGATGTGATCGAGATGGACGCCGCCTCCAACAACTCGGTCGACGACATCCGCGAGCTGCGCGAGTCGGTTGCCTTCGCGCCCGTGTCGGGTCGCCACAAGGTGTACATCCTCGACGAGGCCCACATGCTCACCCAGGCGGCGTGGAACGCGTTTCTGAAGACGCTCGAGGAGCCCCCGCCGAACACGGTGTTCGTGCTCGCCACCACCGAGGCGGGCAAGGTGCCGGCGACGGTCGTGGACCGCTGCCATCGCTTCGACTTCCATCGCCCCACGGTCGAGCAGATCGCGAGCGTCGCGATGCGAGCGGCCGAGGCGGAGTCGATCGAGATCCCGCCCGAGGCGGTGGCGGCGATCGCGCGCTCGGCCACCGGCAGCTTTCGCGACGCGCTCGGCACGCTGGAGCAGATCGTCACCTACAGCGGTACGAGCGTCAGCCTCGACGATGTGCTCGCGGTGCTGGGCGTCGCCGACGAGCAGCTGCTCGCCGGTGCGCTGGACGCGGTCGCAGGCGGCGATGCGCGCGCCGCGCTGCTCGCGGTGGCGCGCTGCGCCGAGGCCGGTCGCGACGCGAGCAGCTTCACGCGCGACCTGGAGGGCCGCTCGCGCGAGCTGCTGGTCGTGCAAACGCTCGGCGACGTCCCGCCCGAGCTGTCGCTCACGCCCGAGATCGATGAGCGCCTGCGCGAGCAGGCGAGCCGCATCGGCACGGGCGAGGTGGTGCGCCTGCTCGACCTGCTGGGCGCGGCGCTGGAGGCGGTGCGCGCGGGCGCCGACCCGCGCACGCAGCTGGAGCTTGCGCTCGTGAAGGCCGCGGCGCCGGCCGCCGACGCCTCGACCCGCGCCCTGCTCGCACGCATCGAGCGCCTGGAGCAGGCGCTTGCTGGGGGCGCGCCTCCGCCGCCCCAGCCGATACCGGTCGCGCCGGTTTCCGATACTCCCGATCCGGCGCCCCCTCCTGTGGCGGTGCCAAACGAGCCGGCTCACCAGCTCAATGGAGACCTCGATGCACTATGGGAGGCGGTGCACGAGTCGGTTCGCGCGGAGCATGGTCTGCTTGGGGCGGTGCTGAACGAGGCCACCCCGGCAGCGCTCACCGAGCAGGAATTGCTGCTCGCGTTTCCACCGACCGCCGCGTTTCACAAGCGCAAGGCCGAAGACCCGGCCAACCGCTCGACTCTGATCGAGACGCTGCGCCGGCTCACCGGCCGCCACTACCGTCTCGACTTCGAGCTGCGCGAGGATCTCGTTCCGGGCGCCGGCGCGGGCGGTGCCCCGCCGAGCGAGGAGGAGATGATGGCGCGTTTGGTCTCAGAGCTCGACGCGGAGGAGCTTCCCGAGGATTGGCTACAGCAGAAAGGCGGCGAATAGCGGTGCCCCAGCCACGACAGCGGCAACCCAAGCAACCCAACATGCAGCAGATGCTCAAGCAGGTGCAGAAGATGCAGCAGGACATGGAGGTCGCCCAGCGGGAGCTTGCGAACGAGACGGTCGAGGCCTCCGCCGGCGGCGGCATGGTCACCGTGAGCGTCAGCGGCGAGCTGGAGCTGCGTTCAGTGAAGATCGCGCCCGAGGCGGTCGACCCCGAGGACGTGGACATGCTCTGCGATCTGGTGCTCGGCGGCCACAAACGAGGCGTTGCGCGCGGCACAGGAGCTGGCCGCCAAGCGCATGGGCGCGGTCACCGGCGGTCTCGACCCGGGCGCGCTCGGCGGGCTCGGGCTGCCCGGGCTCTAGTGAGAGAGAGACAGAGAGAGCACACGAGGGCACACGAGGGCAGCGGGGGCGTGCGGGTGTATTCAAATTTTGAAGGGTTGCCAATGGTGACGACATATCGTAGTCACCATGGTAAATCGTCTAAAAAGTATGTACACGCCTGCGCTCCCACCCCCATCTCAGACCTCATATGAGCTCCTTCGCGCCACCCGTACAGCGACTCGTCACCGAGCTCTCCAAGCTTCCCGGCGTCGGCAACCGCACCGCGCAGCGGCTCGCGTTTCACATCCTGCGCGCCTCGCCCGAGGATGCGCGCGGGCTGGCGGAGGCGATCGTCGAGGTCAAGGAGAAGGTGGGGCTGTGCGAAGTTTGCTTCAACCTCGCCGACGAACCCCGCTGTCGCATCTGCCAGGACACGCGCCGCGACACGAGCACGATCTGCGTGGTGGAGGAGCCCAGCGACGTGATCCCGATGGAGCGCACCCACGAATTCCACGGCCTCTACCACGTGCTCGGCGGCGCGCTGTCTCCAATCGACGGCATCGAGCCCGAGGACCTGAAGATCGAGCAGCTGCTCGCACGCGTGAGCTCCCCCGCAGATAGCGGTTCGCCCGCGGTGCGCGAGGTGGTGCTCGCCACCAACCCCACCACCACAGGCGAAGCCACCGCGCTGCACATCGCCGAGCAGCTGCGCGCGCGGGTGGGCGGGAACCCCATCTCACGGTCACGCGCCTGGCCAGCGGCCTGCCCGTCGGCTCGGACCTCGAGTACGCCGACGAGGTCACGCTCGGCAAGGCGCTTGCCGGACGACGCTCGCTGTAGCCTCACTCCCATGCCCGAGATCGTCGTTATGAAGTTCGGCGGCACCTCCGTCGCCGACGCGCAGCGCATCAAGCGCGCCGCCGCGCGCATCGTGGAGAAGCGCAACGCCGGCTACAGCGTCGTCGCCGTGCTGTCCGCGCGCGGCAAGACCACCGACGAGCTGATCGCGATGGCCGAGGAGGTCTCCAGCACCCCCGACCCGCGCGAGATGGACATGCTGCTGTCCACCGGCGAGCGCATCTCCTGCGCGCTGTGCGCGATGGCGATCAACGACCTCGGCCACCGCGCGATCTCGCTGACCGGATCGCAGGCGGGCATCGTCACCGACACCTCCCACACCAAGGCGCGCATCCTCGACGTGCGCGCCGACCGCGTGCGCGCCGCCCTGGAGCAGGATCACATCGTGCTCGTCGCCGGCTTTCAGGGCGTGTCCACCGCCGACGACGTAACCACCCTCGGCCGCGGCGGCTCGGACACCACGGCGGTCGCGGTGGCGGCGGCCGTCGGTGCGCGCGAATGCGAGATCTACACCGACGTCGCCGGAGTCTTCAGCGCCGACCCCCGGATCGTGCCCGACGCGCGCAAGCTCTCGGTCCTGTCCTTCGAGGAGATGCTCGAGATGGCCGCCTCCGGCGCGGGCGTGCTGCAACTGCGCTCGGTCGAGTACGCCCGCAACGAGAACGTCCGTATCCACTGCCGCTCGTCGTATGACGACTGTCCCGGCACCGTCGTGGTGTCGGAAGGAGAGAACATGGAGAAGCCGATCGTCACCGCCGTCACACACTCGACCGCCGAATCGATGATCACCCTGATTGGCGTCCCCCACGAACCGGGCGTCGCCGCGCGTATCTTCCAGGCCCTGGAGCGGGCCAATGTCAACGTGGACATGATCGACCAGAACGTGCCGACCTCGGCGGGAGGCAGGGCCGAGATCTCCTTCACCGTTCCCCACGAAGACCTTCGTGTGGCCACCGCTGCGCTGGAGGCCATGGGGGAGAGCGTGTGCGAGCGCATCGCAACCCGGCGCGAGATGGGCAAGGTCTCGATCGTCGGCGCCGGCATGCGCTCCCACCCCGGCGTCGCCGCGAAGGTGTTCAGTGTGCTCGCCGAGGAGGGCACCAACATCGAGATGATCTCCACCTCCCCGATCAAGATCTCCTGCGTGATCGCACGCGACCGCGTCGAGCGCGCCGTGCAGGCGCTGCACAGCGCCTTCGAGCTCTCCGGTCCGGGCAGCCTCGGCGTCGAGGAGCCGTTCAGGGCGCACAGCGCCTGAGCGCCGCGCAAGGGCCGCGAGGTGTGCGCCGCGCGAGACGCCGCGAGACGCGCGCCGCCGGTGGGCGTCGGGGCGGGCGGCGAGCGTCTCCCGAGCGAGCGCCGCGCGATGCGCGCCTCGCGCGAATTCGATCAGACGAATTCAGTCTGGCTGCCTTGACATTCGGGCCGTATCGCGTTAGCCTGCGGCAGCCCCGAGTTAGCTAAAGGAGGAATTTGGGGACATTCGCGGTGCATGTACGATGCCCGCAAGCCAGTCAACACGAATCGCATTGGCCCGGCTGGACGCCCTGGGTCGTCGTGGTGACTTCGTTTCAACGCAAGTCAGGGAGACAAGGTTGGAGGCGATGAGCAGTCAGGTTCGAGACAAGGCGGCAGCTCCGGCGAAGTTTGGCGCTCAGCCGAGGTCGACGCCGGCGCTGAGGCCGAGCGCGCTGCGCGGTCGCGGAAAGCGCTTATCGGGGACCGTCCCGATTCTCGAGACGCGCGGTCCCGCGGCCAGCATGCTGCGCGACGCGCTGTTCCGCCGTGCGCTGCTGGCGGGCGACGTGCTCGCCGTGCTCGGCGCGTTCGGCCTGGCGATCGGGCTCTCCGGCGGACGCCTGCACCTCGCGCGCGTGTGCCTGGCGGGGCTGCCGCTGGTGGTGCTCGGCGCGAAGGTGTTCGGACTGTACGACCGCGACGAAGCGGTCATCCGCAAGACCACGCTCGACGAGGTGCCGAAGCTGTTTCAGGTGGCCACGCTGTGCGCGCTGGTGGCATGGCTGGCGGAGAGCCCGCTCGGGTATGGGCGACTGACTCGCGACGACGTGCTGTTCCTGTGGATCGCCCTGGCCGTGATGCTGATCGTGGGTCGCGTCGGCGCCCGTGCCCTCGCCCTGCGCGCGGCGCCGGTCGAGCGCTGCCTGTTCATCGGCAGCGCCGCCTCGGAGGAGACGATTCGCCAGCGCATGAGCAACCACGGCGGCGTGCGCGCCGAGATCGTGGCGCACGTCGACCTGGAGGACATCGCGCCCTGGTCGATCGACGCGTTCTCGAACGAGAAGCTGCAGGAGATACGCGATCTCGCGGGATCGCTCGACGTGCACCGCGCGATCGTGGCGCCCCACAGCAGCGAAGGCCGCGAGACGCTCGATTTGGTGCGCACGCTCAAAGCGGTCGGCATCCGCGTCAGCGTGGTGCCGCGCCTGCTGCAGGTGATCGGGTCCTCGGTCGAGTTCGACGATCTGCACGGCGTCACGCTGATGGGGGTGCGTCGCTTCGATCTGACGCGCTCCTCGGCGCTGGTCAAGCGCGCGTTCGACATCGTCGGCGCCTCGCTCGGGCTGCTGGCGGTCTCCCCGCTGATGATCTGCGTTGCGATCGCGATCAAGCTCGACAGCAAAGGCCCCGTGTTCTTCCGCCAGGCGCGGGTCGGGCGCGGGGAGCGGCACTTCGGGCTGTTCAAGTTCCGCACGATGGTGCCCAACGCCGAGCAGCTGAAGCCCTCGCTCGCCGGGCTCAACGAAGCCCAGGAGGGCCTCTTCAAGATCGCCGAGGACCCGCGCGTCACGCGCGTGGGCCGGTTCCTGCGCAGGACCGCGCTGGACGAGCTGCCGCAGCTGTTCAACGTGCTGCGCGGCGAGATGTCGCTCGTGGGGCCGCGCCCGCTGATCATCGACGAGGATCGCCGCATCGAGGGCTGGCATCGCCGGCGGCTGGCGCTTCACCCGGGCATGACCGGCCACTGGCAGATCCTCGGCCCGGCCACGGTGTCCCTGCGGGAGATGGTGGCGATCGACTACCTGTACGTGGCCAACTGGTCGCTATGGACCGACGTGAAGATTCTCCTGCGCACGGTGCCCTACGTGCTGTGCCGTCGCGGCCTCTGAGCGCGTCGCGGCCTTGCCTGCGCGTGCGGTGTGCGCGCGCCGGTCTTCCAGCTTGAGCGCCCCCGTGCGTGCGTGTCCGCGCGAGAGTTCGAGCAGTCGCGGGGAGCGCGCCGCGCCAATGGCGGGGGAGACGCCGCGATTTCCTGCCGGTGCGCCGCGGCGTGCCCGTGCGCCGTCGCCGTGCGCGGCCATCCTGCACATCGAGACGACCAGCGCCAGCGTGGCCAGCCATGCGGTTGAGATCAGCAATACGATCATGGGCCAGTGGGGTTGTATTCGACTGCCTCGAGCCGGTTCCTTGGCGACATCACATGCGGGATCGGACGCAGGCTCACGCTACTTGATACTCGTCCGCTCGGACCGAACAGATGTCCAAACATCTCGCAACGTGCGCTGCGCGGCTTTCGCTCGGTGGTGGTGGCATCCGTTTGCTGTCCGGGGCCGGTCAGGAACCGTCGATTACCCCGAACTCCTGGGTGTAGACGGCGCCGGGCTGTCCTTCTGCGAGCGACGCGGGCGCGGCCGGGTCGACGCCGACGGCCGTGTCGCGATATTCGCCGTTGAGGATGTTGGCGAGGTGCTCGGGCGAGGCGATCCATGCGGCGACGATCGCGCTGGGGGTTGCCAGCGACAGGGTGCCCCAGGCGATGTTCTCGCCGATCGTGTACCCGACCTGCGCGTTGGGGATGTATCCGGTCGCTTCGATGCGCTGCAGCGGCGTTTCGCCGTCTGGCGCGATGTGGGAGAAGTAGTTTTCGCCGACCATCTGTTCGCTGTGCATCTGCGAGGACTGCGCCAGCTTCGCGTTGGGCTGCAGCGGCAGCTCGTTGTTGCGTGCGCGCTCCTGGTTGACCAGGCACAGCGTCGCCGCCTCGACCTGCGCGAGGTTGGCGGCTTCGGGCATCAGTTCGGTGTCGGTGCACGGCGTGGCGAGCACGCTTGCGATCGTGGCCGACGGGCTGGGCACGCCGACGGTCACGAGCGAACCCGCGCCGGTGTGCCTGGCGTGGCCGGGGGAACGCTTGGGCGTTGGCGCCGGCGTCGAGCGCCGGCCGGCTCGGGAGGCCGCGCCGGCGCTCCCGCCGGTGCCGGTCCGATGCGCCCTGGCGCAGCGGCGTGCGTGCTTGCGATGGCGTTTGCCGGAGGCTGGCTTGCAGCGGCCGTGGGCGCGCCCGCCCGCGCGATCGCCGGTGTGGGTGTCGGCGGCGACTGCCGCGGCTGCGTGGAGCGGCAGGGGGGAGCGGGCGGCTCCCGTGGCGGCGAGCGCCACGGTGGCGGAGGAGAGGGCGAGCAGGAGCGAGAGGCTTGCGAGGAGTGTGCGAGTGCGGTTCATGCTCCCGCTATCGACATCGCGAGCGGCGTATGTGAGCGCTTTGCGCGGGTTTGGACGAGGTTGGGCAGTTAGCGCGCTAGGCGTGCGGGTTTATGCTGGCGGGGATGGTGGGCAATCGCTCATGAGGCACGGCGGGCTGCTCGTCGCGCTGATCCTGGCCGTGGGCCTCGCCGCCGCGGCGGTCGCGCTGCACGATCGCGAAGCCGACGCCCAGTTCGCGGCTCGGCAGCGGGCGCTTTCGCCCGTCGGCGCACGCGCGGTGGAGCGGCTGCTGCTGAGCACCAGCGACCCCCGCCCGGGCTACTCGACGCGTCCGCCCGCGCGAGCTTTGAGCGCCCGCTGCGCCTCAGCCGGTGGCGGCGGGCTCGGCAATCCGTGGAGCTGCGTGGTGCGCTACCCGCGCCCGCCCCGCATCCGCTACCGCGTGACCGTATATGCGAACCGGTCGATCTTCGGCTCGGGCGAGCCCGAAGGGGCGCCGTTGCTGGGGGTGCTCACGGTCAGGGGCTGCTGTGTGGGCTCGACTGTCGCGCAATAGGCCCGGCTCGCGGGGGCCTGGCGCAGCAGCTCGGGCTCGCGGCGGGCCTGGCGCCGTCGGGTGCGGCGGTGGGAGCAGAAGCAAGCCCGGGCCGGCCCGGGATGACTACTGGAGCTCTTCGCGCAGCTTGCCCAGCGCGCGGTAGATGCGGCCCTCGACCGCGCTCTCGCCCTCGCCCAGCACGCGTGCCACGTCGCGCAGCTTCAAATCGGCGCCGAAGCGCAGCGCGAGCGCCTCGCGCTCCTGCTCGCTGAGCAGCGCGAGCGCGCGCTGCAGCTCGTCGCGGCGCTCGATCGCGCCGAGCGCGGGGTCGGGCTCGCTCTGGGCTGCGCCGGCGCCGGCGTGCTGCAGGGCGCGCTTTTCGTTCGCGCATCGCCGCGCGTTGTCGCGCAGCAGGTTGAGCGCGATCGCATACAGCCAGCGCCGCTCGCTGCCGCGCCGCGGGTCGAAGCGCTGGCGGGAGCGAAGCACGCGCTCGAAGGTCTCCGACAGCAGGTCCTCGGCGAGCGTGCGGTTGCCGGTGTGATAGGCGAGGAACGAGAACAGCCTCTCGGCGTGCTCCTCGAACAGCCGCTCGAAGTTGTCGGTTCGCATTCGCCCTGACATTCTCGCCGCTCGCGCGGATCCGACGCGGGCGGAGCTGGTGGGGGTCATTTCGTGGGCCACTGGTCTCTTCCGTGAGTGCGCAAGGGTATCGATCGTTCTGAGAAGGCGCGAGGGCTCCGGGGTTGTCCTTCCCCGGAGCCCTGGGCATGCCTCATGTCATCGCCGGTTCAGCGCATGCGCCCCGAGCCTAGGAGCACAGGTGATAGGTGTGGCTCTGGGTGATGACCTTGCCGCTGCTGGTCACCGCGGTGATCGTGACCGTGGTGCCGGCGGTGCTGGTCGAGCAGGGCAGGTTGGTCAGCTTGATGTTGGCCGATGCCTTTTTGCCCTTCAGCACGCTCACGACTTTGCCGTCGACCTTCAGCGTCACCTTCCGGAGTTTGGATTTGCTCGGAACCTTGATATGGATTTTGATGTCGCGGCTGCTGGTCGAGGCTTTCTTGCTCGTGGTCGCGGCCTGCACGCCGCCGGTCGCGGCGGGCGTGGGTGCGGCGCTGACCGTGACGGTCGAGGAGTAGTAGTTGTTGGTGGTGTTATTGGTGGTCGTCGAGTTGTTGTTTTCCGTGATGTTGTTTTCGGTGTTGTTGAAGCTGTTTTCGTTGCAGTTGAAGTTGTTGTTGCCGTCGTTGCTTTCGTTGCCGTTTTCGTTGCCGTTGCCCTGGCCGTTTTCGTTGCCGTTGTTGCTGCTGTTGTTGTTGCTTCCGTTGGTGCCACCGCCGCCGTCTTTGCCGCCTTTGCCGCGGTCGCCGAGGTAGGAGGCGAAGCTCGTGTTGCCGTTGCCGTTGCCGTCTTTGTTGCCGTTGCCGCTGCCCGTGCTGTTGCCGTTGCCGTTGTTGGTGTCGCAGCTGCTGCCGTACTGGGCGACCGCGGCGTTGGGGTGGCTGCCGTCGCTGCCCACGCTGGCGAGCACGCCGCCGGTGCCGGCGGCCATCACGCCGATCGTCAGGCCGGCGATCGCGAAGCGGCGAGCGCCCGCGCCACCACGCCTGGCGCCTGCCTGGGCGCGGGACATGGCTGTCGTCTTGATGCGATCCAGCTCCAGCGGGCTCACCTGCGGACGCTCGCTGCGCAAGCGCTCGGCGACGCCCTCCAGCTCATCCTTGTGTGCGTCGTGTTTGCGCGGCATATCGGTCTCCTGGCCTCCTGGGGTTTTGCGGGACGATCCTCTAACCGCCTATACGAGCGGCGCGCGAGTTTTCCGACAGCCGCGCCCAAAAGTTTTCGCCGACCGTGCCCTCGTGCTCCCGCATGCCAGCATGACCGACCGCCGCCTCGCCTTCGGCGCAGTGGCTCGATCTCCGCTACAGGTGCGCGATCGCGAACTTTCCCGACGTCAGCGCTTCCACGCGCAGGCGCGGCGCCGCCGCTTCCCAGGCGCGCGGGTTCTCGCCGCGCAGCGTGCGCGCCGCGTGCACGAGCCCCGGCTCGTGCGGGTTCAGCGCCAGCGCGCGACGGATCGCGGCGTGCGGATCGACCCCCGCCGCGGCGCGGGCGACCGCGAGCCAGTACTGCTCTTCCCAGCTCTGCGGTTCGAGCGCGGCCGCCTCGGTCATCGCCGGCACCGCGGCCTGGGCGAAGCCCTGCTCGAGGTCGCACACGCCGACGATCGCATACGCCTGCGGGCGCTTGGCCGACAGCGACAGCGACGAGAGCGCCTCCTGGCGCCCGCTCGTGCACTGCCCGCGCTGCAGCTCCGCCGCGCTGCGCTGCAGGCGCGCGTAGGAGACGGCCACAAGCAGCGGCGCGATCGCGAGCACCAGCCAGCCGAGCGCGACGAGCGTGCGGTCGAGGGGCAGGCCGGAGAGGCCGACCTTGCCGTCGCGCGGGCGCGCCAGCGCGAGCCCCGCGAGCACGAACACGCCGAGCGTCACCGCCGGCATCTGCCAGTCCCAGTCGAATGCCTGGTGCACCGCCCATGCGAGCGCCACCGCGAACACCGCCGCGTACAGCGCGCGATCGGGCCCGCGAATGCGCGCGGCGAGGCCGACGAGGATGCCGAGCACGACCGCGAGGATCAGCGCAAAGCCGACGAGCCCCAGCTCGGCGAGGCTCTGCAGGTACAGCGAGTGGGCGTCCACCACATACCCGATGTCGGTGCGATAGCGGGGGAAGTACTGCTGGAAGGTGCCCGCGCCGGTGCCGCGCAGCTTCTGCGTTTCATAGATGTCGATCGCTGCGCGCCACAGCGGCAGGCGTCCGTCGTTGGCGGGGTCGGTGAGCCGTTCGCGGACCTGCACGTGCGCTTCGTGGGTGCCCTGCACGAATTTGTCGTACTCGCGGCGCGCGAGCCCGCCTGCTCCGGCCGCCAGCGCGAGCGCGAGCACCAGCAGCCCTCCGGCGACGGCCGCGCCGGCGCGAACCGCGCGGCGCGGCGGCGTGCGCACGAGCGCCAGCCGCGCGATCCGCCGGTCGGCGAGCGCCAGCACGCCGCGCAGCGCTCCGGCGCCGAACATGCACGCGCCGACCACGACCGCGACATGGTGGCCCTGGGAGACGGCGAGTGGGCTCGTCGGATGCGCGGTGGCGAGTGCGGTCGCGTTCCATGCCGCGCGCAGCGCGATCGCCACCGGCGCCGCGACCGCGAGCAGGGCGGTGGGCAGCGTGCTCAGGCGAGTCAGCAGGCAGTAGGCGAGCAGCCCGATCGCCGCGACTCCGATCGCGCCGCGGGAGAAGGTCAGCAGCAGGGTCGCGGCGAGCGCGGGCGCCAGCGCGGCCGCCGCGACGCGAACGCTCCAGTGTTCTTTTCGCTCCGCCGTCAGGTGCAGGCCGAGGATCAGCGCGAACGCGGCGATCGTGCCCTCGGCGTTCCAGTAGGTGAGCGGGTAGTCGAGCCGGCTCGCGAAGAAGCTGGTCGCGGTTGGCCAGGTATGTGGGAGCACTCGCGATATCAGCCCGATCAGGCAAACGGCTGTGAGGCTCGCGAACACTGCGCGCACGACCCAGTCCAGGCGCCCGCGTGTGCAGCGCATCGAGCCGAACAGGGTGAACGCGAGCACGTACAGCAGCGAGCGCACGAATTCGTCGAGAGTGTTGGCGGCCGCCTGGGACCACAGCACCGAGGCGAGCTGGAAGGCCGCGTACAGCACGAGCGCCACGAGCGGGATCGCGAGCGCGCGATCGAAGCCCTCGAACGGACGCTCGGCGAGCGCGGTGCGCAACAGCAGCGCCTGGGCGAAGAGGATCGTCGCGAATCCGGTCGCGCTGGGGAAGTAGCCGCCGGCGTTGAAGGACAGGTACAGGAGCGCGGCCGGCGCCAGCAGCACGAGCGCGACCAGTCCCGCCGTTTGCACGGGCGTATCGCGCGCAACCGCGCCGATCGGCCCTTCCTGCGATGTCGAGCTGACTCGCAACGCCTGCGCTGGCACGGCAGCTAGCCTATCGCGGGCCGCCGGCGACACGGCTTTCGCGGATTTTGCGGGTTCGCTTGCCTCGCCGGCCTTGCGCTGCGCTGGTGGCACGCATAGCATTGCGCGCGCTATCGGGGGGTGTTGGTAAAGGCCGAAGCGTCAGGGTGTCATACGGGTTGAAATTCCGAGGAATGGGTATTTTGCTCCTACGGGGAAATGCACCGAGTCACCGTGGGTGATTTGGAGGGTTAGTGGTTCACATCGCCACAGACACGACCAAGCCGGACGCTGTGGGTGTGTTGGTCAGCGGCCAGCTGGACATCGCCGCCGTGGGCGCCTTTCCGCGAGGGTCTGGCGCGAGCGGCGCGGGCGGGTCGCGCGAGCCGAGCGGTCGAGCTGATCTGGGTCGTGTCGACTTCATCGACGGGTGTGGCTTGGGCATGTTGATCGACGCGATCGCCCGCGCGCGGCGCGTGGGCTACGAGTTAAGATCGTCGACGCCTCGCGGTGTGTGTGCAGGCTGATCGACATAACCGACACGGCGGGCACGCAGGCAGCTCGCGCCGTTGCCGGGCGCGATCACTGCGGGTTGCGGGCCGGCTCGCGGGCGGCTGGCTCTGCCGGTCGATCGGCGTTCATTTGTTGAACGTGAAAAGGTCCGGGCGGTCGATTGACCTGATGGGTCGCTGAACTCAGTGTTAGCGGTCTGGGTTTGACCCCAGACGCAAAGTGCCAGCGATACCCGCATCACATCATCATGGCCTGGCCCAGCGCGGCCCGGACCATCTGCGCCAGCAGGCGGAGGCGCTGATCGGGATTCTCTGCGAGGAGGATCGGGTCGCGCGACGCTGACGAGTACCGCTTTACGGAGATGGTCGTCGACGGCTACGCGCACGTGCTCGCGCTCGACGTCGATCGCCGCCAGCTCAAGCGCGACATCGCGCGGTTGGCGGGCTCGGGCGATCCGCTTGCGGCCGCCGAGCTGCGCGAGCTCTCGGCGCTGCTGATGGAGGTCACGTCCACGAGCGAGCGGCTGCGCGGGCTGCTGGGCGAGATCCGCGCGCGCGATCAGCGCGGCGGGTGGCACTGATCGGGTGCCGTCAAGCGCCGGGGGCTGCGGGCTCGCCGCTCGTCGCGGGGCTTTCGCGGGCGGCAGCTGTGCCGCCGGGGCCATCGTTTGCCGGCCGCTCGCGTGCGTCGCCGCTCGCTCGGGTGTCGCCGGCCGGGTCGCTCGCGGTGGGCTCCTGCGCACGCACGGGAGCGCGGCCCGTGGAGCTGGCTAAGAGCTTGCTCACGGCCGCGGAGGGCAGCGCGTGCGCGTCGGCCGCGGCGGCGGCCCGGTTCTCCGCCTCCACCGCGAGCCATATCTCCTCGCGGTAGATCGACACGCCGGCGCGGCGCGGCGATGCCGAGGCGGACGGTGTTGCCGCTGACCTCCATCACCGTCACGAGAATGTCGCCGCCGATGACGACGCGCTCTCCCGGACGTCGCGCCAGTATCAGCATCCCAGGGGATTATGAAGCCATTTGCGACGGCTCGTCTGAGAAGGTGAACAGCGGCGCCTGCAGCCGGGCGCTCGGGGTTGGCGTTGATGACCTGATAGCCGCGGCCCTCCCGGATCACGAGCGGCGCGCGCAGGTTGGCGGTGATGTCGCGCGGGTTGGGCGTTGCTCGCACCGTCACGTAGAGGGTCGCTCCCGCGGCGCTCGTCGATGCCGGTGCGCTCGCGATCCTCGGGTGCCATCTCCAGGGCGAACTCCGAGAAGAACTGGTGGGGGCTCACGACCGGGAGCGCGAGCGCGGGCTCCTCGAGCGAGTGCAGCCATAAGAAGCCGCTGCCGGGGTTGCGGTCGAGCAGCGCGTAGCGTAGGCCGCCGAGGCCGACCAGCCCGAAGGGGAATTCGATCGCGTCCTCGTCGGGGACCTCGACCGTGCCGAAGCGGATGCTCTGGAATGTCACGGACACGTTGGGCTCCCCGCGCTCGTCCTACTGCAGGAACTGGAGCAGGGATTCTTGGACGATGCTCGCGCCGGCGCGCAGCGCCGCCTCGTAGGCGGCCTGCTCGTTGGAGTAGGCGATCGAGGTTTGCGCGATGTTGGCGTCCTCGACGTTCGCGAGGCTGGCGGCGATCGTGCTCTGCAGCCCTTCGATGCGGCTGCTCGCGGTTTGCAGCTGGTCGGTGACGCTGCCGGCGGTCGCCTGCAGCTGGCTCAGCGTTTGAATGCTCGATTCGAGACTCGTGAGATCGCTGGAGCCGAGCGCGGCGATGTCTTCGGGCGTGCCCCCGCGCAGGTGTTCGGAGATCGTTTGCAGCGTGTCCAGCAGCTTGCCGTCGGCGGCGCTCTTGCCGTTCCCGAGCAGCGAGCGAGATGTTGGTGGCGATGTCGACCGACACACCCGGGCCGATCGCGCGTGCGATCGTGCCGTTGTCGCCCTGGTATGTGTCTTCGGCGCCCTGCGGGTAGGGCGCGGTCGTGGTGCTCGTGCCCGAGAACACGTACTGTCCGCCGTACTGGGTGTTGGCGTCCTGCTTGACCGCTTCGGTGAGCTGGTCGACCTCGGTGGCGATGCTTTCGCGGTCGCTCTGGTTGTAGGTGCCGCTGGAGGTTTGCACGAGCAGCTGGCGCACGGTTTGCAGCACGTTTGCGATGTTCGACATCGCGCCGCTGGCGGTGTTCTCCCAGGCGATGCCTTCCTGCGCGTTGGTCGCGTAGGAGGTGAGGCCGTCGAGCTGGCTCTGCAGGTCGATCGCCTGCGAGGCGCCGTAGGGATTGTCGGAGGGTTCGAGGATGCTCTTGCCGGAGGACAGTTCGTCGGACGTGCGCTCGAGCGACGCCAGCGAGGCGTTGATGTTGTTGAGCGTGGTGGCCGACACCATCGCGGGGGTGATGCGTTCGGTCATGGGCGAGCCCTCGCGCGTCGAGCGGCGCCGACGGCAACGGGTGTGTTGCTGCGTGGGCGCCTCATCGCTACAGCCCCACCGTGCCCGTGTGCTCGATCAGGGTTTCGAGCATGCTGTCCATCGCGGTGAGCGTGCGCGCCGAGGCCTGATAGCCGCGCTGGAAGCTGATCAGGTTGGTCATTTCTTCGTCCAGCGAGACGCCCGAGACGCTCTGGCGCTGGTTGGCGATCGCGGTGACGGTGGTTTGCAGGTTGGCCTGCTCGTCCCTGGCCGCCTGCACGCCGGCGCCGACCTGCTCCACGAGCGCCGCGTAGTCCTGTTCGGCGGCGCCTCCGCGCAGCGCCGCGATCGCCTGCGCGACGTCGTTGCCGCCGGCGGCTTCGGTGGAGGAGGTCTGAACCTGGGCGGCCGTGACCGCGACCGCGAGCGTGGCGGCGGTGGTGCCGGAGAAGAACGGCGTGCTCGTGTGCAGCGCGTTGACGCTGCTCGCGAGCGAGCTGGCCACGGTGTCGAGCGCCGCCTGGTAGCTGCCGAGCGCCCCACCCGGCGCGATCAGGCCCAGCAGCGCGCCGAGCTTGCCGCCGGCGGCCGCGGTCAGCGTTTGCGGCCAGTTGACGGCGGTGCCTTCGACCAGCGGCTTGGCGGCGTCGCCAAAGCTTACGGTGTCGGTGCCGTCCGGCTGTTCGCTGACGGTGAGCTGGGCGAGGCCGGAGAGCTTGTCGAGCAGCTCGTCGCGCCGGTCGAGCATTTCGTTGGGCTTCTGGCCGGCTTCTTCGGCGAGCTTGATCTGGCCGTTCAGCTGCGCGATCTGGTTGGCGTCGTTCTGCACTTCGCCCGAGGGTCCCGTCAGCGCCGCGTACTGCGCTTCGGCTTGTGTCGAGATCGTCGAGAGCTGCGCGCTCAGTTCGTGGAAGGTGTTTGCGAGCGCAACGCCCGCGGCAACCACGCCCTGCTTGGCGGCGAGGCTCGTGGGTGCGTTGGCGAGCTCGCTCCAGGCGCTCCAGAACGCCGATATCTGGCTGGCAAGGCCGGAGCTGGAGGGTTCGTCGAACGCTGCCTGCGCCTGGGTCAGCTCTTCAGACTGGGTGCTCGCCTGGCTGAGGGCGCTGTTTTGCGCGCGGTATTGCGCGTCGAGGTAGACGTTGCGCACGCGCGCGATCGTCGCGACGCTGACGCCCGTGCCGAGCTGTGCGCCCTCGCCCGTCAGGGGGGAGATCGCGGGGATCGCGATCGGCTGGTTGGTTTGCAGTATCGCGGTTTGGCGCGAGTAGCCTTCGGTGTCGGAGTTGGCGATGTTGTTGCCGGTCACGTCGAGCGCCGCCTGCTCGGCGATCAGCCCGCTGAGCGCGGTTTGCAGTCCTTGCAGGGTTGGGATCGACATGGGGCCGCCCTACGCCTTCAGGTCCAGGACGTGCAGGTTGCCGCCCGGCCGCGGCCGTGTGATCGGCGTCGAGGAGCCGTGCGTGTCGTACCCGCTGACGCCGTCGAGCGCGAGGATGCCCATCAGGTGGTCGAGGAACCCGAGCTCGATCTGCATCAGCGTGCGGTTGCACGCGTGCTCGCGCTGAAGCTCGTCGAGCAGTCCGCGCAGCTGTGCGCTCAGGCCGGCGGCACGCTGGGCGTCGGCGTCGCTCATCAGCGCGCTCAACCGCTCGAGCGTCACGGCCCCGGCGTCGATGCCCAGCCGCGCCGCGCCGCGGCCGAGCAGTCGCGAGCGCTGCTCCTCCAGCAGCTGGCGGCGGCCCATCTCCCCGCGCAGGATGCCGGCCAGGCGCACGACGGTGTGCACGTCGCGCGCGCGAATCGCCGCGCCTTGCTCCAGCACGACCGCCAGCAGACCGCGGGCGGAGTCGATCTGCGCGCCCAGGTGCGCGAGCAGCTCGGCCGCCAGCGCATCCTCGCGCGCGGGTCCGCCGGGCCTTGCGGCCAGCGCGGCGGTGCTCATGCGCCCGCCCGCCCTCCGCCATCGGGGGTGCCCCCGGTGGCGGCAACATCGCCGCTCGCGCTCGCGCTCGTGCCGGCGGCGGCGGCGGGCACAGCGCCCGCGTTGTTGCTTGCCGGCGCCGAGCCCGCGCTGCCGGACGCGGGGGCTGTCGCGCCTGTGCCGCCGGTTGTGGCGGCGCCCGTTTCCGCCGGCGCCGCACCGGCGGCGCCCTGCAGTTGGCGGGTCATCTGCGCGGCGAGGCCGAGCCCCCCGGCGCTCATCACGCCGCTGGTCAGCGCCCCCGGCAGCATCGATGCGAACGGGCCGCCAGCGCCACCGCCGCCGAGCGAGCCGGCTTCGGAGCCTTCGCCTTCTTCGCCGCTTTCGCCGCCGAGGCCGCTGCTCGCCGCCAGCGACTGCGAGAGCTCTTCGACGAGCATCTCTTCGAAGCCGAGCGCCGTCTCATAGGCCTTTTGCGTCGCCGCCGAGCCCTTGCGCACCCACGCCGGCTCGCCTGCCTGGTTGACCACGGGCGGCCCGTCGCCCGCCGGTGGCGAGCCCGAGACGGCCGCGGCGCTCACGACGGGCGCAGCTGGTTGGCGATCGACATCATCTGGCTCTCGGTCTGGATCGCCGAGCTGCTCATCTGGTAGGCGCGTTGGGTGCTCACCATCAGCGCCATCTCCTTCGACATGTCCACGTTGGAGCCCTCCAAGGCGCCCTGATGGATTTTCCCCGCCCCGGCGGCCACCGCGACCGGAGAGCCGCTGGCGGCCGTGGGCGCGAGCGTGCCGCCGCCGCTCGCGAGCAGGTGGTCCGGCGAGGGCACCGTGACGAGCTTGATCTGCCCGAGCGTCTTTCCGGCGGCGGCGACGGTGCCGTCGGGTGCGATCTTGACGTCGCTCGCCGACACGCCCGCGGGAAGCTTGATCGGCGGTTCGAGCGGGTTGCCCTGGGCGCTTACGATCGTGCCGCTCGCGTCCACTCCGAAGCTGCCGTCGCGGGTCAGCACGCTCTGGCCGCCCGGGCCCTTCAGCTCGAAGTAGCCCTCGCCTTCGATCGCCAGGTCGAGCGGGTCGCCGGTTTCCTGGATCGGCCCCTGCGCCTGGCTGCGGCCGATCGCCTGCGCACTCGCGCCCGCGCCGACGCTCGACTGTGTGCCCGCCTCGTCGACCGCGCTGTAGAGCAGGTCGCCGAAGGCCACGCGCTCGGACTCATAGCCGGTGGTGGACACGTTGGCGAGGTCGTTGGCAACCGCGTCGAGCTGCTGCTGCTGGGCGGCCATGCCGGCCGCGGCGGAGTAGAGCCCTTCGAGCATCGCCGCTAGCCCCCGCCCGCGCCCACCGAGCCGACCTGGGAGGCCGACTCCTGCAGGGTTTGGCCGATCGCCTGGATCGCCTGCTGGCCGGACTGGAAGCTGCGCAGCGAGGCGATCATTTCGACCATGATCTTGGCGGCGTCGACGCCGGAGCCCTCCAGCGCGCCCTGGCGCACGGTGCCGCCGGGCTTGCCCGACGCGGTGCCGGCGTAGAGGTTTTCGCCCTGCTCGACGGCGCCCGGCACTTCGAAGAGGCCGAGCGCGCTCGCCGCCACGGTGCCATTCGCGCCCACCTTGACCTCGGCGCCGCTCTGGTCGAGCACGGGGTTGCCGCTCGCGTCGGTCAGCACGCCCTGGGCGGAGGTGGTGAACTGGCCGTCGCGGGTGTAGCGCACGCCCTGGGCGCTCCTGACGGCGAAGAACCCCGACCCGGAGATCGCGAAGTCGAGCGGTTCGCCCGTTTCCTGCAGCGAGCCCTGCGTCATGTTCGTGTAGGTGCCGCCGAGCTGCACGCCTTCGTCGATCGACCCGACCTGCGGCCCGCCTGCGGTGTTGGCGAGCAGCACGTCGCCAAAGCTGTGCTGCGACGATTCGTCGGGCTTGAACCCGGGCGTCGAGGCATTGGCCAGGTCGTTTGAGAGCTGGCTCTCGCGAACCTGCTCGGCGACCATCCCCGAGGCGGCGATCTTTAGGCCAAGATCCATGTCGTCCCGGGTGTTCGACCGCGGAGGATAAATCTTTAGAGAAGGCCATGCCACATGTGGCATGGCCCCGGACCGTACATGTACGGTCCGGCCGGCCCGCACATGTGCGGGCCGGAAGGCAGGGCCGCATGCGGCCCTGCTCGGGTCACACATGTGTGACCCGACGGGCCGGTACATGTACCGGCCCGAAAGCAAACACGAAAGCACGCGAGCGGCTGCCGCTATCCGACCGCGCTGAACAGCGCGTGCTCGTCCGCGAGCCGATCGTACAGCCGCCGGCGCAATTGCGTGTGGATCTGGGAGATGCGGCTCTCCGAGACGCCGAGCCGTGCGCCGATGTCGCGCAGCGTCCAGTGCTCGACGTACAGCAGCACCGCCACTTCGCGCTCGACCGGTCCCAGCAGCGCGAACGCGGCGCGGAAGCGCTCCTTGGCTTCGCGGCGCTCGGCGCAGGCGATCGGGTCGCAGTCGGGGTCGAGGCTCTCGAGTGTGTCGATCCGCTCGATCGTGGCGTTCTCGTCCGAGCGCACCGTGCGATTCAGCGAGCCGACCTCGGCGAGGGCGACCTCGTCCAGCCGGCCCATCAGTTCGCTGGGCTTCATGTCGAGCAGCTCCGCCAGCTCCTCGCGGCTGGGCTGGCGCTCGTGGGCGGCGAGAAAGGTCTCGCGCGCATGATTGATCGCGCGCTCGTCGCGGCGCAGCGAGCGCGGCGCCCAGTCGTGGCGGCGCAGCTCGTCGAGCACGGCGCCGTGGATGCGCGTCCACGCGTACTGTTCGAGCGTCGCGCCCTTGCCGGGGTCATAGCGCTCGATCGAGCGGATCAGCGCCTCCAGGCCGCAGGAGAGGAAATCCTCCACGTCGCACTGGGCGGGCACCTCGCGCACCTTGCGATACACGATGTAGCGCACCATAGGCGTGAACGTGAAGATCAGCCGGTCGCGCAGCTCGAGATTGCCAGTTCGGCGATATTCGCGCCATGTTCGCAGCGCCTCCGCCGCGGAGATCCTCACCGCCCCTTTTGCGATCGTTTCCATTTGCTGCTCCGGTTTCGAGGGAACTGCGAACAGGCGCCCCCGCGTGCGCCGGCCCCTGCCAAGGTCCGATGTGCGCTATTTGCGAAGATTTCGGCCGCAGACCGTACAGGTCGCTCCGGTCGTACCCGTTTGATTTGCTCGATCGAGGGCAGTTGGTCATGTCGCTCAGATATCGCCGCGGGCGGTCGATGACATGCGTGAAGATGGCCTCTCGCGCTCCCATCACGGCGCCCGCCCGCGACCTCGCGGGCTACCGCGAGCTGTTCGCCGGGCTCGACGGCATCGAGGACGTGCATCGCCGCTACCAGGCGGGCGTGCGCCTGATCGAGCAGGGGTTTGCCGCCGGCGCGACGGTCGCTCCCGCGGATCTTCCCGGCCTGTTCGCGGCGATCGCCGCGGGCGCGCTCTCGATGCTCGAGCGCGAGCCGCGCGAGCCCAAGCTGCTCAACTATGCGGGCGTCGCCCTCTATGAGCTGTGGAGCCTCGACGCGGCCGGCGCGCTGTTCGAGGCCGCCATGCGGCTGGACTCGCGGCTGGAGCAGCTGGATCGCAACGTCGCCGCGCTCGCGCCGCGCCGGCGCCGCCTGCGCGCCAGGCGCGCCGCGGCGCCTCTGCACCCCGCGCTTCCCGCGCTCGCCGCCCGCGCCCTGGATGTCGCCGCGCGGGCGCAACCGGCGCAGGGCCTGCGCCTCAGCCTGTGCATGATCGTGCGCGACGAGCAGGAGATGCTGCCGCGCTGCCTGGCGGCCGTCGCCGGCGCGGTCGACGAGATCGTGGTCGTGGACACCGGCTCGCGCGACGCCACCGTGGAGATCGCGCGCTCGTTCGGCGCGCGCGTGCTCTTTCACGAGTGGAGCGGCTGCTTTGCGCAGGCGCGCAACGTGTCCTTCGACGCGGCGGAGGGCGACTGGCTGCTCTATCTCGACGCCGACGAGGTGCTCGTGGAGGAGGACGCGCCGCTGCTGCGCTCGCTGACCGGGCGCACCTGGCGCGAGGCGTTCTATCTGTCGGAGACGAGCTACACGGGCGATCTGCGCGACGGCACGGCCGTCACCCACAACGCTCTGCGCGTGTTTCGCAACCGCCCCGAGTACCGCTTCGAGGGACGCCTGCACGAGCAGATCGCTCCGCGCCTGCCCGGGTACCTGCCCGAGCGCCTGGAGGCGACCGGCGTGCGTGTCGAGCACTACGGCTATCTCGGCGCGGTGCGAGGGGCGCGCGAGAAGTCGCGGCGCAACATCGAGCTGCTGCGCCTGCAGGAGGCGGAGAGCCCGCCGACGCCGTTTCTGCACTACAACCTCGGCTCGGAGTACGCCGCCGCGAACGAACCGGCGGCCGCGCTCGCGGAGTTCGAGCGCGCGTGGGAGCTGCTGAGGGAGCTTCCCGATCGCGCAAGCTACGAGTTCGCCCCGGCGCTGACGAACCGCATGGTCAGGGCGCTGCGCGCGTGTGGGCGCCCCGAGGACGCGATCGCCCGCGCCGAGCAGGGCGTGGAGCGCTTCGAGGGCTTCACCGATCTCGTCTACGAGCAGGCGCTGGCTGCGATCGCGCTCGGGCAGGAGCGGCGCGCACGCGAGCTGCTGGAGCGCTGCATCGAAATGGGCGACGCGCCGAGTCGCTATACGGCGACCGTCGGCAGCGGCACCTACCTGGCGATGGTCCAGCTGGCCGAGCTGAAGCGCGCGGCGGGGGATCGTGCCGGCGCGATCGAGCTGCTCGAGCGTTGCCTGCGCGAGCATCCCCGCTTCCCGGGCGCGGTGTTGCCCTACGCGAGCGCTCTGCTGGCCGCCGGCGTCGCGCCCGAGCTGCTCCTCGCCAGGATGCGGCGGCTCGTGCCCTCGCCGCCGCCGAGCGCCCGCTTGATACTCGCCACGGCGCTGTACGAGGCGGGTGCGACCGCCGCCGGCGGATCGCTGCTCGGCGAGCTCGAGGCGACGTCGCTCGGGATCGAGGCTGTGGCGCTGCTGGCGACGCTGCTGGAGGCCGTGCTGCGGGCACGGGACTTCGGCGTCTTCGAGCGGCTGCACGCGCTGCTGCAGGGCACCCCGATCGGGGCGCGCGAGCGCCGCCAGCTGCTGGGCGAGATGTACCTCCGGCACGGATACCTGGCGTCGGCGGCGCGGGAGTGGATGGCGGTGTGCGAGCGCGAGCCCGACGTCGACGCGCTGCTCGGGCTCGCCCGCGTGGCGGGCGCCAGGGGGATGGCGCGTGAGGCGGCCGAGTTCGCCGCCGCCGCGCTGTCGCTCGATCCCGGCAACGAGCAGGCCGCAAGTCTCGTCTAGCGGATCGAAGCGAATCGGCGATAAAGTTTTGGGCGAGCGTGCCGATCATCCGGGTACATATCAATCGCGAGGCGGCCCAGGGATAGGGTCGCGTCACACGTTTTCAGGGAGAAAACGCCATATGACCTCGCCGATCGTGCCATTTGGCGGCGCGCCCACTCCCCCGGGCTCGTCGCTTTCGTCTGGGCCCATGGGGGATCTTCTCGCCGACCCCGATGCGTTTCGCGCCGAGCTCTCGGCAAGCGATCGCCTGCTGGCGAGGGAGGCGGACGCCGGCAGCCCGCCGCCCGAAGTGCTCGAGCAGGTCGCCGCCGCGGGCAGGATAAGCCGCGAATTGCGCGAAACCGGACACGAAGTGCGCTTCTCCGCCGGTCGGGAAGGGCGCGTACAGGTCGAGCTTGTGGATCGCGAGGGAAAAACCGTGAAGAGCATGTCGGTGTTAGAGGCGCTGGAGATCGCCACCGGAACGCCGCTGCGCGCCCCCGCCGGCGAACCGCCGGCGTAGTCTCATGTCGTCGCTATCGGTCAACGCCACCTCCGCGTCGCCGGTCGCCGTGTCGGGCCTGGCTTCGGGACTCGACACGAGCTCGATCATCTCGGCCCTGATGGCCGTCGAACGCGAGCCCGTCACGCGGCTGACCGACGCTCAGGAAAAGCTGCAGGGCCAGCAGAAAGAACTCGCGAGCGTGCAGAGCAGCCTCCAGCAGCTGGCGCTCGCGGCCTCGGAATTCAGCATGCCCTCGCTGTTCGAAACCTCCCAGGCGGTCACCTCCAGCGAACCCGCGCGCGTCAGCGCGGCGACCGGCAGCGGCGCCGCGATCGGCGGGTATGAGATCGAAGTCACTCAGCTCGCCGACTCCGCTCAGCGCACCTTCGACTTCACCAGCCCGGCCGCCGAAGACACGCTCACGATCGACGGCGTCAGCTTCACGCTGAAGGCGGGCGAGAGCGCCAGGGAATTCGCCAGCGCGATCAACTCCGAGGGCAGCGCCACGGTGTATGCGGCGGTGCTGGAAGGCAACACGCTGGTGCTCTCCACGCGCGCGACCGGCAACACGGGCGCCGAATTCATCAAGGTCAGCGACCCCGGCGCGGCGCTCGTGGAAAAGGAAGGCACCGCCAAGGAAGGCAAGAACGCCGAATACAAGCTCGACGGGGTCGCGGGCACGTCGGCCTCCAACACCGTCACCAACGCGATCGCGGGCGTCACGCTGACGCTCGGCGGGCTGACCGCCACGGGACCGGTGACGATCGACGTACTGCCGCCGGGCGCCAGCGTCAGCGCCGTGGAAGCCCAGGTGCAGTCTTTCGTGAAGCTCTACAACTCGACCGTCGAAGCGATCCAGAAGCAGCTGAGCACCAAGCCGATCGCCAAACCGTCGAGCGCGAGCGAATACGGCACGGGCACGCTGTTTGGCGACGTCGAACTGGAGGGTCTGCTGGCGAGCCTGCGCCAGAGCATGTACGAACCGATCGCCGGGCTGTCCGCCGAAATGTCAAATCCCGGCGACATCGGCATCGGCACGGGAGCGGCCTCCGCCGCTGGAGCCTCGCAGGCGTCGATCGAAGGATTGCTGAGCGTCAACTCCGGCAAGCTCTCAGAAGCGATCAAGAGCAATCCCGCGGGCGTGCAGCAGATGCTGCAGAAGTGGTCGCAGAGCCTGCAGAGCACCCTCGAAGCCGTCGCCGGACCGGCGGGCACGCTGGAAGCCCGCTCCAACGGCGACACGGCGCAGATCGTCGAACTCAAAAACCAGATCGCCACGATGGACGAAATGCTGCTGGTGCGCGAAAAAGCGCTGCAGGCCACCTATGCGGAGCTTGAAAGCGCGATCTCCCAGAACACCTCACAGGCCCAGTGGCTGACCTCTCAGGAAGCTTCGCTGGTGGCCAGCAAGGCATGAGCGCCCTCGCTCGACAACCGCGGTGCGCCCCGTGAACCTCACCGCCTCGCCGGCCGCCTATCGTCAGGGTGCGGTGCTCGCCGCGACCCCGGGCGAGCTGATCGTGATGCTCTACGACGGCGCGCGGCGCTTTCTGCGCCAGGCGAGCGTGGCGATGCGCGAGGGACAAGTCGAGCGTGCGCACAACACGCTGCGCCGTGCGGAGATGATCGTCGCCCACCTCGACGCCGTGCTCGACTACGAGCAGGGCGAGGTCGCCGAGCGCCTGCACGCGATCTACCAGTTCTGCCTCGCCCATCTCAATGCCGCGCGCAACACTCAGGACGCGGGCAAGCTCGAGGAGGTCGGCGAGCTGCTCGGGGAGCTGCGCGAGGCGTGGTCGCAGGTGAGCGAGGAGGTCGCCCGGGCGTGAGCGCTCGCGCGGGCACACCGTCGGGGGCGCGGGCAGGCGCCCCTGCGGACACACCCTCCGGGGCCCGGGCAGGCGAGGGGACGGCGGCGCTGCTGGGTCCCTACGAGGCGCTTCACGAGCACGCCGAGCTCGAACTGGAGCTGGCCGGCCGCGGCGAGGTCCGGCGGCTGCTGGAGCTGGGCCAGCGCTGGGAGCATCTGACCCGCGCGCTGCCCGCCCGCCCGCCCGCCGCCGCGGCGCCGCTGTTGCGCCGAGCGCGGCTGGTGCACGAGCGCACGCGCGTCGAGCTGATCCGCATGCGCGAGTCGCTGCTGGCGGAGATCGGCACGAACGCGCGCGCACGCCGCGCGGTCGACGGCTACGCGAGCCAGCTCGCTCGCCGGCCGCGCCTGGATCGCAGCGCCTGACCCGTTTCGCTCGTTCGCCCTGGTGGTTAAGCCGCCTGGCCCAGGTGTCGGCAGGCCCATTTGTGAGCCGATACCCGTGGAGCACGATTTGTACGGGCCATCCACGTGCGGTGCATTGTCTTCGGCTGGCGTCTAACATGCGGAACCGTGGAGGCATCGAGGCTGTCAGAGGAGACGAGGGGCGTAATCGCGGGCGCGGCCATTGCGCTTGCCGAAACGCAGCTCTTGGCGCAAATCGCGGAGGACGCCAACCTGGACGGTCGGACTACTGGTCTGATTGGGCTGAACGGCGCATTGTTGGTCGCCGACTTCGCCATAAAGGGAGAGCTGGGCACTCTTTGGTTTCTGCCCCTTATCGTCGTAGCCGCATCTACGATGCTGCTGCTTCCCACGCTCTTTGGCCCCGACCGCAAGAGCTTGGATATCGCCACACCTGCGGCGTTGTTCTACGAGACAAAGGCCACGGCGGAAGTCATACCAGGCTTTGAACTTCTCCTTGCGGAGCTGAACAAGGCCTTCGGCGTCAATAAGGCGCTCCTGGAGCGGAAGCGGAAACGGCTTCAGTATGCCCTTGTCGTGCTGCTTGGTGGCCTCGTGATCGCAGGGGCGTTGATTCCATTGGATCAACCGACTAAAGTGACGCTATGCGTCTCAAACGACCCAAGCCACCAGAGCCCGCGGAGCCACCGGAGTCCGCAGAGCTCGACAAGGTCCTGCAACTCCCAGAGCCAGAACTCCCGCACACCAGCACCACCGGCACCCTCGCATAGCGGCGAGCTTCTCAAGCTGGCCCTCGAAATCGAAGGACCGACGCACGGCATACTCGTTGAGCTTGCCGAAATGATCGAAGGTAGTTAGTTGTTCTCGCGATCGCGTGCGATATCCCGCCGGCGATCTGGCGTCTGACGCCTCGGGCGATAGCTCCGGCTGTCCTATCGCCCAGACGGGTGCCCAAGCCGCTGGCATGGCAGTCAACTAAAGACCCGGGCACGCCGGCCGACTACTTGGGACGGTCTATGGAACTCGTCGACTCGACCCAGCAGCTGCTCGAGGCCGCGATGCGCGGGTCCTGGCAACGCGAGACTGCCCTGACGAGCAACATCGCGAACGCCGACACGCCCGGCTACAAACGCCAGGAAGTCAACTTCGAGTCGGAGCTGCAGAGCGCGATGAATGGCGGGCAGCCGCTCGAAGAAGTGCAGTTCGCAACCGAAGTGCAGCCCGCGCAGGACGGTCCCAACGGCACGAGCGTCAGCGTCGACGAAGAATCGGCCAAGCTCGCCGAAAATGGGCTCGACTACCAGGCGCTCACGCAGGTGCTTGCGGCCCGCAACAGCATCGTCAGCGCGGCCATCGGGGTCGCGCCGTGAGCGCCACCCGGCATCGTGCGCGCCGCCGGCGCCGTCGCGCCGTCGGGACGGGGGGCGGTCCGCGCTGATGGGGCTCTTCGAAGCGATCGGCATCGCCGGCAGCGGCCTCACCGCCGAGCGCATACGGATGGACGTGACCGCCGAGAACCTCGCCAACGCCGACACCACCAAGGCCGCGGGCGGGCAGCCCTATCAGCGCCAGGAGGTCGAGCTGGCGCAGGCGGGCGAAGGCGGCTTCAGCGGCGTTCTCTCGAGCGCGCTCGAGCAGACCGAAAGCGGCTCGCCCCCCGGCGGGGTCGAAGTGACGGGCATCGTCAGCGACGCGACGCCCGACCAGCAGGTGTACGACCCGGGCAGCCCCGAAGCCGACGCCCAGGGGTATGTGAAGATGCCGAACATAAGCACCGTCACCGAAATGACCGACCTGATCGGCGAGTCGCAGTCCTATCAGTCCGACGTGACGGCGATGCAAACAGCCAAGTCGATGTTCACGGCCACGCTCGGGGTGCTGAAATGATCGTGCCGGCGATCGGCGGACTCGCGAGCGGCCTCACCGAACGCGTCGCAAACGGCGTCGGCGGACAGAGCGGCGCGGCCCCGCCGGCGGCGACCCAGGCGAGCGCGGGCGTGGAAGGCGTCGGCGGGCTCGAATCGACCGCCGGCGTCGGCGCAACGAGCGGCCTCGGCGGGGCAGGCACGACGGGCCTTGAAGGGACTGGCGGCGCCAGCGGTACGAGCGGCGTCGGCGGCACGAACGGCGCAGAAGGGGCGAGCGGCTTGGAAGGCGGCGCCGCGGGCTCGGGCGAAGCGTCGGGCAGCTTCGGCAGCGAGCTCTCCGAAGCGATCTCCTCGCTGGAAGGCACGCAGCTGAGTGCCGACAGCGCCGCCCGGTCGCTTGCGACGGGCACCGCCAAGGACCCCGAGAGCGCGGTCGTGACCGTCGAGGACGCCCAGATGGCGATGGACCTGGCCGCACAGCTGCGCACGAAGGCCGCGGAAGCGGCCCAGAGCATCTTCCAAACGCAGGTCTAGCCGGTGCCGATCTCCCAGCTCGCATCGCGGCTGACCACTCGCGGGTGGCTGATTGCCGGCGGCTTTGCCGTGGGCGCGATCCTCTTCGTGTACCTATTCCTGCACATGGTCTCCCAGCCAAGCTACTCGACGCTCGCGAGCGGGCTGGAACCCGCGCAGACCGGCAAGATGACGAGCGCGCTCAGCGAGCACGGCATCGCCTATGAGCTGCAGAACAACGGCACCGCGCTGGCGGTGCAGTCCAACCAGACCGCGCAGGCGCGTGTCGCGCTGGCCGGCTCGGGACTGCTGGACAACACCCAGCCCGGCTTCTCCCTGTTCGAAAAAGAGAACCTCGGCGAAAGCAACTTCCAGCAGCAGGTCACCTATCAGCGTGCGCTGCAGGGGCAGCTGGAGCAGACGATCGACGCCGTGCAGGGCGTCTCCGGCGCACAGGTCGAGCTGGTGCTGCCGAGCTCCCAGAGCCAGGTGTTCGGCGAAAACCAAAGCGGCGCCTCCGCCGCCGTGCTGCTGTCCGGCACGACCACGCTGCCGCCGACCTCGGTGCAGGGAATCGCCCAGCTCGTCAGCTCGAGCGTGCCCGGGCTGGCGCTCGGCAAAGTCACGATCACCGGGGCCTCTGGTCAGCTGCTGTGGCCGCAGGCCGCCGGCAGCGCCGGAGGCGGCGGCAACAGCGTGCAGGAAACCGAGCAGCGCTACGACCAGAGCATGGCCGCGAGCCTGGACGCGGTGCTCGCCCAGATCCTCGGTCCGGGCAAGGCGCAGGTGCTGGTGTACGCGAACATGAACGTCAACCAAGCCACCCAGGAACAGCTCACCTACGGCAAGGCCGGTGTGCCCCTGCAGCAGAGCAAGGACCTGGAGACGCTCACCGGCAGCGGCTCCGGCGCGGGCGGGGTGACCGGCACCGCCAACGTGGGCACGGGCACGAGCGCCGGCGGGAAGTCGAACTACAAGCACGAAACAACCAGCTCCACGCTGGGTGTGAGCAAGACCGTCACCCACACCACGATCGCGCCGGGCACGGTCGAAAGTCAGCACGTGTCGGTGCTGCTCGACCACTCGGTGCCGGCCGCCTCGATACCGGCGATCCGTGAAGCGATCACCAACGCCGCCGGCATCCAAACCAAGCGCGGCGACACGATCTCGATCGGGCAGCTCGCGTTCGCCAAGGCGCCCGAAGCCGGCGCAAGCTCGACCGGTAGCATGCTCGGATACGCCAAGTACGCGCTGCTCGGCATCGGCGCGCTCCTGTTCATGTTCTTCACCACGCGCTCGCTGCGCCGGCGCGAAAACGACACGATCGTCGAGGAGCCGGTGTGGCTGCGCGAGCTGGAGGCGCCGATGCGCCTGTCAGACCTGCGACGGGAGAGCTCTGGGGGTCCGGCGCCCGCGCTGGCCGGTGTCGTGCCGGCCCCGGGCAACGGGAACGGCAACGGGAGTGGAAACGGGAACGGGCATGCCGGCGGCGAGCCGCTGCGCCGTCAGGTGGAACAGCTCGCCGAGAGCGACCCCGATCGTGTCGCCCAGCAGCTGCGTAACTGGATGCGGGAGGATTAGTGCCCGGCGAGTCTCCCACCGACACCGCAGCGGAGCGGGCCCCCGAGTCCGTCGAGCGTCTCCCCGGGGCGCGCCGCGCGGCTGTGTTGATGACCGCGCTCGGCGCCGAGCGTGCGGCGAGCGTGATGCAGCGCATGGAGGAGGACGAGATCGAGAGCCTCTCGATGGAGATGGCGCGGCTCAGCTCGGTTGGCGCGGAGACGACTGAGGCGGTCTTCGGCGAACTCGCGGCCGAGGCGGGCACCGGCTCAAGCGCCGTCACCGGCGGCATCGACTTCGCGCGCGGCGTGATCGAGCGAGCGCTCGAGCCCGAGCAGGCCGCCGAGCTGCTCGGCCGGCTCGCCAGCGCCAGCGAAACGCGCCCGTTCGAGTTCCTGCGCCGCGTGGCGCCAGAGCGGATCGCGACGCTCCTGCGCGGCGAGTCGCCGCAAACGGTTGCGCTTGTGCTCGCGAGCCTCAACGCGAATCTCGCCGCCGGCGTGCTGGCGCGCCTGCCCGAGCCC
Source organism: uncultured Solirubrobacterales bacterium (assembly GCA_963831995.1). Lineage (GTDB taxonomy): Bacteria > Actinomycetota > Thermoleophilia > Solirubrobacterales > Solirubrobacteraceae > Palsa-744. The sequence continues at coordinate 378,047 of CAWHSI010000005.1, read as the reverse complement.
GAGCAGCCGGACATCGCGTTGCGGATCGCGCGCATGGGGCACGCGGGCACGCGTGTGATTCAGCAGGTCGAGCAGGTGATCCGCCGCAAGCTGGGCGCGACGGTCGAGCGCAAGTACTCCGCCAGCGGCGGCGCCAAGACCCTCGCCGGCATACTCAACCATGCCGACCGAACAACCGAGCGCAACGTGCTCGAGAGTCTGCTTGGCGCCGACCAGCATCTCGCCGAGGAGGTGCGGGGGATGCTGTTCGTGTTCGAGGACATCGTCAAGCTCGACGAGCGCGCCATCCAGCAGGTGCTGCGCGACGTGGATCAGAAGGATCTCGTGCTGGCGCTGCGCGGAGCCCCCGACAGCGTGATGGAGGTCGTGCTCGCCAACATGTCCGAGCGCGGCGCCGCGATGCTCAAGGAGGAGATGGAAGTCCAGCAGCCCCAGCGCAAGCGCGACGTCGACGAAGCGCAGGGTCGCGTCGTCGCGGTCGTGCGCAAGCTCGAGCAGGAGGGCGCGATCGTGATCGCGGGGGGCGAGGAGGGCGAGGGCGAAGCCGTTGTCTGAGCCAGCCACGCTCTCAGCGGCGGCCGGGTCTCCACAGGCGGCGCTGTACGCGTTCGAGCCGCTCGAGCCCACCGATCCCCCAGCTCGCGACGCGGCGGCACGGGCACTCGCCGAGGCTGCCGCCCAAGCGCGGGAGCTCCGCGAGCAGGCGCGCGCGGAGGGCTATGAGGAGGGGCAACGCGCCGGCCATGCACAGGGCGCGGCCGAGTGCGCTCGCGCGGCAAGCGCGCTCGCCGAGGCCACCAGTGCGGTGCGCTCGTTGCAGGCCGAGACGGTGCAGGCACTCGAAAGCGACGCGATCGACCTGGGTTTGCGGCTGGCTGAGAGGATCCTCGCGGGCGCGCTCGCGGCGAACGCCAACGCGGTGGTCGAGGTGGTGCGCGGCGCGCTCGCGCTCACCAGCGAGCGGCGCAACCTCACCGTGCTCCTCAACCCCACCGATCTGCCGATCGTCAGCGGTGCGCTCGAGGAGCTGACGACGTGCGGCGGCGGCATCGAGGTGTGCGAGCTACGCCCCGACGAGCGGGTCGCGCCGGGGGGTGCGATCGCGCGAACCGAGGAGGGTGAGATCGACGCGAGCGTGTACACCCAGCTGGAGCGTGCCCGCGAGGTCGTCGAACATACCCTCGCCGCCACCGGGCACGCAGCGTGAGCGACGTCGCCTTGCCCGCTGCGATCCTCGCCGCCGCCGAGCACGCAGCGTGAGCGACGCCACCCGCTCCGGTCCCCGCAGCTTCCGAGCGCATCGCGTGGGCCACGCCTACTCGCCCTTTCGGCCCCCACTCGCCGCGGTCTACGCGGCATGAGCTGCCCCCCCTTGCCCGGATCGCGACTCTCCGCGGTTGCCCACGCGCTGCGCGAGGCGGACCTGGCCAGGCGCCACGGCAGGGTTCGCAACCTGATCGGTTTGATCGTCGAGGCAACCGGGCTTCAGGCCGAGATCGGCGAGGTGTGCCTGGTGGGCACCGAGGAGCCGACCCAGGCGGAGGTGGTCGGGTTCAGGGACGGTCGCACGCTGCTGATGGCGCTTGGCGAGATGCACGGCATCGGTCCCGGCACGCGCGTGCTGGCCACCGGCGCGCCGTTTCGTGTGCCCGTCGGCCCGGGTCTGCTGGGGCGCGTCGTGGACGGTCTCGGCGCTCCCGGCGACGGGGGTCCCGCGCCGGGCGGTGCGCCCCGCTCTACCGTCGCCGCTCCCCCCGGTCCGCTCTCGCGCCCGCGCATTGTCGAGCGCGTCGGCCTGGGGGTGCGCGCGCTCGACACGCTCGTTCCCTGCGGGCGCGGTCAGCGCCTGGGCATCTTCTCCGGCTCGGGTGTCGGCAAGTCCTCGCTGATGGGCATGATCGCCCGCTCCACGAGCGCCCAGGTCAACGTGATCGCGCTCGTCGGCGAGCGCGGCCGCGAGGTGCGCGAGTTCGTCGAGCGCGACCTCGGCGAGGCGCTGGAGCGCTCGGTCGTGGTCGTCGCCACCTCCGAGAAGCCCGCGCTCGTGCGCATCAAGGCCGCCTTCACCGCCACCGCGATCGCCGAGTACTTCCGCGATCAGGGCGCGGAGGTGATGCTGATGATGGACTCGCTCACGCGCTTTGCGATGGCTCAGCGCGAGGTGGGCCTCGCGATCGGCGAGCCGCCGGCCACGCGCGGCTACACCCCGAGCGTGTTCGCGCTGCTGCCACGGCTGCTGGAGCGTGCGGGCACCAGCACGCGCGGTTCCATCACCGGCCTCTACACGGTGCTCGTCGACGGCGACGACATGAACGAGCCGGTCGCAGACGCGGTCCGCTCGATCCTCGATGGCCACGTCGTGCTCTCGCGCTCGCTCGCCCACGCGGGCCACTACCCCGCCATAGACGTGCTCCAGAGCGTCTCGCGCCTGCTCGGCGAGGTCGTCTCCCCGGAGATCCAGCTCGCCGGCCGCCGCCTGCGCGCCGCGCTCGCCGTGCTGGCGGAGAAGGAGGACCTCGTTTCGATCGGCGCCTACCAGCCCGGCAGCGATCCCGCGCTCGACACGGCGCTTGCGCATCGCGCGCGCATCGAGGAGTTCCTGCGCCAGCCGGTGGGCGAGTCCAGCACGCCGGAGGACGCGGATGCGCGTTTGCTGGAGCTGTCCGCCTCGCTTGCGGGGGAGGGTGCCTCATCGGTCGAGCCGGGCGATACGGTTGTGGTCTCGGCGCAGGAGGTAGCGCTTGCCGAGCTGGGCAAGGCGGTCGACGCGGTTGCCGTGGAGTAGCCTCCCAGGGTATGGGTGAGATCTCCCCCGCGCTCTATCGCGCAGGCTCCGGCGAGCAACTCGTGCTCCTGCATGGGTTTACCGGCGCTTGGCATCACTGGCGTCCGGTGCTCGGCGAGCTGGCCGCCCGCTACGAGGTGATCGCGCCGACGCTCGCCGGCCACGATGGCGGTCCGCCGTTCGAGGTCAGCGGTCCACTCACGTTCGCCTCCAGCGCCGACCATCTCGAGCGCCACCTCGACGAACTGGGCGTGGGCAGCGCTCACTTCGTGGGCAACTCGCTCGGCGGCGCGCTTGCGCTTGAAATGGCCAAGCGCGGTCGGGCGCGAAGCGTTGTTGCGCTCGCGCCCGCGGGCGGTTGGAGCGAAGGCGACGGCGAGGCGAGGCGACTGGCAAGGTTCTTCGCGCAGCAGATCCGCATGACGCGCCTGAGCCGGCGGTTCCTGCCGGCCGTCATGGGACGGCCCACCAGCAGGCGCATGGCGCTGCGCGAGGTGATGCGCAACGGCGAGCTCGTGGCGCCCGCCGATGCCCTTGACTTGGCGATCTCCGCGCTGCGCTGCCCGATCGCGAGCCGGGCGATCGAGGCGGCTCGCGCCGATCGGGGGCTGGCGCTGCGCGATCTCGATCGCATCGCCTGTCCCGTGCTGCTCGCCTCGCCCGAGTTCGACCGCATCCTGCCGGCGGAGCGTCACGCCCCGCGCCTGCGACGTGAGATTCCGGACGTGGAGTCGCGGATGCTGCCCGGCTGCGGCCACGTGCCGATGTGGGACAACACGCGCCTTGTGGTGCGCACGATCGGCGAGTTCGTGGATCGCCATGTTGCGCCCGTCGTCGATGTGGGCGGTACTGCCTTCGTGCACTCTGCTAGCCGGTAAAGCCCCGGAGCATTTTCTCCACATGATTGCGTTCTCGTGCGCCGACGGGCATGTCGGCGATACGCGCGAATAGAAGCTGGACATCGACAAGACCCGCGTCGATTACTTCCCTCGCGTACTCCCAGTCGCGTGTGCGCCCGGCCGCGCACTTCGACAGCAACAGATCGTGGATCTCGAGGCACCAGGCGACTGCTGTGCGCTTGCCGGCTACGCGCCGTGGAATCTCGCGTCGAACCAGTCGAGCTTGCCACCCCGACGGGGCCTTCGCGGTCATCGGACCCACGCCGTGAGCGTAATAGCCGAAGCTACTGTGAAACGGTGAGCCGTCGCCCAATGAGGCGTCGATCTGGAGGGCGGCGTCAGGTGCGTTCTTAGGGTAGATGTCAACCTCCATCGAGACGAGCAATGCTGACGGCGGCAGCGCGATGCTTCCGAGTATCGCCTGACTTCCGATCACCACAAACTCCTCCTCGCCGGTGACCTCGGCCGCTGCGGCGAGAACGTGCTCGAACTCCTCCGACTGCACTCAGCCGACCTCGGCAAGGATGCGCCGGCGCTCGGGCTCGGTGAGCGCTCCCGCGAATGGGGAATTCTGGCGCATGTCGTCCGCCTCGGTGCTGGCTGCCGTGATCGCATCGCGGATGCCCGTCAGGGGCATGGCGAGGACACGATCCCATCTATCGGCGTAGACGGGGTCGATTCGGCCCTGCTCACGCCAGCGATATAGGACGTACTTGGCGTCGGCGACAGTTTGCTTGCGCAACCTCCCGGCCACGGCATGGTGATATGCAAGGCTGCGAAGATGTGTGCGGTCATAACCGCCCCGCGGATCGTCCCAGTCCACGTTTAGCCGCTCAGCTGCCTGCTGCCTGCTTCTCAACGCAGCAGCAAGGGGGTGGCGAACGGTCCCACCGGTCTTGCTCGAGCGGACCGCTTCGTAAAGATCGAGCAACGCGGCAACCGGCACCTCCTGACGTCCCGTCGCTGTGAACACCAGCGGCACATCGCCACTCTGGATCCACCGTTCCAGGGCGGTGTGGCTGACGCCTAGTAGCTTCGCGGCGAGTCGTCGCGAGACGCTCTCCCCCAGCTCCTGTTCGAGTCTCAGACGCACGGCGAACAGGTCTTCGTTGTCAGGCACGAGATGCCCAACGCGCCGAAGCCGTGCGACGTTCTCAAAAAGCTGCTGCCTTCGGTCCCTGATCGCCATGCCGGAAAAGCTTAGCAGCTTGTTGCCAAAAATTTAGAAAATCGGCAACACAATTACGCGGCGCGCTCAAGGCTGGCATGTTGTGCGGCGTCAGTCCCGAGCGCTGGGGTTGGTCTGTCGTGGGCTGCCACCGAGATACTCGTTATGGGTTATCGCTAAAGCGAGGAGCAGCCCGGTCGATAACCGGGCCGTGAACGGACCCGTTTTTCGATTTCGCCTGGAGCGAGTGCGTGCGGTGCGGGAGCGTCGCGAGCAGGAGGCCCAGCAGGAGCTTGCGCAGGCTATCTCGCGCCGTGCCTCCTCCGAGGCCGATCTGACGGCTTCGGTCGAGCAGCTCGAGCGCGCCCAGACCGAGCATCGAAAGCTTGCCGGCGATCCCGCCGCGCGCGATCCCGCCGAGTTGCTCGGCAGTCAGGCGTTTCTGGAACGCATGGAGTCCGAGCGTGGCACCCGGGCCGAGCAGCTTCGCGCGCGCGAGTCCGAGGTCGCCGAGCGCGAGGCCACGCTCACGGCCGCCGCCGCCCAGCACGAGATGCTCAAGCGGCTGAGGGAGCGCCAGCGCGGCGAGCACGAGCGCGAAGCGGCCAGTCGCGAGCAGGGAGCGCTCGACGAGATCGCCGCCTCGCGCTTCGGTCGGAGCGTCGCGTGAGCCCGCGAGCGCCACTACCCGCTCGCTCGGGCGGGAGGCGCGCGTGAGCGCCGAACCGATCCTTGGCGCGACGGGTGTGCCGCCCGAAGAGCAGGCCGTGCTCCAGCGCGTGCGCCAGCTGCAGACGCTGATCGAACAAACCCGCCAGGTTGGCGTCGGCGGGGTGCTGAGCGTGCCCGCGAGCGCGGCGTCGCCGGCGCCCGAAGAAGACTTTGCCTCCGCTCTGCGCGCGGCAAGCGCCGCAAACACGGCGAGCACGCCGACCGCGTACGCGACGACCGCGGAGGAGCTGCAGGGCTCCGGGACGAGCGCCGGCTCGGCCAGCGGCGGTGCGGGCTCCAGCGAATACAGCCCGCTGATCGAACAGGCCGCCGCTCGCTACGGCCTGGAACCCTCGATTCTGTACGGGCTCATCGAGCAGGAGTCCGGCTTCGATCCGAGCGCTCAGAGCAGTGCCGGCGCCGCCGGGCTGACTCAGCTGATGCCCGGCACGGCCGCTTCGCTGGGTGTCGCCGATCCGCTCGACCCCGCCGAATCGATCGAAGGCGGCGCGCGCTACCTCAGCCAGCTGATGGCCCAGTTCGGCGGCAACGTCGAAGACGCGCTGGCCGCCTACAACGCGGGGCCCGGAGCGGTCGGGCAGTACGGCGGCGTGCCGCCCTACGCGGAAACCCAGAGCTATGTCGCCAAAGTGCTCGCCAACGCGGAGGCCTATCGCCAGTCGCATGCCGCGTCCGGCGGTGCGGGGGGCCTTGGATATGTGGCCGGCGCGCCGCCGGGCGCGCCGCCCGGCGGGTTGGCGTATGCCGGCGCGCGCTCCACAACCTCGGCCCGGACCGCCACCGCGGAAGGCCATCGGAGTACAGCCGGCGAGGGTCGCGCGGGCGGAGGCACGCAGGCGGGCGCTTCGGCGGCGATCGGCGCCCAGGTGGACGCCGAGGCGCGCTCGCCCGAGGATCCGCCGCCGCTCGATCTGGGCGCGCGCCCACGTGCAGCCGACGGGCCTGGCACCGGCACTGGCGCCGCGACAGCGACAGCGGTCGCTCAGCCATCGAGCCCCACGGCGACCCCCGGCGAGGAGTCCGACCCTGCCGAGGCGCCGGTGCCGGTTTCCGAGCCCGAAGCCCATGCCGGGCCCGCGGCGCGGGCAGCCTTGCCCGGCGTGCCCGCCGGGCCGCTGACGGGCGGTGGAGCAGGCGTCTCTCCGATGCCCGGGAAGGGCGGCGAGGGGATGGTGGGCGAGGGAACGGGCGGCGCCACGGGCCGCGAGGGAACGGGCGGCGCGACGGGCCGCGAGGGGACCGAAACATCGACGTCGCCCGCCGGCTTCTCGCGCGTGGCGATCGCAGGCGGGATAAGCGCCCCGGTCGAGCCGCTTGCCGGTGCGGCGATGGCGAATGAGCACGCAGCCTCGGCGCCAAGCGCCAACCCGAGCACACAGTCGCTCGTGGGGGGCGCCGCTTCGGCTCAGACCGTCACCTTCTCGATGGGCGCCGGCACGGAGGCCGACGCGCCGGCGCCCGCTCCGGGCGTGCCGATGCAGGAGATCATCGACTCGATCCACGCAACGGTCGCGATGGCCGCGCGCCAGGGGATCGCTCAGGCGCGCATCGAACTGCTGCCGCGCGAGCTCGGCCAGATAAGCATCCGGCTCAGTCAAACGAGCGCCGGGCTCAGCGCGCGCATGAGCGCCAGCACCGCCGCCGGTGCGCAGGCGTTGACGCAGGGAAGCAGCGAGCTGCGCCAATCGCTCAGCTCGCTCGGCGTGTCGCTGCTGCGGCTCGACATCGGCGCTGGCTCGTTCTCCCAGTCTCAGGCGGGCGAGCAGGGGAATCGCTTTGGCGCGGGCGCCGAGGGGTCGAACCCCTCCTCCTCGACCGCCGGCGCCGCCGGGGGAGATGAGAATGCCGAAGGACTCGAATGCGCGAGCGCTCCGCTCGGCGTCGCGCGCGGTGAAATCGTCGACGTGCTGGCCTGACAACGAAGGAGAACGAGCATGAGCACCACACCGATCGCCCAGGCCGCCGCCGCGACCGCCGCGCCCGCCGCGCCCGCCGGGTCCGCTTCGCCGGCAAGTCCTGAAAATCCAAACGGCGTGCTGGGACAGAACGACTTCCTGCAGCTGATGATCGCTCAGCTGCAGGCCCAAAATCCGCTGGAACCGAGCAACGGCAACGAATACGTCACCGAGCTCGCCCAGTTCACCCAGCTGGAGCAAACGACCAACCTCGCGACGTCGAGCGAGCTTTCAAATGCGGTACAGCTGATCGGGCACACGGTCACGTACACAGACCCCGCCACCGGCGCGTCCGCGACGGGCACGGTGCAGAGCGTTCAATCGGGCACCTCGGGGCCGACCGTGACGGTCGAAGGCATCCCGGGCGTGAAGGTGTCGAGCATCGCGGAAGTCGGTTGAGCCCGATCTCCAACCCAGCGCTCGTCCCGCCCGGCGCGCTCGGCGGCCCCTCGCCCGCCCCGCCCGCGCCCGGGCGCGCAACCGGTCCGCCCCGCGCTCCCGGGGGCGTGCCCGCCACGGGCCCGCCCGCCGCCACCCCCGGCTCGCCGCCCGGCGCCCCCGCCAGCCCGGGTGCGGCACCCGGGCAGTCCTTCGCCGAGGCGCTGCAGCGGGCCGGGGGGTCAAACCCGCTGCGGTTCTCCCGGCATGCGCTCGCACGCGTGCAGCGCCGCGGCATCGAGCTCGACTCCGCCACGCTGGGGCGACTCTCAGAGGGTGTGCAGCGCGCCGCCGGCAAGGGCTCGCGCGACTCCCTGGTTCTTGTGGACAACACCGCGTTCGTGGTGTCGGTCGGCAACCGCACGGTCATAACGGCCGTGGGATCGGAGCACATGAAAGACAGCGTGTTCACCAACATCGACAGCGCCGTGATCGCATGAGCGGGACGGCTTCGCAGCAACAACCGCAGGGAACCTGACCGCACTCGCGGAGGGGCAACACGACTACGGCTGGACCTCGCAGAGGGGGCCGTGAAAGGAAGGGCAGTCACGATGATGACTGGAATGTATGCAGCGATCAGCGGCCTGGACGCAAATCAGGCACTGCTGAACGAGACGGCCAACAACCTGGCGAACGTCAACACCGTGGGCTACAAGTCCGCGAGTGTCACATTCGCCGAATCGCTCACCCAGGTGCTGAGCGGCGCCTCCGGTCCGACCGCCACCAACGGCGGCTCCAACCCGGTGCAGGTGGGGCTTGGAGTGCAGGTCAGCGCGACCCGCAGCGAAATGACCGAGGGTTCCTTTCAGTCAACCAACAACCCGCTGGACATCGCGATCGAGGGCAGCGGCTTTCTGCGCGTGGGCGCCGGTTCGCCGCCAGCCAAAGAACCGTACACCACCGGGCTGCCGGCAAAAGTCAACTACACCCGCGCGGGCGATCTCACCACCAACTCGCAGGGCTTTCTCACCACCGAATCGGGCGAATACGTGATCGGGCGCAATGCCGTCGCCACCGAAAGCGAATCCGGCACCACCTATGCGGCGGGCAAGGAAGAAAGCTACATCCGCATCCCGCCGGGCTCGAGCAACGTGTCGATCGGGCAAAACGGCGCGGTCACCTATACCGATGAGAACCCCGAATCCAAGACCTACCAGCAACGGGTCACGGCGGGCTTCATATCGCTTGCGAGCTTCCCCAACGAAGCGGGCCTGGAACGCTTGGGCGGCTCGCTGTGGGACAGACTGCCAATTCGGGAGCGCCGATCGTCGGCACGCCCGACACGGCGGGCTTCGGCAGCACGATCGGCGGGGAGCTTGAGATGTCGAACGTCGATCTTGCCACCGAGATGACCAACATGATCACCGCCGAGCGCGGCTACCAGGCCAACTCGCGGGTGATCTCCACAGCCGACGAAATGCTGGGGACGCTGGTCACGATGGTCCAGTAGGCGGCCCGAGGGTAGGCGAGCAAGGGGGTCTGAGCAGAGAGGACACTCCGAGGAGCACGGGGTGGGATGGCGCGCCGATGCGCCGTTCCACCCCGTCGCTATTTGACCGCTCCGAAGCGGCGCCCGCGCCTCGCCATGTTCGCGTCCGGCCCCTGCTCGACACTGAGTGCCACGGCCCCGTCGGGTCGCCCACGAGCATTGCGCCAAGGGAGAAGACGATGATCACCCTGAACCGGCTCGGCCACAGCGACGAGCCATTCCAACTGAACCCGGACATGATCGTGACGGTCGAGTCGACCCCCGACACGGTGATCGCGCTCGCCACCGGCGCGAAGGTCGTGGTCGCAGAGACGCCCGAGGAGGTCGCGGCGGCCGTGCGCGCCCACCGGGCCGATGTGCTCGAGCGAGGCGCTTCGCAACCGCCGGGCGCCGCGCCACCCGGGAGCGCCGGCGGGGCACCGCGACGGACCCGCGGCAGGACATCGCGACGGACCCGCGGCGGGGCACCGCGACGGACCCGCGGCGGGGCACCGCGACGGCCCTCGCCTGACGGCCGTGGAGGACGACCCGGAGTAGTGCGAGTGGGCGATCCGGGGCGGCCCTGCCAGCTGTCAAGGATTTTCCGCAAGCGCCGATGTAGGGAAGCGATGAAAGCTTCCACGGCCATTGGCATCGGGGTGGCCTTTGGCTCCCTGATGATGAGCTCGTTGATGGGCGGCACCAGTCCCGCTTCGTTCATCGACATCCCCGCGCTCATGATCATCCTCGGCGGCACCGCGGGCGTGACGCTCGCAAGCGTCGGCATGGAGTCGATGAAGCGCGTCCCGAGCCTCTACAAGATGGTGTTCTCGGCCGAGCCTCCCGACATGCGCGGGCAGGTGGATCTGCTCGTGTCGCTCGCCGACAAGGCGCGCCGCGAGGGCCTGCTCGCGCTCGACGCCCAGCTGTCGGAGATCGAGGACCCCTTCACGCGCAACGCGCTGCAGCTGGTCGTCGACGGCACCGACCCGGAGATGGTGCACACGATCCTGGAGGCCGAGGTCGACGGGATGGCGGCGCGTCACGCCGCCTCGGCGAGTCCGTTCGAGAAGGCCGGTGGGTTCGCGCCGACGATGGGCATCATCGGCACGGTGCTCGGCCTCGTGCACGTGCTGCAGAATCTGGCCGCGCCCGCCACGCTCGGTCCGTCGATCTCCGCGGCGTTCATCGCGACCCTGATGGGCGTCGGCTCCGCCAACGTGGTGTTCCTGCCGGTCGCCAACCGCCTGAAGGCGATCTCCGCCGAAGAGGTCGAGCTGCGCATGATGACCGTCGAGGGCATCCTCTCGATCCAGGCCGGCGACAACCCGCGCCTTGTCAGCGAGAAGCTGATGTCCTACCTGCCGCCCGAGCGAGCGCGCCGACGAGCAGGAGCCATCGCCGGCGCGGCTTGACGTGGCGTCCAAGGCGGCCTAGCGATGTCCCGCGGGCACGGTCGCGGACGCCGCCGCCGCGGCGGCGGCGCGCACCAGGAGAGCGAGGAGCGCTGGCTGCTCACCTACGCCGACATGATCACGCTGCTGATGGCGCTGTTCATGGTGCTGTTCTCGATCTCCTCGGTCAACATCTCCAAGTACCAAACGCTGCAGCAGTCGCTGAAGGCGGCCTTCTCCGGCAACATCCTGCCCGGCGGCAAAGCGATCGCCCAGCAGGGCTCGACAGAGAACGCCAGCCATGTGCCCGCCACCTTCGAACTGCAGGCGATCGAGCCCGTCGCCACGGAGGGCTCGAGCAGCCTGCAGAACAGCACCGCCCAGAGCGCCCAGGGCTCGCAGAGCGCCCAGGGCGCCGCCGCCGGCCAGCAGCCCGAAGCCCAGCGCGAGGAAAGCGAGTTCGCCCAGATCAAGCGCGAGCTCGACGCCTACGCCGCCGCCCACGGCTTCGGCAAGAGCGTGCAAACCTCGATCGAACAGCGCGGCCTGGTCATCAAGGTGCTGACCGACGATCTCCTGTTCCCCTCCGGCCAGGCTACGCTCGACAGCCAGTCCTACGCGCTGCTCGGCGAGATCGCCCAGCTGCTGAACATCGACGAAACCCATCCGATCGGCGTCGAAGGCAACACCGACAACGTGCCGATCCACAGCTCCCAGTTCGCGAGCAACTGGGAGCTCTCCACGGCACGCGCCAGCTCGGTCGTCGAATTCCTCGCCGAACACGGCGTCGCAGCCAGCAGGCTGACGGCGACCGGCAACTCAGACCAGCAGCCGGCCGACAGCAACGCGACCGCCGCCGGTCGCGCGCGCAACCGGCGCGTGGAGATCGTGATGCGCCGCCTCTACGGCGGGGAAGGCGAAAGCCACCCCGGCAGCGAACCATAAGCAAGCACGACCCGGCGAACGACAGGAAAGCACGACCCGGCGAACGACAGGAAAGCACGACCCGGCGAACGACAGCAAGACCCAGCTGAACACAGCCAAGCACGACCCCAACCCCCAAAAAAACCATGCTCAAAAACAAGAAGATCCTGATCGCGCTGGTCGTCCCCGTCGTGCTGTTTGCCGGCTACACGATGACCAGCGCCAAGCCGCCCGCCAAGCAGAAGATCAAGGGCACGATCTATGTGATGCCGCAACCGTTTCTGCTGAACCTCAGCGACGGCCGCTACGCCAAGCTCAGCGTGGCCCTGCAGCTGGCGCCCGGACAGAGCGACGGCGCCGCCGCCGGGGCCAGCTCCTCCGGTTCCGAATCGGCGGCCGGTACTCTGCCCGAGGAACCGATCGTGCGCGAAATCGTAACCAACACAGTCACCGGCCAGAACGGCGAAGCGCTGATCGGCGCCGGGGGTCGCGACGCGATCAAGCGCCGGATATTGCGTGCCATCCAGGCCCAGACGGACCTCAGGGTCGAAGCAGTGCTGATTCCAGATTTCACAGTCCAATAGGAGGAGCAGTGGCCGAGGCAATCGAGTACGAGCAGTTCGATCGGAGCGCCGAGCCGCCCGAGTCCTCCAGGTCCGATCCGGACCTGAGTCGCCTCAGCGACATCCCGATGGAGCTGAGCGTGGAGATCGGTCGCACGCACATGACCGTCGGGGAGACGCTCGACCTGCGCGTCGGCTCGATCGTCGCGCTGGAGCGCCAGGCCGGCGAAGCCGCCGAGCTGCTGGTCAACGGCACGCCGATCGCCCGCGGCGAGGTTGTCGTCGTGGACGAGCGCTACGGTCTGCGCGTCACCGAGATTCTCGAGGGCAACGACATCGCCTGCTCCCCGGGGGCCGGCGAGCCGCTCGCGGCGCAGACCGCGCCAAGCGAGAGCTAGCGAAGGGAAATCGCTTGAGTCCGAAGGGTCGCGCCGGCGCCTCCAAAGACGAGCCGCCGAGCTCGAAGAAGCGCACGGGCGCCGGAGGGTCCGAGCGGCCCGCGGGCAAGCCCGCCCGCGCCGCCGCCGCCGCCAAGGACGCGCAGCGCGGGAGCGCGACGGGCCGCGCCGCGTCGGGGGAGGAGGCTCTCTCCGGCGAGCAGCAGCCCGAGGGCGCCGTCGCCGGGCAGGTGCGCACGCTCGACTTCTCCCAACCAACCAAGTTCACGACCGAGATTCGCAGGCGCATCGCGGGCGCGATCGACTCCTTCTGCGAGGCGCTGGCGGGCTGGCTTGCGGGCGAGCTGAAGGCGGACGTCGCGCTGCGCGTGGCGCAGGTCGACCAGCACACGTGGGCGGCCGCGAAGGCGCGCCTGCCAGCCGACGCGGTCGCGGTCGCCGTGGAGGCGCCCTCGATCGAGCGCCAGATGCTGCTCAGCATCGAGCAGCCGCTGCTGTTGCAGGCGCTGGAATGTCTGCTCGGGGGCAGCGCGGCGGACGCGCCCGCCACGCGCCACCTGACCGACATCGACTGGGTGCTCTCGCGGGGCCTGCTCGAGGGCACCGTCGGCGAGCTGTCCTGCGCGTGGTGCGAGCTCGGCGGTCCCGAGCTTGCATGCGGCGAGATCGACCTGGAGGCCGACGCGGGCGTGCTCACACCGGTCGGCGAGCCGACCTTCTCGCTCACGCTCGCGAGCACGATCGCCGGGCAGTCCTCGGCGATGTCGCTGCTGATCCCATGGGCGGCGGTCGAGCCGGTCGCCGACAGCATCCGCGGCGTCGCCGGCGCACCGCTGCCCGGCGACACACACGGTCCCGACGCGCTGCGTCGCCGGCTCGCGAGCGCTCAGGTGCTGCTGCGCACCGAGGTCGCCTCGGCGCAGATGCCGATCGAGCGGATGCTCGAGCTGGTTCCGGGCGCGCTCGTAGAGCTGCAGGGCCGAGCCGACGACGGCGTGTCGCTGTTCGCCGAGGGCGTGCTGCTCGGACGCGGCCGCCCGGGGCGCTCTGGCACGCGGCGCGCGATCAAGCTGCTCTCCACGAGCGCCACGCCGACCCGCGCCGACACCTACGCCAAGCTCGGCCGCGCCGAGCTGGAGCGAGCGCGCGCCGACGTGGACGGCGCGCGCGCGAGCGCCGAGAGCCGCGCGATCCTGCGCAGCATCTTCGTGCGCGTGTGGGCCGAGCTGGGCCGCACCCACATCCCGCTGCGCCGCGCGCTGGAGCTTGCCCCGGGGGGCATGCTCGAGCTCGACCAGGCGGCCGACGCGCCGGTCGAGCTGTTCGTCAACGGCCTCTGCTTCGCCAGCGGCAGTTTGGTCGTCACGGGCGACGGCAGCTGGGGCGTGCGGGTCGAGCGGTTGGTTTAGGGCCCGTCGCGCGGGCCCCCCAGGTCGGCTGGGTGGCCAGCACAACACGGTTGGTCGGTGGATGCGTGCATCGTCAAAAAGCTTGCCTACACTTCACAAAGTGAAGGGTTAGCAACCAAAAAGTACATACAACACACGCTGCCGCCTCCGGAAAGCGCTCGGTCAAGCCCCTTGATCGCCGCGCCACGCGCGATGCCCGCCTCGACGCGCCCAACCCTTCGACGCCGAGCCCTCAAGACCTCCCTGCCCGGGCCGATAACCGGGGGCGACTTCTTCCTCGGAGTCGCCCTCGATGACTAAGACGATCCCGTTTCCCCGGGCGGCCACGAAGGTGGCCGCGCTCTTGTCGGGCTGCCTGCTTGCGTGGGCGAGCCCCGCCTGCGCGTTCACGCCGTCCAGGTCCAGCAGAGCGCCCGCCGGCACGGGCGAAAACACGCCCCTGAACCTGGCCCAGTCCGGGGGCGGCGGGGCCGCGCACACGAGCTCGGGCGGTGCCAGCCTCGTGCGCACGATCGTGGGCCTGGCGATCGTGATCGCCGTGATATGGGGTCTGTCGTGGATCCTGCGCCAGGTCAAGGCGGGGCGCGAGCCGCGCGTGGCGAGCGCCGGCCTGTCGAGCGTGGCGGCGCTGACGCTCGCCTCCGGACGCTCGGTGCATCTGGTGCGCGCCGGCAACGACTACCTGCTGCTCGGCAGCGCCGAGCACGGGCTGACGCCGATCCACCGCTACACCGAGCAGCAGGCGCGCGAGGCCGGCCTGCTGCCCGCGCCGCAGCCGCCCGAGTCTCGCCGCCGGCGGCTGGCGCTGCCTGCTCCCTCGGCGAGTCGCCCGGGGGCCTCCGCGACGCCGACGGTCGCCTCGCCGAGCGGGGAGGTCGCTCGCTCGCGCCAGGCGATCCTCGAGTCCGGCGAACGCCGAGCGGACCCGATGCGGATGCCCTCGCCGTCGGCCAGCGCGGTCGAGCGCCTGCGCGAATGGACGGTGCGTCGTTGAACCTGAGCTCCAGCAACGCCGTGCAGATCCTGCTGCTGGTGGGCGGGCTGACGCTGGTGCCGGCGATTCTGTTCACGGTCACGGGCTTCAGCCGCATCCTGATCGTGCTCGGCTTCATCCGCTCGGCTGTGGGCCTCACGACCGAGCCGCCCAATCAGGTGCTCGTGGGCATCGCGCTGTTCCTCACGATCTTCGTGATGGCGCCGACGGTCGCCGCGATCAAGCGCGACGCGATCGAACCGCTCGCCGCGAACAGGATCAGCACGACCACGGCGCTGGAGCGCGCCGAGGAACCGATGCGCGAATTCATGTTCCGCCAGACGCGCGTGCAGGACATCTCGCTGTTTGTGAGCCTCGCCAAATCCAAGACCCCGCACACGCGTGCGGAAGTGCCCACCGAGGTGCTGATACCGGCGTTCATCGTCTCGGAGCTGAAGACGGCGTTTCAGATCGGGTTCTTGATCTTCCTGCCGTTCTTGATCATCGATCTGATCGTCTCCGCGACGCTGATGAGCATGGGGATGATCATGCTGCCGCCGACCTTCATCTCACTGCCGTTCAAGATCCTGCTGTTCGTGCTGGTGGATGGCTGGGACTTGATCATCAAGGCGCTCGTTCAGAGCTTCCACACCTGACAGGCAACCGACAGGAGCCACGCGTGAATCAGGACACCGTTGTAAATCTCGCCTCCCAGGCGATGAGCCTCGCGCTGAAGATCGCGGGGCCGCTGCTGCTGGTCGCGCTCGTGGCAGGGCTCGTGGTGAGCATTTTCCAGGCCGTAACTCAGATCCAGGAGCAGAGCCTCACGCTGATCCCGAAGATCGTCGGCATCGCCGCGGTCGTGGTCGTGCTCGGGCCGTGGATGCTCGGCCAGCTCGTCGCCTACACCACGGCGCTGTTCACCTCCATCCCGACGATGGTGGGTTCGTGAACGAGCTGCTGAGCAAGCTTGCCGGCAACGAGCTGGTCGGCTTCGTCCTCGTGCTCGCGCGGGTGACGCCGCTGTTCTTCCTCGCGCCGCTGTTCTCCAGCTCGCTGATCCCGCCGAGGGTGCGCGGGATAATCGCCGTGGGCATCTCGATCGGGCTGACGCCGATCGCGCTGCGCGGCCAGCACGTGCCGAGCGACCCGCTGGTGCTGGGCGGGCTCGTGATCGAGGGGATGCTGGTCGGCTTCGGCTTCGCCTTCGGGCTGGCGATGCTGATGGCCGCGGTCGAAACGGCGGGCGGCATCGTCGATGTCGTCTCGGGGTTTTCCTATGGCGAGCTGATCAACCCGATCAATGGCGCCAGCGAGGCCGTGATGGCGCGCTTCTACTCGCTGGTGGGCACGCTGATCTTCCTGATCATCGACGGCGACGCGTGGACGCTGCGCGGCGTCAGCCGCACCTTTCAGCTCGTTCCGCTGACGAGCGCGCCGCGGCTGTCCTCGTTGCTCGCCGGCTCCGAGCGCGTGTTCTCGGGCGTGCTGCTCGCGGCGGTGGAGATCGCGGGGCCGGTGCTGGTGGCGCTGCTGATCACGGATGTGGCCTTCGGCGTGGTCTCGCGCGTGGTGCCGCAGCTGAACGTGTTCGCCGTCGGGTTCCCGGCGAAGGTGGCGGTGACGCTGCTGGTGGCGGGCGCGTCGCTGCCGTTCATCGCCAACTGGATCTCCGATCAGCTCTCGGTGAGCGTGGGCGCGGCGCTCGGCGCGCTGCACGTCGCGTGAGCCATGGCCAGAGACGAACGCACCGAGAAGGCCACCCCCAAGCACCGCAAGCGCGCACGGGAGAGGGGGCAGGTCGCGCGCAGCCCCGATCTCGGCGGCTCGGTGGTGCTGATCGCGGGGCTGCTCGCGCTGAGCATGCTCGGTCCGCGCATCGTCGAAGCGGTGGCGGAGAGCTTTCGCGAGACGCTCGCCGAGATCGCCGATCCCGCCCATGCGACCAGCGCCGCGGGTCTGGCCGACCTGATGCACTCGGCGCTGTCCACGCTCGCGCTCGGCGTTGTGCCGGTTGCCGGGACGTGCATGGCCGCGGGCGTGCTCGCCGGTGTGGCGCAGGTCGGGTTCAAGCCCTCGCCGCACGCGCTCGCGCCGGATTTCCGTCGCGTCAACCCGGTGTCGGGGCTGCGCAACCTGCTGGGCCCGAACGCCGTGTTCGAGGCGCTGAAGGCGGTCGCGAAGATCGCGGTGGTCGGCGCGGTGGCGACGCTCGCGCTGCTTCCCGGCCTTGCCACCCTGGCGGCGAAGGTGGGGATGTCGCCTACCGCGCTCGGCGCGCTGCTCGGCCAGAGCGCGCTGTCGATCGCCCAGCATGCCGCGATCGCCTATCTGCTGATCGGGCTGATCGACTATGCCTGGAAGCGCCGCCGCCACGAGCGGATGCTGCGCATGACCAAGCAGGAGGTCAAGGAGGAGGCGCGCCAGTATGGCGTCTCGGCGGAGATCAAAATGGCCCAGCGCCGCCGCCAGATGCAGGCCGCTCGCGCGCGCATGATGGCGGCTGTGCCCAAAGCCGACGTGGTTGTGACCAACCCGACCCACTATGCGGTGGCGCTGGTGTACGACGGCTCGCGCACGGCGCCGGAAGTGGTGGCCAAGGGCAAGGATCTGATCGCCGCGCAGATAAGGCGCGTGGCCCAGGAGCACGAGGTGCCGGTGATCGCCAACCCGCCGCTCGCCCGCGCGCTTCACTCCTCCACGGAGATCGGCCAGCTGGTGCCCCGGGAACTGTATGCGGCGGTCGCGCAGGTGCTGGCGTTCGTGTATCGCATGGCCGGGCGCCGGAGGATGGCCTCGTGAGCGCGTCAACCACACGCCACGATTCATGGGTTGCGGTCCCCGAGGGGACGTCCAGGTGAACATGCCGAGCGCCAAGCGGCTGCTGCGCCACACCGACCTGCTCGCGGCGGTGGCTGTGGTGTGCGTGGTGACGATGCTCGTCGTGCCGCTGCCCTCGGCGCTGCTGGACCTGCTGATCACGCTGAACATCTCCGCGGCGCTGACGATCGTGGTCGCAACCATGTATCTCGGTAAGGCGCTCGACTTCGCCTCCTTCCCGAGCCTGCTGCTGCTGACGACGATGTTTCGCCTGGCGATCAACGTGTCGGTCACGCGGCTGATCCTCACGACCGGCGACGCCGGCAGCGTCGTCAAATCCTTCGGTCAGTTCGTGGTCGGCGGCAACGTCGTCGTGGGCCTCGTGATCTTCCTGATCCTCGTGGTGATTCAGTTCGTGGTGGTCACCAACGGCGCGGGGCGCGTCGCGGAGGTGGGGGCGCGCTTCACGCTCGACGCGATGCCGGGCAAGCAGATGGCGATCGACGCCGATCTCAACGCGGGGCTGATCACCGACGAGCAGGCGCGGGCGCGCCGCCAGGAGATCGCGCGCGAGGCCGACTTCTACGGCGCGATGGACGGCGCTTCGAAGTTCGTCAAGGGCGATGCGATGGCGGCGGTGATCATCACCGCGATCAACCTGATCGGCGGCATCGTCGTGGGCATGCTCCAGCATGGGCTCGGCTTCGGCGAAGCCACCCACCAGTACTCGCTGCTCACCGTCGGCGACGGCCTCGCGGCGCAGATTCCCGCGCTGCTGATCTCTGTCGCCACCGGCATCATCGTCACGCGCGCCGCCTCCGACCGCGATCTCGGCAGCGACATCGCCGGGCAGATTCTCAGCCAGCGCCGGGCGCCGATGGTGGCGGCGGGGGCGATCGGGCTGTTCGCGCTGATCCCGGGCCTGCCGAAGCTGCCGTTTCTCTTCATCGCGGCGATCTTCGGCGCGGTCGGCTGGGCGGTGCGCGACGGGATGCCCGAGGCGCGCGAGGCCGCCGAGGCGCAGGCGAAGGCCAGGGCGGCGGAGCTGACCGCCGCGCCCGCGAGCGTCGAGCCGCTGGCGGAGGTGGGGGTCGACGCGCTGGAGCTCGCGATCGGCTTCGGGCTCGTGCCGCTGGTGAACGGCAGCCCCGGCCATCCCGGCGCGCTGCTGCGGCGCGTGAGCATGATTCGCCGCCAGATCGCCGCCGACCTCGGGCTCGTGATCCCGCCGGTGCGCATCCACGACGAGCTGGGCATGGAGTCGCACGAGTACGTGCTGAAGGTGCGCGGCTCGGAGGTGACGCGCGGGCGGATCATGCCCGGGCACCTGCTGGCGATGGACCCGGGCGACGCGATCGCGACGCTGCAGGGCATTCCCACGCGCGAGCCGGCGTTTGGGCTGGATGCGATCTGGGTGCACGAGTCGGGTCGCGCGGAGGCGGAGGCGCTCGGCTACACCGTCGTGGACGCGGAGTCGGTGATCGTGACCCACCTGACCGAGACGATCCGCGCGCATGCCGCCGAGCTGCTCACCCGCCAGGACGTGCGGGCGCTGCTGGACAAGCTCAAGGAGTCAAACGCGGCGGTCGTCGAGGAGGTGGTGCCGGAGATGCTCTCGCTGGGGGAGATCCAGCGGGTGTTGCAGCTGCTGCTGTCGGAGGGGGTGCCGATCCGCGATCTCGGCACGATCGTGGAGGCGATCGGCGACAAGGCGCGAATAACCCGGGATACGAACCTATTGTCCGAGTACGCGCGCCAGGCGCTTGGCCGCGCGATCACGGCGCCCCACCTGGACGAGGAGTTGCGCTTGCGAGCGATAACCCTCGATCCCGCGATCGAGCAGGAGGTTGCGACCTCGATAACCCAGACGGCAGACGGAGAGTACCTGGCGATGGATCCCCCGCGCGCGCAGGCGATCGTGGGTGCGCTTCGCTCCCAGGTCGAGCACGCCACGGGCCGCGGCGCGCGGCCGGTGCTGCTGTGCTCGGCGCGGGTGCGGCGGCACCTGCGCCGGCTGATCGCCCAGGCCCAGCCTCACCTTCCAGTTTGCTCCTACAACGAGATCGCACCGGGAATCGACGTTGAGACCATCGGAGTCATACACGCATGAGCAGGGCGCCATGAGCCGGGCGCGCCCCGATTCGCGCACCTACCGGGGGCGCACCGTCGAGGAGCTGCTGCCGCGGATTCAGCGCGAGCTGGGCGCGGACGCGATCATCGTGCGCCGCCGCGAGGGCCTGACCGGGGGGCTGGCCGGGTTCTTCCAGCGTCCGTTCGTGGAGCTCGAGGCGACCGAGGGCGGACCGCACGTGGATGTGTACGACGACGAGGAGGATCTCCCGCTGCCCTCTCCGCTTCGCCTGGGGCGGGGGGAGGCCGATGCGCGCCAGGAGGAGTACGGGTCGCCGGCGGCGCTCGAGCACGAACCGCCGCCGCAGGCGCCGCAGCGCCGGCCCTTCTACGAGCGCGAGCCGCCGCGGTTGCGGCCCGACGGCGCGTATGTGACCGAGCGCTTGGCCGAGCTGGCGCGCAGCGGAGCCACTTCGCAGGCGCCGCCGGCGGGCGCGTTGGAGCCGCTCGCTGCCAGCTCGATGGCGCCCCCGGCGGACTCTCCCGGTGCGCCCAGCCCCTTCGCGGTCGTGTTGGAGCGGGCGGCCTGGTCGCCGCCGCCACCACCGCAATCGCCGCCGCCCCAGCCGATGAGGCCGGCGCGCCCCAGCCGGCCGCGGGCGGCCCCGCCGGCTCACGCGCGCGCCCGCGCCAACATCGGGCGCGGGCTGCTGGAGCTCGGTGTGAGCGAGAGCTTCGCGGGCGAGCTGATCGACGCGGCCGCCGCCCACATCCTGCCGCTGGCGCCGCGGGCGGGGCTCGGCGAGGCGGTGCGCGCCGCGCTGGCGCAGCGGATACCGGTGGCGCGGCCCCTGCCGAGCAGCGGCGGGGCGATCGTCGTGGTGGGGCCTGGCGGGTCGGGCAAGACGAGCTGCTGCGCGGCGCTGCTGGCGGCGTATCGCAAGAGCTCGCCGCTGCCGGCGAGCTGCGCCACGCTCGTGCGCGCGGGCACGGGCGGCGAGCTGCGGATGCTCCTGAGCCCGTATCTGATGAGGCCCACGCCGATCGATGCGCAGCGCTCGATCCGGGCGCTGCGCAGGGCTCGCCGCGAGGGGTTGCTCGTGGTGGACACGCCGGCGCTGTCGCTCGGCGAGCGCTCGGGGATGCGCCGGCTCGCGGTTCTGCTCGGCGAGCTGCGGCCCGAGCGCGTGGCGGTCGCGCTGCCGGCCACGCTCGGCGCCAGGGCCTCCGCGCAGCTGCTTGCGGCGCTGCGCCCGCTCGGCGCCAACGCGCTGGCGGTGACCCACGCGGATGAGACCGACCAGATCGGAGTGGCGGTGGAGGCGGCGTGCGCGTTCGGGCTGGCGCCCGAGTACACGCTCGACCGTGCCCGCGCGGGCGGATGGCGACTGGGCCGGCTCGACCCGGCTGGGCTGGCGGCGACGCTGCTGCGGTGATTCAGCGGCGCGAATTCGTGCGCTTCAGGGCCAAGCGGCCGGTGCGCGTGTACGTGGGCGGCGAGCGGCGCCCGATCCGAACCTTCGCGGTTGAGCTGGCGGGCGGCGGGCTGCTGCTCGCGGGGCCGGACGTGCTGGCGATCGGGGAGCAGGTCGAGTTCGAGCTTTCTCTGGTGGCGGGCGAGGAGCCGATTGTGGGGAGGGGTAGGGTCGTTCGAGCCGACACCAGGGGGCATCGCGCGATCGTGTTCAGCGAGATGGGCGAGCCCAGTCGCAAGCGCGTGGTGCGCTTCATATTCGCGGGCGAAAGCGCCGAGCGGCGCCGTATGCTGCAGGTCGATGAGCGCGATGGCATCTGAGGCCGGAACACTCGTGCGGGAGGCGCCGGCGACGGCGCCGGTGCAGGCCCCGCCGGCGGCGCTGCCGGAGGGCGGGGCCGCGGCGGCCTCGGCCAGGACGGCGACGAAGGGCGGGGAGCGCAAGGGGGGCGGGCGCAAGGGCAAGGCGGGCGCGAAGTCGGCCAAGGGCTCGCCCGACGCGCAGGGCGCGCCAAGCGTGGCGGCCCACCCGCGCGCTGCGCGCTCGGTGGGCCGCGCGAAGGGCTGGGGCGGGCTCGCGGGGTTCTTTATCGCCGGGTATCTGTCGCTGCCGACCGGCACGCTCGCGCAGGCGGGCCTGCGCGCGCTGGTGGCGGGCGCCGTCTGCTATGTGGCTGCGTGGGCGGGCGCTCTGTTCGTGTGGCGCCGACTGGTGGTGCTCGAGCTCAAGGGTCGCGAACAGCAGCTGCTCGGGAGCGCGAGCGCGGCGTCCGCCGAGGAGCCCGGCGCGCTGCCGGCGGCGCGGTCGGACGCGAGGGCCGCGTAGAGCGGGCGGCGGGCGATGGACGCGATTCCTCCCATCTCCTCCAGCCCGCTTGCGATCGCGCGCGCCGGCAGAGCGCCGGTGGAGCGGCTGGAGCGGGTTTCGCGCGAGCGCGATCGTCCCGCCAAGGACGAGGGGCGGCGCGAGCGTCGCGAGCAACCCCCGGGCGAGCAGTCTGGGCGGGGCGAGGAGGGCGAGGACGGGCGTCCGCACGTGGACGTGCTCGCTTGAGGCGGCGCTTCGTGCAGGAAATGTTGCGGACAGAGGTATTCGTCCATGCCGGGGTGAATTCAGCTCAAGTTTCGCCGCCCCTCGGCGATAACCCGGAAGAGCTGGCATGGAGCCGGCTCGGGACCGACAACAAACCGTCATCAAGGAGATGAACGCATGTCCCTCATGATCAACACCAACCTGTCGGCGATGGACGCCAACAGGAACCTCAACAGCACGGAGAGCTCGCTCTCCTTGGCGATGCAGCGCCTCTCATCGGGTCTGAAGATCAACTCGGCCGCCGACGATGTCGCCGGCTATGCGATCAGCCAGAGCCTGGAGGGTCAGGTCAACGGCCTCAACCAGGCCACCCAGAACAGCCAGGACGCCGTTTCGCTCGCGCAGACGGCTCAGGGCTCGCTCAACGACGTCGAGCAGATGCTGCAGCGCATCCGCGAGCTCGCGGTGCAGTACGCCAACGGCACGACCTCCGAAGCGGACAAGGAAGCGATCAACTCCGAGGTCACGCAGCTGACCTCTGAGATCGAACGAGTCGGTGAAACGACTCAGTTCAACGGCATCGATCTGCTCAGCAAAGAAGCGACGATCTCCTTCCAGGTCGGCGCCAACGACGGCGAAGTGATCGGGGTCAAGACCGCCGATCTGAAGACGTCGATCGAAAAAAAGATCGAACTCAAAGGCACCGAACCGATCAAGGGCATCGACGAAGCGATCGACAAGGTGTCGGCGCTCGCCGGCGAATTCGGCGCGGTGCAGGATCGCATCCAGTACACCGAGTCGAACCTGGAAACCTACAGCCAGAACCTGTCCTCGGCCGTGAGCGGCATCACCGACGTCAACATGGCGGCGGAAATGACGAACTTCACCAAGCTGCAGGTTCTCGAGCAGGCCGGTGTGTCGGTGCTGGCTCAGGCCAACGCCGAACCGCAGGCCGTGCTGAAGCTCCTGCAGTAGTCGCTGATCGTCGAGGGAACAGCGAACGGAACGGGCGGCCAGCGGCCGCCCGTTCTCTTTAACGACTCCGCCCGCCGGCTCGGGAGCGCTCAACCGCCGCGTGTCGCTGCCGACTACCGGGGCGATGTCCATCGAATCGACGCTTGCGCAGGTCAGCGCGATCAGGCAGGCGCTCGCCGATCCGGCGCTCCTGCTCGGCGCTGCGCGTGTCGGGCCGAGCGGTGGCGCCGAAGCGCCGACGACGAGCGAAGCATCTGCCGCAAGCGGCGAATCCTCGTTCGCGGCAGCGCTGGCCCGCGCGAGCGGCGTGGCGGCGGTTTCGCCGCCGCCGTCGGCCGAAGGGCCGGGTGCGCGGATCGTCGCGATCGCCGAAAGCCAGCTCGGCCAGACCGAGCAGCCGCCGGGGTCCAACGAATCGCCGGCGATCGCGCAGTATCGAAGCGCGACCGAAGGGGCTGTCCCGGGCGCGCCCTGGTGCGCCTACTTCGCCTCCTGGGTGGCGCGGCAGGCCGGCGAGCCGCTCGGCGCCGCCGGACAGGGGCTGGGCGACGTGGCGGGCATCTGGTCGTGGGCGCAGAGCACCGGCCGGGCGATACCCAACGGGCCGGGCGTGGTGCCCAAGCCGGGCGATTTGATCGTGTTCGGCGACGAGCACGTCGGGATCGTGCGCGACGTGCTCCCGAACGGGCAGATCCAGACGATCGAGGGCAACTACGAAAACAAGGTCGCCGCCAACGTGCGCAGCCCGACCGAAGCCAGCGGCTACGTGGAAATGAGCTGACGCGTCCCGGCGTGGGTCGCGTCGAGGCGCGGTCGCGCCTTCCAGCGGGTGGGCGCCGCCCTTGCGGGCGACTATCGCGCGGCGGGCCCGGCGCCGACCTGCCGTCGCCGCGCGTCGAGCGCGAGCGCCTCGGCGACCTGGGCGCGCAGGCGTTTGAGCTCGCGCTGGCGCCAGATCAGCCCGACCCCGAGCAGCGCCACGATCGCGAGGCTGAGCAGGCCGAGCGCGGCCTCGATGTTCGAGGCGGTGCTGCTTGCGTTGGGGTTGCGCGGCGGCAGCGTGACGTCGTGCACGCTCGCGCGGCGTGTCGCGGCCGGCGCCGGTGTCGAGGGGTTGCCGACCGGGCGGGTGTAGCGCGCGATCGTCACCATCGCTTCGGGGGAGAGGCTGTAGGTGAGCGTGTTTTCGATCCAGTACACCGCTTTGTTTTCGTGCCAGGCGACGGTCTTGATGTGTTCGCCGTCGTAGTAGAGGCTGTAGGTGCGCGAGCCGATGCGAACTTCCTGGCTGGGGCCGTTGAGCAGCGGCAGTCCGTTCCACACGCTGCCCTGGATGTCGTAGTACTGCCCCAGTTCGCCCTCCTGCACGACGATCACATAGGAGGGGTAGCGGTGGCGGCCGTTGGGGCTCTGGATGCCGTAGCGCAGCAGTTCGTCGGGTGCGGATTCGGCGGTGATCTTCTGATACTGGGGCGCCTCCAGCGGGAACGGCAGGTGCACCGCTTCAGCGCGTGCTTCGGCGAGCGTGGAGCTCGGCGTGGGGGAGAGCAGGTGCACGGCGGAGAGGGACGCGTGATGGTCCTTGACCGCGCGCACGGCGCTGTTGAGCTTGTGCTTGGGGATCGCGGCGGTGCCCGCCAGGAAGGAGCGCGTCGCTTCCTGCAGCTGCTGTGGTGTGGCGGTGTCTTCGGTTGCGAGCAGATTCACGTGGAAGGGCACCTGGCGCACGGGCTTGCCGGACGCTTCGGCGAGGAGCTCGAGCAGCTGCAGCACCTGTTCTTCGCCGTGCAGGTCGGTCTGTACGGCCTTGCCGAGCACCTTCTCGAACTTTTCGCGGTTTTCGAAGAGGGTGGAGCCGTATTGCGCCTTGGCGTCCAGCAGGAAGCGCTGGTCGCGCGCGTCGCGGATCAGCGAGGTGCTTTCGTGGCGGTTGGCGACGAATTCGAGCGCCTGCTGGCCGCACAGGCGCTGGTAGCCCGGCTCCAGGTTGATTTCGAAGTACTGTTCGGCGCCGGGTTCGCTGTTGTTGTGGTAGTAGCGCTTGTCGACGGTCATGTACACGCAGCCGATTTCGTCGACCGCGTGTTCGAAGCGTTTGAAGTCGGTCACGAACACGTGGTTGACGGTGATGCCGAGCAGGCTCTTGATCGTTTCGAGCATCAGCTTGACCCCGCCGGAGGTGCCGCCGTTCTCCTCGTAGCCGTAGGTGTAGGCGGAGTTGATGCGGTTGGTGATGACTTCGCCGTTGGGCGCTGTGAAGGTGACGCGCAGCTCGCGCGGGATCGAGAGCATCGAGATCGTGGGCTTGCTCGGGTCGATGCGCACGAGCAGCATCTCGTTGGAGTGCGGCAGCACCGGCGCGGTGGTCGTGTGGCGGCGTTCGTCGTTGCCGACCAGCAGCAGCGTCTCCGGTTCGCCCTGGCTGGTCGGCACGAGCACTTTCGGGGCGACCTTGACGGGCTTGTTCTGGCCGAGCGCGGCGACGACGCTCGAGACCTCTTTGCGAATCAGCGCGTAGGTGCCGGCGCCGGCGAACAGCGCGACGGCGAGCGTGCCGAGCAGGAAGCGCCGCGCGATCCACCAGCCGCGCCGGGGCGGCTCGGGGACCGTCGGGCCCGGCGGCAGGGTCGCCCCGGGCGGTACGCCGCCCGGTGGGGGCGGTATTGGGAGAGGGGTCGAGGCTTGGGGCATGATCGGGTTCTGTCCTGGCGCTCAGAGGCCGCTCGCGCCCGTGCACCGCGGCGCCCGCTCGCGGCGGCGGCTCCGCGCCCGCGCCCGCGAGCGCCCGTGGCCACCGACACCGGCCGCGCCGCGGCCGCCGTGGGCTTCGACGTTCGCGCCGCTGTGCATGTGCAGCGTAACGATCGTGGGCGCCGCGGGGGTTCGGTTCACAACGCTCATGATCCCGCTTTGCCCGGATGACTGTCCCCGCTCGGCCCCGCCGGCGCGTCGCGGTTTGGCGGGCCTTGAACGCGGCCCGTCAAACCAGCGAGTCGCGCACGGCGAATACGGCTGCCTGCAGGCGGTTCTCCACGCCCAGCTTGAGCAGGATGTTGGAGATGTGGTTCTTCACCGTGTAGGGGCTGATGAACAGCTCCTGAGCGATCGCGGCGTTGTCCTTGCCCTCGACAACCAGGCGCAGGACCTCGAGCTCTCGTGTGGAGAGGATGTCGGTTGCCGGGCTCGGGTTGCCCCGGCGGTGGCCGCGCAGCTGGCGCAGCAGCGCGGTGGCCATGCGCGGCGAGACCATCGAGTCGCCGATTGCCGCCGCCCGCACGCCGGCGACGATGTCCTCGACCGAGGCGTCCTTGAGCAGGTAGCCGCAGGCGCCGGCGAGCACGGCGTCTGTGACGTCGGCCTCCTCCGAGGAGATGGTCAGCACGAGCACGCGCGTCTGCGGAGATATCTCCGCGATTCGCCGGATCGCCTCGTGACCGGACATGCGCGGCAGGCTCAGGTCCATTACGACGACGTCCGGTGTGTGGCGCGCGATCGTCTCCAGGCCCGACTCGGCGTTGGAGGCTTCCCCGACGACCGCGATCTCCTCCTGCTCCAGCAGCTCGCGCAGCCCGGAGCGAAACAGCACGTGATCGTCGATTACAACCACTTTGATCGGCGGTGGCATCGCGATCGGAGTCTAGAGCGAGTGTCCCTCGGAGCGTCGCTCGCGTTCATGCGTTGAACATCGCTATGAGTCGATGGAGCCATTGACCGGCACCGCCCGGAGGCCGTCTAATTGATGGCCAGCCAAGTCGGCTTATATACATCGGTTCGGATTCTTGGAGAATTTGGGGGCGGGGTGCTCGAAACCGGTGGAGTCCAAGGAAGGAGCAGACCACCGTGTGCGGGATAATCGGGTACGTCGGTCGCAGGCCGTGCGAGCAGATCCTGTTGCGGGGTTTGGAGCGCCTGGAGTATCGCGGCTATGACTCGGCTGGTATCGCGCTGCAGCGCGAGGGGCGCATCGAGTCGGTTCGCGCCGTCGGCAATCTCGCCTCGCTGCGGGAGGCGCTGGCCGCCCGAGGAGAGCTCGAGCGCGCGGGCGCGGGAGGCGCGGATCTGGCGCTGGCCGGAGGCGGCGTCGCCACCAGGCGCGCGAGCGCGGTGGCAAACGCCGCGGCGGAGCCCACCACCGGCATCGGCCACACGCGCTGGGCCACCCATGGAGGCGTCACCTGGGAGAACGCTCACCCCCACGCGAGCGCCGACGGGAGCGTTCAGATCGTGCTCAACGGCATCGTCGAGAACCATCTCGCGCTGCGCGAGGAGCTGAGCGCTCAGGGTGTTCGGTTCAGCTCCGAGACGGACGCCGAGGTGGTCGCCCATCTGCTCGCGAGTCTCTACCGGGGCGAGCTGACGGCGGCTGTGCGGGGGACGCTACAGCGTCTGCGGGGCCATTTCGCGTTCGTCGCGATGAGCGCCGAGCACCCGGACCTGCTGGTCGGCACGCGGCGGGAGTGTCCGCTGGTCGTCGGCGTCGGCGAGCAGGAGCACTTCGTGGCCTCGGCGATCCCCGCGTTCCTGAAGGACACGCGACGGGTTCAGGTGCTCAGGGAGGGCGAGATCGCCGTGCTGGAGCCGCATCGTGCGCGTGTCC
The DNA here is from genome assembly GCA_963831995.1 of uncultured Solirubrobacterales bacterium. Taxonomy (GTDB): domain Bacteria; phylum Actinomycetota; class Thermoleophilia; order Solirubrobacterales; family Solirubrobacteraceae; genus Palsa-744. The sequence continues at coordinate 349,972 of CAWHSI010000005.1, read as the reverse complement.
TCGACCCGAGCGGCGTGAGCGGTCCGCTGCGTCCCGTGAATGTCGACTGGGACGACGACGTCGTGGAGAAGGGCGGCTTCGAGACGTTCATGCTCAAGGAGATCCACGAACAGAGCGGCGCCGTGGCCGACACGTTGGAGGGTTGGCTCGACCGCGATGTCGACTCGCCGGACATCGGCCTGGAGCGGGCACGCCTGCGCGGCGTCGGCCGCGTCGTGATCGTCGGCTGCGGCACCTCCTACCACGCCGGGCTGGCCGGCCGCGTGGCGCTGGAGCAGTGGGCTCGCATACCGGTCGAGGTGGACCTGGCGTCGGAGTTTCGCTATCGCACGCCGCTGCTGGGAGACGACACGCTCGTGATCGGCATAACCCAGTCCGGGGAGACGGCCGACACGCTCGCGGCCATGCGCCTCGCGCGGGAGTGCGGTGCGAGCGCGCTGGCGCTGACCAACGTGCCCGGCAGCCAGGTGACACAGGAGGCCCACGGTGTGCTGTTCACGCGCGCGGGCATCGAGATCGGGGTCGCCGCGACCAAGACGTTCGTGGCGCAGGTCGCGGCGCTGTACGGGTTTGCGTTGCGGATGGCGCAGCTGCGCGGCACGCTCTCGGCGGGGCGCCTGGAGCGATTGCGCGAGGAGCTGGGCCTGCTGCCCTCGCGGGTGGACGGCGTGCTTGCCTCGGTCGGGCTGCCGGTGCGTCAGCTGGCCGAGCGTCTGGCGGGCTGTGAGTTCTTCCTGTTCCTCGGGCGCCTGTCGGGGCTGCCGGTGGCGATGGAGGGCGCGCTGAAGCTCAAGGAGATCTCCTACATCCCCTCCGACGCGTATGCGGCGGGCGAGATGAAGCACGGTCCGATCGCGCTGCTCGGCGCGCAGACGCCGGTCGTGTGCGTCGCGACCGACCTGAGCGTGATGGACAAGATGCTCTCCAACGTCTCGGAGGTGAGGGCGCGCGGGGCGCGCGTGTTCGCGATCGCGACCGAGGGCAGCAAGGAGATCGCCGAGCACGCCGAGGAGGTCGTCTACATACCCAATACCGACGTGCTGCTGCAGAGCATCCTCGCGGTTGTGCCGCTGCAGCTGCTGGCCTACCACGTGGCGCGCGCACGAGCCCTGAACGTGGATCAGCCGCGCAACCTGGCCAAGACCGTCACGGTCGAGTAGGCTGGGCCGCGGCGCAGCGCGCGAGGTCTGCCTGTGAAGATCTGCTGGCATGCTTGACAGCGCGGCGGCGCCCGTGCCACCATCTGGCACTGTAGACGCCCACGTGTCGGGGAATGGAGCGAGCGCTGAGAGGGTAGTGTCCTCCTAGCTTTCAAAACGCGATCCGCTCCCAGCTCCCCCACCCACGTACCAGCCCAAGGAAAGGAATCCTGTGTCCAAGCCGTTCGGTCCAAGCGTGCTGAGCACCGAAGCAGAGCTTTCCCGCCTGCCCCTCGCCGCCCGTGGGGCGGGCGCGGGCGTGGCGCGGCTTGGGCCGCTCGATGCCGGCATGACCGTGTGGGACGCCGCCGGTCCGCTCACGCCGATCGTCCTGAGCGAGACCGAGCGCAGGTTCAGGTTCCGCGGTCTGCCGCAGGCCGTCGGCGCCGCTCGCCGCTCGCTGCGCGAGTGGGAGGAGCACTTCGAGCCGGAGCTGTTCTACGACATCTCGCTGTGCGTCAGCGAGCTGGTGACGAAAGGCGTTCAAAACGGCGGCTCGACCGGGGTCGAGGAGATCGAACTGGGCGTGTATCGCGACGAGCGCTCGGTGCGGGCCGAGGTGCTCGAGCGTCGTGCCGACGTCGCGGTCGGCATGTCTGCGAGGATGAACAGCGAAGACTGGGGCATGTTCATCGTCGATCGCGTCGCCGATCGGTGGGGCGTGGAGCGCGGCATCGGCACGCTCGTCTGGTGCGAGTTCAACCTCGCCGCCGACGGGCGCTCGCGCAGCCGGGCTTAGGGTCTGTTCGAAACTCACGACCAAACCCGAATCGTTCCCGCGCTCGGGATTGAGCCGCGATCGATTGGTTAGAGTTTGTCTGGAAACTCGTGCACGCGTCTGGCGGGCACCTGACGCGGCGTGCCGCGTTGTCCTCGGGCCTGCGTCCCAGCGGCACTTGGTCATGCACTCAACATCCACGCACCCAAGTTTCCGGACAGACTCTTAGCATGTCGGGCGTATGGGCCCGCGAAGCGGCGAGAGGCAAGCCGGCGAAATCCACTCCGGGACGGCTGCGTCGATGAGCGGCGCCTCGCGCGTGGCGCGCGCTCGAGCCTGATGCGCTTCTCCGATCTGCTGCGCCTCTATCGCGCACGCATGGCCTCGCGGGCGGCGGTCGTGCAGGAGGCATTCGCGGTGCTCGGCATAGCGGTCGGCGTGGCGCTGTTGTTTGCCTCCCAGGTCGCGAGCACGAGCCTCGTGCAGTCCGTGCGGCGTCTCACGGGCGAGATCGTGGGCGATACGCAGCTGCAGGTGGAGGCTCGCGGGCCGGACGGCTTCGAGGAACGCGTGCTCGATCGGGTGCGGGATCTGCCGGGGGTCGCGCGCGCATTCCCCGTGCTCGAAGCACAGGCGAGCGTGGTCGGGCCGCGCGGCGCGCGCGCCGTCTTCCTGCTCGGGGTGGACCCGCGGGACATCCACGCGCACGGCGCGCTGCTGCGCCGCTTCTCCTCTCGGCAGCTGTCCAGGCTGCACGCGATCGCCCTGCCGGCGCCGGTCGCGGAGGCGCTCGGCGCGCGCGCCCTGGAAACCGTCAGCCTGCAAATCCGCGGCGAGACCCCCGAAGTTCTGCTCGGTGCGGTCCTGGGCGAAGGCGAAATCGGCGCGTTGGCGCACAGCCCGGTCGCGATCGCCCCCGTTGCATACGCGCAGCGACTCGCCGGCCTGCCCGCGAGGATCAGCCGCGTCTTCGTGCGCGTCGAGCCCGGGCACGAGCGCGAAGTGCACAGCGCGCTGGTGGGGCTGGCCGCCGGGGCGGAAGCGAACGTCGAGCCCGCCGACTTCGACGCGACGCTGTTCGGGGTCGCGTCCTCCACGGAGAGTCAGGGAGAAAGCGTGTTCTCGGCGATCAGCGCGCTGGTGGGCTTCATGTTTGCGCTCACGGCGATGTTCCTCACCGCCCCCGCTCGGCGCCGGCTGATCGAAGACATCCGCCCGCAGGGTGCGACCCGCGCCATGATCGCCCAGATACTGCTCCTCGACGCCGGCGCGATCGGCGCGTTCGGATGCCTCGCCGGCCTCGGCATCGGCGAGCTGCTTTCGGTTTCCGTGTTTCACTCGACGCCGGGATACCTGACGGCGGCGTTCCCGATCGGCAGCGAACGCGTCGTCAGCCCGCAGAGCATCGTGCTCGCCTGCGTGGCGGGCATCCTCGCGGCCTGCCTGGGGGTGATCTGGCCGCTGCGCGACCTGCTCGCCGGCGACCCGGGTCGCGGCGAGGCGCGGGCGTCGGGCAGCTCCGGTTCGTGGGCCGGCGCCCGCGTCGTGGTTGGCGTGGCGTGCCTGGCGCTGACGACCGTCGTGATCCTGTTTCGCAGCAGGGGCTGGTTTGGCGGGATCGTGGCGCTGGCGGTCGCGCTGGCCTGCTTGCTGCCGCTGCTGTTCGATCTGCTGGTGGCGTGCTTCGACCGCTTTCAGGAGCGCTTTCTCGACGGTGCGGCCAGCGCTCTGGCGGTCAGCGAGCTGGGCAACCCGCGCACTCGGGTGCGGTCTTTGGCGGTCGCGGCGACCGGCGCGATCGCCGTCTTCGGCGCTGTTTCGGTGGGCGGCGCGAAGCTGAACCTGCAGCGTGGCCTGCAGGGCTCGGCCAGCGCGATCGATGAGGGCGCGAACGTGTGGGTTGCCCCCGGCGGCGAAGCGGGACTGTTTGCGACCGCGCCGTTCCGCGGCGTGGACGTTCGCCGGTTGCGGGCCCTGCCCGGGGTCGCCGCGGTCGGCGTCTATCGCGGCAGCTTTCTCGATTGGGGAGATCGCAGGCTGTGGATACGCGCTCCCCCGTCCGGCACGCAACAGCCGATTCCGCCGAGCCAGCTGGCCGAGGGGGATTTGGCGAGAGCCGACTCGCGTGTTCGGGAAGGGGGCTGGGCGGTGCTCTCGCAGGCGCTTGCCGCAGAAAGGCGTCTGCGCATCGGCTCGGTGTTCGTGCTGCCCGCGCCGCGGCCGGTGCGGCTGCGGGTGGCGGCGCTGAGCACGAATCTCGGATGGTCGCCCGGGGCGATCGTCCTCAACGCGGGCGACTATGCGCGGGCGTGGGGCTCGGGCGAGCCGAGCGCGTATGAGATCCGAACCGAGCCCGGCGCCTCGCCGGGCGCCGTGCGCCGCCTGCTGGCGCGGGCTCTCGGCGGGCGGAGGGGCCTGTCGGTGGAAACGCTCGGCGTGCGTCGAGCGCGCCACTACGCGCTGATCGATCAGGGGCTGTCGCACTTCGAGCAGATCGAGCTGTTGATCCTGATCGCCGGCGCGCTTGCGATCGCGGGGGCGATGGCCTCGATGCTGTGGCAGCGACGAGGCGTGATCGCGTTCATGAAGGTTGACGGGTATCGCCGCGGCGTGCTGTGGCGCTGGCTGCTGTGCGAGAGCGCGATCATGCTCGTCTCCGGCTGTTCGACCGGCGCGCTCTTCGGGCTCTACGGGCAGCTGCTGATCAGCCACGCGCTTGCGACGGTCACCGGCCTGCCGGTCGCGCTCGGGGTCGAAGCGCTGATAGCGCTGTCGAGCTTTCTGATCGTCAGCGCGGTCGCGACGGCGATCGTCGCGATCCCGGGGTACCTGGCGGTCCGCGTGCCCGCCAGCACCGTCGCCCCGGCCTGAGCCCTGGGCCTATCGCGGGGAGGACTCCCCGGTCAGGCGCAGGGCGGCGTCGCGATCTGTGACCCGCAGCTTGCGCAGGGCCTCGGAGAGGTGCCGCCGTACCGTGACCGGTGAGATTCCCAGCCGCTGAGCGATCTGCTTGGTGCTGAGGTCGTCGCGCAGCAGCTCCAGTACCTCGGACTCGCGCTCGGAGAGCGTGACGAGGCTTCCGTCGGAGCCGGCGATGCGCCGCTCTTTGCCGTGGCGGCGAAACTCGGTTATGAGTCGTGCGGTGAGCACGCGCGGCAGTGGTGCCTCGCCCTCCAGGACGGCGCTCAGCGCGCGCGGCAGCCGGCCCGGGTCGGTGTCCTTGAGCAGGTATCCGCAGGCGCCGGCGCGCAGCGCGTCGAACAGGTCGTCGTTGGTGTCGCTGACGCTGAGCATCACGATCGGCATGCCCGGCAGCGCCTCGGCCAGCTCGCCGGCGGCGGCGATGCCGCTTCCGGGCATGTAGACGTCCAGCAGGCACAGGTCGGGACGGTGCTCGAGCGCGGCCTGCACCGCGCCGCGGGCGTCCACGGCCTCGGCGACGACTTCGAAGTCGCCTTCTTCGAGGGCCAGGCGGACGCCGAGCCGTGCCGTGGCGTGGTCGTCGGCGAGCACTATGCGCAGCCGCTCGGCTATGGCAGCATCACCTCCACCACGGTGCCCGCTCCGGGGGCCGAGGCGATCCGCAGGCTGCCGCCGAGCAGGCCGGCGCGCTCCTGCATGCTGGTGAGGCCGAGGCCGCTGGAGGCGCTGACGGCGGCGGGCACGTCGAAGCCGGCCCCGTCGTCTGCGATGCGCAGCGAGGGCGTGGCCCCGTTGCCGTTCTCGCGGGCGCCGAAGCTGACGCGGATGTGCTCGGCGGAACCGTGGCGGACCGCGTTGTTGAGCGCCTCGTGCAGGATGCGCAGCAGCGCGTTGCGCCACTCGTCGTCGACGCGCACGTCCTGTTGCAGGTCGAGCTCGATCTCGACTCCGAAGCGCGAGCGGAAGGAGTCGGCGGTGCGTTCGATCAGGCGGTCGAGCGGCAGCTCGTCGGTGGCGCTCAGCACCGCGATCGTGGTTCGCGAGTCGTGCAGCGCCCGCTCGGCGGCCGAGCGCAGGTGCGCGATCGTGGCGGCGTCCTCGCCGGTGTGCTGCAGGCGCTGGGAGTGGCTGGCGATGAACGCCAGCTCCTGGGCGAGGCCGTCGTGCATATCGCGCGCCATGCGCCGGCGCTCGTCGACGGCCACGCGCTTGACCAGCTCGCGCTGCAGTGCGCGAAACTCGACCAGGCATCCATACAGGATCGTGGCGACGGCGACGAGCTTGAGGAAGTCCCCCGGGTGCAGCCGGTCCACGTTGATGGAGGGCCAGAGGACGTAGCTGAAGGAGGCGAGGCCGAGCATCGCCACGCCGGCGGCGAGCGTGCCCTCGAGCCGGTTGTGGCCGCGCAGCGCGTCGCGTGCGAGCGCGAGCGCGGCCAGCGTCGCGAGCGTCGCCTGCCCGATCTGCACGCCGTGGGGCGGCGAGATCGAGTCGGTCAGCGTCGGTTTGGCCGCGAGCACGAGGTTGGCGAGTCCGAGCGCGCCGAGCGCGATCGCGATCGCGAGGTCGCGACGGCTGCGCGTGGAGCGCAACCGTTCGACGAAAACGAACGCGGCGAGCAGGCCGATCAGCCCGGCGACCGTGTTGATCATCGCGTGCCCGTAGCGGCTGTGCAGCACGAGCGCGGTGGCGGGCGAGTCGATCATGGGCTCGATGGCGTATCCCTGCCTGTAAAGCTCATGCGACGTCAAGCATAACCGCGATTCGCCAATCTGGCGTTCAACCAATGAACGCAAGATGAGGCGGGTGGACCATTGGGCCTGGAGCCGCCAGCGGGGACACTGGTTGCGCCAGGCGTGCACCGTTGCCCCACCCGCGTGTAGGGGCTGGTTTCTTGGAAGCGACCGGGTGCGGCGCGCTGGCTCTCGACAAGGACGACGGGACAAGGAAAGCGGCCAATCGGATGACCACATCACGCCCAGCACTACAACTTGCCAGCGAGCCCGACGGGGCCGGGAAGGGCAAGCTCTCCGATCTGGCTCGCGACGGCGACCCGTTGCGCCGCCTGGAGGCCGAACTGCAGAGCGCCGATCCCGGGCACGCCGATGTCGAGCGCCTGTACGAGAAGACGTGGACGCTGCTGGAGGAGGCATGGGGCTTGATGACCGAGTGCCTGGTGTTGCGCGACGGTCTGCTCGATGCCTGTCGCGAGATCGAGCAGACGATGGACGCCGTCGGCGAGCGCCTGCAGGCGCTCGCCCCGGCGATGGCGCCGGCGGCTCGGGAGGCCGACGCCAGTTCCCGGGTGGTGGCCGGCGCTCCCCTCGGCGCGAGCGGCTCCAATAGCTCAGCGGCACCCTGATGGCGACGCCGCAGAGCGCGATCGGTGCAGAGGCGCCCGCCGACGCGCCGACCCCGGACGCGCGTGGTTCGGACACGCTGGCCGTGGACGCGCGTGGCTTGGACACGCTGGCACCGGACGCGCATGGCTTGGAAGCGCCGATCCCGGACGCGCGTGGCTTGGACACGCTGGCACCGGGCGCGCATGGCTTGGAAGCGCCGATCCCGGACGCGCATGGCTCGGACACGCTGGCGCCCGCACGGCTGCATGCCGTGTCCGCGCCGCCCGCGCGTGCCACGCGCCGCCCGCGCATCCTGATGACCACCGAGGGCACCTATCCCTATGCGGTCGGGGGGGTCAGCTCGTGGTGCGATCTGGTGATCGGCGGGCTGCCCGAGTTCGACTGGCAGATCCTGCCGATCATGGCCGGCGACCGGCGCCTCAGCGCGATCTTCGAGCTGCCGTCCCACGCGAAGGTCGTGGGCCAGATCGAACTGTGGTCGGAGCGCTTGCCGCGACGCCGCTTGACGGTGCGCCCCGAACGCCATGCGAAGCAGACCCTGCCGGCGAAACTGATGCGCGCGCTGATCGCCTGGGAGGGAAGCTATGAGGACCTGCTGGAGGCGCTGCTGTGGTGCCGGCGCAGGCCGGACGCGGTGCGCACCGCGTTTCGCGGCGCGCGTGCGTGGGAAACGTTCGTCGCCGCGCTCGAAGAGGTGCTGGGCGAACACCACCCCGACGCGGGCGTCGCGCCGAAGCTCGACGCGGTGGAGGCCGCGCGGCTCTATCAAACGGTGTACTGGATCGCGCGCGCGGCCGGCATCCCGACGCCGCAGACCGACCTGCTGCACGTGACCGCCGCCGGCTGGGCGGTGATCCCGGCGCTGATCCACAAGCGCCTGCACGGCACCGACATGCTGCTGACAGAGCACGGCGTGTATGTGCGCGAGGCCTACCTCGCGGCCGCGCGCAGCCCCTCCTCCCAAGGCGAGCGGTTTCTCTCCAGCCGCCTGGCGCGCGGGCTCAGCCGCGCCGCCTATGCCGCGGCCGACTGGGTGGCGCCCGTGACCGAGGCGAATGCGACCTGGGAGCGGGGGCTGGGTGTGGCGCCTGAGAAGATCCGCGTGATCCAGAACGGCATCGAGGCGCCGAGCAGCTACACCGACCCGCCGGGCAACCTGAAGATCGTCTCGGTGGGGCGGATCGATCCGCTGAAGGACGTGCAGACGATGCTGCGCGTGGCGGTCGAGGTCGGCCAGCGTGTGCCGGGGGCGAAATTCGAGTACTGGGGTCCGCCCACGAAAGGGCAGGAGACCTACGCGCGCGCCTGCGAGGAGCTTGCGCGCCAGCTCGGCGCCGAGCGCCACTTCAAATTCATGGGCTCCACCAAAGACCCCAACGGCGTGGTGCGCGACGCGGATGTGATGCTGATGACGAGCATCAGCGAGGGGCTGCCGATGTCGATCCTGGAGGCGATGGCGCAGGCGCGACCGGTCGTGGCGACCGCCGTGGGCGGCGTGCCGGAGGTGCTGCGCGGGTGCGGCATCGTGCAGCCCCCGGGCGACGTGCACGCGCTCGCCACGGGGGTGGTGACGCTGCTGCGCGACCCCGAGCTGGCCAGGCGGCTGGGGCGGCGCGGGTTTGAGCGCGTGCACCGCGTGTACACGCGCACGGCCTGTGTGGGCGGCTATCGCGACCTGCTGGGCGAGCTCACGAGCGCGGCGATGAGCGGCGCGAGGGCATAGGCATGGAGCACGAGCCATCCAAGTATGCGACGGGCGTGATCGAGGCGCGGCTCGGGCGCGGCGCGCAGGACGTGCTGGAGGCCGCGGTCGTGCTGGAGGCGTGGGGCGGGATGCGCGCCAACGCCGCGTTGAGTTTGGGGTCGAGGGTCGTGCCACCGAAACCACCGCGGTGGACCCCCGGGAGGTTCACGACGGAGGAGTCGGGACGGCGCGACAGCGTCCTGACCGAGGCGATCGCCCTGATCCTCGCGATTCTCGCCGTGGCGTCGTGGGCGGGACCGCTCAGCCGTCAGGTCGGAACCTCGGTGCTGGAGCAGGCGATCATCCTCGCGCTGCCGCTGACGCTGGCGCTGCAGTGGGCGATGCGCAGCCGCTATCTGAGCCGTCGCTCGGGCCTTGCCTGCCTGGCGCACGACCGCATGATCGTGGCCGCGCTCGCGCTGCTGTGCATCGAGGCGCCGCTGATGACGCTGCACGCCTACGGTCCGCTGGCGGGCATGTTCGTGGCGATCTGGGTGGGGGGCACGGTGCTCGCGCGCCGCGGCTGGGCGCTTGCCTACGGCGCGCTGCTGGTGGGAGCGGTGATCGGACTGCGCCAGGACGTCTCCGCCTACCCGTTGCTGGAGGGTTTGACGGCGGTGGTGGTCCTTGGCGCGGTGGTCGGGGTGGCGACGGGCGGCGGGCGCTCGGACGAACCCGCGGGGCGCGTGGGGCGGGCGCTGTGGGCGGGCGCGATCGGCCTTGCGCTCGGGGGGCTGCTCGTCGGCGACTCCAGTCTCGGCTGGGGCGTGCACGGCGCGTTTCCGGCGCTTGCGCTGCTGCCGTCGGTGCTGGGCAGCTTCTGGGGCGGGTACTACCTGTGGAAGTTCTACGACGCGGTGCCGCGGGGGCTTCAGGGCGTGGGGATCGAGCATGCCAACGAGCGCAACTTTCGTGGCTCGGCGATGGGCATCTTTCTCGGCTCCCTCGCGCGCCTGGTGGGCACGACCGTGGTGCTGTCGGCGGTGGTGATCGCGATCGGGCAGTGGACCTCGGGCACTAACCGGCTCAGCCTGTTCGTGGGCTTCGGCTGTGTGGCGCTCGTGACGATGCTCGTCAACCTGCTCGAGTCGCTCGCGTATGCGCGCTGGGCGTTCTTTGCGTCGCTGGCGGCCGTCGGCACCGAGCTCGCGCTCAGCAAGCTGGTGCTCCCCAGCCATGTCGCGGTGCCGGGCACCGCCCTGATCGCGGGCGCGGTGGTGGGCATGATCGTGGCGCTGCCCGCCCTGCTGCGGGTGCTGCTGCGTCCCGGTCGAGTGCTGGCCACCAGCCTGTGGATTCAATAGACTCGCGGCCTGGTTGGCGTTCGATGAGTTTCTCCGAACATAGGCGTTTGAGCGGGCTCGGCGTGCGCGCGGCGCCAGCGCTGCTCGCGACGCTCGCGGTTGCGGCGCTCGCGGGTTGCGGCGAAGGTTCCGGCGGCTCGACGCAGGCGAGCGCTCCGCCCGCGAGCTCGACGACCGCGTCCACCGCCACGGCGCAGAGGAGCCCCACGGGTACCGGGAGCGCCTCGACGGGCTCCTCGAAAGCCTCCGGCGGGTCCTCCTCGACGGCGCCGGCGAGCGGCGCGAAATCCTCGACGTCGGGCGCAGGCACGCATACCTCGAGCACCGCCGCGCCGCCCGCGGCCAGCGGGCCGGTGGTGCGCAGCTATGCCGGATCGGGCAACACCCGTCTCGGCACGATCTCGGTGTCATCGCCGGAGTTGCTCGTGTGGAGCGCGCAGCGCGTGCCGATTCAGATATTCACAACAAGTGGGTTCATCCTGGTAAGCGGAAGGACGCGTACCGGGAGCGTTCGGGTGGCGCGCGGCACCTATACCGGGGTGCGTGTGGCGAGTCGCGCGGGCTGGTCGATCCAGCTGCACGCTCTCTCCCGATAGGTCACCGTCGATTCAGGGTTTCGCCGGTCGCGGCATCGGTGATTAACCCGCCTTCGTCGGTCATGTGTCCAAGAATCGTCTGGACATGACGCGTTAGGGGTAGCCTCGGTCGAGGACTTTAGGGCTGCACAAGTTGTGTCGCAGCAGCCCCCCCAAAGTCAACGAGGCGCGAGACCCAACCCACGCTAACGCTCGCGCCTGTCACGGAGGTATTTCCGATGCTCGCTCGCTCTCATCGAAACGCAACGCCTGCCACCATGGTGGCTGCGCTGCTCGCGGCAGTTGCCGCTCTCGCCCTGTGTACCGGTGTGGCGCTCGCCCGCCCTGCGCATCGCAAGTCTCACCACAAAGCAACCTCGCACGCGCTCGTGCGCAACGGGAAGGTCGTGAGGACCATCTCGGCCGCGACCAGTTCCGCCGACGTGAAGGCTGCCGCCAAGACAGGCTCGAAAAAAGGCGGCTCGACCGGAGGGTCCAAATCGACCGGTGGAGGTAAAGGCTCGAAAGGCTCCAAAGCAAAGACCGGCGGGTCGAAGGGCACCGGCGGGTCCACGGAAGGCAAAGCCGCGGAAGGCGCAAAAGGCGGCGAAGAAGCCAAAGGCGGCGAAGGCGGCAAAGGCTCAGAAGAAACCAAAGGCAACGAAGAAACCAAAGGCGCGGAAGGCTCGAAAGGGACAGAAGGCAGCGGAGGCACCGAAGGGTCCAAAGGCGAAGAAACCAAAGGCAGCGAAGGCTCGAAAGGCAGCGAAGAAACCAAAGGCTCAGAAGAAGCTAAAGGCTCCGAAGAAACCAAAGGCAGCGAAGGCGCCAAAGAAACCTCCGGCACGTGGTGGAAGCCGGCTCAGCACCTGACGTGGTACTGGCAGCTGCAGGGCACCGTCAACAACAGCGAGCCGGTCGAAGCGTATGACATCGATGGCTTCGAAAACACAGCTGCCGAGGTCGCGACGCTGCATGGCCAGGGCAAGCACGTGGTCTGCTACATCGACGTCGGCACGTGGGAGGAATGGCGCTCGGATGCCGCCGAATTCCCCGCCTCGGTGATCGGCAAGTCAAACGGGTGGCCTGGCGAGAAGTATTTGAACATCGCCGACACGAGCGTGATCGAGCCGATCATGGCCAAGCGCTTTCAGATGTGCAAAGAAAAGGGCTTCGACGCGGTCGAGCCCGACAACATGGAAGACTACGCGGAAAAAAGCACGGGCTTCACGATCACGGCCGCCGAGCAGCTGAGCTACGACGAGTGGATCGCGGGTGAGGTTCACTCCCTCGGGATGGCGGTGCTGCAGAAGAACGACGGCGAACAGACCGCGCAGCTTGAGCCCTACTTCGACGGGGCGCTAACCGAGCAGTGCAACCAGTACAAGGAATGCAGCAGCTTCGATGCGTATCTGGCGGCCGGCAAGCCGGTGCTGAACGCCGAGTACAGCGTTGCCACCAGCGCGTTCTGCGCGGCCGACAACGCGGCGGGCATCATGGGCGCGCGCTACGACCTCGAACTGGACGGCAAGACGTTCGAACCCTGCTGGTAGCGCGGTTGGTTGGTAAGGGTTTTTCCGCACCCGTCCAACCATGTGAGCAATGCGCCTGAGGGCTCGGCGGTCTCGATCTTCGCGGCCGCCGAGCTTTCCGGTTTGTGAACTTTGCCGTGCGCCGTTCAAGGCGTCTCGGGGATGTGCGATGCTTGACCCATGCGCGCACGCATCCCACGAGTCGTGGGGCTTCTGGCGGGCCTGGCGGCGCTCGTCGCATGCCTTGCGATAGCCAGCTCGCCGGCGATCGCGACGGTGCGATCCGGTCCGCGACTGACGATTGCGCCGAGGGCGGCCGCCGCCGGCAGGCGAGTGACGGTCAGAGGCTATGGCTTTCGTCCACGACTGACCGGCTTCGTGCTGTTCGGCGGGCGTCGCGTGGCCGCGTTCCGCGCGGGCGCGCACGGCATGTTCGTCGTGCGGTTCGTCGTGCCCCCTGTCCGCGGTCGCCGCTTGCGCGTGATCGCCAAGCAGACGGCGCGCGATCGCCGCGGCGCGGTCCACAGCGTAAGCCAGGCGGCCACCGGCTTCGACGTCGTCGCGCCGAGCGTCGAGGCGGCTCCCAACGAACCGGTGCCCACGCCGGTGGCACCGACGCCGCTGCTGCCACTGCCGGCGCTGCCGGCGATCGTATTCACGCCGGTGACCCCACCGGCCGGGTCCGGTGGTGCCACGGGCACGGAAGGCGGCAAAGGCACGGAAGAACCCAAGAGCAGCGAAGGCTCGAAAGGCACCGAAGAAGCCAAAGGCTCCGAAGGCAGCGAAGGCTCGAAAGGCACGGAAGGCGGCAAAGGCACGGAAGAAACCAAAGGCTCCGAAGAAGCCAAAGGCTCCGAAGGCAGCAAAGGCAGCGAAGGCTCGAAAGGCACGGAAGGCAGCAAAGGCACGGAAGAAACCAAAGGCTCCGAAGAAACCAAAGGCACCGAAGAAGCCAAAGGCACCGAAGGCAGCAAAGGCAGCGAAGGCTCGAAAGGCACCGAAGAAACCAAAGGCTCAGAAGAAGCTAAAGGCTCCGAAGAAACCAAAGGCAGCGAAGGCGCCAAAGAAACCTCCGGCACGTGGTGGAAGCCGGCGCAGCACCTGACGTGGTACTGGCAGCTGCAGGGCACCGTCAACAACAGCGAGCCGGTCGAAGCGTATGACATCGACGGCTTCGAAAACACCGCTGCCGAGGTCGCGACGCTGCATGGCCAGGGCAAGCACGTGGTCTGCTACATCGACGTCGGCACGTGGGAGGAATGGCGCTCGGATGCCACCGAATTCCCCGTCTCCGTGCTCGGCAACTCGAACGGGTGGCCCGGTGAGAAGTATCTGAACATCGCCGACACGAGCGCGATCGAGCCGATCATGGCCAAGCGCTTTCAGATGTGCAAAGAAAAGGGCTTCGACGCGGTCGAGCCCGACAACATGGAAGACTACGCCGAAGCAAACACCGGCTTCACGATCACGGCCGCCGAGCAGCTGAGCTACGACGAGTGGATCGCGGGTGAGGTTCACTCCCTCGGGATGGCGGTGCTGCAGAAGAACGACGGCGAACAGACCGCGCAGCTCGAGCCCTACTTCGACGGGGCGCTCACCGAGCAGTGCAACGAATACAGCGAATGCGCCAACTTCCAGCCCTATCTGAGCGCCGGCAAGCCGGTGCTCAACGCCGAGTACAACCTTGCCACCAGTGCGTTCTGCGCGGCCGACAACGCGGCGGGCATCATGGGCGCGCGCTACGACCTCGAACTGGACGGCAAGAGCTTCGAACCCTGCTGGTAGCCGCGCGCGGTGCGTGTGCGTTCGGCTGGAGCCGAGCCCGCTCGGAAACCTGAGTCGCGGTCCGCTGTCCCCCGTTCAACGGGTTGAACGCAAGATGAGGCGCTCGACCCATTGGATATGGGCGCGGATGCGAAGATACTCAGTCGCTGATCGGATCACGTTTGTCTGAGCGGAACCCGCGACCTGCGTGTCTGACCGAAACCGGCGATCTGTCAAGGAAGATGGGTGTGGGATGTTGAGGAAGTCAAATGTCGCGATCGCGGCGATCATGTCAGTGCTGGCCCTGCTCGCAACCGGCGCGGCCTCGGCCTCCGCGGCGCAGCGCATCGACATGAAGGTGCTGCTGCTCGGCAGCTCCTCCAGCGAGCCCGACTTCCTCTCCTGGCAGGCGGCGCTGCAGCGCGAGGGTGTTCCCTACGAAGCGATCGTCACCGCCCCCGGGCACGCCGCGATCACCGCCGGCACGCTTGCGAGCGGCACGACCGAAGCCAAGTACCAGGCGGTCATAGTGTCGGTCGGCGGCCTGCCGGAATGCACCGAAAGCGGCTGCGTCTCGACGCTCTCCAGCGCCGAATGGACCGCGCTCGAAGAATACGAGCACACCTTCAACGTGCGCCAGATCACCGGCGACATCTACCCCGGCGCGGGCTACGGCCTGAACAGCCCGACGAGCTCGGGGGCGCTGGACGGCACGACCGGCACGCTCACGAGCGCCGGCAAAACCGTCTTCCCGTATCTGAAGGAAACGGTGGGCATGGACACCGGCACCTACGGCTATGAGGCGACACCGCTCGCCACGCAGGCGGCGGGCACCAGCTTCGAAACGCTCCTCGGCGGCCCAGGCGGCTCGGCGCTCGTAGGCATCTACACGCATGCCAACGGGGTGCAGGAAATGGTCGAGAGCTTCAACCAAAACCAGTACCAGCTGCAGGCAGAGCTGCTGCGCCACGGCGCGCTCGACTGGGTCACGCGCGGCGTCTACTTCGGCGACCAGCGCAACTACGTGGAGATGGACATCGACGACACGTTCACGCCCGACGATTCCTGGAACACCGCCACACACCAGATCGACTACGACGACGCCGACGCGCTGCGCATGAACCCGAGCGACGTCGAATACGCCGCGAAGTGGGAGGCCGAACACGGCGGCTTTCGCATGGAACAGCTGTTCAACGGCGGCGGCTCGGTCGAATACCAGGAAAACCACGGCGGCGTCGACCCGGTGCTGGCGAAGTTCCAGGCCACGGACCCCGAAACCGGCAAGCCCTACTCGAGCTCCTTCGGCTGGCTCAGCCACACCTACGACACCCCCTACCTCGACGTCGGCTGCGCCACACAGAACTACATCGAGGCGGAGCTGAACGAGAACACCAGCTGGGCGGCGGCCGCGCCCGGAGCGACGCCGGGCACCGGCGGCCTCGGCCTGGTCGAGAGCGCAGCGGCGGGCACGGTGCTCGGCGCCGAGAACCCGCACGTGTTCGTGCCCGGCAACCACTCGGGCTTTGCCGATCTCGTGCCCGGCAACCCCGCCACGGTCGACGAGCCCGACCTCAACCCCTCGCTTGTCAACGCGAGCGGCGGCACGCTGCCGGCCGGCACATACGAGTATGCCGTGACAGACCAGTTCGAAAACTCCCCCAGCGCCGGTCAGTCGGCCGCGTATGTGACCGAACCGCTGAGCGTGCCCGCAGGCGGGTCGGTGACGCTCGAATGGCAGGCGATCTGCCACGCCGCCGACTACATCGTCTACCGCGAGGCGGTCGGCACGGGCGAATGGTCACAGATCGGCACCGTCTCGACGCCGCCGTCGGCCACGCTGCCCGACAACAGCTCGGGCGAAGCGGAATCGAGCACCAACGTCAAGGGCGGCGGCGAGCTGCAGCAGACGTTCCTCGACACCGGCGCCGCAGGCACGCCCGAGCCGGCGGGCTGGACACCGCCGACGACCGAGAACGCGGTCGAGTCGGCGTGGGAGCAGAACCCCTACTTCATACCGGCCCTGGAAGCGGTCGGGATCACCGACGTGGGCGACGACGCCAGCAAGGGCTACCCCGACCCGCCGGCGACGCAGTTCGGCATCGGCACCACCTACACGGGCGGCGAATACGCGCCCGGGGAAACGTTCCTGGAGGGCAAGGCGCAGGTCGTGCCGCGCCACCCGATCAACATCTACTACAACGCCAGTACCGAGGCGCAGGAGGTGGACGAGTACAACACGCTCTACCTGCCCCCGTCGCTCGGCGGCGAATGCGTGGCCAGCTCGACCACCACGTGCGAGACGCATCCCGCCGACTTCGCGGAAATCGTCAGCAGTGTGGTGTCGGGCATGTTCCAGAACATGATGGGCAACGACCCCCGGCCCAGCTACGTTCACCAAACCAATCTGATGGGCATACCGCCAGCCGGCCCTGCCACCACGGGCACGCCCCCAAATACTCCAGAAACAACAGGCGACGGGTTGCTCTACTCGGTGCTGAACCCGCTGCTGGCCGAGTACAACCAATACTTCGCCTCCACCGCGCCCTACGAACAGCTGACGCTGGGGGAGATCGGCAACCTGCTGGGCGAGCAGTCGGCCTGGAAGGCGGCGCTCGCGAGCTCTCAGGTGAGCGGCTACATCGAAGCCAACAAAGTCACGATCGTCAATTCCGGAGCGACGATCAGCGTGCCGCTGACGGGTGTGGCGAGCGTCGGCTCGCTCTACGGCGGCATCCAGTCGGGCTGGACGAGCGTGAGCGGCACTACCACGCAGACGGCGCCGGTCAGCTGGCCGGAAAACGCGCCCCCCGCGGAAGCGCCGAAGGTCACGAGCAACCCGGCATCGAAGACGCTGACGGCGGGCGAAAGCGCGACGTTCACCGCTGCCGCCTCGGGCGTGCCCGCGCCGACGGTGCAGTGGCAGGTCTCGAGCAACGGTGGCTCGACGTGGGCCAGCGACACGACCGACGGCGGCGCCACGACGGATACGCTGACGGTCGCGGCGGCGACGGTCGCCGAGAGCGGCTATGAGTACCGCGCTGTGTTCACCAACACGGCCGGCAGCGCGGCGAGCACGGCCGCGACGCTGACGGTCAACGCCAAGCCCGAAGCCCCGGAGATCACGAGCAACCCGGCATCGAAGACGCTCACCGCGGGCGAAAGCGCGACCTTCACGGCGGCCGCCTCGGGTGTGCCCGCGCCGACGGTGCAGTGGCAGCGCTCCACCAACAAAGGCGCGACCTGGGCGAGCGACACGAGCGACGCGGGCAACACGACCGGCACGCTGACGGTCGCGGCCACGACCCTCGCCGAGAGCGGCTATGAGTACCGCGCCGTCTTCAAGAACGCCAGCGGCACGGCGACCACCACGGCCGCGACGCTGACGGTCAAGGAGCCCGCCCCGGTCGTAACGAGCATCTCGCCGAGCAGCGGCGGCGCGCTGTCGATCGTGACGATCACAGGCAAGAACTTCGCGAGCGTCCAGGCCGTCGACTTCGGCTCTCAATCGGCCATCGGCCTGGTCCTCTCGAGCACCGAGATCATCGCGCTGGCTCCCTCGGGCAGCGGCACGGTCGACGTAACGGTCAAGACCGCCACGGGCACGAGCGCCACGTCGACCGCCGACCGGTTCACCTACACCCGTGGGAAGTAGCCGCCGGACGGCGTTGCGAAGCGGCGATCACGCCTCGCAACGACCGATCGCCGACCTCCCACGCTACCGATCGCCGGCTTTCCCCGCCACCGATCGCTGGATCGCCTGGGGGGCGTTCAGGTGCCTGAACGCAAGATGGGGCACGTGGGCCATTGGTGATCGGGCCTAAAGGGAAGACACTCATCTGAGCATGGAGGCAACTGGATCAAATAAGGCAGGATGCCAGCCAAGCGATGCTGGACGGCGTCGCGTGGCGCTCGGGCGAATCTTGCGCTTGGGCGTCTCCGATGGAGGGAAGTCGTCCTCCAGCGAGATGGCGGCCATGAGCGAGCTCGAGACCGAGCTGGCGCTCCTGCGCGAGGAAAACGCGCGACTGAAGGTCGAGCGTCATCGTCCGGCGGACGCCGGGCGCGTGATCGAGCGCATGCGCGCGATCAGGCAGGACGCTCCAGGGGCACCACGAGAGGACGGGACTCCGCCGAGCGCCGACGGGGGGCAGGCGCTCGCGGAGCTTCTCGCTCTGCGCGACATGATGATGTACGCCTGCCAGGAGGCTGGGCAGGCGATGCAGGGGGTACGCGGCCGGCTGGAGACGCTCGCGGGCGAGATCCACAGCCGCACGGGCGAGCGGGCGCTGCCCGAGCGTCTTGCAGCACCCACCGCCGAGGCAGTGGGCAGTGAGTCGGGCGGCTCGGAGGATGGATCCTCGCAGCTGGCCCAGAGCGTGGCCTGAGCGCCACAACTGCCGATCTACAACCAGATGGTCATTCAAGGAAAGAGGTTTGAGGTGCTGAGGAAACCGATCACGAAGACGATTGCGATGCTGGCGACAGTCGCCTTGGCGAGCGCGCTCTCAGCATCGATAGCCGCCGCGTCGGCCGCCGCGGCCCAGCGCATCGACATGAAGGTGCTGGTGCTCGGAACCTCGGCCACCGAGCCGGACTTCGTCTCCTGGCAGACCGCGCTTCAGCGCGAGGGCGTCCCCTACGAAGCGGTCGCGACCACCGCGGGTCATACGCCGATCACGGCCGCGACGCTCTCGAGCACGCTGCCCAACGGCACCGAGGAAGCCAAGTACCAGGCGGTGATCGTCTCGACCGGCGATCTGTCCGTGTGTACCGAAACGTGTGTCTCCCAGCTCTCCGCCTCGGAATGGACGGCGCTCGAAGAGTACGAGCAGACCTTCAACGTGCGCCAGATCAGCGGCGACGTGTACCCGAGCGCCACCTATGGCCTGAACGCGCCCACCTTCTCCGGGGGATTCCCCGAAAGCGCCAAGGGCACGCTCACGAGCGAAGGCAAGGCGATCTTCCCCTACCTCAAAGAAGCGGTGCCGATGAGCAGCGGCACCTATGGCTACGAAGCCACCCCGCTCGCCACCCAGGCGACGGGCGCGAGCTTCACCCCGCTGCTCTCCGGTTCCGGCGGATCGGCGCTCGTGGGCATCTACACGCACGCCAATGGCATCCAGGAAATGGTCGAGAGCTTCGACGAGAACGCCGATCAGATGCAGGCCGAGCTGCTGCGCCACGGCGCGCTGGACTGGGCCACGCGCGGCGTGTACTTCGGCGACCAGCGCAACTACGTCGAGATGGACATCGACGACACACTGACGCCCGACGACTCCTGGGACACGACCACGCACGAGATCAACTACGACAACGCCGACGCGCTGCGGATCAAACCGATCGACGTCGAATACGCCGCCAAATGGCAGGAAGAACACGGCGGCTTTCGCATGGAACAGCTGTTCAACGGCGGCGGCTCGGTCGAATACCAGGAAAACCACGGCGGAGTGGACCCCGTGCTGGCGAAGTTCCAGGAAACAGACCCCGCCACGGGCAAGCCCTACGCCGACTCCTTCGGCTGGCTCAGCCACACCTACGACACGCCCTACATGGATGTCGGTTGCGCCACACAGAAGTACATCGAAGCCGAGCTCAACGAGAACACCAGCTGGGCGGCGGCGGCGCCCGGCGCCACGAAGGGAACCGGCGGCCTCGGTCTGACGGTAACCACCGAACCGGGCCTCTCGCTCGGATACGAGAACGCACACGTATTCGTCCCGGGCAACCACTCGGGCTTCGCCGACCTCGTCCCGGGCAACCCCGCCACAGTAGACGCGCCTGAATTCGACGCCGACGAAAAGGTCGAAGAAGGCAAAGGCACGTTCGCCGCGGGCAGCTACGAATACGCGATCACCGACCAGTTCGTCGAAGGCGGCGGCGAATCGGCGGCCGACGTGACCAAGCCCCTCGCGGTCGAAGCGGGCGGGGCGGTCACGCTCGAATGGGAGGCGATCTGCCACGCGGCCGCCTACAAGATCTATCGCACGGTCGCCGGCCAGGGCAAATGGTCGCTGATCGGCACCGTCTCAACGCCCTTCTCCGCCACCCTACCCGACAACAGCGTCGGCGAAGCGGAATCCTCCACAAACGTCAAAGGCGGCGGCGAGCTCGAGAAGACCTTCACCGACACCGGCGCCGCCGGCACCGAAGTGCCCGGCTGGACGCCGCCGACGACCGAGAACGCGGTCGAGTCGCCGTGGGAGCAGAACCCGTACTTCATCCCGGCGCTGGAAGGCGTCGGCATAACCGACGTCGGCGACGACGCCTCCAAGAACTACCCCAACCCGCCGACGGCCGAATTCGGCATCGGCAAAGCCTACAGCGGCCCCGAATACCAGGCCGGGGAAACGTTCCTGGAGGGCAAGGCACAGGTGGTGCCGCGCCACCCGATCAACATCTACTACAACGCCTCGACCGAGGCGCAAGAGGTGGACGAGTGGAACACGCTGTTCCTGCCGCCATCGAAGGGCGGGCAGTGCGAAGACACCAGCACCACCACCTGCGAGGAAAACCCGGCCACATTCGCCGAAATCGTCAAAAGCGTCGTGACGGGCATGTTCCAGAACATGATGAACAACGACCCGCGGCCCAGCTACGTGCACCAAACCAACATCATCGGCCACCCCCCGGCGGGCGAACCGACAAACAGCACGCCGCTGCCCACCACCTCCGAAGAAACGGGCGACGGCCTGCTCTACTCGGTGCTCAACCCGCTGCTGGCAGAGTACAGCGAATACTTCAACGCGGATGCACCCTACGAACAGTTGACGCTGGCGGCGATCGGCAATTTGCTGGCCGAGCAGGAGGCCTGGAGCAAGGCGAGCGCGAGCCAGGTTAGTGGGTATATCGAAGGCAACCAGGTGACGGTGGACAACACGGGCACCGAAGCCGTCCGCACCCCGCTCACCGGCGTCTCGAGCGTCGGATCGTCATATGGCGGGATCCAGTCGGGATGGACCAATGCAGCGGCCGGTACGAACAGCTACACGGCGGCAACCAGCTGGCCCACGGCGCCGGAAACGGTCCAACAGGCGCCGCAGGGGAACTGGGTGGGCAACTATGGGTCGGCCGGGTATCTGCTGGCCGACTGGGATGGCACGCAGGACGTGTCGAACATGCCTGGTGTGACGGCCAGCCTGACACAAGGCGCACGCTATGAGTGGTCTGGCAGCACAGGCGATGTTCAGGCGCTGCAGGGGCCGGAAGGTTCAACGCGCGTCGCGGCTGCTTATACGGGCAGTCAGATCCGTGTTTCGTTGAACTTTAGTTCCGCCTACAGCGGGAATCTTCATCTGTACGCCTTGGACTGGGATAAACAAGGTCGGCGGGAGTCGATCACGATCAACGACGGATCGGGATCACGCGAAGTGCTGCTCAACTCAGACTTCAGCGAGGGCGCTTGGGTGTCCTTCCCAATCAACGTGGCGGCTGGCGGTACGGTGACGATCACTGTCAATAAGACTGCCGGCATCAATGCGGTGTTGTCGGGCATCTTCCTTGGCGAAGGGGGCGCTCCGCCCGCGATAACCGGACAGGAACTCTCCAAAGGCGGTTGGGTCGGGGGCGTCGGGTCGGCCGGCTACGATCTCGCCGCTTGGGATGGGTCAACGGGCGATGTCTCATACATGCCCAACGTGTCACTGAGCCTCCTGCAGGGCAGCCGCTATGAGTGGGCGGCAAACACAGCCGACTCGCGTGCCCTCTCCGACCCGGGGCAGTTTACTCGCAACGCGGCCGCATACACCTCGGATACCCAGATCCGGGTGCAGTTGAGCTTCGCTGCTGCCTATAGCGGGAGCCTGCATCTGTACGCAGTGGATTGGGATAAACAAGGTCGTCGCGAGATGATCACAGTCAACGGTCAAACAGACGTATTGTCGAGCGATTTCAGCGGCGGCGCCTGGCTGGCCTATCCGCTCAGCGTTGCTGCTGGAGGCACGGTCACGATCACCGTCGATAAGACGGCCGGCATCAACGCGGTACTGTCCGGCATCTTCCTCGGGGAAGCCGGAGCGCCTCCAGCAATCGCCGCATCCAAGGAACCCCAGGGAAGCTGGGTGGGTCAGGTGGGCTCGCAGGGATATCTCCTGGCGGACTGGGATGGCAATTCGCAGGATGTTTCCACGATGCCGGGTGTGACTACGACCTTGGCGCAGGGTAGCCGTTATGAGTGGGCGGCCAACACCAGTGATCCGCGGGCGTTGCAGGCGCCGGAAGGCACGATGCGGAACGCCGCCATCTACACTTCTTCCACTCAAATCAGGGTGTTGCTTAAATTCAGCTCTGCATACAGCGGCAATATGTCCTTCTACGCTGTGGACTGGGACAAACAGAATCGACGCGAGCTCATCACCGCAAATGGCAAGACGGCCGTGTTGTCGAGCGACTTCAGCGAAGGGGCGTGGGTGACGATACCGGTCAGCGTCGCCGCAGGCGGCACGGTGACCATTACCGTCGATAAGACGGCCGGTATCAACGCGGTGCTGTCCGGCATCTTCCTCGGAGGCGCTGGCGCGCCCGCGGCCGCAACTGTTTCCGAATCGCCGCAGGGCAACTGGGTGGGTACCTACGGGTCGGGGGGCTATGACCTGGCGGCCTGGGAAGGCTCGACCGGTGACCTGGTCAACTTGCCGAATGCATCGGTGAGTCTCGTGCAGGGCGGTCGCTATCGGTGGGCGTCAAGCACAACCGAAGCACGTGCACTGGAGGCGCCAGGCGGCTTGACTCATAGCGCGGCAGCGTACACCTATCCTACCCAGATACGAATATCCCTGAGCTTCACGGCAGCCTACAGTGGTAATGTCGAGGTATATGCGCTGGATTGGGACAAACAGGGACGGCGCGAGATGATTACGGTGAATGGTCAGACAGCTGTTCTGTCCAGCGACTTCAGTCATGGCGCGTGGGTTTCGTTCCCGGTAAGTGTCGCGGTCGGTGGGACAGTGACGATCACCGTCGATAAGACAGCAGGCATAAACGCGGTCATATCTGGAATCTTCCTGAACTAGTCGCGCTAGTGCGATCCAAGGAAGGAGCGCATATAGTCCACCGATCGGAATTCCACAGGACAGGCTCCGGGCACTCGCTCACGTCCGGACGCCAGCCCTCCCACTCAGAATCGAAAGCCCAAGCGATTGGGCGGCAGACGGCAGTCCTCTCAAGCGCCTTCAGCCAGGACGCGGTGGGTGTCGTTCCCTGTTAGCTTGGCCAGCGGAAGCGCGGGGGCGATCACGGTCGACAAGACCGCTGGCATCAACGCCGTACTGTTGACATAATTCTTCGGATCGCGCTCGGCAAGAACGCGTCGCCTGGCCAAGCCAGCGAGGTGGGCGTTTGGTCTCAGCGAAACGCGATGAGTGACTTGGTCAATCCCAGCACGCGCTCGCGAGCGATCTCCGAGGCAGGGAAATAGTGACGCATCTGCGTGATCCCCACAAGCTCGATATTCAGCACGTGCGGGAGCGCTTCGCTTCGAGATTTCACCTTGCTGTAGTGGCCGACCGGCCACAGACGCGACACGGTGGTTTGTGCCGCCGGCGGCAGGTGCTGGAACCACGGCACCACCCAGTGAGGCTCGATCGGGAAGTAGCGGTATGGGGTCTGTACCCAGTGGTGCTCAGCCGCGTTGTTCACAACTTCGGCAAACTGCTCCCGCCGCGAATGGCCTCCGACATGCTCAAGCACCGAGTTGGAATAGACAAGATCGAAGTGCTCCCCCGTCAGCGATGCGGGTGGATCGCAAGCGTCGCCAACAATCGAGGTTGCCCACTCCACTCCCGGGTCCTGCTCAGTCAGATTAAGAAGCACGAGCTGCTTGGGTTGGGCTGGCGCCAGTCGCCAGGAATCGACCGTTCCGCCGAGGTCGAGCACTCGCATCTCGGAGAGGTCGGGAAACTTGCGACCGAGCATCTCCCACCGCCGTGAGCGCATTCGCGTGCTGATGGAGCGCGCATCCGACACGTCCCAGAGCCAGTCCAAACGTTCCATGGCGATCAATCATATAGGTGCGGGCGGTCACGCCGGTACGACATCGCCAGCCCGTCAGTCCCCGCGACTAGTCTCGTGAGCGTGAGCGCGAGAAGGCCGCGCTCGGATCGCCATTTCACGAATCACCAACAGTCCGAACCGGAGGTTCGTGCCGAGATACCGGCGGAACATGCGGCGTGGCTCCTGCAGGAGACGGTAGAGCCACTCCATCCCGAGTCGTTGCCATGCGCTCGGTGCACGACGGGTCACGCCGGCCACGATGTCTATCGATCCCCCGACACCCATTGCAAACGGCACGTTCAAAGTCGGACCATGCTGCCCCAACCAACTCTCCTTACGCGGGGAGCTCATCGCGACAAACAGGATATCCGCTTTGGAGTCCCGAATCGCGCTAGCCACCAGCGGGCCTTCGTCTTCTGTGAAATAGCCGTCGCGATACCCGACAATCGAAAGGCCGGGGTGTGTTTCGCGCAGTCGTTGGACTGCCGCTTGGAGAACCTTACGTTGTGCTCCGAGAATGTAGACACCGTAGCCCTCGCTTGCCGCCATCTCGATCAGCGCGTGCATGAGGTCGATCCCGGCGACCCGCTCTGGCAACGGGTCTCCGAGCAGTCGGGAAGCCCAAACGACCGATTGGCCGTCGGCGTTGACGAGTGCACATCGGCTTACGATGTCCCGGAGCGTCGGATCGGCACGCAGCGCGACTAGCTTGGCGGCGTTGATCGATACCTGCTGTGCGAAGGCTCCGTGCTCGATGATCGCCTGGCACCGCTTCAATGTCTGCTCCATGTCGAGGCGGTCAATCGCGCAGCCGAGCACGACCGCCCGGTCGAGTGCATCATCTGATTGTCGTGAGCCGGCGCGCGGGGTCTCCTCAGCGGCGCCCTGGTAGGACGCGTCAGTGTAGGTGGCTGCGTTCTTGGTCACGAGGACGTCGGTTGCGAGGGCAGCGTGGCGACGGTCGCCGAGGAGTGTAGCGGGCCACTCGGCTCTATCTCGGATACCTCAGCGCAGATCGTCTCGCCGACGCGCTGCGCTGCGTGACCGTCCCACAACGGCGGTGGCTCGGCTATGGTCTTCGGGTCGGCGAGAGCTGAGAGGATGTCGTCGACTCGCTGCGGATCCAAGCCGAGCAGCGTATTCGTGCCGGCCATCACGGTGACCGGACGCTCGGTGTTATCGCGCAGGGTGAAGCACGGAACTCGAAGGTACGTGGTCTCCTCCTGCACACCGCCGGAATCGGTCAAAACAGCTCGGGCGTCTGCCTCCAGCGACAGGAACTGAAGGTAAGAAACGGGTTCGATGAGTCGCATCGCCGAGGTGGGGTTGAAGCCGATGTCATCGAGCATCTTGCGAGTGCGGGGGTGTACAGGGAACAGGACGGGGAGCTCGCGGCTCACCTCTGTCAGCCGGGCGATCACCTCTGCTAGACGCGGCCCGTCGACAAGTGCCGGGCGGTGGAGCGTGACGAGCAGGTAGTCGCGCGCTCGCATCCCAAATTGCTCAGCGGCGTTCATATTTCTAAAGCGTGGCTCCACCGTCACGAGCGAGTCGATCATCGTGTTGCCCACGAAGTGCATCCGAGCCTCCGCGATGCCCTCCGCGCGCAGGTTTGCGATCGCCTCCTTGGAGTGCAGGAACAGATACTCCGAAAACTGATCTGCGACGATCCTGTTGATCTCCTCCGGCATGGACCGGTCGAACGAGCGCAGCCCCGACTCCAGGTGTGCGACAGGGATGCCGAGCTTGACCGCCACAAGCGTCGCCGCAAGCGTCGAGTTCACGTCTCCAGGAACGATCACCAGGTCCGGTTGCTCGGTCCGCAGCACGGGCTCGATGCGCTCCATGACCCTCGCCGTCTGTACGGCATGGCTGGCCGAACCGACTCCGAGCATGTGATCGGGCTCCGGAAGGTCCAAGTCTTGCATAAAGACTTCAGACATCATCTGATCGTAGTGCTGGCCGGTGTGCACAATCGTATGACGACCGTCGGTCAGACGCCGACGCATCTCGGCGATCACCGGCGCCATCTTTACAAAATTCGGTCGTGCCCCTATGACGTAAACGAGACGCATATCAATGTAGTCCAGTGCTAGCGGTCAGCGACTCGCGGTCACGCGTCTGACGGAGTTTTGCGCTCGGAGGGCGTCCATCTTGTGTGGTCGGATCGCTCGTGGCGCTCCTGATTGTTCGGTTACAGGGATCGCAAAAAGCAGACCAGCGAGCGCCCACCAAAGCTGTGGTAGTCCGGCATCCAAGAAATAGTTGGCCTGTGTATGCATGACTATCAGTGCAATTATAATAGTAAACATCGCTCTGGCCAGCGGACGCCTATCGTCGGTGACGCGGAGCGCCTGCCGCGCGGCTATCCACATCAAGCAGCCAAATATGAACAGAAGCGGAAATCCACCTCTAAGCAGCAGGCTGATGTAAAGGCTCTCGGTGTACTGCCATATGGCACTGGGCGGAAGTTCCGGTCCATAGCCCGTAAGAAGGTGCTGGTCGATCGTAGGCAGATACTGTTGTGTCCAAAGATCCCAACGAAATGCTAGTGAGTGTGGAGCCCCGCCACTCGCGGTTATGCCGGCAGTCGTCGCGCCATTGCCGTTGAACTCTTCATTGTAACGCGTTGAAATGGTGGAGCTAAAAATCAACATGATCGCGAGACTGGCGACTACAGTCACAAGGATTGCCTTGCTAAGTCTTCCATACCAGTAAGCCAGCATAAAGAGGCAGGCTAGCAGTCCGAGTATGGGAGTCGCGGTGGCTCCGGCCGCCAGGCCGAGCCCGTCGAGAACCAGGATGCCAACGATAGTTCGTCTGGCGAGCGGGGTGGCTTGGGAGTCAAACAGGTAGGCCGCCCCGATCAGTATTATCACCATCAGGTAGCCGCCGAGCAGGTGCCCCTGTGTGAAAAGCGCCGTCGCTCGATATACGTGGTAAGTCTCAAGGCCTTCGGTATTGCCTGCATATGCCGAGGCCAAAGCTCTGGTCCCAGCTATGTCGGCGGCTTGCATTATCGCGAGCAATGCTACCGGAATACTTGCCAAGAGCATCCACTTTACGATGGCGCGGCGGTTACGTGCCGATCTGGCGTTGGTCAGGATCACTCGGTAGAGAAGCAAGAACTCCAGCGGGCCGATCAGCTTGCCAAGACTTTCCGCAGATAGGGCCGCATTTCTACCGGATATGTCGACTAGACCAAAGGTCAGTGTGCAGAGCACATAGGCAAGGGCAACCCAATCAAACTTCCGCCAAGGTTGCGGCGGGCAGGCGATCAATGTGGCAGCGAATACGCCGATGATGCACGCCTCGCTCAGGCGGAGCCCAGGTACAGGTATCCCCCGGTCGAGGCTTGCGAGTGTGGGAACGATCGAAACGAGCACGATGGCCCCGATCAGCGGGCGTTCGATCACGACAATAAAACCTATTGCGGCGACCAGCAGCCCGAGCGTGATGGCACCGGCGCCGAGTCCGGCAAGTGCTCCCAGTGCCAGGCAGAGAGAGACAATAATGAAAGCTCTATAAACGACGCTGCTGGCTGGTCTGCGCGCTACGATGCGCGAGAGCGTTGTGGGCGCACGTGGCGTAGAAGAGTAGGTGGCAGAGCTCATGGGGCCAGGCCCGATTGTGCGGAGTCGGCAGCGAGTTTTGCAGTGAGATGAAGCTGTGACACTCCGGTAGGACGCGACAGTATGACGAGCAGGCACGCGGCGACCGCTGTGCCCCCGCAGACAGCTATGCCGGCACCTTCGGCACCTAGGCTGGGGACGAGAAGGAGATTGCATGATATGGCGATTAGGGCGCCGGTGCTCAAGCTGATCATTGGCGGCACATATCGGTCTCTTCCCCAGCACCATACCTGCAGAAGGGTATGGAAGCCAAGAAATGTAGCTCCTGTCCCAAGCCAGCTGAGCGTCGTAGCCGCTTCCTGATATCTAGAGCCATAGATGATGCTGACGACAAAGCCAGAAAGCGTCCAGCATCCGACGATGGCAACGGCACTGACGAGAAGGCCAAACAGCAATAGGTGCCGCCGTAGTGCGTTTGCGCGAGTCGCGTCGGCGCGAGCAGTCTCGGGTTGGACGATCGTAACCACGGCGATCGGTATGAGCAGAAATGGTGAGGCGAGCGTCTTGGCGGCACCATAGCCCGCAACGAGATTTGGACTGGCCAGCCGCACAAGATACGTGTCTAGACCGACGATGCCCGCGTATGCCAGACCGGTCAAGAGGGTCGGCACCGCTGTGATCGCAAGCTTTCGAAGTTGGTTGTGTGTAGCGACAACTCGACGACGCATGAGGTCGATCAGCGCGCGCTGACGGGGCTCCACGCCGGCAAAGCCAAAGAAGTAGGAGAGGGCAAAGATCCCTACGACCAGTGTCACGGACTGGAGTCCCATCGTAAACACGAGTACAATCGCGAGGAGCTGCGCAATGTTGGCGATGAGACGGTAGGTTGCTGCCGCCGTATAGCGTGTACGCGCCGTGAGGGTTTGGAAATACATTGTGTCAAACGACAGTCCTGCGACCATCAGCAACATGGGAAAGACTGGAGCATCGCTAGTCACACATACTATTACGGCAAGTATCGCTGCGAAAGTGACACCAGGCACGAGGATCTTGCCGGCGGCACGCAACCATTGGGCTTGTTCGTCGTTGCTTGATGACGCCGCGATGGGTCTGACCATCGCCATCGCCGGGCCCCCGCTCACCGGCTGTACTACGAAATATCCAGTGTTGATAAAGAAGAACGCAAGGGCCGCCGCATCATGGTCGAGATGGCGGAGAACGAGTACGGGATAGATAAAGCCGAGGAGACGGCCACAGAGCGTGATTGAGACGACGGCGCTTATGCGTCTAGCCCAGACGGCCTTGCTGTCTCCGATCGTAATCGTCATGTTCGCGCCATAGTCTCTTGGAGTTCGCGAAGCTCATCTTCTGCCCGGCAAAGCGCGATCTGTTGTCCGACAGATGCTTGCTCTTCCCATTCGGCGCTGTCCCGGACGACTCTCACGATAGCCTCGGCGAGTGTGTCAGGCTCATGATCGACGATCATGACGCCTGGTACTTCGCGAGCCCAGTCGCATAGCGCCCGGGTATTCGACGTGATCACCGGTCGACGGTGCTCCAAGCCCTCGATGAGGCCGTTCTGCATGGTGGCCTCCCGTGTCGTGAGGCAGATGACCACCGTTGCGTCCGCGATCAAGGCATGGTAGTCATGGTCGCTGAGCCAGTCGGTGAATCGAACATTGGCGGGCGCGCGAGCTGGGAGTTCTGCGGGGGGAGTGCCCGTCATTGCGATATCGACCTGTGGGATGCGGGCTGCAGCCTCCAAGATGAGGTCGATTGGCTCGTCAAATCCATAGCTGCAGATTGCGACGGCCAAGGGAGGTTGTCGCGGATGGCGCGGACGGTCGTTCTCCTCTACGCGGTCGCTCATCGCGTAGACGCTGAGTACAGTCGAGCGGTTTACGTTCCCATGCTCCTCCGCCGCTAGGATGGGGTTGTGGAACACCGCCCCGTCGCATCGGCTCACAACGGCGGCGTTGGCGCGTGCAAAACGCATCCATCTAGGATCGTTATACGCACCGGAATGGCAGTCTGCCCAACATTGGGATCCTATGAGTCGGCTGCTCGCGAGACACGCCAACCCTGCGAGGAAGGGCGGGTTGGTAAACAGCACGATCTTTGGCCGGCGGCGAAGGATGGCTCCGACGGTGGCAAGGCCCTGCACCGCATATCGCACTGGCCACCACCAGGATGTGGCGAATGGGGCCGGCACGAGGTAGTCGGCGTTTAGGCGGTCTGCGAGATCCCGCGGGCGACTATGCGGCGTCCAGGAGACGAACACGGGCTTATGGACGGTGGAGCACATAGCTTGCGGTCATCCACCTATGGTCATCGACGTGACTCGAGCCTGATCTGAGTGGCGTCTCATGATGCTTCGTATCGGAGTCGTGTCGACGTGGCCTGAGAAGATGTTCCGCTGTTTGCAGCCAGACGCTCATGCGAAGGCTCCCGGTAGTCGGGATGGAGTCTCGCGCAATACCGCCCTCGGGCACAGGGCGATGCCATGGCGACTGTGTAATGCAACAATCTTTGCCGTATCCTAAGCCAATCGATCTGATGCCGACGCTGCTCGGGAGACGATATCGTAGCTGCTGCTAGGCGCATCAATGATGGTTGCGATAGCTTCGTTAGGCCGAAGTAGCGACGTTGTGCTCTAGGATGCGACAAGCAAGATCGACCCAATGGATTCCGACCGGACAAATCTGAGCTTCGACCAAGTGCTGGAGGTTCTGCGCCGCCGTGCGCCAGCGCTCCTGTTGTGTGTGGTCATTGTGACCGCCGCTGCCTACGGATTGTCCAGGCATCAGACGAAGCAGTACACGGCCACAACGTCGCTTGTCTTCAACAACACGGAGTTGAGCCAGCAGGTTGCCGGCCTCTCGGTGGCGAGCAACAACAACCAGCAGGCCTTGCAGAACACCAACCTGAAGCTCGTTGAGCTCGGCGATATGGCAGAAAAGACTGCAGGCAAGCTCGGCGGTGGGCTCACCAAGGAAAAGGTTGACGAAGCTATCAGCGTCAGCGCGGAGGGCGAATCGAACATCGTGAATATTGCGGCCACCGCGACATCGCCGGTGCGGGCGGCTGATATTGCCAATACCTATGCAAATCAGTTCGTCTCTGAGCAGCAAAACAGCAATCACGCGTACTACGCCGCAGCGCTAGCCCTGGTGAACAAGCAGCTGGCGGCGCTTTCGTCGAAGGAAAAGGCGAGCACGGCCGGTATCGCACTGGAGGATCGCGCCCAATCGCTTGGGGTTCTCGCCGAACTGCGCAACGCCAACGTCCAGGTCGCGCAGGCCGCGACCGTCCCGACTTCGCCGTCCTCGCCAAAGACGTCCAGGAACACCGTTCTTGGTGCGATCCTGGGCCTTCTGCTGGGCATCGGTATCGCCTTCCTGCTCGAGCGCTTCGACCGTCGCATCCGCGAGCCGAAGGACCTCGAGGCCGTCTACGGCCTGCCGCTCCTCGGCGTGGTCCCGGAGAGCCCCGCGCTTGCCCGCTCGGGACGCAAGGGGGAGCCGGCGGGCGCGACGATGTCGGCCGAGGCTGAGGCTTTCCATCTGATCCGCGCGCACCTGCGCTATTTCAACGTCGACAAGGAGCTTCGCACGCTCCTCGTGGCGTCCGCCGCGCCCGGCGACGGCAAGACTACGGTGGCCAGACATTTGGCCGCCGCGGCCGCGCGGATGGGCTCGCGGGTGCTGCTCGTGGAGGCCGATCTTCGCCGCCCCACGGTCGCGGCGCAGCTCGACATCGCCTCGGGGCCGGGACTTGCCGACGTGCTGATCGGCGCGATCTCTTTGCAAGACGCGGTGCAGCCGACACCGCTTGAGCAGTCGTCGGATGGGGGCGAGAGCGGACGTACGCTCGACGTGCTTGTCGCCGGCGCCTCTCTTCCGCCGAACCCGGGCGAGCTGATCGAGAGCCGGGCGATGGAGGTCCTGCTTGCGAATGCGCGATCGGTGTACGACCTAGTCGTGATCGACACGCCGCCGCTGACCGCCGTCTCTGACGCGTTCCCGCTGCTCAGCAAGGTTGATGGCGTTGTGATCGTCGGGCGGGTGGGTCGCAACCGCCGCGACGTCGCCGAGCGCCTCCACCACACGCTCGCGGGGGCCGGCGCGCCGCTGCTCGGGGTGATCGCCAACGGCTTCAAGGCGAGCCGTGGCGCCTATGGCTACTCCTACGACTACTCCTACACGCCGGGCAAGCAGCCGTCGGCCGAGCCTGCATCGAACCTCGCTCCGCCGAACGGCACTGCGCCTCCGACGCAGAGCGACGTTCCGGCGTCCAAGCTGTAGAGCGGTCGAAGCGGGCGAACCCGATAGCTGTCGTAGAGGGTGGTCATCCTCAAGGCTTCGGCGAGTGCCGCCTGGCCGCCAAGCAGCGCATTCTGGACGCGCGTGCCGTTCGCCCCGTGGGCTTGCGCCACACGCGTGCAAGCTGGACGTCATCCGTTCTTTGGGACCCCTGATAGGGCGTTTGGTTCTGGGAGTCGAAATACGATGTGGCTGTCGGTGGGTGGTTTTGTGTAGGGTTCTGGTCGGTCCTGCGTGATTATGGACGGTGCGATGACGGGTTCTTCGAGCGATATTGTGGTTTCTGGGCGGTTCTCTCCGTTGAGGGGTGCGGTGCTTGGTGTACTTGTGCAGCACGACAGCTACGGGTATGAGATCGCGACTATGCTCGATCGCCAGTTGGGTCCGGGCTCGTCGGTGGCTCGTTCGAGCTTGTATCGGATGCTGAAGGAGATGTTGGCGCAGGGTCTTTTGGAGTCGGGGTCTCCGGGGGAGCGCAATCCGCATCGGATCGTCTACTGCGCGACCGCGTTAGCCGAGGCGTTGTATGTCCGGTGGTTGGAGAGTCCGCTCTCTCCCGAGCATGGTCCCTTACACCTGCAGGCGCGGATGGTCGTTGCTCGATATGAGGATTTGCCGCGGTTGCTCGGCGTGTTGAACGATTACGAGCGGATGTTGTTCGCGCTGCGCGCCCAGCTTGAGGGGGATATGCCGCAGCGAGGCTCGCTGCTCTCCAGCATGATGTTCTTGGTGCGTCAGGCCCCGCTTCAGCGGATCGCGGGCGAGCTTGCGTGGCTTGAGCTGTCGCGCAAAACGATCCATTCGCTGATGGGATCGGCCGGTTGAGGCACCGATGGGGTTGTTGCTCTCGCTCGCGGAGGTGAGGAAGGGCTTCCTCGACGGTCGGCGTGAGCTGCTTGTGCTCGATGGCGTATCGCTGCAGATCGACGCGGGCGATTTCGTTGGCGTGTGGGGTCCGAAACGGTCGGGCAAGTCGACGCTTTTGCGAGTGATGGCCGGTCTTGAGTGTCCTGATGCTGGCACGGTGTTCTTTGATCGAAGGTGCGTGTCGAGTATGTCCGATCGTGAGCGCTCGCGTGTGCTTCGCCGTAATGGGATCGCGCTTGTGTGCCCGGATTGGCATACCCAGATCGCTCGTCCGGTCGCGGAGTTGGTCGCGACATCTGGCGCCAGCAACGGCACGCCGGTCAATGAAGCGCGGGCGTTGGCGCGTAGGGCGCTTGGACGCGTGGGTGCTGGCGAGTACGCCGATGCCTCTACGGAGGGGCTCGCACTTGGCGAGCGGCTGCGTGTGGGGCTGGCGATGGCGCTCGTGCGCGAGCCGCGTCTGTTGTTGGTCGATGAGCCGGCGGTCTTGCCGGACCCGTTTGAGGGTGAGGAGTTCTATGCGTTGTTGCGCTCGCTCGGCGCCGATCGGAATCTCGCCGTGGTGATCGCCTCGGAGAACCTCTCCGCGCTCTCGGGCACGGCGCGCATGATGGCTGTCTCCAGTGGGGAGGTGCGCTCGATGGATCAGGATGGCGTCGTCGTGCCGTTCCCGGGCGTCCCGGCGTCCCGCTCGTCGCGTGCCGGCGACGCGCTCTCATGAGCGCGCTCGAGCTGCACGAGCTCGTCAAGCACTACTCTGCCGGCGATGAAGTCGTGCACGCTGCCGATGGCATCTCGCTGACGGTGCAGCCCGGAGAGCTCGTAGCGCTGTATGGGCCGAGCGGTTCAGGGAAGCCGACGCCGCGCCCGATCGCCGCGGCGGTACTCGCCGGCGCCGATCCTGAGCGTGTGCTGAGATGAAGCTCCGGATGCCCACCGTTCTTGGCGTGGACCTCAGCGTCGCGTTCAATCTCTATGCGTGGCGGCTGCGTACGCGGTCCGGGCAGGAGTTGCTCGCGGCGATCGGTATCGCGGTCGGCGTCGCTCTTGTTTTCGGAGTGCTGGTCGCCAACGCGAGCATTGGGGGCTCCGCGAGCGGTCTCGTGCACCAGCTTGTCGGCTCCGCGCAATTGCAGCTCGCGTCACGCTCCCAGGACGGGTTCAGCGAAAGCGTCGTATCGAAGATCCAGGCATTGCCGGGGGTGCAGGCGACCTCGCCGATCCTGCAAGAGGACGTCCTACTTGTTGGGCCGCACGCCAGCGAGCCAATCCAGCTGATCGGACTGACCGCTCGCCAGCTCTCATTGAACCCGGAAGCGGCGCGCGATCTCGGCTCAAGCGCGACTCAGCTGATAGGTGGCGGGATCGGCTTGCCGTCGAGCGTCGCGGAAACCACGGGTTCTGAGGCGAGCAGTCTTGCCGCGCTGGACGCGGATGGCATGCGTCGGCGGGTTCGCGTCAACGCCGTGCTCGGCAGCCAGACGATTGGGGCGGTCGCCGGCAGTCCTGTCGCCGTCGCGCTTCTGGGTACAGCGCAAAGCCTCACCGGTGAGACGGGTCGGGTCACCACGGTGTTGGTGAAGGCCGAGCCCGGTGCGCAGGCGCAGGTCTCGCGTGAGCTTCGTGCGCTCGCCGCCGGACGCGCTGACGTTACGCCCGCCGATAACGATCTACGGCTTCTGGAAGTAGCGGCGAAGCCGAACAAGCAATCGACCACGCTCTTTGCCGCAATCGCCGGCATGGTTGGATTTCTGCTGGCGCTCAACGCGATGCTCTTGACCACTCCAGAACGGCGTCGTCTGGTCGCCGAGCTGCGGACGTACGGGTATGACGCTCCACAGATCATCGTGATACTCGCGGTTCAGGCGCTGGCACTCGGTATCGTCGGCTCGATCGTCGGCATCGCGCTTGGCTACGTGCTGTCGCACACGCTGTTTGGCGAGGTGCCGAGCTATCTCGCGGTCGCGTTCCCGATCGGCACGCAGAAGACGATCACCGCTGGGATACTCCTGATCGCTCTGGGTTGCGGGCTGCTGGCGGCACTGCTGGCCTCCGCTCGTCCTCTGCTGGACCTGCGTCCCGGCGTGCCGATAGACAAGGTGCTGCGAGAGCCAGGCGAGGCGGGACAACGCGTTGGAGCACATCTCGTGCGCGGGTTCGCGTTGATCGGCGGAATCCTGGTGCTCATCGTCACCATCCTTTCTCTGATCGTGCCAAGTTTCACGCTTGCCGGCGGAGCGCTGCTGGCGATTGCGGCAGTGTGCCTGGTCCCCTTTGCTCATCGCATGGCGATTATGATTCTAAGGCCGCTGAGCGACCGCTCGAAAACCGTGTTGCCCATCGCAATCGTGGAGCTTGGAGCAACCGCGACGCGCTCCGTCGCGCTAGCCGCGATCGTCGCTCTCGCTGTTTACGGAAGCCTCGCCATCGGTGGCGCTCGATTAGACCTGACGCACGGACTGGAAACGGCGATCGCGCAGTACGAGGACACCGCGGACATATGGGTCACTACTGGCGATAACGTATTCAATACCGATAGTTTCAACGCGGGTCATACCGAAGCGACGATCGCCCGCCTTCCTGGAGTCTCCTCTGTTCGGGCGGGTCAGGGTGCGCTGCTGAACGTCGGTGACCGGCGTGTAATGATACGGGTCCACAGTCCAAAGACCCCCGGTATCATCCAGTCAAGCCAGGTGATACAAGGCAACATCGCTCAAGCCAGTCGGTTGATTCGTCAAGGAGGCTGGGCGACGGTCTCCCAAAGACTCGCCACCGAACTCGGGCTGCGCGTCAACAGTCATTTCACGCTCCCTACGCCCGCAGGCGCTCTGCGGCTTGGTGTCGCGGCCACAACCACGAACCTCGGTTGGCCAGCGGGGGCGATCACGCTGTCGACGGCGGATTATGAGCGAGGTTGGCAGAACTCCAATCCGAGCGCATTCGAAGTCGTATTGAAGCCCGGCGTGACGCTCGCCGCAGGTAAGCGTCAGGTACAGCATGCTCTTGGACCACGGTCTGTTTTGACCGTACAGACCTTCCGTGAACGTGAAGCCCAAACTGATAGCAGCGCTCGCCAGGGTCTTGCGACTCTGGGCGACATATCGACCCTCATCCTCATCACCGGCGCGCTGGCTGTCGCTGCTTCGCTCAGCGCGGCGATCTGGCAGCGCCGCGCTCGTCTTGCCGCGATGAAGACTTGGGGTTATGACTACGTACAATTGTGGTGCTCGCTATTGCTGGAGGGAGCGATATTGATGACAATCGGCTGTCTGGACGGTGCGCTGTTTGGTGTATACGGACACGCGCTTGCCGATCGCTGGCTGAAGTTGACGACCGACTTCCCTGCCCCGTTCGCGCTCGGTGTTGAACAAATCGTCTTCACGGTGGGTTTGGTCACGTGCATCGCGCTGCTGGTCATCTCGTTGCCGGGGCTCGTTGCCGCGCGTGTATCGCCCAGTGTCAGCTTTCAGGAGTAGCGACCAGGACCACGATTTGGGGACGATCCAAAGCTTGACTGGCCAGTCTTGCACGTCGATCGCTCGAGTGTCATCCTTTACTCATGCGGCAAGAAGCTACTGGTTCAGCATCTTTCCCGACCTGCGTTCTGAGTTGCTCTCCTGGCAGCGACTCGCCGAGCAGATTCCAAACCGTCTCCTGCGCCGAGTAGCGCTAGATTCGCTTCGCACGAAGTGCGACGTGCTCGAGGGGGCCGTGACCTTCGCTGCGTTTGTCGCGCCGACCATGCGTGCTCGCGTTATCAAGGCCATAACGGCGTTTGAGGTCACCTTCGACTATCTCGACAGTGTCGTTGAGTTGCCCAATCCCGATCCAATCCTCAACAGCCACACCCTATGTCACGCTCTTCACTCGGCGTTTGACCACCGGTTGGCGCACCGCGACTATTACCAACATCACACAAGCGCAGACGACGGCGGCTACCTCCTCGCGCTCGTGGACGCGTGCCGGATGACGCTCGCACGACTACCGTCCTACGAGATTGTCGCCGAGCGAGCTCGCGAGTGCGTTGCACGGATTGTCGCCTACCAGACTCTCAACCATGGCGACGCATCCAGTACTCACGACGCGTTTATGAAGTGGGCACGCTCGCAATCTGTCGCGGGATTAGACCTGCGGTGGTGGGAGATCGGCGCCGCGTTTGGGTCGCAGCTCTCGATCCTTGCGCTGATCGCCGCCGCGGCAGACCCGAGTACATGCCCCGCTCGGGCTAGGGAAATCGAGCACGCATACTTCCCGTGGATATCGGCGCTCAGCACGCTGCTCGACAGCGTCATCGACCGGGACGCCGATCGTAGCGATGGTCAGCGAAGCCTGATCGACTGTTACAGCTCCCCTGAGATCGCCGCCGAGCGGCTGCGGTTGATCACCGTCGAAGCCATGCGCAGCATCGGATCGCTCGCCGACGCCGAGGATCACGCCATGATCCTCGCGGCGATGGCCGCCTTCTTCTACTCAGCGCCACAACCATGCGGACGGGAGGCAAAGCTGGTAAGACGGGCCGTACTGGACGCTGTCGGCGCCTGGGGTACACCCCCCCTCCTCTTTCTGAAGGCACGCCGAGCTTTCGCAGCGCGACGCCTGAATGTACCTCTGCGACGCTCCCAGATTCATCGCGAAACTGGTCCCACCGAGGCTAGACGCTCTCTAGTTTCTCGACCCCAAAGCAGCATGATCGCGACTTATGAATTTGGTCGGCCAAACCGTCGGGTCCGCTCGTTGGCCCCAAAACGAGTCTCGATCGGGAGTGCAGGCGCTCCCGCTGATGATAAGAAGCACAGACCCCGTCTCGATGAGCGTTGGTCGGCCAGGTTCAGGTCACTGGACGTTCCCATGGAGCAGATGGCAAACAAATCAAATCCCGCATAGACGGCCCGCATATGGGGTGTTTGGGGCAGGTGCTCGCGCTAGATCCAGGCTGTCATGGCGCGTCGTCGAGCGATTCCAGTAGCCGCACGTCGGCGAGATCCTGGGGCCGGCCCGCGGCGCGCTTCATCTTCAGTAGATCCTCGCGATGAGCGATAGGAATCGACAGGTCGCCCAGGGGCACATCGTGAGCGCGCGCCCGCATCTCGGCAAACGATCCGAGGTGAGCGGGTAGCGTGAGAATATCCAGTGGCCCGTGAGCCGTGATCAGGTGCCATTGATCGCTCGAGGCGAGCAGCGCCGCGGTCGGTACCGACTTCGATCGCTGTCCGTCGGGACCGAGAACGCGAGCGTCGAGGTCAAGCAGCGCGCCAGCCAGCCGCGCGAGGTTCTCCGAGGACGCGGCAATCGCGACGTCGAGGTCCTGTGTGAGGCGCTGGCCTCCATGCGCCTGCACGGCGATACCGCCGACCGTCACGTACTCCACCTCATGGTGTGCGAACGCCCTGAAGAGCTCGCGTGCGTCGAACCCGGGCGAGTCGCTCACCGGCTGGGGCTCGCGTCTTTCGCACCCGCGAGCATCCCCGCGCGAAGCTCGGCGGCCACGGCGTTCCAGCTGAGCGCCAGCTCCAAGCGCTCGGACATCGGCCTCTGGCGGGCGGCGCGCACCGCCGCCGAAGCAGCGAGCGGATCGCGAACGCCATCCGGCGTCTGCGGCTCGAGGTCGGGTTGCTGATCTGCGGGAAGCATCGCCACCAGCGTACCGGCGGAAGACTTGCGTGGGCCCTACGGCCGGCGTGTCGATCGGCGGGGTTGTCTCGCCAGGCGTCGAGTGCGCCGGTTGCACCACGCGGCGCCGACGCGGGGCAGGGACGCCCCGCGCCCATCGGCCTGGGGCCTGCCCGAGCTGCGCGGATGCGCCCCAAATACACGCCCGAGGTCCGAGTCGGGCATCCGGCATCGCGACCTCTACGAGGGCATCCCCAGGCCGTTTGACTATTACGCCGGTGAGATACGCGACAGCGACCCGCGCTCCCCCGAACTGATCGACTACGAGGTCGAGGTCGACTCCCACCGTGGAGTGCCCTGTGCGATGGTCCCAGCCGCGCTCGAGCAGTTCCAGACGCGCGCACAAACGGCGTCGACTCGCCTGGACGCGGATATCGCTCCGGGCGCCGATCCTGGATGCTCACGCCCATCCAGCTGCACGGCGTGCTGACGCTCTGCGCTGTCCTGCATGGCGAGTGGGTGCGCATTCATCCGTTCGCCAACGGCAACGGCCGCACCGCGCGGCTATGGCCAATTGGGGGGCGCTTTGCTATGGGCTGCCACCGTTCGTCACGATCAAGCCGCGCCCGGGCCAGCGGCGGTCTGCACTGCATGATCCGGTCATCCAGGCGATGCCGAGATCTGCCGCCAGGCGTCCCGGACCGATGACTTCGATCACCGGCCAGAGGACCTTCGGGCAGGTGTGCTCGATTGGCGCTACAGATAGCATCATCGCCGCGAGCCACAGCGGTGGCGATGAGGTGGAAACCCTGGTTCGACACAAGCGCTCGGGCGGCGAAGAACCGTCGCCGCTGGTCGATAGGCTCCAGCGATGTCGGCGTCCGCCAACCCGATCAGCGCACAATGAGCCCGCACGGGCCGGCGATCGGCGATGCACAGCGCGCCGAGTTCAAAGCGGAGCATTCGCTGGCCGAGACCGAGCTCGTCTTTGCGCTCGTGGGAGCGCTCGGAACGGATATCGAGCGGATCAGCAACCTGCTGCACCTGCGCCTCGAGAAGCTGGGCTATCTCGGACGAGAGGTCCACTTGAGCGCACTGCTGCGCGAGATCGCCTGGCAGAAGCCGCTGAAGGCGAGCAAACATCTCGACACCTACATCCTCGAGCACATGGACGCAGGCAAGCGGCTACGCGAAGCCTGGGAGCGCTCGGACGCGCTGGCTCTGCTCGCAATAGCCAAGCTCAGGAGCGAGCGCCACAAACACGAACGTCGCGGCGGCCCTAAACGCCAAGCGTGGATTCTGCGGCAGCTGAAGACCCCCGACGAGGTTCAAACGCTGCGCGACGTGTACGGGTCACGATTCTTCCTGATCGCGGCCTATTCCCCCGCCGACGAGCGCACCGCCTTACTCGACCGGAAGATCGCAGACTCGCGCCACTCAACCGACCAGAGCAAATGGCAGGCGAGCACCCAAGCGCTTCTGCGCCGCGACCAGTCCGAGGGCGACGATCACGGCCAGAACGTAGTCGACACCTTCCATCGTGCAGATCTGTTCGTCGACGCGAGCGACAGCGGTGACACCGAGGCACAGCTCGAGCGGCTGCTGGAGGTGGTGCTCGCCAACCCGTTTCGGACACCCACGAATGACGAGTTCGCGCTGTTCGAGGCCGCAGGCGCCGCGCGGCTATCGGCCGAGCCGGGGCGCCAGGTGGGGGCCGCGATCGCAAACCCCCGAGGCGAGATTATCGCGCTCGGCACAAACGAGGTGCCGCGGCCCGGAGGCGGGATCTACCGCGAAGGCGGCGGAGACCCCGACGTTCCCGACCAACGCGAGTTCCGCTATGGCAAGGGTGAGCAGGAGCAGCAAACCGATACCAACGACCGAATGCAACGAGAGATCGCGACCGAGATCAGCGAAGCGCTCACCGCCCCCGACCGGAACTGGTTGAACGGAGAGGTCGAGGCCGAGAAGCTGCTACAGGCGATCCTCGACACACGGCTCGGTGACCTGACCGAGTTCGGGCGCGCCGTGCACGCCGAGATGTCAGCGATTCTCGACGCCGCCCGCAACGGTCACACCGTCGCGGGCTCCACCCTCTACGTGACGACGTTCCCGTGCCACACGTGTGCACGACACATCGTGTGTGCGGGGATAGCCGGCTGCGTGTTCCTCGCCCCCTACACCAAGAGCCAAGCCGAGACGCTGCACAGCGACTCGATCGCGGTCGCCTCCGGCGGGCCAGCCGGCAAGAAGGTGCCGTTCAACCCGTTTGTCGGAGTCGCACCCAGGCGCTATGCCGAACTGTTCACATGGCAAAGACGCAAGAACAACGACGGCACGCTGTCCCTATGGGACAGGACGACCGCCAAGCCTCGTTTGCATGACAGCGAGCCCGTCGAGCTGCGCCAGAACCGGCCCGCCTACAGAGTGCGCGAGGATCTCACGATCGCGCTGCTGACGCGAATACAGACCAACAAGACGCTACGCCTGAAGACACCGCGGCCGGCAAAAACGGCCAGCGGTCCTACCCAAAGCCCTCCCAGACAAAACCGAAAGGAACAACCATGAGCAACCAGGGAGCCCTCGGCAGCGAAGTGGAGCGCGTCAGCGCGGAAGTCCGCACCTGGCCAGCATGGGCGCAACCGTACGCCCAAGAGCCACAGCGAAGCGCGAGAACCAACGGAGCATCCGCAGAGCCCGAGCAATGCGAAAGCGATGCCCCCGCCAACCAGCAGACCAACTAGCTCACCCGAAAGCAAACAAGCCAATGATCCAGATCACAGCGATACGACGCCAAGGAGGCCAAAAGCACGAGCACATCACAGATGTCCAGTGGCGCAACACGTCAACCGGACGGACCGGCCAGAGCACGCGCGAGGCCATCGTCGAGTGGCTCAGCGAGAGCAGAGCCAACCAGGCCGTCGTCGCCGACGCCAGTCGCTGGGTATATGTCGCCGTTCGTAGGCCAGAAGGCCGAGCACCCTACGTTCAGACACACGCCGATCAAACATGGACCGACAACCTGTTGGCGCTACCACCATTCTGAAGAGCTTGAACTCTGCCCATACATCGTCGACCGAGCGGACTCGAACCACATCCCCTCTTGCCTGTTGAGCAGCCACTCAGGGAACAACAATGCATAGTCAGCCCTTGAACGCGACTTTGTAGCAAACGCAACAATCCCGGCCCTTGTGGGGGAGAGGCCGAGCTGGGCGCCAAAGTGTGGCGCGCCTTCGTTGCAGACGTCAACCTGTACGCCGCTGACGAGTGGTTGGGACGTGGTCGGTTCTTCGGGACCCCTGATAGAACGGTTGGTTCCGGGAGTCGGAAACACGAGGTGGCTGTCGGGGGGTGCTGTCGTGTAAGGTTCTGATCGGTCTTGCGTGACCAAGAGCGGTGCGATGACGGATTCTTTGAGCGATACTGCGGTTTCCGAGCGGTTGTCCCCACTGAAGGGTGCTGTG
Source organism: uncultured Solirubrobacterales bacterium (assembly GCA_963831995.1). GTDB lineage: Bacteria > Actinomycetota > Thermoleophilia > Solirubrobacterales > Solirubrobacteraceae > Palsa-744. The sequence continues at coordinate 308,029 of CAWHSI010000005.1, read as the reverse complement.
CTCGGCGTGCTCGTGCAGCGCGAAAGCTACGGGTATGAGATCGCGAACATGCTGGAGCGCCAGTTGGGTCCGGACTGGTCGGTCGCGCGCTCGACGCTGTATCGGACGCTGAAGACCATGCTGGAGCGGGGGCTGCTGGAGTCGGGGTCGTCGGGGGAGACGAGCTCGGCGCGGATCGTCTATCGCTCGACCGCTCAGGCCGAGGCGCTGTATGTCGACTGGATGGAGAGTCCGTTCCCCGCGGAGCACGGTCCGTTACAGCTGCCGGCGAGGATGGTCGTCGCTCGACGCCAGGATTTGCCGCGCCTGCTCAACGCGTTGAACGATTACGAGCGGGACCTGTTCGCGCGGCGGCGCCGGATCCAGGAGGGTATGCCCGCGCTGGGCTCGCTGCGCTCGACGATGATGTTCTTGGTGCGTGAAGCGCCGCTGCATCAGATCGCCGGCGAGCTGGCATGGGTGGACATGTCGCGCCAAGCCATCCATGCGCTGATGAGAACCGTCGGTTGACGATGCCTGCGGCGCCGTTGCTCTCGCTCGCGGAGGTGACGAAGGGCTACGCCGACGGTCGGCGCGAGCTGGTTGTGCTGAACGGCGTCTCGCTGCGGGTCGATGTGGGCGATTTCGTGGGGGTGTGGGGACCGAAACGTTCGGGCAAGTCCACGCTGCTGCGGGTGATGGCGGGCTTGGAAGAACCCGAGGCGGGCGAGGTGCTCTTCGATGGGCGGCGCATGTCGGAGATGTCGGCTCGCCAGCGCTCGCACGTGCTTCGCCGGCATGGCATCGCGCTGGTGTGCTCGGACTGGCGCACGCAGATCGTTCGTCCGGTCGTGGAGTTGGTCGCGGCCGTGGGCGCAAGCGACGGCACGCCGATGCGCCAAGCGCGAGTGCTGGCGCGCAAAGCTCTCGGGCGCGTCGGCGGGGGCGATTACGCCGACGCGCACACCGATCGCCTCGGGCTCGGCGAGCGGCTGCGGGTGGCGCTTGCGATGGCGCTCGTGCGCGAGCCGCGCTTGCTGCTGATCGACGAGCCGGTCGTGCTGCCGAATCCGCTGGAGGGCGAGGAGTTCTATGCGCTGCTGCGCTCGCTCGGCGCCGATCGGAATCTCGCGGTGGTGATCGCCTCGGAGAGCCTCTCCGCGCTCTCGGGCACGACGCGCACGATCGCGCTCTCCAGTGGGGAGCTGCGCTCGATGGATCAGGATGGCGTCCTCCTGCGGTTCCCGGGCATCTCGGCGTCTCGCCCGCCGCGTGCCGGCGACGCGCTCTCATGAGCGCGCTCGAGCTGCACGACGTCGTCAAGCACTACCCCGCCGGAGATGAGCTGGTGCGCGCCGCCGACGGCGTGTCGTTGACCGTCGAGCCGGGGGAGCTCGTCGCGCTGTATGGGCCGAGCGGGTCGGGAAAGACGACGCTGCTTCTGATCGCCGCGGCGCTGCTCGCGCCCGACAGCGGCAGCGTGTCCTTCGACGGCAGGGAGATTTCGCGTCTCACCGCGCGCGAGAGCTCTCGCTACCGCCGCGACGATGTCGGCTTCGTCTTTCAGTCCTTCCACCTGCTCGCCGGCGCCAGCACGATCAACAACGCCACGCTGAAGCTGATGGCCGGGGGGTTGAGTTTGCGCGAGGCAAAGCAGATCGTGCGCCCATGGCTCCAGCGGCTCGGGCTGGAGCACCGTCTGGAGCATCGAGCGGGTCAGCTCTCGATGGGAGAGCGCCAGCGTGTCGCGATCGCCAGGGCGCTCGCCGGCAATCCGCGCTTGCTGCTCGCCGACGAGCCGACGGGCAACCTGGACAGTCGTCGAACGCAGGAGATACTTGCGCTGCTGCGCGACATTTGTCACGAGCAGCGCATCCCCGGCCTGCTCGTCACGCACGATCTACAAACCCAGCGGTTTGCCGACCGCGTGCTCACCCTGCGCGACGGGCTCCTGATCGAGGGTCTCGACGCCGATTTGGAGCGCACGCTCACATGAAGCTCAGGATTCCGACGGTCCTCGGATTGGATCTCGGCGTCGCGTTCAATCTGTATGCGTGGCGGCTGCACACACGCGCCGCACAGGAGTTTCTTGCCGCGATCGGCATCGCGGTCGGTGTCGCGCTCGTATTCGGCGTGCTCGTTGCGAACACGAGCATCGTCGGCTCCGCGGGCAGTCTCGTCCACCAGCTGGTCGGCTCCGCGCAGTTGCAGCTCGTCGCCCGCTCTCAGGGTGGCCTTGACGAAAGCGTCGTACCGAAGGTTCAGGCGCTGTCGGGTGTGCAGGCGACATCGCCGATCCTACGAGAGAACGTGGTGCTCTACGGGCCGCGCGCCAGCGAGCCGATCCAACTGATCGGGCTGACCGCCCGCCAGCTGTCGCTGAACCCGGAAGCCGCCCGCGACCTCGGTTCAAGCGCCACTCAGCTGATAACGGGCGGAATCGGCTTGCCGTCGAGTGTGGCCGAAACCACCGGTTCTGAGGCAAACCGTCTCGCCACCTTGCATGCCGACGGCACGCGCCAGCAGGTTCGCGTGGGTGCGGTCCTCGGCAGCCAGACGATTGGAGCGGTCGCCGACAGTCCGGTCGCGGTCGCGCTCCTGAGCACGGCCCAGGGCCTCACTGGCGAGACGGGTCGCGTGACCGCTGTGCTGGTGAAGGCCCAGCGCGGCAAGGAGGCGAGGGTTGCGCAAGAGCTTCGCGCGCTGGCGGCCGGGCACGCGGACGTCGCCCCCGCCAATAACGACCTGCGTCTGCTGGAAGTCGCGGCCAAGCCCAACAAGCAGTCCACCACCCTATTCGCGGTCATCGCGGGCATGGTCGGGTTCCTGCTGGCCCTCAACGCGATGCTCATGACCACGCCCGAACGGCGCCGTCTCGTCGCCGAGCTGCGCACGTATGGCTACGACCCTCGGCAGATCGTGCTGATCCTTGCGGTGCAGGCCCTGGCGCTCGGGATCGTCGGCTCGTTTGCCGGCATGGCGCTGGGCTACGCGCTGTCGCGCACGCTGTTCGCCCAGGTGCCCAGCTATCTCGCGGTCGTATTTCCGATCGGCGCCCAGAAGATCGTCACCGCCGGCGTCGTCTCGATCGCCCTGGGCTGTGGCGTGCTGGCGGCGCTGCTGGCCTCCGCGCGTCCGCTGCTCGATCTGCGACCGGAGCGACCGGTCGACGAGGTGCTCCGCGGTCCCGGCGAGGCGGGCCAGGGCGTCGAGCGTCGTTTCGTGCTTGCGTTCGCACTGCTCGGAGGGCTGCTGGTGCTCGTTGCAACGGTCCTCGCTCTGGCCGTGCCGAGGCTCACGCTTGCGGACGCTGCGCTGCTTGCCCTCGCCGCGGTGTGCCTTATCCCGTTTTTTCACCGGGGCGTCCTGCGGATCTTGCGGCCGCTGAGCGAGCGCTCGAAAGGCGTGTTGTCCATTGCCTGTGTCGAGCTCGAAGCGACCGCGACGCGCTCCATCGCGCTGGCGTCGATCGTCGCGCTTGCCGTCTACGGGAGCCTTGCGATCGGCGGCGCTCGCTCCGATCTGATCCGCGGTCTGGAAATCGCCATACATCAAGATTCCGATCCGGCACAGCTGTGGGTCACCACCGGAGATAACGTGTTCAATACGGATAGCTTTCGGGCGCGACACACGATCGCCGAGATTGCAGGCGCGCGCGGAGTCGCTTCGGTGCGTGCAGACCAGGGCGCGCTTCTGACCGTGGGCGATCGGCGTCTGCTGATACGCGCTCACAGCGCCGACACGCCCACGGTCATTCAATCGAGCCAACTGCTCGCCGGCGGCTTTCGTCGTGCCAGCGAGCTCATCCGCGCCGGCGGGTGGGCCACCGTCTCACAGGGCTTTGCGTCCGAACGGGGTTTGCGTGTCGGCGACTACTTCTCACTGCCCACACCATCGGGAGCGTTGCGTCTCGGGGTGGCGGCGATCACCACAAATCTGGGGTGGCCCGCCGGCGCTATCACGCTCTCGACGATTGACTTCAAACGCGGCTGGCGCACCAACGATCCAAGCGCCTTGGAAATCAACCTCAAGCCCGGCACCACACTCATGCGAGGCAAGCGAGCTGTGCAGGTGGCGCTCGGCGGCGACTCGGGACTGCTGGTGCAGACCGTCGGCGAACGAGAAGCCCAGGCGGATAAAGATCTGCGGCAAGGTTTGAGTGCCCTGGGCCAGATATCGGTATTGCTATTGGTCACCGGCGCGCTGGCCGTAGCGGCTTCGCTCGGCTCCGCGATCTGGCAGCGCCGAGCCCGCCTTGCGGCGATGAAGACCTGGGGGTACGACCATCTCCAGTTGTGGCGCTCGCTGCTGTTGGAGTGCGTTATGCTGCTTGCAATCGGTTGCGTGGAGGGAGCGATCCTCGGGGTATATGGGCGTGCTTTTGCCGATCGCTGGTTGAGAGCGACGACGGATTTCCCGGCGCCGTTTGCGATTGGCGGGGAGGGTGTGCTTCTCACCCTGGTGCTCGTCATCGGGATCGCGATGACGGTGCTTGCGGTGGCAGGGTTTTCGGCCGCCCAAGTGTCGCCCAGCGTCAGCTTTCAGGAATAGCGGCGCCGACGATGGCGGGGGGACGATTCAAACGTGGCGGCCCAGAACTCAACATCGCTTCTCCGCGCCGCGGCGCTTGCTCGCGTGACGCGACGCTATGCATTGAGCGTCCTCCCCGCGGTCCACGCCGAGCGGCGCCTGTGGCTGCGGCGAGCCGAGCAGATCCCAAACCGCGTGCTGCGCGGGGCGGCGCTCGACTCGCTCCATACCAAGAGGGATGTGCTGGAGGGCGCTGCGAGCTTCGCTGTGTTCGTGAAGCCGTCGATACGGGCGCGCGTCGTGCGGGCGATAGCGGCGTTTGAGATCGCCTTCGACTATCTCGATGGTCTCATGGAGCTGCCCAATGCCGACCCGGTGCTCAACTGCAATACCCTGTGCCGGGCCTTGTGGGCGGCGTTCGACCCCGCTCCCACCCACGTCGATTACTACGAGCATCACACCGCCGCAGACGACGGGGACTACCTCGTGGCGCTCATCGAGGCCTGTGGGACGACGCTGGCGCAGCTGCCCTGCTACCCGGTTGTTGGCGAGATGCTGCATCGCGCTCTCTCGCAGGTTGTCACATACCAGAGTCTGCATCACAGCGGCGCCCAGGATTCGCACGGCGCGTTCAGGGAGTGGGTGTGCGCGCACGCCGACACCGGTGTGGACATGCGCTGGTGGGAGTTGGGCGCAGCCCTGGGATCGCAACTCTCGCTCCTCGCGCTGATCGCCGCGGCGGCGGACTCGACGCTCTCGCGCAGGCGCGCAGCCGAAATCGAGCACGCCTACTTCCCGTGGATCGCGGCGCTCAGCACGCTGCTCGACAGCGTCGTCGATCGACATCGCGATCATCTCGACGCTCAGCGGAGTCTGGTCGACTACTACAGCTCACCCCAGGAAGCCGCTGAGCGGCTGCGGTGGATGACTGTCGCAGCAATGCGCAGCATCCGATCGCTCGACGATGTCGAGGATCGCACCGTGATGCTCGCGGCGATGATCGCCTTCTTTCACTCCGCGGCGCAACCGGCGGGATCGGAGGCGCAGCTGGTCACCCGGGCGATACTCGACACCGTGGGCGCTTGGGGGACGCCGCCGCTCCTCTTCCTGAAGGTGCGCAGTGCTCTGGCGGGCGGCCCTCGCGCGCGCGGAGGATGTCCCGGCCAGCGTGGAACTTGGGTGAGCGGCCCTCGGGTGAATCTCTCAGATGGTGACGAGCGTAGCGGCCTTCTCGGCGACGTGTGTGGTGGTGGTCTGGGTGATCTCGCGTTCGACTGTAAGGGCGAGCTTGGTGAGGCCGTCGTAGCCGATGATCCGTCGGAACTGTCGCTCAGCCTCGAGCATCCCGGCGGCAGTCCAGCGTAGGGACATCTCCCCGGACTGCCAGCGCTTGACGTTCCGCGAGCTGCGACGAACGCACTCGATCATCGACTCGCACGGGTTGGTGCTCTGTAGCGTGCGCTTCAGCGCGCCCTTCACGCCGAGACGGGTGACGGTGAGCGTCTCCTCCATGCCCTCCTTCAGGGATGAGGCAGCACCCGGGTGAGAGCGCTCGAGTTCTGCGGCGAGCGCTTGGAGTTCCCCGAGGGCCTGTTTGTGATCCTCACGCGCCCACGCGCGGCGTAGCCGGCGCTTGACCTCCGGGCGGTCGCGCTCAGACAGGTGATCGAGCACGTTGCGCTCCTTGTGCCGGACACACCTGTGGACCGGGGTGCGCGGGCCCAGGACAGCGTTCACGGCGGCTCTGAGGGCCTTGGAGCCGTCGATCACGACGAGCACGCCCTGCTCGACATCAAGGCCGCGGTCCACGAGATCGGCCAGTAGCGCGGTCGCGATCGTCTTGTTCTCCGTGGAGCCCTCCCACAACCCGAGCGGGACCTTCACCCCGTCAGTCGTGATCCCGAGCGCGACGACGTTGGTGTGGTCCTTCAAGACGACACCGTCGAGCATCAGGACCGCCAACCGCACGTCATCCAAGCGACGACTCATCAGCTCCTTCAGCGTTTGTGCGGTGCGGGCAACGAAGGTGCGCGACACCGACGACTTCGACGTCGAGCGCGCCTCGGCTTCCACCCGCTCACCGACCGGCTCCTGGGTACGCACAAACCGTCTGGTGGAGACCCCCGCGAGCATCCGCTCCAACACGACCGCGCTCAACACGTCGCGGCTGGCAAAATGCCCGTAGGTCTCGACCGGCACCTCGCCGCTGCCGTCCTTGGCGCGCATCCGCGGCCGCCGCACCCCCACCCGGCGCGAACCGAGCGTGACCTCCCCGTCATCGCCACCGTGGCGGTAAGCGACCCGCTCCGGGTCCTGCTTACCCTTGGGGCCACACACCTCCTCGACCTCCTCGGCCATCAGCTCGTGCATCACACCGAGCCCGACACCCACGCTCAGCGCGAGCAGGCCCTCCCTCGCCGCCCCGACCAGCTCCCCGAGCGCGGCCTGCACCCGCTCAGGCAGAGCAGACGCCTCCGAAGGCGTGTCCTCGCTCGTGACCTGCCCAGCATGTACCTTCTTCATAGCGGTTCCTCCTGTCTCAAATGGACCGATTTCGCACTCGCCACGGTCGCAATACGACCGGACGAGGCGGGAGGACCGCCACCTCAAGTTCTACGCCACGCGGGACATCCTCCGCGCGCGACCCACGAATATATACCGCGCAAGCCGCGGATTCGCGACTGAACTAGTCCCACTGAGACTAGTCTCACTGTCCCTAGTTATCGGCCGCCGAGTGCGGCACGATCCCGCTGTATGGATTCGTGCTTTCAACACGACGAACCTGGGGGTCGCGCCAGTCGGGTCGCGACCATGCGCGCGAGGTCTGGGCATGAGTGACGGTGGGCCCAAACCGCGTGTGCGCAAAAACCCGAGCCCGAAATATTCCCGCTCCCTCGAATATGGGGTGGCGATGCTGGAGTCCTTCTCAAGCGAGGAGCAGGAGCTTGGGATCGCGGAAATGGCGGTGCGTGTGGGGTTGAGCCGCTCAACCACGCATCGCTACGCCGTGACGCTTGTCGCGCTGGGGTACCTTGAGCAGGATTCCAAGCGAAAGTACAGGCTCACGGGGCGTGCGGGTATTCCGGGGGCCGCGGCGATCAGCGCGATCCGCAAGAGCGTGCGGGCGCGCGGCGTGCTTGAGGAGCTGCGCGATGAGACCGGCTACACGGTCAGCATGGGTGTGCTCGACAGGGGCCGCGTGGTGTACGTGTATCGCCTGTTCGGCCACCGGCCGGGACAGCATGCTGTCGATCGTGAGCTGGGTGTCGGCGCGAGCGTGCCGTTGTATTGCACGGCACTGGGGAAGGTGCTGCTTGCAAATGTCTCCGAGGCGGAGCGTCGCAAGCTGCTCGACGGACTGAACCTGATCCCGCATGGTCCCCGCTCGATCATGGAGCGCGACCAGCTCGCCGCCGAGCTCGAGCGCATCAGCTTGGGCCAGGCGGTGATAAGCGACGAAGAGCTCGTCGACGGCGCTCGCTCGATAGCGGTGCTGGTGCCCCAGTCGCACGGGGCGTTGCCGCTCGCGATCGAGCTGACCGTGCCCTCCAGCGCCTACACCGTCGCGCAGCTGGCAAGGCGGCTCGGTCCGCGCATCAAGCGCGCCGCGAAGCTGATCGCCGAAGACTGACGTCGCGCTTCGCCGTATCGACCGGCCGCGCGACCGCGCTGGAGAAGTCGGGTGAGCGTTTACGGCCGTTCCGGACAAGACAGATTTGGCCAAGACGTCAAGGGAAGATCCAGCTTGGTGCTCCGTCTCGTTCCGCCCTCATGCTATGAGGCGATCAAATGTCTCCGCCCAAGCCGAGCCATCGACCATAACGCAGCCGGGGGTATAGGTCTGCGAACCATCGCGACCATCGTCCCCCGACTCATCAACGTAAGCGAGATACATCGCGAGTTGAGCCTATCCGCCGAAGGCGACGGGACGCAGCCGGCCTGCGAGGATGGTGCGGGTGGACGCTGAAGAACATTTGCGCGCTTGCCGCTTGGCGGCGCAGCGGCTGACGCCGGCAACTGCCTGCAAGAGCGCCGAGGAAGCAGCGCTGGCCGTGATCGGCGTCCAGGCTCAGGATCTGCGCGCCGCGGCTCTTGCCTTGCGCTCGCGTGTGCCGGGCCTCACCCGAAGCGCTGTGCGCGACGCGCCGCTACTGCGCACCTGGACGGTCCGCGGCACGGTGCACCTGATTGCGGCATCCGATCGCCCTTGGCTGCACGCGCTATTCGCCAGGCGAAACGCTCGCGTGTTCGGCGCGCGCTTCGAACGCTTCGGCATCGTGGAGGAGGTAAACGCCATGCGCGCGGACGTCGTCGAGCTCTGCGCCGAGCGGCCCCGCGACCGGGCGTCGCTGCTGCGCGCGCTCGTCGAGCGCGGCCATCCGCCGCTCGAGCAGGGTCCAATCAACACATTCGTCCCCTGGCTCTCCACGCAGGGGCTCATCGTGACTGACACGACCGGCCTGCTGCACACGACCGACCCGCCCCCACCGGTCGACCACGACGAGGCGCTCGCGATCCTGGGCGCCCGCTACCGCGCGGGCTACGGCCCCTGCGAGGCAACCGACCTCGCGAAGTGGTCCTCGCTGCCCATAACGCAGGCGCGCCGGGCGCTCGAAGCCGCCGGATCACACAGCGACGCTGACGCGTGGCCAGCCGGTGAGACACCGCCCTGTGTGATGCTCGCCGCCTTCGACACACTCATGCTCGGCTACCGCACCCGCAAGCCATTCGTCGCCGCCGAGCACGACCCCCACATCCTTAAGGGCGGCGGAATGCTCAAACCCGTCGTACTGAATCGAGGGACAGCAACGGCTACCTGGTCGATCAAGAAAGGCCGCACCGAGCTGGCATGGTTCGACCTGCCCGCGCCCACCGCGGCGCTTGCCCGCGAAACCGCGGATATCGAGCGCTTCCTTTTGTCGTAGCGCGACCGGATCGTTCGCGGGTGCGCATCGACGGCGCCTTGCTCGGTGGTCCTCCATCCGCGCAGACACTCGCCGTGCAGACCGGCGCGGGTGTTCTTCTGCACGGGTATGTGGAAGCGAGCCTTGTGCCGGCGACGGGCTGCAGAGCAGGCACATCAAAACGCCCGACCTCAACCGGGCCGCCGCTGTCCGCGGACTTCCACGCGACACCAGCCGTGGACGACCGCGCTTGTGCGGCCCCAATGTACCGTGCTATAGTGGGCGTGTCCCACTTACCCACTCGCCCCCGAAGGATTCGATATGCCGGTACTCAAGACCATCGACGAAAAGGGACGCCTGACGCTCGGGCGAGAGTTCGCTGGACGGACCGTGCGGGTGGAGAGCAATGACGAGGGGATAGCGATCAGGTTCTACCGCGCGGTGCCCGAACGCGAGGCCTGGCTTTGGGAGAACGAGACCGCGAAGGGCATGGTCGACCGTGGCCTGCGGCAGGCGCGCGAGGGCGAGCTGAACGACGGTCCGGATCTCATCGGCGCGTTTGCGTTCGCTGACGATCTCCCAGACGACGAGTGAGCTTCCGGCTGCGCTGGACCGCGGATGCCACCGAAACCTTCCAGGAGCTTCAGGGGGCAGCCGAACAAGCGGCCCATGCACGTGCAAAGCGCAACGAGCGGCCGGGGGGCAAGAAGAAGACGAAGTCCTCCAAACAGGAGGGACTGTTCAAGCAGGTGGCCAAGGCGATTCGACAACTCGCCACCGACCCGCGCCACAGCAGCCTCAACACCCGTGAGTACGCCTCGCTGAAGAACCCCTTCGATCCGAACGGCAAGGTCTTCGAGGCCTACGGCCAGAACAACACCCCGGGCGCCTACCGCATCTTCTGGTGCTACGGGCCGGAGAAGGGCGAGATGGCAATCCTCGCCATTACGCCGCATCCCTGAGCGGCTGCCGATCTCCTTTTTTGGCGGCGAGCAGCTTTGGGCGCCCGGGCGGATCACTGTACGCGGCCGTCGGCGCCGAGCGCAAACCCCGGCAGGGCGAAGCGCTCGGCCAACAGCTCCGGGATCGTGTCGTGCGGAGGCTGGGAGACATGCGTGCCGCCGGGCGACTGCACTCTCAGCTGAAGCGGTCCGCTCCAGTCGCTGATCAGCTCGCGGCTGCCGTCCGGGCGGTGGACGGCCACAATCAGGCCGAACACGAAGGGCGACTGTGGATTGGTGGACGTCCACCAGTTGCTCGTCTCGATGTCGACGCGCGGGACAGGCTGTGGGGGGAAGGCGTACACGTCAGACCAGGTGCCCTCGGCGAGCGTCTGAAGGACGAGCTCGGGCCCTTCCTCGACCATCCGGAAGCTCCACCCGGACTGTTCGTGAGCGGGCGTGCCGTCCGGGCCAAACGGGATCGGGTCGAGCAGTGTCCCGGAGCCGAAGCCGACGTCGGCGTGCCAGACGCGACCGTCACCGTCTGTCACGCGCAAGACGAGGTGGCTGCGAGGCCGTATGGTGCCAGGCGGGGCGCCGGCGCGCACGCGGGCGAGCATCGGCTCGACCTCCAGGCCGAGGTGCTCGAGCGCCGAGGCAAGCAGCAGGTTCTGCTCGAAGCAATAGCCGCCGCGCCGCTCGCGCACCAGCTTGCGCTCCAGATCCTCCTCGGCGAGCGATACCGGAATCCCGCGATGCGGGTCGAGGTTCTCGAACGGGATCGACGTCGCGTGCGCGCGATGGACGTCGTGCAGCGTCGGCCGCTCGCTCGCCCTCAGAGCAATCCGCTCGAGGTACGCGTCGAAATCGAGCATCCCGTCAGCCGGAGATCGTGCGCTGGTAGAGCAGCGCCCGCTCGTGGGTTCCCGGCGGCGGCGCGAGACCGGCGCGGATCGGCCGGCCCGCGTGCTCTCGGTGATAGACGTGCATCATGTACGCCACGATAGTGACTGGTACGCACCACCGCCTGCCCACCGACGAGCACGATCGATTCGACGACCTCATCGACCAGCTCCGGCGAGAGCGATGGGAGGTCCGCGACGGGCGCGCCGCCGCCGGTCCACTCCGGTCGCCCTGCGCTCCCCGACAGCGGGGAACACCAACTCCTGCGACTCCATGTGATCCTGCGTAATAGTGGGCATAGCGATCCTCTTTCGCTCACCCCTACACAGTTCCTATGACACTCCCCCACATCGGCCCGCGCGAGGCGCCGCGGACGAGTTCGGGTTCGAACAGTAGCTGTCACGTTCGCATTCCCGCGGGCGGTGGCGGCGGCCGATCGATGCGACGTGGCGGCGCGAGCGGTGTGGCGCCGTGGACGCCTTGCGCGTCGCGGAAGAGGCAGAGCACCATCCCCTCGGGGCGGGCGGCGCTGGGAGCGAGCAGGCCCGGCCAGCGCTCCTGCGCGAGCCGCTCGCCGACGCGCTGATATGCGTGCCAGTTGCCGCGTCCGGGTACGGGCGGCTCCAGTCCGACCGCGGCGAGCTTCTCGGGACCGGAGAGGTCGGCGACCTCGACATCCACCCGCCAGGTCCACAGCTCGCGCGGCATCTGCGCGAGCGGGGGGATCATGCGCTCGGCGAGATGGCGATACCACTCCGCCCACGTCGTCTGCTCGCTGTCGGCGAGATACAGCGCGTCGCCCGCGTCGCCGCGCTGCCAGCGGTTGTCAGGCGGCGGATCGCGCTCGGGCAGCGGCGGCGAACCCGGGTAGGTGTGCTTGAACCAGCGGCCTTTGACGGTGACCGCCGTGACGCTCAGCGCCACTCAGCTTGCGCCCGGATCCTCGATGCCGGATATCAGTCGTGCCACGGCGCGATAGTCGCCCGCGGCGATGCGATCGATCGGCTTGTCGTCGTCGAGCGCCGGCACCGGCTTGCTAAGCCACACGGGGATGTAGGTGGGGCGGATCACGCGAGCGAGGCGTTCCACCAACGATGAGAGCTCCGCCAGGCGCTCGGCGCGCGTACCGCTGGGCGCGCTGCGCCGTGCCAGCCATTCGCGCACCGTGCTCGGCGCCGCTCCGGTCGCGCGTGCGATCTCACGGTCGGAGAGATGCCCGGTGTCGTGGACGTGGATCGCCTCTTCGGCGTATGCGAGGGTCATAACCGCATCGTAGCGCTCCGGCGCGATATCGGCAAGATATCGGTACCGACCGGCTCGATGACCGAGGTGATCTCGGGGCCGAGCGCGACTAGGGGCGAGAGGACCGGGGCGAGGTCATCCCCCTCGACCTCACCGATCGGCGGGTCGGTATGCAGGCGCGTTCGGGAAATCGTCTCACTACCGCGACATGTTCGGCGGCGCGAACATCGGCCTGATTCCGAGGGTGCGGGCCTGGTCGACGCTGACTATCTCGCGTCCCATCGGCAGCAGCGATATCGGAATCAGCTTGAAGTTCGCCAAGCCGAGTGGGATCCCAATGATGGTCAGGCACAGCAGCACACCCGAAACGAGGTGCCCGAAAACCCCCGCCGTAGCAGGGGCTTCGCCCCACGCGCCCTGAGAGATTCGAACTCCCGACCTTCGGTTCCGTAGACCGACGCTCTATCCAGCTGAGCTAAGGGCGCAGAGCCGCCTAGTGTATAAGGCTGGCGCCTGGATGCTGGCGCCCTGTCCTGCCCCGCCCTGCGCGGCGCAGGCGACGGGCGGCGGGCGGGGCGGGAGGGACTAAGATCGAACCCTTACCTTGTGTGGAAGCGCATCGGCGAACTGCACGCCCGGCGTTACGGTTGACGAGAACCGATGCCCCTTGCCACCAGCGGCTGCGCGGACTAGAATTACGGTCATGCCAGACGTCCTTCCGCTTTCGTCCGTCAAGGCGCATCTCTCGGAGATCGTCGATCGTGTAGAGCTTGAGCATGAGCGCGTTGTGCTCACCCGCAATGGGAAGGCCGCGGCGGTTCTCGTCAGCACCGACGACCTGGAAGGCCTCGAGGAGACGCTCGCAATCCTGTCCGACCCGACGCTTCGTGAGCAGATTCGCGAAGGCGAAGCGGCGGCCGCGGCCGGTGACACCGCCACACTGGAGGAAATGCAGGCTGATCTCCGGGCCAGACGCGCAAGCGACCGCGCCACGTGAACGACAGGCCGTGGCGGCTGGTCGCCGCCGGTTCTGCCCGCCGCGATATCGGAAGCCTGCCGGAGAAGTACGCGGCGGCAATACTTGAGTTGCTGCCGGTCATCGCCGCCAACCCGAAGCGTGTAGGCAAGCCGCTGCGCTTTGAGTACGAGGGACGCTGGTCGGCCCGTCGCGGCCCGTATCGCATCATCTACAGCATCGACGAGGCCTCTAGAACGGTCACCGTCCTGGCAATAGGACATCGCGCGGACGTCTATCGCAAGCGCTAAGACGGAGCCGTGCCGCCGCGGACGCTCATCATCCAGATCCCGCTCCCCCGCGCGACAACCGCGAAGCCGACTGACCCCACGCCAGCCGCGGTTAGGAGCGGTCCATCGCGTTGGTCATCTGAAGGTTCGTGACGGACCATCACCACCGTCGGGCGGGCGATGTGTGGGAGGGCTGTCGAGGCCATCGGAGCTATCGGGCACTGATTGTCCTTGCGCCGTCGGCCACGCGTCGTAGCATGCTCTCGTGGCGCCAAAGAGCAAGGCCCAGCTTGCGCGAGAGCATTTGGAGCGCGCGCTGCCGGCGGTTACCGCGGGCGACTACACCGAGGTCGTAGCCTGGTTGTTCGTGTCGCTGGAGGCTGCGATCGCCGCCGTCGCAGAGCAGCATGGACTGGAGATAGAGCCGAAGCACTGGCAGAAGCTAGATATCGCTGAGCAGCTGCAGGCCGAAGGGATGCTCGATGGGGATGTCGCTGCGACCTTGCGCACGCTCAACGAGGCACGCAAGCAGGCGCTCTACGAGGGCGAGGAGCCAGATCTCGACGGTAAGTCCCTCGAGGATCTGGCCACAGTGGTGGAAGCTACAGTCGAGCGGGCACAGGGAGTGGGTAGTGGCTGATACCGAGAACATGCATGGTGTCAGCCTGCGCTCGCCACCGCAGCTCGAGGTCGCTGAGCGTCATGCGCTCGCTGTCGTTCCAGTGTCGCTGCGTGCGCTCCACGAGACCGTCGTTGCCCGCGCACGGGCCGCGGAGGCGCAAGCTCTGATCCTGACCGGATCTACGGCGCGAGCGGCACGGACGCCCATGAGCGATCTCGACTACCACCTCATAGGAACCCCGATAGCCACGGACGACCTGCCAGGCGCGCTTGACCTTCATGTGCTTTCGGCCGCGGCCCTGCGTGCCCGCCTGCACGAAGGCGACGACTTCGTTCACTGGTCTTTGAGGTTCGGCCGTGTGGTCTTCGACTGCGGCATCGTGAGCGAGAGCGTGCATCTCATGCGTGAGCAACAACTATGGCCTGATGCCGCGCGCAAGCTGGCCCAGGCCCGCAAGTCCTTGTCCCTCGCACGCGCGATGATTGCGAGCGGAGACAAGGACGCCGCATTGGAGCAGGCGTGCACAGCGCTGACGCTGACCGCGCGGTGGCGGCTGCTGGAAGAGCGGGTCTTTCCGCTGTCCAGGGCCGAGTTGCCCGCCCAGCTGCGCGAGTCTGGGCACGCGGGCCTCGCCACAGGACTGGATGTCACGATCCGCCGAGCGGCCTCACTTCAGGACCTTGTTGTCTACCTCGATGTCGCAGAGGCGCTCACCATCCCTGTTCAGCAGGCAGGACATCTCGGCGACTTCCGCGCCGCTTGATCTGCCGCCGCCAAGAGCGACCCGGCGCACAGCGGGCTTTCGAAGATCGATCGAAGACAGGACGAACGGAGAGGGAGGGATTCGAACCCTCGAACGAGGTCAACCCCCGTTACGCGATTTCCAGTCGCGCCCATTCAACCGCTCTGGCACCTCTCCATGGCGTGCGACGTGTGCGGCACCTCAAGGCTACGACACGCGACGCTTCGGCGCCGCTACCCCGAAGCGCGCGCAAGCTTGGCGGGACAGGGCGGTGCTGGCGAGCGGGACATGCCGCGGGCCGTGCGAGCACGACACGCTCGTCCGCGACGCTGGTAGGCTCCGCTCCACAGCTGCCCGCGAGCGCTCGCGGGCATCGACCACGATCCGGAGACATCAGATGCTGCTTGCTGCGACAAACCAGGCATTCGTCAAGGACGTAGGCTTGATCGCCACGTTCATCGGGATTGGCATTGTTGTGAACGTGATCGTTGTGTTCATCGCGATTCAGGTTCGTGGCGAGCGCCTCCAGAACCGGCAGGACCTGCAGAGCCGCCAGCAGCGGCGCTAGGCCGAGCGCGACGATGCGCGCGGTGCAGATCAGCGAGCTGACGGGACCCGACGCGGTGCGCGTTGTCGACGCTCCGCAGCCCCAGCCCAGCCACATGCTGACGCCGGGCGAGGGCGTGCTGATCGACGTGGCCTCGGCGGGTGTGTCGTTTCCCGACGTGCTGCAGACGCGTGGGCTCTATCAGCTGAAGCCCGAGCTGCCGTTTGTCCCCGGCGCCGAGGTCGCGGGCACGGTGGTGCAGGCGCCGCCCGGCAGCGGACTGGCGGAGGGCGATCGCGTGATGGCGTTTACGGTGCTCGGCGGCATGGCCGAGCGCGCGGTGGCGCCGGCCTATCTGACGTTTGCGCTCCCGAGGCGCCTGAGCTTCGATCAGGGTGCGGCGCTGATCCTCAACTATCACACCGCTTATTTCGCGCTGAAGCTGCGCGGGCGCCTGGAGGCCGGCGAGCGCGTGCTCGTGCACGGGGCGGCGGGGGGCGTCGGCACCGCCGCGCTGCAGGTGGCGAGGGCGCTGGGTGCTTGGACGATCGCGGTTGTGTCCAGCGATGAGAAGGAGCGGGTGGCGCGCGAGGCGGGCGCGGACGAGGTGGTGCGCTCGGACGGGCCGTGGCGCGAGCAGGCGCTGGAGCGCAGCGGTGGCGGCGTGGACGTCGTGCTCGATCCGGTTGGCGGCGATCGCTTTACCGACAGCCTGCGCTGCCTGCGCGAGGACGGGCGGGTGCTGGTTGTGGGCTTCACCGAGGGGTCGATCCCGGAGGTCAAGGTCAACCGCCTGCTGCTGCGCAACGTGTCGGTTGTGGGGGCGGGGTGGGGCGCGTATGCGATGGGTAACCCGCAGCGCAATCGCGCGATCGGCGAGGCCGTCGAGCGGATGGTCGACGAGGGGCTGATTTCACCGATTGTGGGGGCGTGCTTTGCGTTGAAGGACGCCCCTGACGCGTTGCGAGCGATCGACCAGCGTCGTGCGCTGGGCAAGGTGGTGCTTAAAGTTATGGAGTGACGATGGCGAAGGCCGGATCGCCGCTGTCGAGCAGACCGAGGAACTCCCCGAGCTTCGCACCGTCGCCCTCCACCGCGAGGGCGCCGCTGGCGAACAGCTCGGCGGCGTCGCCAGTGCCGAGCAGGATGGCGTCGAACGCGGCTCGTGTGAGCGTCACCTTTGCGTGCGCAGCGTCGTACAGGCGCCCGGGCACCGCACTGAGCGCGCCGTTTGCGACGGTGACGCTCCATTGCTCCTCAACGTCGGTGAAGTGCCAGGCGAGCACGATCGCAAGCTCCCATGCGCGCGGCCCGTCAAGGCGCGCGCCGAGCGCGTCCCACAGCTGCTCCAGCGACAGCGCGCGGGCGACGTCGGCGCTGGCGACCCGCCGGCCCGCCGGTGCCGGTGGCGGTCCGTCGCGCAGCTCGTGGGCGCCGACGAGGTACAGGTTGCGCCACACGGCGCTCTCGGACTGGTAGCCGAGCTGCTCGAGCGCATCGGCGTGCAGCTCGCGCACGGCCGTGTTGCCGGGCTCGGCGAATACGCCGTGCGAGCACAGCTCGGCGACCCAGCGATAGTCGCCCTGCGCGAACGCGGCGCGGGCGTTGGCGAGCAGCGCGTCGATGCCGCCGGCGAGCGCCACATAGCGCCGCGCCGCCTCGACGGGCGGGTGCGGGTTCAGATGCGCGGGGTTGCCGTCGAAGAAGCCGAGATAGCGCTGGTAGATCGCGCGCACGTTGTGGCTGACGGTGCCGTAGTGCTCGCGACAGGACCAGGTGTGCGCGAGGCTCGGCGGCAGCTGCACCTCGGCTGCGATCTCCGCCGGCGTGAGTCCGCGGTTGGCCAGGCGCAGCGTTTGGTCGTGCAGGTATCGGTACATGTCGCGGTGACGGGCGAGGTGGTCGATCACGCGTGCTTTGCCCCAGCGCGGCCAGTGGTGCTGGGCGAACATCGTGTTTGTGCCGGCGCCGAACAGCTCGATCGTCTCGCCCAGGTACTTCGACCAGCGCAGCGCGTCGCGCACGGGCGCACCGCGTGGGGTGAGCACGTTGTGCAGGCAGTGGACGGCGTTCTCGGCGACGCACAGGACCTCCAGCTCGGGGAGGGCGAAGTTCATCTCCGCCGGCGCCTCGCTGTCGGGCACGAGCTGGAAGACGAACCGCACGCCGTCGATCTCCTCCTGCTGGCCGGTTGCCGTGACCTCGCGGGTGGGGGGGATCAGCGTGATGGCGCCGGTCGAGGCGGTCTTGCCGATGCCGGCGTCCACCTGCTCGCGTGGCCCGCGCGCGAGCGCCGCCGCGAACATGTAGCCGGCGCGGCGCGCCATCGCGCCGCCCGCGAGCACGTTCTCCGAGACGGCGTGCTCGAGGAAGCCGGCGGGCGCCCACACCGGCACCTCGCCCGCGCGAACCTCCTCCTCGGAGACGACGCCCTTGACGCCGCCGAAGTGGTCGACGTGGCTGTGGGTGTAGATCACGGCGCTTACCGGCCGCTCGCCGCGATGGGCGCGGTACAGCGCGAGCGCGGCGGCCGCGCACTCGGTCGAGATCAGCGGGTCGATCACGATCGTGCCGGTGCGTCCCTCGACGAGCGTTATGTTGGAGATGTCATAGCCGCGCACCTGGTAGATGCCGGGGACGACCTCGAACAGCCCGCCGATGCCATTCAGCCGAGCCATCCGCCACAGGCTCGGGTGCACGGTGTCGGGAGCCTGCCTCTGCTCGTCGACGAACGCGTAGCTGCTCATGTCCCAGACGGCTCGTCCGTGTGCGTCTCTGACGATCAGCCCCGGAGCCTCCGCGATCAGCCCGCGCCGCGCGTCCTCGAAGTCCTCGCGATCCTCGAACGGCAGCTCGCTTAGCGCACGTGCCTGCAGGGCGCGCGTGTGCTCGCTTGCGGGCCGGGGGCAGCTCACGCACGACATTGTGCCAGCGGGGAGAGGGAGCGGCGGTTTGACGGGGCGCTGCCATTCCGGTGCCGGTGCTCACCGAGGTACGTTCCGCCATGCAGCCCCGTCCCATGGCTGATATGGACGACGGTTTGTCAAGTGTCCAGCACCGGATGCCCGCGCATTTCGGGCTTCGCCAAGCCAAAAACCCGCAAAAAGCCCGTCAACGGAGAGGGAGGGATTCGAACCCTCGATGGAGTTTGACCCCCATACTCGCTTAGCAGGCGAGTGCCTTCAGCCGCTCGGCCACCTCTCCCGGACTTGGGCCCGCCAGTTTAGACGCTCGCTGCTCAGTGTTTGCGGTGGCGATGCTTGTGCTTCCTGGGCGTCGCGGTGCGCACGATCGTGATCGAGGTCGAGGCGACGTTGTTGCGCTCGTCGAAGGCCTTCGCCGTGAGCGTGTGCTTGCCGGGCTTGAGCAGCCTTGCGCCGTACCAGATCATGTGACCGCTGAGCGTCGGCATGCCGCCGTGCACGTAGAAGCTGCGGATGATGTGGCCTTCGTGGTACAGGGAGATCTGGTAGACCTTGGCGCTGCTGTCGCTGGCGGTGACGGTGATCGGCAGCGTGTTGGAGTAGCGTGCGCCCGTCTTTGGGCTCAAGAGCTTGACCGTGGGACCGTGTTGGGCGTTGCCGCATTCTTCGGTCAGGCGGTCGCCGTCGCGGTCGTATTCGGCCAGCGCGGCGTAGGCGGGCTTCGGCTCCAGATCGGGGTCGAGCAGCCCGTAGCTGCCGCGTGGGCTGCCGAACGGTTCGATGTCCTGCAGGCCGTACCAGATGCCAACCTTCACGTAGGGGTCCTGGGCGAGGCAGTGGTATGCCTGCAGCAGGAATGTGGCTTGTTGCTGGGGCGTCACGCCTGCCGGCTTCTGGCCGGCCCATGCGCCCGAGTTGCACACCTGTGTGTCGGTGCTCCAGCCGAGCTCGGTCATCCAGATCGGGCTGCGATCGCCGTTGGCCAGCATCACTTCGTGCACTGTGCGGTAGCCGAGGAAGGCCCAGCGGTTGATGCGCTGGTCGGTGCGGCTGTTGCGCAGGATTTCATAGGGGGAGTCGACGTCGCAGATGGTGTCGGTGTGCACCGCCACCGCGTTGAAGGAGCCCTTTGCGCCGTCGGCGTAGAGCTGGGAGAGGAATTCGTAGTCGTTGCCGGTCAGGCCGCCGAGCACCACCGTCGCGCTGGGATCGGCAGCTTTGATCGCGGGGTAGGTCGCCTTCAGGAGCGCCGTGTAGGCGGCCGGGTCTGGCCCGCTGGCCCACCACAGCGAGGCATCCTCCTCGTTCCAGATCTCCCATGCGGCGACGCGACCAGCGAGGCGCTTGGCGAGCGTGCCGGCGAAGCGCGCGAAGTCGGCGGGGTTGCGCGGTGGCATCGCGGCGTTGCCCGATCCGGTCTCCCACTGGGGCGTGTTGACCACGTCGACAATCGCCTTCGTTGCTTTGGGCAGCGCGGCGAGTCCCGCTTCGAGCGTGTCGATCTCGGGTTCGTTGAGGTGGCCGCGAACCGGTTCGAAGACGTTCCATGCCGCAAACACCCGCACCCATCCCACGCCCAGACCCGAAACCTCGCTCGCCGCCTGCGGGGTGAGCCCTTCGAGGCCGTTGACGACGACGCCCGTTTCCGCGGCTTGTGCCGGTGCGCCGCAGAAGGCGAGCATCAGTGCGAGAACGGAGCTCGATGTGGCAATCAGGCGAAGCAACCTCACATCAGACTAGTCGGCAGGAGATGCGCGGCCCTAGACAGACAATGGTCACGATCGACCGTTTGTCGAGGCGAGCCGTCGAGGGCGAGCGAAGAGGGGCGACCGTTTGGCGCACCCTCCCCGCTGGTGGGCGCCTCAACCGACGACCATCAGGGCGTTGCCCTCTGGATTGCGCAGCCAGAACAGCGGCGGCACCGTCTCCCATGCGGCCGATCTCGGCGTCGACGTCCACGCCGGCGGCCCTAAGCTCGGCGCCAAGCATGCCGGTTTTCGGGCTTTGACGAGCGGGACCAGCGCCTCACCCGGCCGGCGTCTGGGCGGCGGGCAGGGCTGCCGGGCTCGCGGCGGGCGCGCTGAGCGAGATGTCTCCCGGTAGGTGCAGGGGGTCGGAGACGGCGGCGCCGTACCCGTGGCCGCCGGGGCACAGGACCCGCAGCCACGTCCCGCCGTTCGATGGGCCGAGGGCTGTGGCGTCAAGCGCCCACTGGCCGGCTGGGTTGGTCGTGGTTTCGCCGAGCGTTCGCTCGCTGACGACTTCTCCCCGGTGGCTGACCGTTCGTGCCTGGACCTGGACGGGCGCGCCGCCGAGCGGGGTGCCGTCGAGCAGTTCGACGATGCCCGAGAGCGTTTGCGCCCGGCCTGCTCGAGTGCTGCCGGGCGCGGGCGTTTCGCTTGACTGTGGGGTGCTCCCCGCTTCGGGCGCGGCTGGCGCGATTCCCGTTTCGGGTGCGGTTGGTGCGGTCCCCGTTTCGGGCGCGGCTGCCGGGCTCGTGACTGCCAGGGTGGCTCTGGTTGGGTTCGGCGCCAGTCTTTGCACGTCGGTGCGGATCGCCGGGAGCTCGTCGTAGAGCACGTTGCCGGGACATTCGGTGGCGTCGCCATCGCGGTGGCCGGCGATGCGTGGCAGCGACACACGGGCGCCCGCCGGGAAGCGGCTGTAGAAGGCCCCGGCCGGGTTCACCCTCACGGTCACGCGGCCCTGTGCCCAGACGCCGTGCAGCGAGAGCTTCCAAGCAAGCAGCCTTTCCAGTGCGTCGCGAGCCGCGTTTGAGACTGGCACCGAGCTGAACGTGCCGAGCACCGCGATGCCGGTCGAGAAGAGGTTGTAGCCGCCGGCCTGCGCCCCCACGACCGCCTCGTCGATGCCGCCGGCACGCGCCTCGAAGATCCGGCCATACAGGTCGACGACGAAGTTGTAGCCGATGTCGTTCCATCCGTTGACATAGCGGTGGAAGACGTAGATCGCCCGCAGCATCGCCGGGACCTCGGCGGCGGCGTAGCCGTTGGGGTTCTCCGTGTGATGGACGAAGGCCATCTCGACCTGCCCATATTCGGGGGCCACCTTGGGTGGTGCCATCCCTCGAGCCCAGGCCTGGCGAGCGATTATCGGCGGCTGCCCTGCTCCGGCATGCAGCTCGGGCTTCGCCAGCGCCAGGCTTGCGCTCGATGCGAGCGGCGCGACGGTCCGCGCGGGTCGAGCCGCTTCGGCGCCGCCATCGACGCTCACGATGTGCAACTTCGCGTCCCCGACTCTCCCGGCGGCGCGAATCTGTACCGACGTCGCGCCGCCGGTCCAGATCGGCTCTCCCACCTGCCGATCCGTTGCCGGGCGCACGTCCGGCCCATGGCCATTGGTTCCCGCCGCGACCCAGGGACTCCAGCGGCCGTCTCGGCCATGGAAACGCAATGAGATGTGCTCCCGAGCGGGCCCGTGCCATTCCATACCCACAAGATCCGCGGGAGACGCGAGCTCGATCGTCGCAACGGCCGGCGTCAGCTCGCCAAGCCAGCGCTCGCTGAGCGCTGGAGGCGCTGGTCCGCCAAGCAGCGCCAGCGCGGCGCGGGGTCGCAACACCCCACTGCCGAGTGCCCCGGCAGAGGCGAGGAGCAGCGATCTGCGCGTGATCCGGCGCGCGCTCATCGTCGTCTATGACACCACGGGACCCGTATCGTTGCGTCAAATATCATGAGAATCGATTCAATCGGGAGCGTTAGGGTACGAATGAGCGATCTCTCACGCAAAGCTGATCCATGATTTAGCTGTGCGCTCGATTGTTGCCGCATGCTCCCTGCCGGCGCGATCGCGCGCGCGTGATGCACTCCACGGCGCTGGGGGCGAGTTCGCCCGGGCGAGACGTGCAAGGCTCACCGGGCGACGCGCACAGGTGGCGATGGCTTGCTGTGGGGCTGGTGCTTGCGCTCGCCTGCGCGCTGCGCCTGTGGAAGATCCAGGAGGTGCCCGGCAATGTCTTCTACGACGCGGCCGTGCGCAGCATGGCCGACTCGTGGCACAACTTCTTCTTCGGTGCGCTGGAGCCATCGGGAACCGTCTCTGTCGACAAGCCGCCGGTCGACCTGTGGCTGCAGGTGGCCACGGTCGAAATGCTCGGGTTCGGGCGCCTGGGGCTGCACCTCCCCGAGGCGCTCGGCGGCGTCGCGGCGTGCGGCCTGCTGTTCGGTGCGCTGCGGCGACCGTTCGGCTTCGGCGCCGCGCTGGTGGCGGCGTTGGCGCTGGCGGTCATGCCGGCTTCGGTGCTGACCGCACGCAGCGACACGATGGACTCCGTCCTGGCGGCACTGGAGGTGGCCGCGCTGTGGCTCTCCTCGCGGGCGCTTGAGAGCGGTCGTCTGCGCTGGTCGCTGGCGGCCGCGGCGACGATGGGCCTGGCATTCAACATCAAGCTCACCGAGATGCTGATCGCGCTGCCGGCCCTGGCGCTGCTGTGGCTGTGGGCTGCCAGACCGGGAGGGCGTGTGGGTGCGCTGCTGGCCTGCACTGTGACCTTCCTTGCCGTGGCGCTGTCATGGACGGCGATCGCCTCGCTGACACCGCTGAGCGGGCGACCCTTTCCGATCGGATCCTCCGACGGGAGCATCTGGCACGTGACGCTCGTCTACGACGGTCTCAGCCGCCTTTCCAGCGGAGGCGCCACCGGGACGGCCGAAGGGGGAGCCGGCCCGCTGCGTCTGTTCAGCGCGGGCCCCATGCAGTACCGGACGCTGATCGGCATCGCGCTGCTGGCAACGTGCCTGCTCGCACTGCTGGCGCTCGCACTGCTTCTCGCCCACGACCGTGAGCGGGCTCGCACGGCTCTGCGCGAGCCGCCGGGACGGCTGGCCGCCGGCATTTCGGTGTGGTTTGCGACCGGTCTGATCCTCTTCAGCTCGATGGAACGTCTGCAGCCGCGCTACCTGGAGGCGTTTGCACCGGCCGTTTGCGCGCTGCTCGGGCTGTCGCTGAGCGTGCTGTGGAACGGTGGCCTTGCCGGCGGCTCGGCCGGCGAGCGCTCGATGAGCCGGGTGGGAGCGCCCGGCGCCGCAGCGCCGGACTCCGGCGCGGGGCAGCCGCCGCGCGTGTTGCTCGCGTCTCGCGCGGCGCTCCTCTGTGTCGGCGCCGCCCTGCTGGCCGTCGCGCTGAGCAAGGATTCCTACCTCCTCGATCGCGCACGCACGGATTCGCTGCTTACCGACTTCAGTACGCCCTCGCTCAGCCGATATCTGCACAAACATCGCGATGGGGCCCGCTACGAGGTGGCGAGCGCCAACGTCAACGACGTGATCGGGCTGATCGCACGCGACGACCAGCCGGTGCTGGTGCTCAACAGCGTCGACGGGTCGCTGACACCCACCAAGACCCTCGAGGCGCTGGTGGCCGCGGGCCGTGTGCGCTTCTACTTCGCCACCGCCAAAGCGTGCCACGCGGGACGCCATTGCGCCGACAACCAGATATGGGCGTTCGCGCACAGTACGCCCGTGCCCGGGCAACCCGGCCTGCGGCGCTTCACCGCGCGCTGAGCTCATCGTCACGGCGCCCGCATCGAGTGGGCAAAGCGCATGGTCAGCGAGTACGGCGGCGCCAAGTCGACTCCGTCGGGGTTTGCCAGGTACCCCGGCTTCGAGCCCGGTTTGCTGGTGTGCCCGTATTGCCAGACGATTCGGTTGGTGTGCGGATCGACTACGATCACACGGTCGTTGCGGTCGTCGTTGGCGAGGATGTCACCGTTGGGCAGCGGTAGCGCAAGGGAGGGGTGATCGAGTTCCTCCCGGCCGGTGGGCTCATAGCGCCAGAGCAGCCGGCCGCTAGGTGTGAACGTCTCGATCGCGCCGGGGCTGGTGTAGTCGACCGAGAGGAACACGCCGGGACGCAGCTCGTTGGTGTCCGAGGGGTAGGCGAAGCCGGGTGGGTGCGCATCGCTGACAGGCCGTCCATCGTGGCCGAGCACGTCGATCCAGTCCCCGTTTATCTCTGTGACCAACGTGTCGCCGTCTGCCATCGGGAATGCCCCGTTCGGGCTGCCGTAGGACACTCCAAGTTCGTGATTGCAGTTGCCGGTCTGCCCCAGCTGCAGGGTCAGATGGTGCTCCGGTGGACGAATCACGACCACGCGGCAGTTCTTGATATCTGCGGCCAGCAACTCGCCATTTGGTGTGAGCATCGCGTCGTCGGGGTTGTGCAGGTAGCCAGGTTCCGAGCCTGGAACACCTGGGTGTCCGTAGCGGAAGACAATCTTCGGATGGGCGACTTCGATGATGCTGATCGCGAAATCATCCTCCTGGGTCGCGACGATGCGGCGCCCGTCCGGGGAGTAGAAGGCATCGTCGGGCAGCAGGAACGATTGACCCACGTTCAAATCCCCGGGGCCGGGGAAGCGCCACAGAGTCCGACCGGTGGGACTCACCTCCAACAGCCGGTTGTTGTCGCGATCGGCGATCAATATCGGGCCCGGCAGCACACTGGGATTGGAGCCGGCGATCAGATATCTACCTCGTTGCAGGCTGCCGACTTTGGGGTCGGCGTGCCGTGGCGCGCTCGCATGCGATTGCGGCCGAGCGCTGGAGCGAATCGTATGCGTAGCGCCGGTGGGATCTCCGAGACCTCGCATAAGTGTCGCCAATGCCGCGACGATCGCGATGACCACGGTCATCGCGATCGCCTTGCGCGAAGTCCCGCCGGCGCGCCGCCTCGTGCGGTTCGTCGACGGCGTCAACTCGCCGTCACTGTCGCGGTGAGGATCTCGTTGTGCACGCGACCGTTTTCATCGCGCCCACCCGCGATCGCGATGTGCCCTCCCAACGAGACGGCCGCGAGGTCTGAGAGTCCGATGGGGAGCAGTCCCGCATGGCTCACCCTGCCGTCTGGCGATATCGAGAAGCTCTGTCGCGTTTGACTGGTGGGGGAGGGTCCACGACCGCCGAACACGAACACCATCCCGTTCACGGCGGCCGCAGCCGCATGGGTGGTCGGCTCGGGCAACAGACCGATCCTGGTGACCCGACCCGTAGATGGATCGAAGCGGTAGACGTCGCGGCTGGCGGTTTCGCCGCTGGTGCCGCCCGCGATCATGAGCATGCCACCGAGCGCGGCGACCGCCGTGTAGCGCAACGGCTTGGGTAGCGTACCGGCCACCCGTGCCGGGCGGCCAGGCTGCCAAGCGAGGACCGTGCGCAACGGTGTCACACCCGTGTAGCCACCGACGATGTACACGGTGTCCCCGATCGTGGCGCTCGCCACGTCGGACGCGGGCGTGGGAAGCTCCCCTGCCGGTCGTGTGGCGCCGTTCGCTCCGACCTCGGAGATCTGTGGGAAGGAGCTGACGACACCACCGCCGAACAGGTAGGCATGTCCCCCCGCGAAGCTTGCGGCGGCGTCGTGGAGGGCTGTTGGCAGGCTCCCGATCGTGCGCGCCTGCGAAGTTGTCGCGCTCACGACGCTCGACAGCGATGTTTCGCCTTGGTCGATGCCGCCGATGAGCAGGAACCTGCCCGGAGCGGTGACGACAGCGGCGGCGTCCTGCTCGGCTGCGGGAAGCGTGCCGGTTTGCGCGAATGTCACCCGAAAGCTTTGAGCAGCACTCCGGGAGGTGGATCGAGATGACTGGCCATGGGACTGTTTGCCAGAGGTGCCCTTGCCCCCGCCACCCGCGATCGCGGTGAGCACGATCGCGGCAAGCGCCAACCCGAACGCGATACCCATACGCCGTCTTTGTATTCGCCGGCGCCGCGGCGCGTGTCGTGAGACGCGTGCGTTTGACCGCGGTGGGCGCGGGCTGGACGAGGGAGCGCTCATCGCCTCACGGGTGAACCACCGCCGCGTAATCGGGTCCGCCATTGGGCCCGGCCGGGATGAAGTCCATGCCGTCCGGCGTGTTCAGATACCCGTGCGAAGTGCCCGGCGTTTCAGTGTGGCCGTATTGCCATACGATCCGGTTGGTGCGCGGGTCGATTACGATTACGCGATCGCGATAGTCGTCGTTGACCGCGACATCGCCGTTGGGGAGCGCCATCGCCAGCGACGGATGGTTGAGCTCGCCGCTGCCGCCGGTGGGCCCGTAGCGCCAGAGCACGTGTCCGAAGCGGTCGATGATCAGCACGTGGCCCGGCATGGCATAGTCGGCGAGCAGGATCCGCCCGCCCGGTAGGGGCTGCGGGTCCGAGGGATAGCTGACCGGCGCTTTGACAGCGAAGCTGAGTTGGCCGTTTCCGTCGATCGCGTCGATCCAGCTGCCTTCGATCTCGCTCACCAGCACACCTCCGTCGGGTAGGGGCGTATCGCCGTTGACGGCCCCCAGATAGCGCGGCGGGTCGTGGCGACAGGTGCCCGAGCTGCCGTAGCGGCGCACGATCGCGTGCGCCTTGATGAACAGGATCCGGCAGTTGTAGGCATCGGCGACCGTGAACGTCCCGCCCGGCAGCATGTAAGCGTCGTCTGGCGTTTTCAGATGTGTGTCGTCAGAGCCTTCTTCTCCGGGGTGACCGAACAGAACTTCGAGATTATGGGTCGCAAGCGTGACCTGCACGATCGCGTGGTTGTCCTCCTCATTGCTGATCAGCGCTCCGCCGCCCGGCTCGACGAATGTATCGTCGTCGAAAATCAGTTTGCGGCCGTTGGCAAGATCCGCGGGAGTCGGGTAGAGAAACTCGATTTCGTGCTTTGGGTTGACGACGAGGATGCGGTCGTTGCCGCGATCGGCGATCAGCAGGTAGCCGGGCAAGCCCGCCCGCTTGGATGCCGCTTCGTAGGCGAGTGCCGTGCCCGGCTGGGTGCCCACCACGTTCTGCGGCGCCCACAGCGCGGCTAGGCCACCGACAGAGGCGGGCGCGAGCGGACCGCCGGGCACCACCGCATTGTGGCGTGCGAGCGCCCCCGCGAGGTGGCGCGGCTTCGACGATTCGCCCCCCGTGCTCACGGCGATGGTCACCGCGACGAGCGCGCCCACAGCCATCAAGGACGCCCAGCGACGCCTGTGCCTGGCTCGCGCACGCTCTCGCTCGCGACGGCGCCTATCCTGGGGTCCTCTCAATGGTGGTGGAAGTGCGCGTGAAGCCACGGGCCGAACTGGGGCAGAAAGACAAGCGCGATAACCACCCCGAGCGTCAGCGCGCTGGCGACGGCCATGGCGCGTCCCGCGCGACCGTCCGGCGCACCGCTCAGACGCGCGGCGGGCCCGTAGTCCTTGCTCAGGCCGCTCGCCAGCTCGGGGAGATGGCCGAGGACGTGCAGCGCCGTGAATGCGACCCACACGATGAAGCTCGCCTTGTGGATCAGGAAGAACGTGCTGCGCGACTGCGGTCCGCCGATCAGCAGCGCGACGCCGCTTGCCATCACCACGATCGTCGAGAGCACGACGATCGGCGCGATCAGCCGCAGCGGCGTGGCCGGGGCGCCCTTGGCTCGATAGCGCTGGTTGCCGCTGTAGTAGCGGGCAAAGCGATAGCCCGTGCTCGCGAGCTTGAGCGCGAGCGGACCGACCAGCACCAGCCCGACAAACATGTGCACCGACAGCATCTGCCCGATACGCAGGATCGTTACGCCGACCGCGGCCAGCAGCACGATCAGCACCGCGCCGGTGACCGTCGTCAGCAGCTCGTTGCCGGCGGTCCCCCCGGCGAGGAGCCCTCTCGTGTCCGACCGGGCAAGCGGCTCGGCACGCGTTTGCGTTTGCGGGGACGGCACTGCGCAGCGAGTCTGCTCGGCGCGGCTAAGAGGCGGCTAACAGACTGATGAGAAAACTCATGGAAACCTGCGCGAAGGGAAACCGGCGACGGCGGCGACGCCTATCCTCGTATGGATGCAGAAGGCAGCCGACGTGAATGGGCGCGACACGCCGGGGTCGCGCACGAGCGACACCCGCGAGGCCGCGCCGGGTGCTTCTCCCCCCGCCAAGGAGTTGCCGGCCAACCCGCGCGTGCTCGTGGTCGAGGACGAGCCTGGGATCGCCGACTTCGTGCGGCGCGGGCTGCAGCGCGAGGGGTTCTCCGTGCAGAGCGCCGCGGAGGGCATCGAGGGCGAGCGACTGGCGCTCGGCGAGAGCTTCGACGCGATCGTGCTCGACCTGATGCTCCCTGGCCGCAGCGGCCTGGAGATACTCGCCTCCGTGCGCGAGGCCAAGCCGAACGTGCCCGTGATCGTCCTGACCGCCCGGGCCGAGGTCGAGGACCGCGTCACGGGGCTTGACGCCGGCGCCGTCGACTATGTCGTCAAGCCGTTCTCGCTGGCGGAGCTCTCCGCGCGCCTGCGCGCGCACCTGCGCGTGTTCGCCCAGGCGTCGACGACCACGCTGGGCGCGGATGGGATCGAAGCGAACCTGCTCACCCGCAAGGTTCAATGCCGCGGCAGGGCGGTGGCGCTGTCGAGCACGGAGTTCGAGCTGCTTGTGCTGCTGCTGCGCAACCGCGGGCGGGTGCTCTCGCGCGAGCAGATCCTCAGCACGGTCTGGGGCTACCAGCACGACCCCGCGACCAATGTCGTCGACGTCTACGTCGGCTACCTGCGCCGCAAGCTTGGCGCTCCCGGCGACCCCGCGCCGATCGTCACCGTGCGCGGCGTGGGCTACCGCCTCGGCGACGCGGGCTGAAGTCGTGCGCGCCCTGCTCGATCGTCTGGCGAGGATGGGACTGCGCTGGCGCTTGGCGGGCTGGGTAGCGGTCGTCGTGCTCGCTTGCATCGGGATCGCCTTCGTTGCGGTCTACCGCGGGACGGGCACCCAGGTCGGTCGCCAGATCGACACGGAGATCGCTGGGGACGCGGAGGAGTTCGCGCACAACCTCGTGCTCGCGGATCCGCGCTCTCCCAAGCAGGCCGCCGCGGCCGCCTCGCGCTACGCCCGCGACCAGCCCTTCAGCGCCGACTCCACGCTGCTGTTCGCGATCGTCCCGGGCGCGGGCACGAGCACGAATAGTCCCGAGCTGTTTCGCCGCGGGCCGCCCGACGACGGCGAGTCGGTCGCCGTACAGGACCAGGAGAACCGGCTCGCGGCGCGGCTGCTGACGGTCGGCGAGGGCTACGTCACGCTCCCGTTGCCGGACGTGGGCAACCTGCGCGTGCTCAAGCGCACGGTCCGCCTCCCGGGTCTGCCCAAGCTAGAGCGTCGTGTGGCGATTGGGGTCGGCGAGCCGCTGGCCGGAATCGCGCGCGCCCAGCGGGGCGTCTCGCGCGCCTTCGTCCTCGCCGGCACCCTCGCGCTCGCCGGCGCGCTGCTCGGCGCGCTCTTGATCGGCGCCTGCATGTCGCGTCCGCTGCGCCGGATGGCGGCGGTGGCCGCGCGCGTGGACGCCGGCGACCTCGCCC
Organism: uncultured Solirubrobacterales bacterium; assembly: GCA_963831995.1. Classification (GTDB taxonomy): domain Bacteria; phylum Actinomycetota; class Thermoleophilia; order Solirubrobacterales; family Solirubrobacteraceae; genus Palsa-744. The sequence goes on along the minus strand of CAWHSI010000005.1, from coordinate 278,155 downwards.
CGCGCATCCACCCCGACGGACAGGGGGCCGAGATTCGCGTGCTGACGGACGCCTTCAACCACATGCTCGACCGCCTGACCGAGGCGTTCGCCGCCCAGCGCGACTTCGTGGCCGACGCCTCGCATGAGCTGCGCACTCCGCTGACGGTGATCCGCGGACAGCTCGAGGTGCTCGCCGCCCAGCCCGAGCCTTCGGGCGAGGAGGTTCGCCGCGTCGGCCAGCTCGTCGAGGCCGAGATCGCGCGAATCAGTCGCCTGATAGACGATCTGCTGCTGCTTGCCAAGACCGAGCAGGCGGAGTTCTTGCGCACCGAGCCGATCGACCTCGCGATATTCGTGGACGAGTTGTGGAGCGCGAGCACGCTGCTCGCCGAGCGGCGCTTCGAGCTCGAGCCGGTAGCACCCGGCACGCTGCTCGCCGACCCCGACCGGCTCGCCCAGGCGCTGCGCAACCTGCTCACCAACGCAATCGCACACACGACCGCCGAGCACGGCGTCGTGCAGATGCGGGTCGAGTGCGTCGATGCAGACCGCGTGCGCTTCGTCGTGGAAGACGACGGTCCCGGCATCCCCGACGACCAGCGCGAGCGGGTCTTCGACCGTTTCCACCGCACCGATGCCGCGCGCGACCGCGCGTCGGGCGGCGCGGGACTCGGGCTGGCGATCGTGGCCGCGATCGCGAAGGCGCACGGAGGGCGAGCGAGCGCCGGCCGCTCGCCGCTGGGCGGCGCCCGCGTGGAGCTCGAACTCCCGGGCTTCACGGCCTGCGCGCAGGGGCGCCCGTCAGCCGGCCCCGCCGAGCAGCCCGGCGAGCGCGCCCACCAGACCGCCGGCGAGCAGGGTTGGCACGACGCCGCGGCGCAACACGAGCAGCGCGAGCGCCGCGATGGCGAGCACGGCGTACTGCCACGTCTCGCTCAACGCGGTGGCGAGCGGGATCGCCGCGCCGACGATCGCGCCGGCCGCCGTCGGGGCGGCGCCGGCGAGGAACGCGTTCACCCGCCGGTCCAGCAGTAGTCGCTCGAAGCGCGCCGCGCCGATCAGGATGAACGAGAACGACGGCGCGAAGGCGACGAGCGCCGCCAGCAGGCCTCCGGGCAGCCCGCCGGCCGAATAGCCGACGGCCGCGACGGTGTGGGTCACGGGCCCCGGTGTGACCTGTCCGAGCGCCACCGCGTTCAGGAACTGCGCGTGGGTCATCCAGTGGTAGGTGCTGACGGCGTCGGACTGCATCAGCGGCACGATCACGAACCCTCCGCCGAACGCGAGCGCGCCGACCTTCAGCGCCGTCCAAACCAGCGCGCCCGTCCCACCCGGCTCTGCCGCCGCGGCGAGCAGCGGCCAGGCTTGCAGGCTCGCGGCCCAGCCTGCCGGCCTGCGCTCCCACGCCAGCTCGGCGGCGCCGCAGCCCAGCAGGACGAGCACAAGCCATGGCCCCGTCGTGGCCGCAGCGATCCCGCCGGCGAGCGCGTATGCGGCGACGCGGGGACGCCGGGGGCCTGTGGTGCGCCTCCAGATCGGCGCGCCGACGCCCAACCCGGCCTTGACTGCGACGGCGGCGACCGCGGCGCCGGCACCCTCGCCGGCTCCTCGTATCCATGCCGGCGGCGAACTCGCTAGGAACAGCACCGACAGCGCGAGGATCAGCACGAGACCGGGCAGGATGAAGCCGAGGCCCCCGATCAATGCGCCCCGGTTGCCGCGCAGGCGCCAGGCGCAGTAGATCGCGAGCTGCGTGGAGGCCGGCCCGGGCAGCAGGTTGGTCGCCGCGATCGCCCGCTCGAACTGCTCCTCTTCCAGCCACCCCCGCCGGGTCACGCACAGCTCGCGCAGCAGCGCGACGTGCGCCGGCGGCCCGCCGAAGCCGATACAGCCGATGCGCCCCCACTCTCGTGCGATCGTGCGCAGCGACACCGCGCCTTGCGGCGCCCTCTCGCTGCTGCGGGTTCGTATGTTCTCGGGATCGCGGCGCGCGGCGCGGCTTCCGTATGGTGCGTCTCCGAGAGGTTCCATCGACATGTGCTGGGAAGTTTCCCTGCAACGTGGCGTCGGATGTGTCGCGCCAGCGCACCGGAGGCTCGCCTACAGTGGTCGCAGCGTCCGGTCGGCGCTTCGTGGCTTGCGCTGAGGTCGCGCTGAGCGGTTCAGCAGCGACGAGGAGCCCCTCGAACGGCGCAGGCGATTTATCGAGTGAGTGTTGAGTCCGGACCCTGATCGGAACGCGCTCGAGCGCATCGAGCAGCTGACCGACAACGAGTCGTAAGCGACTTGCGTGCTGGTGGCGGTGATTGCCGCGCCGGCGTCCCCGTTGCCGGACACGCGGATGACACGCGCCAAGCGACCAATGACCTAAGCGGGCGGTGCGATGAGATCATGATTATCATGGCTTTGCGACCGATAATCATTAAGAGATCACACTTGAGGAGATTACCTATCATGAATATCCACTCCTGTAGTTGATAATCATGATAAGATCACACTATGAATGTAGGGGACAAAGCGGTGCGGGCGGCCGGCCCGATCGCCGCCCGCGTACTCGAGGCGCTCGCCGACTCGCGCCGGCGCTCGATCAACATCGCGGAAGACCGCGCCTGGCTGTCGCAGGTGACCAAGGATCCCAACGCTCTACTGGAGAGCATGGCCGACAGCCAGCTGCTCTATCGTGTCGGTCGCGGCCGCTACGTCGTCGCCCCCCGCGGCACTTTCTCTGCAACCCAGGCCGCCCCCGCCGAGCTCATCGCCGCGCTGATCCTCGGCGCCCGCGGCGACTACTTCATCAGCTATCTGAGCGCGCTGATCGACTACCGCCTGACCGACCTACACTCCACCACGATCTACGCCGCCGTCCGCCAGGACGGCACATTCGATGTAACGAGCGTCGCGCTTCCCGATGGGACTCTGCAGCTCGTTCGCCTGAGCCCGCGAAACTGGCCGGCCGATCGCGACCGGGAGCTGATGCGGGTGCGCGCGCTTGCCGACACCAAGGAGTTCGTCTGGCGAGCCACGATGGAGCGTGCGCTGGCCGACAGCCTTTCGCGCCCCGATCTCGCGGCCGGCCTGGAAACGGTCGTCGGCTGCTGGGCACGGGCACGCCAATCCGACGCCGACTGGGATCTGGTGTGCGCGATCTGCGCTCGGCGCGGGCGCAGCATGGAGCGCCGCTGCGCGCTGCTGCTGCGCCTGCTCGGTCTCGACGCGGTGGCCAAGCGCAACTTCCCCAACCTCAGCGGTCGTGGCGCCAGTACGCCGCTTGACCGCAGCAACAGCTTCGAGCTGAGCCCAGAGCAGATCACGCGAGACCGCGACACCGGCGTCCTGCTAAACGTCCCCGAGGATCACCTGCGCAGGTGGATCGCTGGGGCGGCAACGCCGTGATCGACTACCCCAACGACCGCGCAATCGCCGCGGCCGCCGAGAAGCACGGGATCCCCGCGCCGGTGCTGATCCGCGACCTCGTCCGCGTCGTCGAGGTCCTCAACCTCAAGAACCAGGACTTTTTTTCGGCGCATAGCGTTCTCGCCGGCTCGATGGGACTGCGGTGCTTCGATAGTCCTCGCTTTACCGTCTACGACGCAGACTTCTCGACCTCGTCCGACACGATCGACCCGCCCACGGCGATGAAGACAAAGCTCGCCTACAGCGACGACGAGCTCGAGATCGCGCCCGCCGACCTCGTTCCGCACGACCAGGGCGGTACCGCGTGGAAGTCCGCGCCGGTCCGCTTTACGCCCGTCTTCACGTCGCTGATGCCCAACGAAAACGATCGCAGCTTCAAGGCCGACGTGTCGTTTCGCGGGATGCTCGTCGACGGCCTCGAGGTCCCGTTCAAGCTCCCCTACGACCTCGCCGTCTGGGACGACGATCCGGCTGTGTGGATCATGGATCCGCACGAAACCCTTGCGGAGAAGATCCTCGGCTGGTGCACCCACCGCCAAGTCAAGCACTACGCCGACCTTGCTTACATCGCTATCGTATCCCGCCCCGGCAACGGTCGACTGATCGAGCTCGACTACCCTCGCGCCCGCGACGTGCTCGACGGCAAGCTCGCGGCCATGAGTCAGCTGCAGCCCGACGTCTACGCCGCCTTTCCCAACATCGACGCACTGATTGCCGATCTCTTGGCCAAGCCCCAGCTCGACGGTGCCCAGTGGGCCGAGATCATGTACCTGCGCGACCAGCGCAACCACTTCAACCCCGCCCTCCTCGAGGTGGCCGTGACCCGCATTCTCGTACCCGGACTGCTTGGCAGCTGAGCACCGTCCTCGATTGCTGGCAAGACCTCGGGCGAGCGAGCGGACGCCCTTGCGATCGGGCCGACGCACGACCGCCTTCCTTTGAGCTGGCGACGGCTATTGGCAACGAGTGAGGGCACATGCCAGCGCGCTTGAGCAGGTAGGGTGCAACGATGGGAAGGTCCCAGACGGCTGTTGTGCTTTACGTGCTCGCGCTGGTGGCCGTTGTGGTGGGCGTGGACGTCTTGTTCTTCAGGGGTCGGTTCTGGGAGCGGCTGATGGTGAACGTTGGGATTGTCCTGGTGTTCATGGCGTTTGCTTTGAGGTTCCTGAGGCGAGCATGAGCGCGACGCCCCCGATGAACGCACCCGGCCACGATACCGCCGCGAAACGTCTGCGCGACTGGTGGGCGTCTCCCCCGCGATCCGGCTTGCAGCGCCTGATCGTCCCCTGGGAGTACCGCCACCTCCGCGTCTTTGGGGTCATGCGTATCGTCGGTGGCATCCTCGCGACTGCCATTGGCGCATTCATCCTCTCCTACGGCGCCTACGGATGGGGGGCCTTCTTCCTGGTTCTCGGGGCAGCGGATCTCGCGGTTGGCTACTGGGAGATCGCCATCGCACGCTCAGCCGCCCGAGCATGAGCAAGGGTGGGGCTGCGATCGTGCGCATCGGATGTTCGGGTGCGCGCCCGTAGACACCGACAGCGCCGACGGCGATCGCTGTCAAGCGGACTGCCTGCGACTGTTTTCGAACCCTTCGGCGGAACTGCGGGCGCTGCTCGATCGCCTCGGCGAACAGATGGCGGGCGGTCAGTGTCGGCCGGCGGCTTGGCGCGCTCGCTGGGAAGGAAGAGAAGCTCGGTGTCGATGAGGCGCTCCCAATTTTCACGCAGGTCACTCAGCTTGCTGGGGGCGGCGAAGGAGTCCACGAGGTGTGCCGGGCGGCGGATTCCGATTGCTGTGTAGCGTCGGTTTCGTCCCTCGGCCTTGAACTTGCGGCGCACGAGATCGGCGACCTTCGCGTGGTCGATGTGGTCGTGATGCTCCCGGGCGAGGTAGGCGAGGTCAACGAAGTGCTTGGAGAGCGGCTTTGAGCACCAGCCGAGGATCTTCTCGGCCGACAGCTCGTCTCTGGTGAGGCCGTTGACCTCGAACGTGTTGTCGCGAGCGAGGAGCGGGTCGTAGTAGAAGAGCTTCTCAGTTGGCGGGTCCAGGCGCTCGCCTGCGCGGACCGAGACCGTGATCTTCAGCTCTTGGTCCTTGTCTCGTAGCCCGAGGGCGATGCCGTCCATCGAGAACGGTGGCTCTCCGTCGAACATTTCGCGATCGAACGAGAAGGCTTCTTCCGGAGCGAGGTAGAAGCCGTACTCTCCGTGGATCGTCAGAGCACGTTCGAGCTCGGGGGCGCGCAGGGTCTGTGGATCGAGGTAGGTGTAGTCGGCGTCCTTGATCGACTGGCGTGGACTGAGATAGACGTTTGAGAGAAGCGTCCCGCCCTTGAGCACGAACAGGTCGCGATAGGCGGGATGGCAGGCCAGGTGACGGACCGTGGCGCTCTTGGCGACAGCATCAACAGCTGGCCGCGTGCCAGACCGGTGCGGGCCTCGGCATCGTCGAGGAGCTCCTCCGTGGTGGGTGCTTCCATCACTTGAGTTCCAGGGCGGCGCTTACGACAGCTGGGTCTTCGTAGACACGCCAGCGCGAGTTCACGGGCTGCGCGCCGGGCGCGGGCCTCCGTCCAGGGACGAGCGGCACGGCGTAGCCACGTCCGAGGCGCAGCGTTAGTCGCTCGCTGCCCGGGATGCCGTAGAGGTCCATGAAGAAGCCGATGCGCCGGGCCAATGTCGGCCCGTCGAATCGCTCGACGGTAGCGACGAGACGCTCGGGATCGAGCTTGCCGGCACGCCACGCCCTCCGCATCGCGTCCGCAACCACCGGTACCGGGGCAGCGAGCTTCGGCTTATCGAATGAGTCGACAAGTGCCTTCTCGACCGTCGCCACTCGCACTTGCCACTCGTAGTCTTCTGAGACCTCCCAGCCAAAGAACTTGCGCTCGGCTACTTGTACGAACCGGACCTCGGCCAGCCCGATCCTCACTGGACGCTTCTCACGCCTGACGGCGACGTAGACGCGTCGTGCCTGCTGGTCAATCAGACCGTGGTGCCAGAGCGCCGAGTGCCAGGAGATGTAATACTCGACCCCTAGACGTCGCAGGACGGCCTCGGCAACGGGGTCGAAGGCTTGAAGGCGCGGACTACGAGCCGGTCCACGCTCGCGGCTTGCGACATAGCGCCCGTGCTGGAGCCGGTGCAGCATGCCCTTGGCAACGAGCCGTTCGACTGCGGTCACGAAGCTCAACGACCCGCGTCCCCGCGCGCGTGCGTACTCCCTGAACGGTGCCTCATCGAGGCTGACATCGAGCGTCCGGTCCGCCTTGTGGTGGTAGATGTAGTCGAGCAACAGGCTCTCGACCTCGTTTGGGCGTCCTCCAGCCATAGGGCTAGTTTAGCGGAAAACGTCCACCAAAAAATACAGATGGCGCTCGACGTTTTGCGCTAAACCAATAGGCTCCAAGCGCCTCGACGCGAGGTCTCAAACTGCTGCCTGAGCCGGGTGTCGACCCACTTCCAGCGTGGCACGCCTGCCGCTAAGCCCGGGCCGGCGACTCGCCGTATCTCGAATCGTCGCGATAGCCTTGTAGGTCATCCCCGGAGGGGTGGCAGAGCGGTTGATCGCGGCAGCCTTGAAAGCTGTTGACGGCGGCGACGTCGTCCGAGGGTTCGAATCCCTCCCCCTCCGCCATTTGTTCGTAGATCGAAACAGGGCCAGCGGAGCGCTTGTCAGCAGCGTTCCCGGCCCTGTTTTGCGTGGGGATGGCAGCAATAGTCCGTGCCTCGGCCTCGGCCTGCTCGAATAGGCCCTCGGTGAGCAGCAGCGCGTAAGGCTCGGTCAGCTCGACGTTGCTGATCCAAGCCGCCGTTTCGCCGTCGTCCCACTCGGTCATCACGTAGAGCTTCTTGAAGAACGCTTGGTTGTAGCCGCGCCGCGTCTGCTCGCTCGCAGCTTTGTGGAGTGGACGCGTTTAAGTGTCCGTCGAAACGCATCCACCCCACTCGCTGGAGGTGCGCCGCGGGAGCACAGTCGGCTGCCGCATGGCCGCCGACTGCTCGAGTGCTATCGCGTAGGCGATCTTCGAAACGAGCGCTTACATTGTGCGCTAAGCTACGTAATTCGGTCGTTGGTCAGGGGCCGCCCAAACATGGGATGGATGTGAGCAGCATGGTAGGCCGTGTGAAATCGTGCAGAGCGCCTGAGGTCGTGCCGGCCGGAGGATGCTCGTGCGTGCACATCCGTGAGGATGTCTGATGGACCGCGCGGCGCGGGGCGTGCTCGACATCGCTCGCAGCGTGCTCGCCGAGCTTGACCTGGAGGTCGTGCTCAACCGCGTGCTGGAGTCCTCGCGCGAGCTGACCGGCGCGCGCTATGCGGCACTGGGCGTGCTCGGCGAGTCGCGCAACGAGCTGGAGCGCTTCCTTACGATCGGCATCGACGAGGCCGAACGCGAGGCGATCGGCGCGCTGCCGCATGGCCGTGGGGTGCTCGGCGAGCTGATCCACCATCCCACCGCGCTGCGCCTGAGCGACATCAGCGAACATCCGCGCTCCTACGGGTTCCCGCACGGGCACCCGCCGATGAGGAGCTTCCTCGGGGTGCCGATCATGATCGAGGGCACGCCCTTCGGCAACCTCTACCTGACCGAGAAGCGTCACGGGGAGCAGTTCACCGAGGCCGACGAGGAGGCCGTGACGATGCTCTCCGAGCTCGCCGGGTTCGCGATCGACCACGCGCGCCGCTACACGGGCACCAGGCAGCACCGCGACGAGCTGGAACGAACGGTCGCGGCGCTCAACGCGACCACGCAGATCGCGCGCGCGGTCGGCGCGGAGACGGACCTGGAGGTGATCCTCGAGCTGGTCGCCAAGCGCGGGCGGGCGCTCGTCGACGCGCGTCTTCTGGTGATCGAGCTGGTGCAGCGCGGCCGGCTGGTTGTGGCGGCGGGCGCGGGCGAGCTGCCGGCGGGCCTGATCGGCCGCCAGGTGCCGCTCGGCGATTCGGCCGCGAGCGCCGCGCTGCGCACGCGCCGCGCCCAGCGCCTGGAGGAACCCCTGACCCGCGCGCGCTTCGACGAACACGGCCTCGGCACGCTCGGCGTCGAGGCCGAAGGCGGGCTGCTGGTGCCGCTTGTTTTCCAAAACCACGCCTATGGTGTGCTCGTCGCGGTCGATCGCGCGCACGGCGGGCCGGAGTTCACGGTCGAGGACGAACGCCTGCTCGACGCGTTTGCCGCCTCCGCCGCCACCGCCGTGGCGACGGCCCAGTCGGTGGCCTCCGAGCGCCAGCGCCAGCGCCTCGCGGCGGCCGAGGCCGAACGCCAGCGCTGGGCGCGCGAGCTGCACGACGAGACGCTGCAGAGCCTCAGCGCGCTGCGCGTCGGGCTCTCGACCGCCAAGCGCTCGGGCAAGCCGGAGATGCTCGAGAACGCCGTGGCCAGCGCGATCGACCACCTGGAGGAAAGCATCACGAACCTGCGCGCGCTGATCACCGACCTGCGTCCCGCCTCGCTTGACGAGCTGGGCGCGGCCGCGGCGATCCAGGCGCTTGGCGAACGCGCCGAGCGTCACGGCATCGACGTCGACGTGAGCATCGATCTCTCCGCCGAGCAGGCTCGCCACGTTCCGGAGATCGAGACCGCGATGTACAGGATCGTGCAGGAGGCGCTCACCAACGCCGCCAAGCACGGCAAGGCCAAGCGAGCGGTCGTGGAGGTGCGCGAGGACGACGCCAAAATCTGGGTGAGCGTGCGCGACGACGGCAGTGGCTTCGATCCGAGCGACCACACCGACGGGTACGGGCTGCTCGGCATGCACGAGCGCGTGCACCTGCTCGAAGGCGAATTCGAGATCGACTCGGCGCCCGGCAAGGGCACCACGATCAAGGCCAGCTTCCCCGTCAAGCGCCTGGAGAGCGCCGGCGCGGAGTTCGCGCACGGCGGCAACCCCCGGGTAGCCCGCCGCGGCGTCGCGGCGCCGCGACGCACGACGTCGCGAACGTTGCGGTGCTTGCGGCACAACACCGCCCGCGCCAGTGCCGGCACCGGCGCGGGGCCGACCGCCGGCCGCGCGTGCTCTAGCCGAAGCAACCTCGGCCGTTTCGAACAGGCGGGCGTCGAGCAGCTTTGGCTCGGCCAGCACGTCGGCCAGGGCGATCTCGTCGATCGCGGGGCCGGCCGCCGGTCGTGCGTGCTCTCAGCCGAAGAACACCTCGGCTGTTTCGAACAGGCGGGCGTCGAGCAGCTTTGGCTCGGCCAGCGCGTCTGCCAGGGCGATCTCGTCGATCTCGGGGCCGCGCAGCGCCACCATCTGCCCGAACCGCCTGCCGGCCGCCGCGTCCATCGCGGCCACGCCGAAGCGCGTCGCCAGCACGCGGTCGTAGGCGGTCGGCGTGCCGCCGCGCTGCACGTGGCCGAGGATCGTGGCGCGTGTCTCATAGCCGGTGATCGACTCGATCTCTCGCGCCAGCTCCACGCCGATGCCGCCGAGGCGCGCGTGGCCGAACTCGTCGGTTGCCTTCTCGGCGAGCGTCATCGCCGTTCCCTCACGGGGCGCGGCGCCCTCGGAGACGACGACGATCGAGAACGTCACGCCGCGCGCGTGGCGGCGGCGCAGGCGTGCGCACACCTCATCGATGTCGAACGGTCGCTCGGGCACGAGGATCGCGTCGGCGCCGCCGGCGATGCCGGCATAGGCGGCGATCCAGCCGGCGTGGCGGCCCATCACCTCGACCACCATCACGCGGTTGTGCGACTCGGCGGTCGTGTGCAAGCGGTCGATCGCGTCGGTCGCGATCTGCACGGCGGTGTGAAACCCGAAGGTGAAGTCGGTGCCGCCGATGTCGTTGTCGATCGTCTTCGGCACGCCCACGATCGGCAGGCCCTCGCGCGAGCAGGCGCAGCGCCACGCCGAGCGTGTCCTCGCCGCCGATCGGTATCAGTGCGTCCAGGCGCTCGCGCGCGAACGTCTGCTCGATGCGCGCCAGCCCGCTCTCGCGTCCGCCGCCCTCGTCGCGAGCCGAGAACGGGTTGGTGCGCGAGGTGCCGAGGATCGTGCCCCCGCGCGGCAGAATGCCCGCGGTGCTCTCGCGCGTGAGCTCGACGCGCTCGCCGCTCGAGCACGCCCGCCCAGCCGCCGCGAAAGCCGACGAAGCTGTGCTCGCCGAGGCCGATGCCGCGACGCACCACCGCCGCGGATGACCGCGTTCAGGCCGGGGCAGTCGCCGCCGCCGGTGAGCAGCCCTACGCGCACGCCCGTGCCGCGCGCGGGGGCTCAGCGCGCGACATCGCTGCCCGCGCGGTATATCCCATGAGTCTATCCTATCGAACGCTCCAGGAACGGCCCGAGGTACTTGGCGACGATCTTGCGCGGCGGCGTCCACAGCGGCTGCTCGGCTGACCTCCGAGCTGAACCCGTGTCCGCCGGTGACGTGCGCGCGCAGGTAGCGCGGGCGACCGCCGGTGAGCAGCATTCCGTACACGATCGGGTGAAACGGCTTCGGCTCGACCGCGCCGGGCAGCGCGAGCGCGGCGATCGCTTCGGCGGCCGCGTCGGCCTGCTGGGAGGCGATGCCGCCGTGCTTGAGCGCGAAGTCGGTGGCGTCGCCGGCGGCGTACACGCGCTCGATGCCGCGCACCTTGCAGTGCGGGTCGACCGGGATGAACCCGTGCTCGGCGGCCGGCAGCCCGCGCACGGCGGGGCCGTAGAGCTCGGGCAGCGCGACCACGCGATCGACCTCCAGGCGGCGGTCGTCGGGGCTCATCGTGACCGTGTCCCAGCTCGGCACCTCGGCGTAGGTGGAGGGGATCACGCCGATGCCCGCGTCGGCGAGCAGCTTGGACACGGCGTCGCTTGCGCCGGTGCCGAAGATCGCAAGCGGCGCCTCCTCGGGTGTGACGATCGCGATCGACAGCGACACGCCGCTCTCGAACGCGCGCCCGGCGGTCATCAGCGCGAGCTCGTACACCGGCAGCTGCCAGCCCATCCGCGCCGGGATCACGAACGCGAGCCGCTTCACGAACCCGCCTTCGACGTCCTGCAGCAGGCCGTGCAGGATGTCGTCGAGCTGGCGGTCGTCGATCGTGTAGGCGTGCTCGTAGCGGCTGTGGATGCGTGCGCCCAGCGCGAGCAGCAGCGCGTCGTATGGCAGCTGTTGGCCGTCGTCGGTGTGGGCGATGCGCGCGCCGGGATCGACCCACGCGAAGCGGTGCTCCAGCAGCTCCACGCCGATCTCCGCGGCCAGCTCGCGCAGCGGGTAGCGCCGCGCGCGGCCGTAGGCGAACGGTTCGCGCACGGTCATCGGGCGGTACACGAACTCGGGGTCGGGCGCCAGCATCGTGAGCGATGCGTGCTCGCCGGCGAGATCGCGCAGCGCGAGCGCGCCCTCCAGAGCGCCCACGCCGCCACCGGCGATCAGCACTTTGAAGGGGGCGGTGTCGGTCATGGGGCGAGCATATGGAAGGCTCGCCGTCGGGGCAGCCGAGTAAGTCCGCTGTTGGGTTGCAGAGAACTACGGAGTGGCGTCGACGCTCGAGAGGTATCGCTCGGCTCGAGCGCGCGTCGCGGCGGAGCGCCGTCGCAGCGAATGCGAGCGGGACCGGGCGTCGAGGCGTCGAATTCGAGCGCCGCCGGAAACGTGCGCGATACGCGGGAACTTCAGTGCTTTTCCACGTGCCGATAGGGCACTTTGCCCGCTGGGCAGCGGCGGCGCGGGCGCTTAGCTGTTCCTATGCTCCCCGGCGTGCATCTTGCCTCCGTGCCCGACCCCGACTCCTCGGAGTCCGGTTCGAGCGCGTCCGCGCCGGCCGCGGAGCCGATCACGATCCTGCTGGCCGACGATCACGCGGCGATGCGCGCGAGCCTGCGCCTGCTCCTGCAGGGCGAAGCCGACATCGACGTGGTGGCCGAAACGGACAGCCTCGAGCAGGTGCTGGGCCATGTGCGCGAGCGTCGCCCCGACGTGCTCGTGCTCGACCTCGGCCTGTCCAGCTGGGGGTCGGGCATCGAGACGCTCGCGCGCATGAGCAGGTCGGTGTCCGACACGAGCATCGTGGTGTTGACGATGAACGACGATCCGGCGTGTGCGCAGCGCGCTCTCGACAACGGCGCGCTCGGGCTGGTGCTGAAGGAGATGGCCGACTCCGACCTGCCCGCGGCCGTGCGCAACGCTTCGCGCGGCAAGCGCTACGTCAGCCCGCTGCTTGCCGCCAAGCTCAACGGGGGACAGGTGTCCTTCGCGCGCGACAAGCTCACCCCGCGCGAGCGGGAGGTGCTGCGGTTGATCGCGCTGGGGCACACGAGCGTCGAGATCGCCGAGAAGCTGGGGCTCTCGCCGCGCACGATCGAGACCCATCGTGCCCGCATCCATCGCAAGCTGGGGCTGGCAACGCGCGCCGAGCTGGTGCGCTACGCGCTCCAGCACCAGCTGCTGCGGGTGTAGCGGCGCTCGTCTATTCGCCGGAGATCAGCCGCGCCGCCCGCTTCACGCGCGGCCCGATCTGTCGCCTCAGTCGCTCGACGGTGTAGGCGGTCGCGGGCACGGTCACGTCGATCGCGAGCCGGTGCTCGCCGCTGGGCCGCGGCACGAGCGCGGCGATCGAGCGCATATCGGGCCCCGCCTCTTCGTCGCTGATCACGGCGCCGCGCGGGCTGATGCTTTCGATCGCGGCCGCCAGCGCATCCTTGTCGACGATCGTGTTGGGCCCGTGGCGGCGCAGGTGCAACCCCGCGAGCACCTCGCGACGCTCGGCGTCGGAGAGGCTTGCGAGCAGCACCTTGCCCAGCGCCGTGCAGTGCACGGGCACGCTTGCGCCGACGCCCAGGCTCGCGTCGACCGCGTACTGCCCGGCGCGATGGCCATACAGGCGGTGCACGTAGGTGACGCGGGCACGGTCGAGCACTCCCATGCTGACGGTGTGGCCGGTTTGCTCGCGCAGCTCCTCGAGCACCGCGCGCGCGTGCACATCGCGGCGCACCGCGGCGATCGCGGCGCTACCCGGCCTGCCCGCGCGCGGCGCGAGCCGGTACTTGCGCTTGCCGTCCTGCTCGAGATACCCGAGCGCGACGAGCGTCGTGGCGTAGCGGTGGGTGGTGGAGCGGCTGATGCCGACGATGTCCGACAGCCCCGCGATGCCGAGCTCCTGGCGCTCGACGGAGAACGTCTCCAGGAGAGCCACCCCGAATTCCAGCGAGCGCGACAGGCGCGGGTCGGGCGCCGCCCTGACTCGTGGCGCGGGTCCGTCGGGTGCGGATCGCGGGGTCTTGCCGGCGCCGCGCTTCTTGCCCGCGGACTTGCCGGCGCCACCGGTTCGCGTCCTGCTCTTGCGAGGCTTGGCCTTGGCGGTCTCGCCCTCGCCCTTGCTCTCGCTCTTGGCCTTGCTCTCGCCCTTGCTCCTGTCGGCGTCCTGCTTGTGCTCATCGTCCTTGCTCATCGCATCTCACCTCGCTGATCGAGCCCCCGGCCACGCCCGTGAGGCGTACACGCGGCACGCATCGGGGCGGATGGCCGAGCCTATTGTCGGGAGTACAATCGTCTGTTGGTAATAATGCTACATTATCGAGCGGTTGGAACTTGCGCTCGTTCGTGCGCGGCGGCTATCCGGAGGGAGCGCGATCGGGCGCCGAAGAGGCGCGCAAGGCGCGATAGGCGCGATGGGTGCGATGGGGTGCGAAAGACGCGATCGGGCGGGAAACGCCGAGCGAGCGGCGAGGCGCGAGCGGAGGGCGTGGAGCGGAGGGCGTGGAGCGGAGGGTGTGGAGCGGAGGGTGTGGAGCGGAGGGTGTGGAGCGGAGGGCGTGGAGCGGAGGGCGTGGAACAGAGGGTGTGGCGCAGAGGGCGTGGCGCTCAGGGCGCGCACACGCGCGCGACGATCGCGCCCACGAACTCCGTGAAGCTCAGCCCGCCGGCCTCCGCGGCGGCGGTGGCGATGCCCGTCTCGGTGAGGCCCGGAATCGTGTTTATCTCCAGCACCTGCGGCACCTCGTGCTCGTCGAGGATCAGATCCACACGCGCGAAGTCGCGACAGCCCATCAGCGCGTAGCTCTGCAGAGCGGCGGCCTCCACGCGGGCGCGCACGGGCTCGGGCAGCTGTGCGGGCGCCTCCATGCGCAGCTGGCCGATCGTGTAGTGGGCTTCGTAGCTGTAGAAGCTCTCGGGCGTGAACAGCTCCACGATCGGCAGCGCGCGCGGCGGCTCGCCCGCCACGGCCGAGTCGAGCACCGTCACCGCCAGCTCGCGACCGACGATGCGCTGCTCGACGAGCACGCGGTCGCCGTAGCCGAACGCGCCGAGGATCGCGCTCGGCAGCTGCTCCGCGCTCTCCACGAACTTGATGCCGATCGCCGACCCCTGCGCGACCGGCTTGACGACCGCCGGCAGCGACAGCTCGTCGAGCAGCCGCGGAAACGTGGCCGCCCCGCCGAGCTCGCGGAAGGCCGTCTCGTTGAAGCTGTGGAAGGCCGGGGTGGGGATGCCGTGCAGGCGCAGCATGCGCTTGAACAGCGCCTTGTCCATGCACAGCGCGCTGGCGAGCGGGTCCGAGCCGGTGTAGGGCACGCCGAGCGTCTCCAGCAGGTCCTGCAGGGTGCCGTCCTCGCCGCCGCGGCCGTGCATCGCGACGAACACGAAGTCGGGCCGCTCCGCCAGCACGCGCTCCACGAAATCGGCGCCCACGTCGAGTGCGCCGACGCCGTACCCGAGCGCTCGCAGCGCCCGCTCGACGCGATGGCCGCTGCGCAGGCTGATCTCGCGCTCCAGCGAGCGCCCACCCATCGCCACGAGCGCCCGACCGCGGCCGCTACTCATATCCCCCAACCCGGTACCGCTTCATTTTCTGAAGGGTTAGCAACCAAAAACAAGTGCACAACCCCTCCTCCTGAGTGCGACCCCACGCGACCCCACGCGACCCCACGCGACCCCTCCTCCTGAGTGCGACCCCATGCGACCCCATGCGATCCCTCCTCCTGAGTGCGACCCCATGCGACCCCATCATGCGATCCCTCCTCCTGAGTGCGACCCCATGCAACCCCTCCGCCGGAGTGCGCCCGCGCGCCCGACTCCTCACGCCTTCTCCCCGGCCTTCGCCGCGCCGTTCGCCCGCTGGGCGAGCAGGTTGGTGGCGAACACCGTGGTGCTGCGCAGCTGCTCGCGGTGCTCGGCGAGGGCGAGGTCGAGCAGCTCGTCCATCAGCTCCACGAAGGGCACCCCCGCGGGCTCCCACAGGTAGAAGGAGAACGACCCCGGAATCGTGTTCAGCTCGTTGACATACACCCGCTCGCCGGCATCGATCAGGAAGTCCACGCGCGTCACGCCCGCGCAGCCGAAGGCGCAGAAGGCGCGCGTCGCCAGCTCGCGCACCCGCTCGGTCAGCGCACCGGAGATCGGCGCGGGGATCAGCCGCTGGGCGCCCTTCATGCCCTCGTTCTTGGCGCCGGCCATGTACTTGTCCTCGAAGGACAAAAATCCGCTGGCGGCGAGCGGCTGCTCGCACACCGAGGCGCGCGGGGCGGCGCCGGGGCGGCCGAGCACCGCGCAGTTGACCTCGATGCCGCCCTCCACAGCCGGCTCGACCAGGCAGGCGCGGTCGAGCTCGAAGACCAGCTCCAGCGCTTCCATCAAGCCGTCGTCGCGATCGACGCGGCTGACGCCGACGCTCGAGCCCAGCGAGGCGGGCTTGACGTACAGCGGGAGGGGGAAGCGCTCGCGCACCGCCGCGGCCACGCTCGCGCGGTCGCGGTCCCAGCTGGCGCGCGACAGCGCGAGATGCTCGAGCGCCGGCAGATCCGCCTGCGCGAGAATGGCCTTGCTCGCGATCTTGTTCATCGTCATCGCCGCCGCGCTCACGGGCGGGCCGACGTAGGGCAGGCGCGCCAGCTCCAGGGCGCCCTGCAGGCAGCCGTCCTCGCCCTGGGTGCCGTGCGTGGCGAGCACGACCGCGTCCAGCTCGATCGGGTCTGCCGCGGAGCGCGAGCCGCCGCCGCGCCAGCGCGAGCGCCGCGGGGCCCCGCCATCGCCGCCGGGCACGGGCAGCAGGCGGCCGTTGTGCAGGTCGAAGTGCACCTCCTCGGCCCCCGCCTCGGATGCGGCGAAGGGGTCGCCGCCTGCCCGCCCCTCGCCGGGGGCGCCCTCGGGGAGCTCCCGCTGATAGACCGACAGCTCGCGCAGCGCCTCGCCGGTGTACCAGCGGCCGCTGCGGGCGATGTAGATCGGGACGGGCAGGTGGCGCTCCTCCAGCACGCTGAGCGCCTGTAGGCCGGTCACGATCGAGACGTCGTGCTCGACCGAGCGCCCGCCAAAGGCCACCCCCACCCTCTGTCCGCTCGCCGGCATACACGCAAGCTTATGTGCCGGGGCGACGTCCTACCGCGAGAACGCCCCGCCGGACCCCGGAAGGGGTCCCATTCCCAAAAAAACTATGCGCTCGCGACCAGCGCGCCCCGCGGTTCCTCGTAGGTGTCGGGGAGGTCGTTCTCGAACAGCACCACGTCGCCGGCGCGCGTGAGCCGGGCGAGCAGCTCGGTGGCTTGGCCGATGTCGCGCACCACATGGATGCTCTCCGCGCTCATGCCGGCGGCGGCGAGCCCTTCGCGGATCGGCGCGGTGCGGGCGGGGCCGACGAGGATCGCGATGTCGCACACCGCGCCCGCCTGCTCGCCGAAGCGGCGGTTCAGCTCGCCCTCCAGCTCGCCCAGCTCGACCATCCCGGGCGTGACCAGCAGGCGACGCGCGGCGGGATGCTCGCCCAGCACCCGCAGCGCCGCGGCGGCGCCGCTGGGGTTGGAGTTGTAGGCGTCGTCGATCACAACCACACCCGCGCGCGGGTTGGCGATCGGCTGCAGTCGATGCTCCGGCGCGCGCACCCGCTCGAGGCCCTCGACGATGCGCGCCGGGTCGATCTCGAGCACCCGCCCGACAGCGGCCGCGGCGAGCAGGTTGAGCACGTTGTGGCGCCCGAGCAGGCTCGCGGACACGGTCGTCGCGGGACTGCTCGGACCGTCAAGCCGCAGCCGAAAGGCGGTGCGACCGTCGGCGAGCGCGATCTCGCTCGCGATCACCTGCACGAATGGGTTGTTTTCCTTGGGGGAGGGGGTCGTACCCGCTGGGAGCTCGTGCGGTCCTGGCGCTGTCGCGAGTGGGCTCTGTACGCCCTGGCCGTCGTCGATGCCGAACAGCGTCACGGGCACATGCGAGCGTGCCGCCAGCTGCAGGCAGCGAGGGTCGCCGGCGTTGGTGACGAAGTGGCCGGTGGTGGGCAGCGCGTCGAGCAGCTCGCCCTTGGCGGCGGCGATGTTCTCGATCGAGCCGAGCCGCTCCAGGTGCATCGGGCCGATCGCGGTGACGACGGCGATGGTGGGGTGCACGAGCTCGCACAGCTCGGCGATGTCGCCGCGGCGGAACATGCCCATCTCGACCACGAACGCGCGATGGCGATATTCCAGTTGCTCGTTGATCGTGCGGATGACGCCGAGCAGGCTGTTGTAGCTGTTGGGCGTCACGAGCGTGGGGCGGTCGGCGTCGAGCACCGCGCCGACACAGAACTTGGTTGTGGTCTTGCCATAGCTGCCGGTGATGCCCACCACCAGCGGTGAGAAGTCCGCCAGCGTCTCGCGCGCGTGCCGCTCGTAGCCGCGGTTGATCGCGCTCTGCAGCGGGCGCAGCGCGATGTTGGCGGCGAGCAGCGTCCACGGCGCGAGCGCCAGCAGCGCGAGCGCGAGCGCCAGCAGCGCGATCAGCCCGGCCAGCTGCAGACCGGCGCCGGCGAGGGAGATCGCGAGCAGCACGAGCAGGATCGGCGCCAGCAGCGCCGCGAGCAGCAGTCGCAGCGCGCGTTCGGTGAACACGAGCGGCTTGACCGCCGGGCGGCGCCAGTCGCGCACCCCGAGCGCCGCCAGCGGCAGCGTGAGCAGCAGTACCGCGCCGCACACCCAGCCCGAGGCCGAGCCGCCGGCGGCGGCCAGCGCGATCGCCGCGCCATACAGCAGCGCGATCGCCGCGAGCTCGCGCGGCGCGAGCAGCTCGCCGCGGCGGCGCAGCCACAAGAGCAGGCGCGCCGGCTCGTAGTGCTCCAGCTGGAAGAGGTGCAGCAGGCGGTGCTGGCGTCCGACCAGGCGGGCGGCGACGGCGAGTGTCGCAAGCGCGGCGCAGGCGCCCTCGAATGCGCTCATGCGCGCTGCTCCGACGGGCCTGCCTCGCGAGCTCCGGGCTTGTCTGCCTCGCGCGCTCCGGGCTTGTCTGCCTCGCGTGCCCCCTCCACGCCGTCCCGCACAACCTCGCGCTGGCCGCCCTCGTGCGCCTCCCGCGCGTCGCCCTCCCCGCCGCCACCCGGCGGCGCGATGAAGTGCGAGACGATCCGCGCGAAGCGCGCCGGCTGGTCGAGATAGCTGAAGTGGCCGGCGTCGGGCAGCACAACCAGGCCGGCGTCGGGAATCAGCCGCTCCATCGTCTGCGCGTCGGCGAGCGGGGTGTCGGTGTCGTTTGCCCCCCACACCAGCAGCGTCGGCACATGGACCTGCGGCATGTGCTCGCGCAGGTCGCTGTTGACGAGCCGCACGAGCGTGGGGCGCAGCTCGCCCGCGGCGGCATAGTCGGCCGAGGCCACACGCCCGACGATGCGCTCGCGCAAGCGCTCGCCCGGCGCGCCGAGGTGGCGTGCGGCGTGCTTGCCCACCTTGGCCATGCCGACGCGACGGTAGTAGCGCAGCGTGCGCTTCGGGCGGATGCCGGCCGAGTCGACGAGCACCAGCCGTGTCACGCGGGTCGGTTCGGTGGCGGCCATGCGGATCGCGATGCGCCCACCGTTGGAGTGCGCGACGATCGCCGCGCGCTCGATGCCGAGCGCGTCCATGAAGGCCGCGGCGAACGCCTGATACTCGGGCACGCCCCAGGGGGCCGGCGGCGGCTCGCTCTGCCCATGGCCGGGCAGGTCGGGCACGTACACGCGGGCGACGGGCGCGAGCCCCGTCGCGATCGGAAGGGCCGCCTCGATCGAGGCGCCCCAGCCGTGCAGCACGAGCACGGGCGGCCCGTCGCCCCGCACGAGATAGCGGGTGGCCAGGCCCTGCACGGTCGTTTGCTGTGTCGGCAGCGCTGTGGGCACGCGCTAAGAGTCTGTCCGAAAACTCGTGCGCGCGTCTGGCGGGCACCTGACGCGGTGTGCCGCGTTGTCCTCAAACCTCGACTTGACGCCGCTCACATGCGCGCGCGGGTCGCGGGTCGCCGGCGAATTTGTCGATTCGATCAAGCCTGAGCTACAGATCGCACTGGATATGGCCCACATCGCGCAGCCTCCGCAATGCACCATCAGCAACTCATACAACCAACCGTCCGCATTCCCGAGGCGACCTCGATCTCGTCGGGTCTCGTCGGCGCGAACTGGCCATGGGCTGTTTGGCTATGCTAATCTTCATAAATATGATCGAGAAACTCGGAGATTGCTCATGAAGATCGACGTTCACCAACACCTCTGGACCGAGCCCCTCCTGGGGGCGCTCTCGCGCCGGCGCGAGCTGCCGTTCATTCGTCGCGAACACGGGCTCACCGTGCTGTATCTCGCCGGCGAGCAGCCCTATGTGATCGATCTCGGCGGTGAAGCGCCCGGCGCCAGGGCGCGGCTGGTGGAGCAGGACGGTCTCGACCGCGCGCTCTTGTGCCTGTCGAGTCCGCTCGGCATCGAGCTGCTGCCGCGCGCGGCGGCGCTGGAGCTGATCGACGCCTACCACAGGGGCGCACTCGCGCTCGGCGAGCCGTTCGGCGTGTGGGGTGCACTGGCGCTCGACCAGCTCGACCCCTACGACGTGGACCGTGCGCTCGATCGCGGCTGCGTCGGCATCTCGCTGCCCGCCGGAGCGCTCGCAAGCGTGGAGTCCCTGGCACGACTGTGCCCGGCGCTCGCGCGCCTGGAGAGCCTCGGCGCACCCTTGTTCGTGCATCCCGGGCGGGGAGTGCGCCAGCCGGTGCGCGAGGCCTCGCTCGGCGACCCGCTGTGGTGGCCGGCGCTGACCGGCTATGTCGCGGAGATGCAGGCTGCCTGGTTTCTGCTCGCCACCTCTGCGCGACGCGCGTTTCCCGGGCTGCGCGCGATCTTCGCGATGCTCGCCGGGCTAGCTCCGCTGCACACCGAGCGACTGGTTGCCCGCGGCGGACCGCGCGAGCGCGAGTGCGACCCGCTGATCTTCTACGACACCTCCTCCTACGGCCCACGAGCGATCGCGGCGATGGCACAGGTCGTCGGGGTCGAGCAGCTGCTGTATGGGTCGGATCGTCCCGTGGTCGATCCGGCGAGCGGGCAGCGCGAGGAACTCGACTGGGCGCTGCTCTCCCAAGCGGCCGATCGTGCGCTCTCGCGCGAGCCTGTGCGGAGTCGCGCGCAACCGGTCAGATCCAGGCGTGTGCTCGTGATGGAGAAGGTGGCACCGTGATGCGCGCGGCGAGATTGTCGGCCTTCCCCTATGTGCGCCGCCCGCATGGCCGAACCCTCAGCGGCGAGGAGCTGCAGCGCTTCGTATGCGACCTCGCCGGCTGTCCGGAGCTGTGGATCGATCTCGTCAAACACGACCCCGATCAGCGCGTGTACGAGGAGCTGCTCGGCGACGAGCACCTGACGGCATGGTTGATCTGCTGGATGGAGGATCAGGACACCGGGTTTCACGACCACGACATCTCCTCCGGCGCGGTGGCGGTCGTCAGCGGCCGCGTGCGCGAGCAGCGGCTGACCTTCGAGGGCGAGCCAGCCGATGCGGTGTACGAGGCAGGCGAGAGCTTTCGCTTCGCGCCCACCGACATCCATCGCGTGCGCCACGCCGGCGACACTCCGACCGTGACCCTGCACGCATACTCCCCGCCGCTGCTGAGCATGGGCGCGTATGCGATCGACGACAGTGGCCGCCTGAACCGTCGCGAGCTGCCCGCCAGCGAGGAGCTGCGTCCGCTGCGGGTCACCTGAGGTCGTGCGAGGGGTCGAACTCGTGCGGCGGCAGCACCCGATCCTGTACGCTGAGGTGAGGAGACGAAAACGAGGAGGGGTTCGATGCGAAAGCTGATTGTGAGGTCGATGCTGTGCTGCCTGGCCCTTGCGGGCCTGGCGCTTCCCGCGGGTGCCGTGGCGCGCCCGACGATCACGGTCAAAGCGAAGATCGTGCCGATTCCCATCCATCCGGGCACGCCGAACAGCCCGACCTACCCGGGCACGGGCAACATCCTCGGCGCCGGTGCGGCGCTCGAAGCCGAAATGAAGATCGCCGGCACCGAATACGGCGGCTACCCCTCGCCGGTGACGGGCATCGTGGTCGAGCTGCCGCACGGCACGAAGCTGCACCCACAGGGTTTTGCCACCTGCTCGCTCGCGATCCTCGAAAGCCACGAAGTGCAGAAGTGCCCGAAGAAGTCGATCGCCGGGTCCGACGGCGAAGTGCAGGGCGTGGTCAGCTTCGGCGGCACGCGCGTGCAGGAGACGCTGACCCTGCAGGCGTTCTTCGCGCCCGGCAACAAGCTCGCGTTCTTCGCCGAAGGCAAGAGCCCGGCGTCGATCGAAATCCTGACCACCGGCGGGTTCTCGACGGCGCCGCCCCCGTTCGGGCCGAAGTTCAGCGCCGTGGTGCCGCTCGTCGTGACGGTGCCGGAAGCGCCCTACGGCTCGGCGCTGGCGATCCGGGGCGTGATCGGCGCCGCCTACAAGCAGGGCAAAAAGCTGATCTCCTATGGCACGGTGCCGAAGACCTGCCCGAAGGGCGGGTTCAAAGGCAAGGTCGAAGTGACCTTCCTCAGCGGCGAAACGGTCACCGACGAACCGACGGTGCCCTGCCCGAAGCGGTAGGGCGGACACCCAAGAGCAGGCACGCGCGGCGAGCACCGGACCGTCGCCCGCGGCACGATCCGTCCGGAGCGACTGTATGCTCCGCCGTGTGCGCGGCGTATTCAGGTGGGTGAGCGCGACTCTGTTCGTGCTCGTCGTGGTGCAGGTCGGACTCGCCGGGTATGGCGCGTTCGATGCCATCCACGCGGCGAGCAACACGTCGGTGTCGAAGAAAACGATCGAAAACGGCTTCAACGCCCATGCCGCGCTCGGCACCCTGATCGTGCTGCTGATGCTGATACTGCTGCTGGTGGCGGCGGTTGGCCAGCTCGGCGCGGTGGCGATCAGACGCTCCGCGGAGATATTCGGGCTCGGCATCGTGCAGATGGTGCTCGGCATCGTCTCCACCGAAGCGCCCGCGCTCGGCTTCCTGCACACCGTCAACGCGCTCGCGATAACGGGCGCCACCGGCCTGCTCGCGCACAGAACCTGGACGGCGCGAGGCGACAGCGCCGGCGCGACTGCCGCGGTTTCGGGCTGAGCCCCCTCGGGCTGGGCGTCGCCAGAGAGCCGACGCGGGGACTCGAACCCCGGACCCCTTCATTACGAGTGAAGTGCTCTACCAGCTGAGCTACGTCGGCGCGGATAGGGATGCTAGCGACGTCGGGGCTCGATCAGAGTTCGGCCAGTGCCTGCAGCAGGGACTCGCCGTGGCGCTCGCAGAACGCGGGGCCGATGCCCTTGACCTCGAGCAGCTCCTGGAGGGTGGCCGGCCGAGCTCGCAGGATGCCTTCGAGCGTCGTGTTGGCGGCGACCGTAAACGCCGGCTTGCCCTCGCTGCGCCCCAGCCGCCATGCTCGAGCTTCTCATACTCACCCTCGTCCACCTGGTCGAGCTCGATGTCTCGACGAAACCTGTCGGCCGCCGGGCACGCCGATCCGGCGCCGCACGGGGTGCGCCGCCGCGGCCCTGGCGTGCGCCGGCGTGCTCCGCCGCTCCCGCCGCTCCGCGGGGCACCTCCCGGCCGTGGCGCCGCTGCGCGCCGGTACCCCGCGCCCGGACGCCGTACGCGATGCGTCCACCAGCTCGGTGTCGGGCTTCGCACACGTCGCAGCAGCGCACTTGCGGCGCGCACGGCTCGTTGTCGCCGAAGTGGTCGAGGATCTGCCGGCGGCGACACCTCTCGGCGCCCGAGCTGTAGCGCTCGATCGAGCGATAGGACTCCCAGCCGCGGTTCCTTGCCGCCCTGATCGCCTCATATGCCTTGCGTGGGCTGCCTTCGCCGGTGAGCCGCACGAGCAAGCCTTCGGGGCCGCCGGGCTGCAGCTCGTACGGCGCCGGCGCGCTCGGCGATCGAGAGCAGCACGCGCTCCCTTTCGGCCAGCTCGCCATGGCCGATTGCGGCGATGCCGTCCTCGGCGCGCTCGCGCAGCCTGGCGACATAGCGCTTCACATCTTCAACGCTCGTCTCACGCTCCTTGATGAAGCGGATCAGGCGGCCGAGGTCCATGCGCGAGGCCAGCAGCAGCGCCCGCCCCGGACGCCCGTCGCGCCCACCGCGTCCCGCCTCCTGGTAGTAGGCCTCGAGGCTTGTGGGCAGCGCCCAGTGCACGACCGTGCGCACGTCGGCCTTGTCCACACCCATGCCAAACGCGTTGGTCGCCACCACCACCTCCGCTTGGCCGCTCATGAACGCGTCCTGGCTTGCCCGGCGCGCTTCGGGGGACATGCCGGCGTGGTAGCCCACGACCTTCTCGTCCGTGCTCGGCAAGCAACGACTGCACCTCTGTTGTTTGCTTGCGCGTGCCGCAATACACGATCGCCGGTAGCGCCTGCTCGCCGCTGAGCGCATGCAGAAGCGTCGCGCGCTTACGGGCTACCGCGCCCGTGCCCTCGAGGCCGACGACATCGAAGGTGAGGTTGGGACGGTCAAACCCGGAGCGCACCGTCAACCAGTCGCGCAGACCGAGTCGGGCGGCGATCTCCTCGGCCACCCGCGGCGTGGCGGTAGCGGTTGCGGCCATCACCGCCGGGCGTCCACCCGTGCCCGGACGGGTGAGCGCCTGGATTGCCTCGTGCAGACGCAAGTAGTCGGGGCGGAAGTCGTGGCCCCACTCCGCCACGCAGTGCGCCTCGTCCACGACGAACAACCCAACCTTGCGCGTTGCCAGCGTGTCGCGAAACGCACGCGACGCAAACCGCTCGGGAGCGGCGAGCACAAGTTTTGCCTCGCCACAGGCGATCGAGCGCAAGGCTCGCGCGTTGTGCCCCTCCTCCATCCCGGACGCCAGCATCGCCGCGCTCACGCCTGCCTGCTGCAAGCGCTTGTACTGATCGGCCATCAATGCGATCAGTGGACTCACGACCACGACCAGCTCCTCGCCGGCCAGGGCGGGAAGCTGATAGCAGAGCGACTTGCCTCCGCCGGTCGGCATCACAACCAGGCTGTCGCGTCCCTCTAGCGCCGCCTGCACCGCCTCGCGCTGACCGGGGCGGAAGGCGCGTAGGCCAAAGCGCTCGAGCAGCTGCTCGGGGGTGGGCCGCGCCTGCTGCTCGGGGGTGGGCCGCGCCTGCTCCTCGGGGGTGGGCCGCGCCTGCTCCTCGGGGGTGGGCCGCGCCTGCTCCTCGGGGGTGGGCCGCGCGTGCTCCTCGGGGGTGGGCCGCGCCTGCTTGGGGCTCGCCGGGGGCGCCGGCGACGGCAGTTGCCGTGGTGACTTTGGTGGTGACACTGTCGTGCTCACCCCAGAGACGCTACCCCTCGCTCCGGGCGGTACTCGGAACGCGTGCAATATCGCTCACGACGGACGCCGCCGCGGATTCAACAACAAGCGCTCGGCACCGGTGCATCCTGGCCGCGTCGCGTGTTGGCAGTCGCTTAGCGCCGTCGCCAAACGACCCGCGCGCCGCGCGAGGGCACGAGCGTGATCGCGCGGCTGTGGTTCCACTCGCCCCGGCGACGCCAGCGTGCGTCGCGCTCTGAGAGGCTCGGGGACAGCTCGCCGAGCACCGTGGCGAGGATCAGCTTCATCTCCAGCGTGGCAAACGAAGCGCCGATGCAGCGGCGGATGCCACCCCCGAAGGGAATCCAGGAGAACGTCTCGGGCGCGCTGTCGAGGAAGCGCTCGGGGCGAAACTGCTCGGGCGTCGCCATACACGCGCGGGTTGCGGTTGGTCAAGTAGATCGAGGGCACCACGCGCGCGCCGCTGGGCAGCTCGCCGCCCGCCGACGCTGAGCGGCTCCTGAAGTACGCGCACCACCAGCGGCACCACCGGGTCTCACCCTCAGTGTCTCTGCGATCACGGCCTGCATGTACTCGTCGCCCTCGCCGGCGTCGATCTCGCCCACCAGTCGCGCGAGCTTCTCTGGGTGGCGCACCAGCCGCTCGATCGCCCACGCGACCGCGGTGGCGGTCGTCTCATGGCCGGCGAGCAACAGCGTCACGAGCTCGTCGCGCAACTCCCTGATCGGTCATCGCCTCGCCGTCCTCGTCGCGGGCGAGCAGGAGCAGCGAGAGGATGTCCTTGCGCTCGCCGAGGTCCGTCTCCGTGCGCCGACGCGCTATCTCCTCGTAAATCGCGGCGTCGAAGCGGTCGAGCGCGCGGCCGATCGTGCCAGTTGGACGCTCGCCGGTCGGACGGCGCAGCGCATACACAACCATCGCAATCGTCTGGCGGCGTCCCAGCAGACCTCCGATCGCTTCGCGCAATGTGCCCATGCGCTCTGCCTCCACGCCGAATACGGCGCGCAAGATCACCTCCAGCGTGATCGCGCGGGTGCGCTCGCCCAGGCGCATCGGCTCGCCCAGCGGCCAGCCCGCCATGCTGCGGCGCGTGGCCTGCACGATCACCTCGGCATACTCGCGCATGCGCTCGCCGTGGAATGGCGGCAGCAGTAGCTTGCGCTGGCGCATGTGCTCGGGTCCCACCAGCGTTATCACCGAGCTCGGCCCCATGACCGAGGCGATCGGCGAAGCGCCGGCCGCCGAGGGCGCGACCTCGGGCGGTGCGGTGAACACGGTCTTGACCGCGTCGGGATCGCTGATCAGTACGAGTTTGCGCCGGCTCGGCCAAAACTCGATCGTGAAGGTCTCGCCGTAGCGTCGCGCGCACTGGTCCATCACCCACGTCGGCGCGAGCGACCATGCGAGCGTCAGCGCGAGCGCGGGCAATCGCGGACCGCTCGGCAGCGCCTCGGCGGGCGGTTCGCGCAGGGGCTCGCGCGGCTGCTCGGCGGGCGGTTGCGCGACGGCGGTCGCCACCCCACCAGCCTATCGGGCCGCCGGCTCGCTCTCGGCGAGGGCCGCCGCGATGCGCTCGCGAGCCCGCCCCACCTGCTCGGGTGTGAGCGTCTGCGAGTGGCGCGTCAGATAGGCGAGCAGCATCCGCGCCGGCATCACGCGCACGCCGCGACGGCGCGAGAGCGGCTTGTCGACCCACGCGCGGCTGTACACGAGCAGCGGCTCCACGCGCTCGCCCACGATCTCTTCGAGTGTCTCGCGCTGTTCCTGTGCCTGGCGCAGCACCGCGCCGTGGATCGCGCGCACGCGCACCGGGCCGGGATGGCTCTTGGTCTCGACGCTGAACACCCCCGCGCCTCCGAGCGCGATGTGGTCGACGTTGCCGCGGCCGAAGCTCGCGTCGTGGATCACGCTCCAGCCTGCATCGCCGAGCTGGTCGAGCAGCCCGCCGACGTGCTCCTCTCCGGCGGCGCCGCGGTCGTGGCGTTCCACCAGCGGCAGCACATAGCGCACGACGACGAACATCGCGATCAGCAGCGCCAGCTCGGAGCCGACGAACAGTGGGCTGCGCAGCCCGAGCGTGCGTCCGAGCACGGTCGTCAGCACCGCCAGCACGCCGAGAATCGCGAGCGTGCGCAGGCTCAGGCGCAGGAACCTCGAGCGCGCGTACTGGCCCGGCATGCGGTGAAGGGGATCGCGGCGTTTGAAAGCGTGCGCGGTATGCCCGTCGACGATCGACATCTACTCCTCCATCGCCATGCCCGCGCGAGCGCTTTAGCGGCGCCCGCGGGAGCGTCCGCCGTGCCTGTGCGAGCGCCATGGCGGCGCCGGCTGGCGCGTCCGCCGTGCCCGTGCGAGCGCCCTGGCGGTGCCCGCGGGAGCGTCGCCATGCCCGCGCGAGCTCTCCGCTCGCGCCCACGGCCGCCGTCCGCGCTTACGCAAGCGCCTCACAGCTACCCGCCAGCCTTACCGCTAATCGTGGCCATGGCCGACTGTTCGAGCGGTGAGCGTTTGCCGGCCAGCTTTCGCATGAAAAGCGTGGAGCGTGCGGCCATCGGCCTAAAGCCGGCAGATAACGCCGCCGAAGGCAGGGGTAAGCCGCAACTCCACGACCCGGCCAGCTCATGTCCATATCATTCGACTCGTCCATACCTTCCGACATACGCCTGCTGCTGCGCGCGGACGCCGAGCAGTGCTGGCTGCACCGGGAGGTGATCCCGGTGCTGGCCCATCTCGAAGGACACGATCCGCTGCCCGCGGAGCAGGTCGGCGCGGCCCTCGCCTACCTGGAGGCGATGTGGGGCGAGGCGATGTCACGCGCGCAGGAGACCGACGCCGCACACGCACACCTGCGCCGGCGCAGCGAGGAGCTGGAGGGCCTCTCCGGCCCCGCCGGGCGCTATCACGCGGCGGTGCGGGTGCTGCGCGCGATCGTCGCCGAACGCGTCACGCCACTGGTGGAGCCACACTTCGAGGAGGATCGCATACGCTTCGCCGATGTCCGAAACCAGCGCGGCGCCGCGCTTTGACCTGCAGGCGCACTCGACTCGCTCCGACGGTGCGCTCGAGCCAGCCGAGGTCGTGGCCGCGGCGGCGCGCGCGGGCGTCGAGCTGCTGGCGCTGACCGACCACGACACGCTCGCGGGCGTTGAGGAGGCATTGCGGGCGGGCGCCGAGAATGCCGTGACGATCGTGCCCGCGATCGAGATCTCGGCGATCGACACCCCGATCGGGGCCCTCCATGACGGGCCGCAGCCGGGCGGCGGCGGCGAGCCCGCCACCGCGCGCGAACTGCACATCCTCGGCTATCTGATCGACCACACCGACCCGGAGCTGGAGGCGACGCTCGCCGCGTTTCTCGCCGACCGCGAGCAGCGCACGCTGCGCATGGCGGCAAACCTGCGGGGCCTCGGCATCGAGCTCGACCAGCAGGCGATCGACGCGCGCGTGAGCGCGGGCGAGCCGATCGGCCGACCGCACCTGGCCGAAGCCGCGCTCGCCCACCCGGCCAACGCGGAACGACTGCGCGAGGAGGGCATCGACGACATCGGCTCGTTCATCAAAAGCTATTTGATCGAGGGCCGCCCGGCGTTCGCCCTGCGCGTAACGCCAACCGTCGCCGAGGCCGTCGCGGCAATCCACGCGGCCGGCGGCGTGGCGATCTGGGCGCACCCCTTCTGGGACATCGAGCGCCCCGACGAGGTGCTCGCCACGATCGAGCGCTTCGTCTCGCTCGGGATCGACGGAGTCGAGGCGTTCTACATCACCCACACCCGCGAGCAAACCGAGCTGCTGGCCGCTCGCTGCGCCGATCTCGGCCTGCTGAGCACCGGTTCCGCCGACTTCCACGGACCCGAGAACCGGCTGTTCTCGCGCTTCATGGCGTTCGACACCCACGGCATCGAGCCCAATCTCGGGCCGATCGCCGAACTGGCCCAAACCCAGTAGGAGCAGGGCTCTCGCCGGCGAGCGTTCGCGCAAGCCACGATAGCGCCACGAGAACGCCCCGCAGGACCCGAAGGGTCCCATCCCCAAAAGAAATCAGCGTCAGTGCGAGCAGAGCAGGCTGGCGAGCCTGTATGCCAGCGCCTGCAGAGCCAGCTCCTCGCCGACATTGAGCGAGAGGCGCAGGCGCGTGTCGCGGACCAGCTCCACGCCGCCGAGCAGCGACGCCGGCTCGCGACCGGCGGCATCGGCGTCGAGCTCGGCACGGCGATCGACCGCGAAAGCAAGCTCGCCGGCACCGCACGCCACGCACCACACGTCGCGCAACCACAGCTCGATCAGGCGCAGAGCGAGGTCGAGCGTCTCGGTGCGCGCCCTGCGCTCTGCGCGACGCACCGCATCGGCTCCCTCGCGCTCATACTTGCGCCGCTCCCTGCTCGGCAGCAGCTCGGCCTGCTCGCGCAAGCGCTCCGTGACACCCGCGCCCGCCTGCTCGCCCGCGAGCTTGGCGGTGGCGAGCAGCTCCTGGAGGCGCCACCCCTGCGTCGCGGTGCCGAGCGCGGTGCGCGCGAACCCCTCGGCCCAGTCGCGCAGCTTCGCCCCGTGCTCGCCCGCCAAGCGCTCGGCAAGCGACGCGTCGCCACCACACAACCGCGCGCATGCCGCCAGCGTCTGCTCGGGCGTCTCGCCAGCATGGCTCGCCGCGAGGCGCGCCTGCACAAGCGCGACCGAGAGCGCATCGAAGCGCACCAGCTGGCAGCGCGAGGCGATCGTCGGCAGCACATCCTCGGGGTGCTCGGCCAGCAGAATCAGGTGCGCAAACGACGGCGGCTCCTCCAGCGTCTTGAGCAGCCGGTTGGCGGCCTGGTCGTTCATGCTGCCCGCCGCCTCGATCACGAACACGCGCCGGGCGGCCTCAAACGGCGTGCGCGTCGCGGCCGCCACGACCGGCTCCTCGATGTCGCTGACGAGCACTTCGCTGGCGCCGCTCGGCGTCACCCAGGTGAGGTCGGGATGGGCGTCGCGCGCGACGCGCTCGAGCACCATCCCCGGCCGCGCAGCGCCGTCGGCGAGCAGCGCGCCGGCGAACGCGCGCGCCGTGGCGCGACGGCCGCTGCCGGGTGGCCCGCAGAACAGATAGGCATGCGAGGGCAAGCCCGCCGGTCCCAGCGCGGCCAGCAACACCGCGCGAGCGTGCGGGTGCCGCTCGATGCCCGGCAGGGTCGCCTCGGCGTCGATGGAGTTCACCGCGCCATCGTAGAGGCGCGATACGGTGGCGCCGTGGCTCGCGGCAAGCTGATCACGATCGAGGGGCTCGACGGCGCCGGCAAGTCGACGCTCGCGAGCGCGCTCGCCGGCGCGCTCGCGGGGCGGGGGGTGCGCGTCGAGCTGTTGCGCGAGCCGGGCGGGGTGGTGCTGTCGGAGCGCATCAGGAGCCTGGTGCAGGACCCCTCGCTGCGGGTGTCCGCGCGCGCCGAGACGCTGCTATACGCGGCGGCGCGGGCGCAGCTCGTACACGAGCGCGTGGCGCCGCTGCTGGAGGGCGGCGTGTGGGTGCTGCTCGATCGCTTCCTCGACAGCTCGCTCGCCTACCAGGGCGCGGGCCGCGAGCTGGGCGTGGAGCGGGTGCGCGACATCAACATGTTCGCCACAGGCGGCCTGGCACCCGCGCGCACGCTGCTGCTGCGCATCGCCCCCGCCACCGGCCGCGCCCGCCAGCGCTCTCGCGGCGGCAGCCCCGACCGCCTGGAGCTAGAGAGCGAGCGCTTCTTCGAGGCGATCGCCGCCGCCTACGAGCGTCTCGCGAGCCTCGAGCCGGATCGGATCCGGACGATCGACGCCGAGCTGCCCGCCGAGCAGGTGCTCGCCCAGGCGCTCAGGGCCGTCGAGGACCTGCTGCCGATCGCCAGGCACTAGCATCATCGTGGCGATGTTCTTCGACTTTCCGCGCATCCGCCGAGGCGCTCTCGCGATCGCATGCGCCGCGACGGCACTGGCGCCCGCAACCGCCCTGGCGAGCGCGCCGGCGCTCGGCGCGGCGGCGGCAGGCACGACGACTCACGAGCTGCTGGGGATCAAAGTGCCGGCAACGGTGCACACCACCACGGTCCCGGCGAAAACAACGCCGTCCGGCACCACGCCGTCGAGCATCACGCCGAGCGCCGCCGGCGGAGCCCAGCCGGGCACGGTCGCGCCGGGCTCGACCACGGGCTCGACCACACCGGCGACGACCACACCGGCCACCACCGCTCCCGCCACGCCGGCTCCGGCGACGACGGTCCCAGCCACGACAGTCCCGGTCACAACGACGCCGGCAACGGGCACCGCGGGCAGCACCCACACGAGCTCCACGGCGGTGCTCGCCGTCGGCAGGGGCAAAGCAAAGAGCAAGCGCCTGTCGGCCGGGGCGCTCGCGCTCGCGATCCTCGGCGCGCTGCTGGCGCTCGGCGCGATCGCATGGGCGGTGGCGCGCTGGCTGGCGCTGGAACCGCGCTGGACGGTGTCGCTGATGTACTCGCTGCGCGAAGCCAACAGCCGTGCCTCGGCCACGTGGGCGGAGTTCTCAGACTGGGTCAGGCTGGGTCGCTGAGGGTCCTCCGAGCGGTCCCGAGCGAGGCGCCGAGTCTTCTAAAGTGATGAATAGCAGGCGTTTAAGGCCTGGATGTTTTCTGTCCGGTGAGTGCGCGACGATTTCCGGCCCCAGTGAAGAATCGAGTGGGCGTCGCGAGTGCCGGCGCAGAGGAGGCAAGGCCGATGGATATCACCCCGCACCCCACGATCGCAGACGAGGCAGGCGCCAGCACCCTGGCGGACGCATCCCCCGGGGCGTACGCTGAAGGGCAGGCAGGCGAGGCGCTCTCGGTCGAGCGCCTGTTCACTTCGCCCGAGACGCACCCGTTCGAGACGGTCGAGTGGGAGCTGCGCGACGCGCGCATCGGCCACGGCGACCGCGTCGCCTTCGAGCAGGCGGGCGTCGAGTTCCCCAAGAGCTGGAGCCAGAACGCGACCAACATCGTGGCTCAGAAGTACTTCCGCGGGCAGATCGGCCACCCCGAGCGCGAGCGCTCGGTCAAGCAGATGATCGGCCGCGTCGCCGGCACGATCGCCGCGTGGGGTCGCGAGCGCGCCTACTTCGCAAGCGAGAGGGATGCCGAGGCTTTCGAGGCGGAGCTGACCTACATCCTGCTGCACCAGATGGCGGCCTTCAACTCGCCCGTGTGGTTCAACGTCGGGTTCGAGGAGAGCCCTCAGTGCTCAGCGTGTTTCATATTGTCCGTCCAGGACACGATGGAGTCGATCCTCGAGTGGAACACCAAGGAGGGCAACATCTTCCGCGGCGGGTCCGGTTCGGGCATCAACCTGTCGAACATCCGCGGCTCGATGGAGCCGCTGGCCAAGGGCGGCACCGCGTCCGGTCCGGTGTCGTTCATGCGCGGCGCCGACTCGTGGGCCGGCACGATCAAGTCCGGCGGCAAGACGCGCCGTGCGGCCAAGATGGTGGTGCTCGACGTCGATCACCCCGACATTCGCGAGTTCATCTGGTGCAAGGCCAGGGAGGAGGACAAGGCGCAGGCGCTGCGCGACGCCGGCTTTGACATGTCGATCGACGGCGACGGGTTCTTCTCGATCCAGTACCAGAACGCCAACAACTCGGTGCGCGTCACCGACGAGTTCATGCGCGCGGTCGAGGAGGACGGCGAGTGGCGCCTGACGGCGCGCTCCACCGGCGAGCCGGTGGGCGAGCCGATCCGAGCGCGCGAGCTGATGCGCGAGATCGCCGAGGCCGCATGGCGCTGCGCAGACCCTGGCCTGCAGTACGACACGACGATCAACCAGTGGCACACCAGCCCGAAATCGGGGCGTATAAACGCTTCGAATCCGTGCTTCCCGGCGGATGCCCGAGTTCATACGACGCTCGGACTACTTCCAATCGCTGAGCTCATCGAGCGCGGCGCGGCCGGCGAGACCATCAGCGTCTACACACACCGAGCGACTGCCGATCGGCCAGATAGAGGGGTTGTGGCGACGCGTCCGATCGCGTTTATGCGCAACGGGATCAAACCGATCGTCCGTCTGCGTTTCGCAAACGGCGGCGAACTCCGCTGCACGCCCAACCACAGGATCTGGACGCTCAACCGCGGCTACGTGCCGGCCGAGAACCTGACCAGCGAGGATCGGGTTCTCCTCAACGACAGCCCAACTCCAGCGCGGGATGCGAGTTGGGAGTTGCCGGTGAAGGTCAAGATGCCCGCCAAGTCGGTCGTGCGCGGCGGATCGGCCAGCTATCAGGAGCTACCCAAGCGCTGGAGTGAGGGGTTGGCGGAGCTGACCGGGCACCTGATCGGCGACGGCTGGCTGACCGATGTCCAGACCGGGTGGGTATACGGTGGCGATGACATCGATGATGGACTTGCCGCCGCCCATGAAGGGCTGCTCCGGGAGCTGATCGGGGGCATCTCCACGCAGACAATGGACAACGGGACCGTACAGCTGCGGGCTGGTAGCGAGGCGGTGCGGGAACTATTCCGAGGACTCGGTGTGACCTCTGCTCGCGCGCACGGAAAGCGGGTGCCGACGGCGATCTTCACGGCTCCACCGGAGATGCAGGCTGCCTTTCTGCGCGGCCTGTTCGGCGCTGACGGTTGCGTCTCGCGCGTTGAGTCCGGAGGGAAGGCGAATCGATACGTCGGACTCGGAAGTCGCAGCAATGGCCTGCTTAAGGACGTCCAGAAGCTGCTCTTGGGCTGGGGGATTCGTGGGCGAATCTACCGCATCACGGACGGTCGGCCTTCCCAGTTCTCATACACGCGCCAGGACGGAACAACTGTTGAGTACGACTCCCAAGAAGGCTTCGATCTACGTATCACGGGAAGCGACCTTGCGCTGTTTGCCGGCGCAATCGGCTTCTCGAGCCCACGTAAGCAGGCCGCTGTCGAGAGTGTTATCGGAGAATGCAGGCTTTATCGCACCAAGCCGGGGACGACGATGGTCGCGCGCGAGGATGACGGTCAGGAGATGGTTTACAACTTGACTGAGCCTTTGCATCATTCTTACATCGTTGATGGAGTGGTCGTCGCGAACTGTTCCGAGTACATGCACGTGGACGACTCCGCCTGCAACCTCGCGTCGCTGAACCTGATGAAGTTTCGCCGCCCCGACGGCACGCTTGACGTGCGCTCCTTCGAGCACACCGTGGACATCGTGCTGCTCGCCCAGGAGATCGTGGTGGGGCCCTCCAGCTATCCGACCGAGCAGATCGGGGTAAACGCGCGCGCATTCCGCCAGCTAGGTCTCGGTTACGCCAACCTGGGCGCTTATCTGATGAGCAACGGGATGCCGTATGACTCAGACGCGGGCAGGGGCACGGCGGCGGCGATAACGGCGCTGATGACCGGCCGCGCCTACCGCGAGTCCGCGCGCGTCGCCGCGGCGCTCGGCCCCTACGAGCGCTATGAGGAAAATCGCGAGGAGCACAACGCGGTGATGCGGATGCACCGCGACGCCTCCCACCAGATCCCCGAGAGCACCTGCGCCGACACCGAGCTGCTCGATGCCGCCAAGCGCGCCTGGGAGGAGGCGGTGGATATCGGCGAGCGCTTCGGGTATCGCAACGCGCAGGCCACAGTGCTTGCACCTACAGGAACAATATCGTTTCTTATGGACTGTGACACGACCGGCGTCGAGCCCGACTTCTCGCTCGTGAAGTTCAAGGAGCTGGTGGGCGGCGGGCAGATGACGATTGTCAATCGCACCGTGCCGCTGGCGCTGCAAACGCTTGGCTACTCAGAGCAGCAGGTCGAGCAGATCGAGGCGCACCTGGCCGAGTACGGCACGATCATCGGCGCGCCCGGCCTGGCGGCCGAGCACCTGCCCGTGTTCGACGTTGCCGTCGGCGAGCGCGCGATCTCCCACATGGGCCACATCAAGATGATGGGCGCCGTGCAGCCGTTCATCTCCGGCGCGATCTCAAAGACGGTAAACCTGCCGCAAACGGCAACCGTAGAGGACATCGCCGATGCGTACACGCAGGCGTGGCGCCTCGGGGTCAAGGCGCTTGCGATCTACCGCGACGGCTCGAAGACCGCACAGGCTCTGCGCACCGACGCCCAGGAGGGCGCCCCCCATGGCGGGGGCCAGGCGGGCGCGCAGAAGGATGCGCCCGCTCCGGCCGATGTGGACGCGATAGTCGACGCCGCGGTCACCAAGGCGCTGGCGGAGGCCGGTCCGCGGCGCAAGCGGATGCCGCGCGAGCGCCAGTCGATCACGCACAAGTTCTCGATCGGCGGCCACGAGGGGTACATCACGGCCGGCATGTACGAGGACGGCACCGTCGGGGAGATCTTCCTGACCGACATCGGCAAGGAGGGCTCGACGCTGCGGGGCATGATGAACTCGTTTGCCACCGCGATCTCGATCTCGCTGCAATACGGGGTGCCGCTGGAAACGCTGGTGCAGAAGTTCAGCTACATGCGCTTCGAGCCGGAGGGGATCACCGGCAACCCTGAGATCCCGTTCGCCAAGTCGATGCCCGACTACATCATGCGCTGGCTGGCCTCGCGCTTCCTGGACACCGACGCCCAGGAGGAACTGGGCATCCTCACCCCGGCGGTGCGTGCCCGCAAGGCCGCCCAGGAGGCCGCGCAGTCGCTGAGCGCCTCCGACACCGCGGGCCCCGAGGCTGGCGTTGCAGCCGGCGCCGAGAGCGTCCCCGCAGCCACCGCGCTGACCGACTCCCCGCCGGTCGTTCCCGCCCGCCTGCAGGGCCTCGACCTCGGTCCGGCGTGTTCTCAGTGCGGAGGCATGATGCAGCGCACCGGCTCCTGCTACACGTGCTCATCCTGCGGCAACAACACCGGCTGCGGCTGACGCGCGATAGTCGGCGCGAGACTGCGTCTTCGGCCGCTCATGTGCAAAGCACACCACACGGCCTGCATCCTTGTCTCGCTTGACTCTCGCGCGTCAGAGGCTTTGTGTGAGGGAGCGGACGCTCGCTCTCATTCGCCCGCTTCATAGGAAGCGGGTGGAGCGGGGTTCGAGCGGATCGCGGAGATCTCGCTGAGCAGCTCCGACGGACTCGTTTCGCCCAGCACCCGCAGGCGCGGCAGCCGGTAGAGATCGCTCGTGGGGGAGGCCCAGCCGGGCACCACAGTCGTCGAGCCGACATACCCGGCCGCCTTGACCGCGGCTTCCACCGTCGCGTTGTAGTGGCCGGAGGGGTAGCAGAACCAGTTGACCGGCACTCGATAGCGACGCTGGATTTCGCGGCGCGCGACGGCGACCTGTTCGTGCAGGGCGCTCGGCCCCAGACTCGTCAATTCGGCGTGGCTGATGCCCTGCGTGTCGAGCTCCCAGCCGGCGGCCACGAGCGCCTTGATCTGAGCTTCGCTGAGCCCGCCCTGTGAGGGCGGCAGCCCTGTGAGCTGCATGTTCTCGACGCCAACCCACCCCAGTCGGCGCAGCACCGGAAGCGCCTGGGTGTACTGCGACTGGTAGCCGTTGTCGAAGCTCAGCACGATCGGCTTGCCTTCCGGCAGCGGCGCGCCGTGCGTCCAGTTGGCGAGCATCTGGTCCATCGTCACCGCATGGAAGCCGGCGTGCGCGAGCGCCTGCGCTTGGGCGGCGAATTCTTCCGGCGTCACATACAGCCCTGGGAATTTGGCGCCCGCGGGCGGCGGGTTGATGACGTGATACATCAGGATCGGCACCGACTCGTGGCCGGGCGGACCGGTGCCCGTGCCGGCGGTGCCCGCGCTGGACGGGCGGACCGAGCCAGAGCCGCGCCCAGCACCGGCGGAAGGCGCCGCAATGGTCGCCGAGTGCCTGCCGTGGTGGCTCGCGCCGCCTTTGGAGGAGCCGCCGGAGCCGAGCGCGACCACGGCCACAGCTACGAGCGCCGCGAGCAGTGCCACGGCGGCGAGCCCCCGTGCACGTCGGCGCGCAAGCTCGCGCTTGCGCGCCTCACGGCGGGCTCTCCGCCGGTCTGGGTCCATCTACTCCGTTTGTCGCGCGCTGTCGGGGTCTAGTTCAAGCGCTTCTTGAGCGCGCTCGCGGCGGAGAATTTGGCCGCCCTGCTGGCGGCGATGTTGATGGTCTCCCCCGTCGAGGGGTTGCGACCCTGACGGGCCGCGCGTGCGCTGACGCTGAACTTGCCGAAACCGGCAAGAGCGACCTCGCCTCCGCTCGCCAGCTCGTCGGAGATCAACTCGATCGCCGCCTCCAGCGCCTGCCGAGCCTGCGTTCCCGCAAGACCGGTGCGTTGCGCAACCCCATCAGCCAGATCGTTCTTTGTCATGACAGTCCCTTCTCGAGTGTCTTTGCTGTGGCCAGGCTAACGGGTGGCAAGGACGTCCACGCGCTCAGAGGCCGTCCGCTCGCGCATTTCAGGCCCCATTTTCCGGGGAACATCGTCGTCGCGGGGCGCCAGGCGACCGGCTGCGCAAGCCGTCCACAGGACCGCAAGCCAGGTGAGCGCGGCAATGCTCACATGCACCCACACGAGCTCGGAGGGCAGGTGGGTCTCGTACTGAACCAGCCCCACGACTCCCTGGAGGGCGATCAGAGCGCACGCGATGCTCGAGTACAGCCGCACGAGCGCATCGGCGTGGGAACGACGCGCCAGCCACCATACGACGAGCGCGACCAGCCCGAACACGAACGCGATCTCCGCGTGGCGGTGGATCACGAAGTCCATCGTGCCCCTGCCGTCGAAGCTGAGGCGGTTGATCTTCTGCCCCGGCGATCCGCCGGCGTGCGGGCCGGCGGCCGTGGCGGCGGTGCCGGCGACGATCGTCACGGCGCCGAGTGCGACGCTGGCGCGCGCCCACAGCGTGAGCGCCCGGTTGCCGGAGAGCGGGCGCTCGCCGGGCTCATACGTTGCGCGCCAGGCGAGTGCGACGGCGGCGACGAGCACGAGCATCGACAGCGCGAAGTGGGCCATCACCCAGCCATAGTCGAGCTGTCCGCGCACCGTCAGCCCGCCGAGTATCGCCTGCGCGAGCACGCCGAGTGGCAGCAGCGAACTCAGCCACATCAGCTCGCGGCGGTAGGGGCGGCGGCGGAAGGCGAGCGCAAACGCCACGAAGGCCGCGATCGACACCGGAGCGGTGAGCGTGCGGTTTGAGAACTCGATCACGGCATGGCTGTTCAGCGGCGGGTAGACGTTGCCGTAGCAGCGCGGCCAGGTGGGGCAGCCGAGCCCCGAGCCGGTCAGCCGCACGGCGGCGCCGCTCATCACGATCAACGTGAGCGCGCCCATCGCGACGTACGCGGCCTTGGCGTATTGAGCCGGCGTGACGGTGTACTCGCGCGCGCGCCGGCGCAGGTGATCGAGACGCTGAGCCATCGGCCCTAAGCATTGCATCGATGGCGCCTCGGCGAGCGAGCACACGCAGCTCGCGAGCCTTCTCGGCGATCGAGGTCGGAGACAGTCGGGCCTCTCTCGCGCGACGCTTAATGCGGTGATTGCGGCCAAAACGAGGCCACAATGTCGATTTTCAAGTAAATGAACTCGACTTTTCCAGTCGCCCATCTATCCTGCCAGCAGTGGCGGCGGGGGCTGGCAGGCAGCTCGCTCGCAGCTGTCGTCCTGTCGATGGAGCACACTGTGCGCAGCGCCGCAAGAAACACTAGATGACATACCTTATGAGCCAAAGCGACGAATCTCCGGAAAACGCCTACGACGACATCGGGGACGAGTACACCCTCACCCGG
Source organism: uncultured Solirubrobacterales bacterium (assembly GCA_963831995.1). Lineage (GTDB taxonomy): Bacteria > Actinomycetota > Thermoleophilia > Solirubrobacterales > Solirubrobacteraceae > Palsa-744. The sequence continues at coordinate 239,630 of CAWHSI010000005.1, read as the reverse complement.
CAGGCCGACCCGCGCATCGCCGCGCGCATTCGCGAGGCGCTCGGCGACGCGAGCTTGATCGCGAACGTGGGCGCGGGGGCGGGTGCGTATGAGCCCAGCGACCGCGAGGTGCTGCCGATCGAGCCTTCGGCGCGGATGATCGCACTGCGGGCGCCGGGGCTCGCCCGCGCGATCGTGGGTCACGCCGAGTGCCTGCCACTCGGCTCGGACAGCGTCGATGCGGCGATGGCGTGCATGACCCTGCACCACTGGTCGGACTGGCGCATCGGCTTGCAGGAGCTGCGCCGCGTGGCGCGCAAGCGGGTTGTGCTCTTCACATACGACCCCTCCTATGCGCAGCGCTTCTGGCTGCTGCGCGACTACCTGCCGAAGCTCGGTCGCCTGGACTGCGCGCGCTTCCCCGGGATCGACGAACAGCGAGCGGCGACCGGCGAGGAGGTGCGTGTGGAGGCGGTGCCCATCCCGCGCGACTGCGTCGACGGGTTCCTCGCCGCCTACTGGTGCCGGCCGACCGCGTATCTGGACCGGCGGGTGCGCGCCAACATCTCCACTTTCCGTCTGCCGGGCGCCGAGCCGCTGCTGGGCGGCCTGGAGCAGCTGGCGGAGGATCTTCGCACGAATCGCTGGCAGGAGCGCAACCACGAGATCCTCGGTCGCAGCGAGCTCGATCTCGGCTATCGGCTGCTGATCTGCGACCTATAGGAGCCCCGCGCTCGGCCTTCAGCCCCCGGCGGCGTCGAACTCGAATGGCAGCTCTGAGGCTATCTCGCTCAGCGTGGGCGCGGCCGCGTCGCGCGCGGAGACGATCAGCTCATCGACCGGCAGCGGCCAGCGAATCGAGACGTCGGGGTCGTTCCAGGCGATGCCGCGCTCGAGCGGGGGGTCGTAGTAGGCGGACTGCTTGTAGATGACGTCGGCGAGATCGCTGAGCACACAGAAGCCGTGGGCAAAGCCGACCGGCACGTAGAGGATGCGCAGCCTCTGCTCGTCGAGCTCGAACCCCTCCCACTCGCCGTAGGTGGGCGAGCCGCGACGCAGGTCCACGACCACGTCGAGGATGCGCCCGCGCGCACAGCGCACGAGCTTGGCGACGCCGGCGCCGACGTGAAAGTGCATCCCGCGCACAACTCCTCTCGTGGAGCGCGAGTGGTTGTCCTGTACGAAGCTCTCGGCCTCGGGGATGCCGAGCTGTGCGTGCCACTCGCGCCGGTATGTCTCACAGAAGAACCCACGCTCGTCGCCGTGCACGGACGGCTCGATCAGCGCGAGCGAGGGCATGCGGGTGGGGATGCGTTGCATAACCGGGTTGGTGCGCCACGCGCGCTGTCACGGTGCGGTCGATGGGCGCGCAAGCAAACGTGCAGGCTACACAGCCGAGGCTGGCAGAGACGCCGCGCGCGCAGAGGCCGCCCACGCCGGGCGCGAGCGTGCCGGCAGCAGCGCAAGGCCAGCCGCCGGAGCGAGAGGTGCGGCCAACCGACGGGCCCGCCCACAAACGCGAGCACTCGGCGCTTGTGGACGAGCCCGTCTGCCCCCCGGGGGGCAAGGGACCGAATGGACACGAACCGAATGGGCGTCGGCTCGTCCACACATCATTGCAGATGCCGGGGCGCAGGTAAAGTGGAAAATCCAGTACTTGACTTTCAAGACGCCCCGGCGCCTGGACCCGGCGTCCCGATCGTGGGGACGGCGCGGGGGAATATGCGCCGCCCCTACTCCCGCAGGCTGAGATGGGCGGGGACACGTGCGGCGGCGAGCCCGGGCAGCGCGACCACCAGCAGCGCGATCGCGCTGATCGAGGCGAGCGTCAAGAACACCTGAGCGGCTCCGATCGAGTACGGCACGGGGAAGCCCGTCGTGAGCGTCAGCCAGCGAGCGGCGAGCGTGTGGCCGTAGACGCCGACGAGCGCCCCCACGCCCGAGCCGATCCCGAGCATCGCGACGCTCTCGAGCAGCAGGCCGCGCCATAGCTGTCCGGGGTGATAGCCCTGGATCTTCAGCGATGCCAGCCGGGCCCGGCGCTGCCACACGGTGGCACTCAGCGCCGCGGCGATGGCCAACGCGGCGGCTATCAGCAGGAGCGTCGAAATCTGGGCGAGCGTGCGCAGGCCCTGGCGAGCGCTCGCGTCGGCCGCGGCGGCGCTTTGCGCGCTGGTCTGCACCGCGAGGCGGGTGTGCGCTCCGAGCACGGCCCGCACTGCCCGGGCACCCGCGAGAGCGCCCGCGCCCGGGCGCAGGTCGACCTCGATCCCCGTGACTTCGCTCGTGCGCCACCAGCGCGCGTAGTCGAGGCCGTTGAGCGTGATCGTGCCCGCCGGCCAGCCGGAGTTGGTGGTGATCGCCGCCAGGCGCGGATGCACGATCCCGGATGGAGTCGGCAGTTCGAAGCTGGCACCCAGGCGCAGGTCGCGTTCGGCGGCGAAACCGCTGGAGACGGCCGCCCACCCGCCGCCGCGAATCAGCGCCTCGGCGCGCGCGAAGTTGCCGCTCACCATTTGCGTCGATTCGAACATCGTGGGGTCGCCGGGCGCTCGTGCGCGCACCCACAGCCGGCGGTCGCCGACGTCGGCGAGGCCTCCCCGGTAAATGCGCACCGAGCGCACGTCCGCGAGCCGAGCGATCCTCGCGGGCAGGCTCCCCGGCGCGAAGCTGTCGGTGTTGAACACGTTGCTGTCGGTGCTCGTGACCCACACGTCGGCCGTGCTGTGATACTGGGCGGTGGCCGCTTCGATCCCGCGCAGCAGGTCATCGCGTGTGCCTCCGATCGCGACACTTCCGTAGACCGCCAGACCGGCGATCGCGGAAAGCGCGATCGAGCGTGTGGTGACCGCGCGAAGCTCGGAGACGGCGACGATCAGGGCGCCGCTGCTGCTGCGCTCGGTGAGCCTTGGAAACCACCGCACGATCCCGCTGAAGGCGGCCGGAATCAGGCAAAGCGTGGCGAGCGCGAGCGCGACTCCGCCGAAGATCGTCAGTGCCGGCGCGAGCGCGACGAGCACACCGACGAGCGCTATCAGCGCAAGCCCCGCAAGCGCCGCCACCCGCACCGTGCGCGGGTGCAGCAGCTCGCCGTGGTCGCCCACTTCGCGGAACACCGCGTCGGCCGCGCGACCGGGACGCAGATCGAACGCCGGCGAGAGCGAGGCGAGCACGGTCGCGATCACGCCGCTCGCGAGCGCCAGGAGCACGATGCCCGCGCTCAGCGACTGGGCGGCGCTGACGGGAAACGCTTCGGTCAGGTAGTCGGGGACGCGGTGAAAGACGGTGTGCCACAGCAGCTCGCCGAGCCCGATGCCCACGAGCGAGGCGGCCAGTCCGAGCGTCACGGCCTGGAAGCCGAGCAGCAGCAGCACCTGTGGTGGGGAGTAGCCCTGCATGCGCAGCTCGGCGATGAAGCGCCGGCGCTCGGGCACGGTGAGCAGCATCGCGTTGAGCGCGAGCAGGAACCCGACCATCACGCTGATCGCCGAGAACAGCGTGGTCGACTGGCTGTTGGGCTTGATCGCCACCGCGAGCAGGCGCAGTTCGTAGTCGGCGGGCTCGACGTTCAGTTCTGCACCGGCGAGCCGGCGCAGCTCGCCCGAGACCAGCGCGTCGTCTCCCGCTCGCGGCTCGATCAGCAGTTGCGTGATGCGCCCGGGCCGCTGGGTCAGATGCTGGGCGACCGGCAGCAGCGCGACGGCGATCGGCGCACCGGCGATCGCTTTGAGCGCTTCGCCGCCGAGCACGGCCTTGACGGTTTGTGCGTGGAGCAGCCCGCCGGCCACGATTGTTATGTGGCTGCCTCGATGCGCGCCGACGGTGCTCGCCACGCCGGCTGGCAGCGCCAGCCCTCCGCCGAGCAGGAGCGGATCGCTGCTGAGCTCCTGCTGGGCCAGCCCGCCCAGCGCGGCAAGGCTCGGGGTGACCCCGATCAGTTGGATCGCCTGGCTTGCCCGCGCGCCTGAGATCGTCACGTCCTCGCGCAGCACCGGCGTCGCGATCTGCACTCCGGGCAGGTGCCGCACCCTTTCGGTGAGCCGTTCGGGGAAGCCGCTCGCGGAGCGGGCGAGGAGCGTGAGGCGTGCGGAGCCGTCGAGGTCGCCGATGAGCTGCTCGGCGGAGCTCGTGAGGCTCGAGTTTGCCAGCAGCACGCCGAACACCAGCGCCACCCCGACGGCGATGCCGGCGCCCGCGAGCAGCTCCTGCATGGGGTGCGCGCGCAGGCGGCGGCGATAAAGGTAGACGAGCATCGTGAGGCGGACCCCAAGGATCTTGGGGTTTGCGCGGCTCATGGGCAGAGCGCGAGCAGCTCGCTGTCGACGCCCGCGCGCAGGCGCCCGTCGCGCAGGGTGATCGTGCGATCCACGAAGTGCAGCGCTTCGGCGTCGTGTGTGACGAGCAGCCCGGGGATGTGGCGTTCATGGCAGACCTCGCGCAGCAGCGCGAGGATTTCGCGGGTGCGGGCGGAGTCGAGGTTGCCAGTCGGCTCGTCGGCGAGCAGCAGGCGAGGCTCGCCGACGAGCGCGCGGGCGATCGCCACGCGCTGTCGCTCGCCCATCGAGAGCTGCTCGGGGCGGTGGTGCAGCCGCGCGCCGAGCCCAACTCGCCGCAACCAAGGAACGGTCTTCTCGCGTGCCTCGCGCACCGTATACCCGCTGACCGGCAGCTTGATCAGCGCGTTGTCGAGCGCCGAGCTGCCGGGCATCAGATGGAAGGACTGAAACACGAAGCCGACGTCGCGCAGCCGATAGCTTGCGCTTTCGCGCGAGGACATGCCGCCGACGTCGCGGCCGGCGAACCGCACGCTGCCGCGGTCGGGCGCAATCAGCCCGGCGGCGAGCAGCAGCAGCGTCGTCTTACCCGAACCGCTTGGACCGTAGAGCGCGACGAGTTCGTCCGGCTGCACGTCGAGCGTCACGCCATCCACGGCTCGGACCGCTTCCGCTCCGCTCACGTAGTGCTTGACGACCTCGCGCAGCCCGAGCGCGCTCATGAGCCTGTATCGCGGACCGTGCCAACTCGCAAGGGGGCCGGAAACGGCACGATCTTGGCGCCCGTGTCGCTGGAGCACAGTTCGCGCGCGGAGATCGACACGAACACATCGAAACCCTGAAGCGCGTGCAGGTCCTCGGAGCTGACGAGCAGCGAGGCGCCGCGCTCGCGCGCCGCGGAGCGCAGCAGGCCGTAGAGGTTGTCGCGTTCGGTCGGGCTCGGCGTCAGCACCAGGTCGTCGACCACGATCAGCCAGGGCTCGCGGGCGAGCGCCCGCGCCAGCATGACGCGCGTGCGGTCGACCATCGAGAGTCGCGTCGCGGGCGAGTTGGCCTGGGCGGCGCCGACGCCGACGACATCGAGCTCGCGCAGCACCCTGTGTTCGGCTTGGCGCAGCGTCAACCCGCTGCCGCACAGCGACACCGCGAGGTGCTGGGCGACCGTCTCGCCCGGATTGGGCCGCCAGTCGCCGGCGGCGATGTAGGCGAGGCGCGAGCGCAGCAGGCGTGCGCGCTGCGTGGCCGAGATGCGGTTGAGCTCGAAGTTGTCGAACAGCACGCTGCCCGAGTCGGGGCGGTCGATGCCGGCGGCGAGACGCATCAGGGTCGACTTGCCCGAGCGGCGCTTGCCATACACGCCCACGTGCGAGCCGGCGTCCAGCTCGAGCGACGCTTTTTCGAAGACGGAGATGCGGCCGCTGCCGTCGGGATAGGACTTGGAGACGTCGCGGATGCGCAGTAGAGGGGTCATCGAGGCGGCCGGCACATCGTGTACGGGGCGCGCCGTGGCGTCGTCATCGCGACGGCTGGCGTTTTGCGTACTCGGCGATGCGGTCTCGCGCCGCGGCGGCCCAGTCGATCTCGGCTCGTAGTTGGGTGTAGACGGCTTCGCGGGTGCAGTCGATGTAGAGCGCGGCCCACGAGCGCTGTTCGCGACCGTTGGGGGTGACCAGCTGCGCCAGCGCGAGGCACTTCTGCTCGTAGTCACGCAGTGCGACCAGCAGGCGCGGCGCGTCCTGCGCTCGAGCGACGGCGAGCTTGGCGTGCAAACCCAGGCGCACCGGCTCGCGTGGCAGCAACGTCTCCATCCACAGCGACAGCGCGTCGGCCGTCTTCTCGGTGGGGTGATAGACGATCATCGTGCCGCGGGCACTGTTCTTGCGAGGCTCCTCGCGCGATACGAGTAGTTCCTCCCGCTCAAGCTGTTCGAGCAAACGGTAGGCGTCGTTGCTGTCCAGACGCCACGTGCTGCCGAGGCGCATCGCCATCCGATTGGCAAGATCGCCTCCATGGCCTGGGCGCTCGAGCGCCAAGCCGAGCAGAACGCCCCGCATCGACGCCGAGCCTCCCCGCATCCACTCCTGCTGTTGGGGATTGCTCCGGGTGTCAGCCATCGTTTAGCTCTCTCCTCCAGGGGAGAACATCGAGCGCCGCGAGTCCGACATTCTCCCCATCGCCCTCAGTACGAATCGGTTGGTTTGACAGAATACATCGGAATCAGCGCGTATGCCGGACGATCGGACTGGTTGTACCGGCCGTCGATGACGCCATCGCGGTGTGTGCGGAAAGTTTGTCCGGCGCGCGCTCCCGATCGGCCGCTCGCCGTCGAGCGCCGGGGCACAGGCGACCGCACGCCATGGAACCGGATCCGCGCGGCCACAGTCGAGCGTCGCAGCATAAGGGGCGCTCAGCGCGATCGCGCTTGCGGCGGAAGTGAGGGCTCGCAGGGCCCTCGCGGAGAGGCCGCGGCCCGCGGCGGCCGCGGCCTTCCGGAGTCGGAAACATTTTGGCCAAACTGGCTCCGACGTTCCCGACTCGGGTCGCACCGGCACGACAGGCCGTCCATCGTGGGCAAATTATCGACGTTATTTGAAATAGCGGCGCCTACGCCACCGTTCCAGCGGCCCGGCGAGCATCTGGGCGAGACGGTAGCGTCGAGTGCGTCTGAACGCGTCCAACCGTCCCTCCGCGAGGGCGGCTGCCTCGCCGGCGTGCGCACACCGCGCGTGCAGCTCGGCGCGCTCCGCCTCGCTTGCCTCTCGCTGCGCCTGCCATGCTTGCCGCTCGAGCTCCCAAGCGCCTCGCTCGCGTGCCATCTCCTCCTGCTTGCCGTGGTAGAGCGTGAACCACTGCCCGGATTCGATCCGGTAGTGGTCAACCATGATCTCGGCCCTCAGCTGAGACTCGGCCAGCTGCGAGAGGGCACGCAATGTCGAGGGCTCGCCGCACGGGCGCCCCGGAGCGTGTCTCTCCAGCAGCGCCACGAGCGCGGCGGCGTGACCGCGGGCGTCGTGCTGGGTGCGCGCGATGTCCTGTCCCGTCCGCCCCCATTCCGCCCGATAGCTGTGCAGGTCGGCTCTCAACTCCTCGACTGTGGGGGGTAGTCGCGCCGCCGCGACGGCGAACCCTCCGGCCTCCATACGCGCATAGGACTTCGGGGTGATCCACCCCTCCGAGCCGGCGCGATCGTGAACGTATGCCAGCCGCCCGCACGCCATCGCCTCGAGCATCGAGCGGCCGTAGCCGACGACCACGTCGGCTTGAGCGATCGCTCTGGGAACGTCGAGCGTCTGGGTCGCGCCCCCGGTCTCGCTCCATTGCAGGTCCGCGTCCGCCCACGCTTCGCGCAAGATGCTGGCCCGCTCGGTCGGGCCGGAGTGGTAGTTGCCGAGCAGCAGCACCCGCCTGGGCCGCTCGCCGGGGGTACCGCGCGGGCTGAAGCGCCGGAGATCGACTGGTTGGCGCAGTCGCACCACCTCGCCCGCGCCCACGCACGCAGCCGCTCGTGCCGCGTGCAGGTCGTTGAGGACGATGGTGGCCGCAAAGGCGCCGGGCACCGGCGGCGGCAGGTGTACATCGTCCGCGCCGTGCACGACGAACACCCGCGCGGCCCGCGGGTAGCGCGCGACCAGCTCCATCCCCAGGCCGCGGTCCACGCCTGCGATCACGCCATCGGCTTGGGAGGGCAGCTCCTCGGCCGTGGCGGTCACGCGCAGCGCCCGTTCCCTGGCCTGCTCGGCCATGATGCCGAGCTCGCGCGTGTACAGCGTCACCGAATGGCCGAGTCGCGCGAGATGCTCGCCGACAGTGATCGCATATGTCTGCGCTCCGCCGGTGTCCGCCAGCCGCTGTGTGGAGAGGACTAGCTCCATGCCGGCTCCGGGTGGGCCAGGGGCTCCGGGAGGCGGGCCAGGGTTTCATGTGCGACCTGCCGGTCGCTGAAGGGACAGGTCGTGCCGGCGGAGTCGAGCACCAAGTCCGTCAGCGCGCCCAGGCCAAGCAGAACCACGACATCGCCAGGCCGCGCGGCGGCGATTGCCCGCTCGATCGCCGCTCTGCGATCGAGGACGATCTCGAGCTCTCCCTCTCCATCTTCGGCGGCATCGCGGAGCTCGTTGAGCCGCACGATGCGCGGGTCGTATGTGACGGTGCCGGTGGTGAGAATCAGGTGGTCGCTGAGCGCTCGCGCGAATCTGCCCATCTGGAGCGCCTTCTCCCGCTCGTGGCGGCCGGTGGCGCCCAGCACCGCGCGCAGGGCCGCGCCGTCGCGACGATCGGTCACCGCTCTGGCCGTTTCCAGGAGTTGGCGGATGCCGTCGGGGTTGTGTGCAAAATCGACCACAACATCAAAGCTGTGGGCACCGTCGACCACATCCCAGCGTCCCGGCGGCCCGCTGACTCCGCGCAGTGCCTCGCCGACGCTCCGCGCGGGCAGACCCAGCGAGTGGCCCAGCGCGACGGCGGCGGCGATGTTGCTCGCGTTGTGGCGTCCCGGCAGCCCGGTCGCACAATGGATTTCACCGTCGGGCGTGCACAGGCTGTGCCAACCCTCGTGCATGTCCCATACCGTCTTCTCGATGCGGACGTCGGCGTCGGCGCCGAACCCGTAGCTCACGACCCTGCCTCCCCGTTCAGCGACTTCGGCGGCCAACCGGCGGCCGAACGGATCGTCGATGTTGACTATCGCCGTTCCAGCCGCACGGTTGCCACGTATGAACATACGCCGCTTGGCATCGCCATAGTTGCGCATGTCGGCGTGTCGAGCAAGGTGCTCGAGTGTCAGGTTGGTGAACACGGCGACGTCGGGCAGGAACGAGGGGCAGGCTTCCAGCTGAAAGCTCGACACCTCGCAAACGACCCACTCGCCCTCCGCCGCGGCCGACAGCGGCGGTCCAAACTGGGTGTTACCCACCAGCTGGGCGGGCGTGCCCGCGGCCGCGAGCACCATCGAGATCAGCTGCGCCGTCGTCGACTTGCCATTGGTCCCGGTCACGCCCACGATCCGGCTGCGCGATAGAAGCCAGCCCAGCTCCAGCTCGTCCAGCACGTCCAAGCCGCGCTCGCGGGCGCAGCGAAACAGGGGCGATCGCGGGTCGATGCCGGGGCTCTTGACGATCGTCGCGGCGGGCCCCGCGGCGTCCAGCGCGGCGATCCCATCGCCGCCAAGCAGCACCTCGACCCCGCGACGGCGCAACCCACGCGCTGTGCTCCGAGCAGCACCGCCTGCCGAGCCGTCCCATGCGATCACACGCTCGACGCTTGGAATCCTCAGGAGGGCCTCGACGGCGGCACGCCCAGCTCGGCCGACTCCGGCCACGAGGCAGGGGCCGCCACGGAGTCGGCTGGCGTCGCGCTCTGGCTTGGGGTGCTCGGCTCGACACGACATCCGGCGACCATCCTATCTACCGAGGCCAGGCCACAAGCGGCGCTTCACTCCAAGTTTCGCCCACTTTTTCGGACGTTGCGCAAACCCCGTCCGTGGTGGCGCGATCGGGTGTGATGATGCACTGCCCTAACTGGCTACCTTGACGCCCTTTCCAGCGTCGCCAAGTTCGGGCAGCTGGACGACGATGTCGTCGCCCTCGAGCCGCCGTGCGATCGGTTCGCAGTCGCCAAGCTCGCTCCCAGTCCAGTGGCGATGTAGGCGCTCGGCAACCGCGTACGTCGTCCCGCTTCCTCCAAACGGATCCAACACCCGATCTCCGACCTCGCTGCCGATGCTCAGAACCCGCTCCAGCAGCTTCTCGCTCAGCTGGTTCGCGGCGCGTGTCTTGGTTCGCGCGTGGCGGACCGGAGCGATGTCTGTCCACACGTCGGTGAGGTTCAGCCCGTCAGGATGCAGCTTGTTCCGGTGCCCGCCGTAGTCCTTAATGTCGCCGCCGCAATGGCGGCAGACGGGTATCGGCACTCGGGGTCGATTGAAGACTTTGGGCCTGCCCTCGGTGTAGTAGATCAAGCTGTAGTGGCTCGGATAGAGCCGACCAGGGATGGGCAGGGACATCTTCACGTCGATCGCAATCCAATGCCGGAACAGCAGGCCGTGGCGGTTGAGCTCGTGCCCGAGCTCAACATTCCAGCGCGGCAGGTTGTAGATCCACAGCGAGCCCCCGGGGGCGAGTAGGCGGACGCACTCAGCAATCCAGGCGTGGCACCACTCGAGGTAGTCGCCGCTGCGCATCTTGTCGGTGATGCCGCTCCCGTAGTCCTTGTCGAGATTGAAGGGCGGGTCGGCGAAGATCAGGTCGTAGCTCTTAGGGGCGAGCTTAGGCAGGATTCCCAGACAGTCGCCTTGGAACAGCTGGCCCAGCTCAGTCTCGTAATACGGTCGCATCATGACCCGCTATACCTGATCGATTGGCCTGCCGGCGCCGTGCCGAGCAGGCACGCCCAAGCTTCGACCGAGCCCAGGCGGTGGCTCGTCGGCGCGACCTCGGCCGTCAGCTCGCCGATCGGGGCCGACGTCAAGAACTGGCCGATCTGATAGCGCCGCTCGCGCGGATTCAGTGGCACCAGCTCGGCCTCGGAAGTCGTGGGATTGGCATGAACATATGCTCGACCATACGGCACGCCTCGGACGAAACGCTACATCGCGCATTGGGGCACGGCGAGGCAAGCCCCGTCCAGGATGCCACGCGGAGCGGCGACAGCGTGACCGGGTGTGGGCCGATCTGCAGTTTCGAGGACACCATGAGGATGTCCCGGCCAGCGTGGAACTTGGGTGAGCGGCCCTCGGGTGAATCTCTCAGATGGTGACGAGCGTAGCGGCCTTCTCGGCGACGTGTGTGGTGGTGGTCTGGGTGATCTCGCGTTCGACTGTAAGGGCGAGCTTGGTGAGGCCGTCGTAGCCGATGATCCGTCGGAACTGTCGCTCAGCCTCGAGCATCCCGGCGGCAGTCCAGCGTAGGGACATCTCCCCGGACTGCCAGCGCTTGACGTTCCGCGAGCTGCGACGAACGCACTCGATCATCGACTCGCACGGGTTGGTGCTCTGTAGCGTGCGCTTCAGCGCGCCCTTCACGCCGAGACGGGTGACGGTGAGCGTCTCCTCCATGCCCTCCTTCAGGGATGAGGCAGCACCCGGGTGAGAGCGCTCGAGTTCTGCGGCGAGCGCTTGGAGTTCCCCGAGGGCCTGTTTGTGATCCTCACGCGCCCACGCGCGGCGTAGCCGGCGCTTGACCTCCGGGCGGTCGCGCTCAGACAGGTGATCGAGCACGTTGCGCTCCTTGTGCCGGACACACCTGTGGACCGGGGTGCGCGGGCCCAGGACAGCGTTCACGGCGGCTCTGAGGGCCTTGGAGCCGTCGATCACGACGAGCACGCCCTGCTCGACATCAAGGCCGCGGTCCACGAGATCGGCCAGTAGCGCGGTCGCGATCGTCTTGTTCTCCGTGGAGCCCTCCCACAACCCGAGCGGGACCTTCACCCCGTCAGTCGTGATCCCGAGCGCGACGACGTTGGTGTGGTCCTTCAAGACGACACCGTCGAGCATCAGGACCGCCAACCGCACGTCATCCAAGCGACGACTCATCAGCTCCTTCAGCGTTTGTGCGGTGCGGGCAACGAAGGTGCGCGACACCGACGACTTCGACGTCGAGCGCGCCTCGGCTTCCACCCGCTCACCGACCGGCTCCTGGGTACGCACAAACCGTCTGGTGGAGACCCCCGCGAGCATCCGCTCCAACACGACCGCGCTCAACACGTCGCGGCTGGCAAAATGCCCGTAGGTCTCGACCGGCACCTCGCCGCTGCCGTCCTTGGCGCGCATCCGCGGCCGCCGCACCCCCACCCGGCGCGAACCGAGCGTGACCTCCCCGTCATCGCCACCGTGGCGGTAAGCGACCCGCTCCGGGTCCTGCTTACCCTTGGGGCCACACACCTCCTCGACCTCCTCGGCCATCAGCTCGTGCATCACACCGAGCCCGACACCCACGCTCAGCGCGAGCAGGCCCTCCCTCGCCGCCCCGACCAGCTCCCCGAGCGCGGCCTGCACCCGCTCAGGCAGAGCAGACGCCTCCGAAGGCGTGTCCTCGCTCGTGACCTGCCCAGCATGTACCTTCTTCATGGCGGTTCCTCCTGTCTCAAATGGACCGATTTCGCACTCGCCACGGTCGCAATACGACCGGACGAGGCGGGAGGACCGCCACCTCAAGTTCTACGCCACGCGGGACATCCTCGACACCATCGCGAGACGTTGAGCAATGGAGCCTCGACGACATCCAGTGGAGGAGCGGAATGACGTCTGATGCGATGATGCGCTAACATCAGTTTGTGCGGACAACGTTGAACATCGATGAGGATGTGGTCGCGGTTGCGCGACAGCTCGCCGTTGGGGAGCACCGCTCGCTCGGCTCCGTTATCTCCGAGCTTGCCCGTCGAGGGTTGACACCCGCTCGGGTTGAGGCTGAGGACGGACTGCCGGTCATCCGTGTGCCGGCAGGTACGCCGCCGATCACTCCAGAAATGGTACGGCGAGCACTCGACGAGGATTGAGCTTCCTGGTGGCGCTGCTGGACGTCAACGCGCTTGTCGCGCTGGCCTGGGACTCACACGTGCACCATGCGGCGATGCGCGCCTGGTTCGCCACGAACGGCTCCGCGGGATGGGCGACGTGTCCGATCACAGAGAGCGGGTTCGTGCGGGTGTCGTCGAACCCGATTGTGCTGCCAAGCGCGATCGGCGTCGATGCGGCAAGAGGGGTGCTTTCGACGTTGCGTGCGCATCCCGGTCATCGCTTCCTCATCGATGATGTCTCAATGGGCGAGGGCGACGTGCCGTCGATCGTTGGCTATCGGCAGGTGACCGACGCGCACCTACTGACACTTGCCCGTCGCCGAGGGGTGCGCCTGGTCACGTTCGACTCGAGCATCCTCGCCATGGGCGACGGAAATGGCGTCGAGGTATTGGCCGCACTTTGAAGGTGAAACGTGCCCGGCAGCCATAGCCGCCTGGATGCAAACGCAGGAGGGGCAGGATGCACGATCAGCGTCGCTCCGACGCTACAGCTCTTTTCTCGCGCCGGCGACTGTCCTTCCTGCCGTAGGGTGGCCTGTCCTCCGCGGCGGCTCAAGCGCCGCCACCGCCAGGCTCCCACAGCCACCCCACCTCCCGCCCGAGCGGCCACAACTCCTCGATCCGGGACTGGGGCGGGGTGCGGATCGGCAACGTCCTGCACGCCCGCCTGCCGGTGTCGCCGTGGCGCTTCGGTGCCGAGCAGTACATGCAGGCGGCAGCATCCGCTCCGTCGTCTCAGGTGCTCAGCGGCGCGCCCGTGGAGGCGAGCTGGGATCCGCACCTCGGTGCGGCGATGCGCCGGGTCGGGCGACGGATCGAGGAGGAGCTTGTGGTCGAGGGACTGTTGGCCGACCTTGCGGGGTAGCTGCCGGGGGTTTGCTACGCGGCGTCGCTGTGCGCGATCGTGTCGTGGAACGTTTGTCGGTCGGACTGGATCATTGCAACGACGTTCTGCATGGATGCATGCGTCGCCACAGCGTCATGCTCGCGTCCAGCTTCAGCAGTCTGGCGACGAGGTTGGGATACTGAGCTTCGATGCCCGACTCGCTTGCGCTTGACCACACCGTCGCCGTCGTCACGGGTGCCTCCAGTGGCATCGGCGAGGCGACCGCACTCGCGCTTGCCGCACAGGGCGCGACTGTCGCTATCGTCGCTCGCCGCGCCGATCGACTGGAGCGCCTCGCCGCGCGGATCGCCTCGGTGGGACCGACTCCGCTTGTGGTCGCCGCCGACCTGACCGACGCGGCCCAACCGCCACGGGTGATGAGCGAGGTGGTGGCCAAGGCGGGCAGGATCGACGTGCTCGTCAACAACGCCGGCGTGATGCTGCTCGGCCCGATCGTGGGCGCGCCGCTGGAGGAATGGGAGCGGATGATCGACATCAACGTGCGGGCTCTCCTTCACTGCGCGCACGCCGCCTTGCCGCACCTGCTCGAGGCGGCCGAGCAGGGGCCACGCAACGTGGCGGATCTGGTCAACGTGTCCTCGGTCGCGGGGCGCAAAGTCAACAGCGGCTCCGGGGTCTACAACCTGACCAAGCACGGTGTGGGCGCGTTCAGCGAGTCGCTGCGTCAGGAGATCACCCGCCGATACGTGCGCATCGGCCTGATCGAGCCCGGCGCTGTCGAGACAGAGTTGGTGGGCCACAACCGGCCCGAGGTCCTCCAGGCCTTGGCTTCCCGGCCTGGGCTTGGATCGCCGATGCAGGCCCGCGACATCGCCGATGCGATCCTCTACATGGTCACCCGCCCGCGTCACGTCGCGATCAACGAGATCCTGATTCGCCCAACAGATCAAGAGCGCTAGGCGTAATCCGAGAGTGTTGGTCACAGCCCCCGGAGTGCGGATTGTCGCCGAATCCGACGCAGGGCAAGCAGGGGCTGCTGCTTATACGGAAGGTCGGGCGAAATCAATAAAGACGACGCTCAGTCTGTGGTCTATCCACGATCGGCTCAAGCAGCGCACGGAGCTGGTCGCTCTGACCGTTGAGACTGCGCACGTTGGCGGCAAAGCTCCGCTCGTAGTCGAGATGCTCCCAGGCGATGTGATGCCCAGCTTCTCGGGCGAGCTGGCCAAGGAACGCCCGCAGACTGCGCGTATTGCCCTCCCTGAAGGGATGAACCGCATACATCTCGGCGTGGTAGTGCGTCAGCCGCTCAAGAAAGGCGTCGCGATCGAGACCCTTCAGGCGGTCCTCCCGAGCAAGCTCGGCGAAGATGCCCTGGGCATAGCTCGCGATGTGCTCCGGCCGGGCGTAGAACGCATTGGGCTTGGCGATCTGGACGGTCCGCATCTCCCCGGCCCACGGATATAGACCACCGAAGATGCGGCGATGGAACGTTTGCCAATGTGCCAGGTCGTAGCCACCTGGGAGCGGCTCCGCCGTCAGTGCCCGGAGAGCCAGACCGACAATGTCCGCCTCGGCCTGCGATAGCTTCTCGGGATCGCGAATCTCCAGGTTGTTGCGTAGTGCAGCGGTGCCCGGATAGACATACGGATCCTCCGCCATCAGGGCCGACGACTATCGGACAGTGGTATCAGCCAGACGCTGGCGCACGAGTTCCAAGCCGAGTCGCTCTAGCTCCTCGCTGTCGATCTCGCCGGCAACCCAGCGGGCCGAAAGCGCCTGATGCTCGGAGCTCATCTCAAGGCCCTCGGCGCGCAGCAAGCCATCCGCGTCCGCCGCTGCCTGCGCGCGGCTGCGATGGAGGATGCTCGGTGCGGCACCATTTCGCGCGACAGCGGTACGTTGCATCCCTCCATTGTAGGGCAGCAGGCCGTCGAGCCGGCGGACATGGACGACTGGCGGGCGACTGCTCAAAAGTGCAAACAAAGTGCAAGCATGCCCCACGCCATTCCACGGCACGGGCAAATCGAGCGAGAGTCAAATCCTCAGCAATAGAGCCAAATCACCGGACATGCCGATACCCCACAACACCCCCAAAATGGGCTCATAGCCCGAAGGTCGCCAAACTAGGTCGGATACTGCTTGGGTCTGGATGGGCGTTTCCTCTGGAGCTCCTGGTCCAGCCTGATCGCGGCGCTGATGAGCGCTAGGTGGGTGAAGGCTTGCGGGAAGTTGCCGAGCAGCTCGCCGCTCGAGCCGATCTGCTCTGAGTAGAGCCCGAGGTGGTTGGCGTAGGTGAGCATCTTCTCGAACGCGAGCTGGGCCTCCTCGAGGTAGCCGGCGCGAGCCAGGCACTCGACGTACCAGAAGCTGCACATCGAGAACGTCCCCTCGTCGCCGTCGAGCCCATCCGGGGCCGCCGCGGGGTCGTAGCGATAGACGAGGCTGTCGGACACGAGCTCGCTGCCGATCGCGCGAAGCGTCGAGAGCCAGCGCGGGTCGGTGGGCGCGATGAAGTGAACGAGGGGCATCAGCAGGAGCGACGCGTCGAGCACATCGGAGTCCTCGGCCTGGACGAACGCCCGCCTGCGCTCGCTCCATCCGCGCGCCATGATCCAGGCGAACACGTCGTCGCGTACCTGCCTCCAGCGCACGATGTCCGCCGGGAGCCCGCGACTGGTCGCGATCCTCATCGCGCGGTCGATCGCAACCCAGCACATCAGGCGCGAGTGGGTGAAGCGTTTCGGGCCACCGCGCGTCTCCCAGATGCCCTCGTCTGGCTCCTGCCAGTGCTCGCAGACCCAGTCGATCAAGCGCGCGAGGTCCACCCAGTCGTCGTAGCCGATGAACTCGCCGCGCCCCTGGCGTGCCTGCTGCTCGGCCAGATAGATCGAGTCGAACAGCTCGCCGTAGACGTCGAGCTGGAACTGGGTCGCCGCGTCGTTGCCGATCCGGACCGGGCGCGATTCGCGGTAGCCCTCGAGGTGCCCGAGCTCGCGCTCGGTCAGGCAGCGCTCGCCGTCGATCCGGTACATCACGTCGAGTGGGCTGCCCCCGGTTGGCGCCGCGGCCGCGCTCGAGATCTTGCGGCGGAAGCCGTTGAACGCGATCGCCTCCGCGACAAATCCGAGCCGGGACAGCGCGTATATGGAGAAGGCGAAATCGCGCAGCCACGCGTAGCGGTAGTCCCAGTTTCGTGTGCCGCCGATTCGCTCGGGCAGGCTCGCGGTCGGTGCGGCCACGATCGCGCCGCTCGGCTCGTAGGAGAGGAGCTTGAGGGTCAGCGCCGAGCGATCCACTATCTCGCGCCAGCGGCCTTGATATGAGGACTGTCGAAGCCACGTGCGCCAGAACATCAGTGTTTCCTCGCCCAGTCGCTCGGCGTCCTGTGCGCCAAGTGGCACCGCCCGATCGCCGGCCTGGAGGACGAACGTCATCCGTTCTCCCGCCGCGATCTCGAACTCGGCCGTGGCTCCGGCGGAGGTTGCCTGCAGCGCGAGCGGCGAGCCGATGGCAAGGGCGTCGCCCTCGGCGCGAAACACGGCGCCGGTCGGCTCGATCGTGACCTGCGGCTCCTTCAGCCCGTAGCCGAAGCGCGGCTCGACCTCGAGGCGAAAGCGCATCGCGCCGCGCACCCCAACCACGCTTCGGATGAGCCGCTGCGGGCCGCTGCCCACAGGCATGAAATCCTGAATCTCGCTCACACCCGCGGGGGACAGCAAGCGGGTGACGAGAACGTTCGTGTCGGGTAGATAGATCTGCTTGGTGCTCGCGAGCGCAACCGTGGGCGCTATCCGGTAGTAGCCGCCGCGGTCGCGATCCAGCAGCGCCCCGAACACGCTTGGGCCGTCGAATCGATCTGGGCAGAACCAGTTGATCGTCCCGTCGCTGCCGACCAGGGCGGCGGAGTGCAGGTCGCCGATGATCCCGTGCTCGGCGATCGGCAGGTAGCGCGTTTGAAGATCCGACGCCACGGCCGCGGGAGCTGAGCTCAGAGGCGCCGTGTGGGGATCTTCGGTCATGCGCCCACACCGCTGGCGCGCGGCACGTCGGTCATGCGCCTGTCACCTTCCAGCGACTCCCCTCGTGGGGACACTCGGTCATGCGCCTGTCACCTTCCGGTAGCTCCCCTCGCGGAGTTCGTCGACGAGCCCTGCGTGCGACGGAGCCCAACCGAGCTCGGCGCGGGCTCTGGCCGCGACGGTCTCCTGGTCGAGCAGCAGGACTTCGGCGAAATAGTCGCCCAAGCGGGCCCTGGCCTCATCGTCGGAGCCGGGCACCGCTCCCGCGGCGCCCGCCGCGACGGCCGCCGCCTCGGTCAGCTCTGCGACCGTCGGGTTCTGTCCATCGCCGATCACATAACGGCCGCGGGCCGAGTCGTGCTCCAGGACGAGACGGAAGAAATTCGCCAGATCCGCGACGTGGACCGTCGACCAATGCTGCTGTCCGGTGCCGAGCATGATCAGATTGCCGGCATCGTCTCGGGGCGATCCGAGCAGCAGTCCGGGAATCCCTCCTCCGCCGTCGCCGTAGGCGGCGCTGGAGACGATCACCACGCCGCGCATGTCCGGGGCGTCGAGCACCCGCCGCTCGATCGGCTCCTTCCACGCCACCAGTGGAGGCGAATCGATCGGTGACTGCTCGCTGACCGAGGGGTTGTTCCCGTAGATCCACACACCGCTGATGTGCAGGTAGGGTTTGCCGGTGCCGGCGAACGCCTCTATCGCCGCGTCGGTCACCGCCGAGTCCAGGTCCGCGCTCGTGGCGTCGCCTGGACTCGCCGTGTGGATCGCCGCGTCCGCATCGCGCAGGATGTCCACGACCGCCGCACGGTCGGAGAGGTCGACCACGATCGCCGTGGCGCCGCGGTCGGCGAGGACGTCGCCCTGAGAGGCATCGCGGACCAACGCCGTCACCTCATGACCATGCTCTTGCAACTCGCTCAGAAACATGAGACCCGATGAACCCTGTTGCGCCGGTGAGTACGACTTTCATGACTGACAGCCTCCTGTATCTAGTTGCGTGGTGGAGATTGGAGATGCTGCGTGGTGGAGATTGGAGATGCGCTGCGCCGCGGGCGACAGAAGTGCTTGCGCGCGCTGTGTCGATGTGGGGATGATCGCAGGCCAGTGGCGCCACTATCCTCCGCACATCGGCAGCGCCGTCGGAGCGTGGCCCGCTCGCATGTCACCGGCGCATCGCGTGTCAGGCGATATGTCCAGGGCCGTTGAACCGTGGGCGTCGGTCCGATGACTACGCGGCCGAGCCCGATCGCCTACGAGTCGTCCACCACGATCTCACGCAGCATCCACCCGGTCGAGCGGCACGACCGCCTGCCCGTTGAGCCGGGGCAGTTGCGCCACGGGCCCGAGAAAGTCGCCCGTCGAGAAGTCGAAGGCGACGACGTGATCCCTGCCGACGCAGTACAAGCGACCGTCCGGTCCGAACCTCAATCCCCGCGGCCTGCGGAACTTCAGTGAGCGGTCCGCAACGAAGACGCGCAGGAGCGCTCCGGTGGTTGGGTCGTATTCGCGGACGCTGGCGAGGGCGTCTGGGGCGCCGAAGGGGTGTTCACTGGCGACCACGATGTGTCCGTTCGGAGCGACCGTCAGGTCGAGCGGACTCAGCCCGGGGTCGGTGACCAGGCGGCGCGTGCGCAGTGCCCGGTCATGATCGAACGCGACGATCGTGTTATCGCCTTCTCCGGAGGGACCGACGCCTGACGCGAGATAGAGCCGGCCGTCGTGCGCAAAGCCAAACCCGCGCGGGAACGGGACGACGCCATCCGGCAGAACAGGTTCTGCATCCCCATCGAGAGCAGCGGGCATGGCCAGTATCGTCCGCCGCCGGCGCGTGCCGAGGTAGTAGCGGCCATCCTGTCCAAAGACGCCGCCGCCCGGATCCAGTCCGGGTATCCGGCCGGAGTCGTACACGACCTCTCCGCGGCGATCGAGCGCCAACACGCGATCGTCGCCGCTGTTGAGGTAGATGAGTGCGCCCGACGGGTCAACGGCCAGGCCGCGCGGATCGATGATCCGCGGGTCGCTGCTGAACGGCCCGATCAGTCCGCCCGCGGCGTCGAAGCTGAGAATCGCACCGTAACCCCCGCCGTTGGCAGCGCCCGCGCTGGTGACCAGAAGGGGTATCACCGCGGCGACCAAGCCGGCGTCAGGAGACCAAGTCCGGCGAATCCGCGAGCCGGGCCAGGCGCTCGTGCGCGAACTGGACCACGGTCGCGCCCTCGCCGACGGCCGTGGCGCAGCGCTTGATCGAGCCGGCGCGCACGTCACCGGCCGCGAAGACGCCCGGCACGCTCGTCTCGAGCAGGCCCTCGGCGCCGGCGTCGCCGCCCGTCAGGATGAAGCCGTCGGCGTCACGCGCGAGCAGGTCGCCGAGCCACTCGGTGCACGGCTTGGCGCCCAGGAACAGGAACAAGAAGGAGAACGGCAGCTGCTCTCCATCGGCGAGGGTGACAGCGTGCAGTTGCCCGTGTGCTCCCTGCAGGCTGACGATCTCGGAGCGATCGCGCACGGCGACGCCGTAGCGATCGAACTCGTCGATCAGATACTGCGACATCGTCTCTGCGAGATTGCCGCGGCGGTGCAGGAGCGTGACGAGCGCTCCGCCGCGCGCCAGCCAGACAGCGGCCTGACCCGCCGAGTTGCCGCCGCCGACGACCGCCACACGCTGGGCCGTGCAGAGCTGTCCCTCCGTTGGTCCGGCGGCATAGAACACGCTCAGTCCCTCGTAGGCCTCGAGTCCCGCGACGGGCAGACGTCGGTATTCGGCGCCCGTGGCCAGCAGCACCGCGCGTGCGGCTATCTCGTTGCCGTCCTCGAGCCTCACGAGGTGCCTCCCGATGCCGGGCCTCAGTTCGAGGGCGCGGTAGGGCGAGGCCATGCGGGCGCCGAACTTGCGTGCCTGGGTGGCGGCGCGGCTGACCAGTTCGCTGCCGCTGATCCCCGCGGGGAAGCCCAGGTAGTTCTCGATCCTGCGCGAGGTGCCCGCCTGGCCGCCGATGCCGCGGCCCTCCACGATTAGCGTGTCCAATCCCTCCGAGGCGCCATAGACGGCTGCAGCCAGTCCCGCGGGACCGCAGCCGACGATCAGCAAGTCGACTTGCTCGCGCGGCGCGAGCTCCAAGCCGATCCCGAGTGCCCGTGAGAGCTCCCCGTCGCTCGGGTTGATGAGCTCCACCCCGCCCGGCAACCGAACGATCGGCAACTGCGCGGTCGAGCCGGCGCCGTCGGTCGTCCCTGTGGGATCAGTCCACGTATGCGGGAGCCGCTGGGCGCGCGCGAACTCGAGCAGCCGGCGCGTGTCGGGCCAGTCGCGCAGACCAACGATCTCAGGACCAACGCCGCTGCGCGCTTGGAGCAGCTCGCGGCGTTCGACCAGGGCGCCCAGGATCAAGTCCGAGAGCGCGGGATCCTCGAACAGCAGCGCACGCAGCTTCTCGCGCGGGAGCGCGATGTAGCGCATTGGCCGGGTGACGACCGCGGTGACGAACACCGCCTGCCCGCTGAGAAGGTTGACCTCCCCGAGAAAGCCCAGAGCGGAGTGGCGGACGATCTCGTTCCCGGCGCCGTCCAGGATCGCGGCTTCGCCCTCGAGGATCGCGATGAACGGGTAGGTCGCGTCGCCGATCTCATAGAGCTTCTCGCCCACCTGGGCCGTGTGCTCATCGCCGTGCTCGGCGAGCATCTCGATCTGAGTGCTCGACAGTATCCGTGCCGCCGGGGCGATCTGGTCATCAGCTTGGAAGCTCACCTCCTGACAGCCTAGCCATGTGCCACGCTGATCGCGAGTGTCGGCCAGAAGGATGTGTCCGTTGTACGGATGACGGGTACCCCCGTATCGTTGAACGGTCCGTTGTTTACGCGAGGAAGGATTTCAGAGCTATGGGTGCGCAGGAGAACAAGCAGACGGCGCGTGACGCCTACGCGGCATTTGGCAGGGGCGACACCGAGGGCGCGATGCGCAACATCGACGACTCGATCGAGTGGACGGCGCGCGGCGATAACGCGCTGACCGGGGTCTATAAAGGCAAGCAGGCGGTCGGTGAGCTGTGGGGCAAGCTGGCGAGCAAGGATTTCCGCAGTGAGCCGCACGACTTCATCGCCGATGGCGAGAAGGTCGTGGTCCTCACGACAGTCCATATCGAGGGCGAGACGGTTGAGGCCGCCGATGTCCTCACCTACAGCGCCGACGGGCGGCTCGTCGCGTTTGAGCAGCTCAGCGATGCGACCGTGGCCAACCGGGTGTTCGCCGGGTAGGCGGGTGGTCTCGTGATGGGGCGGGGTAGTCCCGCTACGGCTCATTTCGAGCGCAAGCGTCCGGGCTGGTTTACGGCGAATGTGTTCAACCGTGTCGTCGCGGGTCTGACCCGTTGTGGTGTGAGTCTGCTCGGCTCGCGCGTGCTCGAGGTCAAGGGGCGCAACTCGGGAGTGGCGCGTCGCACCCCGGTGAACCTGCTCGCCTTCGAGGGCGAGCGCTACCTCGTCGCTCCTCGGGGCGAGACCCAGTGGGCACGCAACCTGCGGGCCAGCGGGAAGGGGCGCCTGCTTGTGGGCCGGCGCAGCGAGAGCTTCACCGCCGTCAAGCTCGCGGGCGAGCTTTCCGCAGCGCCGGGCGCCGGTGGCAAGCCGATCCACGAGTGGCTGGAGGTACGGCCGTTCATGACCGAGCGGCCCACGGTCACGGAATGACCCCCGAGGTGCCGGCGGTGGACGACGCGGCCCTGCGGTCGCTCGTCCCCGCCGTCATCGGCATCCTTGTTCGTCGTGGAGCCGACTTCGCGGCGGCCGAGGACGCCGTCCAGGAGAGCCTGCTCGAGGCGCTGAAAAGATGGGGTGCCCACGCACCCGCCCATCCACCCGCTGGGCGGCCCGAGGACCCGAAGGCGTGGCTCCTGACCGTCGCGTGGCGGAAGTTCCTCGACGCCGCCGAGGCCGCCCCCGCCGCGGCGAACCTCGCCGAGCGCGACTACCTCACGCGCCAAGCGGCACGGATCAACGCGGAGATGCGCGGCTAATTGGACGCGTCCGTAGTTCGTTGGGTTAGGCCCGGACACGTCCACTGGAGGCTTGATGTGGGTTCAGGCCGGCCTGGCGTGACCCCCTGAGTTCGGTCCGGCGCTTGTGAGAGTTTCTTGCGTCCATGATGATGGGCGAGGAAGGAACTCAACGATGAAGCGACGTAGGCATTCGCCGGAGCAGACATCCGCAAGCTGAGGGAGGCTGAGCGGCTGCTTGGCGAGGGCAAGACGATCCCGGAGGTCACGAAGGCCCTTGAGGTCTCCGAGCAGACCTTTCACCGGTGGCGCAACCAGTACGGCGGGATGAAGGCGGACGACGTCAAGCGGTTGAAGGAGCTGGAGCGCGAGAACGGCCGTTTGAAGGCGATCGTGGCTGATCAGGCGCTGGAAAACCGAGCGCTCAAGGAGATCTCCTCGGGAAATTGGTAGGCCCAGTCCGCCGGCGCCAGGCGGTCGCGATGCTCCGCGACCGTCTCGGCGTCAGCGAGCGCTGGGCATGCCGGGTCGTCGGGCAGCATCGCTCCGCGCAGCGTCACGAGCCCAAGCGGGCCGAGGATGACGCGGTGTTGCGCGCCGAGCTGCGCAAGTTCTCGGCAGAGCGGCCGCGGTGGGGGTACCGGCGTGCGCATCATCACCTGCGCCAGGTCGTCGGCGAGGCCTGCAACGGCCGCGAAGCCGTTTCTGTTGCCGAACAGTTGCGACCCGACGTCGTGCTGATGGACGTGCGCATGCCGGAGATGGACGGCGTGGAGGCCACCCGGCAGATCACCGAGTCCCAAAGCCAGACGCGGATCATCATCCTCACCACCTTCGACCTCGACGAGTACGTCTACGCGGCGCTGCGGGCCGGCGCCAGCGGGTTCTTGCTCAAGGACACACCGCCGGCCGACCTGCTCTCGGGCATACGCGCGGTCGCCAGCGGCGATGCTGTCGTGGCGCCAAGTGTCACCCGCCGGCTGCTCTCCACATACGCCCACCGCCTACCTGTCCCCGGCCGCCCCGATCATGGCCAGCAAGAGCGCCTGGCGCTGCTGACCGCGCGCGAGCACGAGGTGCTGCTGCAGGTCGCCGCCAGCCTCTCAAACGCCGAGATCGCCGAGCGGCTCGTGCTCTCCGAGGCCACGGTGAAGTCCCACGTCGGTCGCATCCTCGCAAAGCTCGAGCTGCGCGACCGCGTGCAGATCGTTGTCTTCGCCTATGAGACAGGGCTGATCACGCCCTCACGCTGAACACTCCGACATCCTCGCCACCGCAAACGTCCAGGCTCAAGCGGCGTTGACGCACGCCGAGGATCGCCGCATGGGGCGCGAGTACACGACCAGGCCGGCGGGAGGCGAGAAATCAGGCCCGTGCGGCGCGGCGGACCGAGAGGTCGAGCAGCCCGAGGACCGCGAGCGGCATGACCCACCACGCCGAGATTGCGGCGTCGGCGAGCAGTGCTGTGACCGATGTTCGGGTTCAGCGTTCGATTGCTCGGGCGATTTCTTGGCCGTAGGGGGTGAGGCGCCAGGCGTTGGGGTGGCCGGCGCCGCCGGGGGTCTTGTGCAGGAGCTCTAGCGCGTGGAGGCGTGTGAGCGTTCTGGACATTTGTCCGTGGTGGGAGAGTTCGATGGCTTTGGCGATCTGTTGGTTACTTGCGCCGGGGTGGGCGGCGATGTGGGCGATGGATAAGCGCATGCGTTCGGCGCTTGCGTGGCGCACCTCCTTGGGGATCTCGATGGGCGCGGGTCGTGGGCGTGCTTCGAGTTCGGCGGCGAGCAGGGTGGAGCGGGCGTTGCCGCGTTCGATTTGGGTTCTGGCTTCTGCGGGGCTGAGGTACTGAGCTACCACCAGCCCGGCCAGATCGCCGAGCAGCTCGACGAATTTCGGCTCCTCATGGTGTGCGAACTGTTCTTGGAGCACGCCGCCGACGAGCGCGATCGTCGTCGCCGCCGTGAGCTCGGAGGCCGGTTGCTGCTCGGGTGCGAGCTGCTCGCGGCCACGGTCGAGCAGCGGCTGCAGGGTCGCCAGTAAGCGGGCGCGCAGCTCCGCGGCCTTGCGTGGACCGGCGTGCGCCTCGACCAGGCAGACTCTCGCCAGTGCCGGTTCGGAGTCCAGGAACACGAGCAGTGCCTGCAGGCCGGCGAGCACGCCGTCCTGCCAGGACGCCTCGGCTTCGAACGCCTCCGTGATCAGGGTAGTGGAGCGCTCCATCGCGCTTTCCAGCAGCGCGAGGAAGCAACCGGTCCGGGTTCTCGAACAGGTTGCGGAGCACCTGTGGGGAGACAGCCGCGAGACTGCACACCTCGCCTACCCTGACCCGGCGAGCCCTTTTGCGCGGCGATCTGCGCCATCGCGTCGAGCAGGCGCCTGCGCTGCATCCTGCGCGTCTGCTGTCGCGTGCTTCTGTCGCCCCGTGTCCGGGGCGCGCGATCGGTTGGCGGCAACGCTCAGCGCCCTCGGGTCAGGCCGGGAGGGCCGGGGATGCCGCCTTGTCGCGGCCCGGGCTGGCTATCGGAAGGATGCGGGTCAGTCGTCATCGGGCGGTAGTCAACAGTACAACGCGGTGCGTGTCAAGCAAAAGATCGCGGATGCTGACATTTGTCTACTATCATGACTACGGGACCGCAAGCCTATTGCATGCGCGCACCTCAAGCGACGCCTCCCGGGGACGCAACTTTGTTTGCCAGTGCTGGTTGAAGCGCAATGATGCCAACGACCCAAATCCCACGACATAAGTTTGGAGCCGTCGCCGCGATGGCCTTGGCGAGCATCGCGGTCTGGGCTGATGCGCCGACGGTCGCGGCAAGTGGTCAGGCCGCCGCGATCGCGTCGGTGAGCGCCGATGCCCCGATCTCTGCAGCCGGGGGTTGGCTCGTCTGGAGCGTTCCGGTCGAGGGAGGTTGGGGCCTGGAGGCCTATCACGACGGTTCGATCGCCACGCTGCCGGTGGCCCCGCGTCTGCAACCGTTCGACGCCAATGTGGGCACCGACGCGCGCGGGGTCCCGGTCGTCGCGTTCTCGCGATGCGCAAAGACGCCAAAGATGGAAAACGTCGGCTACGGGGTCAGCGGTGGATCGACTGCGTTGGCGGCGGCATAGAAGTCGAACGTCTTGAGGCGCCCCTCGTCGACGGTGCCGATGCGCTTGTCCCCGAGTCCAGGCGATCTGGCTGCTATCGGACGCTGACGTCTCGTTTGTACGAATACCGCGCTGGTGCTGGACGACCGAACATCGATCCGCTACCGGGAATCGTGCTTGGACTTGCCAAGGACGGCAACGCGCTATATGCGCTTGCGGCTCGCCCACCGGAGCATGAGGTCGATCCGGGTTGCTCGTCGACGGAACCCTGCATACTCGAGCGGATTGCCAGACCACGTTCTACCTAATGAGGTTCGGTCTGAGCCAAGCTCAGCCGTGGGTGGCCCAGCGGACCCACTGTAGGACTCACCAAGGCCTATCGCGGGCGATACATGTCGCGCGTTACGCGGACCGTGGCCCGGAGCCCCGTGGTGGCGTACTTCAGCGCAGCCTCCTTTTCCGCGGGGGTCTTTGCGGTCGTGGGAATCATCAGTTCGGCCAGCTCGTCGGAGTTGAACCGGTGCCCGCAACAAGGCCTGTACGGAACCGCTTGTCTCCGTGCGACGCCAACAGCCTCCGGCGCTAGGATGTAGATCCGTGAGCATCGATCGGAGAAGGAATGTTACGTGGGTGGCGGGCGCACTTTTGGTGGCCTTGCTACCGCTGGCGGCAACCCTAGGCGTCGCCTACGCCATCTCGCCAGGACGGTTGACGCATGGGTCATCTGCGCCCAGAACGACGCTGCCCCTGCAGCTACAAGCGCTTGAGCAAAAGATGCAGAAGCTACATGTCAACAGTGAGCGCTATACGCAGATCACCCGAGGTACGGTCACGATAGCCAATGAAGTTAATGGTCATTCGGTTGGGCACAGGAGAATGGTTTCGTTGGACGACGATATTCGTCGAGAGGTCAGCATTGCTCCGCCCTGCGCAGAGGAGATTGATGCCAAGACGGGTAAGCCGGTTCAAATCCAGATCGGATCTACGGAATACACCTACTCGCAAAGAATTGTGCATAAGGGTCGTCGCTACGTATGGGTTCGAAGTCACGGCACCCGTGTAGGCACGACATTTCCCTACAGAGCAGACCCAGCTGAAGTGAATGTAGGTGGCAAAGGAAGCTATGCACAGCTGTTCAACCTCCTAACCACCGTCGTCGGCTTCGTTGCGGTGTTGCGACCGGTCTCAGTCGATGGACAATCAACGTCCGAGTTCACAGCGACAATTGAACCGTTTCGTCTCCTCCGGGGGCTTACTGTCGAAGACTTGCGAAATCTCAAGAAGCATCCGGTATTGACAACACTAAGACTTTTTATGAACAGAGCCGGTTACCCCCTGAGAGTCATCCTTTCGGAGAATGGGCAATACATTCATTCTATAGTGAGTACGGATATCACGGCGATTGAAATTCCGGTCAAGGTATCTCCTCCTCCAGCTAGAGAAACGATAAGCAGGGCACGGGCGCGCTGACGGTTTGCCTTTATCGTCGTAACCCTATTGGAGTTTGTGTCGTTGTGCCCCAGGGCAAGTTGTCGTTGAGTTCAACGCAGAACCAGAACGAGTGCACGTGGCTGGGGAGCGGTGTGGGGACTCGCGCTGAAGGTCATCTCGACGCTGCTGTCGCCAAGTAGAGAACCATCTTCGCCGGGTTCGGTCGAGGACTCGTTTGAGTCTGACGGCAGCGGAAGCTCGGCGAGCAAAGACGCGGCATCCGCTTGTGCGACCGATTCGCGGCCTGGACCGGCCGATGAGCTGGACGCGAGTGGACATCGTGTCGGGACCCCACTCCCGAACGCATTCTGGGCTACCTCGAACCGGTCCCGCATCATAGCGGCTGGTTGGAATCCTACGCAACATGGCTCGCCGAGGACGGCTGAAGGGCACGTGGATATGCCGCGGCTCCCTGCTTCTGCACCCACGTACGATCAGGTGAGCATCCCAGCTGCACTCGTAGTGCACTCGTCAACTCGTCCTGTGACTCACCCAATCATTCAACGTCGACGGTTTTACTCACATCTTGTAATCCGCTCCGCGACCGCTATAGGGTTGGCACACATCTCGAAAACGGACCGACCGAGCCGGCTGGCAGCAGCGTGTTAGCGACCGCCTACAGGGATAGCCCTTATGTCGACTTACGGTAACGGCCCACGCTACGCAACGAGTTCCCACTAGCTTGCCTGTCGACGTGCTAGTGGAAGGCTTCGTTGCTTCTCGCCCGAGGCGTTAGGCCCGCCAACGCTCGCGTCTGGGCTTTTCGGTATAGTCGTTTGACCATGCCTAACCTAAAGAACAAGACCATGTCCAAGACGAGCTGGCCAAAGAGCGTCCGTGAGCTGACGGACGAACAACGCCGCATCCAGGACGACTGGATGCGCTACTTTCACGAGCACCAGCCTCATGAACATGCCCGGGTTGTGCGCTTCAACCACGGATATGCGGCACGTTCCAATAGACCCGGACGCACGATCGATATAGGAGCAGGCTTGGGGGAGCACTTGCGGTACGAGGATCTGACGTTGCAGGAGTACCATGCTGTCGAGCTTCGCGAAGATATGGCTAAGTCGATTAGACAGGAGTTTCCGTCGGTCGTAACCGTAGTGGCAGATTGCCAGAGGCGTCTACCGTACGACAACGCGACGTTCGATCGCGCACTCGCTATTCACGTTCTCGAGCATCTTCCAGACTTGCCGGCAGCACTCCGAGAGATCCGACGTCTTCTAAAGCCCGACGGCGTGCTGTCGGTAGTTATCCCCTGTGAGGGTGGTCTTGGCTACAGTCTGGGTCGTGGGTTGACAGTACAGCGTGTGTTCGAAAAAAAGTATAAAACGGACTACAAATGGCATGTCGAAAGTGACCATGTTAACAATGCGCGAGAAGTTATCAGGGAGCTTCACAGCCAGTTCAGTGTGACCGACTCGACGTATTTTCCAACCCGACTGCCGGTTGTCGATCTCAACCTTCTTGTTGGCCTCACGTGCGTACCACGGTAGACTGACACCCGTAACTGGCCAAATCCTTCAATTGCGGTTGGTAGTCCAGCAACGATAGATAGACAAATGATGTCTCGTCCCCGACCATGGTTGGTCGATTTGAAATGGAACCGCAATTTGAGCGATCTGTCGGATTAAGCCGCTCACCAGACTCGAGTTCGGTGATGCTTACGGATCGTCGGTACAGAT
Source organism: uncultured Solirubrobacterales bacterium (assembly GCA_963831995.1). GTDB lineage: Bacteria > Actinomycetota > Thermoleophilia > Solirubrobacterales > Solirubrobacteraceae > Palsa-744. Next base: position 210,743 of record CAWHSI010000005.1, on the reverse strand, counting down.
GCCTGTTGCCAGTGCTGTTGCTGTGATGCCAACAAAGCCCGCGCTACGCGCCTCGTTCGCCGCCCACAGCCGGCGCTGACGCTCGTACGACTCTGTAGCCGTCAGACCGAGCCGTTCGCCGATTGCCCGCTCATCGGTCACACACCTCATTCCATCGGCAAACATCCAACTGTGCAAGGGTGTTTCTCTACAGGCCCTTAACTTGGATGAAATACGCTGTGACGAAATACCATAAAATTGATGCTCACAAGTATCCCGACCGTAGCGAGATAGACGATCTCGATCGGTATGCCCAAAATCTCTGGTAGCAACGACGTTGACGCCACAGTTAGACCGTATTGGGCTCCTGCGACTATCAGGTAGCGACCTACTTGATGACCCAGTGACAGTGCAAAGTCGTCGCTAGCCCACACGAAGGTCCGTTGAAGCGTGAAATGAACCGCGAGCGCTAGACAAAACCCGATCGCAAGGGCAGCTTGAAAAGGCAGCCCAAATATGTTGGCGAGGCACGTGGTAGTGCCGAGGTAGACCAACGCGACGATGCCGCCTGCAAGTCCGAAGCGCAAGCCCTGGCCTATCAAGTCGGAACGAAGGGGTAAGCGTAGACCGTACGCTGATGTCGAGTGATGGCTGCTCGTAGTCTCCAAATCTCGTTGTGGTCTTGTCATCGAATCGCTCGTTACGATGGACGAAGGCAGGCGATACTCTGCAAGAATCTATCTGTTTCCGCAAGCGCTTCCACGGAGCCAATCTCATAGAAGCGCTCCTGCGCTTCGAATCCATAAAGCGATCCTTCCTGCGCGAGCTGCTTATACAAGTCGGCCAAGTCGCTCGTACCCGCGGGTATGAGATCGAGCGCCGTCTGGCTCAGCCCTCCTAGGCCATAGTCGATCCACCGCATCTCAGGTCGTGGCGCGTGCTTGTCGTAGGCGAAGACACGGCCTTTCGCGTAGACGACGTTGGATGTGTCCCATCGCCCATCGTTGCGCAGGACCGTCATCATCGCGGGCAGGTCGCTCTCGATCCACCCATTGGCAGCAGCGGCGTAGTCCAAGCGCAGATACGTATCGCCATAGAGCACGAGAAAGCGCTCGCCGAGGAGGTCGCGGGCGCGAATGATCGCGCCAAGCGTACCGTCCAGCTGCGGCGCGTCGAAGCTGTAGGCGATCCTCAAACCGAAACGTTCGGTGCCGATGCGCTGCTCGACCATATCGCCCAGGTAGCCCACACAGAGCACGATCTCGTCGGCTCCGTGCGCGGCCAGGAGCCTCAGCTGGTGCATCAGGAACGGTTCGCCCGCGACCTCTATCAACGGCTTTGGCGTATCGCGAATTCGCTCGCCCAGTCTGGTCCCCAAGCCTCCGGCGAGAATACAGATCGGCGGTAGCGGAGTCATTCCTCGCGCGGCCGCCGGACTGCGACCAAGTTTCGTATACCAAACGGCAGTCGTATGCCCCGTCCAAGGAGTACGCGCTCGACAGCACACGCAGAGTGCCCGATGCGCGAATCGCGAGTGCGTTGAATGTCGGCGGCGACGCGCCTCTCCAAATCCTCGTCCCGCAGATGGTCGTAGCGAATGCGGTTGCGCTTCTTCACCAGCCAGAACGCTGGATAGAGCAGTGTCCCCAGATGTATGTCCTCAGCTATCTCCAAACCGGCGTCGTGGGCCTTTAGCGCAAGCTCGCGGCGAGCATACCGGCGCTCATGGCCCAGGAAACGGTCATAGTAGTCGTAGATTCCCGGGCCAGCGGGAACTACGAGTACTGCGGGAGCGCCGGGGCGCAGTACGCGTCGGATCTCGGCAAGCGCCGCTCGATCTCCGGGCACGTGCTCGAGCACGTTGGCGCTCACGATCGCATCGACGCTGCCTTGACCAAGCGGAAGATCGCACAGATCCGCTTGCAGCAAGCGGGCATCGCGCGCATTTATGTGCGCCTTGCGTAGGCCCGACCCGACAAGGTCCACGCCGATGAGAGTCGCGTCCGCGTAGGTGCGCCGCAGGTCCTCCAACAGATATCCGGTCGAGCACCCTAGATCCGCGATCACGGGGTCCCGCGGCAGCTCACCGAGCCGCGAGAGCATCGCTTCACGCGTCCACACATCGATGAAGTGGCTACGGCTGCTCTCCTCGTGCAGGGCCTCCAGCCCGTCGGACCAGTTGACGGCGTGGTCTCCCTCGACATAGGAGAGAAACGGCTTGACATCTCCGTCGTCGCCGTGCCATCCGCCGTCGAATCTAGGCAACACGTTACATCCGGGCGGCGGCACAAGCGCCACTGGCTGCCGGACGTCCACACTCATCCGTCGCCGTCTCGCTCCGGCCCGTCTTCGTTCCAACCGTAGCGCGACTCGACGATATACCTGGGTCGCTGCCTGGACTCGTCGTAGATCCGCCCTATGTACTCCCCCATGACACCCAGCGACAGCAGTTGGATGCCGCTGAAGAACGAGACTACGATCACAATCGTGGGATTGCCAACCGGAAACGCGACACCGGCGAGCTTGAGGATCAGGTAGACGATCGCAAGCAGAAACGCCAGACCGGAGAGAACGACACCGCCGACCGAGATTACCTGGAGTGGATAGCGGGAGAAGCCGACCACGCCGCTCAAGCCATGTGCCCATGAGCCGTAGAAGCGATAGTGCGTACGCCCCGCTGCGCGCGGGTTTCGATCGTACAGCACCCCCGTCTGGCGAAAGCCCACAAGCGGGACGAGGCCGCGCAAGAATATATGCGTCTCGCGCAGAGCCACCACGTTCTCGACGACCCGCCGGCTCATCAGGCGAAAGTCGCCCGTGTTCTTGGGGATCTCAACCTCCGCGATATGGTTGATCACCCTGTAGGCCATGGCGGCCCAGAGCTTCTTCGCCCACGTCTCTCCGGCGCGTGTTCGGCGTTGCGCATAGACGACGTCGTAGCCCTCGCGCCATTGCCTCACGAGGTCGGAGATCAGCTCGGGGGGATCCTGCAGGTCGCAATCCATCACCACTACGGCGTCCCCGGTAGCAGCCTCCATACCCGCGATCGTGGCGGACGGCTGTCCGAATCGTCGCGAGAAACGCAGCATCTTCACGCGTGGATCGCGCTTGCGCAGGGCAAGGATCTCATCCTCGGTCCGATCGGTGGACGGATCGACGCTGAAGATCAACTCCCACCAGTCGAGATCGATGTCGTCAAGTACCGCGCTGAGGCGTTCGTACGCCTGCACGACGTTGGACTCCTCGTTGTATGCCGGCAGCACGACGCTGAGTGACTGTCGTCGTACATCCCGGCGGCCCGCCAACGAAATCGATCTGCTCGGTTGGCGGATCGCGGCGCTCGCACCTGTCTCGTGTTCCCGCTTGCCGTGAACGTTGCTGCTCATGCGTACTCGCTCGCGTAGGCACCGCCGAACTCGAAGTCGAAAGGCAATTCAGGCGCGCCTGCCGCCGCCATCGCTTGGCGGGTATCCTCGGGCCTCTGCGCATAGACAAGCAAGAAGCCACCGCCACCCGCCCCCACCAACTTGCCGCCCAGTACACCGCTCCGTCGCGCCAGCGTATACAGTCGGTCGATGTGCTCGTTGGCCATCCCAGGCGAGCGCACGCGCTTCTGCTCCCAATGCTCGTGCATGAGCTCGGCGTAGCCCTCGAGATCGCCCTGTTCAAGTGTTTCCTTGCCGCGCAAGCCGATCGCCTTGGTGTGGTGCAGGTTCTCGAGCATCGCTTTATCGCCGGCTTGGGAGCGGGTGTTCTGGTCGCTCAGCATCTTCGACGCCGAGCGCGCCTCGCCGGTATAGAACAGCAGCATCTGGTCGCGCAGGCGACGGAGTGTGACGGGATCCAGCTCGAGTGGCTCCACCGTCACCTTTCCATCGGTCGCGTAGGTATAGGCGCAGATTCCGCCGTGTGCCGCCACATACTGGTCCTGCTTGCCGACGGGATCCCCGAGCACGTCTATCTCTATTTTACATGCTGCCTCGGCCAGCATTCCCGGAGTGATGGAAGTCCGTCGAGCGTGGGCAAGACCCTTGATCAGACAGACGGTGTAGGCGCCGGATGACCCCATTCCGGTGCCGGCCGGCACATCTGCGACAGACGCTATCTCAAGCGGATTGCCGCGCCAGTGACGCAACAGAGTCTCGCGCAGAATGGGGTGACGGATCTGGCTGACCTCGTCCACCTCCTCGGTCTCCGAGTACTTCATCCTCCAGCGATGCTGAAACTCGGTGTGCGTAAGCATATACACGTACTTGTCGATGGCGCCAGCCAGCACGAAACCACCGTGCTCACGGTAATAGGAGGGTAGATCGGTGCCGCCGCCGCCAAGCGAGACGCGCAACGGAGCGCGGCTGAAGATAACGCTCATAGGTATCCGTGCATATTTAGAGAGTAAAGCCCGCTGCGACGGCATCGCTGTGAAACATCTTCACCGTCTCCAGCGAGTATTGCTCGAGATTCTTGCCCAGGCTGTCGAGCTTCTTGAGCAGGTCGTGCGTCATTGTGATGATGTGGCAGCCCACCTGGTCGGCTTGCACGAGATTGAGTGTCTCGCGGGGCGATGCCCAGATCAGCTCCGAGCGCGGGGCCTGCACCATTATGTCCACCGAGCGGGCGATGATCGGCACTGGATCGATGCCCGCATCGGCAATGCGTCCCGCAAAGACCGAGATATACGAAGGAGCGCCGTCCTTGACGGCCGCTGTGATCAGTTCCACCTGGGCGGTCGTAAACAGCGCCGTCACGTTCACCTTCACCCCGCTCTCCGACAGCTCGCGCACCAGCGGGGCCATCGGCTCGCCGGAAGTGGTCGTGACCGGGATCTTTACGTAGACGTTCTCCCCCCAGGATGCGATCAGCTTGGCCTGTCGACGCATCTCCCCGACATCGTCCGCGAACACCTCGAACGAGATCGGATGCTCGGTTATTCGCTCGAGCAGTCGCTTGGCGAACTCGGCATAGTCGGTCAGACCCGCCTTCCACATGAGCGTCGGATTGGTCGTGAACCCCGCGATCCGCGGATTGGCCGCAAGCGCGAGAATGCCATCGAGATCGGCCCCGTCGGCAAAGATGCGTGTGGATATCTGGTCGAGCACCGCAATCAACCATATCGGGCACGCTCACGGACCTTGCCGCGCGCGCTGCGCGCCTTCTTCAGACCCTCGAAGCCTAGCGCGTGGAGCCAATGACCAGATGGGCCGCCTCAGCCAGGTCCGCGGCGAGCAGGTCGGGCACAGCGGAGCCTGTGCGCTTGTGGGCGCTCCCGGCACACACAACCAGCGCCGTACGACAGCCCGCTGCCTGGCCGGCGAGGATGTCCGCGTCGGTGTCGCCGATCATCCAGGATCGCTCCAGATCGACGCCGAGATCGGTAGCGGCGCCTACCAACATCCCCGGAGCCGGCTTGCGGCACTCGCACGGTCCCGAGAGTTCCGGCACGACGCCCTCCGGGTGGTGCAGGCAGAGACGGAAAGCGTCGAGTCGCGCCCCTTCGTTCTCCAGCAGCTCCACGACCCGCTGATGTACCGAACGCAGGCGCTCTATCGACGTACTGCCCTTCGCCGCAGCCGGCTGGTTGGAGACGCACACCAGTGCGTAGCCAGCTTCGCTCAGCTCGCGAACGGCTGCGGCGGCGCCAGCCGCCAGCCGCACGTCCTCGACCCGCAGGGGCGACTCGGGCGTGCCCGAGTGGCGATCTGGGACGAGCTCATTGAGCACACCGTCGCGATCGAGGAAGGCGGCTCTGCGACCGCTCACGAGCGTGCGCTGCCGGCAAGCGACTCCCAATGGCCCTGCCTGAGCGCCAGAGCCGGGTGCGACACCAGGGCATGCCACACTACTGCCTGAAAGGACTCGACAAGAGGGGTACGCAGAGTAGCGGGCGGCTCGATCAGGATGGCGACATCGGCCAGCTCCGCGAGCGTCCCTCCCGGAGTCCCTACTACGCCGTAGATCGAACCGCCAAGCTCGTGTGCCGCCTCCATCGCTTGCACTAGGTTCGTCGAGACATTGTGCTCTCGCGAGCCGCCGCCGACCGAAAAGACGAGCAGCGCGTCTCGAGCGGACAGACGCGAAACCTCCAGCCAGGCGCTGAAGGAGCCCTCCCAACCGTCGTCGTTCGTGCGTGCGGTCAGCTCCGACACGTTGTCGGTGGGTGTGTAGCTCTCGATTCCGCAGAGCTTGCGGAAGTCGTTGACCGCGTGCGACGCGTGCCCGGCGCCGCCGCCGACCCCGAGGATGAAGAGCCGCCCTCCGCGCTCACGTACACAGGCCAGCCCGCGCGCCATCGCATCGACCCGTTCCGGCTCGATCGCCTGCGCCAGGTCGGCCGTTGCCGACAGATAGGCCAGGACATGCTCGCTTGGTGGCATCGGCGATAGTTTGACAGGCGCCGCGCCGGACCACCCGGACCAGTCTGTAGGCTCATCGCCCGCACCCAATGCATATCTGGACGGACATCTTCGTACGCGAGCTGGTCATGCTGGTCACGCTGTTGACCCTGGGCAGTGGACCCGCGTCGCTCCTCGGTCGCCGTTTTGACGCCGCGGCACGGATCGCGATGGCGCCGGTGCTCGGGCTGTGTCTGGGCACGTGTGTGTTCACGACGCTCATCTGGTTTACCGCGGCAGACAACACCTACTGGCTGCTGCCGGTCTTGGCGCTCTTCTCGATGGCAATCGCGCTGAGGCGGAGGGGCGGCTTATCTCCATGGAATCTCGCCGGAGGAGCACAATCTTCGGGCGCGATGTTATTGGCAAGACGACTGCTCCTCGCCGACCTAGTCGCCCTCATAGTTGTGGCTGGTGTCGTGGCCGCGCCATTCAGCTACACGCTTCACGAGCGCCACAGCTTGGGCCCGGTCGGTTTTGAGGTATGGGACACCAACGGCTATACGGCTGAAACGGATGGGATGGTACAGGCATCCATCCGCGGTGCCGAGAAGCACAACTACCTAGACACGCACAATTTCATACAGCGTTATTGGGACTGGTACGCAAGCGGCGATCAAAACCTTGACGCGGCGCCACTTTCCGCCAACCTCAACGAGTTCATTGGGCTGGGTTCCACAGATACACAGAGTGCTTTCCTCATTGTATTCCTCATGGCTGGTGCGCTCGGCGCATTCGCGACGCTGCGCTATTTCGCTCCCAAGCCCCGATGGGCGGCGCCGCTGGCCGGCATCCTCTTCGCGGGACCGTTCTTCTTGCAACTCATTGCGGACGGCAGCCAGGGAGCCACCTGCGGCTTGGCGGTGATCCTGCCAATTGTGGCCGTCGGCACTGACGTCCTGCGCGAGAGGCGGCTGGCCGGCATGGTAGTGCTTGCACTGCTTGCATCAGGGCTGATGGCCCTCTACCCGCTCTTCGTTCCGGCCGTCGCGATTTCGGGAGCCGTAATCCTTGTGGGCGTCGGAGTCAGATCCCTCCGAAGGGGCCAGCCGGATCGTCGAACGCTACTGTCGGCAGCCGCCGCGCTGGGCCTCGTGGTCGGGCTGAGCATTCTGTTCAACGTTGTCAGCTTCCTACGAGACCTGCGCTATTGGAGCGCCGTATTGAAAGGCGCCTACTACTCCGGACTCCCCCAATACCACCTCCCTTTCTCGGTCCTGCCTGGCTGGCTTCTGCAAACCCGCGAATTCTACAATCTCACCGAACTCGGCCACGCCCCATTCAGCGAACTGCTGATAGGGATTATCCTGCCGATCTTCTTCGTTGCGGCGATTCTCATCAGCATCTGGCGCAAGCGAGCGGCTCTGATGCTCATCCCGCTCGTACTGATCTATGCCGCGATGGCTCTCTATACCAGTCTCAGCCACGGCTGCTCCTACTGCACAGACCGAGCCTTGCTCCCCATCGCGCCACTCAGCATCGGCCTGCTCGTGCTCGGCGTCGCGGCGCTGGCCACCGCGTCGAGTCGCTGGCTGCGCTGGGGTGGCATAGCAGTGGCTTTGGTGGTCTTGGTAGCCGTGGGTGAGCGCACGCGCCAGGAGCGACTGCGTTTTGCTGACGGCGCCTACTTCCTCGACGCGGGCAATCGCGCGCTTCTGACGCACTTGCCGCCGCAAGCGGGCACAGTCGACATCGAAGGCTACGGCGAGGATCCCGGTAAGGCACCCGGTGAGATGCTGCTCGTCTACTACACCGTGTCCGAGCACAACCACGGTGCCGTATCGGTACCCAGCGAATACGTCAACTACAACAGCCTCGCCTACGCTGGCGAAGCAAACCCCGCCAACCCCGAGTTCGATCCGAACTACCGTTACGTACTCACGCGTCTCGGCGGCGTGGAAACGGGAAGGCGCGTGATCGCGCGCGCGGGCTCGCTTGCGCTGGAGGAACGCACCGGCGTGCTGGATGCGACTCTCGTCACAGGTGTGGCGGTGCCCTTCGCGCGCCTTAACGCCAACGGCCTGGCGTGGGTGGAGGAACCACTCCACATCATCGTTACCGGCCAGAGCAAGGGCCCGACATGGGTTTCGCTTCGCTTCCAAGCGATCGTCCCTGTCACCGTGCCCGCCCAGCGTGGGGTACGAGCACACACGAGCCCCGGTGGTGCGATCGAGGCCTGCGTGCGAGCGACGGGCTCAGCGCCGGTGCGAAAGGCCACGATCGCGTTGAGCTTCCCGCTGGCACCCGGCGCCGTCCCGGCCGAACCATTTGCGTTGCAGGAGCCGCCGCAGGGCGTCCAGCTCGTGGCCATGCGCGCCGTCAACAGGTGCTCGCTGGCAGACGACTCGCCGAGGGTCACAACGTCCAGTACGACGAAGTCGGCCGCGTCGTAGGCATGACGCTCACGAACTTGGCGTGGCTGCTGGATCGAGATGGCGATGTCACTGTGAGCCTTCCCTGCAATGGGTGACGTTCACGCCGACGCGCTTCTGCGGGAGATCACGCCCGCTTTGCGCCCGCTCCAGACCCGACCGAGCTTCGACGATCAACCGGCCCCGGCAAACAGCGCGCGGCGCGACAAGTGCGTGGCGACCGGCGACGCGAGCCGAGCTTCGGATCGCCGGGCGGATCTTGTCTCCCAAAAAAGCTGCCCAAGTCGGGCGAGACGCGTCGAGTCCCGCGCGTGCACTGACATTCGGTCGTGGCGGCCCTGGCCGCGAAGCACAGGGCTCTATGCGGCTTGGCTGTGCCCGGGCCAAGCACCGGTCCGCACGCGCTCGTAGAGCGTGTCCGGTGCAAGGTCTGCGCCTCCCGGCCAGCAAACCGTCCCCGTCTCGGGATCGACTCCGACCTCTGCAAACCCCTGGGGAGTCACGGCGCGCTCGAAAACCGGGCCGCATACGGGAACCCAGGTTCAGCCGGTGGCTACCAGCAGCGACCCGCCCGCAAATACGTGCGGTTGCGCGTCCCTGACTGACTTGCGGACGAGCTTTGGTTCCTGTCCCGTTGGCACGATGTCGATCGCGAACTCGATACCTGTCGTCGCCGAGATCTTGAGCAAGGTTTCGATATGCGGGTTCTTCTCGCCCGACTCAAGCTCGACGACCCTTGGCTGGCTCACGCCGAGGAGCTTGGCTAGCGCACGCTGCGAGAGCCCGTGATCGGAGCGGTACGCAATCAACCTGACCGCAACAATCCGAGCCAGCGCCAACCGCTCCCACTCGACAGCGAACTCAGGATCGCCCGCCAGCGCCTCAGCCAGCACCTCGTCCTCTGTCTTGATGCCCTTCGGCCAGTTGCTCGGTATCTCGGTCATAAACTTGATGATAGGCTATGGCCTATCGATTTTCGGAGCTTCGCGGGTCAGGGCCGGCCGAGGCTGTCGCCCACGCCGCGAGTAGAATGTCATCGCGTGACGACCAGGGAGTGCCTCCACAAGCTCGTGGACGGGCTCTCCGACGCCGAGGCAGCGACGCTGGAGTTTGTCGTGGCGCGAGGCGATGAGAACGCGGAAGAGGCAGAAATGCTTCCGTTGCCTGCCTCATGGCAAACTCTGCCGTCCGGGCGTCCCGCCCCAAACTGGGTTGCCGGACTGGACGAAGTGCGCAGTGGACGCTGATGCTCGCCTACGCCGCGGATCGCGTGAGGTTGTCCGCGATCTCGTAGATCTTTGAACGGCGGTCCTCCCGCCTTGTCCGCTCCGGTTGGGAGCGTTCGGGGCGCTAACCAAGTCCGAGAGGACAGGAGGAACCGCCATGAAGAAGGTACCCGCTGCGAAGGTCGGCACGACGTTCGAGGTGTCGGAGAGTCCGCTGCCACCGCAGATCCAGGAGGCGCTCGGTGAGCTCGTGGGAGCGGCAAGGGAGGGGCTGCTCGCGCTGAGCGTCGGTGTCGGGCTCGGCGTCGTCCATGAGCTGATGGAGAGCGAGGTCGACGAGGTGGTCGGTCCGAAGGGCAAGTGGAACCGGGATCGCACCGCAAAGCGTCACGGTCACGAGACAGGGTCGATGACACTCGGCGGTCGCCGGGTGCGGGTCTCTCGTCCACGAATGCGCACGACCGACGACGCGCACGAGCTGCCGGTCCAGACCTATGAGTATTTCGCTGATCGCGACCCGCTGACCAGGGCTGTGATGGACCGCATGCTCGCCGGTGTCTCGACGCGGCGGTTCGCTACGGTCGGCGAGCCGGTCGGCGCCGACGTCGAAGGGAATGCGACCTCGACTGGTAAGAGCGCAGTCTCGGACATGTTCATCGAGCGCACCCGCACCGCGCTTGGAGAGCTGATGGGCCGCCGGCTGGACGACGTGCGCTTGGCGGTGATGATGCTCGACGGCCTTCAGATCGCCGATCGCACGCACATCGTCGCGCTCGGGATCAGCACCGAGGGCGTGAAGATCCCGCTCGGGCTGTGGGAGGGCTCGACCGAGAACGCCACGCTCGCCCGAACACTGCTCGCCGACCTCATCGACCGGGGACTGGACCCCGAGCAGGCGATCCTGTTCGTCATCGACGGCGGGAAGGCGATCCGTCGGGCGATCACCGACGTGTTCGGTGAGCACGCGCTGGTGCACAGGTGTCAACGACACAAGGAGCGCAATGTTTGTGACCTCCTGCCCGAACGCGACCGCCCCGCCGTTTTGGCCCGGATCCGCGGCGCGTGGGCGCTCAAGGACCCAGATCTCGCCGAACAGCGCCTGCAACTCCTCGCCTCAGAGCTCGACCGCACCTGGCCCGACGCTGCCGCCTCGCTGCGGGAGGGAATGCCCGAGACGCTGACGCTGATGCGGCTCAAGATCACCGGTCAACTCGCAAAGACGCTGTGCTCGACCAACCCGTGTGAGTCGATGATCGAGATCGTCCGTCACACGCAGCGCAACGTGAAGCGCTGGCAGGACGGCGACATGCGCAAGCGCTGGACCGCCGCCGGGATGCTCGTAGCCGAGAAGCAGTTCCGGCGGATCATCGGTTACCGCGACCTCGCCAAGCTCGTGATCGCAATTGAGCGTCACACCCTCCTCGCTGCCGAGAAGAACAGCGACCGTCAGGAGACTCGCGAACTCGTTACCGTTTGACCATCAACCCGTGAGGACCGCCGCCAAAGTTCCACGACGATCCGGACATCCTCGATCGCGTCGTCTGCGATGCCTCGGTGCTCGTTGCGCCTTCGCTCGGCTCCAACCGGGCACTTATCGAGATTCAAGCACCGGGCTTGCCTGCGCGACCCGCTCCTGCAGCCGCGCCCACAGGGATGCTCGCCGGCCATGACCTGCTTGGCGAGCGTCCGCTTGCCAACCTGCCTGGTCCCAAGCACGAACACGACTCGGCTGTAGCCGAGCGCTTCGACGACGAGCCTGCGGACGTGACGTTCGATCGACATCAGAGTCCTTGCAAACGCGGAAGTTGGTTGTGCAAATGCGGAATAGTGGGGGTGCAAACGCGGAAAGGTGCCTGTAATGTCCCGGTTTCGCAGTGCACACGACGCACGGCGGCCACCACCTTCGGCTTCGGCTTCGGCATGTTCGGCTCGAACGCTGGGTGATTGGGTCGGCGGTGCAATAGCGTATGCACCGAATGATGGGTGAGATCGAGATTCCGGTGCCGGCGAACGCGGGCTCTCGCGCGCGTTGGGGTGAGTGGATGATCCTCGAAGAACCTGATCCGGATTCGACCCTCAAGCTCGATCTGTCCGATCTCGACTTCACGGACCCTCTCTTTCTTGCCCGGATGCGCGGCTTTATTGACTGGCATTGCTCCAAGGGGCATGAGGTGCGGATCGTGAATCCCCGAAGAGAGCACGTCCGTCAACATCTCGAACGTATGCACGTGGCGTGTGATTTGCCGCCGCAATGCGAGTGCACTCTTGGGACTGTCGGTGAGGGCGAGAAGAGCGATGTATTGATCCCGATTCGTCGTCTCAGCACGCCCCAGGAGTCCGATATACTGGATCAGGAGCTGCAGGATCTCTACCTTGCGCACTTCCACGGGCCGTTGGGTGGGCTCGCCCAGGCGTTCAGCACGACCGTGAGCGAGATGAGCGACAATGCGATCTCGCATGGCAAATCGAGGGGTCACGTCGCGTACGTGACCGCCCAACGCTATCCGCATGGGCGCTGCGTGTTGGTGATCGGTGATCTCGGCGTGGGTATCCCTGAGCATATGCGGCGTGCTCATCCAGAGTTGGTGGAAGACGGTGCGGCGATCCGCGAAGCGACCAAGGAAGGGGTCACGGGCGTCATCGGCACTCGTAGAAAGCATCGCGGCTATGGCTATCAATACGTGATCGACGACCTCAAGAACAAGCTGATCACTCGCGGGGAATTGCGTGTTTGGTCTAGCCAAGCCCGGTTCCGCGTCGAAACGGTCGGCGGCGCACAGGTGCGGCGACGGGCATGGGAAGTCGATCACGCGACGATCGGCACATGGGTGCGCCTTGAACTGGTCGGCGAGGATTCCTTCTGAGCCCCTTCCATTCCTCAGGACCGTCCGCTAACCTACGGGGGACTTCCACAGCGACTGTCGAGGAGCCTGCAATGCATCTGCGCTTGGCCGACCATGGCCTTGTTTTTTCGTCCCGTGATCGCGGAGAGCGGGTGCGCGAAGCGTTGCTGCTGGAGATCGACGATCCCACGCGTGCCACCGTGATCCTGGACTTCGATCGGGTTATCAGTGCGTCCTACTCGTTCGTTGACGAGCTGGTCGGCGGCCTGGCCGAGGGGATGGTCCCCAACGTTCCTCGCGTCATCAACGCTGCTCCGGCGATCGCCGAGAGGATCGAGAAGAGCGCACGTCGCCGCGATCTGGACGTTGACCGCATCTTGGCGGACTGTCTACAGCACGCATAGCCGCGGCTCGCCTGCTGTGGAGGGGCCTGCCTCAGAGGGCTATTCGTGCTCCCCGCTGGACGCGTCGTCGTCATCATCGCCGTCACTGGTTGGCGCTTCCGTCGGCGCGTGTACGACCAGGCCGGCCTCCGTTGCGGAGCTTGCCATGCGCAGGTCGTAGGTGTAGATCGCCTCCAGTTGCTCACCGAGATCGAGCGCGGTCGCGATGTGAATGGCGTCGAGCGTGCGCAGCGTGTCTGGTTTCAGCTCACATGCACGCTTGCGGATCCGATCGGTGATCGGCAGCAGGCGTATTCCTTGGAGCTGCGTGTGTGCAGCCTCCATGCCCTGCTCGTCCGTCGTCCGGCGGGTTGCACGCAGCACCTCTATCTCGAGAATCTCCGAGGCCACCAGTCGCGCCTGCGGATCGAGTGCGGCGATCAATGCCGCGGTCTCGGGCTCGGGCAGCGTCAGCTTTACGAACGCCGAGGCGTCCAGGTAGACGAGCTTGGCGTCGTCACCGTCGCGTCACAACCGCTCGCCGCGCAACTGCTGCAGGGCTTCGGATGCCGCGTATGGCTTTGCGGTATCCGGCGATCCCAGGCTTGCGGCGCAGGCCAGCACCTCTTCGGTTGAGCGCATGGCTGGCGTCGCGTGACGCTCGTCCAGCCATCGATCCAGCTCCGGCTCTTGGTTTGCAAGCACGTCGCGGGCTCCGCGCAAAATCAGCTCGCGTGCCAGCGTGGCCGTCGGCTTGTGCTCGCCCAGCAACGGTCTCGTGCGCCGCAGCGCCTCGTCCAGCTCGGGATCGCGCGTCAGCGCTATGCGCGGATGGATGGTTGACACGGCATTAGTGTAGCACCACTGTTGCACCGCCGGTGTTCGGGCTTCGGCCGGCGCGGGCGTAGCCATCGTCCTCACCCTCGGCCGGCGCACAGCGCCAGTGCTTACTGCTTGGCACTACACACGGCATGGCGACTGCGGCTATGCGCTGACCGTGACGCGGAAAGGCTCAGCGTCGCCATGCCGGGGAACCGCCGGCCGCTTCTCCAGCTCACCGAGCGCCAGGAGGTACTCATGTAGGGCATCCGCCAAGCCCTCCTTCGCCTCCTTGTAGGAGGGAGCAGCGGTGATGACCGTTGGCAGCTCGTCGATCGTAGCCTGCACCCAGCCATCCTCGACCGTCTCGTATCGCGCCGTCGCAGAGGTACTCATCCGGCCGCATCGGCACTGCTGATCTGCCAAGGGAACCCAGGTTCAGCCGGTGGCTACCAGCAGCGACCCGCCCGCAAATACGTGCGGTTGCGCGTCCCTGACTGACTTGCGGACGAGCTTTGGTTCCTGTCCCGTTGGCACGATGTCGATCGCGAACTCGATACCTGTCGTCGCCGAGATCTTGAGCAAGGTTTCGATATGCGGGTTCTTCTCGCCCGACTCAAGCTCGACGACCCTTGGCTGGCTCACGCCGAGGAGCTTGGCTAGCGCACGCTGCGAGAGCCCGTGATCGGAGCGGTACGCAATCAACCTGACCGCAACAATCCGAGCCAGCGCCAACCGCTCCCACTCGACAGCGAACTCAGGATCGCCCGCCAGCGCCTCAGCCAGCACCTCGTCCTCTGTCTTGATGCCCTTCGGCCAGTTGCTCGGTATCTCGGTCATAAACTTGATGATAGGCTATGGCCTATCGATTTTCAACGTAATCGGCGTACTGCTCGTTGCGCGTCCGGGCACGGTCGATAAGCGTCGCAAAGTTCTTGTGCCGATCAACGCAGAACTCGCCTTCGACCCGGCAGAGCACGAAGTGCGCAGTGGACGCTGATGCTCGTCATCGATGCGAACGTCGCCGTTGCGGCGTGCGCCAAGGAGGACGGGTTCGCACAGCTCGCCGGTGAGCTGGCTGGACCGCCGCTGATGTGGTCGGAGGCCCGAGCGCGAATACGTCGAGCGCGCGGCTTGACGTTCGCGGCGCGGATGCGCGACGGCACGCAGGCGGCTTGGCGTCCGTCACCGTCGCGTCACAGCCGCTCGCCGCGCAACTGCTGCAGGGCTTCGGATGCCGCGTATGGCTTTGCGGTATCCGGCGATCCCAGGCTTGCGGCGCAGGCCAGCACCTCTTCGGTTGAGCGCATGGCTGGCGTCGCGTGACGCTCGTCCAGCCATCGATCCAGCTCCGGCTCCTGGTTTGCAAGCACGTCGCGGGCTCCGCGCAAAATCAGCTCGCGTGCCAGCGTGGCCGTCGGCTTGTGCTCGCCCAGCAACGGTCTCGTGCGCCGCAGCGCCTCGTCCAGCTCGGGATCGCGCGTCAGCTCTATGCGCGGATGGACGGTTGACACGGCGTTAGTGTCGCACCACCGTTGCACCGCCGGTGTTCCGGCTTCGGCCGGCGCGGGCGTAGCCATCGTCCTCACCCTCGGCCGGCGCACAGCGCCAGTGCTTACTGCTTGGCACTACACACGGCATGGCGACTGCGGCTATGCGCTGACCGTGACGCGGAAAGGCTCAGCGTCGCCATGCCGGGGAACCGCCGGCCGCTTCTCCAGCTCACCGAGCGCCAGGAGGTACTCATGTAGGGCATCCGCCAAGCCCTCCTTCGCCTCCTTGTAGGAGGGAGCAGCGGTGATGACCGTTGGCAGCTCGTCGATCGTAGCCTGCACCCAGCCATCCTCGACCGTCTCGTATCGCGCCGTGAAGGTCATGGCCTGGACCATGCCACGAAGGTTAGAGCACGCAGGCAACTCGCAGCAAACATGGCTGCTGCTCCGTAACGGCGCGTAGTTCTGGATCGAGCGCCATCCAGGCGACTAGCCTTCTGGTGCTCAACCTGTTCTTAGAGCGGACGTGCGAGGAACTGCGACTGATGGGGCTGAGATAAGCTCGATATGCCGGTCAACCGCGGGAGGTCCTGAAGGTCGAGATAGGGTTGAGCGCTCTGTCATGGTTCTTGTGATGGTAGCCAAGAAGCCAACTCCAATAAGCACTCACGAGCGTGACTGTTCAGGTCGTGCAGGGGTGGGGTTGGTGAGCGCGAACTTGGTTATGTGTCCTCGCGGAGGCCGTCGTATGAGCAGTTGGCGGTGCTTGTCGTTGAGCAGGCAGCCACGATCCGGCGGTTGGATGGCGAGGTCGCTGAGCTGCGTGCGGAGGTCGCTGATCTGAAGCGTCGGTTGGCGGCGAACTCGCGTAATTCGTCGCGTCCGCCGTCCTCGGACGGGCTCTCAAAGCCGCCGGCGAAGAGTCTGCGGCGTCCGTCGGGTCGTAAGCCGGGCGGTCAACCCGGTCATCGCGGCGGGCGGTTGGAGATGGTCGCAGTGGCGGATGAGATCGTCGATCACGTACCGTCGGTGTGCGCGGCCTGCGACGCGGATCTCGCTGATGGTGAGGATGCTGGGTTCCTGGTCCGGCAGGTGTTCGACCTTCCGGAGATCCGGTTGCGCTCGGTCGAGCATCGGGCGCAGAGGCGACGATGTGCGTGTGGGCATGAGACTACGGCCGCGTTCCCGGCCGCGGTCAGCGCGCCGACGCAGTACGGGCCGCGTCTGCGGGCGTTGGGGATCTACCTGGTGAGCTTCCAGCACCTTCCCTATCAGCGGGCCGCCCGCCTGCTATCGGACTGGGCCGGGGTGCCGATCTCGACCGGGACGCTGGCCGCGTTCGTCGCTCGCGGCGCGGAGGACCTGGCGCCGTTCTTGGATGAGGTGCACCGGCAGATCACTGCGGCGCCGGTCGCGCACTTCGACGAGACAGGCGCTCGCGCGGAAGGGAAGTTGCGCTGGTTGTTCTCTGCCAGCACCGAGCACGCGACCTTCTACTCGCTGCACGACAAGCGCGGGTTTGACGGTCTCGATCACGGCGGGGTGCTCCCGAACTTCACGGGGATTGCGGTCCACGACGGGTTCAAGCCCTACCGCAAGTACATCGAGATGCGGCACGCTCTGTGCAACGTGCATCACCTCCGCGAGCTCCTCGGCATCATCGAGCCGGCACCCGAGGATCCCCAGCAGGCATGGGCGGTGCAGATGGACCAACTGCTGCGCGAATTACACACCCTCGTCCGTGACTCCCGGACGGCTGGACAAGACCACCTGGATCCCGAAAAGCTCGCTGCCCGGCGCGAGCGTTATGAGCAGATCATCGCACTGGGCTATCAGACCAACCCTGCCGGCACGGTCCCGACCGGCAAGCGCGGTGTGATCCGCCAGACCCCCGCACACAACC
Organism: uncultured Solirubrobacterales bacterium; assembly: GCA_963831995.1. GTDB lineage: Bacteria > Actinomycetota > Thermoleophilia > Solirubrobacterales > Solirubrobacteraceae > Palsa-744. The sequence continues at coordinate 193,336 of CAWHSI010000005.1, read as the reverse complement.
TGCTCGTCCGCCTCGATGTCCACCGCGAGGATGTCCTGCGGTTCGCATACGACTTCCGGGTGCCGTTCGACAACAACCTCGCCGAGCGCGACATCCGAATGGTCAAGCTGCAGCAGAAGATCTCAGGCTGCTGGCGCACACTCACCGGTGCCGAGCAGTTCCTCGCAATCCGCGCCTACCTCAGCACCGCCACCAAGCAACACCAACCAATCGCGCACACCCTCGCCGCCCTCGCCGCCCGCGACCCCTGGATCCCGCACGCCGCCAGCCCATAAGCCCCGCGCGACCTGAACAGTCACCACGAGCCGCGCTATATCTGGCTCTGGTCGCCTAAGACGAAAGCGACCAAGCCATGATCCGCCGTCGCGAACTGGAAGCACACCTTCGTCGCCATGGGGCCTCGATGCTAAGGCACGGCGGCAAGCACGACGTGTGGATCGCGCCCGCCGCCGCCCGACCCGTGACAGTCCCACGTCATTCTCGGATTCCTCGTACTACGGCGCTTGTGATCTGCAAGCAACTCGGCGTGCCGCCCTTGCCGTAGCAGGCGGACCAACCGCTCGGCGACAGGTCACCCAACCCCGAGACGATCGGCGCGTTTGGTTGGCTGACGAGATCAAGCGGAAGATGGCAACGAAGCGCGCGACGGCCTCAAACGGCTCTAAGCCATCCTGATCCACTGCAAAGACGACTGGCCCCCATCACGAACACGACACGGCTGTAGCCGAGCGCTTCGACGACGAGCCTGTGGGCGTGACGTTCGATCAACATCAGAGTCCTTGCAAACGCGGAAACCGGACCGTGCAAACGCGGAGAATAGCAGCTGCAAACGCGGAAAGTTGGTTGTGCAAATGCGGAATAGTGGGGGAGCAAACGCGGAAAAGGTGCCTGCAATGGCGCTCGTTGCGCCTTCGCTCGGCTGCAACCGGGCGCTTAGCGAGATTCAAGCGCCGGGCTTGCCTGCGCGACCCGCTCCTGCAGCCGCGCTCGCATCCTCGCGCCGGTGGCCTGCGGCGATAGCTCGCGTGCGATGTCCTGCCTGGCCTGCTCTCCGCGCGCGGCTGCCTGCTCGCGGTGCTCCCACACCTCTCGCATCAGCCGTGCGGCGTGCTCGATGCTTGGCTGGGCCCACTCGCCCTCGGCGGGGTAGATCTCGCACTCGGGGCCCACGCGGCCGATCTCATAGTCGACCAGGTAGCTGTTGGCGCTGTTCATGAAGTCGAGGTTGCCCGAGTAGCCGGTGGCGATCACGGGCTTGCCGACCGCCATCGCCTCGGCGATCGTCAGGCCGAAGCCCTCCGAGCGGTGCAGCGAGACGTAGCAGTCGCAGCCGGCCATCAGCCCGTCGCGCTCGCTCGCGCTCAGCGAGCGGTCGATCGCGTGGATGTCCTCGCGCCCGTGCGCCGCCCACAGCACGGCCTCCTCCGCCAGCGGGCGCAGCGGCGCGTTGATCGTCTTGATCAGCAGCCGCGGGCCCTCGCCCGGCGCGAACGCGCGGCGGAACGCTTCGATCAGCCCGACCGGGTTCTTGCGCTGGATCGTGCTGAGGTAGTCGAACACGAACAGGAACAGGAAGCCGTCCGGCACGCCGAGGCGCAGCGGCTCGCTCGGCGGAGCGGGCGCCTGCACCGGGGGCGCCAGCGCGATCACCGGCACGGAGGTCGCCGCGCCGATGTTCTGCGCCATGAAGCGCGAGTACACCCAGATCTCATCCACCAGCTCGAACGCGCTCGCCCAGCGCGCGGGGATGCTGTTCGTCTCCCAGCCCCAAATGCCGATCCGGGGGCCGTGGAAGTAGCGCTCGCCGACCCGCTCGACGAAGGCCGGCAGCTCGTCGGGGTTGACCGCCACCAGCTCGAACCCGTGCGCGCCCTCGTGCACCATCTCCTCGAAGGCGTGGCGGCCGTAGCCGTCGTCGAGATCCTCGGGCAGCCGCATGTGCTCCAGGGCAACCGTCGCGGTGCTCGTCGGCACGCCCGCCGCGCGCAGCGCCTGCGCGTACCCGCGCGCGGCCGAGCCGAGGCCGAGCGCATGGCCGAGATAGCCGCTGACCCGCACCGCCGGCGGGCCGGGTGCGTTTGAGTCGGGCTGGGTCTCGCCGTCGCGCCCCCCGGCCTCGCCGCCCCTCTCGGCGCCTGTTGCCGTACCCGCTTTGCCTGCTCGGGCCTCGCCCTGCGCGCCGCCGCCAGCCGCCGTGTGTGACCCGTTGTGCGCATCCGAGCCATCGCCGATCGGCTCCCCGCCGGCGACCCCCGCGTCGTCCCCGCCGGCGACCCCCGCCCTCTCCGCGCGGCGCGCCGGCATGAAGCGCTCGGGGATGCCCAGCTCGCGCTGGCCGAAGGCCCGGCACCACGCCACGTACTCGGCGCCGTCGGGCCCGTCGAGGTTGGGGTAGGCGCGGTTGACGTCGGGTCGCTCGCGCAGCACCCGATAGAAGATGTAGCGCGTGATCCCGTGCGCGGCGCCGCGCGGCGCCGGCCCCTCGAGCCACGCCGTGAGCGCCTGCGATCCGGGCCCGGCGAGCACGTCGCCGAAATCCTCGCCCAGCGCCCTCGCGCGGGCGTGCAGCGCGGCCAGCGCCTCGTCGTAGAGCAGCCCGTTGGCGAGATGGCGGCCGACTTCGACACCCCCGCCGCCCGCCCGCCAGCCCGCCCGGCGCAGCTCGCCGGCATAGCTCGCGCACAGCTCGCGCAGCGCGGGCGAGCGGCTGACGCGCACGCGCGTCGCGGTCGCGTTGAGGCGATAGGGGTGCTCGGGATCGAACCCGTCGAGCTCCATGAAGCGCAGCGGCCGACCGTCGATCGTGGGGCCCTCCGCGCTCAGCTCCAGTGCGCGCTCGTGCAGGTTCCAGGCGCTCACGCCGCAGCCGGGATCGTCCAGCACCGCGGTGGCGAAGCGGGCCGGGGCGAGTTCCAGCAGCCGCGCCAGCCACGGCCGGTCCTCGGGCCGCCCGCGCGCCTCCGTGCCGTCGAGCGAGCCGAGCATCGCTTCCAGCCGCTGCGCCCACCAGTCGAGAAAGCCAGCCGCCTTCGCGCCGCCGTCGATGCCGAGGATCGCCTCCGAGATGCGCCCGGCGCCGTCCAGCTCGGCGGCCGAGGGTCCGAGCCCGTCGTCGGGGGGATCCTGGGTCGTGCGTGGCGCGAGCAGCACGCCGCCGGTACTCACGGCGTCGGCCAGCGGGGCCAGATCGCCCGTGACCCATGCCGTCGGCGGCAGGTGCAGCACGGGACCGTCCACCTGCTTGACGTAGGCGGCCAGGAAGCGCGGCAGCAGCAGCGCGATCAGGTCGCGCTCGTCGTGGCAGGCGATCAGAGTCTGCACATCGACTTGCAGGCGCGGCACGGCCTGCTCCAGCAGCACCGGCTGAAGCGGCGCGTCGGGCGAGACCCTACGTGCGATCAGCACCGCCTCGAAGGCCAGCTCCGGGTTGTGCCGGCGCACCGAGGCGGCCAGCGCCGCCGCCTGAGCGAGCGAGGAGGAGGTCGTGAGGGACACCACGCGCATGGGCGACATCGTTCCACACGACATCCCCGCCGCCCCGGGCATGCTCGCCGGCCGCGCTCTATCGCCGCGGCGCGGTTGCGACCACCGCGTAGGCGGGCGAGCGCAGGCGGGCGTCGTGGAAGCGCTGGTAGGTGGGCGCGAACACATATGCCGACTCGAACCCCGCGATCGCGCACAGCGCAAGCGCCACCTCGGGGAAGATCGGGTGCTGGTGGGTGGGGTCCACCCAGAAGGTCTTCAGCGAGGCGATCCGGTGCGGGTTGACGGTCTCTGCGATCAGCAGGCCGCCGGGGCGCAGCTTGCGCAGCGCGAGCTCCAGCATGTCGATCAGCTCGCGGTAGGGGAGGTGCTCGATCACCTGCGCGGAGAAGATCGTGCCGAGCTGGCCGTCGGGCAGGCCCCGCAGGTGCTCGCCCGCGTCGGCGCAGGCGACATCCAAGCCGAGCGCGCGGCAGCGTGCGACCATGCCCGCGTCGCTGTCCACTCCGCTCGCGGCGATGCCTTCCTCGGCAAGCAGCGCCAGCAGCTCGCCGCGGCCGCAGCCGACGTCGAGCACGGGCTGGCGGTCTCTGAGCAAGTCCACATAGGGGCGCTGGCCCTCCAGCACGCGCGCGGCCGAGCCTCGGAAGAGGTCCTCGAAGGCCGCATACCCCGAGCCGTCCGGGTCGAGCGCCTTGCGCGAGCGGAAGCCGAGCACCTCGCCGACCGGCGCCCGGAACTCCTCGAACGGCGTGCCCGACATGTAGGGGGCGGCGTTCAGTTCCTCGCGCATGGTTTCGATCGTCTCGATCTCGGCGCGCGCCGCCGTGGCTTCGCCCAGGGCATCGACGGCCTGCCCGGAGGACTCGGCCGCCGCCCGGCGCAGCTGCTCGGCCGTGAAGATCAGCTCGCGCGCGAGGTCCTCGAGCCGCTCCAGCCGCTCGGAGCTGCGCTGCGCCAGGCGCTCGAGCTCCGCCTGCTGCTGGCGCAGCGCCCCCACGAGCTCGCCGTCGACCTCGCGCTGGTGGTGGGCGAAGGGGCCGATCAGCCGCAGCACGGCGCGGCGCAGCAGCCCGCGCGCTCCGCGCGGGCTCGCCCCGAGCGCGAGCGCGGGCCCGCGCTGCACGAGCTCCGCGGCCCGCTCCAACGGCGCGCTCCGATGCTCAGAGGTCATCGCGGGGCGCTGCGGGCGAGCTGTGCGAGGGAGCGGTCATGGACGGACACCGGCGCGGCGGGCCATTATCGCCGAAGAGCTCACCGCTCAGGGGCACGGCGCCCGCTCCGCCCGCGCCCCAGCAGCGACAGCGGCGCGAGCGCCAGCGCGCCGAGTCGCCCGCGCCCGGCGACCCGCATCAGCCCGCGCTGCTGCTCGGTGCTCAGCAGTCCGCCCCTGTCGATCAGCGCCAGCCCGTGCTCCACCCGCGCCGACAGCGCGTGGTAGGCATCCTGGTACTCCTGCGCGGTCTGCTTCAGCCCGGCGATGTCGCCGTCGAGCGCCACGATGTGCGCCTCGCGCTCCAGCTCCTGCCAGACCCGCGGCGCCGCCGGGGCGGGGGGCGCGCTCAGCGCCCGCTCGTACACCGCGACCAGCTCGCGGGCAAGCTCCTCCCACGAGGGCACGCGGTGGTTGCGAAGCCTCGCCAGGTGCCGCTCGCGCGCCGCGCCCTCGCCGAGCAGCGGCAGCGCCGCGCGGGCGCTGGCGGAGGCGTCCCAGGGGATCAGCGTGGCGGCGTCGGGCGCCACCTCCGCCAGCGAGGCCTGCGCGGCGAACAGGCAGGGCAGCCCCGCGCGCGCCGCCTCCAGCGGGATCAGCCCGAACCCCTCGTACAGCGTCGGGTACACGAGCGCGCGGGCGTTCGCATACAACCATCGCTTGCCCCCCTCCCCGACCGGCCCCAAGTCCGTGACGAAGCGCGCCAGCTCCGGGTCGCGGGCGAGCAGCTCACGCTCGCGCTCGCGTGATGACCCGTGCGCGACCCTCGCGCCACAGAGCACGAGCCCGCCCTCCCATCCAAGGCCCCGCAGAGCCCCCAGCAGCTCGATCGCGAAGGGGCGGTTCTTGTGTGCATAGTCGGCGCCGAGGCACAGCAGGAACGGTTCGCGCGCGCTCACGCCGTCCGGCGCCTCGCCGACCGGGCCGGCAGGCTCCCGCGCGTCGGCGCCGATCCCGACGACGTGCGCGCGAGCGCCGGCGAGCAGGTCCTCGGCCAGCGCGTCGCGGCGAGCATGGTCTGAGAAGAACACGACCTGCTCGGCGCCGGCCAGCGCCAGTCGCGTGGTGCGGCGGTACGCGCGCCAAGCCTCGACGCTCGCATGGTATGTGTCGTTGTGATAGGCGATCAGGTCCTGCTGGCCGACCACCACCCGGCGACCGACGAGCCGCAGCAGCGCGAGGTCGTCGGGCGTGAAAACCTGCTGGGGCCGGTGCACCACGTCGCTCGGGGCGGCGCCGGCGGCGGCTTGCTCGTAGCTCAGCAGCTCGACCCCCGGCGCGCTCGCGAGCGCCTCGGCGGCTCGCGCCGAGAGATCGTGCGCGACCAGCACCCGCACGCTCAGCCGCGGCTCGCGCGCGAGCGCGAGGATCAATTCCAGCGCATATGTCTGCGTGCCGCCGACGCTCTCGGTCAGCGAGCGCCCGTCGATCGTCACCGACAGCCCCCGCAGCGCGATGCGGATGCGATCCAGCGAGCGGCGCAGCGGCAGCGACTCGTCGCCGCTCAGCGTCCGCTCGAGCGGGTCCCCGCCGCCGGCCGGCTCGCCGTGCCGGGCCGCCCCGCTCGGGGGACCGAGCACGAGCGCGTCGTCGGCGGCCACGTGCACGAGGCCCAGCGCGCTCATCGCGCGCGCCATCCGCGCGAGCGCGAGCTCGAGCGGGAGGCTCTCCTGGAGCGGGTCGACCAGCTCCAGCGCCGGGCGGCGGATGTGGGCGCAGCCGGGGCCGATCGCCGCGATCCGCGGGTGCAGCGCCGGCCCGTCGTGGGCGGCGCGCTCTGCCCGCGCGGCGGTGTCGCCAGGCCCCGTGTCGAGCACCTCGACGCCGCCCCCGCCGATCGAAAGCGGCGTGGCGCTGGCCACGATCGAGTCGCTGCCAGCCGCGGCCGCCAGGCGCTCCAGCCACCCCGCGGTCACGACGCACCCCGGCATCGCGAGCGCCACGTCCGCCGGGTGGCAGTCGCGCACCGCCCGGTTGAGGGCGGCGCTCTGCCCGCCCTCCTCGGCAGTCGCGAGCAGCGATCGCCCCTCGCGCGGTTGCAGCAGCGGTTCCTCCAGCAGCGCCGCGAGCGCCTCGGCCGGGCCCGCGAGCAGGATCGGCACCGCCGCGTCGGAGTGCTCGAGCACGGCGCGGATCGTGGCAAGCGCGGGCTCGCCGCTCGCCGCCACCGGTACGCAGATCGCAACCGAACCCCGCTCGGGCGCAGGGTCAAGCTGAGAGGCATTCGAGCGTGTCATCGGGCTCAAGCACTCTAGCCAGCGCGAGGGCAAGGCGCCTCGCCTGGAGCGCTCGCACCGAGCAGCAGCATCGTCATCATAAATCGACCACTGAGTGGGCGTATAATGACCACTGAGTGGGCAAACTCGATCATGGTCACCGTCAAGCGTGCAATAGCTCCCCGCCTCATGGCAGCCCTCGGCGATACGCCTGCCGTGATGCTCGTCGGCCCGCGACAGGCCGGCAAGAGCACACTCGTGCAGCAGCTCGCGGCCGGCCCCCACCCGGCTCGCTATACCACGCTCGACGATCTACGCACGCTCGATGCGGCTCGCCGCGATCCGGTTGGGTTCGTCGAGCGTGCGGCAGGTGCGCTCGTCATCGATGAGATCCAGCGTGCGCCCGAGCTGCTGCTTGCCGTCAAGGCGAGCATCGATCGCGACCGTGCTCCGGGCCGCTTCGTCCTGACGGGCTCTGCGCAGGTGATGCTCTTGCCCGCGGTCTCCGAGTCGCTCGCCGGACGTGTGGAGGTTCATACGCTGTGGCCGTTCTCGCAGGCCGAGATCGCCGGCGTGCGCGGAGCGATCGTCGAGCAGCTGTTCGACCCCCGAGCATCGCTCGCGCCCGCACCGGCCACCACTCGCGCGCAACTCATCGAGCGCATCTTGCGCGGCGGCTTTCCCGAGGCCCTCGCACGCGAGGACGATCGCAGGTCGGAGTGGCTGGACTCCTATCTCACGGCAATCGTGCAGCGCGACCTGCGCGAACTGGCCAACATCGAGCGTCTCACGCAGATCCCGGCGGTGCTTGCCTCGCTTGCGGCCCGGGTGCGGGCGCCGCTGAACAAGACGGATGTGAGCAGCTCGGTTGGGATTCCACGAGCGTCGCTGGACCGCTACCTCACCCTGCTTGAGAACATCTTCCTGGTCTGCCCTCTGCCGGCCTGGCACACCAACCTGATCAAGCAGCTCGCCAAGGCCCCCAAGCTGTTGATCTCCGACTCCGCGCTGCTCGCGCACCTGCTCCGCGCCGACCGGGAGCGCTTGGCGGCAGACGACTCGTTGCTCGGCGTACTCCTGGAGTGCTTCGTAGGGATGGAGCTCGTCAAGCAGATCTCCGCCGCCAAAGCACCGCGTGCACGACTGATGCACATGCGCGCAACCACCGGGGGAGAGGTCGACTTCGTGCTCGAAGCAGCCGGTGGGCGCCTGGCCGGGGTCGAGGTCAAGGCCACCGCGATGGTGCGCGGAGAGGACTTCAAGCACCTCGCCAAGATGGCCGAGCGGATCGGCCCGGAGCGCTTCGCCCGAGGCGTCGTGCTCTACCCGGGCAGCGAGCGTCTGTCCTTCGGCGAGCGTCTCGAAGCATGGCCACTGGCGAGTCTCTGGACGTCGCCGTCGACTGAATAAACGCCTGCCAACTGGCCAACGGCGGAATCCGCTCGCCACCCGGCCGGATTCAGCCGTGCGGCCGCTCCGCGTTGCTGCGCGCCAGGGCGGTGGCGCGCGTGGGGTCGCCGGTCAGCCGGGCGCTCAGCTTCACCGCGCGCACCGCGCCGGTGGCGCCCGCCTGCAGGGTGACGCCGACGGTGAGCACGACGATGCCCGGCACGAACAGGATCTTCGAGCCGAGCATCAGGATGCCGATGCGCCCGAGCAGATAGGGGGGCGTGCACACGGTCGTGCCGAGCGCGGCGCCGAGCGCGCCGGCGGTCAGCTTGTCGCGGCGCGAGTAGGCCGGCCTGGCGCCGATCAGGCGCGAGGGCACCGCGACGTAGCACACCATCATCACGGCGGTGACGGCGCCGAGGCACAGTGCAAACCACGGTTTGCCCCAGCGCGGCGCGAGGATCACCCCGACCGCCAGCGGCGCGCCGACGGCGGCGCCCCACGCCAGGATCGGCACGATGTGGCCTCCAGCGGCGGCGAACGCGGGACGGATCCTGGGCGGTCGCCGTCCGGCGATCGCGAACGCGAACACCGCGTTCAGAAAGAAGCACGCCATCGTGATCGCGACGATCGCCAGGCCGAGCGGGATCAGCACCGGGCCGCGCAGCGAGGGAAACGACCTGCCGTGCAGCACGCGCGCGCGCAGGTCGAACATCGCCAGCCAGATCCACATCGCGGGCAGGATCTGAATCAGCGTCAGCCGCCAGTTGGACAGCAGCAGCCGCAGCCCGTCGATCAGCATCGCGAACGCGCCGATCGTAAACGCCAGCGGCGCAAGCCACCGCCGTGAGCGGCTGAGCCGCACGAGCTGGCGCACGAGCGCCTCGTCGTCCTCCTCGATCGCACGCACCAGCGCCGCGACTCGCGCCTGCAGCGCAACTCGACGTGCTCGTAGGCCGGCCATGCCACCGAGCATTCCACAGTGCCGGGGGTCGCGCACCGGCTGGTGCGCCCATTCATATATTCGGAGAAGACCGGGCCGCATGCGGCCCGGTCCCTGAGGGTGCATGCACCCTCAGGCTGGCCGGTACATGTACCGGCCAGAAAAGCAAATTCGGGCCATACCGCATCCATACCGATCGCCGGCCGAAATCAGGCGCGCCCGGTCGATCGTCTGTGTATGGCAAGAATCCTCATCAGCGAGCCCCACGCCGATGTCCGGCGACTGCTGGAGCGGATGGTTTCGCGCCTCGGCCACGAGCCGGTGGTGGCGCGCGCCGCCTGCGCCGAGCAGCTGCTCGGCGCAGAGGTGCTGCTCCTCGAGCCGGCCTCGCCGGTCGGCGTGGCGCTTGCCCAGGCCGCGTCGATCGCGCTGCCCTCGCTGCCGATCGTGTGCGCGAGCGTCACCGCCCCGCCGCCCGAGCTGGCCGAGGTCGGCGTCGAATTCGCCGCCACGCTGGTGAAGCCGTTCACCATGGAGCAGCTCGGGGCGGCGATCCAGCGAGCCCTGCGCCTGCGCGGCCAGCACAACAATTCGCACTATCGCAAAGATCAGGACGCAGCCTGAATGCGGCTCGCCCGTTGAATCGTCGGGCGCGGGGCTGTAGCGTACGCCCATGCCCTCCGCTTGGCCCGCTCTCCCATACGCCGAGTGGAGGGACACGTGCGAGACGCTGCACGCGCACACACAGGTGCTCGGCAAGCTGGCGGTCGCGCTCGCCCCGCCCGAGCCGCAGCTGCAGCACGCGGCCCTGCGGCTGACCGCGCGCGGATGGGAGACGCTGCCGCTGCGGGCGCCCAACGGGCAGGGCTCGCTGGTGGTGCTGCTCGACCTGCACGCGCACGAGGCGCGCGCCGAGCGCAGCGACGGGCGCATCTCGCGTGTCGCGCTGATGCCCGACCGGCCGGTCGGGTGGGTTACGCGCGAGCTGCTGGACGCCGTCGGCGGGCTCGCGGGACCGGTCGAGATCGATCCGACGCCGCAGGAGGTGGGCTGGAGCGTGCCGCTGGACGAGGACCACGAGCACACCCACTACAACTCCGCCCAGGTCGAGCGCTATTTCGCGGCGGCCACGCAGGCCGCGCTGGTGCTCGCCGCGTTCCGCGCGCCCTATCGCGGGCGCTCCACGCCCGTCAACGCCTGGTGGGGGTCGTTCGACCTGGCCGTCAACCTCTTCTCGGGGCTGCCCGCCGACCCGCCCTCGCAGGACTTCATCATGCGCAACGCGATGAACGCACAGGAGGTCGCGGTCGGCTGGTGGCCCGGCGACGCGCGCTATGAGAAGCCCGCGTTCTACGCCTACGCGCACCCCGCGCCGAGCGGGTTCGGCGGTGCGACGATCGCGCCCGCGTCCGCGCGCTGGGACGGCGCGCTCGGCGAGTATGTGCTCGACTGGGACGACGTGCTCGCCGCCCCCGACCCGCACGGCCTCGCGCTGGAGTTCGCGCGCTCGGCCTTCCGCCACGCCTGCCAGGTGTGCGAGTGGGAGCCGAGCCTGCTCGCCGGCGCCGAAGGGCACCCGCCGCCGGTGCTCTGAGCGCCGCGCGCGCGGGCGCCGAGCGTGCACCTGAGCCGGACTGTGCCGGCGGCGCCGCGCGCCCCTACTCCGCTTCGATCTGCCCGCGAAACCATTCCGAGGGCTCGACGCTCGCGCCCTCGGCGTGCACGCGGTCCGACAGCCAGTGGTCGGAGGTCACGACGCGCACGAGCCCCGGCTCGGGCTCGAGCTTCAGCAGCCGCACGATCTCGTCGTCGGCGGAGTCGCGCCGCGGCCGCGGCGCGTGCTTGACCTCGATCACGCTCGAGCGGATCGGCGGTTTCGGCGGCTGCTCGAAGACCACGGTCACGTCCTCCCCGCCGGCGGCCGCCCACAGCTCCAGCTGGCCCACGAGTCGCACCATCGCCTCGTGGCGGTCCTTCCACCAGCCGTCGGGCCGCGTGCCGATCACGTTCATGCCGTCCACAAGCCACCGCATCGGCGCAGCCTATGGGTTACCCGATTCGCCGGTCACGCCTGCGTGCGTATCTGCGCGCACAGCTCCGCCAGTCCAACCGCCTCGACCGAGGCCGAGACGCGGTAGCGCTCCTCGCCGGGGTAGACGATCAGCGCTCGCTCGGGCTCCAGGTCGGCGAGCGCCGAATGAAAGCCGCGCTCCAGAGTTGGGGCCATGCTGCGCTTGATCTCTATCGCCCACGTGCTGCCGTCGGGCCACCGCAGCACGAGGTCGATCTCGGCGCCCGCGCTCGTTCTGTAAAAGCCCGCCTCGACCTGTTCTCCAGCGATGGCGAGCAGATTCTCGACGATCATTCCCTCCCAGCTGGGCCCCGCGATCGGATGGCCGAGGATCGCCTCCTTGTCGGCCAGTCTCAGCAAAGCGTGCACCAGGCCACTATCGCGTATGTACACCTTCGGCGAGCGCACGAGCCGCTTGCCGACGTTCGACAACGATGGCGCGAGGCGTCTCACGAGCAGCAGGTCGACCATCAGATCGAGGTAGTGCGAGACCGTCGGCGAGGTGACCCCGAGCCCTCGCCCCAACTCGGCGGCGTTGAACAGCCCGCCCTGCCTGTGGGCAAACATCGTCCACAGCCGTCTCAGCGTCTCGGCCGGGATACGCGGCCCGAGCTGCGGTATATCGCGCTCCAGGTAGGTGTGGATGAAGTCCTGGCGCCACCGCAGGCTCGCTCGATTGCTGGCCGCCAGGAAGCTGTCGGGAAAGCCCCCGCGCACCCACAGTCGGTCTAGGGCCACTGGCTGCTCTCCCGCGAGCTCTGTGATGTCGAAAGGTGCAAGCTCGACGAAGGCGATCCTGCCGGCAAGCGTCTCCCCGGACTGCGCAAGCAGGTCTATCCCGGCCGAGCCCAGCAGCAGAAAGCGTCCATTTGCCCGGCCTTCGCGCCGGCCTCGATCGATGACGCCGCGCAGCGCTTCGAACAGGCCGGGGGCACGGTGGATCTCGTCGAGGACGACCAGCTCGTCGATGTGATCGGCGAAGTACGCCGCGGGCTCGGCCACGCGCGCCCTGTCCTCTGCGGACTCCAGATCCAGGTACACCGACGGCCGTTGGTTGGCGATCTCGATTGCGATCGTGGTCTTGCCGCTCTGGCGCGGACCGATCAGGGCGACCGCCGGCATGCTTTCGAGCAGTTCCTCGACTTCAGGTAGCACCCGTCTAACAATCATCCTTGCAATTATAAAGTCCAGCTTTCGATTTGCAAGGATGATCGAGTCTCAGGCGACAGCCCTGGCGGCGGGCGCTCAGACCGCGCCCTCACGCGCCTGAGCGCGGTCGCGGTCGCCTCGCTCGAGCAGCGCCGCGCCGATCGAGCAGGCGCCGATGCTGACTAGCGCGGCGAGGATGATCGCGGCGGCCTGGGCGGCGCTGAGCACGTGCTCGGACAGCCCCAGCGCGACGATCGCCGCGGGCACACCGAGCTGCGCGGAAGCGATCAGGCCCGCCGCGGGCGGCTGGCGCAAGATCCGCGCGGCGAGCACGTGGATCGCGATGTTGAGCGCCGCGAGCGCGGCCGCGAGCGCGATCAGGCTGGCGCTGGAGAACAGCCCGCTGAGGTCCAGGCGCGCGCCGAGCACCACGAAGAACAGGGGGATGAAGAAGCCGCCGGAGATGCCGAGCACCTCGTTGGAGAGCCGTTTCGGGCCGCCGATCGAGGCCACCATCAGCCCCGTGCCGAAGCCGGCGATCAGCACGCTCGCGCCGCTGCGTTCGGTCAGCCACGCCAGCCCGAACAGCACGATCAGCGCGAGCCGCAGGTCCACCGCCCAGCCGCGGCGCTTGCCGAGCTGGCGCAGCGTGTGCACCTGGGGGCGTCCGCGCACGCGTCGCACCGCCGCCAGCAGCGCGACCGTGCACGCCGCCACGATCGCGCTGCCGAGCACCACGCGACCGGCGCGGCTCGGCGCCAGCACGAGCGGCACCGCCACCGTCGACGCGATGTCGGCGACCGTCACCTGCGCCATGATCGCCAGTGCAACAGGACTTGCAAGACGGCGCTCCTGCAGCACGGGCAGCACCACCGCCGCCGACCCCGAGGCGATCAGCACGGCGTATATCGCGGGGTGATTGACTTCGCCGATACGTGCCAGCAGCAGCCCGCCGCCGACCGCGAGCGCGCCCACGAGCACCGCCGCCGTGGCGCCCTTGCCGAGCGACTCGCGCAGCCCCGGCTCGCGCAGCGGCACGCTCATGCCGGCCGAGAACATCAGCATCGCAAAGCCGATTTCGGCCAGGAACGACAGCGTCGCGTTGCCCGTGTCGATCGCGTCAAGCCCCGTGCGCCCGAGCACGATGCCGGCCAGCAGCTCGCCGATCACGACCGGTGCGGCCCCCCGCGCGCCCGCCGAGAGCAGCGGTCCGGCGAAGCCGCACAGGCCGATCAGCGCAAGCGTGCCGAAGCTCATCGCGCCCCATTCTTGCGGCTCCGAAGGCCGTTCGGGCGGCGCCGTCCGACGCGTGTTCGAGACTGGGACCGCATCGATCCGGGTAGATGTGGGTTGTGTTCGTAGACTGACTTCTACACAAGCACTCGATTTGTTTCGGCTCAGGAGGATGATTGCATGGGGTTCAGGGTTCGCGTATGGCTTCTAGGGGCGGTTGCGTGCGCGATCGTGGCCTTCTCGGCGGCGTCCGCGCAGGCGGCCGGGTTTGGGGTGGAACGGTTTGTTGCGGCCAACTGCAAGGTCGGTCACTCCGAATGCGGCGAAGAAACCCTTCTCGGCCCGTACTCGGCGTTCCCGAAGGAACCCAGCTTGACCGAAGCCAGGGAAGCTGGCTACACACAGGCCGCTGGTCATCCGGCCTACGGAATCACGGCCTTCAGCATCAACACGATCGGCAGCGTCCCGAACGCGGTGCCGACTGGTCAGGTTACGCACGTCCGCACAGACGTGGCGCCTGGTGTGAGTACGAATCCTGAGGCAGTGAAGCAGTGTACGATGGAAGAATTCGAAGGCCATGAGCTTGTCCCTGGCGTTTATACGGAACCGAAGTGCAGTGCGGAAACCGAAATAGGTGTCAACAAGGTCATCGTCTATGTCGGGTCGGGAAAAGACGCTCCCTTGGAAGGCAAGGTCTACAACGTGGTCCCGCCAAACGGCGATGCGTCTCTATTTGCCGTCGCGATAAGCCTTGAACCTCTCGGAGACCCAGGGTTGTATGCCCATACTTTGATTGAAGGTCATGTCGAATGGGCCGGCAACTATCACGACTATTACGAAATCAGCGTATCGCCCGAACCCCCGCTGATCTCCTCGAGGCTTAGCCTCTACGGCAATCTGGGGAACACGGGTCATGGCGGGTTCATCACGAATCCGAGCAACTGCGCCGGACCGGGCTTCTACACGACCAACACCGTCACACTCCAGACCTTGGCCGGCGAATCCGGCGCGCGTCAATACGAAGCCCCCATCGGCACCGAAGGCTGCCTCGGCGGCGGGGCGTTCGTCTCGCCTCCCTTCGAACCGACCTTCACGGTCAAGCCGGCCACAACCCAGTCCGACCAGCCCGACGGCGTCACCACCGAACTGACCGTGCCGCACAGCGCGCTGCCGACCGAACTCGACTCCTCGCAGCTGCGCAACGCCACGATAACGCTGCCCGAAGGCATGACGCTCAACCCGCCGGCGGCCACGGGCCTGAAGACGTGCTCGGCGGCGCAGATCGGCATCGGCACGCGCAACGCGATCGCCTGCCCGGTCGAATCTCGCCTCGGCACCGTCACGCTGACCGTGCCCGACCTGCCCGCGAGCGAACCGCTCAAGGGCCACATCTACCTCGGCGGCACCGAACCGCTGACGGGCTCGCCCTACACGATCTACATCAACGCCGACTCCGAACGTTATGGCATCTCCGTGCGCCTGCAGGGCACGGTCACGACCAACGAAACCACGGGGCGCGTGACGGCCACGTTCCTGAACAACCCCGAACAGCCCTTCAGCAACATCAAGCTGGCCTTCAAAGGCGGTGCGCTCGCGCCGATCGCCAACCCGCTGAGCTGCGGCGCGGCCACGGCCGAAACGACCCTCACCCCCTACACGGGCACGGCCAACAGGAACCCGTTCTCGACGTTCCTCGTCGACAGCAACGGCGCCGGCGGAGCGTGCGCGTCGCCGCTGCCGTTCTCGCTGACGCAGAGCACGAGCTCGCAGCCCGCGACCGGCGCAGCGCCCACGAGCTTCACGTTCAACCTGGCGCGCGCCGATGGACAGCAGTACCTCTCGCACGTATCGACCGCGCTGCCGCTCGGCCTGGTCGGCAAGATCGCCTCGGTGCCGCTGTGCCCCGAACCGGCTGCCTCCACCGGCGTGGGATGCCCGGCCGAAAGCCAGATCGGCACCGCCACCACGACGGTCGGCTCCGGCGGCGCGCCGATCCAGTTCTCGGGCCCGGTGTACCTCACCGGACCGACGGGCAGCGCGCCGTATGGCATGACCACGGTGATCAACGCCGCCGTCGGCCCGTTCAGTCTCGGTAACGTGGTTGTGCGCAGCACGATCGAAGTCAACCCCTACACCGCCGGAGTCACGGTCTCAAGCGCGGTGCCCACGATCTTCAAGGGCATTCCGCTGCGCCTGAAAACGCTGACGCTGTCGATCAACCGCCAGGGCTTCCTGCTCAACCCGACCAACTGCGCCGCGCAGGCGACCGGCTCCACGCTCGGCTCGAGCGGCGGCGCCACCCAGGCGATCTCGACGCCCTTCCAGGCGACGGGCTGCGAAGGTCTCACGTTCGCCCCCAAATTCGGGGCCTCCTCCAGCGGCAAAACCTCGCGTGCGAACGGCGCGTCGCTCGTCACCAACATCAACGTCCCGAGCACCTCGCAGGCGAACTTCAAGTCGGTGGTGGTGACGCTGCCCAAGCAGCTGCCCTCGCGGCTGACGACGCTCAAAAACGCCTGCACGGCCGCGGTCTTCAACGCCAACCCCGCCGCCTGTCCGGCCAATTCGGTGATCGGCACAGCACGCGTCAAAACGCCCGTGCTGCCCGGCCAGCTGAGTGGGCCCGCCTACTACGTCTCCCACGGCGGCGCCGCGTTCCCCGACGTCGACCTCGTGCTCAAAGGCGACGGGGTGACGATCATCCTCGTCGGCAACACGAACATCAAGGGCGGCGTCACGACGACCACGTTCGCCTCCAACCCCGACGCGCCGTTCACGGGCTTCGAACTGAAGCTGCCCTCCGGCCCCAACTCGGCGCTCGCCGCGGTCGGCAACATCTGCAAGCAGACGCTCGTGATGCCCACGACGATCACCGCCCAGAACGGCAAGGTGTTCAAGCAGAACACAACGATCGCGGTGAGCGAATGCCCGATCACGATTCTCTCGGCCAAGACCAAGGGCAACAAGGCGGTGCTCACCGTCAGGGCGCCCGAAGCCGGTCGCGTCAGCGGCGGCGGGTCGCACCTGAGGAACATCTACAAGCACCCGGGCAAAGCCAAGAAGGTGACGCTCGAAATACCCGTCACCACCGGCACCCGCCCGCTGGCCACGCGCGTGCGCGTCGGCTTCGTGCCGAAGGCCAAAGGCAAGAAAACCTCGACGGCCTACACGACGGTTCTCTTCAAATAAAGCCTCGCCAGGACCGGCCTGAGACCTATCGGGTCGGTCCGAGGCGCTGGTCGATCCGAGTCGCGGGTCGGTCGGAGGTGCTGGTCGGTCGGAGGCACGGGTCGGTCCGAGTCGCGGGCCGGCCCGAGTTGTTGTTCCATGGGAGTTTACGGTTAGAGCGCATGACAGCGGGTAGGTGCGAGGTGCAGGAAGCACGACCACCGGAGGGGATTCATGAGGCTGACCGCACCTACCTTCATCGTTGCCGCGCTCGTGGGCACGACGGTCGCCTTGGCGACGCCGGCGGCGCAGGCCGAATCGGGTATCAAAACCTTCGAAGCCGGTACGTGCAAGTCCGACGCGCCTGAATGCACATACGCCTCCCCGGAAGCGCAGTTCTTCACGCAGGCGGCTGGGCATCCTCCCCTCGGAATCACCGGCTTTGAAGTCAACACGGCTCCCTCTGGCGAACCGGAAGGCAGCATCAGGGACGTGCGCGTGGACATCCCGCCGGGCCTCGCGGTCAACCCGCAGGCGACCGAACAGTGCACCAAGGAACAGTTTGAATCGAGCACTTGTCCAGTTGGATCTGAGGTCGGCAGCGACGAAATTACAGCCTTCCTCGGCATTACCAAGATCGGCCCCATCTCGCTCCCCATGTACAACATCGTCCAGCCACAGGGTGTTCCTGCGGAGTTTGGCTTTGACCTGAGCGTCCCGCCGCTGATCGAACTTCACGTCCTGATCGTCGGAGGCATCAGCTGGTATCGCGAAGCCGAAACCAGCGAAAACAGCAAAGTCCCGACAGGCGATTACCACGAGTTCTTCACGATCAAAGAAATCCCGACGACGATCGCGGTGGTCAAGTCGCGGCTCAAGTTCAACGGAACGGCCGGCAACGGCACCTTTCTCACCCTGCCGAGCGTCTGCGGTACACAGACCTCCTATCTTCACGCCGACTTCTACCAGAGCTCTGGTCAATTCAAGGAGTACCAGACGGTTTCCGGTCAACCCCCCAAAGCCGTCAGCGTGAGCGGCTGTAAAGAAGTCCCGTTCAAACCTGAAGTAGCGGTCACGCCTGCCGCGGGCCAAAGCCAGTCAGATAGACCCGACGCGGCAACGGTGGAAGTCAAGGTGCCTCAAAGCGAAAGTGCGGGCACGCTCAACTCCTCGACGGTCAAGGATGTGCGGGTGGCGCTGCCGGAAGGGATGACGCTCAATCCGGCCGTGGCAAACGGGCTCGAAGCGTGCAGCGATGCGCAATTTGGTAAGGGCACGGCCACTCCGGTCACTTGCCCCGCAGGCTCCAAGATCGGCACTGCCGCGATCGAAACGCCGGACCTCCCGCCCAAATCGCTCGTGGGCTCCGTTTACGTCGGACAGCCCACCAGCACCAATCCCGAATCCGACGGGGAGTACCGCATCTTCGTCAATGCCGAAGCGCCACGCTATGGAGTGGCCGTGCGTCTCGAAGGCAAGGTCGCTGCCAGTGCGAGCACCGGTCGACTCACGACAACGGTGCTCGAAGCACCGCAGGTGCCCTTCAGCGACTTCATCCTCTCGCTGGACGGCCCCCACACCCCGCTTGCCAACCCGCTGATGTGCGGGCCGGCGATCACGGACTCCAGTCTCACCCCATACAGCGGCAACCCACCGGCCGAACCGCTCATGTCGTTCCCGATCGACTTCGACGGCAAAGGCGGCGCCTGCCCCTCGCCATTGCCCTTTGCACTCAGCCAGAGCGCGAGCACCAACCCGGCGACTGGTGGCGCGGGCACCAGCTTCAACTTCAGCCTCACTCGTGGCGAAGGACAGCAATACGTGTCCAAGCTCAGCACCGTTTTGCCCGAGGGTTTGGTCGGCAAGATTCCCGACGTGACCCTCTGCGGCGAACCGCAGGCGCAGAGCGGCGAATGCGGGGCCGCAAGCCAGATCGGGACGGTCAGCGCCTCGCTCGGCTCCGGCTCCTCGCCGCTCACGCTGCCCGGCACGGCCTACCTGACCGGCCCTTACGACAACGCCCCATACGGTCTCTCGGTCGTCGTGCCGGCTGAAAAAGTCGGCCCGTTCGACTACGGCAAGATCGTGACACGAGCCGCCATCGGCGTCGAACCGTTCACTTCGCGCATTGTCGTCTCGAGCCAGCTCCCGACGATCGTCGGCGGCGTGCCGCTGCGCCTGCGCTCGATCGACGTGAACGTAAATCGCGCGAACTTTGCGATCAACCCCACCAGCTGCGCCGCGTTGAACACCGAAACGACGCTCACTTCGACCTTCGGCACGACCCAGAATCTCCAAACCCCATTCCAGGCGACGGGATGCAGCGCGCTCGCCTTCGCGCCGAAGCTCACCGCCTCGACCAACGCGAAGACCTCGCGTGCGAACGGTGCGATCCTGGTTGTGAAGCTCGCCTACCCGGCCGGCCCTCAGGCCAACATCAAGTCGGTGCTCGTAACGCTGCCGAAGCGACTGGTCTCACGCATCAGCACGCTCAACAACGCCTGCCCGGCGGCAATCTTCACCGCCAACCCGCTGGGCTGCCCGCCGCTGTCGAGGGTCGGCAGCGCCACCGTCACCACGCCGGTGTTGCCGGGCAAGCTGACCGGTACCGCGATCTTCGTGTCGCACGGCGGCGCCGCCTTCCCCGACCTCGACCTGGTGCTGCAGGGCGACGGGGTGACCGTGATCCTCGTGGGCAACACCAACATCTCCAAAGGCGTGACGACATCCGACTATGCCTCGATCCCCGACGTCCCGGTCTCGAGCTTCGAAGTGAGGCTGCCGATGGGCAAAGATTCGGTGCTCGCGGCGAACGGCAACCTCTGCAAGGGGGCGTTGATCATGCCCACGACGATCACCGCTCAAAACGGCAAGGCGATCAAGCAGAACACCAAGGTCGCGGTCGGCGACTGTCCGATCACCGTGCTCTCCCACCGCATACGCGGGGACAGGGCGATCATCAAGGCGAAGGTCTTCTCGGCCGGCCGCGTGACCGCGAGCGGCAAGGGTCTGAGCTCGCGCGTGAAGCGCCCCGGCAAAGCCAAGGTCGTGACGATCGAGGTGCCGCTGTCGAGCGCCGGCCTGCGCGCGCTCGGCCGCCACCGTCACGGCGTGACGCTGCACGTGCGCCTGGGCTTTGCGCCGAAGGCGAGGAAAATCCCGAAGTCCTCGGCGTCGGTGACGCTGCGGTTCAAATAGCCGGTCGGCTGGCGCAAAGATTGTCTCGCCGGACGCGAACCGTCGCGTCATCTCGGTAGATTGAGCGTATGGCAGTCGCCTCGGTCAAAGCCAGCTCGCGGGAGCAGGAGCTTGCTCCTGTGTTCGCCGCCGTACGTCGCCTCACCGCGCTGGCCGACACCGCGCAGGACAGCGAGGCGGTGCTCGATCGGCTCGCGCGCGAGCTGATCGCCACGATGGACGCCGAGGAGGTCCACATCCACCGTCTCGCCGGCGTCGGCGCCGGTGCCGGCGCCGAGTCGGTGGTCGTGTATCTGCTGGAGGGCGACGGGCGGCTCAGCTATCTCGCCCCGCCCGAGGAGCGCCCGCCCGGGGTGGGCTGGGTGGCGAGCACCGCGCGCGGCTTCCTCGCGATCGGACCGCGCGAGCTGAGCGCAAGCGTTCCGCGGCTGTCGCTGACCGCGCCGCCGACCCCCGGCGCGCTCGGTTGTGCGCTGCTCGTGCCGCTCTCGCTGGCCGGCCAGGTCGAGGCGGTCGTCGTGCTCGTGCGTCGCGAGGCCGCGCCCTACGGCGAGCGCGCGATCGAGCAGGCAGGCGCGCTCGTCGACCAGGCGGCGATCGCGCTCGCGCTCTTGCGGGCGCGCGCGGAGGCCGGCACCGACTCGGTCGCGGGGTGCCTGAACCATCGCGCGATGCGCCGGCGGCTGCACGAGGAGATCGGCCGCGCCCAGCGCTCCGGCGGACGCCTGTCGTGCGCGATCGTCGATCTCGACGACTTCAAGCTCGTCAACGACCGCTACGGCCACCAGGTCGGCGACTCGATCCTGCGCCAGGTGGCGGGTGCGCTGATGGGCGAGTTTCGCGCGTTCGACCGCGTCGCGCGCTACGGCGGCGACGAGTTCGTGATGATCCTCCCCAACGCCGACATCGAGAGCGCCGTGGCCGCCGCCGGCCGTGCGCTTCAGCGGATGCGCGCCGTGCGCTTCCCCGACGGCTCGAGCGGCATGTCGGCCTCGATGGGCGTCGCCGAGTGGCACGAGCCGATGAGCGGCGACGAACTGCTGGAGGTGTGCGACGCCGCGCTGCTGGAGGGCAAGCGCAACGGCAAGGGCAACGTCACCGGCGCGATCTCGCGTGCGATCGAGCAGGCGCGGCCGGTGGGAGGGTAGGGCGGTGCCGAGCGACAGCTTCGGCGCGCGCGGCACGCTGCGAGTGGCCGACCGCGAGTACGAGGTCTTCCGCCTCGCCGCGCTGGCCGAGCGCCACGACGTGGCCCGCCTGCCGTTCTCGCTGAAGATCCTGCTCGAGAACCTGCTGCGTACCGAGGGCAACGGGTCGGTCGATGCGGCCGACGTCGAGGCGCTCGCCGGCTGGGACGCGAAGGCCCGCCCGAGCAGGGAGATCGCCTTCACGCCCGCCCGCGTGCTGATGCAGGACTTCACCGGCGTGCCCGCCGTCGTCGATCTCGCCGCGATGCGCGACGCGATGGCCGCGATGGGCGGCGACCCCGCCAGGATCAACCCGCTGGCGCCGGCGGAGCTCGTGATCGACCACTCGGTGCAGGTCGACGCGTTTGGCACGCGCGACGCCTTCCGCGTCAACGCCGAGCGCGAGTTCGAGCGCAACCAGGAGCGCTACTCGTTCCTGCGCTGGGGCCAGGGCGCCTTCGAGCACTTCGCGGTGGTGCCGCCCGACACGGGCATCGTGCACCAGGTCAACCTCGAGTACCTGGCGCGCGTCGTGTTCTCGACGGACGAGGATGGCGAGGGGGCTGGGGGGTCGCGGTTCTCCGGGGACGGTCCGGTCCAGGCGTACCCCGACACGCTCGTCGGCACCGACTCCCACACCACGATGGTCAATGGCCTCGGCGTGCTCGGCTGGGGCGTCGGCGGAATCGAGGCCGAGGCCGCGATGCTCGGCCAGCCGGTGCCGATGCTGATCCCACAGGTGCTCGGCTTCAAGCTGCACGGCGAGCTGCCCGAGGGTGCGACCGCGACCGACCTCGTGCTGACCGTCACCGAGATGCTGCGCGAGCGCGGCGTGGTGGGCAAGTTCGTCGAGTTCCACGGCGCCGGCCTCGCGGGCCTGCCGCTCGCCGACCGCGCCACGATCGGCAACATGTCGCCCGAGTTCGGCTGCACCTGTGCGATCTTCCCGATCGACGCGGAGACGCTGCGCTATCTGGAGCTCTCGGGCCGCCCGCGCGAGCGCATCGAACTGGTCGAGGCCTATGCGCGCGAGCAGGGCCTGTGGCATGAGGAGAGCTCGCCGGAGCCGGTCTACTCCGATGAGATCGAGCTCGACCTCGGCGCGGTCGTGCCGAGCATCGCCGGGCCCAAGCGCCCGCAGGACCGCGTCTCGCTGATCGACGCCAAGCGTGCATTCGGCAAGGCGCTGCAGGGTCTCGTGCCCGACTACGACGGCTCCGACGAGGCCTCCGCGGAGAGCTTCCCCTCGAGCGACCCGCCCGCGGTCGACGCTCCCGAGCACACCCGCGGTGCGCGCGCCTCCGCCACGCACAGCCCCAGCTCGCAGGCCAACGGCGGCGAGTGGGCGCCGGGCCTGACCGCCACCGCCTCGCGGAGCGCGGTGGATGTGACGCTCGCCGACGGCACCGCCGCGCAGCTCGACCACGGCCATGTGGTGATCGCGGCGATCACCAGCTGCACCAACACCTCCAACCCGTCGGTGATGGTCGGCGCCGGCATCCTCGCCCGCAACGCCCTCGCGCGCGGCCTTGCGAGCAAGCCGTGGGTGAAGACCTCGCTCGCACCCGGCTCGAAGGTCGTCACCGAATACCTCGACAACGCCGGCCTGACCGAGTCGCTGGAGCAGCTCGGCTTCGACCTCGTCGGGTATGGCTGCACCACCTGCATCGGCAACTCCGGCCCGCTGCCCGAGGAGATCTCAAGCGCGGTCAACGACGGCGACCTCGCGGTCGTCTCGGTGCTGTCGGGCAACCGCAACTTCGAGGGGCGCATCAATCCCGACGTGAAGATGAACTATCTCGCCTCGCCGCCGCTGGTCGTCGCCTATGCGCTGGCGGGCACGATGGACATCGACATCGCCGGCGAGCCGCTCGGCCAGGACGCGGACGGCAATGACGTGTATCTGCGCGACATCTGGCCCTCCGAGCACGAGGTCGCGCAGACGATCCACGACGCGATCCACTCCGACATGTTCCGCGCAAGCTACGGCGAGGTGTTCGCGGGCGACGAGCGCTGGAACTCGCTGAGCGTGCCCGCGGGCGACCGCTTCGCGTGGCAGCCCGGCTCCACCTATGTGCGCCTGCCGCCCTACTTCGAGGGGATGCCGCGCGAGCCCGAGCCGCTCGCGGACATCGCGGGCGCGCGCGTGCTGGCGCTGCTCGGCGACAGCGTCACCACCGACCACATCTCACCCGCCGGCGCGATCAAGCGCGACGGCCCCGCCGGGGCGTACCTGCAGGAGCACGGCGTCGCTCCGCGCGACTTCAACTCCTATGGCTCGCGCCGCGGCAACCACGAGGTGATGATGCGCGGCACGTTCGCCAACATCCGCCTGCGCAACCGGCTCGCGCCGGGCACCGAGGGCGGGGTCACGGTTTATCTCGGGGCCGGAGCCGGAGCCGGAGCCGGAGCCGGAGCCGGCGGGTCGGCCGACGGCGCTGGGGCCGGATCGGGCGCCGGCGAGCAGATGTCGATCTACGACGCCGCGATGCGCTACGCGACCGAGGGCGTGCCGCTCGTGGTGATCGCCGGCAAGGAGTACGGCACCGGCTCGTCGCGCGACTGGGCCGCCAAGGGCACCAGGCTGCTCGGCGTGCGCGCCGTGATCGCGGAGAGCATCGAGCGCATCCACCGCTCCAACCTGATCGGCATGGGCGTGCTGCCGCTGCAGTTCCCCGAGGGGGTGTCGGCGCAGTCGCTGGGGATCGACGGCAGCGAGACGTTCGCGGTGAGCGGCTTCGCCGAGCCGCTGAACGCGGGCGAGCTGCCGAGGACGTGCATGGTGCGCGCCGGGGACGTCGAGTTCGAGGCCACGGTCCGCATCGACACCCCCAAGGAGGCCGACTACTTCCGCCACGGGGGGATCCTGCAGTACGTGCTGCGCGGGCTGCTGGCTCGCTGAGGATCAGTCCGGCGGGCTGGCAGGCTCTAGGTCCTCCTGCTGTGCGCCGTCCGACTCGCCGGGATGGGGCTCCTCTCCAGGTGTGCACAGCGCCAGACCAGTCACCCGCTTGAAATGTCGCAAGTTGCGCGTCATCAGGGGCAGGTTGCGCTCCAGGGCAGTGGCAGCGATCAGCGCGTCGGCGATTTTCAAACCGGTCTGACGCTTGATGCGACCGGCTCTGCGCGCGATCGAGGTATCGACTGCCACTTCCTCGCAGCCCTCGAGTAGCGCCTCCACCGAGGTCTCCTGGCGCTCACCCCCGGCGAACAGCTCGGTACGCGAGATGACGGAGATCGCGGTGTCCTGTTCGCTCAAGTGACGATAACCACGGAGGTGATCGATCAGGACGTCGGTGTCGAGCAGAACCTTGTTCATCCAACGATGTTCGGTCTAGTCTCGCTCGATCCGATTCCAGTCCCTGTCGAAGCGATCCGGCTCATCGCGATCGGGGTATGGGAAGTCGGGGGCGATACCGAACGTTTCGTCGAGCACTTGCTGGGCCTTCCGGCGTCGTGCCTCCTCGACCGTGGGGCCATGAGCAGCCAGATACTCATCCAGTGCGGCACGCACGACTTCGGCCAGCGTACGGCCGTCGCTGGCGCGCAGCTTCTCGATCTCGCGACGCTGATCTTCGGTTAGATACACCTGTGTGCGTGTAGCAGGCATACAGCGCAGTATACAGCGGCGGCGGATGGACCGGGGAGCTTATGCGGTCGGGTTCGCTTGTGCCTCGGCGTGGTCGCGTCCGCGTCGCGCGACAGCCAACGGCGGTGCACGCGACGCGGCAGACGATGGTCGCTCAGTTGCTCGTGCCCTCGAACGCCGAAATCGGCGGGCTCTCGACCGTCAGCTCGGTGACGCCGACGATCTCATAGGGGGCGCCGGGGGTGCCGCCCAGCGCGAGCATGCGCAGGCCCTCGGGGCCTGCGAACACCTTGCGCTTGGGGTCGGGGCCGACGCGCACGAACACGTCGGGCTCCAGGTCCACGCGCTCGCCCTCGATCTCGATCCAGCCCGACCCCTTCAGCGCGAGGAACACCTCCTCCTGGCCGCTCTCGGCGTGGTCGTGCAGCGGGTAGTCCTCGTAGTTCGGCGGCATCTGAATCACCTGCATGCCAAACGAGGTCACGCCCAGCTCGGCGCGCGCCTTGACGAAACCGCCGCCGAACGCGGCCTCCATGTCTTTGATCCTCTTGGCCGTATAGTCGCTCATGGTCTGCTCTCCTGTCGGTGGGGTTGGGCGGGATTTTTTGGGATGGATGGGTCGTGCTCGCGGGTATCAGCTCGCGTCCCGGTCGCGGGCGATCCCCGCCGGTTGAAGCACCGGTTTGTCGGTGGGCATGATGATCCCCAGCTGGCGCGACTGGGCGAGCACGGTGCCGTCGGGCGCCCAGATCACGCCGTCCTCCTCGAACAGCCCGTCGTGCAAGAGGCGCGTGTCGAAGATGCCGAGGCACAGCGCCGCGGGATCGCAGTCGCACTCGTCGATCGACTGGCGGAAGTGGATCGTGAGGTCGATCGTGGGGCTGATCGCGGGCGAGTCCAGCGCGATGAACGACGGTGGAAACCACGCGTCGCAGAACAGCGCCAGCGCGAGCGCGTCCACGGGCCGCTCCTCCGGCAGCCCGGTCCAGCCGCCGATCCGCATCGGCGCGCCGCTGCCGGCGAACGGGACGGCGCCGACGCGCGGTTGCATCACCACGTGGCGCGTGAACTCGGGCGCGCCCCTGAACAGCTTCGGCGTGGAGCGCCGCTCGGCGTCGGGCGGCGCCACCTCGGGCATCGGCAGTTCGTTGGCGCCCGGCGCCTGCCAGGGCACCGAGAAGGCCGCGAGCGCCAGCGCGGTCGTGCGACCGTTCTGCACCATGCGCGCGGAGAGCGTGCTCAGCGAGCGCCCCTCGCGCTCGAGCGCGACGACGATCTCGATCGGCCCCGGCTCGGGCGCGCGCGTGTAGTGGATCGTCAGCGAGCGCGGCGTGCGCTGGGGGTCCTCGACGGCCGCAATCAAGGCTCGCAGCAGCATCGCGGCAAGATAGCCCCCGTGCGGCCCACGCCCCGCGCGCCAACCGCTGGCGACCTCGGCGGCGAAGCGCGTCTCGCCGGGCGCACCCGCGCCGGCCCCCATGCCATCTTCCGCTTGCCCGTCACCGTGGCCGGGTCCTGAGATGCGCCTGACGGCGGTGGCGCGGTCGAACACGGTGTCCATGCACCGGCGAGCATATACGGTCGAGCGCAAAACTGGCTGTCCGGCCAGCCCGGGTTGTGAGGGCGCGGTTGTTAGCTGGGCGCTGTGCGTGCGGTTTACGAGCTTGGGGATTCGCGGGCGACGGTGTCGGAGATCGCGTTGCGGGCGGGTGCTCCCAAGCCGCTTATAGCTGGTGCGACAAATATAATAGCCCCTATACTTTTGGTATAGTCAGGACTATACCCATGATCGACGATCTCAACCCTTTCGTCTACGACGATCCGCTTTCGCCGGAGGAGTTGATCGACCGCGATGAGCAGACGCGACAGCTCCTGGCACTCGCCGAAGGCGGTCACAACACGCGCTTGTCGGCACCGCGACGCTACGGCAAGACCTCGATCATTCTGCGACTGCTCGCCGAAGCGCAGCGGGTGGGATTGCATGTGGCGCATGTCGACTTCTACAGGTGTGTGACGCGTGCTGAGGCTGCACGGCGGATCGAGGAGGCTTATCTGGCGAGGCTCGCGGGTCCTCTGCGACGCACCGTGTCGGCGCTCGCACGCTCATGGCACACGCGGCTGAACGTAGGCGCCGCGGGCGTCGGCCTGCAAGCCGAGCGTGCGCGTGAGCTTGACAATCAGCGCCTTGCCGACCTGCTCGATCTGCCCAAGCGCATCTTCGCGAAGTCTGGAATCCGCACGGTCGTGGCGTTCGACGAGTTTCAAGATTTCCTGCGGATCGGCGATGGGCTGGACGGTCTGCTGCGCAGCAAGATCCAGCTGCATCGCGAGGAGGCCAGCTACGTGTTCGCTGGCTCAGAGCCGGGGATGCTGGATGAGCTGTTCAACGGCAGGGGCCGTCCGCTGTTCGACCAGGCGCGCCCGATCGCGCTCGGCCCGCTCGAGGACGGCGACCTCGCCGACTACATCGGCGCCCGCTTCGAACGCTCCGAGCGCGATCCCGGCGTGGCGTTGGAGTTGCTGCTCGATCTCGCGCGCGGCCATCCCCAGCGAGCGATGCTCCTGGCCCACCATCTATGGGAGCACACCCCGCGCGGCTCGGTCGCCGACGAGGAGACCTATCAGACGATGCTGGAAGCGGTCGATCGCGAGACACGGGAGCGCTTCGAGCGCACCTGGCTAGATCTGGGATCCGCGCCCACGCAACGTCGCGTGCTCGCCGCTCTCGCCAACGGCCGCAACAGCCTCTACAGCAACGCCACCCTCCTGGAGTTCGACTTGGAGAAGGCTGCGGCCCAGCAGGCCGCGCGTGCGCTCACCTACGCGGGCGACCTCATCCGCAGCGATAGGCGCTTCGAGATCGTAGACCCGCTGTTCGAACGCTGGCTACAACGCACGCAAGGCTAAGCCGAGCACTCGAGTCGCGCCCGGCGAGGTTCGATTGTACTCACCCCCGCACAAGCCGCTTGTAGCTGATGCGGTGCGGCCGGTCCGCCGCCGCGCCGAGGCGCTCGCGGCGGGCTTCCTCGTATGCCTCGAAGTTGCCCTCGAACCACGTGACCTGCGAGTCGCCTTCGAAGGCCAGTACATGCGTGGCGATGCGGTCCAGAAACCAGCGGTCGTGGGAGATGACCACGGCGCAGCCGGGGAAGGCTAGTAGGGCTTCCTCAAGGGCGCGCAGCGTGTCCACGTCGAGATCGTTGGTGGGCTCGTCGAGCAGCAGCAGGTTGCCGCCCGAGCGCAGCAGCTTGGCGAGGTGTACGCGGTTGCGCTCGCCGCCTGAGAGCCGCTCGATCTTCTTCTGCTGGTCCGATCCCTTGAAGTTGAACCCGGCCGTGTACTGGCGGGAGTTGACGACGCGCTCGCCCACCTTGAGGTGGTCGAGGCCGTCGGCGATCTCCTCCCACACGGTCTTGTTCGGGTCGAGCGCGTCGCGCGACTGGTCCACATAGGCGAGCTGGACCGTGTCGCCGAGCGTGAGCGTGCCCTCCTCGGGCGCCTCCTCGCCCACGATCATCCTGAACAGGGTGGTCTTGCCGGCGCCGTTGGGGCCGATCACGCCGACGATGCCCGCGCGGGGCAAGTCGAAGGACAGATCCTCGATCAGCAGGCGCTCGCCGAAGCCCTTGCGCACGCCGTCGGCGACGAGCACCTTCTCGCCCAGGCGCGGGCCGGGGGGGATGTGGATCTGCACGTCCTCGAGCTTGACGTTGCGCTCCTGCGCGATCAGCTCCTCATAGCGCGCGAGGCGCGCCTTGGACTTCGTGCGCCGGCCCTTGGGGTTCGTGCGCACCCATTCCAGCTCGGCGGCGATCGTGCGCTCGCGACCCTTTTCGCTGCGCTCTTCCTGCGCTAGGCGCTTCTGCTTTTGCTCCAGCCAGCTGGAGTAGTTGCCTTCGTAGGGGATGCCCTTGCCGCGGTCGAGCTCCAATATCCAGCCGGCGACGTTGTCGAGGAAGTAGCGGTCATGGGTGACGGCCACGACGGCGCCCTTGTACTCGGCGAGGTGGTGCTCGAGCCAATCGACGGACTCCGCGTCGAGGTGGTTCGTGGGCTCGTCGAGCAAGAGCAGGTCGGGCGCGCTCAGCAGCAACTGGCACAAGGCCACCCTGCGGCGCTCGCCGCCGGACAGCGGTGCCACCTCGGCATCGGGCGGGGGCAGGCGCAGCGCGTCCATCGCGTACTCGAGCTGCGTGTCGAGGTTCCACGCGTCGGCCGCTTCGATCTTCGCCTGGATCTCGCCGAACTCCTCGGCCGTCTCATCAGAATAGTTGGCAGCCAGCTCGTTGAAGCGGTCGAGCAGCGCCCGCGTCGGCGCGACGGCCTCTTCGACGTTGCCCTTGACGTCCTTCGATTCGTCGAGATGGGGCTCCTGGCTGAGCATCCCCACGCTCGCGCCGGGAGCAAGCATCGCCTCGCCGCGATAGTCCTGATCGACGCCGGCCATGATCCGCAGCAGCGTCGACTTGCCCGCGCCGTTATAGCCAAGCACCCCGATCTTCGCGCCGGGATAGAAAGCGAGCGTGATGTCGTCCAGCACCGTCTTATCGGGCGGGTGCAGCTTCGAGAGGCGGTGCATCGTGAAGATGTACTGGGAGGACATGCCGCGCAGGATATGAGGTTGGCGCGCCACGTCGCGGCCCCGCGCAGCTTGGATGCCGGGCTTCGATGCGCCGGTCGGATCGCCTCCGGCCGTGCCGGTGGCTCGGTAACGTGTTGTGCTCGTGCCCGGCGTGATCCTCGACATAGAGCAGCAGATGCTCCTGCTCGAGATCGAGCCGCCCTTCGACAAGCGCGACGTGCAGTTGGCGCGGCGGCGGATGGCCAAGCGCTGGCATCCCGACATCGCGCCGGCGGGCAGGCAGTTCGAGCACGAGCGCCACCTGAAGGCGATCAACGAGGCCGCCGACCACCTGATGCGCCTCGCCGAAACCTCGCGTGGCGGCAGGGTTTCGCGCAACGCGGTGAGGGTCAGCGCGGCGGCGGCGCGCCAGGCCCGCGAAGAGGCCGGGCGGCGCGCGTACGAAGCCGAGCAGCGGGCGCGCGAGCAGGCGGCCGATCGCGCCAAGCACGATCCGTTTGGCAGTCGCGTGCCCGACCACTCCGTGGTGCACCGCTACGCGCGCTGCCAGTCCTACCCGGAGTGGGGCGTCGGCACGGTCGAAGGCATCTACTTCACCGGCGACTCAGGCGAGGAGCAGGAGGGCTCGCTGCTCGGCGGCGGCGGTCAGCAGTGGGCGCGCGTGAAGTTCTCCCACGGCGTGCGCACCGTGCCCGCGGGGAGCATGAAGTTCGTGGACTTCTCGCGCCCCGACCCCGCCGAGGAGCGCGTCGAGCGCTTCATGACGGCGGCCCAGCGCGCGATGGCCGAAGGCGAATACGTGCTTGCCGCGCAGCGGCTCGTGTACGCGCGCGACGCCGAACCGCGCAACGTCGGCGTGCTGCGCCTGATGACGCTCGCCTTCTGGCAGGCCGGCAACCTCGACGCGGCGGCGCGCTCGGTGCGCGACTGGGCGCGCGTCGACGGCGAGCGCCCGGCGCCGCACCGCTTCGCGGCGCGCATCTACGAGGACATGGGCGCGATCGACCTGGCCGAGGAGGCCGCGGAGCGGGCGGCCGAGCGCGGACCGACCGACGCCGGCGCATGGGAGCGCCTCGGCCGCCTGCGCCTGGCGCTCGCCGATCGCGAGGGCGCGCTGCACGCGCTCAACCGCGCACTGGAGCTGGGCGCGGGCGCCGCGGTGCGCGATCTGGTGGCGCAAGCGCTCGCGCTGGAGCCGCGCGTGACCCAGCCGGCGTAGCCGTTTTGCCGCTGCGCAACAGCGTGGTCTTGCCGGCGCCCCTCGCACGCTCGCCCTGCAGCGCAGGTCAAGCAGGCGGCGTAACCAAGGAGGTGCCCTCGCCGGCAACGTCGAGCATCCGCTCGACGGCCGCGACGAACTCCCCGGCGCCGTCCACGATCTCCTGTGCCTCGGCGCGGTCTGGAGCGACGGCCTCGTAGTCGCCCCGCTCGCGGGCGGTCTGGGATTTCTGCGCCAGTTCGTAGAGGTGCTGGTCGAACGCCTCGGTCGTGACGTACCGGTCGCGGAACAGCTGCCACGTGCCTCTGTGGGTGCGCGCGTATTCGTCGCGCTCGGACAGCGCCGCGCGGGCCGCGTAGAGCATCGCGTAACAGCCGACGCTCACCGCCACGGCGAAGTGGTTGGATGCCAGCAGCTCCCGTGCGGTTGCGGCGCGCTCGCGCGCCTCATCCATGAACTCGGTCGAGCGCGGACTCATTCCAGGCCGCTCCCGTACAGCACGATCTTGTCGCGGTCGACCTCCTGGATGAAGAACGAGCGGATCTCACGGCGTCCGCGCAGCCAGTCGGGGTCGACCACGTTGGTCGAGTACCACATGGGGCTGGCCCCCTCGGCGTCGGCGACCTCGTTGACCAGCGAGATCGCCCGGCCGTTGTAGCGCGGGCGATCGGCGACCACCATCAGGTCGATGTCCGACTCCTCATGCGGCGTCTCACCGCGCGCGCGCGACCCGTACAGCCACACCGCGTGCAACTCCTCGCCAAGGTCCTCGCGCAGCCGCTGCACAATGCGCTCAACCATCCGCCGCTCGATTGGCGAGAGCGACGCGGGAGCCAGGATCTCGGTCAGCTCGGTGCTCATCGCCTCAAGCATAGGCTCAAGCGTGGACCGAGCCGAGTGTGGGCGGACCGCGGTCCGTGAGCGCCGGTGGAACGAGTTCTAAAGCTCAGGCCACCGCGCGCAGATGCCTGTAGGGCTCCCCCGCAAGCTCGCGGGCCAGCGCATCGACGATCGCCTCCTCGTCCTCTTCGCGCCCGTCGGTGACGGCGTCGATCACCGCGCGCTTGCGCTCCAAGAGCGTTGCGATGGTTTCGTCGATCGTGCCCGCGGCAAGCAGATACCAGGCGTTGACGGCGTCCTGCTGGCCGATGCGGTGACAGCGGTCCTCGGCCTGGTCGTGCTTGGCCGGCGTCCAGTCGAGCTCGAGGAAGGCCACATTCGAAGACTGCGTGAGCGTCAGCCCCTGGCCGGCGACGGCCAGCGAGCACACGATCAGCTGGTTGTCGGAGGCGTCGGCCGCCTGAAACGCCTCCACCGACGCGTCGCGCGCCGCGTGGCTGTCGCCCCCGAGCACGTGCAGCGCGTGGGGGAAGCGCTCGCACACCGCGCGCTGCACCTCGCGGTGGCTGGCGAACACCACCAGCCGCTCGCCGGAGGAGCAGAAGTCGTGGATCCACGCCAGTGCCGCGTGCAGCTTGCCGCGGGCGGCCAGTAGCTTCAGCGCGTTCAACCGCACGAGCCGCTCCGCGCGCAGGGCGGCGGCGACCTTCGCGTCGAGCTCGCGCAGGTCGAGCGGGCGTGAGCGCAGCCAGGCGATCACATCGGTCTCGGCCAGCCGGTACTCGGGCTCGTTGTCGAGCTCGACCGGCACCACCGCGCGGGTCTTGGCGGGCAGCTGCGGCAGCACCTCGGCCTTCAATCGCCTGGCGAAGCAGCGCGAGCGCAGGTGCCAGTGCAGGCGCACGTGCGCGTCGGCGCCCCTGAAGCGGCGGCCGAACTGGGCGCCCGAGCCGAAGTCGGCCAGGCGGCCGATGATGCGCAGCTGCGCGATCAGCTCGGGCGGGCGGTTCATCACGGGGGTGCCCGTCAGCGCGAGCACGAGGCCGTCGGTCGGCACGGCGGCCGCCAGGCGCGCCACCGCCTGCGTGCGCTTGGCGGCCGCGTTCTTGCAGTAGTGCGACTCGTCGAGCACGAGCGCCTTCGGGGCGATTGCCGCAAGCGCCGCGCCGCGGGCGGCGAGGATGTCGTAGTTGACGACCGTGATGTCGGTTGTGGGGGTGTCGGTTGTGGGGGTGTCGGTTGTGGGGGTGTCGGCTGCGGCGATGTCGGCGGCGGGCGCGCCTGCGGTGTCCCCGCGCGCGGAGGGCGTCGCTGTGTGCGACTCGCCGGCGGCGTTGCGCTTGACTCCGGTCCCCGCCAGCGCCTGCGCGGTGCGGCCCGGCAGCCAGCGCTCGATCTCGCGCATCCAGTTGAGCTTCAGGCTGGCCGGGCACACGACGATCGCCGGATAGGCGCCGTCCGCCTCCAGGGTCGCGAGCGCCTCGATCGTCTTGCCAAGCCCCTGCTCGTCGGCGAGAAACGCGCGGCGCTGCTCCAGCAGGTAGGCCACGCCCGCGCGCTGAAACGGCTTCAGCTCACCGCCGAGGCCGGGCACCTCGAGCTGCGCGTCGGTGGCGCTCGACAGGGCCACGAGCCCGGCGGCGCGGGCGTGCTGCTCGCGGATCTCCTGCAGCACGCTCAGCGCCTGCGGCTCCACCCAGATCTCGCGCCCGGCGAGAAACGCGTCGAGGTCTGCCACACAGAAGGGATCGGCGCGGATCGCCGGCAGGTGGCCGTGCTCGCCTGGGCCCTTCGGGGTGCCGCGACGCGGACCGCCCCCCGCCGTCCCGGCGCGTCGATGCGGCGAGGCGCCCGGCAGCGCCGCGAAGGCGTCGAGCTGTGCCTCGTCGTGGCCGGCCGCCAGCACGAACGTGGGGTCCTCGTGGACGCTGGACAGCTCGAGCACGGCCGCCGGCGCGGGGCGGCCCTCCTTCAGCGCGGTCACGCAGCGTCGCGTCGCCGCGCTCGTGAACGCGTGCAGCCGCTCGATCGCCCGCCATGCGTCGAGCGTCAGCGGCACACTCGCCCCGCCGGGCGCGCTGCTCGCGCGGTCGCGCAGCTCGGGGGGCAGCCGCGCGGGGTCGCCGAGCAGCAGGAACACCGGGGCATCCGGCGGGCCCGCCACCTCCACCGTGCCGTGCCAGCTCGTGGCGCGCGCGATCCACACGTGAACGTGCGGATCGACGCCGGCCATATCCAGGTGGTCGAGCAGCTCGGCGATCAGGTGCGCGTCGCGCTCGACGGCCGCCAGCGCGAACGTGCCCTCCGGGCCCTCGGCCGTGCGCAGGCCGCCGCGCGCGGCAAGTGCGCGCGCGAGCTGGGCATGCTCGGGGGCGATCAGCAGCCAGTGCTGCTTGCGGCGGTCGCGGCGCAGCTCCACGTCGAACGACATCGCGCCGGCGCCACCGCCGGCCCGCTGCTCGCCGGGCCGGGGCGACGGGCGCCGGGAAACCTCGGTGAGCGCGTGCGCGGCGTCTTCGCTGAGGCGCAGGTGCCCGGCGCCGGTCGGCAGCGTGGCGACGAGCTGCGCCGCGTGCTCGTCCAGCGGGATCAGCGCGCGGCCCAGCAGCGGCACCTGGCTGGCATCGGGATGCTTCAGCAGCGCCTCGACGATCCCCGGCGCGCGGTCGGTGGCGAACGTCAGCCACCAGCTCTCGTCGGGCCGCGCCACGTCGAGCACGCACTCGTCGTGCGCACGGCGCGCACGCCGGCGGGCGAGCGCGCGCGCCAGCGCCTGGCTGACGTGGGGTGGGCGCGGCATGCCCTCCAGCAGTCGCGCCAGCGCCTCCGCGCGCTCGGGGTCGAGCGGCACGATCCACGCGCGCTCGGTCGGATCCCAGCGACGACCGGGAATCGCGCGCAGTACGCGGCGCAGCCGATCGTCGTAGGGAAAGCGCAGCACCGCTTCCCCGTGTTCGAGCGATGCGCTCAGGAACGAGTCCATAGTCTCAGCACGATAGGCGGCCATGGCGATCGTTGTCGGCTACGCCAGGATGTTTACCGCGCGGGACACAACCAGCCCGATCGTCACCAGCGACACGAGCGCCTGCACGCCCATCGTCATCTTCGCGATGGCAGTCAGCGGCATCGTGTCCGTCGGAGAGAACGCGGTCGCGTTGGTCAGCGACACATACAGGTAGTCCACGAACTTCGGCCGCCAGTGCAGCGGCTCGATGCGGTCGTCGGCCATCTGCGGGAAGAGAAAGTCCGGCGGCCCGTCGTGCCCGGCGGCGCGCCTGCCGGCGCCGCCGCGATCCATCTCCCAGTACCACAGCGCGAAGATCAGGAAGTTGGTCATCCAGATCAGCACGCCCGAGACGATCAGCTGGCGGCCGTTGTCGACGTTGCGGCTGAGCAGCAGGTTGGTCAGCTCCACCAGCGAGTAGATGTTGGCGGCACCCACGAGCGCGGTCAACCCCAGCGCGGCGTGGCGGCGCCGCTTGTGCTCGTGCTCGAGCTGGCGGGGCGTCGCGAGGAACATGCCGACGAACAGCACGCCCTCGGCCACCGGCACCAACCACGCCGGGCCCGCCACCAGCCGCGACGGGAGCGCGACCTGCAGGCCGATCGCCGCGAGGATCGTCAGCTGCGCGGGCCAGAACGGCTCGGGGGCCGGCGGCGGCGGATAGGGGCGGCCGGGCGGTCGGGATGGTTCCTGCGCCACGCGTGGAGAATATGAGGCGCATCGGCGGCGAGCACGCGCAGTCGGAAACACCGGCGAGCTCCGCGGCCAGGCGGCGAAGTTCAGCTCCAGCGGGCCATCCGTCCCGTCGCACGGGCGTGTCAGCCCCCAAAAAATCCCCTCGATCGCCCCGGGTCGCGGGACACGCGCTAGCCTGATGAGGTGGGAATCGACAGTCCAGTGCATCTTCTGTTCCTCGGTGCGATCGCGCTGGTCGTGCTCGGGCCCAAGCGGCTGCCCGAAGTCGCGCGCGCGCTCGGCAAGGGCATGCGCGAGTTCCGCGAGGCGATGAACACGGAGGGCCACGAGGAGGAGGAGTAGGCCAGGCCCTCGTGGCGTCCCTGTGGGCGCAGGGCCTCGCGGCGTGCGAGCGGCGTCGCGCCCGGTCCGACGCAACGGATACCGTGCGCCGGTGCGCTTGATCGTCGCTCGCTGTGAGGTTGCCTACATCGGCCGCACCACCACCGTGCTGCCGCAGGCCGTGCGCCTTTTGATGTGCAAGGGCGACGGCACGTTCATGGTGTGGGCCGACGGCGGCTCGCCCAACGTCAAGCCGCTGAACTGGATGACGCCGCCGACGGTGCTGGGCGAGGAGCGCGATCGCGACGGCGGGCTGGTCGGGCTGGTCGTGCGCAAGCACCGCTCCGAGGAGCGCCTGGAGATCGCGATCGCCGAGGTGCTCGCCGACGTCGAGCACGAGCTCGACGTGCTCGCGTCCCTGGAGAAGGAAGGCCTGGAGCGCGAACTGCAGGAGCTGCTTGCCGGTGCGCCGCACTGGTGCGGCGAGGGCTTTCGGCTCGTGCGACGCGAGTTCCCCACCGACATCGGCCCGGTCGATCTGATGTGTCGCGACCTGGCCGACGAGTGGGTCGCGGTCGAGATCAAGCGCGTCGCCACGATGGACTCGGTGCGCCAGCTGTCGCGCTATCTGGAGCGCATTCGCCTGGACCCGGCGATGGCCTCGTGCCGCGGTGTGCTGGTAGCGAAGTGGATCAAGCCGCAGGCGCGCGTACTAGCGGCGGCCGAGGGCATCGGCTGTGTCGAGGTCGACGTCGAAGTCCTGCGCGGCAACCGCGAGCCCGACCTGCGGCTGTTTGCGGCGTAGCGCCGCGGGCCGGCGGCGATCGAGTGTCCGCCCGATCGGTCTCGCTCGATACTCTGCCTGGCGATGAGCAACGCGGATAGCCCAGAGGAGGCGCCTGTCCTGACCGAGCGGCGCGGAGGCGTGCTGTTGATCACGCTCAACCGTCCGGGCGCGCGCAATGCCGTCAACCTGGCTCTTGGCGCGAGGGCATCGCGGCCGCGCTCGACCAGCTCGACGGCGAGGACGAGCTGAGCGTCGGCGTGCTGGCCGGCGCCGGCAAGGGCTTCTGCGCCGGCATGGACCTGAAGGCGTTCGTCGGCGGTGAGCGGCCCTGGGTCGGCGATCGCGGCTTCGCGGGCATCGTGCGCCGCGCCTCGGTCAAGCCGCTGATCGCGGCCGTCGAGGGCTTTGCCGTCGCGGGCGGCCTGGAGATGGCGCTGGCGTGCGACCTGATCGTGGCGGCGCGCGGCGCGAAGCTTGGCATCCCCGAGGTAAAGCGCTCGCTCGTGGCTGCCGGCGGCGCTCTGTTTCGCCTGCCGCGTTCGCTGCCCTATAACCTCGCGATGGAGCTGGCCCTGACCGGCGAGCCGATGCTTGCCGAGCGGGCCGCGGAGCTCGGCCTCGTCAATCGCCTGGCCGAACCGGGGTGCGCCGTCGAGGTGGCGCTGGGTCTGGCCGGCGAGATCGCGGTCAACGCGCCCCTGGCGCTGGCCGCCTCCAAGCGCATCCTGCAGGAGCAGCGCGACTGGTCGAGCGCAGAGGTGTGGGAGGCGCAGAGCGCGATCTCAGACCCGGTGTTCGGCTCGCAGGACGCCCGCGAGGGTGCCACCGCGTTCGCCGAGAAGCGCCCGCCGGTGTGGCGCGGCCGCTAGAGGCCGCTAGACCTGCCCTTTGCGCTTGCGTTTGCGCTGGCGCATGATCGCCAGGAAGCGTCGCCACAGCGCGCCCATCAGCGCTCCCCCGGCGTCTTTTTCGGATACTGCGACACGGGCACGCTCAGGTCGAGCGCGGTCCTGACGATGCGGCTCTGCTCGATGATGTGCGACGCCGGATACCCCTCGCCCGGGCTGGCGCGCTCGGGGCGCCCGACGTACCCGAAGTGCATGTCCTCGCCCATGATCTGCATCAGGCGCGGGAACATGTGTGCGCGCGCGCCCATGTTGCGCGGCTCCTCCTGCGCCCACAACACCTCTTTGAGCTTCGGATAGCGCGCCATAAGGTCCCTGATGTTCCGCTCCGGGAAGGGATACAGCAGCTCGACGCGGCCGATCGCCACACCATGGTTGCCGCGGCGCTCGGAGTGCCCGGCCAGGTCGTAGTAGATCTTGCCGGTACACAGCACGAGGCGCGTCACCGACTCCGGGGAGACCCCTGGCTCGGCCAGCACCGGCTCGAAGCGCGACCCCTCGGCCATGTCCTCGACCGCGTTGGTCGCCTGGGGCAGCCGCAGCAGCGACTTCGGGGTCATGATCACGAGCGGGCGCTGCTTGGCGATCAGCGCCTGGCGACGCAGCAGATGGAAGTACTGGGCGGGCGTGGTCAGGTTGGCGACGCGCACGTTGCCCTCGGCGGCCAGCGCGAGGAAGCGCTCCAGGCGAGCGGAGGAGTGCTCGGGGCCCGAGCCCTCGTACCCGTGCGGGAGCAGCAGGGTCAGGCGCGAGGTCTGCCCCCACTTGGCAAGCCCCGAGGCGATGAACTGGTCGACGATCACCTGCGCGGAGTTGACGAAGTCGCCGAACTGCGCCTCCCACAGCACGAGCGTCTCCGGCGCCTCCTGGCTGTACCCGTACTCGAAGCCCATGCACGCCAGCTCCGAGAGCGGGCTGTTGTGCAGCTCCATCGGCGCGAGCGCCTCCGGCAGCGACTGGATCGGGCAGAACGCGCGGCCGGTCTTGGCGTCGTGCAACACCAAGTGGCGCTGGCTGAAGGTGCCGCGCTCGGTGTCCTGGCCGGTCAGCCGGATCGGCGTGCCCTCGGTCAGCAGCGATGCGAACGCCAGCGCCTCGGCGTGCGCCCAGTCGATGCGTGCGGGCGCCTTCTCCGTGCCGCCGGCGCCCGCCGAGCTCGTACCCGCGGAGCCGGCGCCTTCCGCGAGCGCCTCGCGGCGGCGCTCCAGCTGCTTGACGAGCTTCGGGTGCACCGTGAACTCCTCGGGCGTGCGCAGCAGCTCGGCGCCCAGCTCGCGGATGCGCGCTGCCGCCACCGCTGTGTCCACCTCGGGGCTGGGCGAGCGGTCGAGCTGGTACTCGCCGGTGCCCTGCTCGACCGATCCCTCGGCCGCCGCGGCCGCGATCTTCGCCTTCAGGCGCTGGTGCAGGATCGTGAGGTTGTCCCACACCTCCTGGCCGAGGCGCTCCACATCCTCGCGGCTGACGACGCCGTCGCCGACGAGCTGCTCGGCCCACAGCTCGTACACGCGCTTCTTCGTCTTGATCTTCGCGTACATCTCCGGCTGCGTGTAGGCCGGCTCGTCCGACTCGTTGTGGCCGAAGCGCCGGTACCCGATCAGGTCGATCAGCACGTCATGGCCGAACTCCTGGCGGAACGCGAACGCGAGGTGCACGGCGCTCATGCAGGCCGCGACGTCGTCGGCGTTGACATGGATGATTGGCACATCGAAGCCCTTCGCCAGGTCCGAGGCCCAGCGCGTGGAGCGCGCGTCGTCGGGGTCGGTCGTAAACCCGATCTGGTTGTTCATGATCAGGTGCACGGTGCCGCCCACCTGATACCCGTCGAGCGCCTGCAGGTTGAGCGTCTCGGCAACCACACCCTGCGCGGGGAACGACGCGTCGCCGTGGATCACGATCGGCACCGCGGCGTTGGTGTCCTGATGCGCGCGCGGGCCGCTGCGCGAGGTCTGCGCCGCGCGCGTGGCGCCCTCCACGACGGGGGAGACGTACTCCAGGTGGCTGGGGTTGGACTCCAGGTTGACGCGGATCGTGCCGCCGTCGGGCAGCGCGTAGGAGCCCTGCGTGCCGTGGTGGTACTTCACGTCGCCGGTGCCGCCCTGTGGGATCGTGGTCACCGCCTCGAGCGTCGATGCGCCCTCGAACTCGGCGAAGATCGTGTCGTATGACCGCCCGAGGTTGTGCGCGAGCACGTTCAGCCGGCCTCTGTGGGCCATCCCGATCACGACCTCCTCGCCGCCGCGCCCGGCCGTCAGCTGGATCAGCTCGTCCAGCATCGGCACGGTCATGTCCAGCCCCTCGATCGAGAACTGGTGCTGGCCGAGGTATGCCTTGTGCATGAAGCGCTCCAGCGCATCCACCTCGATCAGGCGCTTGAGCAGCGCCGTGCGCGCCTCGGCGCCGAGTGGCTGGCGGAACGCCCCCGACTCGATCTGCTCGCGCAGCCACATGCGCTGCTTGTGCGAGGAGATGTGCTCGATCTCATAGGCGATCGTGCCGCAATAGGTCTGGCGCAGGTTCGGCAGCGCCTCGGCCAGCGTCTCGCCCGGCACGTACATGCGCAGAATCCGCGCGGGAATCCGCGCCATCACCTGCGGGGTCAGGCCGGCCGTCTCGGGATCGAGCTGCGGCTCGCCCTCGGGCTCGGATCCGAGCGGGTCCAGGCGCGCGGCCAGGTGGCCGTGGCTGCGGAAGCGGTGCACGAGCGTGCTCGCGGCCTGCACTGCCTGCAGCATCTGCTCGTCGGGCGCGGCTGCCTGCAGCGGCGCCGGTGCGACAGCCGCGGCGAGCGGCGCCGGGGCGGCCGGCGTCGGCGCGCTCGGGGCCGGGCCGAGCTCCACGCCGAGCGAGGAGAACACGCCCTCGTAGAAGTCGTGCTCGCCCTGCAGCCGGTCCTCGATCAGCCCCAGGAAGCGTCCCGACTCCGCGCCCTGGATCACGCGGTGGTCGTAGGTCGAGGTCATCGTCATGACCTTCTCCGCGCCGAGCTGCTCGCCGACGTTGGCGAGGCCTGCGGGATAGGCGATCGAGCCGGTCGCCACGATCGTGCCCTGGCCGCTCATCAGGCGCGGCACCGAGGCCACGGTTCCCAGCCCGCCGGGATTGGTGAGCGTGATGTTCGCGCCCACGAGGTCGTCCGCCGTCAGCGTGTTCGTGCGCGCCTTCTCCACGAGCGCGTCGTAGGCGGCGAGGAAGTCGGCGAAGGGCAGCGCGGCGGCATCGCGGATCACCGGCACCATCAGCGTGCGCGTGCCGTCCTTCTTCTCCACGTCCACGGCCAGCCCGAGGTTCACCTGGCCGTCGTCGACTCTATAGGGCTTGCCGTCCGCCTCCTCGAAGTGATGGGTCATCGTGTCCATCTCGGCCGCCGCCTGCGCGATCGCGTATGCGATCAGGTGGGTGAACGACACCCTGCGCCCGGCCGCCTTCAGCTCGCGCCGGCGCCCGTCGAGCATCGTCACCGTGAGCGTGCGGAAGCTCGTGGCCGTCGGGATCTGTCGCGACTCCTCCATGTAGCGGGCGAGCATCGCCGCGGCGCCCCGTATCGGCTGGCGCTCGCCCGCCCGCGCCCCAGAGGGTGTGCCCTCCTGGGTGCCGGCGTGTGCCTTGCCGTTGGTCTGAGCGCCGTTTGCGCCTGCCGTCGCGCCCAGCACGTCCGCCTTCACGATCCGTCCTCCCGGGCCGCTGCCCGCCACGCCGGCGAGGTTCACGTTCTCGGCCGCGGCCACCCGCCTGGCCACCGGGGACGCGTCCACCGTGACCGACTCGCCGTCCTCGGCCCGATTGGAACCGCGCTTCGTTCCCATGACATCGGTGAAGCGATCCTTGTTGGGAGTGACATCCTGCGAAGGCGCCGGCGCGAGAGCGTCGCTGCTGCCGTCGGTTGACATCTCGGCGGCCGTGGCGGAGGAGCCGCTCGGCCCGCCGTTCTGAGCGGCCAGCCTCGCGATCACCTGTCCGACGCCGACGGTGTCGCCCTCCTCGGCCAGGATCTCTGTGACGGTGCCGCTCGCGGGCGAGGGCAGCTCGACGTCAACCTTGTCGGTTGATATCTCGACTATCGTGTCGTCGACCTTGATGTAGTCGCCGACCTTCACGTGCCATTCGAGGATCGTTCCCTCGGTGACCGACTCGCCGGCGGCAGGGGTCACGACGTCGATCGTCTCGTTGATCGTCGTGCCGGACGCCATCGGGCGTCACTCTAGCGCGACTGGCTGGCGGAACCGCGCGCGGGCGGGCGGTTGGGCGCACCCGAGGAAGCTGCGGCGGGCTGCGCGCTCGCGGGTGTTTCCGATTTGCCGCGACGGCGCGTGCTCGCCCGCCTGCCCCCGCTGGGGCGCGCCCGTTGGGCACGGATGAACTCATAGCTGCCGAAGAACGGCCCGATTCCGCCCAGCACCGCCACCGCGACGGCGAGGCGAAGTGAGACGATTCTCATGCGCGCCGCCGTGATGCACGCCAGCGACATGCCGATCCACAGCAGCCCGTGAGTCCAGCCGAGCACAAACGTCTCCGGCTGTGGTTTGCCGAGCGCGAACGCGCAGATCAGCAGCGAGCTGTACACGCAGGAGTGAAAGAGAGACGTCCACTTCAGGGGGGTGAAAGCCGGGGCGAAGCGCTCGCCCTTGCTCGCCACCGTCTCCAACTTGGAGAGCTCCGCGGCGGAGAGCCCGGCGGTGGCGGCGGCGGGAGGGCTCGCGGCGGAGAGCCCGGCGGCGGCGGTGGGAGGGCTCGCGGCGGAGAGCCCGGCGGCGGCGGTGGCGGCGGGGCCCGCGGCGGCGGGACTGGCCCTCTCTCCCGCGCGGCCCGTCACTGCGACAGCCACCGCGCCATGCGCACGAGGCCCTCGCCGGCATGGGTCGGCCACTCGTCGATGTCGCTCGGCCACCATGCGTACTCGTCGTGCTCGTGGTCGGGCGTCACCTCGGCGCCCTCGGCGAGCCACGCCTGCCCGACGAACATCGCGAGCCGGTGGGGCAGGCGGATCAGCGCCTCGCCGCGCGCGCGCTCGGGTGTCACCGACCACTCCTCGTGCAGCTCGCGCACGAGCGTGTCGGCCGGGTTCTCGCCGAGGTCCACGGCGCCCCCGGCGCCGAGCGCCCAGCGGCCCGCCCACGAGGCCAGCCAGGCTGCGCGACGGCCCGCCAGCCAACGCCCGTCGGCCGAGCGCACGACGCACAGCGCGGCGACGCTGCACGACGCGTCGCCCGGGACGAGCCGCAGCCCCCAGCGCAGGGGCTGCATCTCGAGCTCGATGCCGTGAGGCGTGTCCCTGTAGTCCACGAGCCTGCCCGCGAGCCCGTCGTGACTGGGCGAGCCGCGCTCGCGAAGCGCGGCGATCTCCGCGTCGGCCGCGGCGACGCGCTCGGGGGGCGCCTCGTAGTGCTCGGTGCGCCAGCGCGTCTTGACCTGGCCCAGCTCCCACGGCCCGCGCGCCAGGATCACGGGCATCTCATTCGTCTGGGGCTCGGCTGTGCTCGCCATCTACACACAGGCTAGTCATCGTGGGGGCGAAGCGGGTGAAGATGTCGCGGCGATGCGCGCGCGCGGTCGCGGGCTCGCGTGTTGTGCCGGCGTGCGGTGCTCGCGTCTCCCTACACTCGCTGCTGATGACCACGCCCCGCGCCCGATGACCATGCTCTGCACCCGATGACCATGCTCCGCACCCGATGACCACGCTCTGCGCCCGATGACCATGCTCCGCACCCGATGACCGCGCTCTGCACCCGATGACCGCGCGCCGGCGCAAGCACTGGGGCTGGGGCTATGAGGACGAGCAGCCCTCGCCCGAGGAGGTGCGCGCCGCCGCCGGCGGGCTCGCCGCCCACCTCGGCTTTCCGGCGGTCGAGGTCGCCTCGCCGGTCGGCCTCGATGCGGTCTCGCTGCCCCCGCCGCGCGTGGTGGCGCCCTCCGCGCTTGCCCCGATCTGCTCCGGCGACACGCACGCCCGCGCCTCCCATGCGCTCGGCTCCTCCTACAGCGACGTTGTGCGCGGCTTTCGCGGCCAGTTCTCCACGCCGCCGGATTTCGTCGCGTGCCCGCGCGAGGAGAGCGACATCGAGCGGCTGCTGGAGTGGTGCTCGGCCGAGCGGGTCGCCGCGATCCCCTACGGCGGCGGCACGAGCGTCGTCGGCGGTGTGCAGCCGTTTGTGAACAGTGCCTACAACGGCGCGATCTCGATCGACCTCAGGGAGCTGAATCGGGTGGTCGAAGTCGACGAGGTTTCGCGCGCGGCGCGCATCCAGGGCGGCGCGAGCGGGCCCGAGCTCGAGGCTCAGCTGGCCCGGAGCGGCCTCACCCTGCGCCATTTTCCCCAGTCGTTCGAGTTCTCCACGCTCGGGGGCTGGATTGCCACGCGCGCCGCCGGGCACTTCGCCACCGTGTGGACGCACATCGAGGATTTCGTGGAGTCGGTGCGCGCGCTCACGCCCGCCGGGGTGTGGGAGTCGCGGCGGCTGCCCGGCTCGGGCGCCGGCCCCAGCCCCGACCGGCTGCTCGTCGGTTCGGAGGGCACACTCGGAGTTATCACCGAGGCATGGGTGCGCGTCCAGCCGCGGCCGGTGTTTCGTGCCTCGGCGGGGGTGCGCTTCGACACGTTCGCGCGCGGCGCCGAGTGCGTGCGCGCGCTCTCCCAGTCGGGCCTTCACCCGAGCAACTGTCGTTTGATCGACCCGGCCGAGGCGCGCTTCACGATGTCCGGCGACGGCAGCTTCGCGCTGCTGGTGCTCGGCTTCGAGTCCGCCGACCATCCGGTCGCTTTCCCGATGGAGCGGGCGCTTGCGATCTGCGCCGAGCATGATGGTGTGGTTGGCGAGCGGCGGGATGGCGACTCGGCGGGTGGCGGCTCGGGCTCGGCAGGTGGCGGCTCGGGCTCGGCGGGCAGGGGTTTGGGTGGCGACGCAAGCGTCCACGCGGGCACAGGCGGCGTC
The DNA here is from genome assembly GCA_963831995.1 of uncultured Solirubrobacterales bacterium. Taxonomy (GTDB): domain Bacteria; phylum Actinomycetota; class Thermoleophilia; order Solirubrobacterales; family Solirubrobacteraceae; genus Palsa-744. The sequence continues at coordinate 149,214 of CAWHSI010000005.1, read as the reverse complement.
GGCGCCTGGCGCGAAGCGTTCCTGCGCGCGCCCTACGTGCGTGACATCCTGGTCGCGATGGGCGTGCTCTCGGAGACGTTCGAGACCGCGATCACCTGGGATCGTTTCCCCTCCTTCCACGAGCGCGTGATGGGCGCCGCGCGCGCCGCGGCCGAGGACGTCAGCGGCGTCGCCCACGTCTCCTGCCGCTTCACCCACGTCTACCCCGACGGGCCGGCGCCCTACTACACGGTGCTCGCGCCAGCGCAGCGCGGAGAGGAGGTCGAGCAGTGGCAGGCGATCAAGGCAGCTGTCTCCGATGTGCTGATCGCCGAGGGCGCCACGATCACGCACCACCACGCGGTCGGGCGCGACCATCGGCCCTGGTATGACCGCCAGCGGCCCGACCCGTTCGCGGCCGCTTTGCGCGGTGCCAAGGCTGCCGTCGATCCACACGGCATCATGAACCCGGGCGTGCTCGTGGACCCGCTGTCGTGAGGGTCGCGGTGCTCGGGCCGGGAGGGGTCGGCGGGCTGGTTGCCGGCGCGCTCGACCGCGCGGGCACGCCGGTGCTCGTCGTCGCGCGCGACTCGACCGTGGCTGCGATTTCGGCTCACGGGCTGCGCGTCGGCAGCGTGCTGCTCGGCGATTTCGTCGCTCACCCGCGAGCGGTCGGCAAGTTGGACGAGCCGGCGGACGCGCTGATCGTCGCCACCAAGGCCGCCGGTCTGTCTGAGGCGCTGGAGCGTGTGGCGGTGGCGCCGAAGCTTGTGCTGCCCTTGCTCAACGGGCTCGACCACGTGGCGCTCTTGCGCGAGCGCTTTGCCCCCGAGACGGTCGTGGCCGGCACGATTCGCGTCGAGGCCGATCGCCCCGAGCCGGGGGTCGTGGTCCACACGAGCAAGTTCCTGCGCGTTGAGATGGCCTCGCGCTACGCGGGCGGCGCTGCAGGTGCGGGTGCCGGGGCGAGCGCGGGCTTGGGGGCGAGCACGGGTGCGGGGGCGAGCGCGGGCGTGGGTGCCGGGGCGAGCGCGGGTGTGGGGGCGAGCGCGGGGGCGAGCGCGGGCGTGGGTATCGGGGAGGCGATGGCGGCGCTCGCACGAACGCTCTCCGATGCCGGCATACCCGCGCGCGTGGGGGATTCCGAGCCGCAGGTGCTGTGGTCGAAGCTCGTGCGGCTCAACGCGCTCGCGTGCACCACGAGCGCGTACGACCTGCCGCTTGGGCCGATCCGCTCGACGCCGGAGCTGCGCGCCGATCTCCTCGCCGCGATCGAGGAGGGGTGTGCGGTGGCCGAGGCCGAGGGCGCGTCGATCCCGAGCGGCGATCCGCTGGGCGAGTTGACGGCCGCGCACGACACGCTCGGCAGCTCGATGCAGCGCGACATCGCCGCCGGGCGTCCCCCGGAGTTGGATGCGATCCCGGGGGCCGTGTTGCGTGCGGCCGCGCGTCACGGGATCGAGTGCCCGACGATCGAGCGGCTCGTGGCGAGGATCGTGGGAAGAATCGCGTAGGTGAGGCGGGGGCACCGCAGGTAGTACGGGGCCGAGAAGGGGGTGGGAGCTAGGGGGTTGGCGGGTGTTTGTTGTTACTCTTTTTAAAAGAGCGCTATAGTGACTACGATACGTAGCTATTAAGGTAGTGGGTTAAAAAAGTTAATACCAGCACGCGTGGTGAGCGGCTCGTGGCGAGGATCAGAGTTCGCGTGGAGAGCTGACCGGCGAGACCATCGGCAGTGCCTGAGTTGACACCGCCTCGACGACCTCCTCCTCGGAGGAGACCGCGCCCTCGTCGTGCTGGCCGTCGCACAGCACGCGGAAGTTGGCGCTCTGGCCGCCGTCGGTGTGGATCGTGATGCCCGGCAGGATCTCCTCGCCCTCCTCCAGGCCGAGGCGCTCCATGTCGAAGTGCGCGAGCCCGATCCCGTATGCCGTGTGCGTCGGGTTCTCGCGGTCGTGAGCGGCCACAGCCTGCGCGAAGCGCTCTAGGTTCTTGGCGATCTTGGGAGTGTCAGCCATCGCTGGGGGAAAGGGTAGCGCCGGAACGGAGGGTGGTGTTCGGCCGAGGATTGGGGTCGTGCTCGGCGGAGGATTGGGGTCGTGCTCGGCGGAGGATTGGGGTCGTGCTCGGCCGAGGATTGTGGGTCGTGCTCGGCGGAGGATTGGGGTCGTGTCCGGCCGAGGATTGTGGGTCGTGCCCGGTGGAGGACTGGGGGAGTGCCCGGCAAAGTCTGTGCGGCGGGTGCCCGGATACAATCGCCGCCGGATGCGCACTCTGATCATCGGTCACGGCGGACGAGAGAGCGCGCTTGCCTTTCGCATGGCCCAGCACAGTGAGCTGCACGCGTTCATGGGCCACGAGAACCCCTCGCTGCTGGCGAGCGCCGCCACCTCGGGAGGCAGCCACCAGATCGGCAACGTCAGCGATCCGCGGGCGGTGGCCGCGTTCGCTCGCTCGCGCGAAATCGATGTTGCGATGGTGAGCGCGGACGAGCCGCTGGCCGCCGGCGTGGTCGACGCGCTGCTGGCGCAGGGCACGGCGGCGGTGGGGCCGACCCGCGCCGGCGCGGAGATCGAGTGGAACAAGGCGTTCGCGCGCGCGCAACTCGCCGATGTCGCGCCCGAGGCGGTGCCGCGGCTGCGCGTCGTGCACGCGCCCGAGGAGGTGCACGAGGCGATCGACTCCTTCGAAGGCGCCCCGGTCGTCGTCAAGCCCTCGGGGCTGACCGGCGGCAAGGGCGTCAAGGTGATGGGCCCGCACCTGGCCGATCATGCCGCGGCCGGCGACTACGCGCGCGAGCTGCTCGCGCGCGCGGCACCCGGCGACTCGGTGCTGATCGAGGAGAAGATCCTCGGCGCCGAGTTCACGATCCAGGCGATCAGCGATGGCACGACCACCGTGTTCCCGGCGCCCACCTACGACTATCCCTACCGCTTCGACGGCGACGAGGGCCCGGGCACGGGCGGAATGGGCTCGCTCTCGCTCGCGAACGGCACGCTGCCCTTCCTCGGCGAGGAGCAGTACCGGCAGGCGTGCACGATCATCCAAGCGGTCATCGAGCGGCTCGGCCAGCTCGGGCGCCGCTTCACGGGGATCATGAACAGCGGCTTCTTCGCCACCTCAGGCGGCGTCAAGGTGATCGAGTTCAACGCCCGCTTCGGCGACCCCGAGTGCATGAACATCATGAGCCTCTTCGAGGGCAGCTGGCCGCACGTGATGGAGCAGCTGGCGGCGGGCGCGCTCAGCGCAGGCGACGTCGAGCTGCGCAAGGAGGCCTCGCTGGTGTTGTATCTCGTCTCACCCGACTACGCGCTGCGCGCGGGCGAGCCGTATGAGTTCGAGCTGGATCGCGCGGCGCTGGAAGCGCCCGAGGCGAACGGGCGAGCGCGATGCCACGTGTTCTTCGCCTCGGCCGTGCAGAGCGGCGAGAACGCCTATCGCACGGTCGGCACCTCGCGCGCGGTCGCGCTCGCGACGACGGCGCCGACGCTCGAGCAGGCGCGGTTGCGGCTGGTGCGGTGCGCCGGCGAGGTGCGCGGCCCGCTTGAGTGGCGCCGGGATGTGGGCAGCGAGGCCTATTTGCGGGATCTGACGAAGCTGGTCGGCGGCTCCGCCGCGCCCTAGTCGCCAAGCTCGCCTGCTTCGAGCTTACGTCTGATCTCCTTCGCGCCAGGCCATTGCGGCTCGATGCCCACGCTCTTGAGGAGTTGGTCTCGCTCAGCCAAGAACTGCTCGGCAGTTTCGCCTGGCGCTAGCGTGAACCCTCGCTGTGCGACGCGCTTGCCACACGAGCCATCAAGTTGTATATCTCGTTTGGTAGCCATGATGGTCGTCCTGATCGCCCTTCTACCTTTTCCCGCATGAGGAGAGCATAGGTTTCGGCGATCAGCTCATGAATGTGCTCACGACGAGGGTAGTGGGCCCGTCGGATGCGCTCGCGTATTCCGTCCGGCGCGAGTGCCAAGAGCCTGTCGCCCTCTGCCGGATCATGCGCCGATGGACCTTCGATGCTGAGCGCATGGCCCCACTCGTGCCAGGCCACCCACGTCAAGAGCGCTTCTCGGGTGGACTGGTCCGTGTCGATCAGTGCCTGGTGCTTTTCGTTGATCAACACCAAGCGCAGCTCGCGGATCCACATCCCGAGGGCGGCGTTGTCCGTCTGGATGCGGCCAGGGGTGTACCCGTCGTGACCGGCCGAGCGAAGGCGCGCGTCGATGGCCACTCCCAGCGGTTCCGCAACAATCTCCCACCGGCTCGCGCCTATCTGCTCCAGAAGGCGTCGATCGCTTGTCGGCAGAACATCCCAGGCAAGCTGGAGGAGCTGAGCTGACGTGGGATTGGTCACGGCGCATTGATCCGTAAGGCGCGAGATTGACGGCTCTGCGAAAGGCCCTGCTTATTCGATGCACTGGACCCTACATGCCCCCGGCGCCGAACCGCGATTCTGGCAAGAAGCACAAAAAGATTTGGTTTTCAGTGCGCAGTCAACCGTGTTCTATCAACTCGACTCTGTACCCGTCGGGGTCTTTGACGAAGCACAGGCGGGAGCCGCCCTCGCGCACCGAGTACGGCGGCTTCTCCGGCTCGATGCCCTGCTCGGCGAGGCGTGCGAGCAGGCCGTCGAGGTCGGGTGCGGCGATCGCGATATGGCCGTAGCCGGTGCCGATCTCATAGGAGTCGACGCCGAAGTTGTGGGTCAGCTCCAGTCGCGGCATGTCGCCGTCGCCGGGCTGGTTCATGAAGATGTTGACCGCCTCGTCGCCGATCGGGATGCGCCCGATCTCCTCGAAGCCGAGCGCTTTGTAGAAGGCGATCGAGCGGTCGATGTCGCCGATGCGATAGCAGGTGTGGATCAGGGGCACGGACGCAAAGTGTAGGGGACATCACGACCGTCCTCTCACCAAGCACCGTGTTAGTCGGCGGGCATCCGACATCGCGTGGAGTGTCACCGGTTCGAAATGGCTCCGGCGACCGCGCGGCTCCCTGGGGAGAGCCGCCGCAGCCGCCGGAGCGGTGCCGCCGGGCCCGCGCGTCCTAGCGTTTGTGCACCGGTTGGGGCGTGAGCGAGAGCGTCACGCCGTAGCTCTTGGTCGGCGTGGAGACGCCGTCTGCCGTTGTCGTCACGTTCACGACCACACGCAGCCGCTTGCGCTTGAGCAGGGTCGCGTAGTTGGCGCCGGAGAGCTTGAGCTTCACGCTCGCCTGGCCGCCGGAGGCGATCGTGAAGGAGACCTTGCCGAACTGGGTGATCTTCTTCTTGGCGCTGGCGGACCCGCCCCCGACGGCGGTGAACATGTCCAGCTGCCCCGCGACCGCCAGGCGGTTGGGGTTCGACAGCTCGAGCGTCACCGTTCGCGAACGCCCGACCGTCACGCCTTTGAGCGTCTTCGGCGCGACCGCCACCGACACGATGGTCGGCTTGGGCGCTTCGACCGGCGGCGGGACGATCATTTTGTCGGCTTTTTCGACCGCTTCTCGACCTTCTCGTTCACGCCTGGCGGTCGCTTCCTGTTCGGCCTTCGCTTTGGCTTCCTGTTCGGCCTTTTCTCTGGCTTCCTGCGCTTCCTGCGCTTCCTTTTCCTGCTGCTCTTTGGCCTTGAGTTCGCTTTCCTCGCGTTCGAGCACCTGCTGATAGGTCTTGATCCTCGTCGCGGTCAGCCTGCCGGTCAATTTTGCGCCGTCGACGGTGAAGGTGCCTTCCCCGGACATCGACGTGGGGTCGGCGGCGGAGGAGACCGCGATCGCCTCGCTGGTGAAGCTGCCCGGCGGTATCGACGATGGGGCGTAGCCTTCGGTGGTGACCGTCACCGATGCTTCGTCTCCGTCCAGCGTGCCGCTGAAGGTGCCGCCCATGACGCCTTCGAACAGCGCGCTCCTGCTTGCGAAGTCGTTTTTGGATGTTGCTTCTTCGGCGATGATCGAAGTCCCGCTGAGCTTCTCGGCTCCCGCTTCCAGCGTCAGCGCCCATTCGCCGCGTATGTTTGCCCGCGCTTCTTGTTCTTCCTTTTCCCTCTGTTCCTGTTCTTCTATCTGCTTGTAGCTCCTGAGCCTCGTCGCCTTCACTTCGCCGGCTTCGTCGTACGTGCCGTTGAGATAGTAGGCGCCCGTTCCCGACAGTTCGTTGGTCGTCGTGTCGAGTGTCACTGCGTCCGCGACGAAGGTGACGGTGCCAAATGGCGCAACGGTGGTTGAGGTAAACGAGACGTTGGTGCCCGTCAGTGTCCCTTCGAGCGAGGTTTCGACACCGACCGACGCCTTGAAGGTGCCGGAGAACGCGCCTGTCGCTTCGTTCGCATGATCGATCAGGCCCGTCTCGGCCAGGGGCGACTGTCCGCTGGATTTATATTCAAACGACCATTCCCCGCGCATTTCGTAGGTGCTCGCCGACGCGCTGGCCGCAAAGCCGGCGAGCAGCGTGCACGTGAGCAGAAGCCCGAGTACGAGCGGCGCGACCAGGCGCGTCCTGCGCGTGGCGTGAGTCCTTGCGAGCCACGTCGAGTCGTGGGTCATGATCCTTGCAGCCTCCCCCAATTGATTGTTCAAGTCTTGATAGACGTGTCCATCCACAAAACCACACGGCGGTGTGTATGTCAAGACGCAACTGGGTCGATTGCCGCGCCGTTGGGACGGGAAGTGGGCTCGCCGGTGTGGCTACGCCGGTGTGTACGAGCCCGCGGTTCGCGCAGTCGGATCGGCCGCCGAGCCAGGCGCGGCTCGCGTGCCGCCGCCCGGCGCCGGGCAACTTCGCGCGGCTCGAACGAACGCCTGGCAAGACCCCCGAAAACGGGGGCGAAACGGCGGTCGTGGCGGCGCGAGCGGCAACGTGGCAGGATGCGCGGATGATCGTCGAGCGCTCGATGAGCGAGCGGTTCCTCTCAAACGCCTATCTCGTCGCTGACGGCGAGGGCGGGCCGGGGTTCTTCGTGGACGCGGGCGGCCCCGTGGCGCCGCTCGCGGACGCGGCCAGGCGGCACGAGATCGAGCCGACGCACGTGCTGCTGACCCACCATCACTTCGACCACGTGAGCGAGCTGGGGGCGCTGCGCAAGCGCTGGCCGCGCCTGGAGGTGCTGCTCGACCCGCTCGAGCTCGAGCCGCTCGCGCAGATGGGCGAGGCGCTCGGCAAGGGGCTCGCGCCCGCCACGATCGAGGTGGGGGAGGTGCTGCGTTTCGGGGCGCTGGAGGTGCGGCCGCTGAAAACGCCGGGCCACACCGCGGGGATGCTGTCGTTTCTCGTCTCCCCCGCGAGCAGCCGGCCGAGTTCGCGCTTTGCCACGGGCGCGGGGCCGGGCGGCTTTCCGGGCGGCGACGCCGTCGTGTTCACGGGCGACACGCTGTTCCAGGGCAGCGTCGGGGGCGTGCGCGCGCCGGGCCACACGACCTACACCGACCTGCGCGACTCGATCATGGGCACGCTGATGGAGCTGCCGGGCGAGACGATCGTCTATCCCGGCCACACCGAGGCGAGCACCGTCGCGCGCGAGTGGGAGCACAACCCCTTCATCCGCGTGTGGCGCGGCCTGGACCCCGAGGGCGAGGAGCGGTGCACTGCGCTGGGCGAGCCGGCGCGGCTGATCCTGCTCGCCGACGATTACGACGGCGGCAAGAAGGCGTGGGTGCGCTGGGCCGACGGCCGCGACGACATCGTGCCGGGCAGTCGCGTCGAGCTGCCGGGCCACCCCTAGAATCAAGGGGTGGCGCAGGAGAAGATCCCAACATCGCGGGTGCGCCGCACGGCCACCGTGGGGAGGCTTGCGGCGAGCGAGGCGGTCAAGCAGTTCGGTACGCGCGCGGCCAACATGACGCGCGACGAGCAGGCGGCGCGGGACGCGAGCGCGCGCCGCCAGCTGGAGACGGCCAAGCAGATCGTGGCGGCGCTCGGCACGATGAAGGGCGCGGCGATGAAGCTCGGGCAGGTGATGTCGTTCCTGGACGTGGGGCTTGTGCCCGAGGAGCACCGCGAGGAGTTCCAGCGCGAGCTGGCGAAGCTGCGCGACGCGGCGCCGAGCGTGTCGTTCAAGCAGATGAGGCGCGTGATCGAGGACGACCTCGAAGAGAAGATCTCAGACGTGTTCGCCGAGTTCGAGGAGCAGCCGATCGCGGCCGCCTCGATCGGGCAGGTCTACCGGGCGAGGCTAAGGGACGACGGCCGCGAGGTGGCGGTCAAGGTGCAGTACCCGGGCGTGGCGAGCGCGGTGCGCGCCGACCTGCAGAACCTGGACATGATCATGCGGCTGCTCAAGCGGATGACGCCCAGCCTCGACGTGAAGGCGGTCGCGAAAGAGGTGCGCGAGCGTATCGCCGAGGAGCTCGACTATGAGCTGGAGGCCCAGAACCAGCGCTCGCTGGCGCGCATCTTCAGGGGGCATCCGTTCATCGCGGTGCCGGAGGTCGTGAGCGAGCTCTCGCGCGAGCGGGTGCTCGTCACCGAGTTCGTGGAGGGTGTCGGCTTCGAGCAGCTCAAGCAGCGCCCGCAGGCCCAGCGCGATCGGGTCGGGGAGATCGTGTTCCGCTTCTTCCTCGGCTGCCTGTACCGCCATCGCCAGTTCTCCGGCGATCCGCACCCGGGCAACTTCATGCTGCTCGCCGACGGGCGCGTGGCGTTTCTGGACTTCGGCCTGTTCAAGCGCCTGGACCGCGAGCCGGTGGAGCTGGAGCTGGCCTGCCAGCGCGCGGTGACCGAGGGCGACGCGCAGACGCTGCACCGGCTGCTGGCCGAGACGGGCTTTCTGCCCGAACCGGAGCGCGTGGACCCCGACCACCTGCTGGCGTTCATCGAAGACGCGATCTGGTGGTACACGACCGCCGACGAAGAGGTGGCGCTCTCGCCCGAGATCGCGACCGAGGTGATGATCGAGAGCTCGGACCCGCGCTCGTCGCACTTCCGCGAGATGCGCCACCAGACGATCCAGCCCGAGCACGTGTTCGGCCGGCGCATGGAGATGCTGACGCTCGCGGTGCTCTCCCAGTTGCGGGCGAGCAACAACTGGCACCGGATCGCGCGCGAGTGGATGTACGGGGACGCGCCGGTGACCGAGCTGGGGCGCCAGGAGGCCGAGTTCTACGGAAGGGCGGGTGTCGGCGCGACGTAGGGTCTTTTTTTGGGAAACAAGATTCGCTCACGCCTCGAACGGGGGCACGTGAGGCCGGTTGCCGCGCCAGACGCCGCAAAAAGGCCTGATTACGTCGATCTGTGTGGTAACCGGCCTCCCAGGAGCGCTTCGACTCCCAGCCGGATCTTGTTTCCCAAAAATGTTCTACAGCACCTGGATCTGCATCAGGCTGGTGGTCCCCGGTCGTCCGCTGGGCAGGCCCGCGGTGATGCCGACGCGCTTGCCCTGCTCGCACCAGCCGAGCTCGACCACGCGCCGCGCCGAGTCGGCGATCAGCTCCTCGGTGGTCTCGTGGCGGCGGATCGAGCTGGCCTGCACGCCCCACATCAGCCCGCAGCGGCGCACCGTCTCGCGGCCGGGGGAGAGCGCGTAGATCGGCACGGTCGGGCGGTGCGCGGAGACCAGGCGGGCGGAGCGGCCCGAGAGGGTGGGCACGATCAGCGCGTCGAGCTGAAGTTCGCGCGCGGCCACGCACAGGCTGTGGGCGACGGTGTGGGCGGGGTCGGCTTCGACGCGGTGTACGCGCGAGGCGTTCCAGTCCTCATAGGGCGCGATCTTCTCGGCCTGCACGGCGACGCTGGCCATCATCGCGACCGCCTCGACCGGGTAGGAGCCGATCGCGGTCTCCTGGGAGAGCATCACCGCGTCGGTGCCGTCGAGGATCGCGTTGGCGACGTCTGCCACCTCGGCGCGCGTGGGGCGCGAGGAGGTGACCATCGAGTCGAGCATCTGCGTGGCGGTGATCGAGGGCCGCGCCAGGTACCCGGCCTGCTTGAGCAGCGCCTTCTGCACGGAGGGCACCTGCTCGATCGGCATCTCGATGCCGAGGTCCCCGCGCGCCACCATCACGCAGTCGGCGGCGCGGATGATCCGCTCGGCGTGCTCGACCGCCTGGGGCTTCTCCATCTTCGCGATCAGCGGCAATCGCGTGTGCTCGCGCACCGCTTCCACGTCGGAGGGAAAGCGCACGAACGACAGCGCCACCATGTCCACGCCGATCGATTCGCCGTGGCGCAAGAGCTCCAGGTCCTCCTCGGGCACGGAGGGCAGCGTGTGCGCGGGCCCGGGGATGTTCAGCCCCTGGCGCGAGGCGACGGCGCCGCCGACCTCGACCTCAGCATCGACCTCGCTCTCGCCGACGCGCACGGCGCCGACGCGCAGCCGCACCGACCCGTCGGCCAGATACAGCACCTCGCCGGGCTCGAGCGCCGCGGCCAGCCCGGGCCAGGTGATCGACATGTGCGCGGCGTCCCCGATGCGCTCCGCGCCGCAGGAGAACGTGACCGTGTCGCCGGGCTTCAGCTCGACGATGTCTTCGCGCAGCGGTCCGATCCGCAGCTTCGGCCCGGGCAGGTCCTGCAGGATCGCCACGGGCCGCCCGGCGCGCCCGGCCGCGTCGCGCACGCGCCTGACGGTCTCCTCGTGCTCGCGCAGCGTGCCGTGGGAGTAGTTGAGCCGTGCCACGTCCATCCCGGCGCGCACCATCGCAAGCAGCGTCTCGGGCTCGCGCGAGGCGGGCCCGATGGTGGCGACGATCTTGGTGCGGCGCATTGCCCGGCACGGTAGCGGGCATGGCGCGCCGGCGCGCCCGGGGTGGTTCGCGGGCGCCATGCGCCCGGGCGGGCCGCGCGGGTTCGCGGCAGCGCCCCGGCGGTTGCGCCTCCCGGCGGGCGCAGCGCCATCGGCAGGCGACCGGCACGCCAGGCCGGACATGCGGTCGGGGACGGGTCCCCGCGCCGTCCGGACTGTCCCACACTTGTCTTAAGAGTCCGTCTTTACGTTTTCTTGCCGCAGGGACTTGACAAGTACACCTAGTTCTGCTTATAGTGTTCGAGTCATGGCGTTCCACAAGGAATGGCCGGGCGTACATAAGGTCGGGTTGGGTTGGCCCCTGTGGTCGACGCACACCGGTGAAGCAGGGCCCTTGGGAGAGGGACCGGGTCGTTTTCCGAGAGAGGGTTGTAATCGCGTGCATTCATTGGGGAACAGCGTGCTTGAGAAGGCGTGTGCCGGCGGCGGGTCCTTTATAGGACGCGTCAGCGTCGCTGACGCGTCTCTCTCTCTCTCTCTCTCTCTCTCTGGCCGGGCCGGCTCTCAGCTAGTCGCAGGCCGGAGCGTCGTTCCCGCCGGTCGAGTAGGCCGGTTTGGTTTCTCGCGTCGTCTTGGCGGCGCCTCATGTTCTTTGATCGTCGTGGGTTTGGTGCCCAGGGCGGTTTTGTGCTGCCCGCGGTCGGGTCGGCGTTGTGTGGGTTCTCCAGAGGAGGGGATTGTTGATGGGTGCTCGTAAGCCGATCTTCTCGATCGTCGTGGTGTGCTGTGTGGTGGTCGCTTCGTTTGTGTTTGTGTGTGCTCCGGCGTTGGCGGCGACGAGCTATGGGTATAAGAAGTCCTTGGAAGCGCCGCTTGGGGGTTTTGCCGGGGCGCCTGTTGGTTTGGGTGTAGGGCCGGGGGGTGAAGTGTTCGTAGCGAATCAGTCCAAGGTTGTGGATGTGTATGAGCCTGGCATGGTTCCTGAAGTCGCGGCTGAATTCAAAGTTGAAAATGCGACTTCTCTTTATCAGTTGGCTGTAGATGATTCGGTAACGAGCCCGTCCAAAGGCGATGTTTATATTGCGAATTTGGGTGGGAGTGTCGAAAAGTATGGTTATGAATCAAGCACGCGCAAAGCGAAGTTCCTCGAATCCATCACGGCGGGTGGTTTGATCGAGCCGACGGCGATCGCGGTCAATGATGATGGTGACGTGTTTGTAGCCGATTTTCATCATGGTGAAGCTGGGCTTGGTTTTGTGAATGAGTATGGTCCTCATGGGGAAGTGATCAAGGAAGACTTGATTACTGGCCTCACTAATCCTGAAGGCATCGCTGTCGATTCGACGGGCGATATTTATGTTGCGGGGGAGGCTGGTGTTTACGAGTACAACACGAAAGGCGAATGTTTGCCGTTGGGTAGTTGCGCGGCTTTTGGAGGTGTGACGAGATACACGCAGGGGGTAGCTGTTGGTCCGGGTGGCCGCGTGTTTGTCTCGCCGGAAAACTCTGAAGTCTTGGTCTATGAATCCGACGGGACGCTCGTCAAAGGTTTGGGAGTGACTTACGCAACCGCGTGGGGGCTTGGTTTCAGCCCTTTGGGCTCGGCGCTCTATGTGACGGTCGCCTCAGGAGAAGTCGCGGAATACGAAGAAGGCCCGATACCGGAAGCGCCGGAAACCGGCACAGCGGAAGTCAAAGGCGCGACTGCGATCCTGCATGGCACGTTGAACCCGAACGCGAGCGCGAAGGCCGGCTGGTATTTCGCGTATAACAACAACGGCAGCTGCACGGGTGGCAGTACGACCCCCGTCGAAGCTGAAGTTGAAGGCAAGGCGCTGAGCGAGTCCGACACTGTGAGTGGATTGCAGCCTCTCTCTACGTATTCGTATTGTATGGTCGCCTACATCAAAGACGAGATCGAGTACGGACCAGTCAAGACTTTTACGGTAGAAACTCTCGCGCCAACTAACGTCACGACGAACCCACCTAGTGGTGTCGGTATTCATGTGGCTACACTGGGTGGCGACTTTAATCCTGGTGGTGAAGAGTCGACGTACTATTTCGAATACGGTACTGAACCTTGCGCCACCGCGAAAATTCAGTGTATGAAGAGCCCGGAAGGGAACCAGGAAGCAGGCATTTATACAGACGGCGTGTATCTAACGGTGACAGGGCTCGAACCATCCACCATTTACTATTATCGTCTCGTGGCGACCAACGGGCATGGCAGTGTCACGGCCGGAGATGAAGCTGAAATAACGACTTCTGCGGAGGTAAAGCCGAGCTTGGAAGGCGAGTCCTTTGACGATGCTGGGTCCGTTGGCGTAACCCTCACGGCCGAAGTGAATCCCGGTGGCGCTCCCGCCTCGTACTACTTCGAATATGGTCCTACGGCGGCGTATGGTTTGCGTACGCAGCCGCGTTCTGTTGAAGGCGAATCTTTGGTTAGTCTGTCCAGCAGCGTGGAAGGGCTTACCGCGGGTACTGAATATCACTACCGGGTTGTGGTGCAAAATGCGCTGGGTGGTGCAGTCGGGGCCGACGCTTCGTTCAGGACGTTGCCGGGGGTGTTGTCTGGGGCTCCTGATGGGCGAGTGTTTGAAATGGTGACTCCTGTGGAAAACAGGAATGCTAATGTGTATGTTCCTGAACTCTTCGAAGGGAAGATTTTTGAAGGTGTGCATACTAAGTTTCCGTTCCAGGTGTCTGAAGGTGGTGATGCTGTCGCGTATGTGGGTGATGCGTCGTCGCCTGGGGTTGGTGCTGGCGGTTCGGGGCTTGGGAATGAGTATTTGGCGCGTCGTTCGCCGGTTGGTGGTTGGGTGCAGGAGAATATACAGCCTCCCGGGACCGAATTCACGGAGTTCCAAGGGTTCTCAAACGATCTTTCCGTGGGTGTCGTTGGCTCTGGAGACGCGGGTCGACCAGACGAACCGCCGCTTGTTCAGGGTGCGCCGGACGATGGATATCACGTGCTCTATGCACGTGATAACGATGCAACCGGTGGCGGTGATCCGTATCGCGCTTTGTTTAGCACTCCGTTGAACAAGGGACCCAAAGAATTCGGGGCCGATCAGGTGGTCACGGATGGTATGTCCGGAGAACCTGGTTCGGTGGCGTTTGCCGGTGGTTCGGCTGGGTTTGGAGATTTGTTGTTTGAGGCTAACGATTCGTTGATTCCGGGTGAAGGCGTGCTGGAACGCGAACTGGATCAGGACGTCAAGCAGGAAATCGCCGGTGGCGAAGATAGTAATTACCTGTACGATTCTACGCCTAACGGGTTGAGCTTGGTAAATATTGTCGAAGGTAAGGTTGTCCCGGACGCAACGTTCGGCGCGCCACCCCCTCTAGAAAGAGGAAAATATGGTCAGTATAACGAGCCGGACTTTGATGGGGACGTGTCTGCTGACGGGAAGTGGGTGTTTTGGACCGATTTGAAGACGGGTGTCGTGTATGCACGTGTGGATGGCGATAACACGGTTCAGATTTCTGCCGGACCAGCACGCTACTGGACGTCTGCTGAAAACGGAAAGTACGTGTTTTATACCGAAGGCGAAGCGGGCGGTGGGGAAGCGCTGTACCGGTCGGTGGATGGGGAAACGGTTGTCAGGGAACGGTTGACCCCGCCGGTTGCTGGTGTTCTCGGTGTGATCGGGACAAGCCACGACGGTGAGACCGTGTATTTCGTCGCTGAAGGATCGCTGGCTGCGGGTGCGACGAGTGGCGAGCCCAACCTGTATTTGCTGCAGGGCAGTGGAACTGGTTGGGGAACTCCGGTGTTCGTAGCGACGCTGTCCCGTGAAGATGGTGAAATCGCGAGCCCGTATGGTCCGGAAGCCCTCGATGATGTGTATGCCGGCCTGAAAATTGGTGATTGGCAGCCTGGTTTGGGCCAGCGTACGGCGCAGGTGACGCCGGACGGTGAGTCTGTGGTGTTCGTGTCGAACCGGTCGTTGCCTGTCGTAGGGTTCCCGCACGGGTTCCCGAACGATGGGTTCGACGAGGTGTATCTGTTCAACGCTACGTCAAATAGCTTGTTTTGTGTGTCTTGCAGCTCGAGCGGCGAATCGCCACCGTCGCTCGGAGAATTTGGTCCCGGGAACTTTCCGCTGTATGATGCTGCTGGGTTCTTGCCGATCAGTTGGGATGATACCGCACAGTACAAGTGGGTTTCCGACGATGGGGATAGGGTGTTTTTCGATAGTGCGGAGCCGTTGGTCGCGCAGGACACTAACGGTAAGCAGGACGTGTATGAGTGGGAGCGTGAAGGCACCGGTGGTTGCGCTGAGGGGAGCGGCGTGAATGGTGGCTGTGTGTATCTCTTGTCTGGTGGTGTGAGTGTTTCCGACTCGTGGTTGATCGGTTCGAGCAGTACTGGCGATGATGTATTCGTGATCACTCGTGCGCATTTGACGTCGTTGCCTGTAGGTGAAGCGTTCAATCTCTACGACGCTCGTGTTGGTGGTGTGCCCGCGGTGCAATCACCGGAGTGTACGGGTACTGGTTGTCAGGGCGCGCCGGAGTCACCGCCCGTGTTCGCGACACCCGCAAGCCAGACCTTCAACGGTGTCGGCAACTTTGTGAACCCTACCGAGACAACGACTCCCCCAAAGGCCAAGTCTAAGGTTAAGGCGCACAAGAAGCACAAGAAGCGCAACAAGCGAAAGAAGCACGCACATACAGTTCATGGTGCTACGAACGTGTCGCGCAAGAGGGTTCATACGGTTCGTGGGGGGGTGTCGCGATGAGGTTGGTCCGTCTAGCGTTGGTGTTTGCGGTCGGTGTTTGCATGCTTGGTCTTGGTGTTTCGGGCGCGTCTGCTGAGGAAGCGCGTCCCGGTTGGGAGCTGTTCGGACGGTTCGCGCCGAGCGACGTTCCGCCCGGAGGGACCGCCGTCCTGCACCTATACGTGTATAACACCGGTGCGAGGGAAAGCGAAGGCAACGCGACGCTCACAGACCATCTACCGGCCGGACTGGAAGCAGTCAATAAGGTCCAGGCGAGAGACCCCCAGGAAGAACTCCTTTCGGGTTATGTGAATGAGAGTCCTGGTTGCTCCACGGGCGTCGAAGTCAAGTGTGAACTGTCGCAGGTCCCGGCCACGGCGGAACCAATAGAACTTGAGATTCCGGTTACAGTGTCGGCTGGTCTTCTCGCGGGTTCTCACGCGGTCGATCCCGTGAAGATAGTGGGTGGTGGCGCGCTTAGCCCAGCGACCGCCAGCGTTCCGGTCGTGTACGGTACGGGTCCGGCGCCGGTGGGGTTCTCAAACTTCGACGCTTGGTACAGTAATCCCAACGGCACGGTCGACACGCAAGCCGGATCTCACCCATACGGTGTAACGGTCGCGTTCGCAACTAACAGTGTCGGGATGGCGGGTGGAGGCGAACAACCATCCGTCGGTGAACCTTTCCAGATTAACGTAAACCTGCCTCCTGGCCTCGTAGGGGAACCGGGAGCCGTACCGCAATGCCCACGCACAGACTTCGACAGCAAAGAAGCAAAAAAGTGTCCAATCACGACTCGGATTGGCGAAGACTATCCTGCTGTCTCAGGGGCTGTCTTTGGGTTCAATGTTTATAATCTCGTCCCGCCGCCGGGTGTCGCTGCGCTGTTTGGTTTCAATTTCAACGGTACGAGTACGTTCATCGAAGCGCGTGTCCGTAGTGGTGGCGACTACGGTATTACCGAGAGCACGCTCGTGCCGCAACGCGCGGTCGTGTTCAACACGATCACCATCTGGGGTAACCCCGGCGAACACATTTTTCCCGGAGAGTCACAGCACGAACTCGAAGAACGAGGAATGCGTCCGCTGATCACGCTGCCAACATCGTGTAACGGGCCGAGACAGTTCAGTATCGAAACGCTGGGTACATGGCAGTATCCGAGTCTCGACTCAGAACCGTTCTCGATCGCCTCCCACAACGAACAAAACGAACAGGTCGGATTCACGGGTTGCGATAAACTGATCCACTTCGAACCATCACTGACTGCCGCGCCGGACACCACGGCCGCGGACTCCCCCGCGGGATTGTCCTCGACGGTCAGCGTACCGCAACGCGTAGATCCCGAACAGCTCGCCACATCCGGTCTAAAGGACGCGACGGTCGTCCTACCGGAAGGAGTGGTCGTCAATCCCGGCCAGGCGACGGGACTGACAGCATGTCAGAACGGGCGTGGACCCGGCACAGACAACCTACCAAGTCCGGGACAGGACGGCGAAAAGGAAGAATGGGACGGTCCGCCCGAATGCCCATCCTCCTCGAAGGTCGGGACCGACGAAATAGTCACGCCACTATTGAAAGACAGGCTCGAAGGCAACGTCTACGTCCTGCCGTCCAACCCACCGGAAGTAAAGCTGCTCGTAGCGGCATCGGGCGACGGGATCAACCTGAAGCTCGTGGGTACCGTGCACCTCAACGAACAAACAGGTCAGTTGACGACCACGTTCGAAAACACTCCCGACGCGCCGTTCAACGAATTCAAACTGAACTTCAGCGGTGGCGCACAGGCAGCACTCATCACACCATCCAAATGCGGGACCTACGAAACGACCGCGGTATTCACGCCGTGGAGCTCGCCACTGATCGAAAACGCGCTATCGGCCAGTAGGTTCGCGATCGACACCGGACCAGAAGGCTCGCCATGCCAGAACCCAGAGCCCTTCTCCCCGACGATGAGCGCAGGATCGACCACCGATCAAGCCGGCGGATATACGGACTTCTCGATGCTGCTGCAGCGCAGCGATGGGCAACAGCGCATCGAAAGCCTGTCGTTCAAGGCACCCGAGGGATTGGCCGGAATGATCGCAAAGATCCCCGTCTGCGGAGAACTACAAGCAAACGAGGGAACCTGCCCCGCCGCATCGCAGATCGGGCACACCGTAGTCGGCGCCGGAGCCGGACCATACCCATTCTTCATCCCACAAACAGGAGCACCACCAGCACCGATCTACCTGACCGGACCGTACAAGGGAGCACCGTTCGGGCTATCGATAGTCGTACCGCTGATCGCCGGCCCATTCAACCTCGGCACCGAAATCGTCAGGGCACGAATCGAAGTGGACCCCCGCACCGCACAGATCACCGTCACGACAGACCCGCTACCCACGATCGTCAAGGGGATACCCGCGGACATGCGCTCCATCGACGCCGTCATCGACAAGCCCGAATTCATGTTCAACCCAACCAACTGCAACCCCATGAGCTTCAGCGGCACCGCGACAAGCACCGAAGGAGCAACAGCACCACTATCCAGCCACTTCCAGGTCGGATCCTGCCAAGCACTGAAGTTCCAACCCAACTTCAAAGTCACAACGACCGGCAAAACATCAAGAGCGGACGGTGCGGGCCTGACCGCAAAGATCGTGTATCCCGTCGGCAACCTTGGGGCTAACCAGGCGTCGAGCCAGTCGAACATCAAAGCGGTCAAGGTGGATTTGCCGAAGCAGCTACCGTCGCGTCTGACGACGCTGCAGAAGGCGTGTCCCGCGAAAGTGTTCGAAGCGAACCCCGCAGACTGTCCGGCGGACTCTATCGTCGGGCACGGCAGGGCGATCACACCGCTACTACCAGTCCCGGTCGAAGGACCAGCATATTTCGTCAGTCATGCTGGGGAAGAATTCCCGAACCTGATCGTCGTACTGCAGGGCGATAACGTGACCGTCGATCTTGTTGGCGACACGTTCATCGACACCAAGACGAACATTACGAGCAGCACGTTCAAGGAAGTCCCCGACGTCCCGATCCAGAGCTTCGAACTGAACCTACCGCAGGGCCCCTACTCGGCGCTGGCAGCGAACACGAACCTCTGCAAGGTCAAGGGCGGACTGAAGATGCCGACCGCATTCACGGGACAGAACGGCGCCGTGATCCACGAGTCCACGCCGATCGGGGTCACAGGATGCGCGAAGGCCACCAAGAAGCACAAGAAGGCGAAGAAGCACGAGAAGTCGCACAAGGCCCGCAAAGCGAAGAAGAAATGAGATGCTCGCGACGGGACGGGATGCGGTCGATGGTGTAGAGCCGGCCGGCCGGTTGCGTCCCGGCGATCGCGCCCATTCGGGGGCGGGCGGGCTGGGGCGCGCCCTGGCGGGCACGGGCGATCGCCCTGATGGGCAGACCCAGGAGGGTGCACGCAGGCAGGTCGCCGACATCCAGCGGGCGCGGATTCTCGCGGCGATCTTCGATGTGGTGGCCGAGCATGGCGTGGCGAATGTGACGGTCGCCCATATCGTCGCTCGCTCGGGGGTTTCGCGGCGCACGTTCTACGAACTGTTCGCCGACCGGGAGGACTGTTTTCTCGCGGCGTTCGACGATGCGATCGCGCGGATCGGATCGGTTGTGGTCCCGGCGTTCGAGGCTGAGCGGTCCTGGCGGGCGGGTGTGCGGGCCGCCGTGATCGCGTTGCTTGAGTGGTTGGAGGGCGATCCCGCCACCGGCCGGCTCGTGATCGTCGAGAGCCTCGCCGCGGGAGCGAAGGCGCTGGCGCGCCGCCAGGGCGTGCTCGGCCAGCTCGTTCCATTCGTCGAGCGGGGACGCGCGGAGGGCAGGCGCGGCGAGGGCCCGCCGCCACTGACGGCGGAGGGCGTGATCGGCGGTGTGCTCTCGGTGCTGCACTCGCGGCTGCTCGACCGTCACCCGACTGGCGTGGGGATTACGAACGGCGGGAAGTCGCAGGCGGGATCGCTGCTCGGGCTGGCGGGCCCGCTGACGGGCATGATCGTGCTCCCCTACCTCGGACAGGCCGCGGCGCAGAAGGAGCTGGGACGACCGGTCCCGCAAGCGCACGCGCAGCCGCGCGCGAACGCGGCGGACCCACTGCGCGGCGTGGACATGCGCCTCACCTACCGCACGGTGCGGGTGCTGATGGCGGTGGCGGAGCACCCCGGCGCCTCCAACCGCCAGGTCGGCGTCGCCTCCGGCATGAACGACCAGGGCCAGATCTCAAAGCTGCTCTCCCGCCTGCACCGCCTCGAGCTGATCGCCAACGATGGCATCGGCCCAGCCAAGGGAGCACCAAACGCATGGACACTCACACCCAAGGGCGAAAGCATCCACGCCACCATCGGAGGACAGGCGGGCTGAGCGCCCCATCCACACGCAACATGCAGGGAGCATGCGCTAGGCATGCTATCGTCATGCCATGAGTGCGATTCAGGTCAAGAACGTGCCGGAGGAGCTGCACGAGCGCTTGCGCGCACGGGCGCGCGCGGAGGGCAGGAGCATGAGCGACTACGTGCTCTACCTGCTCGAACGCGACTTGGCTCTGCCCACTATGCGCGAGTGGCTGGAGAGGTTGAAAGAAGATGAGCCGGTCACGGGGGTCTCATCGGAGGACATCCTCACGGCGCTCCACGAGGGGCGCGCCGAACGCGATGCGCAGATCCAGCGCGCGATCTCTCGTCGCGATTGACGCCTCGGCGTTCGTCGAGCTTTTGCTGAGGACGCCTGTCGGTCTCGCGATGGAGGGGCTCCTCGCCGGCGCTGAGCTGGTCGCACCGGATGTGATCAACCCTGAGACGATGCAGAGTCTGCGGGGACTGGAGCGGGGCGGCAAGCTCAGCGCCGCGCGGGCGCGAACGGCCGTCAGCAGGCTGACCAGCAGCGATCTCAGGAGGGTTCCCACCGTCGGTCTGATGCAAGACGCGTGGACGTTGCGAGCCAACGTCTCGGCCTACGACGCTTGTTACGTGGCTCTGGCCCGAGCCTTGGATTGCCCGTTGCTCACAAAGGACGCTCCACTACAACGTGCTCCCGGGCTCGGCGTGACCTTTCTGAGGGTCGATTGACGTGCTCGGCCCTTCGCGACCCGTGCCCCATGTCGGCGCGTACGCTCGCATCAAGCATTTCGGCGGCACCGTCGAGGATGGCGCGATCGTCGCCGTCCACGAGGACGGTGCGCGTCTGAGTGTCGAGGGCGAGGACGGCGAGCGCTACGAGTTCGTGCTCAGTCCGAAAACCGCGCGCTTCGTCACGGCGGGAAACGCGCACGGGCCGCGGCTGGAGCTGGTGGGGCCGGCTGACTGAGGTCCGGCCGGGCAACGGCGGCGAGGCTCGGCGTACCTGCGCTACGGTGCCTGCACGTCCGGGAACCACTCCGCGCAGTGCTCGCGCAGCGTGTCCCTGACCCACGCGCGCTCCTCGGGCGTTGCCACGCGCAAGCGCGCGAGCAGCTGCTTCTGGCGCTCGATCGGCGCTCCCGAGATCGTCCAGCGCACCGCCAGGCGCTCGAACAGCAGCTCGAAGGCGCGCTGCCACGCGTCCTCCCGGGTGGCGGCCGCGCTGCCCGCTTCGCCCGACAGGGTCTGGGCGTACTCGCGCCTTGCGCCGATCGTCAGCGAGCCGCGCAGCGTGAGCGTGTTGCCCTCGGCGTCGCTGTAGTCGCTGGTCGGCGCACTCGGCTTCGGCGCGCGCTCGCGTCGCTTCCTGGCCATGCGCTACCGGTCCCCGCTCACGCTGGCCATGTCCCACCGGTCTCGCTTACGCGATACCGGCTCGCGCTCCGCGCCTGCCCGTGCGCCTCGGCGGCCTGCACGTCCTACAGCGTCTCCGCCGCCTTCAGCAGCCGCGAGCGCACATCGCCGCCCACCTCGCCCGTGGAGACAACGGGCTTCGCATGCCCGGGCCACGCCGCCGCCGGCTGCATCTCGGCCAGCTTGCGGATGCTCGCCCTCGCCTGCTCGGTGTCGTAGTTGTACGTCGGCTCCGGCACGTGCGGGTCACAGCCACGACCCCACATGTCAAGCGTGTAGAAGGTGTCGCTGACGAGCGCCAGACGGTCGGACTCGCGCCATAGCCCGATCTGACCCGGGGCGTGGCCGGGCAGCTCGATCACCGCAAACCCGGCGATCTCATCGCCCTCGGACAGCGTGCCCGAGATCTGCACCGGCCCCGCGTCCCACGCCCAGCGATGCATCGCCCGGTGAATCTGGCGCTGGGGGGTCGGCAGCCCCACGAGACCCTCCGGCCAGTAGCGAAACCCGCCGCTGCCCTCGGCGTCCTTGACCTCCTCGGGATGACACAGCACCGGCACGCCCAGCGCCGGCGCCGTGCCGCGATGGTCGGTGTGGCCGTGGCCGAGCACCACGCGCTTGATCCCGCCGAGCTTCGCGCCCGCGCTCGCCACCGCGCGCACCATCGTGCGCGCGCCCGCGTCGTACATCGTCACGCCGCCAACCTCGGGGTCCTCGATCAGGTACACGTTGCAGCGGCCCGGCTGGCCCTGCACGACCCACACACCCTCGGCCACCAGCTCCGCGTCGCGCGCGGAGATGCCCGTCACCTTCGTCTTCGCGTTGAAGGCGCCCATCAGCCCCTGCTCGGCGCTCGAGCCCTGCGGCGGCATCAGCCCGATCTGGCGCGCCACGCTGAGCCCGTCGGAGAACGCGTCGTTGGCCTGCACCCTGCCGTCGCGCACGCTCAGCACGTCCACGCCTTCGAGCGTCAGCGGGCTGCCCGTCGGCTTCACGCCGTTCAGCGACCCGGGTCCCGCGAAGGTGCCGTGCAGCGTCCAGCGCACCGCGCAGCGCTCGCCCTCGGTCGTCGTCTCGGCGACCTCCATCCTCATGTCCGGCATCGCCTCGATCAGGCTGCCGATGAACTCGCGCACGCCCTCGGGGGCGAGCACGTCCACCTGGCCGCGCACATACTCGCGCCCGCCCGGGGCCCACAGCGCCACCGCCGCCTCGACGTCGCGCGCCGCGATCGCCTCGAAGTAGCGCCGCGCCACCGCCTCGGTGTCGGTCTTCGCCGAGGCGTTCTTCTTGCCTGCCCGCCCGCCTCGCGGGGGGTGAATGTTCGCCGCCGCCTCCTGCACCTTGGCGGCCACCTTGCCCTCCTCAGCTCCGTCGTCAGCCATCGCCATCTCCTTGTCCGCCGTGAGCTAGCAGTCTACGCCCTGTAGTCTGCGGCCCGGTGAGCGAGCCCGCCGATCGAAGATCGCCCAGCAAACGCGAGCTCGGCAGGGGCGAGCGGGTTCTGCCGGGCGTCTACCGCCTGCGCCTGCCGCTGCCGTGGCCGGGCGTGCCGCACGGAAACGCCTGGGCGATCCGAGCGGGCGAGGGGATCGTGCTGTTCGACACCGGCTACCACACGCCGCCCGGCCCCGGCGAGCCCGGCTCGATGTTCCAGCTGGAGCGAGCGCTCGCGATGTGCGGCCTTGCGCTCCAGGACATCCGCCTGCTCGTGTGCACCCACGCCCACTCCGACCACTACGGCCAGGCCGCCACGATCGTGCAGCGCACCGGCTGCGAGCTGTGGATGCACCCCAAATACGAGCACATGGCGCTGGAGGAGCGCGACCCCGGGGCGACGCTGCAGCGGCGCATCGAGGTGGCGCGCCAGAGCGGCGTCCCCGAGGAGCCGCTGCGCCGTTACGCGGCCGAGCGCGAGCACCACGCCTCGGGCATCTCCGCGGTGATCGCACCCGACCGCGAGCTGCTGCCCGGCGTGGTCGTGAACACCGACCTCGGCCCCTGGAGCGTGTACGAGACGCCCGGCCACGCGCCCTCGCACGTGTGCCTGTTCCAGCCCGAGCGGCGCCTTTTGATCTCGGGCGACCACCTGCTCGGGCGCATCTCGCTGTTCTTCGACTACGGCTACTCGCCCGACCCGGTCGGCGAATTCCTCTCCTCGCTTGGTGTCGTGCAGCGGCTCGGCGCGCGCCTGTGCCTGCCCGGCCACGGGCGCACCTTCACCGACGTGCTCGCCCACATCGAGGGCAACCGCGCGCTCGTCGCCGACCATCTGGAGCGCGTGCGCGGCGAGATCGCGCGGGAGCCGCTGACCGCGTTTGAGATCGTGCCCCGCATCTACAGCGCCGAGCTGGCCACACAGGGCGGCCCGTGGCTGTTGAGCGAGACGCTCGCGATGCTCTGCCACCTGGAGACGCTCGGCCAGGCGCGGCGTGCCGTTCGCGACACCGGGAGCGAGGCGGGGGAGGGTGGCGTGCCCGTGCGCTGGAGCGCCACAGAGAACGCCCCCGCGTAGGCCCGCAAGGGCCGGAGCCCCTCCCAAAAACAAAACCTTGACACGCTCGTGTTAGGCTTTGGCGATGCGGATCGACCAGCTGCTCGCCGGGCCCGAGCCCGTCTTCTCCTTCGAGTTCTTCCCGCCGAAAACGCAGGAGGGGGAGCAGAACCTGTATCGCGCGCTCGCCGAGCTGCGGGCGCTGGAGCCCGCGTTCGTGTCCGTCACCTACGGCGCCGGCGGCTCCACGCGCTCGAAGACGATCGAGATCGTCAAGCGGATCAAGGAGGAGCACGGGCTGGAGGCGATGGCGCACTTCACGTGCGTGGGCGCCACCGTGGAGCAGTTGCGGGCGACGCTCGAGGAGATGCGCGACGCGGGCATCGAAAACGTGCTCGCCCTGCGCGGCGACCCGCCCGCCGGTCAGCGCGAGTGGCTCAAGACGGAGGGGGGCCTTGAGTACTCGCGCGAGCTCGTGCAGCTGATCGCCGCCAGCTACCCGTTCGCGATCGGCGCCGCCTGCTTTCCCGAGACGCACATCCACGCCGCCGGCCCCGAGGCCGACGTCGAGCACCTGGCCGCGAAGGTCGGCGCCGGCGTCGACTTCCTGATCACGCAGCTGTTCTTCGACAACGCCGTCTACTTCGACTTCCTGCGCCGCGCACGCGCCGCCGGCATCGAGGTCCCGATCATCCCCGGCATCATGCCGATCACGAAAGTCGCGCAGGTCGAGCGGATGGCCGCACTGTGCGGCTCCGCGATCCCCGACGGCCTGCGCCGGGAACTGCACGCTCGCGGCGAGGACGAGGAGGCGGTGCTCGACCTCGGCGTCGCCTACGCCACGCTACAGTGCGCCGAGCTGCTCGCCGCCGGCGCCCCCGGCATCCACTTCTACACGCTCAACCGCTCCCCCGCCACACGCGCGATCCTGGGCGCGCTGAAGCTCGCGCGGCCGTGGGAGCGGGCGCCGCGCGCCGGCGCGGCCACAGCGGCGGGTTGAGCCGGCGGCGGGCGAGCGTTCGCCCGCGATCGTCCCTACCCTGCTCTGCGTGAGCACCCGGCAGGGCGGCCCCGACGGCGGGGCGCAGGCAAGCGACATCCAGTACACCATCCGCCGCTCCTCGCGCGCGCGGCGGGTGCGCGTGCACGTACACGCGCACAGCGGCGTCGAGGTGGTGCTGCCCGCGCGCGCCCCCGAGCGAGCCGCCGCGGCGGCGGTTGCCGAGCTCGCGCCCTGGATCGAGCGGCGCCTGGCGGAGAGCCGCCGCGCGCGCGCGCACGTGGCCGCGCGCGGCGGCACGGTCCCGTATCTCGGCGCCCCGCTCGAGCTCGTCGCGCAACCGGGACGCACGCGCGCGCATCGCAGTGGGGACCGGCTGCTCGTCCCCGAGGGCGAGTATCGCCCCGCGGTCGAGCGCCTGTATCGCCGGCTCGCGCGGCGGGAGATCGCCGCGCGTCTGGACGCCGCGGTCGCGCGCGCCGGCGCCTCCTACAGCGGCCTGTCGATCCGCGCGCAGAGCACGCGCTGGGCCTCCTGCTCGGCCTCCGGCGCGATGAGCTTCAACTGGCGGCTGCTGCTCGCACCCGAGCCGGTGCTCGACTATGTGGTCTGGCACGAGGTCTGCCATCTGGAGGTGCGCGACCACTCGCCGCGCTTCTGGGCGCTGGTGGAGCGCTGGTGCCCGGACTGGCGCGCGCAGCGCGAGTGGCTGCGGCGGCATGGGGCGACGCTGGTGCTGTAGGGGCGTTACCCCGTGCTTGGCTGGCGCGGTCTGTGGGGCACTCGGCGTGCGGGGGGAGAGCTGTGTGTGTCGCCCTCAGGGCTCGCCAACCGGCGCTCGAGAGCGGTGAACGCGTCGATGATCTCCGAGGCCTCGTAGGCGCGGCTGCGTTTGTCGATCTTGACCTGTCTCAGAACGCCCGCGTCGAGGAGCCGCTCGATGGCTTCGTGTGTGGGCTTGAACGTGCGGCCAAGCAGCGCTTCGGCGCTGGCGACGGTGAGGATCGGCGCGCCGGGCAGGCGGCGCAGCAACAGGTCCGTCGCCGAGTTGGCGCGAATTCTGCCCAGTCGCTCACGCCACTGCGCCTCCAGCTGAGCGGCCCGCGCCTGAAACGAAGTCGCATCGGCCACACACCGCTGGCAGGCGGCGGCGAAGCGCGCGACCCACTCGTTCACCCCCTCGGTGGCCTTGGATGAGGTCGGTGAGCCGATATAGCGATACCGGGTGAGGCCGTCGATGTAGCTGCGCGCCCACGTGGCGAGCACAAGCGATACGGGAGGCAACACGCGCTGCGCCAGTCCACGTCGGCGCAGCACGAGATGGATGAGCGCACGGCCGGTTCGGCCGTTGCCGTCCACGAACGGGTGGATGGTCTCAAACTGCGCATGCACGATCGCGGCTTGGGCAACCGTGGGAAGCTCGTCGGAGTTGCAGAAAGCGCAGAGGTCTTCGACCAGCGCCGGGACGTGCTCGGGGGGTGGCGGTATGTATGCGGCCGAGCAGGGGTTGTAACCGCTGCCGCCAATCCAGTTCTGAGCCTCGCGCAGACGCCCGGCATAAGGCGCCAGGTGAGTTCCGGCCGCGAGCCGGCGGTGAACCTCCAGCAGCAGATCCACAGTGATCTCCTCGCCGATTCCGACGCGTTCGACGGCGTAGACCATCGCGTCGATGTTTCCGAGTATCTCCGTGGCGGTGACATCGGACGAGCGCTCGCGCAGCGCGCGCGCCGCCTCGGCTCGCAGCAGCCGTCTTGCTCCTATCTCCAGCCCCTCGATGCGGGACGACGCGACCGCCTCGGCCCGCAGCAGGATGCGTGCGAGCGCCTCCGTGTCGAGGAGGAGTGCGGTGGCATCGGCGTCCATCGCGGAGATAGCCGCTTCCGCGTCCGCAACGTCCGCTGCCACATCGCCATCGAAGGCGAACGCGCGCCCGATCAGAAGATCGGGTAGATAGGCTTCGTATTCGCAGGATCGTGCATCTCTGCGCGATAGCCCGTATCTGCCGATTTCGCTCTGCCACCGGCGCTTGAGAACCTTTGCCATGCTGCCTCCTTTGATTGGAGGTTAGCGCATAACCTCCAATCAAAGGACTCGCGATTGGGAGGTTATGCTCAGCCGCGCCGCTCGATCGGCACGTACTCACGGTCGCGATCGCCCGTGTATATCTGGCGCGGGCGGGCGATCTTCTGCTCGGGGTCGTTGACCATCTCCAGCCACTGCGCGATCCACCCGCTGGTGCGGCCGATCGCGAACATCACGGGGAACATCGCCACGGGCAGGCCGAGCGCCTCATAGATCAGCCCCGAGTAGAAGTCCACGTTGGGGTAGAGCTTGCGCTGCGTGAAGTACTCGTCCGCCAGCGCCTGCTTCTCGAGCTCGGTGGCGATGTCCAGCAAGGGGCTCGTGCCGCGCACCTCGAACACCGCGTCGAGGTGCTTCTTGATGATGCGCGCGCGCGGGTCGTAATTCTTGTAGACGCGATGGCCAAAGCCCATCAGGCGCTCGTTGCCGGCCTTCACGCCAGCGAGGAAGTCGGGGATGTTGCGCGGGTGCTCGATCCGGCGCAGCATCCGCAGCGCCTGCTCGTTGGCTCCCCCGTGCAGCGGCCCATACAGCGCCGCCACGCCCGCCGCCACCGAGGAGTAGGGATCCACCTGGGTTGAGCCGACCGAGCGCACCGCGCTGGTCGAGGCGTTCTGCTCGTGGTCGGCGTGCAGGATGAACAGCACGTCGAGCGCCCGTTCCAGCCGCGGGTCGGGCCGGTACTTCAGCTCGGTCATCTTGTACATCATCGCGAGGAAGTTGCCGGCGTAGGCAAGCTCGTTGTCGGGATACACATAGGGCTGGCCCATGTTGTGGCGGAAGGCAAACGCCGCCAGCGTCGGCATCTTCGCCAGCAGGCGGATGATCTGGATCGCGCGCACCTGCTCGTCGTGGATCCTGTTGGCGTCGGGATAGAAGGTCGAGAGCGCCCCCACCGAGGCGACCAGCATCCCCATCGGGTTGGCGTCGTAGCGAAACCCCTGCATGAAGTCCTTGACGTTCTCGTGCACGAACGTGTGAATCGTGATTTCGTACACCCACGCGTCGAGCTGGCTGGCGCTCGGCAGCTCGCCGTGGATCAGCAGGTAGGCGACCTCCAGGTAGTTGGAGTGCTCGCACAGCTGCTCGATCGAGTACCCGCGGTGCTGCAGGATGCCGGCCTCGCCGTCGATGTAGGTGATCGCGCTGCGACACGACGCCGTGTTCGTGTACGCCGGGTCATACGCCATCAGCCCGAAGTCGTCCTCCGCGGTCTTGATCTGGCGCAGGTCCATCGCGCGCACCGTGCCGTCGGTGACGGGCAGCTCGTAGGTCTTGCCGGTGCGGTTGTCGGTGACGGTCAGGCTCTCGCGCGTGGCGCCGCCGTTCGCGTCCGCCGCTCGAGTCGTGGTATCTGGCTCGGTGCTCATCTGACCTCCTCTCGACTACCCCCACCGTAGCGGCTATCGGCGCCGACCCGGCGCAGTCGCGGGGGCGCGCCGCTGAAGCGCGTGAACTCGCGCAACTCCTCCACCCGCGCGTGGATCTCCTCGCCCGTCAGCCGCTCGACGCGCTCGGTGCCGAACTCCTCCACGTTGAAGGAGGCGAGCGCCGTGCCGTGCGCCATCGCGCGGCGCAAGAGCTCGTCCGTCAGCGGCTCCTCCGGATGGGCGGCGATATAGCCGACGAAGCCGCCGGCGAACGTATCGCCGGCGCCGGTCGGGTCGATCACGTTCTCCAGCGGATAGGCGGGCAGCGCGAAGAAGCTCTCGCGCGTCACCAGCGCGGCGCCGTACTCGCCCTGCTTGGCGACGATCACGCTTGGCCCGTGTGCCGGGCTCGGGCCGGAACGCGCGGCGGTCGATCCCTCGGCGGAGCAGCCCCCCTCCGGACCCGCGCCCCAAGCGAGGATCTCGCGCGCCGCCGCGACGAGGTTCGGCCTGCCCGTAAGCTGGCGCAGCTCGGCGTCGTTGAGGATCAGGCAGTCCACGCCGGCGATCGCCTCCAGCAGGCGCTCGCGCGCGATGTCGATCCACAGGTTCATCGAGTCGAGCGCGACGAAGCGCGCGCCCGGCAGCTGCTCGCGCACCTCGATCTGCAGGTCGGGCACGATGTTGGCGAGAAACAACACGTCGCTTTGGCGCGCGCGCGCCGAAAGCTTCGGTTGGAAGCTCTCGAACACGCCCAGCTGGGTGTCGAGTGTCTCGCGCGAGTTCAGGTCCCACCCATACTCGCCGCGCCAGAAGAACGTCTCCCCGCCGGCCACGCGCTCGATGTCCGACACGTCCACGCCGCGGCTGCGCATAACGTCGAGCTCGGCCTCGCCGAAATCCTCCCCCACGGGGCCGACGACGAGCACCTCCTCGAAGAAGGAGGCGGCCAGCGCGAAGTGCACGGCGGCGCCGCCAAGCATCCGCTCGCGCTCCCCGAACGGGGTCTTCACGGCGTCATACGCGATCGATCCGACAACGGTTATCGGCATGGCGCGGACCCTATAGGACGGGCCCCGCGTCGTGAGCCCGCTTGCCCGACTCTCCGGCGGGCGCTTGGACTGGGCTTCCCGCGGGGCCGCTCGACGAGGTCATATACGCTCGGGCCAGTGCGCGCGATCCAGATAAGCGAGTTCGGCGGTCCCGAGGTAATGAAGCTCGTCGAGTTGCCGATCCCCGAGCCCGGCCCCGACGAGGTGCTGATCCGCGTCACCCGCGCCGGCGTGAACTTCGCCGACACCCACACGCGCACCAACTCCTATGTGCGCAGGGCCGAGCTGCCGCTCGTCCCCGGCGGGGAGGTCGCGGGGATCGTCGCCGCGGCGCCCGCGGGCGGCGAGTTGCGCGAGGGCCAGCGGGCGATCGCGCTGACCGGGACCGGCGGCTACGCCGAGTACGCGCTCGCCCCGGCCGCGCACGCCTTTCCGATCCCCGAGGAGCTCGGCGACGACGTCGCGCTTGCGATCCTGATCCAGGGCCTCACCGCCTGGCACCTGTATCGCACGGCTGGACGCGTCGCCGCCGGGGAGAGCGTCGTCGTGCACTCCGCTGGCGGCGGCGTCGGCTCGCTCGCCGTGCAGCTCGGGCACCCGCTCGGCGCGGGCCGTGTGATCGCGGTCGCATCGAGCGAGGAGAAGCGCCGGCTGGCGCTGGAGCTCGGCGCCGACGTCGCGATCGACTCGGAGGTCGAGGGCATGACCGAGCGGCTGATCGAGGCCAACGGCGGGCGCGAGGTGGACGTCGTCTTCGACATGGCCGGCGGCGAGGCGTTCGAGCGCTCCTACCGCGCCCTCGCCCACTTCGGGCGGATCGTCGTGTGCGGCATCTCCTCGCAGCAGCCGAACGAGGTGCGCACCGGCTCGCTGCTGCGCCATTCGCGCGCGGTGGTCGGGTTCTACCTGTTCCATTGTCTGCCCGCACCCGGAGGGATGGAGCGTCCGTCGATGGTCGCCGACGCGCTGGCCGACCTGTTTGCGCGTGTCGCCGCCGGCGAGCTGCGGGTGGTGGTGGGAGCCATCTATCCCCTCGAGAACGCCCCCCAATCCCACATCGACCTGCGCGAGCGGCGCACCACGGGCAAGCTGCTGCTCGACCCGACGGCGTGACACGGCATGTGTTCGGCGACGCGGCGCGCGCCCGGCGGCGGCGTGAGGCGGTGTGCGCTCGGCGGCGTGAGGCGGTGTGCGCTCGGCGGCGTGAGGCGGTGTGCGCTCGGCGGCGTGAGGCGGTG
The DNA here is from genome assembly GCA_963831995.1 of uncultured Solirubrobacterales bacterium. Lineage (GTDB taxonomy): Bacteria > Actinomycetota > Thermoleophilia > Solirubrobacterales > Solirubrobacteraceae > Palsa-744. Next base: position 118,882 of record CAWHSI010000005.1, on the reverse strand, counting down.
TGCGCTCGGCGGCGTGAGGCGGTGTGCGCTCGGCGGCGTGACGCCTCGACGCGGCCGAGCGCATAAGCTGCTGGCCGCATGACCAAGACCTTCGCCGAGCTGGGCCTCTCCGAGCAGACCCTCGCCGCGCTGCGCGACGTCGGCTATGAGTCGCCCAGCCCGATCCAGGAGCAGGCGATCCCGCCGCTGCTGCAGGGCCGCGACGTGATCGGCCAGGCGCAGACCGGCACAGGCAAGACCGCCGCGTTCGGCCTGCCGATCGTGCAGTACATCGACCCCGAGGTGCACGAGGTGCAGGCGCTCGTGCTGACGCCCACGCGCGAGCTGTGCATCCAGGTCACCCAGGCCCTGCGCGCCTACGGCACGCGCAGCGGCGTGGACGTCGTCGCCGTCTTCGGCGGCGCGCCGATCCGCACCCAGCAGGCGCAGCTGCGCGCCGGCGGGCACATCGTCGTCGGCACCGTCGGGCGCGTGCTGGACCTGATCTCGCGCAACTCGATCGTGCTGCACGACTGCCGCTTCGTGGTGCTCGACGAGGCCGACGAGATGCTCGACCTCGGTTTCCTAGAGGACGTCGAGAAGATCCTCTCGATGACCCCTTCGGGCCGCCAGACGGCGCTGTTCAGCGCGACGATGCCGCCGCCGATCCGCAAGCTCGCCGACCGCTACATGTACGACCCGGAGATCATCCAGGTCGAGGCCGCGACGCTCACGATCGACACGGTCGCCCAGTTCCAGCTCTCGGTCGAGCCGAGGGACAAGCCCAAGAAGCTGGTCGAGGTGCTGCGTGCGGAGGGGGCGGGTGGGGATGCCAATCAAACGATCGTGTTCGTGCGCACGAAGGTGCGCTGCGACCAGCTCTATCGCACGCTGCGCGACGGTGGCATGAACGTGCGCGCGCTGCACGGCGACATGACGCAGGGCTCGCGCGACGGTGTGATGCTGGCCTTCAAGGGCGGGCGCGTGCCGATCCTCGTCGCGACCGACGTGGCCGCGCGCGGGCTTGACATCTCGACCGTCACGCACGTGATCAACTACGACGTGCCCACCTCTCCGGACACCTACGTGCACCGCATCGGGCGCACCGGTCGCGTCGGGCGCTCGGGTCGCGCGATCACATTCGTGGAGTCGCGCCAGAAGCGGGAGCTGGAGGCGATCGAGCGCCACATCGGCACCGAGATCGCGGCCTGGTCCAAGGACGCCAAGGCCGCCCCCACGCCGGTGCGCGAGCGTCCGCGCCGGCACTCCAAGCCGCACATCTCGCGGGATGGGAGCGAGCCCTCGGTCAAGCTCGTACTCGGCGGCGGCCGCGCCGCCGGGCTGCGTGTGGCGGACATCGTCGGCGCGGTCACCTCGGCGACGGGCCTCGACGGCGAGGCCGTACGCGATGTGAGCGTGCTGGAGCGCTTCTCGTTCTTGTCGGTGCCCTCCGCGGAGGCCGATCGCGTGATCGAGGCGCTTGCCGGACAGAAGCTGTCGGCTGAGCGGGTGCTCGCGTAGGGGTGCTGAGTAGGTTTGCTCGGGTAGGGGTGCTCGGGTAGGGGTGCTCGGGTAGGTTTGCTCGGGTAGGTTTGCTCGGGTAGGGGTGCTCCGGTAGGGGTGCTCGGGGCGGGCAGTCAGAGCGCGCGTCTGGTGGGTTGTGTATTACTCTTTTTGAACGGTTCACGATAGTGGCTATATATTGTAGTCACCATAGTGAATCCTTAGAAAGTGATGTACTACACTCCGCTGCTTGACTGCATCATCCACGTTGCGTTGCCTCATCTAAGTTGCGTGCATCCTCCACGTCAACCTCCGCCCACATCCTCACGACCCAGGAGCGACCATCGATGTCCACAGTCACCATGCACAGCGCTGTTAAACTTGAGCCTATAGCCGTCGTCGGGACGGTCTGGTACAGATGTCGTCGTGACCAACTTCCAGGCTGTCTACTACCGCGATGCCTCAGGCCGGGAGTCGGTGCGCGAGTTCATAGACGCCTTGGACGATGACGCTCAGGCCGCGATCGATCGACAGATCGACCGCCTGAATCTGCTGAGCGACGCGATGCCTCATCTCCCGTTTCCGCATTCCTCGCAGGTGGAGGGTGAGCTACGCGAGCTGCGATGTCACTACGGTCGAGAGCTGTATCGCGTGCTCTACCGTAGATCGGGGCAATTCGTCGTCTTGCTGCATGTCTTTGCGAAGCGCTCCGCCAAGATCGGGGAGCGCGAGATCCGCGTCGCCGATGAGCGTTGGCATGACTTCAAGGCTCGCATGGACGCACCGCGACGTGTGCCACCGCGTGCCGTTGGTCACGACGCACCGTAAATCCGCTCAAGCGATTCGCAATTCTGCTAACATAGGTGACTGGAACCGCAACCGACCAAAGAACAAGATGACCAAGCACCACAGCCCAATCGGAACCAGCGTCGGCGAGCATGTCCAGAGCAAGCTCACACGCAACGAGCGCTACCGCGAAGCCTACGAGCGGCTGGAGCCCTTTGAGCAGATCGCGCGAATCGCGATCATGCGTCGCGCCCATCTCGGGCTATCCCAACAGGAGGTTGCCGAGCGCATGGGCACAACCACGTCGGTGATCTCACGGATCGAGAGCGGCCAGCACCGCACCGGTACCGAGACGCTGCGCCGCCTCGCCGAGGCGCTTGATGGTCATGCCCTGCTTGGCTTCGAATTCGGCACCGAGTCGGAGCCTGCACGCGAGCTGGTGGCGCTGTAGCGACGGTCCTGGTTCAGCGCGTCGGTGTTGTGGGCCGCCGACTTGCGAGCTGCTAAGAGTCTGTCCGGAACGACTCGGGTGCGTGGATGGTGGGTGCATGACCAAGTGCCGCTGGGACGCAGACCGAAGGCTTGGCGGCGCCAGGTCGAGGGCCGAGGACAACGCGGCACTCCGCGTCAGGTGCCCGCCAGACGCGTGCACGAGTTTTGGACAGACTCTAAGTGCCTGATATCACGTGCTCTGGAGACTGGAAGAACTCGCCCTTTCGACCGGCGACTTGGGAAACGCGCACGTATTCGTCCAGCTTCATAGACTCCGCTCCGTGAGGAGCCTGTCGCCCATGACCCACCACCCACTACGTCAAAGGACGGTTATAGGTCCATGATCGCAACGATGCAAACCACAGAGGGCACGATCGTCTTCGAGCTGTTCGACGAAGACGCGCCCAAGACGGTCGATAACTTCCGCAAACTCGCCTCCGACGGCTTCTACGACGGGCTCAGCTTCCATCGCATCATCAGCGACTTCATGATCCAGGGCGGCTGCCCACAGGGCACCGGCACCGGCGGGCCCGGATACACCTTCGAGGACGAGATCAACCAACACAAGATCGTGCGCGGCGCGCTCGCGATGGCCAACGCCGGCCCCAACACCAACGGCTCGCAGTTCTTCATCGTCACCGCCAAGTCGTGCCCCTGGCTCGACGGCAAACACACCGTGTTCGGCCAGGTGCGCAGCGGCATGGACGTCGTCGACAAGCTCGAGGCCGTGCCCACCGACGGCGGCGACAAACCGCTGGAGCCGGTGGGCATCGCCTCGATCGAGCTGTCCGAGTAAAAAGGCCTGGCCAAACGGCCAATCGGGTGTAGCCTTCTCTGCTGAGAGGGTGCGCAGTCGGCCGACAGGCCGGCAGGAGCCGGGCCCCTCGCTTTTGAATCGAAGCGAAACGAGGCAGGAGAGCGATATGGCGACCGTCGAGCAGCAGCTGACACCCCACGCAAACAACGGAGCGCCCGCCAACGGCGCGGCCGGCGCGGAGATCACCGTCGAGAACCCGGCCACGGGCGGGATCGCGGGGACCGTCCCCGACCTCGACGCGGCCGCCGTCGCGGAGATGGCGGAACGTGCGCGCGCCGCCCAGCCGCAGTGGGAGGCGTTCGGCTTCGAGGGCCGCGCGCGCATTCTCTCGCGCGCGCAGAAGTGGCTGATGGACAACGCCGAGTGCGTGATCGACACGATCGTCTCGGAGACGGGCAAGACCTACGAGGACGCCGAGTTCGCCGAGATCGCCTACGCGGCAAACGCGTTCGGCTTCTGGGCCAAGAACGCTCCGAGCTATCTCGCCGACGAGCGCGTCAAATCGGCCGCGGTGATGCTCAAGGGCAAGAAGCTGATCCTGCGCTACCGCCCGCTCGGCCTGATCGGCGTGATCGGCCCCTGGAACTACCCGCTGACCAACTCCTTCGGCGACTGCATCCCGGCCCTGGCGGCCGGCAACAGCGTGATCCTCAAGCCCTCGGAGGTCACGCCGCTGACCTCGCTGCTGCTGGCCGAGGGGCTGCGCGAGTGCGGGCTGCCCGAGAACGTCTTCCAGGTCGCCACGGGGCGCGGCCCCACGGGCGCCGCGCTGATCGAGCAGGTCGACATGGTCATGTTCACGGGCTCCACGCGCACCGGTCGCAAGGTCGCCGAGGAGGCCGCCAAGCGTCTGATCCCGTGTTCGCTGGAGCTCGGGGGCAAGGATCCGATGATCGTGCTCTGCGACGCCGACCTGGAGCGCGCCGCCAACACGGCCGTGTACTACTCGATGCAGAACGCCGGCCAGACCTGCATCTCGATCGAGCGCGTCTATGTCGAGGCGCCCGTCTACGACGCGTTCGTGAGCAAGGTCTCAGAGAAGGTGCGCAAGCTCCGCGTCGGTGCGCCTTCGGGTCCCGGCTCGGTGGACGTCGGCGCGATTACCTTCCCACCCCAGCTAGACACGATCTCAGAGCACGTCAGCGACGCCGTCGACAAGGGCGCCCGCGTGCTCGTCGGCGGAAGGCAGGTGGAGAACGTCGGCGGGCGCTTCTACGAGCCGACGCTGCTCGTGGACGTGGACCACACGATGAAGATCATGACCGAGGAGACCTTCGGCCCGACGCTGCCGGTCATGAAGGTGGCGGATGCCGAGGAGGCGGTGCGGCTGGCCAACGAGTCGCCCTACGGGCTCGGCGCGTCGGTGTTCACGCGCGACGTCGAGCGCGGCGAGGCTATCGCCCGCCGCTTGGAGGCGGGCGCGGCCAATGTCAACGATGCGCTCGTCAACTACACCGCTTTGGAGCTGCCGATGGGCGGCGCCAAGGCGTCGGGCCTTGGCTCGCGCCACGGCGCCGGCGGCATCCGCAAGTACTGCTCACAGCAGGCGATCGTGGTCACGCCGCGGCTGGCGCTCAAGCGCGAGGTGCACATGTTCCCCTACAGGGCCCGCACCACGCGCATGATCTCGCGGTTGTTCAAGTTGTTGTACGGCCGCGGCAAGCGCGACTAGCGGTCGCGCGTTGGGCCCACAACCCAAAAAGGGATGGGGACGTGGGGGTATGTATCCTATTTTTTTGAGCGCTATTGTGACTACATTTAGTAGCTATTATGGCGCACTTTTAAAAATTGCATGCAACACAAGTCCCTTCGACACCCACGACGCGCACGACCACCAACGACGCGCACGACCACCAACGACGCGCACGACAGCCAACGACACGCACGTCGACCCGCAACACCCATGCCGCGCTCGGCTCGCCAGAAGCTACCCGAGCGCCACCCCGAGCAGCGCTTCCAGCTCGGGGATCGTGCTCTCGGCACTGGTGTGGTGCACCGTGGCCATCCCCAGGTCCTGGGCCGGGGTGAGGTTGAAGGGCAGATCGTCCACGAACACGCACAGCTCAGCCGCAACCCCCGCGCGCTCTGCCCCCAGCTCGTACATGCGCTTGGCCGGCTTGCGCGTGCCCTCCACGCCCGAGATCACGACGCCGTCGAAGAGCTCCTCGAAGAGATCGTGCGGGTAGCGGTGCACGCCCCAGGAGTTGGAAACGAGCGCGGTGCGGATGCCGGCCCGCCGAGCGGCGCGGACCGCCTCGACCATCGCCGTGTCGGCCTGCACGCCCTCGAACAGGCCGTCGATCAGCCCGTCGGAGTCGACGCCGAGCAGCTCGGCGAAGCTCTCCTCGAATTCGCGCTCCTCGATGCCGCCCTTCTCCAGGGAGATCAGCAGCTCGCGGAACTGGGGGTCGGCGCCGAAGCGCCTGCCCAGCTCGGCCGGGTCGATCTCCATGCGCACGCAGTACTCGTGGAAGGAGGCGAACAGGTTGGTTGTGAGCACTCCGCCCCAGTCGATCAAAAGGCCCGTGCGGGTGCTGCCGGTCCGGGGCTCGCGGGTCGGGGACTCGCCGGTCGGGTCGGGCTGGCTGTCGCTCAGGGCGTCACTCACCGTGCGCCACCTCCTCGGCCTGCCGCGCCAGCTGCGCCACACCCTCGCCGAACGCCTTCAAATACGGGTCGTCGGTGGTGCCGGAGATCGCCCGCTTGTAGTTGCCCTCCATGAACACGGCCGACTTCCACAGCGCGAGCGTGACGTACCAGCGCAGGTCTCCCATCGTGCGCTTGCTCTGCGCTTCATAGCGCGCGATCAGCTCGGCGCGCGTCGGGTAGCCCTCGGCGCGCGTGACGTTGCCGAGCGCGGCGCGCAGACCCTCGGCGGGATCGCCGGCCTCGGTCCAGAACATGCACAGGTAGCCGAGATCGGCCAGCGGGTCGCCGATCGTGGCCATCTCCCAGTCGAGCACCGCGACCAGCTCGGCGGGCGGTGCCGCCGTGAAGATCGTGTTGCCGAGGCGATAGTCGCCGTGCACGATCGTGGCGGGGCCGGACTCGGGCAGGTGCTCGCCCAGCCAGCCGGCGACGCGCTCCATCGCGGGCAGCTCGCGCGTGCGGTTGTGCTCCCACAGCCCGCCGAAGCGGCGCAGCTGGCGCTCCAGGTAGCCCGTCGGCTTGCCGAAGCCCTCCAGGCCCACGGCGCGCCAGTCCACGGCGTGGATCTCAACCAGCGCGTCGATCAGCTGCTCGCCGATCCGCCGGCGCTGTGCGGGCGTGTCGAGGGCGGGCGGCGTCTGCCACACGATCACCTCGCCGGGCACGCGCTCCATGACGTAGAAGGGGCAGCCGATCACGGCCTCCTCGGCGCACACGGCCAGCACCCTGGGCACGCGCGCGGCGGTGCCCTGCAGGGCGCGCAGCAGGCGCGCCTCGCGCAGCACGTCGTGGGCACTCGGCGGCAGCGGCCCCCGTGGGGGGCGGCGCAGCACCAGCTCGGGGTGGGAGCAACCGGGGTCGCGCTCGATCAGGTACGTAACGTTGGAGTGTCCGTCGCCGATCGGCTGCGCCACGAGCTCTCCCTCGCCGAGCCCGTGCTCGTCCAGGAAGGCTCGCAGCGGCTCCAGCACGAGCAGCGGCGGGCGTGCGTTGGCGGCGACGTCTGCGTGGCGCTGCACGATGTCGTCCGGTGCGACCGCTGAACTCATGGATCGCACGCTACACCGACCGCAACAATCTCTGCTTCGCGGTGTCTCAACCGACCATGCTCAAATTTCGTCTTCCCCTCATCTCCCTGATCGCCTGTGCCGCCGTGGCCGTGGGTGCGCTGCTTCCCGCCGGCGCCAGCGCCTCGCACTCGCAGGCGATGTTCTTCGAGGCGCCGCGCGATCTGGTCGAAGTGACACCGTCCGTGCGCGCCAAGACGCTCGCCCAGCTGCGGTCGCTCGGCGTCAAAGCGCTGCGCGTCGAGCTGGACTGGGCCAACGTCGCGCCGGGCGCGCACAGCACGAAGAAGCCCAGCTTCGAAGCGACCAATCCCGCCAGCTACAACTGGAGCGCCTACGACGCGCTGCTGATCGAAGCCGCGCGCCTGAAATGGCAGGTGCTGCTGACCGTGACCTCGCCGGTGCCCGAGTGGGCGACCGCCAGTCGCAAAGACAGGAGCGGTGTGACGCGCCCCAACGACGCGGACTTCAAGGAATTCATGACGGCGGTCGGCAGGCACTACGCCGGGTTCGTCTCGCTGTATGCGATCTGGAACGAGCCCAACCACCCCGCCTTCCTGCAGCCCCAGTTCAACTCCCGGGGCCTGCCCGAATCGCCGCGCATCTATCGCGGCCTGTTCCAGGCGGGCTATGAAGGGCTGCGGTCCGCGGGGATCGCCAAACCGAGGGTGCTGATGGGCGAAACCGCGCCGATCGGCTACACCACGGTGAGCAGGAGCGAAATCCGCAAACGCGGCGCCGAAGCGCTGCTGCACGACGTGGCGCCGCTTGCGTTCATGCGCGACGCGCTGTGCCTGAACTCGAAATACCGGAAGGCGAGCACGTGCTCGACGCTGCCCGTCTATGCGTACTCCACCCACGCCTACACGACCGGAGCCGGGCCGTTCTACAAACCGTCGAATCCAGACGACGTCACGATCGGCGTGCTCTCGCGCCTGACCGGCGCGCTCGACAGGGCCGAAGCGGCGCACGCGATCCCCGCGCACACCCCGATCTATCTGACCGAGTTTGGCATTCAGAGCTATCCCAACCGCGAACTCGGCGTGTCGCTCCAGAAGCAGGCCGAATACGACGCCATCTCGGAGAAGATCTCCTGGGAAAACCCGCGTGTGGCGGCGTTCTCGCAGTATCTGCTGCGCGACGACCCGCTCGGCGGGAAGGCTGGCGCGAGTGTGCACGGCGGGTATGTCGGCTTCCAGACGGGTCTGGAGACGGTGAACGGCACGCGCAAGCCGCTCTACTACGCCTTCCCGGTGCCGCTCGTCGTCGCGAGGACGAGCCGCGGGTATTCGCTGTGGGGGCTGGTGCGGCCGGCCGAAGGCGCGACCACGCTGAAGGTGCTCGTGCAGCCGAAGGGGTCGAAGAGGTATCGAACGCTGGCGAGCGTGCACACCAACGCGCTGGGCTACTGGACGCTGGGCTCCTCGGTGCAGGGGACGCACTGGCGCGTGAGCTGGCGCAGCCCGGCGGGCGTGGCATATAACGGACCGCCGATCGGCGCTTACTGAAGCCGTACTGCGGCATCGCCCTACGATAAGGGGCGATGCCGGAGCTGCCCGAGGTTGAGATAACGGCGCGCAGGCTCGACGAGGCGCTGCGCGGCGCGGAGATCGTCTCGGCGCTGGCGCCGGGCGTGAAGGCGATGCGCACCTTCAGCCCGCCGCTGTCGGCGCTGGAGGGACAGCGGATCGCGCGCGTGGGGCGGCGCGGCAAGCACTTCGCGATCGCGACCGACGGGCCCGCCCAGCCGCTGGTGCTGCTGATCCACCTGATGTCGGCCGGGCGTCTGCAGCTGTACGACCGTCGTGCCGGGCCGCGCGACAGAACTTCGCGGCTGCTCTTGCGGGTGCTCGTCGATGAGGGGGAGGGGGAGGGTCGTTCTCGCGGCGACACCGCTGCCGGTGGCGCTTCGCGAGAGGGCCGCGATGCCGGCGGCGAACCTGCGCCGGGTGGCGCTGGGCGAGAGCGCGAGTTGCGCCTGCGGGAGTTCGGCTCCAAGCAGGCGGCTTGGGCCAAGCTGCTGGCGGCCGGGGAGCTGGAGCGCGACGAGGCGATCGCGACGCTCGGCCCCGAGGCATGGCCGGGCCCGCCGCCGCTGGCGGGCCTGCTCGACGCGCCGCGCCCGCTGCACACCGTGCTGCGCGACCAGCGCGCGCTCGCCGGCATCGGGCGCTCGTGGGTGGATGAGATCCTGTGGGAGGCGCGGCTGTCGCCGTTCAAGCGCGCGAGCGACCTCGACGAGCAGGAAACCGCTGCGCTCGAGCGGGCGATCGCCGGCACGCTCGGCGGCGCGATCGACTACTACGAGCGCACCGTGCGGCTGCCGATCCCCGACAAGCTGCCGATGCCGCTGCGCGTGCACCGCCACGAGGGCGAGCCGTGCCCGCGCTGCGCCACAACGCTGCTGGCCGTGCACTTCGAGGACTACACGATCGCCTATTGCCCGGCGTGTCAGACCGGCGGCCGCGCGCTGAAGGACCGGCGGCTGTCGCGGCTGTTGAAGTAGGCGGTTCCATCTAAGGCACAGCCGAACCGTCGACTGGGTTTCGCCGACATGCGCGCGTTCCGGCGAGCGCGCGGTATATATGGAGCATCGTTCACGCCTGCTGAGAAGGGAGATCGACATCATGCTTGCAAGTGCCGTGCTCGAGGCGCCCGAGCGCGAATTCGACGAGGAAGACTGGGACGACGGGGAGCTCGATCCCGACGAGCTCGACGTCGACCTCGACGAGGAAGGCGCCGGGATCGAAGACGACGAAGACTTCTAGGCGGGGTCGCGCGAGCGCATCTCCCCCGAGCGCGAGCGGAGGACGGGTTGCCCGCTCGCGCGGGCGGGCGTCCGCGGCCGGCTGGGTGCTCGCGGTTGCCGGCGTGAGCTGGCCGTAGGCTTGAGCTGGTGTACACGCTCGCACAACCGCTCGCCCCGATCGCCTCGGCCTCGATCGCGCAGAGCTTCGACTCGTTCGTCGAAGCGGCCGGGCAGTTCTTCTCGGACCTCGCGGCCGTTCACTGGGGCGCGCTGGCGCTCGGGCTCGCGTTCTTCGGGCTCAACCTCACGCTGCGCTCGCGCGCGTTCTTCAACAGCCTGCGCGCCGCCTATCCGACGGTGCGCTTTCAGTGGCGGCGCATCCTGGGCGCGTATGTTGCGGCGGTTGGGTTCAACAACGTCGTGCCGGCCCGCGGCGGTGACGTCATCAAGCTGTTCCTTACCAAGAGCTCGATCCCGGGCTCCTCCTATCCGACGGTTGCCTCGGCGTTCTTCGTGGAGGCGATCTTCGACGCGACCGTCGGGGTGTTTGTGCTCGTCTTCGCCTTCTCTCAGGGCGTGTTTCCAAAGCCTCCGGACTTCTCCAAGCTCGATTCCTTCGACATCTCCTATCTCGCCGCCCACTTTCGCTTCACGCTCTTTCTGATCACGCTGCTCGGGGTGCTGGGGCTTCTCGCTTTCGCGCTGCTGTCGGTGCGGGTGAAGGCGTTCTGGGCGCGCATCCGCCAGGGACTGACGATTCTCACCGACCGTCGTCGCTATCTGCACGAGGTCGCGGCGTGGCAGGCGGCCGCGTGGATGGCGCGCTTTGTCGCGTTCTGGTTTCTGCTCGACGCCTTCCGCGTCGGCGGTTCGGTCGGCAACGTGCTGCTCGTGTTCGGCGTCGGCCAGGTGGCGGGGGCGGTGCCGTTCACTCCGGGGGGCGCCGGTGTGCAGCAGGCGCTGCTCGTGAAGGTGTTCGCGCACAGCGCTCCGACGGCGGTGGTGGCCGCCTACTCGGTCGGTCAGCAGATCGCGATCGCCGCCTTCACCGCGCTCGCGGGCCTGTGTGCGATCGTGTTCATCTTCCGCTTTCGCTCCTTCAAAGAAGTCATCGCGGCGGGCCGCGCCTCGCGCGAGCAGGAGCGCGAAGACGAACGCGAGGGCGAGGAGGGGCCGGCTCGCGCGGCCAGCCGCGCCCCTGTGTGAGGAGGCTGCGGTCGCTTGCGTGGCGACGCGGTGGGCGCTCGACTCGCTACTGCAGTCCCTCGCGCGCCTCGCGCACGAGTGTGACGGCCTCCGGGAACACGAGCGCGATCGTGCGGCGGATCTGCTGCGCCTGCTCCTCGGCGTTGCCCTGCACGTTGACGCGGTTGACCGCGGCGACGGTCATGTCGACGGCGAGCTTGATCGCGTTGTCGGCCCACGCCAGCGCCTGCTGACCCTGCATCTGTTCGGCGAACTGCGCCAAGCGCCGCTGCAGCTCCTCGGGGTCGCCGAACATCTCGCCAAAGCCTCCACCCTCCATGTGGCCATCCTAGCGCGGCGCGCGCGCATGCGGGCGCGGGCGGGCTGGCCGGCGTCGGGCGCGGTGCAGGTGCCGGTGCCGGCGCGGAGAACGTCTCTCGCCGGCGCGAGCGGGGGCACTGAAGCTCGGAGCGCATACACTGCCGTGCCGATGGCCAGCCCAGCCGACGTCGAGCAGCGCGTAGCGTTCGAGAGCGAACGCCGCGCGCGCCTGGGTGTGCCCGCCGCGGCCGGTGGCGTGCTGTATCTGCTGAGCGCGATCATCCTGAACGCGTCGCTGAAAGAACTGCCCACGGTTGGGATCGTGCAGGGGCTCGAACCGGCGCTGCGCGGCGAAGCCAACCCGGCGGTGAGCCCGCGAGCGGCGGAGGTCAGGTACATCGACCACCATGCGTTTGGGCTGATCGTCGGCAATCTGCTCGCGGCTGGCGCGGTGCTTGTGCTGATGCTGGTGCTGCTGTTTCTGAACGAGTGCACGAGCTTTCGCAGAGCGGAGACGTGGCGTGCCGCGCGCCCGGTGGTGCTGGCGGGCGGCGGTGGGTATGCGCTGCTGAACCTGATTCATGAGATCGTGCTCGCGATCGAAGCGCACAATTTCGCCAGCGGCCACGACTTCTCCAATGCCGCGGTCGAAAAGGCGCTGCTGTCGACCGGTTTCGGTGGGATCTTCCTGAGCCTGCTGGGCCTGCTTGCGGCGCTGGCGCTGACGGTCGGCACGATTGGCGTGATGGTCGGCGCGATGCGCGCCGGGTTGCTGCCGCGCTGGTTGAGCGTGCTCGGGATTCTCGCGGGCGTGTTGTTCCTGCCGCTGTTCAACAGCCCGGAGCTGCAGTTCATCCTGACGTTCTGGCTGGTTGCGACGGGCATTCTGTTCATGGGGCGCTTCCCCAAGGGCGATCCCCCGGCGTGGGCCGCCGGCGAGGCGCGCCCGTGGCCGACGCAGGCCGACATGCGCGCCCAGCGCGAAGCCGCCGGCGGCGGTGCGGAGGGCGCTCGCAACGGCGGCTCCACCGTCGACGTGGCCCCGGCGCCGACTCCCGCGGGGGGCGGATCGAGGCGTACCCGCAAGGGAACGAGCAAGCGCCGCAAAGGCGGCTGAGTCGGTTCCGGTCCGTGCGGGCGGTGTGTCCGCTTGCGGCGATCGCGCGGCGCGGCCGGTGGGCGCTGCCCTTGAGTCGGCGGGCAGGGCGTTGGCCGGGATGTCCAGCGGCTGTCGCGGAAATGGTGCATTCGGTGAGCGCGGAGAGGATTGGCGCCGACGCTATCGGGGAATAAAAGTAAACAGGCCGCACTACGGCTTCAGAGGTGCCGGCGGCGGCCAGTTTTCACAAGCATCAATGCCGCCTGGCATTGGGCGGCGCTAGGAGGGTTTCATGGAGGCAGCATCGATCCATCCTCATCCGTCGCAGGGGGCTGGTGCCCCGCTCGCACGGTCAGACGCCGGCGAGCGACCGGTCGCAAGCTCGTGGTCGCCGGCCAACCCGGCGCCGCTCGGGCTTGCCGGTTTCGCGATGACGACGTTCGTGCTCTCGATGTTCAACGCAAATCTCGTCAGCGAAAAGGGCGTGCCGGTCGTGCTCGGGCTCGCGCTCGCCTACGGCGGCATCGTGCAGCTGCTGGCGGGCATGTGGGAGTTTCGCACCGGCAATACGTTCGGCGCGGTCGCGTTCTGCTCTTACGGCGCTTTCTGGATCTCGTTCTGGGCGCTGGAGGTGTTCTACGCGAAGAGCATCGGCGGCAACGTCGGTCACGCTGTCGGGTTGTATTTGTGGGCGTGGGCGATATTCACCGCCTACATGACGGTCGCGGCGCTGCGGGTCAGCGGCGCGGTGCTGCTCGTGTTCGCGCTGCTGACGGTCACGTTCATACTGCTGGCGATCGGCGCGACGGGACCGCACATCACCGTCACCCACTGGGGCGGGTATCTCGGCCTGGCGACCGCGGCCGCGGCCTGGTATGCGTCGTTTGCGATCGTTACGAACTCGACGTTCAAGCGCACGGTGCTGCCGGTGATGCCCTTGGGCGACTAGCGGGCAGGGAGTAAAGTCAACACGATGCTGCGCACGGAAGGGGATGCTTAGCGATGGCCACCAACGCGGATACGCTCGACGAGCAGCTGGCGAGAATGCTCGAGCAGGAGCGCTTCGAGCCGCCTCCCGAGTTCCGTGCGCAGGCGCTGCTGAACGATCCCGCCGTCTACGAGCGGGCGGCGGGCGACCCCCAGGCGTGGTGGGTCGAGCAGGCGGAGCGGTTGGACTGGTTCGAGCCCTGGACGCAGGTGCTCGACGACTCCAATCCTCCCTTCTACAAGTGGTTTGTGGGAGGCAAGATCAACGCCTGCCACAACTGCCTGGACCGCCATGTGGCGGCCGGGCTGGGTGAGCGCATCGCGCTTCACTGGGTGGGCGAGCAGGGCGAGCGGCGCGATATCAGCTATGCGGAGCTGCTTGCCGAGGTCAAGCTGCTGGCCAACGCCCTGAAGGACCAGGGCGTGCGCAGGGGCGATGTGGTCGGCATCTACCTGCCGATGATTCCCGAGGTGGTTGTGTCGATGCTTGCGTGTGCGCGCATCGGCGCTCCCCACAACGTCGTCTTCGGCGGGTTCTCCGCGGAGGCGGTGCGCGAGCGGATGGAGTTCAGCGAGGCGAAGGCGCTGATCACCGTCGACGGGGCGGCGCGCAAGGGCAGGACCGCGCCGGTGAAGGATCGCGTCGACGAGGTCATGGGGGACCTCTCCACGCTGCAGACGATCGTGGTGGTGCGCAGCAAGGGCACGCCGTGTCAGATGAAGGAGGGCCGCGACGTCTACTACGACGAGATCCTTGCCGCCGCCGAGGCGGAGTGTCCGGCCGAGGCGCTGGACGCCGAGCATCCCCTCTACATCCTCTATACCTCCGGCTCGACCGCCAAGCCGAAGGGCATACTGCACAGCACCGGCGGGTACATGACCGGCGTCAGCGCCACGCACCGCTATGTGTTCGATCTGAAGGCGGAGTCGGACGTGTACTGGTGCGCGGCCGACGTGGGCTGGGTGACCGGCCACTCCTACATCGTGTATGGGCCGCTTGCCAACGGCGCCACGTCGGTGATGTGGGAGGGCGCGCCCGACTACCCCCACAAGGGCATCTGGTGGGAGCTGATCGAGCGCTACAGGGTGAGCATTCTCTACTGCGCGCCGACGGCGATCCGCGCGTGCATGAAGTGGGGCGCGGAGTGGCCCGCCAAGCACGACCTCTCCTCGCTGCGGCTGCTCGGCACCGTGGGCGAGCCGATCAACCCGAAGGCGTGGCTGTGGTACCACAAGGCGATCGGGGGCGAGCGCTGTCCGATCGTGGACACGTGGTGGCAGACCGAGACGGGCGCGATCATGATCACGCCGCTGCCCGGCATCACCGCGACCAAGCCGGGCTCGGCGACGCAGCCGTTTCCGGGCGTGCAGGCGAAGGTGCTGGGCGAGTCGAGCGGCGAGCCGATCGAGGAAGGGCAGGGGCTGCTCGTGCTGACGCGGCCGTGGCCGTCGATGCTGCGCACCCTCTACAGGGAGGACGAGCGCTTCGTCGAGACCTACTTCAAGCGCTTCGGCAACGAGACGTACCTGGTGGGCGACGCGGCGCGCATCGACTCCGACGGGTACATCTGGGTGATCGGGCGCATCGACGACGTTGTGAACGTGTCGGGCCACCGGCTCTCCACGGCCGAGGTGGAGTCGGCGATCGTCGCGCATCCCGACGTGGCCGAGGCGGCGGTGATCGGCCAGCACGACGAGGAGACGGGACAGGCGATCGTCGCCTTTGTGACGCTGCAGGGCGACCTGCAGGGCGATGAGGCGGAGGTCGAAAGCGTGCGCGAAAGCGTCGCCGAGCGGATCGGCAAGTTTGCCCGGCCGAAGCGCGTCATCTGGACGGAGGACCTGCCGAAGACCCGCTCGGGCAAGATCATGCGCCGCCTGCTGCGCGACATCGCCGAGGGTCGCGCCCTGGGCGACGTGACCACGCTGCGCGACCCCGCGGTGATGGCGCAGCTGGAGGAGCGCGTCAAGGAACTGCAGGCCGAGGAGGCCTAGCGTCGAGCCCGCCGGCGGCTGGGAGCGCCAATGCATTTTTTTTGGATTGGGGGTCGTGCCCGGGTAAAGGCCGGCGGCCGGTGGCGCTTCGCGAGTGAGCCGTCCATGCACCGGCTGGCCGGCCGGGCACGGTGGCGGCGCACGGGCCGGCGTCGGTAGTTAGTCTCACCGGCGATGGTGCTCTCCTCCGACGCCGCCGCCGGCCTCGCGGTCCAGACGGACGGCCTTGTCAAGCGCTTCGGCGAGCGCGCCGCGATCGACAATGTCGACCTGCGCGTGCCGCGCGGCAGCGCGTTCGGGTTTCTCGGCCCCAACGGCGCCGGTAAGACGACGATGATCCGCATGCTGCTCGGCCTCACCCACGCAAGCTCGGGCAGCATGAGCGTGCTCGGGCATCCGGTGCCCGCCGAGCGCGCGCAGGCGCTCGCGAGGGTGGGCGCGATCGTCGAGGAGCCGCGCTTTCACGAGAACCTCACCGGCCGCGAGAACCTGCGTATCGTGGCTGCCGTGCGCGGGCCGCAGACGCACGAGCGCATCGCCCCGGCGCTTGCCCGCGTCGGTCTTGCCGACCGTGCTGACGAGAAGGTCAAGAAGTACTCGCTCGGGATGCGCCAGCGCCTCGGCGTCGCCCGCTGCCTGCTCTCCGACCCGCTGCTGCTGATCCTCGACGAGCCCACCAACGGCCTCGACCCCGGCGGCATCCAGGAGTTCCGCGAAATGATCCGCGCGATGGTCGAGCAGGAGGGGCGCACCGTGTTTCTCTCCTCGCACCTGCTCGACGAGGTCGAGAAGATCTGCGACCACGCCGCGATCGTCGATCGCGGAAAGATCATCACCCAGGGCGCGATCGCCGAGCTTGCCGAGGGCAGCACCCAGCACGAACTGATCGTCGGCGTGAGCGATCCCGAGCGCGCGCTCACGCTGCTCGAAGGATGCGAACACGCGCGCGCGGCGCATCGCTCCGACGAGGGCTTGCGCGTCGTGCTGGCCGACGCCTCGAGCATGAGCGCGGCCGACAGGGCCGCCGCGGTCAACGCCCTGCTGGTGGGCTCGGGCTTGGCCGTCTCCCGTCTCGAGCCCGTGCGCCAGAGTCTCGAGAAGCGCTTCCTGGAGGTCACATCGAGATTGAGCGACTCACCCGCCGAGGAGGTGAGGGCATGAACGCCGTCGCACCGACCGCGGCAGTGCCCGATCGCCCACGCGGCGGCGCCTCGCCCGTCACGGTCGCGGCCCAGATGTTCGGCGCCGACTTTCTCAAGCTGCGCCGCAAGCGCTGGTTGGTGTGGTTGTCGCTGTTCTTGACGTTCGGCATTCTGGCGATTATCTATGTGGTGACAGTCATAGAGCACGCCTCCAGCCCGACCGAATATGCGCCGGCCGGCGGTGCGAAGAACTTCAGCGACGGTGTGCGCGTGCTGACTTTGTTCTTCGGCCCGCTCGCCGCCATTCTGATCGGCATCGAGTCGGGCACCGGTGACGCCTCCGCGGGAGTCTTCCGGGATTTGGTCGTCACCGGTCGCTCGCGTCTGATGCTGTTTGCGACACGTGTACCCGCCGCGCTCGCCCTCTGCTGGCTTGTGATTCTCGCTGGCTTCCTGCTGCTGCTCGCCTGCACCTTCGCGTTCGCCTCCTCGCTGCCCACGCCCGACGCCTCGCTGATCTTCAACAGCCTCGGCTTCGCGCTGCTCAGCACAGGAGTGCTGTGTACGATCGCCGTGGGTTTCGCGTCACTGACGACCTCCAGAGCGGGCGCGATCGTCACATTGATCGCCTGGCAGATCGTGGCCAGCCCGCTGCTCGTCATGATCAGCTCGCTTGGCGGCGCGCGCAAGGCGATCCTCAGCCAAGCGATCATTCACTTCAGTCCGGTCCACGTCGGTGAAGGCGGTCACGGTGAGGTCGTCACGATGTCCGGTGGCCTGGCCGTCGTCGTGCTCGTGGGGTGGCTCGCGGTGTTCCTCGGGCTCGGCGCCTGGCGCACAAACAGGATGGACGCGTGAGGCGCCTCGAAGCCCGTTTTACTCGGCGGTCCCGCCGGCGCGCGACGCTCGCGCCCTGCGCCGGTAGTCCTCCAGCAGGCTGTGTCGCTCGCCGCGCTGGCGGACAAGTGGCAACAGCTCATCCGGCGGTCGCCCGACGGCCAGCTTCTTGGCTGGCACGAACGACGCCATCAGGCTGTGCTGTGGGTAGTCCCACGGGAATGGCTGTCTAGGGTCAGACCTTGCGGTGCTCGGGCACCCAGGCGCCATCGTCCTGGCGCGTGAAGTCCTGGAACAGTCCGGGGGCCTCGGCGAGCATGATGCGCGCGATCTTGTCGAACACAAGCCGCAGCTCCTCCTCGGCGCCGGCGCTGGTGCGCATCTCGATCACGTGGCGCAGGGTGCGGGCGTTGGCGGTCCACACGATGTCGGTCGAGAGGCCGATCGGCGCGAGGCGGCGCAGCGCGGAGGTGACCTCCTTCTTGACGTGGAACGGCACCCCCTGCTCGTCGATGCCGAGCTGCTCGGCCGCGGTCACCTGGAACTCCTCGAGCTGCTCGACGATGCTGAGCACCTGCTCGCGCACGGGCTCAAGCGCCGGCGGCACGCGGAAGCCGATGTCGGACAGGCGCACGTAGCGCAGGCTCTCCTGGCTGAAGGCCGAGCCGGCGCGATGGCGCACGAGCTCGTGTGTGAAGACGCGGCTCACGTCGCGCATGGCAAACGACCAGTTGGCGTGCTCCAGCACGCTGCCGTGGGCGCTGCGCAGGATGTTGGCGAAGTACTCGCGCCGGTCGGTGCGCACCTTCGTCACGTTCGGGTTCAGCCCCGGCTCCCAGCTGCGATAGCACGCCCGACCCCCGAACTCGACGAGCAGCTCACCGTGATTGAGCTCTCCGCCCGGCCCGTCCTCGGACTCCCGCAGGCGGCGCTCCAGCCACGACTCGCCGCCGACATCCTCCAGATATCCCCGCATCCCCTCGACGTCGATCGAGGGGCGTGCGATCAGGAATACCTTGGGCGTCGTCTCGTGCACGGGTCGGCGATGCTACCGTCCCGCACGGATGTGCCCGCCAAGCGCCACGCCAGCCGACACAGAGCTCCAGCAGACGAGCTGGGATCTCGAACCGCTCGTCGAGGGGCGGGGCGCGGACGGAGCGCGCGCGCAGCTCTCGGAGGCGCTCGCGCGCGCGCGCCTGTTCGCCGAGCGCCATGCGGGCGCGGTGGGGGAGATGGACAGCCCCGATTTGGAGCAGGCGATGCGCGAGCTGGGCGCGATCCAGGAGCTGGTGGGCCGCGCCGGCACCTATGCCGGCCTGCGCTTCTCGATCGACACGGCCGACCCGGCGGCGGGCGCGCTGATGCAGGAGATTCAGGAGCGCGCCACCGAGATCGAGACGACGCTGCTGTTCTTCGAGCTGGAGTGGGCCGCCCTGCCGGACAATCGGGTCCAGGATCTGCTCGTCGAGAAGGAGCTTTCCTTTTGCGCGCACCACCTGCGCAACGCGCGTCGCTACCGCGAGCACCTGCTCAGCGAACCGGAGGAGAAGATCCTCGCCGAGAAGTCGGTCACGGGCGCGGCCGCCTGGTCGCGGTTGTTCGAGGAGCTGACCTCCGCGATCGAAGTGCGGCTGCCAGTTACCGCGGGCGCAGATGGGTCGCGGGGTGACGGTGAGCGCTCGCCCGATGACAGCGGAGGGGCGGGGGAGACGCAGACGCTCGCGCTCGACGTGGCGCTCAGCCGGCTGGTGCTGCCCGACCGCGAGCTGCGGCGCAGCACCGCGCAGGCAGTCACCGAGGCGCTGGCCCCCGGGTTGCGCACGCGCGCCTTTCTGTTCAACACGCTGCTGGCCGACAAGGCCACCGACGACCGCCTGCGCCGCTATCCGAGCTGGCTGTCGGCGCGCAACCTCTCAAACGAGGCCAGCGACGAGTCGGTCGCCGCGCTGATCGCCGCCGTGCGGGCGCGCTACGAGCTGGCGCGGCGCTGGTATCGCCTGAAGGCGCGCCTGCTCGGGGTGGAGCGCCTCGCCGACTACGACCGCATGGCGGCCGTCACCGAGGATGAGGTCACCTACAGCTTCGCCGATGCCCGCGAGATCGTGCTCGACTGCTACTCGTCGTTCTCGGGCGAGCTGGGCGCGGTCGCGAAGGGTTTCTTCGACGGGCGCTACATCGACGCGCCCGTGCGCCCCGCCAAGCGGGGAGGCGCGTTCTGCGCCTCGGCGGTGCCCTCCGAGCACCCGTACGTGATGCTCAACTACACCTCGCGCCGCCGCGACGTGCTGACGCTCGCGCACGAGCTCGGCCACGGCGTGCACTTCGCGCTCGCCGCCGAGCAGGGCATCTTCCACCAGGGCACGCCGCTGACGCTGGCGGAGACCGCGTCGGTGTTCGGCGAGACGATCGTG
Organism: uncultured Solirubrobacterales bacterium; assembly: GCA_963831995.1. Lineage (GTDB taxonomy): Bacteria > Actinomycetota > Thermoleophilia > Solirubrobacterales > Solirubrobacteraceae > Palsa-744. Next base: position 98,863 of record CAWHSI010000005.1, on the reverse strand, counting down.
TTCGGACGGCTGCTGGAGCAGGACGGCTCGCCGGCCTCGCGCCTGGCGCTGCTGGCCGAGAACATCGAGGGCGCGATCGCGACCGTCTTCCGCCAGGTCGCGATGAACCGCTTCGAGGAGCTCGTGCACACCGCCCGCCGCGAGCAGGGAGAGCTGTCGGTGCAGCGCTTCGGCGAGCTGTGGACCGAGAGCCAGAGCGAGATGCTCGGAGACTCGGTGGAGATCACCGAGGGCTACCGCTCGTGGTGGTCCTACATCCCGCACTTCATCGGCTCGCCCGGCTACGTGTACGCGTATGCCTACGGTCAGCTGCTCGCGCTGTCTGTCTACCAGCGCTACGAGCAGCGCGGCGAGGAGTTCGTGCCGCAGTATCTCGAGCTGCTGTCCGCGGGCGGTTCGCGCCCGCCGCAGGAGCTCGGGCGGATCGTCGACGTCGATCTGGCCGACCCGGGATTCTGGGACGCCGGGCTCGATCTGGTCGAGCGCCAGCTCGAGGCGGCAGAAGCGGCCGCGAGGGACGCCGGTCGCCTGTAGAGGTCCTATAAAGCCGTCTACGTCCGGGCTCTGTCGCTCACAGCAGCCCGAGCGCGCTGCCCACCCCGTGCACGAGGTTGAACAGGGGCTGGGGTATGATCCCGAAGAAGATCGTCGCGGTGGCTGCGAGCACGGCGACGAAAACCAGCTCGGGCTGTGCGTGGCGGCCCGTGGTTGAGAGCGCGCCCGCGCTCTCGGCGTCCAGCTCGGGCGAGCCGCCGGCGATCGCGGGCAGCGGGCCGCCGCCCGCGCTCGGGGGTTCGGTTGTGGGGGCGGCGCCGACGGTTGCCGGGCTCATCCACATCGTCGCGATCACCGGCAGGTAGTACCCGAGGGAGATCATCGAGCCGACCACGATCGCCACGCCGAGCCAGGTGTACCCGCCGTTGACGCTGGCGTCGATCAAATAGAACTTGCCGATGAACCCGGCGGTGGCGGGGATGCCGGCGAGGGCGAGCATCGAGATCGTCATCGGCCATGCCAGCCACGGTTGCTCGCGGCCGAGGCCGGCCAGCGATTGAATGCTGTCGCCGAGTTCGGTTTCGCGCTCGCGGGCGACGATCACGGCAAAGGCCGCCATGTTCATCGCCACATACACCGCCAGATAGAACACGGTCGCCTGGGCGCCGAGCCGTGTCGCCACGACGATGCCGGCGAGGATGTACCCGGCCTGGGCGACCGAGGAGTAGGCGAGCATTCGCTTCAGCGAGGACTGGCCGAGCGCGCCGACGTTGCCGACGAGAATCGTGATCGTCGCCAGCGCCGCCAGCGCCGGGCCCCAGCTCGCGTGGGCTTCGATCAGCGCCACGTCGAAGAGGCGCAAGAGCACGCCGAGCGCGGCGACCTTGGTCGCGACCGCCATGAAGGCGGTGATCGGCGTCGGCGCGCCCTCGTACACGTCCGGTGTCCACTGGTGGAAGGGCGCCACCGAGGCCTTGAAGGCGAGCCCCGCCACGCACAGCGCGATCCCGGTCAGGAGCATCGCGTTGGTGGCGAGGTTGCCGGTTGCGATCGCGCTCGAGATCGCGCCGAAGTCGGTCTGGCCGCTCGCCCCGTACAGCAGCGCCAGCCCGTACAGCAGCGTGGCCGAGCCGACCGAGCCGACGATCAGGTACTTCAGCCCGGACTCCAGCGAGCGCTCGCGGCGCATTTCGGTGGCGCACAGCACATACAGCGGGATCGACAGCAGCTCGAGCGCCAGAAACAGCGACACGAGGTTCTGGGCGGCGCCGAGCAGCGCCATGCCGCCGATCGCGGTCAGCAGCATCGAGTGAAACTCGCCGTGCGATGCTTCCTGCGCGGCCTGCGAGCGCCACGCCAGCAGCACCGCCGCGATCCCGCCGACCGCCAGGATCATCGTCAGCACGAGCGACAGCCGGTCGATGCGCAGCGCGCCCGAGACGACCAGCTCGGGTGTGCTCCAGCGCCAGATCGACAGGCCGATGCTCGCGCCCAGCGCGATGACGGCGAGCGCCGGCACGAACTGCGTGCGCACACGGCGCGCGCCGATCAAGCCGACCATCAGCACCACGACTGCCCCGCCCAGCAGCGCGATCAGCGGCGAGAGCGCGGCGAAGTCGACGTGCGGGCCCTTGAGGTGGGTTGTGGCCAGGTTGGTCGTGTAGGGGTAGAAGGTCATCAGCGTGAGCTCGTCTGTGTGGAGCGTTCAGAGGAGGCGCTGGCGGCGTCTTCGCTTGCGCTTTCAGAGCTGCCTTCGGGATTCGCCCCCGTCGAGGCGGGTGCGACGAGCGCGGCGTTCGCGACGATCGGGCTGAGCGCGGCGTGGGCCGCGGCGACCGAGGCGCTGGCCGAGTTTTCGCTTCGCTTCAGCGCCCCCTGCGGGTAGACCGCGAGGAACACGATCACCGCGATCAGCGGCACCAGCACGAGCGCGTCGGCGCGCGTGATCTCGCGCGATTCGACGTCGCTGCCGACGCGGTTGTGCATCGCGCGAATGAACACCCGAAGGGCATACACGCTGGCCATCACCACGCCCGAGAAGGCGACGATCGCGATCGCGAGCTTGGCTTTGAACACGCCGAGCAGGATCAAAAACTCGCCGACGAAGTTGGCCGAGCCGGGCATCGCGAGCGTCGCGAGCGCGACCACCAGGAAGATCGTCGCCAGCAGCGGCGCGCGGAAGGCGATGCCGCCCATCTCGCGGATGTCCTGCGAGCCGCCCGCGCGCGCCGCGAGCAGCGCGATGATGAAGAAGATCGGCGCCACCACAAGCCCGTGATTGACCATCTGCAGCAGCGCTCCCTGGGCGCCCTGGGGGTTCAGCGCGAAGATCCCGAGCGTGATGAACCCGAGCTGGGCGACCGAGGAGTACCCGGCGATCAATCGCGCGTCGGTCTGCGTGAAGGCGACAGCCGACCCGTACACGATCGAGCACAGCGCGAGGATCAGCATCAGCGTCTGGAAGTGCGCGGCGCCCTGCGGGAACAGCGGCAGCACGATCGCCAAAAAGCCGTAGGCGCCGACCTTCGAGAGCACGCCGCTAAACACCATCAGCACCTCGATCGGCATCGCCCGGTAGCCGTCGGGCATCCACCCGTGCAGCGGGAAGGCGGGCATCTTCACGAGGAACGCGGCGGCGAAGAACAGGAAGATCCACTCCTGCGAGCCGGTGCTCAGCGGCAGGCCCTGCAGTTGGGAGAGCACGAAGGTAACGTGCCCGCCGTTCTGCTCCCCCGCCAGCACGCCCGTGGCGATCGCGGCGGCCAGCATCAGCAGCGAGCCGACAAGCGTGTAGATCACGAGCTTGATCGTCGCTTTCACGCGGTCGGGGCCGGGGGTGGTGGGGTCCCCAGTCAAAATCAGGAAGTAGAAGGGGATCAGCATCAGGTCGAAGAACGCCACGAACAGCGCCAGGTCCTGCGCCAAAAACGCGCCCAGCACGGCCGACTCGGCCAGCATGAAGTTGAAGTAGAAGAGACGGGGGCGATCCCACGTGCGCAGGTTCGCGGCGAGGACCGCGGCAAAGAACAAGAGCGTAGTGAGGCCGACGAGCAGCACGTTCAAGCCGCTCACGCCGAGCTTGTAGTGGATGCCGAGTTCCGCGATCCACACGATGTCGGTCACGTCCTTCAGCCCGTGCGAACCCGGACCGTACTGCACGATGTAGCCGATCGCGAGGCCGAGCGCGACGAGCGAGCCCAACAGCGCGAGCACGCCGGGCACGCTCCACCTGCCCTGGGTCGTCTCGGCGGTGGGGGGCTCCGTCGCGGTCGCACCGGCGTCAGGGCTCGCAACGGTCGCGCGAGTGCGCGCGAGGCCGGCGAGCAGTGCGCCGAGCAGCCCGCAGGCGGCGGGCAACCAGATCAGGATCGAAAGAGGGGGCATGGGCTAGGGGTAGGAGAGGGTGGTCGGTCGGTGGCTAAGGATTGGATGGATGAACGTTGGATGGATGAAGGTCGGATGGATGTCGGAGTGAAGGCCGGTGGGCTATGCCTGCAAGAGGAAGTAGAGGCCGAGCGCGGACACGCCGAGCACGAGCAGCGCGGCGTAGTAGCGCAAGAGACCGGTTTGGGCAGCGCGCACCGACGCCGAGCAGGCGCGCACGATGGTGGTCGCGCCGCCCACGATCGCGCCCTCGACGAACACGCGCTCGACCGCGCCGCTCGCAAAGCGCCCGGCGGCGGCGGCGGGCCTGACGACGATCGCGTCGATCAGCTCGTCGAAGTACCACTTGTTGAACGACAGCTCATAGAGAGGCTTGAAGCGCGTGCGCGCGGCCACGGCGATCGAGGGCTGCTTGACCCAGATGCGATAGGCGATCGCGATGCCGCTCAGGCCCAGCACCGTGCCGAGCGCCAGCCCGAACCACAGCAGCCCGTCGCGCGTGTGCACCGTGTACAGCGTCGAGCCATAGAAGCTCGGTTCGAGGAATTTGTCGATCACATAGTCCACGTCCGGGATCTGCACGAGCCCGGCTCCGACCGCGCCGACCGCGAGGATGCTCATCGCCACGCGCATCGGCAGCGCCCGCTCGGCGATCGCGTGCGTGGGGCCGGGGAAGCCGACGTCGGTGTCCTCCACCTCGCCGTTGGCGGGGTTGGTGGGCTGCGGGGGGTGGTAGAGGTGGCCGCCTTCGAGCTCGCGCGCCTGCTCCACCGGGTCGCCGTAGAAGGCGCGGAAGATCATGCGGAAGGTGTAGATCGCGGTCATGAATGCTCCCACGTACCCGAGTACGTACAGCGCCCAGTGCCAGCCGCCGCGCTCGCCCGTGACGAGCAGGATCTCGTCCTTGGAGAAGAACCCGGAGAAGGGGGGAATGCCCGACAGAGCCAGGCCGCCGATCACAAAGCAGGCGAACGTGAACGGCATCGCCTTCTTGAAGCCGCCCATCTTCTGCAGCGACTGCTCGCCGCCCATCGCGCCGATGATCGACCCGGCGCCCATGAACAAGAGCGCCTTGAAGAACGCGTGGGTCATCAGGTGGAACATGCCGGCGGCATACGCGCCGACCGACACGCCCATGATCATGTACCCGATCTGCGACATCGTCGAGTAGGCGATTACGCGCTTGATGTCGGTCTGCGTCAGCGCGATCGTGGCGGCGATCACGAGCGTCGCGCAGCCGACGATCGCCCCCACGTCCTGGGCGGCCGGCGCCAGTTCGAAGAACGGGTGCATGCGCGCGATCAAGTACACGCCCGCGGTCACCATCGTGGCGGCGTGGATCAGCGCGCTGACCGGCGTCGGTCCCTCCATCGCGTCCGGCAGCCAGGTGTGCAGCGGGATCTGCGCGGACTTCGCAAACGCGCCCACGAGCAGCAGCAGGCAGCCGGCGGTCACGTCGCCTTCGCCGCTTGAGAACACGTGCGGCGCGGCGTCGAAGCTCTTCAGGAAGTCGAGCGTGCCCGTGTGCTTGAACAGGAAGAAGGTGCCGAGCACGAGCCCGACGTCGCCGACGACGTTGATCACGAACGCCTTGATGCCGGCTTTCGTGGCGGTGCTGCGCCGGTACCAGAAGGAGATCAGCAGATAGGAGGCGGCGCCGACGAACGCCCAGCCCACGATCAGCAGCAGGAAGTTGCCCGCCAGCACCAGCAGCAGCATCGAGAACACGAAGAAGTTCAGGTAGGCGAAGTAGCGCGCAAACCCTTTGTCGGCGTCCATATAGGAAACCGAGTAGAGGTGAATCGTGCTCGAGACGCCCGTGACGACCAGGATCATGAACACCGACAGCGGGTCCACGAGAATCGACATCTGCGCGTCGATCCCGGCCGTGCTCGCGTAGTTCCACAGCGAGGAGGTCAGCTGGCGGTCGTGGGGCGCGTGGCTCTGCAGCGAGAACAGCGCGCCGAGCGCCGCCAGGAAGGCGAGGAAGATCGCCGCGGTGCCGATCCAACCCGCGGTGCGGCCGGGCAACCACTTGTAGCCGGCGCCAATCACTGTGGTGCCCAGGAGTGGGAACGCCAATACAAGCCAGCCAAACGTGGTGGTACTCACGGGCACGCCCCACAGATACTCATCCTTGAAGCTCCCTCAACTCGTCCACGTCTATTGGCAGGCGCCGGCGGTGAATCGCGACGATCAGCCCGAGCCCGATGCACACCTCGCAGGCGGCCACGGTCATCACGATCAGCGCGAAGATCTGCCCGTCGCCGTTGCCCCACATGCGCGAGAAGGCAACCAGTGCGAGGTTGGCGCCGTTGAGCATCAGCTCCAGGCACAGCAGCACCACCAGCGGGTTGCGGCGGGTCATCACGCCGAACGCGCCCGTGCAGAACACGATCGCCGAGACTGCCAGGTACCAGCCGATGCTCACCAGCCGCCCCCGCTCTCGTCGTGCTCGGAATCGGGTGCGCCGCCGGCGCGCGCGTGCGCAAGCGCCAGCCCTTCCACACCCTCGGTCATCGTGCCGGTGCCGCGCGGGCGCAGGATGTCCAGTGGTGTGAGCGCCGGTTCGCCGTCGGAGTCGCCCGTACCCGTAGGGGTGAGTCCGCCGCGCCTGCGCGCCAGCACCACACCGCCGATGGCCGCGACCAGCAGCAGCAGCGAGGCGGCCTCGAACACGAGCAGGAAGCGCGTCAGCAGGAGGTTGCCGATATACGCCGGCGTGCCATACGCGCGCGGCCCGGGCGCATACGGCGCTCCGTCGCCCGACACCATCTTCAGCCCGCTGCCGAGCAGCGCGATGAACAGCTCGACCAGCAGCAGCCCGGCAAACAGCGCGCCGGTCGGCCTGCGCCCGTCCACCCCGCGCGAGCGCGGACGGCGCGTGAGCCGCTCGCCAAGCGACTGCTCCTCATCGCCGACATAGGCGACGACGAACACATACAGCACCATCACCGCGCCCGCATACACCACAACCTGCGCCGCCGCCACGAATTCGGCGCGCAACAGCAGGAACAGCACGGCCAGCGACAGCAGGTGACCGACAAGCGCCAGCACGGCATAGAAGGGGTTGCTCAGGCTGACAACGCCGATCGCGCCCGCGATCACGCCGATTCCGGCGATGAAGAACAGCACGGCCGACATCCCTACCGCGCCCCTGCTCGTGGGAGAACGCCACGTTCGAGCCCGTATGCCACGCGCGGCGCCATCACTCGCCCTCCCGGCGCAATGGGGTGCGCTCCAGCGGCTCGGCGAGCAGCATCTCCTTGGTGAAGATCAGGTCCGAGCGGCTGTAGTCGGACATCTCATAGTCGTGCCCCATCGTGATCGCGTCGAATGGACACGCCACCTCGCAGTACCCGCAGAAGATGCACCGCGAGAGGTTGATCTCGTACACCGCCGCATACCGCTCGCCGGCCGACACTCTGTTCTCCGGCGTGTTCTCGGCCGCAACCACCCTGATGCAGTCCGCGGGACAGGCGGCCGCGCACAGCGAGCAGCCCACGCACTTCTCAAGGCCCGGGTGGGCCGGGTCTGAGTCCTCGAAGCGGTGCAGCTTGTGCCGGCCCCTGAAGCGCGGATACACGGGCGTCTTCTCCTCGGGATACTGCAGCGTCACCGGCCCTTCGACGAGGCGCCCGAACGTCGTCTTCAAACCGCGCAGGGTCTCCCCGAAGCTTCGATACGCCCCGCGCACGGGGCCGGGCGGGGGCGTGCGCACGACCTCGATCACGTCCTTGCCGGGATCCCAGCTCACCGCGGTCTCCCCACGGGGCCGCGGCGAAGGGGGACGGCGTCGCGCGCAGGTGTGCGCAGGTGCCCGGCCATCAGTGCGTCACCACCACGAGCACAGCCGTCACGAGCGCGTTGAGCGTCGCCAGCGGCAGCAGCACCTTCCAGCCAAAGCTCATCAGCTGGTCGTAGCGCAGGCGCGGCAGCGTCGCCCTGATCCAGATGAACAGCGTGATGAAGAGAAACATCTTGGCGAGCACCACAAACGGGTCCACCCACCCGGGCGGATGAATCCCGAACGGCAGCAGCCAGCCGCCCAGGAACACGGCCGTGACGATCCCGGCGAGCACCATCATGTTCAGGTACTCGGCAAACAGGAACGCAGCGAACCCGGTGCCGCCGTACTCGGTGAAGTAGCCGCCCACCAGCTCCGCGTCCGCCTCTATCAGGTCGAACGGGGTGCGGTTGGTCTCGGCCAGCCCTGCGACCAAGAAGATGAGGAAACCGAAGAACTGGGGTATGCAGTACCACATGCCCTGCTGGGCGTGCACGATCCCCGTCAGCGACAGCGTGCCGGCCGTGAAGATCACGCCCACGAGCGCCAGCCCCTGTGAGACCTCGTAGGAGATCAGCTGCGCCGCGCCGCGCATCGCGCCGAGGAACGAGTACTTCGAGCCCGAGGCCCAGCCGCCGAGCATGATCCCGTAGAAGGCGATCGCCCCGAACGCGAACAGATACAGCGGTCCGATCGAGAGGTCCACTCCGTACAGCCCGACGTTCGTCCCGAAGATGTTCTGCACGTCGCCAAACGGCACCAGCGCGAGCGCGGCGACGGCGGTCATGATCGAGATGGCCGGCGCGAGGCGGAACAGGTAGCCGATCGACGTGCTCGGCCGGAACTGCTCCTTGGTCGCGAGCTTGATGATCTCGGCGAGCGGCTGCAGCAGCCCGAAGGGGCCCACGCGGTTGGGGCCGTAGCGAGCCTGGAAGCGCCCGAGCAGCTTGCGCTCGTAGAGGATGATCATCGGCAGGATCCCGAGCGCGACGGCGAAGATCGCGATCGCCTTGAGGATTTGAATCCACCACGGTTCGAAGTAGCCGACGACGGCGAGCGTCCTCATCTTCGGCGCACCTCCGCGCGGGCGGTGCGCGTCATGACGCCACCGCCGCTTCGCGTTGCTGAGGACGCACTCCGCGGCCGCCGATCTGCTCGAGCGTGAGGCCCGCGTACCGGGGCACTGCGTCAAACAACTGCTGGGAGGCCATCGCCGCGCTTTGTATCTCAACGTCGAGCCCGATGCGGCGCGCCAACTCGGCGAGCACCCACCACTCCGCGCGGCACTGACCCGGATGAGCCGCCACCTGGCGCAGGCGCTGGATGCGCCCGTCGGGGTGCACGATCGTGCCCTCCTTCTCGGCATACGCGCCGGCCGGGAACACGACGTCGGCGTGCTCGCGCAGCGCGTCGGTCAGGAACATCGCGTGGCTCACGACGGTGCTCGCGCGCTCCAGCGCCAGTGCCCACAGGGCGTGGTCCCGGTGGCCCGCCTGCCCGTTCGCCGCGGCGTGCCCGTCGGCGGCCGGGGGGGCGGTGTGCGCCAGCGGATCGACACCCAGCAGATACGCGCAGCTCAGCTCGCCCCTGCCCAGCGCCTCGGCGATCGCGCTTGCATCGAGGCCACTTGCGCCCCCGAAGCTGTCCTCGGCGAGCGCACCGAGGCCCGGTCCGGCGTTCGGCAGCACGCCCGCTTCGCGCAGCCCGCGCCCGTTCGCGCGCGCCGGGATTTCAAGCAGCCCCGCGCCGCTCGTGTCGGCCAGGTTGAGCGTGCTCGCGAGATCCAGCAGCGCCTGCGCGGCCCTCGCCCCGTCGGGGCCGGCGGTGAGGCGCTCGCCCCACAACACCACGATCTCCGCTGCGCCGTCGGCCGGTCCGGCCGCGCGCAGCTTTGCCGCGAGCTCCCGCGCGGCGCCCTCGTCGAGCAGCTCGGCGGCGGTGGCGGGCACGAGCTTCAGCCCGTGGCGACGCACCCCCTTGCGCAGCCGCAGGTCGAGAATCGCCGCGTCCTGGATCGGGTTGCAGTCGAGCACCAGCACCGCGTGTGCATACTCCAGATCGCTGACTGTCGCCTGCAGGCTCGGCTCGGCCAGCGCCCGGTGCAGCTCCAGCGGCAGGGTGCCCGCGAGGCGCGAGTCGATGTGCGGGGAGCCCAGGCCCTCGCGCACGATGCGGCTCAGGATCATGCCCTCCTCGTTGGTCGCCCCGCCGCCCACGATCGCGCCGGTTGCGCCGCCCGCGCGCTTCATGCGGGTGGCGGCCTCCTCCAGCGCGCGCTCCCAGGAGACGGCTCGCAGCTCGCCGCCGTCGCGCAGCAGCGGCTCGGTCACGCGGCCCTGCTCGCCGAGCCGCGGGTAGGCAAAGCGTCCGCGGTCGCACAACCACCCGTCGTCGACCTCGGGATGCTCGCGCGCCAGCACGCGCAGCACGCGCTCGTCGCGCACGGTCAAGGTCACGTTGCACTGTGCCGGGCACAGCGTGCACACCGACCCCGCGTCCTCGACGTCCCAAGGGCGCGCCCTGAAGCGGTACTCGCGCGAGGTCAGCGCGCCCACCGGGCACAGCTCGACGATGTTGCCGCTGAACGGCGCGATGTAGGGGTGCCCGTCGAACGTGGACACATAGGAGTGCGCGCCGCGCTCCAGCAGCACGAGCTGATAGTCCTCTGAGATCTCCTGGCTGAAGCGCACGCAGCGGTAGCAGAGGATGCAGCGCTCGCGGTCGATCGCGATCTCCGGCGAGAGTTCGAGCGGCTTCACGAAGTGGCGCTTTTCCTCCACGAAGCGCGTCTTGCCGGGGCCCCAGCCGAAGGCGATGTCCTGCAGCGGACACTCTCCCCCCTTGTCGCACACGGGGCAGTCCAGCGGGTGGTTGATGAGCAGGAACTCCACGACCGACCGCTGGGCGGTCTTCACGCGCTCGGACTGGGTGTGCACGACCATCCCGTCCTTCACGGGCGTCGAACAGCCGGTCTGCAGCTTGGGAATCCCCTCGATCTCAACCAGGCACATGCGACACGCGCCGACCGGGCTGCCGAGCTTCGGCTCGTAGCAGAACACGGGGATCTCCACGTCGCCGAGCTTGGCGGCGTCCACGAGCATCGCGTTTTCCGGCGCCTTTACCTCGCGGCCGTCGATCGTGAAGGCGATGATCCTCGGCTGCGGTCTAGGCATGGGCGCTCACACCCCCGGCGAGGGCCGCTTCTGCCACCGGGCTCGCTCCCAGGTCTTTACGGGCGCGGGCCGTCTCGATGTGCGCTTCGAACTCGTCCCTGAACTTGGCGATCATCGAGCCGATCGGCATCGCCATCGCGTCGCCGAGCACGCACAGGCAGTTGCCGATTATGTGGTCCTGGACGGAGGCCATGATCTCGATGTCCATTGGGGTTGCCGTGCCGTTGTCGATGCGCTCCAGCATCTTCACGGTCCAGTTGGTGCCCTCGCGGCAGGGGGTGCACTTGCCGCAGGACTCATGCCGGTAGAACTTCGCGACCTTCAGCGCCACGTCGAGGATCGGGGTGGAGTCGTCCACGACGATGATCGCGCCGGAGCCGAGCATCGAGCCGGCCTTGGCCATCGAGTCGAAGTCGTATGGGAGGTCGAGATCCTCGGCGGTCAGCACCGGCGCGGAGGAGCCCCCGGGGAACCAGCACTTGACCTGGCGCCCCTCGGGCGGTCCGCCGGCGAGGCCGTAAACGATCTCGCGCGAGGGGATGCCCAGCTCGATCTCGTAGTTGCCGGGGCGTTGCACGTGCCCTGAGACCGACACGAGCTTGGTGCCTTTGGAGGTCTCGGTGCCGAGCTTGGCGTACTGCTCGCCGCCCATCGCGACGATCGCCGGCACGGTGGCGAGCGTCTCGACGTTGTTGATCAGCGTCGGCCCCTGATAGAGGCCCTGGTTGGCGGGAAACGGCGGCTTCAGGCGCGGGTTGCCGCGCTTGCCTTCCAGCGAGTCGAGCAGGCCCGTCTCCTCGCCGCAGATGTAGGCGCCGGCGCCGCGGTGCACGACCAGCGAGAGCGAGTGGCCCGAGCCGAGGATGTTCTCGCCGATGTAGCCGGCGGCCGCAGCTTCCGCCAGGGCGGCGTCGAGCACGTCGGCCTGGTGTACGTACTCGCCGCGGATGTAGATGAACGAGCGCGACGCGCCGGCCGCGTAGGAGGCGATCACGATCCCCTCGATCAGCATGTGCGGGGACTTCTGCATCAGCTCGCGGTCCTTGAAGGTGCCGGGCTCGGACTCATCCGCGTTGCACACCAGGTACTTGTCGATCGTGCCCTTGGGCAGGAACGACACCTTCTTGCCCATCGCAAACCCCGCCCCGCCGCGCCCGCGCAGCCCGGAGGCTTCGAGCTGGGCGAGCACCTCCTCGGGGGTGCTCTGCAGCGCCTTGCGCAGCGACTCGTACCCGCCGCGCCCGGCGTACACCTCGAGCGTTGCGAGCCCCGGCTCGTCGATGTCCCGGAACAGCAGCGTGTCGGTCACCGCGGCCGCCCCTCGATCGGGTGGGCCGGGTACGCCCGCGAGTTGGCGTTGGGGTCGGCCACCACACGCGTGGAGAGCTGCTTCTCAGGCAGCACCGGCCGCCCGGCGCGCACGTCCTCGAGCAGCCGCGGCACGTCCTCGGGCGCGAGCGGGCCGACGTACACGCCGTCGACAGAGGCCATCGGCGCGATGTCGCACGCTCCCAGGCACTCGAACGCGCGCACGTTGAACTCGGAGTCATCGCCGGCGGCCTCGCGCACGGCGTCGTACAGCTCGTCCGCGCCGCGCAGCGAGCAGGAGATGTTGGTGCACACATACACGCTGTGGCGTCCCACCGGCTCGGTGTCGAGCATGTCGTAGAAGGTCGCCACGGCGTCGAGATACGCGGGGGTCAGGCCCATCACGCAGGCAACCTGATCGATCGCCTCGGGCGAGCACCAGCCGTGCACGCGCTGGGCGGCCGCCAGCGCCGGCAGCGCGGCCGAGCGGCTGTCGGGATACAGCGCCATGTGCCGCTCGATCTCGCTGCGCAGCTCCGCGGGCACCTTCACATCCTGCGGGCTCGGCACGAGCGCGGGGTCCTTGGCGGGATCGACCGGCTCATACCAGCCGGGCACGCGCGAACCGCCCTCATAGCGCTTGACGCTCACCCGATCGTCCCTTCGCAAAGCCGCCCCGAACCGATCACCTGTCGATTCCTCCGAGGATCGGATCGAGCATCGCCAGCGTCGCGATCATGTCGGCGATGTAGTTGCCCTTGATCATGTGCGACAGCGCCTGCAGGTTCACAAACGAGGAGTCGCGCATGTGCACGCGGGCCGGCTTGGAGGAGCCGTCGGAGCGAACGTAGCAGCCCAGCTCGCCGCGCGGCCCCTCGATCGCGTTGTAGATCTCGCCCGGGGGCACCCTGAAGCCCTCGGTCACGAGCTTGAAGTGGTGGATCAGCGCCTCCATCGAGGTCGCGAGCTCGTGCCTCGGGGGAAGCGCGACCTTGCGGTCGGTCGTGATGTGGGGTCCCTCGGGCAACCCTTCCAGGGCCTGGTCGATGATCTTCACCGACTCGTAGATTTCCGCCAGCCGCACGGCGAAGCGATCGTAGTTGTCGCCGACGGTGCCCACCGGGATCTTGAAGTCGAAGTCCTCGTAGGAGGAGTAGGGCGCCGCCTTGCGCAGGTCCCACGGGTTGCCCGCCGCGCGCAGCAGCGGGCCCGTGACCCCGAGGCTCAGCAGCGTCTCGGCGTCGAGCGGGCACGTGCCGCGCAGCCGCTGCAGCACGATCTCGTTGGCGTTGAGGATCGCCCCGTACTGGTCGGCGCGGCCGGGCATGATCTTCGTGAAGGCCCGCAGCTTCTCGGCGAAGCCGCGCGGGATGTCCTCGATCACGCCGCCCACCTGGAAGTAGCGCGTGTGCATGCGCTGGCCCGAGGACATCTCGAACAGGTCGAGGATCAGCTCGCGCTCGCGCAGGCAATACAGGAAGATCGAGGTCGCGCCCAGATCCAGCACGCTCGTGCCCAGCCAGATCAGGTGCGAGGCGATGCGGTTCAGCTCCAGGTGGATCACGCGCAGGTACTGCGCGCGGCTGGGCACCTCGACCTCCATCAGCGTCTCCACGGCGCCCACGTAGGCCATCGCGTTGAAGTAGTAGGAGAGGTAGTCCATCCGCTCCACGACCGGGATCGCCTTCCAGTAGGACTTGTCCTCGGCGGTCTTCTCGATCCCGGTGTGCACATACCCGATCACCGGCTTAGCCTCCCTGACGACCTCGCCCTGGAGCGTCACGAGCAGGCGCAGCACCCCGTGGGTGGCCGGGTGGTGGGGGCCGAAGTTGAGCGTCAGCAGCTCCTCGTGGGTGTCCTCGCCGCCCCGCTTGGTGTGCCCTTCGGGGTGCTCCTCGACGGAGGACAGCGTGATGCTCTGCTCACGGCGGCGGTAGTCGGACATCTGGTCCGCGGGGCTCATCGGCGTGCCCCGGCCCTGCACGGACGGACGTCGGCGCTCATCGGCCGCTCTCCCGCCCGGACCCGGCGCTGACGGTGCCCACGCCGTGACCGGACTCCTCGTTGTAGGTGAAGATCACCGGCTCGCCGCCGATCGGGAAGTCGCGCCGCTGCGGGTGGCCCTCGTAGTCCTCGGGCATCAGGATCCGGCGCAGGTCGGGGTGCCCGCCGAACACGACGCCGAACATGTCATAGATCTCGCGCTCCTGATGGTCGGCGGTCGGCCAGCCGGGGCCGTCGGGCCCGTCGGGGGTGACCGAGTCGAGCTCGGGGGAGTCGATCGGCACGCGCAGCGCGACCGTGAGGCGATCCACGCTGCTCATGTCCAGCAGCTCGTAGTGCACCCCCAGGCGCGGTTCGTGCGGGTAGTAGTCGACGCCGTGCACGCTCGCCATGAACGTGTAGCCGCGCGCGCGCAGGCGCGCGAGCACCGCGCGGTTGGCGGCGGGCTGTATCGAGAGCGTCGCGCGACCGCGGAAGTACAGGGTGTCGAGGATCGCGTCGGGGCCCAGATCGTCCGCTTCGCGCAGATCCTTCGCCAGCAGCTCCAGCCCTGTGGCGTCAGGCACCGGGGACGATCTCCTCGGTGCCGCGCGCGTCGTAGCGCTCGCGCCAGCCGGCATCGGGGTCCTCCTGCACCATCTTGCGCAGCTTGAGGATGCCGTGCATCAACCCCTCCGGGCGCGGCGGGCAGCCGGGCACGTGCACGTCGACGGGCATGAACTTGTCGGCCGGCACGAGCGCATAGTTGTTGAACACGCCCATCGAGCTGCAGCACGCACCCATCGAGATCGCCCACTTCGGCTCGAGCATCTGGTCGTACAGGCGGCGGATGATCGGCGCCATCTTGATCGACACGCG
The DNA here is from genome assembly GCA_963831995.1 of uncultured Solirubrobacterales bacterium. GTDB lineage: Bacteria > Actinomycetota > Thermoleophilia > Solirubrobacterales > Solirubrobacteraceae > Palsa-744. The sequence continues at coordinate 83,854 of CAWHSI010000005.1, read as the reverse complement.
CCCCGCGAGGATGATCAGGTCGGCCTGACGCGGGGAGGCCCGGAAGGCTTCCCAGCCGAAGCGCCCGATGTCCATGCGCGGGCCGGCGGTCTGGAACACCTCCATCGCGCAGCACGCCAGCCCGAAGCCCAGGGGGAAGAAGGCGTTCGAGCGTCCCCACGCGACCGCCTTATCGAGCGTGGTCATCAGCACGCGTTCGTGCACGTAGCGTTCGAGCTCCTCGCCCTCCATGCTCGGCGGCGCGTTGTGGCCGAGCAGATCGCCGCCGCGCAGCAGTTCCGTCGAGTCGTGCCGGTTGACGCGCAGCGATCCGGGCCCGCCCGCGCCGGCGAGCGAGCCGCCGCCGGCAGCGCCCGAGCCGCCGGAGCCGGCTCCGCCCTTCGCGATCCGCTCGCGCTTTATCTCCACTCGAGCGCTCCCCTGCGCCACACGTACACGAACGCGACGAACAGCAGCACGATGAACGTGATCGTCTCGGCGAGCGCGAAGTCGCCGTAGGCGCGCAGCTGCACCGCGATCGGGTAGAGGAACACGACCTCGATGTCAAACAGGATGAACAGCATCGCGATCAGATAGAAGCTGATCCCGAAGCGCATCCCGTGCTTGACCTCCGAGGGCAGCCCGCACTCATAGGGGTCCTGCTTGTGCTTGATGCGGCGTCGCGGCCCAAGCATCGAGTTGAGCGTCGCGAACAGCCCGCCCACGACGCCGCCGAGGATGAGGAATACGATCGCGGGGAGATAGCTGCGCAGCACGCGCGCTGTTATATCACCCTTGTGACAGTCTGTTACATAGTGCCGATTGCCTCAACCGATGACTGAAGCCGTCCTCGCCGGTGCGGTCGCACTGGCCGCGATCAGCGCGGTGCCGATGCTGCTCGGCGCCTGGCGCTGGTATCGCCACGAAAGCAGCCGCGCCTTCTGGGTGGCGCTGCGCGCCGCGCAGGCAGCCGCGCTGCTGTACGCGCTGGCGGTGGGCGTGCTGGCGGCGGCCGGGCACTACTCCGGCGAACGCCTCTTCTACCTGTACGCGCTGCTGCCGCTGGCGGTCGGGTTCGTCGCCGAGCAGCTGCGCGTGAGCTCGGCGCAAACGATCCTCGACCAGCGCGATCTCCCCGATGCGCGGGCGGTCGGCGAGCTGCCGCAGGCCGAGCAGCACGCGGTCGTCGCGGCGATCGTGCGGCGCGAGATGGGCGTGATGACGCTGTCGGCTCTGGTGGTCGTATTTCTCGCCCTGCGCGCAGCCGGCACGGCCCACGGCTTTTGAGCCCGTTCTCGCCCGCAAAGAGAGGTTGCAGTCCGGCGGCAGGCCCAACCGATATATTCCGGCGCGCATGAGGCTGTCCGTGAAGATGCTCGCGATCGCAACCGCGCTGCTCGCCCTCGCCGGCGGGCTGTCGGCGTGTGGCACCCAGGGCATCTCCCTGGCGAAGACCAACCCCTATTATCGCGGCGCGGTTCTGTTCCGCGACCACTGCTCCGGCTGCCACACGCTGGCGGTCGTGGGCGCCGAGGGCTCGGCCACCTCGATCAAGGACCGCGTGAAGACCAACGCACCGAACTTCAACATCCGCAAGGAGAACGTCGAACAGGTTCTCTACGCGATCCGCAACGGCGGGTTCTCCGGGGCGATCATGCCCGAGAACCTCGTGGTCGGCGACAACGCGATGGAAGTCGCGCGGTTCCTGGCCAAATATTCCGGGCTGCAGGCCGAAAAGGTGCCTTCGGTCAACATCACGCTGTCGACCAAATAGGCCGCCCGCGAGCGAGGGCGAGGTGCTCGACCTCAAGCTGATCCGCGAGCAGCCCGAGCGCGTGCGGGGCGAGCTGGCGCGTCGCGGCGAGGGCGCCGTCGCCGGGTTGGACCTGGTGCTCGATCTGGACGCGCGGCGGCGCGCGCTGATCCCCAGCCTCGAGCAGCTGCGCGCTTCGCGCAACGCGGCGGCCGAGGCGATCGCCCAGGCCAAGCGCGCCGGCGAGGACGCAGGCGAGGCGATCGCCCGCCAGCGCGAGGTTGGCTCGCGCGAGAAGGAGCTGAGCCGCGAGCTGGCCGAGGTCGAAGAGCGGCTGCTCGCGTCGCTGGCGCCGCTGCCCAACCTGCCCGACCCGACGGCTGCGCCCGGCCCCGAGGACGAGCTGGTCAGGGTCGTCGGCGCGCCGCGGGTCGGCGCCGGCGCGGGCGCGGTGTCGGAGGGGGAGCGCGCTCCCGGCGTGCGCGACCACCTCGAACTGGCCGGGTCGATGATCGACATGGAGCGCGCCGCCGCGCTGTCGGGCGCGCGCTTTGCCTACCTGAAGGGCGACCTCGTGATGGTCGAGCTGGCGCTCGTGCGCTTCGTGCTCGAGAAGCTGCGCGGCCATGGGTTCGAGCCGGTGATCCCGCCCGTGCTCGTGCGCGAGCGCGCGCTGTACGGGACCGGCTTTTTGCCCGACACCGAGCAGCAGATCTATCGCCTCCCCGAGGACGACCTCTATCTCCTCGGCACCTCCGAGGTCGCGCTGGCCTCGCTGCACGACGACGAGATCGTGCCGGCCGAGCGGCTGCCGCTGCGCTATGCGGGCTTCTCGCCCTGCTTTCGACGGGAGGCCGGGGCGGCCGGCAAGGACACGCGCGGGATCTTTCGCGTACACCAGTTCGAGAAGGTCGAGATGTTCAGCTTCGTCGAGCCCGAGCGCTCGGGCGAGGAGCACGAGCGCATCCTCGCGATCGAGGAGGAGATCCTCGGCGAGCTGGGGCTGCCCTATCGCGTCGTCAACATCGCCGTCGGCGATCTCGGCAACTCGGCCGCGAAGAAGTACGACTGCGAGGCATGGCTGCCCAGCCAGGGCCGCTACCGCGAGCTGACCTCGTGCTCGAACACGACCGACTACCAGGCGCGTCGCCTGAACATCCGCGTGCGAGGTGAGGGGCGCGGCACGCAGATGCTGCACACGCTCAACGGCACCGCGGTGGCGGTGGGCCGCACGATCATCGCGCTGCTGGAGAACGGCCAGCGCGAGGACGGCAGCGTCGCGCTGCCCGACATCCTCGCCGCCTACGGCGCGCCGGCCGTGCTGGGCGCCTGAGAAGGTCGCTCGCGGCGGCTCTTTCGCGGCGGCGTCGCCTACGGCGCGCCGGCCGTGCTGGGCGCCTGAGAAGGTCGCTCGCGGCGCCGTCGTCCGCGGCGCGCAGCCCGTGCCGGGCGCCCGAGCGCCGCTCTCGCCGAGCCCGGAGGGGTCTGCAAAGGGACTTGCACCGAGGTCGAGGGCCGTCCTTGGTCCTGCACGCAACGGGATTGCTCCCCCCCCCGAGAACCGTGGTGCGGCGCGACAGTCGTCGCTGGACAGTAGACAGATGCCGGCCACGGGTAATATCAAGCTCGCGCGTGATGTCCGGGGGTCCTTTCGAGGATGTCGAGAGGTTTGCCCGCTCGCGCGTTCGAACAGTGGAGGAGATTCAGCGATCCAGGATCTTGGGGGCGATGGCCGAAGAGGTGGCCATGCGCGGCGTGCCGGCGGTGACGGTGGCACGCGTAATCGCGCGCGCCCGTGTGTCGCGCCGGCTCTTCTACGAGCTCTTCGCCGACATCGAGGATTGCTTTCTGGCGAGCTTCGACTGGGGCGTGGAGCAGGCGCGCGCGCTGGCGGTCGATGCCTACACGGCCGAGCCCAGCTGGCGCGAGGGCATCAGGGCCGGCCTGGCGGCGATCCTACGCTTTCTCGACGAGCGGCCGCTGCTCGCTCAACTTTGCGTCGTGCACGCGGCCGGCGGTGGGCCGCGGGTGCTGGAGCGGCGATCGCGCGTGATCGCCGAACTGTGCGAGGTCGTCGACCGTGGGCGCGGGGGCGATGCCAGCCGTGGCACGGGACGACGTCCGCCGGCGCCGGTGATGGCGGAAGGCGTGGTGGGGGCGGTGATGGCCGTGCTCTATGCACGCCTGCAGGCGCAGGGCGCCGACGCCGGCGGTCGGGCTGCGCAGGCGCCTCCGCTGATCGAGTTGCACGGCGAGCTGATGAGCCTGATCGTGCTGCCCTATCTCGGGAGCAGGGTCGCCGGCAACGAACTGCGCCGGGCCGTGCCCGCGCCACGATCCAAGCTGGCGCCGATCTCGCCGGAGTTGGAGCCGAGCCTGGCGGGCGAGCGCTCGGGGTCGCGGCGGCTGACGTATCGCACGGTGCGTGTTCTGAGGAGCATCGCCGAGCTTCCCGGTCCCAGCAATCGCGAGGTGGCCGAACGGGTGGGCATCGTCGACCAGGGTCAGATCTCCAAGCTGCTCACACGTCTGGAGTATCAGGGCTTGATCGTCAACCGCGGCTCGGACAGTCCGGCGCGCGGAACCCCCAACGCCTGGTGGCTGACCGAGCGCGGGGAGGCCTTCGAGCGCGAGCTGCCCGAGCGGCCGCCGAGCGAGGATGCGCCCGAGGAGCGGAGGGGCACCGAGGCGTGGGAGTGAGCTCGCGTCCGGCGCGCGGGCGAGGGTGGGCGCAGCGCTCGTTCGCGCGATCGCGGCTCGCTCGCCCGAGCGAGGCAGCGGCTCGCCTCGGCGGCGGCGTCAGCTCACGGGAATCTCGATCGAGCGGGTCCTGTGGCCGGTTGGGTCAGCCTCAGCTCACGCGAATCTCGATCGAGCGCGCGCTGCCCCCGGTCGGGGTCAGCGTCAGCCTGTAGAGCCCCGGCGCGAGATCGCCCGCGCCATGCAGGTGGCGGCGGTTGACACCCCTGACGGCGTCGAAGGCGAGTGACACGGGGAGCGTGCGCCAGTGGATGTGAGCGGCCGAGCCGACCTGCAGGGAGAGCGTCACGCGCACCCTGCTCGCCTGCGTGAGCGTGCAGGAGAAGGCGAGTCGCGTGAGCGCGAAGCGCCCGCCCCGGCGCAGCGCCGCATGTGCGTCGGCGGTCAGCAGCAGCGCGGCGATGCGCGCGCTGCCAGCGCCACCGCGGGACTGCTTGCCGGCGGCGCCCTTCGAATTGCCGGCGTCGCCGGATTCGCCGCTCGAGCCGCCCCCGGCGCCGCTCGCGGCGGTGGTGCCGGCGCCGTTCGGCGTGCCCGGGCCGGTGCCCTGAGCGCCGCCGCCCCGAGACGTTCCCGGTTCTTCGATCGGCTGGGTCTTCGTCGTCGCTTCTTCACCCGTTTCAAACGCGCCGAGCCCGGCGGGCGTGCCGACGCCGGTGGGGCCGTCATACCCGGCGGTCGCGTTGCAGATCCACGCGCCCATGCCGCAGTCCAGCGGCGAGGTGAGCGAGCCCGAGCATTTCGCATAGGCGCCGTCGCAGTCCCCGTTGCCCCCGCTCGTAATGTCGTGCAGGGCGGAGCTGCCCAGGTGCGAGTAGAGCGTGCGCGCGGGATAGGCCACGCCGTGCGACCCGCCGGCGAGCGCGAACATCGAGCCGACGATCGGCGAGGCCACGCTGGTGCCGCCGATCGGCCACCAGTACAGCGGTTCGTTGACCACGTCGCCGGTTTCCGGTTCCTGGATCGTGGGCACCGAGTCATACACGGCCACGCCGGTATAGGGGTCGCCGTCGGCTGACACGTCGGCGACCGCGCGTTTGCTGCCGCAGCCCACCGCCGACCAGTCGGGGACGGCGCGCTGCCAGGACGGAGCGCTGTTGGCTTCTTCGCTGCACCCTCCTCCACCGGCGCCCTGGTTGCCTTCTTCGGGGTCGGGGTCCTCGTTCCAGACCGTCTCGCTCTGCCTCACGCCGCCGCTGATGTTCAGTTTCGTGCCGCCCACGGCAATCACGTCGGCTGAGCTGGCGGGGTAGTCGGCGCCGGCGTAATACGCTTCTTTATCCGCTTCGGCCGCTTCGGCCTCGGTCCAGTTGAGATAGCCGTCGTCGCCGGCGGCCGCCGTGATGACGGTGCCGGGATGGTCGAACGCCCTGCCGCTTGCGCCTTCCCGCGGGCCGCCCCAGGAGTTGGAGATCTCGGTCGCGCCGAGCCGTACAGCCGTTTCCTCGGCTTCTTCGAGATCGGCATATGAGGGTTCGCTCGCCTCGACCAGGAGGACCTTGCAGTTCTGGCAGATCGCGTGGGCCATCTCGATGTCGGTCGAGGTCTCGATCGCCCAGCCCTCGGCTTCGACCAGTTCGTCGCAGGCTTCTTCGCGCCGTTTCAGATCTAGCTTGGTTTCGCCCGCTCGTTCGGTCACGCAAACCGTTTCCTTGGCCAACCTGGCTTCTTCGCTCTGGGGAAACGGCAGCAAACCGCCGCCGTCCTGGTTGACCTGTTCCAAGCAGCCGCTTTCGCCGGTGCCGCACCTGTGAATCGGCGGCAGTGCGAACGCTTTGCTGTACGTGCTCAGGTCGGCTTCCGCTTTGGGATCGTTATAGGCGTCTATCAGCGCGATCGTCTGCTGCGGTGCGCCGGCCGGAATGTCGGGCGCCTGTCCGGGGAAGTACGCGCTCTGCAGGTTCAGCGGGGTGAGGCACCCGGAGGGGAAGGCAGCCTGGCATTCGGCGGCGCTCTGCAGAGCCCTGTGCACACCGTCGGACCGCGCCCCGCCCGCCCCGGCGAAGGCGCTTCCCGGGGCGGCCTCGATGGCCATGCAGCTGGCGTAACCGGGAGCCGGCGCCGAGCACGCGGCGCGCGTGGCGAGGCCGGCTTGCGCCAGAGGCTGCGCGTTTTCGCTCGCGGAGGCGCGGGCCGGCGCCGCAGCGGAGAAAGCCGCCGTGAGCGCGAGCACAACACAGAGCAGCGCGACTCCCCATAGCGTCGCAGGCCTCGAGTCCGTTCGGGTCACGCTCGTCATTCTGGCAGTCCGCGGGGGATTATCCAGCACCTACCGTCCTCTCGCACACGCTCTCAATCGACCCAACCCCGGCGGTCCTTGAGCGATTCGCTGTCGAGTGCTCAGACGAACAGCCCCGAACCCGCCCGGTCGTGGGGCGGCCGAGACGGTGCGGCCGCCCCGCCGGCCGTTACGCTGAGTTCATGGCCCGCACGTTCGGCTTCCTGCTCACGACCGAGCCGCCCTCGCGGCGGACGGGGATGCTCGTGGCCGTCGGGCTGGTCGCGCTCTGCACGCTCGCGATCTACCCGCTCAAGCAGGTCGCGCCGGTCGTCTCGCTCGGCGTCGTCTACATGCTCGCGGTCGTGATCGCCTCGGTCACGTGGGGGATCTGGCTGGGTTTCGCGACCTCGGTGCTGAGCGCGCTCGCCTTCAACTACTTCCACCTGCCGCCGGTCGGCCGGCTGACGATCTCAAACGGCGAGAACTGGGTCGCGCTGATCGCGTTCCTGGTGGTCGCCGTGCTCGCAAGCTCGGTGGCGGAGGTGACGCGCGCGCGGGCGCGAGAGGCCGCGGAGCGCCGCCGCGAGGCCGACCTGGCGGCGGAGATGGCGCGCCTTTTGCTCGGCGGCAGGCGCCTGTCGGAGGATCTGCCCACCGCCGCCGCGCGCCTCTCCCAGGTGCTGGAGCTGCCCTCCGCCGCGATCGAGCTGGAGGCGGTCGAGGGCGACGAGCGGCGCGTCGCCTTCCCGCTGCGCGAGGGGCCGCGCCGGCTCGGCACGCTGCTCGTGCCCAGCGACACCTCCGAGGCCACGCTGCGCCGCCTGCAGGAGCGCGTCGTGCCGGCCCTGGAGTCGCTGCTCGCCGCGGGCCTGGAGCGCGACATGCTGCTTGGCGACGTGGTCGAGACCGCCGCGCTGCGCCGCGCCGACGTCGTCAAGACGGCGCTGTTGCGGGCCGTCTCCCACGATCTGCGCTCGCCGCTGACGGCGATCGCGGCGGCGGGAGAGGCGATCGGCTCGCCCTCGCTCTCCGATGAGGAGCGCCGCGAGATGGCCGGCGTGATTCAGAGCGAGACGCGTCGGCTCTCGCGCCTGGTCGACAACCTGCTCGACCTCTCGCGCCTGGAAGCCGGCGCCGCCGAGCCGCACACGGCGCTGACGTCGCTGGAGGAGGTGCTCCGTGCCGCGCTCGCCGAGCTGTCCCCGGAGCCCGAGGACTTCAGCCTGTCGATCGACCGCGACCTGCCGCTCGTCAGCGTCGATCCCGTGCAGATGGAGCGCGCCTTCGCCAACGTGCTGGAGAACGCGCGCCGGCACTCCGGCGGCCACCCGGTGTCTGTCCGCGCGCGCGCCGTGCGCAGCCTGGGAGCGGGGACGCCCGCCGCGGCTCTGACGGGCACGGCGACCGAGCGTGAGCGCCGGGCCGGGATGCCCCGCGCGGGCCTGTCCACGCTTGAGGCGCCGGGCGGTCCGGCGGGGGACCGGCTGGTGGTGCGTGTGGTCGATCGCGGCCCCGGCATCCCCCCGGCGCAGCTGGAGCGCGTGTTCGAGCCCTTCTACCGAGCCGGCACGCCGCAGGGAGGCCACCGCGGCTCCGGCCTCGGCCTCGCGATCGCGCGCGGCTTCACCGAATCCAACGGCGGGCGCCTGCACGTCGAGTCGCTGCCGGGTCAGGGCGCCACGTTCGTGTTCGAGCTGCCGCTCTCCGCCCAACAGCCCGATGCCGGCTCCGAGGACGTGCTCGAAGCCGCCGCGAGCCCGGGACGGGCGCGTTGAGCGGGGCAGCTGGACCGATCGCCGAGCGCAACGGCGAGCGCACCGCGCTTTCGTCTGTGCCCCAGAGCGTTCGGTGATCGCGCACGACACACCGGCGCCGCCCCCGCGCGTGCTCGTGGTGGACGACGAGCCGCAGATCCTGCGCGCGCTGCGCGTGGTGCTGCGCGACGCCGGCTTTGAGGTCGTGCCGGCGGAAACGGCGGCAGAGGCGCTCGATCGTGCCGCGGTGCGCCCGCCGCAGGCGGCGATCGTCGATCTGATGCTGCCCGACATGGATGGCGTCGAGCTCACGCGTCTGCTGCGCGAGTGGAGCGAGATGCCGATCCTCGTGCTCTCGGCCGTCGGCGAGGAGGAGCAGAAGGTGCGGGCGCTGCAGGCCGGCGCCGACGACTACGTGACCAAGCCGTTCGGCTCGCGCGAGCTGGTGGCGCGCCTGCAGGCGGCGCTGCGGCGCGGCGGGCGCTCGCAGGCGCAGGAGCCGCGCATCGCGGTTGGCGATCTGGAGATCGACCTGGCGGCGCGGGTCGTGCGCCGCGGGGGCGAGAACGTTCACCTCACGCCGATCGAGTTCGACCTGCTGCGCGTGCTGGTCCGCAATCGCGGCCGCCTGATGACCCATCGCGCGCTGCTCGCCGAGGTGTGGGGGCCGGAGTATGGAGACGATGTGCAAACGCTGCGCACACACATCGCGCGTCTGCGCGGCAAGATCGAAGGAGACGGTCACGAGCAGCGCGTGATCGCCACCGACCCGGGGGTCGGCTACCGCTTCTCCGCCTAGCCGGCCCACTACCCGATCCATCGCGGGCGCTCTGGTTGCGCCGCGCACGCCCACCAAATCCACATAAACGACACCGCGGGCGGGCAGAAGGCGCAGCACGAGCTCGTGGCGTGTGTCGTCACACAATCGTTATGCGCGGGGCCGAAATCGTCATGCGGGCGTGATGGTCGGCGTTGCATAGTGGCGCCATGGACGTAGTTGCCATCGTCATCGGGATCGCGATGTTCGCGATCCTGCTGCTCATCATCGAGGGAATCGACCGCATATGAGCGGCGCGCCTCCCCTGGGCTATCTGATCGCGCACATGAGCGGCGCCGACGTGTTCGGTCTGATCGTCACCGTGCTCATCATCGGCTACCTCTTTTATGCCCTCGTTCGCGGAGAGAAGTTCTAGGCGATGACCTTCGCGGGCTGGCTCACGATCTTCCTGTTCGCCGCTGTCCTGACGGCGCTCGCGTTCCCGCTCGGCGGCTACATGGCCGCCGTCTACACGGGCCGGCGCGTGATCTTCTCGCCGATCCTCGCCGGCCCCGAGCGCTTGCTCTACAAACTGCTGCGCGTCGACCCGACGCACGGGCAGGACTGGAAGGCGTATGCGAAGAGCCTGATCGTCTTCTCACTCGCCGGCTGGCTGTTCCTGTATTTCGTGCTGCGCACCCAGAACGCCCCGTGGGTGCCCCACGTGCTCAACCCGCTCGGCTATCACTCGGCGCCGTGGAACGTCACGTTCAACACGGTCTCCTCGTTCATGACGAACACCAACTGGCAGTACTACGGCGGCGAGACGACGATGACCTACCTCAGCCAGATGATCGGGCTGACCGTGCAGAACTGGCTGTCGGCCGGTGTGGGCATCGTCGTGGCGGTCGCGCTGATCCGGGGCATCGTCGGGCGCAGCGGCAAGAGCATCGGCAACTTCTGGCAGGACCTCGTGCGCACGGTGCTCTATGTGCTGGGGCCGATCTCGGTGCTGGGCGCGCTGGTGCTCGCCTCCCAGGGGGTGATCGCCAACTTCTCAAACTACCTGGTCGTACACACGATCACCGGCCTCACGCAAACGATCGCGATGGGTCCCGTCGCCGGCCAGGAGGCGATCAAGGAGCTCGGCACCAACGGCGGCGGCTTCTTCAACACCAACTCCGCCCACCCGTTCGAGAATCCGACGCAGTTCACCAACTTCTTCGAGATGCTGCTCGTGCTGATCATCCCGGCCGCGCTGATCTTCGCCTACGGCCGCATGACCGGCAACCGCCGCCAGGGCTATGCGATCTACGGCGCGGTGATGCTGATGTTCCTCGGCGCGGTGTGCGTCGCCTACGTCGCCGAGGCCCACGGCTCCCCGGCCCAGCACGCCGCGGGCCTCCACACCGGCGTCATCTCAGGCTCCGGCGGCGGCAACATGGAAGGCAAGGAGCAGCGCTTCGGGATCGCCGGCTCGGCGCTGTTCGACGTGGTCACGACCGTCACATCCTGTGGTGCGGTCAACAGCGCGATCGAGTCCTTCACAGGCATCGGCGGGGCCGTTCCCTTTGCCAACCTGTCTGCGTCGGAGGTCATTTTCGGCGGTGTCGGCACCGGGCTTTACTCGATCCTGATGTATGTGCTGCTGGCGGTGTTCATCGGCGGGCTGATGGTGGGTCGCACGCCCGAGTGGCTCGGCAAGAAGCTGGAGGCGAAGGAGATAAAGCTCGCCGGCCTCGGCATCCTGATAACGCCGCTTGCGGCGCTGTTCTGCACCGCGCTTGCCAGTGCAAGCAAAGCCGGGCGCGCCTCGATCTCCGAAGCGGCCACCTCGGCGACGCTCGGCACGCACACGCCGCAGGCCTTCTCGGAGACCTTCTACGCGTATCTGTCCCAGGCCAACAACAACGGCTCCGCCTTTGCCGGCTACACCGGCTTCATCCAGCCAAACGCCGGCAACCTCGGCTCCCACGGCGTCACCTTCGCCGACCTGCTCGGCGGCTTTGACATGGTGTTGGCGCGCTACGCGCCGATCCTGTTCGCCCTTGCGATCGCGGGCGCCCTGGCCGGCAAGCGCGTCACACCCGCGGGCCTCGGCACGATGCGCACCGACAACCCCACGTTCGTGATCCTGCTGATCGGCGTGATCGTGCTCGTCGGCGCGCTCACCTTCTTCCCCGCCCTCCTGCTCGGCCCGATCGTGCAGGGCCTGACCGGACACCTCTACTGAGATGAAGCGCGACATCCTCACCTCAATCGTCGCCACGATCGTGTTCGCGATCCTGCTCGGGCTGGCCTACCCGCTTCTCATCACCGGCATCGCCCAGGTCGCCTTCCCCGGCGATGCCAACGGCCAGCAGATCCACGTCGACGGCAAGCTCGTCGGCTCGAAGCTGATCGGCCAGAACTTCGGCACGCCGGTGCTCGAAAAGAACGGCAAGCCAAAGGAAGTCAAAGGCGCGATCGTCACCGAACCGGACCCGCGCTACTTCCAGTCGCGTCCGTCGGCCACCGAAGGCGGCGCCGACAACGCGGCGGCCAGCACCTTCTCAAACCACGGCCCCAACAGCGTCAAGACCAAGGAAGCAGACGAAGAAAACATCAAGGCCTATCTCGAACTGAACGTGAACCCCAAGACCAAGCGGGAATACGACCCGGGCCTCACCGTCGCGAAGATTCCGGTCGACGCCGTCAACAGCTCGGCATCTGGCCTTGACCCGGAAATCTCACGGGCCAACGCATGGATTCAGGCCTACCGGATCGCAGCCGTGCGCGGGCTCGCGCGCGCCACGGTCGACGGTCTGATCGCCAAATACACCTCGGGGCGCGGACTTGGATTTTCAGGTGAACCGGGTGTGAACGTGCTCGAACTGAACCTCGCTCTGGATCGTCTCACAGGAGGCAGGGGCTGATGTCCGCACAGATTCCAGCCGCCCACGAACGCCAGGCCGTGTCGCTGTTCCAGCGCGACATCGTCAGGCGCGCGCTGCTCGACAGCGTCAAGAAGCTCGACCCGCGCGTGCAGCTGCGCAACCCGGTCATGTTCGTCGTGGAGATCGGCTCGGTCATAACGACCGTCACGTGGCTGATCCAGGTGTTCGGCGGCAAACCGCTCGGCGGCGGCCACGAGCCTGCGTGGTACACCTTCACGATCGCCTTCTGGCTGTGGCTGACGGTGATCTTCGCCAACATGGCCGAGGCGTTCGCCGAGGGTCGCGGCCGCGCCCAGGCCGACACGCTTCGCAACATGCGCAAGGAGACCGTCGCCACGATGCGCGACGGCTCGATGAAGGCCGCCTCCGCGCTCACCCGCGGCGACATCGTGGTGGTCGTCGCGGGCGAGCTGATCCCCGGCGACGGCAGCGTGATCGAGGGCATCGCGACCGTGGACGAGTCGGCGATAACGGGCGAGTCGGCGCCGGTGATCCGCGAGTCCGGCGGCGATCGCAGCGCCGTCACCGGCGGCACGCGCGTCACCAGCGATCGGATCGTCGTGGAAATCACCCAGGAGCCCGGCCAGTCGTTTCTCGATCGCATGATCGCGCTCGTCGAGGGAGCCGAGCGGCGCAAGACGCCGAATGAGATAGCGCTCAACATCCTGCTGGCGGCGCTGACCCTGATCTTCATGATCGTGGTCGCCACGCTGCGCCCGTTCGGGCTGTTCGCCGGCACCTCGATCTCCGAGACGACGCTGATCGCGCTGCTGGTCGCGCTGATCCCCACCACGATCGGCGCGCTGCTCAGCGCGATCGGCATCGCCGGCATGGACCGCCTCGTGCGCCGCAACGTGCTCGCGCTCTCCGGCCGCGCCGTGGAGGCCTCGGGCGACGTGGACGTGCTGCTGCTGGACAAGACGGGCACGATCACGCTCGGCAACCGCCAGGCGTCGGAGTTCATCCCGATGCCGGGCGTGCCCGAGTCCGAGCTGGCCGAGGTCGCGCAGCTCTCCTCGCTGGCGGACGAGACGCCGGAGGGACGCTCGATCGTGGTGCTGGCCAAGACCTATGGCATCCGCGAGCACGACATGAACACGCTGAACGCGGAATTCGTGCCGTTCACCGCGCAAACGCGCATGAGCGGCGTGGACATCGACGGTCGTCGCCTGCGCAAGGGCGCCGGCGACTCGATCGTGAAGTTCGTGGAAGAGGAGGGCGGCCAGGCCCCCCCGCAGCTGCGCGAGCAGCTCGACCGCATCGGGCGCGAGGGCGGCACGCCGCTGGCGGTCGCGCGCGACAACCAGATCCTCGGCGTCGTCTACCTGAAGGACACGATCAAGCAGGGCATGAAGGAGCGCTTCGACCAGCTGCGCGCAATGGGCATCAAGACCGTGATGGTCACGGGCGACAACCGTCTCACCGCCGCCAAGATCGCCGAGGAGTCGGGCGTCGACGACTTCCTCGCCGAAGCCACCCCCGAGGCCAAGCTCGCGCTGATCCGCGAGCACCAGCAGGACGGGCGGCTCGTGGCGATGACCGGCGACGGCACCAACGACGCCCCCGCGCTCGCCCAGGCCGACGTGGGCGTGGCGATGAACACCGGCACCCAGGCCGCCCGCGAGGCCGGCAACATGGTCGATCTGGACTCCAACCCGACGAAGCTGATCGAGATCGTCGAGGTCGGCAAGCAGCTCTTGATAACCCGTGGCGCGCTCACCACCTTCTCGATCGCCAACGACGTCGCCAAGTACTTCGCGATCCTGCCCGCGATCTTCATCACCACGTATGCGACGAGCGCGGGAGGCAAGGGCCCGCTGCACGTCCTGAACATCATGAACCTCGGCACCCCGCAGTCGGCGATCGTCTCGGCGATCATCTTCAACGCGATCGTCATCCCGCTCCTGATCCCGCTGTCGCTGCGCGGCGTGCGCTACCGGCCGATCGGCGCCTCGGCGCTTTTGCGGCGCAACCTGTGGATCTACGGCCTCGGCGGCCTCGTCGCGCCGTTCATCGGCATCAAGCTGATCGACCTGATCGTCCACAACCTGCTCGGGGCCTGACGCCAGGCGCCCCTTTGCGGGCGCCGCCAAATGCGGCGCGGTGGGCGAGAATGCCCACATGCCACCAGACGGAGCACCCGGAGCCCCCGAGCGGGGCAAGCTGAAGGTCTTCATCGGCATGGCCGCGGGCGTCGGCAAGACCTACCGCATGCTGCAGGAGGGCCGCGCCGAGTCCGAGCAGGGCCGCGACGTCGCGATCGGCTACCTCGAGCCGCACGGCCGCGAAGAGACGAGCGCGCAGGCCGAGGGCCTTGAGGAGCTGCCGCCGCGCGTGGTCAGCTACCGGGGCACGCCGCTCGCGGAGATGGACCTGCCGGCGGTGCTGGCGCGCAAACCCGAGCTGTGCCTGATCGACGAGCTCGCCCACACCAACGCCCCGGGCGTCGAGCACGAGAAGCGCTACGAAGACGTGCAGGATGTGCTCGCGGCCGGTATCGACGTGTATTCGACGGTCAACGTGCAGCACCTGGAGAGTCTCAACGATCAGGTGACTCAGCTGACGGGAACGCGCGTGCGCGAGACGATCCCCGACGAAGTGCTCGCGGGCGCCGACGAGGTGGTGCTGGTCGACCTCACCCCGGAGGCCCTGATCGAGCGTCTGCGCGCCGGCAAGGTCTACCCGCGCGAGCGAGTTCCGGCGGCGCTGAACAACTTCTTCAAGGTGGAGAACCTCTCGGCTCTGCGCGAGACGGCCCTGCGGCATGTGGCGGAGGGGGTCGAGATCAAGCGCCTGGCGCCCGCGCCGATCGTCGTGCGCCGCGAAGATGGGATTGCGCCCGCGGGTGCGCATGCGGGCGCGGGTAAGCAGGCGATCGCGGAGCGTCTGCTCGCTCTGGTTGCGCTCGCGCCGCACTCCCAGCGCATCGTGCGGCGCGCCTCGCGCTCGGCCGAGCGCCTCGGCGCGCGCCTGGACGTGCTGGTCGTGCGCCCCCACGGGCGCGTCCCGAGTGCCGAGGACCGCGAGCAGCTCGAGGCGCTGCGGCGCCTGACGGCGATGCTCGGCGCGCGTCTGCTCGTCGAGGAAGGCGAAGACGTGGCGGCAGTGGCGATCGACACGGTGCGGCGCTTGGGCAGCACATACGTGCTGATGGGCGCGCCCTCGCCGCGGCGCGGGGTCAAGCGCTTCAGGGAGTCGCTGCTCACGCGGCTGCTGGAGGGGCTGCCTGGCGTCGACGTGCGGATCGTTGCCGACCCCGCTTTGCGCGAGGATGGGTCATCGGCGAATAACGACGCGGACAATCGTCATGATTAGCGACGTGTCGTCGATCACAGACCAAGAGTTGGAGCAGATCGCTCGGGACATCGAGTCCGATCGAGTGGAGCGCAAGGAGGCGCTGTCCGATCGGGATAAGGTCGCCCAGGCGGTCTGTGCTTTCGCTAATGACCTGCCTAGTCACGGCTTGCCAGGGTATGTGCTGGTCGGGGTAAGCGACGATGGCCGTCCCAGCGGACTGCCAATCACCGATCAGCTCTTGCTCGCTTTGGGACATTTGCGGGATGACGGGAACATCCTGCCGTTGCCGTCGATGACCGTGGGTAAGCGTGTGCTGGACGGTAGCGAGATCGCGCTCGTCGAAGTCATGCCGTCAAGCGCGCCACCCGTTCGCTACAAGGGAACGCCTTGGATCAGGGTCGGTCCGCGTCGCGCGATCGCCACGCCAGAGGAGGAGGCTCGCCTTGCTGAGCGCAGACGCGCCGCAGACCTTCCCTTCGACGCTCGCCCACTCCAGTCCGCTTCGATCGACGATCTCGATCTCGATCTCTTCGAGAGGACCTACCTGCCCGCGGCCCTCTCAACTGAGGTGCTGGCTGCCAACGAGCGCTCGGTCGAGCACCAGCTCGCAGCCTTCCGCCTTGCGACGCCCGACGGCATGCCGACGGTTGCCGGCGTGGTAACCGTTGGGAGCGACCCAACCGCGTTTGTGCCAGGTGCCTTCGTCCAGTTTCTACGCGTTGACGGCCTTGTGATCACCGACCAGGTCATTGCAAGCCATCGTATTGCGCGTCCCCTGCCTGAGCTCTTGCACGAGCTGGACGAGCTGCTGCGTATCCACATATACACGTCAGTCGATCTGACTTCCGGTCCAGTCGAGCGACTCCAATCAGACTACCCACTGGTAGCTCTCCAGCAGTTGACTCGCAACGCCCTCATGCACCGAACATACGAGACCTCGATGGCACCTGTACGCATCACTTGGCTATCCGATCGGGTCGAGATTCAGAACCCGGGGGGTCCATTCGGGCAGGTGACCGCTGAGAACTTTGGCGAACCTGGGGTTACCGACTACCGCAATCCAACGATCGCGGAGGCGATGCGCCAACTCGGCTACGTGCAGCGCTTCGGAGTCGGGATCGCGACAGCTAGAAAGGCGCTGGCCGAGAACGGCAACTCCGAGCCCCTGTTCCAAGTTGAGCCGACGTACGTGTCTGTCACGATTAGACGCTCATGACCGATCCGCCAGTTATCGCCTTCTTCAACAACAAGGGTGGCGTAGGCAAGACGAGCCTTGCCTATCACCTGGCATGGATGTTCGCCGAGCGTGGCCACCGCGTACTCGCTGCCGATCTGGATCCCCAGGCCAATCTCTCGTCGGCGTTCCTCGACGAATCGCGACTTGAGGCGCTTTGGAACCAGGGTGCGCCGCGCGGCACCCTGGCAGGTCCGTTGGAACCGTTGATTGAGGGCACAGGAGGTCTTGGTGAGGTACATGTAGAGGAAATAGCCGAACGGCTGGGGCTCGTTGTTGGCGACCTCAGTCTCTCCGCGTTCGAGGACGAATTGAGCAGCCAATGGTCTAGATGCGTGAACGGGGAGGGGCGCGCCTTTCGCATCGTCAGCGCCATGTGGCGCCTGATCGTCTCTGCGGCTCGTATGCGCGAAGACGACTTGATCCTCATTGATGTCGGCCCCAATCTGGGTGCGCTGAACCGCGCCGCGCTCGTTGCCAGTGATCACGTGCTGATTCCGCTCGCCCCGGATCTTTTCTCGCTGCAGGGTCTGCGCAACCTTGGTCCTACGTTGCGGCGCTGGCGCAAGGAGTGGGTGGATCGCGTTGAGCGCAACCCAGAGCCGGCGACGCTGGAGTTGCCCAGAGGGCAGATGCGACCCCTCGGATATGTCGTTTTGCAACACGGGGTGCGCCTTGACCGGCCGGTCAAGGCTTATGGACGCTGGATCGAGCAGATCCCGCTGACTTATCGTCATGCTGTCCTGGGCGAGGATGGGGACGTAGCTCCGAGCCCACAACATGACCCCGCGTGTCTGGCGATGCTCAGGCACTATCACAGCCTGATTCCGATGGGACAGGAGGCTCGCAAGCCGATCTTCGACCTCAAGCCAGCCGATGGCGCGATCGGCGCCCATCAACAGGCGGTTGGGACGGCGTTCGACGATTTCGCAAAGCTCGCCGAGCGCATCGAAGAGAGACTTCGCACAGCAGTTCCGGTCTGAATAGCACGCGGTCGGCGCGGATAGTCGGGCAGGCTCGAGGACACGGCCGACTGAGATGGGGATTTGCGTGGGCGTGCGAAGCGGCGATCCCGCGCGAGCAGGTACTCGATGAAGAATCGCGAAAGATTGCCTGCGCAGCGCAACGTCGCTGCCCATAGGCTGTTGCAATGAACATGCTCAAGACCATTCGCTCCCCCCTCTCCTCTCACAAGCCGCTGCTCCTCGGCCTGCTCTGCGCGCTCGCCGCCCTGGGCGGCGCAACCCCCTCCGGTGCGCTTGCGGGCGGCTCCAACGCTCGTGCCACCCGTGCCGCCAGTGCCTCCACGCCGGCCGCCCGCGCCGCCGCCTCGTTCCTGACCGGCATCGGCGACGAGGGGACCGAGATGTTCTCCAACCCGCTGTGGACGCAGCTGCACACCAGGATCGCGCGCTACATCGCGCCGTACGACGCGGCCGTGCGGCCCTACTCGCTGCAGCTTGCCCGCGAATGGATCGACGACGCCGAAGCCGCCCATCAGCAGGTGCTGGTCGCCTTCTACCACTCCGAGTACACGCCCACGAAGATGCCGAGCGTGTCCGTATACCAGCGCGACATCCAGAAGTTCATCAAGCTGTTTCCGCACGTGCGCCAGTACCAGCCGTGGGACGAGGCCAACCGCGGCACGATCGTGGAAGTGATCAAACACAAAAAGCACATCGCGCTCGTCTCGCCCTCGCCGATGCAGTCGGCTCGGTACTACAGGGCGATGGAGGTCGTGTGCAAGGGCTGCACGATCCTCGGCCTGGACGTGCTCGACGCGCCCGTCGTGAGGCCCACGATCGAATACATCAATCAGTTCAAGCACGACATCGCGCGCTTGAAAACGAGGATGCCGAGCGTGTGGGGGCTGCACAACTACTCCGACACCAACCGCCTGCAGGGCACCCGCACGCGGGCGATCCTCGCCGACGTGCCCGGCCAGGTGTGGCTGACTGAGACGGGCGGCATCGTGCAGTTCGGCAGCGACTTCCCCAACAAGAAAGGCTCGGGCCTCACGCGCGCCGCCAGGGCGCTGAGCTTCATGTTCAAGCTCGCCGCCTCCTCGCCGCGCATCAAGCGCCTCTACATCTACGACTGGACCGGCGGCTACAGCACCACGCGCTTCGACGCGGGGCTGATGAACGCCAAATACGAACCGCGCCCGGGCTATGTGGTCGTGTGCAGGGCGCTGCACGCGGCCAAATGCAGCGTGAAGGTCGCGAAAAACTGACGCTCAGCCCGCGGCCACCCGGCCGGCTCGGCGCTCGGCCGGCCGCCGCTTGACCGGGCCGCCGGCCACGATCCGCGCGCAGATCAGCCCGAACAGACCGACGCCCGCGGCGACCGGCGCGAGCACGCGCAGTGGGTAGTCGCCGAAGCCCTTGTGCAGCGCGGTTGGGTCGCCCGCTGCCGCGATATCCAGCAGGCCCTGGTGGTCGATCCCCAGCAGCGTCGGTGCCAGCGCCGCGAACGCGCACCAGCCGATCAGCGCGAGCACGCCTGCCTGGAGCGAGCCGTTTGAGATGCGTGTTCGGGCGGTTGCGAGCGTGGCCGCCAGCACGGCGCCGCCCGCCGCCAGCAGGAACGGCCAGATCCCGCCCCAGCCGCGGCCGAGTCCATACGCGCTTGCGATCGTCGGCTGGAACAGGCCCTCGCGCACGTAGCGCATCCACGTGACGGTCTCGGTCTCATACCCGATCAGCGGGTGTGTGATCGTTGCGACGATCGTGGTCGTCAGCGACACG
The DNA here is from genome assembly GCA_963831995.1 of uncultured Solirubrobacterales bacterium. Lineage (GTDB taxonomy): Bacteria > Actinomycetota > Thermoleophilia > Solirubrobacterales > Solirubrobacteraceae > Palsa-744. The sequence continues at coordinate 64,416 of CAWHSI010000005.1, read as the reverse complement.
CCCGCGAGCGCGATCGTGGGACCGGGATAGCGCTTCAGCGCGAGTCCGATCGGCAGCGCGAGGAACGGCAGCAGCGTCATCAGGAAGCGCGGCCCCATGAAGCCGCCGCCGAAGGGCAGGTAGTAGCCGGAGTTGTAGCCGGCGTAGCAAACGCAGATGCCCGCGATCGCGAGCGCCTCGGCGCGCTTGCCGCGCCTGTAGAGCATCCACGTGCCGATCGCGCCCATGATCAGCACCGGGGAGATCGTCAAGAGCCCGCGCGAGTCGAGCAGCAGCGTCGCCAGCACGCGCAGGCTCGGCAGCCCGATCCCGAAGAACCCCTGCTGCTGGCGGGGGATGTTCGAGTACGCCAGGTGCGTCCAGGAGTGAAACGCGTAGTGGTTGTACAGCGCCAGCGGCACGATCCCGATCAGCCCCCCGAGCACGTAGGGGCCCGCGCGGCTCAGGACCCCGCGAGGGTGCAGCGAGTCCCGGCGCGAGAGCAGGTACAGCCCGAGCACCACCGCCGCGAAGAACATCGGGTATTCCGAGGAGCCCGCATACCCGATCAGCAGTCCCGCCACGCCCAGATACCAGGGGTTGGACGGGCCTTCGCGCTCGCGCCACATCAGCACGAACGCCGCAAAGCCCAGGCACGCGCAGAACACATGGCTGAAGATCAGCGTCGAGAGCGGCAGCGTCAGCGTGCCGAGGCCGAGGATCACCGCCGTGGCGGCGCCGTACCCGGGCTCGATGCGCTCGGCCAGCCGCCACACGAGCGCCAGCAGGGCAAGCCCTGGCAGCACACTCGTCCACAGCCCGACGAGGTAGATCATCTCATCGCCCGGATGGTCCGGCGGCGCCACGTGCCGGTCGGTCCACGATTCGGCGCCGGCGAGGTTCAGCGCGTCGTAGAACGGCAGCGAGAACAGCGCCAGCCCGGGCGCCCGTGCCGAATACCAGTGGCCCCTGTAGTAGGCCTTGTCGCCCGTGTTTTCCTGGTAGGAGTCGATCGTCGTGCGGTCCTGATTCAGCGCGCGGATCAGGTCGTAGTGCGACGTTTGATTCCAGGAGAAGCTCTGGATCATGGTCGCGTACGCCAGTCCCACGAGCAGGATCGCCGCCAGCCCCAGACGGCGCTTCGTCGACCATCGCCGCGAAGCCCCGCGCGCCCTGCGTGTGGTGGTGGGACCCCCGGAGGAGCGCACCCCCATGGTGCTTGCGGACGCGCTCTCCGCGTCCGTGACATCCGTCGTCGGTCTCTCCTGCATCAGTCGCTGCCGTGCAGGGCGGCCGGCCCCGGTCCGATCTCATAGATCACGAGCGAACCCACGCGCCGGCGCGTGATGCCCAGCCCGGCGATCGGCTTGGCCGCCGCGGCGACGGGGTCGGGCGGCTCGGCCACGACCGGCCCGTGTTCGGGTGGCAGTTCCCTGGGGAGCACCGTGTGAAGGACGACGGTCTTGATGTGGTAGTAGCGCAGCTTCTCCACGCTCGCGCGGTCGGGGAACCCGTTCATGCCGCCGCGCACGTCGTCGACGGCGGGCATGTCGAAGGTGCTGTTGCCGACCGGGATCTCATAGAAGCCGTCGACCGAGAAGTACTGCCAGATGCGGTCGAGCGCGCCGTCGGTGGGCAGGTCGAGCACCGGGCCCGCAAGCCCCGCTTCGGCGCGCGCCGGCTGGGGCACGAGCGGGTGGCCGAGGTGCCCCGCGCCTTCGCCGAGCAGCCCGATGCACAGCACGACTCCCACCAGCGCCGGCAGCGCGTACAGCCGCTGGCGTTTGGCCCACGGTTTGATCCACGCGACGAGCACCTGCACGCCCGCGCCCGCCAGCAGCGCGTAGAACAGCGTGGCCAGCGTGAACACGCGGCCCGGCACGCGCACCCCGTCCCAGCCGGGCGCGTAGTCGTAGAGCAGGCGATAGGGGTAGCCGGCGCCGGTGATGCCGAAGCCGAGCGCGAGCACCGAGACGACGACGATCCCGCACAGCAGGCCGATGCGCAACCCGCGCGTGTAGGGGGAGCGGGAGCGCGCGCCCACCCCCACGAGGCCGACCAGCGCCAGCACGAGGATCAGCCCGCCGGGGAAGAACACGCTCTCGTTCTTGGAGTTGACGTCGGCACGCATCCCCGAGGTGATCGAGCCCCACACGCGGTTCTCCGAGGAGGCCGACAGCAGCGCGGCGGGGCCGGCCGAATAGGTCTCGACTTCCCTGATAGTGCGTTTGGCGGTCGGGTACTCGGCCGCCACCTTCAGGTAGGGCCGCGCCTGGTAGACCGTGACCGCGCCGAGCACCGCCATGCCGATCGCCGTCACCGCCAGCAGGTGGCGGGGAATCGGCGGGCCGCGACGCGCGCGCCCTCCGCCCGGACCGCTCGCGCCGGCGCCGGAGCGCTGCTCGCCTCGCCAGGCCGGGCCGGGGGTCAGGCGCCCGCGCCACCAGTAGACGAGCACGAGCGCCGCCAGCACGAGCAGCAGGTAGGAGTACTGCAGCCCGAGCGTGAAGCCGAGGCTGATCTGCCACGCCGACACCAGCCAGCCGGCGAGCACCAGCCCGCGCGAGTCACGGCGGTAGCCGCGCAGCAGCAAAAACATCGCCAGCACGAAGCCGCCGGAGGAGATCACGTGCAGGTGGCCGGCCTCGGTGACCTTGTAGGGGGCATACGCAAACGCCACCGCCGCCGCGGCGGCACCGAGGCGCTCGAGGCCGAGCTCGCGCGCGAGCATCCACGCCGCCACGAACGCGAGCGACCAGGTGAAGAGGAACAGCAGGTTGTAGCGGACGAGCGCGGCGACGGTGCCCGAGCCGAAGAACGCGGCCGGGCCGTAGCCGAGCAGCGAGTCCGAGAAGGCGAGGCTCAGCGGGTGCGGGTAGAAGGCGTTTGAGTCGAACAGGTGCAGCGGGCTGTGCAGCATCGCGTGTCCCACCCACGCGATCTCCCACGCGGTGCGCACCGGGTCGCCGAGGTCGGGCGCGATCCGGGTGGACATGTGCAGGAGCAGCGGCCAGGTGGTGAGGATCGCAAGCGCGATCCCGCCAAGCACCACCCACGACACCTCGGCGCGGCCGATCGCCGGGGAGGGCGCCCAGCGGCCCGGGGGCCGCTCGACGCGGGCGGTCGAGGGCCTGTCCATGAGCGTGCTCGCCATCTGCGGGTGGAGCATACGTGAGACAGGGGCCCGTCGAGACACATCTGAGCAGCCGCCCGATTCGCCCCTGGGCTTTGACGCGTCGATGCGCAACAATGGGCGGATGCGCGTGCTCGTCGTCGGAGCCGGCGGAGTGGGCGCCGCGTTTGCGGCGATAGCCCAGCGGCGGCCCGCGTTCGCGCACGTGGCGCTCGCCGACGTCTCCCCGGCGCGGGCGCACGACGTCGTCGCCAAGCTCGGCGAAGCCGATCGCTTCTCGGCCGAGCGGGTGGATGCCTCCGACCGCGAGGCGCTCGTGAAGCTGATCGAGCGGGTGCGCCCCGACGCGGTGCTGAACGCGTGCGACCCGCGCTTCAACGAGCCGATCTTCGACGCCGCCTTCCAGGCTCGCACCACCTATCTCGACATGGCGATGACGCTCTCCCATCCCCACCCCGAGCGCCCCCATGAGCTGCCCGGCGCGATGCTCGGCGACCTCCAGCTCGCGCGCGACGAGCAGTGGCGCCAGGCCGGGGTGCTCGCGCTCGTCGGGATCGGCGTGGAGCCGGGCCTGTCGGACGTCTTCGCGCGCTATGCGGCCGAGAAGCTGTTCTCCGAGGTGGACGAAGTCGGGGTGCGCGACGGCGCCGATCTGGTCGTCGACGGGTACGATTTCGCGCCGACCTTCTCGATCTGGACGACGATCGAGGAGTGCCTGAACCCGCCGCTGATCTGGGAGCGCGAGCGCGGCTTCTACACGACCGCGCCGTTCTCAGAGCCGGAGGTGTTCGACTTCCCCGAGGGCATCGGCCGTGTGGAGTGCGTCAACGTCGAGCACGAGGAGGTGGTGCTGATCCCGCGCTGGGTGCGGTGCGAGCGGGTCACCTTCAAGTATGGGCTGGGCCGGGAGTTCATCGACGTGTTGCGTACGCTGCACAAGCTCGGGCTCGACTCGACCGAGCCGGTGGCGGTGCGCGGCGTGCAGGTGGCCCCGCGCGACGTGGTCGCCGCGACGCTGCCCGACCCCGCGACGCTGGGCGAGCGGATGACGGGGCGCACGTGCGCGGGCACGTGGGTGACGGGCACGGGAATCGACGGCGCGCCGCGCTCGACCTACCTGTATCACATCGTCGACAACGAGCACACGATGCACGAGTACGGCAGCCAGGCGGTCGTGTGGCAGACGGCCGTCAACCCGGTTGTGGCGCTCGAGCTGCTGGCCGAGGGCGCCTGGAGCGGCGCCGGCGTGCTCGGCCCGGAGGCGTTTCCGCCGGAGCCGTTCCTGCGACGGCTGGCCGAGCTTGGCTCTCCGCATGGGCAGGTCGAGTTCTCGCCTCCGGCTGCGTGAACCGTTTTTTGGGGGAGGGGGTCGTTCCCGTGGAGCGCCGAGCGCTGCCGGCGCTTCGCGAGAGGGCCCCGGTCCGGTGCGATCGGAGCTACGGTCGGGCTGGGCGAGCCGACCCTAAGCCCAGCTCGCCGAGCTTGGCGTCGATGAATTCGTTGGTGGCGAGCGGCCCCAGGAACGGCGCCAGCATGATGTAGGCGGCGTTGCAGCTCAGGCGCGACATCCGATCGCTGCGGTTTTCGCGGGCGCGCTGGTAGAAGATCTCGAACAGCGCCGCCAGCGTCGCTTCCATCGCAAGTCGCGAGGCGGGCTGCTCGCGGTACTGGTTGCCTTCCTGGAAGAAGATCGTGAAGGCGGTGCGGTTGTCGTCGATGCGCTGGATCGCCGAGGCTCCCACGGCGTGGGACTCGACCAGCGCGATGTGCGTGACGAGCGAGTGGCTCGCCTGGAACTGGGTGCAGGCGCGTATCGCTTCCCATGCCCGCTCGGGCCACTCGCCGGCGCTGAAGAAGGCGCTCGCGGTGACCGCCATCATCTGCTGGATGCAGAGTTCGTGTACGGCGAGGAACACCTGCTCCTTGTCGGCGAACTGGTTGTAGAACACGCGACGGTCGACGCCGGCGGCCGCGGTGATGTCGGCGATCGTGGTGAGGTGATAGCCCTTGGCCATCGCCTCCGAGGCGGTCGCGTACAGGATCCGTTCGCGCTGGTTGGCGGCGATCTCGCCCTTGGAGAGCTTCGATCTCCCCGGCGGTATCGGCGGCGGCGGTTGCAGCACGATCTGCGCCACGTGCGGCGAGGGCGGAAGCTCCGGGCCGGGGTCGAGCGTGTGCCAGCGGTGCTCGCCGCTCGGCCGGTCATAGCTCTGTACCCAGCGCACGAGCTCGTCCTCCAGCGCCGAGAGGTCGCGCTCGCCGCGGCGCATCGCCGGGGCGAGCAGCCAGCGTCCCGCCCCGAACACCAGGTGGATCGGCAGGTCCGGTGTCGGCGCCTGCGGCGGCGCCTGGGCGCGAGCCTGCTCGACCACCCGCGCGATGTCCTCCATCAGGCGGTCGCGCTCGTCCAGCCCGCGCCAGCCCGCGGCCATCGTCTCGTTGCTGAGGAACACCGCCCGGTCCGGATACTCTTCGCAGAGGCGGATCAGTACGTGGATCGCGGCCTGCACCGCCCGCTCGGGCTCCACTGCGTCCACGGCGCGGCGGATCTCCCAGATCAACAGCCGGCTGAGCTCGCGGTGGGCGGCGAGGAAGCAGTCGTCCTTGTCGGCGAAGTACTCGTAGAAGGTGGGGCGCGACACCCCCGCCTCGGCGATCACGTGCGCGACGTTCGCCCCGGCGTAGCCGTGGCGGTGAGCGGCCGCGATCATCCCCGCGATCAACCGCTCGCGCTGCGTGCCTTTGCGGTCGGCGGGTGCCGGCTTGTCTGCTTGGGTGCTCACGGTGGGCTTGCTCCTCGTGAGTGTCTGGTGGCAACTACCATAGGTAGTATGTCATACTACTGATGTGAGTAAGAGACTTCAGGTGGTGGTGCGCGACGACGATATGGAGCGTTATGGGCGCAGCGCGGAGGCTGCCGGAGTTACGCTCTCCGAGTGGGTGCGCCAGGCGCTGCGGGTCGCCGAGCGCGAACGCTCCAGCGGGGATGTGGAGGCCAAGCTGGCGCTCATACGCAGGGCGGCCAGCTGTGAGCCGGATGGGGCGGAAGTGGATATCGAGACGATGCTCGCGGAGGCCGAGGCGGGACGCTTGGCCGAGATCGAGGCGGGGCTCGCGGATCCCGGTCGCGTGTGATCTTCCTCGACGCGAATGTCCCGATGTACATCGTCGGGGCGGACCATCCGCACAAGACCGACGCACAGCTTCTGATCGGCCGACTCGTCCGCGAACGGCGGCGGCTCGTGACCAGCAGCGAGGTATTCCAAGAGATTCTCTACCGCTTCGTCGCGACCGATCGCCGCGACAGGATCGAGTTGGCCTTCGAGACGCTGCATGGTCTTGTCGAGGAGGTGCTCTCGGTCGAGGGCGCCGACGTGTTCGCCGCCAAGGATCTGCTCTACGCCCACCCACAACTGTCGGCTCGCGACGCGCTGCACGTGGCGGTCATGCGGCGCCACGAGATCACGGAGATCGCGAGCTTCGATCGGGGGTTCGACGCCGTGAGCCGGATCAGGCGGCTGGCGGGGAGCTCAAGCGCCGGCTGAACGGCCGGCCCGCCCTCGCGGAGGGTCGGCATATCCTGACCCTATTTTAGGTCGTGTGATGACCTATCCCACATGATCTCGTCCTAGTGGGTGGCTGGTGGTACTATAGTGGGTATGGCTTACGTGGTGGCCCGTCGCGGCGGGCGGTTCGAGGTCCGCGAGTCGCTGTACACGGCCAAGGGGCCGCGCTCGCGCACGCTTGCGGGGTTTGGCGTGCTGAGCGAGGAGGTTCTCGCGGCGGCGGCGCGCAGGGCGCAGCGGCCGTTCGATCGCGAGGCGGTGATCGGTTCGGCTCGCCGGGCGGGGGCGCGGGTGCAGGTCGCGGCCTCCGGTGAGAGTCGTGCGCGGGAGCGGTTCCTGGCGGGCTCGAAGCGGATGGCGGGCACGCTCGGGCAGCCGCCGCCGGTCAGGATGCGTGCAGAGCCTGGTGTGGCGTTGCTCGAGCTCCTGGGCTTCGCCGACGCGGTCGCCGCCGGACAGCCGCCGCGTCCATTCGCGCCGCTCGCCTACCCCGCGCTGGCTCACCTCGCAAAGGCGGAGCCTGTCCTCGCGAGCGCGCGTCGAACGTGAGCACGGCGGGCGGGCTCGACGGTCTCAGCGCGAAGATCGTCGCGGTCCATGAGATGCTCGACTCCTTGCGCGTCCCGCACCAGTTCGGGGGCGCGATCGCGCTGGCCTGGTATCGCAGTCCGCGTGCCACGACCGACATCGACATCAATGTCACGCTCTCGCCGGCAGAGGCCGAGCCGGTGCTCGGAGCGCTGGCGCATCTCGGCGTGAGCATCGCCGCGAGCGACCGTGCCGCGATCGAGCGCGACGGCCAGGCGAGGCTCGATTGGGAGGGGTCCTACCTGGATGTGTTCTTTGCCACGCTTGAGTTGCACCAGGAGATGGCCACGCGCTCTCGCGAGGTCGCGTTCGGCCCGGTATCGATACCGATCCTCTCCCCGGAGCACCTGATCGTGTGCAAGGCGATCTTCGACCGGCCGAAGGACTGGGTCGATATCGAAGAGATCGTGGCGTGGGGCACCGGGGTCGACGAGGCGGTGGTGCTGCGCTGGATCGACGAGCTGCTCGGGGCCGACAGCGCGCAGCACGAGCGCTTGGCCGGTCTGCTCAGGCCCACTGCGTAAACCGCATCTGATCGATTGTTCCGCAAGCGACTACGGGCGCTCGGCGAGGTAGGCTCGTAGGAGCGGCTCAGGGACGATCCAGTTGCCCCGCCCACGACGTTCGGCGATCCCTGCCTTCTCCATCATGGTCAACGCTCTTCGGGCGGCGGACGACGCGGTACCGCTGTAAGGATGCTGACCGCGCGCGACGCGCAGGGCAATCGGGTAGGCGTGAGCGGTTGACCGCAGTCGTTCGACGATGTCCTCATGGCGCAGATGGTCGGCCTGCATCGCCAGTTCGTAGCCTCCGCTCACATCGCCACGTTCGATGATTCTGCTCGTCGGACGGGCAAGGGAGACCGTCAGCGTCTCGCGAGCGATAAGCATCGTGGTGCGTGGGTGACCTTCGCCCAGCGCGACGATCTCCTCGACTGTGCCGTCCGCGACTTCCACCTCGAGCTCGCGGTAGCGCGCGGCGATTCCCTGCTCCCACTCGCTCGGCAGGATAGGGCTGAGCTCGTGGAAGTTGCCGAACTGGCTCAGTGCCCTTCGCGCGGGCCCGAACAGGTCGCGCATCAGGTGCTCCATGCTGCCAGCGAACAGGACGCTCACCAGCGGTGAGCGTTGCAGCTGCGCGCGCAACTGCTTGCTCAATACGTCCGGGTCGCCAAAGCGATGCGGCGAGGTCGCGATGTCCTGGAACTCGTCGAAGAGCAGCACGATCCGCTGCTTGTCTCGCTCGGCGATCCGCTGCGCCAGAGCGACGGTGCCGCCGATACCCGCGTGGGACGCTCGTTGGGTCGAGGGCGTTGCCCAGGCCAGCTCGACGTCCTCTCCCAGGTGGGTGCGCAGCGTGGCAACCGCACCGGCTGGTATCAGATCACGCAGCTCGCGTCCGCTCTCACGTGCACGATCCAGGGCCTTGGCGACCGGGCCGCGGTTGGCGAGGATCGTCTGCGCCAGCGTCTTCGTGAGCGAAGCGAGATCCTCGTGATCCCATAGATCGACCTGAGCTGTGTACAGCCCGTCGGTGCGAGCCCGTGAGAGGGCGGCGAGGGCAACCGTCGACTTGCCGGTGCGTCGAGGCCCGGCCAATACCATGTGAGTGCCCTCCTCCAGGCGCGCAGCAAGACTCTCGACGTCGCTCGCGCGGCCGATCAGCAGTTGAGGATCGACCGGATCATCGGTCGGGAACAATTCGCGGATATCACGCATCGTGACCTATTATAGGTCGTCTGACGACCTATCGGCTCGTCGGTCATGAGGCCCCAGAAACAAGCAACCGGGCGCTGCCTCAAAACGTGGGTTGACAACTACGGCGGGTTCGTGTATAAGTAGCCCATGACCGTATGCCACTGGGTGTGCGGGCTTGACATAAGGTCGGGTTTGGGTCGGTCCCTGTGGTCGGCGTTGAACTTGTTCAGCAGGGCCCTTGGGAGAGGGACCGGGTCGTTTTCGAGAGAGGGTTGTATACGCGTGGTTTGTTTGGGGAATAGCGTGGCTGAGAAGGCGTGTGCCTCTGGCGGGTCCTTTATAGGACGCGTCAGCGTCGCTGACGCGTCTCTCTCTCTCTCTCTCTCTCTGGCCGGGCCGGCTCTCAGCTAGCCTCGGGCCGGGCCGTCGTTCCGTCCGGTCGTTTGGGCCGGGTGGGTTCTTCGCGTCGTTTGTGCGGCGCTTCATGTTCTTCTGTTGCCGTGGGCTTGGTGTCCAGGGCGGTGTCGTGCTGCCCGGACTTGGGCAGATCTTGTCCGGGTATTGACGAGGAGGGGTTGTGTTGCTGAGCATACGGCGGATGGCGATGGTGGTGGTGTGCGCGTTTGCGTGTGTTTTGATCGTGGGCGGGGCGTCCGCCTGGGCGTTGGAAGGGTTTGCCGTCTCTACGTCCGGATCTCTGGCTGGACCTCCGGGCGGTTTTCAGAATCCGTTGGGTGTGGCTGTGAACCAGACCACTGGAAATGTGTATGTGTCGGACTATTCGAGCGGGATGGTGGATCAGTTCAACGCTGCGGGGAGCTATGTCTCGCAGATAGCGATCCCAGGCGGAAATCCTTATTTTGTCGCGGTGGACAATTCGGCTGGATCATCGCATGGCGATGTGTATGTGGCTGGGTCTGCCAGCAACGTCATTTACAAGTTCGAAGCGCTTGCGAATGGGTCATTGGTCAGGGACGCGACGACGCCTGAAATCGGTGCTGGTTTGCTTGAAAAACCGGTAGGTGTCGCTGTGGACTCTGCGGGCGACGTGTATGTCGCAAGCTTTGCGAGTGAAGCGAGCGGTACAGTTTCAAAGTTCTCCCCGACGGGGCAGGTGCTCGACGCGGATCTGATCACGGGTTTGCCGGAACTACAGGATATAGCGGTGGGCCCTGAAGGCAATATCTACATCTCGAGCACGAGCGGATCGGTTGGCACGGTGGAGTACGGGCCTACTGGGGAATGCATCGACGGTTGTGCTCACATCAATTCCGATAATAATAACCGCGGTGTTGCGGTCACCGCCGGTGGCGAGTTGTTGGTGAGCGACCAGGACACGAACAGGACGGTGGAGTACGGCCCCGGTTCACAACATGCGTTGATACAGGAAATCGGTTCGTTTGAACTGTCGTTCGGTGTAGCCGTGGATGAAGCGCGGCATACGCTTTATGTAGTGGATTTCTTGGCTAAAAAGGTCGATGAGTTCGAAGGGGGTTCGACGCCGGAAGCGCCGACCACGGGCGCGGCGGAAGTCAATGGTGCGACCGCCGTATTGCATGGGACGTTGAATCCGGGTGGCAGCGCCAAGGCCGGATGGCGTTTTGAGTACAACCAAAACGGTGGCTGCACTGACGGCGGCGCCACGCCGCTGGAAGCGGAAGTTGAAGGCAGTGGTTTGGCGGTGTCCGCCGAAGCGCGCGGTCTGGAACCCTCGCGGACGTATACGTACTGCATGCTTTCGCACAACAAGTACGGGTTCGAATACGGCTCACCAGAGTCCCTCACTACAAGTGCGTCGCAGCCCTATGTCGAAAGTGAGAGTGTTTCCGGTGTGGGGACCACGCAAGCGACACTGGAAGCCAGGGTCAATCCTGAGGTTCAGGAAACGAAGTGTTTGCGTTTCGAATATGGTGAAACGGTGGCGTATGGGCACAGTGTTTCGTGTAGCTCGTCGAGTCTTGGTGGTGGGTATGGTGGTGTGGGTGCGTCTGCGGTTGTGTCTGGTTTGAAGCCGAGTACTGCGTATCATTTTCGTGTGGTGGTCGAAAATGCGACGTCTCCGGTTGGTGGGACGTTTGGGGCGGATGAAGTGTTTCGTACGGCGCCGTTGGTTGCGGGTGAGTCGTTTTCTGGTGTGGGTCAGGATGGGGCGACTTTGAGCGCGGTTTTGTCGACTGGTGGTTTGTCGACTTCGTATTATTTTGAATATGGTCCGACGGTGGCGTATGGTTCGCGTACGCCGGTTGAGATTGTTGGTGAAGGTGAATTGTCGGTGGCTGTGTCTGCGAGGGTTGTGGGGCTCGTTGCGGGTTCTGAATATCATTTTCGGGTCGTGGCGCAGAATACGGTTGGTGGTGAAGATGGTGTGGATGGCGTGTTCAGTACGTTGGTGGCGCCTGTTGGGGGTTTGCCTGATGGTCGTGTGTATGAAATGGTGAGTCCGCCTGAAGATGCTGGTGCGGACGTTTATTTCCCGTCACCGGGGAATTATGGTTTGAGTGGTCAGGGTGAACAGGGCTTTGAGGCGTGGTTTCCGATGCAGGTGGCTTTGAGTGGTGAACGTGTGTCATTCGTGGCTGAACCGTTTGCTCCTGGGGGTAATGGTCTTACTGGTGATGGGTTGGGTAATGAGTATGTCGCGGTTCGCGATGCTGGTGGTGGTTGGTCGTCGAGAGATTTGAGTCCGGATGGTAATACGGGTGCTAGTTATGAGGCGTTTTCACCGGAATTGCAGTTCGGGTTCATTGCGGCTGCAAGCAGGGCTGGTGGTAATGGTGAACCGCCCAGGTTGCCGTTGGCGGCTGGTGCTCCCAGTGGTGTGGATGTGTTGTATGAGCAGGCGTTGAGTGGGAGTGAAGGTTTTACTCCCGAGTTTACGGTGACTCCCCCGAATCGTGGTCACGATTTCACAAGCTATGGGGTCCCGAACTACAACCCAGACGGGAGTGGGATTGTGGTTGTGGCTGGTGCTTCGGCGGACGGCAGCAGGGTGTTTTTTGAGGGTAACGATGCGTTGACGCCCGAAGCGGAACCGGGTGATGGCGAAGCGAATAATTTGTACGAATCGGTGGGTGGACAGTTGCGGTTGGTGAATGTGTTGCCTGGTGGCGGTACGAAAGTCGGTGCGACGTTCGGCGCGCCCATTCTGAGAGAACGACCGCTTGAAAACGAAATGCCCGATTTTTCTAATGCGGTGTCTGAAGATGGGCTGGTTGCGTTTTGGACGGATTTGAACTCGGGTCGGGTGTATGCTCGTGAGGATGGGTCTGTGACTGTGCCGGTGTCTGCTGGTGCGGCGCGCTATTGGACGGCGACACCGGACGGTAGTTACGCGTTCTATACCGAAAATGGTGGTTTGTGGCGGTATGCGACCCAGGGCGAAACGCGTGTAGCTGTCGCTCCGACCAGCGCGGAAGTGAAGGGCGTAGTCGGAGTCAGCGACGACGGGGAATACGTTTATTTCGTCGCGGGCGGCGTGCTGGCAGGGGGAGCCGGTGCGGGCGAAGCAAACCTCTATGTGTGGCATGCGGGGACGACGAGCTTCATCGCGACCCTCAACGAAAGCGACGGGTCTGAAATGCCTCCGTTCGAAGCAAAACAGGCGAACAAAGAGGCGGGTGGCGATTGGCAGCCGGCTCCCGGTCTTCATACGGCGCAGGTGACTCCGGATGGGCATGCGTTGGTGTTCATGTCGACGCGTAACCTCACGGGATACGACAATAACGCGAACGTCGGTTATCAACATAGAACGGTCGGTATGTCTGAGGTGTTTGTGTATGAGGATGAAGACGGCGGTCGCTTGTTCTGTGCGTCGTGTGCGCGCAGCGGCGAACCGCCACAGGAAACAGAAATCGCGAAAGAGGGTCATGCTGCGGGCTGGTTGCCTGTGAGTTGGGAGCCGACCGTTCAGTCAAGGACGATCTCCGACGACGGTAGTCGCGTGTTCTTTGACGCGGACGTGCCGCTCGTCGCGAACGATACGAATGGTGTTCAGGATGTGTATGAGTGGGAGCGCGACGGTTCTGGTGGTTGCCGGGAAGCGGATGGTTGTATTTACCTGTTGACGAATGGTAGCGGCGCGTACGATTCGTGGCTGGTCGGTTCGAGCGGTAGCGGTAACGATGTGTTCTTTGTTACGCGGGAGCAGCTCTCCAGTGAAGATGGCAACGAAGAGGACGACCTCTATGATGCGCGGGTGGATGGTGTGGCGCCGCCTGTGCCGTCGCATTGTGCGGGTACGGGGTGTCAGGGTTTGCCGCCTGCGCCACCCGTGTTCGCGACGCCCGCGAGCGTCACGTTCAGCGGTGTCGGTAACTTCGCGACGGTTACGCCGGCCGCGCAGCCACGCGGCAAGACATCGAAACCCAAGCAGCAGTCTCGCAGCGCGAAGTTGCGGGCCGCGTTGAAGCGGTGCGCGAAGAAGCGCGGTCAGCACAGGAAGGCATGCGAGGAGCGCGAACGGGCACGGTACCGCACCGTCGCTGCACGCAAGGCTAATCGTACGGTCAAGTCGACGAGGGGGAGGGCGTAGTGATGCTCAAGCGTGTCGCGTTGCTGATCGGTGTTTGTACGCTAGCGAGCTGGTTGTGCGTGTCCATCGCATCCGCGGCTCCCGGTGCAGGCTGGCAGGTCGTGGGTAGGGTCCAGCCGACCGTATTGTCACCCGGAGGGCACGGCAAGCTGTACCTGTACGTGTTCGATGTCGGCGCGGCGCCTGGCACCGCGACGGTCATCGATACGCTACCGGCGGGCCTGACCGCACCCGAAGGCGGAGAATACTACACGAGGGCCGGTGGTGGTTCTTGCAGCGGCGGGAAAGTCGTCCGGTGCGCTATCGAATTCGGGATGAACGAAGTCGAAAACGACAAACCGGTCACTGTCACGATCCCGCTCGAAGTGCAAGCTGGTGTGGCCGACGGGTCGCAGGCTACCGATAGTGTGAGCGTCAGCATCGGTGTGTCCGCCACCGCGACGAGCGTGTCGCTGCCGGTACGGTTCGGTACTATACCGGCGGGGTTCGGGTTCGAATCGGCCGCGGTGTGGGCATCGGACGAAGACGGTACGCTGGATACGCAGGCGGGATCGCACCCGTACTCCTACACGACAGCGTACACGGTGAACACGGTAGAAGATGAATATGGATATGGGCTGCCTGCGGGTGGGGAAGTGCGGGGGCTGAACGTGAACCTTCCTCCTGGTTTGATCGCAAACGCGCAAGCGTTGCCGAAGTGTCCACGTGCGCTCTTTGACGCGGAAGCAGGCGAAGCATTCAAGTATGATGAAGGCTGCCCACCGGATAGTCAGATCGGCATGGACTGGACCAGTCTGGATGGTATTGAAGGTGGGTCTGCGGGTGTGCCGGTGTATAATTTGGTGCCGCGGCCCGGTGTCGCCGCGGAGTTCGCGTTTATTTTTCCCGGCGGTGTCCCTATCATTATCGAAGCGCGGGTGCGTAGTGGTGGCGATTACGGCGTGACGGCGCACGTGTCGAACCTACCGGAGCGTGAGGTCCTGTTCAATTCGACGACGATCTGGGGGGAGCCTGAGGCGTCGATACACACTCATCTGGAAACGCATATTGCGCCTGTACCGTATTTGACGTTGCCGACGTCGTGCGAACCGGTGCAACCGGTGAGTTTGGAAGCGCTCAGTTCGTGGCAAAACGAAAGCTTGAAAACGTCTATCACGACACCGTTGCTGCACAATGGGGCTGGGGAACCGGTCGCGCCGAGCGGGTGCGAACGGCTCGTGCACTTCACTCCAACGGCGTCGCTGCAACCGGAAACGTCCTATGCGGACACCCCAACCGGGTTGAGTGTGGAAGTAAAAGTGCCGCAGGGAGCGAACCCCGAAGAACTAGCGACGTCCGGTTTGAAGGACACTACCGTCACGCTACCCGAAGGCGTCGTCGTGAACCCCGGACAGGCAACCGGCCTGGTAGCCTGTCAACCATCACAGGAGAACCGTGGCGGGGAAGAAGAACAGTACGATGGTCCACCGTCGTGTCCGCTGGCATCGAAGGTCGGCGAAGACGAAATAGAAACACCGCTGTTGCCGGACACGTTGAAGGGGAACGTCTATATTCTCGGACAGGACCCGCCAGACCTGCAACTGTTGGTCGCGGCGTCCGGTGACGGCGTGAACCTCAAGCTGATCGGGACCGTACACCTGAACGAACAGACAGGACAGCTGACCACCACGTTCGAAAACACGCCCGATACGACGTTCACGACATTCCGGTTGACCTTCAGCGGTGGCGCACAAGCAGCGCTCGCTACACCATCCTATTGCGGGACGTACTCCTCGACAGCCGACTTCGTGCCATGGGCGACACCGTTCGTCAGCGAAGCGATCTCCGAAAGCGCGTTCCAGATCGCCAGCGGACCGTACGGCACTCCGTGCGAGAACCCACTCCCGTTCGCCCCAACCATGACCGCTGGTGCTACGACCGACCAGGCCGGCGGGTACACCGACTTCACGATGCTATTGCAACGCGGCGACGGGCAACAACACATCGAACGCCTACAGTTCAAAACACCAGAGGGCCTCTTGGGCATGATCTCAAAGGTCGCGCTCTGCCAAGAACCACAAGCAACACAAGGAGACTGCCCCACCGCATCGCAGATCGGGCACACGGTAGCCGAGGCCGGACCCGGACCGTACCCGTTCGTGATCCCCCAAGCAGGAGCACCACCAGCACCAATCTACCTCACCGGACCCTACCAAGGCGCACCATACGGCCTAACGATCGCGGTACCGATAGTCGCAGGCCCATTCAACCTCGGCACAGAAATCGTGCGCGCAAAGATCGAAGTAGACCCCCACACAAGCCAACTGACGATCACCACAACAGCATTCCCGCGAACAGTAAAGGGCATCCCAACCGATATACGCGAGATCGACGCCGTCATCGACAAGCCAGAATTCATGTTCAACCCAACCAACTGCAACCCCACGAGCTTCAGCGGCACCGCCACAAGCTTCGAAGGAGCAACAGCACCCCTAACAAGCCACTTCCAAGTCGGATCCTGCCAAGCCTTGAAGTTCGCCCCCAACTTCAAAGTCTCCACATCCGGGAAAACATCAAGAGCGGACGGTGCCAGCCTCACCGCAAAGATCGTCTACCCCGTCGGCAACCTCGGAGACAACCAAGCATCATCCCAATCGAACATCAAAGCCGTCAAGGTGGATTTGCCGAAGCAGTTGCCTTCCAGGTTGACGACGCTGCAGAAGGCGTGTCCCGCGAAAGTGTTCGAAGCGAACCCGGCAGGCTGTCCAGCGGACTCCATCGTCGGGCACGGCAAGGCGATCACACCACTACTACCCGTACCCGTCGAAGGACCAGCCTACTTCGTATCGCATGCTGGGGAAGAATTCCCGAACCTGATCGTCGTCCTACAAGGCGACAACGTCACCGTCGATCTCGTCGGCGACACCTTCATCAACACCAAAACCAACATCACCTCAAGCACCTTCAAGGAAGTCCCCGACGTCCCGATCCAGAGCTTCGAACTGAACCTCCCCCAGGGCCCATACTCAGCGCTGGCGGCGAACACAAACCTCTGCAAAGTCAAGGGCGGACTGAAGATGCCCACCGCCTTCACCGGCCAAAACAACGCCGTGATCCACCAGACGACGCCGATCGCGGTCACCGGGTGCGCCAAGGCTGTCAAGAAGCACAAGAAGGCGAAGGCGAAGGGGAAGCACAAAGAGTCGGGCAAAGGCGGCAAGGCGGGGAAATGAGACCGTTGGGATACGGGGGGGTTCGCGATGGCTCGCGCTGAGCGCGCGGTGGTCGCGGAGCTTGCCGGGTCTCCCGGTGGGCAGGTCGCGGAGATGCAGCGCCGTCGCCTGCTGCACGCCGCCGGGGAAGTCGTTGGCGAGCATGGTGTCGTGGGATTGACGGTGGGGCGGGTGTGTGAGCAGGCGGGGGTGTCGCGGCGCACGTTCTACGAACAGTTCGCTGGCGGCGAAGCGTGTTTGCTGGCGGCGCTCGATGCTCAACTGGAGCGCCTTGCGCACGAGCTTCATCCCCACTACGAACGCGACGGCAAGTGGCGTGAGCGTGTCAGGGACGCGCTCACGTGCCTATTGGAGCGCCTGGACGCCGAACCGAGCGTCGCTCGCCTATGCGTGATCGAGACGTTGCGCGGTGGTCCCGCGGTGTTGGAGCGTCGCGCGCGCGTACTGGAGAGCCTGGCGAGCACGATCGACGAGGGCCGCCATGAAGCGCGCGCCGGCAATGACCCGCCACCCCTGACCGCTCAAGGAGTGGTCGGTGGGGCACTATCGGTGATCCACGCGCGCCTACTGGAGTCCGCTCAGGCAACAGCGGATGGTCTTCGCGGCGGGACGGTTCGTGCGCGAGCGGGCGCGGAGAACGGCACACGCCCTGGTCGCGGTGTGTCGCGGGCGCTGCTCGAGCTGACGGGACCGTTGATGGCGATGATCGTGCACCCCTACCTCGGACCGGCGGCCGCGCGCGCCGAGCTTGCGCGCCCCGCGCCCAGCCCACCGCGCGTAACGCCGCGCTACAGCACGGACCCCTTCAAGGGCTTGCCGATTCGCTTCACCTACCGCACCGCGCGCGTACTCGCCACGATCGCACAGACCCCCGGCGCATCCAACCGCCATATCGCCGACCACGCCGGTATCGGCGACGAGGGCCAAATGTCACGTCTCCTCGGCCGCCTGAACAAGTGCGAACTCGTCGAGAACCAGGGCGAAGGACACGCCAAAGGCGAACCCAACGCCTGGAAACTCACCCCCCGCGGACAAGCCATCCACGACACCATCACAGAACGCATCGAAATCCCCTGATACCTACAGGCGTCTCAGAAGTGCGCGGGGGCGTGCTCGACCGGCTGGTCGATCAGCCCGGGGATGGCGGTTTCGGTGCGCCGCGAGAAGTAGTCGGTGAAGAACGGTCGCGAGATCAGCATCAGCACCACGCCCACGAGCATCCCCCCGATCCCCATCCACAAGGGCAGCGTGATGCCGAGGATCGGTTTGGACGACACGTTTTCGGCCTTGCTGTAGTAGTCGATCGCATAGCCCGCCACGCCGAAGAGCATCAGCGCGCCGAGCAGCGGGGCGAGGCCGAGCAGCAGGAAGTCGCGGGCGCTCCTGCCCAGTTCGTGGCGGTAGTACACGATGCAGGCGATGCCGGTGAAGCCGTAGTAGAAGCAGATCGGGAAGCCGATCGCGACGATTGAGTCTTCCAGGGCGCTTTCGGAGAGGTTGAGGATCACGAGCGTCCACAGGATCGACACGCCGCCCATCATCAGCGTAGAGAAGGCGGGAGTGAAGTAGCGCGAGTGGATCCGCCCGAACGCTCCCGGGATCGATTTCCAGTGGGCCATCGACAGCGTGGTGCGCGCGGTCGGCAGGATCGTCGTCTGCGTGGAGGCGGAGGCCGAGGTGAGCACGGCCACGATGAGCAGCTTGTCCCAGGGGAAGCCGAACACCTTCGAGCCGAGCACGCTGAGCACGTCGCTCTGGTTTTCGGGGTTGGTCAGCAGGTGCGTGCCGCCGTAGGCCTGGCCGGCGGCGCTCACGATCACGTAGATCAATACGAGCAGGATCGTCGACATCACCGCCGCGCGGCCAGGCCCCTCATTCGCGTCCTCTGACTCCTCGTTGACGGCGACGCCCGAGTCCCAGCCCCAGTAGATGAAGATCCCGAGCAGGACACCGTCGATCATCGCTTTGAAGCCGAGCGCGAACGGGTTGAACCACGACAGCGCGGGCTCGATCGAGCCGGGCGGGTGGTTGGCGTACACCTTGACGAAGGTGATGATCGCGAAGGCGCTGAGGATCGCGATCTCGGCGCCGAGCAGACCCTGCTGGATGCGCGCCGAGAGCTCGATGCCGCGGTAGCAGATCCACGTCATCAGCGCGATCCATACGATCGACGCGACGATGATCGCCGGCAGCGATTCGCTGAGTTCGGTGAACCCGAACAGCTTGAAGGTGTAGATGCCGGCGATGTCCGCCAGCGAGGCCATCACCAGCACGTCGGAGAGGAAGATCGCCCAGCCGTTGACCCAGCCCGTGCCGGGACCGAGCGCGCGCGTCGTCCACGCGAAGGTGGTGCCCGCGTCGGGGTCGGCGCGGTTCAGGTACTTGTAGGCGGCCGCGATCAGCAGCATCGGGATGAACGACACGAGCAGCACCGCCGGCGCGTGCACGCCAACCCCGGTCACCGCCACGATGAAGCCGAGCGTGGCCGCCAGCGAATAGGCGGGCGCGGTCGAGGCGACGCCGATCACCAGGTTCGACAGGTAGCCGATCGCGTTCTGCTTCAGGCCCTTGTCGACGACAGCCCCGGTTGCACCTGTGTCGATTGCCACAATGGCAGCGTAGGAGCAGACCGGCGCAAACGCAAGGGTCGCAAGCGCCAAGAAGTCGCAAGCGCTTTGTACATATCGCACAACGGGTGGACACTATGTTGAACGTGCGGCGCATTGATCGGTACATCGGCGGGTAGTACCGTTGTGCATGGTGTCCATGTCCACGTCCAGCGATTTGCAAGAGTCGACGACGTCGCAGGCCGAGCTGCAGGCCAAGGCCAAGCGCCACCTGTGGATGCACTTCACGCGCATGGGCAGCTACGACCACGCCGAGGTGCCGATCATCGAGCGCGGCGAGGGCTGCTACGTGTACGACACGCACGGCAGGCGCTATCTCGACGGGCTCTCGGCGCTGTACTGCGTGAACATCGGCCACGGTCGCGCCGAGCTGGGGGAGGCCGCCGCCGAGCAATCGAAGACGCTCGGGTTCTATACGAACTGGAGCTATGCGCACCCGCCCTCGATCGAACTCGCCGAGCGCGTCGCGCGGCTGGCGCCCGGCGAGCTGAACCGCGTGTTCTTCGTCAGCGGCGGCTCGGAGGCGGTCGAGTCGGCGTGGAAGCTCGCCAAGGCCTATCACGCCGCCTGCGGGGAGCCGCGCAAGCACAAGATAATCTCGCGCTACCTCGCCTACCACGGCACCTCGATGGGGGCGCTGACCGCGACCGGGCTGCCGCCGCTGCGCGAACCGTTCGAGCCGCTGACGCCCGGCGGGCGCCACGTGGCCAACACCAACTCCTACCGCTGGACCGAAGAGCGCGACCCGCTGTGGGCGGCCGATGCGATCGAGGAGGCGATCCTCTTCGAGGGCCCCGACACGGTCGCCGCGGTGATCCTCGAGCCGGTGCAGAACGGCGGCGGCTGCTTCGTCCCCCAGCCCGGCTACTTCCAGCGCGTGCGCGAGATCTGCGACCGCCACAAAGTGCTGCTCATCTCAGACGAGGTGATCTGCGCATGGGGCCGGCTCGGGCACTGGTTCGGCTGCGAGCGCTACGACTGCCGGCCGGACATCGTCACGACCGCCAAGGGCATGACCTCCGCCTACGCCCCGATGGGCGCGGTGATCGCAACCGACGCCGTCGCCGAGCCGTTCCTGCACGCGCGTGCGATCTTCAACCACGGCTTCACCTTCGGCGGGCACCCGATGGCGTGCGCGGTGGCGATGGCCAACATCGACGTCATGGAGCGCGAGCGCATCAACCAGCACGTGCTCGTCCACGAGGGCGAATTCCGCGCGATGCTCGAGTCGCTGCGGGATTTGCCGATCGTCGGCGACGTGCGCGGCGCCGGGTACTTCCACGCGATCGAGCTGGTCAAGGACAGGGACACCAAGCGCACGTTCGACGCGCGCGAGTCCGAGGAGCTGCTGCGCGGGTTCCTCTCCGGTGCGCTGTTCGAGCGCGGGCTGATCTGCCGCACCGACGACCGCGGCGACCCCGTGATCCAGCTCTCACCGCCCCTGATCGCCGACCGCGAGCAGTTCGAGGAGATCGAGGGCATCCTGCGCCCCGTGCTCGCCGAGGCGTGGGAGCGGATCGGCAAGCGGTAGGGCGGGTCGAGATGATGGCGGCGCGAACGGAATCGGCCCGAGCGGATGCGGTGCGCGCACCCCTCTCTTCAAACCATCATCGAATCCTAGATTCGATGATGCCCAGCGGGAGCGCCGTAAGGTGCTGACGGTCGAGAGCCTCGTGGCCGAGCTTGACCTGACGCTTGCCACGGGCGAGGAGCACGCGCAGGCCAGCGTGCGCTGGGTGCACTCGACCGAGCTGCTGGACCCGACGCCGTGGCTGCGCGGCGGCGAGCTGCTGCTGACCACCGGCCTGCAGCTGCACGGCGCGAAGCTGCAGCGCGAATTCGTGCAGCGCCTGGTCGAGCGCGAGATCGCGGGCCTCGGCTTCGGCACCGGGTTCGTGCACCGCAGGCTGCCCGCCGCCGTGCTCAACACGGCGCGCAAGCTGGAGTTCCCGCTGTTCGAGGTGCCGTATGAGCTGCCGTTCATCGCCGTCACCGAGCGCGTGTTCGCGCAGCTGCTCAACGAGCGCTACGAACTGCTGCAGCGCAACATGGCCGGCGACGTGCTCGCCGAGGCGCTCACCGGCCGGCTCTACCCCGACGAGCTGCAGTCGCGGCTGCGCCCGTTCGGGATCGGCGAGAGCGCGGCCGTGCTGGCGTTTGCGATGCGCGACCCCGGCGCGGCCGCGTCGGCCCTGGAAGCGATGCTCGAGCGCGCCGGCGCGCACAGCCTCGTCGCGCTGCGCAACGGGCTGCTGTGCGCGGTCGTGGACTGCTCGGACGGCCCACCTCGCGACCGCGCCGCGGGCACGGGCGGGGCTGCCGGCGCGGACCCCGTCGAGCTGGCGGGCAGGATGCGCCGCGAGCTGGCAAGCCGCTTCGGCGAAGTGCGCGCCTCCGCCTCGCGCGCCGCGCCGGCGCACAACCTCAGGCGCAGCTTCCACGAGGCCCGCTGCGCGCTGGAAGCCGTGCGCCTGTCGAACGGCGAGGCGCCCGAGGTGGCCTCCCACAGGGACCTCGGCGCCTTCCAGCTGCTGCTCTCCCTGCAGGACGACGACGCGCTCGCCTCCTACTGCCAGAGCGTGCTCGGCCCGGTCGAGGGCGACGAGGGCGAGTACGGCGACGAGCTGCTGCGCTCGCTCGACGTGTTCATCGAACAGAACGGCCACTGGGAGCGGGCCGCGCAGGAGCTGTACTGCCATCGCCACACGCTGCGCTATCGCATCAAACGCGTCGAGGCGCTCACCGGCCGCGACTTCTCCCACGCACGCGACCGCATCGAGTTCTGGCTGGCGCTGCGCGGACGGGAGCTGGCGCGGTGAGAACTCGTCCCGGCGCCCGCCTCCCGCTCGCGCGGCAGTGCGGCGAGTCGATGGGCCCTCGTTCCGGCGCCCCCCTCCCGCTCGTGCGGCAGTGCGGCGGGTCGATGAGACCCCGTCCCGGTGCCCCCGTCCCGCTCGCGCGAGCGCGCGGCGGAGCGATGAGAACACATCGATCCGGCCCTTCGTGTAGTTTGTTCTTTTGGAATTGGGGGTCGTGCCCTCGTCACCAGGTCGGCCAGGCGCCCCAGCCCACGCTCACATGAGAATCGGCGTACCCACCGAGATCAAGCCCGACGAGTACCGCGTCGCGATCACGCCCGCCGGCGTGCGCGAGCTGCGCTCGCACGGACACGAGGTGCTCGTGCAGTCCGGCGCCGGCCTCGGCAGCGCGCTCAGCGACGAGCAGTTCGCCGCGCAGGGCGCGCGGATCTGCGCGAGCGCCGACGCGGTGTTCGCCGAGGCGCAGCTGATCCTGAAGGTCAAGGAGCCGCAGCCCGCCGAGGTGGCGCTGCTGCGCGAGGAGCACGTGCTCTTCACCTACCTGCACCTCGCGGCCGAGCCCGAGCTGGCCGAGGGCCTGCGCCGCAGCGGCGCGAGCTGCATCGCCTACGAGACGGTCGAGGACGACGAGGGGCGCCTGCCGCTGCTCGCCCCGATGAGCGAGGTGGCGGGCAAGATCGCGACGCAGGCCGGCGCCTTCATGCTGGAGAAGCCGCTGGGCGGGCGCGGCATCCTGCTCGGCGGCGTGCCCGGCGTGGCCGCCGCCACCGTGCTCGTGATCGGCGGCGGCGTGGTCGGCATGAACGCCGCCTTCATCGCGATCGGCATGCAGGCCGACGTGTTCGTATTCGACCGGCAGGTCGACCGCCTGCGCGAGCTGGAAGTCGCCTTCGGCGGGCGCGCCTCCACCGTCTACTCCTCGGCGCTCGCGATCGAGGAGATGTTGCCCCAGGCCGACCTCGTGATCGGCGCCGTGCTGATCCACGGCGACCGCGCCCCGCGCGTGATCGCGCGCGAGCAGCTGGCGGGCATGAAGCGCGGCGCGGTGCTCGTCGACGTCTCGATCGACCAGGGCGGCTGCTTTGAGACCTCGCGCCCGACCACCCATTCCGACCCCACCTTCGAGGTGGACGGGATCGCACACTACTGCGTCACGAACATGCCCGGCGCCGTTCCGATCACCTCGACATACGCGCTCACGAACGCCACCCTGCCCTACGCGATCGAGCTGGCCGGCGGATTCGAGCAGGCGATCCGGCGCAACGGGGCGCTGCGCCGCGGGGTGAACGTGCGCGCCGGGGAGATCGTCCACCCGGCGGTGGCGCACGCGCTCGCCACGCCCTCCTTCGACTTCGACGGGGCGCGTTCGGAGCAGGTCGAACGAGCCCCAAATCCCTCCAATACATAGGCGTCGGAGAACAACACGCGAGAGATCAAGGAGACGGCGAGATGGCCAACGGCCCACAAGTGCTTCGCAACCTGATCGCGGGCGATTCGCAGCTGCGCGAAGAAGGGAAGACGATGGCGGTGCTCGATCCCGCGACCGGCACCGAGCTGTGGCGCGCGCCGGTGTCGGACGCCGAAGACGTCGACAAAGCGGTGCACGCCGCACGCCGCGCGTTCGAGGACTGGTCGCGGGCGACGCCCTCGGACCGCGCGCTCGCGCTCGTCTCCCTGGCCGCGGCCGTCGAAGCGCACGCCGACGAACTGGCGCGCCTGGAGGCGCACAACGCCGGCAAGCCGATCGAGGCGGTGATGCGCGACGAGATCCCCGCGATGGCCGACAACCTGCGCTTCTTCGCGGGCGCCGCACGGTGCCTGGAGGGTCGCGCCGCCGGCGAGTACATGCAGGGCTACACCTCCTGGGCGCGCCGCGAAGCGGTCGGCGTGATCGGCCAAATCACACCCTGGAACTACCCGCTGATGATGGCGATCTGGAAGCTCGCCCCCGCCGTCGCCGCCGGCAACACGGTCGTGCTCAAGCCCGCCGAGACCACGCCCGTCACGACCGTGCGCTTCGCCGAGCTGGCCGCCGACATCCTGCCCCCCGGCGTGCTGAACGTCGTCACCGGCCCGGGCCAACCCACCGGGCAGGCGCTGCTGGAGCACCCCGACGTGGACATGATCTCCCTGACCGGCTCGGTCGCCACGGGCAAGCACGTCGCGCGCGTGGCCGCTGACACGCTCAAGCGCGTGCACCTGGAGCTGGGCGGCAAGGCGCCGGTGATCGTCTTCGACGACGCCGACATGGAGAGCGCGATGGCCACGATCGCCGCCACCGGCTACTACAACGCCGGCCAGGACTGCACCGCCGCCACGCGCGTGCTCGCCAGCGAGCGCGTCTACGACGACGTCGTCGCGGGCCTCGCCGCGCAGGCCAAGGAGCTGGTGATCGGCGACACGCTCGAGCCCGACACGACGCTTGGCCCCGTCAACTCCGAGCGCCAGCTGGAGCGCGTGTCCGGCTTCGTCGAACGCGCGCCCGGGCACGCCGAGGTCGTGACCGGCGGGGTCGCCTCCCCGCGCCACGGCTTCTACTACGAGCCGACGGTCGTCGCGGGCCTGGAGCAGGGCGATGAGATGATCCGCGAGGAGATCTTCGGCCCGGTCATCACCGTGCAGCGCTTCGGCGACGAGGCGCAGGCGATCGAGTGGGCCAACGACACCCGCTACGGCCTCGCCTCCTCGGTGTGGACGCGCGACGTGGGGCGGGCTTTGCGGGTCTCGCGGGCATTGCGGTTCGGCTGCGTGTGGATCAACGACCACCTGCCCCTGGTCTCAGAGATGCCGCACGGGGGCTTCAAGGAGTCCGGCTACGGGAAGGACCTGAGCGTCTACTCCCTGGAGGACTACACAGTGGTAAAGCACGTCATGGCCAACCTCGAATAGGCCGGCTTGGTGTCTTGCCGGTGGCGGGTCGCGCGAGCACCTGGTAGATCGAGACGAACTGGGTCTTGAAGATGTTGCGCGCCGAGCGCAGGTACAGGCGCCACACGCGCAATCGCTCGGGGCCGGCGAGCTGCTCGGCGCGCTCCAGGTTCCGGTCGAGGCGCTCGATCCACTCGGTCAACGTGTCGTAGTAGTCCTGCCCGAACGCTTCGACGTGGTCGGTCACGAGCCCCGCGCGCTCGAGCGCCAGCTGGACGCGGGAGAGGTGCAGCGGGTCGCCGTCGGGGAACACATAGCGCTGGGTGAAGTCGCCGTGATAGCCGAGCCCGTGCGGCAGGTGCGCGATGCCGTGGTTGAGCAGCCGCCCCTCCGGGCCGAGCAGGCCGCGCAGTTTCTGCGCGTACACGTCGATGTTGCGCTCGCCGACGTGCTCGACCATGCCGATCGAGGCGATCGCGTCGTAGCGCTCGCCGTGCAGGTCGCGATAGTCGGCCACGCGCACCTCGACGCGGTCGCTGAGCCCCGCTTCGGCGATCCGCCGGCGCGCCAGCTGCGCCTGGGGCGGGGAGAGGGTGATGCCGACACACCGCACCCCGTAGTTCCTGGCCGCGTGGATCACGAACGCGCCCCACCCGCAGCCGACGTCGAGCACGCGCTCGCCCTCCTGCAGCGCGAGCTTCCGGCAGACCAGATCGAGCTTCGCCAGCTGCGCCTCCTCGAGCGTTTTCGCGCCGCGCGAGAAGATCGCGCAGCTGTAGGTCATCGACTCGTCGAGGAACAGCTCGAAGAACTCATTGGAGACGTCATAGTGGTGGCGCACCGCCCTGGAGTCGCGCTCGCGGGTGTGGCTGCGCCCCCTCAGCCGCAGCTCGCCCCGGGGCGCGCGCGGAGGCGCCGTCAGCCCACACGCCCTGATGCCGGCGAGCGCGATGCGGGCGCGCGTGGCGACGTCGATGTGCGGCTCCTGGAAGTCGTCCATCAAATCGATCACGCGGTCGAGGTCGTCCACGTCGAGGTCGCCCGCGACATACGCGCGGCCGAGGCCCAGCTCGCCGGGCGCGCGCAGCACGTGCGCCACCGCCTTCGGCGAGCGCAGGACGAACGTCGGCCCGTCGCCGTTGCCGCTCGTGGAGGGCAGCTCGCTGCCGTCCCAGAAGCGCACCCTGAAGTGCCGCTCGGGCAGCACGCCCGCAAGCTCGCGCCGCAGCGGCTCGGTGTTGGTCAGCGGCATCGGCCCTCCCGCTCGGCGGCGGCGGCTCTGCGGCTCTGCGGCGCCTGGCCCTCCCGCTCGGCGGCGGCGGCTCTGCGGCTCTGCGGCGCCTGGCTCCCCGGCCCGGCGGCAGCGGCCCTCCAGCCAGTGTTTCGCGGGCAACCGAGCTGGTCATCAGGCATCGCGTGGTGTCCTCTCACATCGTCGCGGCGTGCTACCTTGCTGGCGCGAGCACATCGATGAGCGCCCATTCTATCCAGCGTCCCCCCGCCTCTCCGCCCGCATCGAAGCACGCCCACGGCGAGCATGCCGGCGGCGCGAGCTCGCGGCGGGACGCTCCCACCGCCGAGGACGTGCAGCCGGTCGCCTTCGAGAATCTCGACCGCTTCCTCACCGGCCTGATCACGGTCGGCCCGATCGTCGCGCTCGGCGTCGTCGCGTGGCAGTTGTGGGACGGCCTGCTTCACGGCTCGGACCTGGCTGTGTTCGCGATCATCTATTTCCTCACGGCGCTCGGCATAACGGTCGGCTTCCATCGCCTTTTTACCCACAGATCGTTCAAGACAAGCCCGGCTCTGCGCTTCGTCTTCGCGGTGCTCGGCTCGGCCGCGATCGAGGGTCCCGTGATCTCCTGGGTGGCCGACCACCGCAAGCACCACGCCTTCTCCGACCGCGACGGCGACCCCCACAGCCCGCACGTCGATCACGGCACCGGCCTGCGCGGCGCGCTGCGCGGCCTCGCCCACGCGCACGTCGGCTGGCTGTTCGTCCACACCGCCCGCGGTCACCGCGAGCGCTACGCCCCCGACCTGATCGCCGACCCGGTCGTGTCGTTCGTGGACAAAACCTTCTTCGTATGGGCGATCGGCGGGCTCCTCGCGGCCTTCTGGCTCGGGTATGCGATCGGCGGCACCTGGACCGCCGGGCTGACCGGGCTGTTGTGGGGCGGCGCCGTGCGCATGCTCGTGCTGCACCACGTCACCTACTCGATCAACTCCCTCTGCCACTTCTTCGGGCGGCGCAGCTACGAGACGGGCGACCATTCGCGCAACCTCGCGTGGCTGGCGCCGTTCTCGCTCGGCGAGGCATGGCACAACAACCACCACGCATTTCCCACCTCCGCCTTCCACGGGTTCTCCTGGCGCCAGTTCGACGTCTCGGCGATCGTGATCCGCGGCATGGAGCGCGTCGGGCTCGTGTGGGACGTGGTGCGCATAGCGCCCGAGCGCAGGGCCGCCAAGAGCCTGGCCGCCTGAGCGCCGTTCGGCGGCGCCACGCGCCACCCCGTGACGCGGGGCGGTCCGTGCTACGGTGCGGGCACGGACGACAAACGTCATCCGCGAGGTTCTTGTCTTTGTTGGTGCTCCCTGGGGCGCGGATGGGGCCAGTAACGAATCTCCCCTCGCATGGCGGCCACAGGGCCGCGACAAAGGAGCATCACAACATGAAGTCCAGTTCTTTCGCCGACCTCGGCGTGTCCGAGGTCGTATCCCGCGAGCTTGCCTCGCGCGGCGTCGAGTCGCCGTTCGCCGTCCAGAGGATGGTGATCCCCGACGTGCTCGACGGCCGCGACGTGCTCGTCCAGTCGCCCACCGGCTCGGGCAAGACGCTCGCCTTCGGCGTGCCGCTGGTCGAGCGCCTGCGCGACAGCGACCCGCGCCCCTCCGCGCTGGTGCTTGCGCCGACGCGCGAGCTTGCGCTGCAGATCGTCGAGGACCTGCGCGCGATCGCCCACGTCCGCGCGCTCTCGATCGCCGCGGTGTATGGCGGCGCCGGCATCGTCAAGCAGGCGCGCCTCGCCGCCCGCGCCCACATCCTGGTCGCCACGCCCGGGCGCCTGCTCGACCTGATCGACCGCCGCGACGTGTCGCTGAAGCAGGTGCGCCTGCTCGTGCTCGACGAGGCCGATCGGATGCTCGACATGGGCTTCCGGCCGGTCGTCGATCGGATCGTGAAGATGACGCGCCCCGAGCGCCAGACGCTGCTGTTCTCGGCGACGCTGCAGGGCGAGGTCGGCAAGATCGCCGCCGCCTACACGAAAGCTGCCGCGCGCCACGAGCACGCCCACTCGCAGGAGCGCAAGGGCGATGTGGAGCACCGCTTCGTGTCCGTCTCCCACGAGGGCAAGGTCGACCGCCTGGTCGCCGAGCTGTCCGAGCCCGGCCGCGGCCTGACGCTCGTGTTCGTGCGCACCAAGCGCGGCGCCGACCGGCTCGTCAAGCGGCTGGCCGCCAGCAGCGTGCCGGCCGTCGCGATGCACGGCGACAAGTCCCAGTCCCAGCGCGAGCGGGCGCTCGCGCGCTTCGAGAGCGGGCACGTCGACACGCTCGTCGCCACCGACGTGGCCGCGCGCGGCATCGACGTGTCGGGCATCACCCACGTGATCAACTACGACATGCCGGCCACGCGCGAGGACTACGTGCACCGCGTCGGGCGCACCGCGCGCGCCGGCGCCTGCGGCGTCGGCGTGACGTTCGTGCTGCGCGAGCAGGCGCGCGAGCTCGCCGGCATGGTCGGCGGCCTCGGCCTGCACCGCGAGCTGGAGCTCGGCGGCTTTCCGAGCGACTCCACGCGCCCCGGGCAGGGCGCGCCGCGGGGTCAGGGCCGCAATTCGCGCAGTCGCAACCGCAGCTCGCGCCGCTCGCGCGCCCGAGTCGGCTGAGCCCGCGTTCGATCCCTCAGCGCACGACCCCCTCCGCGCGGGGCCGTGCGGGCCGCTTGGGCGTAGGCTAAGCCGTATGTCCAGCGTCCCGCCGGTGCGCGAGATCCTCGCCGGTCGCTCCGGCGAGGAGATGGCGCTCAACGACGCCCATCTCAATCCCAAGCTGGGGCGGATCGTGCGCACGCTCGGCTTCGACAGGCGGTGGGTGGCGGGCGAGGGCGCGCACCTGATCGACTCGCGCGGCGAGCGCTACCTCGACCTGCTCTCAGGCTATGGCGTGTTCGCGATCGGCCGCAACCACCCCGAGGCGATCGCCGCCGTGCGCGAGGCGATGGACGCGCGCACCGCCAACCTGCCGCAGCTCGGGGTGACACTGCTGAGCGGCGTGCTGGCCGAGCAGCTGCTGGCGCGCGCGCCCGGGTCGGTCGCCGCGATGGTGCCGGCGAACAGCGGCACCGAGGCGGTCGAGGCCGCGATCAAGATCGCCCGCGCCGCCACCGGGCGCCCGCGCGTCCTGTTCGCCGAGCACGCCTTCCACGGGCTCACGCTCGGCTCGCTCTCGCTGAACGGCAACGAGGAGTTCCGCGAGGGCTTCGGCCCGCTGCTGCCGGGCTGCGAGGCCGTGCCCTTCGGGGACCTCGACGCGCTGGAGCGCGCGCTCGCCGGCGGCGCGAGCGCCGTTGGCGCGGACGGGCCCCGTCCCGAGCAGGGCCGGCGCGATGCGCGGCGCGGCGAGGTGGCCGCGTTCGTCGTCGAGCCGGTGCAGGGCAAGGGCGTCAACGTGCCTCCCGACGGCTACCTGGCGGGCGCCCAGCGGCTGTGCCGCGAAGCGGGCGCGCTGCTCGTGTGCGACGAGGTCCAGACTGGCCTGGGGCGCACCGGCCGCTTCCTGGCGCTCGAGCACTGGGGCCTCGCGCCGGACCTGATCTGCCTGTCGAAGGCGCTCTCCGGCGGCCTCGTACCCGTCGGCGCGGTGCTCGTCTCGCGCGATGCGTTCGACCGCGTGTTCGACGGCATGGAGCGCGCCGTCCGCCACGGCTCCACGTTCGGCGGCAACGACCTCGCCGCCGCCGCCGCGCTCGCCACGCTGCGCGTGCTCGAGAACGAGGGCTTGGTGGCGCGCGCCGAGCGGCTCGGCGCGCTGCTGGCCGAGCTGACGCTGCCGCTGGCGAGTCGCTACGAGGTCGTCTCCGAGGTGCGCGGCCTCGGCCTGATGTGGGCGATCGAGTTCCACCCGCCGCAGCGCGGCGCGCGCCGCTCTGTCTACAACGCCGCCGAGCGCGCCCAGCCGGGCATCTTCTCCCAGCTGATCGTCGGTCCCCTGTTCCACCGGCACCGCATCCTCTGCCAGGTCGCCGGCCACCGCATGAACGTCGTCAAGGCGCTGCCGGCGCTGGTCGTGGAGGAGTCGGAGATCCGCCGCTTCGCCGCCGCGCTGGAGGACGTGGTCGCGCGCGCCGAGCGCGTCCCGCGCGCGTTCCTGCGCTTCGGCATGGACATCGGCCGGCGCGCGCTCGCGGCGCGGCGCTGAGGCCCGCGGGCGCGCGGCGCGGCGCTGTGGCCACGAGCATGCCGCGCGGCGCCGAGGCCGCGCGGGGCTCAGTTGCGCGAAGTGCCCGTGGCCGAGCTCGCCGGCGGGATCGGGTCGAGCGCCGTCAGCTGCCCGTTGTCGAGCTGGAAGCGCACGGTGCTCTCGCCGCCGCTGGGGTGGCCGAGCGGATCGCCCGGCCTGTAGAGCGGGTAGGCGAGCGTCACTTCGGTGTCGCTCTGCCCAACCACCCGCACGCTCGCGCTCGGCTGCTTGGCGTCGGTGCCGATGTAGCTGCCGTCCACGAAGAAGAACGCCTGCTGGCCATACCCGTCGCTGGAGTCGCTGCGCGTGCCGATCAACACCCGCAGGGTGTCTTCGGGGCGATATGTGGAGGTGTCGGCGACCGTGTACCCGCGCGCCCTGACGCTCGCCACCGCGGCCGCGACGCCTTCGCCGCCGCCGTTGCCGGTGGATTCCCTGGTGAACGCGGGCGCGGTCGTGGTGCGCGTGGCCTGCGCGCCGCCTGCGCCGCTCGGGCTCGCGGCCGCGCCCGTCCGCGTCGTGGGCGCGGTCGCGGTCGTGGGGGAGGTGCCGCTCGTCGTGGTCGTGCTCGTCGTGTGCCGTGCGGTCGTGTGCGGGCTGAACGTGCCCGAAACCGACACGGTCTTGATGGCCCCCGAGCCGCAGCCCGCGAGCGCGACCGCGCCGGCGGTCGCGAACGCAAGCAAGGCTCGGCGGGTGTGCTCGCTGCTCATCGCACCCGATCTATTCGCCATCTGGGGCTCCCATCCTCGCCGTGGTGTCCGCTGGTGCTCGCGTTGCGCGCCGGTGTTCGCGTCGGGCGCTGGAGTTCGCGTCGCGCGCTGGAGTTCGCGTCGCGCGCCGGTGTTCGCGTCGCGCGCTGGAGTTCTGGTCGCGCGCCGCCTCGCGCCGTGTTCGGGCATCGGCTCTTGAACCCCGCTCGGACCCGCGGGTTGCGCCGCTTCGCCCCGGCGCCGCGCCAGGGGATCGTTCGGATCGAGGGAACGACCCATCCCCAAAAAATTATTAGCGACTGCTAAACTCCTCGTCGAGGGATATGAGCGAGTATGGAGCACATGGGGACCGCCACGTGATCGAAGCTTCGCCAGATGTCGAGCCGGCCCGCCGCCGCGTGCCCGCCGCCGAGCGGCGCCAGGCGCTGATCGAGGCGGCCGTGCACGAGTTCGCGGTCGGGGGCCTGCACGGCACGCCCGTCGATCGCATCGCCCGTCGCGTCGGCGTCGCCCAACCGTACGTGTTCAGCCTCTTCGCCGGCAAGCGCGAGCTGTTTCTCGCGGCCGTCGAGCACTGCTTCGACCGCTTCGCCGAGACGTTCGAGCAGGCCGCCGCCGAGTATCGCGCGGGCGGCGCGCCCGAGGACTGCGAGGACGTGCTGATGGCGATGGGCCGCGCCTACAAGCAGCTGCTGGAGACCGACCGCCGCTACCTGATGCTCCAGCACCACGCCTACGCCGCCTGCGACGACGGCGCGGTCTGCGCGCGCGTGCGCCGCCGCTACGCCGAGCTGGTGCGGTTCGTGGCCGAGCTCTCCGAAGCCGAGCCCGAGCGCGTGGACGACTTCGTTCGCGGCGGCATGGCCCTCAACGTCGCCGCCGCGATGGGCGTCTCCGAGCTGTCCGCCGGCTGTCCCTGGGTGCGCGAGGAGCTTGCCGGTCGCTCCAGCGGGTAGCATCAGCCTGTGGCAGGCACCGATTCAGCGCAGCCGCAGGCGAAGCGCAGCCGCCGCGAGAACGCGCGGGCGGCGGTGCTCGTCGTGCTCGCCGTGCTGATCACCCTGTTCGCGGTGCTCAACGTCAAACAGGTCGAGGTCAACTGGATCTTCGGCACAACCAGCACCCCGCTGATCGTCGTGATCGTCGCCTCGCTGCTGGTCGGCATCCTGCTCACGCACTTCGCCGAGATGCGCAACCGGCGCAAGAGCTGACGTCGCGGCCCCCGAGCGGGGTCGGCGGGCCCGGCGGACCGGCGGGGTCGGTCCGGGCCGGTCGCCGCGCTCGGGCTCTCAGCCGCCGGCAAGCGCGGAGGAGCGCTCGTCGAGCACGATCCGGCTCGCCTGCTCGGCGCCGAGAAACGGCGCGAGCACGACAAACGCGAGATAGTCCGACAGTTCCGGCAGCGCGCTCGCGCCGCGATTGGTGGTGTGCACGTAGATCGTGTGCCAGATCGCGCCTTCGATGCCCTCGTGCGCAAGCCTCGTCAGCGGCGGCCCGGGCGCGCCCGCGGTGAGCTTGGCGGCAACCTCGCAGGCAAGCTGCGCCCCGAGATCGACCGCGTGCTGGCCCATCGCAAACACGCCCGTGGCGATCGTCTGCGTGTACGCCGGCCGCGCCTCGAAGTAGCGCATCAGGCGATCCATCGCCCGGCGCACCGCGGCGGCCCACTGCTCGGGCTGCTCCAGGCGCGGGTCCGACACGGTCTCGCGCACCTCCTCGCCGAGCTTCTGAAGGGCCGCCAGGAAGCACTCCTCCATGTTCTCGAACAGCTCGAAGAACACGTCCACCGACACACCCGCCTCGTCGACGATCCGCATCGGCGTGAGGTTCCCGTAGCCTTCCAGCGCGGCCAGTTCCAGCGCGCTGCGCAGCACCCGCGCGCGCTCGTCCTCCGAACTCGCCGGCGCCGCCGACGGCGCCTCGCGCGAGCACGCGTCCAGCGGGTTCGGCTCGCCGGTCATGAACGCGAGCGTCCAGCTCAGCATGTCCTCCACCAGCTGGGGCATCTCCTCCGAGCGATCCTCGGTCAGGCGCACGAACGTGGCCCGCCGCAGCCCGCCGATGATCGCTCGCACCACCGGCTCCGGCGGCGCCACGGCGTCGGGCGCCCGCTCGAAGCTGGCCGCCACGCGCCGCTCGAACACGGTCAGCGTCTCGGTCAGCCGCTCCCACCCGGCGGGCCCCGCCGAGGGCGCGTCGACCAGCATCACGCGCGCGCCCTTGGGGTTGCGCCGCAACACCTCGGCAAACGCCGCGAACGCGACACGCAAGCGCTCTTCGAGCGTGCCCTCGCTGGTCTCGTAGGCCACGCCGATATTGGCGAGCGCCTGCTCGGCGATCAGGTCGAGCGTCGCCAGGAAGCATTCCTGCTTGTTCGAGAACTGCTCGTAGAACGCGCGCCGGGACACCCCCGCCAGGGTCACCACCTGCTTGACGCTGGTGCGCCCATACCCCCTTGTCGCAACCGCCTCGATCATCGCCCCGTACATCCGCCGCCGCTGGTTGTCCGCGACCTCGCCGGGGTCGAGCCGATGGGGTCCGCGCGGCAGGCGCTCGTACAGGGGCGCCAGCGCGTCGCGATCCTCGTCCTTCTCGGCGCCGGCCTTGTTCGCGCCGGACGCGGCGCGCTGGCGCTTGGCGCGGCCGGGCGCCTCCTCGGCGCTCGCCGCACGCGGGCCGGCGGATGTGCGATGGCGCGCGGACGCCGGCACAGTCCGCGAAGCCGGGGATCGTCGCGGTGCGAGGGCTCCGCCTCCGAGGTTTTTCCCACCCTCCGTCACTTAGTGCTATCTCCTCGAACGCTTTGTGCCCCTCGACTATCAAGGAGTCTTGGAAACAAGATTATTCCATGTCAGAGATTTATTGTCTACGTACGTGCTGGCACTCGGGCTGCGGCACACCGCGGGCATTCCCATAGATGTCGAGGCTATCTGAGATTGGACTCGATTACAGCTCCCGCGCCGATTCTCAGTGCAGCAGCGCCCTCAGCGCGAGCAGCGCCAGGCCCATGGTCGCGCCCACAACCACCTCGAGCGTCAGCTCCGAGGGCTTGGCGCGCGAGCGCAGCCCGGCCGCCACCTCGAACCCGACCAGGCTGGCCGCGGCCGTCCACACGCCCGCCGCGACGGCCGTCTCCTGGCCGGCGCCGAGGGCCCACGCCACGAGCAGCGCCAGCAGCGGCGCGCTCGCGCCGCGCACGATCGCCCAGTCCTGCACGAACGTGTGCCACAGCTCCTCCCAGCTGAGCAGTCGGTGCTCGGACAGCCGCAGTCCCAGCACGTCGGCATAGGAGTGCGCAAACCAGTACAGCACCACCGCAATCGCCGCCGACCCCACCGTTTCGGGGTAGTTGTCGCGCAGCCCGCTCTCGGCCGCCAGCAGCGCTCCGATCGTGACGATCCCATACACCGCGCCGGCCGGATTGCGCTCCGGCACGAGCCATTCGAGCGCGCGCCCGCCGGCGCGGCGCAGGCGCGCCCCGACGCCGCCCTTCGCGGCCCGCCGGGTGCCCCGCTGCTGGTCTGTTCGTGTCGGCTCCATCGCGCTCCGGCTCGCGCCGGGTGTCTGCGATCGTAACGGCGCCGCTGCCGCCGCTCCCCTCGCCGGTCGTGCGCCGGGCACTGCGCTCGGTGCCCGGGCGCCGAGCTCGCCACACGCTGGGCCAGTCAGGATTCTGGCCAAGCCGACGCCCGGTCTCGAACCGGGGACCTCCTGCTTACCATGCAGGTGCTCTACCAGCTGAGCTACGTCGGCGTGACCGCCAATCCTACCGTTCCCGCAGACGATGCTCTCCGGCGGCGCTCGACCCCTCGGCGATCGTGGCGCACTGTGCTGCTGGACGGGCTTGTGCGCGCCGCTGCGCTGGCCGGCTCTGGCGGTCGGGGTCGTGCTGTCGCTTGCCCACTGGTTGTACGGTCAGGATCTCGGCGGTCCGTTCTGGAGCGAAGGCGCGACCGACCCGAATGCCGGGCCGCTGTTCGTGCTGCCGGCGGTCACGCTGTTCGCTCTCGCGCAGCGGGCGCGGGCCGCCGAGGGGGTGCTCGATCGAACGTCTGTTCCTATTGTCGTCCGGGCGGTTGAGTAGGTTTTTTCGACGTCTACGAAAGGGCGGGCTCGGCGGCCGGCGGGTGCGCGGCGGCCGGGCCCTCGGCGCCAAAGGAGGGCCGAAGAATGAGCGGACGCGGCAGCTGCGTCATCGAGGAGAGAAATGCTGGGGCGGAGGGGGCCATACTCGGTCTGCTTCTGAACTTCGAAGCGGGAAGCATCTGGTCGGTGGAGGAGGTCGTCGGTCAGCTGAGCGCTTCGCGGCTTGAGGTGATCGACGGCCTGGCGAGCCTGCAGGCGGCGGGTTTGATTCACCGCCTCGACGACTTCGTGTTCGCGACGCGAGCGGCATCGCACTTCGATCGCCTCGAACTCTGAGCTCCTCCGGTGCTTGCGCGCGGGCTCTCAGCCGATCCCCTCGAGCAGCTCGGCCGGGGAGGAGAGCTCCAGTCCCCGGGCGAGAATCACGATCGTCTCAAGCCGAGGCGAGCGCTTGCAACGCTCGAGCAGGCTGATCTCCGTGCGGTGCAGATCGCACAGATCCGCGAGCGCCTCCTGAGATAGACCAATGCGGTTGCGATGGAGACGTAGATTGGCTGCGAACTGCTCGCGTATGGGATCCACGGACGACACTCTCGCGCTGCGCAGACGGAAAGTCTACAGACGGTCGTCCGCGCCGCGACGGTGGCGGGGTGTCGCTGCGCGAGGTTTGCGGTGCGACCCCGGCTCCGGCGCGCGGACGTCGCGACGTATGAAAACAACAGGAGGCTGTCCGAAAACTCCTAGCGCGCGGCTGGCGGCATCCGACACCGGTGTGCCACTGCGTCTTCGGCCCTCGACGTGGCGCCGCCAAGCCTTCGGGGTCCTGCGTGCTAGCGGCACTTGGTCATGCACCCACCATCCATGCACCCGATTTTCGGACATGCTCTCAATCGATGGCGGGGGCAGGATTCGAACCTGCGAAGGCTGAGCCAACGCGTTTACAGCGCGTCCCCTTTGACCGCTCGGGAACCCCGCCGGGGGTCGCGATGATAGCGGCCCCCGGCCTGGAGACTGGGAGGGCGGGCCCCGCTCGGCTCAGCTTGCCTCGCGCAGCTGCTGGGCCTCCGGGGCTGTCTGCAGCTTCTTGAGCGTGCGGCTCTCGATCTGGCGCACGCGCTCGCGCGTGATGTTGAACGCGCGCCCGACCTCGTCGAGCGTGCGCACGCGGTCGCCGGTGATGCCGTAGCGCATCTCGAGCACCTCGCGCTCGCGCCGTGGCAGCGAGGCGAGCACCCGCTCGACGCTCTGGCGGCGCAGCGCCTCCGAGGCGATCTCGAATGGCGTCTGCGCCGATGCGTCCTCGACGAAGATCGGCCAGCTCCGAGCCGTCTTCGTCGCCGATCGGCTTCTCCAGCGATACGGGCTGCTGGGCCATGCGCTGAGCCTCGCGCACCTCCTGTGCAGAGCACTGCAGCTCGGTGGCTATCTCTGCCGGCGTCGGGTCGCGGCCGAGCCGCTGGATCAGTGCTCGCTCGGCGTAGATGCACCTTGTTGAGCCGGTCCACCATGTGCACCGGGATACGGATCGTGCGGCCCTTGTCGGCGATCGCGCGGGTCACCGACTGGCGAATCCACCAGGTGGCGTACGTGGAGAACTTGTAGCCGCGGCGATAGTCGAACTTCTCCACCGCCCGGATCAGCCCCAGCGAGCCCTCCTGGATCAGGTCGAGGAAGTTCATGCCGCGCCCCATGTAGCCCTTGGAGATCGACACGACCAGTCTCAGGTTGGCCTCGATCATGTGCTTCTTGGCGGCAACGTCGCCGCGCTCGATGCGCTTGGCCAGACACACCTCCTCCTCGGCGCTCAGCAACGGCACGCGGCCGATCGAGCGCAGGTACAGCCGCAGCGAGTCGATGCTCGGCTCGCTGCTCAGGTCGAGCTCGCTTTTGTGGATCTCCTCCAGGTGCGAGCGGAGTGCGAGATGGTCGTACTCCGACCTCGTTCTCGTCCTCCTCCAGCTCGACAGCGCCCGCTTCCGCGGCCGTCAGCAAAACTTCGGTGCTTGCGTTCAACATCGGACCCCCCAGGATCCACACAACTCCCCGTCGGAGCAACCCCCCGCTCCGACCTCCCCTGACCTGACTGCTGGCCTCCCTTGCGATTCGGTTTGGCATTGACGCTAACCTGCGCGAGGTGCGCAGCCGAATCCGACCTGACCGGATGCGATCGACGATTCGGGCTATGTGCTGAGTGATACCAGATACGGCCGTCGCCGGCGCCGCCTGCCGGCAGGGAGTCTCGATTTTCAAGATACGCTGCGCGTGCCCGCCGGCGTGCGGCATCCCGCCAGCCGCCCGCCGGCCGCTAGGCTAGCCGCGAGGTGTCAATCACGCTGCGCTCCACACCTCGTCTTCGCGCGCCGGGGTCGCGGCCGACGCCGACGTGCAAGCGCGCACTCCGTCGATCCCGCTCGCGCTCTCCCGCGTGGGGGTCACCGGGGTCGAGAAGGTCATTCGCATCCGCGAGCAGCTGTTCTTCGCGCGCCTGGAGTGCTTCGTGGACCTCGGCTCCGCCCAGAAGGGCGCGCACATGTCGCGCTTCGAGGAGGTCGTCAACGAGGCGATCGGCGAGGTCGTGCTGGGAGAGTCGCCGTTTCGAGCCGAGACGCTCGCGACGCACATCGCCGAGTTGGTGCGCGAGCGCCAGGGCGCCGAGCGCGCCGAGGTGACGATCGCCGCGCGCTACCCCGAGCACAAGCCGGCGCCCGTGTCGGGCGTGCGCACCCAGGAGATCTACACGCTCTACGGTCGCGCGGTGGCGCTCGCGAGCGGCACTCGCCGGCTCGTGGGGGTGTCGGCCACGGGCATGACGGCCTGTCCGTGCGCCCAGGAGATGGTGGCGGCGCGAGCGCGAGCGCGCCTGCGGGCCGAGGACTTCAGCGAGGAGCAGATCGATCGCGTGCTCGAGCACGTGCCGCTCGCCACCCACAACCAGCGCGGGCTCGGCACCCTGCACATCGGATGCGTCGAGGGTCGCGACGTCGAGATCGACGCCGCGACGCTGCTGGAGATCGTGGAGGGTTCGATGTCCTCGGAGATATACGAGCTGATGAAGCGCTCGGACGAGGTCGAGGTGGTCGAGAAGGCGCATCGGCGGCCGCGCTTCGTGGAGGATTGCGTGCGCGAGATGGTGGCCGGCGTGGTGCAGCGCTTCCCCGAGCTGGACGGCGAGAGCTTCGTCTCGGCGCGTCAGGAGAACCTGGAGACAATCCACCGGCACAACGTCGTGGCCGAGCGCCATGGGCTCATGTGCGAGTTGCGCCAGGAGATCGAGATGGAGGGCCCACCGGTGCCGCGTCAGACGGCGCTGGACGAGTGGCTCGACGGAAGTAGTCGAGGCCCGACAGCACGGTGATCGCGACCATCAGGTAGACCAGCAACGACACCCACAGGGGCGAGCCGGGCACGGCGATCACCGCGAGGATCGCCGCGATCTGCACGCACGTCTTGACCTTGCCGAACATCGACGCGCCCATCGCCACGCCCGACTGGGTGGCGTTCATGCGCAGCACTGTCACCGCCAGCTCGCGCGCGATGATCACCATCGCAACCCAGCCTTCGAGGCGGTGCAGCGAGACGAGCGAGAGCAGCGCCCCGACGATCAGGAGCTTGTCGGCGAGCGGGTCCATCAGCTTGCCGAAGGTGGTTATCGAGTCGCGCGCACGCGCCAGATAGCCGTCGACGAAGTCGGTGAGCGAGGCGAGCGCGAACACGATCGCCGCGAGCACGTCGCCGGAAGGCGTGTTGCCGAGCAGCGCGACGACCACCACCGGCACCAGCATGATGCGCACCACCGTCAGCACGTTGGGTAGGTTCAGGGGAAACATCGTCGGCCCAGATG
The DNA here is from genome assembly GCA_963831995.1 of uncultured Solirubrobacterales bacterium. Taxonomy (GTDB): domain Bacteria; phylum Actinomycetota; class Thermoleophilia; order Solirubrobacterales; family Solirubrobacteraceae; genus Palsa-744. Next base: position 25,290 of record CAWHSI010000005.1, on the reverse strand, counting down.
GCGCCATTATCGCTCCGGCTCGGCCCGCCAGGGGTGGTGCGCGATGCCCCTGGTACCGATGGTCATAGAGCGCACCGCCCGCGGCGAGCGGGAGTTCGACATCTTCTCGCGGCTGCTCAACGAGCGGATCATCTTCCTCGGCACGCCGATCGACGATCAGGTCGCAAACCTCGTCGTGGCGCAGCTGCTGCACCTGGAGTCCCAGGACGCCGAGAAGGACATCTCGATCTACATCAACTCGCCCGGCGGCAGCGTCTACTCCGGCCTTGCGATCTACGACACGATGCGCTTCGTCAAGCCCGACATCCACACGATGTGCGTCGGGGTGGCGATGTCGATGGGCTCGCTGCTGCTCGCCGGCGGCACCAAGGGCAAGCGCGCGGCGCTGCCCAATTCGCGCATCCTCATCCACCAGCCCTCGGCGGGCTTCGAAGGGCAGTCCACCGACATCGAGATACATGCGCGCGAGATCCTGAACGTGCGCGAGCGCCTCGATCGGATCTACTCCGAAAACACCGGTCTATCGGAGGAGCAGGTGCGCGAGGACATGGAGCGCGACCGCTTCTTCACCGCCGAGCAGGCGCTGGAGTACGGTCTGATCGACCGCGTGCTCGAGCCTCACTGAGCCGTTTTTTTGGGGGAGGGGCCGGCCCTGCCGGCCCGCAGGGGCGTTCTCGCGGCGCTGAGCTCGCCCGGGCACCCCAGCGAGCAACCGGTGGCTCACTCATACAGCGTGAGCGTCGCCAGGATCACATACAGCGCGACCAGCGCCCAGCCCTCGAACGCCGCGGCTTCGCCGTCGCCGGTGACCTGCCACATCGCCAGCGCCATCACCAGCAGCGCGCCGATGTATACGGGGGCGAGCGCAAACGTGAGCGTGGTGGCGAGCAGGAACGAGATCAGCACGAGCAGCGGGAACAGAAACGCGGCGATCTGCGCGACGGAGTTCTTGACGACCGAGATCGCGAGATCGGAGCGGCCCTTCCAGGCGAGCACCAGCCCGGCGGTGTTCTCGGCCGCGTTGCCCGCGATCGCGACGATCACGAGGCCGGCGAACGCCTGGGAGATTTTCAGCTGCACGATCGCCGGCTCCAGTCCGTTTACGAACCAGTCGGAGACGAACGCGGAGCCTACGCCCCCCACGACGAGCAGCGCGATCGTCACCCGCAGCGTCAGTCGCGGCCCGGCCGCCCCGGAGCTCGGGGGCGCGGCGTCATCGCTCGGCATCCGGGCAGTCGCGGCGTTGCTTTCGACCGCGCCCGCCGCTCCGTCCTCGGCGTCGGCTTCGGGCCGTTTGCCTGTGCCCGGCCGGGTATCGGCGCGCAGGTAGGGCACGACCCAGGCGAGATACACGACGAGCAGGCAGGCGGCTCCCACGGCCGAGATGGCGTCCACGTGGTGGCTGGCGGGGTCGTGCGAGGCGAGCGAGAGGCCGAGCAGCACGATGATGAAGACCGTGACCAGCAGCAGCGTCGCGGTGTCGCGCGGGAGGCGATGAGAGAAGCGCATCACGCCGTCCGGCGCGCGCAGCGAGCCGACCACGATCACCAGCCCCAGCACGAGCATCGCGTTGGCGAAGATCGAGCCGACGATCGCCGTCTGCGCGACGACCAGCTCGCCCTTCTGCAGGGCGAAGACGACCACGAACAGCTCCGGCAGGTTGCCGAGCGTGGACTGCATGATCCCCGTGATCGCGGGCCCGAAGCGCTCGCCGAGCTGCTCGGTGGCAAACGACACGACCCACGCCAGCCCCGCGAGCGCCAGCGTCGCCGCGGCAAAGCGCGGCACGGCCGCCCACTGCCCGTAGTTGGCGGCGCCCGCCAGCGCGGTCAGGATCGCGATCGCCGCCAGCGCGGCGCGCTCTGTGGAGCTGAGGCGGCTCATCTCGCTCGCCGACAATAGTGTGGGCGGGGGCCGAATCTCCACCTCGGTTGACGCGGCCCGTCGCACCGGCCGCCGCGACCGGCGACGCGAGCCCTCGTCGCGGTCGCATCCGGATCTTGTCTCCCATAAAACAAATCGGCTTCGAGCGCCGGCCCACGGGTATCCCGGCCGCTTGCCGATCGCGCACGCCGTGTGGGTGCGCCGTAAACGTTTGCCCCGTCGCGCCAAACGCGCGGGGGCGCTAGACTTTGCCTCACCTCGCGCCCGGGCGGGGTTTTCTTGTCCTGGGCGCCGCCAACAACCACGCAGGGAACCGACTATGGCTCGCGGAGACGTACGGATCGCTATCACCCTCGCCTGCGAGGAGTGCAAGCACCGCAACTACCAAACAAACAAGAGCAAGCGCAACAACCCCGACCGGGTGTCGCTGCGCAAGTACTGTCGCTGGTGTCGCCGCCACACCAGCCACCGGGAGACTCGCTAGCGCGGGAGCGCAGCCGTGGCTCGTGATCGCAAGCGCGCAAGGCAACGCCGCTCCAGGCCCGTCCGCGAGAGTGCGCGCACCCCGTCGGGGAACGGGCCGGTGCGCGCCGATCTTCCCGGTGCGCTCTCCCACACGGGGGACGTCGACGAGTTCGACGCGGCCCTCATCCGCGGCGCCGGCGGGGTACCGGTCGAGGAGCAGCTGGAGTCCGAGCAGGCGGCGGTCGAGCCGCAGCGCAACGGCGAGGGCTCGCGGGGGGGCGAGCCGGCCGAGCTGGTGCCCGCCGCGGGGGGTGGCGGGGGCCGCCGGCGCGGTCGCCGAGACAGCGCCGCCGAGGATGCCTTTGGCGAGGGCGCATCGGGGGGCGCGGCGCCCGAGGCCGCACCCGCGCGCAAGCCCAAGCAGTCGCTGCCCGTTCGCGCGGTTGCGTTCCTGCGAGCGAGCTGGGCGGAGCTGCAACGAGTACAGTGGCCCGACCGTCGCCAGGTCACGCAGGCCACAGCGGTCGTGCTCGGCTTCGTGGCAGTCGCGGGTGCCTATCTCGGCATCGCCGACTGGGCGGCGCAAAAGATCGTCAACTTCATTCTCTAGGCGGCCGTTGTCCAGCAGGTAGCGCCCGCGTTCGCGTCTCTCTCGTATCGCCCTGTCCTGTCCACCACTTCAAGCTGTCAGGAAGCTGAATGTTTCGTTGGTATGTAGTCAACACCTACTCAGGTCACGAGAACAAGGTCAAGCACAATCTCGAGCACCGCGTCGTGTCCCTCGGCCAGCAGCGTGCCGTGCGCACGGTCGTCGTTCCCACCGAGTCGGTCTCGGAGATGAAGGACAACCAGAAGATCACCGTCGAGAAGCGCACGATGCCCGGCTATGTGCTCGTCAACATGGAGCTCAACGAGGACTCCTGGGGCGTCGTCAAGGGCACGCCCGGCGTGACCGGCTTCGTCGGCTCCTCCCAGGAGCCCGTGCCGCTCACCCAGGTGGAGGTGGACCGGCTGCTGCACAAGGAGGTCGCCACCGCGCCGCGCACCCGCGCGCAGTTCACGATCGGTGAGACCGTCAAGGTGGTCAGCGGGCCTCTGTCAGACTTCAGCGGAGAGATCTCGGAGATCAACGACGATGCCGCCAAGCTCAAGGTCCTGGTATCAATCTTTGGTCGGGAGACACCGGTAGAGGTGGGCTTTGACCAGGTAAAGAAGTTGTAGGCGGGATAGATATGGCCAAGAAGGTACTCACAACGATCAAGCTGCAGGCGCGCGGCGGGCAGGCGTCGCCGGCTCCGCCGGTCGGTCCCGCCCTGGGTCAGCACGGCATCAACATCATGGAGTTCTGCAAGGCGTTCAACGCGCAGACGCTGGCGGAGACCGGCACGATCATCCCGGTCGTGATCACGGTCTACGAGGATCGCTCGTTCACGTTCGTAACCAAGACTCCGCCTGCCGCGGTGCTGATCAAGCAGGCGCTCAAACTGGAAAAGGGCTCGGGCGAGCCCAACCGCAACAAGGTCGGCAAGATCTCAGACGCCCAGCTGCGCGAGATCGCCGAGCGCAAGCTCGCCGACCTCAACGCCCACGACGTCGATCAGGCCGTCAAGATCATCGCCGGCACAGCCCGGTCCATGGGTGTGGAGGTGGCATCGTGAGCGCGCATGGGCGCCGCCACCGCGAGGGCGTCGCGAAGGTCGATCGCGAGCGCGAGCACGAGCCGGCGGAGGCGGTTGCGCTGGTCAAGAGCCTCGCCAGCGCCAGGTTCGACGAGTCGATCGAGATCCATGTGCGCACCGGCCTGAACGTGCGCCACGCCGACGAGCAGCTGCGCGGCACGATCGCGCTGCCCAACGGGCTCGGCAAGGACGTCAAGGTGGCCGTGTTCGCGCAGGGCGAGAAGGCGCGCGAAGCCGAGCAGGCCGGCGCCGACGTGGTTGGCGCCGAGGATCTGGCGAAGCGCATCGAGGAGGAGGGCTTCGACGATTTCGACGTCGCGATCGCCACGCCGGACCTGATGTCGGTGGTTGGGCGGCTCGGCCGTATCCTCGGGCCGTCCGGCAAGATGCCCAACCCGAAGGTCGGCACCGTGACGATGGATGTCGTCAAAGCGGTCGAAGACTCCAAGTCGGGCAAGATCGAGTACCGCACCGACCGCACCGCGATCGTGCACCTCGTGATCGGCAAGGCCAGCTTTGACGAGCAGCGCCTGCTGGAGAACTATGCCGCCGTCATCGAAGAGCTCGTGCGCGCCAAGCCCTCGGCGGCGAAGGGGCGCTACCTGCGCACCGTGACGATGGCCTCGACCATGGGGCCGGGCGTCAAAATCGACCCAACCCGTACCCGCGACATAGTCGGAGAGCCGGCCGCCGCCTGATTTAATCGACAGCTCACCGCCCGAGACCCCCGGCGCCGCCAGCAGATCGCAGATCGGCGGAGAAGCCCGGGACAGGTGGAGCATCGAGACGGTTCCCGCTCTCGACGCCCGCCTGTGTGCGGGCGTTGCGTCTTACAGAGAGCAAGGAACCACATGAACCGAGAGCAAAAGGCAGCGACCATAGAGGCGCTGGCAGAGGAGCTGAAAAGCTCCGAGGCCGTCTTCGCCGTGGACTATCGCGGCATCTCCGTGCCGCAGGCAGCCGAGCTGCGCACCGCGCTCCGCGACGCCGACGCGACGTTTCGCATCGTCAAGAACTCGCTCACCGAACGCGCCGCCGACGAGGTTGGCGCCGAGTCGCTGAAGACGCTGCTGACGGGCCCGACGGCGCTCACCTTCGTCCGCGGCGATGCCGCGCTCGCCGCCAAGGCGATCGCGGACCTGGCGCGGTCGACACAGTTGGTGCCGTTCAAGGGTGGGCTGATGAACGGCGAGGTGCTCGATGCCGAGCAGATCCGCTCGATCTCGCGCCTGCCCTCACGCGAGGTGCTCTACGGGCAGCTCGTCGGCGTCGTGGCCTCGCCGATCTCCGGCCTGGTGCGCACGCTGAACGCGCTGCTGGGCGGGCTCGCCGTGGCGCTCGGGCAGGTGCGGGAGAAGAAGGCATCGGGCGAGATCCCCGCAGGCACGCCGCCGGAGCCCGAGCCTGCCGCCGGCGAGTCGCCGGCCGAGACGCGGGGCGTCGCGGAGACGGTTGCCGAGGAGCCGGCCGCGGAGGAGACCGCCGCGGAGGAGCCGGCCGCGGAGGAGCCGGCCGCGGAGGAGCTCGCTGCGGAGGAGACCGCTGCTGAGGAGCCAGCCGCGGAGGAGCCAACTGCAGATGAGGCCGCCGCGGAGGAGGCATCGACCGCAGACCAAGCTGAGTCGGCACCTGAGCCGGCACAAGACGAAAACAAAACGGACGCATCGGCGCAGGACGCCCAAGCGGGCACAAGCGAGACCGAGAGCGCCGAAGCGACCAAGGAGGACTGACCAATGGCAACAAGCACGCAGGATTGGATAGAGGAGCTGAAGGGCATCTCGGTGCTCGAGCTCGCCGAGCGCATCAAGGCGCTGGAGGAGGAGTTCGGCGTCTCGGCCGCAGCGGTGGCCGCGCCCGTCGCCGCAGCCGGTGGCGGTGGCGGTGCGGGAGATGCGGCCGAGGAGGAGGGTCCCAGCACGGTCGACGTGATCCTGGCTGCGGCGGGCGACAAGAAGATCCAGGTGATCAAGGTCGTGCGCTCGGCCACCGGGCTTGGTCTGAAGGAGGCCAAGGCGCTGGTCGACGAGGCTCCCAAGCCGGTCAAGGAGGGCATCGAGCGCGAGGAGGCCGACAAGCTCAAGGCCGAACTCGAGGAGGCCGGAGGCACCGTCGAGTTGAAGTAAGCGTCGCGACGGCTCATGCTTGTGAGCCGATGCGACGGACAAGGATCGTGTGGAGGGCAATGTGGGCGCTGCTCGCGCTCGCATTGCTCGCGCTCGGCGCGAGCGCCTGCGGTGGCGGCGAGAGCACGAGCAGCGGCGCCGCCGCGGGGCGGCACGGCGCCGGTAGGCGGCTCTATGCACGCCACGCGGTCGGCGACTACGACGGCGACGACTACGAAGCCGGGGGGGACGCCGACGACGACGACAGCGTCGGGCGGCTGGATCGCGACGGCGACGTCGACGGGGAAGGGGGCGAAGAAGCCGCGGGCCAACGCGGCGGGCTCGCCGACGGGGACGACTCCGACCTGCGCGAATACGCGCGCTCGGCAAGCGCGGCCGAAACGCATGCGGTGGCGGCTCTGGTGAGACGCTATCTCGCGGCGGCCGCGGCGGCCGACGGCCGGCAAGCCTGCTCGATGGTGCTTGCGAGCACCGCCCGAACGGTCGCCTCGGCTCTCGCCGGCCCGGGCGGACAGCCGTATGCGCGGGGCCGCGACTGCGCCGAGGTGCTCTCGAGCATCTTTCGCTTCTACCACGCCCAGCTTGCCACCGAGGCGCGCCTGCTGAGGGTGGTGAAGCTGGGTCTGAAGGGCGAGGAGGGCCTTGCCGTGCTGGCTGCCACCCCGGTCACGGCCTTTCCGATCCGGATCATGGCGGTGCGGCGCGTCGACGGCGCCTGGAAGATCGAAGGCGTGCTCGACCGCGAACAATCCTAGCGTCGCTGGCGAGAATCGCTTTTCTCCGGTAGAATCCGGCTCGCTGGCCGATAGTCGCAGCCACCCGAGCAGCGGAGCGCCGCGCCACATACGCGGCGCTGGGGGGTGGGGTCCGTGAGCGCCGGCTGCCCCACTTGAGGGCGTCGATAGTCTGTGCTATCTTTGCTGGTCGCGCGTTTGCGCCCGCCTCTGCCCGTCTCACGCCCTCCGAAGGAGTCATTTCTTGGCTGCTGTTGATGCTCTCCGGACGCGCCGGACCTTCGCGCGTCTGAACAAGTCTGTCGACGTACCGAACCTCATCGATATCCAGCGCCGCTCGTTCCTGTGGCTGACCGACCCTGAGAAGGGCGGTCTGCGCGAGACGATCGACGACATCTCCCCAATCGAGGACTACACCGGCAACCTCGCGGTGCAGTTCGGCGAGTTCGTCTTCGACGAGCCCGTCGCCTCGCTGGAGCAGTGCCGCGAGAAGGACCTCACCTACGCGCGCCCGCTGACCGTCACGGTCGCGTTCATCAACCGCGAGACCGGCGAGATACGCGAGCAGTCGGTGTTCATGGGCGACTTCCCGTGGATGACCGAGCGCGGCACGTTCGTCATCAACGGCACCGAGCGCGTGGTCGTCACCCAGCTCGTGCGCTCCCCCGGCGCGTATCTGATGGAGCCCAAGGACCGCGAGAAGCAGGTGTTCATCGCCAACCTGATGCCCGCCCGCGGCTCGTGGCTGGAGCTGGAGATCGACAAGAAGGGCAAGGTGTTCGTGCGCATCGACCGCAAGCGCAAGCTGCCGGTCACGGTGCTGCTGCGCGCGATGGGCTACGCCACCGACGAGGAGATCATGCGCCTCTTCGAGAACTCGCTGTACATCCGCAACACGATCGACGCCGACACCGAGCAGACCCGCACCGAAGAGGGCGCCCTGATCGAGCTGTTCAAGAAGCAGCGGCCGGGCGAGCCGCCGAGCGTGGAGAACGCCAAGGCGCTGCTCAACCAGCTGTTCTTCGATCCCAAGCGCTACGACCTCACGCGCGTCGGGCGCTACAAGCTCAACTCGCGGCTCGGGCTCGACATCGACATCGACACGCGCACCCTGACCCACGACGACATCCTCGCGCTCGTCAAGGAGCTCGTGTCGCTGCCCAAGCGCCTGGGGATGCCCGAGGAGCCGGAGCTCGAGATCAAGGACTACGCGGCCGAGGCCACCTCGATGCCGCGCGAGCCCGTCGAGGAGCACCTCGACGAGTACGAGCACTTCGGCAACCGCCGCCTGCGCACCGTCGGCGAGCTGATCCAGGAGGCCTTCCGCATCGGGCTCTATCGCATGGAGCGCGTCGTGCGCGAGCGCCTCACGACCGAGGACGCCGACACGATCACGCCGCAGACGATCATCAACATCCGCCCGGTGGTGGCCGCGCTGAAGGAGTTCTTCGGCTCCTCGCAGCTGTCGCAGTTCATGGACCAGACGAATTCTCTCTCGGGTCTCACGCACCGTCGTCGCCTCTCGGCGCTCGGCGCCGGCGGGCTCACGCGCGAGCGCGCCCCGATCGAGGTGCGCGACGTGCACCCCACCCACTACGGCCGCATGTGTCCGATCGAGACCCCCGAGGGTCCGAACATCGGGCTGATCGGCTCGCTGTCCTCGTTCGCCGAGGTGTCCGAGTACGGGTTCGTCACGACGCCGTACCGGGTCGTCAAGGACGGCGTGGCCACCGAGGAGGTCGTGCGCCTGGACGCCACCCAGGAGGAGGAGCGGCTGATCGCCCAGGCCAACACGCCGATCGACGAGAAGACCGGCAAGCTGCTGGGCAAAGAGATCCTGTGCCGCACCCAGGCCGGCCAGTACGTGACGGTCGGGCCCAAGGACGTCGACCTGGTCGACGTGTCGCCCGAGCAGATCTGGTCGGTGGCCACGGCGATGATCCCGTTCCTCGAGCACGACGACGCCAACCGCGCGCTGATGGGCTCCAACATGCAGCGCCAGGCGGTGCCGCTGCTGAAGACCGACGCGCCGCTGGTCGGCACCGGCATGGAGCGTCGCGCGGCGCTCGACACCGGCGATGTGCTGCTGGCGCGCAATGGCGGCACGATCGACTTCATCGACGCCAATCGCATCGTGATCGAGACCGCGGACGGCAGGGATGAGTACGACCTGCAGAAGTTCATGCGCTCCAACCAGGGCACCCTGATCCATCACAAGCCGCTCGTCAGCTCGGGTCAGAAGGTCAAGGCCGGCGACGTGCTCGCCGACGGCTCCTCGACCGACAAGGGCGAAATGGCGCTCGGCAAGAACCTGATGGTGGCGTTCATGTCCTGGGAGGGGTACAACTTCGAGGACGCGATCATCCTCTCCAAGCGCCTCGTGCAGGACGACGAGCTGACCTCGATCCACATCGAGGAGTACGAGATCGACGCGCGCACGACCAAGCTCGGCGACGAGGAGATCACGCGCGACATCCCCAACCGCTCCGAGGAGTCGCTGCGCAACCTCGACGACCGCGGCATCGTGCGCGTCGGCGCCGAGGTCGCCTCCGGCGACCTGCTCGTCGGCAAGGTCACGCCCAAGGGCGAGACCGAGCTGACCGCCGAGGAGAAGCTGATCCGCGCGATCTTCAAGGAGAAGGCGCGCGAGGTCCGCGACACCTCGCTGAAGGTGCCCCACGGCGAGGGTGGCGTCGTGATCGACGTGATGACCTTCAGCCGCGACGAGGGCGACGACCTGCCGCCGGGCGTAAACGACCTGGTGCGCGTGTTCGTGGCCAAGAAGCGCAAGATCTCCGAGGGCGACAAGCTCGCGGGGCGCCACGGCAACAAGGGCGTGATCTCGAAGATCGTCGACCAGCAGGACATGCCGTTCCTGGAGGACGGCACTCCCGTCGACGTGATCCTCAACCCGCTGGGCGTGCCGAGCCGCATGAACGTCGGGCAGATCCTCGAGACGCATCTCGGCTGGGCCGCCGCGCAGGGCTGGTATGACGACGGCACCGAGGCGTACAAGAGCGCGCACTCAAACGGCGGCAGCGGGCGCGTGTACGTCGCCACGCCCGTGTTCGACGGAGCCACCGTGCAAGACGTCGACACCGCGCTTGTGAAGTGGCAGGACGCACACGTTGGTCGCATCCGCATGGACGTCGACAAGTCGCGTCGCGTCGGCGAGCAGGCATCGGGCAAGATGACGCTGTTCAACGGCCGCACGGGCGAGCCCTTCGAGGAGCAGGTCACCGTCGGCTACATGTACATCCTCAAGCTGCTGCATCTCGTCGACGACAAGATCCACGCTCGCTCCACCGGCCCCTACTCGCTGGTCACCCAGCAGCCGCTGGGCGGCAAGGCGCAGTTCGGCGGCCAGCGCTTCGGCGAGATGGAGGTGTGGGCGCTGGAGGCGTTCGGCGCCGCCTACACGCTGCAGGAGATGCTCACGATCAAGTCCGACGACACGGTGGGACGCGTGAAGGCCTATGAGGCGATCGTCAAGGGCGAGAACATCGCGGAGCCGTCGATCCCGGAGTCCTTCAAGGTGCTGCTCATGGAGATGAAGTCGCTCGCGCTGGACGTGGGCGTCGTCTCCGAGGAGGGCCAGCACACCGAGCTGCGCGACGAAGACGACGACCTGCTGCGCGCCGCCGAGGAGCTGGGCATCGACCTGTCGGGCGTCAGGGCGCCCACGGGCGAGGTTTCGGAGACCGGGCCCGAGGCAGACGGCGCGGCCGCGGTCGAGGGCGAGGACGGCGAGGACGGCGGGGACGGCGAGTCCGACGCGGGGCTCGACATAGAGGGGTTGATCGAGGACGGCATCGGACTCGAGGAATTGGACGACGCCGGTGCGCCCGTGGGCGAGCCGGCGGAAGGGAGCAACTAGAGATGATTGACATAAACAACTTCGACGCAATCGAGATCTCGCTCGCCTCCTCCAAGCAGATCCGCGGCTGGAGCTCGGGCGAGGTGACCAAGCCCGAGACGATCAACTACCGCACGCTCAAGCCCGAGAAGGACGGGCTGTTCTGCGAGCGCATCTTCGGCCCCACCAAGGATTGGGAGTGCTACTGCGGCAAGTACAAGCGCGTCCGCTACAAGGGCATCGTGTGCGAGCGCTGCGGCGTGGAGGTCACGCGCTCGAAGGTGCGCCGCGAACGCATGGGCCACGTGGACCTCGCCGCGCCCGTCAGCCACATCTGGTTCTTCAAGGGTGTGCCCAGCCGGATCGGCTACCTGCTGGACATGGCGCCCAAGGAGCTCGAGAAGGTGTTGTATTTCGCCGCCTCGATCGTCACCTGGGTCGACGACGAGGCCCGCTCCAAGGATCTCGACACGCTCGAGAAGGAGGTGAACAAGGTTCTCGACTCCTACGCCGCGGAGCTGCAGGAGCGCGTGCTCGAACTGCGCGAGTCGCTTGCGCGTCGCGAGAAGTATCTGCAGAGCGGCAAGCAGACCTCGTTCAACGACGAAGACCACCTGTGGGCCGACTCGCTCGACCTCAACCTCTCGAAGATCACCGACGAGGAACGCGAGAAGCTGATCAAGGAGCTGAACAAGACCTTCGAGGCGGACATCGCCGACACCGAAGCCTATATCGAGGACGGCGCCGAGCGGATGCGGAGCGTCTGGGAGCTGTTCAAGACGATGGAGCCCAAGCAGATCGAGCACGACGAGACCACCTTTCGCGAGCTCAAGGAGCGCTTCGGCTCGCCCTATGGATTCGGCGAATACTTCCGCGGCGGCATGGGCGCCGAGGCGATTCGCGACCTGCTCCAGCAGGTTGACCTCGAGACCGAACGCGTCGAGCTGGAGGAGCAGGTCAAGACCGGCAAGGGCCAGAAGCAGGCGCGCGCCGTCAAGCGTCTGAAGGTCGTCAGCGCGTTCATCCAGTCGGGCAATAAGCCCGAGATGATGGTGCTCGACGCCGTGCCGGTGATCCCGCCGGAGCTGCGCCCGATGGTGCAGCTCGACGGTGGGCGCTTTGCGACTTCAGACCTCAACGACCTCTACCGCCGCGTGATCAACCGCAACAACCGCCTCAAGCGCCTGCTCGACCTTGGCGCGCCGGAGATCATCGTCAACAACGAGAAGCGGATGCTCCAGGAGGCGGTGGACGCGCTGTTCGACAACGGCCGTCGCGGCCGTCCGGTCACCGGTCCTGGAAACCGTCCGCTGAAGTCGCTCTCGGACATGCTCAAGGGCAAGCAGGGGCGCTTCCGCCAGAACTTGCTCGGCAAGCGGGTGGACTACTCCGGACGCTCGGTGATCGTGGCGGGCCCCTACCTGAAGCTGCACCAGTGCGGCCTGCCGAAGATCATGGCGCTGGAGCTGTTCAAGCCGTTCATCATGGCGCGCTTGGTGGAGCGCAAGTCCGCGCAGAACATCAAGGCTGCCAAGAAGATGGTCGACTCGATGATCGGCGAGGTGTGGGACGTGCTCGAGGAGGTCATCCACGAGCACCCGGTGCTGCTCAACCGCGCCCCCACGCTTCACCGTCTCGGCATCCAGGCGTTCGAACCGTTGCTGGTCGAGGGCAAGGCGATCCAGGTGCACCCGCTCGTGTGCCACGCCTTCAACGCCGATTTCGACGGCGACCAGATGGCCGTGCACCTGCCGCTTTCGGCCGAGGCCCAGGCGGAGGCGCGCATCCTGATGCTGTCCGCCAACAACATCCTCAGCCCGGCTCACGGCGCGCCGCTGGCGACGCCCACCCAGGACATGATCCTCGGTGCCTACTACCTCACCTACGGGCCCGAAGCGGAGGAGCTGGCCAAGATCGACCGCGCCACCTACGAGCCCCGTCCGCACGTGTTCCGCACCGCCCAGGAGGCGGAGCTGTCCTACGAGGCGGGCGTGGTGAAGCTGCACGACATCGCCGAGTTCCGTCCGATGGGACGCGACGGCGGGCACGTGCTCAGCACGGTCGGGCGGATCATCTACAACGACCGCATCGAGCGTGCGCTCGCCGAGGCGCTCGGCGAGCAGTTCGACGCGTCGAAGTACGTGTTCGTCAACCAGTCGATGAAGAAGCGCGACACCACGCGCTTGATCGACGCGCTCGTGCAGAGCTACGGCGCGACCACGATCTCGCTCGTGCTCGACGCGTTCAAGGACCTGGGCTTCAAGTACGCCACGCAGGCGGGCATCACGATCTCCAAGAACGACGTCGTCGTGCCGCCCTCCAAGCAGTCGATCCTCGACAAGTTCGACAAGCTCGTCGGGGACATCACCGACCAGTACGACATGGGCCTGATCACCCAGGAGGAGCGCCACGAGGCGGTCGTGGAGAAGTGGAATGCGGCGACCGACGAGGTCGCGGAGGCGATGATCGAGAACCTCGAGGAACTCAACCCGATCTTCATGATGGCCAACTCGGGCGCGCGCGGGTCCTTCAAGCAGATCCGCCAGCTGGCGGGCATGCGCGGGCTGATGGCCAATCCGAAGGGGGAGATCATCGAGCGGCCGATCAAGTCCAACTTCATGGAGGGGCTGTCGGTGCTGGAGTACTTCATCTCCACGCACGGCGCGCGAAAGGGACTTGCCGACACGGCCCTGCGCACGGCCGACTCGGGCTATCTGACCCGCCGCCTCGTGGACGTCGCTCAGGACGTGATCATCCGCGAGGTCGATTGCGGCACCGACGAATACATCGAGATGGTCGTCTGGAACGACGGCGAGGAGCCCAACGAAAACCTCGTGGGACGCACCGCCGCCCAGCCGATCACCACCAAGCGCGGGCGCATGCTCGTCGAGCAGGGTCAGGAAGTCGGACGCCGGCAGCTCGCGGACATCGTCGAAGCGTTCTCAGACGACCACGAGAAGGGCGTGCGCGTGACCGTGCCGGTGCGCTCGGTGCTCAAGTGCAAGGCGCCGAGCGGCGTGTGCCAGGCCTGCTACGCGCGAGCGATGGCGACCGGCCAGACCGCGCAGATCGGCGATGCCGTCGGGATCGTCGCGGCGCAGTCGATCGGCGAGCCCGGCACGCAGTTGACGATGCGCACCTTCCACACCGGCGGGGTCGCCGGCGCGGACATCACGCACGGCCTGCCGCGCGTGGTCGAGCTGTTCGAGGCGCGCAAGCCCAAGGGCCTTGCCAAGATCGCCGAGCAGGACGGCGTCGTCTCGATCGAGGAGTCCGAGAAGGCGCTCACCGTGGTGATCACAGACGAGGCCGGCGAGGAGCATCGCCACGCCTTCCCGCGGCGCACGCGGCTGTATGTGAGCGAGGGCGAGAAGATCCAGGCCGGCAAGCAGCTCAACGAGGGCTCGCTGTACCCGCACGAGCTGCTCGCGATCCGCGGTCGCACCGAGACCGAGCAGTACCTCGTCAAGGAGGTGCAGGAGGTCTACAAGTCCCAGGGCGTGGACATCAACGACAAGCACATCGAGCTGATCGTGCGCCAGATGCTCAAGAAGGTCAGGGTCGACCAGAAGGGCGACACCGACTATCTGCCCGGACAGTTCGTGGACCGCTACGAATTCGCGACCGCCAACGATGCCGTGATCGCCAAGGGTGGGGAGACCGCCCAGTACGAGGACATCATCCTCGGCATCACCAAGGCGTCGCTGAACACCGACTCGTTCCTCTCGGCGGCCTCCTTCCAGGAGACCACCAAGGTGCTCACCGACGCGTCGCTGGAGGGCAAGATCGACCGCCTGAACGGTCTCAAGGAGAACGTGATCATCGGCAAGCTGATCCCGGCTGCAACCGGTCTGAAGCGCTACCGCCGGATCGAGATCGAACCGTCCGAGCCGCTGCCGCGCGCGATCGACGAGGTCGGCCTGCTCAACCAGGACGAGATCGCCGCGGAGCTCGGCCTCACCGACGGCGAATCGCTGGGAGCCGGGTACGGCAGCGAGTTCGACGCGGATCTCGCATCGCTTGAGAAGATCGGCGCCGGCAACTCCGACCCCGGCTTCGTGGAGGGGCTCGGCGAGCTCGAGGTGCCCGAGGAGTCGGGGGAGTAGCTCTCCCCTCCATTGCCGGCAGCGGTGCATACCACCTTCGGGGTCGCGTGCGCCGCTGTCTCGGGTGGCGCTACCTCTTCGGGGGCGCGTACGCCACCCGGTCGGGGAGGCGCAGGTGCCTCCCCTTCCTGTGCGGTCAACTACTCCGGGCGAGCGCCAGCGCCCAGCGCTTGAGGGTCGCGGCCTCGCGCTCGGTGAGGCCGCTTGCGGGAGCGGTTTGCACGAGCAGGGTGGCGGGCTCGCGAGCCCTCGCCCACTCGTGGCATGCGTCGTTGAATGCGTCGTCGATCCACGCCAAGGGTCGAGCGCCGGCATAGGCGTCGATCGCGCCGAGCTTCCAGTGCGCGTTCGTGCGGCCCACCGAGCGCTCGAAGCTGAGGTGGGGCAGTGCCGGCAGCTCCAGCAGGTGGGGCAGGTATTCGTTGGCCTTCTCCTCCCAGCCGCTGGCCCACACCAGCTCGAAGCTGCGTGCGAGCGCGAGCAGGTGCGCGGCGGCGGCGGACGAAAGGAAGTGCGGTATGCCGTCGATCGAGTGGAATGCCCCCTGCGGGCGCGCGCCGTGGTCGCGCAGCTCGGGTCCGAACAGCGAGATCACCCCGTCGATGTCGACCATCAACAGTGGTCTGCTCGGTTGCGTCTTCATTAAGGGTCGGGCGTCTTTAGCTTGCACAGAGGTTGTGGGCGCTAATCTGCGCAGGCCGTGCCGGTGCAGTAAAGCATCCTTCTCCGAGTGCCGATGGATGACTCCGCTCGGCCACCAACCATGACTCCCGATCTAGGCATACTCCTCGCGCTCGCCTGCGCCTTTGTGGCGAACCTCGGCTTCTTCTACAAGTACCGGGGCGCCAACTCGGTCGCCAAGGTCGATATGCGCCATCCCTGGCGCTCGATCAGGGTGCTGTTCTCCTCGAAGTGGTTTGCGCTCGGCATGATCGTCGCGACCGCGTCCTGGGCGCTGCACGTCGCCGCGCTCGCGCTCGCGCCGATGTCGGTCGTGCAGGTTGCGCTCGCAGCCGGAGTGGTGCTGATCGCCGTGATGGCCGACCGCATGTTCGGCTTCAAGGTCGGCCCCCGGCAGTGGCTCGGGCTGTGGCTGATGGCAACCGGCCTTGTGATGCTCGGCTTGACGCTGCCCGCCATGCACGGTGCGCACTCCCAGTTCTCCGACCCGGCGATGATCTCCTTCGAGGCCGGGCTGTTCGGCATCGGCGGGCTGCTGATAATGGGTCCCCGCATCGGCGGACCGGCTGAGCACCACGGCATCATGCTCGGCGCCGCCTCGGGCATCCTCTTCGGTGTCTCGGACACCTCGATCAAGGCGCTGACCGGCATCGTCGGCGCGCACGGTCTGCTCGCGGTGGCGCTCAGCCCGTGGCTGGCGGTCGCGGTGCTCGCGTCGATTCTCGCCTTCTATGCCTCCGCGCGGGGCCTGCAGGACGGCGAAGCGGTTCCCGTGATTGCCGTGACCGGCACCGCCGCCAACATCGCGGGGGTCGCCGGGGGGATCGTCGTGTTCGGCGATCCGATGCCCGGCAGCACGATCGGCATCGTGCTGCAGTCGCTCGCGTTCGTGCTTGTGCTCGTCGCGGCAGCTCTGATGCCGGCGCCGGTGCGCGCGGCCGGGCTTGCCGCCGACGCATGAGTCGGGCCTCGCTCGGGGCTTGCTGCTAGGATTGCGCCCCGAATGCCGACGACATCGCAACTCGTGCGCAAGGGCCGCATCGCGCCGAAGAAAAAGCTTGCCACCCCCGGTCTGAAGTCCGGCAAGGGGCGCAAGAAGAAGGTCGCCGCTCCGCAGCGGCGCGGCGTGTGCACGCGCGTGTACACCACAACCCCGAAGAAGCCCAACTCCGCACTGCGCAAGGTCGCGCGTGTGCGCATCGCCGGCTCGATCGAGGTCACCGCCTACATTCCCGGCGAGGGTCACAACCTGCAGGAGCACTCGGTCGTGCTCGTGCGCGGCGGTCGCGTCAAGGACCTGCCGGGCGTTCGCTACAAGGTCGTGCGCGGCACGCTCGACGCCGCCGGCGTCAGCGACCGCAAGAAGGCGCGCTCGCAGTACGGCGTGAAGAAGAAGTAACACTCCATGCCACGCCGCGCGGCCGCTCAAGTACGTCCCATCGACGTCGACCCGATTCATCGCTCCAAGCTGGTTCAGCAGATCATCAACAAGGTGATGCTCGACGGCAAGAAGTCGACCGCCGAGAAGATCGTCTACGACGCGCTTGCGATCATCGGCGAGCGCAGCGACAAGGACCCGCTCGAGCAGCTGGAGAACGGCATCAAGGCGCTCACACCGGCGCTCGAGGTGCGCTCACGTCGCGTCGGCGGCGCCACCTATCAGGTGCCCGTCGAGGTGCCCGCCCGCCGTGCCCGCACGCTCGCGGTGCGCTGGCTGGTCGAGTTCGCGCGCAACCGCCGCGAGAAGACGATGGCTCAGCGGCTGGCCAACGAGCTGACGGACGCCCAGTCCCAGCAGGGCGCCGCATACAAGCGCAAGGACGACATCTACCGCATGGCGCAGGCGAACAAGGCGTTCGCGCACTATCGCTGGTGAGCGGGCCGATGACCGGCGCGAGGCTGCGTCCTCGATCACTCGCTGCGTAGCACGCCACGCAGGGTGGGTGGGTCTATTCGATTTTGCCTCGCTTGGTCTCGGCCCGCACACACGACCGTCGCGCACCATTCCCGTAGAGCCCCGGCGCGCCGTGATGGCGCCTGTGTGATGCATAGCACATAGCGGACCCTTGAAGAAAAAGATTTGGTACCTAAACTTTCGGTACCAAATGTCTTCGCGCCCCACAATCGAGCAAGGCGACCCCAGCGCCACGGAGAAGATCGAGCGTCACGTTTGGGTGATCTGCGGCGTGCTCATCCTCGGGATGATCATGTCGATCCTCGACACGACGATCGTCAACGTCGCGCTGCACACCCTCTCCCACGACCTGGACAGCCCGCTCGCGCAGGTGCAGTGGGTCATAACCGGCTATCTGCTGGCGCTCGCGGCGGTCATCCCCGTCACCGGATGGGCCGCCAGGCGCTTCGGCGCCAAGCAGGTGTACATGACTTCGCTCGTGCTCTTCACAGCGGGCTCCGCGCTGTGCGGCCTGTCCAACTCCACGACCTCGCTCGTCGTCTTCCGGGTTCTGCAGGGCGCCGGTGGCGGCATGATCATGCCTGTGGCGATGATGATCATGGCCCAGGTCGCCGGCCCGCAGCGCATGGGCCGGGTCATGGGATACGTGTCGATGCCCGCGATGATCGCCCCCATCCTCGGCCCGGTGGTTGGCGGGCTGATCCTCGAGAACCTGCACTGGTCGTGGATCTTCTTCGTCAACGTCCCGATCGGCGTGATCGCGTTCGTGCTGGGCTGGCGGATGCTGCCGCACACCGACTCCGGCGAGGCGGGCCGCCTCGACATGCTCGGTCTGGCGATGCTGCCCGCCGGATTCGCGGCGGTCATCTACGGCGTCAGCGAACTGGGCTCGGGCGCGAAGCTCGGCTCCGGCGAAGTGCTCCTGCCGACGCTCGCGGGCCTCGTCCTGATCGTCCTCTTCTGCCTTCACGCCCTGCGCATCGAGCGCCCCCTGCTGGACATCCGCATGTACGCAAACCGAGTCTTCGCCGGCGCCGCGTTCACGAATTTCGGCCTCGGCGCGGCGCTCTTCGGAGCGATGATCCTCGTGCCGCTCTACTACCAGGAGGTGCGAGGTCAGAGCGTCGTCAACACAGGCCTGCTCACCGGCCCGCAGGGGATCGGCGCGCTGATCGCGATGCCGCTGGCGAGTCGCCTGACCCAGCGCTTCGGCGGCGGGCGCGTGGCCATGTTCGGGGTTTCGCTGCTGTGCCTCAGCACGATCCCGTTCACGCTGATCGGCGCCCACACCTCGATCGTGGCGATCTCGCTCGTGCTGGTGGTGCGCGGTCTGAGCATCGGCCTGTGCTTCATGCCGGCGATGAGCGCGGCCTTCTCCGCGATGCGCCCGGAGCAGATCTCAGACGCCACCCCGCAGATCAACGCGCTGCAGCGTACGGGTGGCGCGATCGGCACGGCGGTGCTCGCCGTCGTGTTGCAACGCGCGGGAGTGGACGCTCGCACGCCGGCCGAGCTTGCCAGTGCGTTCGACACCGCCTACTGGTGGGCGCTGGGGATCGCGGCTCTGTCGCTGATTCCGTGCCTGATGCTGCTGCGCGCCGAGCGTCCGCAGACCGAGGCCGAGTCGCCCGCCGGCAACGCCGAGATGGCCATCGACGCGGTCGGCGCGTAACCGACGCACCCTCGCCATGCCCGCGACGACGAAGAATGCGAGCGAGCAGTGGCAGGCCGAGCTGCTCGAGCTGGGCAAGGCCTTCCGCCGTGTTTTTCGCAGCCTGCGCCGCCTGCGCGGCCGCGACACGCACCTGATCGGCTCGGAGGTCAGCCACGCTCAGATGGAACTGCTGATCGAGCTGAGCGAGCGCGGCCCGATGTCGGCGGGCGAACTCGCGCTCGCGGCCCAGCTCACGCCCGGCACGGTCACCCAGATGCTCGACCACCTCGCCTCGAGCGGCCACGTCGAGCGAACCCGCTCCGACGCCGACCGGCGGGTCGTGGTCACGTGCCTCAGCGCACAGGGCGAGGAGAAGGTGCACGCCAAGCGCGCCGCCTGGCAGGCTCGCTGGGAGCAGGCTCTCGCCGATGTCGACGCGGAGGAGCTGCGCGTCACCACGCGTGTTCTCGCACTGTTGAACGGGGTGTTCGAGGATGCCCCGGAACTGGAGGAGTGCGGCGAGCGGGAGTAGTGGAGCGGGTCCGCCGCGCCAGGTTCGCGCGATCGGTCGAACGGGCCCCAAAGCTCTGCTATAGTCGGCTTCCGCCTGGCGGCCAGCGCTGCCTGGGCGAGGAGCACTCAACATGGAGAACACGATCAGATAGAGCAGCGAAACGCCCGACGTCCGGTAGCAAGTGGGCCCTGGGGGCCCATTTTTTTGCCCTGAGCGCCGGTGACAGAGCGTCAGCCGAGGTCCTTCGGGCGTCGGCACCGGTCTCCTTCGCAACCGAGGGGCTGGCGCCAAAGACTTCCCAGCGCACCAACCGTCTAGAACTCGCCCACAACATGCCCCGCAAGTTTCCACTTCTGAAGACCCGCAACATCGGGATCATGGCCCACATCGACGCGGGCAAGACGACCACGACCGAGCGCATCCTCTACTACACCGGACGCACCTACAAGATCGGCGAGGTCCACGAGGGCGCCGCGGTGATGGACTGGATGGAACAGGAGCAGGAGCGCGGCATCACGATCACCTCCGCCGCCACCACAGCCGAGTGGGACGGGCACCGCATCAACATCATCGACACCCCCGGCCACGTCGATTTCACGGTCGAGGTCGAGCGCTCGCTGCGCGTGCTCGACGGCGCGATCGCCCTGTTCGACTCGGTCGCCGGCGTCGAGCCGCAGTCCGAGACGGTCTGGCGCCAGGCCGACAAGTACCACGTGCCGCGCATCGCCTACATCAACAAGATGGACCGCACCGGCGCGGACTTCGAGCAGGGTGTGCAAACGATGATCGACCGGCTCGGAGCGCATCCGGTCCCGATCCAGCTGCCGATCGGCGCGGAGGGCGATTTCGCCGGTGTCGTCGATCTCGTGAAGATGAAGGCGATCGTCTACAAAGACGAGCTCGGCACCGAGCAGGAAGAGACAGAGATCCCCGAGGGGCTGCGGGAAGCCGCGGAAACCGCTCGCGAGCACCTGCTGGAGGAGGTTTCTCACTACGACGACGCCCTGCTGGAGCTGATCCTCGAGGAGGCGGAGGTTCCCCGGGAGATCGTCAAGCAGGCGATCCGCAAGGCCACGCTCTCGACAAAGCTGACCCCCGTTCTGTGCGGCTCCTCCTTTAAGAACAAGGGCGTGCAGCCGCTGCTCGACGCGGTCGTCGACTACCTGCCCTCACCGCTCGATGTGCCGGCCGTGGTCGGCACCGAACCGGTCAAGGGCGATGGCGAGGAACCGCGGATAGAGCGCCACGCCGACGACTCCGAGCCGTTTGCGGCGCTTGCCTTCAAGATCATGGCCGACCCCTATGTGGGCAAGCTCACCTATTTCAGGGTCTACTCCGGGAAACTGGAGGCGGGCTCGCGCGTGCTCAACGTCAACACGGGTCGCACCGAGCGGATCGGGCGCATCCTGATGATGCACGCCAACGAGCGCGAGGAGGTCTCCGAGGTCTACGCCGGCGACATCGCCGCCGCGGTGGGCATCAAGCAGGTCATCACCGGCGACACGCTGGCGGCGCCCGACGCGCCGATCAAGCTTGAGAACATCACCTTCCCCGAGCCCGTCATCAAGGTCGCCGTCGAGCCCAAGACGAAGGTCGACCAGGAGAAGATGTCCGTCGCCCTGGGTCGCCTCGCCGAGGAGGACCCCACCTTCCAGGTGCGCACCAACGAGGAAACCGGCCAGACCGAGATCTCCGGCATGGGCGAGCTGCACCTCGAAGTGCTGGTCGACCGCATGAAGCGCGAGTTCGGCGTCGAGGCGAACGTCGGGCGCCCCCAGGTTTCCTACCGCGAGACGATCCGCGGCACGGTCGAGAAGATCGAGGGCAAGTTCGTGCGCCAGACCGGCGGCTCGGGCCAGTTCGGCGTGGTCTACATCGACATGGAGCCCGCCCCCGGCGAGGGCTTTGACTTCGTCAACAAGATCAAGGGCGGGGCGATCCCCTCCGAATACATCCCGGCTGTCGAGAAGGGCGTCGAGGAGGCATTGGAGAACGGTGTGAAGGCTGGCTACCCGATGGTGGACGTGCGCGTCACCTTGGTGGACGGCAAGTACCACGACGTGGACTCCTCGGAGATCGCTTTCAAGGTCGCCGGGTCGATCGCGCTCAAGGAGGCCGCCAAGCGCGCCAAGCCGGTGCTCCTGGAGCCCGTGTTCGCGGTCGAGGTGGTAACGCCAGAGGACTTCATGGGCGACGTGATGGGCGATCTCTCGCGTCGCCGCGGACACCTGCAGGGCTCCGAGCAGCGCGGCAACGCGCTTGCGATCCACGCCAAGGTCCCCTTGAGCGAGATGTTCGGGTATGCCACCGACCTGCGCAGCAACACGCAGGGCAGGGCCAACTACACCATGCAGTTCGAGGGGTACGAGGAGGTGCCTCCGAACATCGCGGAGAAGATCATCGAGCAACGCACGGGCGAACCCGTCCCGGCATAGGTAGCCGGTGTCGAGTAACCCCGGGCGACCTCACAGCAGGCAGAAGTCAAGAAAGTCCCCATTTAGATAGATTTCCCAGGTTCGCCCTACCAGCGGCGAACATCCAAGTCGATTTAGGAGCGAATACAAGTGGCGAAGGAGAAGTTCGAGCGCGACAAGCCGCACGTCAACGTCGGCACCATCGGTCACATCGACCATGGCAAGACGACCTTGACCGCTGCCATCACGACCGTTTTGGCAGAGAAGATGGGCGGCGAAGCCCGCAGCTTCGAGGAGATCGACAACGCTCCGGAGGAGAAGGAGCGCGGGATCACCATCGCCACATCGCACGTCGAGTACCAGACCGAGAACCGTCATTACGCGCACGTCGACTGCCCCGGGCACGCCGACTACGTGAAGAACATGATCACCGGCGCCGCCCAGATGGACGGGGCGATCCTGGTGGTCTCCGCGGCCGACGGGCCGATGCCCCAGACGCGCGAGCACATCCTGCTCGCCCGCCAGGTCGGGGTGCCCTACATCGTCGTGTTCCTCAACAAGGCCGACATGGTCGATGACGCGGAGCTGATGGAACTGGTCGAGGTCGAGGTGCGCGAGTTGCTCTCCGAATACGACTTCCCCGGCGACGACATCCCGTTCATCACCGGCTCGGCGCTGAAGGCGCTGGAAGGCGACGAGGAGTACAAGGGCAAGATCATCGAGCTTGCCGAAGCGCTCGACAGCTACATCCCCGAGCCCGTGCGCGAGCTCGACAAGCCCTTCCTGATGCCGGTCGAGGATGTGTTCACGATCACCGGTCGCGGCACCGTCGCCACCGGCCGCGTCGAGCAGGGCATCGTCAACACCGGCGACACGGTCGAGATCGTGGGCATCCACGACACCACCACGACGGTGGTCACCGGTGTCGAGATGTTCCGCAAGATCCTCGACCAGGGCCAGGCGGGCGACAACGTGGGTTGTCTGCTGCGCGGCACCAAGCGCGAGGAGATCGAGCGCGGCCAGGTGCTGTGCAAGCCCGGCTCGATCACCCCGCACACCAAGTTCAAAGCTGAGGTCTATGTGCTCAAGAAGGAGGAGGGCGGTCGCCACACCCCGTTCTTCACGGGCTACCGGCCGCAGTTCTACTTCCGCACGACCGACGTGACCGGCGTGGCGAAGCTGCCCGACGGCGTCGAGATGGTCATGCCTGGAGACAACGTTCAGATGGAGATCGAGCTGATCCAGCCGATCGCCATGGACCAGGGCCTGCGTTTTGCCATCCGAGAGGGTGGGCGTACGGTTGGCTCGGGCGTGGTCACCGAGATAATCGAGTAGTACCAGAGGGCGCCTCGGGTTTCCGGGGCACCCGTTTATTGCAGTCCGATACGACGAAGAAGGCTCCGCCGGCGAGGCGCCGCGAGGGGCGGACTTCCTTCACGGCATCCGCCCTTCGTCGCTCGCACAGCGGTGTGAGCGATATGGGCGAGGTCGACCAGCAGGCCCGGCAGACACGACAAGCACACGAAGGCACGAGAAGAGACAAAGCCAAATGGCAGCCGCAACTCAAAACAAGATCCGCATCCGGTTGAAGGCGTATGACACCTCCGCAATCGAGTCGGCCGCAAAGGAGATCGTCGAGACGGCGGCGCGTACCGGCGCCACCGTGTCGGGTCCCGTGCCGCTGCCCACCGAGAAGAACGTGTACTGCGTGATTCGCTCGCCCTTCAAGGACAAGGACTCCCGCGAGCATTTCGAGATTCGCACGCACAAGCGGCTGATCGACATTCACCAGCCCAGCCCCAAGACCGTCGACTCGCTTCAGCGCCTGGACAACCTTCCGGCGGGCGTCGACATCGAGATCCGCCTCGCCACCTGATTAGCCGGCATGTCAGCGATTCTCGCCAAGAAGCTGGGGATGACCCAGGTATTCCAGGACGACGGCAGCGTCGCGCGCGTCACCGTGCTCGAGGCCGGGCCGTGCCCGGTCACCGCGGTGCGCACCGTCGAGCGCGATGGCTACGACGCTGTGCAGCTCGCCTTCGGACAGACCAAGGAGAAGCACCTCTCAAAGCCGGAGCTCGGTCACCTCAAGAAGGCCAACGCCCCGCCGATGCGCCACCTGGTGGAGTTTCGCGACCAGGCTCGCCGATCACCAGCTCGGCCAGTCGGTGACCGTCGAGACCTTCGAGGTCGGGGCGCGGGTGAAGATCGCCGGCATCTCCAAGGGCAAGGGCTTTCAGGGCACCGTCAAACGACACAACTTCAAACGCGGTCCCGTCTCCCACGGCTCGCACAACGTGCGTGCACCCGGGTCGATCGGCGCCTCCGCCGATCCGCGCGCGTTCGCCCCGGGCATTCGTGGGCCCGGTCAGATGGGCAACAAGCGCGTCACCCAACCCGGCCTCGAGGTCGTGGCCGTGGATCCAGCAAAAGAACCTCCTGCTGGTGCGCGGATCGGTACCGGGGCCGCGCGGCAGCGTCGTCGAGGTGCGTGGCGATGCCTGACGCTCCCGTTCTCACCCTGAAGCGCACACCCAGTGGCGGGGCGCACCCTGACGCGCAAGCAGGCTGGCAGCCCGCCGGCAGACGCGACGCCGAAAAAGGCCAAGCTTCAGGAATCGGCTTTCGGGGCGGAGTTCCACGGGCCGCTCGTGCATCAGAGTGTGCGCGCCGAGCAGGCCGCGCGTCGGCGTGGCACCGCAGCAACGAAGACGCGCGGGATGGTCTCCGGCGGCGGCGCCAAGCCTTGGCGCCAGAAGGGCACCGGCCGCGCTCGCGCCGGCTCCAGCCGCTCGCCGCTGTGGACCGGCGGTGGCACCGTGTTCGGCCCCCAGCCCCGCTCCTACACGTTCAAGGTCAACCGCAAGGAGCAGCGCGCGGCGCTGCGCAGCGCCCTCTCCCTGCATGCCCAGCGCGGCTCGCTGGCGATCCTCGACGCCGCGGCCTTCAAGGCGCCAAAGACCAGCGACGCGCAGGATCTGCTCGAAGACTGGACCCAGCCACAGCCAACGCTTGTGGTGCTCGACGCCAGCGAGTCCGCGGCGGCCCTGTCGTTCCGCAACCTCGCCCGCGTAGCGGTGCTGACCCCTGAGAACGTCGGCGTTGCGGATCTGCTCGGAGCGGCTTCGCTGCTCGTCTCAGAGGCGGCGCTGCCGCAAATCGTTGCGCGCGTCGAGGCCTCCGTGAGGGAGAAGGCCTGATGGAGAGCTCACAGGTGATCCTCAAGCCCGTGCTCTCGGAGAAGAGCTACGTGCTCTCCGCTGCC